>JACRPA010000007.1 GCA_016214145.1 Rhodocyclales bacterium
CGACAGGACAACCGTCAAGTCTGACGACCATAGCAAGTCGGTCCCACCCCTTCCCATCCCGAACAGGGCCGTGAAACGACTCCGCGCCGATGATATTGCACACCCCGTGTGAGAAAGTAGGTCATCGTCAGACTAGTTACAGAGAAAAAGCCCGACTTCATCCGAAGTTGGGCTTTTTTATTGTCGGAAAACCTTCAGGTATCATCGTGGCAACTTATTTAGAATAAAGTGTCATGGACTGGCTAGCAACAACCCGCGAGGCGTTTGTTCTTCTATTCACCGGTGAAGCCGAACTCTGGCAGGTCATTTTCATATCGCTAAGGGTTTCGTTACTGGCAATGCTGATTGCGGTCCCGCCTGCCATTGCCTTTGGCTATTTCCTTGCAACCGCTTCGTTTCCTGGCCGCCGGTTACTGATCGTCATCACACAGGGACTGCTTGCCTCACCGACCGTGGTTGTCGGCTTGATTCTCTATCTTCTGTTGTCACGCCAAGGGATTTTCGGCTCGCTCAAATTGCTGTTCACCCAGGAGGCAATGATCACAGGGCAGGTATTGATTGCGCTGCCGGTACTGGTGGCATTTACTATTTCTGCCGTGCAGGGAGCCGATCCTCGCGCTCGAGAAACCGCAATCAGCCTAGGAGCTACACGATTGCGTTCGGCGTGGACCACCCTGCTGGAGGTTCGCTTTGGCGTCATGGCGGCAGTGTTCAACGCTTTTGGGCGAATCGTTTCGGAAATTGGTTGCTCCCTCATGGTCGGTGGAAACATAGCCGGCGTAACACGTAACATTCCTACGGCTATCGCCCTGGAAACGAGCAAGGGAGAGTTCGCGCAGGGCATCGCTCTTGGATTTGTACTTCTGGTGGTTGCTCTCAGCATCAATTTTGCCCTTGCATTTGCTCAAGGCGAAGGAGGAATGAAGTGAGTGACTCGATACTTGTCCTTGAGGGCGTTCGCAAGTCGTTCGGGACTCGACGCATCCTTGATGTCTCGAAACTGGAGCTTGTCGCCGGCGAAAGTTATGTGCTCACCGGGGAAAACGGCTCCGGCAAGTCGACCTTCCTGCGGGTCCTAGCGGGCTTGGAGGATGCGGAGGTTGATGTTTTCAACTTTGAGGGCAAACTCATCGATCTGCAGGCTTATCCGAGGTGGCTGCGGCATGACGTGATCTATGTTCACCAGCACCCTTATTTGTTCCGGGGCAGTATTGTCGACAACATCGCCTACGGCCTGAAAGCCCGCGGCCTAGCGGCGTCGGCATGCGAACCACTGGTGAAGGAAGCCATCGCATGGGCTGGAGTAAGAGATCTACTCGATGTTCCGCCACACAGGCTGTCAGGCGGTGAAAAACAGCGAGTGGCTCTGGCGCGCGCGCGCGTTCTCCATCCGCGTCTTTTCTTGATTGATGAACCGACGGCCAATTTAGATGCCGAGGCACGCCAGCAAACCATGAAACTCATACGTGAACTGTGCGATGCTAACGCCACGGTAGTGCTGGCGTGCCATGACCGTGAAATCATTGAACTTCCGCACATGCACCGCCTGCACATGGACAACGGAAGAATTGAAGCTCAGAGCAGCCATGCGGCCGAAGTGTGACATGAAAGGGCTATTGGCATTGGGCTTGCTCGCGCTGTGTGTTTCGTCGCATGCGGACGTGTTTGTTCGCGACGATATCATTACCGACCCTGCACCTGACTTTTTTACAATATGCCATGGTAACGGTTGTCTCAATCTGGGTTATGTAAGTCTGAAGACGGATCAATGGGAGGAGCTGCGTGGGCTATTTCATCCCATGGCACGCAGTGCAGAGGAGGAGCGCGAAAGACTGCGTCGCGCGATTGCCTTGATGGAAAAATTCGTCGGCGCTACCACTGGTACCTGGATGGACAAGGGTGGCACCTTCAATGGCGGAGAGGGGCAAATGGACTGCATCGATGAATCCATCAATACCACTCTGTATCTGAAGATGTTCGAGAAATACGGGCTGATGCGAGATCATCGGATCGATGATCGGGCCACGCGCGGCTGGTTCATTGGTGGATGGCCGCATACGACTGCCGTGATTCTGGAGAAGGGTGGCAATCGGCTTTGGGCAGTCGACTCCTGGTTCCTGGACAATGGCGAACCACCTTTCATTCTGCCATTGGAAACGTGGAAGTCCGGCTGGGAGCCAATCCGGTAAAATACCAAGCGTTCAACCGCCTTCTTTATTAGGACAGATGAAGACCACTTTCCTGGATTTTGAGCAACCGATAGCCGAACTGGAGGCGAAGATCGAGGAGTTGCGCTATGTGCAGGACGACTCGGCTGTCGACATATCCGAAGAGATCAGCCGGCTTGAAGCCAAGGGCCTGACGCTGACCAAGGAGATTTATGCCAAGCTGACGCCCTGGCAGATCGCCCAGGTGGCAAGGCACCCACAGCGGCCTTATACGCTCGACTATGTCCAACATATCTTTACCGATTTCGAGGAACTTCATGGCGATCGCGCCTTTGCCGACGACCACGCCATCGTTGGGGGCCTTGCGCGCTTCAATGGACAGTCGGTGATGGTCATCGGCCACCAGAAGGGGCGCGACACCAAGGAAAAAATCCAACGCAATTTCGGAATGCCGCGCCCGGAGGGCTATCGAAAGGCATTGCGGCTGATGCGTCTTGCGGAAAAATTCGGCATTCCGGTGATCACCTTCGTCGATACGCCAGGTGCTTATCCCGGGATCGATGCGGAGGAGCGCGGCCAGTCCGAGGCCATCGGCCGTAATCTATACGTTATGGCTGAGCTGAAAGTACCGCTCATCTGCACGGTGATCGGTGAAGGCGGTTCGGGCGGAGCGTTGGCGATTGCCGTCGGCGATGTAGTGATGATGCTGCAGTACGCCACTTACTCGGTGATTTCTCCCGAAGGCTGTGCTTCCATCCTCTGGAAGAGCGCTGAAAAGGCGCCTGAGGCAGCCGAAACCATGGGTATCACAGCCACACGACTGAAAACGCTTGGCCTGGTGGACCGGATCGTGAGCGAGCCACTGGGCGGGGCTCACCGGGATCACCGAACCATGGCGCAGACGTTGAAGAAAACATTGCAGGATGCCTTGCGCCAAGTATCGGATCTTTCCCCTGCGGAACTCGTCAAGCAGCGGTTCGAGCGCGTGCTCGGTTATGGCAAGTACAAGGAACAGCAGCCATCCCGTTGATCTGACCGCGCGGACGTCCGACTGCCTGGGGCAGTTCGTCCGACCCGGCGATCGACTGGTCGCTGCGCTGTCCGGCGGCGTCGATTCGGTTCTCCTTCTGTATATCCTGAACAAACTGTCACCAATGCGCGGCTTTCGTTTGTCCGCTCTGCATGTCAATCATGGCATCAGCCCGAATGCCGACCAGTGGCAGGCTTTTTGCGAGGGATTGTGCGAGGCGTTGGGCATTCGGCTGGACGTAAAACGGGTCGTCGTGGAGCGCAGCGGCGGCGAGAGCCTTGAGGCGGCGGCGCGCCGGGCTCGCTACGACGCTTTCGACGAGGCCGAAGCGGAATGGCTGGCGCTCGCACACCACCGTGACGACCAGGCCGAGACCCTCCTTTTCAATCTGCTGCGGGGCGCCGGAGTGGCCGGCGCCGCCGCTATGCCTGCGATGCGTGCTTTTTGCGGCCGTGCCGAACTGGGGGTCCTGCGTCCCCTGCTCGATGCGTCGCGTGAGGAGATCGAAGCCTGTGCTCATTCGGAAAGTCTTTCCTGGATCGAAGACGAGAGCAATGCCGACATTCGTTATTCCAGGAACTACCTGCGTCATCGGATTTTCCCCCTGTTGCAGGAGCGATTCCCGGGCTGTAAAGCAGTGCTGGCACGGGCAGCATCACACTTTGCCGAAAGCGAGTACCTCCTGGAGGAATTGGCCGGGATCGATGCCGGGAAGGTCCTGAGAGAGGGCAGGATCGTCGCTTCCGAACTGGCGAAAATGGACAGTGTTCGCGCCCGCAACCTGATGCGGTATGTCCTGCGCCGCGCGGGCCTCAGCCTGCCGGAAAACGCGCGGCTTCATGAGATTGTCCGGCAGGTGTGCCATGCCGAGTCCGATCGCCAATTGAGCTTTGATCTTGGGGACAGGGTGTTGCGTCGATATAAGGGCGAAGTCAGGCTGACACCCCACGGCGTTGCGGGCGCGGACAGGGAATGGCAGGGAGAGGACGTGCTGGAATGGGGCAGCACCATGCTGCGCTTCAAGGCCACGAAGGGCGCGGGCATCAGTCGCGAAAAGCTTGCTTGCGGCTGCATCAGAATTTCCCCCCGGCAGGGCGGAGAGCGCTTTCGGCCGGATGGTCGAAGGCCGCGCAGGGAACTGAAAAAGCTGTTGCAGGAGCATGCAGTGCCGCCATGGGAGCGGGACAGGATGCCCTTGCTGTGGTGCGGTGATGAACTGGTCTGGGTGCCTGGCGTCGGCATCGACTGCGCCTGGCAGTGCCGGGACGGTGAGGCGGGCCTGCTGCCTGCCTGGGAGCAGGCATAGAGGCATTGAGTAGAAGTCAGTCTCCGTAGGACGGCGGTTCAGCGATTACCCGAGAGCAGTTGCGCTAATTCCACGGCGGATTTGACGCTCATCTTCTCGAAAATGCGCGAGCGATGCACCTCGACGGTGCGCATGGCAATGCTGAGTTCGTCGGCGATGACCTTGTTGTACTTGCCGGCGAGGATGCGCTCCATGACCTCCCGTTCGCGCGGCGTGAGTTGGGCGAGGCGCGCGGCTATTGCGGCAGCGCCTGGGCCTGGCGCCTTGCGCGAGGCGTCGGACTCCATGGCGCGGATGACGCGATCGACCAGTTCGTTGTCGTTGAAGGGCTTCTCGACGAAGTCGAAGGCGCCCTTCTTGACGGCGGCCACGGCGAGGGGAATGTCGCCATGGCCGCTGAGGAAGATCACCGGCAGGCGCGAGCCGCGCTCGGAGAGCAAGTCGAAGAGCTGCAGGCCGCTCATCCCGCCCATGCGCACATCGAGCACCAGACAGCCGCGCAAATCTTCGCGCCAGTCGGCGAGGAAGGCCTCCGCAGAGGGCCAGGCGCGGGAGTCGACGTGGCGCGAGCGGAACAGCCAGGTGAGGGCGTCGCGGATGGCCTCGTCGTCGTCGACGATATGGGCAATGGGCTTCATGCCAGCGGCAGGACGAAGCGGAAGACGCTGCCGCCTTCCGGGTTGGCCTCGACCCACATGCGTCCCTTGTGGGACTCGACGATCGAGCGGCAGATGTTGAGTCCCATGCCCATCCCTTCCGGCTTGGTCGAGAAGAAGGGCTCGAAGAGTCTCGCGACGGCTTCCTGGGCGATGCCGCTGCCGTGGTCGGCCACGCTCACCTCAATGCCCTCGTTCGCGGCGTCGCTGCGGATGAAGAGCTGCCGCTCGGCCAGCGGGGTGGTCCGCATGGCATCGATGCCGTTGCGCATCAGGTTGAGCAGCACCTGTTCCAGCATCACCCGGTCGGCAAGCACCGGCGTCAGGCCGCCGGCCAGGTCAGCGCGGATTTTCACGCCGCGCTTGCGCGCGTCTCCCTCGATCAGCCCAACGGCGTCCTCGACGATGGCGTTGATTTCGCAGGGTGCACGCTGCGGCTCGCTGCGGCGCACGAAGTCGTAGATGCGGCGGATGACGCGGCCGGCGCGCTGCGCCTGGCTGGCGAGCTTGCCGAGCGCCTCGCGCAGTTCGTCGCGCGGCAGGTCGCCGGCCTCGAGCCGGTTGAGGCAGCCGGTGGTATAGCTGGAGATGGCCGAGAGCGGCTGGTTGATCTCGTGGGCCAGGGTCGAGGCCATCTCGCCCATGGTGACCAGGCGCGCGGTGAACTGCAGCTTCTCCTGCTGCTGGCGCGCCAGATCCTCGGCGCGCTTGCGCTCGGTGATGTCGACCACCGAACCCATCCAGCCGGTATGGCGGCCCTCGGCGTCGATCAGCGGCGTCTCGTAGATGAGGGCGTCGAAGCGCTCGCCGTCCTTGCGCTGGAAACGCAGTTCGACTCCTTCGTTGGGCGCCTGGCCCGCCAGCGATCTGCGGTGCGCGGCCTGCGTCGCCTCGTGCTCCTCGGGCGCCCAGTAGGGCATCGGCGGCAGACGGTTGACCAGCTCCGCGGCATCGAAGCCGGTCATGCGGCAGAAGGCCGGGTTGACGTAAATGATGCGTCCTTCTAGGTCACGCGCGCGCAGCCCGGTGAACAGCGAATCCTCCATCGCCTTGCGGAAGGCGTGTTCCTGGGATAGTGCCTGTTCAGCCGCGAGCCTGCGCTGAATGTGGCGCCGCAGGGACCAGAGGCTTCCCAGCACCGCCAGGGCAAGACCGATGATGACGACAGAAAGAAGGTTGCGCCACAGGCTTGTCGCTGCACTATAGGCATTTGCTGTCAATAGCAGGCCGTGTCCCGGCGGCTCGAAAGGGATCTGGTAGTCGAGCGTTTCACGCCCCGCCTTGAGGTTGGACTTGGAGCCGAGCACCGCCCCTCCGGCGTCGGTTACGCTGAGGCGATAGCGCTCGGCGAACCACCAGGGCACCTGTTCGGCAACGAGCTTGCGGACGGAAAAACTGGCAACGATGGTGCCGAGAAGCCGTCCATCGCGGAAGTGCGGTACGACCAGATCAAAGAAGTACTCGCCGTCGACCGGGTAAGCCGGACTGAATGCGGGCCTGCCGGTTGAATTCGAAAGACGGAATGCCTGCTGGGAGGCTTCCGGCCGCAAGGCCACGCCGCCGATGTCATCACTTGCTGTGCCGGGCGCCCCGCGCAGAAGCGATCCACCGTCATCGAGCACCAGCAACTGGACCATGCCGGGGCTGTTCAGCAGAAGGCTGCGCGCGTGCGGATCGAATTTGCTGCCCGCCAGTTCTCCGCCGAAATAGTCCTGCCCGAGTTGTTGGAGTTGTTCCTGGTTGCGGCTCAGCTGGAAATCGAGGTTTTGCTCGACCCACAGCATGTCATTGATCAATGTGGCGCGCTGCTCCTCGATCTCCTGGCGATGCAGGAGCCAAAGCAGCGTGCCCAGCGCCAGGACAAACATAAGCACCGCCATGCGGGGAGCGGTCCAGTACCAAGGCTGCAGGACAGGGGGGCGTTGGTTGGAGGTTTGCAGATTCATCGGGACAAGGACGGTTACGCCTGAAACATGGTACATCAGGCGGAGAAGGCAGCCGTGTTGCGGATAACCACAATGGCGACCGCTTGCGCAGCCATTCAAAATGCGCCACGCTTGACATGCAAAATCCGCCATGGCGGCATATCCAAACTAGGAGGAGATTATGAAACTGAATTCCGCGTTTCTTGGCTTGCTGGCGCTGGTCGTTTCTGCAGTTGCTGCGGCGCAACAGCCGATCGTGATCAAGTTCAGCCACGTGGTGGCCAACGACACGCCGAAGGGCAAGGCGTCCGACTTCTTCGCCAAGAAGGCGGCCGAGCTGACCAAGGGCAAGGTCAAGGTCGAGGTGTACGCCAACAGCACGCTCTACAAGGACAAGGAAGAGATGGAGGCGCTGCAGCTCGGTGCGGTGCAGATGCTGGCACCATCGCTCGCCAAGTTCGGCCCGCTCGGCGTGAAGGAGTTCGAGGTGTTCGACCTGCCGTTCATATTCGACAACTACACCGATCTTCACAAGATTACACAGGGCCCGGTCGGTCGGCAGCTGCTGGCCAAGCTGGAGCCGAAAGGCATCAAGGGACTGGCATACTGGGACAACGGCTTCAAGTCGTTTTCCGCCAACAAACCGCTCAAGGCGCCCGAGGACTTCAAGGGCCAGAAGATGCGCATCCAGTCATCCAAGGTGCTGGAGTCGCAGATGCGCTCGGTGGGCGCGATACCGCAGGTGATGGCCTTCTCCGAGGTGTACCAGGCGCTGCAGACCGGCGTCGTCGACGGCACCGAGAATCCGCATTCCAACCTCTACTCGCAGAAGATGCACGAGGTGCAGAAGCACATGACCCTGACCGAGCATGGCTATCTGGGCTATGCGGTCATCACCAACAAGAAGTTCTGGGACGGCCTGCCCGCCGACGTTCGCGGGCAGCTCGAGCAGGCCATGAAGGAGTCCACCGACTACGCCAACAAGATCGCCAAGGAAGAGAATGACCAGGCCCTGGAGAAAGTGAAGGCGTCGGGCAAGACCCAAGTCTATGCTCCCACGCCGGCCGAGCGCATGGCCATCAAGAAAGCGATGGCGAAGGTTCACAAGGAAATGGAGTCGCGCATCGGCAAGGAAGTCATCGAGGCGGTCTACAAGGAAACCGGCTCCGATCCGTCCAAGCTTTAGTGCAACTGAGGGCTGCCGGCGCCCGGCGCGCCGATGACCCCCAATTTGACGTCGGGAGGAATGGCGATCATGAAGGTGCTGAATCATCTGGAGGAATGGCTGATAACCTTCCTCATGGGGGCGGCGACAGTGATCATCTTCGCTGCCGTGATGCATCGCTACGCCGCTGGCTGGGCGATTCCCGGCGTGCAGGACTGGCTGCTCGGCCTCAATTTCGGCTGGGCGCAGGAGTTGTGCATCATCATGTTCGTCTGGATGGCGAAGTTCGGTGCCGCCTACGGCGTGCGCACCGGCATCCACGTCGGCGTCGATGTGCTGATCAATCGGCTGCAGGACAGGAATCGTGCCCGCTTCGTCGTCTTCGGACTGCTGGCGGGCGCACTGTTTACGGGCATCGTCGGCACGCTCGGCGCAACCTTCGTCTGGGAGAACGGCGCGCATTACGCCATCTTCAAGACGTTCGGCCTGAACACCGGCGATCTGCCCGAAGGGCCCACCACGCCGGACCTCGAATGGCCGACCTGGGTCGTCTATTCGGCCGTACCGTTCGGCTCCTATTTGATGTGCTTCCGCTTTCTGCAGGTGACCGTCAGCTTCCTGCGTTCCGGAGAGCTGCCGCATCACGACCATGGCCATGTGGATGGCCTCGAGGAGGCGCCGCTCACCGCCCCCGGCAACGAGGACAAGATCTTCCGCATGGATGACGACCTGCATCCGCGCGAGACGGACGGGGAGGAACGGAAATGAATACTTTCATCATCTTTTCGCTGCTGGTCGTGCTGATGCTGACCGGCATGCCGATCTCCATCTCGCTCGGCCTGACCGTGCTCTCCTTCCTGTTCTTCCTGACGCAGGTGCCGATCGAGTCGGTGGCGCTGAAACTGTTCACCGGCATCGAGAAGTTCGAGATCATGGCCATCCCGTTTTTCATCCTGGCCGGCAACTTCCTCACCCACGGCGGCGTGGCCAAGCGCATGATCCGCTTCGCCACCTCGATGGTCGGCCACTGGCATGGCGGCCTCGGCTTGGGCGGGGTGCTGGCCTGCGCCCTGTTCGCCGCGGTCTCCGGCTCGTCGCCGGCGACGGTGGTGGCGATCGGCTCGATCCTGATGCCGGCAATGGTCAAAGCCGGCTTCCCCAACCGCTTCGGCGCCGGTGTCATCACCACCTCGGGAGCGCTCGGCATTCTGATCCCGCCCTCGATCGTGATGGTCATGTACTCGGTGTCGACCAACACCTCGGTGGGCGCCCTGTTCATGGCTGGCGTGATTCCCGGCATCATGCTGGCGATCATGCTTGGCATGACCACCTGGTACCGCGCCCGCAGCAACAACTACCCGCGCATGCCGAAGTCGAGCTGGGCCGAGCGGCTCAAGGCCTTGAGGGAGTCGATCTGGGGTTTGCTGCTGATCTTTATCGTGATGGGCGGCATCTACACCGGCATGTTCACCCCGACCGAAGCAGCGGCGATGAGCGCGGTGTGGGCCTTCATCTGCGCGGTGTTCATCTACAAGGACCTCGGCATGAAGGACGTGCCGCGGGTGCTGCTCTCGTCGGCCAATATGAGCGCCATGCTGCTCTACATCATCACCAACGCCGTGCTGTTCTCCTTCCTCATGACGCACGAGAACATCCCGCAGGCGATGGCCGACGCGATGATCGGCACCGGCGTCGGCGTGATCGGCTTCCTGCTCATCGCCAACATCCTGCTGCTGGCCGCCGGCAACTTCATGGAGCCGTCTTCCATCGTGCTGATCCTGGCGCCGATCCTGTTCCCGATCGCCGTCAAGCTCGGCATCGACCCGGTGCACTTCGGCATCCTGATGGTGGTGAACATGGAGGTTGGCATGTGCCACCCGCCGGTGGGGCTGAACCTCTATGTAGCCTCGGGCATCACCAAGATGGGCATCACCGAACTGACTATCGCCACCTGGCCGTGGCTGCTGACCATGCTGGTTTTCCTCGTCATAGTGACCTACTGGCCGCCGCTGTCACTGTGGCTTCCGCGGCAGCTTGGCATGGTCGCCGGCGGATGACTTTGATTGTGCATTCACGCATAGCGGAAGCCCGGCCAGAGCCGGGCTTCTTTTTTTGAATGCTATTGGCAGCGGAACAATCCATTGTTGGTCAATATGTCCTCACTGGTATGGCTTTGATAGAGCTGATGGATCGATGCGCGGCGCTAACGAGCGGGAAAGCACCTGGAGCTTGCGCAAGTTGTTGCAGGGCTGATACTTTCGTTGGCCGAAGAAATATGCCGTCTCAGATATTTGAAACACGTATGGCAAACTATCAGATGTTTACCTGATGACATTGTTTGGCTTTCTCGGCTATGTTCTTGCCAAGCTCGATTGTGAGCCGGCGCCTATGCTGCTCGGCTTCATTCTCGGGCGCTGATGGAGGAATACCTGCGGCGGGCGCTGCTGCTTTCGAGCGGCGATCCGATTGCCTTCGTCACTCGCCCGATCAGCGCCGTAATGCTGGTGATGGCGGCCCTGTTTGTGGTGCTGAGCCCGGCCGTTCGCATGAAGCGCGAAGAAGCCTTTCAAGAAGAGGAATGATGCCGCCTGCTGCTAGCTACGGATCGCTGCAGGCCGATCAGCTTGACGCAAATGAGAATGGGAACCTAGCCATATGGAATTCGGCAGCACGCTATTCTGGGTCGCGCTGATGCAGATCATCGGCGTAAACATTGTTCTGTCCGGCGACAACGCCGTGGTCATCGCCCTGGCGGCCCGCTCACTGCCGCCGCGCCAGCAGAAGCAGGCTGTGCTGTGGGGCAGCGGCGCGGCGGTGGTCATGCGCATCGTCCTGACCGTCGTTGCCGTCGAGATGCTCAAATGGCCCTACCTGAAGCTGATCGGCGCATTGCTGTTGTTGTGGATCGGCATCCAACTCCTACTGCCCGAACATGATGGGGAAGACGATGGTGGTAAAACCAGCGACAACATGATGTCGGCGATCCGCACCATCCTCATTGCCGATCTGGTGATGAGCCTGGACAACGTCATCGCCGTGGCGGCCGCAGCCAAGGGCAGCCTCCTGCTGCTGATCCTCGGTCTGGGCATCAGCATTCCCCTGGTGATATTCGGCAGCACCTTGCTTCTTCGGGTGATGGAGCGGTTTCCCATCATCATTACCATCGGCGCGGCGCTGCTCGGCTGGGTGGCGGGCGAGATGGCGGTCACCGACCCCCTGGTCAAGGATTCGGTGGATTCGAATGCCCACTGGCTGCACACGGCATTGCCCGCGGCCGGCGCCGTCGTAGTGGTGGCGATAGGCAAGTGGCTGTCGAGCAGGAGAGAAGCCGTGGAAGAGACCGAGGCGGTTGTGGACCTGGCAGCCGCGGATCAGCTTGTCCAGAAAACCAAGGAACACTGAAAGGGAGAAGACGATGTTGCGCTTTCTGATTGCCGTTGACGGCTCCGAGGCCTCCAGCCGGATGATCGATCACCTGCTGAAGAAGAACGCCTGGTACAAGGAACCGATCGAAGTGCATCTGCTCAATGTGCAGCACCCCCTGCACGGCGATGTCACCACCTTTGTGGACAAGGGGCAGATACAGCATTATCACCATGACGAAGGCATCAAGGCGCTGGCCGCGGCAAGGGCGAAACTCGATGCGGCCGGCGTCCGGTACGTATTCCACATCGGCGTCGGAGAGCCGGCCCAGATGATTGACCACTATGCCAGGGAAAAAAAATGCGATCAGATCGTCATGGGCTCGCGCGGCCTGGGGTCGATGACCAGCCTGGTGCTGGGCTCGGTCACCACCAAGGTGATGCATCTGACCGATCTGCCGGTATTGATCGTGAAATAGCTGCCCGATGGACAACCCCCTTAAGCCCGCTTCAGACGGGCTTTTTTGCATCGAGACATTACATTGTCGTCATGGGTCCTGGCGGCCTTGTTTCTGTTTTGTGTAATCCCTTGGACCCGATTCTTTCACTTTTTCGTTTCCCGGCACATGATGAGAGTGAGCGGGCATCGTGTCGGCATGTCGGGGGGCTGACCGCATCGGCTCCATGACGGCCGGCCGATGAATGACCGGGGAATGCGGGGAGGAGGTTGGTTTGTCTGAGTGGGCGGGGATGAGGTCCCGCGACACAGGCGTACTTGTGACTGATTTTTGCGGCGGCATCGATTGGATTTCGGGCGAGGTGCCCCCCAGGCGAGGCTGGGGAGTCTCCCGATGGTGCGTCATCGCTGCGGGCGCGGCAGGTTGCGCAGGCGGGGCAGATGCTTTCGGGAAATTTCCGACGGGTTCAATGCGCATTTCCTTTCCATAGGCCCCCTGACCTTGCGGTTCAGGCGGATCGAATCGATTTGCTGCTGGTTTGCCTTGAAATTGGGAGGGATCTTCCGTTTTGGTCGCCGTCGGGGTGGCCGCTTGCATCGGCTGTGCGGGATATCCCTGCCGGATGGTTGCAGCCCCCGGGTCATTCCTCCCGCGTGTCGGGCCGAATGGTGGCGGCGGGGATGCGATGGGGATGGATGCGAGCGTGCTCTTGTCACGAACGACAACTGCCGACCGATCAACGGGAGCCCCGGACAGCAGAGTCTTCTCGGGCACCATGGTCACCGCTTCGCTCCGGTTGCGATGGACATGGGGAGTATCGACTCTGGGGGGCGGCGTGGCGGTGACAATTCCGGTGACGTTGGTGACATGGGTCGCGTTGATGTTGCGCACATGGCGCAGGCTGCTTCGATAGGACGGGTAGTAAACTTCACGAGGGCCGAGCGGGAACCAGCCGACGGCCGGGCCCGAGCCGAAGGCGAGCGAAGCGCTCCAGCCCGGCTGGCCTAGCCAGACTATCAGCGCAGGCGCATAGACCGGCCGGGCCACGTAAGCACCGGGCAGCCAAGCCCAGTTGCCGCCGATGAGTGCCCAGCGGCCATAATGGAACGGTGCGAAGCCCCAGGAAGCGTGGTCGATCCAGGTCCAGCCCCAGGGGGAAACCCAAGCCCAGCGACCCCAGCGATAGGGTGCCCAGCCTACTGGAATGCCTTGCGGAAACCACGCCGGGCCGTATTCGGAAGTCTCCCGCCAATCACCGTGGCGATCGAGTTCTTCATGGCCGGTCATCTCCGGTGGTAAGTATCGGTTTTCGCCGCGGGTGCCCAGTTGTTCGCGGGCGAGACTCCATTGCCTGAAGGTATCGTTCGCCGATTGACCGAGGAGATAGGTGCGATCGGCTCCCCCGAGCAGCAAGATGCGATCGCCGGCGCGAACCGTCAGCCCATAATCCTCGATGCGTGCAGTGCCTTGATAGACAGAGAAAGCGGTTGTTCCACCTACTACATCGGCACGATAGATCCCCGGTGTATCGAACCTCAAACGACCCTGCGGGGTGTCCAGCGTCATTTCGGCGGCTTGCTCCGGGTTCCGGATGCCCAGAACCATGCTGCCCCGGTTCAGGCGGAGCCAGATCCGCTCGTCGCTGAGTTCCACGAACTCCAGGGTTGTTCCACCGTCAAGGCGGAAGGTAGTGGAACCGATCCGCGCCTCGGTGCGGGCCTCGTTGGCAGTATCGATCAGGGCGCCGGTGGTGAGCGGCCAATTGACGGACGATCCGCCGATCGCAACGGCATTGCCGATACGCAGATGCGTGCCTTCATGCGCCAGGCTGATCCGCCCGACCCTGCTTGGCGGATCGACTTCCACGGCAAGCAGGGGTGCCGCGACGAGCATAGCGGCGCTGAGGAACAGGTGACGCCAATATCCGGACATATGCGATTCCCAGGGTGCAAGCACAGGCTTATTTTTCCAACGCATGATCTGCCCGTGCCGATGACTGCTGAAACACTTTGTTGCAATAGTCAGGTCGAGACGGACCGGCTGGCGACTTGGGGCAGGCCACCCGATGCGGATGGACGCGGGACAATCCGTTTTTTTGCTGTTAAAATAATACGTTAAATGCGATTTGCAGTACTTTTTTTCAACTCTTTGATTTTGGAGTATTTAGATGGCTGTTGAACGCACCCTGTCGATCATCAAACCCGATGCCGTGGCAAAAAACGTGATCGGCAAGATTTACTCCCGCTTCGAGACCAACGGCCTGACGGTCGTGGCGGCCAGGATGAAGCATCTGTCGCGCCAGGAAGCCGAGGGTTTCTATGCCGTGCATCGTGAGCGTCCCTTCTTCAAGGACCTGGTCGAATTCATGATCTCCGGCCCCGTGATGATCCAGGTGCTGCAGGGTGAAGGCGCCATTGCCAAGAACCGCGATCTGATGGGTGCCACCGACCCGAAGAAGGCCGCGCCGGGAACCATCCGTGCCGATTTCGCCCAGAGCATCGACGCGAATGCCGTGCATGGCTCCGATGCGCCTGAGACGGCGGCCGTCGAGATCGCCTACTTCTTCCCGACAATGGAAGTCTATCCGCGCTAAATGAAGCAGAACCTCCTCGACTTCGATGCTGCCGGCCTGACGGCCTGGTTCGCCGCGATGGGCGAGAAGCCCTTCCGTGCGAAGCAGGTGCTGCGCTGGCTGCATCAGTACGGGGAGAGCGATTTCGAACGCATGACCGATGTCGCCAAAAGCCTGCGCACCCGACTGGCCGGCCTGGCCGAGGTGCGTCTGCCGCAGGTGCTGCGCGACTCCGCCGCCGCCGACGGCACGCGCAAGTGGCTGCTCGATGTCGGCAACGGCAATGCAGTGGAGTGCGTCTTCATTCCGGAGGATAACCGCGGCACCCTGTGCATTTCCACCCAGGCGGGCTGTGCCCTCGACTGTGCCTTCTGTTCCACCGGCAGGCAGGGCTTCAACCGCAACCTGACCGCAGGCGAGATCATTGGCCAGCTCTGGTGGGCGAAGAAGACGCTCGGCGATTTCCGGGATGCCGGCAACGGGGAAGCCGATCGCCGTACTGGGGAGACTGACTTTTGCCTCCGGCCGCCGCTTCGCGGCTTAACCCCGGCTAGCGCCGGGGTTAGCCTTCGCCGAAAGTCGCCGGCTGGCGACTTGTCCGCGGACCGCATCATCAGCAACGTCGTGCTGATGGGCATGGGCGAGCCGCTGGCCAACTTCGAGAATGTCGTCGCCGCCTTGCATCTGATGCTCGACGACAATGCCTATGGCCTGTCCCGTCGCCGCGTGACGGTGTCGACCTCCGGCATCCTGCCGGCCATGGACCGGTTGCGGGACGAATGCCCCGTGGCGCTGGCGGTTTCCCTGCATGCCCCGAACGATGCGCTGCGCGACAGGCTGGTGCCGATCAACCGGAAATATCCCCTGGCCGAACTGATGGCGGCCTGTCGGCGTTATCTCGAAAAAGCGCCGCGTGATTTCATCACATTCGAATACGTCATGCTGGACGGCGTAAACGATTCCGAAGAGCATGCCCGCGAGCTGGTCCGGCTTGTCAGGGACGTGCCATGCAAGTTCAACCTGATCCCCTTTAACCCCTTCCCGGCTTCCGGGTTCAAGCGTTCGCCCGTCTTGCGGGTGCGCCGCTTCACCGAGATACTGATGCAGGCTCACATCATTACGACGACGCGCAAGACCCGCGGAGAAGACATCGACGCCGCCTGCGGCCAGCTGGCCGGGCAGGTGCGCGATCGCACGCAGCGCCGGGGAAAGCGCACCTTCACCATTGCGGAGGCAGCATCGTGAAACGAGCCATACTGATTTTTTCCGCCGCATTCATTGCCGGCTGCGCCGGCACCGGTACGGGCCCCGGCTCCGGCTCCGCCCCCTCGGTCGTTCCGGTGTCCGAGCAGGCTCCAGCCGGAATGGCGGAGAAGAGCGCCAAGACGCATACGGAACTGGGCACCCTGTATTTGCAATCGGGCAATCTGGCCGTTGCCCTGGAGGAGGCCCGCCTCGCCGCCGCGACCGATCCCGGCTATGCGCCGGCTTACGACCTGATGGGTCTTGTGCATATCCTGTTGAACGAAACGCCCCAGGCGCAGGCGGCCTTGGAGCGCGCCATCCAGTTGGCGCCCGGCGATCCGCAGATAGCCAATGACTACGGCTGGTTTTTGTGCCAGAACGGGCGAGAACAGGAGGCGTTAAAATATTTTGCGGCGGCGGCCAGGAATCCTCTCTACAAGACGCCGACCCGGCCCTATACCAACGCCGGGCTGTGCTCACTGCGAATCAAGGACGATAAAACTGCCGAAGAGCATTTCCAGCGTGCCGTTATGCTTGATGGCTCGAACGTGCAGGCGATCTATCATCTGTCCGCCCTTGCCTACAAGCGCGGAGATTATTTCAATGCCAAAAAATATCTCGGTGAATTGCATCACCTGATGGAACCCAACGCCGAATCGCTCTGGCTGGGTGTTCGCATCGAGCGAAAGATCGGCGACCGCCAGGCCGAGGCGAACTATTCATCCCAGTTGCGGCGCAAGTTTGCCGGCTCGCCTGAGCATCAGGCCCTGCTGCAAGGAAGGTACGAGTGAGCGAGTTGGAAGTTCCCGCGATCGAAGCGCAGGCGGTGCCGGGTCCTGGCGCCATGCTGCGCATGGCGAGAGAGGCGCGCGGCACGACGATCGCGGAGGTGGCCGCCGCGCTCAAGATGAGTCCGCGACAGATCGAGGCCATCGAAGGAGAGGATTTCTCCCGCCTGTCCGGGGCAACGTTCATTCGGGGTTTTATCCGCAATTACGCCAGGCTGCTCAAGATCGATGCGGCGCCTGTTCTAGACGCGCTCGCTGAACAGACCACGCTGCCGCAAGCTGAACTGAACGCGCCGGCCGATGCCGGCGTAAAAATGCCGACGTCCAACAGTCGGCAAGGAAAAGGCCTGCTTGGCGCCACCGTTCTGGCACTGGCGGTGCTCGGCGTGGCGCTCGCCCTGTATTTCGATGCCATAGATATCGGAGTCGTCCTGAAGCTGAAGCGCCAGGGCGGCCCGCCTGCCTCCAGGCAGGAAGACCTGCCGCAGCTTGTACGGCCTTTGCCTCAACCCGTTGCCGCCGTCCAGTCGTCCGCGCCGGAGGAGAGGTCTGCTGTCGAGGCAAAGCCTGCCGATTCGCCCGAGAAGCCGGTCCCGAAACCGGGAACATACCAGTTGATATTCATCTTCGACGGCAGTTCCTGGGTGGAAGTGAAGGACGCGACAGGCCGCACCGTTCTTTCGCAGATGAACGCGAAGGGCACGACGCAAGTAGTCGAGGGACGCCCGCCATTCCAGCTGGTAGTGGGCAATGCATCCCATGTTCGGTTGCAGTACAACGATCAGCCGGTGGACTTGCGGCCGCATACGCGCGTTGAAGTGGCGCGGCTTACCCTCGAATAATTCGGATGGACAGGGCTGTGGAACGGAATGAAGGGGCGCTTGCTCGCCGCCCGACGCGCATAGTCAGGGTCGGTGGGGTGGCGATCGGCGGCGCGCATCCTGTCGTCGTGCAGTCGATGACAAATACCGACACGGCGGATGAGGTGGCCACTGCCATCCAGGTGGCGCAACTCGCCCGCGCTGGCTCGGAAATCGTGCGCATCACGGTCAACACTCAGGAAGCGGCGCGCGCCGTGCCGAAGATCCGCGAGCGCCTGCTGGCCATGGGCCTCGACGTACCGCTGGTCGGCGACTTCCATTTCAACGGCCACAAGTTGCTTGCCGACAATCCGGCTTGCGCCGAGGCGCTAGACAAGCTGCGCATCAATCCCGGCAACGTCGGCCGCGGTGCGAAGCGCGACGACCAGTTCGCGCAGCTTATCGAATTGGCCTGCCGGTACGGCAAGCCGGTACGTATCGGCGTCAACTGGGGCAGCCTCGATCAGGCGCTGCTGGCGCGCATCATGGATGAGAATGCCCGGCGGCCGCAGCCGAAGGACGCGACCCGGATCATGCATGAGGCGATGGTCGCTTCGGCGCTTGAGAGTGCAGACAAGGCTGAGGAACTCGGCCTGCCCGGCGAGGCGATCGTGCTTTCCTGCAAGGTGAGCGGCGTGCAGGATCTGATCGGCATCTACCGCGACCTGGCGGCACGCTGCGACTATCCGCTGCACCTGGGGCTGACCGAGGCCGGCATGGGGTCGAAGGGCATCGTTGCCTCGACGGCCGCCCTGTCGGTCCTGTTGCAGGAGGGCATCGGCGACACCATTCGCGTGTCGCTGACGCCTGAGCCCAACGGCGACCGCACGCAGGAGGTGGTGGTGGCCCAGGAAATCCTGCAGACCATGGGCCTGCGTGCCTTCACGCCCCTGGTGGCGGCCTGCCCTGGCTGCGGGCGCACCACCAGCACTGTGTTCCAGGAACTGGCGCAGGAAATCCAGGCCCATGTGCGGACGCGCATGCCGCAATGGCGGCTGCAGTACGAGGGGGTCGAAAACATGACGCTGGCCGTCATGGGCTGCGTGGTGAATGGACCCGGAGAAAGCAAGCTTGCGAACATCGGCATCAGCCTGCCCGGCACCGGCGAGACGCCGGTGGCGCCGGTGTACGTCGACGGCGAGAAGACCGTCACGCTAAAAGGGGACGACATCGCCCGGGAGTTCAAGGCGATTGTCGACGATTACGTCGCGCGGAAGTATCCGCGCAGAGCGACAACCTGATTTTTCAATGAGCCAGACGATTCAAGCGATTCGCGGGATGAACGACATCCTGCCCGACGAAGCCGAGTTGTGGGAGCGCTTCGACGATGCCGTGCGCGGCTGGTTGCGCGCCTACGGCTATCGGCCGATGCGCATGCCGGTGGTCGAGCCGACGCCGCTTTTTTCTCGCGCCATCGGCGAGGTGACGGACATCGTCGAGAAGGAAATGTATTCTTTCGTCGATGCACTCAACGGCGAAGCGCTGACGCTGCGCCCGGAAGGCACCGCCTCCTGCGTACGCGCCGTGCTGCAGCACAGCTTGCTGCACGCCGGTCCGCAGCGACTGTGGTATGCCGGCCCCATGTTTCGCCACGAGCGGCCGCAGAAGGGACGCTATCGCCAGTTCTACCAGTTCGGCGTCGAGGCCTTCGGCTATGCCGGGCCGGATATCGATGCCGAGCAGATCGTCATGTGCGCGCGGCTGTGGGACGAATTGGCGCTCACCGGCATTCGGCTGGAGATCAACTCGCTCGGCAGCGCAGAGGAGCGGCAGCGACACCGCGCCGAACTGATCGCCTACCTGGAACGCCATCGCGAGGCGCTGGATGCCGATGCGCAGCGCCGGCTATATTCCAAT
Organism: Rhodocyclales bacterium; assembly: GCA_016214145.1. GTDB lineage: Bacteria > Pseudomonadota > Gammaproteobacteria > Burkholderiales > Rhodocyclaceae > Desulfobacillus. The sequence continues at coordinate 19,393 of JACRPA010000007.1, forward strand.
CCGCTGCGCATCCTCGACAGCAAGAACCCGCACATGCAGGAACTCATCGAGGATGCGCCAAAGCTGATGGATTACCTCGGCGATGCCTCCCTCGAGCATTTCGGTGGTGTGCAGGCCCTGCTCAAGGAAGCGGGCATACCCTATCGCATCAATCCGCGCCTGGTGCGCGGTCTGGATTACTACAACCTGACCGTCTTCGAGTGGATCACCGACCGGCTGGGCGCCCAGGGCACGGTGTGCGCCGGCGGCCGTTACGACGGCCTGGTCGAGCAACTCGGCGGCAAACCGGCGCCGGCCTGCGGTTTCGCCATGGGCGTCGAGCGCCTCATCGCGCTGCTGAAGGAAGAGCATGGCACCGAGGCGGAACAGGCGGCGCGCGCCGCTCCCGACGTCTATGTTGTGCATCAGGGCGAAGCGGCGCAACGGCTGGCATTTCGCGCGGCCGAGGCGCTGCGCGGTGCCGGCTACGATGTCCTGTTCCACTGTGGGGGCGGCAGTTTCAAGTCGCAGATGAAGCGGGCCGATGCCTCCGGCGCGCAGGTGGCCGTGATCATTGGCGACGACGAGGCACGCGAGGGCAGTGCCAGCCTGAAATTCTTGCGCGAGGATGTACCGCAAAAACGCATTCCGCTGGACCAACTCGCCGACGAGATCGGCAACTATCTTTTTGGGGATGAGAACGATGGCGACCTATGACTTGGAAGAGCAGGAACAGATATCCGAGCTGAAAACCTGGTGGAAGATGTACGGCAACATGGTAACGGCCGTGCTGCTGGCCATCTCCGCGGGCGTGGTCGGCTGGCAGGGTTGGAGCTGGTACCAGCGCAACCAGGCGGCTGAGGCATCGGTCATCTATGCCGCCGTGCAGAAAGGCGCCATGGAAAGAGATGCCAAGCGCGTGCGCGACGCCGCCGGGGAACTCACCGAGAAATATCCCGGCACGGCCTATGCTGCGATGGCCGCGCTCACCTCTGCCCGGATGCAATTCGATGCCGGTGATCTGAAGACCGCCAGGGCGCAACTGCAATGGGTCACCGAAAAGGCGCGCGACAAGGATCTGCGCGACCTTGGCCGCCTGCGTCTTGCGCATATTCTTTTCGACGACAAGGCGCTGGACGAGGCGCTCAAGCTGCTCGGCGAGGAGCCGGTGCCGGCCTTTGCGGTGCGCTTCGGTGAGTTGAAGGGTGACATCCTGGCGGCGCAGGGCAAGAAGGCGGAAGCGAAAGCCGCCTATCAGGCCGCCTTGACCAATCAGGACGCCATCGAGAAGGCTGCGGGAAGCCAGGGCGGGCGTGAAACCCAGTATCGCGACCTGCTGCAGGTCAAACTCGATTCGCTCGGAGGCAAGTGATGCGTGCTGTTTTAGTCCTGTCACTTGCCGCTTCGCTGGCCGGTTGTTCCACGATGGAGAAAATGAACCCGGTGAACTGGTTTTCCAGTGCACCGAAGGTGAAGCCCGCCGAACTGGAGGCGATCAGTCCGAGTGCGACGCTGGCTGCGCTCTGGCAGGCCGGGGTAGGCAGTGCGGGAGGCTATGTGCTGACCCCGGCAGTGGCCGGTTCGAGCGTCTACGCCGCCGCCCGGGACGGCACGCTGGCGCGCTTCGACAACGGCGGCCAGGTATGGCGCATCAATGCGGGGCAACCGATCTCCGGCGGTGTCGGCGCGGATGGACGCCTGGTGGTGGTCGCCACGGCGAAGGGCGAGGTACTGGCGTTCGACAATACGGGCAAGGCGCTGTGGACGGCGCGCGTCACCTCGGAGGTGCTTGCCGCCCCGCAGATCGCGGAGGGCCTGGTGCTGGTGCGCAGCGGCGACAATCGCATCTTCGGCCTCGACGCGGCGGACGGCAAGCGCAAATGGGTGTACCAGCGCAGTACGCCGGCGCTTTCCCTGCGCAGCAATGTCGGCGTGACGGTGGCTGGCAAGGCGGCGCTGGCCGGCTTCCCCGGTGGCAAGCTGGTGGCCATAGCGCTCAACAACGGCGCCGCAATCTGGGAGGCCACGGTGGCCATGCCCAAGGGGGCCACCGAACTTGAGCGGGTTTCCGACGTCACCAGCGCTCCCGTCGTTGCCGGGCGGGAAGTGTGCGCAGCCGCCTATCAGGGGCGGATTGCCTGTTTCGATCTGGCATCCGGCAACCACCTGTGGTCGCGCGACATGTCGTCTGCCGCCGGCATCGACGTGGATGCCCGCAATGTTTATGTCACGGATGAAAAGGGCGCGGTTCATGCGCTGGATCGTGCCAACGGGGCGACCATGTGGAAGCAGGACAAGCTGTTCATGCGCCATGTGAGTCGGCCGATCGCGCTGAGCAGCCATGTCGCGGTGGGGGATTACCAGGGCGTCGTGCACCTGCTGCGCCGCGATAACGGCGCCTTTGCCGCCCGCTACAGCACTGACAGCAGCGGCATCTCGGCCGAGCCGCAGCTGATCGAGCGGGGCTTCCTCATGCAGACGCGCAACGGCGGCCTCTATGCGCTGTCGGTGAACTGAACCGATGATAGCCGGTCAATGAAGCCCACCCTCGTCATTGTCGGTCGGCCCAACGTCGGCAAATCCACCCTGTTCAATCGCCTGACCAAGTCGCGCGATGCCCTGGTGGCGGACATACCGGGCCTGACGCGCGACCGCCACTATGGGCACGGCCGTGTCGGCGCGCGTGCCTACCTGGTGGTGGATACCGGCGGCTTCGAGCCGAATGCCAAAGAGGGCATCCTCGCCGAGATGGCGCAACAGGCGGAAGCGGCGATTGCCGAAGCCGACATGCTGCTGTTCGTTGTCGATGGGCGGGCGGGGCTGACAGCCCAGGACAAGACTATCGCCGAGCGGCTGCGCCGCACCGGGCGGCCCTTGCTGCTGGTGGTGAACAAGGCTGAGGGTATGGAGCGCGCCCTCGTCGGTGCCGAATTCCACGAACTGGCCTGCGGCGAGCCGCTGGTCATCTCCGCCGCCCACGGCGACGGCGTTAGGGAATTGGTCGAGGAAGCGTTGGCCCCATTTCCAGAGGCCGAGGAACCGATGGAGGAGGGCAGGGGCCCGCGCATCGCCGTGGTGGGCAGGCCCAATGTCGGCAAATCCACGCTCATCAACGCCCTGCTCGGCGAGGAGCGCGTCATCGCCTTCGACCAGCCCGGCACCACGCGCGACGCCATCTCCGTGCCCTTCCAGCGCAAGGGCAAGGATTACACCCTGATCGACACGGCGGGCCTGCGCCGCAAGGGCAAGGTCTTCGAGACCATCGAGAAGTTTTCCGTCATCAAGACCCTGCAATCGATCGAGGAGGCCAACGTCGTGGTGCTGGTGCTCGACGCCGGTCAGGACATTTCCGACCAGGATGCGCATATCGCCGGGTTCTGCGTCGAGGCGGGTCGGGCCATGGTGATCGCGGTGAACAAGTGGGATTGCGCCGACGACTACCGGCGCGACCGGCTCAGGATGGACATGACGCGCAAGCTCAATTTCCTCGGCTTCGCCAAGGCGCATTTCATCTGCGCCTTGAAGGGGGAAGGCATCAATCCGTTGATGGCCTCGGTCGACGCGGCCTACGCAGCTTCGATGGTGAAGATGCCTACGCCCAAGCTCACGCGCCTGCTGCAGGCCGCCATCGAAAAGCAGACGCCGCCACGGCATGGCATATTCAGGCCGAAGCTGCGCTATGCACACCAGGGCGGCAATAATCCACCGATCATCGTCATTCACGGCAACGCGCTGGAGCACGTTCCGGACGCCTACCGCCGCTATCTCGAGCACACCTTCATGGAAGCCTTCAAGCTGAAAGGCACGCCGCTCCGGGTCGAGTTCCGCACGACCCGGAACCCCTACGCGAATAAGGAGCGCTGATACATGGCTTGGCGCCACACTGTGGCGGCAAGCAAAGAAATCCGGTAAAGTACCGTTTCAAAAAACAATTTTTTACGTGGGGCCACACCATGAGCAATAAAGGGCAACTTTTACAAGACCCGTTCCTCAACACACTGCGCCGGGAGCATATTCCGGTGTCCATTTACCTGGTGAACGGCATCAAGCTTCAGGGTCAGGTCGAGTCCTTCGACCAGTATGTCGTCCTGCTGAAGAACACCGTGACGCAGATGGTCTACAAGCACGCCATCTCGACCGTCGTTCCGGCGCGTCCGGTCAGCATTCCGCACGAACACAGCGAGGGTTGATGACCTGCTGCTCCGGTCGGCGCATCGCCGGCCGTTCCTGATGTTCGATCGTCCCGGCGGTGGAGAACTCGCCGTGCTCGTCCAACTGGATTTCGGCCAGGGCGATGTCGTCGAACGGCTGGAAGAACTGAAGCTGCTTGCCGCTTCGGCCGGCGCCACTACGGTTGCCGTCGTGCAGGGCCGCCGCGAACGTCCCGACGCCGCGCTCTTCGCCGGCAAGGGCAAGGTGGCCGAGGTGGCCGATGCCATTCGTGATGCCGGCGCCGACATCGCCATTTTCAATCATGAGCTGTCCGCCGCCCAGCAGCGCAATCTGGAAAAGGAACTGGGTTGCCGCGTTGTTGACCGCACCAGCCTGATCCTCGACATCTTCGCCCAGCGCGCCAAAAGTCATGATGGCAAGCTGCAGGTGGAACTGGCGCAACTTCAGCACATGGCTACCCGCCTGGTGCGCGGCTGGAGCCACCTGGAGCGTCAGAAGGGTGGCATCGGCCTGCGCGGCCCAGGCGAAACCCAGTTGGAGACCGACCGGCGTCTGCTCGGCAAGCGGGTCAAGGTGCTGAAGGATCGCCTGAAGCAGCTCGAGCGCCAGCGTGCGGTGCGCCGCCGTGCACGGACGCGGCGGGAGATGCTGGCGGTTTCGCTGGTCGGCTATACCAACGCCGGCAAGTCGACGCTGTTCAATGCCCTCACCAAGGCCGGGGCCTATGCCGCCGACCAGCTGTTCGCCACGCTGGACACCACCTCCCGACGACTTTACCTGGAGGGGTCGGGGCAGGTTGTCCTCTCCGACACCGTGGGCTTTATCCGCGATCTGCCGCATGCCCTTGTAGCAGCTTTTCATGCCACCCTGGAGGAAACTGCGTCGGCCGATCTGCTCCTGCATGTGGTCGACTCGGCCAGCGCCGACCGTGATGCGCAGATAGAGGCCGTGAATGGGGTGCTGGAGGAAATTGGCGCTGCGCAGGTTCCGCAGATACTGATCTGGAACAAGATCGACGCCACAGGTGTCGAACCGGGAATCGAGCATGACGCCTATGGTAAAATCATGCGTGTTCGAGTCAGTGCAAGAACCGGTGCCGGGCTCGACCTGTTGCGGCAGGCACTGGCCGGAACGGCGCGGGAGCGTGCAGAGCCTGCCTTGCCCATCGCCGACGCCGCCTAACCCAACCTTTGCAACTCTTCGCGATCCGATGATTACTGGCATTCTGATGTCGCTGAACGATCCCCAGTGGGGCAACAACAAGGGATCGAACCAGGGCCCGCCCGATCTCGAGGATCTGTGGCGCGATTTCAACCGACGCCTGTCCGGCTTGTTCGGCAGGAAGGGCGGGGGCGGCAACGGCGGTGATTCGAACCCGCGTCCCCCGATGAACCTCAAGGCCTTCGGCGGCGGCATCGGCGCCCTCGTCGTGCTGATCCTGGTGGTTTGGCTGGCGAGTGGCTTCTACATCGTCGATGCCAGCCAGCGCGGCGTCGTGCTGACCTTTGGCAAGTTCTCGCAGACCACCGAGCCGGGCCTGCGCTGGCGTCTGCCCTATCCCATCCAGACGAATGAAATCGTCAAGCTGACCGATGTCCGCGTCGTCGAAGTCGGTTACCGCGGCTCGGACAAGAACAAGGTGCTCAAGGAAGCCCTGATGCTGACGGATGACGAGAACATCATCAACATCCAGTTCGCCGTGCAGTGGTTCCTCAAGGATCCGCAGGAATACCTCTTCAACAACCGCAGTCCCGAGGATACCGTGCTGCAGGCGGCGGAGACGGCCATGCGCGAGGTGGTCGGCAAGAGCAAGATGGACTTCGCCCTCTACGAGGGCCGCGAGCAGGTCGCCGCCCAGGCCTCGAAAATCATGCAGGACATCCTCGATCGCTACAAGACCGGCATTGTCGTCTCCAAGCTTTCGCTGCAGAACGTGCAGCCGCCGGAGCAGGTGCAGGCCGCCTTCGACGACGCCGTCAAGGCCGGCCAGGATCGCGATCGCCATGTGAACGAGGGCCAGGCCTATGCCAACGACGTCATCCCCAGGGCGCGCGGCGCGGCCTCGCGTCTGATGGAGGAAGCCGGTGGCTACAAGGGCCGCGTGGTGGCCAACGCCGAGGGCGAGGCGAGTCGCTTCAGGCAGGTGCTGGTCGAATACAACAAGGCGCCGGAAGTCACACGCCAACGCATGTACCTCGACACCATGCAGCAGGTGCTCTCCAGCACCAGCAAGATACTGGTCGATGCCAAGGGGGCCGGCAACCTGCTCTATCTGCCGCTCGACAAGCTGATGCAGGCGGCGGGCGCGCCGGCCGCCGCCGCAACCTCCGCGGAGGCGGCGCTGCCGCTGTCCAGGCCGTTGCCGAACCTGGGCGCCGATGTGCCGCCGCAACTCGAGCGATCCGATGCCGTGCCGAGATCGCGCGATTCGCTGCGCTCGCGCGAGAGGGGAGAACGCTGATGCGCCGCAACCTGCCCTTCATCGCCGCCTTTGCCCTGACCGTGCTGGTGATGGTCGCCATGTCGATGTTTACGGTCGACCAGCGTCGTTTCGCAATCGTGCGCCAGTTTGGTGAAATCAAGGATGTCATCACCGAGCCCGGCCTCAACTTCAAATGGCCGATGATTCAGGATGTGCGCTACTTCGACAAGCGCATCCTCACCTACGATGCGGCGGAGCCGGAGCGTTTCATCACCTCTGAAAAGAAGCCGGTGCTGGTCGATGCCTTCGTCAAGTGGCGCATCATCGACGTCAGGCAGTACTACATTTCCGTGCAGGGCGACGAGGCGCTCGCCTCGACGCGACTGGCACAGACGGTGAACGGCGGCCTGCGCGACGAATTCTCCAAGCGCAGCGTGCACGACGTCGTTTCCGGCGAGCGCGAGCAGATCATGGAGGCGGTGCGCACCAAGGCCGATGCCGACGCGCGCGCCATCGGCGTGCAGATCGTCGATGTTCGACTGAAGCGCGTCGACCTCGTGCAGGAAGTGTCCGAGTCGGTCTACCGGCGCATGGAAACCGAGCGCAAGCGGGTTGCCAACGAACTGCGCTCCAAGGGAGCCGCCGAGGCGGAAAAGATCAAGGCCGATGCCGACCGCCAGCGCGAGATCATCATCGCCGAGGCTTATCGAGACGCGCAGCGCCTGAAGGGCGAGGGCGACGCCAGGGCGACGGCGATCTATGCCGGTGCCTTTGGCCAAAATCCCGAGTTCTATGCCTTCTATCGCAGCCTGGAGGCCTATCGCACCAGCTTCCGCAGCAAGGGCGACGTGCTGGTGATCGAGCCGAACGCCGAGTTCTTCAAGTACCTGAAGAGCACCGGCAAAGGCAAGTAAGGCGGGGCATGGTGACCACCCTGCTGACGGCGTTCGCCCTGATGCTGGTGCTGGAGGGACTGCTGCCCTTCATCGCACCCAAGGTTTGGCGCGACACCTTTCGCCGCATCACCGAACTGGCCGACGGACAGGTCCGCTTCCTCGGTCTCTCGTCGATCGTCGTCGGCGTGATTCTCCTGTTCTTTCTGAAGTAGCCATGCGCCGCTGGCTGTTGCCCGAATCCATCGAGGACGTCCTGCCGCCCGAAGCGCGCCGGGTGGAGCGGCTGCGCCGGGCGCTGCTCGACGAATTTGCCCTGCATGGCTACGAACTCGTTATGCCGCCGCTGCTCGAATACATCGAGTCGCTGCTCACCGGCAGCGGGCGCGACATGGACCTGCGCACCTTCAAGCTGGTCGACCAGTTGTCCGGCCGCACCATGGGCATCCGCGCCGACATCACGCCGCAGGTGGCGCGCATTGACGCCCACCTGCTCAATCGCAAGGGCGTGACCCGCCTGTGCTACTGCGGCAGCGTGCTGCATACCCTGCCGTCGGGCTTGACCGCCACGCGCGAACCGCTGCAAATCGGCGCGGAGCTCTATGGCCATGCCGGCATCGAGGCCGACGTCGAGGTGATTCGCCTGCTGGGGGGGGCGCTGGAGATCGTCGGCGTGAAGGCCTCGCGACTCGATCTCGGCCATGTCGGTGTGTTCCGCGCCCTGTCGGCGCGCGGCGCGCTGGAAACAGAACTGGAGCAGGAACTGTTCGCCGTGCTGCAGGCCAAGGACATGCCCGACCTGCGCGAACTGGTGAAGGACATCGCCGAGCCGGTCCGGTCGGCCCTGCTGGCCCTGCCCGAATGCTACGGCGGCCTGGAAGCGCTTGAACGGGCCCTAAAATTGCTGCCGGGGGACGCCGAAATCGCACAGGCAGTGAGCGACCTCAAGAAGCTGGCGGACGAGCTGGCCGATCTGCCGGTGAGTTTCGACCTGGCCGATTTGCGTGGCTACCATTATCACAGCGGCGTGGCGTTCGCCGCCTATTGCGCGGGTCACCCCGGCGCGATCGCCCTGGGTGGCCGCTACGACAAGGTGGGCAAGGCCTTTGGCCGCGGCAGGCCGGCGACCGGTTTCAGCATGGATCTGCGGGAACTGTCCCAGCTCGAAGCGACGTCGCCTTCGCCGCGGGCGATCCTGGCGCCCGCGGGCGGCGGGAATGGCTTGCGTGAAATCGTGGCGGGCTTGCGTGCCAAGGGAGAGATCATCATCGAGGCGCTGCCCGGCCATGGGGGCACTTGGGGCGAGGCCGGCTGCGACCGGCAACTGGTGCTGCGCGCGGGCAAATGGACTGTCGAGAAAATTCAGGGGGAAGTTTAGAAAATGGCAAAGAACGTCGTCGTCATCGGCACCCAATGGGGTGACGAGGGCAAAGGCAAGATCGTCGACTGGCTGACCGATCACGCCCAGGGTGTGGTGCGCTTCCAGGGCGGCCACAACGCCGGCCACACGCTGGTCATTGGCGGCCGCAAGACTGTGCTGCATCTGGTGCCCTCCGGCATCCTGCGCGAGGGGGTCACCTGCTACATCGGCAACGGCGTGGTGCTTTCTCCCGACGCATTGATGCATGAACTGGACGAACTCCAGGCGGCGGGGGTCGACGCCGAGTCGCGGTTGAAGATCTCGGAGGCCTGCCCGCTCATCCTGCCCTATCACCAGGCGCTCGACGTGGCGCGCGAGGCAGCCAAGGGCGCCAAAAAGATCGGCACCACTGGCCGCGGGATCGGCCCGGCCTACGAGGACAAGGTGGCGCGGCGCGGGTTGCGCCTGCAGGACCTGCTGCGGCCGAAGCGCTTCGCCGAGAAGCTGGCGGAGATACTCGACTACCACAACTTCGTCCTGAAGAATTATCTCGGCGCCGATGCCGTCGCCTTCCAGCGCGTGCTGGAGGGCGCGATGGCCATCGCGCCGCGCCTGACGCGCATGATCGCCGACGTGCCGCGAGCGCTCTATGACGCGCACAAAGGCGGCGCAAACCTGCTTTTCGAGGGTGCGCAGGGCACGCTGCTCGACATCGACCACGGCACCTTTCCCTACGTCACCTCGTCGAACTGCGTCGCCGGTGCGGCGGCGGCAGGCGCCGGCGTCGGCCCGGGCATGCTTCACTACGTGCTGGGCATTACCAAGGCCTATACCACGCGCGTCGGCGGCGGCCCGTTCCCGACCGAACTCTACGATGCGGTCGATAAGCTCGACCCGGTCGGCAAGCACATGGCCACCCGCGGCCACGAGTTCGGCGCCACCACAGGCCGGGCGCGTCGATGCGGCTGGTTTGATGCTGCGGCGCTGAAGCGCTCCATCCAGATCAACGGCGTCTCCGGCCTGTGTGTGACCAAGCTCGACGTGCTCGACGGCATCGAGGAAATGAAGATCTGCACCGGCTACCGCATCGACGGCCGCCTCAGCGACATCCTGCCGGTGGGGGCGGACGACCTGGAGCGTTGCGAACCAGTGTACGAATCGCTGCCAGGCTGGACGGAAAGCACCGTCGGCGTGAAGCATTTCGAGGCGCTGCCGAAGGCCGCGCAGGCTTATCTGAAGCGTATGGAGTCACTCTGCGATGTCCCGGTGGACATGATTTCGACCGGTCCGGATCGCGAGGAAACCATTGTGCTGCAGCACCCGTTCAAGTGACGGGCGTAAAAAAAGCCGGTCAGCGACCGGCTTTTTTCATTGTACCTGGTGCCCAGAAGAGGACTCGAACCTCCACAGTGTTGCCACCGCTAGGACCTGAACCTAGTGCGTCTACCAATTCCGCCATCTGGGCAAAGAGGGCGCAATTTTAAAGGAAAGATCGATTTTGTCAAACAAACCTAGCAAGGCTCGCAAGCGCGATCCGCACTATGAGCGCGAGGCCGGGAAATACGAGAATCCCCTGCCCAGCCGCGAGTACGTGCTGTCCACGCTGACCGAACGCGGCGTGCCGCTGACCTTCGAGGAACTGGCTACGCTGCTCGACGTGAGGGAGCAGGAATACGAGGCCTTCCTGCGGCGGCTGGGCGCCATGCAACGCGATGGCCAGATCATGCAGAACCGCCGCGGCGACTATCTCATTCCCGACAAGGCCGACCTCATCCGCGGCCGCGTCGAGGGCCATCCCGACGGCTACGGCTTTCTTGTACGCGACGAGGAAGGGCCGGATCTTTTCCTCGGCCCCAAGGAAATGGACAAGGCGCTGCATGGCGACCGCGTCATGGCGCGGATCGTCGGCATGGACCGCCGCGGCCGGCCCGAGGGCAAGATCGTCGAAGTGCTGGAGCGTGCCAACCATCGCGTCGTGGGCCGCGTGCACAACGAGCACGGCGTGCTGTTCGTGGTGGCCGAGAACCGGCGCATCAGCCAGGACATCATGCTCGCCCCCGGCGCCAGGCCCAAGGCCGTGGCGGGGCAGGTGGTGGTTGTCGAGATCATCGAACAGCCGTCTAAGCATTCCCAGCCGATCGGCAAGGTGGTCGAGGTGCTCGGCAATTATGCCGATCCCGGCATGGAAATCGAGATTGCCCTGAGGAAGCACGAGCTGCCCTTCGAGTTTTCCCGGGAAGGCCTGGCCGAGGCGAAGAAATTGCCGGACACAGTGCGCAAGAGCGACTGGAAATGGGAGGGCGGCATCCGCGAGGACATCCGCAGCCTGCCCCTGGTGACCATCGACGGCGAGACGGCGAGGGATTTCGACGACGCGGTCTATTGCGAGCGTCAGGGCAAGGACGGCAAGGGCGGCTTCCGCCTGGTCGTCGCCATCGCCGATGTCAGCCATTACGTCCAGGCGGCGCGGGATCTCGACCGCGACGCCTGCGAGCGCGGCAACTCGGTGTATTTCCCGCGTCGCGTCATCCCGATGCTGCCGGAGAAGATCTCCAACGGCCTGTGCTCGCTCAATCCGCAGGTGGAGCGCCTGTGCATGGTCTGCGACATGGCCATCGCGGCCAACGGCGTCATCAAGCGCTACCGCTTCTACCCGGCGGTGATGTTTTCGCACGCACGTCTCACCTATAACGAGGTGGCAGGCGCCCTCTACGAAAACGACCCGGCGGCCACGGAAAAGATCGGGGCCCTGCTGCCCCACCTGCGCAGTCTCGAAGACCTTTACCGCGTGCTGGTGAAGGCGCGCTGGGCGCGCGGCGCCATCGACTTCGAGACGGTCGAGACCCAGATGATCTTCGACGAGCAGGGCAAGATCGCGCGCATCATCCCGGTCAGCCGCAACGACGCCCATCGCATCATCGAGGAGTGCATGCTGGCCGCCAACGTCTGCGCCTCGGATTTCCTGCACGAGAACGAGCACGCCGCGCTCTATCGCATCCACGAGGGGCCGACGCCGGAGAAGCTGGAAAAGTTGCGCGAGTTCCTCAAGGAGTTCGGCCTGCAATTGTCGGGCGGCGACGAGCCCCATGCTAAGGATTACGCCAAACTGCTGGAAAAGGTGAAAGCCCGGCCGGACATGCAGCTCCTGCAGACCGTGATGCTGCGCTCCCTGCAGCAGGCGGTCTACAGTCCGGACAACGTCGGCCATTTCGGCCTCGCCTACGAGTCGTATACCCATTTCACCTCGCCCATCCGGCGCTATCCCGATCTCGTCATCCACCGCGCCATCAAGGCGGTGCTGCAGGGCGAAAAATACCGCCCCGGCAACTGGGAAGAGATCGGCATCCACTGCTCGCAGACCGAGCGGCGCGCCGACGAGGCGACGCGCGACGTCGAGTCCTGGCTGAAGTGCTACTACATGCGCGAACGCATCGGCGAGGAATTCGTAGGCAGCGTCTCGGCCGTCACATCCTTCGGCATCTTCGTCGCGCTGGATGACGTCTTCGTCGAGGGGCTGGTGCACATTTCCGAACTCGGCAGCGACTATTTCCACTACGACGATGCCAAGCACCAACTGGTCGGCGAGCGCGGCGGCAAGCGTTTCCGCCTGGCCGACCGTGTGCGCGTGCAACTGGTGCGGGTAGACATGGAAAGCAGCAAGATCGATTTCCGCCTGGCCGAGGAGGCGGGCGGCAAGGGCGGGCGACGTGGCTGACACCCGCTTCATCCACGGCTTTCACGCCATCAACGCCCGCCTGCGGCAGAGCGCCGGCAGCGTTGAGGAAATCTACATTGCCGCCGGCAGACAGGATGGCCGCACGCGGGATCTCGTCAAGCTGGCCGAGGCGCAGGGCGTGCGCGTCATCGCCACCGAACCGGCGCGCCTCGACGGCATGGCCGGCAGCCACGGCAAGGAGGGCATGGCGGCCCGCCACCAGGGCGTGGTGGCGCGCATATCCGCCGCGCAGCGCCACGTCACGCTGGATGACGTGCTCGACACCCTCGCCGGGCCGGCCCTCCTGCTGGTGCTCGACGGCGTGCAGGACCCGCACAACCTCGGCGCCTGCCTGCGCGTCGCCGACGCCGCCGGCGCGCATGCCGTGATCGCGCCCAAGGACAGGGCAGTCGGGCTCAACGCCACGGCCATCAAGGTGGCCTGCGGCGCCGCCGACACCGTTCCCTACGTCACCGTGACCAACCTGGCGCGCGCCCTGCGCGAGATGCAGGAGCGCGGCATCCGGACGATCGGCGCCGACGCCGAGGCCGACAAGGACATCTACGGCGTCGACCTCAAGGAGCCGCTGGCGCTGGTGCTGGGCGCCGAAGGCGGCGGCCTGCGCCGACTGACGCGGGAAACCTGCGATGCGCTGGTGAAAATCCCTCTGCACGGCAGCGTGGAAAGCCTCAACGTTTCCGTCGCCAGCGGCATTTGCCTGTTTGAAGCCCGACGCCAAAGAAGCCTGGCGTAAGGAGCGGGGTGCAGCCGGAGGGGTTTGTTGGCGACAAGCGCTTGATTTTCCGTGCTTGTGCAGTTAAAATACTCGGCTCTCAAAACCTTGCCCCACCGCACGCATGGCGGGGGGTATTAACCCAGAAGGAGACTGCATGCGACATTACGAAATCGTTTTCATCGTCCACCCGGACCAGAGCGAGCAGGTGCCCGCAATGATCGAGCGCTACAAGGGGCTCGTCACCGGTCGCGCCGGCCAGATCCACCGCCTCGAGGACTGGGGCCGCCGTCAGCTGGCCTATCCGATCCAGAAGGTGCACAAGGCGCACTACGTGCTCATGAACATCGAGTGTGACGCCGAGACCCTCGCCGAGCTGGAGCACGCCTTCAAGTTCAACGACGCCGTGCTGCGCCACCTCACCGTCAAGATGCGCCAAGCCGTGACGACGCCCTCCCCGATGATGAAGGAGGAGAAGGCCAAGTCGCTGACGCCGGCCGCCGAGGGCGCCAGGGTGGAAGAGACGAAGCCCGCCGAGCAACCCGCAGCCTGATGTGAAGGAGCCGCAGAACCAGCTGACGATCACCGGGAGCATCATCGAACTGGCGCAACTGCGCCATACCCCGGCGGGCGTGCCGGTGCTGAATTTCAGGATTGCCCACGCCTCGGAACAGATCGAAGCCGGACTGCCGCGCAAGGTCGAATGCGAGTTGCAGGCCGTGGCGCTGGGACAGACAGCGCTGTTGCTGAGGGGAGCCAAGCCGGGTGACGGCGTCAGGTTGAGCGGATTCCTCGCGGCGAAAAGCACCCAGTCGATGCAGCCGGTGCTGCATGTGGAACGAATCGAATTTTTGGAAGGAATGAATCATGGCGTTTAAACCGAGAAATGCGAAGGACGCGAAGAAGCGCAAGGACGACAAGGGCTCGCGCGGCATGTTCAAGCGGCGCAAGTTCTGCCGCTTCACCGCCGAGAAGATTGCGGAAATCGACTACAAGGACGTCGAGATCCTGAAGGACTTCATCACCGAGAACGGCAAGATCATGCCGGCGCGCATCACCGGGACCAAGACCGGCTACCAGCGCCAGCTGTCTACCGCCATCAAGCGCGCGCGCTATCTGGCGCTGATGCCCTACACCGACCTGCACTGAGAGAGGACACGACCATGCAAGTGATTCTGATGGAAAAGGTGGTCAACCTCGGCAGCCTGGGCGACGTCGTCAAGGTGCGCGACGGTTATGCGCGCAACTTCCTCATCCCGCAGGGCAAGGCCAAGCGGGTCACGCCGGAAAACCTCGCCGAGTTCGAGAAGCGCCGCGCCGAGCTGGAGAGCCAGCAGGCCGAGAAGCTGTCCGCCGCGCAGGAAAAGGCCGCCAAGCTGGAAGGCATGATGGTGCAGATCACCCGCAAGGCCGGTGTGGACGGCCGCCTGTTCGGCTCCGTCACCAACTTCGACATCGCAGAGGCGCTGAAGGCGCAGGGCCTCGATGTGGAGAAGGCCGACATCCGCATGCCGCAGGGCCCGCTCAAGATGATCGGCGACGCCCAGGTGCAGATTGCCCTGCACAGCGATGTGCTGGTCAACATCACCGTATCGGTGCTGGGCGAGCACTAAGACGAGAAAGCATTCCGCACCATGGAAAAGGGCCGCTGAAAAGCGGCCCTTTTTCGTTGACCCGTCCGGGCCAGGGAATCCTGGCGGAGAGAGAGGGATTCGAACCCTCGATACGTTTTACCGTATACACACTTTCCAGGCGTGCGCCTTCGACCACTCGGCCATCTCTCCGGAAGGCGCGCATTCTAGCAGAAGTGCACTCGCAGCGCTCAGGCTCCTCTCAGGCGCCGATAGAGGGTGCTGCGGCTGATGCCGAGGCGGCGCGCGGCGGCGGAAACATTGCCGTCCGCCGCATCGAGGGCCGCTTCGATGGCCTGGCGCGTGATGCTGTCGAGGTCGGCGCTGCTTGCGTCGCTGCTTTGCGTGCGGCCCGGCAGGGCAATAATCCGGCCGGACAGCCGGTAGGCGAGGTCGTCGCGGAAAGCCTGGCGCGCGACGTGCTTTTTGATCTTGCCGCGGCTGCTGGCGATCAGGGCGAAGGGGAGATCCCGTCCTTGCGGCAGCAATGCCGCCTGCAGGGCCGAGACAAGCCGCGCCTGCCGCGCGGGATCAAGTTCGTGCACATTGCCCAGAAACACCATTTCCGGCACCTGCTGGCCATTTCGCGGCGTACGTCGCATCAGGCTGGCGAGGAATTGTTCGTAGTGGCTGGCTGGGAGATGCGCGCAATCGAGTTCAAGCCACACGGCATCGCGGGCGATGTGTTGCCGCAGGCATTCCGCGAGGGATGAGCCGGCGGTGTCATCCTCATACTCGATCAACAGGGGGATGCCACCCGACACCGCCAGCCGGGCCGCGGCGATCAGCGCGTCGGTACGCGGTTCGGCGCCTGCGCGGGCTTCGTCCGCCGGCGCTGCGGCGGGCACAGCGCCGGATTTCCGCGGTGCCGCATTGATGCGCACGAAGACGCGGATGCCGTTGTGCAGCAGCAGGGGGCAGGGCGCGGGTGCGGCGCGCGCCGCGAGGTCGTGCGCCGCGGGAAGCGGCAGGCCGAACAGGTCTTCAAAACAACGATTGCTCAGTGCGCCCTCCGCAAGGCCGAACTGGAAAGCGCCGCTCTGATTCACCGAGAGCAGGTCGCCGTCTTCGCTGAAGGCGGCGAGGCCCTCGCACAGCGTGCCGAGGAACTCCGGCCGGGCATGCAGCCTGACCACGAAGGCATCCTGAAAGGCATGGTAGAAAAGATGGTTTTCGATCATCTTCACCGACATGTTGGCGAGCGCCAGCGTGTGCGGGCTGAAGCGGCGGTGATCGCCGGTCACGTCAAGTACGCCGACGATCCGGCCGTAGGGGTCGTGCAACGGGGCGGCGGAGCAGGTCAGAAAATGGTTGGCCGAGAGGAAATGCTGCGCGGCATGGACGACAACCGGGGCCCTTTCCGTCAGAGCCGTTCCGATGGCATTGGTTCCGCGCAAGGATTCCGACCATTCGACGCCTGGTGACAGGGCGACACGCTGGGCCTTGACCAGGAAGTCGTCGTCGCCGAGGGAGTGGAGGATGTAGCCGCCGGCATCTGACAGCACCACCATGCTTTGGGTATTGGCGATCTGCTCGTAGAGGGTCTCCATGATGGGCAGCGCGTGGTCAACCAATGTCATGTTGCGGTGCCGCATGAGATCCAGCGCGTCTCTGCGCCCCGGATCGAACTCCGGCCTGAGGTCGAGGCGCGGGCCGGTTTCGAGACAGCGGCGCCAGGACGACTCTATGAGGTTCGGCAGCAATCCTGCGGGAGGACGGCCGGTACGGCGCATCAGGTCATGTGCCCTTAGTGCATTGCGTTCCGCATCGGTCGTCTGATCCAGCATTCCGGCCTCCTTTGTGCTAAAAATACTGTATCCGTCCGCATGCGGCAAGCGGCCCGGACTGTCTCATTCTGAAACAGTTTATGTTTGCCCGGAAGCTATGCCATGATGGGTGTGCGCATAGTGATCGTCCGCTCTTGCGCCGCGACATTTCCGACGGACGGCGAATACCAATAAAACGCATCAATAACACCGAGGAGGCGTCATGCAGAAGTCGTTGCACATTGATCCCAACAAGTGCACCGGTTGTCTCCAGTGCGAGATGGCCTGTTCCTACGAGAACTACGGTGCCTTCAACATCTCCAAATCGCGCATCAAGGTCTTCAATTTCGAAAGCGCCGGGCGCAAGGTGCCCTACACCTGCACCCAGTGCGCCGAGGCCTGGTGCCTGCATGCCTGTCCGGTGGATGCTATCCGCATCGATGCCGCCACCGGGGCCAAGGTGGTGCACGAGAACGTTTGCGTCGGCTGCAAGGTATGCACCATCGCCTGCCCCTTCGGCACGATCAACTATGTTGCCGCCCGAGAACAAGATGATCATGACCACCGGGCCGCTCACCGGCACCATGGCCTCCACCGGCGGGCGCTATTCCGTCGTCACCAAGGGGCCGCTCACCGGCGCCATCGCCTGCTCCAATTCGGGCGGCTACTTCGGCGCCGAGCTGAAGATGGCCGGCTGGGACATGATCATCTTCGAGGGCAAGTCGCCGAAGCCGGTCTATCTCTGGCTGGAGAATGACAAGGCCGAGCTGCGCGATGCCAGCCATCTCTGGGGCACCACCACCTGGCACACCGAGGAGACCATCAAACAAGCGCATCAGGACCCGCAAATCCGCGTCGCCTCGATCGGGCGGGCGGGCGAGAACCAGGTGCTCTTCGCCTGCGTGGTGAACGACCTGCACCGCGCCGCCGGCCGCTCCGGCGTTGGCGCCGTGATGGGCTCGAAGAACCTCAAGGCGGTGGCTGTCCGTGGCACCGTCGGCGTTGGCAACGTGCGCGACTTCAAGGCCTTCCTCAAGGCGACCACCGCGGCCAAGAAGGTGCTGGCCGACAACGCCGTCACCGGCCAGGGCCTGCCCAAGTTCGGCACCCAGGTGCTGATGAACGTCATCAACGAGGTCGGCGCGCTGCCGACGCGCAACGCCCAGGACGTGCAGTTCGAGGGCGCGCGCAACATCTCCGCCGAGGCCATGCACGAAAAGCGGCCGACCGACGGCAAGGCCAACCTGATCACCAATTCGGCCTGTTTCGGCTGCACCATTGCCTGCGGCCGCGTCTCCCAGGTGGACAAGAACCACTGGAGCGTAGTGAACAGTCCCAAGTACTGGGGCGCCACCGGTGGCCTCGAGTACGAGAATGCCTGGTCGCTCGGCGCCGCCAACGACGTGGATGACCTCGACGCTCTGACCGTGGCCAACATGATCTGCAACGAGGACGGCATGGATCCGATCACCTTCGGCGCCACCGTCGGCGCGATCATGGAGATGTACAAGATGGGCGTGCTGAAGAAGGAGCAGATCGGCATCGAATCGCCGTTCGGTTCCGCCCAGGCCCTGCTCGAAATGGCCCGCATGACGGCGGAAGGCCGTGGTTTCGGCAAGGAGATCGCCCTCGGCTCGGCGCGGCTGACGAAGAAATACGGCCATCCGGAACTGTCCATGACGGTCAAGGGGCAGGAGTTCCCGGCCTACGATCCGCGCGGCATCCAGGGCATGGGCCTGACCTACGCCACCTCCAACCGCGGCGCCTGCCACCTGCGCAGCTATACCGTGGCCTCGGAGATCCTCGGCGTGCCGGTGAAGACCGACCCGCTGGCCACCGACGGCAAGGCCGACCTGGTCAAGGCCTTCCAGGACGCGACGGCGGCCTTCGACTCCTCCGGCACCTGCATCTTCACCACGTTCGCGTGGACGCTGGGGGATCTGGCGCCGCAGCTCGACGCCGCCTGCGAGGGCGGCTGGACGCTGGAGCGCCTGGCCGAGGTGGGGGAGCGCATCTGGAACATGGAGCGCCAGTACAACCTCGCCGCTGGCCTGACGGCGAAGGACGACGACCTGCCCAAGCGCCTCAAGACCGAGCCGGCCAAGACCGGCCCGGCCAAGGGCCTGGTCTCCGGCATCGACAAGATGCTGCCGGAGTACTACAAGGTGCGCGGCTGGACGACGGAAGGCGTGCCGACCAAGGACACGACGAAGCGACTGGGGCTGTAATCTCTCCTCCACACCGCCAAGGCACCGGCCCCCCCCGGCGCCTTGGCGTTTTTGTCTGAGGTATAAATATGTACCCCCACGCTCACTTACGTTCGCTGCCCCCCGTGGGGGCGCATGCCTTCTTCGGGGCGGCCCTTCAGGAGGCTTAATCATGAAACACGTCATCATCGGTAACGGTCCCGCCGGCGTGATCGCCGCGGAGACGCTGCGCAAGGCGGACCCGAAGGCGGACATCGCTCTCGTCGGCGACGAGCCCGAGCCGCCGTATTCGCGCATGGCGATTCCCTATTTCCTCATGGGCAACATCGGCGAGGACGGCACGCACCTGCGCAAGGAGAAGGGCCATTTCGACGCGCTCGGCATCAAGCTGGTGGGCGGCCGCGCCGCCGGCATCGACGCCAAGGCGCGCAAGGTCAAGCTGGCCGACGGCAAGAGCCTCGATTTCGACCGCCTGCTCATCGCCACCGGCTCGCATCCGATCAGGCCGCCGATCGCCGGCATGGATGCGCCCAACGTGCACACCTGCTGGACGCTGGAAGACGCCCGCGCCATCGTCAAGCTGGCGAAATCCGGCTCGCGCGTGCTGCAGATCGGCGCCGGCTTCATCGGCTGCATCATCATGGAGGCGCTCGCCGCGCGCGGCACGCAGCTCACCGTCGTCGAGATGGGCGACCGCATGGTGCCGCGCATGATGACCGGGAAGGCCGGCGGCATGATCCGCCAGTGGTGCGAGAAGCAGGGCGTGCGTGTGCATACCGGCGCCAAGGTCGAATCCCTGCGCGCCGGCAGCAAGGCGGGCGAAATCGTCGCCAAACTGAGCAACGGCCAGGAAGTCGCGGCCGATCTCGTCATCTGCGCCGCCGGCGTCGCGCCCAACATCGATTTCCTCAAGGGCAGCGGCATCGCCGCCGAGCGCGGCATCCTGGTCGACGCCGCCATGCAGACCAGCGTGCCGGGCATCTACGCCGCGGGCGACGTCACCGAGGCGGCCGACTTCATCAGCGGCAAGCGCACCCTGAACGCCATCCAGCCGAACGCCGCCGACCAGGCGCGCATCGCGGCGATCAACATGGCGGGCGGCCAGGCGAGCCTGCCGGGCAGCCTCGCCATCAACGTGCTCGACACGCTCGGGCTGATCTCGGCCTCCTTCGGCCAGTGGTGGGGCGAGGCGGGCGGCGAATCGGTCGAACTGGTCGATGAGAAAGGCTACAAGTACCTCAGCCTGCAGTTCAAGGACGATGTGCTGATCGGCGCCACCAGCATCGGCCTGACCGATCACGTCGGCGTGCTGCGGGGACTGACTATGGGCCGGGTGCGCCTGGGCGAGTGGAAGGAGCGCCTGCTCGCCGATCCGTCGCAGATCATGCAAGCCTATCTCGCCTGCGCGCAGGGCGGCGAGACGCGCTACCTGGGGACGCGGCCGATTTAAGGGTCTGGAGATCACCCGATGCGCGTCACCTTCAAGCTCTACGCCATGTTGTCCGACTACCTGCCGGACGAGGCGCGCAAGACGAATTCATTGACGATCGACGTTCCGCCCAGCCATACGGTCGGGCAGATGATCGACGAATTCAACCTGCCGCCAAAGCTGGTGCACCTCGTCCTGGTCAACGGCAATTTCATCCCGCCGGCCGAGCGGGCGGGGCACGCCCTCGCCGAGGACGACGTGCTGGCCATCTGGCCGCCGATCGCGGGTGGCTGACTTTGTGGTTGCCCGCGACTGCGAGATGACCATCTCGCAGCCGGAGTTCCTGCGCCTGCTGCCGGCCGCCGTCGCCGGCGCCCCTTTCGATGTTTCAGGCGGCGTCTTCTCCTCCCATTGCCATGGCCAGCGCGGCTGGCGCATTGCGCTGACGCCGTTGCCGGATCTCACGCACGGCCTGATCCGTCTCGAGCGGCAGCGCGTGGTGTTTGCCTTCCACGGCTATGCCACCGATGAAATCGCCGCCTTCTTTCGCCGCTTCGACTTGTATTTCGCCCGGGGCGGCGGCTGAACTGCGGTAAAATGCGTTGCGGCGGGTCTCCCCGCATTGCAGGGTGGTGAATCTGGTCAGGTCCGGAAGGAAGCAGCCACAGCCATTGTCTGCAAGTGCCGGGGGTCAGGCTCGCCGCCCAGCCTTACTCAGCGCGAAGCGCCACAAAGTTCCCCTCTCCCCTTGCGGGAGAGGGGCTAGGGGAGAGGGGGAAACTGCCCTTCGGCCCCAATCTCTCGTCTGATAAAATTCACCCATGAGCTACCAGGTTCTCGCGCGCAAGTGGCGGCCGAAGTCTTTTGAGACGCTGGTCGGGCAGGAGCACGTCGTGCGCGCCCTGACCCACGCGCTGGATCAGCAGCGCCTGCACCATGCCTACCTCTTCACCGGCACGCGCGGCGTCGGCAAGACGACCATCGCGCGGATCATGGCCAAGGCGCTCAACTGCGAGACCGGCATCACCTCGACCCCCTGCGGCGCCTGCAGTTCCTGCCAGGAGATTGACGCCGGGCGCTTCATCGATCTCATCGAGGTGGATGCGGCCACCAACACCAAGGTCGACGAGATGCGCCAGTTGCTGGAGAACGCCACCTATACCCCGACACGCGGCCGCTTCAAGGTGTATGTCATCGACGAAGTGCATATGCTGTCCACCTCGGCCTTCAACGCCATGCTGAAGACGCTGGAGGAGCCGCCCGAGCACATCAAGTTCATCCTCGCCACCACCGACCCGCAGAAGATCCCGGTGACGGTGCTCTCGCGCTGCCTGCAGTTCAACCTCAAGCAGATGCCGCAAGGCCACATCGTCGAGCACCTCGCGCGCATCCTCGAGGCCGAGCAGGTGCCCTTCGAGCCGGCCGCCCTGCGCCACATCGCCAAGGGCGCCGCCGGCAGCATGCGCGACGCCCTCTCGCTGCTCGACCAGGCCATCGCCCACGGCGCCGGCCGCATCGAGGAGGCCGGCGTGCGCGACATGCTCGGCACGGTGGGGGAGGACCACCTCTTCGCGCTGCTCGATGCGCTCGCCGCGCGCGACGTGCAGGCCATGCTCGCCGTCGCCGGCGAGATGGATGCGCGCAGCCTGTCCTTCGATTCCGCCCTGCAGGAACTGGCCACCCAGCTTCACCGCATTGCCCTCGTGCAGTTCGCTCCCGAGGCCATCGTGGACGAAGCCGAGCGCACGCGCCTGGCCGGCTATGCGCAGCACCTCGACGCCGAATTCCTCCAGCTCTGCTACCAGATCGCCATCAACGGGCGCAGCGACCTGGCGCTGGCGCCGGACGAATACTCCGGCTTCCTCATGACGCTGCTGCGCCTGGTCGCCTTCAATCCGGAAACCCCGCCGGCGCTCGGCGCCGGCACGCCGGTTGAACCGGCGACGCGTCCGGTTGCGCCGCCGGCGGCGAAAGCCGCGCCCGCCACGCCGCCAGCGGCGCCTGCCGCTGCGCCCAAAGCCGCCGCCGCACCGGCGCCCGCGAACGGCGACTGGCACGGCCTGCTGGAGAGCCTCAAACTCGGCGGCATGGTGCGCGAACTGGCCCACCACTGCGAACTGGCGGAGCGGACCGAGGGCGCCATCAAGCTGCGCCTGAACCCGGCGCACAAGTCGCTGCTCATGAACAAGGCGACGCAGGACAAGCTGCAGGCCGCCCTGGCCGCACATTTCGGCAAGCCCCTCCGGCTCGCCATCGAGATCGGCGACCTGTCGAGCGAGACGCCGGCGCAGCGCGCCGAGAACGCGCGATCCGAGCGGCAGAACCGCGCCATCGAGTCGCTCGAGCAGGACACCTTCGTGCGCGACATGATCGAGACCTTCGACGCCACGATCAACGAACAATCCATCAAGCCTCTTTAACGGAGATCTGGAAATGATGAAAGGCGGACTCGCCGGCCTGATGAAGCAGGCCCAGCAGATGCAGGAAAACATGAAGAAGGCGCAGGAGCAGCTGGCGACCATCGAGGTCGAGGGCCAGTCCGGCGCCGGCCTGGTCAAGGTGGTCATGACCTGCAAGCACGATGTGCGCCGGATCAGCATCGACCCCTCCCTGCTGGCCGACGACAAGGACATGCTGGAAGACCTCGTCGCCGCCGCTGTAAACGATGCCGTGCGCCGCGTCGAGGCCACGGTGCAGGAGAAGATGAGCGGCTTCTCCGCCGGGCTCAACCTGCCACCGGGGATGAAGCTGCCTTTTTGATTGCAGGTCGGCCTTCAGGCCGACATGTCGGGCTGAAGGCCGACCTACGACATGACCACCCCCTCCGCCCTCGAAGAACTTATAGAGGCCCTGCGCTGCCTGCCCGGGGTGGGCCCCAAGTCGGCGCAGCGCATGGCCTACCACCTGCTGCAGCGCGACCAGAAGGGCGCCCAGCGCCTGGCCCGGGCCCTGGAGCATGCCGTGGAGGTGCTGCGCCACTGCAGCCGCTGCAACGCCTTCAGCGAGAACGATATCTGCGAGCGCTGCGCCTCGCCGCGGCGCGACGCCTCCCTGCTGTGCGTGGTCGAGATGCCGGCCGACCTCAACATGATGGAGCAGACCCACGCCTTCCAGGGCATGTACTACGTGCTGATGGGCCACCTCTCGCCGCTCGACGGCATCGGGCCGAAGGAACTGCACCTCGAACGCCTGCTCGCGCGCGCCTGCGACGGCATGGTGAAGGAGGTGATCCTTGCCACCAACTTCACCAATGAGGGCGAGGCCACCGCCCATTATCTCGGCGAGATGCTGCGGGCGCGCAACCTGAAGGTCTCGCGCATCGCCCGCGGCCTGCCGGTCGGCGGAGAAATCGAGCATACCGACGCCGGCACCATCGCCCAGGCCCTGATCGAGCGCCGTCCGCTCTGATTGTTGCCCAAGTCCTTGCCCGGACGGGGTTTTCCCGTGGCGAGGCGGATCCGGGACGAACGGGGGCGGTCCTTGCATGGCCATCGGCCGGAAACCCAGTCCTGGCGCGGCTTTCCGCGGTTTTGCTTCCAATTCCCATTGATTTTTCTGTATAATCCTGCGGTTTTTAGCTCCGCATTCTTCAGCAGAGATCAAGGCCATGAGCAGCAGTGACAAGAAAGTGGATTGCAGCCGGCGAAACCTGGTTTTCGCCACTGCGGCCGTGGGCGGTGTCGCTACCGTCGCGACGGCGGTGCCCTTTCTGGCGAGCATGGCGCCCTCCGAGCGCGCCAAGGCGGCCGGCGCCCCGGTCGAAGCCGACATCAGCAAGCTCGCCCCGGGCGAGATGATGCGCGTCGAGTGGCAGGGCCAGCCGGTGTGGATCGTCCATCGCACCAAGGAAATGATCGAATCGCTGAAAAAGATCAACGACCAGGTCGCCGATCCCGCGTCCAAGCGCCCCAACCAGCCGTCCTACGCCAAGGGCGAGGAACGCTCGATCAAGCCGGAATACCTTGTTGTCGTCGGCATCTGCTCCCACCTCGGCTGCTCGCCCACCGACAAGTTCCAGAAGGGCGCCGAGTCCGGCATCGCCGCCGACTGGCCGGGCGGCTTCCTCTGCCCCTGCCACGGTTCGACCTTCGACCTGTCCGGCCGCGTATACAAGGGCAAGCCGGCGCCGGATAACCTGAGAGTGCCGCCGCATTACTACATGTCCGATTCGCGCATCCTGATCGGCGAAGACAAGAAGGCATAAGGGAACGCACGGCATGGCGAGCAGCAACTACGAAAAAATCAAGTCCGACGGCTCCCTGCTGGGCAATGTCATGGAGTGGGTCGACGCCCGCTTCCCGCTGACCGAGAACTGGAAGGGCCACCTGTCGGAGTACTACGCGCCGAAGAACTTCAACTTCTGGTACTTCTTCGGCTCGCTCGCCCTGCTGGTGCTGGTGATGCAGATCGTCACCGGCATCTTCCTGACGATGCACTACAAGCCGGACGCCTCGCTCAACGCCGCCGGCGTGCCGGTGGCCTTCGCCAGCGTCGAGTACATCATGCGCGATGTGCCCTGGGGCTGGCTGATCCGCTACCTGCACTCCACCGGCGCCTCGGCCTTCTTCATCGTGGTCTACCTGCACATGTTCCGCGCCATGCTCTACGGCTCCTACCGCAAGCCGCGCGAGCTGCTGTGGATCTTCGGCGTGGCCATCTACCTGTGCCTGATGGCGGAAGCCTTCGCCGGCTACCTGCTGCCCTGGGGCCAGATGTCCTTCTGGGGCGCCCAGGTGATTCTCAGCCTGTTCTCCGCCATCCCGCTGGTCGGCAACGACCTCGCCACCTGGATCCGCGGCGACTACGTCATCGCCGACGCCACGCTGAACCGCATGTTCGCCTTCCACGTCATCGCCATCCCGCTGGCGCTGCTCGGCCTCGTCGCCGCGCACATCCTGGCGCTGCACGAAGTCGGCTCGAACAACCCGGACGGCATCGAGATCAAGAAGCACAAGGACCCGAAGACCGGCATTCCGCTCGACGGCATTCCCTTCCACCCGTATTACACGGTGAAGGACATCGTCGGCACGGTGGTGTTCCTGATGGTCTTCTCCATCATCGTCTTCTTCGCGCCGGAGCTGGGCGGCTATTTCCTCGAGTACAACAACTTCATCCCGGCCGATCCGCTGCAGACGCCGCCGCACATCGCCCCGGTGTGGTACTTCACGCCGTTCTACTCGATCCTGCGCGCCAACACGGTGAACTTCTTCTGGATCGTCGACGCCAAGCTGTGGGGCGTGATCTTCATGGGCCTCGGCGTCATGATCCTGTTCTTCCTGCCCTGGCTGGATCGCAGCCCGGCGAAATCGATCCGCTACCGCGGCCCGATCTATAAATCAGCGCTGGCTATTTTCGTGTTTGCCTTTCTTATCCTGGGTTTCCTTGGCACGCAGCCTCCAGAGTATGCGTTTTTTGGAGTCATCCCAGGTGCGCCAATTGCGCAGGTCTGCACGGTCATCTACTTCCTGTTCTTCCTGCTCATGCCCTGGTACTCCCGCATCGACAAGTGCAAGCCGGAGCCGGATAGGGTGACTCGATGAGCGCCGCCATGCTCAGGAAAATCCTCATTGCGCTGCTCTTCGCGCCGCTCGCCGCCCTCGCCAGCGGGGGCCTCAAGCTCGACCGCGCGCCCGACCGCACCACCGACAAGGCGGCCCTGCAGAACGGCGCCAAGCTGTTCATCAACAACTGCCTGAACTGCCACGGCGCCAGCTTCGTCCGCTACAACCGCCTCAGGGACATCGGCCTGACCGAACAGCAGATCCGGGACAACCTGATGTTCACCGCCGACAAGATCGGCGAGCCGATGGGCATCTCGATGCCGCGCAAGGATGCCAAGGAATACTTCGGCGCCTGGCCGCCCGACCTGTCGCTGATCGCCCGCGCGCGCGCCTCCGAGTCCGGCAGCGGCGCCGACTGGCTGTACACCTACCTGCGCGGCTTCTACCGCGACGAAAAGCGGCCGACCGGCTGGAACAACGTCGCCTTCGACAGCGTCGGCATGCCCCACGTGCTGTGGGAGCTGCAGGGCGAGCAGGTGATGGGCGCCGACCACAAGCTGACGCTGGCCAAGCCCGGCAAGCTATCGCCCAGGGAATACGACGCCGCCGTCGGCGACCTCGTCGCCTTCATGGTCTGGATGGCCGAGCCGCAGGCGGAATTCCGCAAGAAGATCGGCATTGCCGTGCTGTTGTTCCTCGGCGTGTTCTTCGTTATCGCCTATGCGATGAAGCGCGCGTTCTGGAAAGACATCCACTAACCCACTGCAAGGACAAGCCATGCAGTTCCTCGGACATCGTGACTACAACTCGCCCCGCGTTCGCCGCGTGGTGCGCGATGCCGACTATTCCTGGAGCGGGAATACCATGATGACATTGTATTCGGGCACGACCTGCCCGTTCAGCCACCGCTGCCGGATCGTCCTCTACGAGAAGGGGATGGACTTCCAGGTGATCGATGTCGACCTCTTCAACAAGCCGGAGGACATCGCGGTCATCAACCCCTACAACCGCGTGCCCGTGCTGGTCGACCGCGACCTCGTGCTCTACGAGGCCAACATCATCAACGAGTACATCGACGAGCGCTTCCCGCATCCGCAGCTGATGCCGCCGGACCCGATCATGCGCGCCCGCGCCCGCCAGCTCCTGTTCACCTTCGAGCAGGAACTGTTCACCCACATCGAGGCGCTGGAAAAGAACCTGAAGGCCGCCGAGAAGGCCCGCATGCACGTGCGCGACCGCCTCTCCGAGCTGGCGCCGGTGTTCAACAAGCAGAAGTTCATGCTGGGCGACGAGTTCTCCATGCTCGACGTGGCCATCGCGCCGCTGCTGTGGCGCCTCGATCACTACGGCATCGAGCTGTCGAAGACCGCCGTGCCGCTGATGAAATACGCCGAGCGCATTTTCAGCCGGCAGGGCTTCATCGACGCCCTGACCCCCTCCGAAAAGGTCATGCGGCGATAGGATCGACGCGCCGGGACGGCGCGTTTCCCGCGGTTTTCATGGCCTCCGTCGAATCCACCAAGCCCTACCTCCTGCGCGCCCTCTACGAGTGGTGCGCCGACCAGGGCTTCACCCCCTACATCTCCGTGCAGGTCGACGCCCACACCCTGGTGCCGCGCCAGTACGTGCGCGACGGCCAGATCGTCCTCAACCTCGGCGCCGAGGCCGTGCAGAACCTGCACATGGGCAACGACCTCATCACCTGCCAGGCCCGCTTCGACGGCGCCGCGCAGTCGCTCTCCATCCCCGTCGGCAACGTCGCCGCCATCTACGCCCGCGAGAACGGGCAGGGCATGGCCTTCGAAGTCGGCGAGCCTGCCGCCGCGACAGAAGAAGTCGCGCCCGAAGCGCCCGAACCCCCGCCCACCAGCGAAGGCCCGACCCGGCCGCACCTCACCCGCGTCAAGTAATGCCCGCCGGCCGGCGCCGTCGGCGCGCGGTTTTCCTGCAGCGCCACAAAATGAAACATAAACAGGCATATGGCTGACACCCAATATGTCGATAGTTATACTCGATGGATGAAATGCCAATTAAAACAAGGTGAAATAACAAATCTCAAGCATCTCCCCGATCCCGATAAAAACGAAATACCGTGAAGTAATTCACGCTTTCCGGGAATGGAATCGTGCTCTAATCGCCCATTCATTCATCATCAAGACCGGCCCGAGCCGGCGTATCGGGGGAGGGGCAGGTGTCTGCAGCTCGCTTGGGGGGCGAGGATCTACTTTGGCTTCTGGGCAGCCTGTGCCGGATCGGCCGCGTCCCATTCGACCCCGCCCTTGTTTCACAGGAATTCCCGCCGCCGCATTCCACCGTCACCCTGCATGAAGCCGCCCGCGCCCTGGGCTTCAAGACCGGCGAACGCCGCGTCACCGCCGCCGACCTGCCCGGACTGACTTTTCCCTGCATCGCCTTCCTGCGTGCGGCGCCCGCCGCGCAGCCTGTGCCCGCAACGCCGACACAGCTTCATGTCGTGCGCGAAGGCGAGGACGCCGCAGAATTAACCGACACTACCCCTGCCGAAGAGCCGCCGCTTCGCCCGGCCCTGTTCATCCGCGCCGACGAACGCCAACTGCTCTTCTTCCGCGCCGGTTCCCAGCAACCCGAGACCCTGCCGCTTGCGGAGTTCGATCTCTACTTCGAGCCTGCCCTCATCTTGACAGCACCCCTCTCCCCCGCGGGGAGAGGGGCAGGGGGAGAGGGGGAAGAGAATGTCACAGCCAAATTCGGCTTCCGCTGGTTCCTTCCCGAACTCCTCAGGCACAAGCGCATCTGGCGCGACGTGCTGCTCGCCTCGCTCTCCATCCAGACGGTCGGCCTCGCCACGCCGGTGTTCACGCAAGTCATCATCGACAAGGTGGTGGTGCACCAGACGCAGTCCACCCTCGTCGTCATCGCCGTGGCGCTGGCGATGTTCATGCTGTTCACCAGCGCCATGAGCTGGCTGCGGCAATACCTGGTGCTGCACACCGGCAACCGCATCGACGCCGTGCTCGGCAGCCAGGTCTTCCGCCACCTGCTGCGCCTGCCGCTGCCCTTCTTCGAGAACCGCACCACCGGCGTGCTGGTGGCGCGCCTGCACGGCGTCGAGACCATTCGCGAGTTCGTCTCGGGGGCGGCGGTGAGCCTGATCCTCGATTTCCCCTTCCTGCTGATCTTCCTGGCGGTGATGTTCTGGTACTCCTGGCAGCTCTCGCTCATCGCCGTGGCGCTGCTCGGCGCCATCGGCCTGATCAGCCTCGCCGTCGCGCCGGTGTTCCGCGACAAGCTCAACCGCCAGTTCCTCCTCGGCGCGCGCAACCAGAGTTTCCTCACCGAATACGTCTCCGGCATCGCCACCGTGAAATCGCTGCAGATGGAGCCGCACCTGGAGCAGAAATACGGCGGCTACCTCGCCGACTACCTCGCCGCCGGCTTCTCCACGCGGCAGGTCTCCAATACCTACAACGTGCTGGCCAACGGCCTGGAGCAGGCCATGACGCTGTCCATCCTCGTCGTCGGCGCCTTGCTGGTCATGCAGAACGACGGCTTCACCGTCGGCATGCTCGTCGCCTTCCAGATGTTCGCCTCCCGCATGAGCCAGCCCATGCTGCGCATCGTCGGCCTGTGGCAGGAATTCCAGCAGGCCAATATCGCGGTGAAGCGCCTCGGCGACCTGATGGACGCCCCGGCCGAGCCGCACGCCCTCGTCCCCCACCGCGAGGCCGGCGGCGCCGGCCGCATCGACCTGAAGCAGGTGAGCTTCCGCTATTCCAGCCACCACCCCTTCCTCTACCGCAATCTCAACCTGACGCTGAAGCCCGGCCACCTCAGCGTGCTGATGGGCCCCTCCGGCTGCGGCAAGAGCACCCTGGCCAAGCTGCTGCAGGGCTTCTACCTGCCCACGGACGGGCAGATCCTGCTCGACGGGCGCGACATCCGCCACCTCGCCGCCAACGAACTGCGCCAGACCTACGGCGTGGTGCCGCAGGAGACCGTGCTCTTCGCCGGCACGGTCTACGACAACCTCGTCATGGCCCACCCGCAGGCCGGTTTCGACGACGTCATCAAGGCCTGCAAGCTGGCCGAGATCCACGGCACCATCGAACAGTTGCCGCAGGGCTACCGGACCGAAATCGGCGAGCACGGCGTCGGCCTCTCCGGCGGCCAGCGCCAGCGCCTGGCCATCGCGCGGGCGCTGCTCAAGCGCCCGAAGATCCTCATCTTCGACGAGGCCGTGTCCAGCCTCGACCAGCCCACCGCCGAACACTTCGCCCAGACCATCAACCGCCTCAAGGGGCAGGCGACGATGCTCTTCATCACCCACCAGATTCCGAAGGGGCTGCAGGTGGATGAGGTGTTCAGTTTTGGGGGGAAGGCGGCGGGGGCGCAGGCCGCACCGGCACCGGACAGGGAGATGGAGAAAGAGTGATGTTCAGGGGCAACGCACCGTCAGGCCGCGCTCAATTCCTCGCGCAGGATCTTGCGCAACGTACCTATGGTCACCGGCGCATTGCTCTTTCCGAGCGATGCGGCCAAGGCCTCATTGATCAACGTTTGATAGCCCTTGCCTTCCTTTTCCGCGCGCCGGCGAAAGGCCTCCAGGACTTCGTCGTCGATATAAATCGTGATGCGCGTCTTTCCGGAGGGGGAAAGCACGGCGCCACGCTTGGCCTTCGTCATGTCGTAGTTAGCTTTCATAGCATCTCCTTTCGCTGGTGGTCGCCAATCGTGCAGATATCAGGCGCACGGAAGTACCTCGTTCAGTCCAGCACACCATCAAGATACGTCCTTTTACCGTTACTGGTGCTTGTGACAACTTTAAGTCTCAGGTTAAGGCTTAGTTCCATCGTGATAACTACTGAGGGGATTGAAAGTAGTGTCGTCCCCACATCTTGGATCTCTTAAGGGGTAACTATGAAAAAGTACCAAAAAAATGCTCTATGGCTGGTGGCGATAGCTTTCATTTTGGCTGGAGGAAGCTATGGCGCATGGTATGCCTGGGACAATGGGAAAATCGGCGACAACCCGCGCGCGCCCACGCCGCAGGCCATGGAGAAGGCCGTGCGCTTCCAGGCGGCCTATCAGATCATGACGGGCGGCGCGAGGCAGCAGCCCTGCCTGGGCCTTGATTCGGGATCGGACACGAACGATGTGAACGGCATTACCGGGATCAGCCCGAGCGGATTCCCCGGGCAGCATGCCATCACTCTCCTGCTGCAAACCAATGTCCGCAACCAGCAAGTCAGGGATGCCCGAATCGCCCAGCTGGACTATTTCGCCAGGCAAGGGCTGTTTACTGCTTCCGACACGACCATCACCACCGATGACGGGGTGAGCCGGCCGGCGCGGACGTACCGGATTACTTGGAAAGGCTACACGCACGCGCAAACCAATTACGGGAGCCAGCTGTGTTTCGATTACGGCAGGCGCGAATACGCCAGTATCGAGAGCATCGAAAAGACGCTCGAGAAGATCATGGATCTCGATGTCTATGAGGTGAGCTACAAGACGGCCGTCCGGGACATTCCCGCATGGGCCATCACCGATGAAGCGAAGAAGCTTTTTCCGAAGCTCTCCGACTTTATCAGGGAGGGCTCGGGCAAGGCAAAGATCCTGCGGGCAAAGGAGGGATGGCAAGCGGCCTATGAGGTCGAGGCTGAAATCGGCATGGCTGCGAAGGGGGCGGAAGGGGCCCAATATCTCAGCCAGCATCTCAAGCGACTTAAGGCCCAACTCGATGGCTCTCCCTCCATTACGCTTGAAGAGGCAAAAAGCCTGGTGGCCAAGCACCTTGCCGATCCGGATCGGGCCGGACGCATTGGCGTTCCTTGCCTGTCCCTGAATCTTCAGCGCGGCGGTGATGATAAGCCCGATCCTGCAGCTGCGCGCGATGCGACCGATTTCGTAGTCACCTACTTCGACAAAGGGGACCGCAAGCCCTACGAGTACCAGCAAATGGCGAGGAACCTGAACATTCTTGCCGCGCTGGAGCATGCCGGTCTGGCCGAAATGGAGATCATCCGCCCTGCGCCCCCGCCGCTGGTCGTCAAGCCCCAGGCTTCGCGCCGCGCGGCACCCACGCCGCCCGAGCCGCTGAAGCCGTCGGGTATCCGTTACAAGGTTGGCAGGGAGGCAGCGTCAGCGCTGGGCATCACCGGCTATGGCGGGGGCTGCGTCCCGGCTGGCCGGATCAAGGCTGAAGTCCTTGCCGTAAAGCCGTTGAGCAACGGCTACGGTGAGGCTCAGGCCCAAATCTATGTCCGCGCAAGTGTCGAGCAGTCCCCAGAGTGGGCATTGAAGATCGCCGAACAACTGCCGGCGCTGAAGGCAATCCTCGATGAAGGCCTGCCGATGGGCGGGCAAATACTGAAAACCCCTTCAGGTCCCGACGAAGGAAAATGGCAACTGAACGGATTGACTCCGCATTATCCCCAGATGGCCTTCCAAACGATTCCGCCGCACTTGAAACCGATCATGCCGCAAACCCTGGCAGCCATGCCGGTGAAGGCGGTCAAGGCCCCCGGGTTGGTGTTTGAGCCGCGCACCATGCCGGCGCCGGCCATGAGGGCCCCCGGCCTGGTGCCCATGCCATCCGGCCCCATGCCCGCACCTGCCGCACCTGCCGCGCCGCCCGCTCCATCCGCGGATTTTTCTCCCGCGCCAGCGATGGTCAAGGTTGCAACTCCCGCACCGGAGCCGAAGAAGCCGGCTTCGGGCCCAATTTTCCCGGCCGACGGATCCCCGGTGCACGTGATCTCGATCTATCAGGCGCCCCTGCCTGGCGGACGCGAGCGCGAGCCCTACGAGCAGGCAGCGGGTATAGCCAACGTCAGCATTTCCGAGAACCACGCGACCCTGCTTCTGCTCGGGCACGATTCGGTCGAGTGGCGCATCAATGTTCCGAGCGGAGTAAAACTGAAGCGGGTGGTGGCGGCCGGTTATCACGACCAGCGTGTCGTGCTGTCCGGCGGCGGGAAGCCCCAGGTTAGTGCCACGCGACACGAGCTGATCGACCGGCAAACCGACGGGGCGCTGAGCAAGGCATCGGGCAGTTATAGCGTGCCATACAAGAGCGATCCGAATTCACTGCTCCGGATGGCGGAAATCGCGCAATTCTTGACAGGGAGTCAGCCTGCCAGTTTTCAGGGGACTTACGAGGCACCCAAGACCGGTTTTGCAATAGAGGCCAAAACGCCGAAATTCGCCTTGGCAGCCCCACGGGCGCCGGGTGCTGTCGCAACCACGATTATCCTGCGCGCCATGTTCAAGGAAATGATCAATGGCTATGCCGTGTCGCGCGGACGGGCGGGGGCTTTCAATGCAGCCTGGTCGGAGCAGACTTTTTCCGCCGGCAAGGGCTACTTTGAGGGGAAGGCGCGCGTGGTTGGGTCGTTCTCGATGCACGGTTATGCAAACATCGGCATGTGCCCGGCGGGAGAGCACGAAGTGAACACGCATTTCGACAAAACGGTTTTGGCGGTGGAGAGTGGCGAACAGAGTCTCTACAAGGATGGGGACCTGTTTGGTGTCGCCGCGGATTTCGATAACCAGATTGCGTATTTCCGCGTTAACGGCAAGTGGTTGAACGGCGCGCCCGGCAGCGGCTCCGGGAAGCGGCTGCAGAAGGGCGTGGAATACCGCGCTTGCGTCATTACCTCGGGCTCGACGATGGGTGGTTCAAATGACGGGAAGCAATCCAATACGGGATGGGAAGTGAATTTCGGCGACAAGCCCTTTGCGCACCCGCTGCCGCCCGGTTATCGCCCCCTCCAGGGCGGACCAACTCAAACCTGATCTTCCGGGATCAGCCGCTGGGCAACGACCGGTTCCGCGAGCAGGTGAAGCCGCGCCGGGAAGGAAGATGGCGCTGCGACGAGGAGACAGACCAGAAGGCGCGCCAGCGAATGCGCCGCTGCCGGGACAGATGGGATTGGAACTGTAGGAGGGGCTATGAAGCGCGAGGAAAAGAAATTGACTCCGGTACTTTTGATATTCGACCGGGACAGGCCGTTCGAGCAGCCGCCCATCGGCGCAATGCAGTTTGCGGATGGCAGCGTGATGATCGAAGGACACAAAAGTCAGCCCCCATACGACGGCGAAGGCGGCGGGTGGGAGGGCGGGACCCATATGGCAGCTAACAATTACAACTGGAGGTGTGCGACATGAAGACGTTGCGATTGGAATCAGGAGTCCTTGTTGCATTGCTGTTTCTCGGTGCCTGCGGCGGCACACCTTCGGTATCCCCGGAAGCGCGGGAGGCTGCGCAGGCGCATGTCGCCCGAGGCAAGGCCCTCTTCGAGGAAAAATGCCGCACGGTGGCCGGAGAGAAGATCTACCGCAAGCTGGAAAACATCGAGGGAATCGTGCTGCTGAAGGTAAGGCCGGAACGGGGCGACCGGGAATTGGCCGACAGGATGTGGCCGGGGGCGGCTTTTGCGCGGGAATCAACGGGAGACTGGTATATCACTTCTTTCCTCGGTTACGAGCACTCTTCCTCTCAGAAGGGCGAGCCCGTGACCGCTCATCGTCGTGGCTACATTACGTCCGAGTACCGTCCGGACAATCCTTCCAACCTGCTGGGCTACCGCTACGTCGACGTCATCGACGAGAAAGACGGCAAGCGGTATCGGATCACGGGCAGCTTCAAAGAAGTAACTCGCGTATTGAGCAAACGCATTGGTGAAGATCCGAAGCCCACCAAGATAGTTGATTATGTGCTTGACAAGATACCCACCCCCGACCCCTCCCCGCACTACGGCGTCACCTTCGAGGATCACGTCATTCCCGAGGAGCGCATGCTCGGTCTTGCCAGCAGCACGGTGAAGGTGCTCGATCTGCAGACGGGCGAAGTGCTGGGCGAGATGACCCGCTATGCCTGGAGTCCGTCGGGGCCGAGCAGGTCGAATCCCGTGCCGTGGCTGACGGCGTACCGCTGTCCCGACCATGCGGTTGGGACAGGCGAAGCCTCTCGTAAATTCGTTGACCAGATATTGATTCCCGCCAAGGAGAAGTGATCATGCCCACACCGACCATTGCCGAATATTTTGATTACGCCAGGTTGCAGATGGCAGCTGAGGCACTGTACAACTTCAGCGCGACTTTACCCGATGCGAATCTCATCCCAGGTGACCCCTATCGAGGCCTGATAAACCCATTGTGGCTTACCGACGGCAACCTCCACGCCAGCCGTTTCACTGCCACGGAGGCCGCCAGCTTTGCTGTTCAGTGGGAAGTGGTGGAGCACATTTCCAACACCCGGACGGGATTCTCCGGGACGCTGTTCAGGAACAGGGCCAACCCGCAGGAACTCGTCCTCAGCCTCCGCTCCACCGAATTCATCGACGATGCCGCCCGCGACAACAAGGCCACCAACGAGCTGGAAGTTGCGAAATATGGTTGGGCCTTCGGCCAGATCAGCGACATGGAAGCCTGGTATGCAGATTTGCGGCAGCGTGGCCTGATTCCCGAAGGCGCCCACTACTCGGTCACCGGCTACAGCCTGGGCGGGCACCTCGCTACGGCTTTCAACCTGCTGCGCCGGGAAGACGGAACCCAGTCCCTGGTTGACCGAGTTGTCACCTTCAACGGCGCCGGTGTGGGCGAGATTGCCCAGGGCACCCTGGGCAGTGTTCTGGCGAATTTCAACAACCTGCGTTCGCACCCGGAGCAAATCGAAGCCGAGATAGACGACGCCAATCTACGCGACACCTACCGCACCATTCGAGCCAACCTGGCTAGCGGCACATGGGACATCGCTCGCGCCAAGGCGGAGCTCAACAGCTTCGCCATGCCCACGCCGGAAGATACGCGCTACCAGATGTTGGTGGCCGAGAGGCTGCGCATCTGGACGGCCCTCGATCGCATCGAGAGCATCGTGGGCGTTGCGCAATCCGTGCCTTCATTCACCTCCGGATCGTCAGACACGGTCGTACCCGCGCATCCGGCAACGGTGCCACTTGGCAATATCGAGCAGACGCGGCTCGATTACCAGATGGCCGTGCTGCTGGCTTCCCAAAGGACCCGCGCCGTCGGCCTGATCGACGGCGCCATCCAAACTTACTTCGGCCGACAATTCGGCAGCCCCCGTCTGGAGAACCAGTTCGACCTCATGGGCGCGACCCAGCCCTCTGCCGTCGCCAATTCCCAGCTCCACTACGGCGCAGACGAGAGGGTCTTCATTGAAGACCAGCCGTTGGTACGCGGAGACTACATCTCCCAGGTGCTTGCCCAGACGCTTACCTCCTGGGATCTCCGTCTGCTGGCAAATAATTACACCCAGAACGATTTCGGCGACACGCACAGCCTGGCGCTGATCGTCGACACCCTGAGCGTCGAAAACATCCTGTCCCGCCTTGCTCCCGGCACCTCGCAGGCGACCTTCAATGACATCCTCTTTAAAGCATCCTATCTCCAGGCGGCAAAAGACAGCGGCCAGGGCAAGGCCGAAGGCGATGTGCTGGAGAACGTGGTCAATGCGCTGGCCGATTTGATTCTCGGTCCCGGCAGGCATGCAGTGCTCAACGGCAGCCCGAATGGCAATACCTGGGCGAGTATCGACAATCCGCCTGCGTACACAGGACGCACCGCCTTTTATGCCTTGCTCGACCAGATCACCGCGGGCAGCGCCTTCGCGGCGCTCAGCGGCAGGCTGAGCCTTGCGGCTTCCGCAGAAGATTTGCGCAGCAGGGCGAGGACGGACTTCGGCGCCTACGCCGCCTTGTACAGCCTGAGTCCGTTCGTCGTTTCCATCGGTGCTGGTTCTACCGACTTGGCAAGCGTATTGGCTAATGCCTGGAGCGATGCATACGCAGACTGGAATGCAGACAAGGCAGACATTGCGCAGGGAAAGAAACCGGAAACGCTGCGTATCGCCGAGATGTGGATGTCAGACCGGGCGAGCTTCCTGGAACGCAAACAGTGGTTCAACCTGACGAACACGAATCCGGTCAATCCTGCATACGAATACAACTCGACGAACAATCGGTTCCAGAACGATGACGTCTATTTCGAGGATGCCGCGAGCGGCTACCGCATTGCGCAAGGTCGGATATCGGATGCTACGCGGCACTACTACTTCGGCGACAGTAGAGACAATGCTTTTACTGGCAGGGGTGTCGAAGATCATCTTTATGGTGGTGGTGCAGACATGCTCAGGGGGGCAGGCGGAGACGATTACCTGGAAGGCGGTGCCGGCATTGATATTCTGGAAGGTGGAGCGGACAACGACACCTTGTATGGCGGGCGCGGCGACGACATCCTGAACGGCGGCGCCGGCGAGGACACCTACGTCATCAACACGGGAGACGGCCACGATCACATCCAAGGCGAAGACGACGGCCGCAACTTCATCCGCTACAACGGCGAGTTAATTGCCGGCACCTTCGTCCAGAGCACGCCCGGCGGCGCCTACCGGTTCATCGGCAACCGTGCGAACGGCCAGCCCTGGGAAATGCAATTCCACTCCCCCGGCGTCCTCACCCTCGACGACAACACCTCGATCACCTTCGACAACTACACCAGCGCGGACGCCTTCGAGGAGGCCGAGTTCGGCATCCAGCTCGTCGACGCCGCCCTGCCCGTCGACTACACCCGCGTCATCCAGGGCGACCGCGAGTGGCAGAACTTCTACGGCGATGCGGTGCTGGAGGACGGCGGAACCATCTCCCATGGCGATGCGCAGGGGCGGGACATCATCACCGTCAACCACCCCGTCGTGCCCACCGGCTGGCTCGACGCCCAGGCAATCGATAGCACCTATGTCGTCGAAGAGGAAAGCGATACCTTCGTGCGCATCCGCCTGACCCGCGTCACCTTTCAATACCACCTCGTCGACGATCTGGGCAACTTCATCACCACGGATGAAATCGTCGCCGCCCCCGACGAGCTCGACGGCAGCGAAGGCAACGACCGCATCCTCTCCGGCGAGGGTGACGACGAGGTGCGCGCCAGGGGCGGCGCCGACAGAATTGAACTGGGCGCGGGCGACGACGACGCCCAGGGCGGCGAGGGCGCCGACATCATTGTCGGCGAAGCGGGACGCGACTACCTCTTCGGCCAGGGCGGCGACGATATCCTCTACGCCAACGCCGAACTCGACCCGGCCGCCGCCCTCACCCAGGGACAAAGTCAGTCCCCGCAGGACGGCGAGCGCAGCTGGCTCGACGGCGGCGAGGGCGACGACCGGCTGACGGGGGACGCCGGCGCCGACGTCCTGCTCGGCGGCGCCGGGGACGACCTCATCCTCGGCGGGGGCGGCGACGACCATATCGCGGGCGACGACGAAGGCCAGCCGGTCGCGTCGGAATTCCGCGACGACACCTACCTGGTTTCCCACAACCTGACGCAGCAGGCCGACGGCACGCGGATCTACGACTACCAGTATTCCGTCATGAACCATGTGGAGCGGCGCGCCGGCGGCGACGACGCCCTCTACGGTGGGGCGGGCGCCGACTGGCTCCTCGGCCAGGGTGGCGACGATTATCTGGACGGCGGTGCGGGCAACGACGTCGTCTTCGGCGGCGAAGGCGACGACACGATCTCCGGAGGCGAGGGCGACGACGACCTGAACGGCGACAGCCGCGAGCTCGCGGGCGACCGGCACGGCCAGGACTACATCGAAGGCGGCGCCGGCAACGACCGCATCGCCGGCAACGGCGGCGACGACGTGCTGTACGGCGACGAAGGCGACGACGTGATCAACGGCGACGACCCCGTGACCCCGGCGCAATACCACGGAAACGACTACATCGAAGGCGGCGAGGGCAACGACGAGATGAACAACGATGGTAAGAATAGGAACCAACACAAATGTCGCAAGGCGGCGAACGACAGCGTTTGGAGGAGAACAGCGTGAATAAATCAGCTCTGATACCCATTTTGTTGGGGGTGCTGCTCAATACCGGTGCGGCCGCCGAAGAATTGGCTTTCGAGGCTGCAAAGTCCAGCCGTCTACAAGAAGTTCTTCGGCAACAACCAGTGAAGCTCTATGAGAGTGTAAAAGTGAAGGACTATCCATTTTGCGATCGCTTCCTGAAAGCATTGAAGCGTGCCAGCCCGGAAATTAAATATGTTGAACCTGTTCTGCGTACAGACGACCCCGGGCATCCGAAGCTAGCACGCTATGAGGCGTGCTATCGGCGCGAAGGCGGGCGGGGGGAGTCCGGTTTTGCGCTGTGCGCGGTGGGCGAACGGCGTTTCAGGCTCTACAGCGTGGAACTGGACGGCAACCGGAAGAACGGGCCGGAAGAATACCTCTACGGGCAGGAGCCGTCATGCAACCTGAACCGCAGCGGTTCTGCGCAATATGTCCGGACGAGTTTTCCGGAGTGCGAGATCGCTGATTTCGTGTATGCGGCAGCCGAAGATCCTCTCGCAAAGGGGCACATCACGGGGTTCAGTGCGCTCGTTCACTATCGAGGAGATCACTTCATTGTGAATCTCGATGACTTCGCTGAAGCCGGCTACACGATAAGTCTTAATGTCTACGATAAAGCGGAAAAATTGTTTTCCGGCCAGAATCTCTGCGTCTGGAAATCGCAAGGTTCTCAAAATGACATAAAAGGGAGAGGGAAATGATCAACTATCGTATCAATGGGGACTTTTACGGCAATGCCCGGTCTGTCATAAAGGGATCGGAAGGCTTTCGCGGGGACATTTACTCTGACACGGTTTCTATTCCGACAATCGGCTATGGTTACGCGTTGATCGTGAGGCAAAGGAAATCAAATGGCACTATGAACTACGTAGTAGCGGACTACGTGCAGAACGAATTTGCGTCAATAGGCATAGCTCCAACCCCCGCGCAAATGAATTTGCTTCGCGATATCGCTATCGATCTTACAAACGGCAACACTGCAGCCGCCCGCACCAAAACCGCCACGCTCGACGCCCAGATTCGAGACATCGACCAGGCCGAAGCCTCGACGCTTTTCAATCGCAGCTTGGATCGAGCCCTTGCAGACGTTAAGAGGGGGTTTATCGCCAGCCTGGGTAGTGCCAATGGGGAACTGCTCTTCACCGAAATGACGGGTAGTACAGAGTTGGTCGCCATATCAAGCATGGCGTTTAGTGGCGGCTCGGACATCGTCGGTCGGTCTTTGAGTCAAGCGCTGTGGAACAGCAACCGCGCTGAAGCCTGGTACGAGATCCGCTACAACTCCAACAACGGTTCTTCGCGATCACCCGGCATCGCCAAGCGTCGCTACTACGAATCCGAGTTGTTCGGGATTTACAACAATTCGGCATCGGTTCAGGTGGATGAAGCGAAAGAAGTCTTTCGAATGTTCTCGCTTCATCGCTCCGACATCGAGCGTTATGAGCAACGTTACGGTGTAGACTTCGACGGTAATGCAGGCTGGGATCGGATCAACGGCCGTCCACCGCTCGGTGCCGCGAACTACGAATTCAACCTTTCCGGCGCTGCCGCCGTAGACGCCATCCACGACGCGCTCTCACCCGCCTGGACTGCCCTCTTCGCCGAACTGCAGCGCCTCTACCCGACCGGCATGGCCGGTCTGTCGGCGACCGACTTCTCTCCGGTCAATGTGCAGCTCGACCCCAACCGCAACGCCGGCCAACCGGTTACCACCAACACACAAGATCACCAGTCCTACCTCGATGGCCGCCGCTTCAACAGCCAGGGTCAGGAAATCAGCACCCGCGACGTGTTGATCGGCGAAGGCGGCAGAGACACTTTGCGCGGCGGCCTGGGTGACGACGTTCTGATCGGCGGCGAAGGCGACGACATCTACATCTATCGGGCGGGAGACGGCAACGACCGCATCATCGATTCCGACCGACGCGGCCGGGTCATTGTGTTTGACGCCAATGGACAACATCGTGAATTGGCCGCTGGCGCCTTCTTCCAGCAGAACCCCAACGGCGGCACCATCTGGCAAAGCGCCGATGGGCAAATCAGCATCACCCACAACTCCCCCTGGCGGTTGGTGCTCTCCGACGGCTCGACCATCGAGCTGGGCGACTTCCAGGACGGCGACTTCGGCATCGATCTGATCAATGCCCCCGTCCCCGTCGACTACACCCGCACC
>JACRPA010000008.1 GCA_016214145.1 Rhodocyclales bacterium
CAACGCCCTGGGCAAGCCGACCAACCACATTCCGACGACCGCCCAGTGCAGCGTCTGCCACAGCGCCTCGGCCGCCACCTTCGCGCCGGCCACCATGTCCCACAGCGGCACCACGGGACCGGTCGCCGCGGGCAACTGCGCGAGCTGCCACAACGGCGCCTACCTGTTCGTCAACGCCCTCGCCAAGCCGGGCACGCACATCCTGACGACTGCGCAATGCGACACCTGCCACTTCTCCACCGTCGGCTGGGCGGGCGCCACCTACACCCATGCCGCCAGCGCGGCAGGGACATGCTCCACCTGCCACAACGGCCTCTCCGCGCTGGGCAAGCCGCCGACCCACATCCCGACCGGCCTCCAGTGCGACAACTGCCACACCAACTTCATCGCCTTCAAGCCGGCGCGGATGAACCACGCGGGAACCACCGGGCAATGCGCCACCTGCCACAGCGGCAGCTACGCATCGATCAACGCCCTGGCCAAGCCGGCCACCCACATCCCGACCGCGAGCCAGTGCGACTCCTGCCACGTCAACGGCTTCGTCGCCTGGTCGCCCTCGGTGATGAGCCACGCCGGGCTCGCCGGACAGTGCGCCATCTGCCACAGCGGCGCCTATGTCTCCCAGAATGCGCAGACGAAGACGCCGACCCACATCCCGACCGCCCAGCAGTGCGACACCGCGGGCTGCCACAGCTCCACGGTCAGCTGGGCGACAGCCACCCTCAACCACGCCACGGTCGCCCCGCCCGTCGCGGGCCGCTGTTCTAGCTGCCACAACGGCACCAGCGCCCTGGGCAAGCCGACCAACCACGTCCCGACGACCGCCCAGTGCGACACCTGCCACAGCGGCTTCGTCGCCTTCGCGCCGGCACTCATGAACCACAGCGGAACGGCAGGACCGGCGGCAGCGGGAAACTGCGCAACCTGCCACGGCGGCGCCTACACCGCCATCAACGCGCAGGCCAAGCCGGCCACGCACATTCCGACCACGCAGTCCTGCGACGTCTGCCACACCACCGTCGCCTGGAAACCCACCAGTTATTCCCACAGCGGGGTGACGCCGGGCACCTGCGCCAACTGCCACAACGGCACCAACGCGCTCGGCAAGCGCGCCACGCACCTGCCGACGACCGCATCCTGCGATGCCTGCCACGCCAACTACAACGCCTTCGCCCCGGCCAGAATGAACCATGCCGCCACGGCGGGACCGGCCGCCGCCCGCAACTGCGCCACCTGCCATTCCGGCGCCTACCTTGCGATCAATGCCCAGATCAAGCCGGCCACCCATGTGCCGACCGTCCAGCAGTGCGACACCTGCCACACGTCCACCGCCACCTGGGCCACGGCCGCATACACGCATGACGCCAGCGCCGTCGGCAACTGCGCCACCTGCCACAACAGCGTGACGGCGCTCGGCAAGCCGACCAACCACATCCCGACGAATGCGCAGTGCAGCACCTGCCACAACAACTATGTCGCCTTCCGTCCCGCGCAGATGAGCCATGCCGGCGCCACCGGCCCGGCGGCCGTCGGCAATTGCGCCACCTGCCACAGCGGCAGCTACACGGCCGTCAACGCCCTCGCCAAGCCGGCCACCCACATCCCGACCACGTCGCAGTGCGATGTCTGCCATACCCGCGGCTATGTCACCTGGTCGCCCTCGACGATGAGCCACGCCGGGCTCGCCGGGCAGTGCTCCACCTGCCACAGCGGCGCCTACCTGGCGCAAAACGCCCAGGCCAAGACGCCCACGCATATTCCGACCGCCCTGCAGTGCGACACCGCGGGCTGCCACAGTTCCACGACCAGCTGGGCGCCTGCGCCACCTGCCACAACGGCATCGCCGCCATTGGCAAGCCCGCCCTGCACATTCCCACCACGCAATCCTGCGACGTCTGCCATCGCACCGGCCTCGCCTGGCTGCCGCTGATCACGCCGTATCCGCATGCGGGCGTCGCCGCCGGCAGCTGCGCCACCTGCCACGGCGGCGCTTATCCGAACATCGACATCAAGCCGGCCAGCCACCTGCCGACGACGGCCGCCTGCGACGCCTGCCACCACAGCTACGCCGCCTGGCTGCCGACCACCTTCAACCACACCGGGGTCGTCAACGGGACGTGCCAGACCTGCCACGGCGGCGCCTACACCGGCATCATGGTCAAGCCGTCCGGCGCCGGCCACATCCCGACGACGACGCCGGCCGGCATGCCGGGCAACGAGTGCTCGCTGTGCCACAGCAGCAGGACATCGTTCGCCGTCGAGAGAATGAACCACGGCACCATGCAGACGTCCTGCGCGACCTGCCACGACGCCACCTCGCCTTATCCGGGCAACATGCAGAAGATCAACCGCGCCAGCCACCACAGCGCAGGCGCGAAGGACTGTTCCTCGAGCGGCTGCCACCGCCCCCTGGGTTCGAAGGGCACCCCCTACACCAAATGGAACTGATGCCCGCCGCCCCGACCGACCGGATGCTGCCTTTCCGCCATCCCCGAACGCTCTGCCGCTATTTGCTCCCGATCTTGCTGCTGCTGGCCTGTTCGACGGCCCGCGCCCAGATCTTCGACCGCATC
Source organism: Rhodocyclales bacterium (assembly GCA_016214145.1). Lineage (GTDB taxonomy): Bacteria > Pseudomonadota > Gammaproteobacteria > Burkholderiales > Rhodocyclaceae > Desulfobacillus. Next base: position 2,574 of record JACRPA010000008.1, read on the forward strand.
GACGTCGACACGCGCGAGGATGAAGCCGAGTTCGTCATCCGCTTCGTGCCGAAGATCCTCTATCTGCGCCATGTCCCCCTGAACGAAGGCAGGGAAGTGCGCGTCTTCCTGAGACTCAACGAGACGGGCCTGAATGAAAGCGACCTGATGCAGGAAGCCCTGCAAGCGAAAGGAAACGATCGCGTGCCGGATGTCAGGGCGCTCTTCCCGGAATTGGTCAACGGCATGCTCGTCACGTTTTCGCGGAGGACCTCGTTCGCGGTGAAGCCCGGTGCGGACAACCGCAGCATCGTCATCACCGTTCCCCTTCCGCCGGCCGCAAAGCCCGTCGTTCCGCCCATGCCGGTCGCCGCACCGGCGGCGCCCCCTTCCCCCGCACCGGCCCCGCCGGCGATTCCCGCCGTCTCGCCTGCCGCGATCGTCGCAGAACCGGCGACGAAGGCAGAGGAGCCCAGGCCTTCTCCGGTTCCTCCTTTCGTTCCCGTCGCGCCGGCAGCTTCGGTCCCCTTCGATCCCGCCGTACCGCCGGCACTGACTCCTGCCGAGGTGGAGGCGCGCGCCGCAGCCTACATGGAGGAAGCCCGCCGCGCCCTGTCCGGCAAGGAAACCGCCGTGGCGATCAATCGCCTGAACCGCATACTCGGCCTGCCGCCGAGCAGCCAGACCGAAGCCGCCCAGGCGCTGATCGGCGAGGCGCGCGAACAGAACGGGGAAATCCTCAAGGCCCGCGCCGAATACGAGCTGTATCTCAAGCTCTTCCCGAACGGTCCCGCCGCCGCGCGCATCCGCGAACGCCTCGCCGCCCTGCCGAAGGGCGAACTCGCCGTCCGCGCGGCGAGGCCGCTGCCGAAGGAGGCCGGACCGGCCGAATGGCTGTTCAGCGGCAGCCTTTCCGCCTACTACTACACGGGCAAGTCGCAGATCGATACCCTGGTGCCGCCCCCGCCCGGCATGCTGACCTTCAACCGCGACACCCTGTCGATGGTCGACCAGCGCTCCCTGATTTCCTCGGTCAACCTGAACGCCCGCCGCCGCGACGCCTTCAGCGACACGCGCATCGTCTTCCGCGACACGGACCACCGGAACTACCTCAATCCCGATCGCAGCTACAACCGGGTGTACTCCGCCTACGTCGATCACAACGACCGGCAACTCGGCTATTACGCCCGTCTGGGACGGCAGAATCCGAACGGACTGGGCGTGCTGGAGCGCTTCGACGGCGTGCAGGCCGGCTACAACCTGAACCCGCAATGGCGGCTCAACGCGGTCTACGGCGACGCGGTCGAATTCCTCTCGCCGTTCAAGAAAACCTTTTACGGGGCGAGCGTGGACCTGCTCCCCCAAGCCGGGCGCCCGGGGCTGAGCCTGTACGCCGTCGACCAGACCCTCGACGGCCTCGCCAACCGGCGCGCCGTCGGCGCCGAGGCGCGCTACTTCGACGGGCGGGCGTCCGCCTTCGGCATGCTCGATTACGACGTCCTCTACAAGGACGTCAACATCTTCATGGCGCAGGGCAACTACCTGGACGAAGCCGGCAACAACTACTTCGCCGTCCTCGACCACCGCCGCGCGCCCTCCCTGAGCCTGACCAACGCCCTGCTGGCCGCGCCCGGCCTCTCGGTGAGGGAGATGGTGGCCATGCAGGGACTCGACCAGGTCAGGGCCCAGGCCAAGGCGCTGGCGGCCACCTCCAACATGTTCTCCATCGGCCTGACCCACCCCCTGTCCGAGCGCTGGCAGGTCGGCGCCGACTACCGTCTCGCCGCCATCTCCGCCACGCAGCCCGTGGTGGCGGTGATTCCGCTCGGCGTGATCGGCACCTGCCTCGGCACGATCGACGTCATCAACAACACCTGCCGGTTCGACACCGCCTCGCAGCAGGGATCGGGAAACAATCACGTGGTGACGTTCCAGGCCATCGGCAACAGCCTGTTCGTCGCCAATGCGGTGGGCGTCGGCAACCTCAGCCTCATCAAGGCGCGCACCTACAACGGACAATCCCTGGGCCTGACCTACATGCTTCCGATCGGGGAAAACTGGCGCATCGATGCGAACCTCCGCTACTACACCCAGATGGATGACGACGGAACCCGTCAGACCCGCCTCTCGCCCAGCCTGAAGATCGGCTACCAGTGGCGCAACAGCCTCCATTGGGAAGGCGAAATAGGCCGCGAAGCGTCGAAATCCTCGGGGCCGCTCCGCAACGACAACATCAAGCGCGATTACCTGTTCACCGGAATCCGGTGGGACTTCCGCTGACAATACCCATTCCAACAGCAACGCCCCATCGGAGAAATGAACATGGTTGTCATCGCCATCCTCGCCGCCATCGTCCTCGCCGTCGTGGTGCTCGCGCTCAGCGGCATCCTCCCCTTCATGCAACGCGACGCGAGCGCCGGCATCACCGCGGAACTGAGGGACCTGCTGCTGGCGCGGGCGGAAGGACGGATCGACGCCGAAGCGTTCGAGCGAAGCCAGGCCGCCCTGCATGCCAGGCTGATCGAGCCGCCGAAAGGCGCCGCGCCCGGGCTGCGCAAGCATCTGTACTGGGCCGTGCCCGCGCTCATCGCCGCCCTGGCGGGGGCGATCTACGGCTCCCTCGAACCGCCCGAGGGAGGAAGCGCTCCCGCGCCGGCGGCCTCCTCGACGCGATCCCCTGCGCCGCCGCAAAACGCGCAGTCGAATTCCGGCGGCGACCTCAATACCATGGTCAAGCGACTGGCCGACAAGATGGCCAAGGATCCCGGCAACGGCGAAGGCTGGCTCCTGCTCGCCCGAACGTACGGCGAATTGCACCAGTTCCGCGAGGCGGCGGACGCCTACGCCAGGGCCGATGCCCTCCTGAAGCCGGATGCCGCGCTGCTGGCCGACTGGGCCGACGCCTACGTCATGGCCCGTGACAGGAAATGGGACGGGAAGGCGCGCGGCATCGTGAAAAAGGCGCTGGCGGCGGATGCCGGGCATCTCAAGTCGCTGGCGCTCGCCGGCAGCGAGGCCTTCGACCGCGCCGACTACAAGGCCGCCATCGAATACTGGAAACGCATGAAAACCAGGGCGCCGGCCGACTCGATGGATGCCAAGCTGGCCGAAACGAACATTGCCGAGGCGACTGCCATGATGAAGGGGGGAAAGAAGCCCGAAGCGCCGTCCCGCCAGGGCGCGCCCGCCACGGCGGAAGGCATCGCCGGAACGGTGGTGCTCGACCCGAAGCTGAAGTCGCAGGTCGCCGCGACGGACACGGTATTCGTGGTGGCCCGGGCGCCCGACGGCAAGGGGTTCCCCCTGGCGGTGAAGCGCTTTGCGGCATCCGAACTGCCGGCCAGCTTCCAGCTCGCCGACGGCGATGCCATGATGCCGGGACAGACCCTCTCCAGGTTCGGCGAGGCGCTGATCTCGGCGCGCGTTTCGAAGGCCGGCAGCGCAACGCCCCAGCCCGGCGACATCACCAGCGAGAGTCTGCGCGCGACTGTCGGCGCTGCGGGCATCAGGCTGGAATTGCGCACCAGGCTCTGAAAGGGGGCTTCACGCTTCCTGCAGGAGCGGGCTTGCCCGCGATATTGGCGGCATCTGCACCACCCGCGTCTTTCCGCAACAAGTCAATGCACCGTGCACACCATGCACGGATCGAACGAGCGCACGACGTGCTGGACGGCGACGTTGCCCTCGCCCACCGGCGTGCCGACGAGGGCCTGTTCGAGCGGGCCGGGCGTGCCGCCGCTGTCGCGCGGCGAGAAGTTCCAGGTCGTCGGCGAGATGATCTGGTAATTGGCGATGCGCCCGCCTGCGACCGAGATCCAGTGGCCGAGGCTGCCGCGGGCGGCCTCCACCAGCCCGACGCCTGAGGCCCCGGCGGGCATTTCGCCCTGCGCGCAAAAGGGCTCGCCGGGCACGACCTGTTTCACCCATTGCTCCATGTGCGGCAGGATCAGCGCGATCTCCAGCAGGCGCGCCACGACGCGGCTCCTGACGTTGCCCCCGCCGTTCGTCACAAGGTCGCGCGCCAGCGGGTGCCCCGCCACCATCTGCCGCGCCAGGGCGCCGGTCTCCATCGGCAGGCCGGCCAGGCGCGGCGCCTTGCACCAGGTATAGCCGCCCGCCTTGCCGTCCTCCGGCTGCGTCAGGCCCTGCGCCGGATGGCGCGTCTCGCCGGCCATCCAGGCATGCGACAGGTCTTCCGCGATGGCCTGCGCATCCAGCGCCTGCAGCCGGCCGTCCCACACGCCGCGCGCGAGCAGCAGGCCATCTTCCTGCGGGTAGTTGCCGTAGCTCATGAAGCGATCGACGCCGCGCCCGAGGCGGTCCAGCCCCAGGTCGCGGGCGATGTCCAGGAACAGGCCGAAATCGCCGCGCGGCATCGCAGCCGCCCAGCGCTCCAGCGCGGCAGCGGAATCGAGGGCGGCCACCGCTTCCAGCGTGTCGTTGAACAGCGTCGTTTCCAGATGCCGGCGGAAATCGCGCAGCAGGCCGTACAGGCGGATCTTCTCCGAGGCTTCGATCGCGCGCGCCGAGCCGCCCGGCTGGATCGACAGCGTGTGCGGCCACTTGCCGGCCAGCGTGCCGAGCATGGAGAGGAAGGCCGTGCGCGCCGGCATCGCCTCAATCGCGGCGCTGCCCTTCAGGGCGCGGAAGCGCGCCGCGGCGCGGCCGTGCCAGGGCCGCGCGGCATATTCGGCGCGGGCGAAATCCGGCATGAAGAACAGGTGGAAATGCGTGAAGTGATCGGCCAGATTCTCGACGGCATGGGCGAGGTTGCGCGCGATGCGCCCGTTGGGCGGCGCCGCGAGGCCCATCGCATCGGCCAGCGCCGCCGCCGCCGCCATCGACTGCGACACCGAGCAGATGCCGCACACGCGCGGCGCGAACATGAGGGCGTCGAGGGGATGCTTGCCGCGCAGGATCTGCTCGAAGCCGCGGTAGAGCGGCGAACCGGCATGGGCGGCCGCGACGACGCCGTCCTCGACGTCGAGCGTCACCTCGAGGTCGCCCTCGACGCGGTTGAAGGGGCCGACGATCAGGCGGGACACGTGAAAAACCTCACCACCAAGGCACAAAGACACCAAGACACACCAAGAGAGGCAATGCAAAACCTCCTGGAAAAAATCTTGGTGAACCTTGGTGCCTTGGTGTCCTGGTGGTCAAGTCCTTCATTTCAGCCCCGTCTTCTTCACCGCCGGCACCACCACCTGGTGATCCGCCACGGCATTCTCGCGCACGCGCTTCGGCGTCGCCGACTTCGACAGCGCGGCCAGCGCGACGAACCAGGCCTTGGGCATGTCGGTGGGCAGGCCGATGGGGATGCCGGCCAGCTTGGGCGTCTCGTGGAAGGGATGGCCCGGCTCCTCGAAGCCGGGCTCGGTGCAGGAAACGCAGGCGAAGCCGCCCCGGGTGCAGGAGCCGCTGCCGTTCCACGGCCGAAGGTTGCAGTCGGCATGGGCCTGGGTGCCCTTGCAGCCCATGTTTTCCATCAGGCAGCCGAGGTCGGAAGGCTTGTGCGCGCTGGCCTTGAACTCGTAGAACTCGTTGCGCGCGCAGCCGTGGTGCACCAGGTGGTCGGCGAAGAAGCGCGGCCGGTTGAGCTTGTCCAGGTCCGCCGCGCCGAACTGGCCGAGCGACAGCGCCATCAGGGTTTCGGTGATCCAGTCCGGATGGGACGGGCAGCCGGCGACATTGATGACCGGCAACCCGCCCCGGCCCCGCCAGCCGGCGCCGAGCAGGCCGCCCGGGCTCTCGCCGTCGTATTGCAGGCCGCAGGCCTGGGTGGGGTTCTCGCTCGCCGCGACGACGCCGCCCCAGGCGGCGCAGCTGCCGATGGCCAGCACGTGGCGGGCGCGCCCGGCCAGGCGCGACACCCACTCGGTCATCGGCTTGCCGCTGCCGGAGAGCACATGAAAGCGGCCGCTGTCGTTGGGGCCGCGCAGCAGCGCGCCCTCGATGCAGAGGAAGTCGAGCGGCAGGCGGCCCTCGGCGCAGTCCTCCAGCAGCGCCAGCGCCTCGGCGCCGCTCTGCTCGGAGAGCGCCGGGTGCCACAGCACGTGGACGCCGGCGTCGGCGAGCTGGTCGAACAGCCGGCTCGCGCCCGAGCACAGCAGCGACATGGTGCAGCCGCCGCAGCCGCCGGACTGGAGCCAGACGAGGTTCAGGGGTTGCGCAGTCATGTTCAAAGCTTGCCGTGGAACGTCGCGATCGGCAAGCGGAAGAATCAAACTTGCTCGACGGCGGGCAGCAACCGGGCGAGGAAGGCGCGCCGCGGCGACGGCGCCTCCAGCAGCACCGCCAGGGCGACCTGCGCGGCGTGGCGGGCGTCGGCGTGGCGGGCGAACTCGAAGGCGGGCGAGAACAGCGAGCAGGACTGGTACGGCCCCAGCCCGTCCGCCTCGCCGCCGCGGAAGGCATACTCGCCGCTGGGAAACGTCCAGGTCCGGGCCTCATCCGGCCCGAGGCGGCGAAACGCCGCGCTGCCGCCGGGCAGCAGCATCAGGTTGATGGCCCAGGGCGCGATCAGCACGCCCAGCCACAGGTCCTGCCAGCGCCGGAAACCGCAGGCCTCGACGCGCAGCGCCGGATTGTTGAGCGGCAGGCCGGCCATGCGCGTGGCGGCAATGCGCGAGAAGACGCGCTCAACGAGAGTGGTCGGGTTCTCGGACGACATGGCTTTGCGTAGGTCGGGCTTCAGCCCGACATCAGCCGCCGTCGTCGGGCTGAAGCCCGACCTACGAGAGCATTCATTGATCTGGCACCACCATGAACTTGTGTCGCGGCGCGTCGCAGTTCGGGCAGCTCCAGTGCGCGGGCAACGCGGCGAACGGCGTGCCGGGCGCGACCTGCCAGACCGGATCGCCCGCGGCCGGATCGTATACCCACCAGCAGATGCCGCATTCGAGCCGGCTGCCGGCGGCGATCCGTTCGCTGTCGCCCAGGTAGGAGCCTTCGAACATCATTTACTCCAGGGAGAGCATTTCCAGCCACTCGCCCAGCCTCTCGATGCTGTCGGCGTGGTCCTCGGCGGCGGCGAGCGCCACCTCGGGCACATCGACCACCTCGATGGTGTCGAGGATCGGCCTGTCCATGCTGTTGAAGTACTGCACCCGCCAGACGCAGGCGAGCAGCGTGCTGGCGATGCGGCAGTTGCCGTAGCCGCGCGAGAGGATCGTCGCCGGGCCGGCGCCCAGCGCCTGCGCCAGGTGGTCGAGGTCCTGCGGCGACACCGGCAGCAGGGTCAGGTTGATGACATGGGGCGGCTGGCCGGGACGCCAGCGCGCAGCGTGGTCGGCGATCTCCGCCAGCAGCGCCGGCGCGTTCATGAGGCCTGTCCTGAGCTCCGTCGAAGGGCCGGGCGGCTGCGCCGGCACGGCGAGCCGGGTCGCGCCGAGCGCCTGCACCGAGGCGGTCACCGCCGCCGGAATCGGGCAGACCTCGATCGCGTCGGCGGCGATCGCGCCGTCGTCCGCCAGCTCGCGCACGCGCCAGACGCCGGCGAAGGCCGTCTCCTGGATGCGCAGCCGGCGCGGCGCGCGCACCACGACGCTGACCTCGCCCTCGCCCAGCGTCTGGTTGAGCAGTTCGAGCGCCGCCGGCTGCAGTCCGCCCAGGTCGAAGCGCGGTACGCCGAACGGCTGCATCCGCATGGCCGCGATCAGGCGTTTCAGGAAGGCGCGCACCTGCAGCAGGGCCTGCGGATCGGCCGCTTCGGGCGAGGGCGGCTGGCGGAACACCGCCATGTCGGTGGGCAGGGGCAGATAGTCCAGCACTTCGTCGCCGGCCTGCGAGCCGGGACCGACTGCATTCACCGGGAGCGGAAAGGGTTTCATAGGAGAGGTCCTCAGTGGCAGGCGCCGGATGTATCTGCACAGCGGGTGCCTTCACCACGGACGGCGATGCCGAGCGAAGGCGCGCGGCCGGCGGGCTTGTCCAGCATGGCGGACATCTCGCGCAGGTAGGCGTCCCAGTCGCGCATGCCCTCGATGGCGCCGACGTAAGCGCCGGCGCGCAGGAAGACCAGCGCCGGCCAGGTGCTGAAGCCGTAGCGCGCCGCCAGGCCGCGCGCCGACGCGACATCGAGCACGCCGGCCTGCAGGCGCCCGCCGAGGCGCTTCAGCACTTCGGGCAGCACCACCGCGACATCCCAGGTTTCCGGCACGCGCACGGGGTCCTCGGCGAACAGCACGACGCGGTCGCCCGGGCCGGCGGCAAAGGCCTCGAAGTTCCCGGTATCCAGTTGCGCGAAGCCGTGACGCTCGGCCATGCGGTCCATGAGGACGTTGAAATCATCCGCCGTCGGCGAAAGCGGAAGCATGGTTTCAGTCATGGTTTGCTGCTCCCAGAAGAAAGTCGGGCAGTTGCGGTTCGCGCCCGGCGAGATCGGAAAAATGGCGGTCGAGATCCGCCGTCTCGCCGGACAGCACGGCCTCCAGCGCGGCGAGGGCGTCGTTCACTTTCCGCGCCTGCGCCTCGCTGACGATTTCCCGCGCCGTGCCGAGAAAGCCCAGCACCCACTGGCCGGCTTCGAGCGGACCGGTGAGCAGCGTATCGAGGTGCGCCTCGCCGTTGCGGCCGGCGCACAGCGCCAGCTGGCCCTCCATCCGCAGCACCTGCATGGGAATCGCGATGCACATGGGTCAAATGCCCCTCTCCCCCAGCCCCTCTCCCGCCGGGGGAGAGGGGAGCGTCGCGGGTCGCTGCGCGCCCATATCTTCAAAACAGCGGGCGTCGCCGATGCGGCAGGCGGCGTCGGCGGAAGGCCGGCCGGACTCGTAGGCGGCGATGCGCAGCGCGCCGTCGTTGAGGCCGGCCTCCGCCGCCGTGTCGCGGAGGCTGACTTTGCAGCCCCAGTCGCGCAGGCGCCCGACGGCGATCGCCAGCGCCTCCGGAATGCGCGCCCGCACCTCCGGCCGCAGGCTGCCGCCGTAGTCGTCGAGTTCCGCCGGCTGCACGCCGATCAGCAGCATCCCGCCCGGGCAGCGGCCGGTGAGTTCCGCCGCGGCGATCACCTCCTGGAAACCGGTCTGATGCAGGCTCATTTTCTTGGCGCCCATGAATCGCGGCACCTCGCCGTCCTCCACCAGGCGCAGCGTGCCCGGTTCGAGGCCGTAGTCGATGGCGTCGAAGACGATCAGGCGCTGCGCCTCCTGCAGGTAGGGCAGCAGGTAGAGCCCCTGGGTGCCGCCGTCGAGGATGCGCACCTGCTCCGGCATTGCATACTCCGCCGCCAGCGCCTCGACGCAGCGCACGCCGAAACCCTCGTCGGCCCAGAGCAGGTTGCCGATGCCGAGGACGAGGATATCGAAGGAGACATCTTCCATGTCAATGCTTCCCTCTGCGAACGGAGCCGCCCGTAGGAGCGGGCTTGCCCGCGATGATGGCCGTCGATATCGCGGGCAAGCCCGCTCCTACGGAAAACCGTCGCGTAGTCACTTCTTCAGCATCCGGTAGCCGCTGATCATGGTGGAGAGCATGCTCTGCCGGCCCATGATGTCTTCGCGGATCGCCGCATAGACATGGAAGATCACGAACAGCACGATCGCCCACATGCCGAGGTGGTGCCAGGTGTGCACGTCCTGCGACTGGCCGAAGAGCGGGATCACCCAGCTGGTGAACAGGATGTGCGACCAATGGCCCGCTTGCGCCCCCTCGCCGTAGAGCGCGAAGCCGGTGGCGAGCATGAACAGCGTCATGAGGAAGACGCCGAAGAACATGGCCAGGCGCGCCAGCGGGTTGTGGCCGACGTAGCGGTTCGGGTACGGCCGCAGGAAGGCGTACCACTGCAGCATCGCGCCGACCTCGCGCCAATAGGCGGCGGTGAGCAGCGGCAGCGTGAAGATCTCGCGGGCGTGGCTGTTGCCGGCGAAGCCCCAGTAGATGCGCACGAGGAAGCCGACCGCCAGGATGTAGGCGGCGGCGAAGTGGGCGAAGCGGATGTAGCCGAAGAGGAAACTGTCGCTCGCCTCGCCAGGCATCGACGGCAGCGGCGAGCCGATCAGGTAGCCGCTCGCCGCCAGCGTGACGATGCACAGGGCGTTCACCCAGTGCCACAGGCGCACCGGCGCTTCGTACACATACATCGACTTGATCGACGGGGCCTGCTGCACCGCCGCTTCGTCCACTCCGGTTGCTGTGGCCATGTCGTGGTAGCTGCTGCTGTCTCTTGCGAGGGACATGCTTGTCTCCTTTCGATTCCGTAGGTCGGCCTTCAGGCCGACAGCCGTGGTTGATCGGGGGCCATAGTCGGGCTGAAGCCCGACCTACGGGCTCAGCGGACCTTGACGACGGCCATCTCCTGCCCGTCCGGACTCATCACATGCGTCGAGCAGGCCAGGCAGGGGTCGAAGCTGTGGATGGTGCGCAGGATTTCCAGGGGCTCGTCGGCCTTGGCCATCGGCGTGTTCATGAGCGAGGCCTCGAAGGCGCCGATCTGTCCCTTGCCGTCGCGCGGGCTGCCGTTCCAGGTGGTCGGCACGACGCACTGGTAGTTGTCGATCCTGCCGTCCTTGATCCTGATCCAGTGGGCGAGCGCGCCGCGCGGCGCCTCGGTGAAGCCGGCGCCCTTGACCTCCTTCGGCCAGGTGGCCGGATCCCATTTCTCGATGTTGGCGGTGCTGGAGTCGCCGGCCTTGATGTTGGCGATCAGCTTGTCGTGGAAATAGGCGAGCTTGTGCGCCGCCCACTGGCATTCGAGGCCGCGCGCCGCGGTGCGGCCGAGCGTGGAGAAGAGCGCGCTGAGCGGCACGTCGAGCTTTTTCAGCACCATGTCCACCGGCTCCTTGAACTCGGGGTTCTTCTGCACATAGCCGATGATGTAGCGCGCCAGCGGGCCGACCTCCATGGCGTGGCCGCGCCAGCGCGGCGCCTTGATCCAGGAATACTTGGCCGCCTCGTCCAGCTCCTTGATGTCGGTCTTCGTCCCCTTGGCGTTTTTGCCCAGCGCGAAGTTCGGTTCGGTGACGCCGTCGAAGGGATGCAGGCCCCTGGCCTCGTCCGCATACTTGTACCAGGAGTGCGTGACGAATTCCTGGATCTGCTCCGGGTCCTTCAGGTCGACCTCGTGCACCCGCGTGAGGTCGCCGTTGATGATGGCGCCGCGCGGCAGCAGCAGGTTCTTCGCCGAATAGTCGTTGGCGCGATCGGGGATGTCGCCGTAGGAGAGCACCGACTTCGACGACAGGCCGCCGCCGTGCAGCCAGCCCTTGTAGAACGAGGCGATGGCCAGCAGGTCCGGGATGTAGACCTGCTCGGTGAACTCGATCGAGCGGTCGATGATGCTCTTCACCAGGTTCAGCCGTTCCATGTTGATGGCGCCGACCGCCCCCGTGTCGTGCACGTTGATGGCGCAGGGCATGCCGCCGACCAGCCAGTTCGGGTGCGGGTTCTTGCCGCCGAAGATGGTGTGGATCTTGACGATCTCCTTCTGGAAATCGAGCGCCTCCAGGTAGTGCGCGACCGCCATCAGGTTGGCTTCCGGCGGCAGCTTGTAGGCCGGGTTGCCCCAATAGCCGTTCATGAAGGGGCCGAGCTGGCCCGATTCGACGAATTTCTTCAGGCGGTTCTGCAGGTCGCGGAAATAGCCGGGCGAGGACAGCGGCCAGGCGGAAATGCTCTGCGCCAGCTCGGAGGTGCGCTTCGGGTCGGCCTTCAGCGCCGAGACGACGTCGACCCAGTCGAGCGCGTGCAGGTGGTAGAAGTGCACCAGGTGGTCGTGCACCTGCAGGGTCAGCTGCATCATGTTGCGGATGGTGTTGGCGTTCTCCGGTATCTTGATGGCCAGCGCGTCCTCCACCGCGCGCACCGAGGTCAGCGCGTGGGTGCCGGTGCACACGCCGCAGATGCGCTCGGTGAAGGCCCAGGCGTCGCGCGGATCGCGGCCCTTGAGGATGACCTCGAGGCCGCGCCACATGGTGCCGGTGGACACGGCGTTGCGGATGACGTTGTTGGCGTCGAGGTTCACCTCGACGCGCAGGTGCCCTTCGATGCGGCACACCGGATCGACGACGACGCGCTTGCCGCTGTTGTCGAGCTTGAAGCCCTGTGTCTCGTACACGCCCATGTTTACTTGCCTCCCTGGTTCTCTTCAGCGTGATTGACGCGCGCCCGCTTGATGGCGGAGACCGCCGCGTGCGCCGCCACCGCGGCGCCGGCGACCGCCGCCGCCGTGCCGCCGACCTTGTCGGCGTTCGCCTCGACGCCGAACTGCTTGATGTGGGTCAGGCGGTCGTAGAACCCGCCCTTGTCCCAGAAGCCTTCCTCGGAGCAGCCGATGCAGCCGTGGCCGGAGGCGATGGGGAAGGAGACGCCGCCGTTCCAGCGCGTCGTCGAGCAGGCGTTGTAGGTGGTCGGCCCCTTGCAGCCCATCTTGTAGAGGCAGTAGCCGCGGCGCGCCGCGTCGTCGTCCCATTCCTCGACGAACTGGCCGGCGTCGAAATGCGGCCGGCGATAGCATTTGTCGTGGATGCGCTGGCCGTAGAACATCTTCGGCCGGCCCTGGCGATCCAGCTCTGGAATGCGGTCGAAGGTCAGCATGTAGGTGACGACGCCGGTCATCACCTCGGCGATCGGCGGGCAGCCCGGCACCTTGATGATCGGCTTGTCGGTGATGACCTTGTGCACCGGCACCGCCTGCGTCGGATTCGGCTTGGCCGCCTGCACGCAGCCCCACGAGGCGCAGGAGCCCCAGGAGATGATGGCCTTGGCGTCGGCTGCCATGTACTTGAGCTTCTCGACGAAGGGCTTGCCGCTCTGGATGCAGTACATGCCGCCCTCGTTCAATGGCGGATTGCCCTCGACGGCGAGGATGTACTGGCCCTTGTACTTCTTCTTGATCTCCTCGAGGATCGCCTCGGCCTGGTGGCCGGCGGCGGCCATCAGCGTGTCGTCGTAGTCGAGCGAGAGCATCGACAGCACCACGTCCTTCGCCAGCGGATGCGCCGAGCGGATGAACGATTCCGAGCAGCAGGTGCATTCCAGCCCGTGCAGCCAGATCACCGGCGTGCGCGGCTTGGTCTCCAGCGCATGGGCAATGCGCGGCGCGAAAGCCGAACCAAGGCCGAGCGACGTCGCCGTGAGGCTGCAGAACTTGAGGAAGCTGCGCCGCGTGATGCCCTGCCGCCGCAACGTTTCGTAGAAGGTTTCGATCATGGGTGTGCCTCCGTTGGAATCCCGGAGGGCTTAACCCAAGTTCCGTGCCAGCGGTCGTATGGCAGCGGATTTTTCTTGCGCCTCAGTCGGTTGCGGCGAAAAGTCAGTCCCCACGATACGGCGCCGACTGATTACTTCAGTTCCGAATTATTTATATCTGCGATAAGCGGGCTTGCAGCGCGGCATTGCTATAATCCGCCCCCTCATGAACGCACCGACCTTCCCCGCCGACCTGCTGCGCGACGTTGCGCGCCGGCGCACCTTCGCCATCATCTCCCACCCGGACGCGGGCAAGACCACGCTGACGGAAAAGCTGCTGCTGTTCGGCGGCGCCATCCTGATGGCCGGCACGGTGAAATCGCGCAAGAGCGCGCGCCACGCCACCTCCGACTGGATGGAGGTGGAGAAGCAGCGCGGCATCTCGGTCACCAGCTCGGTGATGCAGTTCGACTACGGCGGCCACACCATCAACCTGCTCGACACGCCGGGCCACCAGGACTTCTCCGAGGACACCTACCGCGTGCTCACCGCCGTCGACGCCGCCGTCATGGTCATCGACGCCGCCAAGGGCGTGGAAGCGCAGACCATCAAGCTGCTGGAAGTCTGCCGGCTGCGCAACACGCCCATCATCACCTTCGTGAACAAGCTCGACCGCGAGGTGCGCGAGCCGATGGAACTGCTGCAGGAGATCGAGTCGGTGCTGCGGATCGATTGCGCGCCGATCACCTGGCCGGTCGGCATGGGCAAGACCTTCCGCGGCGTCTGGCACCTGCTGCACGAGCAGCTGATGCGCTTCGCTCCCGGCGAGGAACGCGCCGACGGCAAGACCGAACTGATCGAGGGCATTGCCAATCCCGCGCTGGACGAACGCTTCCCGCTGGAAATCGGCCGGCTGCGCGAGGACGTCGAACTGATCCAGGGCGCCAGCCATCCCTTCGACATCACCGCCTTCCTCGCCGGCACGCAGAGCCCGGTGTTCTTCGGCTCCGGCATCAACAACTTCGGCGTGCGCGAGATCCTGCAGGCGCTGGTCGAATGGGCGCCGCCGCCGCAGCCGCGCGACGGCGGCACGCGCATGGTGCAGCCGGCCGAGCCGCCGTTCACCGGCTTCGTCTTCAAGATCCAGGCCAACATGGACCCGAAGCACCGCGACCGCATCGCCTTCTTCCGCGTCTGCTCCGGCCGCTACACGCCGGGCATGAAAGTCAGTCACCGCAGGACGGCGAAGGAAATGAAGCTCGCCAACGCGCTGACCTTCATGGCCAACGAACGCGTGGCGAGCGAGGACGCGGTGGCCGGCGACATCATCGGCATCCACAACCACGGCCAGTTGCAGATCGGCGACACGCTCACCGAGGGCGAGGCGCTCGGCTTCAAGGGCATCCCCTACTTCGCGCCGGAACTCTTCCGCGTCGCCCGCCCGCGCGACCCCTTCAAGTCGAAGCAACTGGAGAAGGGCCTGCAGGAGCTGGGCGAGGAAGGCGCCATCCAGGTGTTCCAGGCGACCATCAGCAACAACCTGCTGCTCGGCGCCGTCGGCGTGCTGCAGTTCGAGATCGTCGCCCAGCGCCTTGCCACCGAATACAAGGTGGACGCCATTTACGACGCCGCCTCCATCTCCACCGCGCGCTGGCTCACCTACCCCGACGAAGCGACGCGGCGCGACTTCGAGCGCGAGCAGGCCGCCGCGCTCGCCACCGACGTCGACGGCAACCCGGTGTTCCTCGCCACCAACAAGTACAACCTGCAGGTGACCATGGAGCGCTGGACCAGGGTCGGCTTCCACACCACCCGCGAGCACGGGCAGCGCGTCAGCCACGCGTAACCATCCCGTCATTCCCGCGAAGGCGGGAATCCAGGAACATCAGTTGCGGGTAATTATCTCGTTCGCCTTCTCACCAGCCCCAGTTTCTTCCTGGCGCTGCCCGACAGCAGCGGGGGCGTGATCATCTTCCGCACCCACTTCAGTATCGGCATGGGTTGCTCGATGAAATAACGTTCCCGCAATACCGAGAATCGTTTTTCGAATTCAGCCAAGGGGGGCTGCTCCCCCTTGAACCCGATGCCGACAACGGTGTGCGGAAACTTCTTGACGCCAACGAAGCCGACGAAGCAATGGGCAAACGGCTTCAGGAGCGACTTGAAGGCCTCTGGCGTGAATCTCCAGTAGTCGTAAGGATGGTCATGGATGGGAAAATCCATGACGCTGGTGAGGACGGCTATGCCCTCCGGATTCAGGATGCGATGGATCTCCTGCACCGCCTTGTGCGGATATTCGACATGCTCCAGCGTGTCCAGGCAGAGCACCGTCCCCGCCGTCGCATCCGGCAGGGCGACATCGTGGAGATTGAGGATCCTGTCCACGCCCGGCCCCTCCCGCATGTCGGCGCCGACGTACTGCTTTCCCGGGAAGAGCGGGCGCAGGTCGGCGAGCTGCTCCTGGCCGGGCACCAGGAACGATCCGAACTCATAGACGGGGCCCTTGAGAGGAAGGGTTTCGCAGCCCAGTGCAACAAAATCCCTGATCAGCTGACGCATCGGTTTTCCTATTCCAGATTGAATGTCTGATGGCGGCCCTGTCCTGGCGTCAATGCCGGCCCGGGCCCGAAAACGCCGCGCGTAGTATAAGCGCGTAGTATAAAACGGCGTCCCGGATTCACGCACATGAATGGGCGGCGGGCCGCGCACGCCCTGGAAAAGTCAGTCCCCGCAATACGGCGCCAAGGGCTGCATTCCGGAACTTGGTCCGCCCTCCCCGCAACAGGCTCACCTCCTGAGCCAGCAACCGTCCGACAATGTGCCCAAACCCTGGAGGACAGGATGGGCGCCGACTTCACACCGAACGCACCAGGCCGAAGGCAGGCGATAAAGAACGCCGTGCTAGCCGGCCTCGCCGTACTGCTCATCGGCTTTGCCGGCCGGGCTTATCTGCCGGCCGCAGCCGAGAGGGCGGTCCGGCTGCCATTGGACATTGCCTTGCTGGTTATCGGCCCCCACGGCAAATCCCGGCAAGCGGCCGAAAAACCCGGCCGCGACGAAGCGGGACGGCAACGCCAGGATCAACTGGAATGGCTCGAAGCACTGCTGCGCCTGCTGAGGGAACCGGTCGTCGAGTTACGCGATCATTGCCGTTGCTAGCCATGTTCCATTCGCATACTGTTCTCTTTTGTGCTACGATTGAAGCGTGTTTGAGAACAGCATGGGCACGCCATGACCGCCAATCCCGTAGAACTGCTCTTCACCGCCTACCGCCGTCAAGTGCTCGGCCTGCTGTTGCTGCGGCCGGACGACAGCCTGCACGTGCGGGAAATCTCGCGGCTGACCGGCGTCCCGGCCGGCTCGCTGCACCGCGAACTGCGCACCCTCACCGAGGCTGGGCTGCTGCTGCGGGAACCGGTAGGCAACCAGGTGCACTACCGTGCCAACCGCGCCGCGCCGCTCTACCCCGAACTGGCCGAGATCTTCCGCAAGACGACCGGCATGGCGGACATCCTGCGCGATGCCCTGGCTCCGCTCGCAAAGCGGATTCAGATCGCCTTCGTCTTCGGCTCGATGGCGCAGGGCAAGGAAAGCGGCAGCAGCGACGTGGACGTGTTCGTCATCGGCCGCGCCTCGTTCGCAGCCGTCGTCGGCGCGCTGTCGCCCCTGAGGGCAAGGCTCGGCCGCGAGGTGAACCCCGTGGTGATGACGGCCGCCGAGTTCTCCGCCCAGCGCGCCGAAAAGGACCGCTTCATTGCCCGCGTCATGAAGGAACCCAGGCTTTTCGTGATCGGAACCCAGGATGACCTTGGACAACTTGCAGAAAACCGGACAGCTCAAGCCGCACGCGTCTAACGCCGCGGAAATCGCGCGGCTGCTCGAAGCCGCGCGGCGCAACCTGACCGACGCCAGCGCGCAGAACATCAGCACCGAGAACCGCTTCGACGCCGCCTACAAGTGCATCATGCAATCCGCGCTGGCGGCGCTAATGGCCAACGGCTACCGCCCCGACACCAAGGTGCCCGGCCATCACCAGACGGTCATCCAGTCGTTGCCCAAGACGATCGGCCTGCCGGGAACCCGCGTCGCCGTACTCGACGCGCTGCGGAACAAGCGCAACCTCTCCGACTACTCCGGCCGCGATATCGATCGCGCTTCCCTCACCACGTGCATGGCGGAGGCATCACGCCTACTGGCTGAAGTACAGGTCTGGCTCGCCAAAGCGCATCCTGACTTGAAAGGATAAGCAGGGCGAAGGCGCGCTGACTCAAGGCCGACGCCAAACCCGATCTTGCCGGAATATATCACGCATGCTATATTTCCCATGACCCGCTCCATCGCATTCTTCAACGCCGCAGTGCAGGCGGAGATCATCGCCTGGCCGGCCGGTATCAACGCTTCAACCGCCCGGGAACTGAAGCTGACACGCAAGCCTGAAGGAGCTACAGCATGGCTAAGACAACCCAACCCAGGGACCGCCACCAGCCGGTGGCGTTCAATCCCAAGGCGCACGCAGCGAAGAAGCGCAGGACCGATCCGGCCTTCCGCGCCGCCTACGATGCACTGGAGGATGAATTCGCCGCGCTCGCCGCGCTGCTGCAAGCGCGCAAGGAAGCCGGCCTGACCCAGGAGGATGTCGCCGCGCGCATGGGCGTTTCCCAGCCCGTGCTGGCGCGCATCGAATCGAGCCTCGGCAGCCGCAAGCACTCCCCTTCCCTGGCGACGCTGCGCAGGTATGCGGATGCCTGCGGCAAGAAGCTGGTCATTCAAATGATCTGAGCACGGAGGGCGATGCCAGGTCGGTCAGTCATGCCCCCTGGAAAAGTCAGTCCCCGCAACGCCCCGAAGGAAGTCCCCTTGGGGGATACGGCGCGTATCCGTTCCGCATGGCGCTAGAATAGGCGCCGGGCCAACGAAGACCGGCGGCCGGCTCGTCCGCCGGCACAACAATGACCGCACCCGAAGCGCTTGCACGCCAGCAGATCGACACACAGCTCGCCGCCAGCGGCTGGGCGGTGCAGGACTATCGCCAGTTCAATCCGTCCGCAGCCCGCGGCATCGCCCTGCGTGAAGTGCCGCTCAAGTCCGGCCCCTGCGACTACCTGCTCCTCGTCGACCGCAAGCCGGTCGGCGTCATCGAGGCCAAGAAAACCGGCACTCCGCTCTCCACCGTCGCCCAGCAGACCGCCGACTACGCCGTGAACCTGCCGGACTTCCTCACCACCGACAGCGCCAGCCTGCCCTTCCTCTACGAATCCACCGGCGTCGAGACCCTTTTCCGCGACGCCCGCGACCCGGAGCCAAAGAGCCGCCGCGTCTTCGCCTTCCATCGGCCGGAAACCCTTGCCGAATGGGCGTCTGCGACCGACACCCTGCGCGCCCGCCTGCGCCGTCTTCCCCCTTTCCCCGCGACGCGGGGAGAGGGCCGCTCCTTTCCCCCTCTCCCGCTCGCGGGAGAGGGCCGGGGAGAGGGTGGCCCCACCATGCGCGCCTGCCAGATCGAAGCCATCGCCAACCTCGAAGCCTCCTTCGCCGCCGACCGCCCGCGCGCCCTCATCCAGATGGCCACCGGCGCCGGCAAGACCTTCACCGCCGTCTCCTTCATCTACCGGCTCATCAAGCATGCCGGCGCGCGGCGCGTGCTGTTCCTGGTGGACCGCTCCAACCTCGGCGAGCAGACCAAGGGCGAGTTCGACCAGTATGTGCTGCCCGACGACGGCCGCAAATTCACCCAGGTCTACAACGTCCAGCACCTCACCTCGAACTCGCTCGACTCCGTCGCCCGCGTCACCGTCGCCACCATCCAGCGCGTCTATTCCATCCTGCGCGGCGAAGCGGAACTGCCCGAAGAAGCCGACGAACTCTCCGGCTTCGAGGCGTCCCGCATACTTACCCCCTCTCCCCGCGAACGGGGAGAGGGCCGGGGTGAGGGGCAGCCAGCGCAGCGTTCCGTCGACGTCGCCTACAACCCCGCCTTCCCCGTCGAGACCTTCGATTTCATCGTCACCGACGAGTGCCACCGCTCCATCTACAACCTCTGGCGCCAGGTGCTCGAATACTTCGACGCCAGCCTCATCGGCCTCACCGCCACGCCGAGCAAGCAGACCATCGGCTTCTTCGACCAGAACCTGGTCATGGAATACGGCCACGACCGCGCCGTGGCCGACGGCGTGAACGTCGGCTACGACGTCTACCGCATCCGCACCCAGGTCACCGAGGCCGGCGGCAAGGTGGAAAAAGGCTGGTATGTCGACAAGCGCAGCAAGCTCGACCGCAAGACGCGCTGGGAGCAGCTCGACGAAGACCTCGACTACGAAGGCCGCGACCTCGACCGCTCGGTGGTGGTGAAAAGCCAGATCCGCACCGTGCTCAAGGCCTTCAAGGACGCCCTGCCCGAATTGTTTCCAAACCGCGCCATGACGCCCAAGACGCTGATCTTCGCCAAAGACGACTCCCACGCCGAGGACATCGTCGAGATCGCCCGCGAGGTGTTCGGCAAGGGCAACGACTTCTGCCAGAAGATCACCTACCGCAGCTTCGACGCGGCGACGCGGCAGTACCGGAAGCCGAAGGACATGATCGCCGCCTTCCGCAACTCGCCGCAGATGCGCATCGCCGTCACGGTGGACATGATCGCCACCGGCACCGACATCCGCCCGCTGGAATGCCTGGTCTTCATGCGCGACGTGAAAAGCCGCGTCTACTTCGAGCAGATGAAGGGCCGCGGCACCCGCGTGCTCTCCTCCACCGAACTGCAGGCCGTCAGCGGCGCCGACGCGAAGACCAAGGACCGCTTCGTCATCGTCGATGCCGTCGGCGTCTGCGAGAGCGACAAGACCGACTCGCGCCCGCTGGAGAAGAAGCCCGGCGTCTCCTTCCGCGACCTCATGCTGCAGGTCGCCTTCGGCAAGCGCGACGAGGACGCCCTCAGTTCCCTCGCATCAAGACTCGCCCGCCTCGACCGCGACATCGACCCGGCGCAGAGGAAGCGCGTTGCAGAAGCCAGCGGCGGCCCGTCCTTGGCCGACATGGCCCACGCCCTGCTCACCGCCCTCGACCCGGATGTGATCAGGGACCATGCGCGCCGCACCCTCGCCACCGTTCGCCCTGAGCCCGTCGAAGGGCAGGCAGAACCCACAGAGGCCGATATCGCGGAAAGCCGCGCCCAGCTTGCCTCCCAGGCCTGCGCCCCGTTCGATGCGCCCGCCGTGCGCGAGTTGCTGGAGCGGCTGAAGAAAGAAAACGAGCAGGTCATCGACACCACCACGGTCGATGTCCTGCTGAAAAGCGAGCTAAGCGAAGAAGCCAGGCGCGAAGCCGAAAGCCTCATCCAGACCTTCCACGCCTACATCGAGCAGCACCGCCCCGAGATCGAGGCCCTGCAGGTGCTCTACAGCCGCCCCTACAAGCAGCGGCTGACGGAAGACATGCTGAAAAGCCTCGAAGACAAGCTCAAGGCCGCACCCGAGCGCATGACGCGCGAACGCCTGTGGGGCGCCTACACCAAGGCCGTGCCGGGCCGCATCGAAGGACAAACCCAGCGCTTCACCGACCTCGTCTCGCTGGTGCGCTTCACCCTCGGCCAGGAACCCGTGCTGGAGCCCTTCGAGCAGCACGTGCTCGCCCGCTACGAACTCTGGCTCGTGGACAAGAAGGCGCAGGGCATCGTCTTCACCGACGAGGAACGCGCCTGGCTGGAAAAAATGCGCGACCGCGTTATCGCCAGCGGCAGCGTGGATCGCGAAGCGCTCAAAGCCGGCAACGAACTCGGCCCGGCCTACCGTGTGTTCGGCGAGCGGTTGTGGGCGGTGATGGATGAATTGAATGGGGTGTTGGTGGAATGACAGCCCATCAGCTTTCGTTCGAGGAAGCGTTCGTTCCCGTGTCGGATCGAGGCAAACGGGTCGAAAAGCGTGCCTACCTTGAATCAGGACAAATCCCGGTCGTCGATCAAGGCGAGGGCCTAATCGGTGGTTACACAGATAACGAGGCCAAAGCCTACGACGGGCCGCTGCCAGTTCTCGTGTTCGGCGACCACACGAGACGAATTAAATTCGTCGATTTTCCTTTCGCGGTTGGCGCCCAAGGCGTCAAGCTCCTAAAACCTCGGAAATGCTGGCACCCGAAGTTCATCGCTTATCAACTTACTTCTCTCAGGCTCGACGACCGCGGCTACAGCCGTCATTACCAACTGCTACGTAAGGAGACTTTTGTCTGTCCTCCAATCGACGAACAACGCCGCATCGTCGCCGAAATCGAAGAACAACTCAGCCGCCTCGAAGCCGGCGTCACCGCCATCAAGCGCGTCCAGGCCAACCTCAAGCGCTACCGTTCGAGCGCAATTTCGGAGCCTTTCACTGCTCTTGAAGGCAAAGGACATGTCGACTGGCAAACTGGCCGCGAAGTGTTCGAATTCATTACTAGCGGTTCTCGTGGTTGGGCAAAGTACTACAGCGACTCTGGAGCACTCTTTCTAAGAGTCGGAAATGTTCGACGGGAAAATATCCAACTTGAACTCGGCGATATACAGCGTGTCGCCCCACCTCTCGGAGCTGAGGGGTTGCGCACCCAAGTTGCCCCTGGGGATATTCTCGTCACGATTACCGCAGATGTCGGACGAGTAGGGCTTGTCAGTTCGCAACTTGGGGAGGCTTTCGTCAATCAGCACGTCGCACTCGTACGCCCACGAACTGGATTCAATCCGCGCTACCTTGCATGGTATCTTGCCTCTCGTGTTGGAAATCAACAGCTCCGACTAAACGAACGTGGGGCAACGCGAACTGGCCTTGGTCTTGATGACATATTGGCTGCGCGAATCCCTTTTATCGATAACATCGAGCAGGATCGGGTCGCTGCAGAAATCGACCGCCGCCTCTCCGTTGTCGAAGAACTCGAAACCCAGGTCCACGCCGACCTCGCCCGCGCTGAGCGGCTGCGGCAAGCAATTCTCTCTTCTGCATTTTCCAGCCGTTCCGAGCATTGATATGTTCCCGATATAGGCGGATAGAGAATGAAGCATCCCACGGTTGGAATCACGAGGAAGGATGTGCTTGGCGCTATGGACCCAACCATTTGGGATTTCGCGAACGACTGGCTCTACAAGCTCTGCCGGCAATACCCCAAACATGCTGAGGAATCACACTGCATCGCCAAGGTCTGGCTGATCGGCCGCTCCTACTCGGCGGCAATTGAAAGAAAATCCGCTCCGGCAGGTTCCGACAAGCTCTACAAGGATATCGCGCCGAAAATGCAGCGCTCGAAGCTGGATGAACTCATCGCCGCACTGCCCGATGGCAGAAGTTCCTACCTGACCCGTTTCTCGCGGGGTGTCGAGGTGCATGCCGAGCTGATGAAAATCTGGAGCAGCGCAGGCGCCAAAGGAAAGAGATCGCTGGCTTCAAAATATCTGCATTTCCATCGCAGCGACATCTTCCCGATCCTCGACAGCTTTGCGCTCGGCGCAATTCGCAAGGTAACGCCGGGCATGCGGCACATGGATCAACTCTCAGCGGCCACTGGCGACGAGACCTACATGGCCTTCTGCACGCGCTATGCCTGGTTTCTCAACCATATCGAGGAAAGGTTCCAGCTTCACCCATCACTCCGGCAAGTCGATCAACTCCTTTTGGCGATTGCAGGACGAAAACCTTGAGGGAGCCTCATGGCGCGAAAGAAAACCAGCACATTCGAAGACCTGATCGAAATCGCCGCTTTCCTCCCCTGGTGGGCCGGCGTCGGCCTGGCGATCTTGGCTTACGTGCTGTTGCACCCGATCGCAATCGCCGAGATCGCGACACCGACCCAGGCGGGGCAGATGGGGCAGTTTGCCGGCAAGCAGCTCTACAAAATCTTAGCGACTTACGGCCAGTACCTCCTGCCCTTGATCTGCTTCATCGGCGCCGGCATTTCCGCATGGCGCCGTCGCCAGCGCCGCCAACTGATTTCCGGTGTCGAACAAAGCCCTGCGGCCGGCGCGCTGGATGGCATGAGCTGGCAGGAATTCGAGATGCTGGTCGGCGAGGCTTTCCGCCGCGAGGGCTTTGCCGTGACGGAAACCGGGGGCGGCGGCGCCGATGGCGGCGTCGACCTGGTGCTGGCGAAGGACGGCGAGAAGTTCCTCGTCCAGTGCAAGCAGTGGCGCGCCTTCAAGGTCGGCGTGAACGTGGTGCGCGAACTCTACGGCGTGATGGCCGCGAAGGGCGCGGCGGGCGGCTACGTGGTGACATCGGGCCAATTCACGCAGGAGGCAAAAGACTTCGCCTCGGGGCGGAACATCACGCTGATGGATGGCGCCGCGCTGCGCGCCTTGATCGGCGACATCAAGGCGGCGCCCGCCACAGAGAGTGCCGAAGACACGGCGCCCGCCTGTCCAAGCTGCGGCAGCGCAATGGTACGCCGCGTCGCCAAGCGCGGCGCGAATGCGGGCAACGCCTTCTGGGGCTGCACGCAGTACCCGGCCTGCAAGGGCGTGCGGGGCCTCTGAGGTTTTCCGGCTTGCTTAGGCCGGTTTGCATTCAAGCCAATATTGCTCACCTAAAGTGAACATAATTTAAGTTTATTAAACTTGCCCATGGTTTAACAATGTGCTAATTTGCAAACCATGGGTGTTCATAAATCAAACAAACTAAACCAGCTTCATGACCTCCTGAGTGAGGGAATGCTGGCTTCGACTTCCTGGCTGGAGGGTCATGGCTACTCGCGCAGCCTGCTGGCGAAGTACGTGGCCGGGGGGTGGCTCGAATCTCCCGCCCGCGGCGTGTATCGCCGGCCCGGGCCGCCGCTCAAGTGGCAGCATGTGGTTGCAAGCCTGCAATTGCTGGCGGGCAGTTTTCTGCACGTCGGTGGGCGGACAGCGCTTGTCCATCGCGGGCTGGGCCATTACGTCAGGCTGGGCGACCCGGAGCCAATACTGCTTTACGGTCCGAAGACCCTGCCACCCTGGGTCAACAAGCTCGGACTGAATGAACGATTCTTTGTCCGCAGCGATGCGATGTTCAGCACCTTGCGCGCGCGGCGCGACGAACAGGGAAATCCATTCGACTTCCAGGGCAAACCTCTCGTGCGGGGCGGCCTGCAGCAGATGGGGTTGTCCGAGTTCACATGGGGCGCGTGGGACTGGCGCCTATGGTATTCGTGCGAGGAGCGGGCGATCCTGGAACTTCTCAACGAGTTGCCCGGCCTGTTGTCATTCGAGGAAGCGCGTCTGGTCATGGAAGGCCTTGCCACCCTGCGGCCTGCGCTGCTGCAGCCGCTGCTGGAAGCCTGCTCGTCGATCAAGGTGAAGCGCACTTTTCTCTACCTGGCGCGCGAGGCGGGACACGCCTGGTATGCGCGGCTGGACAAGTCCCGCCTCGATCTGGGCAAGGGCAAGCGGATGATCGTGCGCGGCGGTCGGCTCGATGCGGAGTTCATGATCACCGTGCCTGTCCAGGGTGATGATGATGCCGACCATGCAGGTGATCAAGCATGAAGGATTCGCCCTACTTCGCCCAGGTGGATCTGCTGTTGCGGATACTGCCGCTCGTCGCACGCGAGCCGGCCTTTGCGCTCAAGGGCGGAACGGCGATCAATCTTTTCGTCCGCGACCTGCCCCGCCTTTCGGTGGATATCGACCTCACCTATCTCCCGCTCAAACCGCGGGCGGAGGCGCTTGCCGAGATCGATGCGGCACTCGCCCGGATCGCCGAGGACGCCCGGCGCATGATCGCCGGCGCAAGCGTAACCCGCTCGCCGCGTCCCGACGCGCCCAAACTGGTCATCCAGACCGAGGCCGCGCAGGTGAAGATCGAACCGAATGCCGTTCTGCGTGGTTCGGTCTTTCCGCCGGAAACGCGCACCGTCACGCCGGCGGTGGAAGAGGCGTTCGGCCGCTTCGTCGAGATGCAGGTCGTCTCGCTGGCCGATCTCTACGGCGGCAAGCTGGTCGCTGCGCTCGACCGGCAGCACCCGCGCGACCTGTTCGACGTAATGCTGCTGCTGGCGAACGAGGGCATCGGCGACGCTCTGCGCCGCGCGTTCGTGGTGTACCTCGCCAGCCACGGACGCACGATAGCCGAGGTGCTGGAACCCACCCGAAAGCCCCTGGCCGAGACGTTCGCAGCCCAGTTCGAGGGCATGGCGCGCATTCCCGTCACGGTGGCGGAGCTGGAGGCCACGCGCGAGGCGATGATCCGGCAGATCGGCAATGCGCTGACGGCGGAGGAAAAGAACTTCCTCCTTTCCGTGAAACTGGGCGAACCCGACTGGACGCTGCTGCCGATCCCGCA
This sequence comes from Rhodocyclales bacterium, assembly GCA_016214145.1. Taxonomy (GTDB): domain Bacteria; phylum Pseudomonadota; class Gammaproteobacteria; order Burkholderiales; family Rhodocyclaceae; genus Desulfobacillus. The sequence goes on from JACRPA010000008.1 coordinate 27,944, forward strand.
CCTGGCCGAACTGCCGGCCGTCCAATGGAAAATCCGCAATATCCGCACGCTGGCTGCCGACGACCCGCGGCGGCATGAGAAACTCGCCGCACGCCTGCGCGAAGTTTTGGGACTCTGACGATGAACGCTGCCACCCTCGTATCCAAGCTCTGGAACTACTGCAACGTCCTGCGCGACGACGGCTTGTCGTACGGCGATTACGTCGAGCAGCTCACCTACCTGCTCTTTCTCAAGATGGCCGACGAGCGCACGCGCGCGCCGTTCGACGAGAAATCGCCGATCCCGAAAGGCTTTGGCTGGGACAAGCTGCGCGTGCTGGACGGCGACGACCTGGAAACCCATTACCGCCACACGCTGGAGGAACTGGGCCGGCGGCCGGGCATCATCGGCACCATCTTCCGCAAGGCGCAGAACAAGATCCAGGACCCGGCCAAGCTGAAACGCCTGATCGCCGATCTGATCGACAAGGAGGAATGGTCGCGCCTCGACACGGACGTGAAGGGCGACGCCTACGAGGGCCTGCTGCAGAAGAACGCCGAGGACGTGAAGGGCGGCGCGGGCCAGTACTTCACGCCGCGCCCGCTCATCCGTGCCATTGTGGAGGTGATGAACCTGACGCCGCGCGAGGTGATCTGCGACCCGGCCTGCGGCACCGGTGGCTTCCTGCTCGCCGCGCACGAATGGCTGCGCAAGCACAACAAACTGTCGAAGAGCGATCTCAAGCACCTCAACACCCACGGGCTGCGCGGCATGGAGCTGGTCGATTCGGTGGCTCGCCTGTGCTGCATGAACCTGGTGCTGCACGGCGTGGGCGGCGAGCCGGATTCGCCGGTGCCGGTGGAGGTGCGCGATGCGCTGGCCGCGCGTCACGGCGAATACGACGTGGTGCTGTCCAATCCGCCCTTCGGCAAGAAGTCCAGCGTCACCATCGTCACCGACGCCGGCCAGGCAGAGCGGCAGAGCCTCTCCGTGCATCGCGACGACTTCTGGGCCACCACCTCGAACAAGCAGCTCAACTTCGTGCAGCACATCTTCTCGATCCTCCGGCAGCACGGCCGCGCCGCAGTGGTGGTGCCGGACAACGTGCTGTTCGAGGGCGGCGCGGGCGAGACGGTGCGGCGGGAACTGCTCAAGCAGGCCGACGTGCACACCCTGCTGCGGCTGCCGACCGGCATTTTCTACGCGCAGGGCGTGAAGGCGAACGTGTTGTTCTTCGACCGCAAGCCGGCGGCGGAAACGCCTTGGACGCGGAAGCTGTGGATTTACGACCTGCGCACCAACCAGCACTTCACGCTGAAGGAAAATCCTCTCAGGCCCGAGCACCTGAACGATTTCGTCGCCTGCTTCAACGCGGCGAACCGGCACGAGCGGCAGGAAACCGAGCGCTTCAAGGCCTTCGGCTACGACGAGCTGCTGAAGCGCGACAAACTGAATCTCGACATCTTCTGGCTCAAGGACGAGGCGCTGGAGGACTCCGCCAACCTGCCCCACCCCGACGTGATCGCACGCGAGATCGTCGAGGACCTGCGCGCGGCGCTGGAGCAGTTCGAGGAACTGGCGGAGGATCTGGAAGAGAAAACTGAACAGCCCTGAAGGGCAATTGCAACTTTGGTTTCCCCTCACCCTACCCTCTCCCCGGCGGGGAGAGGGGACAAGCTCACGAGGCCCCGTTCTTCCTCTCCAACCCATACCGCGTCAGCTTCGCCCGCAGCCCCACCCGCGACAATCCTAATTCGTCCGCGACCCGCGTCTTGTTCCAGCGGTGGCGCACCATCGCCTCCTTCAGCACGCGTGCTTCGAGCATTTCCAGGCGGTCCTTGAGCGAGCCGTTGATGCCGGAGAGCATGCGCAGCTCGGGCTCCTCTTCGAGGCTGGCGGCCTGGACGACGCGACCGTTGAGGTATTCGGCGCCGAGCCAGTCCGAGTCCGACAGTGCCAGCATGCGGTTGATCTCGTTCTGCAGCTCGCGCACGTTGCCCGGCCAGCGGTAGGCGGTGAGGCAGTCCATCGCCTCCTGCGTGAAGCCCTTCACCGGCTTGCCGAGCGCGTCCTGCGCCTTGTCCAGCACCTGCTGGGAGATGAAGGGGATGTCCATCGGCCGCGCGCGCAGCGCCGGCACGTGCAGCGTCATGGTCGACAGGCGGTAGTAGAGGTCCTGGCGGAAGCGGCCCTGGCGCACGTCCTCTTCGAGGTCGCGGTTGGTGGCGGAGACGACGCGCACGTCCACCGAGATGGTCTTGGTGCCGCCGACCGGGCGGATCTCGCCCTCCTGCAGCACGCGCAGCAGCTTGACCTGGAAGGCCGGCGAGGTCTCGCCGATCTCGTCGAGGAAGATGGTGCCGCCGTCGGCCTGCTGGAAGAGGCCGATGCGGTCTTCGTAGGCGCCGGTGAAGGAGCCCCGCTTGTGGCCGAAGAGTTCCGATTCGAGCAGGGTGTCCGGCAACGCGCCGCAGTTCTCGACGACGAAGGCCTTGTCGGCGCGGCCGCTGCGGTAGTGCATGGCGCGCGCCAGCAACTCCTTGCCGGTGCCGGACTCGCCGGTGATGAGCACGGAAATGTCGTAGGGGGCGATGCGCTCGACCAGGCGACAGAGGTCGTTCATCGGGCTGTCCGGCGCGCGCACCAGGCGGTCGGTGTCGAAGGCGCGCTTGACCTGAGCGCGCTTGGCCTCGATGCGGCTCCTCGCCACCGGGCCGGCGGTGCGCAGCTCGATGTTGAGGCGCTGGTTCTCCTGCTGCAGCCGGTGCAGGTCGGCCGCCGCGCGCACGGTGAGCAGCAGCGGCTCGGGTTGCCAGGGCTTGAGCAGGTACTGGTAGATGCCGGCCTCGTTGATGCCGGAGATGATGTCCTCGGTCTCGGTGTAGCCGGAAACGATGATGCGCACCGTGTCGGGCCAGCGGCTGCGCGCCTCCTTCAGCGTCTGCACGCCGGAGATGCCGGGCATGCGCTGGTCGCAGAGGATCACCTGCACCGGCTCGCGCTCCAGCACGGCCAGCGCCTGCTCGCCGCTGGAGGCCGTCAGCACCTCGAACTCCTCCTCGAGCGTGCGGCGCAGGGTCTCCTGCGAGCGGACCTCGTCGTCGACCACCAGGATTGTCGGTAGCGTTGCCATATATCCCTCCCAAAACGCCTTAGTAGGTCGGCCTTCAGGCCGACTTGAGCGCCAATGTCGGGCTGAAGCCCGACCTACAAACCGCGCTCTTCCCGTAGGTCGGCCTTCAGGCCGACTCGGCCGCCGGTGTCGGGCTGAAGCCCGACCTACAAACCGCGCTCTTCCCGTAGGTCGGCCCTTCAGGCCGACTCGGCCGCCGGTGTCGGGCTGAAGCCCGACCTACGACCGAAGGAAGTCCCCGTGGGACAGCCCGACCTACGCTGCGTTCCGCGTCTTCAACGCGGACTGTTTCTGCCATATGTTCTGCCGGTGCCGCGCCAGATGGAGCGGCGTCCACGCGTGCGGCACGCGGTGCACGAAGTGGTAGCGCGCGACGTGGTAGCTCGGGTCGAAGCCGTAGAAGTTCAGCTTCATGCGCGCCAGTTCCTCCTGCCGGTAAGTATCCAGCGGCTTCGTCGCCTCGTCGCGGGCGCGGGCCTGGCGCTTTTCGGTGAGCAGCCGGGCGAGGTCGGGCCGCGCCGCCAGTTCGGCCGCTTGCTTCCGAACCTGCGCGGCAAAGGCCGGCACGTTCGCGCCGTAGCAATCGTCGATGAGGCCCTGCTCCACGGCTTGCCGCGCGCCGATGGGCAGGCGGTTCTGCGTGATGGCATGCGCGCGCTCCCAGCCGACGCGGCGCGGCAGGAGGTAGGTCCAGTACTCCGAGCCGTAGAGGTTGCCCATGCCCTTGTAGTGCGGGTTGAGGATGACGCCCTCGCGCGCCAGCACGCGATCGGAAGTCAGCGCCAGGAAGACGCCGCCGGCGCCGGCATTGCCCTGCATCGCCGCGACGACGTAATGGCTGCCGCAATCGAGGATGGCGCGGCAGAGGTCGTCCATGGCGTTGATGTTGGCCCAGGACTCGTCGGCGGGGCTGTCGGCCGCCTCGATGGTGTTGAGGTGGATGCCGTTCGACCAGAAATCCGGCCCGCCCATGAGCACGATGACTTTGGTGTCGCGCTGCGCGGCTGCGACAAAGGCGTCGCGCAGGCGCAGGCAATCCGCCGTCGACATGGCGCCGTTGTAGAAGTCGAAGTGCAGGAAGCCGACGCCACCCTCCTCTTCGTAGGCGATGTCCTGCCAGGTGGCGGCGTCGCGCAGCGGCAGCGCGGGCAACGACGACTCGGGCACATCCACGGCCGCCTCGGGCAACGCCATCGCAGACGGCAGCTTGAAGGTGGGCTGGTCGGATTTGCGCTTGGCGTGGGTGAGCCACACCGCGCCATCTGTCGTGGCCCGGCACAGTGCGCCCTGGCGCTGCGCGATGATCGCGCCGGGCTGCGCGCCGCGCAGCGTGCCCTCGGCGTGGCCGTTGAACAGCCAGCAGTCCACCCCGGCGATGCGGTCGGCGAGGCCGGGGAAACTGTCCGCTGCGCGCAGCTTGCGCAGCACCGTCGCCGTGTCGTCGCGCATCCAGTCGATGCGGCGGTCGTCCTGCTTCATGAGGGGCCGCTCGCGGCCAAGCAAGGCCGGATCGGCGGCGTCGAGCGGCGCCGGTTTGAAATTTTCCTGCGCGAACTTCTCCACCGCCTCCAGCACGGCGGCGGCCGCCGCCTCGGTCACCTCGTTGCGGTAGAGGCTGCTCTTGCGCGCCGCGCGCATGGGAAAACTGCGCGTCGCCCAGGTGTCGCCGCCGTCCATCACGGCATTCGCCTGCAGCACGGTGACGCCCCACTCCGTCTCGCCGTTCATGATCGCCCAGTCCAGCGCCGAAGGGCCGCGGTCGCCGACGATGCCCGGATGCACCACCAGACAGACCCGCTCCCGCCACACCGCCTCGGGAATCGCCCGCTTGAGGAAGGGCGCGACGATGAGGTCGGGCTGGAACAGCGCCACCGCCTCGATGGCGACGCTGTCGTTGATGTCGAACTCGATGGAAACCTCATGGCCGTGCCGCGTCAGCTCGACGTAGAGACGCTGGGCAAGACTGTTGAAGGAATGGGTGAGGAAAAGGATTCTCATGACAAAATCTTGAACCACAGAGAACACAGAGTGCACAGAGAAAGCACAAAGAAAACTCTGTGTTCTCTGTGATCTCTGTGGTTAAAGCTTTTTCTCAGCATATCCGCGGCAACTGCTCACCCGTAAGCCAGTCGACGATGCGCTTGCCGCCGAAGCCGGTCTCCATTTGCACGAAATGGTGCGGGTCCTCGTGCACCGAGCCGATGATGGCCGCTTCCGCACCGAGCGGATGCGCGCGCATGACGGCGAGAAGCGGCTCGGCATGCTCCTTCGCGCAGATGCAGATCAGCTTGCCCTCGTTGGCGACGTAGAGCGGATCGAGGCCGAGGAACTCGCAGGCGGCCTCGACCTCCTGCCGCACCGGGATGGCCTCCTCGCGCAGCATCATGCCGACGCCGGACTGGCGGGCGATCTCGTTGAGCGTGGTGGCGAGCCCGCCGCGCGTCGGGTCGCGCAGGGCATGGATGTCCGGCACCGCCTCAACCATGCGCGCGACAAGGTCGTGCAGCGCGGCGGTGTCCGACCGGATGCTGGTTTCGAAGCCGAGACTCTCGCGGCTCGACATGATGGCGACGCCGTGGTCGCCCAGCGTGCCGGAGACGAGGATGACGTCGCCCGGCCGCGCCCGGTCGCCGGAGATGTTCACGCCCGCCGGCACCACGCCGACGCCGGTGGTGGTGATGAAGACGCCGTCGCCCTTGCCCTGCTCCACCACTTTCGTGTCGCCGGTGACGATGGCGACGCCGGCCTCGCGCGCCGCATGCGCCATCGATTCGACGATGCGCTTCAGGTCCGCCAGCGGGAAACCTTCCTCGAGGATGAAGCTCGCCGACAGATACAGCGGCCTGGCGCCGGACATGGCAACGTCGTTCACCGTGCCGTGCACCGACAGGCAGCCGATGTCGCCGCCGGGGAAGAACAGCGGCGAGACGACATGCGAATCCGTCGCCATCACCATGCGCCCGCTTTGCACGGCGAAGCAGGCCTGGTCGTTGGCGGCACGCAGCCAGTCGTTGTCGAATGCGGCGAGGAACAGCTCCTCGATCAATTGCGCCATCGCCCGCCCGCCGCTACCGTGGGTCATATCCACGCGGCCGTTCTTGAAGTCGACGGGTCGGATGTAGCCTTTTCTAACGGTCATTTGTAAAAACCCAAATCCTTAACCACAGAGGGCACAGAGAACACAGAGAAACAACACAGAGAAATCTCTGTGCACTCTGTGTTCTCTGTGGTTCAAGATTTTCATCCGGCCACCGCATCGCGATAACGCCCGTAGGTGTAGTGCGCCGCGCAGGCGCCTTCCGAGCTCACCATGCAGGAACCCATCGGATTCTCCGGCGTGCACACCGTGCCGAACAGCTTGCAGTCCTGCGGCCGCTTGAGGCCGCGCAGGATGGCGCCGCATTCGCAGGCCTTGTTGTCGGCGACCGACTTGTATGCGATGCCGTAGCGGCGCTCGGCGTCATACGCTGAATACTTCGCCTTGATGCGCAGCGCGCTGTAGGGCACCTCGTTCAGGCCGCGCCACTCGAAGCTCTTGCGCAGTTCGAACACCTCGGCCACCAGGTTCTGCGCCTTGACGTTGCCCTCGCGCGTCACAGCGCGGGAGAACTCGTTCTCGACCTCGGCGCGGCCCTCGTTCAACTGGCGCACCAGCATGAGGATGGCCTGCATGACGTCGAGCGGCTCGAAGCCGGCAATCACCACCGGCTTCTCGTATTCCTCGGCGAAATGCTCGTAGGGCTGGCTGCCGATCACCGTGGACACGTGGGCCGGGCCGATGAAGGCATCCAGCGGCACCGTGCCGTGCAGCCTGACTTCCGGCGATTCGAGGATGTTGGCGATGGCCGCGGGCGTCAGGACGTGGTTGCAGAACACCGTGAAGTTGGCGAGGCCGAGCTTTTCCGCCTGCACGATGGCCACGGCGGTGGGCGGCGTGGTCGTCTCGAAGCCGATGGCGAAGAACACCACCTGCCGCTCCGGGTTGTCCTGCGCCAACTTCAGCGCGTCGGCGCTGGAATACACCATGCGCACGTCTGCGCCGCGCGCTTTGGCCTTCAGCAGCGACAGGCCGCCCGAGGCCGGCACGCGCAGGCAATCGCCGTAGGTGGCGAGGATGACGCCGCGGTTCAAGGCGAGGTCGATGGCGTTGTCGATGCGGCCGATGGGCAGCACGCAGACCGGGCAGCCCGGCCCGTGGATGAGGCGGATGTTGTCGGGCAACAGGTCGGAGAGGCCGTAGCGCGAGATGGCGTGCGTGTGGCCGCCGCAGAATTCCATGATGTGGTAGCGGCGGTCGGCGCGCGTCTCGGCGGCGATGGCGCCTGCCAGCACGCGCGCCGTCTTGCCGTCGCGGAATTCGTTGATGTATTTCATGGCGAGCGGTGAGCGGTGAGCGGTGAGCGGTCGGGAGCATCGCTCAGCTCGGCGAACAGCGCCAGCGTCTTCTCGGCCTCATCCGCGTCGAGCTTCTGGATGGCGAAGCCGACGTGTAGGATGACGTAATCGCCGACGGCGATGCCGTCGACCAGCGCCAGCGAAATCTCCTTGCGCACGCCGCCGACGTCGACCGTCGCCTGGTCGCCTGCGAGCAGTTCGACAACTCTTACCGGGATGGCGAGGCACATGGCGGCGTCACTCCTTCCGGTTCAGAACGCCGACTGCGCGCGCTTGCATTCCAGCACGCCCTTGCGCCCGGTCTCCTCGTCCATCTGCTGCAGCAGCGAGCGCGCCATGAACAGCCCCATCTTCACCTCCTGCCAGACGTAGTAGGACTTGCCGGCCTGCGCCGTCAGCTGAATCGTCGTAACGTTCTCGGCATGCGAACTGATCTCGTGCGCGCCCGGCTCGACTTCCCACATGAAGTAGGTCTGCGGGCCGGTCTGGCCGGCCACCTTGCCGTTGATGGCCACGGTCATCGGGATTGCTGCGCCGAAGGTCTCGTTGCGATACACATAGACATTGGCCCGATCCGGCTTCACGGCGAAGGATTTCCCGATCCGGTCTTCCTCGTCGGACGCCATCGGCACCGCCGCGCATCCCGTCGCCAGCACCACCATCGCCAGCAGCAGTCCGACCAGCCCGTTCTTCTTCATGTCGATCTCCTGAAAAATAAAACCATCATTCCGCCTGCATCGCCACCCAGGCCTGCCCCAGGCCGAGGCCGCCGTCGTTGGGCGGCGCCCGCCGCGCTTCCAGCACTTCGAATCCCCTGGCTTGCAGCCGGCGCCGCACGCCTTCGCCCAGTATCCGGTTGAGGAAGCAGCCGCCGCCGAGGGCCACACGGCGCAGGCCGCTCTCCTGCGCGGCACGCTGCACCCACGCCGCCAGCGCCTCGGCCAGCGTGGCGTGGAACAGCGCGGCACTGAGGCCGGCATTGCGCTCGTCGGCCAGGCGCGCCAGCAGCGGCAGCAGATCGAGCGTGCCGTCCTCGCCAAGGACGAAACCGCCGTCCAGGGCGTCAACCTCGCCGTATTGCGCAGACTGACTTTCATACAGCATCGCCGCCTGGCCCTCGAAGGCGGCGACTTCGCGCACGCCGGCGAGTCCCGCCGCGGCGTCGAACCAGCGGCCGCAGCTCGAGGTCGGCGGCGTGTGCGCATTGCCGCCGAGCATCATGGCGACGGCGCCGGCGGCGCGCTGCTGCGGGAATCGCGCGCGGATCTCGCCGCCGCGGCCGAGCGCGAAGAGCGCCGCGGCGGCCATGCGCCAGGGTTCGCGCGCCGCCTTGTCGCCGCCCGGCAGCGCCAGTTCGCGCAGGTGGCCGAGGCGGGCGAAGCGTTCGTTGTCCACCTGCAGCAGCTCGCCGCCCCAGCTTCCCTTGTCGGTGCCCATGCCGACGCCGTCGAGCGCCAGGCCGAGCAGCGGTCCGGTCACGCCGTGCTCCGCCGCCACGGCGGCGATGTGGGCATGGTGGTGCTGCACGGCGACGGACTTCAGGCCACGCTCGCGCGCGAAGTCGGCGGCGAAGCGCGTGCTGTGGAAATCCGGATGCAGGTCGTGGGCGACGATCTCCGGTTCGATCTCCAGCAGCTCCATCAGGCGCTGCGCGGTCTCCTCCAGCGCGCGGCAGGTCGGCGCGTTGTCGAGGTCGCCGATGTGCTGCGAGAGGAAGGCTTCGTCGCCGCGCGTGAGGCAAATCGTGTTCTTGAGGAAGCCGCCGGTGGCGAGGACGGCGGGGCCGGGGCGGGCAAGCTTGATGGCCTTGGGCGTGAACCCCCGGGCACGGCGGATGAACGTAGGTCGGCCTTCAGGCCGACAATCCGCCGTCGATGAATTCCTTGTCGGGCTGAAGCCCGACCTACAATCGACCCTCATCACCGAATCGTCCACCCGCGTCACGATCTCCCGGTCGTGCAGGAGGTAGGCGTCGGCAATGCCTCGCAACCGCGCCAATGCCTCGTCATCGCCGCGCACGATGGGCTCGCCGCCGGGGTTGGCGCTGGTCATGACCAAAGTCAGTCGCTGGGGGACGGCGAGCCAGGCAGTGCCGGCGGGCCGGCCCGCTGCTTCATGGAAGAACAGAAACTGGATCGGCGTGCACGGCAACAGGACGCCGAGCTCGCCCAGGCCCGGGGCGACGCCGGGAAGCGCGGCATCGCAGCCGGCGCGCTTCTTCAGCAGCACCACCGGCCGCTCGCGCGACTCGAGCAGCAGGCGTTCGCCGGCATCGACTTCGGTGAAGCGTTCGACCGAGGCGGCATTCGCCATCATCACGGCGAAGGGCTTCTCCTCGCGGTTCTTGCGCTCGCGCAGGCGCGCCACGGCGGCGGCATTGCTCGCATCGCAGGCGAGGTGATAGCCGCCGAGGCCCTTGATGGCGACGATCTCGCCGCGCTGCAATCTCGCCAGAGTTTCTGCAATCGGGTCGGCGACAGTCAGCGGGCCGCCCGCCGCGTCTCGCAACGCGAGGCGCGGGCCACATTGGGGGCAGGCGTTCGGCTGGGCATGGAAGCGGCGGTCGGCCGGCGCGTCGTATTCGGCCCGGCAGGCCGGGCACATCTCGAAGGCCGCCATGCTGGTGTGCGGCCGGTCGTAGGGCAGGCGCAGCGTCAAGGTGTAGCGCGGGCCGCAGTGCGTGCAGTTGATGAAGGCGTGGCGCCAGCGGCGGTTGGCGGGATCGAACAGCTCGGCGAGGCAGTCGGGGCAGGTCGCCGTGTCGGGCGTCACCGAGGTATTCGCCGTGCCGTGGAGACTGACTTTTATTTCGAAGCCATGCGCGTCGGTGAGCGGCGCCTCGGATGATTCCACGGAGGTGACGCTGGCCAGCGGCGGCGCTTCCGTCTCCAGCCGGGCGATCAGCGCATCGACCGCCTGCGCCGCGCCCTGCGCCTCGATGTCCACGCCCTCTGCGTCGTTGCGCACCCAGCCGGCGAGCTGCAGCTCCTGCGCCAGGCGATAGACGAAGGGCCGGAAGCCGACGCCCTGCACCTGTCCGCGCACGCGGATGCGGCGGCAGACAAGGGACTGGGCGAGAGCAGCGGTTTTCATGTAGGAGCCGGCTTGCCGGCGATCCTAGGCTGAAATCGCGGGCAAGCCCGCTCCTACGACACCGCGCTCCAGCCAGGCGAGCCAGCCGTCCATGCCCTCGCCGCTCTTGGCCGAGACCTGCAACACCTCGATCTTCGGATTGACGCGGCGCGCGTACTCGATGCACCTGGCGACATCGAAAGTGAGGTGCGGCAGGAGATCGGTCTTTGTCAGCAGCATGAGGTCGCTGGCGGCGAACATGTTCGGGTACTTGAGCGGCTTGTCCTCGCCCTCGGTGACGGAGAGGATCACCACCTTGTGCGCTTCGCCGAGGTCGAACTCCGCCGGGCAGACCAGGTTGCCGACGTTCTCGATGAGCAGCAGGCCGCCCTGCAGATCGAGCCGCTCGAAGGCGTGGCCGACCATGTGCGCGTCGAGGTGGCAGCCCTTGCCGGTGTTCACCTGGATGGCCTGCGCGCCGGTGGCGCGGATGCGCTCGGCGTCGTTGCTGGTCTGCTGGTCGCCCTCGATCACCGCCAGCGGATGGCGGCCGGCGAGCCGGCCGATGGATTCGACGAGCAGCGTGGTCTTGCCCGAGCCGGGGCTTGAAACGAGGTTGATGGCGAAGAGGCCGCGCTCGCGCCACTGCTTGCGGTTGGCGCCGGCATAGGCATTGTTCTTGGCGAGGATGTCCTGCTCGATCTGCACCATGCGGCCCGGCGGGAGTCCCGGCGCGTGGGCATGTTCAGGGCCATGATGGTGGTGATGGTGCGGCGCATAGCTGAAGCCGCCCGGCGCATGTGCGTGTTCGGGTCCGCCCTCGATCTTCGTTTCGCCCTGGCCGCAGCCGCAGACTGTACACATGATTCCTTCCTCCAGTATTCGCATGTAGGTCGGGCTTCAGCCCGACTTCGGCGCTTGATCTGCCGCTGCTGTCGGGCTGAAGCCCGACCTACAGACCTACTCCACTTCTAGTTCTTTCACCCGCATCTCCGTGCCGCCCTGCACCTGCAGCTGGTAGCCGCCGCAGCGCGGGCACGGATCGTAGCGCTCCGCCACCGGCACCGACACGCCGCACTGCATGCACCAGCTGCTGCCGGGCGTGGCGACGATCTCCAGCGCGGCGCCCTCGGCGACGCTGCCGCGCGTCACCGCGTCGAAGCAGAAGCGCATCGCCTCGGTCTCGACGCCGGAGAGCGCGCCGATCTCCAGCCACACCGTCTTCACGCGCGAGAAGCCCGCCTTCGCCGCGTGGTCCTCGATGATCTGAAGCACGCCTTCCGCCAGCGACATCTCATGCATGAACGATCTTCACCTCGTAAGCCACGCAGGGGTCCAGCGCATGCGCCAGCAGCGCCGCCGCCTGCCGCGCTTCGCCCTCGTTGCGCGCGGGCATGCCGACCAGCCCGCGCGGAAAGGCGCCGCGCGGATGGAAATTCCATTCCGTCGGCGCCACGATGCGGTAGCGCGCCACCCGCTCGCCGTCCAGCGCCACGCGATGGATCAGCGTGCCGCGGGCGGTTTCCGCCGCGGCGAGGCCGACGCCGGCGCGCGGAGAGACGCCGCGCACGCCGTTCGCCAGCGGGCGGCGCAACTGGGCCGGCAGGGCCGCCAGCTCGGTCAATCGGGCGAGCAGCCGGGCCGACAGGCCATTCACGGCCAGTTCCTGCGCGATGCGCGGCTGCAGCCGCTGCCGCGCCAGCGCGCCGGTTTCAACCGCCCGTCCCCGCCAGGCCGGCTTCGCCGCAAAGCCCTCCTTCGCCTCCATCGCCGGCGCGATCTCCGCCAGCAGTTCGTCCTCTCCCAGCCAGGGCAGGAAGTCCCGCGGCGCGCCCGACCGGAAACCGCGCAGCCTGGCCAGCATGCGGGCCGCCGGCAAGGCCGCATCGTCCGTCCAGCGCCCGAGCTTCTCCGCATCCAGTTCGAGCCATTCCCGCGGCTTCATGCCATACACGCGGTTTTCCAGCAGTTCCTCCGCGTCGGCGGCGATGTCGAGCCATTCGGTTTCGCTGGCGGCAGCCGGCATGCGCCGGCGCATGTCCGCAAGATCTCCGGCCCGCGCCGCTTCGCCCAGCAACACCGGCAGATCGATGAACAGGCGCCACAGGTATTCCTGCAGGCACTCGGCCGCGATGGCGCGCTCGCGTTCGTTCCGCGCCGCGGCGCCGGCTTCGCTTCCCCTGGCCGCATCGCAGGCCGCCGCCGCGGCGACCCCCTGCGCCCTGCCGCACACGCTGAACAGCATCGGCGCCAGCCGGAGCGCGTCCTCGACGGGCTTGCCTTCCAGCACGCGGCAGGCGAATACGGGGCGGGAGGAATGCACCGCGGCCCCGGCTATCTGCTTGCCGTCCCGGGCGATATCGAATTCCAGCTTGCCTTCGGTGATCATCTTCTTTCCATCCTGCAAGGCCTTATGGATAACAAGAAACATGCCGGCCTGAAGTGCAAGTTAATCATTTTACTATCAATGGCTTGGAAATATTACAGAGACATAAACCGATCAGGGTTGCCAGTCCGGAGTGCGGATTGGAAGGATACTAACCGGCAGGGGAATTTACGTTCGTTGACCTGGATCAGGCAAAGCGCTGCCATTCGCCAGACAGGAGGGATTCAACGAATGTGGCGGAGGCCTCCAGATGCGCCCTCGCCGCGGCGCCGAGCGGATCGCCCAGTTCAAATGATTCGCCGCGCAGCGTCAGCAGCCAGGCCGGCGGCGGATCGCCGCCGGTCACCTGGCGGAACACCGCCAGCAGCGCTTCCGGCTGCATGGCATGCGTGGTGTAGCCGAAGTCGCGCGACGGCTGCAGGCGGTCGAAGACATACGGCGGCGCGCAGGACACGCTGGCATCGACGAAGAGCACGCGGCGGCGGCCCTCCAGGTCGAGGGCATGCTCCGGCTGCAGCTGGAAATCGGTGAGCAGCGCGACCGCGCCCCACTCGGGATGATGCGGCAGCGCCGCCTCGATGCGCTCGATCAGCGCCGGCCCGAGGGCGTCGTCGCCGCGGCTCGGATTGCCCCAGCCGAAGATCAGAACAGACAAGAAAAGCCTTTCACCACAGAGAACACAGAGTGCACAGAGAAAAGCAATGCCAAAAAAAAAGACGTTCTCTGTGCTCTCTGTGTTCTCTGTGGTTCAAGTTTTTTCGCCCTTCACCAGCCGGTCGATCACGCTGCCGTCGGCGTCGACCAGCTCCGCCTCCAGCGGCATCTTGCCGAGCGCGTGCGTGGCGCAGGACAGGCAGGGGTCGAAGGCGCGGATGGCGACTTCGATGTGGTTGAGCAGGCCTTCGGTGAGCGTGCGGCCGTCGAGGTACTGCAGGGCCACCCGGCGCACCGCCTCGTTCATCGCCTGGTTGTTGTGGGTGGTCGACACGATCAGGTTGGCGTTGACGATCTGGTCGTCCTCGTTGACGCGATAGTGGTGGATCAGCGTGCCGCGCGGCGCCTCGATGACGCCGACCCCGCGCAGTTGCCGTTCGCCGCGCACGATGAGGTCGCCGCCGGAAAGATCGTTGTCGAGCAGCAGCTCCTTGATGCCCTCGGCCGCGTGCAGCATCTCGATCATGCGCGCCCAGTGGTAGCCGAGGGGGGCGGAGAGCGCCGCGCCGCCGTCGAAGGCCTTGAAGGCGACGCGCTCGGCCTCGGCCAGTTCGGTCGGGATGAAGCCGCACTGCGCTACCCGCGCCAGCGGGCCGACGCGGTACCAGCCGGCCTCGGCGCCCTGCTCCACGATGAAGGGAAACTTCATGTAGGACCAGGGCTTCACTTCCTCGTGGATGACCTCGTAGTAGTGCTGGTAGTCGGCGTGGTCGAAGATCGCGCCGCCCTTGCCGTCGGTGGCGCGCAGGCCGCCATGGTAGAGGTCGAGCGCGCCGTCGGCGCGCACCAGACTGAGGAGATTCGAGTCGAAGCGGCCGAAGGATGCGTAGAGCTTCGCGTTGTCGGCGAACAGCTTCCTGATGATGCCGACCGCCTCCCGGCTCCATTCGACGATGGTGTCGATCTCGCCGAGCAGCTCGGCGCGCTCGGCGCGTGTCAGGTTCTTGTTTACCCCGCCCGGCACCGAGCCGGTGCCATGCACGCGCTTGCCGGCGGTGTGGCGGATAATCTCCTGGCCGTACTTCCTCAGCAGCACGCCCTTCTTCGCTACCTCCGGTGCAACGGCGGCGACGCCGACGATGTTGCGCTTCGCCACGTCGGCGTCGAAGCCGAACAGCAGGTCGGGCGAGGCGAGGTGGAAGAAGTGCAGCGCGTGCGACTGCAATATCTGGCCGAGGTGCATCAGGCGGCGCATCTTCTCGGCGGTGGGCGTCAGCTGCTTCGCGCCGACGATGATGTCGAGCGCCTTCGAGGCCGCCAGGTGGTGCGACACCGGGCAGATGCCGCACAGGCGCTGCACCATCACCGGCACCTCCCAGTAGGGCCGGCCCTGGATGAACTTCTCGAAGCCGCGGAACTCGACGATGTGCAGCCGCACCTGGTGCACCTTGTCGTCGGCGTCGAGCAGGATGGTCACCTTGCCGTGGCCCTCGACGCGGGACACCGGCTCGATGACGACGCGCTTCAGGTTCCCGGGGTGGGCGGCGGTTTCGAGGTTGGGCATAAAAAACCCTTAACCACAGAGGACACAGAGAGCACAGAGAATTCTCTTGTTTGTCCTTCTCTGTGCGCTCTGTGTCCTCTGTGGTTCAAGATTTTCAATCATAGTGCACCATGTCGTATTCGAGCTTCGGCTCGCGGCCGGCGGCGAGGTCGGTGAGGAACGTCTAGAATCGGCAGCGGTTTCGAAATTAATCATTCATTAAATAGCTTCGCTGAACGCCATATGGAAAAGGTAATCAGTCAGAGCGTTCCGGCTTCTCTTGTTTTGGCTGTTGAAAATAAATCGGTGGTTTTGGTGGCGTAATGCTTGCACGCTTTTCAGCATGTCTGGGTTGATCGCACGCATCCTTGAACGGATCGCGGTATCCAAGCGAACGTTCCGTAATACAGGCAATCGTAAATTCTGTCCTATTCAAATCCCGTGAGACATCGGTAATTACGTAAATTTGTCTTGCCCCATTTACAGAGACTTCATATCTATTTGGCAGGCTATCGCCTCTTTTCGTACCAGAAATATCAGGAAAGTACTTTGCATTTGAACCAACCAAATTGATAACTTCTGGATTCACCTTAACGAACTCAATAACCGCTGACCATTCATTTTCTTGTTTCAATTGCAATGCGTAAGTCGCGGCCCAATACAAGAAAAATGGACTGATCAATAGCATTGCAGCGAATTTCTTGTCTCCACGCAGACATACTCCACCTGCTAACCCGAGAACACCTGCCCCTAAGATGAATGGAATCCCAAAAACCAAATTTAAACCAACCCACATTCCTGCGTTTCTGGAAATCCCGGGTACAAATAACAACAAAGATATAGTGAGTAAACCAATTACTCCTACATAAATGAAAGCGCCTTTTCTAGCACCGAAGAACCAGCCACAAGTAGAAGCAATCAGTGCTTGACCAAACAATGCGAGCGGATCAAATAGCATCATTCACCTAAACATTTGAGTTGATCTGATCTAGCCTTCGTTTTCAGTCATAGTGCAGCATCTCGTAGTCGAGCTTCGGCTCGCGGCCGGCGGCGAGGTCGGTGAGGAACTTCCAGATGGCGTCGGCCGGCGGCGGGCAGCCGGGCAGGAAGTAGTCGATGCGCACCACCTCGTTGATCGGATGCACCTTGTCGAAGGGCAGCGGCAGCTCGGGATCGTTGGGGATCTGGCCGTTCTCCAGTCCGATGCCGTAGTGGTACACCTCCTGGAAGCAGTCCCACAGGTCGACGTTGTTGCGCATCGCCGGGATGCCGCCGTTGATCGCGCAGGCGCCCATCGCCACCAGGATGCGGCAGTTCTTGCGGAACTCCTTCAGCACGTGCACGTTCTCGGCGTTGCAGACGCCACCCTCGACGATGCCGATGTCGCAGGGCCCGCAGTGCTTGATGTCGGTGATCGGCGAGCGGTCGAACTCGACGACCTTGACCAGCTCGAACAGCTTCTCGTCGATGTCGAGCAGCGACATGTGGCAGCCGAAGCAGCCGGCCAGCGAGCAGGTGGCGACCTTGAGTTTCTTCGGCTCAGTCACGCATCGGTTCCTTCAATCCCGCCACCGGCACCTCGGCAATGTCGTGGT
Organism: Rhodocyclales bacterium; assembly: GCA_016214145.1. GTDB lineage: Bacteria > Pseudomonadota > Gammaproteobacteria > Burkholderiales > Rhodocyclaceae > Desulfobacillus. Next base: position 44,701 of record JACRPA010000008.1, read on the forward strand.
GGTCGTAGAGCCGCCGGCCGATCGGCACCGTGAAGCCGTGCCGCTTGAGGATGATGGCGCCGGTCGGACAGACTTCGGCGGCGCGGTCCCGCACCGACAGGTTGGTATCGGCCAGACGCCCGCTCGCCGAATTGACGATCAGGCGCGCCTTGATGCCGCGGCCGCCGATGCCGAAGATGTTCTTGCCGTCGACGTCGCGACTGGCGCGCACGCACAGCTCGCAGAGGATGCAGCGGTTGCGCTCCAGCAGCACGTCCGGATGCGAGGCGTCGACGTCGCGCGCCGGATAGAAGTGCGTGAAATGCGGCGTCAGCATGCCGAGGTGGTAGGCCACCGCCTGCAGCTGGCAGTTGCCGCTCTTCTCGCAGGACGGGCAGACATGGTTGCCCTCGACGAAGAGCATCTGCGTCAGCGCGAGGCGGTCTGCGTTGAGCGCCGCGGTTTCGCTCTCCACCTTCACGCCCTCTGCCGCCTGATTGGTGCACGCCGCGCCGAGCCGCCCGCCGATGCTCACCGTGCACAGCTTGCAGGAACCGTGCGGCTTGAACTCCGGGTGATGGCACAGATGCGGAATGTAGACGCCCGCCGCGGCGGCCGCCTCCATGATGGTCTCGCCCTCCTCGAAGGGAATCGTCTTGCCGTCGAGCATGAAGGTTCTCGCAGTCATCAGGCAAAACCTTTAACCACAGAGGACACAGAGAGCACAGAGAAAGCCGAACAGAAGAAATCTCTGTGTTCTCTGTGCTCTCTGTGCTCTCTGTGGTTAAAGATCTTCATGGTTGTCATTCGTCCGCCAGGTGCGCCCATTCGTCGTCGCGGCCGGTGATCAGGCGCGCGGTCTGCAATGCCCCATCGAGGTCGAAGGCCGGCTCGAAATCCAGCCGCTTCAGGCGCCGTTCGTAGGCCTCGGGGAACTTCTCCATCGTCTGCACCACCGGGTTGGCTGCCGTGTGGCCGAGGCCGCAGTGCGCCATGCCGCGCAGGATGTGCATGATGTTCTTCATCTCGTTCATGTCGTAGGCCGAGCCCTTGCCCGCCGCCAGCTTGTCCATGGTGTTGCGCAGCAGCGAGGTGCCGACGCGGCACGGCGTGCAGAAGCCGCAGCTCTCGTGGGCGAAGAAGTGCGTGAAGTTGCGCGCCACCTCGAACATGTCGCGCTCGCGCGAGAAGACCATGAAGGCGCCCGCCGTGGCAAGATCCTCGAAGGCGATGCGGCGGTCGAACTCGCGGAAGGAGATGCAGGTGCCGGACGGCCCGGAGACCTGCACGGCGTGGGCGTCCTCGGCGCCGCAGTCGATGAGGATTTGCCGCACCGTGACGCCGAAGGAATATTCGTAGATGCCCGGCCGCTGGCAGTCGCCGGAGACCGAGATCAGCTTGCTGCCCGCAGACTGCGGCGTGCCCATGGCGGCGAACCAGGCGCCGCCCCGCTCGGCGATTTTCGCCGCGCAGGCGAAAGTCTCGACGTTGTTCACCACCGTCGGCTGGTTGCGGTAGCCGCAGCGGTCCGGGAAGGGCGGGCGGTTCCTCGGCTTGCCCGGCTTGCCCTCCAGCGACTCGATCAGCGCCGACTCCTCGCCGCAGATGTAGGCGCCGGCGCCCAGATGGATCTCGATGTCGAAGTCGAAATCCCCATCCGCGTCAACATAGCCGAGGATGTTGCGGCCGAGCAGGCCCTTCTCCCGCCGTGTCGCCAGGACTGACTCCAGTTTTTCCAGCAGGTTCCTGTACTCGCCGCGCAGGTAAAGCAGGCCCTGCCTCGCGCCGATGACGCGGGCGCACACCGTCATGCCCTCGAACACCAGGTCGGCGTGGCTGTTGAGCAGCACGCGGTCCTTGAAAGTGCCCGGCTCGCCCTCGTCGGCGTTGCACACCACGTAATGAGCCTCCCCCTCGGCCTTGCGGCAGCTCGCCCACTTGGTCGCCGTCTTGAAGCCGGCGCCGCCGCGGCCGCGCAGGTTGGCCGAGTCAATCTCCGCAAGGGTGGCATCGGTCCCGCGCGACAGCGTCGCTTTCAAGGCCGCGCCCGGCGCGAACGCCTCGCCCGTAAGCGGGCCGGGCTGGCGGATGTTGTCGGGAATCTCGAACAGCATGGGCGGCCACTCGGCCAGCGGCTTCCGCACCCGGATCAGCTCGGCGACGAGGTCGAGGCGCGCCTTGTCCAGCGCCGGCACGGCAAAGCCGTTCACCAGCATCGCCGGCGCCTGGTCGGCCAGACCGATGTCGGCAGTGTCGTCGACATACACCAGCCCGTCCTCGGAGAGCTTGCGCGGCTCCAGCCAGAGCCGCTCGCAGAGATACTGCTTCAACTCGGCCTTGCCGGCCATCTGGTCGATGACATTGTCCGAGAAGAGGATCTCGTAAGCGCCGTGCGACTCGGCGTGGAAGAAGGAATAGAAGCTCGCCGTCGCCTCGATGCGCACGCGCGGCACATTGAGCAGCTTCGCCAGTTGATCCAGCGTGTCGGAAGGAATCGTGCCGCAGGATTCCTGCACGTCGCGCAGGATCTGCACCAGGTTGGCGGGATCGTGATGCCAGCGGGCAACGATCCCCGGCAGGTCGCAAACGTCGTGGTCGGACATGTTCCGGCGGGGCCGTAGGGGAAGGCCTCTAAGGTACTTTTTTTTGGTGACGGCGGTTTGACTTAGGTCAATCGACTTTGGGGGCGGTCAAGGAAATCCGTCCTTCCTGGGTTCAATCATTTATTATGAACATATCGTGAAAAAATCCCTGCCCCTCTCCCGCGTCTACGGCCTGCTCGAGCCGGGGCCGGTGCTGCTGATCACGACCGCCCGCAAGGGCAAGGCGAACGTCATGGCGCAGTCCTGGCACTGCATGATGGAGTTCGAGCCGCCGCTGGTGGGCTGCCTCATCAGCGGCCGCAACCACAGCTTCGACGCCCTGGTGGCGACGAAGGAATGCGTGCTCAACATCCCGACGGCGAAGCTGCTGGACAAGGTGGTCGGCGTCGGCAACTGCTCCGGCCGCAAGGTCGACAAGTTCGTCAAATTCGGCCTGACGGCGCGGCCGGCCGCGCAGGTCGGCGCGCCGCTCATCGACGAGTGCTACGCCAGCCTGGAATGCAAGGTCGTCGACACGCGCCTGATGAACCGCTACAACTTCTTCGTGCTGGAAGTGGTGAAGGCCTGGGTCGATCCGAAGCAGAAGGAGCCGCGCACCCTGCATCACCGCGGCCGCGGGCATTTCATGGTGGCGGGCAAGACCCTGCGCACGGCTTCGCGGGCCAAATAGCACCAGCAGGAAAAGTCAGTCCCTACGAGACGGCGCCGGAATCGTTGCCGCCGGCAGCAGCACGCTCCAGGCGCCGCGCGAACACCTTCATTTCCTTCGCCGCCTGGAGGTCGCCCTTCGCCTCGGCCACCGCAATGCCCTCGCGATAAGCCGCCAGCGCTTCCGCCGCCTGCCCCGCCTCGGCGAGCGCCTTGCCGAGCAGCTTCCACGCCGCGGAGTATTTCGGGTCTTTCTCCACCGCCGCACGGAAATGCGCCGCCGCCTGCGCCGCCTCTCCCGTCTTCAGGTACTCGTTGCCCAGCGAAAAGCGCAACAGCGCCCCGTCGCGCGGCGTGCCGAGGAGCTTGCGCAGGTTGTCGAAAGTGGTCATGGCTGGGTTTTTCGACGCAGAAACGCCACTATACTGCGCGCTGACGACAACGAGGAATGCGCATGGCACACGGCAACTGGTACGAGCGCAACGTGCTTCCCTGGCTGATCGATCTGGCCTGCGGCATGAAGTCGGTCGGCGAGCAGCGCCGCAAGGTGATCCCGCAGGCGCAGGGGCGGGTGCTGGAGATCGGCATCGGCACCGGGCTGAACCTGCCCTTCTACGACGCCGGCCGCGTGCGCGAACTCGTCGGGGTGGAGCCATCGCTGCGCATGCACCGCCTGATGCTGAAGCGCAGCCGCGCCGCGCGGCTGCCGGTGGAGATCGTCGGCATCACCGCCGAAAAACTGCCGCTGGCGGACGCCGTCTTCGACACGGTGGTCAGCACCTACACGCTGTGCACCATTCCCGATCCTGTCGCGGCGCTGCATGAAGTGCGGCGCGTGCTGGCGCCCGGCGGCCGGCTGCTGTTCTCCGAGCACGGCCGCGCGCCGGACGCCGACGTGCTGAAGTGGCAGAGCCGCCTGCAGCCCTTCTGGAGTCCGCTCGCTGGCGGCTGCATGCTCGACCGCGACATCCCGGCCATCCTGAAGGAAGCGGGCTTCGACCCGCAGGTGCAGTCGATGTACATCCCCGGCCCGCGGATCGTGTCCTATCACTACTGGGGCGAGGCCGTGGCGGTTTGAAGTTGAACGTGCAGGAGCGGAGTCCAGTCTCGGCTGAAGCTTGTAGCTAATCAACCGCCGCTTTAAATCCCCCCTGCCCCCCTTTTTCAAAGGGGGAAATTTTCAGCCGCGCCTGAACACGCCCCCTAGAAACTCCCGCTTGCTCATCGGCCGTTCGAGGGCGGCCTGTTTGGGATCTTCAAGAGCGCCGTCATTGGGCGCGATGGTCGGCTGCGCGGAGGTTGGCGCGCGCTGGAGCGCCGCCAGCGCGGCATGCGCGACGTCGCGGGCGCTCGCCTGGTCGGCGAACTGCGCCATCGGCGAGAACAACGAGCAGGACTGGAACTCGCCGACCTCGGCTTCGTCGCTGCCGAGGAAGGCGAAATCGCCCGAGGGAAATTTGCGGAACAGGCGCTGACCCGGCGGCACGCTTTGCCAGGACTCGGACACACCCGGCACCAGCACCAGGTTCATGAACCAGGGCGTGATGACGATGCCGAGCCAGTGATCCTGCCAGCGGGTGAAGCCGACGGCTTCGACGCGCAGCGCGGGATTGAGAATCGGCACGTCGGCCATCGTCGCGGATTCGATGCGGCGGAAGGCGGCTTCGAGAAGCGGCGAAGGATCTTCGGCGCGGATGCGGAGGGTTTCCGTGCTACCAGGCGCGGACATCGGCGGGCCCTTGGGCGAAGACTTCTTCCATCAGCGCCAGGGATTCGCGGGCGCGCGCCTCATCCACGCGCTCGTAGGCGAATGTGCCCAGCTGGATCAGCACGTAGTCGCCGACTGCGACCTCCTCGTGCATGAGCACCAGGCTGACGTCGCGGCGCTCGCCGAGGGTGTCGACCACGGCCATCAGGTCATTGATCTCGATGATGCGCGAGGGAATCGCCAGGCACATGGCAGGTCGGCCTTCAGGCCGACAATGACCGCTGCTGTCGGGCTGAAGCCCGACCTACGGGTTCGAGATGGATGCCCCGCGCGGCAAGCTGTTCGATTGCGGAGGCGACCATCTCCGGCACTTTCGCGGCGATGGCAGGCGTGAGCTCGGTGCCGAGCTCCAGGCTGAGGGGCTCGCAGCCGATCAGCACCAGATCCTTCGGTGGATCGCCGGCGAATTCCAGGCTGGCGAGCACGTCGCAGATGCTGACCTGGTGCGGCGAGAGCTTGCTGCGGAAGAACACCGGCACTTCCTTGCCGGTGAGGCAGATCACCGTGCCGGGCGCGCGCTTCGCCTTGACGGCGTCGAGCACCACCAGCAGGTCCACGCCGGAGAGCGGATCGAGCAGCTCCATGCCGGCGGTGCCGCCGTCGATGACTTCGATGTTCTCCGGCACCGCATAGGCCGCACGCAGCGCCTCGGCGGCATGCACGCCGACGCCCTCGTCGCTGAGGATGGTATTGCCGATGCCGAGGATGACGATGCGCATGCAATTCCCTTGTAGGAGCGGGCTTGCCCGCGACAAACAACCGCCGCTATAGCGGGCAAGCCCGCTCCTGCATGTTACTTCGCCTTGACCGTGATCGCGCTGCCGTTCTCCGTGTCGGTGACGTGGATGGCGCAGGCGATGCACGGGTCGAAGGAGTGCACCGTGCGCAGCACCTCCAGGGGACGCTCGGGATCGGCGATGGGGTTGTCGGCGATGGACGCCTCGTACGGCCCCGGCTCGTCCTTCTCGTTCCTCGGGCAGGCGTTCCAGGTCGAGGGCACGACGCACTGGTAGTTCTTGATCTTGCCGTCGTCGATGACGACCCAGTGCGAGAGCACGCCGCGCGGCGCCTCGTGGTAGCCCTGTCCCATGATCTCGCCCTTCGGGAAGACCGGCTTGTTGTAGGTCTTCAGGTCGCCCTTGGCCATGTTGTTGAGCAGCGCGGTCCACTGGTCTGTCAGCATGTCCACCTGCACCGCGCAGGAGACGGCGCGGGCGGCGTGGCGGCCGATGGTGGAGTGCATGGCGTCGAGGCCGACCTTGGTCTTGGCCAGCGCCGAGACGGTGTCCAGCGCCGCCGTGGCGTACTTCTTGGTCGGCTCGTGGCCGGCGGCCAGCATGCACAGCACGCGCGCGAGCGGGCCGACCTGGGCCGGCTTGCCGTAGAAGGTCGGCGACTTCAGCCAGGAGTACTTGCCGTCGTCCTTGAAGTCGGTGTACTGCGGCTTGGTCTCGCCCTTGTAGGGATGCAGCGACTTCGAGCCCTCGTACCAGGAGTGCTTGGTACTCTCCTCGACGCCCTTGACCCAGTAGTCGTCGTTGAAGGTCTTGATGGCCTTGAACGAGCCGAGGTCCTTGTTGGCGATGTAGCCGCCGGGCAGCGCGAACTGGGTGCCCTTGGTGTCCATCGGGATGTCCGGCACGCTCAGGTAGTTGGTGACGCCGGCGCCGTACTTGGTCCAGTCGGGGTAGAAGGCGCCGACCGCGGCGACGTCGATCAGGTAGACGTTCTTGACGAAGTCCGCCAGTTCGTCGATCCAGCCCTTGATGGCGAGCAGGCGCTCGACCGTCAGGACGGCCTCGGAGTCGGTCGCCAGCGCGTTGGAGACGCCGCCGACGGCGACGTTCTGGATGTGCGGCGTCTTGCTGCCCAGGATGGAGACGATCTTGTTGGCCTTCCTCTGCACGTCGAGCGCCTGCAGGTAGTGCGCCACGGCGAGCAGGTTCACCTCCGGCGGCAGCTTCATCGCCGGGTGGCCCCAGTAGCCGTTGGTGAAGATGCCGAGCTGGCCGCCGTCGACGAAGCCCTTCAGGCGCTCCTTGACGGCGCGCATCTCGAACTTGCCGTTGCCGTGCCAGGAGGACAGGCTCTCGGCCAGCTTCGAGGTGGCGTCCGGGTCGGCCTTCAGCGCCGAGACGACGTCCACCCAGTCGAGCGCGGAGAGGTGGTAGAAATGCACGATGTGGTCGTGCACCGCGTGCGCCAGGATGATCAGGTTGCGGATGTACTGGGCGTTGAGCGGCACCTCCATCTGCAGGGCGTTCTCCACCGCGCGCACCGAGGCGATGGCGTGCACCGTGGTGCACACGCCGCAGATGCGCTGGGTGATGGCCCAGGCGTCGCGCGGGTCGCGGCCGAGCAGGATCAGCTCGACGCCGCGCCACATCTGGCCGGAGGACCAGGCCTTCTTGACCTTGCCGCCATCCACCTCGCAGTCGATGCGCAGGTGGCCCTCGATGCGGGTGATCGGATCGATTGTTATGCGTTGTCCCATTCTTGGCTCCTTTGATTAGCGCGTAACCGGCTGCGCGGCGGGCAGCACGGGGAATTTTCTGATGATGACGATGTAGGCCAGGATCTCGAAGGCGATCAGGCCGACGGTGACCATGAGCTCGGCGAGCGACGGGAAGTAGTGCCAGCCCGCGCCGGTCTCGTAGCCGACGAGGAAGCCGTTGATGCGCAGGAGCATCCCGCCCACCATCAGCATCACCGCGGAGACGAAGAGCTTCGAGGCGCTGCGGCGGGCGGCGGCCGGCGCCAGCAGGACCAGCGGCACGACGAAGGCCGCCATCTCCAGCCAGAACATGCCGGCTTCCAGCGTGCCCGAGAAGGCCGTGCCGAACGCGCCGCGGAACACCAGGTCGAGGATGCGCACGGCGACGTAGGCGGCGAGCAGCCCGACCATGATCTTCGACAGCGGCGTCAGCACCTTCGTCTCCAGCGGCCGGCCGAAGCCGGTCGAGGACAACGTCGCCTCGAAGATCACCACGGCGAAGCCGAGCAGGATGGCCGTCATCAGGTAGATCAGCGGCAGCATCGCGCCGGACTGCCAGAGCGGGTGGATCTGCTGGCCGAAGATCACCAGCAGCGAGCCGAGCGAGGACTGGTGCATCGAGGGCAGCAGCACGCCGAGGGCGATGATGAAGAAGAGCAGCTTGTTGAGCTTCTGCTTCACGTCCTTCATGCCGAGCTTCTCCAGGAAGACCGGCGAGAACTCGATCCACATCACCACGATGTAGGCCGTAATGCAGACCGCCACCTCGAACATCACCGAGTTCACCTGGGCGTAGCCGGGCCAGAAGATGTGCCAGACGTTCCACCAGCGGCCCAGATCGAAGATGACCGAGGCGCCGGCCAGCGTGTAGCCGAACAGGCTGGCCAGCAGCGCCGGGCGCACCAGCGGGTGGTACTCGCCGCGATTGAAGATGTAGACCAGCAGCGCCATGGCGTAGCCGCCGCAGGCGAAGGCCGAGCCGACGACGACGTCGTAGGCGATCCAGATGCCGAAGGGGAAGCCGTCGTTGATGTTGGCCACCGCGCCGAGGCCGTAGAAGAAGCGGTAGACCAGGATGACGCCGGCGATCACCGAGAGCATGCCGAGCAGCAGCGTGAATGGGGTGAACAGGTTGCCGCCGAGCGGCGCCGGTGCATGGGTGTGATTAGCCATTCTGGCCTCCCTCTTCGTCTTCGGGCCTGACGTTGCGCCTGGCGATGAAAGTCAGCGCCCCCAGCACGGCGATCGGCGCGATGAGGCCGCCGTAGAGCGAGTGCTGCAGGGTTTCCGACAGCGCGGCATCGGACTGCGGCGGCAGGTCCGGGTAGCCCAGCTTCTCGAAGGGCACGCCGGAGAGCATCAGCATCTGCGTGCCGCCGAACTCCTTCTCGCCGTAGAGGTGGTCGAGGTACTTGCCGGCGACGTTCGGGTAGGCCTGGCCGGACTCGTCCTTCCAGCCCTTGCGGCGCATTTCGCCCTTGCCTTCCGGCGCGCCCTGCAGCTGCTTCTCCTGCGCCGCGCGCAGGTGGCCGCGCGGGAATTCGGCTTTCTCGCCGGGCTTCATGGCCAGGCGCCGCTTCGCCTCCTCGCGCAGGACGGACACCTTGCCGTAGAGCGTGGCGCCGGTCGGGCAGACCTCGGCGCAGGCGGCGTACTTGCCGTCCTTGTGGCGATGCACGCACAACTGGCACTTGCTGATCTGCGGGATGGCCTTGTCGTAGGTGAAGCGCGGCACGCCGAAGGGGCAGGCCGCCACGCAGTAGCGGCAGCCGATGCAGGCCTCCTTGTCGTAGCTGACGATGCCGGTCTTCGGGTCCTTCTGCATGGCCGACACCGGACAGGCCGAGACGCAGGAGGGATCGACGCAGTGCATGCACGACTTCTTGACGAAGGCGTAGCCGTTCTCCTCGCTGTCCTTGGTCGCCAGCGAGCCGTGGCGGTAGGCCTTGATGACGTTGAGCGTCTTGCCGGAGATGTCCAGCGGCGTGTCCCAGTACTGTTCCTGGGTGCTGAACTCCGGCGGCATGCCGTTGGCCTCCTTGCAGGCGGCCACGCAGGCCTTGCAGCCGACGCAGAGGATGGAATCGAAGAGCAGCCCGACAGCCTCGGGCGGCATGTCCTTGTTGCTGCGCGCCTGTGCCGGACAGCTCGCCGCCCCCGTTGCGAGGGCGGCGCCGCCGGCCAGCGACGCCTTGAAGAAATTGCGCCGGTCCATGGTCACTCGCCTTTCTGCCGGGGCTGGGCTTCGTCCTGCTTGCCGAGGTTCTTCGCCAGCATGGCCGCGCCGCCCGCCGCAGCGCCGGCGATGGCCGCCAGCGCCGCCGCCGCCGCGAAGCTGGCCTTGCCCTGCTCCTCGACGATGCGCGGGTAGGAGGCCGGCGGCATCATGCCCTTCAGCACCGCCGTCTGGTGGATCGGCTTGGCGAAGCCGACGCCCTTCTCGGTGCAGCCGATGCAGGGATGGCCGCAGCCGACCGGCCAGTTGTTCTCGCCGGCGTCGCCGAAGCCGATGGTCGAGCAGTTGGCGTAGGTCTCCGGCCCCTTGCAGCCAAGCTTGTAGAGGCAGTAGCCCTTGCGGTGGCCCTCGTCGCCGAACTCCATGGCGAAGCGGCCGGCGTCGAAGTGGGCGCGGCGCTCGCAGTGCTCGTGGATGATGCGGCCGTAGGCGAACTTGGGACGGCCGAGCTGGTCGACGTCGGGCAGCTTGCCGAAGGTGAGGAAATGCACCGCCGTGGCGAGGAAGTTGTAGGGATTCGGCGGGCAGCCGGGAATCGTCACCACCGGCTTGCCGAGCACGTCGCCGACGCTGGAGGCGCCGGTCGGGTTCGGCTCGGTGGAGGGCATGCCGCCCCAGGAGGCGCAGGAGCCGATGGCGATCACCGCCGCGGCGTCGGCCGCGCACTCCTTGACGATGTCGATGGCCTTGTGGCCGCCGACCTTGCAGTAGATGCCGTTGTCCTTGACGGGAATGGCGCCCTCGACCACCAGGATGTACTTGCCCTTGTTGGCCTTCATGGCGGACTTGCGCGCCGCCTCGGCCTGGTGGCCGGCGGCCGCCATCAGCGTCTCGTGGTAATCGAGCGAGATGACGTCCAGGATGAGTTTCTCCAGGGTCGGGTGCTCGGCGCGCAGCAGCGACTCCGAGCAGCCCGTGCATTCCTGGAAGTGCAGCCAGATCACCGACGGCCGCCTGGCCTTCTCGACGGCCTTGGCGATGGCCGCCTCCGCGCCGGTCGGCAGGCCCAGCGTGGTCGCCGTCGCCGCGCAGAACTGCATGAATTCGCGCCGGTTGATGCCGAGCCGGCTGGCCACCGTGAGGGCGGCTTCCGTTGTTTCCTCGATGTAGGTTTCGCTCATGTTCTCGATCCTCTGATTAGCCCCGATTAGCCCCAGTCCTCGCCCCCGGCAGGTACCGGAGACCCTCCCAAAAACAGCGTCTTGCACAGAAACGCCCATCCTTGGAACCCGTCCGCTGGAAAGCGCTTCACAGGATCGATTACAAGTTCCGTGCCCGCCCAAAGCGACTTTTGAATGCTTTGCGGATCAAGGCGTTGGCTGCTTCCCGCCATGCGCCCCAAGACCTTGCGACAGACAGGATGACCGCTTTGCTTTTCTGAGTGGAAGGCAACTTGCCACCTGATTTTCCTGTTTTCCTTTAATCATCAATTATTTACACGTGCATGCAAAATTCTTGACGGCTGCGGCAAAGCCGCTTGGCAGTCCATGCATCCGCGGCGGGGTGGGCGGCGCCTGCGGTGCGACGAACGGGCGGGAAGCGTGAATTAGTGCTCTGGCTTATCAGCCGTGCTTATGACATCCTTTCGGCATGAAATTGAACGACTTGCTTCCGAACAGCGGCAACGCGGCGACGCTCGACCCCGAGCGCTACCAGGTCTGGCTCGCCACCCTGCCCTTCGAGCGGCCCGGCGTCGCCGCGCAGGCGCTGATGAACGAATTGCAGCGTTTCCGCGCGGCCAACAGCCGCACGCGGATCAAGCTGCTCGAAGCTTCGCTGGAGACCGCCCACCGCCTGGTGCGCGAAGTGGAAAAGCAGCTGGCCGCCAGCGCCCTGCCGCTGGAGCAGGAGGTGCAGCTGGTGCTGATCGCCACCAACGCCCTGCTCAAGACGCTGGCCGCCTGCTACGCCGAAATCGCCGACGAGATCCACCACAAGTGGATCGGCATCGGCTTCGCCAAGCCCCTGCGCCTGGCGACGCTGCGCGCCATGGAATTCCAGGCGCTGCGCCTCGACCTCGCCTACCGCGTCTATGCGCGCGGCTCCAAGTCGGCCTGGTCCGAGCTGCACCGCCTCTACCGCATCGCCCGCGGCGGCGGCTTCGCCACCGACAAGCCGCAGGGCGTCCGCGCCAGCGCCGAGCAGATCTACGTGAACGCCCTGCTGCTCGACTTCGCCGAACCGACCAAGCTCGCCCCGGGCGAGCTGGAGCGCGTGCGCTTCTACATCGAGCGCCACGCCAAATTCGCCCAGCTCGATGAAGCCCATGCCGTGAAGAAGGGCGACGAGTCCCTCGACGCCTGCTTCCTCATCAAGACGAAGGATTCCCGCGCCGGCCGCTCGCTGGTGCGCACCGGCAACACGCCCATCGAGGCGGGCGACCTCGTCCTGCGCTGCAACCGCCTGCTCGCCAAGCTGCAGGGACAGATCGGCGGCATCGAGAAAGGCATCGAGCCGGCCAGGCTCGGCCTGCCGCTGGCGGCGCGCCAGTCGAGCTACGTGATGCTGATGCGCAACCTGCACCGGCTGTGGAGCGCGCCGCCGCTGCGCCGCTTCAGCCGGCAGAAGTTCAAGCCGCGGGTGGACCTCGTCGTCGGCTTCGACCTGTTGTGGACCTACCTCGCCGGCCCGGCCAACCGCCGCCGCACCGACGAACTGCCGGTGAAGATCGACACCAGCGAATGGGCCATCGGCAATGAAAGCCCGGGCGGCTTCTCCCTGCAGTACCTCGCCGGCAACGCGGCGCCGGTGCGCGTCGGCGAAGTCGTCGGCCTGCGCCCGCGCGACCAGAGCGTGGTGCACATCTGCCTGACGCGGCGCGTCGTCACCGGCGACCTGCAAAGCCTGGAGCTCGGCCTGCAGAACCTGGCGCCGGGCGGCATGCCGACCATGGTCTCGCTGGAAAGCACGGACAAGCAGGGCCGCAAGCAGGTCAAGGCGGTTCGCGTCATCGTCCTGGCCAAGCTGCCCTCGGCCGGCGACGGCCCGGCCCTCATCGCGCCGGCGCACACCATCCAGCCCGGCGTGTCGGTCTACCTGCAGCAGCGCAACGGCCCGCTGCGCCTGTGGGTCAGCAAGCCCATCGAGCAATGCCCGGGCTGCGAGGTCTTCGCCCTGATTCCCTACACACCCGCAGGCCAGGCGCAAAACCCGCCGGGAACGACGGCGGGCGCCCGCAACGCGGCCCTCGCCGGATGAGGCAGCGCGCCGGTCGGTGACAAACGGGGGTGGCAGGGGCGGCCGACTTATGCCATCCTTGTAAAGATTTCCCCGCCGTCGGTCCTCCGGAAAGGAATTCAAGGCGTGTTTCCGCTGTATTCCCTGGCATCCCTGCTGCCCGAAGGCGGTCAAGCCTTCGCCGCGGGACTGCATCCGGAGATGCTGCGGTCCTGGCTGGACACCCTTTCAGGCATGCCGCCGGAGGAAGCCGCCATCGCCCTCACGGAACGCCTGAAGCGGCCGGGCGTCTCGGCCAGCTTCCGCGTCCGCCTGAAGATGCTCGACATGATGGCCGAGGAAACCCGGCGCATCGCGGGCCTCTTCGAAGCCGAACTGAACAGGGCGCATCACCCCCTCTCGACCGCCCTGCAGCGCAAGGTCGTCATCGGCAACGATCTGCTCAAGTACCACGCCCAATGCTACCGGGCCGCCGTCGACAGGCTCAAGGGCGGCTGGATCAGCCGGGGCAAAACCGACCTTCTGCGGCGCACGCTGGCGCACGCCATGGACATGGAGCGGCGGCGCCTTGTCCTGGCCTACCGCGCCTATGCGCCGGGCTCGAAATCCGCCTGGCGCAGCCTGCACGCGCTGCACCGCGGCGCACCGACCGAAGGCCATGCCGCGCCTGCTTGCGCCGGCGCCGGCGACTCGCCCCGCCACCTCTACGTCAAGACGCTCCTGCTGGCGCTCGCCGAGCCGGTGCAGATGGCGCCGGGCGAGCTCGACCGCGCCCGCTTCTACCTGGACCGCTACGCCGGCCTGGCCGAGCTGAAGGACCTGACGCGCTTTGCGAGGGAACCCAGCTCCCGCGAGGGCTGCTTCCTCATCCGGCAGGACGAGGAAGGGCCCGGGCGCTCCTTGCAGAAGTGGCACAACATCGAGACCCGGAGCGGCGACCTGCTGCTCGACTGCGGCCCCTTGCTGAAAAAGATGCGCAGCCAGATCGACGCGCTCGAGCACGGCGTGCTGCCCTCGAAGATCGGCCTGCCGAGCGTGGCGCACCGCCCGCAGTACCTGGCCATGATGAAAAACCTGCTCATGCTGTGGAGCGATCCGCCTTCGCGCCGCTCCCCGCGCCAGCATTTCAAGCCGAGGGTCGAGATCGCCGCCGGCCTCGACGATCTCTGGACGCTGCTCTCCGGCGCCGCGCTCAAGCGCCGCCGCGACGACAGCGCGCCGTCCGATGCCGCCGCGCACGGCCTCGAACTCAGCGAATGGTCCGTCACCAACGAAAGCCCGACGGGTTTCGCCCTCCAGTACCTGAACGGCGAGAGCAGCGCGCTCTCCGTCGGCGCCCTCGTCGGCGTGCGTTCCCAGGATCGCAGCAAGTCGCATATCTGCCTGGTGCGGCGGCTCGTCAGCGGGGATCGGCGTCGCGCCGAACTCGGCCTGCAAAAATACGCGCCTTTCGCCGTGCCGACCCTGATCTCGTGGAGCGGCAGCGCCGCCGCCGGCAAGCCGCCGGCCAGGGCGATCGTGCTGCCGCGCGTGCCTTCCCTGGACGGCGCGGCGGCGGTCATCGTGGCGCCCCATGTGCTCAGGTCCGGCAAGCGCGTTCCGTTCGTTCTCGACGGCCGGAACGTGACGCGCCTGGCCGGCGCGCCCGTCGAGCGCTGCGCCGGCTACGAAATCTTCTCCCTCGGCAACCCGGACTGATCGGCAAGGTTCCCGGTCAGGACTGCCCCGGATCGGGCGCGAATCCGCCGGGGAAGGGCCGCGGGTGTCCAGGGTGTCCATGGCGCGGCGCAGGCGGGATGATGCCGCGCGCCACCAGGTTCTCGCGCGAATCGTAGTGGATCGTCAGCACCTCCTCCGGCGCCTCGCCGGCGCGGCGAAAATCCGTGTAGCGCGTCGGATCGTTCAGGCGCTCGCCGTGGCCGGTGCCCAGACGCTCCGCCTCCCGTTTGGCCCTGGCCTCGCCGACCGCATCGGCGGCCGCCGATTCCGCCGCGCGCGCCGCCGGCGCCTGCTTCGACAGCGCGCCCGACGTCATCGGATCGATGCGCGGCTCGACAAATTCCCGGAACACCGCCACGCCGATGACGCCGACGTTGTCCGGCCGCCCGCTGCGCGCGGCATAGGAATCCGGCAGCGCGGTGAAATAGAAGGCCGCCACGTCGTCGAGGCTCTTGCGCCAGCCGCGGATCTCGGCGGATTGCCACGGACCCAGCACGTAGCCCGACTGCCGCGCCGCCGCCGTCTCGCCGGTGACGGCATTCACGCCATCCACCGAAAGCACCGTCAGCAGCCGGCCGCCGCTGCGATTGACGAGCCGCACCGCATAGCGCTCGCCCGGCGTGCCGGCGACGTACAGGCGCCCGCCATGGCGCCAGGTTTCCAGTTTCTGCCCCGTCGCGCGGCTGACGATGTCCACCTCGGCCAGGCGGCCGGCGTCGGCCACCGAAGCACAGCCCGAAAGAATCGACAGCGCCAGGAGCGCAAGAAGTTTCCGCATGTTAGCCTCCGAAAAAAAGGGGTTGCATGCCATCAAACGGAGGCGCATGAAAAACGGGGTTAAGGCGCTGCTGACGCTGGCCGCGCTGGCCTCTGCGGGCGCGCATGGCCAGCCGCTGGTCGCCCTCGATGTCGGCCACTCGCTTGCCCGGCCCGGCGCCATCAGCGCGCGCGGCGCGCCGGAGTTCGACTTCAACCTGAAGCTGGCGCAGGCCATTGCCGCCGAGCTGGGCAAGGGCGGCGTGGCGGTGCGCCTGATCGGCGCCGACGGCCTTGCCGACAATCCGGCCGAACGATCGCCGCAGGCCGCCGGCGCGCAGCTGCTGCTCTCCATCCACCACGACGCGGTCCAGCCGGAATACCTCCGGCACTGGCAGCACGGCGGCGAGACGCGCCCCTACAGCGACCGCTTCCGCGGCCATGCCCTCTTCATCTCCGGCCGCAACCCGCAGGAAGCGCGCAGCCTGCACTGCGCCGCGCGCATCGGCGGCGCGCTGCGCCGCGCCGGCTTCATCCCCACCCGACACCATGCCGAGCCGATCGAGGGCGAGGCCCGGCCCTGGGCCGACTACGCCGCCGGTGTGCACTACTACGACAACCTGGTGGTGCTGAAGACGGCGGAGGTGCCGGCGGTGCTGTTCGAGGCCGGCGTCATCGTCAACCGCCGGGAAGAATTGCTTCTGGCGCAGGAAGGCCGCCGCGCGCGCATGGCGAAGGCGGCGGCGCGCGGCATCCTCGATTGCCTGCCGCGGTGAACCCATGAAGTGTGTCTTCCCCCTCGGCATTACTTGTGTTACGGTAATGCAGGATTTCAAATAATAAACAAACAAGGAGGGGGGAATCATGATGGCACCATGCTATTCCTGCGGGGAGCAGATACGACTTGGCGACATCGTCGGTGTCGGCTATGTCATGTTCGGCAAGATCGTCTACATGATCGAACACGGCAAATACGGCGACGCCTTCAGGACGGACGATTGGGCGCATCTGGACAGCGGCTATGTGATACAGACAGCCGAAGGCGCGCTGTTTCATTGCGAGCACGAAGCGGAAATGGCCCTGCTCGACCGCGCCGACTAGCGTAAATCTTCCGGCAGCTTGTAGTCCGGATAGGCCTTCCTGAATTCCGCCAGAGCCTCGGCGGCTTCCTTTTCCTTTCCCTGCTGCCTCAGTTGGCGGATGTCCTCCAGCCATTGCTCGGGGGTACGCGCCAGGGCGGCGCCGACCGCCTCCTTGCGCAGCGGCGCGGACTTGGCGCGCAGTTCGACGGCATTGGCGGCAGGCACGGCCTGCTGACGCATCGCCGGCGCCGGCGCCGCCTGCAGGACTTTCGGCTCGCTGGCAAAGGGCGGCGGTGCGGGAGCAACCGCCTCTGCCGCCGAAGCGGGGGCCGCGACGGGCGGGCGCTCCGCTTCGCGCGGCGCGGCTTCCCGCTTCGCTTCGGGCGGCGGCGCGGCCGGTTTCACGGCAAGGTCGGCCGCTTTCGCCTTCTCCTGCGGCGCAGCGGCCGGCGCGCTCTGCGCCGGCGGCGCTTCGGACATCGGCCGCTCCTGTTCCTGCCGCACCAGCAAGGTCAGCGACACCGTCAGCACGACCGTGGCGGCGACGCTTATCGGACCGCCCCAGGTCCACCACCAGGTCCGCTTGCGCGCGGGCGCCACCTCGGCGCGCGCCGCGGCGAGGATGGCGCGATCCAGCGCCTCGGGCGGTTCGGCACCAGCCGCCTCGCGGTAGAGGCGCGAAATCTGTTCGTCGCGGATGTCTTCGTTCATTGCAGATCCTTCAGTGCGGCCCGCAGCTTGTTCACGGCATAGCGCAGGCGGCTCTTCGCCGTCTCGCGGTTCACGCCGGTGGCGGCGGCGATCTCCTCCAGCTTCAGATCGCCCTCCTCGCTCATCAGGAAGGTTTCCCGCTGCGCCGCCGGCAGCGCCTCGATGTGCTTCACCAGTTCCTGCGCCAGCGCCTTGCGCTCCGCCAGCCGCTCGGGCTGTTCGGCCGCCGGCGCGGGGATCGCCTCGGCCGGATCGTCCGGGCAGTCCTCGCCGTCGTCGTGCGCGTAGCTGGCGACGGCGTCGCGGGCATGGCGCCGGTAGTGGTCGATGAGGCGGTTGTGGGCGATGCGGAACAGCCAGGTGGAGAACTTCGCCGCCACCTCGTAGCCCTTGCGCGCATTCACCACCTTGAGCCAGATGTCCTGGAACAGTTCGTCGGCGAAGGCGGCGCTGCCGCACTGGCGCAGCAGATGGCGGTAGAGCCGGCTGCGCCAGCGCCGGTAGAGCGCCTCGAACGCGGCGGCATCGCCGTCGCGATAGGCCAGCATCAGCGCCTCGTCGCTCATCCCCTCGTGCATTCCCGCAGTCTATGTGGGTTTAAACGTCAGAGGCAAGAACGCGGGGTTATCATGTTCCTGAAAACAATTTGACCCGGCGCAATGTTTTCGCCATCTCATCGGCATAGATTGAAACAGATAATTCCCTTACCCGAGAGCCATCATGGACGCCATGGAGTACATCGAGAACCGCACCTTCGACGAGATCCAGGTTGGCGACTGCGCCACCCTCGTCCGCACCCTCAAGCCGCAGGACATCCAGCTCTTCGCCATCATGTCGGGCGACGTCAACCCCGCCCACGTCGACCCCGAATACGCCAAGAGCAGCATGTTCCAGGAGGTGATCGCCCACGGCATGTGGGGCGGTGCGCTGATCTCCACCGTGCTCGGCACGCAGTTCCCCGGACCGGGCACCATCTACATCGACCAGACGCTGCACTTCTCGCGCCCGGTCGGCCTCGGCGACACCATCACCGTGACGCTGACGGCGACGCGCAAGTTCGACCACAACCACCACATCCTTTTCGACTGCGTGTGCACCAACCAGGACGGGCAAACGGTGATCCGCGGCACGGCCGAGGTGCTGGCGCCGACGGAGAAGATCAAGCGCGCCCGCATCGAGCTGCCGGAAGTGACTCTCCTCGACCGCGAGGCGCGCTACCAGCACCTGCTCGCCCGCACCAGGGGCCTCGCCGCGATTCCCATGGCCGTGGTGCACCCCTGCGACCGCGAATCCCTGCTCGGCGTGGTGGAAGCGACGCAGGCCGGCCTCATCGTGCCGACGCTGGTCGGCCCGGAAGCGAAGATCCGCGCGGTGGCCGAGCAGCAGGGCATCGACCTCGCCGGAATAACCCTCATCGACGTCGAGCACAGCCATGCCGCGGCGGCGCGCGCGGTGGCGCTGGTGCGCGAAGGCAAGGCCGAAGCGCTGATGAAGGGCTCGCTGCACACCGACGAGTTGATGGTCGAGGTGGTCGACGCCAATACCGGCCTGCGCACGGCGCGGCGCATCAGCCACGTCTTCCTCGCCGACGTGCCGACCTACCCGAAGCCGCTGCTCATCACCGACGCCGCGATCAACATCGATCCCGACCTCGAATGCAAGGCCGACATCGTGCGCAACGCCATCGACCTGGCGATCGTGCTCGGCATCGTCGAGCCGAAGGTGGCCATCCTCGCCGCCGTCGAGACCGTCACCCCGAAAATGCGCGCCACGCTGGATGCCGCCGCGCTGTGCAAGATGGCCGACCGCGGCCAGATCACGGGCGGCGTGCTGGATGGGCCGCTGGCCTTCGACAACGCCATCTCCATCGTCGCCGCCAAGACCAAGGGCATCCACTCCGCCGTGGCCGGACGCGCCGACATCCTCGTGGTGCCCGACCTCGAGTCCGGCAACATGCTGGCCAAGCAGCTCGAATACCTGGCCGAGGCGCTGATGACCGGCGTGGTGGTCGGCGCGCGCGTGCCCATCGTGCTGACCAGCCGCGCCGACACGGCGGAGACCCGCGCCGCCTCCTGCGCCATCGCGCTGCTCATGGCGCACGCCAAGCGGAAACAGGCAAAATAATGTAGGAGCGGGCTTGCCCGCGATTGCGAAGGCCAATATCGCGGGCAAGCCCGCTCCTACATGGACGCCTCACAGACACGCCCAATGACCCCCGCCATCCTCACCATCAACGCCGGCTCTTCGAGCATCAAGTTCGCCCTCTTCGAGCGCGGCGACCCGCTGCGCCCCGAAGCCGCACTGCGCGGCGAGCTCGACGGCATCGGCGCGCAGCCGCGCCTGAAGGCGAAGGACGCCGCCGGCGCCGTACTGGCGGAACTGACTTTTGCGGAACTCGCCGGATTGCCCGCCGACGAGCAGCACCACCGAACGCTGGACTTCCTCATGCAGTGGCTGCGCGAACACGATGGCGGCTGGCAGATCGCTGCTGTCGGCCATCGCGTGGTGCACGGCGCCGACCGCTACGCTGCCCCGGTGCTGCTGGCGCCCGCCGACGTCGACACGCTGGCCGGCTTCATCCCGCTGGCGCCGCTGCACCAGCCCTACAACGTCGCCGGCATCCGCGCCCTCTCCGCGCTGCTGCCCGGCGTGCCGCAGGTGGCCTGCTTCGACACCGCCTTCCACATGACGCAGCCCGAGGTGGCGCGCCGCTTCGCCTTGCCGCGCCGCCTCTCCGACGCCGGCATCAAGCGCTACGGCTTCCACGGCCTTTCCTACGAATACATCGCCCGCGTCCTGCCGCAGCACCTGGGCGCGAAAGCCGACGGCCGCGTCGTCGTCGCCCACCTCGGCAACGGCGCCTCGATGTGCGCCATGCGCGCGCGGAAGAGCATCGCCACAACGATGGGCTTCACCGCCCTCGACGGCCTCATGATGGGCACGCGCTGCGGCGCCATCGACCCCGGCGTGCTGCTGCACCTGATGGAATTTCGCGATCTGGACGCCGCCGCCATCACGAAACTGCTCTACAAGGAATCCGGCCTGCTCGGCGTCTCCGGCATCAGCCAGGACATGCGCGCCCTCCTCGACAGCCCCGCGCCGGAGGCGGCCGAGGCGGTCGAGCTGTTCTGCTACCGCGTCTCGCGCGAGCTGGGTTCGCTGGCGGCGGCGCTGGGCGGACTCGAC
Source organism: Rhodocyclales bacterium (assembly GCA_016214145.1). Classification (GTDB taxonomy): domain Bacteria; phylum Pseudomonadota; class Gammaproteobacteria; order Burkholderiales; family Rhodocyclaceae; genus Desulfobacillus. Next base: position 65,060 of record JACRPA010000008.1, read on the forward strand.
GCGCTGGTGTTCACCGCCGGCATCGGCGAGCACGCCGCGCCGGTGCGCGAATCGGTGTGCCGGCAGGCGGAGTGGCTGGGCGTGAAGCTGGACGCGGGCGCCAACGGACGCAACGCCGCACGCATCAGCGCAGCGGACAGCAGGATCGATGTGCTGGTGCTGCCGACCAATGAGGAATGGATGATCGCGCAGCACACGGCGGAACTATTATCGAAAGGCGACCTCGCTTCGTAGGTCGGGCTGTAGGTCGGCCTTCAGGCCGACAGCAGCGGCCAAAGTCGGCCTGAAGGCCAACCTACAATCCGACCTACATACTGACACCATGGCCCACGACCACCACCATCACGACCACGCACACGCCCACACCGCCTACCTGCCGGCAGCACTCATCGTCACGCTGCTCTATGCCGGCGTCGAGGCCGGCGCCGGCTGGTGGGCGGGCTCGCTGGCGCTGCTCTCGGATGCCGGCCACATGCTCACCGACGCGCTGGCCCTGGCGCTGGCGGCGACGGCCGCCTGGGCGGCGCGGCGCCCGCCGACGCATCGCCTCAGCTTCGGCCTGCAGCGCATCGAGATCCTCGCCGCGCTGGGCAACGCCGGCTTCATGCTGGCGGTGATCCTCGGCATCGCCTGGAGCGCGGCCGAGCGTCTGCTGCATCCCGTCCCGGTGCAGGGCCTGGTGGTGACGGCCGTCGCCGTCGTCGGCCTGCTGGTCAATGTCGGCGTCGCCTGGCTGCTGGCGCACGGCGAATCGACGCTGAACACCCGCGCCGCCCTGCTGCACGTGCTGGGCGACCTGCTCGGCTCGGTGGCGGCGCTGGCCTCCGGCCTGGTCATCCAGTTCACCGGCTGGACGCCGGCCGACCCGCTGCTCTCCCTCTTTATCTGCGCCCTGATCCTCGTCTCGACGCTGCGCCTGGCGCGCGAGGCGGTGCATGCCCTGCTCGAAGGCGTGCCGCCGGGACTGGCTTTGCCGGAGGTCGGCCGCCGCATGGCGTCCATCGACGGCGTCGTCTCGGTGCACGACCTGCACATCTGGTCGCTCTCCTCAAACCACGCCGCGCTCTCCGCCCACGTCGTCGTGCGCGACCTCGCCGAATGGCCGCGCATCCTGTCCGACCTGAGCGCGCTGCTGCACGAGGCCTTCGGCATCGGCCACGCCACCCTTCAGCCCGAGCTTTTCCAGCCCGTTTTGTATGCCATCGGGGAACCGGAGAAACCCCACTTCCAGGGGTGAAACCGCCCGGAAACCCGCGCCAGTCCTAGGGTGCGCTGCGACATACTATATCTAGTGTGCACTTCTCATTGATTACACAAGAGAATTTGCCAAGTCTTTGTTTATAAGCAAATAAATATTTTTGAAAACCTGTTCACAGGACCGTTTCCAGGCAGTATATTGATCGCCGGTCAGAATCAATTCGAACTACGGAGAAAAAAACAGATGAGCACAACTCTGTCTTCAAACAACCACGAGACAAAGCTCCGCGACGACAACACCTTACCTGCAGACCAAGAGATTTCCGGCGAAGTCCTGCTCGAGAAATACGCAAAAGGCAACGAACAGGATGTGCATGACGTGCGCGCCCGCGTGGCGCGCGCGCTGGCCGCCATCGAGGCGGAAGACAAGCGCGCCCATTGGGAAAAGCTCTTCCTCGAAGCGCAGGAAAACGGCTTCGTCCCCGCCGGCCGCATCAATTCCGCCGCCGGCACCGACCTGCAGGCGACGCTGATCAACTGCTTCGTGCAGCCGGTCGGCGACTCGATCTCCGAGATCGTCGACGGCCGTCCCGGCATCTACACCGCCCTGTCGCAGGCGGCCGAGACCATGCGCCGCGGCGGCGGCGTCGGCTACGACTTCTCCTCGATCCGCCCGGTCGGCGCCTTCGTCAAGGGCACGCACTCGCGCGCCTCGGGGCCGGTGTCCTACATGCGCGTCTTCGACCGCTCCTGCGAGACGGTGGAATCCGCCGGCGCGCGCCGCGGCGCCCAGATGGGCGTGCTGCGCTGCGACCATCCCGACATCGAGATGTTCATCCACGCCAAGGACCAGGGCGACCTGACCAACTTCAACATCTCCATCGGCGTCACCGACACCTTCATGCAGGCGGTCGAGCACGACGGCGACGTCGAGCTGGCGCACAAGGCCGAGCCCTCCGCCGACATCAAGGCGGCCGGCGCCTACCAGCGCGAGGACGGCAGCTGGGTCTACCGCAAGGTGCGCGCGCGCGAACTGTGGGAACAGATCATGCGCTCGACCTACGACCACGCCGAGCCGGGCATCCTCTTCCTCGACCGCATCAACCGCGACAACAACCTCAACTACTGCGAGACCATCGAGGCCACCAACCCTTGCGCCGAGCAGCCGCTTCCCCCCTACGGCTGCTGCTGCCTGGGCTCGATCAATCTCACCCGCTTCGTCACGCACTCGTTCACCGCCAAGGCCGAGTTCGACTATGCCGGCTTCGGCCGCTGCGTCGAGGTGTCGACCCGCATGCTCGACAACGTGCTCGACGCCACCCACTGGCCGCTGCCGCAGCAGCAGGCCGAGGCCAACGCCAAGCGCCGCATCGGCCTCGGCTTCACCGGCCTGGGCGACGCGCTGATCATGCTCGGCCTGCGCTACGACACGCCGGAAGCCCGCGCCAAGGCCACCGAGATCTCGGCCTTCATGCGCGACCGCGCCTACCTCGCCTCCGTCGAGCTGGCCAGGGAGCGCGGCGCCTTCCCGCTCTTCAACGCCGACCTGTATCTGTCCGGCGGCAACTTCGCCTCCCGCCTGCCGGCCGAGATCAAGGAACAGATCCGCAAGCACGGCATCCGCAACTCGCACCTCCTGTCGATCGCGCCGACCGGCACCATCAGCCTGGCCTTCGCCGACAACGCCTCCAACGGCATCGAGCCGCCCTTCTCGTGGACCTACACGCGCAAGAAGCGCATGACCGACGGCACGCACAAGCAGTACTCCGTCGAGGACTACGCCTGGCGCCTCTACAAGTACCTCGGCGGCGACATGGCCAGCCTGCCGCCCTACTTCGTCACCGCGCTGGAAATCTCCGCGCAGGCGCATGAAGAGATGGTGGCGGCGGTCGCCCCCTACATCGACACCAGCATCTCCAAGACGGTGAACGTGCCGGAGGACTACCCCTACACCGACTTCGAGGATCTCTATCTGGCGGCCTGGAAGTCCGGCCTCAAGGGGCTGGCCACCTACCGGCCGAACAAGGTGCTCGGCGCGGTGCTCACCGTCGACGGCGGCGCCAGCACCGAGAAGAAGCAACCCCAGGACGTGCGCATCGGCGACGCCAACCGCCGCCTCGTCATCAAGAGCCTGCCGGCGCCGGTGCTCGCCAGCCTGCGCTGGCCCAGCCGCCCGCGCATGACCGACGGCAACTCGGCGTGGACCTACATGATCGAGACACCGGCCGGCGAGTTCGCCCTTTTCGTCGGCCACATCGAGCAGAACACCAAGCCGGTGCCCTTCGAAGTGTGGGTGAACGGCTCCGAGCAGCCGCGCGGCCTCGGCGCCGTCGCCAAGACGCTGTCGATGGACATGCGCGCGCAGGACCGCGCCTGGCTCAAGCTCAAGCTCGACACCCTCGCCCGCACCCGCGGCGAAGAAATGTTCGACATGCCCTTCCCGCCGCACGGCGAGAACAAGCGCATGCCCGGCGTCGTCGCCGCCGTGGCGCAGGTGGTGCGCTACCGCGTCGAGCAGCTCTGCGGCAACCTCGACGAGAAGGTGGCCACCCCGGTGCTCGACTCCATGTTCAGCCTGCTGGAGCCGAAGACCGGCACCGACGGCACGCTGTCGTGGACGGTGGACATCCAGAACCCCGCCTCGGGCGAGGACTTCGTGCTCGGTCTCAAGGAGATCACCCTCCCCGACGGCGTCACGCGGCCCTACTCGATGTGGCTCTCGGGCAACTACCCGCGAGCGCTGGACGGCCTCTCGCATATCCTCTCGCTCGACATGCGCGTGATGGACCCGGCCTGGATCGGCATGAAGCTGCGCAAGCTCTTGAATTACCCCGAGCCGCTCGGCGACTTCATGGCCTTCGTGCCCGGCACGCGCAAGCAGCAGAACTGGCCGTCGACCGTGGCCTACATGGCGCGCCTCATCATGCACCGCTACGCCATGCTCGGCATCCTCGACGAGAACGGCTACCCGACGCGCGAGATGGGCATCCTCGAAGCCCCGCGCGAAGCCAGCGCGCCGAAGATCATGCAGGGCGCCCTGTGTAAGGAGTGCGGCAACTACACGGTGATCCGCAAGGACGGCTGCGACTTCTGCAGCGCCTGCGGCGCGGTGGGGGCTTGCGGGTAAGTCGTCCCGGCTCGCATCAGGGTTCTGCACTGTTTTTTGATGTGTTTCCCTGGCTCACGTGCTGAGCCAGGGAAAACCTAAGATTGGTGTCGTTATCACTAAACACAGCAGAAACCTATGGCAACACATATCGAGATAGCGGAAGGCGATTGCCTTCATGTGCTGCAAGGGCTCCCGGACAACAGCGTAGACCTGATCGTTACCTCCCCGCCTTACGCAGATCAGCGCAAGCATACCTACGGTGGCGTTTCCCCCGACGAATACGTCGCGTGGTTCCTGCCGATCACCGGCGAGTTACTGCGCGTATTGAAACCGACCGGCACGTTCATTCTCAACATCAAGGAACGCGTCGTCAGCGGCGAGCGGCACACTTACGTGCTGGAACTCATACTCGAAATGCGGCGCCAGGGCTGGTTGTGGACAGAGGAGTTCATCTGGCACAAGAAGAATTGCTACCCCGGCAAGTGGCCGAACCGCTTCCGGGACGCATGGGAACGCCTGCTCCAGTTCAATAAGGCACGTCAGTTCCACATGTACCAGGAAGAGGTCATGGTTCCGATGGGGGACTGGGCCAAGTCCCGGCTGAAAAACCTATCAACCACCGATCGTGTTCGCGACGAATCGAGGGTTGGCAGCGGCTTCGGGAAAAAGATCGAAAACTGGCTCGCGCGCAGCATGGCTTTCCCGACCAATGTATTGAATCTCGCCACGGAATGTTCGAATCGCAAGCACAGCGCTGTATTCCCCGAAGCGCTACCCGAATGGTTCATCAAACTATTCACCCAGGAGGGCGATACTGTACTTGACCCCTTCATGGGTTCCGGCACTACACTCCGCGTAGCCAAACGCTTGGGCCGAAATGCTGTAGGGATCGAGATTCAGCGGGAATATGTTGAGTTGGTACGCAATGAACTGACAACCCCGCAGCTTGTACTGCTTGAAGAGCGGCGCCAATATCGCGTCCGGAAAAATCAGGAAACGGTATGAGCCGGAATCCGCTCGATCTCGTAGAGGCGGCACGCTTCATTCAGGAGCATATCGGCCCCGAGTTTCACGACAAGAAACTCACCAAACTCCAGGCCCTGAAGCTGGAGGACATACTACGGAGAAAGAATCCGTATCTCTTCAAAGCAAAACGCACGCAAACGGCCAATGATTTCATCAAAGCCATCTTGGATGCGACGGTTTCCTCCGGCGAGGAAACCGTATTTGGCAATTTCCTGGAGAAGGTCGCGATTCACATTTGCCAGCAGGTATACGGGGGGCGCAAATCCGGCATCAAGGGAATCGACCTGGAGTTCGAGAATGCTCCGGACAAATATCTCATCAGCATCAAGTCAGGGCCAAACTGGGGCAACGATAATCAGATCAAGGGCATGGTGCGGAACTTCCGCGAAGCGAAGAAAACACTGCACACGTCCGGCGGTGGAAAAAATCTGAACATAAAATTCATTGAAGGCTGCTGTTACGGCAGAGACAACTCCTACGAAAAAGGCACGCATCAGAAGCTGTGCGGACAGCGGTTCTGGGAGCAGATTTCTGGAGGCAGTTCAACGCTCTATACCGACATCATTGAGCCCATCGGCCATCTGGCCAAGGAAAAGAATGAAGCGCTTGAAGAGCTTTACACCGCGAAGCTCAATGACTTCACGGCGCAATTCGTTACACGCTTCTGCCAGAACGGGTTGATCGACTGGATGAAGCTCGTCGAATACAACTCAGGCAAGGTTCAGTAATAAAGTCGGCGACCCGATGAACATCGAGAAAATCAAAGTCCGCGTCACGCAATCCGGCCAGACGATGGACGTCGTCGTCCTCAACAAGCGGGCCAGCGGGATCACGGTGGTGCTCGGCGAGGGCCAGCACAGCATGAAGTGCGAGCTGTCGCCGACGCGCAACGGCCTCGCCTTCGCCGGCAGCGTGATGGGGCGGGAGATCGTCTACGAGCGCAGCCAGGAACAGGTCAAGGCGGACATCGACCGGCTCAACCCGACCCTGCGCGAATACAAGCGCTAAGCCGCCGTCCCGCGCAGGCTGACTTTTCCCGACACGAATGTTCAAGCGATCCCTCTACGTCCAGGTGCGCGAAAATCGCTTCGACATCCGCAACGTCGGCGATGGCCGCTCATTTCACGCGACCGCCAGCCCGCCGTTTTCCCATCCGCGCATGCTCGTCGGCGACTTCACGACCGCCGAGGCCTGCCTCAAGACACTCGCGGAGCAGGCGCGTAGTTCGGGCTTCGCCATCAAGACCGAAATGCTGATCCACCCGATGGAAAAACTCGAAGGCGGACTCACCCAGATCGAATCGCGCGTTTTCCGTGAATTGGCTCTGGGAGCCGGAGCCTCAAAGGTTGCTGTCTGGGTTGGCGCCCCACTGAGCGACGCCGAAGTCGTTGTGAAGCTGAAAGACGGCTGAAATCGCCGTATTACGCAGACTGACTTTTCCCCTGACAACAGGAACCCATCATGGCCGTGCGCGTGGTGAGACTCGGAACGCCGAGAGAGAAGGACGAAGGCCTGCGCATCGGCACCGTGCGGCGCCCGCCGCGCGGCGTGCCCAAGGCCGAGTTCGCTTCGCAGGACTGGTACGACGTGTGGTTCCCGAACCTTGCGCCGAGCAACGAGACCGTCAAGCTGGGCCAGGCAGCGGAAACGCCGGCGCAGTGGGCCGCCTTCGCGAAGAAGTACCGCACCGAGATGGCCGCACCCGACAACGCCCGCACGCTCGATCTGCTCGCCGCGCTCTCGCACACGGCGGACTTCTCGGTCGGCTGCTATTGCGAGGACGAGGCGCACTGCCATCGCTCGGTGCTGCGCGCGCTGCTCGCCGAGCGCGGCGCGAAGTTCGAATAGGTGTTATCGCCGTGCTACGCAGACTGACTTTTCAGCGGCCTGCCGCCCCCCTCATTGGCCGGATGGGTTGCGCCTGATCCAGTCGGAAATCGATTTCGTGACCTCGGCTTCGATGCCGAGAAACTGATGGTGGCCGCCGCCGCAGGGCGTGCCGCTGCCCCGGCTCCCGCCCTCGACGCCGATCAGCTCGGTCTTCCTCGCCGATTTCAGGGCGGCGAGCAGGTCCGGCATGGCCGCGTAGGGCGTCACCACGCAGCCGTCGTTCTTGTGGTGGACCAGCAGGACCGGCACCGTCACTTCGCCGAGCGGGGCATCCGTGACCAGGTGCGCCTGCGAGGAGAGCGGCCTGGTGACGGCGGCCGTCAGCACGATGCCGGCCGGCCCCTTTTCCTTCAGCGTCGTCGCCGCGGAGGCGGCCGAGAGGGAGCCGTTGCTGGTGCCGACGGCCCAGACGGGAACGTTCGCCTGCTGCCTGAGGAAGGCGATGAGCGCGGCGATGTCCTCGGCGTGTTGCGGCGTGGCGCGAAAGTCGTGCAGGTTTCTCCGGTCGGAGGGCGCATCCGGCACGGCCACGCTGATGCCGTTGCCGGCAAATCGTTCCGCGCCCGTCGCCAGAAACCCCGAGTTCTGGGTCGTGCCGTTCGGATAAATCCCGATGACGCCGGAACCGCCCTGCAACAGCACCGCGCTGGCGACGGGGTTCTCCGCCCTGGCGTAGAGGAAGCGCACCGTCACGCCCGGACGCGTGGTGATTTCCCTCACCTCGGATTGCGCCTGGCCGGCAAGCGGCCACAAGGCAAGCATCAGGAGCAGGCGCGAATCGAACGTCATGGCATTTCCCCCCTCGTAGCAAGACCGTCTCTGGCGCAGGACGATATCATGACCAGGTGGTTTACGGCATGGCACAATGGGAACGCCGTCCTGCAGAGACTGACTTTACAATTTCCTCCGCCATGAAGCCCACCACCCGTGTCGACCAGGTAGTTCTCGACGCCCGCCGCGCGGCGGAGCGGCGCGAGCAGACCTACCGCGAGCAGGCGCTGAAGATCTATCCGTGGATCTGCGGCCGCTGCACGCGCGAATTCACCCGCGCCAACCTGCGCGAGCTGACGGTGCACCACCGCGACCACAACCACGAGAACAACCCGCCCGACGGCAGCAACTGGGAGCTGCTCTGCCTCTATTGTCACGACAACGAGCACCAGCGGTTGCTGGAGGCGGCCGGCGGCGGCGATGGAAAATCCGGCAGCGGCAGCGTCACCACCCACTCGCCCTTCGCCAACCTGAAGGGGATGCTGGAGGGGAAGAACCGGAAGTAAACCGCCGGGCAATCAGGGGTACAGCCCGCGCAGCGCCCTTGCCTCCAGCACCCTGCTGCAGCCGACGACGAAGGCGGCGGTGCGCAGCGACAGCGCGCGCGCCTGCGACACTTCCCAGATGCCGTTGAAGGCTTCCGTCATGATGCGGTCGAGGCGCTGGTTGATCTCGGCCTCGCTCCAGAAGAAGCTGGAGATGTCCTGCACCCATTCGAAGTAGCTGACCGTGACGCCGCCGGCGTTGGCGAGCACGTCGGGCACGACCATGACGCCGCGCTCGCGCAGGATGAGGTCGGCGGCCGGCGTGGTCGGGCCGTTGGCGCCCTCGACGACGATCTTGGCGTGGATGGCGCCGGCGTTGGCCTCGGTGATCTGGTTTTCGACGGCGGCGGGGATGAGGAAGTCGCAGGGCACCCGCCAGAATTCCGCTGCGGAGAGGGCCTCGGCCCCGGCGCAGCCCTTGAGGCCGCCCGTCAGCTCGCGATGCGTGCGGGCCCGCGCCACGTCGATGCCGCCGCCGCTGTGGAGTGCGCCGGTGTCGTCCTGCAGCGCGACGACCTTCGCGCCGTGCTCGGCGAAGATGCGCGCCGCCGCCTCGCCGACATTGCCGAAGCCCTGCACGGCGATGCGCGCGCCTTCGATGGGCAGGTTCAGCCTGCGCGCCGCCTCGCGCGCGGTGACGAAGACGCCGCGGCCGGTGGCGTCGCGCCGGCCGAGGCTGCCGCCGAGGGAAAGCGGCTTGCCGGTGACGACGCCGGTGGCGGTGCGGCCCTGGTTCATGGAATAGGTGTCCATGATCCACGCCATCACCTGCTCGTTGGTGTTCACGTCGGGCGCCGGGATGTCGCGGTCGGGGCCGAGCAGGATGTTGATCTCGCTGGTGTAGCGCCGCGTCAGGCGCTCCAGCTCGGCCAGGGAGAGCGATTTGGGATCGACGCGGATGCCGCCCTTGGCGCCGCCGTAGGGCACCTGCACGACGGCGTTCTTGACGGTCATCCAGGCCGCCAGCGCCATCACCTCCGACAGCGTCACCGCCGGATGGAAGCGGATGCCGCCCTTGCCCGGCCCGCGCGACAGGTTGTGGTGCACGCGGTAGCCCTCGAAGTGGGCGACCTCGCCGCTGTCGAGCTTGATCGGCACGTCGACGATGAGCGAGCGCTTGGGCCGGCGCAGGGTCTCGATCCAGGGAATAAGCGGCTTGTCGAGGTGGGGCGCGACGCGCTCGACCTGGTCCAGATAGGTCTCCCAGGGACCGACGTTCTCGCGCGAGAGGTAGGACGGCAGGGAAGCGTTGGTCATGGCGGCGCTCCGGGTCAGGACATCTGCTGCGGCAGCCAGGTGATGATGCCGGGGAAGAACCAGATCAGCAAGACGGCGACGACCATCAGCGCGAACATCGGCGCGGCCTGGCGGGCGATCCAGGTGATCTCCTTCTTCGTCATGCCCTGCAGGACGAAGAGGTTGAAGCCGACCGGCGGCGTGACCTGCGCCATCTCCACCACCAGCACCAGGTAGATGCCGAACCAGATCAGGTCGATGCCGGCGCGCTCGACGGTGGGCAGGATGACGCCCATGGTCAGCACCACCATCGAGATGCCGTCGAGGAAGCAGCCGAGCACGATGTAGAACACCATCAGGGCGAGGATCAGCGCCAGCGGCGACAGGCCGAGCCCGCCGATCCACTCGGCGAGGTGGCGCGGCAGGCCGATGTAGCCCATCGACAGCGTGAGGAAAGCCGCGCCGGCGAGGATCAGGGCGATCATGCAATACAGGCGCGTGGCGCCGAGCAGGCTGTCGCGGAAGTTCTTCCAGCCGAGGTCGCCCTGCACGGCGGCAATGGTCAGCGCCCCCACCACGCCGAGCGCCGCCGCCTCGGTCGCCGTGGCGAGACCGGCGTAGATCGAGCCGAGCACGGCGGCGATGAGCGACACCACCGGGATCAGGTGGCGCGAGGCGTACACCTTCTGCAGGAACGTCAGGCGCGCGTCGGGCGGCGGAATCGCGCCCGGATGCGCCAGCGCCCAGACGATGGTGTAGGCCATGAACAGCCCGGCCAGCAGCAGGCCGGGCAGCACGCCGGCGATGAAGAGCCGGGCTATGGAGACGTTGGCCGTGACGCCGTAGACGATCATGATGATCGAGGGCGGGATGAGGAGTCCCAGCGTGCCGGCGCCGGCCAGCGTGCCGATGGTGATGTCTTCCGGATAGCCGCGCTTCTTCAGCTCCGGCAGGGTCATCTTGCCGATGGTGGCGCAGGTGGCGGCCGAGGAACCGGATACGGCGGCGAAGATGGTGCAGCCGATGATGTTGGTGTGCAGCAGCCGGCCCGGCAGGCGCTCCAGCCAGGGCGCCAGCCCCTTGAACATGTCCTCCGAGAGCTTGGTGCGGAAGAGGATCTCGCCCATCCAGACGAAGAGCGGCAGCGCGGTGAGCGTCCACGACGAGGAGGCGCCCCAGATGGTCACAGCCATGCTGTCGCCGACCGGGCGCGAGGTGAATAGCTCCATGCCGATCCAGGCCACGCCGGTCAGCGCCAGGCCGATCCACACGCCCGAGCCGAGCAGCGCGAAGAGCAGGACGATCAAGGCGAAGGTAATGAAGAGTTCCATGTCGTCCTACTCGATGTGGGCCGGCTCGCCGCCCTCGCGCTCGGCGCGCAGATCCCTGCCGCGCAGCAGATCGACGAGGTCCTGGGCGAAGGCGAGGAAGAACAGCAGGGTGCCGGCCGCCATGCCGAGCTGTGGAATCCACAGCGGCGTGGCGTCGAACCCGGTCGAGATGTCGTGGAAAGTCCACGACTGCCAGGACAGGCGCAGCGCATACCAGGCCAGCGCGCCGGACAGGAACAGCGCCGCGCCGTTGCAGAAAATCTCCAGCGCGCGCCGCGCCTTCGCGCCGAGGTGGTTGAGGATCAACGTGACGCGGATGTGCTCGCCGCGCCGCAGGGTGTGGGCCAGCGCGAGAAAGGCCGAGGCCGCCATGCAGTAGCCGGCGTAGGCGTCGGCGCCGGGCACGCGGATATCCAGCAGCCGGCCGAAGATCGAGGCCAGCACGGCCGCCAGCGTGGCGATCATGAACAGGCCGGCCAGCCAGCCGGCCCAGGTGAACAATCGATCGAATACGGTGCGCATGGCGCACTCCAAAAAAACTCCCCCCTTTGGCAAAGGGGGGATGGGGGGATTTCTCGGCGGCCTTACTTCCTGAACGCGTCCAGCACGGCCTGGCCGTCGGCGCCGGCCTGCTTCACCCAGTCGGCGATCATGGCGTCGCCGACCTTCTTCATGTCGGCCTTGAGCTGGGCCGAGGGGTCTTCGACCTTCATGCCGTTCTTCGCCAGTTGTTCGAGGTAGAACTTCGTCTTCTCCTCGCTCACCTTCCAGCCGCGCGTCTCGGCCTCGGCGGCGGCCTTCAGCACGGCCTCCTGCGTCGGCTTGTCGAGGGCGTCGAAGGCCTTCTGCGAGACGATGATCAGATTTTTCGGCAGCCAGGCCTGGGTGTCGTAGAAGAACTTGATCTGCTCCCACACCTTGCTGTCGTAGCCGGTGGCGCCCGAGGTCATGAAGGCGGTGACCGCGCCGGTGGCCAGCGCCTGCGACAGTTCGGCGGCCTGGATGGTCACCGGCTGCGCGCCGACCAGTTCGGCGATGCGGCTGGTGTTGGGGTTGTAGGCGCGCCACTTGGCGCCCTTCAGGTCGGCGGCGCTGGCGACCGGCTTGGCCGAGAAGATGCCCTGCGGCGGCCACGGCACGCTGTAGAGCACCTTGATGCCCTGCCTGGCGAGACGGCCCTCGGTCGCGGCCTTCGAGGCCGTCCACAACTTCCTCGCATCCGCATAGCTGGTGGCGAGGAAGGGAATGGTGTCGACGCCATACATCGCGTCCTCGTTGGAGAAGTTGGAGATCAGCACCTCGCCGATCTGCGCCTGGCCGCCCTGCACCGCGCGCTTGATCTCGTTGGCCTTGAAGAGCGAACCGCCCGGATGAACGGTGATCTTCAGCTTGCCGCCGCTCGCCTTGTCGATGTCGGCGGCGAACTGCTGGATGTTCTCGGTGTGGAAGTTGGCGGCCGGGTAGCCGGTCGGCATGTCCCACTTGGTCTGCGCCGCGGCGCCGGCCGCGGCAAGCGCCAGGGCGGTCCCGGCCAACAGCGACATCACGCTTCTCTGCTTCATAAGTCCTCCTCGGGTAGGGCGGGTTGAAGGGAGTGTTCTTGCAAAACGTGTGCGAAACGTTAATAATTTATTGACACGTTGTCAACATCATTTTTACAATGCGTCCTGTCAGCATGAAGGAGAGGCTCATGGCCCGCAAGCGCACGCCCCCCAAAACGCCCGCCGCGACGAAACCCCTCGCCGAGGCGGCGCAGCGCATCGTCTCCTCCTCGCACCTGGTGTCGGAGAAGTCGCCGGAACTGTCCGAGTTCGAGTTCGGCCTGATCATCGCCGGCCACGCCTTCGACCGCTGGATGATCCGCTGCATGGCGGCGGCCGGCTACAAGGAGATGACGCCGACCGACGTGCTGGTGCTGCACCACGTCAACCACCGCGGCACCGAGAAGCGCACCGCCGACATCTGCTTCGTCCTCAACATCGAGGACACCCACGTCGTGTCGTATTCCCTCAAGAAGCTGGCCGCCGCCGACCTGGTCGGCGGCACCAAGCGCGGCAAGGAGGTGTTCTTTTCCACCACGAAATCCGGCGCCGCGCTGTGCATGCGCTACCGCGACGTGCGCGAGGCCTGCCTGATGCCGGGCTTCTCCGGCGCGGAGGAGGAGAACCTGCGCCTGGCCGAACTGGCGCGCGTGCTGCGCACCCTCTCCGGCCGCTACGACCAGGCGGCGCGCGCGGCGACGTCTTTTTAGGGCGGCCGGATGCACGCCACACACGCTCGAAGGCACGTCATTCCCGCGGAAGCGGGAATCCATGGGTCCCCGCTGGAGCCTGCCCTCGACTCCGATCGGGGGCGGGGACGACGGTACACATCCCCAGACGCGACCGCCGGGCACGGAGACTAGATGCCGCGCCTGCTGCCCCTCGGCGACGCGGCGTGGACGGTCGAGTTCGGCAACACGATCGATGCCGCCACGCATGCCCGCGTGATGGGCTTCGACCGCGCCCTGCGGGAGGCCGGCCCGCTGCCCGGCGTGGTCGAATGGGTGCCGACCTTCCGTTCCTGCACCGTGCATTTCGATCCGCTGGCGACGGACGCCGGCGCGCTGGGCGAACGGCTGATCGGGCTGGCGGACCGCGCGCCGCCGGCCCTCGCCGCCGGCCGGCGCTGGCGCATACCCGTCCTTTTCGGCGGCGAGGCCGGCCCCGACCTCGCCGAACTGGCCGCAGCCGGCGGCCTGTCGCCCGGGGCGGTTGTCGAGAAGATGGCGGCAACGGTGTTCCGCGTCTACATGCTCGGCTTCATGCCGGGCTTTCCCTACATGGGCGGCCTGCCGGCGGAACTGGCCATGCCGCGCCTGGCGACCCCGCGCAAGACGGTGCCGGCGCGCAGCCTGGCGGTGACCGGCGCGATGTGCGCCATCTATCCCGTCGCCAGCCCCGGCGGCTGGCGGCTGCTCGGGCGCACCCCGCTGAACCTCTTCGATCCCGCCGATGCCGATGCGCCGGCGCTGTTCGCGCCCGGCGACGAGGTGAAGCTGCAGCCGGTCGACGCCGCCGCGTTCGCCCGCCTGGAAGGCGAAGCGGCGCAAGGCCGGCTCGATCGCGCGCGCTTTCTCGTCGCCACGGGAGCGCCATGGCCGTCGTGATCGAGGTGCTCGACGGCGGCCTGGCGACGACCGTGCAGGATGCCGGCCGCCCGGGCTACCGCAGCCTCGGCGTGGCCCTCTCCGGCGCGCTCGACCCGCTCTGGCTGGAATGCGCCAACGCGCTGGTCGGCAACGCCGCCGATGCCACCGCGCTGGAGATGCGCCTGACGGGGCCGCGCCTGCGCGTCGCCGGCGGCCGCGTGCGCGTGGCGCTCGTCGGGCAGGCCGAGGGCGAGGTGCGGCGCGCCGTCTCGCGCAGACTGACTTTTGCCCCATGGCAGAGCATGGCGCTGGAGGAAGGCGACGAGCTGAGGATCCGCGCCGTGCGCGGCGGCATCGCCTATCTCGCCGTGTCGGGGGGCATCGACACGCCGCCGCAGCTCGGCAGCCGCGCCACTCATCTGCGCGCGGGCATGGGCGGCGTGCAAGGCCGCGCCCTGATGGCCGGCGACCGCCTGCCCGCCGGCGCAGTCGCGCCGAACGGCCCCGAGCGCCGGCAGGCCGCTTTCCTGCATGAGACCGGGCCGATCCGCCTCCTGCCCGGGCCGCAGGACGATTACTTCACGCGCGACGCACTGCGCGCATTGATTGAAGGGGAGCACATCGTCAGCCGCGACGCCGACCGCATGGGCCTGCGCCTGCAGGGCCCTCGCCTGGAACACGATGCGGCGCTGGGCGACGAGATCCCGGCATCCCGCTGGGCCGCCCCGAGGAATGCCGGCGCCCCCTCGGGGGGCAGCGAAGCAACGCGAGCGTGGGGGTCGTTCATCTCGGACGGCGTCGCGCCCGGCACGCTCCAGGTGCCGCCCGACGGCCAGCCGATCCTGCTGCTCGCCGACTGCCAGACCGTCGGCGGCTATCCGAAGATCGCCACGGTGATCCGCGCCGACCTGCCGCGGCTGGCCCACCTGCTGCCGGACGACCGGCTGCGCTTTGCGATCGCCACGCGCGCCGAGGCGCTGGCGGCGCTGCGGGCGCAGCGCGCCCGGCTCGACGCGTGGCGCGCCGGCATTGCCGCCTGCCGGCCGGCGGGCGACATCGACGAGGCGGCGCTGTATTCGGCCAACCTCATCAGCGGCGCAATGTACGATGGCGCCACGGGAGACCCGCAATGAGCAAGACCATCAACCTGAACGCCGACCTCGGCGAGAGCTTCGGCGCCTGGAGCATGGGCGCCGACGAGGCCCTGCTGGACATCGTCGCCTCGGCCAACATCGCCTGCGGCTTCCATGCCGGCGATCCGCCGGTGATGCGCCGCACGGTGCGGCTCGCGCGCGAACGCGGCGTCGGCATCGGCGCGCATGTCGCCTATCCCGACCTGCAGGGCTTCGGCCGCCGCCGCATGGAGATGCCGCCCGGGGAACTGGAAGCCATGGTGATCTACCAGATCGGCGCGCTCTCCGGCATCGCCGCCGCCGAGGGCGCGCGCGTCGCCCACGTCAAGCCGCACGGCGCGCTCAACAACGCCGCCTGCGCCGACCTCGATCTGGCGCGCACGGTCTGCCGCGCCGTCGCGGCGGTCGACCGTTCGCTGATCCTGCTGGTGCCGGCCCTGTCGAAGCTGTCAGAAGCCGGGCGCGAGGCCGGCCTGCCGGTGGTGGAGGAAATCTTCGCCGACCGCGCCTATCTCGACGACGGCCAGCTGGCGCCGCGCAGCCGCGCCGATGCGCTGATCCACGGCGCGGAGGCCAGCCTCGCCCACGTCCGCCGCATGCTCGACGAGGCGGCCCTCGTCAGCGTGAGCGGCAGGCGCCTGCCGATCCGGGCAGGCAGCGTCTGCGTGCATGGCGACAGCCCGGAGGCCGTCGCCACGGCGCGGCGGCTGCGCGAGGGACTGGCCGAGCTGGGCTACGCCATCGTGCCGCTGACCGCCCTCGCCGCCTGATCAGCGGCAGCCCTTCGCAGGCTGTCAGTGCCTTTCCCAGCGCCCGTGATGCTCGCGCCAGCCGTCGCCGTGCCGCTCCCAGCGGTGGGGTTCCCAGCGGTGGCCGTGGCGCGGCGCTTCCCAGCGGCCGGGCACCCAGTGATGGCCCCTGCCGCTCCAGCCCCAGTAACCGCCGATCCAGATGTAGCCCGGGTAGGGCGCGACGCCGACGACTTCGACGTGCGGGGGCGGCGGCGCCACCATCACCGGCTGGCCGTAATAGGGCTGCGAGGCCGGTGGCGCCACCACGCAGCCCGCCAGCGCCAGGGAGGACATCGCGGCGGCAATCAGGGCGATGCGGGTCGTTCGGCTTGTGTTCATCTCGTTCTCCATTCCGCTTGCGCCGAACTCGGCGCAACGCGCGTAATGGACATAACGATTGAGCGGCCCGTACCGCGACAGCCGTTTTGTAAAGGTTTGTATCCGGCTACTGCGCCGGCCAGAACGGCGTGGCGATGCCCTCGCCCAGGTCGGCCTCGGCGAAGCGCCGGCGCACTTCGAGCAGCTGTTCGAGCAGCCGGGGCTCGGCGCGGGCATAGGCCTCGGCGTCGGGCACGCGCTTGACGACGACGCCGAGCAGCTCGGTGATGGCGTTGCCGATCGAGTTCTGGCTGATGGTGACGATCAGTTTCCCCTCGTCGTTGCGGTAGATGAGCTGCTTGAAGGCGGGCTGCCAGCGGATGGCATTGGCGTAGCGCGCATCCTTGATGCAGCGGCTGCGCACCATCTTCGCCGTCTTGAGGAAGTCGTTGTCGAACAGCAATCGCTCCTCGACCAGCGCCGGGAAATGCAGGTCGGGCAGCATCGGCGCGTTGCGCGTCGACACCTGGCTGAAAAAGGTGCGGTAGAAGTCGAGGAAGCCCTTCAGCAACGTGTCGTATTCGTGCCAGAAGCGCACCTCGCCGAGGCCGGCCGCGCCGCCCTTCACCTCCCAGCTCGGCAGGCCCTGCGGATAGCCGGTCAGGGCCAGGCGGCACTCGCCGCGCTCGCACGGCGCCAGCAACTTGAGGTCGAGCCCGGCGAAGAAGGCGCGATAGGCGTCGCGCATGTGCGCCTGGAACAGCGAATGCTGGCCGCCGTCGGTGAGGTTCGGATTGTCGGGATCGGCCGCGGCGGCCGCCGCGAGGTCGTCCTTGTCGAAGACGATGAAATGGTTGTGCAGCATGCGGATCGAGGGCACGCCGGGCGCGGTGAGCGGCCAGGTGGCATCCAGGCTCGCCTCGCCGGCGAGGACGAGGTGGCGCGCCGGATCCGGGTAGCGCTCGAGCATGAACTCGATGGCGATGCGGTTCATGCGGTCCCACACGCGGCGCACCGGCTCCGCCACCTGGGTGCGGCGCACCGGCCGGCCGAGCGGGTCGAGGATGCGCTGCGAGGTGTTGTAGATGATCGAGCCGTCGAAGAGGTTGGAATGGCCGATCGCCTTGCGGTAGAAGAGCAGGCCTTCCGGGTTGGCCAGCAGGCCGTTGTTGTGCACGAGGTCGGCCAGGTTCTCGGCGGAATTGAAGAACTCGTTGGGCTTCATGCCCTCCGGCACGTCGAGCGGGATGGGCCGGTAGGGCGTGAGGAGTTCGCGCGGGGCGGATTGCATGAGTTGCTGAGCGTTCAGTCTCGTCATTCCCGCGCAAGCGGGAATCCAGAAGCCGCATGGATTCCGGGTCGCGCTTCGCTTGCCCGGATTGACGGGGTTTTCATCACGGAATTTGGCGAATCCATTGAAAGTCAGTCTGCGCAGGACGGCGAGTCGACGATGCGGTCGAAGTAGCGCGCCCGGTAGAGCAGACGTTTGTGCATGCCGGAATCGGCGAAGGCGGCGCGGTCGTGCAGGACGTTGTTGCAGACGAGGCCCATGCCGGGCTCGAGGCGGCCGCGGAAGATATAGGGGCTGTCGCTCGCCAGAATGCGCTCCAGCGCCGCCACGGCGGCGCGCGTGGGGTCATCGGCCTTCCATTCGATGCTGACGGTGCGCGCCGTATAGCGCATGTGCAGGTGGCCGTCCGGATACACGGCGAACACCGGGCCGGCCTGCGCCGCACGCGCGACCGCGCCGTCCTCCAGCCGCGGCGGGATGGTCATGGCGTCGGCCGCCATCAGGGCGCGGATGTGGTCGGGGTTCTCGTCGCGCAGCAGGATGTAGGCGATCTCGTGGTCCATCAGGCGGTTTTCGCCGCCGGATTCGGCGCTCTGCACGCAATGCAGCAGCAGGCCGTGCACCTGCCGGTCGAGCGTGTTGTAGTAGCCGTCGGTGTGCCACCGGATGCCGCGGTCGGTGTAGGGAATGAACTCGGTGCGCGTGCCGGCGGGCGCCACCGCCAGCGGCGAGATGCCGTCGTCGTCGGCGAGCCGGTTGGCATCGAGGTTGACGAGGCCCAACTGGCGTCCGAGCAGGCGCGGGATGTCCTTGTCCGGATCCTCGCCGGTGCGCGAGGCGTAGAGCGCCATGTTGGCGACGCCGCAACGCGCCAGCAGCGCCTCGCGCTCGGCCAAAGTCAGCCTGCGCGGATCGGCGAGCTCGACGACGAGTTCGCCGAGCGAGCGCGGATGGGTGGCCAGCTTGCGGCTGCGCCAGACGGCGTAGGCGGCGGCGTTGTCGAGGTTGAAATGGGCGGGCGGGATCATTGTTCGACCTGATCAGCGTCAATCTTCAGGCGACACATTGTGGGAGCGGCGTCCTCGCCGCGATATTGGCGGCTGCAATCGCGGCGAGGACGCCGCTCCCACATCGATTCTTCAAGGCTGTGCATGCTTTGGCTGAAGTCGTGAATCAGATTCACCGAAGAGGCCGACGAGCGTCTTCCGGATGGCCTTGACGCCTTCCGGCGCCTCGATCTCCATGACCTGGTCGTACACCCAGTTCCTGTCCTTCTCCGGCATGCTTTCGCGCACCCGCGCGGCGAAGGCGCGGCGGAAGCCGAAGTCCGGCCCCTTTTCATCGTAGCCGTATTCGGCGTAGTCGGCGCCGGCGGCGTTGAAGACCTCGAGGAAATGCCGCCGGCAGGCGCCGGGCTCGCTCGCCGCGAGCAGCATGTCGGCGTTGTCCTCGACGGCCTCGGCCATGCGCTTGGCCAGCGCGGTGGTGAATTCGCCGCGCTGCTCCGGCGACAGCGCGCCATGGGCGACGCGGTCGGCCAGGTGCGCGTGGAAGGCCATCGACTCGCAGACGTAGTCGAAATACGGCCGGCCGAGGTCGATGTCGAACTTCGCCTCGCGCATGCGCTTGATCGACTCGATGGCGAGCTTCCACGACAGCATGGCGACGACGCCGGCCAGCTCGGCCATGGTGCGCTCGCGCCCGCCGGCGTGGAAGCGGCTGCGGATTCTTATCGCCATAGGATGCGAAAAAGCAAACCTTTAACCACAGAGAACACAGAGGGCACAGAGAAACCGGGAATCATAGTTTCAAGAAAATTCATTCTCTGTGCTCTCTGTGCTCTCTGTGGTTCGAGATTTTCGTCAATGTTCCCCCTTGGTGCGGCGGATGCCGGCCAGGCGGTTGCCCTGCTTCTGCGGTCCGCCCTTCGGGAAGATCTCGTGCAGGTAGTGGTTGCTGCCCTTCTGCGCGCCCCACTGTTCGGTGAAGTGCCTGATCATCACGCGCACCTGCGGCTGCACGCGGTGCTGCTGGTAGTAGTCGCGGATGAAACGGACCACCTGCCAGTGTTCGTCGCTGAGGGGCAGGTTCTCTTCGCGCGCGAGGACGCGGACGAATTCCTCCGACCAGTCGTCGAGGTTGATCAGGTAGCCTTCGGCGTCGACAGGCACCTCGCGGCCACCGACCAGGATGGAACGTGCAGCGGTGTCCCGGTAGGCGTCGCCCATGCTTAGTTTCCTGTAGGTTGGCCTTCAGGCCGACGCGACCGCCATTGTCGGCCTGAAGGCCGACCTACAGGGCCATAACGGACGCACATTGCTAGTAGCCGCCTTTTCCGAACGGCTTGGGCAGGCCGGCAATTTTGACCGCCTGCTTGGCCGGGCCGTCCTTGGGGAAGAGGTCGTACATGACCTTCGAGTCGGCCTCGGGCATCAGCTCGGCCATGTCCTTCATGAAGTTGCGGAAGCTCGGCGTGTGGCCGTCCTCGCGGTACTTGTCGCGCATGTAGTTGATGATCTTCCAGTGGTCGTCGGTCAGCGCGACGCCCTCGGCCTCGGCGATGGCCTGCGCCGCCTCGTCGCTGAAATCCGCTTCCAGCAGGTAGCCGTCGGCGTCGACTTCCCTTTCCTCGCCGTTGATGGTGTAGCCCATGGTTGGTCTCCTTATTTCTTGCGCAGATAGAATTCGTAGGAACCGCGCGCGACTTCGACGCGCTCGACCAGCTCCAGCGGGGTGTTGCGCACCCAGGCGTCCACATCGCCGGGCGTGCCGGGGCAGTTGCTCGCCAGCATCAGGACTTCGCCCGCCTGCATGCCGTCGAGCACCTTCTTGGCCTCGAGGATCGGGCCGGGGCAGGAAGTGCCGCGCATATCGAGCGTCACATTGGCCTTTGGCGTCGTCTTCCGGCCGCTGCCGCGGGTGATGAGATAGGCGGTGCGGCCGCCCTCCAGTTTTTCCTTGACGGCGACCTCGTTGCCGGTCTGTCGCGCCCAGGCAATCAGGTCGTCCGGCGTGCCGGGGCAGTCCGAGATCAGCAGCAGGGACTGGCCGGATTCCATGTCGTCGACGATCTTCTTGGCGCCGATCAGCGGCGCCGGGCAGGACAGGCCGCTCATGTCCAGGGTGACTGCGGGTTTCGTGCTCATATCTCCTCGCGATGCGTAAGTTGTTATATGTGGGTATCCATTCTAGGCGGCGCCGACGGCGACCACCGACTTGTGCGGCACGAAGATGCCGCAGCCGAGCTTGCGTCCCAGGCCGATGCCGCTTTCCTGCACGGCGAGCGACTGCGCCGGCGACAGTCCGTGCAGCAGCAGGCTGAAGCCGCGCACATCCCCCTCGGGCGTGCTGGCGGCGTGCGCCTTGCCGGTGATCATCGTCTCGGGCAGGCCCGCCGCCTTGAGCTGCGCCGCCGCATGGCCGAGGAACTCGGCCTCGTCGGCGGTGCCGGTGCTGACGAAATGCGAATACACCGTCGCGAAGGGCATCAGCTCGCGCAGCCGGCCCGGCCCGATGTCCAGGCCGCTGCCCAGCGCCAGCCTCGCGCCCGCCAGAGCCAGCGCCTGCCCGGCCCGTTCGGGCGAAAGCCGCAGCATGAGGCGCGCCCGACGGCCGAGAAACAGGCTCCCGTCGGCGGAGGCGGTGCCGTGCAGGGGATGCACCCCGGCGCCGGCGTCTTCCTCCAGCCAGTCCAGTTCGTCGGCCAGCGCCCGGAAGAGGGAATAGCCGTAATCGCGCGGCAGGCGCTCGCAGCGAACCTCGAAGCTGACATCGATCATAAGCTATCCCCCCCTCCCCCTTCCCGCGGAAGGGGGTGACGTGGGTTCGGCCGGGATAAACCCGGCCTCCATGTGTTTGGCTTGCGCCGGCTCGGGGCGGCCCTTCGCACGGCGCTCATTCCTGCCTTTTCGCCCAGTCCTGCATGGCCTGCCCCCAGCGGGCGGCGGTCTGGGCGTCTATATCGAATATGGTGAAGCGCTTCTTCTCGCGGATGCGCAGGCGGAGCATGGACGTGCCGCCGGCAAGGTAGTCGACCTGCTGCAGCTCGATCTCCTGCCCCCAGATCGGGGCGGTGAATTTGTCGAGCGCGGTAAGCCTTTCCTTGTCGTCCATGGCTTCGCTCCTTTTCGGTGGCTGCCGTCCCTTGGCCGGGTCTTGATATATCGGCTTGACCAGGTTGGCGGACAGGCATATTAGTGTCTGCCGAAATATGCCTTCCGCCCTTGTTCCCGCCTATCACCGGCATGGCGTGCCGCGGCATACTCCTTTCGGGTAGGTTTTGCCTACCCCCACGGAAGGGGGGCGATACCCTGCGGGAGGTATAGGAGATCGCAGTGCAGCATGCGTAATATCAGCGCCAACTTATAGACCTGTCTGACCCCCAGCAGCACTGTATAAACCTTAGCACCGGAGACAACATCATGGCGAAGAAACCGCACGACACGCCCAATCTCGACCAGCTGGAATCGGGCCCCTGGCCCAGCTTCGTCACCGGCCTCAAGCGCCTGGCGAAGGACAAGGATTATGTGGTCGACGTGCTGGGCCACCTGGAACACTCCTACAAGACGCGCAAGGGCTACTGGAAGGGCGGCACGGTCGGCGTCTTCGGCTATGGCGGCGGCGTCATTCCCCGCTTCACCGAGATCAAGGACGACAAGGAACAGGCTGTCTTCAAGGATGCCGCCGAATTCCACACCCTGCGCATCATGCCGCCGGCCGGCATGCACTACAACACCGACATCCTGCGCAAGTTCTGCGACATCTGGGAGAAGCACGGCTCCGGCCTGATCGCCTTCCACGGCCAGTCCGGCGACATCATGTTCCAGGGCTGCACCACCGAGAACGTGCAGAAGGCTTTCGACGAATTCAACGAGCTGGGCTTCGACCTCGGCGGCGCCGGCCCCGCCGTGCGCACCTCGATGTCCTGCGTCGGCCACGCCCGCTGCGAGCAGTCCTGCTTCGACGAGGGCAAGGCGCACCGCAGCATCATCAACGCCTTCCTCGACGACATCCACCGCCCGGCCCTGCCCTACAAGTTCAAGTTCAAGTTCTCCGGCTGCGCCAACGACTGCATGAACTCCATCCAGCGCGCCGACATGGCCGTCATCGGCACCTGGCGCGACAACATGCAGACCGACGCAGCCCTGGCGAAGAAGTGGTTCGCCAAGCACGGCCTGAACGAACTGGTGAATGACGTCGTCGGCATGTGCCCGACCCGCGCCATCCAGCTGAAGGACACCAAGGCCGTCAGCAAGGACGCCTCGGTTTCGAGCGTCGCCGTCAATGACACCCAGTCTATCGAGATCCAGAACCGCGACTGCGTGCGCTGCATGCACTGCATCAACGTCATGACCGGCGCCCTCGCCCCGGGCAAGGAGCGCGGCGCCACCATCCTGGTCGGCGGCAAGCGCACCCTGAAGATCGGCGACCTGATGGGCACGGTGGTCGTGCCGTTCATGAAGCTGGAGTCCGACGAGGACATGGAAGCCCTGCTCGACCTGGCCAAGCGCATCGTCGACTTCTTCGCCGAGAACGCGCTGGAGCACGAGCGCACCGGCGAAATGATCGAGCGCATCGGCCTGGTGAATTTCCTCGAGGGCGTCGAACTCGACATCGACGCAAGCATGGTTTCGGCCCCGCGCACCAACCCCTACGTCCGCATGGACGACTGGGACGCGGAAGTCGCGAAGGTCAATGCCAAGAAGGCCGCGGCCTAATTTGCTGTAGGTCGGGCTTCAGCCCGACATCAGCGCTGGCGTCGGGCTGAAGCCCGACCTACGAACACGAAAGACGGAGACATATCATGGCGCAAGCTCAAATGCGTAAGCCGGTCGAATGCGGCGTGCCCGACCACATGCAGTACCTGCACCCCGTGATGCGGAAGAACTACGGCAACTGGAAATACCACGACCGGCCCCGGCCCGGCGTGCTGCACCACGTCGCGCACGGCGGCGAGGAAATCTGGACGGTGCGCGCCGGCACGCAACGGCAGATGGACCACTACACCATCCGCAAGCTGTGCGACATCGCCGACAAGTACGCCGACAGCTACGTCCGCTTCACCATCCGCAGCAACATGGAATTCATGGTGGCCGACGAGAAGAAGGTCGCCCCGCTGATCGCCGAACTGGAGAAGAACGGCTTCCCCGTCGGCGGCACCGGCAACTCGGTGTCGATGATCGCCCACACCCAGGGCTGGCTGCACTGCGACATTCCCGGCACCGACGCCTCCGGCGTGGTCAAGTCGCTGATGGACGAGCTCTACCAGGAGTTCATCCACGAGGAAATGCCCAACCGCGTGCGCCTGTCCACCTCCTGCTGCGAGATCAACTGCGGCGGCCAGGCCGACATCGCCATCGTCATCCAGCACACCAAGCCGCCGAAGATCAACCACGACCTCGTCGCCAACGTCTGCGAGCGCCCGGCCGTCGTCGCGCGCTGCCCGGTGGCGGCCATCCGCCCGGCGCTGGTGAACGGCAAGCCGTCGCTGGAAGTCGACGAGAAGAAATGCATCTGCTGCGGCGCCTGCTTCCCGCCCTGCCCGCCCATGCAGATCAACGATCCGGAGCATTCCAAGCTGGCCATCTGGGTCGGCGGCAAGAACTCCAACGCCCGCATCAAGCCGCAGTTCATGAAGATGGTCGCGGCCGGCCTGCCCAACAACGCCCCGCGCTGGCCGGAAGTGGCCGCCGTGGTGAAGAACATCCTGCGCGTGTACAAGGAAGACGCCCGTCCCTGGGAGCGCATCGCCGACTGGATCGACCGCATCGGCTGGCCGCGCTTCTTCGAAAAGACCGGCCTGCCCTTCACCAAGTATCTGATCGACGACTGGCGCGGCTCGCGTTCCAACCTGAACGCCTCCACCCATATCCGCTTCTGACCGGGTGAATCCATGAATATCGGCATTCTCATCAACGAAGGCCCATACACGCACCAGGCGACGGAGAGCGCCTACCTGTTCGCCCGCGCCGCCATCGAGAAGGGACACCAGGTCAGCCGGGTGTTCTTCTACCACGACGGCGTGAACAACTCGTCGCGCCTGACCGAGCCGCCGCAGGACGACCGCCACGTCGTCAACCGCTGGACCAAGCTGGCCCAGGACCACAACATCGACCTGGTGGTGTGCGTGGCGGCGGCGCTGCGGCGCGGCATCAAGGACGAGAACCTGGCGCCCGGCTTCCGCATCTCCGGCCTCGGCCAGTTGATCGAGTCCGGCATCCAGTCCGATCGCTACGTGACATTCGGAGACTGAGCGATGAGCGAAGGACAGATCAAGAAATTCATGTACGTGAACCGCAAGGCGCCGCACGGCACGATCTACGCGCTGGAGTCGCTGGAGGTGGTGCTGATCGCCGCCGCCTTCGACCAGGACGTCAGCCTGGCCTTCATGGACGACGGCGTGTACCAGCTGAAGAAGGGCTTCAACACCAAGGGCATCGAGGTGAAGAACTTCCAGCCGACCTACCGCGCCCTGGACGACTACGACGTCAACAAGCTCTACGTCGAGAAAGAGGCGCTGGAGGCGCGCGGCCTCACCGCCGAGGACATGGTCGTGCCGGTCGAGATCATGAGCCGCGCCGAAATCGGCAAGCTGATGGAAACCCAGGACATCGTCCTGAGCTTCTGAGGGGAACCCATATGCTGCATATCGTGAACAAATCGCCGCTTGACCGGCCCTCGCTCGACACCTGCCTCGCCACGGCCCAGCCGGGCGGCGCGCTGCTCCTCATCGAGGACGGCGTGTATGCCGCGACGACCGGCAATGCCGCCGCCGGCAAGCTCACGCAGGCCATGGGCCAGTTGAAGGTCTATGCGCTGCAAGCCGACATGGAAGCGCGCGGCGTGGCCGATCGCGTCCTGGACGGCGTCACTCCGGTCGATTACGGCGGCTTCGTCGATCTCGTCACCGAACACACCACCTGCCAATCCTGGCTGTAACAGTTTTCATTAGGAGACACACCATGGCTATCGAAATCAACGGCAAGAGCTACGAGACGGACGAGGAAGGCTACCTGGTCGACCTCAACGAGTGGAACGAGGACGTCGCCAAGATCCTCGCCGAGCAGGAGAACGTCAACATGACCGACCAGCACTGGGAAGTCGTGAATTTCCTGCGCGAGTACTACAACGAGTTCCAGATCGCCCCAGCCGTGCGCGTGCTGACCAAGGCCATCGGCAAGAAGCTGGGCGCCGACAAGGGCAACAGCCAGTACCTGTACGAACTGTTCCCCTACGGCCCGGCCAAGCAGGCGTGCAAGATCGCCGGCCTGCCCAAGCCGACCGGCTGCGTTTGAGAACAGACACGCCCCCTTCCCGTCGTCCCCGCGAACGCGGGGACCCAGTAAGCCGCATGGATTCCCGCTTCCGCGGGAATGACGGGGGGGTGGATCGCCCAACACGCCCGGACAGCCTCCGCCCATGAGCGCAGCCACGATCTTCTTCGCAGTCCTCTTCTATGCGGCCACCGCGATCCTCGTCGTCGGCCTGGCGGTCAAGATCGTGGACTATGCCCGCACGCCGGCGCCGCTGAAGATCCCCACCACCCCGGCGCCAACCGGCGCCGGCGGCGTGGCGCTGCGCATGCTGCGCGAGGTGGCGCTGTTCGAGAGCCTGTTCAAGTCCAACCTGTGGATCTGGGCCTTCGGCATCCTCTTCCACGGCGCGCTGCTGCTGGTGCTGCTGCGCCACCTGCGCTACTTCACCGAGCCGGTATGGTTCTGGGTCGGCTGGGTGCAGCCCTTCGGCCTCTACGCCGGCTTCGCCATGGTGGTCGGCCTCGCCGGACTGTGGGGCCGCCGCTTCCTGGTCGAGCGCATCCGCTACATCTCGACGCCGTCGGACCACCTCATGCTGGCGCTCCTCGCCGGCATCGGGCTCTCCGGCCTGGCCATGAAGTTCCTCATGCACACCGACATCGTCGCCGTGAAGGCCTTCTTCCTCGGCCTGATGCGCTTCGACGTGCAGCCGCTGCCCTCGCACCCGGGCCTCTACGTGCATCTCACGCTGGTGGCGCTGCTGATGATCGTCTTCCCCTTCAGCAAGCTGCTGCATGCGCCGGGCGTGTTCTTCTCGCCCAGCCGCAACCAGGCCGACAACCCGCGCGAACAGCGCCACCTGGCGCCCTGGGCAGCCGAGATGGAAAAGTCAAAAGCATGAACCACAGAGCACACAGAGAACACAGAGAAATTCACGGAGAATTCATGGTTTTCTCTGTGTTCTCTGTGCCCTCTGTGGTTAAAGACTTTGGTATTTGACCCATGGCCGCCGCCGAATTCACCACCCCTGAAATGAAGGACTTCCCCGCCATCCCGGCGCTGCAGCGGGACGCCATGGCGGAGAGCAAGCCCTATGTCGCCGCCGAGAAGATCAACGAAGCCCTCGGCTTCCCCGGCGAACTGGTGCCGGACTGGGAAAGCAAGGCCATCGACAAGATGGGCGATCTGCTGAAGAAGTACCGCTCGCTGAAGGTCTACCTGGATGCCTGCGTGCATTGCGGCGCCTGCACCGACAAGTGCCACTACTTCCTCGGCACCGGCGACCCGAAGAACATGCCGGTGGCGCGCCAGGACCTGATGCGCGGCGTCTACCGCCGCCACTTCACCCTGGCCGGCAAGCTGTTCCCCAAACTGGTCGGCGCGACGGAACTCACGCGCGACGTCCTCGACGACTGGTACAAGTACTACAACCAGTGCTCCGAGTGCCGCCGCTGCTCGGTGTTCTGCCCCTACGGCATCGACACCGCCGAGATCACCATGGCCGGCCGCGAGATCCTCGATTCGATCGGCTACGGCCAGAAGTACTCGAACGAGATCATCGGCAAGGTGCACAAGATCGGCAACAACCTCGGCCTGCCCGGGCCGGCGCTGGCGAACACACTCGAAGGCCTGGAAGAGGACGTCAAGGAGGACACCGGCGTCGACGTCAAATTCCCGATGGACGTGCAGGGCGCCGAAGTCCTGCTGGTGACCCCCTCGGCCGACTTCTTCGCCGAGCCGCACATCGACAGCCTGATTGGCTACGGCAAGGTGTTCCACGCCGCCGGTATTTCCTGGACGCTGTCCTCGAAGGCCTCGGAGGCCGGCAACTTCGGCATGTTCATCGGCAACTACGACCAACTGCGCAAAATTGCGATGCGCATCCGCGAGGCGGCGCTGGAACTGGGCGTCAAGCGCATCGTCGTCGGCGAATGCGGCCACGCCTGGCGCGTCGCCTACAGCTTCTGGAACACCCTCACCGGCATCGGCGCCGGCGGCAACGACCCCTTCGCGGTGCAGCTGCAGAGCCAGCTCGACCACCGCTACAAGCAGCCGGCGCACATCTGCGAGGTGACCTGGGACCTGATCCAGCGCGGCGCCCTGAAATTCGACAAGGACGCCAACGACCACCGCATCGTCACCTTCCACGACTCCTGCAACGTGGCGCGCGCCTCGCGCATGGGCGACGCCCCCGGCGGCCAGTTCGAGATCCCGCGCAACATCATCCGCGCCGTGGCCAACAAGTACGTCGAGATGGCCCCCGGCACCACGCGCGAGGCGACCTTCTGCTGCGGCGGCGGCGGCGGCCTGCTCACCGACGAGCTGATCGAGTTGCGCGTCAAGGGCGCCCTGCCGCGCATGGAGGCGCTCAAGCAGGTGGTGGATCAGCAGGGCGTGAATTTCATGGCGACCATCTGCGCCATCTGCAAGGCGCAATTCACCAAGGTCCTGCCCTACTACAAGTTCAACCGCGGCATGGTCGGCGGCGTGCACCAGCTCGTCAGCACGGCCATCCGGCTCGGCGACAAATAGCGAGTTATCCAGGAGACAACCATGTCGGTCACCAATGAAAAATCCGATGCCCAGCAACTGAACTTCCGCCGCTACAAGGAAGGCGACAGCAAGCTCGGGCCCCTGAACAAATACATTTTCCAGGCCAGCCACTCCTACAAGTGCCCGACCTACATCCAGTCGACGCCGCCCTGCCAGGGCAGCTGCCCATCCGGCGAGGACATCCGCGGCTACCTGAACATCGTGCGCGGCGTCGAGAAGCCGCCGGTCGGCGCCGACGGCAAGCCGGTCATGCCGTGGCAGGAATACGCCTGGCGCCGCCTGACGGAAGCCAATCCCTTCCCCTCGGTGATGGGCCGCGTCTGCCCGGCGCCCTGCGAGACCGGCTGCAACCGCAATGCGCTGGAGGACCACGTCGGCATCAACTCCGTCGAGCACTTCCTCGGCGAGTACGCCATCCAGAACAATCTGAAGTTCGCCGCCCCCGCGACGAAGACCGGCAAGAAGGTGGCGGTCATCGGCGGCGGCCCGGCCGGCCTCTCCGTCGCCTACCAGCTGGCGCGCATGGGCCACGCCGTGACGATTTTCGACGAGCATGAATTCCTCGGCGGCATGATGCGCTACGGCATCCCCGGCTTCCGCACGCCGCGCGAGGTCCTCGACGCCGAGATCCAGCGCATCCTCGACCTGGGCGTGGCGACGCGCCTGAAGACGCGCATCGGCAGCGACATCACCATGGAAGAGATCCGCAAGCAGTTCGACGCGGTGTTCCTCGGCCTCGGCGCCCAGGGCGGCCGCGCCCTGCCCTGCGACGGCAACGACGCGCCCAACGTGGTGACGGCGACCTCCTTCCTGCGCGCCTTCAACGACGGCCGCATGCGCCACGTCGGCAAGCGCGTGGTGGTGGTCGGCGGCGGCGACACCTCGATCGACGTCGCCACGGTGGCGCGCCGCCTCGGCGCCATCGACAACCCGAAGCCCACCGACTATGCCGAGAACGTCATCGGCGGCCGCGCCGCCCACGACGTGGCCGAGATTTCCGCCCGCCAGGGCGCCGAGGTGACGCTGACCTCGGTGTTCGGCGTCGACAAGATGCAGGCCAACAAGCACGAGATCGAGCAGGCCAGGGCGGAAGGCATCGACATCCGCGGCGGCTGGGCGCCGGTCGGCGTGGTGCGCGGCGCGGACGGCCGCGCCACGGCGCTGCGCGTGGCGCAGTGCGAAGCCAAGTTCGTCGGCCCGAAGCTCGAGATCAAGATGATCGAGGGCACCGAGCAGGACATCCAGGCCGACCTCATCGTCTCGGCCATCGGCCAGTCCGTGGATTTCAGCGGCCTCGAGGAATTCGATTCCGGCAAGGGCAGCATCGCCGCCGACAAGAACTACCAGGTGCAGGGCAAGCCGGGCGTGTTCACCGGCGGCGACGTCATCCGCCCGCATCTGCTCACCACCGCCATCGGCCACGGCTGGATCGCCGCCGAGGGCATCGACCGCTTCCTGCGCGGCGAAGAGCAGGAGAAGCGCGCCAAGATCGACGTGCACTACTGGGACATGCAGCGCAAGCTGGTGGAAAAGGGCACGGCGCCGAAGGAGATTCACGAGCCGCTGCGCGGCACCGACAGCGCCAACGTCGCCGTGCACAACTTCGACAACCGCTCCGACCGCTACGTCATCACGCACAAGGAGCTGTTCCTCGGCCATTTCAGCTACACGCCGCGCCACATCCGCAACGTCATCACGCTCTCCAAGGAATCCGCCCTGGGCAACTTCCAGGAGCGCCTCGATCCGCTCGACGAGAAGCAGGCCATCGCCGAAGCCAAGCGCTGCATGAGCTGCGGCCAGTGCTTCGAGTGCGACAACTGCGTGGTGTACTGCCCGCAGACGGCGGTGTCCCGCGTCAAGAAGACCGAGGCGACCACCGGCCGCTATGTGACGACCGACTACTCGAAGTGCATCGGCTGCCACATCTGCGCCGACGTCTGCCCGACCGGCTACATCCAGATGGGGTTGGGGGAGTGAGGCGTGAGGGGTGAGGCGTGAGGAGAAAACCATGAGCCACCGCATCCTCCGCACCCTCGGTCTCGCCGTGCTGGCGGGACTGACTTTTGCCGCGGCCAACGCGGCGGAGCCAGGCCGCACGCCGCTGCCGGCCATCGCCATCGAGAAGCCCGGCCAGTGCGTCGAACCGAAGGACGTCATGCGGCGCGACCACATGAAGCTGCTCAAGCACCAGCGCGACAAGACCATGCACGAAGGCATCCGCACGAAGCCGCACAGCCTGAACGAATGCATTTCCTGCCACGCCAGCCGGAAGACCGGCAGCGTCACCGGCGACAGCGGCTTCTGCCAGAGCTGCCATGACTACGCGGCGGTGAAGCTCGACTGCTGGGACTGCCACCAGCCCAAGGCGAAGCCGGCCATGCAGAGCCAGGCCGGCCCGTCGACGCGCGATCTGCTCGACGCCATGCAGCGCGGCCGGGGCGGCCAGGAACCCGCCAAGGAGGCGAAGCCATGAGCGACAACAACGGCATCAGCCGCCGCGGCTTCATGGCGATTTCCGCAGCCACCCTCGGCGGCATCGCGTTGGCCCCCGGCATCAACCTGATCGAGATCGCCGCCGCCAAGCCCGACGCCGAGGGCGTCACCGCCAAGGTGCGCTGGGGCATGCTCATCGACACCACGCGCTGCCAGACCGGCTGCACCGACTGCGTCAGCGCCTGCGGCAAGGAAAACGGCCTCGGCGAGGTGAAGAAGCCGCGCACCGACGCGCAGTGGATCCGCAAGATCGACCTGAAGGACCTCAAGACCGGCCGCGCCCTCTCGCTGCCGATGATGTGCCAGCACTGCGCCAACCCGCCCTGCGTGGACGTCTGCCCGACCGGCGCCTCGTTCAAGCGCGCCGACGGCATCGTGCTGGTCGACCGCCACATCTGCATCGGCTGCCGCTACTGCATGATGGCCTGCCCCTACAAGGCGCGCTCCTTCGTGCACGAGCCGCACACCGACCAGAACCCGGAAGTGCCACGCGGCCAGGGCTGCGTCGAGGGCTGCACGCTGTGCGTGCACCGCGTCGACCGTGGCGGCAAGCCGGCCTGCGTCGAGGCCTGCGCCGCAGCCGGCCACAACGCCATGCTCTTCGGCGACCTGAACGACCCGGCGAGCGACATCTCGAAACGCATCAAGGAAGTCGCTACTACGCAAGTGCGCGCCGATCTCCGGCTCGACACCGGCGTCCGTTACCAGGGGATTTGAAAATGGTGAACGTCGTTTATCGCGCACTCGACAACCGCGGCGGCTTCTATGCCCTGCTCGCCCTGCTCGGCGCGTTCCTCGCCCTGGGCGCCGGCGCCTTCCTCTACATGGAGCACAGCGGCCACGTGGTCACCGGCATGGACAACCAGATCGTCTGGGGCATGCCGCACGTCTTCGCCGTGTTCCTCATCGTCGCCGCCTCGGGTGCGCTCAACGTCGCCTCCACCGCTTCCGTCTTCGGCAAGGCAGAGTACAAGCCGCTGGCCCCGCTCTCCGGCCTGCTCGCCTTTGCACTTCTGCTCGGCGGCCTGACGGTGCTGATGCTCGACCTGGGCCGGTCGGACCGCCTCATCGTGGCGATGACCTACTACAACTTCAAGTCGATCTTCGCCCTCAACGTCATCCTCTACACCGGCTTCTTCGCCATCGTGGCGGCGTATCTGTGGACGATGATGGAGCGGCGCATGAACCGCTATTCCAAGCCGGCCGGACTCGCCGCCTTCATCTGGCGCCTGTCGCTCACCACCGGCACCGGCTCCATCTTCGGCTTCCTGGTGGCGCGCGAAGCCTACGACTCGGCCCTGCTGGCGCCCATGTTCATCGTCTTCTCCTTCGCCTACGGCACGGCGATCTTCCTGATCGTGCTGATGGCCGCCTGCCGCCTGGACGGCCGCCCGCTGGGCGACGCCATCGTCGGCCGGCTGAAGAACCTGCTCGGCACCTTCGTCGCCGCCTCGCTCTACTTCACCGCGGTGTTCCACCTGACCAAGCTCTATGTCACCAAATTCCACGGCATCGAGCGCTTCATCCTGCTCGACGGCGGCATCCACACCACGCTGTTCTGGCTCGGCCAGGTGCTGGTCGGCGGCGTTGCGCCGCTCGTCATCCTGTTCCATCCACTACTGTCGAAGTCGCGCGGCTGGCTGGTTGCGGCCTGCCTGCTGATCGTCGCCGGCGGCCTTGCGCAGATGTTCGTCACCATCATCGGCGCCCAGGCTTACCCCCTGTCGATCTTCCCGGGTTATGAAGTCTCAAGCAGCTTTTTCGACGGCAAGATCAACGGCTATGCTCCCAGTCTGCCCGAGACCTTCCTCGGCATGGGCGGCGTCGCTCTGGCGCTTGCCGCCGTGGCGGTGGGCGTCAAGGTGCTGCGTTTCCTGCCCGAGAACATGGACGACGCGGCAATCGATCCGCACCACGCCAAGTAAGTCCTGACGCGCGGCGTTCTGCTGCGCGCTTTCCATGCACCGCTTCCTCATCTCCGCCGCGCACAAGTCCTCCGGCAAGACGACCATCAGCCTCGGCCTGGCCGCCGCCCTGCGCGGCCGCGGCCTGACGGTGCAGACCTTCAAGAAGGGGCCGGACTACATCGACCCGATCTGGCTCGGCCTGGCCGGCGGCCGGCCCTGCCGCAACCTGGATTTCTACCTGCAGCCCTACGAAGAAATCCTCGACAGCTTCTCCCGTTACGGCGCGAATGCCGACGTCGCCCTCGTCGAGGGCAACAAGGGACTCTACGACGGGCTCGACCTCGCCGGCAGCAACAGCAACGCCGCGCTGGCCGAGCTGCTCGGCCTGCCCGTGGTGCTGGTGCTCGACGCGCGCGGCATGACGCGCGGCATCGCGCCGCTGATCCTCGGCTACCAGGCCTTCGACCGCAACATCCGCATCGCCGGCGTCATCCTCAACCGACTCGGCGGCACGCGCCACGAGGCCAAGCTGCGCGCGGTCATCGAGCACTACACCGACGTGCCGGTGCTCGGCGCCGTGCTGGAGAACCCGGAGCTGGCCATCGTCGAGCGCCACCTCGGCCTGATGCCCGCCAACGAGGCCGCCGCCGCCGAAGCGCGCATCGCGGCCATCGCCAAAACGGTGTCCGGGCAGGTGGACATCGAGCGCCTGCTGCAGGTGACGGCGACGGACAAGCCGCTGCGGCCCGCCATTGCGGCGGCCGCAGCGGCTGAACAACCGACATTGCGCGTCCCACAGGGACTTCCTCTGGTCGTCGGCATCGCCCGCGACCCGGCCTTCGGCTTCTACTACGCCGACGACCTCGACGCCCTCCGGCAGGCCGGCGCCGAGCTGGTGTTCTTCAGCCCCATCGCCGACAAGGCCTTGCCCGAGGTGGACGCCCTCTTCCTCGGCGGCGGCTTCCCGGAGTGCTTCATGCGCGAACTGGAGGCCAACCGCGGCATGCGCGAATCGGTGCGCAGCGCCATCGAAGCCGGCCTGCCGGCCTACGCCGAGTGCGGCGGTCTCATGTACCTCGCCCGCAGCCTGACGTGGCGCGGCGAGAAACGCGCAATGGCCGGCGTGATCGCCGCCGACGTGCTCATGCACGAGAAACCGGTCGGCCGCGGCTACGTGCGCCTGGCGCCCACCGCCGCCCATCCCTGGCTGCCGGCAGGCAGCCACCCCGACGAGATTCCGGCGCACGAATTCCATTACTCCAGCCTGGAGAACCTCGACCCGGCGACGCGCTTCGCCTACGCCGTGAAGCGCGGCCACGGCGCCGACGGCCGCCACGACGGCATCGTCCACAAGAATCTGCTCGCGTCCTACACCCACCTGCGCAGCGCCGGCAGCTGCAACTGGGCCGCCCGCTTCGTCGGCTTCGCCCGGCAGTGCCTTGCGGAGAAAACCGCATGACGCCTTTTACCGTCATCCCCGCGAAAGCGGGGATCCAGTTTTTTAAACCTCCTGGATTCCCGCTTTTGCCCGAAGGAAATCCCTGTGGGACGCGGGAATGACGGGACCGATAAACCAAGGAAAAACATGTTCACCCTGACCCCCGCCGCCGCCACCCGCATCCTCGATTCCGCCCAGCAGAGCGACGCCGTCGGCATGGCCCTGCGCGTCGCCGCCAAGATCGAGGAGGACGGCCAGCTCACCTTCGGCCTCGGCTTCGACGACGAGCGCGAGCACGACCTGTCCTACGAATGCGAGGGCCTCACCGTCCTCATCGCCCCGCCCAGCCGCGACCTGCTGGAAGGCATGCTGCTGGACTTCGTCGAGGTCGAAGCAGGCGACTGGCAGTTCGTCTTCATGCAGACCGAGTCGGCGGGCAGTTGCCCGCCCTCCAGTTGCGGCGGCTGCGGCAGCCGGGGCGGCTGCTCCTCGGGGAATTGAACGGCGGCGGCAGGTATAATGCGACCCTACCTTATCTTGCCACCTGATTAGCGATACTTCAGCAAATCATGCTCGGACTTGAAACACCGATGTGGGAGCGGCGTCCTCGCCGCGATTGCAGCAGCCAATATCGCGGCGAGGACGCCGCTCCCACATGGTTGCTGAATATCGTCGCTAATCAGGTCTTGCCATGAACGCGGCCGTGCACTGAAGCGGTCGCTGCCACCGTCGACTCCATGGATTTCCTGCCGATCTTCCTCAACATCAAGGGCGCGCGCTGCCTCGTCGTCGGCGGCGGCGCCATCGCCGCGCGCAAGGTCGGCCTGCTGCTCGGCTGCGGCGCGCGCGTCGCCGTCGTCGCGCCGGATCTGGGCGAGACCCTCGCCGCGGAAAAGGCCGCCGGCCGCATCGAGCACATCGCGGCGCGCTTCGCCGGGGAACATCTTGCCGGCGCCGCGGTGGTCATCGCCGCCACCGACGACCACGCGGTGAACGCCGCCGTCTCGCGCGCGGCGAAGGCGCGCGACCTGCCGGTGAACGTCGTCGACTCGCCCGAGCTGTGCAGCTTCATCTTCCCGTCCATCGTCGACCGCTCGCCGATGATCGTCGCGGTGTCGACCGGCGGCGCCTCGCCGGTGCTGGCGCGCCTGATGCGGGCGAAGCTGGAAACAATGATCCCGGCCGCCTACGGCCGCCTGGCGCAACTGGCGCACGACCTGCGCGACAGCGTCAAGCAGCATTTCGCCAATCCCGCGCAGCGCCGCATCTTCTGGGAGAAGACGCTCGGCGGCAGCTTCGCCGACCTGGTGCTGGCCGGCAAGGGCGCGGAAGCCGAAAGGCTTTTCGGGCAGCAGCTCGCCGCCGCGAAGGACGAACCGCCGCGCGGCGAGGTCTACCTCGTCGGCGCCGGTCCAGGCAACCCCGATCTGCTCACCTTCCGCGCGCTCAAGCTGATGCAGCAGGCCGATGTCGTCGTGCATGACAACCTCGTCTCGCCCGCCATCGTCGATCTGTGCCGGCGCGACGCCAGCCGCATCTACGTCGGCAAGCAGCGCAACGACCATACCCTGCGCCAGGAGGAGATCAACGCCCTGCTGGTGAAGCTGGCCAGGGAAGGCAAGCGCGTGCTGCGCCTGAAGGGCGGCGACCCCTTCATCTTCGGACGCGGCGGCGAGGAGATCGAGACGCTCTCCGCCAACGGCATCTCCTTCGAGGTGGTGCCCGGCATCACCGCCGCGGCGGGCGTCGCCTCGTACTCGGGCATTCCGCTCACCCACCGCGACTACGCCCAGGCCTGCGTCTTCGTCACCGGCCACCTCAAGGACGGCACGATGAACCTCGACTGGTCGGGCCTGGCGCGGCCGCACCTGACCATCGTCTTCTACATGGGCCTGCATGGCCTGCCGGTGCTGTGCAAGGAGCTCGTCGCGCACGGCCTGCCGGACACTACCCCCGCCGCCATCGTGCAGCAGGGTACGACGAACCGCCAGCGCGTCCTGATCGGCACGCTGGACACCCTCCCCGGACTGGCGCAGGACGCCCAGCTCAGGCCGCCGACCCTCATCATCGTCGGCGAGGTGGTGAAGCTGCACGACCAGTTGAAGTGGTTCGACCCCGCCAGCGCGCCCGACGTTGGAAGCTGGCAGAAAAACGATAAAACCGACTAGCCCGCACCGGCCGCGCAACGCGCGGCGCGGGCGGCTTCATGCGGAACTGACTGAGGCTACTCTCCTCCGCCGCCAGGATGGGTCGGACCGCCTGCACAAGCGGACAAAATGGCAGAGGCCAGCATCAGCAGGACAATGCCAACGGAGCGATAGTTTCCAGAATAAAGGATTTCGACGAGCTTGTTCTTCATGGTTTCCTCCTGTCGTGGGTAATACGGTTTCAGCATAGACCCAAATCAGGCAATAAAAAAGGCGCGGGAGCCTTCGCCCTCGCGCCTTCTGCAACCCTGCTCTTGCGCCTGCGTCGCTTCCTTCATTGACCGGAGTTCCCCGCCGCCGCCTGCCCGGCCGCCATGCTTACAGACGTTGCGCGGTCCTGGGAATCCTCCGATGCCGACATGCCCGCACTCCCTGAGCCGGGAGGGGCATGCAAGAACGGTTGCTGGATTGAATCCTAGGCGGACCGGCAAAAAAAGTCTGTGAAGTCCGTCACGAACCGGCAATGGCCTTTTCGGTCGCTGCGGCAACGTCCCGCCAGCCGAATACCTCGATGCCATTGCGGTTCTGACGGCGGTTGCCGCCGTAGATGAGACAGCCCCCTTCCTCCCCGGACCAGCCGGCGAACTTGCCCAAGGTACCGAACCAGTCTCCCGCAATCGTTTGCCCGGCCTTGATTTCAACGGGGAACAGACGTTCTCCCCGCTCGACCAGAAGGTCGATCTCATGGCCGCTGCTGTCGCGCCAGAAATATAGCTGCGGCGTCAGCGCCCGATTGCAACGGTATTTGACGAACTCGGAAACGACCCAGGTTTCGAACAGCGGCCCTCGCAGCGATCCCAGCGCCAGTTGCTTCGGCGATTCCACCCCGGCCAGCCAGGCCGCCAGACCAGGATCGTAGAAATACAGCTTCGGCGTCTTGCTCAGACGCTTGCCGAAATTGCGGTGGTGGGGCGGCAGCAACATGACCAGATAGCTCGCCTCCAGGATGGAGATCCAGGCCTTGGCCGTGTTGTAGGTGATGCCGCAGTCCGCTGCAAGCGTCGAAAAATTGACCGGCTGCGCCGTGCGCGCAGCACACATGCGCACGAAGCGGCGGAAGGCATTCAGGTCGCGCACATTGACCATCTGTCGCACATCGCGCTCGACATAGGTCGCCACGTAATCCGCATACCAGACGTGGGGCGGGATGTTCCGGTCGTAAATGCTCGGATAGAGCCCCTGCCAGAGCAGCGTATCGAGATCGGGCGCCTGCCCCGCCTCTGCCAATTCTCCCAGAGAGAAGGGCAGCAGGTGCACCAGTCCGACCCGTCCGGCCAGGCTCTGGCTGATGCCGGCCAGCAGGCCGAACTGCTGCGATCCGGTCAGGACGAACAGTCCCATGCGCCGATCGCCATCGACGAGAGTCTGCAGATAGGAAAAGAGTTCGGGACAGCGTTGCGCCTCATCGAGCACCGCGCCATCGGGGTACTCGGCGAGAAAGCCGCGCGGATCGGCCAGCGCGAGGTCGCGCGCGTCAGGGTCCTCCATGCTGACATAGGGCTTACCCGGAAAAACAGCCTTGGCGAGCGTGGTCTTGCCCGCCTGGCGCGGGCCGGTGAGGGCGACGATCGGGTAGAAACCGGCGAGCCGGCGGGCCGTTGCTTCGGCATGGCGAGGGATCATGCCGGCATGATCCCTCCGTTTTTACAGATTGTCAATTGTATTTATAATCTGTAATTACAATGAATCATCAATGCGTTACCGCTCCCGTCCCGCCTCGTGCCACGCCTTCTGCACGGGCGAGAGGAGATACTCCAGCACGCTGCGGGTGCCGAGGAGGATCTCCGCCGAGGCCTGCATGCCGGCGGTGAGCGGCAGGCGTTCATTGTCCTGATCGAGCTGCATGGCCTTCAGGGCCACCAGCGCGCGGTAGGCCAGCGGGGCCGCAGGCCGGGCGCCCTTCTCCGTTCCGCCGTTCTGCTGCCCCTGCGTGTTGCCGTCGGCCGCGTCGGCGCTGACATGCTCCACCGTGCCGTCCACCATGCCGTACTTCTGGAACGGAAAGGCGGCCAGCTTCACCTTCACCGGCTGGCCCTGGCGCACGAAGCCGATGTCCTGGTTGGACACCCACACCTCGGCGCGCAGGATGTCGTCCTGCGGCACCAGCGTCAGCAGCACCGTGCCCGGCTGCACCACCGTGCCGGCGGTGTGGGTGGCGATGTCCTTCACCACGCCGGCCTGCGAAGCCTTGAGTTCGAGCAGGCCCTGCCGGTGCGCCTGCTTGGCGCGCTCCTGCACGAGCTTGTCCACCTGCCCCTGCATCTCGTTGCGCTCGGCAAAGAGCTGACGGCGATTATCGGCGGCGATCTGCGCCAGGCGCTTCTCCGACTGGGCGATGGACGCTTGCGCCGAGGCGATGACATGCTCCTGGGTGGCGAATTCCTGCTCCTTCTCGATGCGCTCGCGTTTCTTGTCGGAGGCCATCAGCGGGCCGGCATAGCCGTCCTTCGACAGCTTCTCGAAGGCGGCGTCCTGGGCGCGGTAATGCGGCAGCGTCTCGGCCAGTTTGGCCTTTCCCTGCTGCGCCACCGCCATCTCGCGGCGCGCCTTCTCCAGCCGGGCGCGCTCCTCGGCCAGCGCGGCCTCCAGCGCGGCGCGGTTGGCGCGGTACTGCGCCTCGACTTCGCGCACCAGTCCGGCGGGGGCATCCGCCCCGGCCCTGAACCCGGCCTGGCCCAGCTCCGCATCGATGCGGGCGAGCGTCAGGGTCTTCCGGTAAAAGTCAGCCTCCAGGGTACGGCGATCCGCCTCGGAAACGAGGGCATCCATGCGCATCAGCACCTGACCCGCGGCGACCGACTGGCCTTCCCGCACCAGTATCTCGCGCACGATGCCGGACTCGGCCGGCTGGACGATCTTGAGGAAGCTCTGCGGCACCAGCTTGCCCTCGGCCACGGCGACGATGTCGAGCCGGCCGATCGCCGACCAGAGCAGGAGCGCGACGAGCAGCGCGAAGAGGACCTGCAGCACGCGCCGCCCGAGCGGCGAAGGCGGCGCTTCCTGCAGGCGGATCAGCGGCGGGGAGAAGTCGTGCGCATCCGCCTGCGGCAGGGCGAGTCTGTCGGACAGGCGCATCATGCAGCGAGCTTGAGCGGCCCGGGCTTGACGGTCCGTTCAATGTCCTTGCCAACCGCCGCGCGTGCTATTTTTACGTCGTAGCTCGTCTGCAGGTTCATCCAGAAGTCCGGCGACGTTCCGAAATAGCGCGCCAGCCGCAGCGCCGTGTCGGCGGTAACCGACCGCTGCTCCTTCAGTATCCCGGTGATCCGGTTGGTCGGCACGCCGAGCGCCTTGGCAAAAACATTGGCCGAAAGGGCCAGCGCCTCAAGCTCTTCCTTGAGCACTTCGCCGGGATGGACTGCACGCATCTTGTTCGCCATGATGGCCTCCTCAATGGTAATCGGTGATCTCGACGCTCAGGACATCGCCGTCCTTCCACTCGAAGCAAATTCGCCACTGCTGGTTGATGCGGATGCTGCATTGCCCCAGCCGGTTGCCCGAAAGCGCCTCGAAGCGATTGCTCGGCAGATTCATCAGGTCGTAAATCGTCCTGGCATTATCGAGAATTTCCAGTCGTCTCTCCGCCTGTGCCGCAAATGCCTCGAATCGCCTCACCCGTTTACCGTTGTAGAGCGCCTCGGTGTGCTTGCACGCGAACGACTTGATCATCTGAAAATCATAAGTTTCTTTATGTTGTACGTCAAGCGTAAAGGCTGGACGGGGCGATCCATCCGGATCAGCCCAGCCTCACAGCGCCCTCCTGCAGCCCGGCCAGCGGCTGCAGGGTCTGCGCCTGGACGCCGAACCGGGCGCTGCCGAGCACGTTCTGCGCGCCGGTCAGGCCGACATCGGCGAGATTGCCGTGGCGGCCGTACTGCCAGGCCAGATCGCCGCCGAGGGCCGCATCGTCGCTGCCGGAGAGATGGAAATCGAGCAGGGCGTTGCTCAGCGCCCACGAGGTGAGGCTCTTGTCGGCCGCCCGCGCGGCATCGAAGGCGTTCGCCAGCCCGGCGAAATCGAAGGTCTCGATCCTGTCGTCGCACAGCGGATCGGAACCATTGGCGTCGAAATCCGCCATGGCTTCGGCGATCATCTGGAGGGACAGCACGCTGCGGTTGGCGGCATTGGCGTACCAGTTCGAAAGGGTGATGCGATCGGACGCGCCGATGTCGAGGATGAGGTGGTTGCCGCTCCGCCTGAAGCTGAGGTCCGCATAGGCGATGCCGCCGCCCAGCGAGAGCGTGTTGTCCGCTCCCGCGCTGGCGGCGACCGTGTCCTGTCCGTCGCCGCGGTTGAAGGCGATGACGTCGGCGCCCGTGCCGGTGTTGAGGGAATCGTTGCCGGCGCCGCCGATGAGGAAATCGCCGGCGCCGCTCGCGGCGATCGTGTCGCTGCCGGCGCCGCCGTTGTAAAAAGCTCCGTCGGCATCCGCAAGACGATCGTTCCCCTCGCCCCCTTCCAGGAAGTCCAGCCCGGCGCCGCCATTGAGCACGTCGTTGCCGGCGCCGCCGTTGAGGTAATTGATGCCGGCATTGCCCGCCAGCGCGTTGTCGAGTGCGTTGCCCGTGCCGTTGATGGCATCCGTTCCGGACAATGTCAGGTTCTCCGCGTTGTCGGCCAGCAGATAAGTCACCGTCGCGATGACGCGATCCGTGCCCTCGCCCGCCGCTTCGGTGACGAGATCCCCGGCATCGTCCACGTAATAGGTATCGTTGCCGAGACCGCCCGCCATGGCGTCCGCGCCGGTGGCACCGTTGAGCACGTCGTTGCCCTCGCCGCCGAGCAGCACGTCGTCGCTGGCGCCGCCGGTGAGGCGGTCGTCGCCAGCCTGGCCGTCGAGGGTGTTCGCGGCGGCGTTGCCGACGATGACGTTGTTCAACGCGTTGCCCGTGCCGCTGATGGCTTCGGTGCCCGTCAGGGTGAGGTTCTCGACGTTGTCGCCCAGCGTGTAGTCGATAGTGGAAATCACCCGGTCGGTGCCCTCGTCGGCCAGTTCCGTCACCGTATCGCCGGCAGCGTCGACGTAGTAGCTGTCGTTGCCGAGGCCGCCTGCCATGGCGTCCGCGCCGCCCGAGCCGTTCAACACGTCGTTGCCCTCGCCGCCGAGCAGGACGTCGTCGGCATCGCCCCCGGTCAGGCGGTCGTCGCCGGCCTGGCCGTCGAGGGTGTTCGCGGCGGCGTTGCCGACGATGACGTTGTTCAACGCGTTGCCCGTGCCGCTGATGGCGTCGGTGCCCGTCAGGGTGAGGTTCTCGAGGTTGTCGCCGAGCGTGTAGCTGATGGTCGAGATCACACGGTCGGTGCCTTCGTCGGCCAGTTCCGTCACCGTATCGCCGGCAGCGTCGACGTAATAGGTGTCGTTGCCGAGGCCGCCTGCCATGGCGTCCGCGCCGCCCGAGCCGTTCAACACGTCGTTGCCCTCGCCGCCGAGCAGCACGTCGTCGCTGGCGCCGCCGGTGAGGCGGTCGTCGCCGGCCTGGCCGTCGAGGGTGTTCGCGGCGGCATTGCCGACGATGACGTTGTTCAATGCGTTGCCCGTGCCGCTGATGGCGTCGGTGCCCGTCAGGGTGAGGTTCTCGAGGTTGTCGCCGAGCACGCAGCTCACCGTGGAGATGATTCGGTCCGTGCCCTCATCCAGCAGTTCCGTCACCGCATCGCCGGCGTTATCGACGTAATAGGTGTCGTTGCCCAGGCCGCCGATCAGCGTATCGGCGCCCGCCGCGCCGTTGAGCACGTCGTTGCCCTCGAAGCCCTCGATGACATCCCGCCCGGCCGTGCCGGTCAGGCGGTCGTTGCCCGCCGTGCCGGCGATATGGTTGGCGATGTCGAGCGTGAATGCGTCGCTCGCCGATTCGCCGGCGGCATCGGTCGCCGTGACGATGATGGAGAGCGTGCCGGCAGCGCCCGAACCCGGCGTGCCGCTGAAAGCCAGCGTGGCGGAATCGAACACCAGCC
The DNA here is from genome assembly GCA_016214145.1 of Rhodocyclales bacterium. GTDB lineage: Bacteria > Pseudomonadota > Gammaproteobacteria > Burkholderiales > Rhodocyclaceae > Desulfobacillus. The sequence continues at coordinate 107,636 of JACRPA010000008.1, forward strand.
AGTCCGGCAGGACGGAGCCGTCGGACAGGGTGGCGGCGTAGGTCAGGGTATCGCCGGCGTCGGGGTCTGCAAACGCATCGGCCGGAACCGTCCAACTGAAGAGCCGGTCTTCGACGGCAGCCTGGTCGGCCAGCGGGTTCGCGACGACCGGCGCGTCATTGGTGTCGATGCGGCCTTCCAGCGAGACGCCCTCCCATACCGTGCCGTCGGCGAACTCGACGCGCTCGATGCGCACGGTGTCGTCTTCGAACCAGGAGCTCAGCATGGCCGTGTCCTGGGTGCCGCGGATGTTCAGGTACAGGCTGTAATCATCCCGGGTGACTATGATGTCGCCCGGCGCAATGCCATCGCCCAATCGCAGGGTGTCGATGTCGGACAGAAGCCCGCCATCGTAAATACTGTCCACACCGTCGCCGCGGCCGAACACATAGACATCGTCGCCGGCGCCACCCACCAGGGAGTCATCACCTTCTCCGCCGCTCAGCAAATCGCCGCCGCTTTCGCCAAACATCAGATCCGCTCCGCCGAGCCCGGACATGATGTCACCGCCCGAGGTTCCCCACAGCACGTCGTCCGCCTCGGTTCCCGTCGTGCGGGCCGTCATCGCCTCCAGGGCCTCGCTGTTCCAGACCGTGCCGTCGGAAAACCCGACCTGATCCACATGGTTGCCGGCCTGACTGAACCAGCCCTCCATGGAAATCGCATCGCCCGTATCCATGATGGTGAGCGTCAGCGTGTCGCCGTCGCGAGTGGCGACAATATCCGTGGGCGCGATGTCGTCGGCGAAGCGAACCGTATCGACATCACCCTGTGTGGCGCCATCCTGCATGATCGTGTCGAAGCCGCCGCCGCGGCCAAACCGATAGGTATCGTTGCCGGCATGACCGGCCAGCGTATCGTTGCCCTCGCCGCCGACCAGGTCGTCGCCGCCGTTGCCGCCGTACAAAGTGTCGTCGCCTGTCCCGCCGTCCAGCACATCGTCACCATCCAAACCGTAAAGCTGATCGCTATCCCCGCCACCGGCAATCATGTCGGAAACATCCGTCCCCCACAGCGAGTCACTCCAGTCCGTTCCGTCTATCAGGTTGTATGTCGGTTTCGGCGGCGCCAGGGCGATCATCTCGCCCATCGTCAGCATGCGGCCGTCGGCAAAGCGGAAGCTTTCGATGCCCCACCCCAGTAAATCATTGGCATTGGGCACGACCACGCGTGCGACGCTTCCGGCGCCGTAGGCGATATCCAGCGTAAAGTGGAAAACATTGCTGCCTTCCAGACGGACATTGCCCCAGGAGAAGATCAAGTCCTCGGGTGCGATGCCCGGGCCGAACTGGACGACATCCTCGGCGATATACCCTGCCCGCACCAGCGGAGCCAGCGCCGCGTAATCATTGGCATGAATCTGCAGCGCCTCGGGTAAAGCCTCCACGTAATGCACCGTTCCTCCCCCATAGGAGGCTGAAACCAGTGCGTCCTCTTCGGTTTCGAAGAATTGGTTCCATTCCCCATAGGCTTCGACCGTCCATTCTCCGGCATGAAAATATCGTGCTGCCCAGTGGTCTGCGTCCAAGCCACGGAAAAAGGGATCCAGCGCCGTGTAGTAGTTCTCGGTAAGGCCTTCCTGATAGCCTATCCACCCCTCATCGATTACCAGATCGGCTCCTTGGTCAATTCCGGCAAAACAATACCAGTGGGTTTCATAAGCCTCCTCGCTTGAATTATCGAACCCCCAAAGCAAATCATCGCCGTGCCCGCCTGACATGACCGCACCGTTGTAAAGGCGGTCGTTACCGTCGCCGCCGTCGATGAAGCCTCGCGTCGCCACGATATCGTTTCCCGCCCCAGCCTCGACCAGGCCACCTCCCGTGATCTCGTTGTCGCCGTCGTCGCCCCGGACGATCTGGAACGAATAGGTGGCATCGCTGCTCAGGAAATCGGCTCTGCCCACGCTCGGGAAAAGCTGGCCTGAGTTCGGCACGACGGCAGGCGGCCCGGACAGAACGCCGGTGATGCCCCCGCGCGCATTGCCCGACTGATGCCGGCTCGTATTGTCGGACGTGACGGTTCCCACGGCAGTGCTTCCGGACATAATCCAGTTCGTAGCCGTCCAGTGGTCCGTTTGCACGGCGGAGAGGCTGGTTGCCGTCCAGCTCATTCCAACCCATCTCTGTTCCCACTGGTTGTTCACTGCGCCGCTCCACATATCGCCAAAGGATGCGCTGCCCGAGACCATGGCAGTTTGGGTGTCGAGCCGCACATGGCGATCATCGACCATTGCGCCTTGCGACGGACGCCAGTCGTTGAGCGAAATGATTCGCGTATCCGTTGCGGCGCGGCCATCAAACCACCGATACGCATTGACTTGCGTTTGCTCACCACTGACGAAGCTTGCCGTTGCGTTGGTGACGACGTACCGCCGCAATTCGCTGGCATTGACATACGCATAGCCTTGATCGAGGAACTGATTCGCCAGCGCCAGCTTGCTGGACTGCTCGTATTCATCCTTCAGGGTTCGCAGCCAATCCCGGCCGCTTGCCCACGCACCCGACAGCAATTCATCCGTCGTGGCGCTCTCACCCGAGGTGTCCTGGATCTCCCAAGGCTGCGGCGCGTCGAAATAACCCTGGATGACGATGCTGTCGGCCGCGTTGGGCATATGCAGCACCAGGTTCGCCCCGTCGCGTTGGGTGCCGACGCTTGACAGAGCAATACCCATGCCCAGCTCGATGCGCCCTCCCCCGGCATCGATCAGGATGTCGTTACCCGAACCGGCATTGAATTCGTAGGTATCCAACCCCTCTCCGCCCATCAGGACATCACTGCCGGTGCCGCCGTTGAGCACGTCGTCGCCCTCCGCCCCGATCAACGTATCCTCGCCAGCCGCACCATTCAGTACATCGTTCCCAGCCAATCCCAGCAGCCTGTCGTTCAGGCCCGTGCCTTGCATCGCGTCGTCGCCGGCCGTGCCGGCGATTTCCAGCCCGAGGGCCAGCAGTTCGTCATAAGTCATCACGCTGCCATCGCCGAAGCGCAGCGCGCTGATCGGCGGATGATCGTGGGGCCGTTCCCGGTCGAAGCCGGGCAGGCGGATGGCACCGTCCGTCCCATCCCCGATGCCGATGACCAGATCGCCGCCATCGAGGCGCAGGCGGAGGTCGGTTGGAGTGATGCCGGCGCCGAAACGAATGGCGGTGCCCGTCGCAGCGAGGTTGCGCACCGTATCGACGCCGTCGCCCAACCGGTAGTCGATGACGTTGTTCGCGCCGCCGACCTCGATCAGGTCGTTGCCCTTGCCGCCGGCGATGGTGTTGCCCGAGCCGTTCACCCGGATATGGTCGTCGCCGCGGCCGCCGGCCAGGAGCGCGTTGTTGCCGTCGATGTTCAGGTCGAGGCTGTCCGCTGCGGTGGCTTCGAGGAATTCCACGGGCGTGAGGAGCGTGCCGTCGCCCAGGCCGTAGCTTTGAATGGCGCCGGCCGCGCCGTTGTTGATCGTGACCCGGCTGCCATCCGCCAGGTCGATCACCAGGTCGTTGCCGCTGGCGGACTGGCTGACGGACACCCCGCCGAGATCCATGCCTTCGAGGATCAGGCTGTTGGCGCCGCCGGCATCCTGGATGCCGGTGATGACGCTGCCGGGCGCGGCGAGCAGGTCTTGCGCATCGATGACATAGGTGTCGTCGCCCAGGCCGCCGTCGAGAATGTCCGTGCCGGCGCCCCCGGCGAGCACGTCGTTGCCCTCGCCGCCGCTCAACTGGTCGTTGCCGGCGCCGCCGTACAGTTGGTCGTTGCCCGCATCCCCGACCAGGATGTCGTCGCCCTCGCCGCCGTCGATCGCGTCGTCGCCCGCGCCCCCGCCCAGGGCGTCGTTGCCGGCGCCGCCGGCCATCCGGTCGTTGCCGGCTTCGCCGAAGGCCAAGTCGTTTCCATCGCCGCCATCGATTGAATCGTCGCCCGCCTCGCCGTGCAATTCGTCGTTGCCGCTGCCGCCGATCAGGGTGTCGTTGCCGCCGTAGCCGCGCAGGTAGTCGTTGCCGGCGCCGCCATCGAGCCAGTCGTTGCCCTGGAACCCGGCGGCGATGCCTTCGCCGTCCCCGGCGATGGCGTCGTCACCCTCGCCGCCGTATATCTCGTCGTTGCCGCCCGCGCCGACGAGCGAGTCGGCGCCGGCGCCGCCGTCGATGTAGTCGTCGCCGTGGTATTGCGCCGAAGTGACAACGTCGTCGCCGTTGATGACGTCGTCGCCTTCGTCGCCGTACAGGACGTCGTCGCCGCCGTTGCCGGCGATGCGGTCGTTGCCGGCGCCGCCTTCGAGGTAGTCCTGGCCGTGCAGGCTGCCGGGCAGGCCAGGGCTGTCCGGGTCGCCGGCGTTGTCGAAGGTGTCCCCGCTCAGCAAGTCGTCGCCCGCGCCCCCGAGAATCGTGTCGTCGCCCTCGTCGCCGAAGACGACGTCGGCATCCGCCCCGCCGTCCAGGTAGTCGTCGCCGCCCTGGCCGAGGAGCCAGTCCTCTCCCGCCCCGCCGTAGAGCGCGTCGTCGCCGCCGGGGCGGATCATCACGTCGTTGAACGCGTCGTACCGGTACCAGTACAGGGTCGCCCCATTCGACAGCGTGTTCGTGTAGTGCCACGCATGGTAGGAAACACTGTGCAGGTAGTAGGGAACCAGGTGTCCCTCCTCGTCGCCCGCCAGGTGGTCGTTTCCGCCCCCGCCGAGGATGAGGTCGCCCCCGGCGCCGCCGAGCAGGACGTCGGCGCCGGCATCCCCCGTCAGCCGGTCGTCGCCCTCGCCGCCGTCGAGCCAGCTGCTCTCGCCGTCCTGCGGGGACTGACTTTGTCCCTGGGTGAGGGCGGCGGCGGGGTCGGTCTCCTGGTTGGCGTAGAGGATATCGTCGCCGCCCTGGCCAAAAAGAAAGTTGTGGCCGCCGCGCAGGCGGTCGCCCTGGGCCACGACCTGGTCGGTAGTGATGGGGTTGCCGAGATCGTCGGTCTGGTTGTAGGCCCAGGTGGCCGAGAGATAGCGGTATTCCCTGACGGTCCAGCCCCAGTATTCGTATTCGCCCACCAGCTCCGTGTCGGCCTGGTCGATGCGCCAGTTGGCCCAGTCTGGATTCTGCGGATTGACGGGGTGGTTGACCGTGACGGTCCACTCGGCTCCGGGCAGCATCGGCCCGCCGGAGGGCAGCGGCGAGGCGCCCTCTTCCAGCTCGGCCGGGGCGTAGAACACCTGCCACTCGCGATCGCCCTGGATGGTGCGGGTGTAGTCGACGGGGACGGGGGCATTGATCAGATCGATGCCGAAGTCGCCGTCC
>JACRPA010000002.1 GCA_016214145.1 Rhodocyclales bacterium
CGTGGCTGGGCGCCAACTACGCTACGCTGCGTTGCCCCCCAGCCACGCTTCCCGGCTCAAGCCCGGGAATGTCACTTGGTAGCAAAGAGTCTGTTACCCATGTCCCCAGACTTATTTGTTACCTATCTCCCCGACCGGTCAGTTAGACATTTTGTTTTCCTTGGCGCTTTTGTTTCTTTTCTGCGACGGCTGCGGCTGCAAGTTCAGCGGAGCTTGGCGTGCGTACAACCGTTTGAGGCGGACTTGGTTGCTCAATTTCCGTGATCTCAAAGGTAACGCGGTCGCCAAGCTTTAAATGAACATCGCTGCCCCAAGTGAGCTGGCGAGGCTGCGGACCGTGAACGGCAAGCCCCATTACGCTGAACACTACTTGGCCCACATTTATTGCTCGATCTTTGCCTGCGCCAAAGCCAACCTGGCCGGTCAAAATAGAAAGATCTTCAGCACCGGCGATTGCGACTAGCTCGCCATTTACTTCAACGCGCAGAGCGGGAATTTTCATAATGTCTAACGTGGAGCTGACCGGCGCTGCGCGGCTTTATCGCGCAGCGTCCAGCGACCGAAGGGAGCGCGGTCGATCGCCGGGTTATGCCTACACCGGTTGCGGGTCATTTAATAGTTACCTCTCGGAACGTGACCTTCGACTGGGAGTGTGAAGAACTGTAGGCGGTCAACTTGACTGCAGGCATTGCGCTCTCGCTCTTCACTTGTTTTAGTCTCGCAACGACGGTATCGACGAGTGCTGCGTCTTTCGTTTCGTACAGCGAGACAAAGGCCATGTTGTACCCGGGAAGCCACGGATTTCCACCCTCCCAAAACACCACCTGCTTTCGCGTGCAGTCCTGAACGTTCAAGCAAATGCTTTCGGCTATCAGAACGCCCTGCACGACTTCGCTGTAGCGCCGCGCTTCCGATGGATATGACTCACCACAGCCCGATAGACTGGCGGCAAAGACTAGAGCAAAGGAACAGAGGTAGTCCTTAGGCATAACGTTAAGTAGTTACCAAATATGACGGTAAAAGATTATTGGACAGTCCTGTAAAACTGAAACATGCGGTATTATCATGTTAATTAACAATTAACTGTCAGAAAATACAATAAACATGTCCAATAAAACAAAAAACCATGAAAGCGGAAACCCGTCCGCCGAGGCACCCAAACTGCTGGATCAGGTGCGCGATCGGCTGCGGCTGAAGCATTACAGCCTGCGCACCGAAACGGCATATGTCGGCTGGATTAAACGCTACATTTTCTTCCATGGCAAGCGCCACCCGAGCGAGATGGGCAAGGCGGAGGTGGAGGCCTTTCTCACCAGCCTGGCGGTGGAGCGCAACGTCAGCGCATCCACGCAAAGCCAGGCGCTCGCGGCCTTGCTGTTTCTCTACGGCGAGGTGCTGGGAATCGAGCTGCCCTGGCTCGACGAGATCACGCGAGCGAAAAAGCCGGTGCGGCTGCCGACCGTGTTGACGCGGGAGGATACGATGGCGCTGCTCTCGAAGATCGAGGATGCCGAGCTGCATCTGGTCACAAGCCTGCTCTACGGCAGCGGGTTGCGCCTGCTGGAGGGCTTGCGCCTGAGGGTGAAGGATGTGGACCTGGCGCGCAATGAAATCGTGGTGCGCGATGGCAAGGGCGGCAAGGATCGCGTCACCATGGTGCCGCAGCAACTGGTCGCGCCCCTGCGCGCCCAGATCGCCAGGGCCAGGCTGGTGCATGAGGCGGATCTGGCGCGCGGCAAGGGCGAGGTCTGGCTGCCGGATGCGTTGGCGGTGAAATACCCGAATGCGGCGCGCGCCTTCGGCTGGCAGTATGTCTTTCCCGCCGCCGGGTTCTCGACGGATCCGCGCTCGGGCGAGGTGCGCCGGCACCACCTGGACGAGAAGCGCGTGCAGCGGGCGGTCAAGGCGGCGGCGCAGAGGGCGGGCCTCGTCAAGCCGGTCTCGCCGCACACCCTGCGCCATTCCTTCGCCACGCATCTGCTGGAGGGCGGCTACGACATCCGCACGGTGCAGGAGCTGCTCGGCCATTCGGATGTGTCGACGACCATGATCTACACCCACGTGCTGAACAAGGGCGGCCGCGGCGTGACGAGCCCGCTCGACCGGGTTTGACCCCGCCTCCCGGAAAAGTCAGCTTGCGCAGGACGGCGAGTTGGTCTATTTTATGACCATTATTAAGCCCTAATTAGAGCCCATGGAAAAAGTCTACGCAGACGCCTCGGTGAGCGTCACCGACCTGAAGAAGAATCCCACGGCCGTGATAGAGCAGGCGGAGGGCTTCCCGGTCGCCATCCTCAACCACAACAAGCCGGCAGCCTACCTGGTGCCGGCTGCGTCGTTCGAGCTGCTGATGGACAAGTTGGAGGATGTCGAGCTGGCGGTGCTGGTGCGAAGCCGCCAGAAAGAGCGCAAGATCAAGGTCGCGCTCGATGACCTATAGCCTGGCCTTCCGCGAATCGGCGCTCAAGGAATGGAAGAAGCTCGATCCGCCGATCCGGGAGCAGTTCAAGAAGAAACTGGCCGAGCGACTTGAGCGCCCCCGCGTCGAGTCGGCCCGTCTGTCGGGCATGCCGGATTGCTACAAGATCAAGCTGAAGAGCGCCGGCTATCGGCTTGTCTATCAAGTCGAGGACAGGACGGTGACAGTCGTGGTGGTGGCCGTCGGCCGGCGAGAGCGCAACTTCGTGTACAAGATTGCCGTGAAGCGGGTCTGAGGGCTTGCACCGAACGAGCCGTCCTTCAGCTGGCCGGGAGTCCTTAAGCCCGCGACAGGGCGCGAGTTCCTTGCGCTGCCGTGTTGGCCCACGGCTCGATACTTCAGGCATGACTACCGACTTGGCAGAGGCATACGGGTCTTCCAAGGCCAAATCGCCGGCATTGCCTTCACGGCGCTATAGCGGGAAGATGGCGCTGTTGGAGGAGCTATCATGAAAAAACTGGTTCTGGCCTTGGCATTGGTCCTGCTGGCCGGCGCGGCCCACGCCCAGCAGCAGCTGGAGATCATCAACCTGAAGAGCCGCACGGCGGACCAGGTGCTGCCGCAGTTGCGGCCCTTCATCGAGCCGGGCGGCACGCTGTCCGGCATGAACAACCAGATCTTCATCCGCGCCTCCGACGCCAACCGGCGGCAGATCAGGGAGCTGCTCGCCGCCATCGACCGGCCGCCGCGCCGGCTGGTGATCTCGGTGCGGCAGGATGCGGACAGCGCGGCGAGCGCGCGCGGCGGCGAGGTGTCGGGCCGGGTGCGTTCGGGAGATGTTCGCATCGAGAGCCGCCGCACCGTTATCGGCGGTTCGGGGGTGGAGGTGCGTCGCGGCGACGACGTGGTGCGCGGCCAGGTTTACGATTCACGCAGTTCAGGCAGCGAGCGCGTCGCGCAGCAGGTGCAGGTGGTGGAGGGCGGCAAGGCGTACATCAACGTCGGCACGTCCGTGCCGGTGCCGCTGCGCCAGGTGATGATGACGCCGGGCGGCGCCGTCGTCTCCGACACGGTGGTGTACCGCGACCTGGGCACCGGCTTCTCCGCCGAGCCGCAGCTTGCCGGCGACAACGTCACGCTGACCATCAGCCCGACGCACGACACGCCGGGCAGCCAAGGCCCGGGCAGCGCCAACGTGCAGCGCCTGACGACGACGGTGTCGGGGCGGCTGGGCGAGTGGATCGACCTCGGCGGATCGGTCGAGGAGCGCTCCGGCGAGGAAGCCGGCGCGCTGCGCTATTCCACGCGCGGCGGCAGCACGGGACGGCGCGTGCAGCTGAAGGTGGAGGAGTTGCCCTGATTCGCCTTGCGCGACCGGCTATTTGTTGATATCGATCTTGTAGACGGCTTCGGTCTTGACCGCGTCGGATTTGGCAAGGTAGTAGCCGTCCGAGGTCTGGATAACATAGCGGCACCATTCTTCCGTCGGGTAGTTGCCCACCCACTCGATCAGGATGCAATAGCGGCCGTCGTTGGAGATATGCCATTTCCCTCTTGATGCGGACGCCGCCGTGCTCCTCGACACCCCGGGATTCCGGTTCGAGGCGGACACGATGAATGCGCCACCCGATTCATTGGTCCAGTTGTGCTGCCAGCCGGACTTGGTCAGCCGGCTCATTTTCGCGCCGGGCAGCAGCTGGTTGAGCTCTTCGAGGGCCAGTTTTTTCGGATTTTTTCCGTCCAGGTCGCGCACGGTGAGCGCCGCTTCCTGGGCTGCGGCCGCCGGAACAAGAAGGCAGAAACAAGCAAAGCCAATCAGTGCATTCTGTCGGTTCATGGTTGCTCCTCGAAATAACCTATGAATAGCCGGTGTCACGCTGACGTCGAGCGTGCCCGGGCCGCTCGGGACAATGGCTTGACCATACTAGGCCTGCGCATGCCGTCTGGCAAGGCTGGCCATGCGAGCGGGTTAGCCCAATTGCATTTTGCCGGCCGATGCGAGCGGCTCGGGCAGGAAATGAAGGTCGGGCTGGATGTGATATCCTTACCCTATAGTAAGGAAAGTGAATGGAGGTAAGGACATGGAAGCCACCCTCACCAGCAAGGGCCAGATCACCATCCCGAAGGCGGTGCGCGACTCGCTCAGGCTGCATGTCGGCGACCGCCTGGAATTCCTCGTCGACCCGGACGGCTCGGTGCGCATGGTGCCGGCCACGAGACCGGTGACCGACCTGAAGGCGCTCCTGCCGCGGCCGGCGCGGGCGCTCAGCCTGGAGGAGATCGACGCGGCGATCGCCGAGCGCGGCGCCCGGAAGAAGCGGCCGTGATCGGCCTCGACACCAACGTGCTGTTGCGCTACATCGTGCGCGACGACGCGGCGCAGGCCAAGGCCGCCAGCCGCCTCATCGAGGGCCGCTGCAGCAAGGACGCGCCCGGCCACGTCTCGCATGTCGTCCTCGCCGAGCTGGCCTGGGTGCTGGGGCGCGGCTACGGCTATGCCAAGGCGGAAGTGGTGAAGGTGCTGGCGGCCATACTTTCATCCGCCGAACTCAAGGTGCAGGAGTCGGCGCTCGCCTGGGCGGCGCTGCGCGCGTTCCAGGCCGGCCGGGCGGATTTTGCGGACTACCTGATCGGCGCGGTGAACGCATCCTGCGGCTGCGAGACGACCTGCACCTTAGACAAGCGCGCCGCCAAATCCGGCTGGCACAGCCTGGCGGGCTAATGGGCCAGCCGGTGTCTTACATGGTAAGCCACGGCATGCTAGAATGAAGCCGTTCAACAGCCAGCGGAGTCGGCCATGTCTTCGGTAACGGTTTCGGTGAAAGGCCAGGTGGTGCTGCCGGCGGACATCCGCCGCAAGCTCGGCATCGTCGGCGGCAGCCGGCTGGAAGTGGTGGCCTCGGAGGGGGGCGTGCTGCTGCGCCCCTTCAAGGGCAAGGCCTCGCGCGTCGAGGACGGCATCGGCCTGGTGCCCAATCCGGTCGGCCCGGCGCCGATCGAGGACATGGACGGCGGGCGGATTCTCGCCCGCTTCAAGGGGAAAGGCCTGTGATCGCCCTCGATACCAACGTCCTCGCCCGCTACTACGCCGTGCCGGGCCAGCCGTCCGAGGAGGCGGAGCAACTCCGGGCCGCCGCCTTGCTCGCCTCGGAGCGGGCGCTGTTCGTGCCGGTCACGGTGGCGCTGGAACTGGCCTGGGTGCTGATCGGCCGCTACGAATGCGATCCGCCGACCGTCGGCAAGGTGTTCGATCACCTGCTGTCGCTGCCCAACGTCACCACCGAATCGGCCGCCGCGGTGGCGCAGGCGGCGGCATGGCATCGCAAGGGCCTGGACTTTGCCGATGCGCTGCATCTGGCCCGCAGCGGGCAGTGCACGGAACTGGCCAGTTTCGACAAGAAACGCCTTGCCAACCGCGCCAGCCGGCTCGGCCTGAAGCCGGCCGTGCGCGTGCCGTAGCCCGTATCGGCGATTGCAGAGATGACCGGCACATCGTATGTAGGTCGGGCTGTAGGTCGGGCTTCAGCCCGACAGCTGCGGTTGATCGGCAGCTCATGTCCCACGGGGATTTCCTTCGGTCATCGGCCTGAAGGCCGACCTACGTCTGTTAGGCACTTCAGCGAGGCTCAATAGCGGATGTCTGCACTCGTCAAGGCGTTTTCCGCCGACGGCGCGCTCGCCCGCGCCATTCCCGGCTATCGCGTCCGCCCGCAGCAGATCGAGATGGCCGAGCGCATCGCCGCCGCCATCCAGTCGCACGGCGTGCTGGTGGCGGAGGCTGGCACCGGCACGGGCAAGACCTTCGCCTACCTGGCGCCGGCGCTGATGGCCGGCGGCAAGGTGATCATCTCCACCGGCACCAAGACCCTGCAGGACCAGCTCTTCCAGCGCGACCTGCCGATGGTGCGCGACGCGCTGAAGGCGCCGGCGACGGTGGCGCTGCTCAAGGGCCGCGCCAACTACGTCTGCCATTACCACCTCGAACGCGCCCGCCAGGAAGGTCGCTTCCTCTCGCGCGAGGAGGCCGGCCACATCCTCGCCATCGCCCGCTTCGCCAGGACGACGCCGACCGGCGACAAGGCCGAGTGCGCCGCCGTGCCGGAGGATTCCGCCGCCTGGGCGGCGGCGACCTCGACGCGCGACAACTGCCTCGGCCAGGAATGCCCCAACGCCAAGGAGTGCTTCGTCATGGCGGCGCGGCGCGAGGCGCAGGCGGCCGACGTGGTGGTGGTGAACCACCATCTGTTCTTCGCCGACGTGATGCTGCGCGACACCGGCGTGGCGGAACTCCTGCCCGCCTGCAACACGGTGATCTTCGACGAGGCGCACCAGTTGCCGGAGACGGCCAGCCTGTTCTTCGGCGAGAACGTGTCGACGGCGCAACTGCTCGACCTGGCGCGCGATGCGCGCATGGAGGGCCTGGCGGCGGCGAAGGACTTCGCCGAGCTGCCGGAGGGGGCGCGGACGCTGGAGAAGGCGGCGCGCGACCTGCGCCTGGCCATCCCCGGCGAGAACGCGCGCTTCTCGCTGGCGCAGCTGGCGCCGGTGTTCCACGAGGCGCTGGAGAAGGTGGCCGACGAGCTGGCGCATTTCGGCAAGCTGCTGGAGTCGCAGGCGGAGCGCTCGGAAGGGCTGGAGCACTGCTGGCGCCGCGCGCAGGAGCTGATGCTGGTGCTCAAGCGCTGGCGGCAGCCGGAGGACACCGGCCTGGTGCGCTGGGTCGAGGTGTTCAACCAGGCGCTGTCGCTCAACGCCACGCCGCTGTTCATCGCCGACATCTTCAGGAAGCAGATGGAAGGCCACCCTCGGGCGTGGATCTTCACCTCGGCGACGCTGGCGGTGGAGAGCGACTTCTCGCATTACTGCAGCGAACTCGGACTGGAGGGCGCCGACACCGGCTGCTGGGGCAGCCCCTTCGACTACCCGAACCAGGCGCTGCTCTACGCGCCGCAGGCCATGCCCGACCCGAACAGCCGCGAGTACAACGAGGCGGTGGTCGAGGCGGCCTGGCCGCTGATCCACGCCAGCCGCGGCCGCGCCTTCGTGCTGTGCACCTCGCTGCGCGCCATGCGGCGCATCCACGAGCTGCTCAAGGCGCACTTCGAGGCGGAGGGCTTCGGCCACCCGCTGCTGCTGCAGGGCGAGGGCTCGAAAAGTGAACTTCTTGCGCGCTTCCGCCGGCTGGGCAATGCCGTGCTGGTGGCCAGCCAGAGCTTCTGGGAGGGCGTGGACGTGCGCGGCGAGGCGCTCTCGCTCGTCATCATCGACAAGCTGCCCTTCGCGCCGCCGGACGATCCGGTGCTGGCGGCGCGCATCGAGCACATGAAGAAAGAGGGCCGCAACGCCTTCATGGAGTACCAGTTGCCGCGCGCCGTCATCAGCGTCAAGCAGGGCGCCGGGCGGCTGATCCGCGACGAGGGAGATCGCGGCGTGCTGATGCTCTGCGACCCGCGCCTGATCACGAAGCCCTACGGCAAGCGCGTCTGGCGCTCGCTGCCGCCGATGCGGCGCACGCGCGAGGCGGATGAGGCGGTGGCGTTCTTCGAGATGGAGGCGGAGCGTGTATAAGGCCCGTCATCCCCGCGGAAGCGGGGATCCAGTAGTTGCGCAAAGATCCTGGATTCCCGCTTTCGCGGGAATGACGGGTGGTCTGCGAGGAATTCATGCGCTGGCCTGACCTCATCGGCACGGTACGCGCCAAGCTGCTGCTGATCGTGCTGCTGCCGCCGGCGATCATGGTGCCGGCGCTGACCGGATTGCTGGTCTATTGGGGCGACGCCGCCTACGACAGGCTGCTGGTGTCGCGGGTCAGCGCCGAGATGATCACCGCCCACCAGTACATGGAGCGGGTGCTGGAGGCGAACGGCCGGGCTGTCGCCGGTTTCGCCGATTCGGCGCAGCTGGCGCGCGCCATGAGCAGGGGCGGCCTGCGTGAGCTGCTCAAGAAAACCGCGGCCGGCGAGAAGTTCGACTTCGTGCGCCTGCTCGACGCGGAGGGCCGCATCGTCGCCGCCAGCGGCGACACGCCGGCCGGCCGCTGGCAGGACTGGCCCGTGGTGCGCGAGGCCCTCGACGGCCGCAGCAGCGTGGCGATCGACATCTTCAATGCGGCGCAGCTCGCCGAGATCTCGCCGCAGCTGACCGAGCGGGCGCGGGTGCCGCTGGTGCCGACGCCGAACGCCGCGCCCGACCCGCGCAGCGAGGAGACCGGCGGCATGCTGATCCATGCCGCGGCGCCGGTGCACGGCGCCGACGGCCGGCTTGCCGGCGCGGTGGTGGCCGGCGTCATGCTCAACCACAACCTCGGCTTCGTCGACACCATCAACGACATCGTCTACCCCGAGGGCTCGCTGCCGCTCGGCAGCAAGGGCACTGCCACGCTGTTCCTCGGCGACGTGCGCATCGCCACCAATGTGCGCCTGTTCGGCGGCGATCGCGGAGAATCTGGAACGCGGGCGTTGGGCACCCGCGTCTCGCAGACCGTGCGCGACGCGGTGCTGGGCGAGGGGCGCACCTGGCTCGACTCGGCCTTCGTGGTGAACGACTGGTACGTTTCCGGCTACGAGCCGGTGCTGGACAGTTACGGCAGGCGCGTCGGCATGCTCTATGTCGGCTACCTGGAAACGCCCTTCCGCGCCGTCAAGCGCAACATCCTGGGCGGCGTGATCGGCGTGATCCTCCTCGCCGCCCTGGTCAGCGTGCCGCTGCTGCTGTGGCGGGCGCGGCGCATCTTCGGCCCCCTGGAGCGCATGGACGCGACCATGGCGGCGGTGGAGGCGGGCGACGTCACGGCGCGCATCGGCGCGGTGGCCGGACGCGACGAGATCGCGCGCCTGGCCGAGCACTTCGACGTGCTGCTCGACACCCTGCACGAGCGCAACGCCGAGCTGTCGCGCCTGAACACCGAGCTCGACTACAAGGTCATCGAGCGCACGCGCGAGCTGGCCCTGGCGCTGGAGGAGCTGCGCGCCGCGCAGAAGCAGCTGGTGCGCTCGGAGAAGCTGGCCGCCATCGGCCAGCTCACCGCCGGCGTGGCGCACGAGATCAACAATCCGATCGCCGTGATGCAGGGCAACCTCGACCTGCTGCGCGAGGAGCTGGGCGCCGCGGCCGCGCCGGCGAGGAACGAGCTGCGCCTGCTCGACGAACAGATCCACCGCGTCCGCGTCATCGTCACCAAGCTGCTGCAGTTCGCCCGCCCGGACGAGTTCGCCGGCTATGTGGAAACGGTGGACGTGAATGCCGCCGTGGCCGACTGCCTGGTGCTGGTGCGCCACGAACTGAAGAAGGGCGACATCGAGGTGGTGCAGGAACTGCGCGCCGCGTCGCCGGTGCATATCAACCGCAACGAGCTGCAGCAGGTGCTGATCAACCTCGCCGTCAACGCCGTGCATGCCATGGCCGGCGGCGGCCGCCTGACTTTCGTCACGGAGGGGTGGCAGAACAAGGGCGTGCGCATCGGGGTGCGCGACACCGGCGCGGGAATCCCGCCGGAGCACCTGGCGCGGGTGTTCGACCCCTTCTTCACGACGAAGAAGACGCACGGCACCGGGCTGGGACTTTCCATCTCGCTGGCCTTGATAGAACGCTACGGCGGCACCATATCGGTGGACAGCCGCCCCGGCGAAGGCGCCGAATTCAGCGTCTTCCTGCTCGCCGAGCCGGTGTTCCGCGAGCAGGAAAACCTCGACACGATGGCGGCACATGATTGACGACAATCTTCAGTTTCTTGTAGGAGCCGCCTTGGCGGCGATTCGGCGGCTGCATCGCTGCCAAGGCAGCTCCTACAGGCGAGGGGGCCGGATTCAGGTGGAAACGACATGACTACGCAGTGCAACCGCATGGCGGAAGCCCTCAACCGCGACTGCCAGTGCGTCAGCGTGGACCGGGAAAAGCTGCTCCGCGCGCTGGCGCAGGGCGAGGCCGGCGCCGACATGGTGCGCCTGATCGAGGAGGAGCGGCCGCATCTCTTCGCCGAATCGACGGTGTTCCTCGGCCAGGCCAGCGTCGAGCGCATGGCGGAGATCGTCGCCGCGATCGAGCGCGTGGCGGCGCTGCCGGCCTGGGCGGAGCGCGTGCTGGCCTGGGCGCCGCAGGCGGCGCGGCATGAGACCGGCGCGGCCGGCGTCTTCATGGGCTACGACTTCCACCTCGGCAAGGACGGGCCGCAGCTGATCGAGATCAACACCAACGCCGGCGGCGGCCTGCTCAACGCCGCCCTGTCGCAGGCGCAGGTGGCCTGTTGCGAGGAGGTCTCCGCCATCCTGCCCGGCGTGCATCCCGCCGCCACGCTGGAGCAGGACTACGTCGACATGTTCATCGAGGAATGGCGCGCCGAGCGCGGCGCGGCGCCGCTCGGGCGCATCGCCATCGTGGACGAGAAGCCGTCGGAGCAGTACCTCTACCCGGAATTCCTCCTCTTCAAGAAGCTCTTCGAGCGCCACGGCCTGGCGACGGTCATTTGCGATCCGGCCGAGTTGCGCTTCGCGGGCGGAGCGCTCCATCATGGCGACGGACGCATCGACCTGGTCTACAATCGCCTGACGGATTTCGGGCTGGAAGCGCCGGCCCACGCTGCGCTGCGCGAGGCCTGGCTGGCCGGGGCGGTGGTGCTGACGCCGCATCCGCGCGCGCATGCCCTCTTCGCCGACAAGCGCAATTTGACGCTGCTCACCGACGAGGCGGCCCTGGTCGAACTGGGCGTGGATGCCGCGACGCGGGACGTGCTGCTGTCCGGCATCCCGCGCACGCGGGGGGTGCGGCGCGAGGACGGCGAGGACCTGTGGGCCGCTCGCCGGCAGCTCTTCTTCAAGCCGGCCGCGGGCTACGGCAGCAAGGCGGCCTACCGCGGCGACAAGCTGACGAAGCGGGTGTTCGAGGACATCCTCGCCGGCGGCTACGTCGCGCAGGCGCTGGTGCCGCCCTCGGAGCGCCGCCTCGGCACGGAGGAGGCGCCGCTGGAGCTGAAGCTCGACCTGCGCAACTACACGTACCGCGGCCGGGTGCAGCTGGTGACGGCGCGCCTGTACCAGGGCCAGACGACGAATTTCCGCACGCCGGGCGGCGGCTTCGCGCCGGTACTGACGGTGCCGCGCATGGAACAAAACCGCTCATGACGCAAAGAGCGCAAAGGCGCAAAGGGCGCAAAGAATACAATTCGTTTTCCCCTTTGCGATCTTTGCGTCTTTGCGACCTTTGCGTTGAAAGAGGTTTATGAAAGTTTTCGGATTCGCCGGCTATTCCGGCTCGGGCAAGACGACGCTGATCGAGCAGCTGATTCCGCGCTTCGTCATGGCGGGGTTGAAGGTCTCGCTCATCAAGCATGCCCACCACGGCTTCGACATCGACAAGCCGGGCAAGGATTCCTTCCGCCACCGCGAGGCGGGCTGCAGCGAGGTGCTGCTGACTTCGAACCAGCGCTGGGTGCTGATGCATGAACTGCGCGGCGGGGCGGAACCGACGCTGGAGGAGCAGATCGAAATGCTGTCGCCCTGCGACCTGGCGCTGGTGGAGGGCTACAAGACCAACGACCTGATCCCCAAGCTGGAGGTGTATCGCCCCGCGCACGGCAAGCCGCCGATCCATCCCGAGCACCCGAACATCGTCGCCGTGGCGAGCGATGCGCCGGTGCAGACGTCGGTGCCGGTGCTGGACATCAACGATCCCGATGCGATCGCCAAATTCATCATGCACTACCTGGCGCTGGATGTTGTTAAACACTGACCTCAGCCGGGACATGAACAACCTTGAAATACGCTGTAGGAGCGGCGTCCTCGCCGCGATATTGGCGGTTGCTATCGCGGCGAGGACGCCGCTCCTACAGGTTCTTCACAACGATGCGGACCTGAAATGAGCCTTTTATCCTACGACGAAGCACTGCAAAAACTCCTCGCCGCCGCCTGCCCGGTGGGCGACATCGAGGAAGTGGATACCGTGGCCGCCGCCGGCCGCACGCTGGCGCGCGCGCAGTCGAGCGGCATCGTGGTGCCGCCGCTGGACAACTCGGCCATGGACGGCTACGCGGTTCGCCTGGCGGACGTGCCCGCCGCAGGCACCAGGCTGCCGGTGTCGCAGCGCATTCCCGCCGGCAGCGTCGGCACGCCGCTCCAGCCCGGCACGGCGGCGCGCATCTTCACCGGCGCGCCGGTGCCGGCGGGAGCCGACGCGGTGGTGATGCAGGAGCTGTGCGAGCACGCCGAGGCGGGGGTGTTGATCAACCATGTGCCGCGCTTGGGCGAGAACATCCGCCGCGCCGGCGAGGACATCCAGGCCGGTTCGGCCATCCTCGCCGCCGGCACGCGGCTCACGCCGCAGGACATCGGTCTGGCCGCCTCGGTCGGGCTGGCGAAGCTGCCGGTGTTCCGCCGGCTGCGCGTGGCGGTGTTCTTCACCGGCGACGAACTGGCCATGCCGGGCCAGCCGTTGCCGCCCGGCGGCATCTACAACTCCAACCGCTACACGCTGCGCGGGCTGCTCGCCGCGCTCGGCTGCGAGGTGCACGACCTCGGCATCGTGTCGGACAGCCTTGATGCGACGCGCGCCGCGCTGCGCGAGGCGGCCGCCGGCAGCGACGTCATCATCACCAGCGGCGGCGTCTCGGTGGGGGAGGAGGACCACGTCAAGGCGGCGGTGCAGGCGGAGGGCGCGCTCGATCTGTGGAAGATCGCGATCAAACCGGGAAAACCGCTGGCCTTCGGAAAAGTCAGTCGCCGCAACACGGCGTTCATCGGCCTGCCGGGCAATCCGGTGTCGACCTTCGTCACCTTCCTCATGCTGGTGCGCCCCTTCCTGCTCGCCTGCCAGGGCGCGCGCGTCACCGTGCCGCGCGGCCTGATGATGCGCGCCGATTTCGACTGGCCGAAACCCGACCGGCGCCGCGAGTTCCTGCGCGTGCGCATCGGCAATGAGGGCGGCCTGGAGTTGTTCCCCAACCAGAGTTCGGGCGTGCTGACCTCCTGCGCCTGGGCCGACGGCCTGGTGGACAATCCGCCGGCGCAGGCGGTGCAGCGCGGCGATCTGGTGCGCTTCATTCCTTTTTCCGAGTTGTTATACTGAAACCAATTGGCGTAGGTCGGGCTTCAGCCCGACTTTGGCGGTTGATCAGCCGCCGTTGTCGGGCTGAAGCCCGACCTACAGCCCGACTTGCGTGAGGTGCTTGTGAGCGTGAAAGTCCTCTATTTTGCCGGCCTGCGCGAGGCGGTCGGCCAGTCCTCCGAACAACTGGCATTGCCGGCACAGATTGGCAGCGTCGGCCAGTTGCATGCCCATCTCGTCGCGCGCGGCGGCGCCTGGCAGGCGCTGGCGACGGCGAAGAACCTGCGCATCGCGGTCAACCAGAAGATCGCTGCGGTGGATGCGCCGCTGAAGGACGGCGACGAGGTGGCCTTCTTCCCGCCGGTGACGGGTGGATAAGTGAAGATATCGGTGCAGTCGGAGGACTTCGATGTCGGCGCCGAGTGCGCCGCGCTGACGCGCGGCCGCACGGACATCGGCGCCGTGGCGAGCTTTGTCGGGCTGGTGCGCGATTCGAACGACGGCGCCGGCGTGGCGCGGATGACGCTGGAGCACTATCCCGGCATGACCGAGAAGTCGCTGGCGGAAATCGTCGAGGAGGCACGCGGCCGCTGGGACGTCATGGACGCGACGGTGATCCATCGCGTCGGCGAGCTCAGGCCGGGCGACAACATCGTGCTGGTGGTGGTGGCGAGCGCGCATCGCGGCGATGCCTTCGCCGCCTGCGAGTTCATCATGGACTACCTGAAGACCCGCGCGCCGTTCTGGAAGAAGGAGAAAACGCCGGAGGGCGAGCGCTGGGTCGATGCGCGCGAGTCGGACGACCGCGCGGCGGAGAAGTGGAAGGGTTGATTACTTAAACTGCAACCGCCATTAACGCAAAGGGCGCAAAGACGCAAAGGTCGCAAAGAAACATCCCATGGTTTGCCTTTGCGTTCTTTGCGCCTCTGCGGTCTCTGCGTTGAAAGCGGTTTCTACTCCACCTTGACGCTCTTGCCCTTGCCCGCGCCGGGCATGGTGAAGGCGGCGGCGGAGGCCTTGGCGATCTGGTCGAAGGCGTCCTTGGCGGTGCCGAAGGCCTTCTGCATGGCGGCGAAGGCGTCCTGGCTGTTGCCGGGCAGGGCGCTCACCGACATCATCTTCTTGAAGTTCTCCATCATTTCCTGGCTGGTGCCGGCCATCTGCTGGCCGAGCATCTTGTTGAACTCGGCCTGCGCCCCGGCCGTGAGGTCCGCCATCTGGCGCATGGCCTCCATCATACGGGCGGAGGTCTCCTGGGCGAACTGGGTGCGCAGGGCCAGCGCACCCTGGGGATCCTTCGCCTCGGTCAGCGACCGCGCGTTCTTCACGCTTTCCTCGAACAGGGCGCGCGCCGTCTCCACCTGAAGCTCCATGATGCGCTTGGAGTTCTCCAGCGACATCTGCGTCAGCTTCATGGCGGCGTCGATGTTCTTGCGGTGCATCTCGTTGAACTGGTCGTTGCTCATCTCTCCCTCCTGGTTAAAGGTTACAACCCGCCGGAACATGATGCACCGATCGGGGCGGCTTGGAAAGCCGGCACAGGTGAAAAAAAAGGGGGGCGAGGCCCCCCTGAACTCCACACACCTGGAGAGTCAATCCGTGACCGGCAGGAGCGTTTCCGCCGCTTGCGCCGGCCTGACCGGCCGCGCGGCCGACAATCCCATCGGTTCCGGCCGGAACAGGCGGGCATCCATCAGCTTCGGCGCCGCCGGCATGAACGGGCGGAAATCCATGCGGGCGAGGATGTCGCGCTCGAGGTCGATGCCCGGCGCGATCTCGACGAGTTCCAGGCCCTGCGCGCCGAGGCGGAAGACGCAGCGCTCGGTGACGTAGAGCACCGGCTGGCCGCGGCGCCGGGCGTTTTCGCCGCTGAAGGTGAGGTGCTCGACCCGGTTCACGAACTTGCGGACATTCCCCTCGCGCAGGATGTGCAGGCGGCCGTCGCGCAGCACGGTTTCCTGCGGGCCGGCGCTGAAGGTGCCGACGAAGACCACCTTGCGCGCCGACTGCGAGATGTTGATGAAGCCGCCGGCGCCGGCCAGGCGCGCGCCGAACTTGCTGACGTTGAGGTTGCCCTGGCGGTCGGCCTGGGCCAGGCCAAGGACGGCGATGTCCAGTCCGCCGCCGTCGTAGAAATCGAACTGGTAGGGCTGGTCGATGATCGCCTCGGCGTTGCTGGCGGCGCCGAAGTCGAGGCCGCCGGCGGGCACCCCGCCGATCACGCCGGGCTCCGCCGTCAGCGTCAGGGAATCAAGAAGTCCTTCCTCGTTGGCGACATCGGCGACGCCTTCGGGCATGCCGATGCCGAGGTTCACCACCTGGCCGGCGCGCAGTTCCAGGGCGGCGCGGCGGGCGATCACCTTGCGCAGCGACAGCGGCATTACCGGCAGGTGTTCCGCCGGCACGCGGATCTCGCCGGCGTAGGCCGGGTTGTAGGCGCAGCCGAAGGTCTGTGCGTGATGGGCGGGATCTTCGGCCAGCACCACGGCGTCGACCAGCACGCCGGGAATCTTCACCTGGCGCGGATTGAGGCTGCCGCGCGCGGCCAGGCGCTCCACCTGGACGATCACCCGGCCGCCGGAATTGCGCGCAGCCATGGCGATCGACAGCGCCTCCAGGGTCAGCGCCTCCTTCTCCATGGTGACGTTGCCGGCGGCATCGGCGGTGGTGCCGCGCAGGATGGCGACATCGATGGGGAAGGCCTTGTAGAACAGGTAGTCGCGCCCGCCGAGCCGGATCAGTTCGACCAGTTCCTCCCGGCTGCGGGCATTGAGACTGCCGCCGCCATGGCGCGGATCGACGAAAGTGTCGAGGCCGATCGAGGAGAGGTGCCCCGGCTTGCCGGCGGCGATGTCGCGGAAGAGATGGCTGATGACGCCCTGCGGCAGGTTGTAGGCCTCGATGCGATTGTCGACGGCGAGCGCCTGCAGCTTCGGCACCAGGCCCCAGTGGCCGCCGATGACGCGGCGCACCAGCCCCTCGTGGCCGAAATGATTGAGCCCGCGCTCGCCGCCGTCGCCCTGGCCGGCGGCGTAGACCAAAGTCAGTCCGTGCAGCACGGCGGGCTCCTGGCGGAAGCGCTCTTCGACGGCGACGGCGATGCCCTCGGCGAAGCCGATGCCGACGAAGCCGGCGGTGGCGACGGTGTCGCCGGCGCGGATCAGCCGTGCCGCCTCGGCGGCGCTGGCGAGCTTTCCTTCAGAGCGTGGCACCGCCGGAGACCTCGATCACCGCGCCGTTGACATAGCTGGCCTCGTCGGAGGCGAGGAAGGCCGCCACGGCGGCGATCTCCTCGGGCCGGCCCATGCGCCCGGCCGGGATGCGGCCGACGATCTCGTCGAGCACCTTGTGCGGCATCGCGGCGAGGATCGGCGTCTCGATGAAGCCGGGGCAGAGGGCGTTGGCGCGGATGCCCTTGCGGCCCAGTTCGCGCGCCCAGGTTTTCGTCATGCCGATGACGCCGGCCTTGGCGGCGGCGTAGTTGGTCTGGCCGAAGTTGCCGTACAGGCCGACGATGGAGGAGATGCTGACGATCGAGCCGGAACCCTGCTCCAGCATGCCCTCGACGACGGCGCGCGTGCAGCGGTACACGCCGGAGAGGTTGACGGCGATGACCTGCTCCCACTGTTCGTCGCGCATGTTCTTCAGTTGCGCGTCCTGCACGATGCCGGCGTTGTTGACCAGCACGTCGATGCGGCCGAAGTAGCGGCGCACGACATCGGCCAGGGCGCGCACGCTCGCGCCGTCGGCGACATCGGCGGAGAAGCCGGCGGCGATGCCGCCTTCCTGGCGCAGGGCATCGGCGGCGGCCTGGGCGGCGTGGCGGTCGAGGTCGCACAGCGCCACCTGGGCGCCTTCCCGCGCGCAGCGGCGGGCGATGGCTTCGCCGATGCCGCGGGCGGCGCCGGTGACGAGCACGGTCTTGCCTTTGAGCCGGCGCGAGGCGGAGGGGGCAGGCTGACGGCCTTGGGCGGGCGGGTTGAGGGTGGCGGCGTCTGGCACTTCGGTTTCTCCTTGCATGAAAAAATCAGCGCAGCAGCTTGCCCTCGCGGCCGATCACAGTGACCTCGACGTATTTCGAGCCGATGCGGTTGTCGCGCGAGAAATTGACCTGGAAGCCGCCGACGTCGTGGCGGCCGAGCGATTCGAGGGCGCGCAGCACTTTCTCCGGCGTCGGCTTGGGGCCGGCGCGGCGCAGGCCCTCCACCAGCACCCTGGCGCCGATGAACTCCTCGAAGCTGGTATAGGAAATCGCCGCGTCCTTAGGTGCGTACTTCGCGAACAGCTCGCGGTATTCGCGGATCACCGGCAGCGTCGGCGAGTAGGGGAAGGGCACCACCTGCGAGATGCCGAGGCCGTGCATGTTCTCCACGCCGGCCAGCCGCACCAGCTCGGCCGGGTCCACCACCGAGATGTTGAAGAGCTGGGCATTGCCGCCGGCGGCGCGGAAGGCCTTGACGAAGGCCGCCGTGGTGGGGTTGATGGAGATCATGATGATGGCGCTCACCGCCGACTTCTTGAAGGCGCCGACCGCCTGCGCCACCGAGTCGTCCAGCTTGTTGCGCTCGTAGGGGGCGCTGGCCGCCAGCTTGAGGCCGCGCCGCTGCAGCGCGGCCTCGACGCCGGCGAGGCCGGCCTTGCCGAAGCCGTCGTTCTGAAAATAGACGCCGATGTCCCTGATGCCGAGGATGACGAGCTGGCCGATCATGTGCTCGGCCTCGTCGGCATAGCCGGCGCGGATGTGGAAGAGGCTCGGGTTGAAGGGCGTGCGCAGCGGCTCGCCGCCGGTGTAGGGCGCCACCAGCGCGATGTTGGCCTCCTGCAGGATGTTGCGCTTGAGCAGCTCGGTCAGGTTGGCGGTGCCGGCGAAGCCGATCAGGGCGACCGCCTTGTCGCGCTCGATGGCTTCCTGCGTCAGGCGGATGGTCTCGTCGATCTTGTAGGCGTCGTCCTTGACGACATGGCGGATCTTCGCGCCGTGGATGCCGCCCGTGGCGTTGACGTGCTCGAAATAGATTTTCGCGCCGAGCACCATCTGCGCCCCGGTGGCGGCCAGCACGCCGGAGAGCGGCGCCACCTGGCCGACGACGAGTTCGGCGGCGGCGACGTGGGCGGCGAGGAGGAGGGACAGGGCGGCGGTCAGCAGGCGGCGCATGGGCATGGCTATCTCCCGGTGGGTGAAGCGGAAAGGTCCTGGTTCCTCAGGCAGTCGCCCAGGCGTCCGAGGCGCGCGACGGCGGCCAGCGCCAGCACCAGGCAGCTGGCGCTGGCCAGGCCGCGCACCAGCCAGTGCAGCGGCGTGGGATGCGCGAGAGTGACGGTGCAGCTGGACGCCAGGATGCCGATCAACAAGGCCAGCGCTGCGGCGCAGCGGACGAACTCGCTCCCGGCCTGCCTGGGCCGCGCGTGCAGGGAAAGCAGGCCGCCGTACAGGCAGCCGAGGGTGGCCAGCAGGAGGGTCAGCGCAATGGCGCAGAGGTGCCAGAGGATTTGTCCCAGACCGTAAGCGCCGCGCCCCAGCAGGATGCCGCCCAGGCAGTCGAGATAGACCAGCGCGACCAGCAGCGGCCAGCGGCGCGCCATCGCCAGGCCGGCGACATTCAGCAGATGCTCGGCCCGCTGCGAAAACCGCGTACACCGCAGTGGCCGCGCCGGATCGTTCAGGGATTCCTCGAAAGCCACGCTTGGCTGGTCCTCGGCTTGCGCCGTCGTTCAGCGACGGCCTCCGGCAGCCTTATTGCAATGCCCATGCCAATCGCGCAATCCATTGAAAAGAAGATGGATTTTATTTTCGGCGGGCAGCCGGGGCGGAATGGCGGGGGAAAAAGTCTCCCGATGGAGACGTAAAGCCGGGCAGTTCTTGCAGGCTTATGAATTAAAGAGTGAAATTGCCGTCTTCAAGCGGAGATGGCCGTCTCACTTGGTCGCGATGCCGAGGGCGACAAGTTTCTTGTACAGCGTGGCGCGGCCCAGGCCGAGCAGCTTGGCCGCCTGAGACACCTTGCCGCCGGTGGAGGCCAGCGCATCGCGGATGACGCGGCGTTCGAAGGCCTCAAGCGCGTCATCGTAGCGGCACGGCGGTTCGACCGCGGCCGCGCTGTCGGCGGGCGGTTGCAGGATGGGGAGGAAATCGTCCACGCCCAGGCGCACGTCGTCGCACATCATGGCCGCCCGCTCGAGGACGTTGCTCAGCTCGCGGACGTTGCCCGGCCAGTCGTGGCTGCGCAGCAGGTCCAGCGCATCGGGCGAGATTTCCCGCACCGCCGCGCCGCTGCGCCGGGCGATCTGTTCCAGGATGGCTTCGCACAGGATGTCCAGGTCGGCGAGCCGCTCGCGCAGCGCCGGCACCTTCAGCGCGAGGACGTTGAGCCGATAGTAGAGGTCGGCGCGAAAGCCCCCGGCGGCGACGCGCTGCTCCAGGTCGATGCTGGTGGCGGCGATGATGCGCACATCCGTCTTCACCACCTTGTCGGAGCCGAGCGGCTCGAATTCGCGTTCCTGCAGCACGCGCAGCAGCTTGACCTGCATCGGCAGCGGCATGTCGCCGATCTCGTCGAGGAACAGCGTGCCGCCGTCGGCGAGCTTGAACTTGCCCTCGCGGCCGCGCCGGTCGGCGCCGGTGTAGGCGCCCGGCGCGGCGCCGAAGAATTCCGCCTCGAGCAGGGTGTCCGGGATGGCGGCGACATTGACGCTGACGAAGGGCCGCTTCGCCCGCGGCCCGCTGGCGTGAATGGCGTGGGCCAGCAGTTCCTTGCCGGTGCCGGTCTCGCCCAGCAGCAGCACCGGCGCGTCGAGCTGCGCCGCGCGCCGCGCCTGGCGCTTGACCTCGACGCAGGCCGGGCTGACGCCGACGAAGCTGGAGAAGGTGTACTTGGCGCGGCGTTCCTCGGCCAGCTTCTTCTCGGCGGAGGCCAGCGCGGTCTCCAGCCGGGAGAACTTGGTGAACAGCGGCTTCAGGTAGTGCAACTGGTCGTAGAGGGCGAAGCCGATGGCGCCGATCACTTCGCCCGCCTCGTTCCTGATGGGGATGCGCGTGACGACGAAGGATTCGCTGCCGATCTGCATGATGTCGAGCAGGATCGGCTTGCCGGTGCGCAGCACCTCGCGCATCAGGCTCGACGGGATGACCTGCTCGACATCGCGCCCGAGCGCTTCCGCGGCGCCCTTGAGGCCGAGCTTGGCCGCGTACTTCTCGCTCATCCAGACGACGCGGGCCTCGGTGTCGACCACCAGCGCCCCCTCGCAGATCTCGTCGAGGAAGCCGTACATCGACTGCATCGCCATGCGGCGGACGCCCTCGGTGTCGCGGGCAAGATCACGGGTCGATTTCATGTGCGTTCTATGCAAGTCCTGTGCCGAGACTTTGAATTCTATATTGCCGGCAGTAAAGCCGGCTTATTGGCGATGCTCGGCAACCGTGTGGGAGCGGCGTCCTCGCCGCGAAATTGGCGGCTGTAATCGCGGCGAGGACGCCGCTCCCACAGCGCTGCTCCAAGTCCGTGCATGACCTGGCTGAAATTGCCTATCAGGCGCCGGCTTGAAAACCCTGCGGCCAGCCCCATCTAGCCGGAAGACAAAGCTTTCCGGAAGAAAATCATGCGCTTCGATAAGTTCACCACCAAGTTTCAGCAGGCCCTCTCCGATGCCCAGAGCATCGCCGTGGGCGGCGACCAGCAGTTCATCGAGCCGCAACACCTGCTGCTTGCGCTGCTCAACCAGGACGACGGCGGCACGGCCTCGCTGCTGCAGCGCGCCGGCGTCAATGCGCCGCCGCTGAAGGCCGCGCTGGAAAAGGCCGTGGCCCGCCTGCCCAAGGTGGAGGGCGCCGGCGGCGAGGTGCAGATCGGCCGCGACCTCTCCAACCTGCTCAACCTCACCGACAAGCACGCGCAGAAGCGCGGCGACCAGTTCATCGCCTCGGAGATGTTCCTGCTGGCGCTCGCCGATGATAAGGGCGAGAGCGGGCGTCTGCTGAAGGAGCACGGCCTGCAGAAGAAGGCGCTGGAGGCGGCCATCGAGACGGTGCGCGGCGGCAGCAGTGTCGGCTCGCAGGAGGCGGAAGGGAGCCGCGAGGCGCTGAAGAAATACACCCTGGACCTCACCGAGCGCGCCCGTCAGGGCAAGCTCGACCCGGTCATCGGCCGCGACGACGAGATCCGCCGCACCATCCAGATCCTGCAGCGGCGCACCAAGAACAACCCGGTGCTGATCGGCGAGCCGGGCGTCGGCAAGACGGCCATCGTCGAGGGCCTGGCGCAGCGCATCGTCAACGAGGAAGTGCCGGAGACCCTGAAGGGCAAGCGCGTCCTGTCGCTGGACATGGCGGCATTGCTGGCCGGCGCCAAGTACCGCGGCGAATTCGAGGAGCGCCTGAAGGCGGTGCTCAAGGAGATCGCCCAGGACGAGGGCCGCATCATCGTCTTCATCGACGAGCTGCACACCATGGTCGGCGCCGGCAAGGCGGAGGGCGCCATCGACGCCGGCAACATGCTCAAGCCGGCGCTGGCGCGCGGCGAGATGCACTGCGTCGGCGCCACCACGCTGGACGAATACCGCAAGTACGTCGAGAAGGACGCCGCGCTGGAACGCCGCTTCCAGAAGGTGCTGGTCGACGAGCCGTCGGTCGAGTCCACCATCGCCATCCTGCGCGGCCTGCAGGAGCGCTATGAGCTGCACCACGGCGTGGACATCACCGACCCGGCCATCGTCGCCGCAGCGGAATTGAGCCACCGCTACATCACCGACCGCTTCCTGCCGGACAAGGCCATCGACCTGATCGACGAGGCGGCCGCGCGCATCAAGATGGAGATCGACTCCAAGCCGGAGGTCATGGACAAGCTCGACCGCCGCCTGATCCAGTTGAAGATCGAACGCGAGGCGGTGAGGAAGGAGAAGGACGAAGCCTCGAAGAAGCGCATGGCGCTGATCGAGGACGAGATCAAGAAGCTGGAGAAGGAGTACTCCGACCTCGAGGAAGTGTGGAAGGCGGAAAAGGCGCAGGTGGCGGGCTCGGCCCACATCAAGGAAGAGATCGACCGCATCCGCGCCGAGATCGCGAAATTGCAGCGCGAGGGCAAGCTGGAGAAGGTGGCCGAGCTGCAGTACGGCAAGCTGCCGCAACTCGAAGCCCAGTTGAAGGCGGCGGAGAAAGTCAGTCCCCGGGATACGGCGAAGAAGAAGCTGCTGCGCACCCAGGTCGGCGCCGAGGAGATCGCCGAGGTGGTCTCGCGCGCCACCGGCATCCCCGTCTCGAAGATGATGCAGGGCGAGCGCGAAAAATTGCTGAAGATGGAGGCGCGCCTGCATGGCCGCGTCGTCGGCCAGGACGAGGCCGTGCGCCTCGTGTCGGACGCCATCCGCCGCTCGCGCGCCGGGCTGTCGGAGGAGAACCGGCCTTACGGCTCCTTCCTCTTCCTCGGCCCGACGGGCGTCGGCAAGACCGAGCTGTGCAAGGCGCTGGCGGAATTCCTCTTCGACTCCGAGGAGCACCTGATCCGCATCGACATGAGCGAGTTCATGGAGAAGCATTCCGTCGCGCGGCTGATCGGCGCGCCGCCCGGCTATGTCGGCTACGAGGAGGGCGGCCACCTGACGGAAGCGGTGCGGCGCAAGCCCTACAGCGTGATCCTGCTCGATGAAGTCGAGAAGGCCCACCCGGACGTTTTCAACGTGCTGCTGCAGGTGCTCGACGACGGCCGCATGACCGACGGCCAGGGCCGCACGGTGGATTTCAAGAACACGGTGATCGTCATGACCTCCAACCTCGGCAGCCAGATGATCCAGCAGATGAGCGGCGACGACTACCAGGTGATCAAGCTGGCGGTGATGGCGGAAGTGAAAACCTATTTCCGCCCGGAGTTCATCAACCGCATCGATGAGACGGTGGTGTTCCACGCGCTCGACGAGAAGCACATCGCCGCCATCGCGAAGATCCAGCTCGGCTACCTGGAGAAGCGCCTGGGCAGGCTGGAGATCAGGCTCGATGTCACCGACGCCGCGCTGGCGGAACTCGCCAAGGCGGGATTCGACCCGGTGTTCGGCGCTCGGCCGTTGAAGCGCGCCATCCAGAGCCACATCGAGAACCCGCTGGCGAAGCAGATCCTCGAAGGGAAGTTCGCGGCGAAGGACACCATCCGCGTCACCTGCGCGCAGGGCGTCATCGGCTTCGAGAAGGCGTGACTTTCAGACCGGGTGGAACCTGAGCGCGGGTTCCGCCAGCGACAGGGATTCGTAGTCGCGGTCGTCGTGCAGCAGCGCGACGCCGTTCTCGATGGCGATGCGGGCCACCAGGCAGTCATGCGGGCTGCGGGGCGTAATGCCCTGCTGTCGGCAGCGCACGAAAAGCTCGGCCGCCGCTGCGTAGGTTTCGATGGCATGCCGTGGCAGCAGGAAGGGCAGGGTGCGGAAAGTGGCGCGCAGCTTGTCCAGCCGCTCCATGGATGCCGCACCCTGGAGAATTTCCTGATAAATGACCGGCGCGAGCGCAGCCTCGTTGGCTGTGACCAGTTCGCTCAGGGCGCGCGTCTGCGCCGTATCGAGCCCGCGCAGCAGGTCGATCCAGACCGAGCTATCGACCAGAACCACGGTTCATGCCGGTGCGCACCGCGCGGACATCGTAGTCGGGTGCGATCAAATCCTGGCCGACCAGGTCCAGCACGTTCTTGCGCCGCCTCCGGCTGACGAGTTCCCGCAGGGCCAGATCGACCGCCTCGCGCTTGCTGCGCGCCTTGGTGAGTCTCAGGGCCTCCGCCATCAGGCGGTCGTCGAGCACGATGTTGGTTCGCATATACACCTCCAAAGGTGTATGCTGCCGCAATTCCCGGTGAATTGCAAGAAACGCTGAAGGCGCCGGTTCGATGCCTCGACAATGGCTTGATGATGAAGAAAACCAAAGCAGCTCCATTTCTCGATGAGCTGATCGAAGAGGTCGCCGGCCTGCGCGCCGCGCTGGTCGATCTCGCCGACGAGGCGGTCGGCGAAGCGGAGGCGATCCATCCGCACTTTCGCGACAGCGCGCGCAACCTGGCCCATTACATGGCGCTGCGGCGGCGCGACCTGCGCCCGCTGCAGGCGCGCCTGGCCGAACTCGGCCTGTCTTCCCTGGGACGTTCCGAGCCGCACGTGCTGGCCAGCGTCGATGCCGTGCTGGGGGTGCTCCACCAGCTCGCCGGCCGCCCCGCGCCGAAGCACGCCGACGGATCGGCGCCGTTCGGCTTCGAGGCCGGCACGCAACTGCTGGCAGGGCACACCGAGGCGCTGCTCGGCGCCGCCCCGGTCGGGCGCAGCGTGCGCATCATGGTGACCATGCCGGGCGAGGCCGCCTTCGACTACGCCCTGGTGCACGACCTGCTGGCCGGCGGCATGAACTGCATGCGCATCAATTGCGCCCACGACGAGCCGGGCGCCTGGCTGCGCATGATCGAGCACCTGCGCCGCGCCGAGCAGGCGCTGAAGCGGCGCTGCAAGGTGCTGATGGACCTGGCCGGGCCGAAGCTGCGCACCGGGCCGGTCGCGCCGGGTCCGCAAGTGAAGAAGGTGCGCCCGCAGCGCGACGCCTTCGGCCGCGTCACCGCGCCGGCGCGCATCTGGCTGCATGCGGCGGACGAGGCGGTCGAACCGCCGACCGAGGCGGACGCCAGCCTGCCGGTCGGGGCCGACTGGCTGCTGCACCTCGCCGAGGGCGACCGCGTCGCCTTCGAGGACGCCGGCGGCCGTTCGCGCCAACTGGAAATCGTCGAGATCGGCTCCGGCCATGCCTGGGGACTGCTGGCGAACACCGCCTATCTGGCGCCCGGCATTGCGCTGCGCCGCGAGGGCGGCCACGGCAAGCACCGCGAGACGCGCGTCGGCGAGCTGCCGGCGCAGGAGGGCGCGCTGATGCTGCACCAGGGCGACCTGCTGCTGCTGACGCCGGACGACGAGGCGGGCGAAGCGGCGACGCTGGATCGCGCCGGCCGCGTGCTGACGCCGGCGCACATCGGCTGCACGCTGCCGCAGGTGTTCGCCGACGTGCGGCCGGGCGACGCCGTCTGGCTCGACGACGGGCGCATCGGCGGCGCGGTGGAGAAGAACAACCGCGCCGGCCTGCACGTGCGCATCGCGCGGGCGCGGCCGCGCGGCGAGCGGCTGCGCGCCGACAAGGGCATCAACCTGCCGGACAGCCCGCTGCAGCTGCCGGCGCTCACCCAGCAGGACCGCGACGACCTGCGCTTCATCGTCGAGCATGCCGACATGGTGGCGATGTCCTTCGCCAACAGCGTCGCCGACGTCGAGGCGCTCGCCGCGGAGATCGCCCGCCTCGGCCGCGGCACGCCGGCCATCGTGCTGAAGATCGAGACGCGGCGCGGCTTCGAGCACCTGCCCGGCATGCTGCTGGCGGCGATGCGGGGGGCGGCCTGCGGCGTCATGATCGCGCGCGGCGACCTCGCCGTGGAATGCGGCTACGAGCGGATGGCCGAGGTGCAGGAGGAGATGCTGTGGGTCTGCGAGGCGGCGCACGTGCCGGTGATCTGGGCCACCCAGGTGCTGGAGACGCTGGCCAGGGAGGGCATCCCCTCGCGCGCCGAGATCACCGACGCGGCGATGGGCCACCGCGCCGAGTGCGTCATGCTCAACAAGGGGCCGCACATCCTGCGCGCGGTGCAGACCCTCGACGGCATCCTGCACCGCATGCGCCGCCACCAGGACAAGAAGCGGCCGATGCTGCGCGAGCTGCACCTGGCGCGCGCCTTCGCCGCGTCGGAGTGAGCGCATGACCGCGCTTCCCGCTTCCGCGACCATCCGCAGCGACATCCGCGTCATCGGCCTGATCGGCTTCGCCCACGGCACCTCGCATTTCTTTCACCTGCTGCTGCCGCCGCTGTTCCCCTGGCTGATGCCGGAATTCGGCCTCAGCTTCACCCAGGCCGGGGCGATGATGACGGTTTTCTTCGTCGTCTCCGGCATCGGCCAGGCGCTGTCCGGCTTCGTCGTGGACCGCATCGGGCCGCGCCGCGTGCTGCTGGCCGGCATCGCCTGCTTCGTCCTGGCCGCGCTGCTGCTCAGCGTCGCGAACAGTTATGCCCTGCTGCTGGCTGTCGGCGCCGTGGCCGGACTTGGCAACTGCGTGTTCCATCCGGCCGATTTCACGGTGCTCAACCGCAAGGTGAGCAGTGCGCGGCTGGGCCATGCATTTTCAGTGCATGGCCTGGCGGGCAACCTCGGCTGGGCGATTTCCCCGCTGTTCCTCACCGGCATCGCGGCGGCGGCAGGCTGGCGCGCGGCGGCGCTGGGGGCCGCCGCGCTGGGGGCGCTGGCGTGGGCGGTGATCTGGTTCAGCCGCGACACGACCGACGCCTTGCCCGCGCAGGCCGCGGAGAGGAGGCAGGACGGGCCGGCGAAGCCGACGACTTTCGGCTTTCTCGGCGTCGGGGCGGTGTGGATGTGCTTCAGCTTTTTCCTGGTGATCACCACGGCCTTCGGCGCGCTGCAGAACTTCGCCACCCCGGTGATGCAGAACGTATACGACCTGTCGGTTGCCGCGGCGGCGGCGACGCTGACGGCCTTCCTGCTCGGCGGGGCGGCCGGCATCGTCGCCGGCGGCGCGCTGGCCGTCCGCAGCG
Source organism: Rhodocyclales bacterium (assembly GCA_016214145.1). Lineage (GTDB taxonomy): Bacteria > Pseudomonadota > Gammaproteobacteria > Burkholderiales > Rhodocyclaceae > Desulfobacillus. The sequence goes on from JACRPA010000002.1 coordinate 27,055, forward strand.
AATCGCACGACCGGCTGATCGCGGCGGCGCTGGGCGGCGCGGCGCTGGTCGCCCTGGTCATCGCCAGCGGCATCCTGCCTGCCGGGAGCGTTTTCCTGGCGATGGGCGCCATGGGCTTCTGCGGCGGCATCGCCGGCCCCTCGCGCGACCTGCTGGTGCGCCGCGCCGCCACGGCGAACTTCGGCCAGCAGGCCTATGGCCGCGTCTATGGCTTCGTCTATTCCGGACTGGATATCGGCCTGGCGGTGTCGCCGCTGCTGTTCGGCCCGCTCATGGATGGCGGCCGCTTCGCGGCGGTGCTGGCCGGCGTGGCGCTGCTGCAGGGACTGGCGGTGCTGACCGCCTTGCGGGTGGGGAGAATCTAGGCGGAAATGCCGTCCAGCGGTGCGGCCAGCACGGCGCGGTTGCGGCCCTCGTGCTTGGCGCGGTAGAGGGCGGCATCGGCGGCGGCGACCAGCCCGGCCGGCATGCCGGCGTTGGTCGCGTGGGCGCTGGCGACGCCGATGCTGATGGTGACGTGGTTGGCGACCTCCGAGCCGCTGTGCGGCAGGCGCAGCGCTTCGACCGCGGCGCGGATGCGCTCGGCGACGAGAAGGGCGCCTTCCGGCTCGGTGGCCGGCATCAGGACGGAGAATTCCTCGCCGCCGTAGCGGGCGACGGCGTCGCTGGCGCGCTTGACCACGCCGCTCATGGCGGCGGCCACCTGGCGCAGGCATTCGTCGCCGCCCTGGTGGCCGTAGGTGTCGTTGAAGCGCTTGAAATAATCCACGTCGATCATGAGCAGCGAGAGCGCGCGCGATTCGCGCGAGGCGCGCCGCCATTCCGTGTTCAGGGTGTCGTCGAAGCAGCGCCGGTTGGCGATGCCGGTGAGGCCGTCGCGCGTGGCGAGACGCTCGAGTTCGGCCTGGGCCTCCTTTTGCACGGTCATGTCGCGCAGGGTTTCCACCACGGCCACCAGCGTGCCGGATTCGTCGTAGATGGGGCCGGCGTCGATGGCCAGATAAAGCCGCGTGCCGACCTGGGGCATGACGCACCAGTTTTCCGCCCTGCGCCCGTGCGCGGTGACGGCATCCTCGCCGGCGTGGTCGTGGTCGGCATAAAGGGCGTCGATCTCCTCCGTGCGACCCAGTGCGATAAGGTCGGCCAGACAGGGCCGCGGCGCGTCGTAGAAACCGCGCCAGTGTTCGCGGGTGCCGATGACTTCGCTGGCCCTGACGCCGGTCAGCCGCTCGCAGGCGCGGTTCCAGATGAGGACGCGGCAATCGGCATCGAGTACGAATGTCGGCACGACCAGGTGTTCCATCAGGCGGACGGAAAAGTCCAGCCTGCCATCTTCTTGATTATTCTTGTTTATTTGGTTCCGTGCCATCATGGGACCACCTCTTTTGCATTGCCGTCGAATGCATTACGGCAAACGGGAAGGGAGCTTGAGGACTTTGGCTGGATGTATGCCGAAAGTTATAGCGGGAGGCGGCGCTTCGGGCCTGGCGCGGGTACCTCGGGCGGCTGCCCGGCCTTGACGGGCTTGCGCGGCGTATTCTTGTCTTCGTTGGCGAAGCGCACCTTGCCGTGCAGCACGCAGCCGCGCATGCCCGGATCGCAGGCGGCGCCGCTCACCAGTTGGCAGATGCCGTTCAGGTCGTGGGGGCAGGACCAGGCGCTCATGGCCGGATTTTACCCTGCAGCCGGCCGATCTCGCCGTGGCGGAAGCAGGCCGTGACGTGGTCGTTCACCATCCCTGTCGCCTGCATGTGGGCGTAGCAGATGGTCGAGCCGACGAACTTGAAGCCGCGCGCCTTGAGGTCCTGGCTGAGGGCGTCGGATTCCTTCGTGCTGGCCGGAATGTCCTTGAGGGTTTTCCGGCGGTTCTGGATCGGCTTGCCATCGACGAAGCGCCAGATGTAGTCGTCGAAACTGCCGAAGGCTTCCTGCACGTCGAGAAAGCGCCGGGCGTTGTTGACCGCGGCCTCGACCTTCAGGCGGTTGCGGACGATGCCCGGATCGGCCAGCAGGCGCTCGACCTGGCGCTTGCCGTAGCGGGCGACCTTTTCCGCGTCGAAGCCGCCGAAGGCGCGGCGGTAGTTCTCGCGCTTTCTCAGGATGGTGATCCACGACAGCCCGGCCTGGGCGCCTTCGAGGATGAGGAATTCGAAGAGCAGCCGGTCGTCGTGCACCGGCACGCCCCACTCGGTGTCGTGATAGGCGACGTAGAGCGGGTCGTCGCCGCACCAGGCGCAGCGGCTGTTCTTCATGGCAGCGTGAAGAAGAAGGCGGCGCCCAGGCCGGGCGAACCTTCCGCCCAGATCTTGCCGCCGTGGCGGCGCAGGATGCGATAGACGATGGCCAGGCCGATGCCGGTGCCCTCGAAGCGCTTGGCGTCGTGCAGGCGCTGGAAGGGCTTGAACAGCTTGTCGGCATAGGCCATTTCGAAGCCGGCGCCGTTGTCGCGGACGCAGAAGGCCTTGCCGCCGCCCACATTGCAGAGGACGAACTCGATGCGCGCATCGGGGCTTTCACTGGTGAATTTCCAGGCGTTGCGCAGCAGGTTGTCGAGCAGGGCTTTCAGCAGCACGGGATCGCCGCTGGCAGACAGGCCGGGAGCAATGTTCCAGGCCACTTTGCGCAGGGGCGCCTGTTCCTCGACGAGCTCGCGGACCTCGTTGGCCATGGCGCTGAGATCGACCGGCACATGCTTCAATTCGTGCCGGCTGATGCGGGCCAGATCGAGCAGATCTTCGATGAGCTGCGCCATCCTCTGGCTGGAGGCGCGGATGCGCTCGATATAGTGGCGGCCGTCCTTGCCGATCTGCGATTGGGGGTCTTCGGCAAGCAGATGGCTGTATCCATCGAGGGCGCGCAGCGGCGCGCGCAGGTCGTGGGAGACGGAATAGCTGAAGGCCTCCAGCTCCTGGTTGGCCGCCTCCAGTTCCGCGGTGCGTTCCTGCACGCGCAGTTCCAGGGTTTCGTTCATGCTGCGGATGGTGGCGTTGCTGGCCCGCAGTTCGCCCAGCAGATTCTCGATGTTGCCCGCCATGCGGTTGAAGGCGCGGGCGGTCTGGGCGACCTCGCGCACGCTGGATTCGGAAGCCCGCCGGGAAAAATCGCCGTCGCCGAATTTCTGCGCGCTGGCGGCAAGCTTGCGCAGGGGTTTCAGGCCGCTGCGCAAGGTCAGGATGAAGAGGGGCAGGGCGACGACGAGGATGAAGAGGGACAGGTAGAACATCAGGCGGAGCTGGCGCCACAGGTCGTCTTCGAGAATTTTCGGCGACGGTGCGGCGACCAGCACGCCGTAAACGATGCCGCCGGCCTGAATCGGCATTTCGATCGGATCGTGGCGGAGCTTGAGCAGGGCCGAGAACCATGCCGGGGAGACTTGATCCGTATCGGCGCCGTCGAGGATGCGTCCCTCGACCAGAACCTTGTCGCCTGCGGCGTCGAGGATGGCGAGGCGGTCGAAATGCTCGTATTTCATGATGCTGTCGAGGATCTGCTGGGCGGTGGCGAGATCCCCCACCACCAGGTCGTTCTGCAGGCTCGGCACGAGGGCGGCGCCGATGCTGCGGGATTGTTCGTTCATGCGCCTTTCGCCATTGCTCACCTGGATATAGGCTTCGGAGAGGAAGTAAAGCAGGGAAATGGCGGCGATCCCGGCGGCCGTGAGCAGGAGGATGCGCGCTTGGAGCCCGAGGCTTCTCATTCGCCGATGACCCGGTAGATGCGGCGGACGTTGTCGTATTCCCGGTCCACGGCGGGTTCGAAGCCGGGAAACTTCAGCTTGAGCAGCAGGGGTGTCGCCCTGGGGTCGTGCTGCATGCCGATCAGGGCGCGGCGCAGGGCGTCAACCTGGCCCTTCGGCACGCGCGGATGAACGATGATCGGCAATTCGGCATAGGCTTCGGAGACGAAGATCTCGCGATACGACAGGTTTTCCCGCTGGGCGTACTGGACGAGGAAGCGGGAATTGACCACGGCGCCTTCGACCTGCTGCGCCTTGAGCTGGGCGAGCGCGCCTTCCTGATTGCCGGCAAATACTTCCTCGACCTTGACGGCGGCCGAGAGGAGGGCCACCTTGGGCACGGCATAGGCGATGAAGGCGTCCGCCGAGGGGAAGGCCAGGCGCTTTCCCTGCAGGTCCTTCATGGTCTTCAGCGGGCTGCCGGCCGGCACGACGATGACGCAGCGGATCGGATCGCCGCCCCAGCGCGCAATCACCTTGTAGACGCCGTCGAACTCGGTCTGGAAGTTGTGGTTGGTATAGGCGAGGTCGAACTCGCCGCGTCCCATCATCGCATCGGTTTCCTGCACGGTGCGGCCCATGCGCAGTTGCAGGGGGATGCCGGTGACCTGGGACAGGTATTGCAGGATAGGGTTCCAGCGCTCCGCGGTGAGCACGGGACTTTGCTGGTTGAGCACGCCGAAGACCAGCGGCCGCGGTTCCGCTGCATGCACTTGTGCGGCAAGTGCCATGAACATTGCCAGCACAAAGCGAACCGGGCGTGACATTTTCCGGGTAAATACCATTCGAATAGGCAAAATAGCATTCATCCGCCAGGGTTTCAAGGAGGCGGGCATGACAGTCTTCAGTGCGGCGCGATGGGCCGAAGGTTTCATGGCAGCGTGAAATGGAAGGCGGCGCCCTGGCCCGGGACGCCTTCGGCCCAAATGCGCCCGCCGTGGCGGCGCAGGACGCGATGGACGATGGCCAGGCCGATGCCGGTGCCCTCGAAGCGCTTGGCGTCGTGCAGGCGCTGGAAGGGCTTGAACAGCTTGTCGGCATAGGCCATTTCGAAGCCGGCGCCGTTGTCCCTGACGCAGTAGATATTCTCGCTTCCCTCCCGCGCGGCAGTCAGTTCGATGACGGCCTCTTCGCGTTCGGCGGTGAACTTCCAGGCGTTGCGCAGGAGGTTTTCCAGCAGGGCCTTCGCCAGCACCGGATCGGCCCGCACCATGAGATCCGGCGTGATGTTCCAGGCCACCTTGCGTCCGGGCGCCTGTTCTTCGAGCGATTCGCGGATGTCGTTGGCAATGACGCTGAGGTCGACGCGGATGCGCTTGAGTTCCTGCCGGCTGACGCGCGCCAGGTCGAGCAGGTTGTCGATCAGTTCGCCCATGCGCTGGCTGGCGGCGCGGATGCGGGCGAGGTAATGCAGGCCGTTGTCGTCGAGCTTGTGGGAATACTCTTCCACCAGCAGATGGCTGAAGCCGTTCAGGGCGCGCAGCGGGGCGCGCAGGTCGTGCGAGACCGAGTAGCTGAAGGATTCGAGTTCCTGGTTGGAGGCTTCCAGTTCGGCGGTGCGCTCGCGCACGCGCTGTTCGAGGGTGACGTTGAGTTCGCGGATGGCATTTTCCGCGGCCTTGCGAGCCGAGATGTCGCGGATGACGGACAGTATGGCGGGACCGTCCTCCAGTTCGATGACCGTGGCCGATCCTTCGACCGGCACCCGCGTGCCGTCGGCGCGCTGGTATTCCTGCTCGGCCCAGGGCAGGCGGAACAACGTCGGATCCGATTCGAGCCGGGCTATGCGTTCCTTCACCAGGTCGCGCGAATCGGGATGGATGAAGTCGAGCAGGTTGCGGCCGATCGCCTGCTCGACGGAGGTCGCGCCCCAGAGTCGGGCGGCGGCCGGGTTGGCGATCAGGATGACGTGATTCCGGTGCACGAAGACGGCGTCCGGCGACAGTTCGATCAGGTTGCGGTAGCGCTGCTCCGAGAGCCTGAGCGCGGCCTGGGCGTGTTCCTGCTCGGTGACGTCGGTGTAGGTGGTGACGAAGCCGCCGCCCGGCATGGGGTTGCCGCGCACTTCGATGATGCGGCCGTTGGGGCGCGTGCGGCGGAAGCAGTGCGGCTGGAAATTCCGCGCCCGCTCGACCATCTCGCGCACCTTTTCCTCGACGTCGCAGGGGCCGTATTCGCCGCGCAGGGCGTTGAAGCGGGCGAAATCGGCGAAGGTGGCCCCTGCCGCGGACATCTCCTGGGGCAGATCGAGCAGATCGCAGAACTTCCTGTTGAGCGCCGTCATGTTGAGGCCGGCGTCGACGACGCTGATGCCCTGATCCATGGCTTCGAGGGTAGCCTGCAGAACGACGGTCTGTTTGAACAGGGCTTCCTCGATGCGCTTGCGCTCGGTCATGTCGATGCCGACGCCGACGAGGGCCGGGCGGCCGTCCTCCAGCACAATGCGCTCCCCGGTGAAGTAGAAGGGCCGCCTGACGCCATCCTTGGATACCAGCATCGCCTCGGCGGTGGCCGAGCCGCTGGCGAAGACGGCGCCGATGCGCTCTTCGATCCTCCGGCGGTCCTCGCCCTCGAACAGGTCGCGCGGATGAAGCGACTTCATCTCCTCGGCCGAATAGCCGGTGACGGCTTCGTGGTTGTGGTTCCACAGGAGGTAATGCCCCTCCATGTCGAACAGATAGAAGATGCCCGGGATGGACTCGATCAGGTGCTGGCGGAAATCCCGTTCCTGGCGAACCTGGGCGGCAATGCGCTCCTGTTCGGTGATGTCGGTGTAGGTCGTGACGAAGCCGCCGCCGGGCAGGGGGGTGCCGATGATCTCGATGGTCGTTCCGTCCGGACGGGTCCGCTTGATGCGGTGCGGCTGGAACTGTCGCGCCAGTTCGAGGCGGCTGCGGATCTGCGCCTCCCGATCCCCCTCGCCGTATTCGCCGCGTTCGGCATTGAAGCGGATGAAGTCCTCGAATTGCGCACCGTCGTGCGCCAAAGACGATGGCAAGCGGAGCAGATCCAGGAAGCGCTGGTTCCAGCCGATCAGGCGCAGATCCCGGTCGATGACGCTGATGCCTTGCACAATGCTTTCCAGCGTGGCCTTGAGGACGGCGGTCTGCCTGTCGCGCGCCTCCTCGGCCTTCCTGCGCTCCGTGATGTCCTGACCGATGCCGTGATAACCGGTGAAGCGGCCGTTCGCGTCGAGGCGGGCCGATCCCTTGATGCGAACCCAGTGCAGGGCGCCGTCGCTGCCCGTCACCGTGTACTCGATCTCGAAGGGCTGGTGCGCATCGAGGACTTGCCGATGCGCCAGCCATTGCTCCGGCGTAAAGGCGTCGGGGAACGCCTCCCAGCGCGTCTTGCCCTTGACCTGTGCGAGCTGCAGTTGGGTCGATTCCTGGGCCTTGCCGGTGATGCTGGTGAAGCGGTAGTCGGCGTCCTGCTCCCAATACCAGTCGGAGGACAGATCGGCAACGGCCTGCAGGTGTTGTTCGCTGGCGCGAAGCCCCCGGGTCATTTCCCCCGCCAGCCGGTAGGCGCGTTCCTTCGAGCGGACCTGCATCAGGTAAAGCGCCGACAGCAGAAGGCTGATGACGAGGCCGCCGAACAAGGTCAAGACGTGAATGCCCGGTCCCGTCTGTCCCGGCAGCCACGCCGGGTAGGCGCTATAGGAGACTTCCCAGTTGCGGCCGCCGAATTCGAAAACCTTCGTTTTCGTGAATAGCGGCCTGTCATCGGATGCAGTGCTGCCGTGGAATACCGGCAGGTGCCGCCGGCTGCCGGCATCGGGCAGGGCAAGGCCGATGTCCTCAATGGTGAAGCTGATGCCCTCCGGATCCAGCCTGCTGAAGAAGCTGCCGAAGGCGGCATGGCTGTCCAAGGTGAGCACGACAAAGCCTTCGAGGGCGGCGCGGCGCTTCTCGACTGTGCCGGCGGCAAGGCCATGTCGATAGATCGGGGCGCGCATGACGATTCTTGGCGCGCCGGTCGGGCTTTGCACGATGCGGAAGGGTTCCGATACCTGGAACTGGCCGCTGTCGCGCGACAGCCGGATGGCATCGGCATTGCCCGGCTGGGTGCCGGCGTCGAAACCGAAGGCCGACAGGTTGGCGGCCATCGGCTCGATGAAATCTATTACGACATAATCGGACCGGTCGCCCTCGGGGCGGATGGCGAAGGCGGGATAGCCGTTCGGGTCCAGGCTGCGGTCGTGGCGCACGCTGTCGATGAAGGCAGCCTTGTCCTTGTGCCGCACGTAGCGCTGGAAGGACAGCGCCTGCAGGCCGGGCAGGCGCTGGTTGAGATGAAGGTTCTCGCTGTAGCGGTGGAATTCCTCGCGATTGACCTTTTCCGAGGCGATGTACAGGCCCTGCAGGCCGAGGATCAGGTTGCGGAAATCGTCCAGCTGTTTTTCAAGCTGGGCAAAGGTGTTATGGGCGCTCGTCTCGAAGTGCGTCTCGGCCTCGCTGGCCAGATGGCGCGAGAGGGACCATGCAGCCAGGACGGAAACCAGCATGCCGGCCGCCAGCACGAGCAATGCCGCCATGCGTGGGGACAAGCCGCGCCGATCTTCGTCTCGATCCCGGTTTGAGTCGGAATGTCCCTGCATGACTGCAGCTTATAATCTGCCCGTTATGGTTGCAATGCGAAATAACGTCCTTTCGGATGGAAAACTTGAGGCACAAACACCCTGACATGCCTTCGGACTGGGTGAGGCGTTTTGCCGCATTGATTTCGCCGGCCGGTTCGGTGCTGGACCTGGCCTGCGGCCACGGTCGCCACACCCGCCTGCTGGCGGGCCTGGGCCACTCGGTGGAAGCGGCGGATCGCGACGCGGACGCACTGGCCGGGCTGGCGTCCCTGCCGGGCGTGACGATCCGCCAGGCGGATCTGGAGAATGCTCCCTGGCCCTATGCGGACCGGCGCTTCGACGGCATCGTCGTCTCGAACTATCTGCACCGGCCCCTGTTTCCGCATCTCGTCGCCGTGCTCGCGGAGGGGGGCGTGCTCATCTGCGAAACCTTCATGCTCGGCAACGAGCGCTTCGGCCGGCCGTCGAATCCGGATTTCCTGCTGCGGCCGAACGAGCTGCTGGAGGCCTTCGGCGCCAGGCTGCATGTCGTCGCCTTCGAGCAGGGCGAGGTGGCGCAGCCGAAACCGGCCGTGGTGCAGCGCCTCTGCGCCATCAAGGGATCCGGCCCGGCTCGTTTGCCCTGAGCGCGGTTTTCCGCCGCTTTTTGCTCAACTCGCCCCCCGTTTCCGCCGTTTCGTCGCATTTGCCTTGAGCCGGCACCCGCCCGAGGCCTAGTCTGCCGCCATCTTCACTCGATGGGGGCAACATGAACACCTACCTCGCGCTCAAGTCGCTGCACATCCTCGGCGTCGTGCTGTTCGTCGGCAACATCATCGTCACCGGCTGGTGGAAGGTGCAGGCCGACCGCACGCGCAACCCGGCCATCATCGCCTTCGCCCAGCGCCAGGTGACGCTGACCGACTGGGTGTTCACCTTCGGCGGTTCTTCCCTGCTTGTCGCCGCCGCCTATGCCAACGTCGCCCTGCACGGACTGTCGCTGTCCGCGCCGTGGCTGCTGTGGGGCCAGGCGTTGTTCTACCTCTCCGGACTGCTCTGGGTGGCGATCCTGATTCCCGTGCAGATCAGGCAGGCGCGCCTGGCGCGCGGCTTCGCCGGCGGCGGCACCATCCCCGAAGAGTACTGGCGCCTGAACCGCATCTGGCTGTGGGTCGGCATCCTCGCCACCGTGCTGCCGGCGGCGAACCTCTACTTCATGGTTTTCAAACCCGTCTGAAAGGAGCAATGCAATGGAAACGACCCTCGAACAATCCCCCGAGTACAAGGCGGCGCGCTGCCAGGTGCGCCGTCTGCGCGGCTTCTACGCCCATCTCAGCGTCTACCTGGCCGTCAACGCCGGCCTGCTGCTCATCAATCTGTTCTCATCGCCGGGGCGCCTGTGGGTGGTATGGCCGCTGGCCGGCTGGGGCATCGCGATACTGATCCACGGCTTCGGTGTGTTCCTGGGCGGCAGTTTTTTCGGCGCCGAGTGGGAACAGCGCAAGGTGCGCGAACTGATCGAACGCCAGCAGCAGCGCCGGCAATGAGGCTTCCGCGCGGCTGGATGGCGGGATCAGGCGGCGCCCTATAACATGCAGGCCATGCCGTTTTCTCCCATGCAACCCGTCGGCGTCGTCGTCGTCAATGCGCTCATCGCCGGTTTCCTGAGCGCGATCGGCGTGGGCAATGCGTTCGCCGAGAATTTCATCATCTCGCAGTGCATCGGACTTTCCATCTATGCCGGCTGCGCCGCGGCCTTGCGCTGGGCGCCCACGCCGCAGAGGCGGCTGGCCGGCGTGATTGCCGCCGTCCCGCTCGGCGCGACAGCCGGCGTGGCGATTTCCGCGGCCATCCTGGGGGAGGTGGATGGCGTCTGGGTTTCGGCCATGGCCTGGCAATCGCTGCTGATCGGCCTGCTGTTCGGCACCGCCATCAGCGCGCTGTTCTACCTGCGCAGCCGCATGGACCAGCTGGAGAACGAGTTGAAGGCGCGCCAGTTGCGCGAGGCGCTGGCGGAGAAGGAGCGCGTCGGCGCGCAGCTCAGGATGCTGCAGGCGCAGATCGAGCCGCACTTCCTCTTCAACACCCTGGCCAACCTGTCCGCGCTGATCCGCACGGATGCGGCAACGGCGGAGCGCATGCTGGCGGACCTGATCCGCTACCTGCGTGCGACCCTGCAGCGCACGCGCGAGGCGGAGTCGACGCTGGGCGACGAGATGGAGCTTCTGCGCAACTATCTCGACATCCTCGGCCTGCGCCTGGGCGGCCGGCTGCGCTGGACCTTTGATGTGCCGGAGGCGCTGCTGGCACGGCAGTTTCCCCTGATGCTGCTGCAGCCGCTGGTCGAGAACGCCGTCACGCACGGCATCGAGCCGAAGGTCGGCGGCGGCGAGCTGCGCATCGCGGCCCGGCTGGAAGGAGGTCGGCTGCATTTGAGCGTATCCGACACGGGTGTCGGTTTGAGCGGCGTTGTTGCGGGCAGCGGCTTCGGCCTGGACAACGTGCGCAGCCGCCTGCGCGCCCTCTACGGCGAGGCCGCCGCGCTGGACGTGCGCGAGAACAGCGGCGGCGTCACATCAACCATCGAGCTGCCGGCATGAATCCCGGCGCGCTGATCGCCGACGACGAGCCGCTGCTGGCCGCCGATCTGAAACGGCGCATCGAGGCGCTCTGGCCGGAACTGGACATCCGCGCCGTCTGCCATGACGGACCCGATGCGCTGGCGCGCCTGGAGGCGGAGAAGCCCGACGTCGCCTTTCTCGACATCCGCATGCCGGGCCTCACCGGGCTGGAGGTGGCGGCGCGCCTCGACTTTCCCTGCCATGTCGTCTTCGTCACGGCCTATGACCAGTATGCGGTGGAAGCCTTCGAGCGGGCGGCGGTCGACTATGTGCTGAAGCCGGCGGACGATGTGCGGCTGGCGAAAACGGTGGAAAGGCTGAAGCGCGCACTGGACGGACCGTCCGATGCGGAGCGGGCCCGGCTGGCGGCGGCGATTGCGGAGGTGCTGGAAAAAGTCAGTCCCGGCAATACGGCGAAGCCGGCCTGGCTGAAGTGGATCCGCGCTTCGGTGGGCGACAGCGTGCGCCTGGTGCCGACCGAGGAGGTGCGCTACTTCCAGTCGGCCGACAAGTACACCAGCGTGGTCACCGCGGCGGGCGAACTGCTCATCCGCACGCCGATCAGGGAGCTGATCGAACAGCTCGATCCGGAGGCGTTCTGGCAGGTGCATCGTGGCACCATCGTGAACGCAAAGTTCGTCACCGCCGCACGCCACGACGAGAGCGGCCGCGTGCTGCTCAGCCTGCGCGACCGGCCGGAGACGGTCACGGTGAGCCGCGCCTACGCCCACCTGTTCAGGCAGATGTAGCGAGGATCTGCGTCGCCAGCTTCGCCAGGCCGGCGGCCGAGAGATCGTCGGTGGCGAAGCGCGGCGCAGCGGCGAAATGCACGTAGTTCTTGCCCTGCGAGCGCCGGTAGAGCGGGTCGTAGTGCTGCGCCAGCAGTTCGCCCACCAGCGCCGGCCAGTCGCGCGCGTCGATCATATCGTTCCAGCGTGACAGTGTCTCGCCGCTCTGCAGTTCGCGCAGGCAGGCGAGCTTTTCCTTGAGGCTTGCCGGGTCGGCGAGGAAGTAGTCGTAGTCGCCGATGAGGAAGGAGACGCGCGCCGCGTCGGTGGCCTCGATGCGCAGGCAGGGGCTGGCGCGCATGGATTCCAGCAGCGCGTCGGGCACCTGCAGCGCGCCGATCCTGCGGCTTTCCGCCTCGACAAAGACCGGTTCGGAAAAAGTCAGTCTCCGCAGCACGGCGAGCAGGCGGCTCTCGAACATCTTCTGCGAGGGCTGCGTCTCATCGGGCAATCCTCCCAGCACTGAGCCCTTGTGCGCGGCCAGCGCTTCCAGGTCGAGCACCTGCGCGCCCTGCGCGGCGAGGGCTTCGAGCAGGCGGCTCTTGCCGCTGCCGGTGGCGCCGGTGATGACGCGGTAATTGAAGCGGCGCGGCAATTCGGCGAGTTCGACGACGACGTGGCGGCGCCAGGACTTGTAGCCGCCTTCGAGGGCGCAGGCATGCCAGCCGATCTGGCGCAGCACGTGCGTCATGGCGCCGCTGCGCTTGCCGCCGCGCCAGCAATACACCAATGGTTTCCAGTCGCGCGGCCGGTCGAGGAAGCGGCCCTCGACGTGCTCGGCGATGTGGCGGGCGACCAGCGCCGCGCCGAGCTTCTTGGCGGCGAAGGGCGATTCCTGCTTGTAGAGCGTGCCGACGCGGGCGCGCTCCTCGTCGGAGAGCACCGGGCAATTGACCGCTCCCGGAATATGGTCATCGGCGAATTCGGCGGGCGAGCGCACGTCGATGATCTCGTCAAATTCGCCGAGCTGTGTTAGGTTTGCATTACCCAGTTTCATATTGAAAAACCTTCAGCCGCGGATTTCGCGGATTGACGCGGATTTTTCCATTTCGAATCCGCGTTCATCCGCGAAATCCGCGGCCATGGCTTTTGGATCCGATGGACATCAAACTCACCCAATTCTCCCACGGCGGCGGCTGCGGCTGCAAAATTGCGCCGGCCGTGCTGACCGAGCTGCTCGCGAACACACCCCTGCGCAGCATGCCGAAGGAACTCATCGTCGGCACCGAGACCAGCGACGACGCGGCGGTGTACAAGCTCAACGACGAGCAGGCCATCGTCGCCACGACGGACTTCTTCACGCCCATTGTCGACGACCCCTACGACTTCGGCCGCATCGCGGCGACCAACGCCATCTCCGACATCTACGCCATGGGCGGCCGGCCGATCATGGCGCTGGCGGTGGTCGGCATGCCGCTCGACAAGCTGCCGCTGGAGGTGATCCGCAGCATCCTCGCCGGCGGCGAGTCGGTCTGCGCCGAGGCCGGCATCCCCATCGCCGGCGGTCACTCCATCGACGTGCTGGAGCCGATCTACGGCCTCGTGGCGCTCGGCCTGGTGCATCCGCAGCGCGTCAAGCGCAACAGCGGCGCGAAGGCCGGCGACGTGCTGATCCTCGGCAAGCCGCTCGGCGTCGGCATTCTTTCCGCCGCGCTGAAGAAGGGCCTGCTCACGCCCGAGGGCTACGCCACGATGCTCCGCCACACGACGAAGCTCAACACGCCCGGCACGCGGCTGGCCGAGATGGACGGCGTGCATGCGCTGACGGATGTCACCGGCTTCGGTCTGGCCGGCCACCTGCTGGAGATCTGCCGCGGCTCGCGGCTCGCCGCCACGCTGCGCTTTGCCGACCTACCGCTGATTCCGGAGGCGGTAGGTTTTGTGCGGGAAGGCATCTCCACCGGCGCGTCGACGCGCAACTGGAGCGGTTACGGAACGGATGTTGCGCTGCCGGCCGGCGCGCCCGAGTGGCAGCAGAAGCTTCTTACCGATCCGCAGACCAGCGGCGGACTGCTCATCGCCTGCGCGCCGGAAGCGGAGCAGGCCGTGCTGGCCGAGCTGCATGGCGCGGGCTTTGCCGAGGCACGCGCGATCGGACGCTTTGAAGCGGGGCTGGCGCGGGTAGAGGTCGTGTAGGAGCCAGCTTGCTGGCGATATCGCGGGCATGCCCGCTCCTACCTGAGCAGCGGGCGCAATACCTTCCAGACGTTTTCGAGAATGACCGGCTGGGCCTCGGCGACCGGATGAATGCCGTCGGGCTGGAACAGTTCGCGTTTTTCCGCCACACCCTCGAGCAGGAAAGGCACCAGCGCGGCCTTGTGGCTGCGCGCCAGATCGACGTAGCTTTGCTCGAATGCCCGCGTGTAGTCGATGCCGTAGTTGGGCGGAAGCCGCATGCCGACCAGCACGATGCGCGCCTTGTGCGCCCGGGCGTCCTCCAGCATGGCCCGCAGGTTGTCGCGCAGGACGGCGATCGGCAGGCCGCGCAGGCCGTCGTTGCCGCCCAGCGCGATGATCACCACCGCCGGGCGCGACCGGTCGAGCGCCGCGCCGATGCGGCTGCGGCCGCCGGAGGTGGTGTCGCCGCTGATGCTGGCATTGACGACGCTATAATCCAGCCGCTGTTCGCGCAGGCGCTTTTCGAGCAGCGACGGCCAGGACTGGTTCGGCCCGAGGCCGTAGCCGGCCGACAGGCTGTCGCCGACGACGAGGATGTTGCCCGCCGCCTGGACGGCGAATGAAAACAGAAGAAAGAATCCCGCAGAGATGAATCTCGTTATCGACACTTCGGCACCCATGGTGGAAGCCGTCGCCCTCGGCAAGGAAGTGCCCAGCGGCGACGATCGGCTGGTGATTCTGCACGAGATTTCCTTCCGGGTCATGGCCGGCGAGGCGGTGGCCATCGTCGGCGCGTCCGGCTCGGGCAAATCGACATTGCTGGGACTGCTCGCCGGCCTGGATGTTCCCTCGCAGGGGCAGGTGCGGCTGGCGGGGCGCGACCTGTTCGCCCTGGACGAGGACGATCGCGCGGCGCTGCGCGGCGACATGCTCGGCTTCGTCTTCCAGTCCTTCCAGTTGCTGCCGGCCCTGACCGCGCTGGAGAACGTCATGCTGCCGCTGGAACTGGCCGGGCGCAGCGGCGCGCGCACCGATGCGCAGCAGATGCTCTCGCGGGTCGGCCTGTCGCAGCGCCTCGGCCATTACCCGAAGCATCTTTCCGGCGGCGAGCAGCAGCGCGTCGCCATTGCGCGGGCGTTTGCGACAAAGCCGGGCCTTCTGCTCGCCGACGAGCCGACCGGCAATCTCGACGCCGCCACCGGCGCCGGCATCATCGACCTGATGTTCGCCATGAATGCCGAGCAGGGCACGACGCTGGTGCTGGTGACGCACGACGAGGCCATCGCCCGGCGCTGCGGGCGGGTGCTCAAGCTGAGTGGCGGAAAGCTCGTGTAGATTGTTGTAGGTCGGGCTTCAGCCCGACGACAGCGGCCATTGTCGGGCTGAAGCCCGACCTACGCAGAGACCAGCTGGGCGCAGGCGACCCCGCTGCGCACCGCCGCTTCCAGCGTCGCCGGGTAGTCCGAGGCGACGTAATCCCCGCAGAGGTAGAAATTCGCCAGCGGCGTTTCGCAGGATGGCCGCAGCACGCCGGGCCGGCAGGCGAAGGTGGCGCGCTTCTCGACGATCACCTGGGACCAGTCCGGCCGGGGCGCTGCGCCGACGATTCCGCAAACCTCCGCGTGGATGCGTTCGACGAGGGCTTCGTGGGGCAGGTCGAGGTGCGGACCGTGCGCGCTGGTGACGGCGCTGAGGATGTCGTCAGTGCGCTGGAACAGGAAATGCGCCGTGCCGCCGACGCCGACCATGGCGCCGGGCAGCTTCACCGGCCGCGGATAGCCGAGGTAGGCGGTGAGGATCGGCTCGTAGTCGATGCGCCCGATGTCCTCCAGCACCGGCTGCAGGCGCGGCAGCTTCGCCGCCAGGCGGCCGAGATGATAGGGCGCCACCGCCGCGATGACGTGGGTGTAGCTGCGGCCGGACGCATCGCCCTCGAGGCTGAATCCGTAGGGGTTCCAGGCGACCGCCCGAATGGACGTCCCGCGCAGCACTTCGCCGCCGCGGCTCAAGACAAAATGCTCCGCGGGTTCCGGGAAGAGGGCGGAGAAATCCGTCCGCGGCAGCAGCAGGTCGCTGGCTTCGCGGGCCGCCGCCAGGCTGTCGCGCAGGACATTGAGGAAGACCTGGGCGGAGGCTTCCCGCGGCGGGGTGTTCAGCGCCGAGACGCACAGCGGCTCCCACAGATAGCGAATCACCGCATCATGCTGGCCGTGCCGCGCCATCAGGTCGGCGAAGGTCATGTCCCGTGCGAGGCGGAAGCCGGCCTGCTTCATGTGCCGCATGAAGCCCACGGCGGCGAGCCGGGCGCCGAAGGACAGTCCGCGCGCGGTGAGCAGGGCGGCGGCCAGGTGCAGCGGCGCGGGCAGGCGCGGCGCGGCGAGGCGCATGCGGCCGGGAAAGACGAGGCTGAGCGGCCTGCGCTCGAGCAGGGCCGCCGGATCCGCGCCGACAAGCCGCATCAGGCGCAGCAATTCGACATAGGCGCCGACCAGGATGTGCTGGCCGTTGTCGAGCGGGTAGCCGTGCGATTCGACGCGCCGGGCGCGCCCGCCCAGCGTGCGCGAGGCTTCGAATACCGCGACGGGTATGCCGCGCGCAGCCAGTTCGGTGGCCGCCGCCATGCCGGCATAGCCGGCTCCGATGATGGCGACGCGCATGGTCAGCCTTTTCTCCAGGTGCGCCAGGCGATCCACAGCTTGCGCACCGGCGTCAGCGCCACGCGCCGGTCGAGCACGCGGCAGCCGTCGCGGCGTATTTCGCGCAGCAGGGTGCGGTAGATGGCCGCCATGACCAGCCCCGGCCGTTGCGCGCGCCGGTCCTGCGCCGGCAGCTGGGCGAAGGCCTGCTCGTAGTGCTGTTCCGCGCGATCGATCTGGAATTCCATGAGGCGGCGGAAGGCGTCCGAGGTGCGCCCATGCAGGATGTCCTCGGCGGAAACGCCGAAGCGGCCGAGCTCGTCGGCCGGCAGGTAGATGCGGCCGCGGCGCGCATCCTCGCCGACGTCGCGGATGATGTTGGTGAGCTGGAAGGCGAGGCCCAGGTCATGGGCGTATTTCAGGGTGCGGCGGTCCGCGTAGCCGAAGATCTCGGCGGCGAGCAGGCCGACGACGCTGGCGACGCGGTAGCAGTAGAGGTGCAGCGACTTGAAGTCGGGGTAGCGGGTCTGCGTCAGGTCCATTTCCATGCCGTCGATGATCTCGGCGAGCAGTTCCTGCGGCAGGTTGAAGGCGCGCGCGGCTGCGGCGAACGATTGCATGACGGGATGGCTCGGCTTGCCGGCGTAAGTGGAGGCCAGCTCGGCGCGCCACCAGGCGAGCTTGGCGCGCGCCAGTTGCGCATCGGGGCATTCGTCGACGACGTCATCCACCTCGCGGCAGAAGGCGTAGAGGGCGGTGATGGCGCGGCGGCGCTCCGGCGGCAGGAAGAGGAAGCTGTAGTAGAAGCTGGAGCCGCTCTGTGCCGCCTTGCGCTGGCAGTATTCGTCCGGACTCATGCGCTCACCCTACTACAGCATGGAGCAGGATCTTCGGCCAGTCGCCGGCGGTAACGACCGGCCGTCGGCGGAATATGTCGCCTCTTGCGCGCTGCAGCTTGTCCAGCACGCGAAAGCCGCTGGCGACGATCAGCCGCAGTTCGAAGCCGATGCGTCCGGGCAGTTCATGCACCAGCGGGCTGCCGGCCGCCATCATGCCGCGGGCGCGGTCGATCTGGAAATCCATCATGGCCGCCCAGGCGGCGTCCCAGCGGCCCTCGGCGATCTGGGCCTCCGCGATGCCGAAGCGCGCCAGTTCGTCCTGCGGCAGGTAGACGCGGCCCTTCTGCCAGTCGAGCGCCACATCCTGCCAGTGGTTGATGAGCTGCAGGCTGCTGCAGACGCCGTCCGACAGGGACTGACTTTCGGGATTGTCGTTGCCGTAGAGATGCAATAGCAGCCGGCCGATGGGATCGGCCGAGCGGCGGCAGTAGTCCATCAATTCACCAAAGTCGGCGTAGCGTTTTTTCACCACATCCTGGCTGAAGGCGTCGAGCAGGTCGCGGAACAGGGACAGCGGCAGCCGGTGCTCCGCGATGGCCGGCCGCAGGCGCAGGAAGACCGGGTCCTGCGTCGGGCGGCCGGCTTCGATGGCATCCAGTTCGGCCCGGTAGCGCGCGAGGCCGTCGAGGCGCTCCTGGTCGGAGAGGGCGCCTTCATCGGCGATGTCGTCGGCGCTGCGGGCGAAGGCGTAGATGGCCGCCACCGGCTCGCGCAGCCGGGCGGGCAGCAGGAAGGAGGCGACGGGGAAGTTTTCGTAATGATCGATTGACATGGAAAACGAGCTTGGCGAGTTTCGCTAAAAAATCTCGGCTGGACGGGCACTTGCACCTGCTGCCGGGGTCGCCAGTATAGGGTAGAATGACGGCACGCGAAGGTGGCGGAATTGGCAGACGCACTGGATTTAGGTTCCAGCGCCGCGAGGCGTGCGGGTTCAAGTCCCGCCCTTCGCACCAGGCCGGCTGACCGCCCCGCAAAACCAACCGATTCAAACTAGGATTTTTCATGCAGACCAGCCCTCAACCCGCAAGCCCCCTGGAGCGCCGCATCGACATGACGGTGCCGATGGCGGATATCGAAAAGGACGTTGCGCAGCGCCTGAAGAAGATGGCGCGCACCGTGAAGATGCCCGGCTTCCGCCCCGGCAAGGTGCCGTTCAAGATGGTGGAGCAGCAATACGGTTCCCAGGCGCGCAACGAAGCCATCGGCGAGGCGGTGGAAAAGGCCTTCGGCAATGCCGTGCGCGAACAGAACCTGCGCGTGGCCGGTTACCCGCGCATCGAACCGAAAGGCGGGGAAGACAAGTCCCGGCTGGAGTTCTCCGCGGTGTTCGAGGTCTATCCCGAAGTGAAGCTGAACGGCATCGGGGACAAGACTGTCGAGCGGCCGCAGATCGAGGTGGGCGAGGCGGAAGTGGACAAGACGCTGGAAGTCCTGCGCAAGCAGCGCACCGCCTTCTCTGCGGCCGAACGTGCGGCGGCCAAGGGCGACCGCGTCACCATCGACTTCACCGGGAAGCTGAACGGCGAGGTGTTTCAGGGCGGCCAGGCGACGGATTACCCCGTCGTGCTGGGCGAAGGTCGCATGCTGCCGGATTTCGAGAACGGCATTGAAGGATTGAAGGCGGGCGAGGGCAGGACTTTCGACCTGACTTTCCCGACCGACTATCAGGTGAGCGAACTGGCCGGCAAGCAGGTCAGTTTCGACGTGACGGTGAAGGGCGTCGAGGCGCCGCAACTGCCGGCGGTCGATGCGGATTTCGCCAGGTCCCTCGGCATCGAGGATGGCGACGTGGCGAAGATGCGCGCCGAGATCCGTTCCAATCTGGAGAGCGAAGTGAAGAAGCGCATCAAGGCCCGCATCAAGGATCAGGCCATGCAGGCCCTGCTCGACGCCAATCCGCTGGACGTGCCCAAGGCCCTGATCGAACAGGAATCCGAGTCGATGGCGGAAGCCGCCCGCCAGGATCTGGCGAATCGCGGCATAGACGTCAAGAACATGCCGGTCGACGCGAACTGGTTCGCCACCCAGGCCGAGCGCCGGGTCAAGCTGGGCCTGATCATTGCCGAGGCCGTGAAGGGGAACGCCCTGCATGCCAAGCCGGAACAGGTGCGTGCGCTGATCGACGAGCAGGCGCAGTCCTACGAGCAGCCCGAAGAGGTGGTGCGCTGGTACTACTCGCAGCCGCAGCGCCTGGCGCAGGTCGAGGCGCTGGCGATCGAGGAAAACGTGGTGAATTGGGTGGTGGCGAATGCCCGAACCACCGACAAGGCGGCGTCTTTTGACGAACTGATGGGAAATGCGGCATGATGCCCGAGCGAGCACATCGCGAAGCGATCACGAAGCTCCCCTCTCCCGCGGGGAGAGGGGTTGGGGGAGAGGGAGCGGACGCAGGATGATTTACGGCAACGGACATCCGCAGCAAGATCAGTGGGATCCCCAGGCCCTGGGCCTGATTCCCATGGTGATCGAACAGAGCGGGCGCGGCGAACGCGCCTACGACATCTATTCGCGCCTGCTCAAGGAGCGGGTCGTCTTCCTCGTCGGCCCGGTGAATGACGTCACGGCCAACGTGATCGTCGCCCAGTTGCTCTTCCTCGAGTCGGAGAACCCCGACAAGGACATCTACTTCTACATCAACTCGCCGGGCGGTTCCGTCTCGGCGGGGCTGGCCATCTACGACACCATGCAGTTCATCAAGCCGGACGTGTCGACCCTGTGCATCGGCCAGGCGGCCAGCATGGGCGCCTTCCTGCTGACGGCCGGCGCCAAGGGCAAGCGCTTCTGCCTGCCCAATTCGCGCGTGATGATCCATCAGCCGATGGGCGGCTTCCAGGGCCAGGCCTCCGACATCGAAATCCATGCCAAGGAAATCCTCTACCTGCGGGCCCGGCTGAACGAGATCATGTCTCAGCACACCGGCCAGCCGATCGATCGCATCGAGCGCGACACCGATCGCGACAACTTCCTGTCGGGGGCCGAGGCGGTCGACTACGGCCTGGTGGACAAGGTGCTGACGAACCGCGCAGAAGCGTGATAAAAGCGCGCGGCGTAAGAATACGGAGACAGAGATGACGGACAAAAAGACCCCTGGCGAGAAGCTTCTCTACTGTTCCTTCTGCGGCAAGAGCCAGCACGAGGTGCGCAAGCTCATCGCCGGGCCGTCCGTCTTCATCTGCGACGAGTGCATCGAGCTGTGCAACGACATCATCCGCGACGAGATCGCCGCCGATCACGGCGGCAAGGGCGCCAAGGGCGATCTGCCGACGCCGAAGGAAATCTGCGCCATCCTCGACCAGTACGTCATCGGCCAGGATCCGGCCAAGCGCATCCTCTCCGTCGCGGTCTACAACCACTACAAGCGGCTCAAGCACCTGTCGAAGAGCGACGAGGTGGAACTGGCCAAGAGCAACATCCTGCTCATCGGTCCGACCGGCTCGGGCAAGACGCTGCTGGCGCAGACGCTGGCGCGCCTGCTCAACGTGCCCTTCGTCATGGCCGACGCAACGACGCTGACCGAGGCCGGCTATGTCGGCGAGGACGTCGAGAACATCATCCAGAAGCTGCTGCAGAAATGCGACTACGAGGTCGAGAAGGCGCAGCAGGGCATCGTGTACATCGACGAGATCGACAAGATCTCGCGCAAGAGCGACAACCCGTCGATCACGCGCGACGTGTCGGGCGAAGGCGTGCAGCAGGCGCTGCTCAAGCTGATCGAGGGCACCATCGCCTCGGTGCCGCCGCAGGGCGGCCGCAAGCACCCGAACCAGGACTTCGTCCAGGTCGACACCACCAACATCCTCTTCGTCTGCGGCGGCGCCTTCGACGGGCTGGACAAGGTCATCCGCAACCGCACCGAGCAGGCCGGCATCGGCTTCGGCGCGGAGGTGAAGAGCAAGGACGACAGGAAGGCAGTCGGCGAGATCCTGCGCACCGTCGAGCCGGAGGACCTGATCAAGTTCGGCCTGATTCCCGAGTTCGTCGGCCGCCTGCCGGTGCTGGCGACGCTGCACGAGCTGGACGAAGAGGCGCTGATCGAGATTCTCGTCGAGCCGAAGAATGCCCTCATCAAGCAATACCAGAAGCTTTTCGCCATGGAAGGCGCCGAGCTGGAAGTGCGCCCGCAGGCCCTGCAGGCGATCGCCCGCAGGGCGCTCAAGAGGAAGACCGGCGCGCGCGGACTTCGCTCCATCCTCGAATCGGTTCTCCTCGACACCATGTATGAACTTCCCAACATGGAGAATGTCACTAAGGTGGTGGTAGACGAGGGCATGATCGAAGGCGCTTCCAAGCCAATCCTGATCTACGCCGACCAGCCCAAGGTCGCAGGTTCCAACTGATTGATTCCGCCGGGCCTTTTGGCCCGGGCTGAACTTCTTGAATTTCCAGCCGTTGACCCCAGATAGGTACAACGGCCGTCTCTACAAAGGATAACGATCATGTCAAGCGCGCTTGACCTCCCCGCAGAACGTATTGAACTCCCGCTGCTTCCCCTGCGGGACGTGGTGGTATTCCCCCACATGGTGATCCCCTTGTTCGTCGGGCGCCCGAAATCGATCAAGGCGCTCGAGACCGCCATGGAGGCGGGCAAGCACATCCTGCTGGTTGCGCAGAAGTCCGCCGCCAAGGACGAGCCCGGCGTCGAGGACATGTACGAGATCGGCTGCGTCGCCAACATCCTGCAGATGCTCAAGCTGCCGGACGGCACCGTCAAGGTGCTGGTCGAAGGCGGCCAGCGCGCCCGCATCGAGCGCGTCACGGATCAGCGCGCCATGTTTTCCGCGATGGTCATGCCGTTGCCGGCTGACGAGAAGACGACGCATGAGGTCGAGGCGATGCGCCGGGCCATCATTGCCCAGTTCGACCAGTACGTGAAGCTCAACAAGAAAATTCCGCCGGAAATCCTCACCTCGCTGGCCGGGATCGAGGAAGCCGGGCGCCTGGCCGACACCATTGCCGCGCATCTGCCGCTGAAGCTCGAGCAGAAGCAGGAGATCCTCGAAATATTCGACGTCGGCGGCCGACTGGAGAAGCTGCTGTCCCAGCTTGAGACGGAACTCGACATCCTGCAGGTGGAAAAGCGCATTCGCGGTCGCGTCAAGCGCCAGATGGAAAAGAGCCAGCGCGAGTACTACCTGAACGAACAGGTGAAGGCCATCCAGAAGGAGCTCGGCGAGGGCGAGGAGGGCGCCGACCTCGACGAGATGGAGAAGAAGATCAAGGGCGCCGGCATGAGCAAGGAAGCGCAGAACAAGGCGCTCTCCGAACTGAAGAAGCTGCGCCTGATGTCGCCCATGTCGGCCGAGGCGACAGTGGTGCGCAACTTCATCGAAACGCTGACCAACCTGCCCTGGAAGAAGAAGAGCCGCATCAGCAAGGATCTCTCCGCCGCCGAGAAGGTGCTGGAGAAGGATCACTACGGGCTGGACAAGGTCAAGGAACGCATCCTCGAATACCTCGCCGTGCAGCAGCGGGTGGACAAGCTGAAGGCGCCGATCCTCTGCCTGGTCGGCCCGCCCGGCGTCGGCAAGACCTCGCTCGGCCAGTCGATCGCCCGCGCAACCAACCGCAAGTTCGTGCGCATGTCCGTCGGCGGCGTGCGGGACGAGGCGGAGATCCGCGGCCATCGCCGCACCTACATCGGCTCCATGCCCGGCAAGATCCTGCAGAACATGGCCAAGGTCGCGGTCAAGAACCCGCTCTTCCTGCTCGACGAGGTCGACAAGATGGGCCAGGACTTCCGCGGCGATCCCTCGTCGGCCTTGCTGGAAGTGCTCGATCCGGAGCAGAACTCCACATTTACGGACCATTATGTCGAGGTCGAGTACGACCTGTCCGACGTGATGTTCGTCGCCACGGCCAACACCCTGAACATTCCTGCGCCGCTGCTCGATCGCATGGAGGTGATCCGCCTCTCCGGCTATACCGAGGACGAAAAGGTCAATATCTCCCAGCGCTATCTGCTGCCCAAGCAGTTGAAGAACAACGGCGTGAAGAAGGAAGAGCTGTCCGTCACCGAGGATGCGCTGCGCGACATCGTGCGCTATTACACGCGCGAAGCCGGCGTGCGCAGCATGGAACGCGAGATATCCAAGATCTGCCGCAAGGTGGTGAAGTCCCTGGTGCTGAAGAAACGCCACAGCAAGGTGGTTGTGAACGCCCGCAATCTGGACAAATATCTCGGCGTGCGCAAGTACAGCTACGGCATGGCGGAGAAAGAGAACCAGGTCGGCCAGGTCACCGGCCTGGCGTGGACCGAGGTCGGCGGCGAACTGCTCACCATCGAAGCGGTGGTGCTGCC
Source organism: Rhodocyclales bacterium (assembly GCA_016214145.1). Classification (GTDB taxonomy): domain Bacteria; phylum Pseudomonadota; class Gammaproteobacteria; order Burkholderiales; family Rhodocyclaceae; genus Desulfobacillus. The sequence goes on from JACRPA010000002.1 coordinate 50,712, forward strand.
CGGCAAGGGCAAGACCATGACCACCGGCAAGCTGGGCGATGTGATGCAGGAGTCGATCCAGGCGGCGCTGTCGGTGGTGCGCAAGCGCTCCAGGGCGCTCGGCATCGCCGAGGACTTCTACCAGAAGAGCGACATCCACATCCACCTTCCGGAAGGCGCGACGCCGAAGGACGGCCCCAGCGCCGGCATTGGCATCTGCACGGCGCTGGTGTCGGTTCTCACGGGCATTCCCGTGCGCGCCGATGTCGCCATGACCGGCGAGATCACGCTGCGCGGCGAAGTGCTGCCGATCGGCGGGCTGAAGGAGAAGCTGCTCGCAGCCGTGCGCGGCGGCATCCGCACGACGCTGATTCCGGAGGAAAACGTCAAGGATCTGGTGGACATCCCGGAGAACATCAAGAACACGCTCGAAATCGTTCCGGTGAAATGGATCGACCAGGTGCTGGAACTGGCGCTCGAGCGCAAGCCCGAGCCGCTGCCCGAGTCGGCCGAAGTGGCTGCCGTGGCGGCGGGCGAGGTTCCTGCCGCCTCGAATCTGATCACGCACTGAAGCGTTCGGGCTGCATGCATGCCCTGCCGCACACATGCGGCAGGGCATGCGCATATTCCCCTCTGGTGTTTTCTTCGCCGCACCTCCCGAAAGTCGCTTGACACGATGTTTTTCGGCTTGCTATAAAGCCCCTTCGTCCTGCATAGTTTGCCATTCATCAATCCAAAGTCAGAGAGGGCTTTTGTGAACAAATCAGAACTCATCGATCAGATCGCCAAGTCGGCCGATATTTCCAAAGCGGCCGCCGGCCGGGCGCTGGACGCCACCGTCGGCGCGATCAGGACCTCCCTGAAAAAGGGCGGCATGGTGACGCTGGTCGGTTTTGGCACGTTTTACGTCGGCAAGCGCGCGGCGCGCAGCGGCCGCAATCCGCGCACCGGTGCGACGATCAAGATCAAGGCGGCGCGCGTGCCGAAGTTTCGCGCTGGAAAAGCGCTGAAAGATGCGGTAAACTAGCGCGCTTTTGGTTCCGGCATAACGCCCTCTGACGCGGGCATTAGCCTGCACTGAAACTTCGTTTTGCCGGCCCGTCTGGCGCGGGCGGTGAAGCAAGCGGGTGCTTAGCTCAGCTGGTAGAGCGTCGCCTTTACACGGCGAATGTCGGCGGTTCGATCCCGTCAGCACCCACCAGTCAGGATGATCTGGCGGGCAATGGAACAGAACGGCCAGGTACGGTATGTTCCTGGCGAAATGCAGGATTCAGGAGTGGTAGTTCAGTTGGTTAGAATACCGGCCTGTCACGCCGGGGGTCGCGGGTTCGAGTCCCGTCCACTCCGCCAACATCAAGAAAAGGCGAACGTGAGTTCGCCTTTTTTACTATCTTCCTCACGTTTGGATACGGTGGTCGAGCATGTTTGACGCGATTCGAAACAACAAGCGGATTGTCCAGGTCTTCCTCGCACTGATCACGCTGCCCTTCGTTTTCTGGGGCGTGGATTCCTATTTCCGCAGCAGCGGCGGCGCCAGCGAAGTGGCCAGCGTCGGGGGCAGTTCGATTTCGCGCCAGGAATTCTCGCAGACCATGCGCGACCAGCAGGAGCGTCTGCGGGGCCAGTTGGGCCGCGAGTTCAATCCGGCCATGCTGGAAACGCCGGAGGCGCGCCAGGCCATGCTCGACTCCCTGGTGACCCAGCGCCTGCTGTTGCTGCACGCGACGAAATCGGGCCTGACGGCCAGCGATGCGCAGTTGATCGAGGTGATCGGTTCGATTCCGGCCCTGCAGGAAGACGGCAAGTTCTCCAAACGCCGCTACGAGCAGGCCCTGCGCGCCCAGGGCCTGACGCAGGCCGGTTTCGAGGCCAAGCTGCGCCAGGATCTTACGCTGCAGCAGTTGGTGCAGGCGGTTTCCGATACCGCCGTGGTTTCCAATGCCGCAGCCGAGCGGGTGATCGCCATCCAGCTCGAGGAGCGGCAGGTGAGCGAGGCGGCGATCCGCCCGGAGCAGTACGCCGCCCAGGTCAGGATATCCGCCGAGGCCGTCAAGGAGTACTACGAGAAGAACCGCAAGCAGTTCGAGATTCCGCAGCAGATCCGCGCCGAATTCGTCGTGCTGAGCCGCGAAGTCCTGGCGGATCAGACAACGGTCAGCGCCGACGAAATCAGGAGCGCCTACGAAAAGAACGCCAGGAATTACGTTGCCCAGGAGGAGCGCCGCGCCAGCCACATCCTCATCCAGTCGCCGGCGGATGCCACCGAAGCCGATCAGAAGGCGGCCCGCGCCAGGATCGATGCGATCCTCCAGCAAGTGAAGAAGAACCCGGCGGATTTCGCCAAACTGGCCAGGGAGCATTCGCAGGATCCCGGATCCGGCCCGAAAGGCGGCGATCTCGGATTCTTCCCGCGCGGGGCCATGGTCAAGTCTTTCGAGGAGGCCGTGTTCTCCCTGAAGGAAAACCAGGTGAGTGACGTGGTGCGCAGCGAGTTCGGTTATCACCTCATCCGGCTGACCGGCATCAGGCCCGGCAAGGTGCGCAGCCTGGAGGAGGCGCGCGATTCCATCGCGGCGGAACTCAAGCTTCAGGCGGCGGGCAGGAAATTCGCCGAGGCGGCAGAGGCCTTTTCCAATACGGTGTACGAGCAGGCCGACAGCCTGAAACCGGCGGCGGAGAAGTTCAAGCTGCCGATCCGGCAGACCGGCTTCTTCGATCAGGTCAATCGCGCCGCAGCCGGTCCCCTGGCCAGCAACGACAAGCTTTTCACGGCTCTCTTTTCCGATGACGCCCTGAAGAACAAGCGCAACACCGACGCCATCGAAGTGGCGCCGAACACCCTGGTCGCGGCACGCGTCCTGGAACTGCGGCCGGCCGAATTGCGCGCCCTGGAATCTGTCAGGACCGAAATCGAGAAAAAACTGCTTGCCGAGGAGACCGCCCGCCTGGCGCTGAAGGACGGCGAAGCGAAGCTGGCCCGGCTGAACAAGGGTGAGGCGCTGGCGCTGGCGTGGGGCCAGCCGCAGACCGTCGTGCGGCAACCCATGCGCGGCCTGGCGCCGCAAGCCCAGCGCGCCATTTTCCAGGCGCCCGTCGACAAACTTCCCGCCTATGCCGGAATGCAGTTGCCGAACGGGGTGTACGTGCTCTACCGCATCTTGCAGGTCAGCGCCGGTGCGGCCAAAGGCGAGGGCGACCCGCGCGCCAAGGCGCAGCGGGCGCAATTGGCCCAGATGGCCGGCGCCGAAGACTTCAATGCCTACCTGGCGGCGCTGCGGCAGCGCTATGGGGTGAAGATCGACAAGGCCGCGCTGGCCAGGGGCGACGGCGAGGATGCGCCGGCGCCGGATTCCGCTCCCGTCCGTCCGAGGAGAGGCAAGCTCTGAACGGGCATGCGGGCATGAAAGCGAAACGGGCTGCCTGGGCAGCCCGTTTGCATTTCCGCGTCTGGCGGCTTACGGCAGCGGGTCGGGATTGCCCAGGGCGGTGGTGTTGAGGCCGCCGTCCACGTAGAGGATTTCGCCGGTGATGGCGCTGGCCAGGTCGGAGAGCATGAAGGCGGCGGCATTGCCGACTTCCTCGATGGTCACATTGCGCCGCAAGGGGGCGTGATGCGCGTTGTAGGCGAGCAGCTTGCCGAAGTTGCCGATGCCGGAGGCGGCCAGGGTCTTGATCGGGCCGGCCGAGATGGCATTGGCGCGGATGCCCTGCGGGCCGAGGCAGAAGGCCAGGTAGCGCGTGCTGGCCTCCAGGCTGGCCTTGGCCAGGCCCATGGTGTTGTAGTTGGGCAGGGTGCGCTCGGCGCCGAGGTAGGTCAGGCACAGCAGCGCGGGATTGCGTCCCTTCAGCAGCATCGGCCGCGCCGCCTTGGCCAGCGCCGGGAAGCTGTAGGAGGACACGTCGTGGGCGATGCGGAAGGCGTCGCGCGTGATGCCGTCGAGGAAGTCGCCCTCGATGGCTTCGCTGGGCGCGAAGGCGATGGAGTGCACCAGTCCGTCGAGGCCATCCCACTGCTTGCCGAGTTCAACGAAGAGCGCATCGATCTGTGCGTCTTCCGCCACGTCGCAGGGGAAGATCAGCTTGCTGCCGAATTCCTCGGCAAACTTCGTGATCCGTTCGTGGAATCGGTCGTTCTGGTAGGTGAAGGCCAGTTCGGCGCCCTCGCGATGGCAGGCCTTGGCGATGCCATAGGCGATCGAGCGGTTCGATAGCAGGCCGGTGATGAGGATGCGTTTTCCAGCGAGGAAGCCCATCGTCGAATCCCGTAAAAATGATGCGTGATTATGCAAATGACCGCGCAATTATAGCGGAGGCACGCAGATGACGCCAATTCGCTCATCCGCTACACTCCGCGCACGATGCGCGATTTTCAGGTTCAAGCTTGGCTGCTTCTCCTCGCCGCGCTTCTCTCCGGCTGCGGCGAGGTGTGGAACAACCCCTATCCGACGCAGGACGGCGGCAGGAACATCCTTTACAGCGCCTTTACCGAGCGGCCCAAGCATCTCGATCCGGTGCAGTCCTACAGCGAGGACGAGGCCGAGTTCAATGCGCAGATCTACGAGCCGCCGTTGCAGTACCACTACCTGAAGCGCCCCTATGCCCTGATTCCGCTGGCGGCGGAGGCGGTGCCGCGGCCGCGCACCGTGGATGCCGCCGGTCGCGACGTGCCGGCGGATTCGCCGCGCGTGGCCCACACGCTGTACGAGATTCGCATCCGGCCGGGCATTCTCTATCAGCCGCATCCCGCCTTTGCGCGCGATGCGGCGGGCAAGCTGCTCTACCACGACCTCAAGCCGGACGACCTGAAGGACATCTATTCGCTGCGGGATTTTCCGCAAGCCGGCACGCGCGAACTGACTGCCGAGGACTATCTCTACCAGATCAAGCGCCTGGCCCATCCGCGCCTGCATTCGCCCGTCTTCGGCCTGATGAGCGAATACGTCGTCGGCCTGAAGGAATTCGCCGAGACGCTGAAGGCCGAGGACAAGGCGCTGGCCGACTCGGGGAAAAAGAATGCCTGGCTCGACCTGTCGAAGTTCCCGCTCGCCGGCGTCGAACCGATCGACAAATACCGCTATCGCATCCGCATCAAGGGCCGCTATCCGCAGTTCGCCTACTGGCTGGCGATGAACTTCTTCGCGCCGGTGCCGATCGAGGCCGACCGTTTCCATGCCCAGCCTGGCATGGCCGAAAGGAACCTGACGCTCGACTGGTATCCCATCGGCACCGGCCCCTACATGCTGACGGAGAACAATCCCAACGCGCGTATGGTGCTGGAGCGCAATCCGAACTACCGCGGCGAGGCCTATCCCGACGAGGGCGAGGAGGGCGACCGGCCGGCCGGCCTGCTCGCCGATGCCGGCCGGCGCATTCCCTTCATCGACAAGGTGGTGTTCAGCCGCGAGCGCGAAGGCATTCCTTTGTGGAACAAGTTCCTGCAGGGCTATTACGATTTCTCCGGCATCAGCTCGGACAGCTTCGACCAGGCGGTGCGCATCTCGGTGGAGGGCGAAGCCGGCGTCTCCCCGGAAATGGCGGCGAAGGGCATCAAGCTGGAGGCCTCGGTCGGCACCGCCACGCGCTACTTCGCCTTCAACTGGCTGGATCCGGTCGTCGGTGGCCAGGGCGACGCGGCCGGCCGCGAACGCGCGAAGAAGCTGCGCCAGGCGATCTCCATCGCGCTCGACTGGGAGGAATTCATTTCCATCTTCGCCAACGGCCGCGGCATTCCGGCGCAGGGGCCGATTCCGCCCGGCATCTTCGGCTTCAAGGCGGGCGGCGCCGGCATCAACCCGGTCGTGTACGACTGGGCGGACGGCGCGCCGCGGCGCAAGTCCATCGCGACGGCGAAAAAGCTGCTTGCCGAGGCGGGCTATCCGGACGGACGCGATGCGAAAAGCGGCCAGCCGCTGGTGCTCTACCTCGACACCACCGATCGCGGCCCGGGCGACAAGCCGCGCCTGGACTGGTATCGCAAGCAGTTCGCCAAGCTCGACGTGCAACTGGAGATCCGCGGCACGGACTACAACCGCTTCCAGGAGAAGGTGCGCAAGGGCGCGGCGCAGATTTTCGTCTGGGGCTGGAATGCCGATTATCCCGATCCGGAGAACTTCCTTTTCCTGTTCCATGGCGCGCAGAGCCGCAGCAAATCCCAGGGCGAGAATGCCGCCAATTATTCCAGCCCGGAATACGACCGGCTCTTCGAGCAGGTGAAGCACATGGAGAACGGCCCGGCGCGGCAGGCGCTGATCGACCGCATGCTGGTCATCCTGCGCGAGGACGCGCCCTGGTCCTTCGGCTTCCATCCCAAGGACTACAGCCTGCATCACGGCTGGGTGGCCAACCTCAAGCCCAACCACATGGCGCGCAACGGCCTCAAGTACCAGAAGATCGATGCCGCCCGGCGCGAAAAAAAACGCGCCGAGTGGAACCGTCCCGTATTGTGGCCGCTTGGATTGCTGGTCGTCGTCCTCGCCGCCAGCGCCGCGCCGGCGGCGCTGGGCTGGCGGCGGTGTGAGCAATCGAAGGGGCGCGCCGCATGATCGCCTACATCATCCGCCGGCTGCTCTACGCCATCCCGATCCTGGTCGGCGTGAACCTCCTGACCTTCGCGCTGTTCTTCGTGGTGAACACGCCCGACGACATGGCGCGCATGCAGCTCGGCATCAAGCGCGTCACGCCGGAAGCCATCCAGAAGTGGAAGGCGGAGCGGGGCTACGACAGGCCGCTGCTCTACGACGGCACTGCGCAAGGCACGGACAGGATCACGCGCACCATCTTCTTCGAGAAATCGGTGAAGCTTTTCGTCCTGGATTTCGGCCGCGCCGACGACGGGCGCGACATCGGCCACGAGATCAGGACCCGCATGGGCCCGAGCCTGGCCATCGCCGTGCCGGTGTTCCTCCTCGGCCTCTTCGTCACGGTGTCCTTCGCCCTTCTGCTGGCCTTCTTCCGCGCCACCTACCTGGATTTCTGGGGGGTGGTGGCCTGCGTCGCCATGATGTCGATCTCCAGCCTGTTCTACATCATCGGCGGGCAATACCTGGTGAGCAAGATCTGGCACCTGGTGCCGATCTCGGGCTATGCCGGCGGGGTGGATGCCGCGCGCTTCCTGATCCTGCCGGTGGCGATCAGCGTGGTGGCCGGCATCGGCAGCAGCACGCGCTGGTACCGCACCATCTTCCTCGAGGAAATCGGCAAGGACTACGTGCGCACCGCGCGCGCCAAGGGGCTCTCCGAGATGGCGGTGCTGTTCCGCCACGTGCTGAAGAACGCCATGATCCCGATCCTGACCGGGGTGGTCGTCGTGATCCCGCTGCTCTTCATGGGTGCGCTGATCACCGAGTCCTTCTTCGGCATTCCCGGTCTCGGCTCCTACATGATCGATGCCATCAACGCGCAGGACTTCGCCGTGGTGCGCTCGATGGTCTTCATCGGCTCGGTGCTCTACATCGTCGGCCTTCTGCTGACGGACCTGTCCTACACCCTGGTCGACCCGAGAGTGAGGCTGCAGTGATGCCGATCGTCCTGTGGACCGACGCCCTCGTCTTCCTGCTGATCGCCTGCGCGATCGGCTCGGGGGTTTACGTCAGCCGCCGCGAATACCTGCTGGCGTCGTGGCGGCGCGTCGGCGAGAGCCGCGCCGGCATGGCGGCGCTGACGGTGCTGGCGGCCTTCATCCTGGTCGGCCTGCTCGACTCCCTGCACTACCGGCCGCGCCTGGAAGCCGTGGCCGGCCAATCCGCCAACGGCTTCGGCACCGAAGTGCGCAGCGCGCTCGACGTGCTCCTGCTGCCGCTGAAGGCCGCCACCGAAAAGACCTATTCCGCGCCGCTGGCCACCCATCTGTATGCCAGGGAAACCGTGGAGTTGCCGGACGGCACGCAGGCACGGGTGTTTCCGCGGCTGAAGCACGGCGGCGTGCATCTCAAGGATCCCGCGCAGGACCGGGGCCGCGACGTGGCCAGGCACATCCTGCGCGGGCTCGTCCTCGCCGTACTGGCGGGACTGACTTTTGCGGCGATCGCGCTGCAGGCGGCCGCCGTACGCTGGGGCGTGCGCTGGCCGGCGGCCTGGCGCCGCATCCGGCGCGGCGAGACGCGCTTCGCCTGGAACGCGGTGCTGGCCACGCTGGCCGTTCTCCTGCTGCTGGCGGGTCCCGTCGTCTCGCTCGCCGGCGGCTACCACGTCTTCGGCACCGACAAGGTCGGCCAGGACGTGCTCTATCTCACCCTGAAGAGCATCCGCACCGGGCTGGTCATCGGCACCATCACCACGCTGGCCATGCTGCCCTTCGCGGTGGCGCTGGGCATCGTCGCCGGCTACCTCGGCGGCTGGGTGGACGACGTCATCCAGTACCTCTACACGACGCTGAACTCGATCCCCGGCGTGCTGCTCATCGCCGCCTCGGTGCTGATGATGCAGGTGGTGATCGACACGCATCCGGACTGGTTCGCCACTTCCGCCCAGCGCGCCGATGCGCGCCTGCTGGCGCTGTGCCTGATCCTCGGCGTGACCAGCTGGACGGGGCTGTGCCGCCTGCTGCGCGCCGAGACGCTCAAGCTGCGCGAGCTGGAGTACGTGCAGGCGGCGCAAGCCTTCGGCGCGTCGGCTTCGCGCATCATGGGCCGCCACATCCTGCCCAACGTCATGCATATCGTGCTGATCGCGGTGGTGATGGATTTCTCCGGCCTGGTGCTGGCCGAGGCGGTGCTGTCCTACATCGGCATCGGCGTCGACCCGAGCACCATCAGCTTCGGCACCATGATCAACACCGCACGCCTCGAACTGGCGCGCGAGCCGGTCGTCTGGTGGTCGCTGGTGGCCGCCTTCGCCTTCATGTTCGTCCTGGTGCTGGCGGCCAACCTGTTCTCGGATTCCGTGCGCGATGCCTTCGATCCGCGCATCGCCGGCCGTCGCATCGCTCCCGCCGCACAGGGGCAAGCCGCATGAGCCTGTTGCGCGTCGAAGGCTTGCGCACTTCCCTGACGAGCGCCGCCGGGATTGTGCGCGCGGTCGACGAGGTGTCGTTCGAGGTCGCCGCGGGGGAGACCTTCGCCCTGCTGGGCGAGTCCGGCTGCGGCAAGTCGATGACGGCGCTCTCGCTGATGCGCCTGCTGCCCGACGCCGGCGCAAACGTCGGCGGCCGCGTGCTGCTGGACGGGCGCGACCTGCTGGCGCTGTCCGAGGCGGAGATGCGCGGCGTGCGCGGCCGCGAGATGGCGATGATCTTCCAGGAGCCCGCCACCAGCCTGAATCCGGTGCTCAGCGTCGGCCGGCAGATCGTCGAGGTGCTGGAACGGCACACGACGACGCAAGGCGCGGCGGCGCGCCGACGCGCCCTGGAGCTCGTCGACGCGGTCGGCATTCCCGATCCGGCGCGGCGCCTCGACGAGTACCCCTTCCAGCTCTCGGGCGGGATGAAGCAGCGCGTCATGATCGCCATGGCGCTGGCCGGCGATCCCCGCTTGCTCATCGCCGACGAGCCGACCACCGCGCTCGACGTCACGATCCAGGCGCAGGTGCTTGAACTGCTCGGCCAGCTGCAGCGCGATCGTGGCATGGGCATGCTGCTGATCAGCCACGACCTCGGCATCGTCTCGCAACTGGCGCAGCGGGTCGGCGTCATGTACGCCGGCGAGCTGGTGGAGGTGGCCGACCGCCAGACATTCTTCGCGTCTCCGCGCCATCCCTATTCGCGCAAGCTGTTCGCCGCCCTGCCGCGACCGGCGCGGTGCGGCGGCGCCCTGGAAACCATTCCGGGCAGCGTCCCGCCGCTGACGACGATTTTCACTTGCTGCCGCTTCGCCGATCGCTGTCCGAGCGCCTGGGCGCGCTGCCGGGACGAGGTGCCGGCCTGGCATGCGACAACGGACGGCCATGCGGTGCGCTGCCATCTTTACGACCAGAGGGCGGGGATCGGGAACCAGGAAGAAGGAAGTAGGAGCCAGATTGCTGGCGATCAAGTCGCCGGATCGCGGGCAAGCCCGCTCCTACAGGGCGAAGCTCCTTTGCTGGAAGTGGCCGACCTGAAAATGCATTTCCCCATCCGCAAGGGCGTTTTCAAGCGGGTCGCCGGGCAGGTCAGGGCGGTCGACGGCGTATCGCTGGGACTGACTTTGGGACGCACGCTGGCGCTGGTGGGGGAGTCGGGCTGCGGCAAGACGACGGCCGGCAAGGCTATCCTGCAGCTCCTGCGGCCGACCGGCGGCAGCGTGCGCTTCGGCGGCGAGGAACTCACCTCCCTGCCGCAGGGACGGCTACGCGCGCTGCGGGCGGAAATGCAGATCGTCTTCCAGGATCCGTACGGCTCGCTTGACCCGCGCATGCGGGTGGGCGACATCATCGAGGAGGGCATGGCCGCCCTGGGCACGGCATCCGATCGCGCGGCGCGGGACAGGCGGATCGATGAGCAACTGGAACGGGTCGGTCTATCGGCCGGGATGCGCGGGCGCTATCCGCACGAGTTTTCGGGCGGGCAGCGGCAACGCATCGCCATCGCCCGCGCGCTGGCGGTCGAACCCCGCCTGCTGGTCTGCGACGAGCCGACCAGCGCCCTCGATGTCTCGGTGCAGGCGCAGATCCTCAACCTGCTGAAGGAGCTGCAGGCCTCGCTCGGCCTTGCTTACCTGTTCATCACGCACAACATCGCCGTGGTGGAGTATCTGGCCCACGAGGTGGCGGTGATGTACCTCGGCCGCATCGTCGAGCGCGGAACGGTGGAGGAAATCCTGCGCGACCCGAAGCATCCCTACACCGAAGCGCTGCTGTCCGCCGTGCCCCGCATCGAGGCTGAAGCGGGACGTCCCGTCATCGTCCTCAGGGGCGACATGCCTTCGCCCGCCAATCCGCCCCCGGGGTGCCACTTCCACCCGCGCTGTCCGCGCGCCATGCCGGAATGCGCCGTCACTTTTCCATCGGCAACACGCTTGAGCGAATCGCGCAGCGTGCACTGCCATCTCTATCGATAAGGTTTCCGGCGTGCCGCCGTGTTGTGTCACTTGCTTGCGGGCGGGCGCTTGGCGGGAGGCTTCCTGACCGGCGGCTTGGCCTTCTTCCTGACCGGCGCCGGTTTTTTTCCGCCATTCGTCGAGATCTGCTGCCTTTTTCCCTTGATGGGCGCCTTGCTGACGGCAGGCCTGACGACGGGGAGGTTGACGGCGAGAAGGTTGGGTGCGGCCGCGTCCCCCTTGGCCGGCACCAGCAAGGTGTGGCCCGGGCCGATGCGCATTTTTCCGCTGATGCCGTTGACCTGCTTGATGCGCGCCATCGTAAGGCCATTCCGCTTGGCAACGCTTTCCAGGCTTTCGCCCTTCTTGATGGTGTAGGCCTGCCAGTTCGTCAGCGGCTTGTTGTGCGCTTCCAGGTTTGAAAGGAAGGTATCCACCTTTTCCGCCGGCAGCACGATGTTGGCGCCGCCCTTGTCGGGGATGACCGGCCGGTTGTAGGCGGGATTGAGGGCGAGAAACTCCTCGATGGTCATTTCCGCCAGGCGCGCTGCAACGGCCACGTCCATGTGGGCGGAGACTTCGACGGTGTGGAAATAGGGCTTGTTGGCAATCGGGTCCAGGCTGACGTTGAACAAAGCGGGCTGGGCGATGATGTTCTTCAGCGCCTGCAGCTTGGGCACGTACCAGCGCGTTTCGTTGGGCATGGTGAGGCTCAGGTAGTCGGTCGGCAGCCCTTTCGCCTTGTTCTTGTTGATGGCCCGCGCCACGGCGTTCTCGCCCCAGTTGTAGGAGGCCAGCGCGAGGTGCCAGTCGCCGTGCATTTCATAGATGGACTGCAGGTATTCGAGGGCGGCGCTGGTGGAGGCGATGATGTCGCGGCGCTGGTCCATCCACCAGTTCTGGTCGAGCTGGTAGGTCTTGCCGGTGGAGGGGATGAACTGCCACATGCCCGAGGCGTGGGCGCGCGAGTAGGCCATCGGGTTGTAGGCGCTCTCGACGATCGGCAGCAGGGCCAGTTCGGTCGGCATGCCGCGCTTTTCCAGCTCCTCGACGATGTGGTGCATGTAGCGGCGGCTGCGCTCGACGACGCGCCTCAGGTAGTCCGGGCGGGCCAGGTACCAGGCCTGCTGCTGGAGCACGAGAGGACTGTCGATGTTGGGCATGCCGAAGCCGTGGCGGATGCGATCCCACAAGTCGTCGGGCGGCAGGGTCAGGTCGATCGTCGCCAGGGGCGGCGGGTCTTCCTTCAGCTCGATGGTCGGGACGGGTTCCGACGGCGCCGCTGCGGGAGAAGCAGGCGCGGGCGCGGAAGCGGCGGCGGTCGAATTTTGTTCCTCTGAGGCGGCGGCAGCGGCGGAAAACAGGCAGAGGGCGAAGCAGGCGAGGATTCCCGGCAGAGCGGGCTTGAGCTTGAACATGGAGCCTGGGCGTGCGAAAGCCCAATGCTACCGTCGCCACCTGCGGCCGTCAATTTCCCGCTATGAAACTCCCTAAAAAACGACGCTGTCGCGACGATATTCGGCTATTCTTCTGCCTGCAAGCCAGACCATTTTCGCGCCATCCCCATGAAAGCCCTCGTCATCGAAGACACCGCGACCAGCCAGGCGGTGATCTGCCATTTGCTGGAGCGGCTGGGCATCCAGCCGGTGCAGGCGCGCGACGGCCAGTCGGGCATCGCCAGTTTCGAGCGGGAGCAACCCGATCTCGTTCTTCTCGACATCATCCTGCCCGGCATCGACGGCTTCGAAGTGGCGCGGCGCATCCGCGCCATGGAGAAGCCCGGCGAGTGGACGCCGATCATCTTCCTGACCTCGCTGACCAAGGATGCGGACCTGGAGCGCGGCATCGAGGCGGGCGGCGACGATTATCTCCTCAAGCCGGTGAGCGAGGTGGTGCTGGGCGCCAAGGTGCGCGCCATGCAGCGCATCATCCAGATGCGCCATTCGCTGCTGGTGCTGACGCGCAAGCTCGACGGCGCCAACCGCGAACTGACGCGGCTTTCCGCCGTCGACGGCCTGACCGGGATTGCCAACAGAAGGCAGTTCGACGAGGCGCTGTTGCGCGAATGGCGGCGCTGCCTGCGTGAGCAGGCGCTGCTGTCCCTGCTGATGATCGACGTGGATTTCTTCAAGCAATACAACGATGGCTACGGCCACCAGGCGGGCGACGAATGCCTCAGGGCGGTGGCCGAAACCCTGCGGGTGAAGCTGCGGCGGCCGGCCGATATCGTGGCGCGCTACGGCGGGGAGGAGTTCGCCGCGATCCTGCCGGACACCGGCCTGGAAGGCGCCATGCTGGTGGCCGAGGCCCTGCGCTCGGCAGTTCAGGCGCTCGGCTTGCCGCATGAAGGCGCGACATTCGGCGTCGTCACGGTGAGCATCGGCGTGGCGAGCCTGGCGCCGCAACTGACCGAAGGGATGCCCAAGCTGCTGGGCGCCGCCGATTGGGCGCTCTATGAAGCCAAGCGGCAAGGACGCAACCGCGTCCAGGCGGCCGAACCGCCGTCCTCTGGAGACTGACTTTCCAGCGCCGGCCTCCGGCGCCAGCATTTTCCCGTGGCGCTAGCGGAAGTTGTTCTTCCATTCCCGCAAGACGGCGAATACCTCGGCAGCACCGGACAGCCTGGCGCCGCAATGGCGTTCGGCGGAGGCGGCCACCTCGGGTTGCGCGCCGCGCAGGAAGGGGTTGGTCTCCAGTTCTTCCGCAAGCGTGAAGGGCACCGTCGGCTGCAGGCGCCCGCGCAGTTGCGCCACTCGCGCGGCCCGCGATTGCAGCGCGGCATTGCCGGGTTCCACGGCCAGGGCGAAGCGGACATTCGACTGGGTGTATTCGTGGGCGCAGTACACCCGGGTGTCGGCCGGCAGGGCGGCAAGCTTGCACAGCGAGGCCCACATCTGCGCCGCCGTTCCCTCGAACAGCCGGCCGCAGCCGCAGCCGAACAGCGTATCGCCGCAGAACAGCGAATCCTGGCTGCAATAGGCGATATGGCCGCGGGTATGGCCGGGGACGTCGATCACCCGAAAATGATCCTGGAAGCCGGGCAGGGCAACGGTATCGCCTTCCCGCAGCGGAATGGTGATGCCGGCAATCGGTTCGCACGCAGGCCCGTAAACCGGAACCGCATGTCGCGCAAGCAGTCCGGCGACGCCGCCGGTGTGGTCGCCGTGATGGTGCGTGAGCAGGATCGCGGCCAGGCTGGCGTCCTCCTTCGCCAGATAACCCAGCACGGGCGCTTCGTCGCCCGGGTCGACCACGACGATGCGGCGCCCGGCCCGCAGCAGCCAGATATAATTGTCCTCGAAGGCGCGCAAGGCCTGGATGTCCATGGTGCGATTCTCTGACTTCGGAGCGAAATGTCAATTCCCGGATGCGACGACTGGCTGCAGACCCCGCAGGGGAAGTACATCCTCGAATGGGAGCAGGCCCGCTTCGATCAGATGGTGGCCGATATTTTCGGCTTCAACGCCGTGCAGATCGGCATGCCGCAATGCGATTGCCTGCGCGCCAATCGCATGCCGCTGCGCTTTGTCTATGATTCGACAAGATCGACTGGCGTGCGCGGCGACTTCCATCATCTGCCCTTGGCGGGAAACAGCGTCGATCTGGTGGTCCTGCCGCATGTCCTGGAATTTTCCGACGATCCGCATCAGATCCTGCGCGAAGTGGAGCGCGTACTCGTTCCCGAAGGCCAGGTGCTGATCTCCGGCTTCAATCCCCTCAGTCTCTGGGGCATCAAGCGGCGCCTGGCCGGTCGCGGTGCAGTCTTTCCCTGGCAAGGGCAGTATTTCAGCGTGCGGCGACTGAAGGACTTGCTGACCCTGCTCAGTTTCGAGACCCAGGCAGGTTGTTTCGGCCGTTATTCGCCGGCCGTGACGCAGGAAAAATGGTTGCGCCGCTGGCATTTTCTCGAGCTGGCCGGGGATCGCTGGTGGCCCATCGCCGGCGCGGTGTATCTCCTGCAGGGCATCAAGCGCCAGCATGGCCTGCGCCTGCTCACCCCGGCCTGGCACGACAGAAAGGCGCGCGCCAAGGCCCTGGCGCCGGCGGTACAGAGAATCCAGAAGGACGGCCAGTGAAACCGACAGCGGACATCGTGGAGATCTACACCGACGGCGCCTGCAGCGGCAATCCCGGGCCGGGCGGCTGGGGCGTGCTTCTGAGGATCGGGGAACATGAGAGGGAATTGTTCGGCGGAGAAGCCGACACCACCAACAACCGCATGGAGCTGACCGCCGTCATCCGCGCCCTGGAGGCGCTCAAGCGGCCGGTGCAGGCACGCGTGCATACCGACTCGCAATATGTGCAGAAGGGCATCAGCGAGTGGATACACGGCTGGAAAAAGCGCGGCTGGCGCACTGCCGGCAAGCAGCCGGTGAAGAACGCCGAGTTGTGGCGCGAACTGGATGAGCTGGCGTCGCGTCATCGCATCGACTGGCGCTGGGTGAAGGGCCATGCCGGCCACGCCGAGAACGAACGCGCCGACGCGCTGGCTCGGCGGGGCATCGAAACCCTGAGGGGGAAACACGCGTGAGACAGGTCGTCCTCGACACGGAAACCACCGGCCTCGATTTCCGCCTCGGCGATCGCGTCATCGAGATCGGCTGCGTCGAACTGCTCAACCGCAAGCTGACCGGGCAGCGCTTTCATCGCTATCTCAACCCGGAACGCGAAGTGGAGGCCGGCGCGCTGGCGGTGCACGGCCTGTCCAACGAGTTCCTGCAGGACAAACCAAGGTTTGTCGAGATCGTCGCCGAGTTCCTCGATTTCGTCGAGGGGGCCGAACTTGTCATCCACAACGCCGCATTCGATGTCGGTTTCCTCAACAACGAGCTGGCCTTGCAGCAGAAATCGCCGCTGGAGCAGGCCTGCCCGGGCGTGGTGGATACTTTGAAGATGGCCCGCGAACTGCATCCGGGGCGCCGGAACTCGCTGGATGCCCTGTGCGAGCGCTACGCCATCAACAACTCCGGCCGCACGCTGCACGGGGCCCTTCTGGATGCGGAACTGCTGGCGGAGGTCTATCTGGCCATGACGCGCGGCCAGGAGAGCCTGATCATGGAGCTTGAGGCCGCTCCCGTGCCCGGCCTGCAGGCGGGGCTGGCGGCGGAGCGGCCATCCTTGCGCGTGCTGCGCGCCAGTGCCGATGATCTGGCCGGGCATGACCGGGTGCTGGCGGAGATCGGCAAGGAAAGCAAGGGCAACTGCATCTGGTCGGAGGCCGGGACGCCGGGAGACTGACGCTGTGCCCGGCCATTCCTCAGCCAACGCGCTCAAGAATTGCTTTGAAAAGAGGGTGGATTCCGCTACAATGCGCCCCTTTAGTTCCGGCATAACGCCCGCCCACGCGGGCATTAGCCAGCTCTGTAATTTTATTTTCAGGCGCGTAGCTCAGCTGGTTAGAGCACCACCTTGACATGGTGGGGGTCGTAGGTTCGAGTCCTATCGCGCCTACCAATTCGAAAACAGAAGTCAGAGGACGGGGGCCGAAGCGGCTTCGGTTTTCTGGCTTTTGTTGTTTATGGCGGTTCCAGGATGCTGACGATTACATTGCCGGATGGTTCCAAGCGGGAGTTCCCGCAGGCGGTCACCGTGGCCGAGGTGGCGGCGTCTATCGGCGCCGGCCTGGCCAAGGCGGCGCTTGCCGGCAAGGTCGATGGCAAGCTGGTCGATACCAGTTGCCGCATCGAGCGGGACTGCGCCCTGGCCATCGTCACAGACAAGGATGCCGAAGGCGTCGAGATCCTGCGCCATTCGATGGCCCACTTGCTGGCCTATGCCGTCAAGGAACTGTTCCCCGAGGCCCAGGTCACCATCGGCCCGGTGATCGATAACGGCTTCTACTACGATTTCTCCCATAAGCGGCCCTTCACGCCGGAAGACCTGGCAATGATCGAGGTTCGCATGGCCGAACTGGCGAAGAAGGATTTCCCGGTGGTGCGCGAGGTGTGGGCGCGCGACAAGGCCGTCGAATTCTTCAAATCCATCGGCGAGCATTACAAGGCCGAGATCATCGCCTCGATACCGGCCGATCAGGATGTCTCGCTTTACCGCGAAGGCGACTTCATCGATCTCTGCCGCGGACCCCATGTGCCGTCGACCGGCAAGCTGAAGGTCTTCAAGCTGATGAAAGTGGCCGGCGCCTACTGGCGCGGCGATTCCCGCAACGAGATGCTGCAACGCATTTACGGCACCGCCTGGGCGAAGAAGGAAGAACTGGACGCCCACCTCCACATGCTGGAAGAGGCGGAGAAGCGCGACCACCGCAAGCTGGGTCGCCAGCTCGATCTCTTTCACCTGCAGGACGAGGCGCCGGGCATGGTGTTCTGGCATCCCAAGGGCTGGGTGATCTGGCAGGAGGTCGAGCAGTACATGCGCCGGCTGCTGGACGCCAACGGCTACCTCGAGGTGCGCACCCCGCAGGTGATGGACCGCGTCCTGTGGGAGAAGTCGGGACACTGGGAGAACTACGCCGAGCACATGTTCACCACCAAGGCCGAGGAACGCGAATACGCGGTCAAGCCGATGAACTGTCCGGGCCATGTGCAGATATTCAATCAAGGCATCAAGAGTTATCGCGATCTGCCCCTGCGCCTGGCGGAGTTCGGCTCCTGCCACCGCAACGAACCCTCGGGCGCGCTGCACGGCATCATGCGCGTGCGCGGCTTCGTGCAGGACGACGCCCATATCTTCTGCACCGAGGAGCAGATCCTCGCCGAGTCGGCCGCCTTCATCGATCTGCTGCGCAAGGTGTATGCCGATTTCGGCTTCAACGACATCCTCGTCAAGCTGTCGACCCGGCCGGAGAAGCGCATCGGTTCGGACGAGACCTGGGATCGCGCCGAGGCGGCTTTGGCGCAGGCGCTGGATGCCAAAGGTTTGCAATACGACCTGCAGCCGGGAGAGGGCGCCTTCTACGGGCCGAAGATCGAGTTCTCCCTGAAGGATTGCCTGAACCGGGTCTGGCAGTGCGGCACCCTGCAACTCGATTTCTCGCTGCCGGGTCGTCTCGGCGCGGAATACGTGGCGGAGGACAATGTCCGTCGCCAGCCGGTCATGCTGCACCGGGCCATCCTCGGCTCGATGGAGCGCTTCATTGGCATCCTCATCGAACACCATGCCGGCGCCTTCCCCCTCTGGCTGGCCCCCGTCCATGCGATGGTCATGAATATCTCCGAACATCAGGCCGATTACGCTGAAACTGTTGCGGAAAAGCTACGCCTGGCCGGCCTGCGGGCCGTTTCGGATTTGCGCAACGAGAAAATTAGCTATAAAATACGCGAACATAGCTTGCAAAAGCTGCCTTATCAGGTCGTCGTCGGCGACAAGGAGAAGGCGGCAGGGTTGGTCGCCGTGCGTGCCCGAGGCGGACAGGACCTCGGGCAAATGTCCCTTGAGACGTTTGTCGAACGCCTGACGCGGGAACGCGATGCGCGGGCAGGGGCGACCTGATTTTCGAATTTTTGGAGACTTGAACCATCGCACAGCCACAGCAGAAGGCGCAGCGCCTGAATGAAGAGATCAACGCCCCGGAGGTACGCCTGATCGGGGTGGAAGGTGAGCAGGTCGGGATCGTTTCGGTCCAGTCGGCGCTGAAGATGGCCGAGGATGCAGGGGTGGATCTGGTGGAAATCGCGCCCCTCGCCACCCCGCCGGTCTGCCGCATCATGGACTACGGCAAGTTCAAGTACGCCGAGGCGAAGAAAGCCCATGAAGCCAAGCTGAAGCAGAAGCAGATTCAGGTCAAGGAAGTGAAGTTTCGTCCGGGTACGGACGAGGGCGACTACCAGATCAAGCTGAGGAATCTGGTCCGCTTCCTGCAGGAAGGCGACAAGACGAAAGTGACCCTGCGTTTCCGCGGCAGGGAGATGGCGCATCAGGAGTTCGGCATCCGGCTTCTGGAGCGCATTAAGGGCGACCTGGAGCCTTATGGCACGGTCGAGCAGTTTCCCAAGATGGAAGGCCGCCAACTCATCATGGTGCTGGCGCCGATCAAGAAGCAGGAAAAGAAGCACTGAATTTTTCGCTCCCCGCGGGGAGCGAAAAGGCGGAATGAGCCGGCCAACAGGCTCATGGACAAGTGGTTGCGGGTTGTCGAAGCACTGCCGAACCGGTAGTCACCCGAGGCCATGTTAAAAGAAGGAGTTCTTCGATGCCGAAGATGAAGACCAAATCCGGCGCTGCCAAGCGCTTCAAGGTGCGGCCGGGGGGCAGCGTCAAGCGCTCCCAGGCGTTCAAGCGCCACATCCTGACCAAGAAAACCACCAAGGCCAAGCGCCACCTCCGCGGCTTGACGGCTGTCCATGATTCGGACACCGCCTCCGTACGGGCCATGCTGCCCTACGCCTAAGGAGAACAGACCATGCCACGAGTCAAACGCGGTGTAACGGCGCGCGCGCGCCACAAAAAGGTTCTCGACCAGGCCAAGGGTTATCGCGGCCGTCGGGGCAGTGTCTATCGCATCGCCAAGCAGGCAGTGATGAAGGCGGGGCAGTATGCCTACCGCGATCGCCGCCAGCGCAAGCGCCAGTTCCGTTCGCTGTGGATCGTCCGCATCAACGCTGCGGCGCGCGAGTTGGGACTGACCTACAGCGTGCTGATGAACGGCCTGAAGAAGGCCTCCATCGAGGTCGATCGCAAGGTGCTGGCCGATCTGGCGGTGTTCGACAAGCCTGCGTTCGCGCAGATTGCGAACCAGGCCAAGGCGAGCCTCTCTGCCTAAGCGCGGACTACGCGGAAAAAGGAGGCCCCAAGCCTCCTTTTTTTACGTTTGAGCCATGAGTGAGATTGAACAATTAGTCGCGCAGGCGACGGCCGAATTCTCCGGTATCGGCGATGCCGCCGCGCTGGAGCAGGCCAAGGCACGCTATCTCGGCAAGAGCGGTTCGGTGACAGAACTGCTGAAGGGTCTGGGCAAACTCGCCCCCGAGGAGCGCAAGAGCGCCGGGGCCGCCATCAACAGCGCCAAGGAGCGCATCGAGGCGGCGCTCAACGCGCGGCGCGATGCGCTTCGGCATGCCGCGCTGGAGGAGCAACTCAAGGTCGAGGCGCTCGACATTACGCTGCCCGGCCGCGGTCTGCCTACGGGCGGCCTGCACCCGGTGACGCGCACCCTGGAGCGCATCGAGGCGCTGTTCCGCTCCATCGGCTTCGATGTCGCCGACGGGCCGGAAATCGAGGACGACTTCCACAACTTCACCGCGCTCAACACGCCGGAGAACCATCCGGCGCGCTCGATGCACGACACCTTCTATCTGGAGAACGCGCCCGGCCTGCTGCTGCGCACTCACACCAGCCCGATCCAGGTGCGCTACATGGAGACGCACAAGCCGCCCATCCGCGTCATCGCGCCGGGGCGCGTCTATCGCGTCGATTCGGATGCCACCCATTCGCCCATGTTCCACCAGGTCGAGGGGCTGTGGATCGACGAGGATGTCAGCTTTGCCGACCTCAAGGGGGTGTTTACAGATTTCCTGCGGAATTTTTTCGAGAAGCCCGATCTGCGCACGCGTTTTCGGCCCTCTTTCTTCCCATTCACCGAGCCCTCCGCCGAGATCGACATGAGCTGCGTGTTCTGCGACGGCAACGGCTGCCGCGTCTGCAGTCACACCGGCTGGCTGGAGATCGCCGGCAGCGGCATGGTGCATCCGAACGTGCTCAGGCATGTCGGCATCGACAGCGAGAAATACACCGGCTTCGCCTTCGGCATGGGGCCGGATCGCCTGACCATGCTGCGCTATGGCGTGAATGACCTGCGCCTGTTCTTCGACGGCGATTTGCGCTTTCTTTCGCAATTCAGATAACCATGCAGTTTTCCGAACACTGGCTTCGAGAATTCGTCGATCCGCCGCTCACCAGCGCCGAATTGGCGCACAGCCTTACCATGGCGGGTCTCGAGGTCGAAGCGCTGGCGAAAGTCGCGCCCGCCTTTGGCGGCGTCGTGGTGGCCCACGTTCTTGCCGTCGACAAGCATCCCGATGCCGACAAGCTGAAACTGTGCCGGGTCGATGCGGGGCAGGGCGAGACCCTGCAGATCGTCTGCGGTGCGCCGAATGTTGCGGCCGGCATGAAGGTGCCCTGCGCCCTCGTCGGTGCGGAGCTGCCGGGGATCAGGATCAAGGCCGCCAAGGTGCGAGGCATCGAGTCCTTCGGCATGCTCTGTTCGGCGCGCGAACTCGGCCTGTCCGAGGATCACGGCGGCCTCATGGCGCTGCCGGCCGATGCACCGGTGGGCGAGGATATCCGGGCTTATCTTGCGCTGGACGACAGGCTGTTCACGCTCAAGCTCACGCCGAACCGCGCCGACTGTCTCAGCCTCAAGGGTGTGGCGCGCGAGGTGGGGGCCTTGACCGGAACGCCTGTGGCGCTGCCGACGATCCGGGAAGCCGAGGTCACCAGCGACAGGCGCCGCGACGTGGTGCTGGATGCCCCGTCCGCCTGCCCGCGCTACTGCGGCCGGGTGGTGGCCGGCATCGATGCGAAGGCGCCGACGCCGGGCTGGATGAAATCCCGCCTGGAACGCAGCGGCATCCGTTCCATCAGCGCGGTGGTGGATATCACCAACTACGTCATGCTGGAACTCGGCCAGCCGCTGCACGCCTTCGACAACGCACGGCTTGTCGGCGCCGTGCGTGTGCGCTTTCCGGCTGAGGGCGAGAAGTTGTTGCTGCTGAACGAGCAGACCGTCGTGCCTGCCGCAGATACGGCGCTGATCGCGGATGAGAAACGCGCATTGGCGCTGGCCGGCATCATGGGCGGCGAGGAGAGCGGCATCACGAACGCCACTGCGGAGCTTTTTCTGGAGAGCGCTTTCTTCTCGCCGGACGCCGTCGCCGGCAAGGCGCGCGCGCTGGGTTTCTCCTCGGACGCCTCCTATCGTTTCGAGCGCGGCGTCGATTTCGCCGCCACACGCGATGCTCTGGAACGGGCGACCCAGCTGGTTCTGGACATCTGCGGCGGCCAGGCCGGCCCGGTGACGGAAGCGATCGACCACAGCCATTTGCCGAAGCGCGAAGCGGTGCGTCTGCGCGTGCCGCGAGCAGAGAAGATTCTCGGCATCCGTCTGGGCGCCGAGGTCGCGGCGCGCCTGTTCAAGGGACTCGCCTTCCCCTTCACGCACGAAGGCGACACTTTCACCGTGACGCCGCCCTCGCACCGCTTCGACATCGCCATCGAGGAAGACCTCATCGAGGAACTGGCGCGCCTCCACGGTTACGACAACATTCCTGCGCGTCTGCCGCAGGGAACGCTGGCCATCCTGCCGCAGAGCGAGCAGGCATGCAGCGTCTGGCGCCTGCGCCGCCTGCTGGCGTCGCGCGACTACCAGGAAGTGGTGAACTACAGCTTCGTTGACGCCGGATGGGAGCGTGATTTCTGCGCCAGTGCAGATCCCGTGGTGCTGGCCAACCCCATCGCCAGTCAGATGGGTGTGATGCGCTCCAGCCTGATTGGCGGACTGGTGGC
Organism: Rhodocyclales bacterium; assembly: GCA_016214145.1. Taxonomy (GTDB): domain Bacteria; phylum Pseudomonadota; class Gammaproteobacteria; order Burkholderiales; family Rhodocyclaceae; genus Desulfobacillus. The sequence goes on from JACRPA010000002.1 coordinate 73,100, forward strand.
GAATCTCGTCACCAACCTGAACAGGCGTACGGAGCGCGTGCGGGTGTTTGAAGCCGGCCGCTGTTTTCTGCGGGATGCCAAAGGGGACCAGATTGCCGGCGTCCTGCAACCCAAGCGCATTGCTGCGCTGGCGGCTGGCCCGGCGGCGCCGGAACAATGGGGATCGGCGACGCGTCCCGTGGATTTCTTCGATGCCAAGTCTGACGTGGAAGCCCTGCTCGCGCCGTGGCAGGCGCATTTCGAGCGCATTGAGCATCCGGCCCTGCATCCCGGACGCGCCGCATCGGTCAGCGTGCGGGACAAAGTGGTCGGTTTGATCGGCGAACTGCATCCGCAGTGGGTGCAGAAATACGAACTTGGCGCAGCACCGGTTGTGTTCGAACTGGATCTCGATGCCGTGCTGCAACAGCCGCTGCCAGGTTACAGGGAAGTTTCCCGTTTTCCGACGGTGGTGCAAGATCTCGCGTTAGTGGTGGATCAGGAGGTGCCGGCGCAAGCCTTGCTGGACTGCCTTATCGCATCGGCGCCCTCCTTCGTCCGAGAGGTCATGCTATTCGATCTGTATCAGGGAAAAGGTGTCGATTTTGAGAAAAAAAGTCTTGCATTCCGGGTAGTTATGCAAGATACTGAGAAAACGCTTTCTGATGACGAAGTCGAGGCGGCTCGGGTCAAAATGATCAAGGCCGCTGCCGAAAAATTCGCCGCCAAGCTGCGTTCCTAGGGAGTGGAAATGACGTTAACAAAGGCGGAACTCGCCGATCTCCTGTTTGAAAAGGTCGGCCTGAACAAGCGCGAAGCGAAAGACATGGTCGAGGGTTTTTTCGAGGAAATCCGCACGGCGCTGGAGCGAGGCGAAAGCGTCAAGCTGTCCGGCTTCGGCAATTTCCAGTTGCGCGACAAACCGCAACGTCCCGGCCGCAACCCGAAGACCGGCGAGGAAATTCCGATCACCGCACGCCGCGTCGTTACCTTCCATGCCAGCCAGAAACTCAAGGCTTCGGTCGAGAAGCTGAGCAGCCATGGCAAGCAAGGATGACCTGCCGCCCATTCCGGCCAAGCGTTACTTCACCATCGGCGAAGTAAGCGAGTTGTGCGGCGTCAAGCCGCACGTGCTGCGCTACTGGGAGCAGGAATTCACCCAGCTGAAGCCGGTCAAGCGGCGCGGCAACCGCCGCTATTACCAACACCATGAAGTCCTGCTGGTGCGCCGCATTCGCGAGTTGCTGTACCGTGAAGGCTTCACCATCAGCGGTGCGCGCAACCGTCTGGAGGAGGGTGCCGGCAAGGAAACGCCGAATCATGCAACCGCCTCGCTGGAACACCATGCTTCCGCAGACTCTCTGCGCGGCGAGATTGCCGGCATCATCGCCTTGCTGCGCGCCTGAATCTCGCCATCGGCGCGTCGCACGTTCCCGCTCTCTGATATAATTCGCCTCCAGTCGGGGCGTAGCGCAGCCTGGTAGCGCACTTGCATGGGGTGCAAGGGGTCGCGAGTTCGAATCCCGCCGCCCCGACCATTCTTTCCCTGAGGCAGCCATCGCCGCGCGGCATACCATGCGCATCCTCCTTTCCAACGACGACGGCTACTTCGCGCCAGGCATCGAGATCCTTGCCAGAACGCTTTCCGATCTTGCCGAAATTACCGTCGTCGCCCCCGAGCGTGACCGCAGCGGCGCCAGCAACTCCCTTACGCTAGACCGGCCGCTCATGCTGCGCCGGGCGGCCAACGGCTTCTATTTCGTCAATGGCACGCCGACGGATTGCGTGCACCTGGCCGTGACCGGCATGCTGGATCACCTGCCCGACATGGTGATATCCGGCATCAATCGAGGCGCCAATATGGGCGACGACACCATCTACTCCGGCACTGTGGCCGCCGCGACCGAGGGGCATCTGCTGGGCGTTCCGTCGCTGGCGGTGTCGCTGACCAGCCACAAGGCGGCGCATTTCGAAACCGCGGCAATGGTGGCGAGACACATGGTCGAGCGTTGCCTGCGCAGCCCGCTCGGCGAGCCGGTGCTGCTGAACATCAATGTGCCGGATGTGCCGCTCGAGATGCTCAGGGGGATGCGGGTCACCCGGTTGGGCAAGCGGCACAAGGCCGAAGGCGTGGTCAAGCAGGTCAACCCGCGCGGCGATACGGTTTACTGGGTCGGCGCCGCGGGGTCGGCGCAGGACGCCGGAGAGGGGACGGATTTCCATGCCGTGGAGAACGGCTATGCCTCGGTCACACCCCTGCAGATCGACCTGACTCATGGGGCGCAGATCGGCGCCGTCGCGAGCTGGCTCGAGGCATGAAGCGCGAGCTGTCCGGCATAGGCATGACTTCCCAGCGCACCCGCGCGCGGATGATCGAACGCCTGCGCGCAGACGGCATACGCGATGAGCGGGTGCTGGCGGCGATGGCCGCCGTGCCGCGGCATATCTTCGTCGAGGAAGCGCTGGCCTCGCGCGCCTATGAGGACATGGCCTTGCCGATCGGATTGAAGCAGACGATTTCCCAGCCGTTCATCGTGGCGCGCATGATCGAGTTGCTGGCTGCGGGGCGCGAGCTTGGCAAAACGCTCGAAATCGGTGCTGGCTGCGGCTATCAGGCGGCTGTCCTGGCGCAGCTGGCCAAGGATGTCTATGCCGTCGAGCGCATCGCCCAGTTGCTCGACAAGGCGCGCGCCAATTTGCGTCACTTGCGTTTGCCCAATGTCAGGCTGAAACATGCGGACGGCAATCTGGGGCTGGCGGATGCCGCGCCTTTCGATACAATCATCCTTGCCGCTGCCACGGGGCGCGTGCCGCAGGCCTTGCTCGGGCAACTCGCTTTGGGCGGGCGCATGATCCTGCCGCTGGGCGGGGCGGAACAGTCGCTCTGCCTTATCGAGCGCAGTCCGCGCGGATATGCCGAAACGCGCCTCGATTCGGTGCGCTTCGTACCTCTTGTAGCCGGAGTCGAATAAGCATGGCGAACCTTGTTTCCCGATATGCGATTCTTCTCGCCGTATTCGGTGCTGCCCTGCTCGGCGGTTGTGCGTCCAGAACCCCTGCTCCCGTGATCGAACGGGGCGGGGCGTCCGGCAAGAGTCCGGTACCGGCCGCGCTACCTGCCAGACCCGGCGAATTCCACACGGTGAAAAAGGGGGACACGCTCTACAGCATTGCACTGGAGCATGGCCAGTCCTACCGCGATGTCGCCTCCTGGAACAATATCGACAACCCCAATGTAATCCGGATCGGCCAGCAGTTGCGCATCGCGCCCCCCGAGGGGGTGGCCGTGGCGAAGCCGGTTGCCGTTCCGGCGGCGGTCGAAACGCGCCCTCTTGTCGCCGGTGCCGTGTCGAATACCGATACCCTCAAGCGTGAACCGAAAGGGGGCAAGCAGCCCTACACGGAGCAGGCCATGGCGGCGGTGCAGAAGCCGGAAGAACCGCATTCGCCGCAACCCGCCATGCAGGTCAAGGCTGAGCCCAGGCCGGCGGAACCCGTTGCCGGCGGTGAGTTGAACTGGGCCTGGCCGAGTGGCGGCAAGGTGATCGCAGCCTACGTGGAAGGCGGCAGCAAAGGGGTCGACATCGAAGGCAGGATCGGCGAGCCGGTGCTGGCGGCCGAGGTCGGCAAGGTGACCTATGCGGGCAGCGGCATCCGCGGCTACGGCAACTTGCTCATCATCCAGCATGCCAACAGCCTGTCCAGCGTGTACGCCCACAACAGCAAGCTGCTGGCCAGGGAGGGCCAGCAGGTGACCAGGGGGCAGAAGATTGCCGAACTCGGCAACAGCGATGCGGATCAGGCCAAGCTCCACTTTGAGATTCGCCGGCAGGGCAAACCGCTCGATCCGCTCAAGCTGCTGCCGCCGAGGTAGTTCATGCGCGACGAAGCCTTGCCGGAAGAAGGGGAGGTTGCCGAGCCGGCCGTGCCCGAACCTGCGCCGCTTGCCGAGCCGGAATTCATCAACGATGTCACCCAGATCTACCTCAATGAGATCGGCGCCAACCCCCTGCTGACCCCGGAGCAGGAATTGGACTTCTCCCGACGCGCACGCCAGGGCGAAGAAGCGGCGCGGCAAAAAATGATCGAACACAACCTGCGCCTGGTGGTGAACATCGCCAAGCACTACCTCAATCGTGGCATGCCGCTGCTCGACCTGGTCGAAGAAGGCAATCTCGGCCTGATCCACGCCCTGGACAAGTTCGACCCGGAGCGCGGCTTTCGCTTTTCGACCTATGCCACCTGGTGGATCCGCCAGAACATCGAGCGGGCGATCATGAACCAGTCGCGCACCATCCGCCTGCCTGTGCATGTTGTGAAGGAGCTCAACTCGGTGTTGCGCGCCATGCGCCATCTGGAGGCCGCCAGCGCGCGCGAGACCGGTGTGGAGGAGATCGCCCAGTTGCTGGACAAGCCTGTCGAGGAGGTGCGCCAGGTGCTGGCGCTGAACGAGCATGTGGCCTCGCTGGACGCGCCGCTGGAGATCGATCCCAGCCTGTCCATCGGAGAATCGCTGGCGGATGATGCCGCCGAAACCCCTGAAATGCAGATTCAAACCGCCGAGGTGGAACATCTGGTCACCGAGTGGATCGGCATGCTCAGCGACAAGCAGCGCCAGGTCATCGAATACCGCTATGGGCTGAACGGCTGCGAGGTGGCGACTCTGGAGGAGCTGGCCGAGCGCCTGTCGCTGACGCGCGAGCGGGTGCGGCAGATCCAGATCGAGGCGCTGGCACAGTTGCGGCGCATCCTCAAGCGGCACGGCGTTTCGAAGGACGTGCTGTTGTAGCGGCTACCTTGCTGCCAGGCGCGCTGCACGTTCCGCCTTCAATTCAAGCGACAACGCGAACACAGTCATCGCATAGAAACTGGAACGGTTGTAGCGCGTGATGACGTAGAAGTTGCGGTATCCCAGCCAGTATTCGGTTGCCTCGTCGGGTGTGGCAAGGTCGATCAGGGCACAAGGCAGTTGCGGCGCATCGGCGGCGGGGCTGACGCCGTAGGCTGTCATTTCCGCGGGCATGAGGCGAGGCAGAATGCCGGCATCGATGAGTTCGCCGAACCGGTCTCCTGCCACGCTGGCGGGGGCGGCGATCGGGCTCCCGGTTTCCCAGCCGTGGCTGGCAAGAAAATTGGCAACGCTGGCAATGGCATCCGCCGCGCTCGCCGCCAGATCCACCTGGCCGTCCCCATCGAAATCCACGGCCCAGTTGCGTATGCTGCTGGGCAGGAACTGCGGCATGCCCAGCGCTCCCGCATAGGAGCCGGAATAGGCGAGCGGGCTGCGGCGCGACTCGCGCGCCAGCAGCAGCAAGGCCTCCAGTTCGCGGCGGAAAAGATCGGCTCGCGGCGGGTAGTCGAAGGCCAGCGTGGCCAGTGTCGCCAGCGCCGGATACTTGCCCATGTTGCGCCCGTAAATCGTCTCGACGCCGATGATGGCGACGATGACTTCCTCCGGTATGCCGTAGGTGCGCCGTGCCGCTTCGAGCGCGGGGTTGTGCGCTTCCCAGAAGCGCAGTCCGCCTTCGATGCGGGAAGGTTCGATGAATCGGGCGCGGTAGGCCAGCCACGAACGCACCGACGGATCCTTCGGCGGCAGGATGGCCTTGATCGCCTTCGGCTGCGGTTGCGCCTGGCCGAACAGACGCAACAGGCGGTTGCGATCGAAGCCGTGCTTCTCGTGCATTTCCTCCACGAATGCCCGCACATCGTCGCGCTGGGCGAAGCCGCCGGCGCTGGCGCCGGAGGACATTGCCAACGCCAGGACATAGAGGAAAACAGAGGACAGAATTCGACTCATCGCGGGACGGCAATCTCCATGTCGGCAATCAGTCCTCGCAATCGTTGCCGAGGCTCCTTGCCGTTCAGTCTGCCATAGCGCAGGTCGATGTAGAGTGCGGCGATTGCCGCCATGGGTTGTGTCAGTTCCGGTCGGGCCAGGGCAACGCGATGCGCATAGTCCGCCGGTCCCTCCCAGTCCCGGCGCGCCAGCCCGATGCGCGCCAGCTTGCGGCTCAGCCGGTTCCAGGCGCGCACCGTCGGGTCGAGCCTGACCCGCTTGTGCAGCGCCCAGGCCGTCAGTCCCAGCAGCAGAAAGCCGCACAGCGCAGCCATGACCGCCGTCATGGCTTTCCAGTCGGGTTCGCGCATGCCGAGGCGCGACAGCACTTCGCGCTGGCGCTGCGGCGTGTAGCCCAGCACCCACTGATTCCATGAGTTGTTGACCGCTTCCCAGCGGAAGCGGATTTGCCGCAACCAGGAGATATCTGTCCGCACAAGGAACGGCAGGGGTTCGCCTGCCGGCACGGCGGACGCCAGCCCGGCTTCGATGCGATTTGGCGCGACGGCCGCAGTCGGATCGACGCGCAGCCAGCCCTTGCCCTCCAGCCAGACTTCCGCCCAGGCATGGGCATCGGATTGGCGCACGATGAGGTAGTCGTCCACCGGATTGTGCTCCCCGCCCTGGTAGCCGGTGACGATGCGCGCCGGGATGCCGGCCGCGCGCATGGCGAAGACGAAAGCCGAGGCGAAATGCTCGCAGAAGCCGCGCCGGGTATCGAAGAGGAACTGGTCGATGCTGTTCTCCCCGAGAAGGGGCGGGGTCAGCGTATAGAAGAAGCTTTCCTGGCGGAAATGATCCAGCATGCGGCGGATGACGGCCTCCTGGTCCCCCGATTCGCGTCGCCATTGCTCGGCAAGCGCCCGGGTCCGGGGATTGTTGGCGGAGAGGTTCATATTGCTTCGCAGCGACGCTCCGGATTCATCTGCGCCTGACACGAAGTCGGGGTGGGAGCGCATTTCATAGCGCATGCGGCTGCGCACCGGCGTTTTCGCCAGCACTTGATACTCGCGGGAAATGATCGCACCGGGCGGCGGCACGTCGGGCATTTCGAGGGCGAATAGCCAGTGCTTGTTGTGCGGTTCGAGCGTGATTGCGTAGCGAATGGCGCCGCTTGTCGCCGTATCGGGGGGGCTGACTTTCTCCTGCTGCGCGCCGGCGCGCCAGGTGCGACCGTCGAACAGGCGCAATACCGGGCCGCGCCAGTACAGGATATGCTTCGGCGGTATTTCCCCCTCGAATCTGACGCGGAAGGCGATCTCGCCGGACAGGCTCAGATTGCTGATGGATCCAGGCGACATGGCGTCCGAGAGGCCGCTCATGCCGCTGTAGGCATCGACCGGCAGGCCCCAGAGCGGGCCTTGCACGCGCGGGAAAAGCAGGAACAGGACGAGCATGAAGGGCGCGGCCTGCGCCAGCATGAGGGCGGACAGGCGCAGATGCTCGACGGCGGATCGGCCCGCGTGCCCCAGGCTGGCCAGGGCGGCGGTGATGGCGACGAGGGCCGCCATGGCAAGACCGGCGACTTCGATGCCTTGTGCATTGAGGAAATGGGTGAGGAGCAGGAAATAGCAGAGGAAGATGACGGCCAGGCCGTCTCGCACGCTGCGCAACTCCAGCAGCTTGAGGGCGAGAAACAGGATGAGAAGCGCGACGCCCGGATCCTTGCCGAAGAACTGGCGATAAGTGAGAAAGATTCCCGCCGAGCCGGCGGCGACGAGAAAGGTCAGCAGCCATCGCGGCGGCAGCGTGGCGGTTCGCCACCAGATCGCCCCCCGCCAGGCAAGGGTCATACCGACGGCCGCCGTCAGCCAGGCGGGCGCATGCTCGGCATCGGGCGCCAGGGTCAGGACTGCGCAGGCGAGGAGCCACAGTTCCTGTATGCGGGCGAGGCGGGGGCTTTCTCGTTTAGCCGCCATGCAAGGCCAGTGCCTCCAGGCAATCCTGAAACTGTCTTGCGCCTTGGCCAAGCGGGACTTTCCTGCCCGGCAAGCTCAGGCCGTACGCCAGTCCCTGGGCGTGGGCGTCGATCAGCCACCGTGTCAGGCGCGACAGGCGGGCCTCGATGTCCAGGTCCGGCGGCAATTCGTTCCAGTCCAGCCAGACCTGCACGGCGCTGGCGCCGGTGAATTGCTTGGTGAGCAGGGGTTGCTCGCGCGCCACCGCCTTCCAGGCGACATGGCGCGGCGAATCGGCTGGCTGGTGCGTGCGCAGGCCGGAGAAGTCTTCGGTACCCTTGCCGGAGCGGGCGCCGCCCGATTCACCGGTTGCCGATAGCGGAAGGGGCGGTGCGGATGCCTCGGGCCGGGGGTAGACCAGGCAGCGCATGTCCGGTTCGACATAGCTCCAGGCGCGTACGAGGCAAAGAGGGTAGCGTGTCTCCAGCGTGACGCGGCCAGGGTGCAGCCAGCCGCGGCGGCGGGTCGGTAGCGGCAAGCCGATGGTCGTCGTCGCGTCGGCCGACAGATCGGTTGAAACCGCCCTCCCGCCTTCGAGTTTGAAGCTTATGGCAAACCGGCCCTGTTTGCGCCGGTTGAGCAATTGCAGGTCGAAATGCGCCATGTCCCCCGCAAAGACGGACTCGACCCGGCCGGGGGATATTTCCATCTGGACGAGATTGCGGAAGGTATGCAGCAGCGCTACCAGTCCGAGACCCGTGAGAAGGAAGATCAGCGCGTAGCCGAGGCTCAGGTTGTAGTTGATGGCGCCGATCAGCATGAGCCCGAGGGCTGCGGCATAGACCAGCCCGGCCCGGGTCGGCAGTACATAGACGCGGCGCTGATTCAGGACGATCGGCGCCGCTTCCGGGCCGTAAAGACGGAACAGCCAGCGCTTGAATGAAGCGACTGCCTGCATGCGGAACCTAGGGAATCGGTACGGCGCCGATCAATGCCGAAGCCATGTCGGCAGACGAGACCGTCGGGGCGCCGCTGGCCGGATGCAGGCGGTGCCCTGCCACGGCCGGCAGCACGACCTGGATGTCCTCCGGCAGGACCAGGTCGCGGTGATCGATGAGAGCCCAGGCGCGGGCGGCCCGCAGCAAGGCCAGGGCGGCCCGCGGGCTGAGCCCGGTCTCGTAGTCCGGCGAGCGGCGGGTGTGCTCGGCGATGGCCTGCACGTAGGCGACGAGGGCCTCGGAGACATGCACCTCCCGGACGGCCCCTTGGAATTCGCTTAATTCGCCGGGCTCCATGCAGGGGGCCAGGGTGGCGACCATGTCTCGCCGGTCCGCCCCGGCGAGCAGTTCGCGCTCGGCGGCCTGATTCGGGTAGCCCATTTCGATGCGCATCAGGAAACGGTCGAGCTGCGATTCAGGCAGCGGGAAGGTGCCGATCTGGTGATAGGGGTTCTGCGTGGCTATCACGAAGAAGGGGTCGGGCAGGGGGCGCGTTTCGCCTTCGCAGGTGACCTGGTGTTCTTCCATCGCCTCCAGCAGCGCGCTCTGGGACTTCGGTGTGGCGCGGTTGATTTCATCGACCAGAATGACCTGGGCGAAGATCGGGCCGGGATGGAACTGGAAGCCGCCCGAGTTGCGGTCGTAAATCGACACCCCGATGATGTCCGCCGGCAGCATGTCGGCGGTGCACTGGATGCGGTGGAAGTTCAGGCCGAGCAGCCTGGCCAGCACATGGGCCAGGATGGTCTTGCCCATTCCCGGCAAGTCCTCGATGAGCAAATGTCCGCGCGCCAGCAGGCAGACCAGGGCGAGGCGAATCTGGCGCTCCTTGCCCAGCACGATGCGGCCGGCATGGCGAATGACTTCGTCTATCGGGGAAGTGGGCATGGGGGAAGCAGGCATGACTTGAGACGGATGCTGCAATCGGTGGATAATGGAAACAGTAGCGGGCATTCTATTGCAATTCCACCTCGAAAAGACCCGGCGAGGATCGGGGCTTCAAATGACCACCGCCTTCATTACCCACCGCGACTGCTGGCTGCACGACATGGGCGTCCATCATCCGGAATGCCCGGAGCGCCTGTCCGCCATCAGCGACCGGCTGATTGCCGCCGGACTGGACCTGTACCTCTCGTTTTACGATGCGCCGCTGGCAACGCTTGAGCAGATCTCGCGGGTCCATCCTCCGGAATACGTGCGCGGCATCGCCGAGAGTGCGCCGCAGAGCGGCATCGTCCATCTCGATCCGGATACCGCCATGAGCACTGGGACGTGGCCGGCCGCGCTGCGTTCCGCGGGCGCCGGGATCCTGGCGACAGACCTGGTCATGAGCGGCGAGGCGGAGAACGCCTTCTGCAGCGTGCGGCCGCCGGGGCATCACGCCGAGCGCGCCAAGGCGATGGGCTTCTGCTTCTTCAACAACATCGCCATCGCCGCGACCCATGCGCTTGAAGCGCACGGGCTCGAGCGGGTGGCGGTGGTCGACTTCGACGTCCATCACGGCAACGGCACCGAGGATATTTTCGCCGACGATCCGCGCGTCCTCATGGTCAGCACCTTCCAGCATCCTTTCTATCCCTACAGCGGAACGGACGCGCCGGCCGCGAACATGGTCAATGTGCCGTTGCCGGCGGGTACCCGCAGCGACGGCTTCCGCGAGGCCGTGGCGGATGCATGGCTGCCGGCGCTGCGGCGTTTCCGCCCGGAGGCGATTTACATTTCCGCCGGCTTCGACGCCCACTATGAAGACGACATGGCTTCCCTCGGCCTGGTCGAAGCCGACTACGCCTGGGTGACCCGGCAGATCAAGTCGGTTGCCGCCGAATCGGCGCAAGGACGCATCGTCTCCATGCTGGAGGGCGGCTACGCCCTGTCCGCCCTGGCGCGCAGCGTGACCACCCACGTCAAGGTGCTGGCGGATTTGTAGCCAGGGAACCGCCGCGCGGCGAGGATGTCAACCTTTCGCCAACCCGTTCATTTCTTTCCTGAAGCGCTCTTCATCAAGTAAAATCCAACGTTTTCAAGCAGGCGTGATGTCATGATCCAAGGCTCGATTGTCGCCATCGTCACTCCCATGCGGGGAGATGGCAGTCTCGACTACCCCCGGCTCAAGTCCCTGGTGGATTTTCATGTGGCGGAGGGTAGCGACGGCATCGTCATCGTCGGTACGACTGGCGAGTCGCCCACCGTCGATGTCGATGAGCATTGCGAACTGATCCGCGCGGCCGTCGAATACGCGGCCGGCCGCCTTCCGGTCATCGCCGGCACGGGCGGCAATTCGACCTCCGAGGCGATCGAACTCACCGCCTATGCCAGGAAGGTCGGCGCTGCCGCGTCCCTCAACGTCGTGCCCTATTACAACAAGCCGACGCAGGAAGGCCTCTATCGTCATTTCAAGGCGATCGCCGAGGCGGTGGACTTGCCGATGATTCTCTACAATGTGCCCGGCCGTACGGTTGCCGACATGAGCAACGACACGACGCTGCGCCTGGCACAGGTGCCCGGCATTGTCGGCATCAAGGACGCCACCGGCAACATGGAGCGCGGCGCGGATCTCATCAAGCGGGCGCCGAAGGGATTCGCCCTCTACAGCGGCGACGATGCCAGTGCGCTGGCCTTCATTCTGCTGGGCGGCCATGGCACGATCTCGGTGACCGCCAACGTGGCGCCGCGCCTGATGCATGAAATGTGCGTCGCCGCCTTGGCCGGGAATGTCATCCAGTCGCGCGAGATCAATGCCCGCCTGCTCGGACTGCATCGCCACCTTTTCGTCGAAGCCAATCCGATTCCGGTGAAATGGGCGGTCAGCCGGATGGGCTTGATGGAGGAAGGCATCCGCCTCCCGCTGACGCCGTTGTCGCCGGAATGTCACGAGCGCGTGCTGCAAGCCATGCGCGAAGCCGGCGTGGCCGTTTAATCCGAATCTACTGAAAGGCGGGGCATGATCCGCATGTGGTCGAAAAAGATATTCCTGTCTGCCTTTGCCGTGGTGCTGGCGGGCTGCTCCACCTCCATGATCGAATCGAAGAAAATCGACTACAAGTCGGCGGGCAAGCTGCCGCCGCTGGAAATTCCGCCCGATCTGACTTCGCCCAGCCGCGACGAGCGCTATGCCGTTCCGGATATTTCTCCGCGCGGTTCGGCCACCTTCTCCGCCTACAGCTCCGAACGCACCGGCACGAAGGATGCCGCCGCGCAGGAAGTGCTGCCGCAGATGGAAAAGATGCGCGTCGAACGTTCCGGCAGCCAGCGCTGGCTGGTGGTGGCGGGCACGCCGGACAAGCTTTGGACGACGCTCAAGGAGTTCTGGCAGGAGCTGGGTTTCATCGTCAACCTGGAATTGCCTGACGCAGGCATCCTGGAAACCGACTGGGCCGAGAACCGGGCCAAGCTGCCGCAGGACATGATTCGCGCCACGCTGGGCAAGTTCCTCGACCAGATCTATTCGACGCCTGAACGCGACAAGTTCCGCACTCGCATGGAGAAGGGGGCGGAGGAAGGCACCACGGAAATCTACATCAGTCATCGCGGCATGTACGAGGTGTATGCCAACGAGGGCAAGGACCGCACCGTGTGGCAACCCCGTCCGGCGGACCCGGAACTTGAAGCGGAGATGCTGCGCCGGCTGATGGTGCGCCTCGGCACGGAGGAAAACCGTTCCAAGACCCTGATGGCCGCCGAGTCGATGAAAGAGGAGCGCGCCAAATTGATGCGGGCCACCAGCGGCGTCGGTTCTCTGCAGCTACAGGAAGCCTTCGATCGCTCCTGGCGGCGAGTCGGACTGGCGCTGGATCGCGTCGGTTTTACGGTGGAGGATCGTGATCGCACCAAGGGTCTTTACTTCGTCCGCTATGTCGACCCGGAGTCCGGCGACGCCAAGAAAGCCGACGGCGGATTCCTCAGCAAGCTGAAATTCTGGGATAGCAGCAAGCCGGCGGCCAACCAGCAGTTCCGCATCCTGGTACAAGGGGACGGTGGCGCCAGCACGGTACAGATCTTGACGCGCGAAGGCGGTGTGGACAACTCCGAAACCGCGAAGAAGATTCTCAGCCTGCTCTACGACCAGCTGAAGTAATGCGCTTTGCCTCGTTGGGCAGCGGCAGCCGCGGCAATGCCCTGCTCGTCGAGGCGGGTGCAACCCGCCTCCTGCTCGATTGCGGATTCGGTCCTCGCGAGACGCTTTTCAAGCTCGGCCGTTTAGGCCTGTCTCCGGACGACTTGTCCGGCATCCTCATCACCCACGAACACAGCGATCACATCGCCGGCGCCTTCAAGCTGGCGACCCGCCATCGTCTGGCGGTCTGGATGACACACGGCACTTTCGCTGCGGCGCCACAGGGTCGCAGCGCAATCCCGCGGGTGGAATTGATCGACAGCCATCAGGCTTTCCAGGTCGGCGATCTGGAAATCCATCCCTTTCCCGTGCCCCATGATGCACGCGAGCCAGTCCAGTTCGTTTTTTCAGACGGACAGCTTCGCCTTGGAGTGGTGACGGATCTGGGCAGCTCAACGCCCCATGTGGAGCGGATGCTGACGGGGTGTGACGCGCTGGTCCTGGAGTGCAACCACGATGAAGGCATGTTGCAGCGTGGGGACTATCCGCCGCATTTGAAGCGGCGCATTGCCGGTCGTTTCGGTCATCTTGACAATGCCGCTTCCGCCGCACTCCTTGCCGCGCTGGATACCCGCAAACTGCAGCATCTCATCGCCGCCCACCTGAGCCAGCAGAACAATACGCCGGACCTGGCGCGAACGGCGCTGGCGGGAGTGTTGGGCTGCGCCGAGATGTGGGTGGGTGTCGCGGAACAGGATGAGGGATTCGACTGGCGCGCCTTGCTATAGCGGGGAAGCAGAACGAAAAAAAGCCGGCCCGCAGGCCGGCTTTTTTCTGAAGCCAAGCCGAATTACTTCTTCGGTTCTTCCTTCTTGGCTTCCATGCCGGCAGGCTGGGCGGGAGCAGCAGGCGCGCCGGCCATGCCACCCATCCCGGACATGCCTTCCATGCCCTTCTGAGCTTCCATGCCGGCGGGTTGGGCCGGAGCGGCAGCAGGAGCAGCCGGAGCGGCAGCAGGAGCGGGAGCAGCAGCGGGCTTGGCTTCTTCTTTCTTGCCGCAGGCGGTCAGGGCCACGGCGACGAGGGCAGCAACGAGGAGAGAGTGTTTCATTTGTGATTTCCCTTATCGATAAAAGAAAACGTTTTATTTACAACGACAACCAAAATTTTGGATTTGACCGGAACGGATTCAGATCAAGCCGGCATTCTAACAAAATTTTGTAAAAAAACCACCCCTCGCCACAGGGGCGCAGGGCGGAGACCGTCCGGGCTATAAACCGGTATGGGTTGCCGAGGCGCCTGGCATCGACTCGGCCCAGAGAGCCTCGAAGCGCTGCTGCCAGTCGTGGATTTCCAACGGACGGTCAAGCAGCATCTTGCCGCGGAAGTGGTCGGCATGGAAACGGATCACTCCGCTGGCCTCGTCGGCCAGCATGAAAGCGTCGGCCATGTTGCGCAGCGTTTCGGGAGTCTGGCGGACGGAAAAGCAATGGCTGTAGCGCTTGAGCAGCGCCATCAGGCGCGGCGAATAGCGGGTCAGGTGGTCGAGGTCATGCGCAACAATGCGCAGGCTGCGATCCGGCCCTCCCGCGAGAAAGGCTGCGATCGCATCCGCCCGGGCCCGTTGTTCGAGTTCGAGTTCCCTGATGTCGGCGTCGAAGATGCAGAGCCTTTTTTTAGCTGCTGAAAGGACTGCGTCTATCGCCTGCTGATAGGCGGCGCGGGTATCGAATGCGGCAAGCGGGCTGTCCGGCATGGTGGTTCGGCCTGAATGATCCGCCGTCATCCTAGGACAAGGCCGGGATCGTTGCAAATTCCGCGGCCATGCATACAATTGCGCCTCCCGTTCCCCAACCCAGCGGAAATGCCCGAAGCCACCATCGAATCGCTTGACCACGAAGGCAGGGGGGTGGCCCGGCACGAGGGCAAGACCATCTTCGTCGAAGGCGCCTTGCCGCAGGAGCGGGTGTTCTTTTCCAGCTATCGCAGGAAGCCGAACTACGAACTGGCGACGGCCAGCCGGATTCTGACATCGAGCGCCCTGCGCGTCGAGCCTCGCTGCAGGCACTTCGGCGTCTGCGGCGGTTGCAGCATGCAGCATCTTGATGCCCCAGGGCAGGCGGCGGCCAAGCAGCGTGTGCTGGAGGATGCCTTCCGGCATCTCGCGCGCCTGCGGCCCGAGGTGGTCTATCCGGCCATGCTTGGCCCGGCCTGGGGCTACCGCTCCCGGGCACGGCTGTCGGTGCGCCTGGTGCCGAAGAAGGGCGGGGTGCTGGTGGGCTTCCACGAGAAACGCAGCAGCTACATCGCCGACATGGACAGTTGCGAGGTGCTGCCGCCTTCGGTTTCAGCGCTGCTGCCATTGCTGCGCCGCCTGGTCGGCGCGTTGTCCATTCCCGATCGGCTGCCGCAGATCGAGGTGGCGGTCGGCGATGCCGTGACAGTGCTGGTGCTGCGCATCCTGCAGGCATTGACACCGGCGGACGAGGCGCTGTTGCGCACATTTGCCGAAGCGCACGGCATCCAGTTCTGGCTGCAGCCGAGCGGTCCGGAGTCGGCTCAACCCTTTCATCCTCCCGATGCGCCGCCGCTCGGCTATGCCCTGCCGGATTTCGGCTTGCGACTGCAATTTCGCCCCAATGAATTCACGCAGGTCAATCATGGCATCAACCGCATGCTGCTGCGCCGTGCCATGCATCTGCTGCAGCCGCGGCCGGGTGAGCGCATCGGCGACCTGTTCTGCGGTCTGGGCAATTTCACCCTGCCCATCGCCCGCAGCGGCGCCGTTGCTTTCGGCGTGGAGGGCAGCCAGGCCCTGGTGCGCAGGGCGGAGGAGAATGCCGCCTTGAACGGGCTGACCGATTCAACCACGTTCGCAGTAGCCAACCTCTTCGAGGCGACGCCGGAAATTCTGGCCGGATGGGGTCGGCTGGAGAAGTGGCTGCTCGATCCGCCGCGCGAAGGCGCCATCGAACTGGTCAAGGCTATCGGCATGGACGGCCCGCGACGCATCGTCTATGTGTCCTGCAATCCGGCCACCCTGGCACGGGACGCTGCCGTGCTGGTGCAAGACAAGGGCTACCGGCTATGCGGCGCCGGCATAGCCAACATGTTCCCCCAGACTTCGCACGTCGAATCCATCGCCTTGTTCGAGAGGCAATAAAAAAGGCGGCCGCCTGGCCGCCTTTTTTCGAATCGCCTTGCTCAGTCGCGCTCGCCGGTGAAAGCCAGCAGCAGGTTAAGCAGGTGCACGAAGAGGTTGTAGATGTCCAGGTAGATCGACAGCGTGGCGACGATGTAATTGTCCTCGCCCCCGGTGACGATGCGGCTGACGTCATAGAGGATGTAGGCCGAAAAGATCAACACCGCGACGGCCGAGATGGTCAGGGACAAGGCCGGGATCTGCAGGAAAATGTTGGCCAGCATCGCCACCAGCAGCAGGATCACGCCGATGAAGAGGAACTTGCCCATGAAGCTGAAGTCCTTCTTCGTCACGGTCGCGATTCCCGCCAGGGTGAGGAAAATGATGCTGGTGCCTGCCGCCGCGGTCGCGATGAGCGCGCCGCCGTTGCGGAAGCCCAGGCTGACCTGCAGGATCGGCCCCAGCATGACGCCCATGAGGAAGGTGAAGCCCAGCAGCAGTACGACGCCCATGCCGCTGTTCTTGGTCTTCCCGATGCCCCACATGAAGCCCCAGGCTATCGCCAGAAACAACAGGAAGGAAATGACCGGGCTGCCCGCCATGAAGGCGAAATTGAGCTGCACGCCGACCAAAGCGCCGGTTGCAGTCGGCAGCAGCGAGAGGGCAAGCAACAGGTAGGCATTGCGCAGGACGCGATTTTGCCGGAGCGCAAACTCCCCGGTCGTTTGTCCGACGGTTTGAACATTGGGTTGCATAGAGTTTCTCCGATGGTGGGACTAGCGAGCGTAAGACTAGCGAAGACGGCTGAAAGTTTCAATCATGGCCAACTGGGATGTTGGGGGCGCCATGATAAAATTTCAAGCGAAAGGGAAGGTTGGCAGAGCGGTTGAATGCACCGGTCTTGAAAACCGGCGTGCTCGCAAGGGCACCGTGAGTTCGAATCTCACACCTTCCGCCATCAGCTTTGCCCCATCTCTCCCCGCACCGCATCGGCCCAGCAGTTGGGCGTCTCGTAGAGCCGCACCTGTTCCAGGCGCAAGTGATTGCCGTAGGTGTCGCGATACACCCTGTCGAGCAGATCGAATGCCGCGGCGGCCAGGTTCTCGGCAGTGGGCACCACGTCGAGCACCACGGTCTTGTGTCCCGGCAGGCTTTCGAGGAAACTCACCAGGGCGGTGTCGCCGCGCCAGACCAGAAAGGCATGGTCCCAGGCATCGACCAGATTTTGCCTCGCCAGCGTCTTGACGTCGGAAAAATCCATCACCATGCCGTTCAGGGGCGATCCCGCCTGACGGATGATGTCGCCCTGCAGCGTGATCTCGATGGCGTAGCGGTGGCCGTGCAGGTGGCGGCATTGGCTCTGGTGGTCGGGGATGCGGTGACCGGAATCGAATTCGAGGCGGCGGGTGATGCGCATGGTGCCTCTGGAAATTTATCGGAAGCGGGCGCGAATTATAGCACCCGGCCATAGGGCAACTGGAGATGAGCGGATTGGCAAAGCAGCTTGAGGTGACCGACCATAGCCGCGACAGCGCAGGGCTGACCTACGTCTATCCCGTCGTATCGCGCCGGGCGGGCGGCGTGTCGATCGGCATCAATCTGAATCCGAACAACGCCTGCAACTGGCGCTGCATTTATTGCCAGGTACCCGAACTCAAGCGCGGCCCGGCGCCGCCAATCGACATGGCGCTGCTGGAGCACGAACTGCGCGGGTTTGTCGACACTTTGCTGCATGGGGATTTCATGCGTTTGCATGTGCCTGAAGGGGCGCGGAATATCGTCGATGTCGCGTTTTCGGGAAACGGCGAACCGACGTCGGCACGGGAGTTTCCCCAGGCGATTGAGCTGGCCGGCAGGGTGTTGCGTGAAACCGGACTGGATCGCACGGTGAAGGTCCGCCTCATCACCAACGGCAGCCTGCTTGGACGCAGACAGGTGCAGGAGGGCTTGCGCCGGCTGGGCGAATTGGGCGGGGAAGCCTGGTTCAAGGTCGATGCGGGAACGGCAGAGGGCTATCGCCGCATCAATAACGTGGTCTTGTCGCCGCAATCGGTGGTGCGCAATCTGCGCCGCTGCGCGAAGCTTTGTCCGACCTGGGTGCAAACCTGCATGTTCGCCCTCGACGGCGAAGGCCCGTCAGAGGGAGAAGTGACAGCCTGGCTCGATGTGCTCGGCCAAGCCGGCATTGAACACCTGGCCGGGGTGCATCTCTACGGTTTGGCGCGCCCCTCCATGCAGCCGGAAGCAGGCCGGCTCTCCAGTCTGCCGGAAGACCGGCTGGAGGCGATCGCCTGCCGCATGCGTGCGCTGGGGCTGACCGTCCGCGTCAGCCCCTGACCCGGGTTCAGTGGCCCTTCTTGGGCTTGGATTTGGCCGATTTCTTCAGAGACTTGAAGAGTTCCGGGTCGCTGGACTTCAGATATTCCACCACTTCCCAGTCGTCTCGCTTGATCTTGCTGATATCGATCTGCTCGACATGCACCAGGCGCAGCAACTGTTGCACCGGTCGGGGCATGTTGCGGCCGCTTTCGTAGCGGGAGCCGCCGCTCTGGGTGACGCCGACCTTGGACCAGAATTGCTGCTGGTTGAGCCCCAACTTGCGCCGGATTTCGCGTGCGTCGATGGTTTCGCTTTTCATAGTTATGTCGTCCTTTAAATCGTCAATTCAACCAAATATCAATGATTCGCCGAGCCAAGCAAGCTATATCCTAAGTTATAGCAGTCCAAGTATAGGCAATATCCTATCTACATACAAGCTTGGCATATCCGTTTTTTTGAAAAGGTTTTTTCATAAGGGGCCTGGCAAGGGATCGACCTACGCCTGGTTCGCGAAATCGGGTAAAATTCGCCGTTTTTCAACGCACTAGAATAAACAGCAGTCCATGGCACTTATCGTTCAGAAGTACGGTGGCACCTCGGTCGGCTCGCCAGAGCGGATAAAGAATGTCGCCCGGCGCGTCGCCAGCTGGCAGGCGAAGGGACATCGGGTCGTGGTGGTGGTTTCCGCCATGAGCGGGGAGACCAACCGCCTGCTCGCGCTGGCTAAGGAGATCCAGGCCCATCCCGATTCGCGCGAGCTGGATGTCATTGCCTCCACCGGCGAGCAGGTGACGATCGGCCTGCTGGCGATGGCGCTGATCGACATCGGCGTCAAGGCCAGGAGCTATACCGGCGGCCAGGTGCGCATCCTCACCGACAGCGCCTTCACCAAGGCGCGCATCGTCAGCATCGACGAAGGCAACATCCGGCGCGACCTGAACGAAGGCCATGTAGTCGTGGTGGCCGGGTTCCAGGGCGTCGACGAGAACGGCAGCATCACCACGCTGGGGCGCGGCGGTTCGGATACCTCGGCAGTGGCCATCGCCGCAGCGCTGAAGGCCGACGAGTGCCAGATCTACACCGACGTGGATGGCGTCTACACCACCGATCCCCGCATCGTGCCGGAGGCGCGCCGTCTGGCGACCATCACTTTCGAAGAGATGCTGGAAATGGCCAGCCTCGGCTCCAAGGTGCTGCAGATCCGCTCGGTCGAATTCGCCGGCAAGTACAAGGTCAAATTGCGGGTGCTCTCCAGCCTGGAAGAGCTGGGCAAGGAAGGCCCGGGCACGCTGATCACATTCGAGGAAGACATCAAGATGGAACAACCGATCATTTCCGGCATCGCCTTCAACCGCGACGAAGCCAAGCTCACCGTGCTCGGCGTGCCGGACCGTCCCGGCATCGCCTACCAGATCCTCGGCCCGGTGGCCGAATCCAACATCGACGTCGACATGATCATCCAGAACGTCGGCCACGACGGCTCGACCGACTTCTCGTTTACCGTGCCGCGCGGCGAATTCGCCAAGGCGACGGCCATCCTCGATCAGGTCAAGGGCCATATCGGCGCGCGCCAGATCGCCGGCGACAACAAGATTGCCAAGGTGTCCGTGGTCGGCGTCGGCATGCGTTCCCACGTCGGCATCGCCAGCAAGATGTTCCGCACGCTGGCCGAGGAGGGCATCAACATCCAGATGATCTCCACTTCCGAAATCAAGATCTCGGTGGTGATCGACGAGAAGTACCTGGAACTGGCCGTGCGTGTCCTGCACAAGGCGTTCGAGCTGGAACAGGTGCCGGCGTAAGCAGGTTTGACCGCTCAGGGCGAAAGCGGTAATATCGCCAGCCTTTTTGGTGCCGGCGCGGCCTGCCGCGCGGGTTCCTGGAGAGATGGCCGAGTGGTCGAAGGCGCTCCCCTGCTAAGGGAGTATATGGGCTTAAACTCGTATCGAGGGTTCGAATCCCTCTCTCTCCGCCACAGTTTGATATAATTTTCGCTTCAACGCGCCCGTAGCTCAGCTGGATAGAGTACTTGGCTACGAACCAAGGGGTCAGGAGTTCGAATCTCTTCGGGCGCGCCAAATTCCAAGGGCCTGCGATTTCGCAGGCCCTTTTTTGTCTTCATCCACCCTGTCGAGTTGCGATACGATGCGGCTTGTATCGACACATGGGGAGGGCATCATGAAATCGAAATGGAATCGGCTGGCCTGGGGATGGGCGCTTGCGCTCCTGTTTGCGGCGAACGCCTGGGCCGGGTCCCGGGAAGAGATCGACGCCGAGGTGCGGCAGTCGGTGAAGGAGTTCTACAGGCACACCAGCGCGGGCAAAGAGTTGTCGCAGAAGGCGGCGGGCATGCTGGTGTTTCCCAGCGTGGTCAAGGCCGGCATCGGCATCGGCGGCGAGTACGGCGAGGGTTCGCTCCTCGTCGGCGGCAAACCGGTGGCCTATTACAACATCGCCGCCGCTTCCATCGGCTTCCAGTTGGGCGCCCAGGCGCGCACCGAGATCATCCTGCTGATGACGGAGCAAGCCCTGTCGAAATTCCGCAACAGCGAAGGCTGGAAGGCCGGCGTCGACGGCAGCGTGGCACTCGTTACGCTGGGGGCGGGCGGCTCGATCGACACGGAGACGGCGAAGAAGCCGATCATCGGCTTCATCTTCTCGAACAAGGGGCTGATGTACAACCTGACCTTCGAGGGCTCGAAGATCACCAAGCTGGACAAATGAGCTGAATCACGCCGCCAGCGGCGGTTCGTCCATCAGCGCGACCTGCTCGCGCAGTTCGAGAATGCGGTCCTGCCAGTAGCGCTGGGTGTTGAACCAGGGGAAGGCCGCCGGGAAGGCCGGGTCGTCCCAGCGCCTGGCCAGCCAGGCCGAGTAGTGGAGCAGGCGCAGGGTGCGCAGCGCCTCGATCAGGTGCAGTTCCCGTGCATCGAACTCGCAGAAGTCCTCGTAGCCGGCCAGCACGTCGCCGAGCTGGTGCGTCATCTCGGCGCGTTCCCCCGACAGCAGCATCCACAGGTCCTGCACGGCCGGCCCCATGCGGCAGTCGTCGAAATCCACGAAGTGCGGCCCATCGTCCGTCCATAGCACGTTGCCGGCGTGGCAGTCGCCGTGCAGGCGAATGGATGCGACCCGGCCGGCGCGCTCGTAACAGCGGCGCACGCCGTCCAGCGCCTGATCGGCGACGCTTCGCCAGGCCGCCAGCAGATCGTCCGGCAGGAAACCGTGGCCGAGCAGGTAATTGCGCGAATCCTCGCCGAAGCTGGCGATGTCCAGCGTCGGGCGCTCGCGGAAGGGCGTCACCGCGCCGACGGCATGGATGCGGCCGAGGAAGCGTCCCATCCATTGCAGGGTGTCCGGCTTGTCCAGGTCCGGGGCGCGGCCGCCGCGGCGCGGGAACACCGCGAAGCGGAACCCTTCCGCCGCATGCAGGGTTTTTCCGTCGGCCAGCGCCAGGGGCGCCACGACGGGGATTTCCCGCTCTTGCAGTTCGCGCGCGAAGGCATGCTCTTCAAGTATGGCCGCGTCGCTCCAGCGTTCCGGCCGGTAGAACTTGGCCACCACCGGCGGCGCATCGGCGATGCCGATCTGGTAGACGCGGTTCTCGTAGCTGTTGAGGGCCAGTTGGGAACCGTCGCATTGCAGGCCGGCGCTTTCCAGGGCATTCAGGACGACATCGGGGGTCAGGCCGGAATAAGGATGGGGGGCTGTTTCATTCGCCATGCCGTCATTGTACGTTTTCACCGACGCGCTATCATGGGGACAAGAAAAAGACCGCCCTTTGCGATGGCCGAATATCCACAACACCTGGTTCGCACGCACCGCCTTTTCGACGGCACGGAAGTCGTCGTCAGGCCCATCCGCCCGGAGGACGCCGCCATCGAGCAGGATTTCGTGCGCGGACTGTCGGACGATTCCCGTTACAACCGCTTCATGGGCCAGTTGCGCGAGCTGGCGCCGCGCAAGCTGCAATACCTCACGACGATCGACTACGACGAGCACATGGCGCTGATTGCCACGGTGCAGCGCGACAGCCATGAGGTCGAGATCGGCGTGGCCCGCTACATCGCCACGCCCGGCAGCGACAGCGGCGAATTCGCCATTGCAGTGGACGATGCTTGGCAGGGCACCGGCGTGGCCGGCATCCTGATGCTGGACCTGATCGCGGCGGCGCGGGGCAAAGGGCTGAAAGCCATGGAAGGTTTCGTGCTGGCGAGCAACCACAAGATGCTCAAGTTCTGTCACCAGCTCGGCTTCGAATCCCACCGCGATCTCGGCGATGGCGACACGGTTCACGTCGTAAAGAAACTTTAGCTCCGCTGCAGGGCCGCCCCAAGGCGGGGCAGCGTAAAGCATGGAGCAAAGCGAACTGTCGTCACCCCCGTCCTCGGGAAGGGGGCTGGGGGGAAGGTCGTTCTTTCCCGGATGCCAGGCGGTGCGCCCAGCGCGTGGTTTCCGGCAGGCGGTAGCGCGTCAGGCAGGCCATTACCCAGGCAATCGACGATTCCAGGCCGATGCGGTGGCCGGGCGAGACATACAGCGGCTTGACGCCGCGCCGGGTGCGCAGCACCGCGCCGATCGTTTCCGTGCCGTCCTTGAGCGGCACCCAGGCGCCGCGCTCGTCGGGCACCTCGCCGTGCTTCCCGATCAGGCGCGTCTTGGCCACACCGATGGAGGGAAGGTCGAGGAGCAGGCCGAGATGGCTGGCGATGCCCAGCCGGCGCGGATGGGCGATGCCCTGCCCGTCGCAGAGCAGGAGGTCCGGCAGGCTCTTCAGTTGTTCCATTGCCGCCAGCACGGCAGGCGCCTCGCGGAAGGACAGTAGCCCCGGCACATAGGGGAAGCGCGTCGGCATCCTGGCAATGGCGGAGGTTTCCAGCTGCAGCGACGGAAAGGCGAGCACCGCAACGGCGGCCCGCGTCGTGCCGCCGTTGTCCTCGAAGCCGACGTCGACGCCGGCCACGCGGGCAATCGCGCCGAAATCGTCGCGGCAGACGATGTCCGCGGCCAGGCGCGACTGCACGGCCATGGCCTCCTTCGGCGTCAAATCCCAGGAGTGGCGATGCTGTTCCTTCACGCGCCGCAACGCGCCAGGACGAGCGGCACGTACATCTCGTCGGCGCTGACGCCGGCATGCACGCCGAGCTGCTCGTAGCGCTTTTCGCCGTCCACCCAGTCCAGCAGCGTCCAGTTGTCGCGCATCACCAGCACGTAGTCGCCGATGCGCGCAGCCAGGCGCGGATCCGCCTCGCCCGGGCCGAACCAGCCCTGATCGATCAGTTCGCGGCCGGAGAAAAGATCGATACGCTCACTGAAGACCTCGCGTACGTAGGCCTCGAAGCGGTTTCCCTCTTCCGGCTTGACGTAGCAATAGACGACGCGGCGCTCGCCGCACAGCGGGCGGGCCAGCATCGCGGCGAGTTCCGGGTGCTGCGCCAGGTCGATCCGGCGCTCGGGCGGAGAATCGATGAAGCCGTGGTCGGCGCAGGCAAGCACGACGGTGTCGGTATCCGCGATCGCGGCGAGGAAATCGCCGAAGGCGGCATCCAGGGCGGCAAACTGCGCGGCAAGCTTGTCGCTGGCCACGCCATGGATATGGGCCAGGGTGTCGAGTTCCGCGTAATAGGCGTAGACGTAGGACGGTTCGGTCGATTCCCGAACGGTCGCCGCCATCTGCCCGAACAGATCCGCCAGCGTCCTGTAGCCGCGCACCGCCGCGCGGCCGCTGTGGTAGAGGTTGAACTCCGAGCCGGCGATGAATTGCGGCGAGACGAATGTGGCGCGGCGGAGGATGCGATCGACGAAGGGCGCGTGGCCGAACAGTCGTCGCGACAAGGTGCCGGGGGGCGCATCGAATTCCCCCGTGCCGCGCGGCCTGAGCGGCAATACGGCGGCGATGGCGTCCAGTTCGGAAAAATACATGTGCCAGCCGGTCAGCGCATGCTGCTGTGGCGCCAGGCCGCTGAGATAGGTGGTGACGGCGCTGGCGGTGGTGGAGGGAAAGACCGAGGTGAGCCGGCTGTGCAGGTGTCCATGCAGGTGCCCGCCTGCGCCGTGGCGCTGCAGATAGTTGTAGCCGAGGCCATCGATGACGAGCAGCACAATATTGCGCGCCGTATCGAGGAGACTGACTTTCAGGTCGCGCAGGGGGGCATAGGGCAGGGGGACGCTTGCGCCGCAGGCGTCGCCGAGCGAGCGCATCAGGTTGACGATGCTGCCGCCTTCGTAATCGGGACGGATCACTTCGACTGCTTCTGATAGGTGCCGATCAATTCAGATTGCGCAAGAATGTGGCCCTGCATTGCCTTTTCCAGTTGGAGCTTGGTGGGGCGACCCAGATCCGGCAGCACCGCGTCGAGCGCATACAGCTTGTGGAAGTAGCGATGCCGGCCGATGGGCGGGCAGGGGCCGCCATAGCCGGTGCGCTTCCAGTCGTTGAGGCCTTCTCGCGTTCCGGCGGGCAGGACTGAGGCAGCGATGCCTTCGGGCAGGCCGCGGGATTCGGGCGGCAGGTTGTAGAGCACCCAGTGCACCCAGATCATGCGCGGCGCGGCGGGATCGGGAGCATCCGGGTCATCCACGATCAGCGCGAGGCTTCGGGTGCCGTCAGGAAGGTTATCCCAGAACAGCGCCGGCGAGGCATCGGCGCCTTGGCAAGTGTGTCGGGCGGGAATCTCGCCGTGGTGGGCAAACGCCGGAGAAGTGAGGCTCAACGCCATCTCTTGTACCGGGCAGTGCCTCAGTGGTCTTCGATATGCGGCGCGCCTTCTTCTGCCGGCGCACCCGTGTCGGGGTCGATCCAGTCGTTGATGCCAAGCTCGTCCTCGGCCTGCGCCAGGGTTTCGCCCGGCTCGTAGTCGGAATCGTCGCTGTACTCCATGTCTTCCGCCGCCTCAAGCAGCGTCGGGAAAGGCCCATACTCCTCGCCGCTGTCCTTGTCCTGCCAGTAGAAACCGTCCGGTCTTTCGAGGACGCGGGCGCGGTCGTAGCCTGAAGGCGTGGCGGGTATGGTCTTTGGCATGGCGATCTCCTTCTCGCTTTGGTTATCTTGAACCATTTTATTTCGAAAAGCTATGGCGATTCGTCGGCCGGTTCGTTGACCGGAGTCAAACGAGGCATCTTCAATGCCATAACGGCCGCGGCATGAATAACCTGAATCCTTGTGCGGCGCTTTGGCGGGCGTTATAGTTGATTCGAAAATACGAATATAGAAAAAAGCCTGCATGCCACAGAATCAACCCCTTGATGCGCAGTCGCTGCTGCGGCGCTGCGACCCCTTGCTGCTGGACTTCGACACCACCGCCGAACTGGCCGATTCGGCCGATGTCGTCGGCCAGTCGCGCGCGCTCGACGCGGTCAGTTTCGGCATCGACATCAAGCAGCCGGGCTTCAACCTCTTCGTGCTCGGCGATTCGGGCAGCGGTCGTCACGCCTCGGTGCGGCGCCTGCTGGAAGCGAAGGCGGCGGGCGAACCGGCGCCGAGCGACTGGTGCTACGTCAACAACTTCTCCGATCCGAACAAGCCGCGCCTGCTGCGCGTGCCGCCCGGCCGCGGCGGGCAGCTCAGGCGCGACATGCAGCAGTTCGTCGCCGAGCTGGCCAAGGCCATCGGCTCGGCCTTCGAGAGCGAGGAATACCGCGTCCGCGTCGAGTCCATCCAGGAGGAGTTCAAGCAGCGCGAGGAGGGCGCCCTGCGCGAGCTGGGGCAGGAATCCGGCGAGAAGGGCGTCGCCCTGCTGCGCACGCCGCACGGCTTCGTCTTCGCCCCCGTCAAGGGCGAAGAGACGATGGGGCCGGAGGAGTTCGAGAAGCTGCCCGACGAGGAAAAGACCCGCATCGGCAGCCTGATCGAGGAATACGGCGAGCGCCTGCACAAGCTGATGCACCAGTTTCCGCAGTGGCGGCGGGAAATGCAGGTCCGCATCAAGGAGGCCAGCCGCGAGGCTCTGGGCCTGGCCGTCGGCCATCTTATCGAGGAACTGAAGGAGCGTTACACCGATCTGCTCAACGTCCTGGAATTCCTCGACGAGGTGATGCGCGACGTCATCGAAAGCGGCGAGGAATTGCGCGAGCAGCCCAAGACCGAGGGCGACATGAGCGGCGTCATCGTCAGCGGCAGCATCTCGCTGGCCCGCTACCAGGTTAACCTGCTGGTCGACAACGGCGCGGCCAAGGCGGCGCCGGTGGTCTTCGAGGACAACCCGATCTATCCGAACCTGGTCGGCCGCGTCGACAGCGTCGCCCACATGGGCACCCTGGTGACGAATTTCTCCATGATCAAGCCGGGCGCCCTGCAGCGCGCCAACGGCGGCTATCTGGTGCTCGACGCCGCCAAGGTGCTGACCCAGCCCTATGCCTGGGAAGGCCTCAAGCGCGCGCTGCGCTCGGCCCAGTTGCGCATCGAATCGCTCGGCCAGGTCTTCGGCTTCGCCAGCACGCTGCCGCTGGAACCGGAACCCATGCCGCTCAACGTCAAGGTGGTGCTGGTGGGCGAGCGGATTCTCTACTACCTGCTCAAGGAATACGACCCGGAGTTCGAGGAGCTGTTCAAGGTCGGCGCGGATTTCGAGAGCGACGTCGCGCGCAACGAGCCGAACACCCGCAGCTACGGACGCTTTCTCGGCATGCTGGCGCGCCATTACGGACTGCGCCCCTTCGACCGCCAGGCCGTGGCGCGCATGATCGAGCACAGCGCGCGGCTGGCCGGTGATTCCGAAAAGCTCTCCGCCAGCACGCGCCGCCTGTCCGACCTGATGCAGGAGGCCAACCACCACGCCGGCAAGGCCGGCCGCCCGCTCGTCACGCGCGAGGATGTCGAAACCGCCCTCGAAGCGCAGCGCCACCGCGCCGGCCGCATCAACGAATCCATGCAGGAGCAGATCCTGCGCGGAAACCTGCTGATTGCCGTCTCCGGCGGCCATGTCGGCCAGGTCAACGGCCTGGCGGTGATCGACCTCGGCGACTTCATGTTCGCCCACCCGGTGCGCATCACCGCCACGGCGCGCATCGGCGAGGGCGACGTCATCGACATCGAGCGCGAATCCGAGCTGGGCGGGGCGATCCACTCCAAGGGCGTGATGATCCTCTCGTCCTTTCTCGCCTCGCGCTATGCGCGCAGCCTGCCGCTGTCGCTCTCGGCGAGCCTGGTCTTCGAGCAGTCCTACGGGCCGGTGGAAGGCGACAGCGCCTCGCTGGCCGAGCTCTGCGCGCTGCTCTCGGCCCTCTCAACCGTGCCGATCCGGCAGTCGCTGGCCATCACCGGCTCGGTGAATCAGTACGGCCGCGTGCAGCCCATCGGCGGCGTCAACGAGAAGATCGAGGGCTTCTTCGACATCTGCAGGGCGCGCGGCCTGAGCGGCGAGCAGGGCGTCGTCATTCCGCAATCGAACGTCAAGCACCTGATGCTGCGCGAGGACGTCGTGGCGGCCTGCGCCGAGGGCAAATTCCACGTCCATGCGGTGGAGGACGTCGACCAGGCCATCGAGTTGCTGACCGGCGTGCCGGCCGGCGAGCCGGACGCGCAGGGGCTCGTGCCGGAAGGCTCGATCAACTACCTGGTCGCGACGCAGCTGGCGGAGATGTCCGCGCTGCGCCAGGCCTATGCCTCTGCCGGCAAGAAGCGTAGCGGCAGGAAAGACAAGGAATAGGATGTCGGTTCGGCTGCTCGCGGGAGATGCCCTTATTCTCGTCGACATCCAGCTCGATTTCCTGCCCGGCGGCAGCCTCGCCGTGCCGCGCGGCGACGAGGTCGTGCCGGCCCTCAACCGCTACCTCGCCGTGTTCCGGGGACTGACTTTGCCCGTCGTCGCCACCCGCGACTGGCACCCGCCGGACCACTGCTCGTTCAGGGAACAGGGCGGCATCTGGCCGCCGCATTGCGTCGCCGGTTCCGACGGCGCGCGCTTCGCCCCGTTGCTCGACCTGCCCTGCGAGGCGCATATCGTCTCGAAGGCGACGGCGCGCGAGAAGGATGCCTATTCCGGATTCGAAGGCACCGATCTCGACGACTGGCTGAAGCGCGCCGGCGTCCGCCGCGCCTTCGTCGGCGGGCTGGCCACCGACTACTGCGTGCTGAACACCGTGCGCGACGCCCTGCGTCTGGGCTACGCCACCTTCCTGCTGCTGGATGCCGTGCGCGCCGTCGATGTGCAGGCGGGCGACGGCGAGCGCGCCATCGACGAAATGCGCCGCCTCGGCGCCGAAGCCATCGAAATCGGCGACCTGGCCGCCTGACATGAGCGCGCTGCTCACCGACCTCTACCAGCTCACCATGCTGCAGGTCTATTTCGACCGCGGCATGAACCGGACGGCGGTGTTCGAATTCTTCGTGCGCAAGATGCCGGAGAACCGCAACTTCCTCGTCGCGGCCGGGCTGGAGCAGGTGCTGGAGTATCTCGAATCCCTGCATTTCACCGAAGCGGAACTCGACTGGCTGGCAGGCTGCGGGCGGTTCAGGAAGGACTTCGTCGATTCGCTGGCCGACCTGCGCTTCAGCGGCGACGTCGCCGCCATGCCGGAGGGCACGCCGTTCTTTCCGGACGAGCCGATCCTGCGCGTGGTCGCGCCGCTGCCGCAGGCGCAGCTGGTCGAGACGCGCATCATCAACCTGCTTCAGTTCCAGGTCATGGTCGCCTCCAAGGCGGCGCGCGTGCGGCTCGCCGCGCCGGGCCGGCTGCTGGTCGATTTCGGTCTGCGCCGGGCCCACGGCGCCGAGGCCGGCCTGCTTTCGGCACGCGCCAGCTACTTGGCCGGCTTCGACGGCACGTCCGACGTGCTGGCGGGCATGAAATGGGGCATACCCCTCTACGGCACCATGGCGCATTCCTACATCCAGGCGCACGACAGCGAGGTGCAGGCGTTCGAGGACTTCGCGCGTTCCCACCCGGCGGCGTCGACCATGCTCATCGACACCTACGACACCGAAGCGGCGGCGCGCAAGCTGGTGCCGCTGGCGCACCGGCTGGCGGGCGAGGGCATCGTCATCAACGCCGTGCGCATCGACAGCGGCGACCTGGCGGCGCACGCCCGCAGCGTGCGCCGGATTCTCGACGGCGGCGGGCTGCCGGCCGTGAAAATCTTCGCCAGCGGCAATCTCGACGAGTACCGCGTGCAGGAACTGGTTGCCGCCGGCGCTCCCATCGACGGCCTCGGCGTCGGCACGCGCATGAATACCTCGGCCGACAAGCCCTATCTCGACTGCGCCTACAAGCTGCAGGAATACGCCGGCGTGGCGCGGCGCAAGCGCTCCGAGGGCAAGGCCACCTGGCCCGGCCGGAAACAGGTGATCCGCAGCCTCGATGGCGCCGGCCGCATGACGGGCGACCTGCTGACGATGGCCGGCGAGGCCGCAGCCGGCCGCGGCCTGCTGGAAGAGGTGATGCGCGACGGGCGCCGGCTGGCGGTGTCGCCCGCCCTCGCGCAAATCCGCCGTCACGCGCTGGAAGAATTCGGCCGGCTGCCGGCGGCCCTGCGCACCCTCGCGCCGGCGCCGGCCTACCCGGTGGCGGTGGCCGAGGCGCTGCACGCCCTGGCCAGGGAAGTCGACAGCCGGACAACCACGGATTGATTTAGCTCAAAGCTGCGCTGCTGCTGCGGACTATGCTGGAAACGAATGCCCATCCACTCACAAACAGGTGTCGCCATGCAAAGACCCGTCCAGATCACCTTCAAGGACATTTCCCATTCGGATGCCGTGGAAACCCACATCCGCGAGAAAGTCGCCAAGCTGGAGACTTACTACCCCGGCATCATCGGCTGCCACGTCACCGTGGAGCTGCCGCACAAGCATCACCACCAGGGCAAGCTGCACAATGTGCGCATCGACATCAAGGTGCCGGGCAGCGAAATCGTGGTGAATCGGGACAAGCACGAGGACATCTACGTCGCCCTGCGCGACGCCTTCGATGCCGCCAAGCGCCAGGTGGATGAGTTCGGCCGGCGCCAGCGCGGCGACGTCAAGCACCACGAAGACCGGCGCCAGCCGGCGGAGGACTAGGGCCTGTTCAGGCGCTCCTGCGAATGAACTCGCGCACGCGGGGATAAATCGCCTCGCGCCAGCGGCGGCCGCTGAAGATGCCGTAGTGGCCGACGCCCGGCACGAGGAAGTGTTCCTTCCTTTGCGCAGGGATGTTGCGGCACAGGACGTGCGCGGCTTCCGTCTGGCCGGGGCCGGAGATGTCGTCCAGTTCGCCTTCGACGGTCATCAACGCCGTGTCGCGGACGGCCCAGGGCTTGACGCGCTGGCCGGAGACCGTCATTTCGCCCTGCGGCAGCTGGTGCTTCATGAACACCATGTCGAGGGTTTCCAGGTAGTACTCGGCCGGCAGGTCCATCACCGCGTTGTACTCGTCATAGAACTTGCGGTGCGTCTCCGCCGAATCGCCGTCGCCTTCCACCAGGTGGTTGTAGAAATCCACGTGCGCCTGCAGGTGGCGGTCCGGGTTCATGGCGACGAAGCCGGCATGCTGCAGGAAGCCCGGGTAGACGCGCCGCATATAGCCGGGGTACTTGAGCGGCACGCGGGTGATGACGTGGGCGTCGAACCAGCGCAGGCTGCGCGTCTTGGCGTAGCGGTTGACCTCGGTCGGCGCGCAGCGCGTGTCGATCGGGCCACCCATCAGCGTCATGCTGCGCGGCTGCGCCGGATCGTCCGTCGCCGCCATCAGCGAGACGGCCGCCAGCACCGGCACCGTCGGCTGGCACACCGAGATGACATGCACGCCGGGCGAGAGATGGCGGATGAAGTCCTGCATGTAGGCGACATAGTCGGCGAAGTGGAAATAGCCTTCCGCCAGCGGCACCAGGCGGGCGTCGTGCCAGTCGGTGACATAGACGTCGTGGTCGGGCAGCAGCGCGAACACGGTGTCGCGCAGCAGCGTGGCGTAGTGGCCGGAGAGAGGTGCGACCAGCAGCACCTTCGGGTGATTCCAGTTCGTCTCGCGGCGGAAGCGCAGAAGATTGCAGAAGGGCTTCGACGCCGCCACTTCTTCGCGCACCGCCACGGTTTCGCCATCGATGACGGTATGGGCGAGGTCGAATGACGGTTTTTCGTAGCGCCTGACGGCGCGGGCCATCAACTCCGAGCCAGCGGCGACGCGGCTGCTGTGGGGCAGGTAGGCGAGGGGGCTGAACGAATTGGTGAAGAGTTGCTGGCTGGTTTCCGCCCAGAATTTCAGCGGGGCATTGGCGGCGTGTTGCAGTTCGTGCAGCGTGTAGATCATCTATTGCCTGCTCCGGGTGAATGGGTGATGCAGTGCACCACACTTTACCCGAAGCCGTTGGTTTGTCCAGATAATCCTGCAGCAAGTTCCGCACTGCGGATCAAGCGGTCGCCACCTTGGCGTGGGCCGCCTCGAAGTGCTCGATGGCATGGCGCAGCTTGTCCGGCACGGGGGCGGCGCGCCGCGTTTCCGCGTCGGCATTGACATACACCACCTCGCCGTCGATCAACTGCCTGCCTTCGCGGAAGATGCCGAGCTGGAAGGTGATGCTGGTCGCGCCGATGCGCGAGACATGCACGCCGATGTCGAGGATGTCGTCGTACTCGGCCGAGCCCTTGTAGTTGATCAGCGTCTTCACCACGTAGAGATCGCTGCCCGAATCGGCGACGCCGTCCGGGTAGGGCAGGTTGATGGCGCGCCAGTATTCGGTGATGGCGACGTCGAAATAGGTCAGGTAGTGTCCGTTGAAGACGATGCCCTGCCGATCCACCTCGGCCCAGCGCACGCGCAGTTGATGGAAGAAGCTGTAGGGCGTGCTCATGTCGGCAGCTTGTGGTCGCGGAAGTCTTCGCGCAGCCTGGTCTTCAGCAGTTTGCCGGTGGCGGTGTGGGGCAGGCTGTCGACGAAGACCACGTCATCGGGCATCCACCACTTGGCGATCTTGTCGCGCATGAAGTCGAGCAGCTGCTCGCGCGTCACTTCCTGGCCGGCCTTCTTCACCACGATGAGCAGCGGACGCTCGTCCCATTTCGGGTGCGCCACGCCGATCACCGCCGCCTCGGCCACGGCCGGGTGCGCCACGGCGAGGTTCTCGATGTCGATCGAGCTGATCCACTCGCCGCCCGACTTGATGACATCCTTGGAGCGGTCGGTGATCTGCATGTAGCCGTCCGGGTCGAGCGTGGCGACGTCGCCGGTGGGGAACCAGCCGCCCTCGCGCAGGACGTTGCCGCCCTCGCCCTTGAAGTAGCCGGAGACGATCCACGGTCCGCGCACCAGCAGGTCGCCGAAGGCCTTGCCGTCGTGCGGCAGCTCGCGGCCCTCGTCGTCGACGATCTTCATGTCGACACCGTAGATCGGGCGGCCCTGGTTCAGGCGCAGCTTGTCGCGCTCGGCGGCGGAGAGGCCGAGATGCTTGCCTTTGGGGGTGTTCACCGTGCCGAGCGGGCTCATCTCCGTCATGCCCCAGGCGTGCAGCACGGTGATGCCGAACTGCTCGTCGAAAGTGCGGATCATGGCCGGCGGCGCCGCCGAGCCGCCGATCACCAGGCGCTTGACGGTGGACAGCCTGAGGCCCTTGTCCTGCAGGTGCTTCAGCAGGCCGAGCCAGATCGTCGGCACGCCGGCGCTCACCGTCACCTGCTCGGCCTCGAAGATCTCATGCAGGCTGGCGCCGTCGAGCTGCGGCCCCGGCATGACCAGCTTGGCGCCGGTCAGGGCGCAGGCGTAGGGCAGGCCCCAGGCGTTGACATGGAAGAGCGGCACCACCGGCAGCACGGTGTCGCGCGCCGACAGGTTGAGCGCGTCCGGCAGGGCCGAGCCATAGGCGTGCAGCACCGTCGAGCGGTGCGAGTAGAGCGCCCCCTTCGGATTGCCCGTGGTGCCCGAGGTGTAGCACAGCGAGGAGGCGGTGAGTTCGTCGAACTCCGGCCACTCGTAGTCGTCGGAATGGGCGTTGACCAGTTCCTCGTAGCAGAGCAGATCCAGTTTCGACTCGGGCATGCGGGCGCGGTCGGTCAGCGCCACCCAGGCCTTGACGCCCTTGCAGTGCGGCGCGACGCCCTCCACCAGCGGCAGGAAAGTCAGGTCGAAGAAGACCAGGCCGTCGTCGGCGTGGTTGAGGATGTAGGCGATCTGCTCCGGGAAGAGACGCGGGTTGACCGTGTTGAGGATGGCGCCCATGCCGGAGACACCGTAGTACAGCTCGAAATGCCGGTAGTTGTTCCAGGCCAGGGTCGCCACGCGGTCGGCCGGCTTGACGCCGAGGGCCAGCAGCGCGCGGGCCAACTGGCGCGAGCGGCGGTGGGCGTCGCGGTAGGTGTAGCGGTGGATGCCGCCGGTGGTCTCGCGCGAGACGATCTCGGTGTCGCCGTGGTTGCGTTCGGCGTGCCGGATCAGCGACGAAATCATCAGGGGCATGTTCTGCATCAGGCCGTGCATGTGTCTCTCCCGGTTGCTTTGAGCTTGAAGTTTCAAGATAACATGCCCCTTTCCGGAATATCAATTGCCAGCAGGAAAGCCGCCATGGAAAAGCCCGACGCCCCGTCCTGCGAACGCAACCGCGAGCCGATCCTGGCGGTGCTGCGCGATCACTTCGCCGACCGCCGCGCGGTGCTGGAGATCGGCAGCGGCACCGGCCAGCACGCGGTCTTTTTTGCCGCCGCGCTGCCCCACCTGAGGTGGCAGGCTTCGGACCGCAGCGGGAACCTGGCCGGCATCCAGGCCTGGCTGGACGAGGCGGCGCTGCCCAACACGCCCGCGCCCATCGAATTCGACGTGAGCGCGGCCTGGCCGCAACAGCGTTTCGACGCGGTCTTCAGCGCCAACACCCTGCACATCATGAGCTGGACCGAGGTCGAGCGCCTCTTCGCCGGCCTGCCGGGCATCCTCACCGACGATGCCCGGCTCGTCATCTACGGCGCCTTCAATTACGGCGGCCAATACACCAGCGAGAGCAATGCCGTCTTCAATGCCTGGCTCAAATCGCAGGGTGTTCACCAGGGCCTGCGCGATTTCGAGGCGGTGGACGCCCTCGCCCGGCAGGCCGGCCTGATGCTGCTCGAAGACCGCGCCATGCCCTCGAACAACCGCTGCCTGGTCTGGCGGAGCGCCTGATCGGAAGCGTGCGCCTTGAAGCCCATCCTCCTCGACTGCGCCTGCGACCTGCCCGACAGCGAATGGCGGCGCCTTGCCACCGCCAACGATCCCTTCATCAGCCGCGCCTTTCTCGGCGCCGCCGAGCAGACCGGCGCTGCCGGCGAAGCGCTCGGCTGGCGCGCCATGCACCTTGCCCTGCGCGACGGCGCGGGCCGGCTGGCCGGGCTGCTGCCGCTCTACCTGCGCCAGCATTCCTTCGGCGATTTTTCGCGCGACTGGAACTGGCCTCCCGCCTGGCAGCAGGCCGGGCGCGACTACTATCCCAAGCTCGTCACCGGCGTGCCGTACACCCCCTCGCCGGGGCCGCGCCTGCTGGCGGCTGGGGGTGAGGACGCAAGCATCGCCCCCGCCCTGATCGACGCCGCCCTCGATCTGGTTGCCAAATTGCGCGCCTCGTCCTGGCAGTGCCTTTTCGTGCGCGAGCCCGACCGCCTGCTGCTGGAAGCTGCCGGCCTGCTGCTGCGGCGCGGCGTGCAGTTCCACTGGCTGAATCGCGGCTACCGCGACTTCGCCGATTTCCTGCAGGGCTTCACCGCCGGCAAGCGCAAGAAACTCAAGCGCGAGCGTCGCGCCGTCGCCGAAGCCGGGCTGCGCATCGAAGCCCGCCACGGCGACGAGATCGACGCGCCGCTGTGGCGCGCCCTCCATCGGCATTACCGCGACACCTTCCTGCGCCACGGCAACCACCCGGCATTCAAGGCGGAATTCTTTCAGCGCGTCGGCGCGGAATTGGGGCGCCGCATGGTCGTGTTCGTCGCCTGGCAGGCGGATCGCCCGGTGGCCTCGTCCATCAGCTACCGCGATGACGCCGCGCTCTACGGCCGGCACTGGGGCACCGACATCGACTGCCCGGGGCTGCACTTCGAACTCTGCTACTACCGGGGCATCGAGTACGCCATCGACCACGGCCTGCAGCGTTTCGAGCCCGGCGCGCAGGGCGAGCACAAGCTGGCGCGCGGCTTCGAACCGATGCCGACCTGGTCGGCATACTGGATCGCCGATCCGCGCATGCGCGACATCGTGGCCGCCTACCTTCGGCGCGAAGATGCCGCCATGCAGGATTACGAGGCGGAGACGGCGCAGCACCTGCCCTACAAGCTGGCTGCGAAACGTTGAGGGCCTGGCAGGACCGAAGATGGCCGCATCGCCACTTCGGCTTGCTGCCTACTTCGGCAGTATTTCCGAGAAATGCCGCAAGGCGGCGAACTCGCCGACATCCTTTTCCGGCTGGCGGGTGTCGGGCAGGTAGACGGCCAGCAGGTGGGCGATGCCGCCCTGCCGCGCGGAGCGCAGCACCGGCAGGCTGTCGTCGATGAGCAGGGTGCGCGCCGGGTCGTAGGGCAGCAGGGCGCGCAGCGCCGGCCAGAAGGCCGGATCCTCCTTCGGCAGGCCGACCTCGTGCGAGGTGATGAGCAGGTCGAAATGCACCTGCAGTCCGGTGCGCGCCATCTTCAGCGAGAGGCTCTTGCGGTGGGCGTTGGTGACCAGGGCGACGCCCTTGCCGTGCCGGCGCAGCGCTTCGAGGAAACGGGGCACGTCGGGATGCACGGCAATGAGGTGCGCGACTTCCTCCTTCAGGCGCGCGATGTCGAGCTGCAGTTCGCGCGTCCAGAAATCCACGCAATACCAGTCGAGCGTGCCGGCCTTGGCGCGGTAGATGTCGATCAGCCGGCTGCGCGCCTCCGCGTGCGGCAGGCCGTGCCGCTCGGCATAGCGCAGCGGCACGTGCTCCTGCCAGAAATGGTTGTCGAAATGCAGGTCGAGCAGCGTGCCGTCCATGTCGAGCAGGACGGTGTCGATGGCGTCCCAGTCGATCATTCGTTTTCGGTTTGCAGTGAGGGTATCGCCGCGGAGGATCGCTCCGCCGCCGCTTCCGGCCGGGTCGCCGATGCCTCCTGCAGCCAGGATGCGGCGACGACGCGGTTGCGCCCGCCGCTCTTGGCGGCGTAGAGCGCCTGGTCGGCGCGCTGCATGAGCTGGTCGATGGTACGTTCGTGCGCGAGCAGCTGGGCCGCGCCGATGCTGGCGGTGGTGGGCACGGCGAAGCCGGGCGCCGGCAGGCGCTCGGCTTCGGTCAGTTCGCGCAGCCGCTCGGCGATGCCGACGGCGACTTCCTCGGTGGCATCGGGCAGCAGCACGGCGAATTCCTCGCCGCCCAGACGGGCGAAGAAATCGTATTCGCGCAGGTGCGGGCCGACCAGCGCGACGAAGCGGCGCAGCGTGTCGTCGCCGGCGGCGTGGCCGAGCTGGTCGTTGATCGACTTGAAGCGGTCGAGGTCGATCATCAGCAGCGACAGCGGCGTGCCCTTGCGCCGCCAGCGCGCCAGCTCCGATTCCGCGCGGGTGTAGAAGACGCGGCGGTTGCCGATGCCGGTGAGCGCATCCAGCGTGGCCAGGCGGTTCAGTTCGGAGGCGAGCTGGTCGACGATCATCAGGGCGAAGCCCAGGCTCATCAGCATGGTGATGATGTGGGCGCCGCCGAGGATCATGCCCTGCCAGAAGTTGGGTGCGAAGAGGTGGGCCGGCGGGCTGTCCGAAAGCAGGGCGTGCCCGAGGCGCACCGTCATCAGCGCGCAGCCGATGAGGAAGAGCAGGCCGGTGAAGCGGTGCGATACCGGCTTCTCGGCGGAGAGCGGCAGCAGAAGCCGGGCGGCGCTGAGGCCGGTGAGGATCATGACGGCGATGGACAGCGTGCCCACCGCCAGGCGATAGGGGGCCGCCGATGTCCACAGCAGGGCGAAGATGATCCCCGAGGCGGCCACCGTGGTCCAGGCCAGGCGGGTGCTGGGCTTGTCGCCGAGCAGGCGCTGGATGGCGAGGTAGTAGAGGGCCGTGGTCAGCACCAGCAGGGTGTTGCCGCCGACGCGGGCGGGCAGGTCGTTGGCGGTCTGGGACAGGCCGAGCAGGAGCAGGCCGACGGCCAGCGCGATGTTGGCGCCGGTCCAGTGGGCGACGCCGCGCACGCGGGCGGCGTAGAAGCGCGAGACGGCCAGCAGCACCAGGGCGGTCGGCACCGCGGTGAAGGCCATCAGCAGCAGGATGGTTCTTGCATCGAGCGTTATGGACATCTCATGCCTCCGGCGTCAGCAGGGAGGCGCCGAGCAGCGCGCGGCGCTTCAGCCAGGGGCTCGGGCGATAACGCGGGTCGCCGGAGGCCGCCAGCAGGTTCTCCAGGATGTCGAGCACGGTGCGCGCGCCGAGCGCATCGCCCAGCGCCAGCGGGCCCTTCGGGTAGCCGAGGCCGAGGGTGACGGCGCGGTCGATGTCCGCAGGCAGCGCGATGCCCTGCTGGGCGATGTCGCAGCCGATGTTCACGATGTGCGCCAGCACGCGCTGCGCCACCAGGCCGGCGCTGTCGCGGACGACGGACACCGGCACGCCGTCGGCGGCGAAGAGACCGTGCGCCGCCTCGCGCATGGCCGGGGCGGTGAGCGGCGTGGTCATCAGGGTGCGCCGCTTGTCGAGGCCGAGGAGGACGTCGATGGCGACGGTGCGCGCGGCATCCAGACCTTCGCGCGTGGCGCAGGTGGTGGCATCCTCGCCCAGCGGCGTGACGATGCACAGGGCGCCGTCCTGGGGAGACTGACTTTTGTCCAGCGTGCCGCCGAGCTGCTGCACCAGCGCCCTGACGGTCGTGGCGAACGCCGGGCGGGCGTCGCTGACCCAGACGCGGGCCGGCCGCGCGGACGGCGCGGGCGGAACCGGCATGGCCTGTTGCTTGCCATCGGGGTAGGCATAGAAGCCGCGCCCGCTCTTGCGGCCGAGCAGGCCGCCGGCCAGGCGCTGCGCCGCCAGCGCGGAGGGGCGGTAGCGCGGCTCCTGGTAGTACTGGTGGTAGATCGCCTCCATCACCGGCTGCGAGACGTCCAGGCCGGTCAGGTCGAGCAGCTCGAACGGCCCCATGCGGAAGCCGGCCGCCTCGCGCAGGATGCGGTCGATTTCGTAAAACTCGGCGACATTCTCGCCGAGCAGGCGCAGGGCTTCGGTGACGTAGCCGCGGCCGGCATGGTTCACGATGAAGCCCGGCGTGTCCTTCGCGCGCACCGGGGTGTGGCCCATGCGCCGGGCGAGTTCCACGAGCGCATCGCCGACCCACGGTTCGGTGAGCAGGGCGTCGATCACCTCGACCACCTTCATCAGCGGCACCGGGTTGAAGAAATGGCAGCCGGCGACGCGGCCGGGCCGGCGGCAGGCGGCGGCGATCTCGGTCACCGACAGCGAGGAGGTGTTGCTGGCGAGGATGCAGTCTTCGCCGACGATGCCTTCCAGCGCGGTGAACAATTGCCGCTTGGCCTCCAGCTTCTCGATGATGGCCTCGATGACGACGTGGCAGGGCGCGAAGGCTTCCAGCGCCGCGGCCGGTTCGATGCGGGCGGCCGCAGCGCCGGCCGCGTCCGGGGCGATCTTGCCCTTGGCGGCGAGGCCGGAAAGCGTGGCGGCGATGGCGTCCCGCGCGGCGGTGGCGGCGCCGGCCTGCAGATCGAAAATCAGGACGCGGAGGCCGGCCTGGGCGGCGATCTGGGCGATGCCGCGGCCCATGGCGCCGGCGCCGGCGATGCCCAGGGTCAGCGCGGGGGAGTGGATTTCGGGTTTCATGACGATTCTTGCTTTGACGAGCCGGGAGTATATCAACTGGCGCGATTGAACCCTGCGGTTGCTTCCTTTAACATCGCCCAATACAACGATTATAAAAGGAGGAGGGGATATGTACGGCAAGGTACTGTTGGCCTACGACGGCTCGCAGAGCGGGCGCACGGCGCTGCTCGAATGCGCCGACATCAACAATCTTCTGCATGCCGAAATCCACCTGCTGGCGGTGGCGCCGCTGATGGCCGGGCTCTACCTGACCGAGGGCTTCGTGCCGGAGTCCCTGCAGGACGAGGAGAACCGGCGCTTCAAGGACATCCTCGACGAGGGCCTCAAGCTGCTCGCCGAGCGCGGGGTGAAGGCGGAAGGCCATGTCGTCACCGGCGAGCCGGTGGACGATATCTGCCGCCTGGCCGGCGAACTGGGCGCCGACCTCATCGTCGTCGGCCATCGCAAGCACGGCTTCTTCATGTCGCGCTGGTGGAAGGGTTCGGTCGGTGCCTCGCTGATCGAGGATGCGCCCTGCAGCGTGCTGATCGCGCTGGCGCGGTGAACCAGCCCATCCCGGCTCCCCTCAGGTCCGCCGCCGGGAGCACTGCCTGGCAGCAGTACTCCGTCCTCATCGTGGACGACGAGGAAGGCATGCGCAGCTTCCTGCACAAGATGCTCGCCGGCCGCTGCAGCCTGGTCGAGACGGCGGGCAGCGCGGAAGAGGGGCGGACGCTGTTCAACCGCATCCACTTCGACCTGATCATCCTCGACATCTCGCTGCCGGGAAAAAGCGGCGTGGAATGGCTCGACGAACTGCGCGAGGGCGGCTTCCAGGGCGACGTCATCCTCATCACCGCCTTCGCCGACATCGACACGGCCATCCATGCCCTGCGCGCCGGCGCCGCCGACTTCATCCTCAAGCCCTTCCGCGTCGACCAGATACTCAACGCCATCCGCAAGTGCTTCGACCGCGCCCGCCTGCTGCGCGAGAACTTCGTGCTGCGACGCGAGGTGGCCGAGCTTTCCGGCGGCATCGAGGGCATCGTCGGCTGCTCCGACGCCATGAACCGGCTGTGCCAGATGATCAAGCGCGTGGCCGCCATGCCGAGCACCGTCCTGCTGCAGGGCGAATCCGGCGTCGGCAAGGAGGTGGCGGCGCGCGCCCTGCACAGCATGAGCCCGCGGGCGCAGCGGCCCTTCGTGCCGGTGAATTGCGGCGCCATCTCGCCCGAGCTGATCGAGTCCGAGCTGTTCGGCCACGCCAAGGGCGCCTTCACCGGCGCCAGCGAGGCCCACCACGGCCTGTTCTACTACGCCCGAGGCGGCACGCTGTTCCTCGACGAGATCGCCGAGCTGCCGCTGCCGATGCAGGCGAAGCTGCTGCGCGTGCTGGAGGAGCGCATGATCCGCCCGGTCGGCTCGACGCGGGAAATCCCGGTGGACATCCGCGTCGTCGCGGCGACCAACCGCAACCTCGCCGACGAGGTCAGGCACGGCCGCTTCCGCCATGACCTGTTCTACCGCCTCGACGTGGTGAACATCGTCATTCCGCCGCTGCGCCAGCGGCGCGAGGACATCCTGCCGCTGGCGGGCCACTTCGCCGCGCAGCTGGCTTCGCACCTGGGGCTGCCTGCCGTGCCGCTCGACGACGGCATCGCCGCCCGCCTGCAGGCCTATGACTGGCCGGGCAACGTGCGCGAGCTGAAGAATCTGGTCGAGCGCTCGCTCATCCTCGGCTATTTCCCGCTGGATGCGCTGCCCGAAGGGGGAGTGACGGAAACCGTCGCGTCGGCCGCGGCGCTGGACGCCGTGGAGAAAAGCCACATCCTGGAGGTGCTCGCCGCCTGCGGCGGCAACAAGTCGGAAGCGGCGCGGCGTCTCGGCGTCTCGCGCAAGACGGTTGAGCGCAAGCTGGCGCAGTGGGGGGCGTAGGTCGGGAGTTGTAGGTCGGGCTTCAGCCCGACGATCGCGGCTGTTGTCCAACGGGGATTTCCTTCGGTCATCGGGCTGAAGCCCGACCTACGGCATCACCACAGCTTCCACCAGGGCTCCTTGCGGTCGAGCCCGCGCTTGTAATACTCGCTGTGGGGGAAGTTGGTGCGCATGACGCGCTCGGCGTCGTCGCGCAGGTCGTTCATGCCGAGCGCGTCGTAGGATTTGACCAGGATGAACAGCCCCTCTTCGTTGGCCGGCGCGTCTATATAGGTCTGCACGGAGAACTGGGCGCGGTTGGTGGCGGCGACATAGGCGCCGCGCTTCAGGTAGTAGCGCGCCACATGCACTTCATGGGCGGCCAGCGCGTTCACCAGGTATTTCATCCGTGCCGAGGCGTCGGCCGCGTACTTGCTGTTCGGGAAGCGTATGACCAGATCCCTGAAGGCGTCGAAGGACTCGCGCGCCGCCTTCGGGTCGCGCTCCGACATGTCCTGCATGCTGACATAGCCGAGAATGCCGAGGTCCTCGTTGAAGTTCACCAGACCCTTCAGGTAATACACATAATCGACGTTGGGGTGGTTCGGGTGCAGCTTGATGAAGCGGTCGCAGGCGGCAATGGCGGCGGCCGGTTCGCCGGCCTTGTGGTAGGCGTAGGCGATCTCGATCTGCGCCTGCTGGGCGTAGCGGCCGTAGGGGTAGCGCGCCTCCAGGATTTCGAAATACTTGATGGCCTTGTCATAGGAGCCGTCTCCCATGGCTTCCTTGGCGGCCGAATACAGGCGGTTGGCCGACCAGCCGGCTGTCTCGTCCTTCAGCTCGGGCAGCAGGCCGCAGCCGCCGATCAGCAAGGCGAGAATTAAAGCTAGACTACGCATGATGAATTCCCTGCAAAGAAAGCGCGCCGATTATATCGCAGACCCGGCGCATGTCCTGGTTATTCCCGCGGATTGCGCCGGCCTGCGCCTCGATCAGGCGCTGGCGCGCCTGCTGCCGGAACATTCGCGCAGCCGCCTCGCCGCCTGGGTGAAGGCGGGCAAAGTCAGTCTCGGCGACACGGCGGCCGATCCCGGGCGCAAGGTGTGGGGCGGCGAGCGGGTCACGCTCGATGTCGCGCCCTCGTCGGAGGAGACGGTGCAGCAGCCGGAGGACATTCCCCTGGCGATACTGTATGAGGACGAGGACATCCTCGTCGTCGACAAGCCGGCCGGGCTGGTGGTGCACCCGGGCAGCGGCAACTGGCAGGGGACGATGCTGAACGCCCTGCTGCACCATGCGCCGCAGCTCGCCGGCATTCCGCGCGCCGGCATCGTACACCGCCTCGACAAGGACACCAGCGGCCTGCTCGTCGTCGCCAGGACCCTGGAAGCGCAGACCGACCTGGTGCGCCAGTTGCAGGCGCGCACGGTGAAGCGGCATTACCTGGCGCTGGCGCACGGCGTCGTTGCGCGCGACGGCACGGTGGATGCGCCGATCGGCCGCCATCCGGTGCAACGCACGAAGATGGCCGTGGTCGGCGGCGGCCGCGCGGCGCGCACGCACTACCATGTGCTGGAGCGCTTCGCCCGCGCCACCCTCATCGAGTGCGCGCTGGAGACCGGGCGCACGCACCAGATCCGCGTGCACATGGCCGAACTCGGCCATCCCCTCGTCGGCGATCCGGTGTACGGGCCGCGCCGGACGGCGCAGCCGCCGCTCGCCGGTTTTCCGCGCCAGGCCCTGCATGCCTGGCGTCTGGCGCTGGTGCACCCGGCGACGCGCGTCGAGATGGGCTGGGAGGCGCCGCTGCCGGAGGACTTCGCGCAGCTTCTCGCGAAATTGCGGGGCGCGGCGGAGTGAAGGACTGGATCGTTCCCGACTGGCCGGCGCCGGCTAAGGTGCGCGCGCTCGTCACGACGCGCGCCGGCGGCGTCAGTGCCGGACCCTATGCCTCGCTGAATCTCGCCGCGCATGTGGGGGACGATCCGGCGGCTGTTGCGGAGAATCGCCGCAGACTGCGCGCGTATCTGCCGGCCGAACCGCTCTGGCTCACCCAGGTGCATGGCAATGCTGTTGCGCGCGCCGGCAATGCCGTCGCCGGCGTCGAGGCGGACGCGGCGGTTGCCTGCGGGAAGGGCGCGGTATGCGCCATCCTCACCGCGGACTGCCTGCCTGTCCTGCTGTGCAACGATGTCGGCACGGCGGTCGGCGCGGCGCACGCCGGCTGGCGCGGACTGGCCGGCGGCGTCATCGAGGCGGCGGTGCGGGCGATGAACGAGCCGCCGCCGCGCCTGCTGGCCTGGCTCGGCCCGGCCATCGGCCCGCAGGCCTTCGAGGTCGGGCAGGAGGTGCGCGAGGTCTTCGTCGCGCATGCGCCCGACGCGGCGGCGGCCTTCGCGGCGAAGGAGAACGGCAAATGGCTGGCCGACCTCTATCGGCTGGCGACGCTGCGCCTGAACGCCCTCGGGGTGGATCGCGTCTTCGGCGGCGGGCGCTGCACCTTTCTCGAAGCGGACAGCTTCTATTCCTATCGTCGCGAGAAAACCACCGGCCGCATGGCTTCCCTGATCTGGCTCGAATGATGGAAAGAAAAACGCATCTCGATTCCGCCGCCATGGC
Source organism: Rhodocyclales bacterium (assembly GCA_016214145.1). Classification (GTDB taxonomy): domain Bacteria; phylum Pseudomonadota; class Gammaproteobacteria; order Burkholderiales; family Rhodocyclaceae; genus Desulfobacillus. The sequence continues at coordinate 116,534 of JACRPA010000002.1, forward strand.
CCTGATGGTCGTGCTGTGCGCCGCCTGGGGCCTGCAGCAGGTGGCGGTCAAGGTGGCCAACGCCGGCATCTCGCCCGTCTGGCAGGCCAGCCTGCGCTCCGTCGGCGCCGCGATTCTGGTGTGGGCCTGGGCGGCGCACAAGGGCATCCGCCTCTTCGATCGCGACGGCACGCTCGGCCCCGGCCTGCTCGCGGCGGCGCTCTTCGCCGGCGAATTCGCCTTCATCTACTGGGGGCTCAATTACACCACCGCCTCGCGCGGCGTGGTCTTCCTGTACACGGCGCCGTTCATGATCGCCCTCGGCGCGCACTGGTTCCTGCCGGGCGAGAAGCTGCGCCCGCTGCAGTGGCTGGGCCTGGCCTGCGCCTTCGCCGGCATCGTCTCGGCATTCGCCGAATCGCTCGGCCTGCCGACGCAAAGCCAGCTCCTGGGGGACGGCATGCTGTTCCTCGCCGCGGTGCTGTGGGCGGCGACGACGCTGGTGATCAAGGGCAGCGTCCTGGCGAAAGTCAGTCCCGCCAAGACGCTGTTCTACCAGCTGGCCGGCTCGGCGCTGGTGCTGCCCTGCGTTTCGCTGGCGCTGGGCGAGCCGGGCGTCATCGCGGCTACACCGCTGGTGCTGGCGAGCCTGGCCTACCAGACCGTGCTGGTGGCCTTCGCCAGCTATCTCGCCTGGTTCTGGCTGGTGAAGACCTACCCGGCCGGCCGGCTGGCGGCGTTCTCCTTCCTGACGCCGCTGTTCGGCGTGCTGGCCGGCGCGCTGCTGCTCTCGGAGCGCATCAGTTCCGCGCTGGCTGCGGCGCTGCTGCTGGTGGCGTTGGGCATCTGGCTGGTGAACCGGCCGCCGCGGCCCGCCTGATCTGCCGCGTATAATCCGCGCCCATGTCCGTTCTCGCCTGGATCCTCCTCACTTCGTTCGCCGGCGGCGTCCTCTCGGTGCTGGCCGCCGCCGTCTTCGCCTTGTCGGCGCGCGGCGGCTGGGTGCCGCACCTGATCAGCTACGCCATCGGAGCGCTGCTCGGCGCCGCCTTCCTCGAGGTGCTGCCCAATGCCATCGAGGCGCACGGCAACGCCGGCGCGGCGACCTCGATCGTTCTGGCTGGCATCCTCGGTTTCTTCGTGCTGGAGAAACTGGTGCTGTGGCGGCATTGCCACGACGACCATTGCGAGGGCCACGAGCCGCATGCCCCGGCCGACGACCACGGCCGCAGCGGCCTGCTCATCCTGGTGGGGGACACCTTCCACAACTTCGTCGATGGCGTGCTGATCGCCGCCGCCTTCATGCAGGACGTGCGGCTGGGGCTGATCACGGCGCTGGCCATCATCGCCCACGAGATCCCGCAGGAGGTGGGCGACTTCCTCATCCTGCTGCACTCGGGCTATTCGCGCCTGAAGGCGCTGGTCTTCAACCTGCTCTCCAGCCTCGCCACGCTGGCGGGCGGCCTGCTCTCCTACTTCGCGCTTTCGGCGGTGCAGGGCGTGGTGCCGGTGCTCCTGGCGCTGGCGGCGGCCAGCATGATCTACGTCGCCGTGGCCGACCTCATACCCGGCCTGCACAAGCGCACCGAACTGCGCGCCACGATGCAGCAGGTGCTACTGATCGCGGCTGGCGTCGTCTCGATCCGACTGGCCCATCTGCTGGTCGACCGTCTGGTCGGCTAAGCGCCTTCTCCTTGCCGGCGTGCCGACCAGCCAGAGGAAGAGGGCCAGCGGCGCCAATCCATAGAAGAGGAAGGTCAGGATTCCGGCGGTGACGCTGGTCTCGGTCAGCGCCATCATCAGGACGACCCAGAGCCAGCCGATGGCCACGATGTACATGTCCGGATTCTACCTTTTGCAGCCTCGTTGACAGGGGTTATGGTGCGGTGCAAAATCCCTCTCCAATCCGACGGTTGCCTTCTATTCGGCCGTCATAGGGAGAAGCGGTAGATGTCCGGTAACCCACAGCCCGATGCGGCTGCCATGCAGAACCTTTTTCAGGCCGGGCAGGCGTTCGCGCAGGGGTTTATGAACTTCATGACGCAGCGGCAGGCCTCGCCGGCCTCGGCGCCGCCATTCCCGCAGAACGAAGCCATCGCCCAACTGCAGAAGGAATTCGCCGAACGCCATGTCGCGCTCTGGCAGGGCATGCTGCAACGCGGGCAGGGCGGTGCGGCTGCCGAGGTGAAGGACAAGCGCTTTGCCGCGCCGGAGTGGTCCGAAAGTCCCTATTTCGATTACCTGCGCCAGGCCTACCTGCTGAATGCCGCTTACATCGGCAAGCTGGTCGAGACCGTACCGATGGACGATGCGGCGGCGCGCAGCCGGCTGAAGTTCTTCACCCGGCAGTTCGTCGATGCCATGGCGCCCTCCAATTTCGTCGCGACCAACCCCGAGTTCATTAGGACGGCACTCGGCACCCAGGGCGCCAGCATCACGGCCGGCATCCAGAACCTGGTCGCCGACCTGGGCAAGGGCCGCATCTCGATGACCGACGATGCCGCCTTCGAAGTCGGCCGCAACCTGGCGGTGACGCCCGGGCAGGTGATCTTCGAGAACGAACTGATCCAGTTGATCCAGTACACGCCGACGACGAAAAAAGTGCACGAGCGCCCGCTGCTCATCGTGCCGCCCTGCATCAACAAGTTCTACATCCTCGACCTGCAGCCGGAAAACTCCTTCGTGCGCCATGCCGTGGCGCAAGGCATCACGGTGTTCCTCGTCTCCTGGCGCAATCCGCAGGCCGACCTCGGCCATCTCGGCTGGGACGATTATGTCGAGAAGGGCGCGCTCAAGGCGCTCGATGTGGCGCGGGAGATCGGCGGCGCCGACAAGCTCAACGCGCTGGGTTTCTGCGTCGGCGGCACCATCCTGTCTGCGGCGCTGTCGGTGGCGAAGGCGCGCGGCGAGGACAGGGTGGCGAGCCTGACCCTGCTCACCTCGCTGCTGGATTTCTCCGATGGCGGCGAAGTCGTCAATTACGTCGATGCGGCCTCGGTCGCCGCGCGCGAGGCGGCGATCGGCAAGGGCGGCCTGCTGCGCGGCGCCGAGCTGGCCTCGGCCTTCTCCAGCCTGCGCGCCAACGACCTCATCTGGCAGTACGTCGTCGGCAACTACCTCAAGGGCGGCAAGCCGTCGGCCTTCGACCTGCTCTACTGGAATGCCGACAGCACCAACCTGCCCGGACCCTTCGCCGTCTGGTACCTGCGCCACCTCTATCTGGAAAACGCCCTGCGCGAACCGGGCAAGCTGGCGATGTGCGGCACCAGCGCCGATCTCGGCCGGCTCGACATGCCGGCCTACATCTACTCCAGCCGGGAGGACCACATCGTGCCCTGGAAGAGCGCCTATCTCTCGCGCGGCATTCTCGGCGGCGAGACGACCTTCATGCTGGGCGCCAGCGGCCACATCGCCGGCGTGATCAATCCGCCGGCCAAGGGCAAGCGCAGCCACTGGCGCAACGATGCGCCGGCCGCCACGGCCGCGGACTGGCTGGCCGGCGCGACGGAACACCAGGGCAGCTGGTGGCCGCACTGGATGGAATGGCTCAAGCGCTTCGCCGGCGAGGAACGCGAGGCGCCCAGGAAGCCCGGCAACAAGCGCCACAAGCAGATCGAAGCGGCGCCGGGGCGCTACGTCAAGGAAAAGGCGTAAGGGCTTGCTAAGGAACAACTGGTCGCGCAACAGGGGAAACGCGGCCGGTAGCAACCAGCAATATCCCCGCAAAACAAAGGAGAGAAGATCATGTCGAGAGTGGCGCTGATAACGGGTGGCATGGGGGGCTTGGGCGAGGCGGTCTGCATCAAGATGGCCGCGCTGGGCTACAAGGTGGTGACGACCTACAGCCCGAGCAACACCAAGGCCGGGGACTGGCTGAAGCAGATGAAGACGCAGGGCTACGATTTTCACGCCTACCCGTGCGACGTGGCCGATTTCGATTCCTGCAAGGCCTGCGCGGAGACGGTGGCGAAGGAACTCGGCCCGGTCGACGTGCTGGTGAACAACGCCGGCATCACGCGCGACATGACGTTCAAGAAAATGACCAAGGGCGACTGGGACGTCGTCATGAAGACCAACCTCGACAGCGTCTTCAACATGACCAAGCAGGTGATGGACGGCATGATGGAGCGCGGCTGGGGCCGCGTCATCAACGTCTCCTCGGTGAACGGCCAGAAGGGCGCCTTCGGCCAGACCAACTATTCCGCCGCCAAGGCCGGCATGCACGGCTTCACCAAGGCGCTGGCGCTGGAAGTGGCGAAGAAGGGCGTGACGGTGAACACCATCAGCCCGGGCTACATCGGCACCAAGATGGTGATGGCGATCCCGCAGGAGGTGCTGGACTCGAAGATCCTGCCGCAGATTCCGCAGGGGCGCCTGGGCAAGCCGGAGGAAGTGGCGGGCCTGGTGGCCTATCTCGCCTCGGAGGAAGCGGCGTTCCTGACGGGCGCCAACATCTCGATCAACGGCGGCCAGCACATGTTTTGAGCACTATGCCGGCCATCCCAGGCTCGGGGCGGCAGGCTTGACGGTTCCATTGTTGTTTATAGGAAAAATTACGATGTCGAAGAGGGTAGCGCTCGTAACGGGCGGCATGGGCGGACTGGGCACGGCGATCTGCCGCGCACTGGCCGAGGACGGATTTGTCGTGGTGGCCAACTGCCTGCCCGGCTTCCCGCAGAAGGATGAATGGCTGACGCAGAACAAGGCGGCCGGTTTCGAGTTCCATGCGGCCGAGGGCAACGTCTCGGATTATGAGTCGTGCAACGCGATGGTCAGGCGCATCGAATCGGAACTCGGGCCGGTGGACGTGCTGGTGAACAATGCCGGCATCACGCGCGACGCCATGTTCCGCAAGATGATGGCCTCCGACTGGAACGCGGTGATCGACGTTAACCTCAACAGCGTGTTCAACGTCACGCACCAGGTGCTGGGCGGCATGGCCGAGCGCGGCTGGGGCCGCATCATCAACATCTCGTCGGTGAACGGCATCAAGGGACAGTTCGGCCAGGCCAACTACTCGGCGGCCAAGGCCGGCATCCTCGGTTTCACCAAGGCGATCGCCCAGGAAGTGGCGCGCAAGGGCGTCACCGTGAACGCCATCGCGCCGGGCTACGTCGGCACCGACATGGTGATGGCGATCAAGCCGGAGGTGCGCGAGCAGATCGTCGCGCAGATCCCGATGGGGCGCCTCGGCAAACCCGAGGAAATCGGCAAGCTGGTGGCCTACCTGTCCTCGGAATATGCCGGCTATATGACGGGATCGACCCTGTCGATCAACGGCGGCCTGCACATGAGTTGAGGAGGCGAAAGCTCCAGGGCTTTCTGCGTATAATCGATTGGTTAAGGGGAGGAGAGAGAACATGGCCGAACAGTCCAGACTGATCAAGAAGTACCCGAACCGACGTCTCTACGACACCAGGACGAGTTCCTACATCACGCTGTCCGATGTCAAGGAGCTGGTGCTGAAGAACGAGGGATTCCAGGTCGTCGACGCCAAGAGCAACGAGGACCTCACGCGCAGCATCCTGCTGCAGATCATCCTCGAGGAGGAAGGCGGCGGCATGCCGATGTTCACCAGCGACCTGCTCTCGCAGATGATCCGCTTCTACGGCAACGCCATGCAGGGCATGATGGGCAAGTACCTCGAGGGCAACATCAAGGCTTTCACCGACATGCAGTCCAAGCTGCAGGACCAGGCCCAGGCCATGTACGGCGAAAACAATCCCGCCAGCAAGGATCTGTGGGCGCAGTTCCTCAACTTCCAGGGTCCTGCCATGCAAAGCATGATGGGCGCCTACATGGAGCAGTCGAAGAACATGTTCATGCAGATGCAGGAGCAGATCGAGAACCAGACGCGCAGCATGTTATCGGGCTTCCAGTTCCCCAACTTCGTCGCGCCCGGCGGCAAGCCGGGTGAAAAGAAGGAAGCCGCCGAAGAGCAGACGCCCGAGAAGAAGTAAGCGCAACCCCCGCGGCCCCGCCCCTGCCGCAACGTCCCCCCCGACAGAATGTCCCGCAAGAAAACCGTCCCGAAAGTCGGCTTCGTCTCCCTTGGCTGCCCGAAAGCCCTCGTCGATTCCGAGCAGATCCTGACGCGCCTGCGCGCCGAGGGCTACGACATCGCGCCCGACTATGAGGGCGCCGACCTCGTCGTCGTGAACACCTGCGGCTTCATCGATGCCGCCGTGGCCGAGTCGCTCGACGCCATCGGTGAGGCGCTCGACGAGAACGGCCGCGTCATCGTCACCGGCTGCCTCGGCGCCAAGGAGGACGTGGTGCTGGCGGCCCACCCGCAGGTGCTGGCCGTGACCGGCCCGCATGCCACCGAGCAGGTCATGCAGGAAGTGCACCGGCATTTGCCAAAACCGCACGATCCCTTCGTGGACCTGGTGCCTCCGCAGGGCATCAAGCTGACGCCGCGCCACTACGCCTATCTGAAGATTTCCGAAGGCTGCAACCACCGCTGCACTTTCTGCATCATTCCCTCGCTGCGCGGCGACCTCGTCAGCCGCCCCATCAGCGACGTCATGCGCGAGGCGGAGAATCTCGTCGCCGCCGGCGTCAGGGAACTGCTCGTCGTCTCGCAGGACACCAGCGCCTACGGCGTCGACGTCAAGTATCGCACCGGCTTCTGGGGCGGCAAGCCCGTCAAGACGCGCCTCCTCGAACTAGCGAAGGCATTGGGCGAACTGGGCATCTGGGTGCGCCTGCACTATGTCTATCCCTATCCGAGCGTGGACGACCTGATTCCGTTCATGGCCGAGGGGAAAATCCTGCCCTACCTCGACGTGCCCTTCCAGCACGCCAGTCCGCGCATACTCAAGCTGATGAAACGGCCGGCCAGCGCCGAGAACGTGCTGGCGCGCGTCCGCGCCTGGCGCGCCGTCTGCCCGGAACTGACTATCCGCAGCACCTTCATCACCGGCTTCCCCGGCGAGACCGACGAGGACTTCGAACTGCTGCTGCTGTTCCTCGAGGAGGCGCAGCTCGACCGCGTCGGCGCCTTCGCCTATTCCCCGGTCGACGGGGCCGAGGCCAACAAGCTGCCCGGCGCGGTACCGGAGGCGCTGCGCGAGGAACGACGCCAGCGCCTGATGGAACTGCAGGAAGACATCAGCACGCAGCGGCTGGAGCGCAGGATCGGCCGCGAGATCGAGGTGCTGGTCGAGGAAGTCGATGAGGAGGGCGCCGTTGCCCGCAGCGAGGCCGATGCGCCGGAGATCGACGGGCTGGTGCACATCCCGAACGGCGGGCATCTTGAAGTGGGCGAGTTCGCCCGCGTGATCGTCACCGACTGCGACGTGCACGATCTTTACGCGGAAGTCGTCGAATCGTGAGCAACGAGGCATTCATCCGCCGCCTCGCCGCCATCGCCGGCGAAGCCGCCGTGCTGACCGGCGCCGACATGGACGCCCACCTCACCGACTGGCGCGGCCGCTACACGGGCCGGGCGCGCTGCGTCGTCAAGCCGGCCTCGACCGAAGAGGTCGCCGCCATCGTCGCGCTGTGTGCGGAAGATCGCATCCCGATGGTGCCGCAGGGCGGCAACACCGGCCTCGTCGGCGGCGCCACGCCGCAGCACGACGGCCACGAGGTGGTGATCAACCTCTCGCGCCTGCGCCGCATCCGCGAGATCGATGCCGCCAACAACACGCTCACCGCCGAGGCCGGCTGCCTGCTGGCCGAGGTGCAGGCGGCGGCCGAGGGCGCCGACCGCCTCTTTCCGCTCTCCCTGGCGGCCGAAGGCAGTTGCGAGATCGGCGGCAACCTCTCCACCAACGCCGGCGGCACAGCTGTTCTGCGCTACGGCAACATGCGCGAGCTGACGCTCGGCATCGAGGCGGTGCTGCCCGACGGGCGCATCTGGCACGGCCTGCGCGGCCTGCGCAAGGACAACACCGGCTACGACCTCAAGCATCTCTTCATCGGCGCCGAGGGCACGCTCGGCATCGTCACCGCCGCGGTGCTGAAGCTCTATCCCCGCCCGCGCCAGGCGGCCACGGCCTGGCTGGCGCTGCGCGATCCCGCCGCCGCCGTGGCGCTTCTGTCGCGCCTGCGCGGCGCCTGCGGCGAGCGCGTCACCGGCTTCGAGATCGTCGCGCGGCCGGCGCTGGAACTGGTGCTGAAGCACATCCCCGATACGCGGGATCCGCTGGCAAACGCCTCGCCCTGGTACGTGCTGACCGAACTCACCGACACCCTGGCGGATTTTGATCTGGCCGGCACCCTTGAGGCGATCCTTGGCGCGGAGATCGGAGCGGGGCGGGTAGCGGATGCCGCCGTGGCGCAGGACCTCGCCCAGCAAAAGGCTTTCTGGCACCTGCGCGAGAACATCTCGGAAGCGCAGCGCATCGAGGGCATCAGCATCAAGCACGACATCGCCGTGCCGGTGTCGCGCATCGCCGAATTCATCGCGCACGCCGACGCCGAACTGCGGCGCGCCTTTCCCGACGTGCGCATCGTCGCCTTCGGCCACATCGGCGACGGCAACCTGCACTACAACCTGTCGCGGCCGGAGGCGGCGGAGAACGCCGGGTTCATCGCCCAGACGCCGCAGGCCAACCGCATCGTGCACGACATCGTCGCCGCACTGGGCGGCTCGATCTCGGCCGAGCACGGCCTGGGGCAGCTCAAGCGGACGGAAATCCTGCGCTACAAGAGTGCCGTCGAAATGGACCTGATGCGCGCCGTCAAGCGGGCCCTCGACCCGCACGGATTGATGAATCCGGGCAAGGTGCTTGCTGATTAGCGACTATCTTCAGCAGACATTGTGGGAGCGGCCTACCGGCCGCGATATTCGCCGTAATCGCGGCCGGTAGGCCGCTCCCACATCAGGAATAAGCTCTTCCGTGCGTAGCTGAGATTCATCGCAAATCAGGAGGTTCTTTGATGCGTTCCGGAGGGTTTACAAGGGCGGGGACGCTACGTATAATGCGCGCTCCTCTGTGGGGGTATAGCTCAGCTGGGAGAGCGCTTGCATGGCATGCAAGAGGTCCGCGGTTCGATCCCGCGTACCTCCACCAAAAGACACATCAGACTTCGAGCAGCACCTCGGGTCCCCATCGTCTAGAGGCCTAGGACATCGCCCTTTCACGGCGGTAACCGGGGTTCGAATCCCCGTGGGGACGCCATAAAGAAAGACAAAGCCACCCGAGCGGTGGCTTTGTTGCTTTTTGGCATCATATCGGTACTCATGACCCGTACTTATTGCATCTTTCTCTTGCATCAAACCCCGCGTAGCTTATGCTTAGCAAGCTAGGTTGTCCCTAATAAAGAAGGTGGCATCTATGAAAGCTCATCTGTGTGCCGGCGCTTCGATTTTTGCGCTGCTGTCTTTTCCAAGCCTTGCAGCGGATCCCTTGAGCGCGGGGGGGGGATATCCGATGTTCCAGCCTTCGATCAGCGTCGGGTACATCTACGACGGCCATACGGACGTGACGTTCAAGAACGCAACTCCCTCGGCCTTGGGCGTAACCAGAATCGAAAAGACGATTCAAAACGACCCGGGCTGGTATGTCGGCGTCGATGTGCCGGTCAAAATCAACGACCGCTTCGAACTTGCCGTAGGCGGTCGCTGGGATGCGTCCACCTCGGACAAGAGTTCGCTCGAGGTCTATAACAATGGTGTGGCGCGCAGGGAGTGGGAAGTAGACAGCCGCAAGTGGGATAACGCCTACGTTTCCTTGTCCTATGCCTTCTACCGCAACCCCTCAGTCAGCCTGTCCGCCATGGCGGGCCTGCGCTGGGACCGCCACAGCGTGAATTTCAGGAAACCGGTGAATCCGTTTAGCATATTAAGCAACATTGCGGACACTGCCGATTTCAGCATGAAGAATTTCTCGCCCGTGATCGGCATCGATGCGGTGTTTGCCGGCCCCCGCTCAGGGATGTGGGGAGGCCCTATCAAGCTGAGCCTGTCCGGCAGCCCTTTCGTCAAGACCAATGTGAAGCATGATGAAAATTTTGGGGTCATTGCCTTCGTTAATCTCGATGCGGATTCCAAAAACGACAAGTACATCAGGTTCGCAGCTGAGGCGACCCTGCTGAACTTCAAGGCCGGCACGACCGCCAACGGCGCCTTGTCGATCAATGCGGACTACACCCGATTCGAGACGAACGGCTCGGCAAAAAGCAGACAAAGCTTGGGCGGTCCTGTTACCGTAAGCAGGTGGGATTACTCGACGCGCGCCAGCGAAGCCACCATAGGCCTGAAGGTGGCGCTGTCCTTTTAAGAAGACCTTCCAGAATTTGATTAAGCTCGGAAGTTGGCCAAGGCAACACCTGGCTACCTTCCAGTAATCTGATCAATCCGCTTGGGCACGCCCTATCTGCCAAGCAACGAAGCCACCCCCGGGTGGCTTCGTTTTTTTGGCTTTCCTGCGGGTGCAGCAGAACCCCTCGGTTCGACCAGCACTCCTAGGCGGCGAGGGGCGTGACCTCCTGCTCGATGCGCTTGCGCATCTCCTTTTCCGTCGTCTCCAGGTCGTACTGCGCCTGCAGGTTCACCCAGAATTGCGCGTCGGTGCCGAACAGCCGGGCAAGGCGCAACGCCGTATCGGCCGTGATGCCGCGCTGCCCGTTGCAGATTTCGTCGATGCGACGCTGCTGCACGCCGGCAAGCTTGGCAACCTTGTAGCGGGTGAGCGCCATCGGTTCGATGAAGTCCTTCATCAGCACTTCGCCGGGATGCACCGGCGCCAGGCGGCGTCCGCTGGCAACATCCCGGAAGCTCATTCCCTTCAAGTCTTCGCGCCTGATAGCCATGGTGTCTCCTAGTGATAATCCGCGACCTCGACGTTGAAGGCATCGCCGCCAACCCACTCGAAGCAGATGCGCCACTGGTCGTTGATGCGGATGCTCCACTGCCCGGCCCGATCGCCTTTCAACTGCTCCAGACGGTTCCCCGGCGGTATCCGCAGGCTGTCAAGTGTTGCCGCCGAGTCGATCTGCTTCAACTTCCGCCGGGCGGTCCCCTGGATCTCGTTCGGCAGCCTTTTGACCTGAAAGCCCTCGAAGATCGCAGCCGTCCGCTTGTCGGCGAATGTCTTGATCATGAGGAACAATACTATTGGTACCGGATAGTATTGTCAATCGTTACTATTGGAAAGGAGGAGACGGTTACCACAGTGAAAGGGCGGTAACTGGGTTTCGATGTTCTTTCATTCCACCGTCAGCGGCTTGCCGTTGTGGCGCGGGCCGAGCGAGAGCAGGAAGGGCACGGCCTGCCGCGCCCATTCCTCCGGCCCCGGATAGCCGGCGGCGCCGTCGCCGAAACATCTGCGCAGCATGGCGGTGTCGATGATGCCGGGGTTGAGCGGCACTGCGGCGAGGTCCGCCGGCAGTTCCTGCGCCAGCGCCCGCGTCAGGCCCTCGATGGCCCACTTGCTGGCGCAGTAGGGGGCCACCTCGGCGTCGGTGGCGCGGCCCCAGCCGGAGCTGAAATTCACGATGACGCCGCAGCCGGCCTTGATCATGGCCGGGACGAAATGGCGGAGGACGTTGGCGACGCCCTTGATGTTGACGTCGATGACCGTGTCGAATTCCTGCGCTGGCACTTTCCACAGCGGGGCGTTGCGGTTGATGAGGGCGGCGTTGTTGATGAGCAGGTCGGGCGCGCCGTGGGATGCCAGCACCCCGGCAGCCCAGGCCTTCACCGCCGCGTCGTTGGCGACGTCCACGCAGTCGAAGCGGTGCGGCGCGCCGAGGTGCGAATTCAACTCCGTGATGGGCTTGCGGCTGCGGCCGCAGCCGATCACGACATGGCCGAGTCGGGCGAATCCCTCAGCCATGGCGCGGCCCAACCCGTGGCTGACGCCGGTGATCAGCACCCGGCGTGGCGCGGCGGAGGGCTTGCGGGCAGTCAAGGTGCTGGCCTGTCCCGGTCGGACAGATTGCGGGCCTCACGCTCGACTTCGGTATATTCGCCTTCGAGGATGACGGCGTCGCCGGGCGCGCGCTTGGCCGGCTTGCCGCCGAACAGGCGGCGCAGCGCGGCGAGGGCCAGCGCGACGAGCGCGATCAGCAGGGCGAGCCACCAGGCAACGAAGACGGCGACCAGCACGGCGGCAATGAGGGCGGTGAAGATCAGCCAGCGGAAGACTTGTCCAATCATGGGAGGTTCGTGTTTCGATCCGGAACGGAAGAATAGCGCGGCTGCCGCGCCGTGTCGCGGGGACTGACTTTCCCATGAAAAGAAAAAAGCCGGCTGGCGCCGGCTTTTCTGGCTTTCCGCTGTTGGCTCAGCCGCCGAAGGCCTGGACGCCCGTATGCGCGCGGCCGAGGATGAGGGCGTGGATGTCGAGGTTGCCCAAGTAGGTGTTCGCCGTCAGTTCAAAATATCAGCTGACAACTCTTCGAGATGATGCCGATTTCCGAGAAGCCCGAGGCGACATGATTGGTCGGCGAGTAGTTCACGCGGAAACCGCCCAGATCGACGTCACTCATTCCTTCCAGCGCTTTCAGGACAGATTCGCGAGTGGGCGTGGCGCCGGCCCGGCGTATCCCCTCGACCAGCACTCGCGCCGTTACATAGCCTTCGAGGTTGGTGTAATTCGGCTCGGTATTGGCGGGGCCATGGCGCTTGAAGTGCTCATTGAAGTCGCGAACGATCGGAATGGTCTTGTTGCGGACGTTGGGGAAGACCTGCACCATTGACACGCCTTTCGCGTTCGCTTCGCCGGCAATCTTGCAGACGGAATCGGTGTCCACGTAATTCAACGTCGTTATCGGCACGGTCAGGCCGGCGGTGCGCAGGTTTTTGATCGCCTGGGCACCCTGGCTCGGCGGGGTGATCAGCACCACCATGTCCGGCTGGGCCTTGCGGACAATCTCAACGTAGCGCACGTCTGCCGCATCGGCGCCGCCCATCGGTACCGTTGCGCGCGCCACCGGCTCCAGTCCGGCCTGCTTCAGACCTTGTTCAACCAGAGCCAGACCGGCCTTGCCGAACGGAATCTCGACATGCAGTACCGCCAGGCGTTTCTGGCCTACGGTCAAGGCCTGCTCGACGACGCGATCGATCTGCGCCTTGTCGCCGGCGCGAACATGAAACAGATAGCGGCTGCCGGGATTGCGCAGGGTTTCCGCTCCGGGGATCACGCCAACCACCGGAATCTTGACCTCCTCCAGGATTTGCTCCTTGAGCACCTTCGTCATCGAAGGCGATCCGATGGGGAGGATGAAAGCCAGCGTCGCGTCTCCGGCGGCCTTGCGCATCAGACGGATGGTTTCGTCCGGTTTGTACTGATCGTCAATAATGACATGCCGCACCTTCTGCTTCGCCACGCCTCCGGCGGCATTCAAGGCATCGAAGTAAACCTTTGCCCCGATGCTCGCTTCCTTGCCGTCGCGTGCGACAGGACCGGTCATCGGGATAACCTGCGTTATCAGGATTTCGGCATTTGCAATCCCACTCAACGCCAACAAAGCAGCTGCCAGAACCCGGTGCCCCTTTTTCATTTCCCAAGCCATCGTTCTCTCCCTCGTCGAAAATGACTACCCAAAAAGGTGGTTTGTGACGGTCCTTGCGGGCCATGATGCAGTCAGTCGTTCCTCCAGATCATTTCATAGCGAAAGATACAGCGGCCCCTCGGGTCAGGCTGAAAACGCCTGGATGCCCGTCTGCGCGCGGCCGAGGATGAGGGCGTGGATGTCGTGGGTGCCCTCGTAGGTGTTGACCACCTCCAGGTTCACCATGTGGCGGATGACGCCGAACTCGTCGGAGATGCCGTTGCCGCCGAGCATGTCGCGCGCCATGCGCGCCACGTCGAGGGCCTTGCCGCAGGAGTTGCGCTTCATGATCGAGGTGATCTCGACGGAGGCGGTGCCATCGTCCTTCATGCGGCCGAGGCGCAGGCAGCCCTGCAGGCCGAGGGTGATCTCGGTCTGCATGTCGGCGAGCTTCTTCTGGATGAGCTGGTTGGCGGCGAGCGGACGGCCGAACTGCTTGCGGTCGAGCACGTACTGGCGGGCGCGGAACCAGCAGTCCTCGGCGGCGCCGAGCGCGCCCCAGGCAATGCCGTAGCGGGCCGAGTTGAGGCAGGTGAACGGGCCCTTGAGCCCCGTCACGCCGGGCATCAGGTTCTCCTCCGGCACGAACACCTCGTCCATGACGATCTCGCCGGTGATCGAGGCGCGCAGGCCGACCTTGCCGTGGATGGCGGGGGCGGAGAGGCCCTTCCAGCCCTTCTCCAGGATGAAGCCGCGGATCACGTTGTCTTCCGTCTTCGCCCAGACGACGAAGACGTCGGCGATGGGCGAGTTGGATATCCACATCTTGGTGCCGGATACCGAATAGCCGCCGTCGACTTTCTTCGCTCGGGTGACCATGCTGCCGGGGTCGGAGCCGTGGTTGGGCTCGGTCAGGCCGAAGCAGCCGATCCACTCGCCGGTGGCGAGCTTCGGCAGGTATTTCTGCTTCTGCGCCTCGGTGCCGAATTCGTTGATCGGCACCATCACCAGCGAGGACTGCACGCTCATCATCGAGCGGTAGCCCGAGTCGACACGCTCGACCTCGCGGGCGATCAGGCCGTAGCAGACGTAGTTGAGGCCGGAGCCGCCGTACTCGGCCGGGATGGTCGGGCCGAGCAGTCCCAGTTCGCCCATCTCGCGGAAGATCGACGGATCGGTCTTCTCGTGGCGGAAGGCCTCCAGGATGCGCGGCGCCAGCTTGTCCTGGCAGTACTGCTGGGCGGTGTCGCGCACCATGCGCTCTTCCTCGGAGAGCTGCAGGTCGAGGAGGAGGGGATCGTCCCACTTGAAGGCGGCCTTCTGTTTCTCGTGCGGTTTGTTCATGGTCGTTTCCAGATAAAAATTAATGGATGGTCAGGCCGCCGTCGACGGCGAGGATCTGGCCGGTGATGTAGCTCGCCCAGTCGGAGGCGAGGAAGACGAAGGCCGGCGCCACCTCGTTCGGCTCGGCCCAGCGGCCGAGCGGAATGCGTTCGAGGTATTTGTCCTTGAAGCGGTCGTCGGTGCGGATCACTTCGGTCATCGGCGTCGCCGCGCCGGGGGCGATGGCGTTCACCGTGATGCCGTGGCGGCCCAGCTCCTTCGCCGCCGACTTGGTCATGCCGGCGATGGCGGCCTTGGCGGCGCTGTAGTTGATCTGGCCGATGGTGCCGAGCAGGCCCGCCGTCGAGGTGACGTTGATGATGCGGCCGGACTTGCGCTCGATCATGCCGTTCACCACCGCCTGCAGGCAGTAGAAGCTGCCGTTCATGTGCACGTCGATGACCTGCTGCCACTGCTCCTGAGTCATCTTGTGCAGCATGGCGGTGCGCGTGATACCGGCGTTGTTCACCAGGATGTCGATGCGGCCCCATTCGGCCGTGACGCCGGCCGCCATCTTCTCGACCGAGGCGCGCTCGGCGACGTTGCAGGCGAAGCCCATGGCCTCGCCGCCGGCGAGACGGATATCGGCGGCGACCTCTTCCGCCGCCTGGGCATTCATGTCGACCACCGCGACCTTGGCGCCCTCCTGGGCGTAGGCCTGCGCGATGGCGGCGCCGATGCCCTGGCCGGCGCCAGTGACGATTGCGATCTTGTCTTTCAGCAGCATTTATGTTTTCTCGTAGTGTGCATTAGGTTTTCGTAGGTCGGGCTTCAGCCCGACTTTGGCCGATATTGTCGGGCTGAAGCCCGACCTACAAGTCGGCGCGCAATGTAAACCGTCGCGTGCACGTGGCGCCGCCCTGTGGAAGCTGACTTTCCGTGACGACGCGCACCCTCGGCGAGATGGTCTGCGCCGTGACCTGGAACCAGCGGTCGCAGCCCTCGCCGCACTGGTTCGGCAGGCCGGCCGCGCGGAAGGAATCCAGCCACGGGCAGGCGGTGTGCACCACCAGCACGGCGTCGCCGTCCTTTTCCATGTGCGCCGTCTCGCCCATCACATCGCTGGCGCGCTGCATGGTGAAGGCGATCTGTTCGAGGTCCTCCGGCTTGCCGCCGCGCTTGAGGTACATCTTGCCGGTGCCGACGCCGACGTTCTCCCAGAAGGCGAGTTCCATTTCCTTCGCCGCCGCTTCGCCCTGGCTGTCCTTCACCGATTTCCGCCAGGCGTGGAAGAAGTCGTGGGTGATGCGGATCATCGACTGCCAGTCTCGCTCCTTGCGCGCCAGCGCCTTCTCCAGGTCGGCGCCGCTTTTCTCCGTCGTGCTCATTGTTTGCCCTTCTCCTGTTTTCGCGCGGCGAAATCCGCCAGCGCCTGCTGGAACTCCGCCTGCATCTGCGGCGTCACCTCGGTGCCGCACTCGTAGCAGGTGTTGGTCATGCGGTCGAACCAGCGGCAGCCGCATTGCTCGCAGGCCAGTTCCGGGGCGCCGGCCGGATTGAAGAAGATCACCGGCAGGCTCCGAGGAAGGCCAGGCCGAGCGTGTCGAGGAACTCCTCGTAGCCGGCGTCCTGCAGCTCGTACTTCGTGCGCATGACGAAGAACATGATGTTGCCGGCGCGGATCTGCCGCTTCATCAGCGACAAAGTGTCGTCGCCGATGTTGCCGCGCAGCTTTTCCATCGCCTCGCCGTCGGCGACGAAGAGCAGGTCCACCTTGGCGTCCTGGAAACCGCGGTAGGGCGCGAGCGCGGCGCGCATGCCGCCCGGCACGACTTCCCAGCGCAGCATCTCGCCGGCGCCCTCGGCGGCCATCAGGCCGGCGACGTGCTTGCCGGGCTGGATGCCGGAACCTTCCTTCGGCACGATGGCCACGCTCGATCCGGGCACCATCTCGGTGAACAGCTCGTCGTGGCGGTCCAGCATGGCCTGCCAGTCCGCCACTTCGCCGAAGATGCCTGCCGTCTCAATGGTCATCAGTGCCCTTAAACTGCGGCGGTACTCACGTAGGAGCCAGCTTGCTGGCGATGCGGCCGTCGAATCGCCAGCAAGCTGGCTCCTACCAAGCTCCGTCTAATCATGTCAGTGCTTGGGAAACACCAGTCCGAGGTCCTCGACGAACTCGGCCAGCCCGGCCGCTTCCAGTTCGTCCATGGTTTTCAGCATATACGGATGCAGGCGGCCTTGCCGGATCAATGCCGGCAGCGGCGCCCAGCCGGCTTCGCGCAGGGCCGCCAGCGCTTCCGCGTCGGCCACCAGCAGCACGGCCACGTCCTCGCCGGCCGCTCCGCTATACTCGCGCAATACCGCGCGGCAGCCGTCGGCCTCGCTGCGCCAGAGGAGCAGGGTGCCGCGGCGAGCGGCAAAATCGTCCCGCCGCAGCAGGCCGATCGAGGCGTTCGAAGCCGGCATGCCCTCGCGGTTCAGCATCGCTTGCCAGCCTGCGCAATTGAAAAATCCGTCTTCCATCTATGCCCATGCCACCGAGTCAAGAAACGGTCAGATATATAGCATGATAAGATCGAAAACTGCAACGTACTGCATCAATATTTCTATAAATGCACAATAATGCAGAAACCTTTGGGTCGAAAGCCCGATGAAATCGGCAACCGGCATCGATCTTGAAGCCGTGCTGAACCGTTCCCGCCCGGCGCTGGCGCGGGCCATCACCCTGCTGGAAAACGACCGGCCGGGCGCAGCCGAACTGATGGCCGAACTGGCGCCGCGTTGCGGCCGCGCCCACGTCGTCGGCATCACCGGGGCACCGGGCGCCGGCAAGTCCACCCTCATCAACGCCCTGCTGGGCGAATTCACCCGGCGCGGGCGCAGCGTCGCCGTCGTCGCCGTCGATCCCTCCAGCCCGATCAGCGGCGGCTCCATCCTCGGCGACCGCCTGCGCATGGACGAGCACGGCTCGCGCGACGACGTCTTCATCCGCTCGGTGTCCTCGCGCGGCCACCTCGGCGGACTGTCGCGCAACACCGGACGCATCATCGACGTCTTCGATGCCGTCGGCTTCGACACGGTGATCGTCGAGACGGTCGGCGCCGGCCAGTCGGAAGTGGAGATCCGCCATTTCGCCGACAGCAACATCGTCGTCTGCCCGCCCGGCCTGGGCGACGACGTGCAGGCCATCAAGGCCGGCATCATCGAGATCGCCGACCTGTTGGTGGTGAACAAAGCCGACCTGCCGCAGGCCGAGCGCACCGTGCTCGACCTCACCACGGCGACCCACCTGCGCCACCGCAAGGATTGGCAGGTGAAGGTGCTGCGCACCGTGGCGACCAGCGGCGAGGGCGTCGCCGCGCTGGCCGACGCCATCGAGGAACACGGCCGCGCCACCGGCATTGGCAAGCGCCTGAAGCGCGCGCCGTCCGGTCCTGCGCCGCAGGCGACGGACGAGGAACTCTTCGCGCAATTGCGCCGCTGGCGCGCCGCCGGCAAGGGCGTGGCGCTGGCCACCGTGGTGAAGACCTGGGGCTCCTCGCCGCGGCCGGAGGGCAGCCATCTGGCGGTGGAGGCGGACGGCGCCTTCGTCGGCTCGGTTTCCGGCGGCTGCATCGAGGGCGCCGTCATCGGCGAGGCGCAGGCCGCCATCGCCGACGGCCAGCCGCGCCTGATCGAATTCGGCGTCTCCGACGAGCGCGCCTGGGAAGTCGGGCTGGCCTGTGGCGGCAAGGTGCAGGTCTACGTGGAGCGCATCGGATGAATTGCGAACCTGCCCGGCAGAACCCGTGGGAGCGGCGTCCTCGCCGCGATTACAGCCGCCAATATCGCGGCGAGGACGCCGCTCCCACAGTGGTGTTCATGAATCCCCGCTTTCGCGGGAATGACGAGAAATGAAGACCGAACTCTTCGACCAATTGCTCGCCGAGCGCGCTGCCAAGCGCGCGGTGACGCTCGTCACCCGGCTTGCCGACGGCGCGCAGGCGCTGGTGATCGGTGATGAAATCTCCGGCGAACTCGAACTCGCGGCCGAGCAGCATGACGAAATCCGCCGCCGGCTGCGCAGCGACAAGAGCGGCACGCTGGAAACTTCCGACGGCGCGCTGTTCGCGCGCTGCTATTCGCAGCCGCCGCGCATGGTCATCGTCGGCGCCGTGCACATCACCCAGGCGCTGGCGCCGATGGCGGCGATGGCCGGCTTCGAGGTGATCGTCATCGATCCGCGCCGCGCCTTCGCCACCTCGGAGCGCCTGCCCGGCGTGACGGTGACGACGGAATGGCCCGACGAAGCGCTGGCGCGCATCGGCCTTGACGCGCAGACCGCCGTGGTGACCCTCTCGCACGATCCCAAGCTCGACGACCCGGCGCTGATCGCGGCGCTGAAAAGTCAGTGCTTTTACATCGGCGCCCTCGGCAGCAAGCGCACCCATGCCGCCCGCGTCGAGCGCCTCCTGGCCGAGGGGCTGGGCGCGGAACTGCATCGCATCCGTGCGCCGGTCGGGCTGGACCTGGGCGGACGCTCCCCGGCGGAGATCGCCGTGTCGGTGCTCGCGCAAGTGATTCAAGCGCGCTACCGATGACAGCCATCCCCCCGTCCCCCTTCCCGCGGAAGGGGGTGACACCGGATCGCTGCGCTCACAGGGCGTTGACGGTGCCTCCTTGGGGCGGCCCGGCGGAGGCGCAATGATCTTCGGCGAATTCCGCTGCGACGAGGCCGAGGGCGTGACGCTCGCCCACACGCTGAACCTCGGCGAAAAGACGCTGAAGAAGGGCCGCGTTCTGACTTCCGCGGACATATCCCTGCTCGAACAGGCCGGCATCGCCGTCGTCACCGGCGCGCGCATGCAGGCGGGCGACCTCGACGAGAACGCCGGCGCCGGCGAGATCGCCGCGCTGCTGGTCGGCCCGAACACGGAAACCCGCCGCCCCTACACCGGCCGCTGCAACGTGCACGCTTCGAAGCGCGGCGTGCTGCGGGTGGACGCCGCGCGCATCGACGCCATCAACCAACTCGACGAGGCCATCGCCATCGGCACGCTGCCCGACCATGCCCTGGCGCGCCACGGCCAGGTGCTCGCCACGGTGAAGATCATCCCCTTCGCCGTGACGCGCGAGCTGGTCGAGCGCTGCCGCGCCATCGCCGCGGGCAGGCCGCTGCTCAAGCTCGCCGAATTGCAACCGCGCCGCGCCGCGCTGATCCTGGGCGAGCTGCCGGGCATGAAGGAGAACGTTTTCCGCGGCACCGTCACCGCCACGCGCAACCGGCTGGAAGGCCTCGGCAGCCGCCTCGCCCTGGTGCTGCGCTGCCGCCACGAACGGCGCGAGATCGAGGCCCAGTTGCGCCAGGCGCTTGCTGCCGGCTGCGATCTGCTGCTGGTCGCCGGCGCCACGGTGACCAAGGACCGCCTCGACGTCGTGCCCGCCGCGGTGACGGCGGCCGGCGGTACGATCGAGCACTTCGGCATGCCGGTCGAGCCGGGCAACATGCTGCTGCTCGCGAACCTTGGTGCCGTGCCGGTGCTGGTGCTGCCCGGCTGCGCCCGCTCGCGCCGCTCGAACGGTCTCGACTGGGCGCTGCAGCGCCTGTTGGCCGGCCTGCCGCTGACCCGCGCCGAGATCATGCGCATGGGCGTCGGCGGCCTCATCCGCAGCCCGCTGGAACCCGAGGACGAGGAGGAGGGCGAGGTGGAGAGCGTGCCGAGCGTTCCCGCCGGCGCGCCGAACGTTGCCGCGCTGGTGCTCGCCGCGGGGCAGTCGTCGCGCATGGGCGGCACGAACAAGCTGCTCGCCGAGGTCGACGGCGTGCCGATGGTGCTGCGCGCGGTGAACGCCGCGCTGGCCTCGAAGGCCGCCTCGGTGACGGTGGTGCTCGGCCATGAAGCGGAAATGGTCGAGACCCTGCTCGCCGGACGCAAGGTGACTATCGTGCGCAACCCCGAATTCGCGCAGGGCATGTCCACCTCGCTGCGCGCCGGCATTGCGGCGTTGCCGGTGGAGGCCGAAGCGGCCGTGGTGCTGCTCGCCGACATGCCGCGCGTGAATGCCGTGCATGTCGACCGCCTGATCGACGCCTTCGAGGCGAAGCAGCCGGCCATCGTCGTGCCGCAGCGGAACGGAAAGCGCGGCAATCCCATCCTCTGGCCGCGCGAGTTCTTCGCCAGGATGCAGGCGGTGAGCGGCGACAAGGGCGCGCGCGGTTTGCTCGAAGAACATCCCCAGCGCATCCGCAGCATCGAGATGGGCGACGACGCCATCCATGCGGATGTCGATACGCCGGACCACCTGCAGGCGCTGAAAACGGCAGCCGAGCGATGAAATCCGGCCGGGCAATGAATCCGAATGTGGGAGCGGCGTCCTCGCCGCGAATTGGCGCTGCACCCCAAGGGCACTTCCTGCGGGGCGCAATCGCGGCGAGGACGCCGCTCCCACAGGGAAAACCATGAACTTCTCTCCGGCCAAATGGCGCAGGCACTTTCCGCTGCTGGCGGCCCACCACGAGCTGCATTACCTCGACAATGCCGCCACCGGGCAGACCTGCGCCGCAGCGCTGAATGCGGCGACGGCCTTCGATACACAGTCGCGCGCCAACGTCCTGCGCGGCACCTACCGCCTCGCCGAGCAGGCCGACGCCGCCTACGAGAACGCGCGGCGGCAGGCCGCCGCCTACCTGAATGCCGCGGGCTCGGAAGAGGTGGTGTTCACCGCCGGCACCACGGCCTCGATCAACCTCGTCGCCCATGCCTTCGGCGAAGGGTTGCATGCCGGCGACGAGGTCGTGCTGAGCCTCGCCGAGCACCACAGCAATTTCGTGCCCTGGCAGATGCTGCGCGAGCGGCGCGGCGTCGTGCTGCGCCTCCTGCCGCTCACGGCCGACGGCCGCATCGACCTTTCCCGCCTCGGCGAAACGCTGACGCCGCGCTGCAAGCTGGCTGCCGTCACGCATGCCTCCAACGTCACCGGCGCCGTCACCGGCCTGGCGCCGATCGTCGCCGCCGCCCGCGCCGTCGGCGCCCGCGTGCTGATCGACGGCGCGCAGGCGGTGCAGCACGGCCCGGTGGATGTCGCCGCGCTCGGCGCGGATTTCTACGCCTTCTCCGGCCACAAGGCCTTCGGTCCCACCGGAGTCGGCGTGCTGTGGGGCAGGGGTGAGGCGCTGGCCGCGCTGCCGCCCTTCCTCGGCGGCGGCGGCATGATCGGGCGCGTGACGGTTGAGGAAACAACTTATGCTCCACCGCCGCGCCGCTTCGAGGCCGGCACGCCGCCCATCGCCCAGGCCATCGGTCTGGGCGCGGCGCTCGACTGGCTGCGCGCGCAGCCATGGGCGGACATGAACGCCCACACGGCGCGCCTCGCGCAGCGGCTGATCGACGGACTCGCCGTGCTACGGGGACTGACTTTTCTCGGGCCGCGCGATCTGAAGGAGCGCCTGCCCATCGTCTCCTTCAATCTTGAAGGCATACACCCGCACGACGCCTGCCAGGTGCTGGATGAATACGGCGTCGCCGTGCGCGGCGGCCACCACTGCGCCCAGCCGCTGATGGATTTCTTCGGCGTGCAGGGCGCCGTGCGCGCCAGCATCGCTCCCTACAACGACGACGCCGACATCGACGCCCTGCTGGCGGGCCTGCAGGATGCGGTACGAAAACTAAAATGAAAAAACCATTAACCACAGAGGCACAGAGACACAGAGAAAAGCAAATTAATGTTGTTTCTCTGTGTTCTCTGTGTCTCTGTGATGAAAAAGGTTTTGCATGAATTCTCCCGACCTCTACCAGCAGGCGCTGCTCGACCTCGCCAGGGCGGCCCACGGCGCAGGCACGCTGCCGTCGCCCGACGGCAGCGTGCTGCGCGACAGCCCGCTGTGCGGCGACCGCGTGCGCCTGCAGGTGGCGCTGGAGGCCGGCCGCATCACGGCCATCGCCCACGACGTGAAGGGCTGCCTGCTCTGCCGCGCCGCCGCCTCGCTGGTCGGTCTGCACGGCACCGGCCTGAATGCGACGGAGGCGGATGCCCTGCGCGGGCAGGTCGCCGCGACGCTGGCCGGCAGCGAGCCGCCGCCCGGCTGGCCGGAACTCGCCCTCTTCGCGCCGGTGCGCCCCCACCGCAACCGCCACGGCTGCGTGCTGCTGCCCTTCGAGGCGCTGGCGGCCGCACTGGACAGCCACAGCCGCGCTTAGCATACTGGCGTCATGACATTCCAGTTCGGCAAGAAGCCGCAGCAGCAGACGGCACAGCCTGCGCAGGAAAAATCCGCCGCCGAGGTGAAGGCCGAACGCAGGCGCGTTTTCCAGGAAGCGGCGGAACTTGCCCGGCGGCGGCGCGAACGCATCGCGGCGGTGCAGGCCGGCCGGCTGCCGCGCGAGGCCCTCGATGCCGGCGAACGGATCCTCCTCGCGTCCTACGAGCGCAGGGAGGAAACCGAACAGCGCCCGGGCTTCTTCGAAAGGCTGTCGAGGCGCATTGCCGGCAGCGGGCTGGGCACGCTCATCGCTTCGATCATTACGGCGTCGGCATCCGCGCCCAGCAGTTGCGGCGGGGCGTATAACCCCTTCCTGCTCAGAGTGGCCGCCGTGCTGGGCAGCCTGGGCCTGGTTGTCCTGGCCGTCGCCGTCGCGGTGTGGGCATACAGGCACCTCTTCCTGTAGGGCAGGCTTATCGGCCGATGTCCACCTGCGGAGTGGCGGAAATGCTTAAAGTCATCGCTTCCGCTGCCGTTTACTGAGAATACGCGCGATCGCGGAAGGGTCTGCGCTTGTGCTGAACCGCCCCGGAGATCCCGATGTTCAAGCTGCTTTGGAACAACCCCAGCCCGCCCAAGGGCCGCGAAGAAGCCGCGGACATGGTGCTGGACGGCGACCGGATGAAAATGCTCGGCGAGCACTTTCCGATCGGCAAGAAGGTGCGCTACTTTCCGGAATACCAGCGGGACATCGTTTTCCACACCATCATCATCGCCTGGCGGGTGAACGACCATTACATCTACTCGCGCGAGGCGATCCGGCGGGACGAGGATGGCCTGCCCGAATCCTTCCTGGTCGGCGAACGGAAGACCCGGCTGGCGCTGGACAAGGTCAGGCGGCTGCAATTGATGGTGCCCGACACGACCGACATGGAAAGAACGCTGGACTACATCCGCCGGGCCAACCTGGGCCGCAACGGCCAGTTCGTCCGCGGCAACGCCATCACGCTGATCGCCGACACCTGCCGCAACGGCATTCCCAGCGTCGACACGCAGGTCGACAGCCGCCTGCGCATGAAGGACGGTCCCTATACGGACAACCAGATGATCCTGCTGCGGCCGGACCTCGACACGCTGAAGATCGCCGACCAGCGGCAGAAGGCGCGCGTGCAAAGCCGCGTCCCGGTGAACCTCTACCTGAAGGAGGATGCGCCGCCCGTCGGCTGCATCCTCGGCGACTTCTCCGACGTGTCGCTGCGCCTGAAGGCCGCGCCCGGCCAGGCCATGCCGCCGCTGAAGGTGAACGACAAGGTGGTCGTCGTCATCAACCTCGGCGATGCCGCGAGCACCTACCGCATCAAGGGCAGCGTGTTCCGCGCGGCGGCGGACGCCTGCGTGATCAAGCTGAAGCAGCTCTACAAGGACGGCGATTTCTCCGCCATCAAGACGATGGACGTCCTGGAGATCAAGACGGGGCTGCTCAACCTGCGCTTTTGAAACGGGCTGAAAGCCAACAGGGGCGCGGCTTTCCGGGCATCGACCGGATTCAAGCCCGATGTACTATGCCGTTCGATTGACTTCGAGCCTTGCCGCCTTACAATCTCCATGATCGGGTTACCACGGCAAGCCGTGGCATGCCGATCATTTCCCACACAGCACAGGCCGTCATGTCCCAGTTTGCTGTCAAATGGGTATTCAAGCTGGACGCAGACTACGTCTACAACCTCCGCCAGCATCTCCCGGCGGATTGGAATGCGGGCGTGGCATTCCTGGACAGCAAGGGCCACAGGCGGCTGGAGATTCATCCAGACGGCGATGCCAGGGTGCTGGCCGGCTATGCGTGGGACGGATGCACGCCGAAATTCTCGGTTTTCGACATCGTGATCGGAACGCCGGACGGCGTTCCCAACGAAACGACCGGCAAGCCGAAGGCCTAACGCATCGCTCCTGCACGATGTCCTGTACCAGTTCCTGGATGCCCAACTGCCTCTCAAGCGGGCACAAGCCGATCTGGTGTTTCTTGAGATACTGACGAGGGATTCCTTCGCGCCGCGATGGGTTTATTACAAGGCGGTGCGGTGGTTCGGCTGGCTGTTCCGGTATTTCACCCGCTGGAAGAGAAGTTACGCTGGAACGCGTGTTCCGCTCTAGAGACAGCGAGCGATCATTATTCAATTTTGGGGGCAGGCAATGCAAGAATGCCTTGGTCGGCAGCAAGTCGGCAAAATCAAATCGCCGGATAAGGCATGCCTGACACGTGTGATCGCCATTGCAATTGTGGCGAGTGTTTGCAGTTCGGGCTTTGTGCAGGCGCAGTCAGGCAAACTTGGCGCGTACTCCGGCACAATCAATGTGTCGGGAACGGAGATCAATCCCCGGGTTAGTTATCGCGCCAGCGTCAAGGTAAGCCTGCCAGTCACCCAACGCGAAAGGTACCTTTGGCTGCTCCAATATGCCGGAAAGCCTGTCGGCACAGGCTATCCGGATGGTATATTGCTTGGACTTGTGGCTGGTGTCGTGAGACTAAACGCATGACTGAAAAGCGCCTAGATATGGATACTTCGTGGTTGCCATATATAGACACTTGTATCTATATATGGATGCTTGTATCCACTAATGGCAACCTATTGATGACGTCTACTTCACGTTAGAGCGCATGAACACACCCCTGCATCCGCAAGCTTCACGCATACTGGTCGCAACTCGTCTAGTTGTTGCGGCTTGGCTCGCGCTGGTTCTGCTTGTGATGCAAATCACCCTTTCGCTTTTTCTTACCCCTTCAGAGTCGTGGCTCCTTCATCGCAACGTTTTCGCAGCACTGCTTTCTGTGCTCATCGTTACTTCTATTGGCTATCTCGTTGCGGCCTCAACCATTAAATGCACCAACTGCGGTTGTCGCCTACTATTCGAGCGTCCCGGCCCTACCCCCCCCAACTCACGTCGGGTCTGGTTCATGGATCGGTGGTCTACCGCTGTCATCGATGTTGTTCGTTTTGGCCATTGCACATGCATGTACTGCGGCTCACACATCTGGGCGCGTCAGTCTTGAAACCAGTGCGCTCTAACATTCCGCTCGAGAGGGACCGCCGGCAAGCAGGGCTTGCCGGTACCCTCCGCGGCTTCGCCGCTCCGGCGGCCCCTCAGCTACAACGTTGGGGGTCACATGCCTGACCACACTTGGGTTTGTTCTGCCTGCCGAAAGAGCAACCCTCCCTACACAGAAGCTTGTCGGGAGTGTGGATTTATGCCCAATCCAATTGTTCCACTTGTTGTGCATGGCGAACAGAAGCCAAACGTTGAACCACGTCCGCTTCATCTCTTTCCCGCCATACTGGTTGGCGCTATTTCTATTGCAATCGCGTTGCTATTAGATTCAGGACTTTCGAGTAGACCAAGCAGCCCCGTTGCTGAATCGGTGTGGGTCTTTTATGCTCTCCTTTGGCTGGTTGTAAATGGGTTCTTTGGGGGCATTCACAACGCACCTGCAGGGTCGTTTTTACCAAGCTTGATAATCACAGTCATTGTGCAAAACCTCTTAATTTTGAGCTTCTGTCAATGGATAGTGCGCAAGTGGAAAGAACGCTGACCCCCAACCCTGCGGTCGACCTCGTTCGCTTCGCTCTCTGGACGCTGCGCGATGAAGCCGCGCAGCGCCGGTCACCTTGAACGTTGGGCCTCTCAATGACGAGACTCGCTCTATTCGTTGTGCTATGCGTGCTTTCTGTCCAAGCACATTCCACAACAGACGTTTTGCTTGATCCGCCTATCTTTGGCCATTGCGCAACACACAAAGAGTTGTGCGCCGTGCAGTGCAAGGGTGGTGGCAGCATATTTGGCCCGGGGCCCTGCTTAACCGAGCAGTACGCAGTAGCCGAGCAAGTGCTAAATGAGTCCTACAAACGTCTTGTAGAGCTTTCGCGTACTTTCGATGAAGACCTGCCGCAAAAACTGGTTCAAGCTCAACGGGCCTGGCTTAAGTTCCGAAAGTTCAACTGCGAGTATCACCACGGGAAGACTCTTACAAATGATAGCTTCGACTACGGTGATTGCATGCTCCGTATCACAAGGCAACGAGCGCTAGAGCTTAAAAAGCTGGTGAAGGAGCTTGAACGTTGAAATCGATGCCCAACCCGCCGGTCGAGGGGAGCGCCCGCAAGCGGGGCTTGCGGGTTCCCTCCGCGCTGCGCGCTCCGGCGCCCCCTCACCTAGCACGTTGGGCCCCTTGAGAGCATGGCGAACCTTTCCGTCCTCGCGCTTGGCTCAGGTCGTTCTGGTGCTTCTGCGTCGGCCGTGCCTTCGGGTTCCGCTCGGTTGCTTCGCTCACTGTCTGCGCGGGCTCCGATGGTGCCTGTTCCTCGCCGTCGCACTTTGCGAACGTCATTGCCGGCGTTTGGCGTGGTCAAGTACCGTAACCGCTTCTTCGCATCCAACGGAATGTTGAAGGTGAGCCCCAAGGCAGTTTGTCCTGGTGCCGCGCCTGAGGGCGCGGAGGTATCGCGGCCGGTCGCGCTTCGTGCTTTGCTTTGCGTCGGTGTTGGGTGCTGCCGTCAGTGGCCCAACCCGGCAGTCGAGCGGACCTGCGCGAAAAGCCGCGCAGGCCGCTCACTTCTACGTTGAAGCTGTAGAAAAACTCAAACCGAGAAAAATCAGATGGGCACTCAAGAAAGCCGACCCCATAAAACGGCCCATAAGCGACGATCAGATGCTCAGGAGGGGTTGAGTGACTCCCGTAAATCGTACTCAACGACCCCTCAGGTAGTTTTCCTACACCCTCGTTATTCTCTAGGGTAACGATGAAAGACTTACTCAACCGGCTGAGCACTGAATTCGACGACGTCGATGGCTGGATACGAATCGTCGATGCCGATTGGGTTGCCGACGACTTGAGGCTAAACGTGTCAATCAAATTTGGCGATGAGTTAGAACCCGAGTTGTGGGAGGTGGAATGTGGGGGCGTTGTTGAGGAGCGCTTATCGTCTGATGGCGCGGAAGCACTTACTCTGAAGCCTGATTCGCCGTTGCTGATGCCCTATACCGAGCCAGAGGTCGACTTGATGTTTTCTGAGAATACTCTCACTCCTGAGTTTCTTTTGGGAGCGGTGTTCTCGTGCTGCGTTGAAACTATGGGAAAGCCTGAATACATTTCCAAGTTTCTCAATCTTAGACCAACGGTTCATGGCATCGCCAGATCGGGTTACGGTTTGCTTGGCCGCTTCCCCGAGCCGGTCGCGAAAGCGATTCTCAGCTCTCTTGGTACGCAGCCCATCAAATTGAAAGCTCTTCCGCGCGGAGTACCAAAACGATGGACAGGATCGGAGTTTGTGAGTTATCCAAAGTTGAACGCGCTCGTAATCGGAGAGTCATACGTCATTGCGGAGAGTTTCAGTGCAATTCGCGCATAACCACGCGCTCAACACGTACGGTCTTGGTCAATGCGCCTATGGCGCGTCGCCCAATCCAGCCGGTTAGCGTGAGCGTTGGGCGTCACCATGCTGACGATTGAATTTGAGCTAGCACGCGAGTCCAATTGCGAGTGCTGTGGGGGCTGCACAACTGCCCTCACTCGTTTCGTTTATCGTGATGGCGATGCTCATGCCGTCTACTACGCGCACTTCTCGAACAACCATCCAGAACGTGTTGTTGTTGCCACAATAAGCCTAGGCGAGTGGGGTGAAGGTGCAACCCCGGAGCAGCGCGTTGCATTCACGCTTGAAATTCGCTCCAACGAAAACGAATATCAGGTGGGTCTAATCGACGCAGCGGAATCCCCTTGGCGTGATGTCAAGCTGATTGGCCGAACGCTCGACCGAAGCGAGGCACTTGTACATCCTTTGGTCGACGAGGCATTTCACATCACCGATCACATAGTCGCTGAGGATCGACCGATCTATGAATACCTCAATGCACAATGAAGCGATGCCCAACCCGCCGGTCGAGAGGGACCGCCGGCAAGCAGGGCTTGCCGGTTCCCTCCGCGGCTTCGGGACGGGGAAGTCCCTTTCATTCGTTAGACCTCTCAACATGCGTCATTACTTTTTCGTCATAATCACTGCAGCTATCGCATGCTCCGCGAAGGCCGAATCCACTCTCTACTCGGTTAGCTCAAAGTCTCAAGGCGCGCCTTTTGACCTTGTCGTGACCGAAATAAATCGAGAGCCGAATAAGTCCTACCTCTCAGTGCCTGGGTTTCACAATCGCACAGCTCCAGGGGCTCGTTGGCTTATGTGCGCCTATACCGATCTGGCCGTCAAACGTGGCTTCTCGCATTGGTTTGTTTCCTATCCACCGGCCAATTCTGAAGTTCTTGTCGTCGGCCTGACCAATTCTCCCCGCGCATCGGCCATAGAAGTCCTGGGGAAGGATTACAGTGCCGAACACACTCTAGGTAACGAGCCTATGCCAGTAGAGAAGCTATTTCCCATGTGCGGTATGCGTCGCTAAACAGGAAGCCGAGACGTAGTTTCAACGTTGTACCTCAGAAGGACGGTGCACTTTGGATGTGATTTGCGGAACAAAGGGGATCAGCATCAATTTGATATTTATTGAGATAAGTAAACGATGCTGATTTATTTAGGTGCTGCCTACATGGAATTATGAATTCGCAAGTTATTACTTCGACCACATCGCCTTCACCATGAAGAAACTCATCGTCTTCGCAATTTTTGTCTTTGTCGGTTGGCAGGGATATGCGAGATACCATGGTCAAATTTCGGCCTTGATCGACAGCCGGGAGAACTCGCAAGTCAGCGAGCCTGCGCGCTCTCCCGGCACGGGAATTGGACGTGGCACGTCGAACTCGTTCAAGTGTGACGGCCGGATCTATTGCTCGCAGATGACGTCCTGCGAAGAGGCGACTTTCTTTTTGAGGAATTGCCCCGGCGTCAAGATGGACGGAAACAACGATGGCGTTCCGTGTGAAAAGCAATGGTGCAAGTAGTGTTGTCGGACGTGAATCATGAGAACGAGTGAGCATCGCACCCAAACCCTCATCGCAACGGCAGTCGCTCTCGTGGGCCTGCTTGCCTTCTCCGGCATTCAGCCCTACGACCGCACGACTTGGGCGCTGGAAGTATTCCCTATCGTGCTGGCCTTGCCGGTCATGGTGTTCACGTATCGCCGCTTCCCCCTGACGACGCTGCTGTACGTCTGCATCTTCCTGCATGCGCTGGTGCTCATGACGGGCGGGGCGTATACGTATGCGCGCGTGCCGCTCGGCTTCCAGATCCAGGACCTGCTGCAACTCGGCCGCAATCCCTACGACAAGATCGGCCATTTCTTCCAGGGCTTCGTGCCGGCGCTGGTGGCGCGGGAGATCCTCATCCGCGGCGGCTACGTGCAGGGGCGGCGCATGCTGGCCTTCATCGTGATTTGCATCGTGCTGGCGATCAGCGCCTCGTACGAACTGATCGAGTGGGGCGCCGCCGTCGCGCTGGGGCAGGGGGCGGATGAGTTCCTCGGCACGCAAGGCGATCCGTGGGACACGCAGTCGGACATGCTGCTCGCGCTGATCGGCTCCGTCTCGGCGCTGCTGCTGTTTTCGCGCTGGCACGATCGCCAGATCGCCGGCATTCTCCGGCAGGGTTCAGTGCATCAGTAGAGAACCTCGCTCCAGCGCCCGCCGGAGACCAGTTCCTTTTTCCTGCGCGCCCATTCCGCCTGGCCGGCAAGCCCCTCCAGCGTTTTCTCGACCTGGGCCAGCATCGTTTCCATGCCGGCGACGAAGATGTGGGTGTCGGGTTTCTGCAGCATCTCCCACACTTCCGCGGCGTTGCGCTCGATCGCCTTGTCCAGCGCGATCGGGGCATCGAAGTGCGGTTTCGGGCTGACGGCCTGGAAGGCCTTGAAGGTCTTCTCGTCGAAGTAGTTGGCGAGATCGTTGTTCTGCTCGTTCATGTACAGCATCTCCAGGCCGGTGCGCGCGCCGTAGAAGAGCCGCACCTTGCCTTCCCAGCCGCCCAGGTTTTCGTAGAGGTGGCGGATGAACGCGCGGAAGGGGGCGATGCCGGTGCCCATGCCGATCATGAGGAGGTCGGCCGAGCGGTTCTCCGGCACGGGAAACGCCAGGCCGAAGGGGCCGGCGAAGGCGATGCGCTCGCCCGGCTTCAGGTCGCACAGGTAGTTGGAGGCGACGCCCTGGTACTGCTCGCCGTTGTATTCGTCGACGTAGAAGCAGCGCCGCACGCACAGGGTGAATTCCGTGCCCTCGTCGGTTTCCCGGTCCGGATCGGCGATCGTGTAGAGGCGCACATGGAACCTGTTGCCGTACTGTCCCGGCGCCATGACACGGATGCTTTGCCCCGTCCGGCATGCGAACGTCCGGTCGCCCGTGCGGAACACCAGATGCCTGACTTCCTCGCGCGAGGACGCGGGGGTGATCCGCTCGGAGCGGACCAGCGTGGCGGAATACAGTTCTGGCTGCTGCGATTCTGGACTGGCGGACATGGGGCTATCCTCGGGAAAATGGTTGGCAACGACTGCGGAAATTATACAAGGCGCTCCGCTGCATCACGTGCCAGACTCGGCCGCAGCAGGATGGCGCCGAACTGAACGAAGTAGAGGGCAAAAGTCAGTCCCCACAGCACGGCGGCCAGCGCCACGGCCCAGTCGTCCAGGCCGTGCACCGTCGCCGCCAGGCGTATCAGCGAAGCGATGAACATCATCCCGTAGGCCAGTTTCATCGTCACCGGCACGACGAGCGGCCGGCCGGTGTGGCGCAGGCTGACGCGGGTCATCAGGCCGAGCATCATCAGGCCGAGGCTGCCGACGGTGAAGGCGTGCACCCAGGCCGCTTCCGGCACGAGGCCGCCGAGTTCCGCCGCGGCCTTGAGCAGGAAGGCGAAGATCAGCCAGGCGAAGCCGAGGTGCATGACGAACACCAGCGGCACGTCGGTGAGAAGCCAGCCCTTCCAGCGCGCCGTGCGCACGGCGTGCACCCCCGCGCAGGCCAGCGCCGCCAGGCCGATCCACAGCGGACGCGCGCCGGCGAGGTCGAGCGCGGCGAGCAGCAGCACCACGCCGACGGCCAGCATTTCCAGCTCGACGTTGAAGGGCGCCTGGTCGCCGCGGCCTTTCTCGCGCAGGGCGTTGCCGGTGAAGATCGGCGCCAGCACGCCGCCTTTCAGCACGTAGAGCACGACGATCGCGTAGAGCGCGCCGCGCAGGCCGAGGCCGGCGAAGGCGGTGTTGGCGGCGAGGATGCCGTAGTGGTAGGCGGCGTTCGCCGCCGCCAGCGCCAGCAGGATGGGCAGCAGCAGGAGATACAGGCGGTTGGAGGCGCGGGCGAGCTGCGGCGCCACCATCGCGAAGACGGCGGGAAAAAGCAGCAGGTCGATGGCTGCCGGCGCCAGCGGCGGCAGCCAGGGCGCCGCCCAGAAGGCGGCGCGGCCGGCCAGCCAGAGGACGACGAGCAGGGCGAGGCGCCCGCCGCGGATTTCTTCGGTGCCGGCCCAGCTCGGCAGGGCGGTGAGGACGATGCCGGCGATGATGGCGGCGGCAAAGCCGAAAAGCATCTCGTGGCCGTGCCACAGGCGCAGCGGCGTGCCGACCGAGGGCACTTCCCAGAGACCAAGGTATGCTCCCAGCCAGGCGGCCGCCAGCAGCGGCGCGTAAAGCGCGCCGAGGAAGTAGAAGGGCCGGAAGGCGCTGGAGAGGAGGGGCGGGGGCATGTTGGCTGAGGCGATTCTATCGCGGGAGGGCACCGGATAAATTGTAACGAATGGTTTCAGGAGCGCGCAGGCCGGGCATAGGGGCTATATTGAAGGTAGATTTAATGTAGGAGCGGGCTTGCCCGCGAATGCGCCACGCAGGAAGTGCCCTTGGGGTGCAGCCGCCAATATCGCGGGCAAGCCCGCTCCTACGCAACCCACTGCGTTTCCCGGCATGGAGTCGATCATGAAAAAGAGCAAATTCGTCCTGTGGCTGGCGCTGCTGTGCATGGCGGCGTCGGCCGGATCGGCGTGGGCGCACGACCGCGGTCGCGGGCGCGTGGGCGTGTATATCGGCGTTCCCTTCGCCTACCCCTGGTACGCCGTGCCGCCGCCCTATTACTCGCCGTATTACTACAATCCCCCGGTGATCGTGCGGCCGGAGCCGCAGGTCTATATCGAGAAGGCCGCGCCCATGCCGGCGCCGCAAACCCAGAACTACTGGTACTACTGCACCAGCCCGCAAGGCTACTATCCCTACGTCAAGGATTGCCCGGGCGGCTGGCTGCACGTCGTGCCGACGCCGCCGAACTGAGCGAGGTCAAAATGCAATTTTCTTCCGGATTCATGCTGCTCGCCCTGCCGTTCGCGCTGGGCGCCTGCGTTTCGATGCCGGACGGGCCGAGCGTGCTGGTGATGCCGGGTACGGGCATGAGCTTCGAGCAGTTCCGCCAGGACGACGCACAGTGCCGTCAGTACGCCGCCGACCAGACCGGGCTGTCCGCCGAGGGCGCGGCGGACAGTGCCGCCGTGCGCAGCGCGGCGCTGGGCGCGACGATCGGCGCAGTGGCCGGCGCCGCCATCGGCGGTCGGCATGGCGCCGGGACGGGCGCCGGCGCCGGCCTCATCGTGGGCAGCATGCATGGCGCCGGGACGGCGCGGGTTTCAGGGTACGAAGCGCAGCGCCGCTACGACAACGCCTTCATCCAGTGCATGTATACCAAGGGACATCGCGTGCCGGTGTCGGGCTATTACACGCCGGAGCGCCAGCGCGCCGCCGAGCCGGTCACGCCTTCCGTCTCGCCGCAGTATCCGCCTCCGCCTCCACCGACATCGCGCTGAAATGTTCGTCGTCCCCGCGCAAGCGGGGACCCATGGATTCCCGCTTGCGCGGGAATGACGGGGGACATCAGGCAGCCGCAGCCGCCGTCTCGGCGTGCTGCGGGGACTGACTATAGCGTTCCATCAGTTCGGCCTGCTTCGTCCGCGCCGCGGCGGCATTGCGCAGCTTGATCGGGCCGTAGCCGCGGATGGTCTCCGGCAGGCGTGCGATCTCGGCGGCGGCAGACAGATTGTCGGCGCGCAGGCCGGCCAGCAGCGCCTCAACCGTCTTCTCGTATTCGCCGATGAGGGCGCGCTCCATGCGGCGCTCCTCGCTGCGGCCGAACGGGTCGAAGGCGGTGCCGCGCAGGAATTTCAGCTTCGCCAGCGGCTTCATCGCCAGGCGCATCCAGCTCCCGTAGGCGAATTTCTTCGGCATGCCGGTATGCGGGTCGTTGCGGCTGATGAATGGAATCGCCAGGTGGAAATGCAGGCGGTAGTCGCCCTCGAAGGTGGACGCCAGCGTGCGCTCGAATTCCGCGTCGCTGAAGAGGCGCGCCACCTCGTATTCGTCCTTGTAGGCGAGCAGCCTGAAGTAGTTGCGCGCGACGGCCTCGGACAAGGCCTCGCTGCCGGGCTGCGCGGCCGTCTCGGCGGCGCGCACGCGTTCGACCAGCGCGGCGTAGCGCTGCGCGTAGGCGGCGTCCTGAAAGTCAGTCAGCACGGCACGGCGGCGGGCGACGATTTCGTCCAGACTCTTCGACAGTTCGTGCGTCGGCAGCACCGGCTCGCTGGCGGCGACCAGGTATTCGATGGCCACCGGATCATGGGCGGCACGACGGCCCCAGAGGAAGGCCGCCTGGTTGTCCTCGACGGCGACGCCGTTCAGCTCGATGGCGCGCATCAGGGCATCGCGAGAAAGCGGCACGCGGCCCTTCTGCCAGGCGTAGCCGAGCATGAACATGTTGGTGCCGATGGAGTGGCCCATCAGCAGCGTGGCGAGGCGGCTGGCGTCGAAGAGGTCGGCGCAGCCGTCGCCGACCGATTCGCGTATCTGGCCTTCCATGGTGGCGAGCGGGAAGGGGTGGTCGGGATTGCGCACGAAGTCGCCGGTGATGGCCTTGCCGGTGTTGACGATGGCGCGGGTGCGGCCGGTCTGCGTCTTGACCAGGGCGTCGTTGCTGACGGCGACGACGATGTCGCAGCCGAGCAGGGTGTCGGCCTCGCCGGTGGCGATGCGCGTGGCGTGGAGCTGGTCCTGCCGTTCGGCCAGGCGCACGTGCGACATGACGGCGCCGCCCTTTTGCGCGAGGCCGGTCATGTCGAGCACCGAGACGCCCTTGCCCTCGAGGTGGGCGGCCATGCCGATCAGCGCGCCGATGGTCACCACGCCGGTGCCGCCGACGCCGGCGACGAGGATGCCGCAGGGCTTCTCCAGGCTGGGCAGCGCGGGTTCGGGCAGATCGGCGAAAGCGCCGCCCGAAGTCTGCAGCGCCTTGCCGCGCCGCAACTGGCCGCCGTGCACGGTGAGGATGCTCGGGCAGAAGCCGGAGACGCAGGCGTAGTCCTTGTTGCAGGTGGACTGGTCGATGGCGCGCTTCCTGCCGAACTCGGTCTCGACCGGCACGACGGAGAGGCAGTTCGACTTGGCGCTGCAGTCGCCGCAGCCCTCGCACACCTGTTCGTTGATGAAGACGCGCACGGCGGGGTCGGGGAATTTGCCGCGCTTGCGCCGGCGGCGCTTTTCGGCGGCGCAGGTCTGGTCGTACACCAGCACGGTGACGCCGGGGACGTCGCGCAGCTCGCGCTGGACGCGCTCCAGTTCGTCGCGGTGGAGGATCTCGATGCCTGAAGCGAAGCCGGCATTGTCGCCGTACTTGTCCGGGTCGTCGGCCAGCACGACGATGCGGGCGACGCCTTCCGATTCGATCTGGCGGGTGATCTGCGGCACCGTCAGCGGGCCATCCACCGGCTGGCCGCCGGTCATCGCCACGGCGTCGTTGTAGAGCAGCTTGTAGGTGATGTTGACGTTGGCGGCAATCGCAGCGCGGATGGCGAGCAGGCCGGAGTGGTAATAAGTGCCGTCGCCCATGTTGGCGAAGACGTGATGCGTGCCCGATTGTCCGGCCATGCCGAGCCAGGTGGCGCCTTCGCCGCCCATCTGGCTGATGGTGACGGTGTTGCGCCCCATCCACACCGCCATCAGGTGGCAGCCGACGCCGCCCAGCGCGCAGGAGCCTTCCGGCACGCGCGTGGACAGGTTGTGCGGGCAGCCCGGGCAGAAGTAGGGCGTGCGCAGCAGGGACAGCTTGGGCTTGGCCAGCGCCTGGTCTTTCGCTTCGAGGAAGGCCAGCCGCTCGCGGATCTTTTCCGAGGTGTGGAAGCGCGCGATGCGCGCGGCGATGGCGCGCGCGACGATGGCCGGCGTCAGCTCGGCCGTCGGCGGCAGCAGCCAGGCGTGGTGCGGCGCCGGCCACTCGCCGGTCTCGTCGAACTTGCCGACGACGCGCGGGCGCACGTCTTCCCGCCAGTTGTAGAGCATCTCCTTCAACTGGTATTCGATGATCTGGCGCTTCTCCTCGACGACGAGGATCTCCTCCAGCCCTTCGGCGAAGTGGCGCACGCCGTCGGCCTCCAGCGGCCAGGGCATGCCGACCTTGTACAGGCGCAGGCCGAGCTCGGCGGCGAGCGCGGCGTCGATGCCGAGGTCGTCGAGCGCCTGGCGCACGTCGAGGTAGGCCTTGCCGCAGGCGATGATGCCGAGGCGCGGCCGCGGGCTGTCGAAGACCAGGTAGTTGAGGCGGTTGGCGCGGGCGTAGGCGAGGGCCGCATACACCTTGGATTCCTGCATGCGGTGTTCCTGCGCCAGCTGCGGATCGGGCCAGCGGATGTTCACGCCATCCGGCGGCAGGGTGAAATCCTCGGGCAGGCGGATGACGACGCGGTTCGGGTCGACCTCGACGGAGGCGGTGCTCTCGACGGTGTCGGAGGTGGTCTTCAGCGCCACCCAGCAGCCGGAATAGCGCGACATGGCCCAGCCGTGCAGGCCGAGGTCGAGGTAGTCCTGGATGCCGGCCGGCGCCAGCACCGGGATGCCGCAGGCGGAGAACATGTGCTCGCTCTGGTGCGCCACGGCGGAGGAGCGCGCCGAATGGTCGTCGCCGGCGATGAGCAGGACGCCGCCGTGCTTCGCCGTGCCGGCGTAGTTGGCGTGCTTGAAGACGTCGCCGCAGCGGTCGACGCCCGGCCCCTTGCCGTACCACATGGCGAAGATGCCGTCGACCTGCGGGTCGGGAAACAGGTGCAGTTGCTGCGTGCCCCAGATGGCGGTGGCGGCGAGGTCCTCGTTCACGCCCGGCTGGAACTTGATGTTGTGCTCGGCGAGGAAGCGTTGCGCGTCATGCAGGGCGGTATCGAGTCCGCCGAGCGGCGAGCCGCGGTAGCCGGAGACGTAGCCGGCGGTGTTCAGCCCGGCGGCCTGGTCGCGTGCGTGCTGCAGCATGGGCAGCCGCGCCAGGGCCTGCACGCCGGTGAGAAACACCCGGCCGTGGTCGAGCCTGTACTTGTCGTCGAGAGTGACCTGGGCGAGCGTCATGCGTCCTCCATAGGCACCGTCATTCCCGCGAAAGCGGGAATCCAGTGCCGTCCAACTGTCGTGGATCCCCGCTTTCGCGGGGATGACGGGCCCGGTGCCTTGGGTCGCATCAGGCCCGGCAATTCTCTCAGTCCTTCACCAGCACGAACTTGCCGTCCTTGACGGTGACCAGCACGCGGCCGCGATGGTCGA
The DNA here is from genome assembly GCA_016214145.1 of Rhodocyclales bacterium. Classification (GTDB taxonomy): domain Bacteria; phylum Pseudomonadota; class Gammaproteobacteria; order Burkholderiales; family Rhodocyclaceae; genus Desulfobacillus. The sequence continues at coordinate 153,999 of JACRPA010000002.1, forward strand.
AGCCGGAGTGGTCCGTCGCCGACATGGTGACCACGCCCTGCGAGGTGACCATGTCCTTGGTGCCTTCCAGCGCGTCGCGCAGCGCGGCGCGGAATTCCGGCGTGCCGGGCTTGCCCTTCCTGGCGGCCTCGGGAATGGCGCGCAGCAGCAGCAGGCCGGCATCGTAGGTGCCGGCGCCGAAGATCGGCGGACGGCTGCCGAACTGCTTCTCGTAGCCGGTGACGTACTCCAGGGTCACCTTCTTGGTGGGGGCGCCGTCGGGAATGTCCTCCGGCACGAGCAGCAGCGGGCCGACGACGAGGGCGCCCTCGACCTTCTTGGCGCCGATCTGGATGAAGGCGCCCGAGGCGGAGCCGTGGGTGTGGAAGATGGTGCCCTTGTAGCCGGCATCGACCAGTTGGCCGTGCGGCAGCGCGGCGCCGGCGGCGACGCCGGCAACAAGGATCCCGTCCGGCTTGGCGGCGATCAGCTTCGCCACCTGGCCGGTGACGCTGGTGTCCTGCCGGGCATAGCGCTCGTTGGCGACGATCTTCATGCCGGCCTTCTCGGCCATCGGCGCGAAGGTCTTGTGCCAGCTCTCGCCGTAGGGGTCGTTGAAGCCGATGAAGCCGACCGTCTTGACGCCACGCTTGGTCATGGCGGCGATGATGCCGTCGGCGATCACCTCGTCGCTCGGGTGGGTGCGGAAGGTCCAGCGCTTCTTGTCGTCCATCGGCTGGACGATGGCGGTGGTGCCGACCGGCGCCAGCATCGGCGTCTGCGCTTCGGTGAGGAACTGCTGCACGCCCATGGCATTGGGCGAGCCGGAGGGGCCGATCAGCGCGTCGATCCTGTGCTCGCTGAGCAGCTTCTTGGTCAGCTGCACGCTCTGGGAAGAGTCGCTGGCGTCGTCATAGACGATGTATTCGATGTCGAGGTTGCCGGCCTTCTTCGGCAGCATCGCCACCGAGTTCTTCTGCGGGATGCCGACGAAGGCTGTCGGCCCGGTGGCCGAGGCGATGACGCCGATCTTGACCTGGGCCTGGGCAGACAGCGACGCGGCCAGCGCCAGGACGGACAGGACGCCCGTGATTGCTCTTGTCTTCATGTTCGTTCCTCCTTTGGATTTGAATGAAAACGCTTCAACTGCACTTGCATGGCTAACACCTTCTCACTGTAATCCGTTTTCTACGCCGTTTTGCCGAAATCCGGCTTGCGTCCTTCCTGGAAGGCGCCGATGCCCTCGCGCGCGGCGGCGGTGAGGGCGCTGGCGCCGAAGGCGCGGTAGCCGATCTCCAGCGCCTCGCCGAGCGTGCCGGCCTTCGCGGCGTCGCGCACGGCGTTCTCCAGGATGGCCATGATCTCCTTCGACAGCGGCTGGCCGCTGGCGGCGGCCGGCGCGATCGGTTCCAGCGGCGCCAGCGGTACCGGGCCCTGGGCAATGCCCGAAGGCCGGCCGGCCAGCGTCGTGACGCGCGCGACGGCCTGCGCGATGAGGCCGGGCAGGTCGTCGGCGAGGGCGTCGACCACGCCCAGTTCGCGGGCGCGCGGCGCCGTCAGGCGCTCGGCGCGGCGCAGCATGTCGTGGAACGTCTCGGCCGCCTGCGGCCAGCGGCGGTAGGGCACGACCATGGCGCCGATGCCCGGCACGATGCCGAGGGTGATCTCCGGCAACTGCATCCAGGCCTCCTTCAGCGCGACGATGCCGTGGCAGCGCATGGCCAGTTCCAGCCCGCCGCCGAGCGCCATGCCGTTGAGCGCGGCGACCACCGGCTTCTTCATGGCGTCGAGGTGCACCAGCAGGCGCGAGCAGTCGCGTGCGTACTGCGTGGCGGCCTCAGCGTCGCCGAGCATTGAGGGGAATCGGCCGATGTCGGCGCCGGCGCAGAAGGCGCGCGCGCCGTAGCCGGCGAGGACGAAGCCCTTCACGGCCGGATCGGATTCGAACTTGCGGATGACGGCGAGCACCTCGTCGGTCAGCCCGTCGTGCAGGGCGTTCATCGCCTCGGGACGGCGCAGGGTGATGACCTTGACGCCGTCCACGTCGTCGACCAGCACGTGGCGCCAGAAGTCCTGGTAGGCGGGGAGCGGACGCTTCGGCATGGGCATGCCGGGGCGCTCGGCGGCGAGGCGGTCGAGGATGCGACGGGTTTCCGCTTCGCCGAGGTCGCGCATCAGTTCCAGCGGGCCCTTTTTGAAGCCCAGCGCGGTGCGGCAGCCGAGGTCGAGGTCGGCCGGCTCGCCGATGGAACGGTCAAGGATGTCCACCGACTGCGAGAAGAGGATGCCAAGCAGGCGGTCGCGGATGGCCGCGGCCGTCTCCGGGGCGACGTCGACGCGCTTGCCGGGCGGCACGGTGAGCCAGGTATCCACCGAGCGGAAGACCGGCGCGGGCGTGTAGTGCGCGCCTTCCTCCTCGGCCTGCAGGGTGTTGGTCTCGGTGATGATCGGGTTGCCGCGGGCGAGGTTGAGCACGAAGAAGGGGCCGGCGTGCACGAACTCCGCCGCCACGCTGTCCACCTCGGCGGCGGTGGCGCACCCCAGCAGCAGAGCCGACTCGTTGCACCAGTTGTCGAAGATGCGGTCGAGCATGAAGCAGACGGCGTCGGCGGTGACCAGCGGTACCTTGCCGGTGATGCAGAACAGCCAGCGCAGGTAGTCGACCACCGCCGGGTCGGTCTTCTCCCAGGCGATGACTTCCACCGCCGGATTGCGCCAGGCCGGCGCGAAGAAGTGGGTGACGGTGGCGCGCGCCTTGTGCTTCAGCTCGGCGAAAATGCGCTCCGCCGGCAGCGAACTGGTGTTGGAGGTGATCAGCGCATCCGGCCGCACGACGGCCTCCACCTGGGCGAAGATGCGCCGCTTCAGCGCCATGTTTTCCGTCGCCGCCTCGATGACCCAGTCGCAGTCGGCGAGCTGGGCGTAATCCTGCGTGCCCGAGATGTTGGCGATGACGGCGGCGGCGTGCTGCTCGCTCATCTTGCCCTTGGCGACGGCCTTTTTCGCGTAATCCTGACAGCGCTGCAGGGCCTTGTCGATCGCAGCCTGGTTGATGTCGACGAGGGTCAGGCGGATCTGCGGCAGGGCGCTCTTCAGGTAATAGCCGATGTCCGGGCCGATGGTGCCGGCGCCGATGATGGCGACGTGCTTCGGCAGGGGGCGGGATGGTGTTTGCAGGAGGGGATTGGCGGTGGTCATGGAAAAGAGGTCAAGGTCAGTACCGTCATTCCCGCGAAAGCGGGAATCCAGAAGTTCTGGGTCCCCGCTTTCGCGGGGACGACGAAGTAGTTTGATTGCTGTTCGTTCATGTCAGGCAATGATGCGTTCCTGTCCGAGCCGGGCGATTTCCTCGGCACTGCAGCCGGCTTCCTTCAGCACGGCGCGGGTATGCTCGCCGTACTTCGGCGGGAAAGTCAGTTCCTGGGACACGGCGGGAAGGTCCACCGCCATCGGCTGCATGCGCACCGGCTTGCCTCCTGGCATGCGCGTCAAAGTCAGTCTGCTGGATACGGCGTCGAGCTGGCGCACGGCGGGGATGTCGTGGATGGGCGCGTGCGGGATGGTGGCCTGGCGGAAATCCGCGGCGATCTCGGCCGTGGTGTGTTGCCGCGTCGCCGCCGCCATGTCGCGGTGGATGGCTTCGCGCTCCTGATGACGGCCTTCGTTGGTGACGCGCACCGGATTGCCGACCGCGGCGAACTTCGGCAGCTCGGTCAGGCGCTTCCACTGCACGTCGCTGCCGATGGCCATGTAGATGAAGCCGTCTGAAGTCGGGTAGACGTTGGTCGGAATGAACTTGCGGTGCTCGTTGCCGCAGCGGGTGATCTCGTTCGGCTGGCAGCCGAAGTCGAGCAGTGGCAGGGTGGTGATCAGCCAGGAAGCGGCCGCCTGCAGCATGGAGACGTCGATGCGCATGCCGCGGCCGGTCTCGGCGCGCTCGGCCAGCGCCAGCATCACGTTGGCGTAGACCTCGTCGCCGGCCTTGAGATCGACCAGCGGCACGCCGGAGAGCGTCGGCGGGCCGTCGGCCGGGCCGGTCAGTTCCATGTAGCCGGCCATGGCCTGGATCACCGGGTCGTAGCCGGGCGCGTCGGGATACTCCGGGCCCATGGCCGAGATGCCGGCCCAGATGAGATCCGGCTTGGCGGCGGACAGCGTCTCGTAGTCGATGCCGAGCTGCTTGTAGCGGCGCGGTACGGTGTTGCAGCAGAAGACGTCGACATTCAGATCGACCAGCAGCTTGCGCAGCAGGGCCTGGCCCTGAGGATCCTTCAGGTTGAGGGCGATGGCTTCCTTGCCGACGTTGGGCGCGATGAAGTAGCTGCGGCGGTCGTCGTCGAGCACCTTGCCGCCGATATAGCGGTTCGGGTCGCCCGGCAGGCCGTCGCCGGCCGGCGTCGACTCGATGCGGATGACGCGCCAGCCGAGCTGCGCGAAGCGCAGCGTGGCGTAGGGCAGGGACAGCGCCTGCTCCATCGATAATACGGTTCTGCGTTTCATTTCAATTCAAAACCTTTCACCACAGAGACACAGAGGCACAGAGAAAGACAAGAACAAAGTCGGTTTTTTTTTCATTTGCAGTTCTCTGTGTCTCTGTGCCTCTGTGGTTAATGGTGTTGCCCTTTTGCCTTTAACGCCCGGTAAACCTTCTCCGGCGTAAACGGCAGCGCCATGATGCGCACGCCGGTGGCGTTCTCGATGGCGTTGGCGGTGGCGGCGGCGATGCAGATGGCCGGCGCCTCGCCGACGCCCTTGGCGCCCTGCGGGCCTTCGCCGTCCATGGTCTCGATGAAGCGCACGTCCATCTCGGGGATCTCCGGCGCGGTGACCAGCTTGTAGTCGCGGAAGCCGGGGTTCCTCACCACGCCGTTCTCCACCAACAGTTCCTCGGTCAGCGCGTAGCCCTGGCCCATGACGATGCCGCCCTCGATCTGGCCCTCGATGCCGAGGCGGTTGAGCACGCGGCCGACGTCGTGGGCGCCGGTGACCTTGAGCAGGCGGACGATGCCGGTGTCGGTGTCCACCTCGACCTCGACCACCTGCGTCGCCCAGGCGTAGGCGGCGGAGACGTCGCCCTTGAAGTGCTTGTCCTGGTGCTTCGACGGCGGCTCGTAGTAGAAGGAGGTCATCACCAGCTCGGCCTTGTCGCTGAAGTGCAGCTGGCGCAGCAGCTTGGCCAGCGTCATCACCACCTTGCCGCTCTTCGCCTCGACGATGTGGCCGCCGCGCAGGTCGAGTTCGTCCGGATTCAGGTCGGCCATCTTGCCGGCGGCGGCGAGGATCTTGCCGCGCGCCTTCTTCGCCGCGCCTATGGCCGAGTTGCCGGCGATGAAGGTGGTGCGCGAGGCGTGCACGCCGACGTCCCACGGCGTGATCTCGGTGTCGTTGTTGATGACGCGCACGGCGGAGAGCGGCAGCCCGAGCTCCTCGCAGACGAGCTGCGCCAGCACCGTTTCCGAACCCTGGCCGATTTCGGAGGCGCCGGTGATCAGCGTCACCGAGCCGAAGTCGTCCATCTTGAGGATGGTGCCGCAGCCGTCCGACGGGTAGATCTTGGCGCCGCCGCCGACGTGCAGCATCGAGGCGATGCCGATGCCGTGCTTGAAGCGGCCGGGCTTGTCGCGATTGGCGCGGTTGGCTCCGGCTTTCGCCAGAAAGCCGCTCGCCTCGGCGGCGGTCGTCAGGCATTCCTTCAGGCCGCAGCTCTTGAAGTGCATGCCCTGCGGCGTCACCTCGCCGGGGTCCTGCGCGTTCTTCAGGCGGAAGGCGAGCGGGTCCATGCCGATGGCCTCGGCCATCATGTCCATGTGCTGCTCGACGGCGAAGGTGGCCTGCAGGTTGCCGTAGCCGCGGAAGGAGCCGGCGTAGGGGTTGTTCGTGTACACCGCCTTGGTGTGGTAGAGGCAGTGCGGCACGCGGTAGAGCGACGAGATCGTCTGCATCATGACGAAGGGCGTCGTTGCGCCCCACGAGGTGTAGGCGCCGTTGTCGTGCAGGGTGCTGACGGTGCGGAAAGTCAGCGTGCCGTCCTTTTTGCAGCCGGAGCGCAGGGTGAGGATCACCGGCTGGCGCGTCGGCGAGGCGAGGAACTCCTCCTCCCGCGTAAATATCAGCTTGACCGGCCGTCCGGTGGCCCTGGCGAGGAACACCGTGATCGGCTCGAAGGGATAGATGTCGAGCTTGGAGCCGAAGCCGCCGCCGATGGGCGGCTGGATGATGCGGATGCGCGCCGGGTCCATGGCGAGGATCTCGGCGAACTCGCGCTTGTGCAGGAAGGGCACCTGGGTGTTGGAATACATCAGCAGGTTCCCGGAGGAGTCGAACTCGGCGATGATGCCGGACACCCCCATGCAGCAGTGCGTGACGTAGTGCAGGTGGAAGGTGTCCTCGAACACCACGTCGGATTCGCGCTCGCCCGCCGCCACGTCGCCCTGCGCGTAGTCGAAGACCATGGCGATGTTGTCGGGCTTGCCGGCGTAGGCGATGCCCTGCGCCTGCTTGAGGTGGTCGTGCTTGGCCGTCGCGCCGTGCGGCTCGGGATGGATCAGCGGCGCGCCCGGCTTGAGCGACTCGTTCGGGTCGGCGAGCACCGGCAGATCCTCGTACTCGACCCTGATCAGCTTCAGCGCGGCTTCCGCAATGGCCTCGGATTCCGCCGCCACGGCGGCGATCTCGTCGCGCAGGCTGCGCACGCGGTCGGTCTTCAGCGGAAAGTGGTCCTTGGCGACGCCGATCGGGCGCTGGTAAGGCACGTCGGCGGCGGTGATCACGGCGTGCACGCCGGACAGCGCCTTCGCCGCCGAGGTGTCGATGCTCTTGATCTTCGCGTGCACCCGGGACGAGCGCAGGATCTTGCCGTAGAGCTGGCCCTGCACGTCGAGGTCCTGGATGTAGCGCGTCTTGCCGCCGGCCTTCTCGGGCGCATCGAGCTTGGTGATGCGCTTGCCGATGAGAGTGTCTTTCTGGATGGCTTCTGGCATTTCAGTCTGTCCTTAAAAGCATTCTTTGGCCGCGGATTACGCGGATTTACGCGGATAAACCAGACCTGAAGAAATCCGCGTTCATCCGCGAAATCCGCGGCAAATGGTTTTTACTCCTTGCTCGCAGCCTCAATCGCGTCGACGATCTTGACGTAGCCGGTGCAGCGGCACAGGTTGCCCTCGATGCCGCGCTGGATTTCCTCGCGGCTCGGGTGCGGGTTCTGTTCGAGCAATTGTTTGGCCTGCATCACCATGCCCGGCGTGCAGAAGCCGCACTGCACCGCGCCGGCATCGACGAAGGCCTTCTCGATGCGCAGGCCGACCGGATCGGCGGCCAGGCCCTCGATGGTGGTGACCGCGCGGCCGTCGCACTCGACGGCGAAGAGCAGGCAGGAATTCAGGGAGACGCCGTCGAGCAGGATGGTGCAGGCGCCGCATTCGCCCTCGCCGCAGCCGTACTTGGTGCCGGTCAGGCCGGCGACGTTGCGGATCATCTCCAGGGCGCTCATCTGCACGGGCACCGACACGCGGGTCGGCACGCCGTTGAGGGTGAAGTCAATGGTTTGCTGCGACATCTTCGAGGATCCTTCTCGTCATGTTGTGGATCATCTCCTTGCGGTACCAGGCGCTGGCGCGCACGTCGGAGATGGGATGCACTTCGTCCTGCGCCGCCTGGGCGGCGGCGTCGATGGTGGCGGCGTCGAGCTTTTTGCCTTCCAGCGCCTCCTCGGTGGCGCAGCCGCAGACCGGCGTCGGCGCCACGGCGCCGAAGGCGACGCGCACCTGGCTCAGCTTGCCGTCCTTGAGCACGCCGGCGACGCCGATGGAGATCGCCGAGATGTCCAGCGCCGGACGCGTGCCGAACTTGTGGAAGCGCGCGACGAAGCCCTTCGGCGGGATCGGAATGCGCACGGCGGTGAGCAGCTCGGCCGGGGCGAGCCGTGTCTTGCCGGGGCCGACGAAGAACTCCGGCAGCGGCATGCTGCGGCGGAACAGCTTGTCGTCGGGCTTCGAGGCGAGCTCGACGCTGGCGCCGAGCACCATCAGCGGCACCAGCGTGTCGCCGGCGGGCGAGGCGTTGCAGATGTTGCCGCCGAGGGTGGCGGCGTTGCGGATCTGGCCGCTGGCGAAATGGTCGCCGGTGGAGACGAGGAGCGGCAGGTGCTCGCTCACCAGCGGGTGCGCCATGATCTCGGCGATGGTGGTCAGCGCACCGATGCGGATTTCGCCGTCCTCGCGGACAATGCCGCGCAGCTCCGGGATGCGGCGGATGTTCATCAGGGTGCGCTTGAATTTCACGCGCCCCGCGTTGGCCTGCGGCATCAGGTCGGTGCCGCCGGCGAGGATGGTCACCTCGCCGAGTTCCTGCAGCTGCTCCACCGCCTGTTCCAGGCTGGTGGGAGCTATGTAATTGTCGAGTGCGGTCATTTCATACCCTAAAGACAAACGCTATTAACACAGAGGACACAGAGGCACAGAGAACACAGAGAAACCCACGAAGAAATATTAAAAAGCTTTCTCTGTGCCCTCTGTGCCTCTGTGATCTCTGTGTTGAAAGCGGTTTCCATCGCTAAAACCTTATCGGCTCCTGGTAGCGGCCGAATATTTTCACGAGTTCATTGGTCATTTCGCCGACGCTGGCATAGGCCTTGACGGCTTCGACCAGGGCCGGCATGACGTTGCGGCCCGAAGTGGCATCGGCGGAAAGTCGCGCCAGCGCCTGCGTCACCCTGGCCTGGTCGCGCTCGGCGCGGATCTTGTTGAGGCCGGCGATCTGCACCCGCGTGTCCTTCTCGTTGTAGGGGTGGAACTCGACCGGGTGCTCCTCCTCCTTTTCGTTGCGGTAGCAGTTGACGCCGACCTTGCGGAACTTGCCCGACTCGATGTCGCGCTGCATCCGGTAGGCCTGGGCGGAGACCTTGGACTGGATGGCGCCCTCGGAGACGAGCTTGACGATGCCGCCCTGGGCATCGACCTCGGCCATGATCTCTTCCATCTTCTGCCGCATCTGGTTGGTCAGGGTCTCGACGTAGAACGAGCCGCCCAGCGGGTCGACCGTCTCGGTCAGGCCCATTTCCTCGATCAGCAGCTGCATGGTGCGCAGCGAGATGCGCGCCGAGTACTCGGTGGGGATGGTGTAGGCCTCGTCGTAGGAGCACAGCGCCATGGTCTGCGTGCCGGACAGGGCCGAGATCAGCGCGTAGTAGGCGCCGCGCACGATGTTCACCTCGGGCTGCTCGAACGTCAGTCCGCCGCCGCCGCCGGCGGCGATCATGCGCAGCCACATCGAGCCGGGCTTCTCGGCGCCGTACTGCTCCTTCATGATTTTCGCCCACAGGCCGCGGCCGGCACGGAACTTGGCCACCTGCTCGAAGAGGTTGCCGAAGATGTTGAAGTTGTAGGACAGGCGCCCGGCGAACTCGTCGACGGCCAGGCCGCGCTTGATGACGTCGTCGGCGTAGGCCTTGGCGATGCAGAAGGCGTAGGCCATCTCCTGCGCCGGGTTGGCGCCGGATTCGCGGATGTGGTAGCCGCACACCGAGACGGGGCTGTACTTCGGCGCGTGTTCGGCGCAGTACTCGATGGTGTCGCCGACCAGGCGGATGGAGGGCTCGACCGGGAAGATCCAGGTGCCGCGGCCGATGAACTCCTTGAGGATGTCGTTCTGCGCCGTGCCGCGCAATTGCTTGACGTCGTAGCCGCGCTTTTCCGCCATCGCCAGGTACATGGCGATGAGGATGGCCGCCGCGCCGTTGATGGTGAGCGAGACGGTGATCTTGTTCAGGTCGATGCCGTCGAAGGCGATTTCGAAGTCGCGCAGGGTGTCCACCGACATGCCGACGCGGCCGATCTCGCCGGAGGCCAAGGGGTCGTCGGAATCGAGGCCGATCTGCGTCGGCAGGTCGAAGGCGACGTTGAGGCCGGTCTGCCCGTTGGCGATGAGGTACTTGAAGCGCTGGTTGGTGTCGGCCGGGTTGCCGAAGCCGGCGTACTGGCGCATGGTCCACGGCTGCTTGCGGTACATCAGGCGGTGGATGCCGCGGGTGAAGGGGTATTCGCCCGGCTGGCCGAGCATCGACAGGCCGCCGCTCTTCTCGACGTCCACCGCCGTGTACAGCGGCTTGACCTCGATGCCCGACTCGTTGGTGATCGGCTTCAATTCATCCTTGGCGCGATCGTTCATGTTGCAAACCCCTTTTTGCCGCGGATGAACGCGGATGAACGCGGATTTGAGAAATGGACAGCTCCGGTTTGGCTTGGCTGTTTTCCAATCCGCGTAAATCCGCGTAATCCGCGGCTAATGCCTTTCAAATTCATTTCACATGCTCCCGGATGTAGTCGACGATGGCGTCGAACTTGCTGCCCGTCGGGAAGATGCCGGCGAAGCCGAGCTGGCGCAGGGCGTCGTGGTCCTGCGCCGGCAGGTTGCCGCCGATCACCCACAGCTTGTCCTGCAGGTGGTTGGCTTCCAGCAGCGGCTTCAGCTTGGTGCAGAAGGGGATGTGCGAGCCGGCCAGGCTGGACAGGGCGATGACGTCGACGTCCTCGTCGAGCGCCATGCGCGCGATGGCTTCCGGCGTCTGGCGCAGGCCGGTGTAGATGACCTCCATGCCGGCGTCCATGAGCGCGCGCACGACGACCTTGGCGCCCTGGTCGTGGCCGTCGAGGCCGGGCTTGGCTAGCAGGACCTTGATTCGCCGTATTGTGGAGACTGACTTTTCGGCGCTCATGAAGAAACTTCCTTGGCAATGATGAGTTTCAGAATCTCGCTGGTGCCGCCGCCGATCAGTGTGAAGCGCACGTCGCGCAGATAGCGCTGCACCGGGTACTCCATGGCGTAGCCGTAGGAGGCGAGCACGCGGGCGGCCTGGTCGCAGATGCGCGCGGCGGCCTCGGTGGCATTCAGCTTGGCCATGGCGGCTTCCTTGTGGTGCGGCCGGCCGGCGTCGCGCAGCCAGGCGGCGTAATACACCAGGTGCCGGGCCGCCTCCAGGTCGGTCGCCATCTCGGCCAGCTTGAACTGGATGGCCTGGAAGCGGTTGATCGGCTTGCCGAACTGCTTGCGCTCGGCGGCGTAGCGCACCGCCTCGTCAAGCGCGGCCTGCGCCACGCCGAGGCCCATGGCGCCGGTGATGATGCGGATTTCCGCCAGGGTCTTGCGCAGGTGGCCCTCGCCGTCGCCTTCGGCCTGCGAAAGGCGGTGGCTGTCCGGCACGAAGCACTCGTCGAAGGCGACTTCCGAGGTGGGCAGGGCCCAGACGCCCATCTTGTGGATCTCGCGGCCGACGATGAGTCCCTTGAAACTTTTCTCGACGAGGAAGATGGTGAGCTTCTTCTCCTCGCCGGCCCTGGCGAAGACGGTGAAGAAGTCGGCCACCGGCGCCGAGGTGATCCATGTCTTCTGGCCGTTGATGACATAGCCGCCATCGACCTTCTTCGCCGTGGTGGCGATGGAGTCGAGGTCGGAGCCGGCGTTCGGCTCGGTCATGCAGATGGCGCCGATCTTCTCGCCGCGCAGCGCCGGCTTGAACAGGCGCTCGATGATGTCGGCGTTGCCGAGCATGTGCAGGAACTTGCTGCCCATCAGCGACTGCATGGCCACCGCGCCGGCGAGCGACATCGAGCCGCGCGCGATTTCGGCCAGGGCGAGGGCGAACTCGGTAAGGGCGAGGCCGGAGCCGCCGACGTCCTCCGGGTAGCGCATGCCGAAGAAGCCGAGGTCGGCCAGTTCCTGGAAGAGGGCGCGCGGAAAGGCGCGCGCCTCGTCCAGCGCCGCCGCCTGCGGCGCGATACGCTCGTCGCAGAAGCGCGCGAAGGTGTCGCGGATCTGGCGCTGCTCGTCGGTGAGATCGAAATTCATGAAACCTCTTTCAACGCAAAGGGCGCAAAGGCGCAAAGATCGCAAAGAAGGACCAGGCAAAAAAACGCATTTCTTTGCGTCCTTTGCGCCTTTGCGATCTTTGCGTCAAGAGCGGTTGCTTTTTCATTGTCCCAAGTCCGATTCCGTCATGCCGTAATCGCGCATCGCCGCCTTTTTCGAGATGACGCCGTTGCGAACTTCTTCGGCAAGCGTCTTGCGGTTGCGTTTTTTCGGGTCTCCGTAGCCGCCGCCGCCGCTCGCCACCTGGTGGTACACCGTGCCTTTCGGCACGCCGGTGATGAGGTCCTTGTTCTTCGGCACGACGGTGCTGCCGTCCGGGTAGCGCAGGCGGATGAAGTTGAGGCCGGCATCCTTGCCGCCGAAGAGGCCGAAGGCCGGCTCGAAGTCGCCATCGCCGAAGGTGACGAGCTGGGTGTCCTCGGAACCGATCTCGAAAATCGTTTCCACGCCGAGGCCGCCGCGCCATTCCCCGGCGCCGGCGGAATCGGGCAGCAGTTCGTGCCTGATCAGGGTGTGCGGCGTCTGCTGCTCGAACATCTCATAGTCCTGGTCGAGCACGCCGCCCGAGGCGTCGATCATGCCGATGTGGTCGTAGCCGTCGGTGCCGCGCATGGCGCCGGAACCGCCCTTGAGACCCATGAAGCCGATGTCCACGTACTTTTCGTTGGTGCGCGGATCGATGCCGGTGGTGAGCGAGGCGAGCAGGTTGTTCCAGCCGGCCGTGACGCGGTCCGGCATCACCGGCCCCAGCGCGCGCTGGATGGCGTCGGCGTTGGGCGGACAGAGGTGGTTGCCGAAGGTGGTGGCCTTCGGATAGGCGGCGTTGAGGAGGGTGCCCTCGGGAATCACGATCTCGATCGGCTGCACCATGCCCTCGTTGTGCGGGATGTCCGGATTGACCATCTGCAGCAGGGTGAGGATGGTGGCCGAGGCGCTGGAGGTGAAGGTGCCGTTCACGAAGCCGTTGGTCTGGGCGTCGGTGCGCGAGTAGTCGAACTTGATGTGCTTGTCCTTCACCTCGATGTCCACGCGTATGGTGTACTTCGAGCCGACGAAGCGGCCGTCGTAATAGACGTAGCCTTCGCCCGAGTAGCTGCCGTTCGGAATCTTGGCGATCTCGGCTTCCATCATCCTGCGCGTGGCATCGAACAGCGCCTGCTTGTGCGCTTCGTAGCTGTCGACACCGTACTTGCGCAGCAGTTCGAGCAGGCGGCGTTCGCCGACGGTGCAGGCGCCCATCTCGGCCTTCATGTCGTGCTGCACGATGTCCAGCCTGACGTTGGCGAAAATCAGGTTCCACACGTCCTTGCGCAGCTTGCCTTTTTCCACCACCTTCACCGGCGGGATGCGCAGGGCCTCCTGCCAGACCTCGACGGCGTTCGGGTTGTAGCCGCCCGCCACGTTGCCGCCGATGTCGGCCTGGTGGCCCTTGACCGCCGTCCACGCCACCAGCCTGTCGTCGAGGAAAACCGGCTTGAAGGCGGCGACGTCGTTGTTCTGGTTGCCCAGGCTGAAGACGTCGTTGTGGAAGATGACGTCGCCGGGGTAGATCTCGTCGCCGAAATATTCCTTGATGTACTTGCACACCGGCGCCAGCGAGAAGGCGAGGATGGGCAGGTTCTCGGTCTGTTCCAGCATGTTGCCGTCGGCGTCGTAGAGGCCGGTGACGTAGTCCTTGGCCTCGCACAGGATGGGCGAACGGGTGGTCTGCTCCATCGAGATGCTCATCTCGTCTGTGATGGACTTGAAGGTCCGCGCGTAGACGGACAGCAGGATGGGGTCGATCTTCGTGCTCATGTTTGGCCTCACTTGTAGGTCGGGCTTCAGCCCGATGACCGCAGGAAATCCCTGTGGGACACCATCGCAGGTTCCGTCGCCGTCGTCGGGCTGAAGCCCGACCTACACAGGTCTTCGCGTCCCTTGCGATAGAGGGCGAAGGAGCCGAGGGCATCCACCGCGCAGTCGAAGGATGCGCTGACGAAGATGGCGGTGGTCTCCTGCTCGATCATGGCCGGGCCGTCGATGCGGTTGCCGTGGCGCATTTTGTGGCCGTCGTAGACCGGAATCTCGCGGAAAGTCTTGGTTTCCGGGATGTAAACGCTGCGGCGGCCCTTAAGGGCGTTTGTTGCGTCGGCGCCGGCCCAGGCCTCCTCGCGGTAGGTCGGCTTGTCGGTGAAGCCGATCGCCTGCACGCGCACGTTGATGATCTCGATCGGCGCGTTTTCCTGCTCCAGCGAGTAGCCGTAGAGGCGGTTGTGCTCGTCGTGGAAGGCGCGGGCGATGCCGGCGACGTCGCGCCGGTCGATCAGTTCGCGCCGCACGAGGAAGGACACCTCGTGGTACTGCTTGATGTAGCGGCAGTCGAACTTGATGTCGTTGCGCCGGCGGCTGTCGGGAATCCGCTCCTCGGTCAATTGGCGGGCGCCTTCGGCCGACATCTCGTCGATCATCTTCGTCAGACGCGGCCAGTCGATGGCCTCCAGGCGGGCGACGAAAGTGCGCACGAAGTCGTGCTTGAGCTCGCTCATCAGCATGCCGAAGGCGCACAGCACGGAGGATTCGCGCGGCACAATCTGGAAGGGGATCTCCAGCTCCTCGCAGATCAGGCAGGAATGGATCGGGCCGGCGCCGCCGGCCGGGATGAAGGGGAACTCGCGCGGATCGAAGCCGCGCTTGATGGTCACTTCGCGCACGCCCTGCGCCATGTTGTTGCAGGCGACGCGGTACATGCCGGCGGCGGCCTCCTCGACGGAGAGGCCCATCGGCTTCGCGATGTGCGTCTCGATGGCCCGGCGCGCCGCGGCGACGTCGAGCTTCATTTTCCCGCCGGCGAAGAAGTCGGCATCGAGGTAGCCGAGCACGACGTTGGCGTCGGTGGTGGCGGGCAGGGTGCCGCCCTTGCCGTAGCAGGCCGGGCCGGGATCGGCGCCGGCGCTCTGCGGGCCCATGCGCAGCATGCCGCCCTCGTCGAGCCAGCCGATCGAGCCGCCGCCCGCGCCGATGGTGTGGATGTCGAGCATGGGCAGGGCGATCTTGTGGCGGGCGATCTCGCCGTCGTTCTTGATCATGGGGGCGTCGACGGCCACCGAGGCCTCGAAGCTGGTGCCGCCCATGTCGGTGGTGATGCACTTGTTCTGGCCGTGCGGACGGACGTAGAAGAGTCCCGCGCCGGGGCCGCCGGCGGGGCCGGAGAGCAGGGTCAGCGCCGCCTTTTCCCGCGCCAGTTGCGGCGAGATGACGCCGCCGTTGGACTGCATGATGAGCAGCAGGCCGTGGAAACCGATGCCCTTGAGACGGCCGACGAGCTGGTCGAGGTAATGGTTGAGCTTGGGGCCGACGTAGGAGTTCAGCGCGGTGGTGCTGATGCGCTCGTAGAAGCGGATCGAGGGCAGCAGGTCTGTCGACACGGAAAGATAGGTGCCGGGCATTTCCTTGCGCACCAGTTCCGCCGCCGCCTGCTCGTGCGCCGGATTGGCGAAGGAGTTCATGAAGCAGATCGACACCGCCTGCACGCCTTCCTGCTTGAAGAGGGCGATGGACTGGCGCACCTGCTCCAGATCGAGCGGCGCCACCTCGCGGCCGGCGCGGTCGAGGCGGCCCTTGATGCCGGCGCGCAGGTAGCGCGGCACCAGCGGCTTCACGTTGGTGTAGCGGTTGTTGTACTGCTCCTCGCGGATGCCGCGGCGCATCTCCAGCGCGTCCCTTACGCCCTCGGTGGTGAGCAGGCCGCATTTCGCGCCGGTGCCGGTCAGGGTGGCGTTGGTCGTCACCGTGGTGCCGTGCACGATGGTGTCGATGGTGGCGGCGAAGGCCTCCAGCGTCAGCGGCGGGTTCTGCGCCGCGGCGATGTCGGTGAGGCCGTTCACCACGGCGATGGACGGGTCGGCGGGGGTCGACAGCGATTTGAAGATCGCCGGCTCGGCGCCGTCGCGGGTGACGACGAAGTCGGTGAATGTGCCGCCGACGTCGATTCCGATCTTTAATGCCATGTGGGCTCCATCCTTTGTGGATTCGAAAGTCCGGCGAAGAAAGCACCGTCATTCCGGGGCCGCGCCGCGGAACCCGGAATCCAGGCGGCTTCTGGATTCCCGCTTGCGCGGGAATGACGAGTCAAGTGGCGATCCATGTCATGCGGATTCATTGTCAGGCTACCGGTATGCGCAGGACCATCTGGCGCAGTTCTTCCTTGCGGATCTTGCCGAGGGCGGTCTTCGGCAGCTCGCCGACGAAGAGCACGTCCTTGGGGTGCTTGTAGCGGGCCAGCCGGCCGTCGAACAGCTTGAGGATGTCGTCGGCCGAGGGCCGGCGTCCGGACTTCGGCACGACGACGGCGACGGCGATCTCGCCCCAGCGCGCATCGCTGCGGCCGATCACGGCGGCCTCGGCGATGTCCTCGCATTCGGCCAGCACGTTCTCGAGTTCGGCGGGGTAGATGTTCTCGCCGCCGGAAATGATCATTTCCTTCTTACGGCCGACGACGGTGAGGAAGCCCTCGTCGTCCAGCCAGCCCATGTCGCCCGTGCGGTACCAGCCGTTGTCCATCGCGGCGGCGGTCGCCTCGGGGTTGCGCCAGTATCCGGCAAACAGGTTGCGGCCCCGGACGAGGATCTCGCCGGCCTGCCGCGGCGGCAGGTCGGCGCCGTCGTTGCCGACGATGCGCAGCCGGCAGTGCAGGGCGGCGCGGCCGGTCGAGCCGATCTTGCGGTATGCCTCGTCGCGCTTGAGGCAGGCGACGATCGGGCAGGTCTCGGTGGCGCCGTAGACCTGGGTCATCGGCACGCCGCGGGCGTGCACGGCCTCGATCATGCGCAGGGGCACGATGCTCGATCCGATGCTCATCATGCGCAGGCTGGAGAGATCGGTGGACGGCCAGCGCGGGCTGGCCATCATCATGTCGACCACGGCAGGGACGGTGAGGACCAGGGTGATGCGTTCGCGCTCGATGGCCTCCAGCGCCGCTTCGGGGTCGAAGCGCGGATGCAGCACCAGCGTGCAGCCGGCGCGCAGGGCCGGCGTGGTCTGGATGTTGAGGCCGCCGACGTGGAACAGCGGCAGCACGGTCAGCACGCGGTCGTCGGGCGAGAAGACGTGCATGTCGGCGCTGTTGTCGGCGTTGCAGGCGATGGCGTCCTGGGTGAGCACGACGCCTTTCGGCTTGCCGGTCGAGCCGGAGGTGTAGCAGATGAGGAGCGGGGCGTCCGGCCCGACGGCCGGGTCGGCCGGCACCGCGCTGCCCGCAGCGAGAAAATCCTCCCACGCCTGCCAGCCCGCTGCGCCGCTGCCGAGGGCAACGAGCCTCATGGCGCCGAGTTCCTTGCGGTAGGCGTCCGTCTGGGCGAGGAAGGGCGCCTCCACCACCAGCACGCCCGGCGGGCAGTCGTCGAGCATCTGCTGGTGCTCGGGGCCGGCCAGGCGCCAGTTGAGCGGCATGAAGAGGGCGCCGAGGCGGGCGCAGGCGAAGAACAGGGCGAGCATTTCCGGGCTGTTGCAGCCGAGGAAGGCCGCGCAGCCGCCGCGGCGCACGCCCGCTGCGGCGAGGGCCGCGGCCGTGCGGTCGACCAGGTCCGCGAAATCCCGGTAACTGAGGTCGCGGCCGCCATAGCGGATGGCGGTCTTCGCGGGCGTTGCCACCGCGTGCCGGCCGATCCACTCGGAAATGTCCATCCTCATCCTCCGTTGTTCCTGTAGGTCGGCCTTCAGGCCGACTTTGGCCGCTGTTGTCCCACAGGGATTTCCTGCGGTCATCGGGCTGAAGCCCGACCTACGGCTATGCGTCGCAAACCTCCAGCACCACCGCCATCGCCGTGTCGCCGGCGGCGCAGCCGGTGAACAGGCCCCAGCCGCCGCCGCGCAGCGCCAGTTCCTCGATCAATTCGATGATTGCGCGCGTGCCCATCGGCGCCTGCGGATGGCCCCAGACGAGGGAGCAGCCGAAATTGTTCATGTTCTTCAGGTCGGCGCCGGTCTCGCGCGCGAAGAAGAGGTCGTTGATGGCAAAGGGGTTGTGCGTCTTGATCGCCGCCATGTCCTTCACCGTCTTGCCGGCCTGTTCGAGGGCCTGCTTCGCCGCCGGCACGGTAGCCTCGGGCATGTGGGCGAGCGCGGCGCGGGCGAGGCCGAAGCCGTGCAGGCGCACGGCGATCTTCGGGTCGCGCGACAGTTCGCGCGCCTTCGCCGCCGTCGTCACGACGATGCCGGCGTTGCCGTCGGCCGGATGCGTCTGACCGCCGAAGGTGACGGTGCCGCCCTCCATCACCGGCTTGAGCTTGGCGAGGCCCTCGGCCGTGGAGTGATTGATGCCCTCGTCGCCTTCCATCGTGCCGGCGGTCTTCCTGAAATTCGGCGCCGGCACCTCGAAGGGCAGGGTCATGAAGCGCTTGAGGAAGGCCGCGCCGTTGTCCAGCGCCTGGCGGTACTGTTCCTCGCGGCGCAGCACCACCTCGTGCTGTTCGGCGGTGCCGATGCCGTGCTTCTTCGCCACGTTCTCCGCCGTCTGCAGCATGGAATGGCGGCCGAGCGGGTCGCAGCCGAAGTTGTCCATCACCCAGTCCTCGGCGCTGCCGGTGCCGCCCGGGCCCTTCGGGTTCGGGTAGTAGAGGTGCGGGCCGTTGGAGGTGCGGTCGCAGTTGATCACCAGCGCCGTACTGCAGAGACTGACTTCTATTTCCTGCACCGCCGCGAGCAGGGTGCGCACGCCGGTGGCGCAGGCCTGCATCAGCGTCGGGCCGCCGGCCTGGCCGGCGCCGATCAGGCCTGTGAGCCAGGGCAGGCCGTAGAAGGCGTGCTTCTGCGGCACGGAGAAGCCGAGCGCGCCGTAGTCGAACAGCTTCGGATCGATGTTGCGCTTTGCCAGCTCGTTCTTCGCTACGTGGGCGGCGAATTCGATGCTGTGCAGGTTGGCGAAGCTGCCCTGCCAGCGCGCGAAGGGCGTGCTCCAGTAGGCGCCGTAGGGGATTTCGGCCTTGTAAGTCACTGTTGGAATCCTTATTCGGTGGCTGGCTTGTCCAGCCCGGTGGCGGCGATGAAGCAGCGTTTCGCTTCACCCAGGTGGTCGCGCATGGCCGCGGCCGCGGCATCGCCGTCGCCGGCTGCCAGCGCCTCGGCGATGCGCTTGAGGCCTTTCAGCACGATGTTGCGGATCTTCGGGTCGCCCAGCGTCAGGGCGCGGATGCGCATCATGTGGTCGGCATACTGCTCGATGGCGCGCACCAGGCGGCGGTTCGGCACCAGCGCAATCCAGGCGTTGCGGAAGCGGATATTGGCCTCGCGGAAGGCGTCGGCGTCGTTGCCCTTGTAGGCGACTGCAGCGGCGGCAAGTGCTTCGTCGATCGGTGCGCGGACGGCCGCATCGGTCGTGAACTCGGCGACGCGGCGCAGCGCGGCCGGCTCGATGAGGAAGCGCACTTCGTAGATGTCGTCGACGTCGGTCAGGGTCAGCGCCGGCACGACGAAGCTGCGTCCGTCCGAGGCGAGCAGACCTTCGCTGGCCAGACGCGTCAGCGCTTCGCGCACCGGCGTGCGGGAGACGCCGAGTTTTTCCGCCAGCTGGACTTCCTGCAGCGGCTGTCCCGAGACGATGGTGCCGTCGCGCAGGTGGGCGCGGAGCGTCTGGTAGACCTGGTCGCCGAGGGCGAGGGGACGTTGGAGCGGCTTGATGGACGTGACCACGGAAGGTCCTCCGCTAAGGGAAGAATTGGGGATATCAGCCCTGTACTGCGGATACTGTATACACGCCATGGGGACGTGTAAAGATGCAGCAAAGTGCCGAGTCAAAGCCATTCCTAGATCCGGCAGCCGAGCCGGTAGCCTTCGTGGATGGCCGCGTCGAGGCCGCGCGCGATCACCGTGTCGCCGGCGCCGTGCAGTTCATCCACCATCCACTGGAATTCATGGAACAGGTCGTGATTGGGCTTGCGCGGCCCGGCTATCAGCACCATGTCGGCCGGGACGAAGGTCTCCTCGCCCTTGGCATTCCTGACCCGGGCGCCGTCCTGGGTGACCGCGATCAGCTGCGAGGACGTCAGGGTGCGGATCTCCAGTTCCTCGATCCAGGCGGTGTGGCGCCACTTGAAGGAAGGCATGACATCGCCGGCGATGCGTTTCTCCTCCTCGACCAGCACCACCTCGTGGCCCTGCTTGGTGAGCGACTCGGCCAGCGTCAGGCCGATCTTGCCGGCGCCGACGATGACCAGTCGCTTGGCCGGCTGGACCTTGCCGTGCGCCACATCTAGGGCATCGACGAGCAGTTCGTGGCCTTCGACGTGGCGGAAGGCGGCCATGTCGGTGCGCGCGCCGGCGGCGACCAGGCAGACGTCGTACTGGTGCAGCACGCTCCTCATGAACTTGGCGTTGGCCTCGGTGTTGAACTTCACTTCGATGCCGAGCTTCTTCACCATGGTCTCGTAATAGCGCACCACGCTGAAGAGGTCGTCGGGACGGGCCAGGTCGTTGCCGGCATAGCCGAGCAGGTTGCCGCCGATCCTGTCGCTCTTCTCATAGATCGTGACATCGTGGCCGCGCCGCTTTGCGGTGATGGCCGCTTCCAGACCGGCCGGGCCGGCGCCGATGATCATGATCTTCTTCTTCACCGCCGCCTCGGTGACGGCGTATTCGGGCTCGACTTCATGCCCCAGCGCCGGGTTCATGGCGCAGGTGTAGGGCAGGTCGCGGAACAGGCGGGAGAGACAGTTCAAGGAACCGATGCAGCGGCGCACTTCGTCGAGGCGGTCCTCGGCGGCCTTGTGGATCAGTTCCGGGTCGGCCAGCATCGGCCGGCAGACTTCCCAGTAATCGAAGACGCCGTCCTTGATGCACTGGTCGGCCATGACCGGGTCGGGCAGGCGGTTGCCGAAGGTGATCAGGGTGTCGGGGAAGAGCTTCTTGGCCTTGGCCGAGAGGTAGTTCCAGTGGCCGGGCGGCACGTCGCGGCCGATGGAGGACTCCGGCGCCTCCTGCCAGCCGACGGTCACCGAGATCATGTCGACGCCGGTATCCACGGCCTGTTGCATCAGTTCGAAGCAGTCGTCCTCGCTGTTGCCGCCCCAGCGGTCCATCAGCTCGGCGCCGTTGAGTCGGATGACCAGCGGATGCTCTGGCGTGGCCTGCTTGATGGCGTCGATCAGTTCGCGCATGAAGCGGCCGCGGTTCTCGATCGAGCCGCCGTATTCGTCTGTGCGCTGGTTGGTGAAGCGGGAGTTGAAATTGGCCAGCAGGTAGCCCATGAAGCTGGTCACCTCGGTGCCGTCGAAGCCGGCGCGGATGGAGCGCTTGGCGGCGTCGGCATGCTGCTGGACAACGGCCTTGATCTGCTCCCTGGTCAACTCGCGCGGCGGGCGGAAGTGCGGCAGGGTCTGCGGCACCACCGAGGGCTGCACGCAATAGCCCAGGTCGATGCCGCCGTAGCGGCCGGCGTGGAGGATCTGCTGGATCGCCACCGCGCCGCCGTCATGGATGTACCGGGCGATGGTCTCGAACTGCGGCAGGAACTTGTCGTCGAAGATCGCCACCTGGCGGAAGTAGGACTTGCCCTCGCCGAGCGGGTCCGGATAGGCGCCCTGGTTGGTGATGATGCCGCAGCCGGTGGCGGCGATGACGCGCATGCGGGCCAGTTCGCGCGGGGTGATGAAGCCGTCCCGCGTGTTGTAGTTGGCGACGAAGCAGGCGCCGTACTTGACCATGTTTTTGGTCTTGAACTTGCCGAACTGGCCGGGCTGGAAGAGATGCTTGAGCTTGAGTTCGCCGGGTCGTGTCATGCCGGATCCTCCTTTGGATACTGTATACATTGCGTCCGGGCGAGTCAATGCGCGAACGAATTTCCCTCTCCCCCGGCCCCTCTCCCCGCGGGGAGAGGGGAGGGAGTTATCAGCCTTTCGGCTTGGCCAGCACCTGCTCGGCGAACTTCTCGTCGAACACGGCGCCTTCGGCCACCAGTTGGCGGTACTTGATGAAGTCGATGACGTCCTTGCCGGTGACCTTCTTCGCGTCGAAGGCGTTGAAGCCGAGCCAGGCCTCGTGGTTCATGTTGGCGGCCAGCCAGTGGCGGTTCGGCAGCTTGGCCTGGTCCCAGAAGAACTTCTTCTTGGCGCGGATGCCCTCGATCGACTTGATCAGGCAGTGCGGGAAGAGGTTGCTGAATTTCCAGACGAGGTCGTTCACCGCCTTGTCCAGCAGTTCGAAGTCGGTGGTGCACTGGGCCATCAGTTCCTTCGCCTTGGCGGCCTGCTCCTTCGATACCGGTTCGCCGTAGACGATCTCGCCGTCATCGACGTAGGTGTCGGTGCGAACGAGCGGGTTGCGCACCCACTGGCCGTCCTTCTTCAGCACCGGCACGACCTTGGTGAGGAGGTTCTTGGCCTTCATCTTGTAGGCGCTCCAGGTCTCGCAGGAGACGCAGTTGTACATGGCGTCTTCCATGTTGAGGAACCAGGGGAGGAAGTCGGTCGAGCCGCCGTCCGGCGCGGAGCCGTGCTTGGGACCGGCTTGGCCGTAGATGGCGAGGTCGGAGGAAATGGTCAGGTCGGTGGCCATGCCGATCTCCTGGCCGCCGGCGACGCGCATGCCGTTGACGCGGCAGATGACCGGCTTCTTGCAGTTGAGGATGCCGTCCACCATGGCATTGAAGAGGTCCATGTACTCGCCGTATTCGTTCGGCCGCTTGGAGTAGTAGGCCGAATACTCGGCGGTGTTGCCGCCAGTGCAGAAGGCCTTGTCGCCGACGGCGGTGAACACCACGGCGACGATGCGGCGGTCGCTCGAGGCCTTCTGGAAGCCGGCGATGACGCCCTTCACCATCTCCGTGGTGTAGGAGTTGTACTGCGACGGGTTGTTGAGCCAGATCCAGGCGGAGAAGAGGCCGGCCACGGCCTGGCCCTTGTCGTCGATCACCGGCCGTTCTTCATAGACGACCGTCGGCGCGTCCTTGCCGAAGTGGCTGTTGTCGAAAAGTTGGTGGTCCTTGAGTTCGTTGTCGCGGCGCAGCCATTCCAGTGCCATGTTTATTGCTCCTTAAGAAAAAAGCTGAACCACAGAGAACACAGAGTGCACAGAGAAAACCAAGAAAAGGAGTTCTGGTTTCTCATGCGCTTTTCTCTGTGTTCTCTGTGATCTCTGTGGTTCAAGACGTTAAAAATCGGGGGTCAATATCACGCGTTTCTTCAGCTTGCCATGATGCGCTTCATCGAAGACCTGCGCGATCTGGCTCATCGGACGCGTCTCGACGAAAGGCCCGAGGGCGATGCGTCCGTCGACACACATGTCGAGCACCAGCGGGTAGTAGGCGGGCAGGCAGCCCCAGGTGCCGATCAGCTCGGCGTCGAAGGCCATCAGCTTCGACAGCATGTAGGAGGTCTCGTCCGTGCCGTAGCCGACGATGACCAGCTTGCCGACGAAGGAGAGCAGGGACAGGGCCAGCTCCTGGCCGGGTTTGGTGCCCGTCACTTCGAAGATCTTCCAGCCGTAGTTGGAGGGGACGCCCTTTTCCTTGCAAATGGCCTTGAAGAGCTCCTTCACTTCCTTGGCGCTCTTGCCCTTCGGGTTGATCACCGCATCGGCGCCGTAGCCCTTCATGAACTCCAGCTTCTCGTCGTTGATGTCGATGCCGATCACCATCCTGGCGCCGAAGCCCTTGGCGGTCTGCGTCATGAAACTGCCGACGCCTCCGGCGGCGCCGATGACGATGACCAGGTCGCCCTCCTTGAGGCCGGCACGGATGGCCGCCTGGTAGGGCGTGGTGACGGCGTCCGCCACGACGGAAAGATGTTCGAGCGGGATGTTGCCGCGGCCATGCACCACGCAGAGGTCCTTGGCCGGCACCGGGATGTGGCTGGAGAAGCCGCCGTAGATGCCCATCGAGTTGCCCGGCATCTTCTGACTCAGGCAGCGGTTGCCGCGGCCGGACTTGCAGATCTCGCAATTGTTGCAGGGAAGCACCGCCGGAATGATGACTTCCTGGCCGATCAGGCGTGGGTCGTCGCTGGCGACGACGACGCCGGAAATCTCGTGGCCGAGCGAGAGCGGCGGCTTCTGGATGGTCGGCACGCCCATGTAGAAGTAGGACAGGTCGGTGTGGCAGACGCCGCAGCCGCGGATTTGGACCAGCGCCTCGCCGGGTCCCAGCGTCGGCGTCGGGATTTCCGTGCGGACAAGCTTGCCCGGCTCGGTCATCTGCCAGGTGTGGATCATTTTTGGAACCATGCTTCCTCCACGCGAAATTAGTATTTGTAGGTCGGCCTTCAGGCCGACATGGGCCTGGTTCGATCGCTGCTGTCGGGCTAAAGCCCGACCTACCTGTTCTTCCACACCGGCTTGCGCTTCTCCATGAAGGAGTTGAGTCCTTCGACGGCGTCGGCTGTGGCCATCAGGTCCTTCAGGTAGATTTGCTCGACGGTGAACAGCGCCTCGAAGAAGGGCTTGCCGGCCGCCTCGCGCACCGCCTTCTTGGTGTACATCAGGGCCACGCGGGAAAGCCCGAGGAACTGGTCGAGGAAGGCGCGCGTGTCCTGGGCGAAGCTGGCGCGCGGGAAGACGCGGTTGAGCAGGCCCAGGTTGAGCGCCTCGCTGGCGCTGATCAGCCCGCCGCCGAGGAGGAGCTCCATCACCTTGGGCAGCGAGATGATGCGCGGCATGAGGATGGCGGCGATGGGCGGGAACACGCCCAGCTTGATCTCCGGCTGGCCGATGCGGGTGTCCTCGGTCGCCACCGCCATGTCGCAGGCGAGCGCCAGTTCGCAGCCGCCGCCCATGGCCGAGCCGTTCAGCGCGGCCACCGTCGGCAGCGGGAACACCATCAGACGCTTGAGGATGCCGTGGAAGACGTCGATCATCTGCACCACCTTGTCCGGCGTGTGGTCCATGACGTCGACGCCGGCGGAGAACACCTTCTCGCCGGCGGCGGTAATCATCAGCAGCTTGGCCGATTCCTCGCGCGCGGCGATGTCGAGCGCACGGTTGAGCTCCTCCATCACCGCAATGTCGAGCACGTTGTGCGGCGGCCGGTTGATGGTGATGGTCGCCAGTGCATCGGCGACCGTGTAGTTCAGAAATTTGAATTCAGTCATGCCAACCTCTCGTAAAGGCAAACCGCTTTAAACGCAAAGGACGCAAAGACGCAAAGAGCGCGAAGAAGAACATATTGAAAAGCATTTCTTTGCGTCCTTTGCGTCTTTGCGATCTTTGCGTCGAAGGAGTTTCAAAACAAATCGTCCATCTCGTCGGCGCCGACGCCCTTGGGCATGGATCCGTACTGCTCCATGTAGGCCTGCACCAGCTGGTTTTCCCGCTGGCTGAAGAAGGGCGCCTCCTCGGCGACGAAGTATTTCGCCTCGTCGGACTTGCCGATCATGGCCTGCAGGCCTTCGCGCAGGTTTTCCACGCCCTTGATGGCGAGTACCTTCATGTCGGCGTCGAGCAGCTGGTAGACGCCGGATTCCGTGGTCACGCCGGCGACATTGGCCTCGTTCAGTTCCAGCCAGGACTCCGGCGGCAGCACCATGTCCTCGATCTTCGCCGCCAGGTTGCACTTCAGGCAGCGCAGCGCCTCGGCCTGAGCGGTCTGCGCGTCGAAGCCGAGTTCGACCTCGTTCCAGTTGTTGCGCTGGGCCGGATCGATGAAGATCGGATGGAAGCGCCGGACCTGGTTGAAGCCCTCGTCGCGGCCGATGTGCGGGTCGGTGTCCCAGTCCGGCAGCAGCTTTTCCTCGATGTCGCCGTCCCCGCCGAGCTGACTATCGATGGCGGCCGCGGCGATGCGGCCCTGGGCGACGGATTCGATCAGCGTCGAGGGGCCGAGCACGCAGTCGCCGCCGGCATAGACCTTCGGCCTGGAGGTCAGCATGGAATCGGCACGCACCGTGATGCGGCCCTTGTCGTTGGTTTGCACGCCGAAGCCTTCGTATTTTTTCGGATACTGGCCGATGGCGGCGATGACCAGGTCGACGTCTTCGGTGAACTCGCTGCCGGCGATTTCCACCGGGCGGCGGCGGCCGGAAGCATCCGGCTCGCCCAGTTGCATTTTGGCGTAGGTGATCTTCAGGCGCGCGCTGCCGGATTCGTTCAGCTCGATCTTCTTCGGCGCCAGCAGGAAGCGCAGGTTCACGCCTTCCTCTTCGCAGCCCTGCACCTCGTCGTCGCGCGCAGGCATTTCCTCGCGCGTGCGGCGATAAACCATGTCGACCACCTCGGCGCCGAGGCGGCGCGCGGAACGGGCGTTGTCGGTGGCGACGTTGCCGCCGCCGATGACGGCGACGCGCTTGCCGATGACGATGTCGGTGTCCGGCGTGCCGATCAGGCCGAGCGTGGCGGCGCGCAGGAAAGTCGGGCTGTCGACCACGTTGGGCAGGCCGTCGCCGGGCAGGCCGAGCTTGTCGCCGCCCTGGGCGCCGATGCCGATGAAGACGGCTTCATAGCCTTGCGCAAAGAGGTCGTCGACCTTCTCGACGCGGGTGTTGTAGCGGATCTCCACGCCCAGTTTCGTCACTTCGGCGACTTCGTTGTCGATGACGTCGAGCGGGACGCGGTAGGAGGGGATGCCGTAGCGCGCCATGCCGCCGGCGGCGGGCAGGGCGTCGAATACCGTGACGGCATGGCCCTTCTTGGCGAGGTAGTAGGCTGCCGTCAGACCGGCCGGGCCGGCGCCGATGATGGCGGCCTTCTTGCCGCTCGGCGACAGCTGCTTCGAGTACTGGCGCCAGAGGCCGGTGTCGTTGTCGGCGGCGATGCGCTTGAGCGAGCGGATGGAGACCGGCTCGTCGAGGTGCTTGCGTCGGCAGGCCGACTCGCAGGGCGAGAAGCAGGCGCGGCCGAGGATGCCGGGGAAGGGCAGCTTCTCGCGCACCACGGCGACGGCCTCCGAGTATTTACCCAGGCCGACCAGCTGCACGTAGCGCGGCACGTCGATGCCGGCCGGGCAGGTGTGCTTGCATGGCACCTGCGATGCTTCCTTGCGTGCCACGTCGAGAGTGCGGTCCATCAGCGCGCCGGTCGGACAGACCGTGACGCAGGCCGAGCAGAACTTGCAGCCGGACTCGATCAGCGTCGGCGCGATGGTGCCGACCCACTTGCGGCCCTCGGTTTCCTTCACCTCCAGGCAGCCGACGCCGCGCACCTCGTTGCAGGCCACCAGGCAGCGGCGGCAGTCGATGCACAGGTTGTAGTCGCGGTCGTAGAAGGGCTCGTCCTTGATGACCGGCAGCTGGACGTGCTTGTAGGCCGGCGTCGTAGCCGGGATGCCGATGTAGTCGGACACCTTGCGCAGTTCGCAGGTGTGGAAGATCGAGCAGCAGCGCTGTTCGACCGGGTTGCCGAAGGAGCAGGTGGTGCGGCTGCAGCCCTCGCGCTGCGGGCAGGTGAGGCAGTTGTGCGGGTGGTTGCCGAGGATCTTCGCGATGCGCTCCTGGCGCAGCTTGTCGATGGCGGGCGATTTCGTCGTGACGCTCATGCCGGCTTCCACGGCGACGGAACAGGAGGTGCGCATGCCGGCGGTGCCGGCGATCTCGACCACGCAGAGGTTGCAGCCGCTGTCGCCGGCGCCGCGCTGGCAGGAAGGCGGCAGGTCCGGATGGGCGCACAGCGACGGTATGTAAACGCCGGCTGCTGTGGCCGCGGACAGCAGCGACGCGCCCTCCGGGGCATCGAATTTCTTGCCGTCCATGGTGATCGTCACCAGCGATTCGGCCTTGGGCGCTTCCGAAGAAGCCTTCCACCATCTGACGGCTTGCGCGCCTGTGTTCATACCCGCTTCTCCATAACCCCTGGTCGATTAAAGAAATGCAAAATAACGCATATCGATAAATCTAAAGGTATTAGAATGCATTTATCCGATTTTAGGAGAGTTGGCGCTTCTGCATATTTGATCTGCGTCAAGACGAAGCATAAAAACCTTATTTCGCCAGAGGGCTATGAAAATCGATAGTTGTATATAACTTTATGATAAATATTGAAATAATACTCTTTTCGCACAAACCGGCCGGACGCTTCACAAACTTTGCCTGGAGGCGGGTCAGATAAGCCTCCGGTAGATTGGCCAAGGTTTTCAGGGGCATCCTGAACTGGAATGCAGGAGTATTCGTAAATGCTTATTTATAAGTGAAGTTCAGAGGAATTCTGCTTGATTATGGTTTGATAATGCGGTTTTCTTGATGCAGGTCAAACCTTGCGGCAAAAATGGTTTCTAAAATCGCCACTAATGCTTTATCGTGCATTTGAATTAATTGTGAAGCATGATAATGCATATATCTGTTGCAAGGAATAACGGCGTGAAGGGCACCTGCCCTTCAAGCCAAACACCAGGGGAACGACGATGAGCGGATTGTTTGACCAGTTCAAGGAATGGTACGAGAAGCGCCACGATTACGCCCGCGCCTGGAAGAGCCGCACCGGCGGCCAGGTGGTGGCGACGATGTGCACCTACACGCCCGAGGAGATCCTCATTGCGGCGAACATGCTGCCGGTCCGCGTGCTCGGCGCCCACGAACCGCAGAACGTCACCGAGCCGCACATCTTCGGCATGTTCTGCCCGTTCTGCCGTGACTCGCTGGCGCAGGGCCTGCTCGGCCGCTACGACTACTGCGAAGGCGTCACGCTGACCCAGTCGTGCATCCAGTACCGCCAGACCTTCAACTCCTGGCGCGAGCATGTGCCGACAGTGAAGTGGGACTACTACCTGCCGATGCCCAACGAAGTGCAGTCGCGCTTCGCCAAGGCCCAGCACTATGCCGAGATCAAGAAGTTCCGCGGCTACATGGAAGGGGTCATCGGCAAGCCGATCACGGACGCCGAGCTGAAGGCCGGCGTCGAGGTGGTGAACGAGAACCGCCACCTGCTGCGCGAGCTGTTCGAGTACCGCAAGGAGACCAATCCGCGCGTGACCGGCGTCGAGGCGCTGTACGCCTCGATCACCGCCCAGTTCGTCGACAAGGCGGAGCACAACAAGGAGCTCAAGCGCGTGCTCGCCGAACTGCCGAAGCGCAAGAACGACCGTGCCGAGGGCATTCGCTTCATGACCATCGGCTCGGAGAACGACGACGTCTCCTTCATGGCCATGGTCGAGTCGGTCGGTTCCACCATCGTCATCGACGACCAGTGCTCGGGCACCCGCTACTTCTGGAACGAGGCGCGCATCCAGGACGATCCGATCGCCACCATCGCCGATCGCTACTGCGAGCGTCCCGCCTGTCCGACCAAGGACTATCCGTTGCACACCCGCTTCGACCACGTACTGAAGCTCGCCCAGGATTACAACGCCAAGGCGGCGGTGTTCCTGCAGCAGAAGTTCTGCGACCCGCACGAGGGCGACTACCCGGATCTGAAGCGCCACCTGGAGGCCAACGGCATTCCGACGCTGTTCCTCGAATTCGACATCACCAACCCGCTCGGACCGTTCCGCATCCGCATCGAGGCCTTCCTCGAGACGCTGGGCGAAGAAGAGTTGTTCTGACCGGAAATGTAGGTCGGGCTTCAACCCGACATGTCGGCCTGAAGGCCGACCTACCAAAGAGCAAGGAGAGAACTGGAAATGGCAAACTACCCGACCGAGCAGCTCAAGTGCTGGAAGAAGGCCAAGGAGCTGCGCGAGCAGTACTACATCAACTTCGCCAAGGCCAAGGAGAAGGGCGGCCTGCGCTGGTCCGGTTCCGCCTGGGCGCTCGACGCCATTCCCGCCGGCCTGGGCAATGACGTCTATTCGCTGACCGGCGAGCCCTATGGCGCCACCATCGCGGTGGACAAGAAGTTCAACAAGGAATGCCAGGATGCGGCCGAGTCCTACGGCTTCGCCCGCGACCTGTGCGCCTACATGCGCACCTACTGGGGCTCGATCATCCTGAACAAGTATCCGTTCGGCGGCGAGTTTCCCAAGCCCGACTTCAACTTCCAGACGCAGATCTGCTGCTCGCACGCCAAGTGGTACCAGGCTGCGTCGAAGCTTGAGCACGACACGCCGACCTTCTTCATCGACGTGTCGGTCGGCGCCTACAAGGACCTGACGACCGAGCGGCTGGACTACGTCACCAACCAGGGCCTGGAAGCCTGCGAATGGCTGGAGAAGACCACCGGCCGCAAGTTCAACGACGAGCTGTTCATCGAGGCGGTGAAGAACGAGATGCGCTCCACCTCGCTGTGGGCCGCCATCTGCGCCGAGAACAAGGTCAAGCCGGCGCCGCTCGACGAGAAGACCATGTACTCACTCTACGTGCTGGCGACGCTGTCGAAGTCGTCGAAGTGGTGCGCCGATTTCTATCAGGAGTGCCTGGACGAGGTGAAGGACCGCGTCGCCCGCGGTATCGCCGCCGTGCCCAACGAGCGCTGCCGCGTCATGTCCGACACGCAGCCGCCCTGGGGCTTCCTCAAGGTGTTCCGCTATCTCGAGGAGTACGGCGCCGTGTCGATCGGCTCGCTGTATACCTTCGGCCTGGAAGGCATCTGGGAAACCAAGCCGGACGGCAGCTGGGGGCCGCGCACCCTGCCCTGGCAGAAGGGCATCGAGATGAACACCCGCGAGCAGGCGATGCGCCTGTACTGCGACTGGAACCTGTCCAAGCCGCAATGGCAGCACTTCTACGACCCGCGCATCAAGACCGAGATGATGAAGACCATCGTCAAGGAGTGGCAGGTAGACGGCGTCATGCTGCATCTGAACCGCGGCTGCGAGGGCCTGTCGATCGGCATCATGGAGAACCGCCTCGGCCTGGCCGCCTCGGGCATTCCGGTGATGACCTTCGAGGGCAACATGGGCGACGAGCGCGAATTCGACCTCGGCCGCACGCAGAACCGCGTCGACTCGTTCATGGAAACCCTTAATCTGAAGCGCGATTTCGCGCACGCCTGAACAACGCAAGGAGGAAGCAAAGATGATTACCGCTGGCATCGACATGGGTTCCCGCACCGTCAAGGTGGTGTTTCTGGAGGAGCTGAAGGTGGACGGGGCGCCGCAATTGCGCTGGGGCGTGAAGGGCAAGCACATCATGTTTCCGGACGACCTGGATGCCGACCAGGCCGCCGACAAGGCCTTCGAGGATGCGCTGAAGGGCGCCGGGCTGACGCGCGACCAGGTGACGAAGGTCGTCGCCACCGGCGCCGGGCGCAAGCAGGTCAAATTCGCCACCTCGGACGTGACCGAGGTGGGCGCCGGCGCGCGCGGCGCGGTGTTCATGTGCCCGGAAGCCAAGACGGTGGTCGACGTCGGCGCCGAGGAAGGCCGCGGCGTCAAGGCCAATGCCGAAGGCAAGGTGGTGGACTTCGCCGGCAACGAGAAATGCGCCGCCGGCGCGGGCGCCTTCGCCGAGTCCATGTCGCGCGCCCTGCAATTGAGCCTGAAGGATTTCGGCGAGGCCAGCCTGCGCTCCGACAAGACCATTCCGATGAATGCCCAATGCACGGTGTTCGCCGAATCCGAAGTGGTGTCGCTGATCCATTCGGCCACCCCCAAGGAAGACATCGCCAAGGCCGTGCTGGATGCGGTGGCCAGCCGCGTCTGCGCCATGGTGCGCCGCGTCGGCATCGAGGACGAAGTGATCCTGATCGGCGGCATGGTGCACAACCCGGGCTTTGTCCAGTCCCTGAAGGGCGCCCTGGGTGTCGACAAGGTGCATCTGCCGGACATGCCGGAATACATCAGCGCCCTCGGCGCCGCGCTCATCGCCACCGACGGCGACGCCTGAGCATCAGCAGATCAATCGGAAAGGAGAGCAAATATGACCGCTGGAGAAAAGAAGGAATACTGGCGCTGGCAGGAAAACTGCTGGATCGACGAGTCCAAGAACTGGCGCGACGCCAAGATCATCACCGCCGGCATCGACGTCGGTTCGGTCAGTTCGCAGGCGGTGATCTGCGTCGACGGCGAGTTGTACGGCTTCAACAGCATGCGCACGGGCAACAACAGCCCGGATTCCGCCACCAACGCAATCAACGGCGTGCTGGAAAAATCCGGCATGAAGCTGGAGGACATCACCTACGTCATCGGCACCGGCTACGGCCGCGTCAACGTGCCGTTCGCGCACAAGGCCATCACCGAGATCGCCTGCCATGCGCGCGGCGCCAACTACATGGGCGGCAACAGCGTACGTACGATTCTCGACATGGGCGGCCAGGACTGCAAGGCGATTCACTGCGACGAGAAGGGCAAGGTCACCAACTTCCTCATGAACGACAAGTGCGCCGCCGGAACCGGGCGCGGCATGGAGGTGATCGCCGACCTGATGCAGATTCCGATCGCCGAACTCGGTCAGCGTTCGTTCGATGTGGACGTGGAGCCGGAGGCGGTGTCCTCCACCTGCGTGGTATTCGCCAAGTCCGAAGCGCTGGGTCTGCTCAAGGCCGGCTACTCGAAGAACAAGGTGATCGCCGCCTACTGCCAGGCCATGGCGGAACGCGTGGTGTCGCTGATCGAGCGCATCGGCGTTGAAAACGATTTCTTCATCACCGGCGGCATCGCCAAGAACCCGGGCGTGGTGAAGCGCATCGAGAAGCTGCTCGGCACCAAGGCGGTGGATACCAAGTACGACAGCCAGATCGCCGGCGCCCTGGGCGCCGCGCTGTTCGGCTACACGCTGATGCAGAAGCAGGGCGCGTCGAAGGCGGCTGCCTGAAAGGCTTTGCAGGAGCCGGCTTGCCGGCGAATCGCGGGCAAGCCCGCTCCTGCACAAAGGTCCCGACGCTCCGGTCCGCAAAGTACCCCTCTCCCACTGAGCGGGCCGGAGCCGAGGGATTCACGACGAAAAGGGGAACGACATGATCGCGAACTACGGCTACAAGGACGGTTCGGGCGAGTACTACATCAGCATCGACACGGACAAGTGCATCGGCTGCACGGCCGGCCGTGCCTGTCTGACGGGTTGCCCGAAAGGCATGTTCGAGATCATCACCGACGACTACGACGACGAGGTGGCGGCGGTGAAGCAATCCTTCCGCCGCACGCTGGCCTTCGATTGCACCGGCTGCAAGCCCGCCGGCGGCTATACCAGCCTGCCCTGTTCGACGGCCTGCACGCCGGGGGCCATCAAGCATTCCTGGTAGGCGCACGATGGTCCGGATACCGCTGAAGCTGGTGAAGGGCGGCAAGGAAGCCGACCTGTTCGCCGAGGGTTGGATAAAGAAGACCACCATCGGCGAACCGAGGCTGTCCGAAATCGTCGAGAACTATCGCCAGCTCGGCTACGAAGTGCATGTCGTCGAGCATCGCGAGGAGTCAGGCGACGGTTGCAACACCTGCTTCACTGCAGGGGCGGAGATGGGACAGGTTTACGGGGACGTGTACATTCGCAAGGGGAGTGGCGGCAGGAAAGCCGCCGACGACGAGCTGTTTTAATCAATACGGCGCAAGGAGAATACGATGGCAGTGCAGGTTACCGTGCGGTTGATCCGCAAGAACGATCTCGATGCTGTGGTGGGGATCGACAAGCTCATCACGGGCCAGGAGCGGCGCGAGTACTACCAGCGCAAACTGGCGCAGGCCCTGGACAACGAGCACAACGTGAACGCCTCGGTTGCAGCGGAAGTCGACGGCAAGGTGGTCGGCTTCATGATGGGCGACGTTCTGTTCGGCGAGTATGGCATTGCGGACTCCTCCGCGACCATCGATACGCTCGGCGTGCATCCGGATTTCCAGAAGCACGGCGTCGCTTCAGACCTGATGGACCAGTTCCTCATGAACATGAAGGCGGCCAGCGTAAAAAAGGTCTACACGCTGGTGAACTGGAACGATTTTGCGCTGGAGGCTTTCTTCTCGCGGCACAAGTTCCAGCCGTCGAAGCGCATCAGCCTGGAATTGCAACTGCCGTAATGCGTAGGTCGGCCTGAAGGCCGACAGTGGCCGCCTAAGTCGGCCTGAAGGCCGACCTACAGCCCGACCTACGAAATGTGGATCGACTGCCATTGCCATACCAAGCATTCCTACGACAACTGGCTGGAGCCTCTTGACCTGATTCGCCGCGCCAGGGCGATTGGCCTCGATGGCGTGGTGATCACCGAGCATCACTCCTACGAAGCCTCGGCGCCGGTCGAGGCGATCGGCCGCGGCGAGGGCCTGCTCGTGCTGCGCGGCATCGAGATTTCCACCGATCGCGGGCACCTGCTGGCCTACGGCATCGAGGATGATTCCTGGAACACCTGGGGGCGCGACACCTGGCTCCCGCTCGACGAGGTGATCGAGCGCATCCTCGACCTGGGCGGCATCTGCGTGCCGGCCCATCCCTACCGCGAGTTCGGCGTGTGCAGCCTGCTCGACGGCCTGCTCGACCTGCGGGGCATCGCCGCGGTGGAAACGCACAACGGCGTCAACATCGACTCGGACAACGACCTTGCCGCCGCTGCAACGCGCCACATGGCGCTGCCCAGCCTGGGCGGCAGCGATTGCCACAAGGTTGCAGCCGTGGGCCGATGTGCCACGGAATTCCTGCAGCCGGTGACGGACATGGCGAGCTTCATCGCGGCAGTGCGCGCGGGCGCCTGCCGGGGGGAATATTTCAAGGGTTTTACGACTTAGCCGCCGTATCCCCCAAGGGGACTTCCTTCGGCGCGCTGCGGAGACTGACTTTTTGCCTGATCAGGCCACGGCGACATCGACCGGCTCATTGAGCACCAGCCAGTAGAGGCCGAGCTGGCCGACGGCCTGGATGAATTTCTCGAAATCCACAGGCTTGCGGATGTAGCTGTTGGCGCCCAGGCTGTAGCCTTCGTAGATGTCCTGCTGTTCCTTGGACGTCGTCAGGATGACCACCGGCAGCAGGCTGGTCCGCTCATTGGCGCGGATGCGGCGCAGGACTTCCAGGCCGTCGATGCGGGGCAGCTTCAGGTCGAGCAGGACCACCGCAGGCATGACCGAGAGATCGCGGCCGGCGTGATGGTTGTTGCCGAACAGGTAGTCGAGCGCCTCGACGCCGTCGCGCGCGACGATGACGGGGTTGCCGATGCGGTTCTTGTTGAAGGCGCGCAGCGTCAGCGCCTCGTCGTCCGGATTGTCTTCCACCAGCAGTATCGGTCGGTCGCTTGCCATTTGATGTATTACCCGGTTACGACAGCGTGAAATAAAACGTTGCTCCCTGTTCCGGCGCAGCTTCGGCCCAGATGCGTCCGCCGTGGCGCTGGATGATGCGATGGACGATGGCCAGGCCGATGCCGGTGCCTTCGAAGTCCTGGGCATGGTGCATGCGCTGGAAGGCGCCGAACAGCTTGCCGGCGTACTGCATGTCGAATCCGGCCCCGTCGTCCCTGACAAAATACACCGGATTGTCGCCATCGCGCAAGATGCCGAATTCGATTGCGGCGGCGGCCTGCCGGGCGGTGAATTTCCAGGCATTGCGAAGCAGGTTCTCCAGGGCGATGCGCAGGAGGTTCGGGTCGCCGTTGACGCGGATATCGGAGGTGATGTGCGTCGATACTTTGCGCTGCGGCTGGATCTGCTTCAAATCGCTCAGAATCTGTTCGGCGATGCCGGAGAGATTGACGGTTTCGCGCTTCATCTCGTCGCGCGTCACCCGCGACAGGGCCAGCATGTCGTCGATCAGCTGGTGCATGCGCTGGGTGCCGCCGCGGATGCGGCTGATGTAGCCCCTGGCGCTTGCGTCGAGGTGGGTGACGTAATCCTCCTCCAGCATGCGCGAGAAACCGTCGATGGCGCGCAGCGGTGCGACCAGGTCATGGGACACGGAATAGCTGAACGCTTCCAGCTCCTTGTTGGCGGCCGTCAGTTCCGCGGTGCGCTCCCGGACCCGCTGCTCGAGTCCCTCGTTCAGTTTGCGAATCTCCGCTTCCGCCAGCTTGCGGTCGGTGATGTCGCGCCAGACGACATAGAGCAGGGGGGTGCCCTGATGGACAATGCGGGTCAGCAGGACCTCGGCCGGGAAAACTTCGCCATCCGCCCTGCGGTGCAGCCATTCAAAACGGTGGCTGCCCCTTGCGAAGGCGATGCGGATCATCTCGTCCGCCTTTTCGTTCGACAGGCGGCCGTCGGGCTGTCGCTCCGGCGAAAGTTCCGAGGGGTGCACGATCCCCAATTTTTCCTTGGATGCCATGCGTAGCATGTCGAGCGCAGCCTGGTTGCAGTCGACGAAGCGGTCGCCCTCGATGATGAGGGAGGCATCGGCCGATTCCTCGAAGAATTTGCGGAAGCGCGCCTCGCTTTCCCGCAGGGCTTCCATCGCCTTCTTGCGTTCGCTGACGTCGAGATAAATCCAGACGCTGCCGTCCTGCGGGCGTGCGGCATCGACGGCGCGGCCGGTGAGAAAGCCCCAGAACAGGCTGCCATCCCTGTGCCGCAGTTGCAGTTCCTCGCTGTAGGTTTCGCCCCGTCCCAAGGCGGCATAGGCCCATTTGCCAACAGCCTCGAAAGTCGTCCGCGTCGGATAGACAAGTTCCGTGGTGTGGCCGATCATGCCGCCCTCCTCGTAGCCGAAAAGCGCTTCGAAACGGCGATTGCAGCGCTGGATGATGCGGTTCTTCAGGTAGACGATGCCGACCAGCACATTGTCGAGCAGGGCCTGCTGTTCGGCAAGGAGGGACCTGATGCTGTCTTCCGCCTGCTTTTGCGCCTCGATATCCGAACTCGCCCCGGCAAACCGGATGACGCGGCCATCGGCATTCCATACAGCCTGGCCGCGGCCGCGGAACCATCGGTAGCTGCCATCCTTGTGGCGCATGCGGTATTCGATGTCGTAAGGCGTGCGTTGCTTGAAATGCTGTCTTACGGCTTCCTCGACCCGGGGGCGGTCTTCCGGATGGACGACATCGAGGAAGCTGGAGCGCTCGTTGGGCATTTCTTCCTCGGAATACCCGAGCAGGTCCCGATAACGCGGGGAGACGAAGTACCGGTTTTGCGCCACGTTCCAGTCCCAGATGCCGTCGGAGGAACCGCGAACGGCGTAGAAAAGCGTTTCCTCGCTTTGCTTCAGGGCTTCCTCGACGGCCTTTCGCGCCGAAATATCGGACAGCGAGCCGGCGAAACGATGGGCAGCGCCGCTTTCGTCCCATTGCGCATGGCCTCGACCGTGAAACCAGCGGTAGCTGCCATCCCGGCAGTGCAGCCGGTAAGTTTCGTCGAAGCGGGCGTGATGTTGCAGGGCATTGTCCAGCGCGGCCAGGGCATGTTCGCGGTCGTCCGGATGCAGGGCCGTCCTGAACTGGAACATCAGGCGGAATTCCTGCTCTTCGTCGTAGCCGAGCAACTCCCGGAAACGGGGGGAAAAGTAGCTGATGTTGCGGCGTACATCCCAATCCCAGATGCCGTCGGAGGTGCCTCGCATGACCAGCGCGAGCCGTTCCTCGCTGGCATGCAGTTCGTGGATGCGCTCGTCAAGCGCCTGGGCCATGTTGTTGAAGGCGGCGCCGAGACGCCCGATTTCGTCATGGCTGCCGGTGGCGACACGGACGGTCAGGTCGCCACCGGCCAGACGGCGGGCGACGTTGGCCAGGCTGCCCAGCCGCTGCATCATTCCGAAACCAATGAAAAACAGCCCGAGAAGGGAAATCAGGATGCCGGCTGACGCGACCACAATGGCCTGGCGCAGCAGGTCGCGACGGGCTTCCTGGAGAAAGGCCGTCGAAATGCCATAGTGCAATTCGCCGACAATCTGGCCGCCCAGCTTGACGAACTGCTGCAGATGCACCATGCCGGAATCCGCAGCCTTGCGAACGTCCAGGTCCGCCTGCGGAAGGGGGCGTCGCGTATTCCATCCCGTAGCGACGATCAGGTTGTCTTTCCTGTCGCGAAGTACGGCGTATTCTATTTTTCCTTCGCTGCGCGCATGCTGCAGTGCGAGCTCCAGCGCAGAGTTGTCCTGCTCCGCGATCTCTGTAGCCAGCAGGGTATTCAGCAGAATCCTTTCCTGCTCGATGCGCACTTCAAACTGGTCTGCCAGCGCCTTGTCCATCTGCTGAATGCCCAGAGAGACCAGCGCCACGATCAGGATGATTTCGGCTGCCACGGCGGCTCCGATCAGCTTGAGACGGAAAGATCGTTGCGCGAACCAGTCGAGTATGTGGCGCATGGTGACTGTTCGGCGTCTGAACGCTTCCTGAATAGATGGGCGCGCGGCCCTGAAGCCGCCGTTAGTCGGGCAGTTGTTCCCGTTGCAGCAGGAAAACCATGCCTTCGCCGCCTGCCGACTCGATCCAGGTGAAATCCAGGCGCGGAAAGGCATTTTCGACGATAGCACGGTTCCCACCCACTTCTACGGCAAGGATGCCTCCTGGCTTGAGGTGGGCGCGGGCGCCGGCAAGGATCCCCCGCACTGCATCCAGACCCTCTTCGCCCGAGGCCAGCGCCAGCGCCGGTTCGTGGCGGTATTCCGGCGGCAGGCTGCGCATGGACTCCCCGGTGACATAGGGGGGGTTGGCGATGATGAGATCATAGCTTCGGCCGGCAAGGCCGGTGAAGAGGTTCGAACGGATCAGGTCAATGCGCTTGCCCAATTCATAGTCGGCCACGTTCCGGGCGGCGACCTCAAGGGCGTCCGGCGAGATGTCGACCGCATCGATACGGGCATTCGGGAAGGCATGCGCCAGCAAAATGGCAAGGCAACCCGAGCCCGTGCACAGGTCGAGTGCCGAACCGACCGCCTCGGGATCCTCGATCCAGGGCGCCAGGGGATCGTTCAGCAACAGTGCGGCAATGTGCGAACGCGGAACGATGACCCGCTCGTCGACGTAAAAGGGAAAATCCCCCAGCCAGGCTTCGTGTGTCAGGTAGGCGGCCGGGATGCGCTCCTGGATGCGCCGCTCCAGCAGGGCGAAAACGGATTCCCGCTCGCTTTCGGTCAGTGCAGCGTCGAGAAAGGGCTCGATGCGGTCGAGCGGCAGGTGCAGGGTGTGCAGCAGGATATAGGCCGCCTCGTCATAGGCATTCTGCGTGCCGTGGCCGAAATGGAGTCCCGCTTCATTGAAGCGGCTCACCGCCCAGCGCAGGAAGTCGCGCAGCGTGACCAGTTCGGGCGGAATCATCTCAACAGCAGATCCAGTGTGCGTTCGTAGATGCGCGAGAGCGGTTCAATGTCGGCCACCGCGATGCACTCGTCGATCTTGTGGATGGTGGCGTTGAGCGGTCCCAGTTCGATCACCTCGGGGCAGATGTCGGCGATGAAGCGGCCGTCGGAGGTGCCTCCGCTGGTGGACAACCCGGTTTCGATGCCGGCGATTTCGCGGATGGCCTGTGCCGCCACTTCCACCAGCTTGCCGCGCGGCGTGAGGTAGGGCCTGCCGGAGAGGGTCCAGTCCAGCGCGTACTCGACGCCGTGGCGGTCGAGGATTTCATGCACCCGCGCCTTCAGCCCGTCCGGCGTGCTGGCGGTGGAAAAACGGAAGTTGAAGAGGATTTCCGCCGTGCCGGGCACGACATTGTCGGCCCCGGTGCCGGCGTGAAAGTTGGACACTTGCCAGGAAGTGGGCGGGAAATACTCGTTGCCGGTGTCCCATACGGTGGCGGCCAGTTCGGTCAGCGCCGGGGCCACCTTGTGCACCGGATTCTTCACAAGATGCGGATAGGCGATGTGTCCCTGCACGCCCTTGACGATGAGTTTGCCGGACAGCGAACCGCGGCGACCGTTCTTGATGGTGTCGCCCAGTCGCTCTGCAGACGTCGGTTCGCCGACGATGCAGTAGTCGAGCGTTTCGCCGCGCGCCTTCAGCGCCTCGACGACGCGCACGGTGCCGTCCACGGCGCGGCCTTCCTCGTCGGAGGTGAGCAGCAGGGCGATGGCGCCGGCGTGATCGGCCCGGATGGCGAGAAAGCGTTCCGCCGCCGTGACGAAGGCGGCGATGCTGGTCTTCATGTCCGCCGCGCCGCGTCCGTAGAGGAAGCCGTCGCGCACTTCGGGCTGGAAGGGATCGGAGCCCCATTGGTCGATCGGGCCGGGCGGCACCACGTCGGTATGGCCGGCGAAGCAGAGGATCGGCCCCTTGCCGCCGCGGCGGGTCCACAGATTCGATACACCCTCGCGATCCATGCGTTCCAGGCTGAAGCCGAGTGGAGCGAGGCGTCTGGCGACGAGTTCCAGGCAGCCGCCGTCGGCCGGCGTCACGGAACGGCGTGCGATCAATTCGCAGGCGAGTTCGAAAGTGGATCCGGCCATTATCCGGCTACGTCGTCTACGTTGAGCGTGAATTCGGTGAACGAGGCGCCGGCATTCTGGTCGAAATCGAGCGCCGGTGCTGGCGTGCTGGATTTCTTGTCGCTGGGCGAGGGCGCACCCAGCTGCGAGTTGTTGATGAGCCACGAAAGATTTGTCGGCGAGTCGGAGTTCACCAGGGCTTCATCCAGGGTGATGACGTTTTCCTTGTAGAGCCGGAACAGGTCCTGCTCGAATGTCTGGGAGCCCGGGGCCAGGCTCTGCTCCATGGCTTCCTTGATACCGTTGAGTTCGCCCTTCTCGATCAGTTCCTGTATGTGCCGCGTGTTGAGCAGGATTTCCACGGCAGGGAGGCGCGTGCCATCGGGCTTCTTCACCAGGCGCTGGGAGATGATGCCCTTCAGGCTGACTGAAAGGTCGAGGAACAGCGCCGGCCGGTTTTCCAGGGCGTAGAAGTTGATGATGCGGTTGAGGGCGTGGTAGCTGTTGTTGGCGTGCAATGTGGCGAGGCAGAGATGGCCCGTTTGCGCATAGGCCAGCGCCGCCGCCATGGTCTCGCGGTCGCGGATCTCGCCGATGAGAATGCAGTCAGGCGCCTGGCGCATGGCGTTTTTCAGGGCATTTTCCCAGACCTTGGTGTCGAGTCCGATCTCGCGCTGGTTGACCACTGACTTCTTGTGCTTGAAGAGGTACTCGATGGGATCTTCCACCGTCAGGATATGGCCAGATCGATTGGTGTTGCGATGATCGATCATCGCCGCCAGCGTGGTGGACTTGCCCGAGCCGGTGGATCCGACCACCAGCACGAGGCCGCGCTTTTCCATGATGACTTCTTCGAGGATCTTGGGCATGCCGAGCTCGTCCAGCTTGGGGATTTCGCCCTGGATGAAGCGCACGACGATGGCGATGGTGCCGCGCTGCCGGAACATGTTTACGCGGAAATTGCCGATGTCCCGGATGCCGAATGAAAGGTTGATCTCCTTCTCTTCCTCGAAGTGCTTGATCTGCTCCGGCGACAGCATTTCGTAGGCCATGCGCTGGATCGTTTCCGGATCCATCACCTGCTGGTTGATCGGGATGGTGCTGCCCTGGATCTTGATGTGGATGGAGGCTCCGGCCGAAACGAAGATGTCCGAGGCCTTTTTCTCGGCCATCAGATGGAAGAGTTTTTCGAAGATCATGGCTTGCCTCCCGGTGGGGGGAAATCGTGTCAGATGCCGCGCAGCAACTCGTTGATGCCGACCTTGGCGCGCGTCTTGGCATCCACCTGCTTGACGATGACGGCGCAGTACAGGCTGTACTTGCCGTCGGCCGAGGGCAGGCTGCCGGAAACGACGACGGCGCCGGCCGGAACGCGCCCATAGGTGATCTCGCCGGTGTCACGGTTGTAGATGCGTGTGCTCTGGCCGATGAACACGCCCATCGAGATGACGCAATCGTCCTCGAGGATGACGCCCTCGACGATCTCCGAGCGGGCGCCGACGAAGCAATTGTCGCCGATGATGGTCGGGTTGGCCTGCAGCGGCTCCAGCACGCCGCCGATGCCGACGCCACCGGATAGATGCACATTCTTTCCGATCTGCGCGCAGGAGCCGACCGTCGCCCAGCCATCCACCATGGTGCCCTCGCCGACGTAGGCGCCGATGTTCACGAAGGAGGGCATCAGCACGACGTTGCGGCCGATGAAGGCGCCGCGGCGCACCACGGCGCCGGGAACGACGCGAAAGCCGCCGCGCTCGAACTGCTCCGGGTCGTACTTGGCGAACTTGGTCGGCACCTTGTCCCAATAACGCAGGGTGCCGCCGTCCATGATGCGGTTGTCCTCGAGGCGGAAGGAGAGCAGGACCGCCTTCTTGATCCACTGGTGGGTCGTCCATTGGCCGTCGATCTTCTC
Source organism: Rhodocyclales bacterium (assembly GCA_016214145.1). Lineage (GTDB taxonomy): Bacteria > Pseudomonadota > Gammaproteobacteria > Burkholderiales > Rhodocyclaceae > Desulfobacillus. The sequence continues at coordinate 195,783 of JACRPA010000002.1, forward strand.
GGCCACACGCAGCTTGCCCTGGTCGAGCTGGGCGAGGACGAACTCGACCGCCTCGCCCACCTTGGCCGGCGCCTTGCCGGGCTGAATGCCGGCGCGGTCTTCCCAGGCCTGATTGATGATCTGCTGAAAATCCTGCATTGAGATTCCCTTTATAGTTTCCTGCAAAAGTCTTCGATTCTTCGCGCCGCCTCCAGACATTCGTCGAGGGGCGCAACCAGCGCGATGCGAACGAAATTCTCGCCCGGATTGACGCCGCCCGATTCCCGCGCGAGGTAGCTGCCGGGGAGTACGGTCACATTATATTCACGCTGGAGGCCGAGGGCGAATTCTGTGTCGGCGATCGGGGTGTGCGCCCACAGGTAGAAACCGGCATCCGGCCGGGCCGTCTTGAGGTGCGCGGCAACGAGCGGGGTGACGGCGTCGAACTTCTCCCGATAGAGCCGGCGGTTCTCGCGCACATGCGCCTCGTCGTTCCAGGCCACCGCGCTGGCATGCTGCACAGGCGGGCACATGGCGCAGCCCTGATAGGTGCGGTAGAGCCAGAACTTCTTCAGCAGGGCTGCATCGCCCGCGACGAAGCCGGAACGCAGGCCGGGCACGTTGCTGCGCTTGGACAGGCTGGAGAACATGACGATGCCGCGGTAATCGTCACGGCCGAGGGCGCGCGCCGCCTGCAGCACCCCGAGCGGGGGCGCGGCTTCGTCGGGGTAGATCTCGGAATAGCATTCGTCGCTGGCGATGACGAAGCCGTGGCGGTCGGCCAACGCGAACAGGCGCTGCCATTCATCGAGGCCAAGCACCTTGCCGGTCGGGTTGCCCGGCGAGCAGACATAGGCAAGCTGGATGCGTTTCCAGGCGGATTCCGGGATCGCGTCGAAATCCGAGTGGAAATCGTTCCCCGGCAGGTGGTTGAGGAACGCCGGCTGTGCGCCGGCGAGGAGCGCGGCGCCTTCGTAGATCTGGTAGAAGGGATTCGGGCTGAGCACCAGGGCATCGCCGCGGGATGGATCAACGACGCATTGGGCGATGGCGTACAGCGCCTCGCGGGAGCCGTTAACCGGCAGCACCTGATGCTGGGCGTCCGGCGCGGGAATGCCGTAGCGGCGCGCCACCCACCTGGCGATGGTCTCGCGCAGGGCATCGCTGCCGGAGGTCGTGGGATAATTCGCCAGGCCCTGAAGATTGGCGCTGAGGGCCTCCTTGATGAAGGCCGGCGTCTCGTGCTGCGGTTCGCCGATGGACAGCCGGATCTCGCGCAACCCTGTGGGAGCCTGAATGCCCTGGAACAACCGGCGCAGCTTCTCGAACGGATAGGGGTGGAGTTTTTCGAGGTTGGGGTTCACGTCTTCATCGCGGCATGATTCGATCTGCCGCTTCTTCTCTGGAAAGCGCAAATTATAAGTGGGCTAGCCATGCCGGCCAAGAAAATGAGCGAAGCGAGTTTCGCCAAAAACACCGTCGCTCTGGTTTCGCTGCTCACCGGCGCCACGATATGGGGTCTCATATGGCATCCCTATCGCGTACTGGAAAGCATGGCCGTATCCGCCACGCTGGCGGCTACGCTGACCTATTTCGTCGCGTTTCTCCTTGGTTTCCCGCTGTTTCGCCGGCAGTTGGCCGGTTTCAGGCCGAGCTGGATGCTGGCGTCGATTGCCTTGGCTGCCGGCGGCTGCAACCTGGGCTATGTCCTGGCGACGGTGCATGGCGAGGTGATGCGGGTGCTGCTGCTGTTCTACCTGGCGCCGCTGTGGACCGTCCTGCTGGCCCGCCTGCTGCTGAAGGAGAAAGTCAGTCTCCCCGGTACGGCGGTGATCGCGCTTTCTCTGGCCGGCGCCGTCGTCATGCTGTGGCAGCCGCAACTGGGCATGCCCCTGCCCGAGAAAGGAGCCGAGTGGCTCGGTCTGGCGGCCGGCTTTCTGTTTTCCTTGGCCAATGTGCTCATCCGCAAGGCGCATGACTTGTCCATCGAGGTCAAGTCGATGGCCGTTTTTGCCGGGGTGGTGGCTGTGGGGCTCTGCGTCCTGCCGTTCGGGCCGGGCCCCGTCGTCCTGCCGCCGACGGCCGGCTGGCTGCTCGTCGGCCTGATCGGCCTGGTCCTGCTGGCGACGAACCTGTTCGTCCAGTACGGTCTGACGCACACGCCCGCCAACCGGGCCATCGTCATTTTTCTCTTCGAACTGGTGGTCGCCGCGTTGTCTTCCTGGCTGCTGGCGGGGGAGGCCATGACCCTGAAGGAATGGGTCGGCGGGGCGATGATCGTAGCGGCCAGCCTGTTTTCGGGGAAACTGGAGGCGCGGGAGCCACGGCCGGCTTGATAGAATCCCCCTTCGTATCCCAAAGCGTGCAAAAAGTGTCGGTCACCTTTCCCAACAGTCCGTTTTCCCTGCATCAGCCGTTCCCGCCGGCCGGCGATCAGCCGGAAGCCATCGAAAAACTGGTCGAAGGCATTCAGGACGGACTCATGTATCAGACGCTGCTCGGCGTCACCGGCTCCGGCAAGACCTACACCATGGCCAATGTCATCGCCCGGCTGGGCCGGCCGGCGATGGTGCTGGCGCCGAACAAGACGCTGGCGGCGCAGCTCTATTCGGAATTCCGCGAGTTCTTCCCGGAGAACGCCGTCGAGTATTTCGTCTCCTACTACGATTATTACCAGCCGGAGGCCTACGTCCCCTCGCGCGACCTGTTCATCGAGAAGGATTCCTCGATCAACGAGCACATCGAGCAGATGCGGCTCTCTGCGACGAAATCCCTGCTGGAGCGGCGCGACGTGGTCATCGTCGGCACCGTTTCGGCCATCTACGGCATCGGCGATCCGGTCGACTACCACGGCATGATCCTGCACCTGCGGGAGGGCGAGCGCATCGGCCAGCGCGACGTCATCAAGCGCCTGGCCGAGATGCAGTACGAGCGGAACGAGGTGGATTTCCACCGCGGCACCTTTCGCGTGCGCGGCGACGTGATCGACATCTTTCCGGCCGAGAACGCGGAATATGCCCTGCGCCTGTCGCTCTTCGATGACGTCATCGAGTCGCTGCAGCTGTTCGATCCGCTGACCGGCCACCTGCGGCAGAAACTGGGCCGTTTCACGGTGTATCCCTCCAGCCACTATGTCACGCCGCGTGAGACCGTGCTGCGGGCCGTCGAGGCCATCAAGCTCGAGCTGCGCGAGCGCATCGAGAATTACCAGAAGAACCAGAAGCTGGTGGAATGCCAGCGTATCGAGCAGCGCACCCGCTTCGACCTGGAGATGCTCAACGAGTTGGGGTTCTGCAAGGGCATCGAGAATTATTCGCGCCACCTGTCCGGGCGCCAGCCGGGCGAGCCGCCGCCGACGCTGATCGACTACCTGCCGCCGGATTCGCTGATGTTCATCGACGAGTCCCACGTCACCGTGCCGCAACTGGGCGGCATGTACAAGGGCGACCGCTCGCGCAAGGAAAACCTGGTGGAGTACGGATTCAGATTGCCGTCCGCCCTCGACAACCGGCCGCTGCGCTTCGACGAGTTCGAAAAGCTGATGCCGCAGACCGTTTTCGTCTCGGCCACCCCGGCGGAGTACGAGCGGACCCATCAGTCCCAGGTGGTGGAGCAGGTGGTGCGGCCGACCGGCCTGGTCGATCCGCAAGTGGTTGTGCGGCCGGCTTCGACCCAGGTGGACGACCTGCTGGGCGAGATCAAGCTGCGCACCGCACAGAACGAGCGCATCCTCGTGACCACCCTGACCAAGCGACTGTCCGAGGACCTGACCGACTATCTCCGCGAAAACGGCATCAAGGTGCGCTATTTGCACTCCGACATCGAAACGGTGGAACGGGTCGAGATCATCCGCGACCTGCGCCTGGGTGCGTTCGACGTGCTGGTTGGCATCAACCTGCTGCGCGAGGGGCTGGACATCCCCGAGGTGTCGCTGGTGGCCATCCTGGATGCGGACAAGGAAGGTTTCCTGCGCTCGGAACGATCCCTGATCCAGACCATGGGGCGGGCAGCGCGCCATCTGCACGGAACGGCCATTCTGTATGCCGACAAGATGACGGATTCCATGCGGCGGGCGATTGCCGAGACCGAACGTCGGCGTGCCAAGCAGATGATATTCAACGAAGCGAACGGCATCACGCCGAAAAGCATTTCCAAGCGCATCAAGGACATCATCGATGGCGTCTACGACCACGAGATCGCCTCCGAAGCCCTGGAGGTGGCCGAGGAGCGGGCGCGCTACGAGGCAATGGACGAGAAAGCCCTGGCGCGGGAAATCCGCCGGCTGGAAAAGCGCATGCAGGAGAACGCAAGAAACCTCGAATTCGAGGCCGCCGCCGCCGCCCGCGACGAATTGTTCCGTCTCAGGAAGCTGGCTTTCGGGGTGGAGGAGCATGATGTCTTCGATTCGAAAGGCGCTGCATGATCCGCATTCTTTTCGTCTGCATGGGCAATATCTGCCGCTCCCCAACCGCTGAAGGTGTTGCAAGTAAATTAATAATAAACAATAGATTAGAATCTTTTATTAAAGTAGATTCTGCTGGTACGCACGGCTATCACGTCGGCGAACCGCCTGATCTCCGCACCTGCGAGGCGGCTCTCAGGCGGGGCATCGACTTGTCGGGCCTGAGGGCGCGCAAAGTGGTTCCGGAGGACTTCGAACGGTTCGATCTTGTGTTGGCAATGGATCATGACAATCTGGCCTTGCTGAAGCGTGGCGCGCGGCCAGAACACCATGCCAAGCTGGGGTTGTTCATGAGCTACGCATCCCGCTTTGACACGGAGGAAGTGCCCGATCCCTATTACGGCGGAGAGCGGGGATTCGAACTCGTGCTGGACATGGCCGAGGATGCGGCGGGCGGACTGATCGAAGCCCTGCAGCGCCGTAAATAGGAAAGGCCAGCATTCGCTGGCCTTTCCATCTCGAAAAGTCCGCTGCTACTTGTGGGTTTCCACCTGCATCAGGGGCTCGCTGCTGACTATCGCTGCAGCCTTGGGTTTGCGCCCGAGGCGGATTTCCGGCTCGGCCGGGATCGACACCGGCGCCTTTTCCCGACTGGTTTCAATCATTACCAGACCGCTTTCCTGCAGGGCGACGGAAATATCGACTTGCGGCTTGACAGGGGACGGCATGGAAACCGGGGCAGATACGGGTTCGGTGGCCGCTATCGGCTCAGGCGCCCATGCAACGACCTCCTCGGCATGTGCCGCAGGTGCTTCAACCGGGACTGGAGCCAAGGCCGGCTCGATTGCCGGGCTGGAGAGGACGGCATCAACGGTTTTCTCCTCCGCAGGCAACACTACGGGCGCCGGCGCCGTCTCGACCGCTGGTTCGGCCGGCGAGATCGGCTCGAAAGCCAGGGGAGCCTGTTCGGCCGCCTGTGGCATGGCCTCAGGCGTGGCGATCTGCTGCTCGGCTACGGCTTGAACAGCTTCGGCGGCCTGCTCCTCGGGACGACGTTCGCCGCGATCCCGACCGCGGCCGCGACGGCCGCGACGGCCGCGGCGTTCTTCCTGCTGCTCGGCAGTCGCGCCTGGGGCGGGTGACTCCAGGGCGGGGGCGATGGGCGACTCGGTCGTCTGCGGCTGAGGCGGGCGCTGTTCCTGCTGGCGAGGCTGCCGGGGCTGGCGCGGTTCCTGCCCTTGACGTTCCGCACGCTCGGCCCGCTCCTGCCGGTCGGGACGTTCCTGGCGCGGACGGCGTTCGCCGCGCGTTTCCTGTTCGGGGCGAGGCGTTTGCTGGCCGCGCTGGCGCTGCTCCTGCCGGTCGCGCGGTTCCTGACGGCCACGGTCGCTACGGTCGCGTCCGCGGCCGCGCTCACCGCGGCCTTCGCGCGCCTGCTCGCGACGGGCTGGCGGTTCGGCCTTGGCGACGGAGGTCGGCTCTGCTTTGCGATTGCCACGGAACCAGCCGAATATCTTATCGATGATGCCGGGTTGAACCGCCTGCGCCGTTTGTGCTGCGGGCTTGGGCTCGACGATGGGGGCCGGCTGTGATGGCGTAATGCCCTTGACGGCGGCTTCGGGGCGGCTGGGCCGCGCCTCGGTCTGCGCCGAAGGCGGCTGATAGGCCTCGGTCGGCGGCGCCTCGACCATCTTGTAGCTCGGCAGGGCCTGGTCTTCCTGATTCAGCTGGTCATGCCGCAGACGAACGATTTCGTGGGCAGGCGTTTCCAGATGGGTATTCGGGATGAGGACGATGTTGACCTTGTGCCGCAGTTCGATGGTGCGTATGTCGTCGCGCTTCTCGTTGAGCAGGAAGGTGGCGACATCCACGGGAATCTGCACGTGGAGCGCCCCCGTATTCTCCTTCATCGCCTCTTCCTCGAGGATGCGCAGGATGTGCAGGGCGGCCGATTCGGTGCTGCGGATGTGGCCGGTGCCCGTACAGCGCGGGCAGGGAATGTAGGTCATCTCGGCCAGCGCCGGGCGCAGGCGCTGGCGCGACAGCTCGAGCAGGCCGAAGCGGGAGATCTTGCCGGTCTGGACGCGCGCGCGGTCGTAGTGCAGGGCGTCGCGCAGACGGTTTTCCACCTCCCGCTGTGCGCGCGGGCTTTCCATGTCGATGAAGTCGATGACGATGAGTCCGCCGAGGTCGCGCAGGCGCAGCTGGCGGGCGATCTCGTCGGCGGCCTCGAGGTTGGTGCGCAGCGCGGTTTCCTCGATGTCGGCGCCGCGCGTGGCGCGTCCGGAGTTGACGTCGACGGCCACCAGCGCCTCGGTGTGGTCCACCACGATGGCGCCGCCCGAGGGCAGGGTGACCTGGCGGCCGAAGGCGGTTTCGATCTGGTGTTCGATCTGGAAGCGCGAGAAGAGCGGCACATCGTCGCGGTAGCGCTTCACGCGGGCCACATTCCCGGGCATGACGTGGCTCATGAACTGCTGCGCCTGTTCGTAGATATCGTCGGTGTCGATGAGGATTTCGCCGATGTCGGGCTGGAAGTAGTCGCGGATGGCGCGAATGACCAGGCTGCCTTCCTGATAGATGAGGAAGGGCCCCTTCTGGCCGCCGGCGGCGCCATCGATGGCGCGCCACAGCTGCATCAGATAATTGAGGTCCCACTGCAGTTCTTCTGCATTGCGGCCGATGCCGGCGGTGCGGGCGATCAGGCTCATGCCCTGCGGCACGTCCAGCTGGTCCATGGTATCGCGCAGCTCGTTGCGATCCTCTCCCTCGATCCGGCGCGAGACGCCGCCGCCGCGTGGGTTGTTCGGCATCAGGACCAGGTAGCGGCCAGCCAGAGAAATGAAGGTGGTCAGCGCCGCGCCCTTGTTGCCGCGCTCGTCCTTGTCAACCTGGACGATGAGTTCCTGGCCTTCCCTGAGGGCTTCCTTGATGGTCGCCCGGTTCGGCTCGACGCCCTCCCTGAAATAGGCGCGGGAAACTTCCTTGAAGGGAAGAAAGCCGTGGCGTTCGGCGCCGTAATCGACAAAAGCCGCCTCGAGGCTGGGCTCGATGCGGGTGATAACGGCCTTGTAGATGTTGCTCTTGCGTTGTTCCTTGGAGGCCGATTCGATGTCGAGGTCAATGAGCTTCTGGCCATCGACGATCGCGACGCGGAGTTCCTCGGCCTGCGTCGCATTGAACAGCATGCGTTTCATTATTTTGTTCTCCCGCGCGCAAACACGGGAAGACAAACCGCATCCGGTTCTGGCGGATTATATTAGTTTGGCTGGTTTGAAATCATCAAAGGCGTCAAGGGCAAACTAATGTGTCGGGTTTGTCTTTTCGTCCTGAAGTGTCTTCAGGACCGTGTGTTCAGCGTGTGCTAAGTGCGCGCAATTCAAGTAGTATCGCTGCTTGCGGTGAGCGAATTAACCTTTGTGCGGTTCGCTTGAGCCGGTTCTAATCGACTGCATCCCGACGCGCCGTCCAATGCCACTTCGGGTCATGGGGCGCGCATCCGGAACCAGCCTGAATTATTCTTCATGGCGGATCCCCCGGAATGGGCAAACCGCTGACAGTATATTCAAAATGAAGGGGTTAAGCAAAGCTTCCGTTACCCGCCGGTGGATCGGCGAGGAGGCGGAGGGCCAGCGCATCGACAATTACCTGCTGCGCGTCTGCAAGGGCGTGCCGAAAAGCCACGTCTATCGGATCCTCAGAAGCGGCGAGGTGAGAGTCAACAGCAAGCGGGTCGGGCCGGACTACAGGCTGCAGCCGGGCGACGAGGTGCGCATTCCCCCCCTGCAGCTTGGCGCCGAGATAAAACCGGCCGTGCCGGTCGGGCGGGAATACCGCATCGTTCATGAGGAGGACGACGGCCTGCTGGTGGTCGACAAGCCGGCCGGCATGGCCGTGCATGGCGGCAGTGGTGTGAGTTTCGGCGTCATCGAGCAGTTGCGCCGGCAAAGGCCGCAGGCGCGATTCCTGGAACTTGCCCACCGGCTGGATCGGGAAACTTCCGGCTTGCTGCTGATCGCCAAAAAACGCTCTGTGCTGACGGCTTTGCACGACCAGTTCCGCGAAGGACGCATTGAAAAGCGTTATCTGGCTCTCGTCAAGGGCCGCTGGCGTGAGCCGTTGCGGCATGTCAGGCTTGCCTTGCACAAGTACTTGACCGAGGAGGGTGAGCGCCGGGTCAGCGTGTCGGAGGAAGGCAAGGCGGCGCACAGTATCGTGCGCCTGGTTGCGCGCTGGGAAAATTTCAGCCTGGTCGAAGTGGAGCTGGAAACCGGACGAACGCACCAGATTCGCGTGCATCTGGCCCATCTTGGCTATCCGCTCTGCGGCGACGACAAGTACGGCGATTTCGCTTTGAACAAGGCCTTGCAAAAACAGGGACTCGGACGCATGTTTTTGCATGCCGCGAAGCTGGTGCTCGATCATCCCGCGACAGGCGAACAACTGGAACTGGCGGCGGCGTTGCCGGAGGATTTGCGCGCCTTTCTGCGGCGACTGGAAGAGAACGAAAAACGGGACTATGGGACGGAATTACCGATTGGTGGTGTTTGATTGGGACGGCACGCTGCTGGATTCGGCGGGGGCGATCGTTGCCTGCATACAGGCGGCGGCCACCGACCTTGGGCTGACCCCACCGGATGAAAAAACCGCGCGGCAGGTCATTGGCCTTGGATTGCACGATGCCTTGTCGCAAGCCTTGCCGGGCGTGCCTGCCGGCGAATACCAACGCATCGCCGAGCGTTATCGGCATCACTATCTTTCCCGGGATCACGAATTGTCCCTGTTTGCCGGTGCCCATGAACTGGTGGAAGAGTTGTCCGTAGCCGGATGCCTCTTGGGGGTCGCCACCGGCAAGAGCCGGCTCGGCTTGAACCGTGCGCTGGATGCCTCCGGCCTTAAGCGTTTTTTCCATGCCACACGTTGCGCCGATGAATGCAGTTCGAAACCCGCCCCCGACATGTTGCTGGAGATCATGGAAGAATTGGGTGCCGCACCCGGTCAGACTTTGATGATCGGCGATACCACGCATGACCTGCAGATGGCGAAAAGCGCCGGCGTCGGCGCACTGGCAGTCGGTTATGGTGCGCATCCCCGCGAAGCGCTGCAGGCAGAACATCCGCTTGGCCTGTTTGACGAGTTTGTACAACTAACGGAATGGTTGAGACGGAACGGATGATTTGCGCCAGCGCCGAGCTGGCCGATGGCGGCAAGGGCATCCGCTTCGAGATTCCGGCCGAGACCGGTACGCAGTCAGCTTTTGTCGTGCGGCATGACGGGCAGGTGTACGGCTACCTCAATCGCTGTGCGCACATCGGCGTCGAACTGGACTGGCAGCTCGGGGAGTTCTTCGACGATTCCGGGCTATACTTGGTCTGCTCGACGCACGGCGCGACCTATCTGCCCGACAGCGGTAAGTGCATTGCCGGACCCTGCCGCGGCGCTCGACTGACGCAACTCGAAGTCTTCGAGCAGAATGGCGGCGTTTACCTGAAATAGAGACCTGAACACCATGTCCGACACACCCGACAATGATCCCGTCTGGGAACGCAAGATAATAGAGAAGCTGGCGCTGGAGACGCTGGCGGAGCAGAAACGCCGCCGACGCTGGGGTATTTTCTTCAAGTTTCTCGGGTTCGTCTATCTGACCTTCCTGATCGTGATGCTGGGTGATTGGGGGGACACCGCCGAGAAGCTGGGCGATGGAAAGAAACATACGGCGCTGATCCAGTTGAATGGCGTCATCAAGCCGACCGGCGAGGCGAGTGCGGAGAAGATCACCGAAGCGCTGCAGACGGCTTTCAAGGATCGCGGCACCCAAGGGGTGATCCTGCGCATCAACAGCCCGGGTGGCAGCCCGGTGCAATCGGGCATCATCTACGACGAGATTCGACGCCTGCGCGTCAAGCATCCGAACATTCCGCTGTATGCAGTGGTGGAGGACGTCTGCGCCTCGGGCGGCTATTATGTGGCGGCAGCGTCCGACAAGATCTTCGTGGACAAGGCCAGCATCGTCGGTTCGATCGGCGTGCTGATGGATGGCTTCGGCTTCACCGGATCGATGGACAAGCTGGGAGTCGAACGGCGCCTGCTGACCGCCGGAGAGAACAAGGGCTTTCTCGATCCCTTCTCGCCGCAGGATGCTCAGCACAAGCAGCACGCACAGGTTCTGCTCGACGACATTCACAAGCAGTTCATCGACGTCGTGCGTAAAGGACGGGGCAAGCGCCTGAAGGAGTCCCCCGAACTGTTCAGCGGCCTCATGTGGACCGGCGCCAAGAGCATTGAACTCGGCCTTACCGACGAACTCGGCAGCGTCGAGTATGTGGCGCGGGAGGTGATCAAAGCCGAGGAAATCCACGACTACACGATGCGGGCGAGTCTGACCGAGCGTTTCGCCAGGCAGTTTGGAGCGGACATGGCCGAAGGACTCTTGAATGTCGTCGGCAAGGTCGGGATCAGATAGTCAATCAGCCAACAGCAGGAACACTGTTGGCCTTTTCTGGATCGACGGGGGGAGACCGGCGCGCCAGGCATCGATCCTCTTCGTCGTGATGCTTTCCTTTTCGGTCGTCAATTCAGAGGCCGTGCAGAGCAGCGTGTCCGGCCGGCAGGCCTCCAGCAATGCAGCGAACAAAGCAGCGTTGCGATAGGGCGTCTCAATGAAAATTTGCGTGCGTCCTTTCCGGCGCGACTCCCGCTCAAGCTCGGCGATGCGCTTGCTGCGTTCCGGTTCGCGCAACGGCAGATAGCCATGAAAGGCGAAACTCTGGCCATTCAGGCCTGAGGCCATCAGCGCCAGCAAAAGGCTGGATGGGCCCACCAACGGTGCCACGCGAATGCCTTTGGTATGGGCGGTGCGCACCAGAACGGCACCCGGGTCTGCCACGGCCGGCGCCCCTGCCTCGGACATCAGGCCGGCGGATTCTCCTTTGGCGAGAGGAGCAAGCAAGGCGTCGAGATCGGCCTGTTTCGGCTCGCGCGGCAGTTCCCGAATATCGATGTCCTGGATGGGGTGGGCGACGTCGATGCGCTTCAGTTCTACTCGGGCGGATTTGGCATTTTCGACGATGAAATAGCACAGCCCTCGCGCGATGCGCAGAGCCTCTGCAGGCAGTATGGCGTCGGGCCTGCTTTCACCGAGGGAGACGGGAATGAGATATAGCGTGCCCGTCGGCATCAGGGAACCTGAATGCCTTCGGTTCGGAGCATCCCGCAGAGGGCGATCAAAGGCAGGCCGATGAGGGCATTGGGGTCATTGCCGTGCATGCCTGAGAGCAGGGCGATGCCCAGCCCCTCGGATTTGGCGCTGCCGGCGCAGTGATAAGGCTGCTCATTGTCCAGGTAGCGCTCGATCTCAGCATCGCTGAATTGCCTGAAGGACACCTCGGTGGGCACGCCGCATACTTGGCTGCGGCCAGTGGCGCTGTTATGGAGGCACAATCCGGTGTGGAACGTCACAGTGCGTCCGCGCATGGATCGCAACTGCTCGATAGCCCGCTCGCGCGTCAGTGGCTTGCCGAAGCGCTGGCTGCCAATGTATGCGACCTGATCGCTGCCAATGATCAGAGCATTGGGGAAGCGGCTGGCGACCGCCTTGGCCTTGGCGATGGAAAGTCTTTCGGCCGTGGCCGCCGGGTCTTCTTCCGGCAATACGGATTCGTCGGTCTCCGGATCGGCAATCTCGAACGGGATCTGCAGTCGGGCCAGCAATTCACTGCGGTAGGCAGAAGTGGAGGCGAGAACGAGGCGGGGCATCGGGTTCGTCCGGATTTCGGATGTTATTCTTTTGACAGGAAAAGTCGTGGAATGATATCATTTCACACTTATGTCGCAACGGGGCATGGTCATCGACAGCCTTGAGTTTGCACGACGGCACGGGGCGTTGTCCGGTCGTCTTCAACTCGGCACCCTGCCACGGCTGACCGATGTCCTTTTTGATGTCTCCGGCAGCCTGGATTACGAGGTGTCCGGCGAAACAGCGGGAGACGAAGTCTTCCTGGCCCTGAAGCTTGAAGGGCCGCTGCGGCTGACTTGCCAGCGTTGCCTGGGCGCACTGGAATTTGCGTTAAGCGTGCGCAGTCGGGTGATGTTGGTCGAGCCAGGTTCGCCTTGGCCCGATGACAGCCACGTCGGCGGGCTGGAGGATGAAGCCTGCGATGCGATCGAGGCGTCGCGCGAGTTGGATACCACCCCTCTGCTGGAGGAGGAAATCCTGCTAGCCTTGCCGATCGCCCCGCGACATGAACATTGTGAGCCGCCGGCGGCGGCGATAGTCTCGAAAGAGGCTTCTCCATTCGCGAAGTTGGCACGGCTCAAGCGCAACTAGTTTTTTCGAATACGTTATTGAGGAGCACAACATGGCTGTCCAACAGAACAAGAAGTCACCTTCGAAGCGCGGCATGCACCGCGCTCATGACTTCCTGACCAATCCGCCGCTGGCCGTCGAGTCGACTACGGGTGAAACCCATCTGCGCCATCACGTCAGCCCGAGCGGCTATTACCGCGGCAAGAAGGTCGTCAAGACCAAGGGCGAGTAATTCCTGGCTAGCGGTGCCCGCCCGTCGTGGAGTCGCCGCCGCCTGCTTCCACCAGAACCAATAGCGCGTCGATGGACGTCACCATCGCGATCGACTGCATGGGTGGCGATTTCGGCCCATCCATCACGTTGCCCGCCGTTATCCATTTCCTGCAACGCGACGATCAGGCGAAAGTGATCCTGGTCGGCCTGCCTGCGGAGGTAGAGGGGGCCGTGGCAAGGGAGAAGCGGCGCTTCGGCGACCGATTGCGCTTTCGGGCTGCCAGTGAAGTGGTCGGCATGGATGATTCGCTTGCCACCGCGCTACGCATCAAGAAGGATTCCTCGATGCGGGTGGCGGTAGACCTGGTAAAGGCAGGTGAAGCGCAGGCGGCTGTCTCGGCCGGCAACACTGGTGCGTTGATGGCAATTTCCCGTTTTGTGCTCAAGACCTTGCCCGGCATTGACCGGCCTGCCATCGCCAGCATACTGCCGACCCTGAGGGGATACACTTATGTCCTCGATCTGGGAGCCAACGTGGATTGCGAGCCGCAGCATCTCCTGCAATTCGGCATCATGGCCGACCTGTTGTATTCTGCCGTCGAGCACAAGGAGCGCCCCACGGTCGGGCTGCTGAACATCGGCGAAGAGGACATCAAGGGAAATGAGGTGGTGAAGCAGGCCGGCGATTTGCTCAAGGAGAGCGGCCTCAATTTTTTCGGCAATGTCGAAGGTAACGATATCTACAAGGGAACAACGGATATCGTGGTCTGCGACGGTTTTGTCGGCAATGTCCTGCTAAAAACCTCCGAAGGCCTTGCCCGCATGCTGGCCACCTTCCTGCGCGAAGAGTTCAGCCGCAACCCGCTAAGAAAAATCGCCGCGCTCTTCGCATTGCCGGCGCTCAACGGCTTCAAGAAACGCGTCGATCCGCGCCGCTACAACGGCGCCAGTTTGCTCGGCCTGCGAGGTATCGTCGTCAAGAGCCACGGTTCGGCGGACCAGATGGCCTTTGCCAACGCTATCGAACGAGCAGCAGAAGCCGCTCGCAACCGGCTGGTCGAGCGCATCAGCGAACGCATGGCGCGGAATGCGCCGCAAACGGTCCAGTAAATGCACGCACGAATTACCGGCACGGGTAGTTATCTGCCGCCTACGGCGCTGTCCAATAACGACCTGGTGGCGCGCGGCGTCGACACGTCAGATGAATGGATAGTCGAGCGAACAGGCATCCGTAGCCGACACCTGGCCGACGACAGTCAAATGGCTAGCGATCTGGCGTTGGAAGCCAGCTTGAAGGCAATCGCCGCAGCCGGCATCCCGGCCGGCAAGATCGATCTCATCATTCTGGCCACTTCGACGCCCGATTACATCTTTCCAAGCACGGCCTGCCTGTTGCAGTCCAAATTGGGGATCCGCGGTGCCGCGGCCTTCGATGTGCAGGCCGTCTGCAGCGGTTTTGCCTATGCGCTAACCGTGGCGGAGAAATTCATCCAATCTGGCAGCCACCGTTGCGCGTTGGTGGTCGGCACCGAAATATTCTCGCGCATTCTCGACTGGAATGATCGGGGAACCTGCGTCCTTTTTGGCGATGGTGCCGGCGCGGTGATTCTCGAAGCCAGCGAGGAAACGGGCATTCTCGCCAGCGCGCTGCATGCCGACGGTTCGCAGCACGGCATGCTCGAAGTGCCGGGAAATATCTGCAGCGGCAAGGTGGTCGGCCAGCCTTTCGTGAAAATGGATGGTCCTGCAGTATTCAAATTTGCCGTCAAGGTGCTGGCCGAAGTTGCGCAAGAGGTGCTGGAACGTGCGGGGTTGGATGCCGCTGCGATCGATTGGCTGATCCCGCATCAGGCGAATATTCGTATCATCCAGTCGACGGCAAAAAAGCTCGGCCTGCCGATGGAGAAGATCATCACCACCGTGGACAGGCACGGCAACACCTCGGCCGCATCGATCCCGCTTGCGCTGGATACTGCCGTGAGGGATGGACGCATCAAGCGCGGCGACACCTTGATGCTGGAAGGCGTCGGCGGCGGCTTCACTTGGGGCGCGGTCCTTCTCAAGTTCTGATCGGTTCCGACCATACATGAAATTTGCGCTCGTTTTTCCAGGACAGGGCTCCCAGTCGCTGGGCATGATGGCCGCCTATGGTGACAGCCTGGTTATTCGCCAGACCTATGACGAAGCTTCCGAGGCGCTCGGTCGCGATCTCTGGCGACTAGTGACTGAAGGACCGGTCGAGGCGCTCAGCCAGACGGTGAATACGCAGCCACTGATGCTGACGGCGGGCATTGCCGTGTATCGATTGTGGCGTGAAAAAGGCGGCAAGGTGCCCTGCATGGTCGCTGGCCATAGCCTAGGTGAGTATTCGGCGCTGGTTGCAGCCGGCGTGCTGCGCTTCGGCGATGCGGTACCGCTGGTCGAACTCCGCGCCATGGCCATGCAGGAGGCGGTTCCGTCCGGTGCAGGCGCCATGGCTGCCATTCTTGGACTCGATGCAGCCGCTGTAATAGCTACCTGCAACGACAGCGCCCAGGGCCAGGTCGTCGAAGCGGTCAATTTCAATACCCCCGAACAGATCGTTATTGCCGGCCATGCCGCCGCCGTGCACCGCGCCGCAGACGCAGCAAAGGCAAAAGGGGCCAAGCGTGCCGTCCTGCTGCCAGTTTCGGCGCCGTTTCATTGTTCCCTGATGAAGCCTGCTGCAGAGCGCTTGCGCCAAGGACTTGCCGACCTGTCCATCTCGGCGCCACAGATACCGGTGGTGAATAACGCGGATGTGGCCTGCCTGACAGATCCTCAACAGATCAAGGATGCACTGGTGCGGCAGGCAGCTTCGCCGGTCCGCTGGGTTGAAACCATGCAGACCATGGCAGGGCAGGGCGTCACCCACGTCTATGAATGCGGTCCTGGCAAGGTGCTGGCGGGCTTGGTCAAGCGCTGCGCCGACGGCCTTGTCGGCGGTGCGATGGCCGATCTGACCGGGCTTGAAGCGGCTTTGACCGCAACTAACGCGTAGAGGAAACATGCTGAAAGGTCAAATTGCTCTGGTGACGGGCGCTTCGCGCGGAATCGGGCGTGCCATCGCACTGGATCTGGGAAAAGAGGGAGCCACGGTCATCGGAACCGCCACAACCGAGGCAGGTGCGGCAGACATTCAGAAGGCGCTTGATGCAGCCCATATCCAAGGATGGGGAGCCGTGCTCAATGTCACCGATGCCGCCGCCTGCGAAGCGGTCATGGACGGGATTGAGAAAAGATTCGGCCCGGTTTCGGTTCTGGTGAACAATGCCGGCATCACACGCGACAACCTAGCCATGCGCATGAAGGACGATGAGTGGGATGCAGTGCTGGATACCAATCTAAAGGCCGTTTTTCGTCTCTCCAAGGCTGTCATGCGTGGCATGATGAAGGCGCGTTTCGGCCGTATCATCAACATCACATCCGTGGTGGGCAGTTCGGGAAATCCCGGCCAAGCCAACTATGCTGCCGCCAAGGCCGGCGTGGCCGGCATGAGCCGCGCTCTGGCGCGCGAACTGGGTAGCCGTAACATCACCGTGAATTGTGTAGCGCCAGGTTTCATCGACACCGACATGACAAAGGCCCTGCCGGATGCGCAGCGCGATGCACTGCTTGGGCAGATTCCGCTCGGCCGGCTCGGCCATTCGGAAGAGATCGCAGCGGCGGTGGCATTCCTCGCCTCGCCACGAGCGGGATATATCACAGGCACAACTCTGCATGTCAATGGCGGCATGTACATGGATTGATCTCGGGTTTGGTCGGGCTAGCCCTTTCTGTTAAAATAGCCCGGTTTTTTTCTCGTCATACCCGCTAAAAAGGGAAGGAGCAAAACACATGGAGAATATTGAACAACGCGTCAAGAAGATCGTTGCCGAGCAGCTAGGCGTCAACGAATCCGAGATCAAGATCGAGTCGTCGTTTGTGGACGATCTTGGAGCAGATTCCCTTGACACGGTTGAACTTGTCATGGCTCTGGAAGAGGAGTTTGAGTGTGAAATTCCGGATGAAGAGGCCGAGAAGATCACCACCGTCCAGCAGGCGATCGATTACATCAACGCTCACCTCAAGAAGTAAACCTCTTCTTCCCCCCCGAGCAGGAGCTAAGTGAAGTGGCACGCCGCAGGGTAGTGGTCACCGGTTTGGGCATCGTTTCGCCCGTCGGCAATACAGTTCAGGAATCCTGGGACAACATTGTTGCAGGCAAGAGCGGTATTGGGCCAATTACCCGTTTTGATGCCTCAACCTTCAAATCGCGCATTGCCGGCGAAGTGAAGGGGTTCGACGTGGCTGCCTATCTCGCTCCCAAGGAAGCGCGCCGGATGGATGTCTTCATCCACTACGGCATGGCGGCGGGAATCCAAGCGATCAAGGATTCTGGTCTGGCCATAACCCCCGAGAATGCCGACCGCGTCGGGGTCAATATTGGCTCCGGCATCGGTGGTTTGCCGATGATCGAGGATACGCACAACGATTTTCTCGGTGGCGGTCCGCGCAAGATTTCGCCCTTCTTCATTCCGGGCACCATCATCAATATGATTTCGGGCAACCTCTCGATCATGTTTGGACTGAAGGGGCCTAATCTCGCGGTCGTGACGGCGTGCACGACGGGATTGCATGCCATTGGCACCAGCTTCCGCATGATCCAGTATGGTGATGCCGACGCTATGGTTTGCGGCGGGGCGGAATCCACGGTGACCCCGTTGGCCATAGGCGGCTTTGCCTCGGCGCAAGCCCTGTCCACCCGCAATGACGACCCGGCGACAGCCAGCCGCCCTTGGGACAAGGGGCGCGACGGGTTCGTTCTTGGCGAAGGCGCGGGAGTGCTGGTCCTTGAAGAATACGAGCATGCAAAAAGCCGCGGGGCCAGGATCTATGTCGAGGTGGCGGGTTTTGGCATGAGCGGGGATGCCTTCCACATGACCGCGCCTGATACCGATGGGCCGCGTCGCAGCATGATAAACGCGCTCCATGATGCGGGGATCAACCCGGATCAGGTCCAGTACCTTAATGCCCACGGCACATCGACGCCGCTGGGAGATAAGAACGAGACGGATGCCATCAAGCTGGCATTCGGCGATGTCGCCCGCAATTTGGTGGTGAATTCGACCAAGTCCATGACTGGCCATCTGTTGGGCGGTGCCGGCGGTCTTGAGTCGGCACTGACGGTGCTCGCGGTGCATCACCAGATTTCGCCGCCGACCATCAACATCTTCGACCAGGATCCGGAGTGCGATCTGGACTATTGTGCCAATACGGCACGTCAGATCAAGATCGGAATCGCCCTGAAGAACAATTTCGGATTCGGCGGGACCAACGGCACGCTGGCTTTCCGGCGGATCTGACCCCAGCGCACATACAGCCGGATGCACCTTCCGCGCCGGCTTGTACTACGCTCTTCACGTTCCCTGGCAATTGCGCTGGCCCTGCTGCACCTCGCAGCCTTGGCCAGCTTGTTGCCGCTACTGCTTGCGCTGTGGCTCAAATTGGCATTGGCCGCAGTAATCGCGGTGTCTGCTTGCATTTCAATTCGCCGTCATGCTCTGCTCCTTGCCGCGTCTTCAATACACGAACTGGTTTTGAAGGCCGACGGCACGGTCGAGGGGGTGCGGAACGAAGGGGGGCGGCTTGAGGCAAAAGTATCCGGGAAAACAACCGTTCTGCCTTGGTTGATCGTGATACTGCTTGTCTTGCCGGGCTCGCGGCGCTTGCTTCCGCTGGTGATTCTGCCGGATTCGCTGCCGACAGAAGAAGAGCGGTTCTTGCGCGCTTGGCTGCGCTGGATGCTTATTTGAGGCGGTTGCGCAGAAAGGTGTTGCGAGCCGTTGCGAGGGTCGCCGGGTAATCACGGCTGGAATGTAGGCCTCGGCTTTCCCGTCGCCTCTGGGCGCATCGGACTATCAGGTCGGCGGTCAATACGAGGTTGCGCAGTTCGATCAGGTCGTTCGTCACGCGGAAGTTGGCGTAGTACTCGTCGATCTCCCTCTCCAGCAGGCGGATGCGGTGGCGGGCTCGTTCAAGGCGCTTGTTGGTTCGCACGATGCCGACGTAGTCCCACATGAAGCGGCGCAATTCGTCCCAGTTGTGCGAGAGAACGATTTCCTCGTCGGCATCCGTAACGCGGCTCTCGTCCCAGGGCGGCAGGACTGACAGTGGGTGTCGCCCCGACTTGAGGATGTCCTCGGCGGCTGCGGCGGAAAAAACCAGGCATTCGAGCAGGGAATTGCTGGCCAGCCGATTGGCCCCATGGAGGCCGGTGAAGGCGGTTTCACCCACCGCATAGAGGCCGGGCAGGGCGGTACGGGCGGAGAATTCGGTGACGATGCCGCCACATGCATAGTGCGCCGCCGGCACAACTGGTATGGGCTGGCGGGTAATGTCGATGCCAAGCTCAAGGCAGCGGGCATGGATGTTCGGGAAATGCTCAATCAGGAAATCGGCCGGTTTGTGCGTCATGTCGAGATAGACGCAATCGAGGCCGCGCTTCTTCATCTCGAGGTCGATGGCGCGAGCCACGATATCGCGAGGAGCCAATTCGGCGCGAGGGTCGTGCTCAGGCATGAAGCGTTCGCCTTCAGGTAGGCGCAGTATGCCGCCTTCCCCCCGCATGGCCTCCGTGATGAGAAAAGTCTTCGCATGGGGGTGGTAAAGGCAGGTCGGATGAAACTGGATGAACTCCATGTTGGCCACTCGGCAGCCGGCACGCCAGGCCATGGCAATGCCGTCTCCGGTCGCCGTATCGGGATTGGTGGTGTAGAGGTAAACCTTGCCTGTGCCGCCGGTGGCCAGAACCGTATTCGGTGCGGCAAAGGTTTCCACATGGTCTGCCCGCTTGTCGAGAACATAGGCCCCGTGACAGCCGCTGTCCGGCAATCCGAACTTGGTACCGGTGATGAGGTCGATGGCAATATGGTGCTCGTACACCGCAATGTTCGGATGAGCCCGCAGATTTTGTGTCAGGGTATTCTGCACTGCCGAACCGGTAGCATCGGCAACATGGATGACGCGACGGTGGCTATGTCCGCCCTCGCGGGTGAGGTGATAGCCGGATCCCGAGGCGTCGCGCGTGAATGGCACCCCTTGGCGGATGAGCCAGTCGATGGCTGCCTTGCCTCGTTCCACGACGAAGCGGGTCGTGCGGGGGTTGCACAGGCCGGCGCCGGCAATCAGAGTGTCCTTGATGTGAGCCTCGATCGAGTCGGCATCGTCCAGCGCTGCGGCGATGCCCCCTTGGGCACGGTTGCTGGCGCTGTCTTCAAGTGATCGCTTGGTGACCAAGGCGACCTTCTTGTGCGGAGCCAGTTGGAGCGCCAAAGACTGGCCAGCCAAGCCGCTGCCGATGATCAGGACGTCGAAAACCTGCACAGGGGACATGAGGTGATAGAAGGCCCGAAACTATACCATTGCAGGGCACGGCCGGGAAAAGGCCCTTCCGGCTGCTGAACTATTTCTGAAGGCCGCTGTCTTCCAGGTGACGACACAGCGCTGCACGGAATGCGTCAGCTATACTTGCGGCTGCCGGCCCGGCCTTTCCGGGCCGAATGAACTACCAATAATACAGCCGCTCTAATGGGAGAACGTGAAGTAGACCAGCAGTTGGTCGTTCGCGCGCAGCATGGCGACCAGCAAGCCTTTGGACTGCTTGTGTCGAAATACCAGCGCAAGCTGGCACGGCTGTTGTCGCGGCTGATCCGGGATTCGGCCGAGGTGGAGGACGTTGCGCAGGAGACTTTCATCAAGGCTTACCGCGCCTTGGGGAGTTTTCGGGGTGATAGTGCCTTCTACACTTGGCTGTACCGCATCGGGATCAATACCGCGAAGAATTTTCTAGTGTCGCAAGGTCGACGGGCGCCAACCCGGACGGCATTCGACTCTGAGGAGGCAGAAAGCTTCGAGGAAGGCGAGTTGCTGCGCGACAACAATACGCCGGAACGCGTACTCCTCTCCAAGCAGATCGGAGAGACGGTGAATTCGGCGATGGAGGCGTTACCCGAGGAGCTGCGCACGGCCATCATGCTGCGCGAGATCGAGGGAATGAGCTATGAAGATATCGCAAAGATGATGGATTGCCCGATTGGCACGGTCAGATCGAGGATCTTCCGTGCGCGTGAGGCGGTTGCCGAAAAACTCAGGCCGTTGCTGGATACGGCTTCGGACAAGAGGTGGTAAGGATGAAGCCAGACATTTCCGCATTATTGGACGATGAACTGGAGCAGAGCGAAGCCAGCCGAGCGATCGATGCCCTGCGGCGTGATAAGGAGTTGCAGGAGGCTTGGAACGCCTACCATATGATTGGCGATGCGTTGCGGCGATCTCCGGAGTATTCTCCGCATTTCTCCCAGCGGGTGATGGCACGGCTGGCGGAGGAACCGGTGCTGTTCGCCCCCTCCGTACGGCCGAGGCGCGCCCCCTTGCGGTTCGCGCTCCCTCTTGCCGCGGCGGTCATGGGCATGGCCGCGGTAGGGTGGGTGGCTTTGTCCCTGAACGCTCCCCAGCCGGTCGAACAGGCTGCCAAGCCGAACCCGGCCAATGAGCAGGCGGTTCTGGCCATCGACAAGTCACCTTCCGGCGCCTTGAAGGAATATCTCGTTGCTCACCAGGCGCATTCTCCAAGCGGCGGCATTCAGGGCGTGGCGCCTTACGTACGCACGGTTTCGGAGATTCGACAGAGCGGCAGACCATGAAGCGTGCGTTTGTGCTGCTTGCCTTCGGCGGTGCGCTTGCCGCGCCAGCCTATGGTGACGAGCATGGTGATGCCCTGGCTTGGCTGCAGAAAATGGCGGCAGCGGCGCAAAGGCTAAATTATTCGGGGACATTTACCTATCAGAGCGGTGGCAGTTCCGAAACCTCCCGTATCACGCATCTCGTAGATGCCGGCGGGGAACAGGAGAAACTCGAGGTGCTCGATGGCAGCCCGCGCGAAGTGGTGCGCAGCAACGGCGAGGTCAAGTGTTTCCTGCCGGAGGACAAAGTCGTCATTGTCGAGAAGCGCGGACAACGCAAGGCTTTCCCGGCGCTTCTGCCATCATCCGTCAGAAGCCTGGGTGAGAATTACCAGATCCGGAAGGGGGACATTTCGCGGATAGCGGGGCTCGACAGCCAGCTCATTTTGCTCGATCCGAAGGATACCCTGCGTTACGGCCACCATCTCTGGGCGGATATCAATTCCGGATTGATCCTGAAAGCGCGTACTGTCAACGAGCGCAATGAAACCGTCGAGCAATTCGTGTTTACCCAGTTGCAGATAAACGGGCCCATCGACAGGGAAACGCTGAAAACCAAGTTCGCCACGGAGGGTACGTCCTGGCGGATACGCAACGCCCAGGCTTCGGAAAGCCTTTCAGCGGGGGGCGACTGGCTGTTCAAAACCCAGTTGCCCGGCTTCAAGAAAAGCGCGGGCATGAGACGGCAAACCATCCGCGGAAGCGGTACGGATACGACCCATTTTGTCTTTACCGACGGTTTGGCATCCATATCTGTATTTATTGAGCCCCTGGCGGATCAGAAAGCTGAGAAAGAGACCTATTCGGTGGGTGCCATCAATGTTTACAAGCGCGCGGCTGGCAAGCATCTTCTAACGGTCCTGGGCGAAGTGCCCACGACGACCTTGATGCGCCTGGGCGATGGCATGGAACCCAAGAAGAAATGATGGATCAGGAGGCCATTGTTGCCCGCGTCGATGGAGATCATGCGTACGTTGAAGTGGGCGGAGCGGGCTCCGGCTGCGGTCGCTGCCATGAGGCGGGCGGCTGCCAGAGCAGCATTCTCGGCCAGTTGTTCCGCAGAAAGCCGCGGCAATTCCGCATCGCCAACCCCATCGGCGCAGCCCCCGGGGATCGTGTCATCGTGCGCGTGGCCAGCGGCGCGGCATTGCGCGCGGCGCTGCTAATTTATGCCTTGCCTGTGCTGTTCTTGCTTCTCGGTGCCTTCGCTGGAACCGCTTTGGGAGGAGGCGGCGACAACGATTACGCGGCTGCCTTGGGGGCACTGCTTGGCCTCACAGTTGGCATCCTGTCCGGGTTAGTGGTGCGACGAGGCCCGATCGGCAAGGTGGAGGAGCCCATTCTCGTTCGCCGTTGTTCAACTTTCTGCATCTCGAAGGAAGCCTGTCAATGAGCATAAGATTGTTTCTGGCGATTCTGATGTCGTCGCTGTTCGCCCTAAACGCTGTCGCGCAAGTCAAGGAATTGCCCGATTTTACCGAGTTGGCCGAAAAGCACGGACCGGCTGTCGTCAACATCAGCACGACGCAGACCATTCGCGGCAACCGTGCCTTCCCGCAGTTTCCTGATCTCGACGAAGATGATCCGATGTTCGAGTTCTTCAAGCGTTTCATACCACGTCAGCCAGGTATGCCGCGCGAATTCCAGAACAAATCGCTGGGCTCCGGCTTCATCATCAGTCAGGATGGTTACATCCTGACGAATGCCCACGTTGTCGATTCGGCCGACGAAATTGTGGTGAAACTGACGGACAAGCGCGAGTTAAAGGCCAAGGTAATTGGCGCCGATAAGCGGACCGACGTGGCGCTGATCAAGATCGATGCAAGCGGCCTGCCTGCCGTAAGGATGGGCGATCCCGGAAAACTGAAAGTGGGAGAATGGGTGGTGGCGATCGGTTCGCCTTTTGGCTTTGAAAGTTCCGTAACCGCGGGCATCGTCAGCGCCAAGGGGCGCTCACTGCCGCAAGAAAATTTCGTCCCATTCATCCAGACTGATGTTGCAATCAACCCTGGCAATTCTGGCGGCCCGCTTTTCAACATGAGGGGCGAGGTGGTCGGCATCAATTCGCAGATTTACAGCCGCACTGGCGGCTACATGGGCTTGGCCTTCGCTATTCCAATCGATGTGGCGATGGAAGTGCAAAGTCAGTTGCGCGCCAGCGGCCGCGTTAGCCGGGGACGAATCGGGGTGGTGATCCAGGAGGTGACCAAGGAACTGGCTGATTCCTTTGGCTTGGCCAAGCCGGTCGGCGCCCTGGTGAATGCCATAGAGAAGGGCGGTCCAGCCGAAAAAGCCGGCGTTGAAGCCGGAGATATTATCCTCAAGTTCGATGGCAAGTCGGTCAATGCTTCCAGCGATCTCCCTCGGATTGTCGGCTCCACACGTCCAGGCAGCAAAGCCTCTCTGCAGGTCTGGCGCAAGGGCGGGGCGAGGGATCTGACAGTTACGGTGGGGGAAATTCCCGAGGAAAAGATGGCCCAGCGTGGCTCCAAGCGGGCCAAGCCTGCTGAAGTCACGGCCAATCGGCTTGGATTGGTGTTGAGTGAATTGTCGCCCGAGCAGAAACGCGAATTGAAAATTTCCAACGGCCTGTTGGTGGAAGATGTTCGTGGAAACGGCGGGAAAACCGATTTGCGTCCAGGCGACATCATTCTTGCCCTGGTGCAAAAAGGTTCGAATATGGAAGCGAAAACTGTCGAGCAGTTCAACAAACTGCTGACTCAGTTCGACAAGTCCTCGACCGTTACCCTTCTCGTGAAGCGAGGCGAGCAACAAACCTACATCACGTTCAAGGGCAGTGGTGACAAGTAAGAAGCGGGCGCGTCTGACTGTCTATAGCCGCGCCTGGTGCCACCTTTGTGATGACCTTCAGAGCAAGCTCAGACCGATCTGCGTTGAGTTGGGTGCTGACATCGAGGTGATTGATGTCGATGCCTGTCCCGAATTTGAGGCTGCCCATGGTGAGCGGGTGCCGGTGGTATTCGGGGGAGAGGTAGAATTGTGCAACTACTTCCTCGATGCAGCGGCAGTGCGTGCTTATTTGCTGAATTTCCGGTAAAATTCGATACTTTAGTATGCCTCCGAAAGGGTGCTTTGCAGCACCCTTTTGTCTATGATGGAGCACATCCGCAACTTCTCGATCATCGCCCACATCGACCACGGCAAGTCGACACTGGCCGACCGCATCATCCAGCTGTGCGGCGGCCTGTCGGAACGCGAAATGGAAGAGCAGGTGCTCGATTCGATGGACATCGAGCGGGAGCGGGGCATCACCATCAAGGCGCAGACGGCTTCCCTGCAGTACAAGGCGCGCGACGGACGCCTTTACAACCTCAACCTGATCGATACGCCGGGACATGTCGATTTCTCCTACGAAGTGTCGCGCTCGCTGTCCGCCTGCGAAGGCGCGCTGCTGGTCGTGGACGCCTCGCAGGGGGTCGAAGCGCAAACGGTCGCCAACTGCTATACGGCCCTCGAGCAGGGGGTCGAGGTCGTCCCGGTATTGAACAAGATCGATCTGCCGGCGGCGGACCCCGAGCGGTCCCGCGAGGAGATCGAGGATGTCATCGGCATCGATGCAACTGACGCCATTCTGGCCAGCGCCAAGACCGGCCTGGGGGTGGAGGATATCCTCGAAGCAATCATTGCCCGCATCCCGGCGCCCAAAGGGGACCCGGCCGCGCCCCTGAAGGCGCTCATCATCGATTCATGGTTCGACAATTACGTCGGTGTGGTCATGCTGGTTCGCGTCGTGGATGGCACCCTGCGACCCAAGGACAGGATCCTGCTGATGGCCGCGGATTCGCAGTACCTGTGCGAGCAGGTCGGCGTGTTCACGCCGAAATCCCAGGCACGCGGTGCGTTGTCGGCCGGGGAAGTCGGCTTCATCATTGCCGGTATCAAGGAATTGAAGGCCGCCAAGGTTGGCGACACGGTAACTCTGGCCGACCGCCGCGCTGCGGAACCGCTTCCCGGTTTCAAGGAAATCAAGCCGCAAGTCTTCGCCGGCCTCTACCCGGTCGAGGCGAACCAGTACGATGCCCTGCGTGAGGCGCTGGAAAAACTCAAGCTGAACGACGCCTCGCTCCACTACGAACCGGAAGTGTCACAGGCACTTGGGTTCGGTTTTCGTTGCGGCTTTCTTGGCTTGCTGCACATGGAAATCGTGCAGGAACGCCTTGAACGTGAATACGACATGGACCTCATTACTACCGCGCCGACGGTGGTCTACGAGGTGCTGATGCGCGATGGATCGGTCCTGTCCGTCGAGAACCCTTCCAAGCTGCCGGATCCATCGAAAATCGAGGAAATCCGCGAACCGATCATCACGACGACGGTCTTCGTACCCCAGGAGTATCTCGGCGCGGTCATCACGCTGTGCGAACAGAAGCGCGGCGCGCAGGTGAACCTGCAGTACCACGGACGCCAGGTCATGCTGACCTACGACATGCCCATGGCCGAGGTGGTGATGGATTTCTTTGACAAGCTGAAATCAGTCTCGCGCGGCTATGCCTCGCTCGATTATGAGTTCAAGGAATATCGTTCGGCGGATGTCGTCAAGCTCGATATCCTGATCAACAGCGACCGGGTCGACGCCCTATCCGTCATCGTGCATCGCGCCAACGCCCAGTATCGCGGACGCGAGCTGGCATCCAAGATGCGGGAACTGATTCCCCGCCAGATGTACGATGTGGCGATTCAGGCGGCTATCGGTTCCACCATCATCTCCCGCGAGAACATCAAAGCCATGCGCAAGAACGTCCTGGCGAAATGCTATGGCGGCGATATCAGTCGCAAGCGCAAGCTGTTGGAAAAGCAAAAAGCTGGCAAGAAGCGCATGAAACAGGTCGGCAATGTCGAGATTCCGCAAGAGGCTTTCCTGGCCGTGCTGCGGGTCGATTCGAAATAGGATATTCAATTTGAACTTCGCCCTGATTCTCTTTCTCCTGACGCTTGCCACCGGCGCCATCTGGCTGTTCGATGTGATGGTGATGAAGAAGCGCCGGGAGCCTGAAGCAAAGGAACCATGGTGGGTGGAATACGGCGCCAGTTTCTTTCCCGTCATCCTGGTGGTGTTCTTCCTGCGCTCCTTTTTGGTCGAACCGTTCAAGATCCCTTCGGGCTCGATGATTCCTACCCTGCTGGTGGGCGACTTCATCCTGGTGAACAAGTACACCTACGGCATTCGGCTGCCGGTCATCAATAAGAAAGTGCTGGATCTGAACACGCCCCAGCGCGGCGAAGTCATGGTGTTCCGCTGGCCCGAGGATCCCTCTCTCGATTACATCAAGCGGGTGGTTGGTTTGCCCGGCGACAAGGTAGCCTGGCAGAACAAGCGCCTGTTCATCAATGGAGTTGAGGTGCCGACAGTCAAACGGGCCGATTATCTGCATCCTGACCGCCTGTATTATTCAGCCCAGTATCAGGAAAAACTGGGGCAGGCCGATCACGCCATCATTCTGGACAAGGACGCGCCGGCCTTCGTCACCCAGGTCTTGCAGTTTCCAGGGCGTGATAAATGCATCTACAATAGCTCCGGGGTAATTTGCGAAGTGCCCGCCGGCCATTATTTCGTCATGGGCGACAATCGAGATGCCAGCAGCGACAGCCGGGTTTGGGGGTTCGTTCCGGATCAGAACATTGTCGGCAAGGCATTCCTTATTTGGTTTAACTTTGGCGATTTGAAGCGCATCGGCAGCTTCCACTGAAGAAGGGGCGCAGAATGAGAAAACAGCAAGGTTTGAGCCTGATTGGCCTGATCATGGTCAGCGCGGTTGTCATAGGCGTAGCCGTCGTCGGCATGAAAGTCGCGCCTACGGTGATTGAGTATTACACGATTATCAAGCATATCAAGACGATTGCCGGCAGCGGAGCCACCACGGTTGCCGAAGTGCGGAATGCCTATGAACGGCAAGCGGCCGTCGATGATACACCCAGCATTTCTGCTGGCGACCTGGAAATAACCAAAGAGGGCAACCAGCTGGTTGTTTCGTTCGAATACTCGAAGAAGATCCATATTGCCGGCAACGTCAGCATTTGCATCGATTATTCAGGCAGCAGTTCCGGCAGCAAGCGCCCCATCGAGTGAGAATCACCCGTGAGCGACGTGCTGGCGTTTGAGCGCGCAATTGGCTACGTTTTTGACAGCCGAGAACTCCTGAAACAGGCGCTGACTCACCGCAGCTTTGGAACTTCCCATAACGAGCGCCTGGAGTTCCTCGGCGACAGCATTCTCAACTGCATCATCGCCCAGGCCCTATATGAGCGCTTCCTTGAGATACGGGAGGGCGATCTGTCGCGTTTTCGCGCGAACCTGGTGCGTCAGGAAACCCTGGCCGAGATCGCACAACAGCTTGATCTCGGTGAGCAATTGCGCTTGGGAGAAGGAGAACTGAAAAGCGGCGGTTTCCGCCGCCCCTCCATCCTGGCCGATGGGTTGGAAGCTTTGTTCGGAGCTATCTTTCTCGATGGCGGCTTTGACCGGGCGCGTCAAGCGATACTCCGCCTCTATGAGCCCTATCTTTCCGGCCTCGATCCGCATCAATCCGGCAAGGATGCCAAGACGGCCTTGCAGGAATTTCTGCAGGGCCGCCGCCTGCCATTGCCGCAATACCAGCTGCGTGCCACGCGGGGGGAGGCACACGCCCAGGAATTCGAAGTCGAGTGCCTGATCCCCGAGCTCGGCATCGCCACTACCGGCCGCGGTCCGAGCCGGCGTGCGGCTGAACAGGAAGCCGCAAGACGGGCTTTCGAACAGACAGACGCGAAATGAACGTGCCGGATGCATTCCGCTGCGGCCATCTTGCCATCGTGGGCAGACCTAACGTGGGCAAGTCGACTTTGCTCAACCGCTTGATCGGACAGAAGATAAGCATCGTTTCACGCAAGGCGCAAACGACGCGCCATCGCATTACCGGGGTGCTCACGCGGCCGGGACAGCAGTTCATATTCGTCGATACGCCCGGGTTTCAGACCAAGCACAAGAATGCGCTGAACCGCATGATGAATCGGGGCGTGACGCAGGCCCTGCACGAGGTCGATGTCGTCCTGCTGGTGATCGAGGCGGGCCGCTTTAAGGACGAGGACAGGCGCATCCTTTCGCTGATCCCCGAGGGCAAGACCGTACTGCTGGTGATCAACAAGATCGACCGCCTCGACGACAAGAAACGATTACTGCCCTTTATTGCGGACATGGCCAAGACCTTCCCTTTCGCCGAAATCGTCCCAGTCAGTGCCGCAAACGGCACGGGCGGAGAGGCGCTGCTCGATGCGGCGGGAAACTACCTGCCCGAGTCCGCGCCGCTCTTCGGCGAGGATGACCTGACGGACCGCAGCGAACGGTTTCTGGCAGCCGAATTTCTGCGCGAAAAACTGTTCCGGCGCCTCGGCGAGGAACTGCCCTACGGCATGACTGTCGAGATCGAGCGATTCGAAACGGAAGACTCGCTGCGGCGAATCCACGCGGCGATCATTGTCGACAGGCCGGCCCACAAGGCGATCGTCATCGGCAAGGCCGGCGAACAGCTGAAGGCCATCGCCAGCGACGCGAGGCGCGACCTTGAGGCGCTCTACGGCGGGAAGGTGTTCCTTGAGGTGTGGGTCAAGGTCAAGGGCGGCTGGGCGGATGACGAGCGGGCGTTGAAGAGTCTCGGCTACGAATGAGCGGAACCGGCAAGGGCAGGGTGGACGGGCAGGCGGCGTTCGTCCTGCATACCCATCCCTTCCGCGAGACCAGCCTAATTGTCGAGGCTTTCAGCCGGGATCACGGCAGGATTGCACTGGTTGCGCGCGGTGCCCGCCGACCCCGTGCTGCGATGCGAGGACTGCTGATGGCCTTTCAGCCGATCGAACTGGGCTGGTTCGGGCAAGGCGAGATGCGCACCCTGGCCAAGGTCGAATGGGTCGGCGGCCAGCCACTGCTCCAGGCGCAGGCGCTGCTGCTCGGTTACTACATGAACGAACTGCTGCTCAAGCTGCTGCCACGCGAAGACGCGCATCCGGCGCTGTTCCTGGCTTATGCCGAGGCCGTGCGCGCCCTGGCGATCGGCGAGCCGAGCCAGGCCTCGCTGAGGCGGTTTGAAAAGACGCTGCTGAAGGAGCTGGGTTACGGCCTGACCTTGGACCGCGAGGCGGAAAGCGGCCAGCCGGTGGATCCGCAAAAGCGCTACGCTTACGTCGTGGAGCGGGGGCCGGTTCTTTTGGGCGGGGATGCGCGCGAAGCCGAATCCTTTTCCGGGCGGGCCTTGCTGGCCATTGCGCAGGATGATTTCAGCGATGCTGAAACCCTCGCTCAGTGCAAGCAGTTGATGCGCACCCTGATCCAGCATTACCTCGGCGGCCAGCGCTTGAGCTCGCGCCGCGTTTTCATGGAGCTGAAGGAATTGTGACCACAGGCAATCACCTCGGGATGATCGAACTCGGCGTAAATATCGACCACGTTGCGACGCTGCGCCAGGCGCGCGGCACGCACTACCCGGATCCCGTCCGTGCGGCGCTGCTGGCGGAGGAGAGCGGGGCGGATCTCATCACCCTGCACCTGAGGGAAGATCGCCGCCATATCCAGGACCGCGACGTCGAGATCCTGCGCGGCAAGCTAAAAACCCGGATGAACCTGGAAGCCGCCGTCACGGACGAGATGGTGGCCTTCGCCCTGCACATCCGTCCCCACGATGTCTGCTTCGTGCCCGAGCGTCGCCAGGAACTCACCACCGAAGGCGGTCTCGATGTGGCAGGAGGCTTCGAGCGCGTGCGCGCTGCCTGCCGTGCCGCAACCGAGGCCGGCATCCGCGTCTCCCTCTTCATCGATGCCGATACGCGGCAGATCGATGCCGCCAAGGCCTGCGGCGTGCCGGCCATCGAGATCCACACCGGCCGCTATGCGGAAGCGGAGGAGCCAGCTGAAGTCAGTGAAGAACTCGAGCGCGTTGCCCAGGCAGCGCGATACGCCCACAAGCTGGGTTTCAAGGTGAATGCCGGCCATGGACTGCACTATGAGAACGTCAAGCCGATGGCCGCCATCCCCGAGATCGTCGAACTGAATATCGGCCATGCCATCGTCGCCGAGGCCGTCTTCTGCGGCTGGCAGGAAGCGGTCCGCCGCATGAAACAGTTGATGCTGGAGGCGCGGCGGTGATCCACGGCGTCGGCACCGACATCGTCGCCATCGCGCGGATCGAGCGGATGCTGAGCGAGCACGGCGAGCGCACCGCTGCCAAGCTGCTGGCGCCATCCGAGATGGACCGATACCGCCAGGCAGCAAACCCGGCTGCCTGGCTGGCCAAGCGTTTCGCCGCCAAGGAGGCCCTGGGCAAGGCTTTGGGCCTGGGTCTGCGCGATCCGGCTACGCTGCACAACATCGCGGTGATCAGCGACGGCATTGGCCGGCCGAGCTTCGAATACGCACCACCACTGGCCCATTGGATGAAGGAACGTCGGCTGCGGGCCCACCTCAGCCTGAGCGACGAAACCGACACCGCCATGGCCTTTGTTGTGGTGGAAATAGCGGTGGAACAAGAGGACAGGCCATGACCGCATCACAGACCCTCGGCCCGCTCATGCTCGACGTCGAGGGGCCGCGGCTGACTGCGGAGGAGCGCGAAGTCCTGCTGCATCCGCTCGTCGGCGGCGTCATCCTGTTCAAGCGCAATTTCGAATCGCTCGCCGTATTACGGGAACTGACTTTCGAGATTCATTCGCTGCGGCAGCCGCCACTCCTGATCGCCATCGACCACGAAGGCGGTCGCGTGCAGCGCTTCCGTCACGGCTTCACCGTGCTGCCGCCGATGCGCGCTCTGGGCACGCTGTGGGACAGCGATCCCGCTCGCGCCCTGGAAACGGCAACGGCCGCGGGATATGTGCTGGCCGCCGAGTTGCGCGCCTGTGGCGTCGATCTCAGCTTCACGCCGGTGCTCGATCTCGACTACGGCACCAGCGAAATCATCGGCAACCGCGCCTTCCATGGCGATCCGGCGGCGGTCACCGCGCTCGCCGGCGCCCTGATCGCCGGCCTGCGTCGCGCCGGCATGGCCAACGCCGGCAAGCATTTTCCCGGTCATGGCTTCGTTGCCGCGGACTCCCACCTGGCCATTCCGGTCGACACACGACCGGTGCAAGCGCTGTACCCGGACCTGTCGCCATACCGTGCCCACCGCAAGATGCATCTCGCCGCCGTCATGCCGGCGCATGTCATCTACGAGAATCTCGATCCCCATCCGGCGGGGTTTTCGTCCTATTGGCTGCGCTACGTGCTACGTGGCGAACTTGGCTTCGACGGCGTGATTTTCAGCGACGACCTGTCGATGGAGGGCGCCAGCTTCGCCGGCGGTTTCGTCGAGCGGGCGAATGCCGCGCTGGATGCCGGCTGCGACATGGTGCTGGTCTGCAACCACCCCACCGCGGCGCGGCAGCTCCTGCGGGAGTGGCATCCCAATTGCGATCCTGTGTCTTCGCGCCGCCTGCAGGGGCTTCTTCCGGCGGCGCCGGCGCCGGGGATGGAAACATTGCGCGAGCAAGCCGACTACCGGGAAGCGCTCAAGGCGCTCGAAGCCGTGGCGGAGTAAGCGATGTCCTCTATGCAGATTCCGCTGCTCGAATGCCGCGCCTGTCCGCGCCTGGCGGATTTCCTCGATGACTGCCGCCGCGAGAGGCCGGGCTATCATGCCCGGCCGGTGGAGCCCTTTGGCGATCCCAAGGCGACGCTGCTCATCGTCGGTCTCGCGCCTGGCTATCACGGCGCCAACCGCAGCGGACGGCCGTTCACCGGCGACTACGCCGGCGTACTGCTGTATTCCACTCTGCACCGTTTCGGCTTTGCCAGTCGGCCGCAATCCATATCGGCGGACGACGGATTGGAACTGATCGATTGCCGCATCACCAACGCCGTGAAGTGCGTGCCGCCGGAGAACAAGCCGGAAACAGGCGAAATCAAGACCTGCAACCGTTTCCTCGCAAACGAGCTGGCGGCGGCACCCGAGGCGCGCATCATCCTGGCACTGGGCCTTGTTGCGCATAACGCCGTGCTGGCGGGACTGACTTTGAAGCGCAGCGCCTGCAAGTTCGCCCATGGCGCCCGCCATTCCTTGCCCGATGGGCGCATCCTGCACGACAGCTATCACTGCAGCCGCTACAACACACAGACCAGACGGCTGACCGAGCCGGCCTTCCATGCCGTCTTCGAGGCCATTCGCGCCGACCTGAAGAACTGACATGTTCGACAGCAAGACCCTGATCCGTTCCCTGCCCGAGGAACCCGGGGTCTACCGCATGCTCGACGCCGCCGGCCAGGTCCTCTACGTCGGCAAGGCCAAGGCCCTGAAGAAGCGCGTCGCCTCCTATTTCCAGAAAACCAACCTGAGCCCGCGCATCCGGCTCATGGTGGGGCAGGTGGCCAGCGTCGAGGTGACCGCCACCCGATCCGAGGCCGAGGCGCTGATCCTCGAGAACAACCTCATCAAGAGCCTGGCGCCGAAGTTCAACATCCTCTTCCGCGACGACAAGTCGTATCCCTACATCGAACTGTCGGCCGACGCCTGCCCGCGCATTGCCTTTCACCGGGGCAGCTTCGACAAGGGCGCGCGCTATTTCGGCCCCTTTCCCAATTCCCAGGCGGTGCGCGAGAGCATTCACCTGCTGCAGCGCATCTTTCTCCTGCGTACCTGCGAGAACCCGGTGTACCAGAACCGCTCGCGTCCTTGCCTGCTGCACCAGATCCACCGCTGCAGCGCGCCCTGCGTCGGGCTGGTTTCGGAGAAAGACTATGCAGCGGACGTGCGCCTGGCCGAGTTGTTTCTCAAGGGCCGGCATGGCGAGGTCGTCGATCGCCTCACCGAGGCCATGCAGTCGGAGGCGGACCGGCTGCAGTTCGAAAAGGCGGCGGCGCTGCGCGACCAGATCCGCTCGCTGCAGAGCGTGCTGCACCGCCAATACGTCGAGAGCGCGCGCGAAGAGGACGTCGATATCGTGGCCGCCGTGGCCGAGCGCGGCCTGCTGGTCATCAATCATGCCATGGTGCGGGGCGGGCGCCACCTCGGCGACAAGGCGCACTTTCCGCAGAACGCGCAGGAGTGCGCGCCGGAGGATGCCTTGCTGGCCTTCCTCGATCAGCATTATGCCGACCACCCCATGCCGCCGCGCATCCTGCTCAATCTGGAGGTGCCGGACGACTGGGGGACGACGTTCATCGAAGCGGCAGGTCATGCCGTTTCCCTGCAGCGCCCGCGCAACGAAATGGAGCGCGCCTGGCTGGCCGTGGCGGAACGCAATGCCCGCCTCGCCATCGAGGCGCAGGCCATGCAGAAGTCGAACGCCGAAGGGCGGCTGGAACGGTTGCACGAGGCGCTGGGCGCCAGCGAGACGCTCCACCGCATCGAGTGCTTCGACATCAGCCACACCATGGGGGAAGCCACGGTCGCCTCCTGCGTGGTGTGCGTCGACGGTGCCATGAAGAATGGCGAATATCGGCGCTACAACATTGCCGGCATCACGCCCGGCGACGACTATGCGGCGATGCGCCAGGCGCTGACGCGTCGCTATGAAAAAGTCGCTGCGGGGGAGGGGGTCCGCCCAGACCTGATCCTGATCGATGGCGGCAAGGGGCAGGTCGGCGCCGCGCGCGAGGTCCTGTCGGAACTGGGGCTGGCCGACCTGCCTGCAGTCGGCGTGGCGAAAGGCGAAGAACGCAAGCCCGGGCTGGAAACCCTGCTCCTGCCGGATGCCGCCGAGCCGCTGAACTTGCCGGCCAACGATCCGGCCCTGCATCTCATCCAGCAAATCCGCGACGAGGCGCACCGTTTCGCCATCGCCGGGCATCGCGCCCGCCGCGCAAAAGCCCGCAGCCGCTCTAGCCTGGAGGACATTCCCGGCGTCGGACCCGCCAAGCGCAAGCGGTTGCTGGCGCAGTTCGGCGGACTGCAGGGCGTGCGGGCTGCAACCGTGGAGGATTTGTGCCGCGTGGAAGGAGTCAGCCGCAAACTGGCCGAAGAGATTTACAATCAACTGCACTGACCGCGAAAAGAACGGACGATGCCACTCAACATACCCAACCTCCTGACCTGGGGCCGCATCCTCCTCATTCCACTTTTCGTGGGCGTTTTCTATGCCCCCCACGATTGGCTGAAGCCGCCTGAGCAGAATCTTGCGGCCACGCTGATATTCATCGTGGCTGCTGTGACCGATTGGCTGGACGGCTACCTTGCCAGAACGCTGCAGCAGACGTCTGCCTTCGGCGCATTCCTCGATCCCGTCGCGGACAAGCTGATGGTGGCCGCGGCGCTGATCATCCTGGTGCAGCTCGATCGTACGGATACCATCGTCGCTTTCATCATCATCGGGCGGGAAATTACCATCTCCGCGTTGCGCGAGTGGATGGCCAAGATCGGCGCCGCCCGCAGCGTCGCCGTTTCCTTCCTGGGCAAGGTGAAGACGGCCAGCCAGATGGTTGCCATCCCGATGCTGCTCTATCATGATCCTCTGCCGTTTTTTTCCCCGCAGTGGGTCGGCACATGGCTGATATACCTGGCGGCGCTGCTCACGCTCTGGTCGATGGTTTACTACTTGCGAATGGCATGGCCGCACATGGCGGAAAAGACGTGAGGGCAGGGCAGCCAAGCTTGACACTGAAGGCGCGGCCGCTATAATGCTCGCCTGTTCCGCGGGAATAGCTCAGTTGGTAGAGCGCAACCTTGCCAAGGTTGAGGTCGGGAGTTCGAGACTCCTTTCCCGCTCCAGATTCCCGGGGAAAGCGTAGCTCAACTGCGTTTTCCCCTTTTAATTTAGCGCCCGGACATTCCGCGGCGGGGTAGCAAAGTGGTTATGCAGCGGCCTGCAAAGCCGTCTACGCCGGTTCGATTCCGACCCCCGCCTCCAACCCTTTTCGTTTCGAGCCTTCTCTGCCCGGATGGCGAAATTGGTAGACGCAAGGGACTTAAAATCCCTCGATCGGAAACGATCATGCCGGTTCGATTCCGGCTCCGGGCACCAATCAATTTCGACTAGAAGCCTTGCGTTCTGCTCTAGCCCGGTGGTCACTCAAGGCTGTTTTCTATCTACCTTCCTTAATTTTACATAATACAGATTATGCGAATAATAAGCTTGGTTTGACAGGTGAATTCATTCGTCAGCACCAGCCTCCTTAAGCAATTCAACGATCCGGGAATGACTGCCTTCCGTAGCCCATTTCAGGGCCGTAGCACCATCCGGAGTCTTGATATCCGTGTCCGCATCAGCTTTGAGCAATAGCTTCACCGTGCCCAAGTGGCCATTCCTTGACGCAATCATCAGGGCGGTTGCCTGGTTGGGCGCCAAGGCGTCGACGTCCGCTCCTTTTGCAAGCAGGAAGTCGATCACTTCCTCATGACCTTCAAAAGCGGCATAGATCAGTGGGGTCCAGCCTGTGTGATTGATTTCTGCGCCAGCCACAACCAGCAGTTTGACTATGTCAATGTAGCCCTTTAACGCCGCCAACATCAGTGGCGTATCCCCATACTGATTCCTTACCTGTACGCGTGCCCGATGTTCGATCAGGAACCGTACAAGCTTGGCATTGTTATTCTGTACCGCCAGCATCAGGAGTGAATTGCCTGACTTGTCGACGGTATTCACGTCCATGCCGCGCTGAAGAATGGTCGTGACAGCTTCAGTATTGTTGTCCTCGATGGCTTTCAGGAGGTCATCGTATACACCTGCCGATGCGGCAACTGCATGAATCCCCAAAGCCATGCCAAGCATGGCAATTCGCAACAGCCGGTTATAGGATGAAAAAATGTTAATAATCAATTTATTGTGACCTTAAATAAACGGCAAAAATTTTCTGTTGTGGCCCGTTCAATCTCCCTGATGTCCACGCCTCTCAGGGCGGCGATTTCATTTGCCACATGACGGACATAAGCCGGCTCGTTGATCTTGCCCCGATACGGTACGGGAGCCAGGTAAGGCGAGTCGGTTTCCACCAATAGTCGTTCCAAGGGAATTGCCCTTGCTACGTCCTTGAGTTGCCTGGCATTCTTGAAAGTGACGATGCCGGAAAAGGAAATGTGGAATCCAAGCGCGAGGGCACTTTCCGCTACAGCCTGGGATTCCGTAAAGCAATGCATCACGCCACCGACTTCTTCTGCGCCCTCCTCGCGCATGATGCGTAAGGTGTCTTCGGCAGCATCCCTGGTGTGGATGATCAATGGCTTGCCGGACGCTCTGGCAGCCCTGATGTGAACCCGAAACCGTTCTCGCTGCCATTCCGGCCTGTCTTTGTGCCAAAAATAGTCGAGGCCAGTTTCCCCTATCCCTATCACGCGTCCATGATGCGCATAGCGCAACAGGGACTTCACATCCGGCTCAAGGCAATCGTGGTGTTCCGGGTGGACGCCGACGGATGCAAAAAGATTCTCATGCTTATCGACCAACGAAAGCACGCCAGGCAATCCTTCCAGGCTAACCCCAATGCACAGTGCCGCGCCAACCTTGGCGTTCTTCATTGAATCAATGACTTGTTCGATGCGGCTGGCTAGTTCCGGGAAATCGAGATGGCAATGCGAATCAACCAGCATCAGCGAACAGCACTATATGGTGTGGGTCTGGCGGCCGGCAGGATAGCCACCAAGGATGGTTTCTATCTTGCGGCGGGCAGCTTGGCCAGATTCGTCTTCACTGAATTGGACCCCAATGCCCTGCGTTTTGTTGTTCTGGGCGCCTGACGGGGTTACCCAAACAACCGAGCCGGCTATAGGCAATTTTCCCGGTTCATCCATCAGCGATAACAGCATGAACACTTCATCGCCAATGGCGTAGGGCTTGGCAGTCGGAACAAAGATTCCACCTCGCTTCAGGTAAGGCATGTAGGCGGCATAAAGTGCTGATTTAGAATTGATGTTTAAGGACAGGACGCTCGGGCGGGCGCCTACGGACTGGGGTTTGACAGGCTCGGACATGAACTCCGTTATCTCCCACTCAAGGCTGCTCGTGCATAGCGAGACAGCATATCTTCAAGAAACAGACGCGGATTCAAGGGATGTTGCGAAACTGCCTTGATTCGCAGCAGTTCATTGTAACAGTCAATCAAAGCGCTTATCGAAGCCCGCCCCGCAGCAGTTCGCACCTCCTGCAATTTATGGGCATGAAAAACGGCTATCCCGCAAAGCTTCATGATGGCCAGATCGAACACCCATTTTTGCATCCAGATCACAAGGGTGCGCTTGTCTATGGCGGACTCCCCTTCCTTGTTTTCCTTCAGCCAGGCTTCCCAACGACCGGCTATCGTTACCGGGCCGGCATGTTCGAGTTGCGCCAGATCACGGTAAAACCCATCCAGGCGATCCCAATCCACAGCCTCCCCTAGGGCGGCAAGCGGCATGCCGCCGGCGTGAGCAAGCAAATCCTCGGCATGGGGGGTGCCCGCTTCGTGAAGCCAGGCCAACGCCGGTGTCACGGAGGGCTTGGGAAAATTGAGTGTTTGACAGCGGCTAAGGATGGTCGGCAGGAGCCTTCTTTTGTTGTTTGTTACTAATATAAACAATGTACTTGAAGATGGTTCTTCAA
Organism: Rhodocyclales bacterium; assembly: GCA_016214145.1. Classification (GTDB taxonomy): domain Bacteria; phylum Pseudomonadota; class Gammaproteobacteria; order Burkholderiales; family Rhodocyclaceae; genus Desulfobacillus. Next base: position 233,950 of record JACRPA010000002.1, read on the forward strand.
GCATCTTAAGAAGTGCGTTTGCGGTAGCCTGGTTCATCGCTTCGGCCGGCTGGATGATAATGACACGGGCTCCCTGGCGATGGGTACCGATGCCAAGAAAGTCATCCAGCACCCGAATCTGATTGATGCGGATCTGCTCGGACTTTTTCTTCTGCGCGGGGGGTTCCGACTCGGTCTCCGGGTCCTCCAGCTCATCACCCCCCGGTACGATCAACCTGAAATCGGGGTGGTTGCCTGTGGAAAGCCATTTGCATGACGGGCAATCCCCGCAGGCTTCCGTACTCCCACTTGCCCTTTCACAGAGCAGCCGGGCGGCCAAGGCCTGGGCAAAAGCCATTTTCCCACCTCCCTGCGGCCCGGCCAGAAGCAGGGCATGCGGTAATCTCCCGACCTGCTCAATCAGCCTGTCCCAGAGCTCTTTATGCCATGAATAAATCATTAGTTAGATATAGTTGAGATTATTTGTTCAAGTGATTTCTGTATTTCGGTCATGCTTTGCCTTGAGTCGATTACTTTAATTCTGTCGGGTTCAGCGCCTGCCCGCTGCAAGTAGGATTCCCTGACGCGCTCGAAAAACCCTCTGGTTTCCTGCTCGAAACGGTCCGGCGCATTCCCGGTTTTCGCCAAACGCTCACAGGCGATTTCCGTGGGCAGGTCGAAAACAACCGTAAGATCCGGCTGAAACCCGGTCTGGACCCAGCTTTCCAGCGCCATGATTTTTTCCGGAGCCAGCCCCCTCCCCCCGCCCTGATAGGCATAGGAGGCATCGGTAAACCGATCCGAGACTACCCATTTCCCTGCCGCCAGGGCGGGTAGGATCAACTTGTCCAGGTGCTCCCGCCGTGCTGCAAACATCAACAATGCTTCGGTTTCAAGGTGCATGGGTTCGGTAAGCAGCAAGGCGCGCAGCTTTTCCCCGAGTGCCGTACCACCCGGCTCCCGCGTTGCGACGACTTCCCTTCCCTGACGCTGCAAAAAATCAATCAACCAGGAATGGTGGGTACTTTTACCGGCACCATCGATGCCTTCCAGCGTGATGAATTTGCCGCGCAGCTTGTGGCCTATGGCCATTCAATTCCCTTTTCGCAATTGGTATTTCACCACGGCCCGGTTGTGCTCTTCCAGCGTGCGGGAGAACTGACTCGATCCGTCCCCGCGGGCGACGAAATACAGCATCTCCGTACGTGCCGGACGCAGCGCCGCCTGGATCGAGGCCAGGCCTGGCATGGCGATGGGTGTTGGCGGCAGGCCGGGCCGCGTGTAGGTATTGTAAGGGCCATCCGTCTGGAGATCGCGCTTGCGCAGATTGCCGTCGAATTTCTCGCCCAGGCCATAGATGACTGTGGGGTCTGTCTGCAGCAGCATGCCTCTTTGCAAGCGGTTGAGGAAAACGGAGGCGATCTGCGCGCGGTCCCGGGATTGCCCGGTTTCCTTTTCCACGATGGAGGCCAAGATGAGCGCTTCGTAGGGCGATTTGTATGGCAGGCCGGCTTCCCGTGCTGCCCATTCAGACAGGAAAACCTTTTCCATCCGGCGGTATGACCGCATGAGTATGTCCAGATCCCCCGATCCTTTGGCAAACAGATAGGTATCCGGAAAGAAATGGCCTTCTGCCAGCCCTTCAATACCCAGTTTTTCCATGATCTGGCGTTCAGTAAGCCCTGCTGTGTCGTGCCGAACGTTGGCATGAGCATCGAGCGCCATGCGCATCTGCCGGAATGTCCAACCCTCCAACAGCACGACTTCGGCCTGGGTGACGTCGCCCCGGGTGAGCTTTTCCAGCAATTTCATCGGGGTGATGCCCTGCGCCACCTCATAGCTGCCTGCCTTGATTTCCGCCGCCTTGCCGAGGGCGCGCCCCAAAAGCGTGAACTGCCAGGCGGGCATGGCCACGCCCGCCTCTTCGATCTGGCGTGCAGCGCTGCGCAAGGTACTGCCGGACAGCACCGTGAAATCGATCGGGCTGGTCTTGAGTACGAGCGGCTGGGTGGCGAAATAGCCCATCCAGCCAATGAAACCGAGCGCGGCGGCAAGCATCAAGCCGAGCAGACGGAGCAACCAGCGCATTATTGGATGAGGGTTGAAAAAGAGTGAAGCAGCACAGAAGATATAATAACTCACCCCCCAATCAGACGAAGAAACCATGAACCAGAATTGGCAGAACTACCTCGCAAGCCGCGGTGCGCGCTTCGAAGCCGACGAAACGAACGATTTCGGCGATGCGCTGGCCGAGCTCCAGGCGGCAGCAGCGGATACGGTAGTGGCGCCGCTGACGCAGTTCGGATTGATCCGCGCCACCGGCGAGGATGCCGCCACATTCCTGCACAGTCTTTTCTCCAACGATGTGCAGCACCTTGGCCGGGATCGGGCAGAACGCTGCGGTTTTTGCAGTCCGAAAGGCCGTCTCCTGGCCGATTTCCTGGTCTGGCGGGAAGACCACGACTACCTGCTGCAACTCTCGGCCGACATCCAGCCTGCGATCCTCAAGAAGCTCGGCATGTACGTCCTGCGTTCGAAGGCGAAACTCTCTGATGCGAGCGGCGATATCGTCCTGCTCGGCATTGCCGGAAACGGGGCAGCAGCGGCCATCAAGGCGCTGGGCGTGGGCATTCCAGCCGCACCGTTCGACGTAGCCCATTTCGATGGTGGTACCGTAATCCGCCTGGACGAGCGTCGCAGCCAGCTGGCGGTACGCGCCAATGCCGCTTCGCAAGTGTGGGAGACCCTGGCTTCCCAGGTTCGCCCGGTCGGGACGCCGGCGTGGCGCTGGCTGGAGATCGAGGCCGGGATCCCGCACATCACCTTGCCTACTCAGGAGGAGTTCGTGCCGCAGATGGCAAACCTCGAGTTGATCGGCGGCGTCAGTTTTACCAAGGGCTGCTATCCGGGCCAGGAAGTGGTGGCGCGCACGAAGTATCTCGGCAAGGTGAAACGCCGGACTTACCTTGCGCACATCAGCAGCGGCTGTCCCTTGCCCGGCACGGATCTCTTCAGTCCTGAACTGCCGGAGCAGTCCTGCGGGAAAGTCATCCAGGCCGCGCCAAGCCCGTCGGGCGGCTGTGAAATCCTTGCCTCGATGCTGATGTCGAGCGCCGAAGCCGGTGTTGTGCGCGTGGGCAGCGCCGATGGGCAGCGGCTGGAATTTCGCTCCTTGCCTTACCCGCTTGAATAGCGGCCTCAGGCTATGTGCCTGATCCTCCTTGCCTGGCGCGCCCATCCGGACTACCCGCTGGTCGTGGCCGCCAATCGCGACGAGTTCTTCGCCCGTCCCACCGCGCCGGCGGCATTCTGGCCGGAGGTGCCGCAGGTGCTGGCTGGCCGCGACCTCGAGGCTGGCGGCACTTGGCTAGGGGTTGCGCGCAGCGGCCGTTTTGCAGCTTTGACGAACTACCGCGACCCCGCGCGCAACAAGGCCTGTGCGCCCTCGCGCGGCGGACTGGTCAGCCGTTTCTTGACGGGCTCGCAAAGTCCTGCGGCATACCTCACGGAGCTTGAATCCTGTGCGGATCGCTACAACGGCTTCAATCTGGTGTTTGGCGATCCGGACGGCTTATGGTGTTTTTCGAATTGTGGCGAAGGCGAAAGACAGCTTGCGCCAGGAGTGTATGGCCTTTCCAACCATCTGCTCGACACGCCCTGGCCCAAGGTTGCACGCGGCAAATCGGCCCTGAATGCCGCCCTTTGCGCGCTGCCCAACGAGATACCCCTTTTCACCCTCCTGCGCGACGACAGTATCGCGCCTGATGAGGCGCTGCCGCGCACGGGCGTCAGCCTGGAATGGGAACGGTTGCTCTCGGCGGCCTTCGTTCGCATGCCAGGCTACGGCACGCGTTCGTCAACCGTGCTGCTGATGGATGCAACCGGAAATGTCCGTTTCATCGAGCAGGGTTTCCTGCCGGACGCCCTGCCTGGCGAAAGGCGTGAATTCGCTTTCACCATCCCTTTGTCGGCTACTCGGTAATCTCCACCGCCGTTCCCGCAGGGACGAGGTCGAACAGTTCAAGAATGTCCCGGTTGCGCATGCGGACGCAGCCGATCGAGCCGGGCTGTCCCAATTCCGTGCCGTCAGGCGTGCCATGGATGTAGATAAAACGGCGCATGGTATCCACGTCGCCCAGACGATTTCGCCCCGGCTCGCAACCCGATAGCCAGAGAATGCGCGTCAGGATCCAGTCGCGCCCTGGGTGCTTGTCGGCCAGTTCTCGCGAGTAGATCTCGCCAGTCGGACGCCGCCGGACAAACACGGCGTTCTCCGGCTGGTCCGCCCCGATCCTGGCTCGCACGATGTGACGGCCACGCGGCGTGCAATTGCTGCCCCGCTGTTCGCCAGGTCCCATCTTGGAGGTGGAGACGGTAAAGGAACGCAGGCATTTGCCCGTTTCGTCAAATAGATCGAGTGCCTGTCGCGAGAGGGTGATGCGTATCTTCATTTCAAGCCGTTTCCGTCCTGCCGCGCTTTGCGGCAAAGAAATTCTTAAGCAGTGCGCCGCATTCATCTGCCAGCACACCGGCTGTCACTGCTGCATGAAAGTTCAGGCGCGGCTCGTCAAAGAGATTGACTACGCTGCCGCAAGCCCCGGTCTTGGGATCGCGTGCGCCGAATACCACCCGGGCGATTCGCGCATGAATGATGGCCCCCGAACACATCACGCAGGGCTCCAGCGTGACGTAGAGCTCGCAGCCGGGCAGCCGGTAATTTCCCATGAGCCGGGCCGCATCCCGAAGGGCGACGATTTCGGCATGCGCGGTCGGATCCCGGCGCGAGATCGGTGCATTGAAGCCGCGTCCGATGATTTCACCGTCCTTCACCACCACGGCTCCCACCGGCACCTCCCCCATCGCGCCGCCTTCGCGCGCAAGGCGCAGCGCCTCGGCCATGAAGTCCCCGTCCGTTGCCACCGCGGTCATGAACGGCTTTCCCTTGCCATAAAGGGTGTTGTAGCGTTAAATTCGCTTGGCATGACATGCCCCGGTTTCGGGGGCCACCAGGAAGGATAAATCATGGCACTCTGGCTCCGCTTTACACACCAAGGTTCGACCGGCTTCGGCAGGGTAGACAAGGATACCATTCAGGTCTGTTCGGGCGATCTGTTTGCCGGGGCAAAGCCCACCGGCGAGCGCCTGGCCCTGGATGCAGTGACGTTTCTGCCTCCCTGCCAGCCGACGAAAATGCTCGGTTTGTGGAACAATTTTTCAGCACGCGCGGAGGTGGAGAAACTGCAGCGGCCGGAGCATCCGCTCTGGTTCGTCAAGACGAACAACTGCTTCATGGCGCATGGCGAGCCGATCCGGCGGCCGGCGGGCTACGATGGCCCGGTGGTCTTCGAGGGCGAACTGGGCGTGGTGATCGGCAAGCCCTGCAAAGGCATCAGTGAAGCCGAGGCCGATAGCCATATTTTCGGCTATACCTGCGTGAACGACGTCACTGCCCGGCAAATCCTGCGCTGCGACCCCAGCTTTCCGCAATGGAGCCGCGCCAAGAGCTTCGACACCTTCGGACCATTCGGGCCGGTGATTGCCACCGGCATCGAGCCGGATGCGCTTTCGGTGAGGACCCTGGTGAATGGCGAGGAGAAGCAGAACTACCCTGTGGCCGACATGTTCTTCCGGCCGCGCGCGATCGTCAGCCGCCTGTCGCAGGACATGACGCTGATGCCCGGCGACATCATCGCCTGCGGCACTTCGCTCGGGGCCGGTCCGATCAAGGAAGGTGATCTGGTGGAGATAGAAATCGAGGGTGTGGGGCGGTTGACCAACCGCTTCGGCTGACCTGCCCTACTCCCATTCGATGGTCGCCGGCGGCTTGCCGGAGATGTCGTAGACCACGCGGTTGATGCCACGCACCTCGTTGATGATGCGGTTGGAGACCTTGCCAAGGAGACTGTAGGGCAGTTCGGCCCACTGGGCCGTCATGAAATCCTGCGTTTGCACGGCGCGCAGCGCCACCACATTTTCATAGGTGCGGCCGTCGCCCATGACGCCGACGGATCGCACCGGCAGGAACACGGCAAAGGCCTGCGAGGTCTTTTCGTACCATTCCGCGGCACGCAGCTCGTCGATGAAGATGGCGTCGGCCCGGCGCAGCAGATCGGCATACTCGCGCTTGACCTCGCCCAGGATGCGCACCCCCAGGCCGGGGCCCGGGAAGGGGTGGCGATACACCATGTCGTGCGGCAGGCCGAGCGCCACGCCCAGTTCGCGCACCTCGTCCTTGAACAACTCGCGCAGCGGCTCCAGCAGCTTGAGGTGCAACGTTTCCGGCAGGCCGCCGACGTTGTGGTGCGACTTGATGGTGTGGGCCTTCTTGGTCTTGGCGCCGGCGGACTCGATCACGTCGGGATAGATGGTGCCCTGCGCCAGCCACTTGGCCTTGGGCAGCTTTTCGGCCTCGTTCTGGAACACTTCGACAAAGTCAGCCCCGATGATACGGCGTTTTTTCTCTGGGTCGGTTACGCCCGCGAGCTTGCCGAGAAACTGATCGGCGGCATCGACATGGATGACCTTGACGCCGAGGCTGCGGGCGAATGTCTTCATCACCTGCTCTGCCTCGTTCAGGCGCAGCAGGCCGTTATCCACGAAGACGCAGATGAGCTGGTCGCCGATGGCGCGATGGATCAGCGCCGCAGCGACCGAGGAATCGACGCCGCCGGACAGGCCAAGGATTACCTCCTCCGTCCCGACCTGCGCACGGATTTTCCCGACGGCTTCGCCGATGTAATCCGGCATGTTCCAGTCGCCCGTGCAGCCGCAGATGTCCAGCACGAAGCGGGCGATGATGGCCTTGCCCTGGAGGGTGTGGGTGACCTCGGGGTGAAACTGCACGCCATAGAAGCGACGGGCCTCGTCGGCCATGCCGGCGATCGGCGTGGATTCGTTGCCGGCGATGACCTTGAACCCGGCGGGCAGCTCGGTAACCTTGTCGCCGTGGCTCATCCACACGTCGAGCAGGCCGTGGCCTTCGGCATTGACGCTGTCCTGGATGCCGTCCAGGAGTTTGGAATGGCCGCGGGCACGGATCTCGGCATAGCCGAACTCACGCTTTTTCGCGCCTTCCACCTTGCCGCCCAGCTGCGCGGCCATGGTCTGCATGCCGTAGCAGATGCCCAGGACCGGTATGCCCAACTCGAAAACGGCTTGCGAGGCCCGATAGGCCTCCTCTTCATACACCGAGTTGGGTCCGCCTGAGAGGATGATGCCGACGGGCGCGAACTCGCGGATGAAGGCTTCGGAAACGTCGTAGGGATGCAGTTCGCAATAGACCTGCTGCTCGCGCACGCGGCGGGCGATCAATTGCGAATACTGGGCGCCGAAATCGAGGATGAGTATCTTTTTGTGCATGGCTGAAACGCCCCTAGGGGCTTATTCGACGCGGTAATTTGGCGCTTCCTTGACGATCTGCACGTCATGTACGTGCGACTCGCGTACGCCGGCCGAGGTGATCTCGACGAACTCGGCGCGACTGCGCATCTCATCGATGCCGTTCGATCCGACATAGCCCATGCTGGCGCGCAGGCCGCCCATGAGCTGGTGAATCACGGCTCCGACCGGCCCCTTGTAGGGGACGCGGCCCTCGATACCCTCCGGCACCAGCTTGTCCACGTTCGCATCGGCTTCCTGGAAATAGCGGTCGGCTGCGCCCTGCTGCATGGCGCCGAGGGATCCCATGCCGCGGTAGGACTTGTAGGAGCGCCCCTGGAACAACTCGATTTCGCCGGGCGCTTCCTCCGTGCCGGCGAACAGCCCGCCCAGCATGACGGCGTAAGCGCCGGCCGCGATGGCCTTGGAGATGTCTCCCGAATAGCGAATGCCGCCGTCGGCGATCAGCGGAACACCGGAATCCCTCAGCGCACTGGCAACGCTGTCGATGGCGGTGATCTGGGGCACGCCGACACCGGCGACGATGCGGGTAGTGCAGATCGAGCCCGGGCCGATGCCGACCTTGACGCCGTCGGCGCCGTGGTCGACCAGGGCGCGCGCCGCATTCGCCGTGGCAATGTTGCCGCCCACGACATCCACCTGCGGGAAATTCTGCTTCACCCACTTGACGCGGTCGAGCACGCCCTGGGAATGGCCGTGGGCAGTATCGACGACCATCAGGTCGACGCCGGCCTCGACCAGCAGTTCGGCGCGTTCCTCCGTGCCGGGTCCGACGCCGATGGCTGCGCCGACCCGCAGGCGGCCCAGGTTGTCCTTGCAGGCGAAGGGATGCTCGGTGGACTTGAGTATGTCCTTCACCGTAATGAGTCCGCGCAGCTCGAAGTCGCCGTTGATCACCAGCACGCGCTCGAGCCGGTGCTTGTGCATCAGGGCCTTGGCCTCATCCGGGTTGCAACCTTCCTTCACGGTGACGAGACGCTCGCGCGGGGTCATGATGTTGCGCACCGGCTGGTCGAGATTGGTCTCGAAACGCAAATCGCGGTTGGTGACGATGCCGACGACCTTGGCGCCCTCGACCACGGGCAGGCCGGAGAACTTATATTGACGGGTCAGGGCCAACACCTCGCGAACCGGCATGTCGGGCGGAATGGTGATCGGATCCTTGAGCACCCCTGACTCGAAACGCTTGACCTTGGCGACTTCGGCGGCCTGGGCGCGCGGTGGCAGGTTCTTGTGCACGATGCCGATACCGCCCTCCTGGGCCAGGGCAATCGCCAGGCGCGCCTCGGTCACCGTGTCCATGGCGGCCGACACCAGAGGGATGTTCAGGCGGATGTTGCGCGAGACCTGGGTGGCCAGGCTGACGTCGCGGGGAAGAATCGTGGAGTGGGCGGGGACGAGCAGGACGTCGTCGAATGTGAGTGCCTTGTTTATCACTCGCATGGCTTTCAACCTCTGTTCCAAATCCGTATTATACGCAGGTAGCCTTTTGACGGCAAACGGAGGAGAAGGCAATGCGCGCAATCACCCTGTTCATCCTGGCATTTGTGTGGACAGCCGCCCTGGCTCAAGTCTACACATGGCGCGATGCCAGCGGGAAAATCCACTATTCCGATACCCCGCCGCCGGGTGTCGATGCCAAGAAAATGCGCCCGGGGACGCAAACCGGTGCCACGCCGTCAGCCGGTACGCCTGCCCGCAACACGGCCGAGCAGGATATGGAATTCCGCAAGCGTCAGACAGAGGCGGACAAGGCCCGCTCCAAGGCGGAACAGGACAAAGGCGACGCGGAAGACGGCAAGCGCAACTGCGAGGATGCGAGAAAGCATCTCAATGCGCTGGAATCCGGCCAGCGGATGAGCCGCCTCAATGAGGCGGGCGAATCGATCCCGCTGGATGACGAAATGCGGGCCCAGGAAATCGAGAAGGCAAGAAAATCGGTTCAGTCCTGGTGCAAATAGCGCTCTATCCTTCCTGGTCCCCTCCACCCTTCTTCATCGCCTTGCCCTCTTCCGCCCGCTTTTTGCGGACTTCCTTCGGGTCGGCGATCAGCGGCCGGTAGATTTCGACGCGATCCCGGTCGCGCAACTGTGCATCCAGCTTGGTGAGCTTGCCGAAAACCCCGACCTTGTTCTTCGCCAGATCGATCTCGGGAAATTTCTGTTTGAGTCCGGAGGCTTCGATAGCCTGTTGCACGGTGCTGCCGGCGGGCAGAATCAACTTCACCAGTTCCTGTTTTTGCGGCAACGCATAGGTGATCTCTATCGAAAGCGATTCAGGCATTTTGCACATAGACCTGCCCCGCCCGGCGAACGAACGAGTCGACAAAAGTGTTGGCGATATGATGAAAAACCGGGCCAAGCGCCTTTTCCAGCAGCTTGCTGGAGAATTCGTAGTGGAGCTGGAACTCGACTTTGCAGGCCGTGTCGCCGAGAGGCTTGAAATGCCAGCAGCCGTCGAGGTGCTCGAAGGGGCCGTGTCGCAGGTTTATTTTCATGAAATGCGGCGCCTCCTTGTCATTTTCGGTGGAGAAATCCGCCTTGATGCCATGATAGTTGATATGCAGCGTCGCGACCGTCTTGGCCTCGTCGCGATGGATCAATTCGGTGCCGCCGCACCACGGCAGAAATTGGGGATACTCCTCCACTGCGTCGACGAGATGAAACATCTGTCCGACGCTGTATTCGATCAGGACGGACTTCCTGACTTCGGCCATGATCGCCACATGCTATAGAATCCTGCAAATTCTAGCGTAAAAGCCGCCATGAGCATTGTCGACAACAAGAAGGCCTTCCACGACTACTTCGTCGAGGAGCGCTTCGAGGCCGGTCTCGTTCTGGAAGGCTGGGAAGTCAAGGCGATCCGGGCCGGCCGGGCGCAGATCAAGGAGGCCTACGTCATCCTTCGGGGCGGGGAGGTTTTCCTGATTGGTTGCCATATCAGCCCTCTGCCGACAGCCTCGACCCATATCCAGCCCGATCCGGTCCGCACACGCAAGCTCTTGTTGAATGCTGCAGAGATCAGCAAGCTGATCGGCAAGGTAGAGCGCGCCGGCTATGCCCTGGTGCCGCTCGATCTGCATTTCACCAAGGGGCGCGTGAAAATCGCCATCGGGCTCGCCCACGGCAAGAAACAGCACGACAAGCGGGATACCGAAAAGAAGCGCGACTGGGAGCGCGAGAAGCAGCGCCTGATGCGGGTCAAGGCTTGAACTTGCCCAGTACGCCGCGTACCGTTTCCTGAATATCGGCGGGCAACACGATCATCTTGGCGTTGTCCGATGCCGCCAGCTTGGTGATCGAGGTAATGTATTTCTCGCCCAGCAGGTAGAGCATTGGCGTATCTCGATCACCAATCGCCTGGGCGACGCGCTTGATCGCTTCCGCTGACGCCTCAGCCAGCGTGACCTGCGCTTCCGCGTCGCGCCGTGCGGATTCGACGCGCGCTTCGGCCTGCAGGATCATCGACTGCTTTTCGCCCTCGGCGCGTGTCACTGTTGCCTTGCGCTCGCGTTCGGCGGAGGCCTGCTGTTCCATGGCCTTTTGCATCGAAGGCGACGGTTTGATGTCCTGTATTTCCACCGACTTGACCGTCAGACCCCAGTCCAGAGCCTCGTCGGCGATGCTCTCGCGAAGCCGCGCCTTGATCTTGTCGCGGCTGGAGAGTGCCTGGTCGAGTTCCATCTCGCCGACGATCGATCGCAGCGTGGTCATTATCATGTTGCGAATCGCCTCGGAGAAATCGGTCACGCCATATACTGCCTTGATCGGATCAGTCACCTTGATGAAGGCGATGGCATTGGTGAGTATCACCGCGTTGTCCCTGGTGATGACTTCCTGTTCCTGCACGTCGAGGATGATATCTTTGGTAATGATTTTGTATCGGACATTCTGTACGTATGGAACCAGCAAGCGTAAGCCCGGCAGCAGCGTGCGGTCGTACTTTCCCAGCCATTCGACGACCCACTCCTCGCCCTGCGGCACGATGCGCACGCCTTTCCAGACAGTAACCAACGCGAAAGTGAAAATTGCTACCGCGACAATGAATCCTGCGCCCATTTCCCCTCCCTATGCCTTGCCAACCTTGAGAAAACTGCCCTCGATGCCGAGCACCTTGACACGCTCGCCCGACCTGATCGATTCGTCCGATATGCATTCCCAACTCTCAGAGCCGACGAGCGGCTTCTGGAAACGCACCTGCCCCTTCTGGTAAGGCTCGACGTCGCGGGTCAGCATGCCGACCTCGCCGACGATGTTCGAGTCCGACATGCCCACCCGGGTTTTGTGCATGCCGGTTTTGAAGATGCGGAACCAGATCACGACCATCGCCACCGAGGCGATGGTCCATGTCAGCAGTTGCGCGGTCAGACCCAGGGAGGGCGCAACCAGCACGATAAGCGAGACCAGCAGGGCGCCCAGTCCGAACCAGACGATGAAGAATGCCGGCACTGCCAATTCCGCAATGATCAGACCTATGCCCAGCACCGCCCAGTGCCACCATTCAGGTTGCATGCCTGTCTCCATGATTATTTGCCCTGTTCCGCCAGATGCCTGCCCAGCCGCATCCAAGTATCCACCACCGTATCAGGATTGAGGGAAATCGTCACGATACCCTCGTCCATCAGCCATTCCGCAAAATCGACGTGATCCGACGGTCCCTGGCCGCAAATGCCAACATACTTGTCGAGCCTGCGGCAGGTCTTGATGGCCATGCTGAGCAAGGCTTTTACGGCGGCATCGCGTTCATCAAACAGCCCTGCGACCAGGCCCGAGTCCCGGTCGAGACCCAGAGTAAGTTGCGTCAAGTCATTGGAACCAATGGAGAACCCATCGAAGTGCTCAAGAAAACGTTCTGCCAGGAGAGCGTTGGAGGGGATTTCGCACATCATGATCAGGCGAAGACCGTTCTCTCCCCGTTTAAGTCCGTTCGTGGCCAAAAGATCGACGACCCCCTTGGCCTCCTCCACGGTACGGGTGAAAGGCACCATGATTTCGACGTTGGTCAGGCCCATGTCGTCACGGACTTTTTTCAAAGCACGGCATTCCAGTTCGAAACATTCGCGGAAGGAAGGCGCCACGTAGCGCGAAGCGCCGCGAAAGCCGAGCATCGGGTTTTCCTCTTCCGGCTCGTAAATTTCTCCGCCAAGCAACTTGCGGTATTCGTTCGATTTGAAGTCGGACAGTCGGACGATGACGGGTTTCGGCCAGAAGGCGGCGGCAATGGTCGAAACGCCCTCGGCCAGCTTGTCGACGAAGAAGTCCTTCGGGCTGGCGTAACCGCGGGAACGGCGCCTGATTTCGTCGCGCAGGCTGGCAGGAACGCGATCCAGCTCCAGAATGGCCTTGGGATGGATGCCGATGACGTTGTTGATGATGAACTCGATGCGCGCCAGGCCAACGCCGGCGTTGGGGATGCCCTGGAATTCGAAGGCCAGTTCGGGATTGCCGACGTTCATGGCGATCTTCACCGGTAGCTCGGGCAGGTTGCCCAACTCCTGCGTGATCACCTCGAAGTCGAGAACTCCCCGGTAAATGTAGCCGGTATCGCCTTCGGCGCAGGATACGGTAACCGACTCGCCCTCGGCCAGCGAGGAAGTTGCGTTGCCGCATCCCACCACGGCCGGGATGCCCAACTCCCGCGCGATGATGGCGGCATGGCAGGTGCGGCCGCCACGGTTCGTGACGATCGCCGCCGCACGCTTCATGACGGGCTCCCAGTTCGGATCCGTCATGTCCGTGACGAGGATGTCGCCCGGCTGCACTTTGGACATCTGTGCAGCGTCCGGGATGATGCGCACCAGTCCGGTGGCGATTTTCTGGCCGATGGCGCGTCCCGAGACGATCACTTTCGAATGCTGCTTCAGGCGATAGCGATGCAGAACATGCTGGCTTTCGCCCGCCTTTACGGTCTCGGGACGTGCCTGCAGGATGTAGAGCTTGCCGTCTATGCCATCCCTGCCCCATTCGATGTCCATCGGACGGCCATAATGCTGCTCGATCGATACGGCGTAGCGGGCCAGTTCCAGGACATCCTCGTCGGTGAGCGCGAAGCGGTTGCGGTCGGCTTCGTCAACATCCACCGTGCGGGTCGAGCGGCCGGCCTGCTTGGCATCGGTAAATTCCATCCTGATCAGCTTCGAACCCAGATTGCGGCGGATGATGGCCGGGCGTCCTTCCGCCAGCTTCGGCTTGTGCACATAAAACTCGTCTGGGTTGACAGCCCCCTGGACCACCGTCTCCCCCAAACCATAGGAGGCCGTGACGAAGACGACATCGCGGAAGCCGGACTCCGTATCCAGGGTGAAGATGACGCCGGCTGCACCGATGTCGCTGCGCACCATGCGTTGCACGCCTGCGGACAGAGCCACATCGGCGTGCCGGAAGTGCTTGTGCACACGATAGGCGATGGCCCTGTCGTTGTAGAGCGATGCAAAAACATGCTTGACAGCCTGCAGCACGTTGTCCAGGCCATGGATATTGAGAAAGGTCTCCTGCTGTCCGGCAAAGGATGCATCGGGCAGGTCTTCCGCCGTGGCGCTGGATCGAACGGCAAACGAGGCATCCGCTTCCCCGCTGCCGGCCAGTGCCAGGTAATGCGTCTTGATTTCCCGTTCGAGCTGCTCTGGAAACGGCTGGTCGGCGATCCAGTCCCGAATCTGCGCGCCTGCGGACGCCAGGGCCTCGACATCCTCGACGTTCAGGCGGTCGAGCAAAGCGTTGATGCGTTGAGCCAGCCCGCGATGACCGAGGAAATCGCGATAGGCTTCAGCCGTGGTGGCAAATCCGCCAGGTACGCGGACGCCGGAATGGGCGAGCTGGCTGATCATTTCGCCCAGGGAGGCATTCTTGCCGCCCACCTTTTCAACGTCGCTCATGCGCAGTTCTTCGAACGCTATTACGTATTGGCTCATTTCGGTCTTTCAGGGCTGCATCAACGCTATAGAATATAAAATTCTATCCGCTTTTATCAGTTGGGGATTTCCCGATGACGGACAGGCCTGCCCGAACGGTGTTTTTCATATCCGACGGCACCGGCATTACCGCAGAAACGCTGGGCCACAGCTTGCTTACGCAATTCGAGGGGATCGATTTCCGCCAGGTGCGCGTTCCCTTTGTTTCCACACTGGCCCAGGCGAGGGAATGCCTGCTGCAAATCCGGCATGCGGCCGAACGGGATGGCATCCGTCCTATCGTCGTCACCACCCTGGTGGATCCCAATGTCGGCAAAATGCTGCGCGAAGCCGATGCGCTTTTCCTCGATTTCTTCGAAGCCTTCATCGTGCCGCTGGAGGAGGAACTCGGCGCAAAGTCCACTCACACCATCGGTCGCTCGCATGGCCAGGCCAGCAGCCAGGATTACAGCAACCGCATCGAGGCGGTGAATTTCACCCTGGCCCACGATGATGGCGCATCCGACTTGAATCTGGACAAGGCCGAGGTGATCCTGATCGGTGTCTCGCGCAGCGGGAAAACTCCCACCAGCCTGTACCTGGCGCTGCAATTCGGCATCCGGGCGGCCAATTACCCGTTGATCCCCGAGGATTTCGATAGGAAGAAATTGCCCGAAGTCCTTTATAGGCATCAGGCCAAGCTGTTCGGTCTGACCATCGCGCCGGAACGGCTGCATCAAATACGCACGGAGAGACGGCCCGACAGCAAATATGCTTCCCTGGCGAATTGCCGATTCGAAATCGAGGAGGCGCAAAAACTGATGAAACGGGAAGGCGTGCGCTGGATGGACTCAACGACAAAATCCATCGAAGAGATCGCCACGACGATCATGCAGGCGGTGAAGCTGGATCGCCATGTTTTCTAAGAGGTCTTGGTCATTTTCTGCCGTACTTCCTCGAACAGGCAGATCGAGGTTGCCGCCGCAACATTGAGCGATTCGGCCTTTCCGGGCATGGGGATGCGGACGGCATGATGCGTCAAGCCCGCCGTGCCTGCCGTCAAGCCAACCCCTTCGTTTCCGAAAACCCACGCTACCGGACCGGTCAGGTCGAGCTCGAAGATTGTGGCGTTCGCATCGGGTCGGGTCGACACGCTGATCCCGTCGAAGTTGTTGATGACTTGATCCAGCACGGCATGTTCGTGAACTCGCAGCAGGAAATGCGCGCCCATGGCTGCGCGCAGGACGCGCGGCGACCAGGCCTGCGCGCAACCCGGGCCGAGAAAAATGTCTGCAATGCCGGCCGCGGCGGCGGAACGCAGGATCGAACCCAGGTTCCCGGCATCCTGTATGGCTTCGAGGAGAACGCAGGAGTCCGTCAACGTTGCCGCGGGCGGCGGGTGAGGAATGGAAATCAGCGCAAGAATCCCGGTCGGCGTAGTGACCGGACTGACTTCCTTGAACAGGGCATCGCCGAACACCTGCGGAACTGTCTGTGGATGCAGCGAAAGAAATTCGCGGATTTCGGTCTGCCGTGCGCCGCTTTCGCTGACGGCGAGCAGGACGGGCGGGCCGTAGCGATCAAACCAGGCCGAGACGAGATGAATGCCGTCCAGTACGGTCTTGCCCTGCTTGCGCCGTTCGCGGGAGGATTCCGCGAGCAGCCTAAGCTGCTTGAAGGTGGCGTTGTCGCGGGAAGTGATTTTCTTCATTTGGATTCGAAAGTATAGTGGCTATTCCATGTCCGCGGCCAAAGTCGTCATCGTCACCCCCGCCCCGTCCGGCTCGCGTGCCGGTAACCGCAATACGGCGATACGCTGGGCACGGCTCCTGCACGAACTCGGTTGTCTTGTATCCGTCCAGACGCAATGGGCTGGCGAATCCTGCGATCTCCTGGTCGCCCTTCACGCGGGCAAGAGCCATGACGCCCTGAGCGCGTTCCGGAAGCGTCATCCTGACCGTCCGGCCGTGCTGGCATTGACCGGTACCGACATCTACCGTGACATCCGCCAGGACAAGGTTGCCGCGGCATCGCTTGAAATGGCGACCCGCCTGATCGTGCTCCAGAAAGAGGCGCTTGACGAACTGACCACAAGGCAGCGCAGCAAGGCGCTGGTCATTCATCAGTCCGTCACCACTTCCCTCAATGCCGCCCCGCCGCGGCGGAAGTTGCGCATCTGCGTGCTTGGCCACTTGCGCGAGGAAAAGGATCCCTTTTGTGCAGCCAGGGCACTGCGGTTGTTGCCCGATGCGCATCTCGAAATCATCCAGGCCGGCAGCCCGCTTTCGGCAAAAATGAAGCGTGAAGCGGACCGGCGCATGCGCGAGGACTCAAGATACCGCTGGGTTGGCGAACTGCCCCATTGGGCGTCGATGCGCCTGCTCTCCCGCAGCCACGCCATGGTAATCAGTTCGAAAATGGAAGGCGGGGCGCACGTGGTATCCGAAGCCATCGCCATCGGCATACCCGTGGTCGCTACGGACATTCCCGGCAACCGGGGGCTCCTCGGCGCCGACTATCCGGCTTATTTCCCGGTGGGCGACCATGCAGGCCTTGCCGGATTGTTGCGGCAGGCCCTAAGCGACCATCGATTCCTCAGCCGCCTGGCCGTAGCGGTCAGGCGCCGTCGCACTCTGGTCGATCCGATGCGTGAGCAGCGTGCCTGGCGGGGCCTGCTGCGGGAATTGGGCTTCAGACCGGCTTGAGCAAAGCCCGCACCGGGGCAAAGCTTCGGCGGTAGATTTCAACAACGCCATGCTCGCGCAGGGCAGTAAGGTGGGCAGCCGTCGGATAGCCCTTGTGCCGATCCAGCCCGTACTGCGGATATCGAGCATGCAAGCGAAGCATTTCGGCATCGCGCGCCGTCTTCGCCAGTATCGAGGCGGCGGAGATGGCGGCCACGGTGCTGTCGCCCCTCACGACGGCCCGGACGGGAGCGGCAATCCGCGGGCAATGCGTCCCGTCGACCAGGACTTCGTCGGGTTGCAGGACAAGCGCTTCCACGGCGCGGCGCATGGCCAGCAGCGAAGCCTGCAGGATGTTCAGGGCATCGATTTCCTCGACTGAAGCGCTGGCGACCGCCCAGGCCAGGGCGCGCTGGTGAATGAGGATGGCCAGCCTGTCGCGGGTTTTTCCGGACAGTTTCTTCGAGTCGGCCAGCCCCTCGATCGGGTTGCTCGCATCAAGGATGACGGCTGCGGCAAAAACGGGCCCGGCCAACGGCCCCCTGCCCGCTTCGTCGACGCCGCAGATCAGACTGCTTGCGGCGCCGAAGTCCATGCTTCCGTCCGGTTCAGGCAGTGCATGATCGCATCTGCCGCCCGCTCCGAGGAGTCCTGCCTCAACTGTTCATGCAGAAGTGTAAAAACGCCGGCGATGCGACGGCAGGTCGCCTGATCTTCGACCAGATTGCCCAGGGCCTGTGCCAGATTGTCGGGTGTTGCATCGTCCTGCAGGAATTCCGGCACGACAAAACGCCCGGACAGAATGTTCGGCAATCCTACCCAGGGCTGATATTTCATGCGACGCATGAGACGCCAGGACCAGGGCGACATGCGGTAGGCGATGACCATCGGCTTTTTCAGGAGGGCAGCTTCGAGGGTGGCTGTCCCGCTGGCCACCAGTACGCCATCGGCTACCCCCAATGCGTCATGGGCATGGCCGAACAGCCGCGTGATCGGCAGCGCCTGGGCTGACAATCGGTAGAGGGCGAGTTCGAACATGTCCCGCGTCTCGCGCGTCGCCAGCGGCACGAGAAAGCGCGCCTGCGGAAAGCGTTGATGCAGGCGCTTGGCGGCTTCGATGAAGGTTTCGGCCATGAAGTGCAGTTCCGACTGCCTGCTGCCGGGCAGGAGCGCGAACACCAGTTGATCCTGTGGTATATCGAGTTTCTCACGCAAGGCCGAACGATCGACTTCAAGCGGGATGACATCTGCCAGCGGATGGCCGACGTAGCTGACTGGAATGCTGTTGCGCCGGTAGATTTCCTCCTCGAACGGAAACAAGGCCAGCATGTGCGATACGGACTGGGCGATGCCGCGAATACGGCCGCCGCGCCAGGCCCATATGGAGGGGCTTACGTAGTGGATTGCCGGAATGCCATGCGCCTTCAACCGTTTTTCGAGATGAAGATTGAAATCCGGCGCATCGACGCCGATGAAGGCTTGCGGCGGATCGTCCAGCATGCCGGCGAGGAATTTCCGGCGGATGCCGGTGATCTCGCGGTAATGCCTGAGCACTTCAGCATATCCCCGTACAGCGAGCTTCTCGGCCGGGAACAGTGTGCGAAAGCCGGCGGCCTGCATCCTGGGTCCGCCAATGCCGTAAAAGTCAGCCTCCGGAAGACGGCGCTTGAGGGCTTGAATGAGATGGCTGGCCAGCAAATCACCGGAGGCTTCCCCGGCCACCATCGCGATTCGAATCTTCTCAGGCACGTGCGGACCCTATCTGATGATGCCTCGACCGGGCTCGGCGAGAAAATCCGCCAGCAAAGCCACTGCAGGCTGATCGACGGCTTCTTCGGCGATCCTGGCTCTCGCCTCGTCGAGTGTTGCTCCTGCCCGGTAGACCTGCTTGTAAGCGCGCTTAAGGGCGGCAATCGCTTCCGCACTGAAACCGCGCCGCTTCAACCCCTCGGAATTGATGCCGTAGGGTTTGGCGGTATTTCCAGCAGCCGTTACGTAGGGCGGCAGATCCTGCAGAAGGATGCTGCCCATCGCCGTCATGCTGTGGGCGCCGATCCGCACGAACTGGTGCACCACGGTGAACCCGCCGAGAATGGCGAAATCCCCGACGTGCACATGACCTGCAAGTTGGGCATTGTTGGCAAAAATGGTGTTGTCGCCGACCTGGCAATCATGAGCAAGGTGAACATAGGCCATGATCCAGTTGTCTGAACCTACCCGCGTCACCCCGGCATCCTGTGCAGTTCCGCAATTGAACGTGCAGAACTCGCGGATCGTGTTGCGATCGCCGATTTCAAGTTGCGTCGGCTCGCCGGCGTATTTCTTGTCCTGCGGCATCTCGCCGATGGAGGAAAACTGGAAGATGCGGTTGCCTTGCCCGATACGGGTGTGTCCGTTGATGACGACGTGCGGTCCGATCCAGCTGTCGTCGCCGATCTCGACGTGCTCCCCGATGACCGAATAGGCGCCTATCGAGACATTTTTTCCCAGACGCGCGTTCGAATCGACAATGGCCGTCGGATGGATAAGCAGCTGACTCATTCGATCGAACGCACCGTGCACATGAGTTCCGCCTCTGCGGCAATCTGCCCGTCGACCTTGGCCTGTGCGGCAAATTTCCAGATGCCCCGCTTGTTCGCCAATATCGACACCTCGAAGATCAGTTGATCCCCCGGGCTGACCGGGCGCTTGAAGCGGGCGCCGTCGATGCCGACGAAGTAATACACCGATTTGTCGTCGGGCTTGCCGCCCATCGTCTTGAAGGAAAGGATGGCAGCCGTCTGTGCCAGGGCTTCGATGACCAGTACGCCCGGCATCACCGGATGATGCGGATAATGGCCCGGGAAAAAAGGCTCGTTGATGCTGACGTTCTTCAGGGCTACGATGCGCTCGCCCGGGATCACCTCAAGGACGCGATCAACCAGCAGCATCGGGTAGCGATGCGGCAGGTACTCGAGAATTTCGTGGATATCCATCTGGCTCAAGTTTTCTTCTCCAGTTGTGCGAGTCGCGCTTCCAATTCGTGTATTTTCTCTGCCATTGCATCCAGGTGGCGCATCTGGGCAGCGTTCTTCAGCCAGTCCCGATGCGGCTCAAAAGGCAAGGCGCCAGTATAGGTACCTGACCGACTGATTGATTTTGTGACAAGCGTGGCGGCGGAAATATTCACATCGTCGGCAACGGTCAAATGTCCCAGGATGATGGCGCCGCCGCCAACTGTGCAGCGGCGACCTATCTTGGCACTGCCGGCCACACCAACGCAGCCGGCCATGGCCGTGTGGGCGCCGATGCAAACGTTGTGGCCAATCTGGATTTGATTATCCAACTTGACGCCATCCTCGATGACCGTATCGTCGAGGGCGCCGCGATCGATGGTTGTATTCGCGCCGATTTCGACGTCGTTGCCGATGACGACTTTGCCGATCTGGGGAATCTTGGTCCAACTCCCGTCAGCCTCGCGGGCAATGCCGAATCCATCAGCACCGATTACCGCACCTGAATGAATGATGGCCCGTGCCCCAATCGCGCAGCCTTGATAAACCGTGACATTCGCAAACAGACGCGCCTGCTGGCCGATGGAAACACCCGAACCGATAACGCAGCCCGGCCCAATCAAGCTGCCTGCGCCAATCCTCGCGTCCGGTCCGATGTACGCCCCCGCCCCGACGCTTATGCTTGCATCCAGCCTGGTTTCAACGATGGCGCTTGGATGGATGCCTGGCTCCGCCTCTGGCGGCGGATTGAGCCACTGGGCCACCTTGGCAAAGTAGGCGTAGGGGTTATCGCTGACGATGTGCGGAAGCGGGCAACCTTTGGCGTTGGCAGCAGAAAGGATGACTGCACCGGCCCGACTGGTCTTCAGTTGCTTGCGGTATTTGGGGTTGGCGAGGAAAGCGATGTCGCCTGGGCCGGCCAAAACCAGGGTTGCCACCTGGCGGATGCGCAAGGCACCGTCGCCAATCAGTTCCCCACCGAAACGCGAAACGATTTCATCCAGAGTAAAGCCGTCAGCGCGCTCGGCCATGCATGTGCTTTACTTGCCGTCAGCAAGGGCCTTGATGACCCTGTCGGTGATATCGATGCGGGGAGCGGCGTACACAGCTTCCTGCAGGATAATGTCGAATTTTTCGGCCTCGGCGATAGCCTTTATCGCCTTGTTGGCGCGTTCGAGCACAGAAGCCAGTTCCTCATTGCGGCGCTGATTCAGATCCTCGCGGAATTCGCGCTGCTTGCGCTGGAAGTCGCGGTTCACGTCATTGAATTCGCGTTCCTTGTTGCGTTTTTCGGTCTCCGACATGGTGACCGAGTTTTTCTCAAGGGCTTCCTGCATCGTCTGCAGTTGCTTGGCGTGGCGCTGCATCTCCTGGTCGCGCTTCTCGAATTCCTTCTCGATCTTCTTCTGTGCCCGTACGGCAGGGGCCGCATCGCGGAAGATCTTTTCCGTATTCACGAAGCCGATCTTGGTTTCGGCGGCACCGGCCTGCAGCGCCAGCAGGGCAAAAAGCCCGGCAAGGGTGTAAATGGCAAGCTTTTTCAACATAATTCTCCAGCTAGAAAATATTTCAGAATGAAGTGCCCATCTGGAACTGGAAACGCTCGATCTGGTCTTCAGGCTTCCTGTTGACCGGCTGTGCAATGCTGACTTTAAGCGGCCCGAAGGGGGAAGACCAGCCGAGGGAAACCCCGACACTGTAGCGCAAATCGGCCAGGCGCATCTTTTGACCGGTGCCCCAGACCTGCCCCGCATCGACAAACCCGCCAAACCTGAAGGATTTGTCCAGGCCGATGCCCGGAATCGGCATCAGGAATTCGGCACTTGCAACCAGCCGCTTGTTCCCTCCGAGGGCATCTTTATGGTTGGGGGCAACATCATGCGGACCGAGCGAGCCGGACTTGAAACCCCGCACGGATCCCATACCTCCCGCATAGAAATTCCTGAAGAAGGGAATGGCATTACCGCTGTAGCCGTCACCGAAGCCGTATTCACCGTTCAGCATCAGCGTTATGTCCCTTGTGATCGGGAAAAACACCTGATGCTGGTAATTAAGTTTATAGAACTTCAGGTCCCCGCCGGGCAAGCCGACCTCGCCGTAGGCGCGCTGGACTGTTCCTTTGGTAGTGTAAATCAAGCTGTCCCGCTGGTCGTTGGCCCACGTCGTATTCAGCAGGAGCGTTGTATTCGTAGAGCCGAACTGGGTGACGAAATCCTTGTATCGCTGCGGGCTATTGGCGAAGGTATCCACCTTGGTGGAATCGAACGAAAGTCCGACTCCAACAGAGTTGTCCTCGGCAATGGGGAAGCCGTAACGCACGCCCGCGCCCAGCGAGGATGTCTTGTAATTGGCAATTGCAGTCGAAGTGGGATCGGTATTCTTCTTGTACACGTCGAATCCCCTGCTCACCCCATCAATGGTGTGATAGGGGTCGGTGTACGACATGGAAAAAATCTTGTTTATCTTTCCGGAATTGACGTTGAAGGACAAATGCTTGCCGCTGCCGAATATGTTGTTCTGCGAGACCGAACCGGACAGCACGAGCTTATCGGTACTGGATAGGCCAGCGCCCAACATCAGGTTTCCGGTCGGTTTCTCCTTGACATTCAGATTCACGTCGACCTGGTCGGTGGTGCCCGGCACAGGGGGCGTTTCGACGTTTACCTCGTCGAAATAGCCCAGTTTGTCCACCCGGGAGCGCGTCCTGTTGATTTTTTCGCCATCGTACCAAGCGCCTTCCATCTGGCGGGCCTCACGGCGGATCACTTCATCCCGCGTGCGGTTGTTCCCGGTCACGTTAATCCGGCGCACATAAACACGCCGCCCGGGGTCGATGAAAATCGTGAAGGCGACCTGCTTCTTTTCCTTGTCGATCTCAGGCGCGGCATTCACGTTGGCAAAGGCAAATCCGTCATTGCCAAGTTTTTCGTTGATCTGCTTGGTGGATTCGATCAGCTTTTGCCTGGAAAACACTTCACCCGGTTTGATCTTGACCAGACTGCGCAACTCATCTTCCTGCAACGTCAGCTCGCCGGCCAGCTTGACTGCGGATACCGTGTATTTCTCGCCTTCCTTGACATTGATGGTGATGTAAATATCTTTTTTGTCAGTGCTGATGGAAACCTGCGTGGATTCGATGTCGAACTCGATGTAGCCGCGGTCGTGGTAATACGATTTCAGCGTTTCCAGGTCGGCTGACAGCTTCTGCTTGGAGTACTGATCGTTCTTTGTGTACCAGCTGATCCAGTTGGGAGTCCGCAGGGCGAACGCATCCAGCAGGTCTTTTTCCTTGAACGCCTGCGCACCGACAATGTTGATCTGCCGGATCTTGGCCACCTCGCCTTCATCAACCGCGAAGTTGATGCCGACCCGGTTGCGTTCCAGGGGCGTTACGGTAGTCGTGATATTGACCGCATACAGGCCGCGGCTCAGGTACTGCCGCTTCAATTCCTGCTCGGCTCTTTCCAGCATCGAACGGTCGAAAATTCGCGACTCGGCCAGGCCAATCTCTTTCAAACCCTTTTTCAGGGCTTCTTTGTCAAACTCCTTGATACCGACAAAATCGACCTGGGCGATCGCCGGACGTTCCTCCAGAACGATAACGATCACGTCGTTCTCGACCTCGATGCGGACGTCCTTGAAGAACCCCGTGGCGAAAAGCGCCTTGATCGCCTGGGCGGCCTTCTCGTCCGTCATGGTCTCGCCGACTTTTACCGGCAGATAGCTGAACACCGTGCCGGCCTCGGTGCGCTGGATGCCCTCGACACGAATGTCCTTCACCACGAAAGGCTGGAAGGCAAAGGCCGAAGCGGAAAAGAGTGCCGCGAGCAGGCCCGGAAGTATTTTCTTTTTCATTGATTCAGCCGGAAACAAGGCGGTTGATATCGTTATAGAAGGCAAAAGCCATCAGCATGATCAGCAACGCCAGACCGATCTGCTGACCAATTTCCATCACACGTTCGGAAACCGGGCCGCCCTTGATTATCTCGACAATATAATACATCAAGTGCCCGCCATCTAATAAGGGTATGGGCAGCAGATTCAGTACGCCGAGACTGATGCTGATCAGGGCCAGGAACTTGATGTAGTACGCCAAACCCAGTTTCGCGGATTGCCCGGCATAGTCTGCGATCGTCAGCGGTCCGCTCAGGTTTTTCCAGGATACCTCTCCCGCAATCATCCGGCCCAGCATCGTCAGGCTGAAAACAGACGTTTCCCAGGTTTGACCGACAGCCTTGCCGATGGATTCGACGGGGCCGTATCGCACGACGGTCATCAGCGCGGCACGGTCGGCCTCCACTTCCCTGACCCCGATGCCGATGCGACCGACGCGCTTGCCGCGGTCATCCGCTTCCGCCGGCGTGACCGACAGGCTGATGGTCCTGCCCTGGCGGTCGGCATCGAGCCGGAGGGTCCGGCCCGGCGCATCGCGGATGATCGCCACCACCTGCGTCCAGCTTCCTGTCGCCTCTCCGTCAATGGCCAGGATTCTGTCCCCTTCGCGTAGGCCGGCCAGATCGGCTACGCCTCCCTGGGTGATTTTGCCGATGACCGGGGGCAACTGTGGCCGGTAAAAGCGGAAACCCATTTGCTGCAGGATGTCGCCTTCCAGGTCGGCGGTATTCAGCGAGGAAAGATCGAGCTTGCGCAGGGATATCTCCTGACGCTTGTTGATCACTTCCAGGGTAGCGCCCCCCTTGGCCAAGGCCTGCTGCAGCAGTTCCCAGCGCAACTCCTGCCAGGAAACGATGGCCTGGCCATTGATGCCGCGAACCAGTTCCCCCTCCTGGAAACCGGCCCGCTCCGCCAATGACTGCGCCACGGGCTGGCCCAGCACGGGCCTGGGTTCTTCCACGCCATGGACGAAGAGAACCCAGTACATGAAGATCGCCAGCATGAAGTTGGACACGGGGCCGGCCAGGACAATGGCAAAACGCTTCCACACCGGCTGCCGATTGAAGGCGCGCGGCAGTTCCGCGGCTTCAACCTCGCCTTCACGCTCATCCAGCATCTTCACGTAGCCGCCCAAGGGGAAAGCCGCCAGGGCCAATTCGGTTCGATCCTGACCAAAGCGACGGGACAGGACTGGCTTGCCGAAACCGATGGAAAATCGAAGTACCTTGACGCCGCACCAGCGGGCAATCGCAAAATGCCCAGCCTCGTGCACCACGATCAGCAGCCCCAGCGCCAGGGCAAAAGCGCCCAGATAAAACAGGAAATTGTTCATGCTTGCCGGCGAGGGACAGCGGCATGCCGCCGGGCAGCCTCGCGACCTGCGGCGTCAGCCGCCAGAACGTCTTCCAGCGTGGCGATCTCTTCCCATGATACGGAAGCCAGCGTCTGCTCTATCACTGCAGGGATGCGGGTGAAGGCCAGGCGCCTGTCGAGAAAGGCCTCTACCGCGACCTCGTTGGCGGCGTTCAGGACTGCCGGGGCATTCCCCCCCCGTTCCAAGGCATCGTAGGCCAGTCTCAGGCAGGGGAAGCGCATGAAATCGGGACGCTCGAAATCCAGTGTCCCGATGCGGCAAAGGTCCAGAGGCTCGACACCCGCCTGGATGCGCTCCGGGTAGGCCAAGGCGTAGGCGATGGGGGTGCGCATGTCCGGATTGCCGAGTTGGGCAATGACCGAGCCGTCGGCATACTCGACCATGGAATGAATGACGCTTTGGGGGTGGACGACGACTTCTATGCGTTCGCGTGGCGCATTGAACAGCCAGTGGGCCTCGATCACCTCCAGGCCCTTGTTCATCATGGTCGCCGAATCGACCGAAATTTTACGCCCCATCACCCAGTTTGGATGGGCGCAAGCCTGGTCGGGTGTCACCTGCTCCAAATCATCCAAAGACAGACGTCGGAATGGCCCTCCGGACGCAGTAAGGAGTATCCGGCGCACCCCCTCTTTCTCCAAATCACTTGAATAACCACGTGGAAGTGATTGATATATAGCATTATGCTCGCTGTCTATCGGGAGCAAAATAGCCCCATTTCGGCGGACTTCCTGCATGAAGACCGGTCCAGCCATGACCAGCGCCTCCTTGTTGGCCAGGAGGAGTTTCTTGCCTGCCCTGGCAGCCGCCAAAGCAGGACGCAAGCCGGCAGCCCCTACGATGGCCGCCATGACGGTGTCGGCCTCGGGCAGGCTGGCAATCCTTTCCAGTGCCTCGATACCGGCCAAGACGGTCGTGCCGGTCCCGGATTGGCGCAACATGTCTTCGAGCCTGGCGGCAGCCTCATCCGTGCCGACCACCGCAAAACGCGGGGAAAACTGGCGGCACTGCTCGGCCAGGCGATCGACCTTGTGCTGCGCCGAAAGCGCCAGTACTTCAAACCGCTCAGGATGGCGCGCAACCACATCCAGGGTATTGACGCCGATCGAACCGGTGGCACCCAGCACGACAAGCTTTTGCCGGGAAGGGCTCATGGCACCTGTCCTTCCCAAAACAGCATGGCAAGGCCGACCAGGGGCAAAGTCGATGTCAGGCTGTCGATGCGATCAAGCGCCCCGCCATGCCCGGGCAGGATCGCGCCGCTGTCCTTGACGCCCGCCTGGCGCTTGGCCAACGATTCGAACAAGTCGCCAAGAATGCTGACGGCAGTCAGCACGACCAGGGCCATCGAAAACAGGAACCATGCGCCGGAGGTGTTCGGCATTCTGCCGAATGCCCAGGCGGCGGCCATGCCGTAGATGAGCACCCCGACAACCGCGCCAGCCGCTCCTTCCCAGGTCTTTCCGGGGCTGATGGCCGGCGCAAGCTTGTGACGGCCAAAAGCGCGCCCGCAGAGATAGGCTGAAATATCGGCCACCCACACGGACGCCATGGCCGCCAGGAGGAAAAGCGGGGCAAAGACCCGCAACTGCATGAGCGCCAGGCAAGCCGGAATAAGAACGATCCCTCCAGCCAGCATGCCTGGAATCCGGGCGGATGTCGGCCACTTTGCCTTAAGCCAGACCGGCACAGCTACCAGCCAGAACGCGCCAGCGAAGATAAAGATTGACGTCAGCAGGGTCGCCTGCCGGATGGCGCCGGTGCCGGTATCGAACACGATCCCGCCGAGCACAGCGCAAAAGATCATCGAGGCGAATGCGTAAACCCGTCGGCCGAAGGTACCCAGCTTCACCAATCCGCCCCACTCCCAGGCGCCCAGCCCGGCAACGGCACCGGAAAAGAGCAGCCAGCCGAAAAACGGAAGCAGAAAAAGCATGGCGAGGAAGCCCGCCAGGAGGAGCAATGCGGTGACGACTCGCGCCTTAAGCATTCTCGCTCGTAGCCGAAGAGCGGGCTTGTACCTCCGACCTTGGCGTGGCGCCATCCGATTGGAGTTGCTCGGAAGTGCGGCCGAAACGGCGTTCCCGTTGCTGATACGAGGCGATGGCCAGATCGAGCGCGGCGGCATCGAACTCCGGCCAGAGCGTATCGGTGAAATAGAACTCGCTGTAGGCCAGTTGCCAGAGCAGAAAGTTGCTGATCCGCTGCTCGCCTCCGGTGCGGATGAAAAGATCGGGTTCCGGGCCGTAGTTCAATGCCAGATGGGCGGACAGGTCAGCCTCGGCGAAGCCGCCACGTTTCTCCGGGTTGGCGGCGAGCATTTTCTCCATCGCCTGGAGGATATCCCATCGTCCGCCATAGTTGGCGGCGATGGTGAGGGTCAATGAGGTGTTCCCGGCGGTCAGCGCCTCGCCCCGCTGGATGAGATCGACGATCTGCGGATCGAACCGGGAAAGATCGCCGACGACGCGAAAGCGGATGCCGTTTTCATGCAGTTTGGCCACTTCCACTTCCAGCGCCCGCAGGAACAGCTGCATGAGGAACGACACCTCCTCCTGCGGCCGGCGCCAGTTTTCCGAGCTGAAGGCGAACAGGGTCAGATAGGAAACGCCGCGCTCGACGCAGGCCTTGATGATTTCGCGCACGGCTTCCACGCCGCGCTTGTGGCCGGCCACGCGCGGCATGAAGCGCTTCTTGGCCCAGCGGCCGTTGCCGTCCATGATGATGGCGATATGGCGCGGCACCTCGCCGACCGGCGGGATTTCCTGGGTGGAACTGGGAAATAGGGTCACGGCAGCTTCTCCGGGCGCCGCGTGATGGACCGTCAGACGGCCATCAGGTCGCTTTCCTTCTGGGCGAGCGCCTTGTCGATCTCGGCGATGTGGCGATCCGTCAGTTTCTGCACCTCTTCCTGCGTGCGCCGCTCCTCGTCCTCGGAAATGGTCTTGGCCTTCATCGCTTCCTTGAGGGCATGGTTGGCATCCCGCCGCAGGTTGCGCACGGCCACGCGGGCATTCTCCGCCTCGCCGCGCACCACCTTGATGAGGTCCTTGCGCCGCTCCTCGGTCAGGGCCGGCATAGGCACGCGCACGGTATCGCCCACGGAGGAAGGATTGAGGCCCAGGTCGGAATCGCGGATCGCCTTCTCGATGGCCGTGGCAAGCTTCTTTTCCCAGGGCGTCACGCCGATGGTGCGGGCGTCGATCAGGTTGATGTTGGCCACCTGGTTGATCGGCATCATGGAGCCGTAATAGTCCACCTGGACGTGATCGAGGATGCCGGCATGGGCCCGCCCGGTGCGCACCTTGCCGAGGTCGTTCTTCAACGCCTCGAGCGATTTCTGCATTTTCTGTTCGGTTGATTTCTTGAGCTCGGGGATCATCCGTATCTCTCCTCAACAATGCACCATGGTGCCCTCGTCCTCGCCGAGGACGACCGATTTCAGCGCACCGGACTTGAAGATGCTGAAGACATTGATCGGCAGCTTCTGGTCGCGGCAGAGGGCTAGCGCCGTCGCGTCCATCACCTGCAGGTTCCTGCCGATCGCCTCGTCGAAGCTGACGCGGTGGTAGCGCTGCGCCGTCGGATCCTTCTTCGGGTCGGCGGTGTATACGCCGTCCACCTTGGTCGCCTTGATGACGATCTCGGCGCCGATTTCGGAGCCGCGCAGCGCGGCCGCCGTATCGGTGGTGAAGAACGGATTGCCGGTTCCCGCGGCGAAGATGACGATCTTGCCCTCTTCCAGGTAGCGGATCGCCTTGCCGCGGATGTAGGGTTCGACCACCTGCTCGATGTTGAGCGCGGACTGGACGCGCCCGTTGAGGCCGGCCTGGCGCATGGCATCGGCCAGCGCCATGGCGTTCATCACCGTGGCCAGCATGCCCATGTAGTCGGCCGTGGCGCGGTCCATGCCGGACGCGCTGCCGGCCACCCCGCGAAAGATGTTGCCGCCGCCGATGACCACGCCGATCTCGACCCCCAGGTCGGCGACTGACTTGATCTCGGCGACAATCCCCGCCAGCGTTTCCCGGTTGATGCCGTAGGCGTCGCTGCCCATGAGGGCCTCGCCCGACAGCTTGAGCAGGATGCGCTTGTAGGCGGGTGACGGCACGATGTTACTTGACCTCTTCAGGCGAGTCCTTCTTGGCGGCGGCGGCCTGGGCGGCCACCTCGGCGGCGAAGTCGTTGACCTTCTTCTCGATGCCCTCGCCGACGACGTAGAGGGTGAAGCCGGCCACCTGGGCGCCCTTCTGCTTCAGGAGCTGCTCGATGGTCTGCTTGCCGTCCTCGGCCTTGACGAAGACCTGGCCCAGCAGCGTCACTTCCTTGAGGTACTTTTGCACCGTGCCCTCGGCGATCTTCTCCAGCATGGCTTCCGGCTTGCCGGCCTCGCGCGCCTTCTCGACGGCGATGCGGCGCTCGGTGTCCAGCAGGTCGGCCGACACGCCCGAAGCGTCCAGCGCTTTCGGCTTTGAGGCGGCGATATGCATGGCCAGATCCTTCGCCAGCGCATCATCCCCGCCATTGACATCGACCAGCACGCCGATCTTCGAACCGCCATGAACGTAGGAAGTCAGCTTGCCCTTGGCCTCGATGCGGACGAAACGGCGGATCGACATGTTCTCGCCGATCTTGCCGACCAGGGCCGTGCGCGTGGCTTCCACCGTGGCGCCGTCCAAAGTCAGTCCCGCCAGGACGGCGACATCGGCCGGGTTGTGCTTCGCCACCAGTTCCGCCAGCGCCTTGGCAAACGCCAGGAAGTCGTCGTTCTTGGCGACGAAATCCGTTTCGCAATTGACCTCGATGATCGCGCCCAGCTTCGCATCCGGGGCGATATGGACGCCGACGATGCCTTCGGCCGCCACGCGGGAGGCCGCCTTGCTCGCCTTGTTGCCCAGCTTGACGCGGAGAATCTCCTCCGCCTTGCCCATGTCGCCGCCGGCTTCGCTCAGGGCCTTCTTGCATTCCATCATCGGCGCGTCGGTCTTCTCGCGCAGTTCTTTCACCATCGAAGCGGTAATTTCCGCCATGCTCGCTCCTGAATTCACGCTATTTTGATGCACAGCGGGGCGGCCATGCCGCCCCGCGGGGTTCAGCCCTGCCTCAAGCTCAGGCGGCAGCTTCCGCGCCGCCCTCGTCGACTTCGACGAAATCGTCTGACACTGCGGCAACGACTTCCTGCACCGACTGGCTGCGTCCCTCGAGCACGGCATCTGCCGCGCCCCGCGCATACAGGCGGATGGCCCGACTGGAATCGTCGTTGCCCGGAATGATGTACGCCACGCCTTCGGGCGTGTGGTTGGTGTCGACAATCGCGATCACCGGAATGCCGAGCTTGCCGGCTTCGGTGATGGCGATCTTGTGGTAGCCGACGTCGATGACGAAAATCGCATCGGGCAGGCCGTTCATGTCCTTGATGCCGCCGATGCTCTTGTCCAGCTTGACCAGTTCGCGCTGCAGCATCAGGGCTTCCTTCTTGCCCAGGCGCTCGAAGGTGCCGTCCTGCGACATGGTCTCAAGTTCCTTCAGGCGCTTGATCGACTGCTTGACCGTCTTGAAGTTGGTCAGCATGCCGCCCAGCCAGCGCTCGTCCACGAACGGCACGCCGGCGCGGATGGCTTCCTCGCGCACGATCTCGCGCGCCTGGCGCTTGGTGCCGACGAAGAGCACGGTGCCCTTGTTGGCCGACAGCTTGCGCAGGAAAGTCATCGCTTCCTGGTATTTGACCAGGGTCTTTTCCAGGTTGATGATATGAATCTTGTTGCGATGGCCGAAGATGTAGGGGGCCATCTTGGGGTTCCAGAAACGGGTCTGGTGGCCGAAATGGACACCCGCCTCCAGCATTTGACGCATGGTCGTGGACATCTGATTCTCCGATAAGGGTTAGCCTCCGCCCGGCAGTGCAACGTTTGTTTCGGGGCACCCTTTCGGCGCCGGGCGTGTGAATTTTGCCTGCCCGAAGGCAGACAAGTCGCGCATTATAGCGGTTTTTCCTCTGTATTTTCAAGCATAATTCTCTTTTTTCGCAGTGTTATGTACCACACCCACAGAGACATGAGCATTGTCATCAAGACCCCCGAAGAAATCGAAAAGATGCGGGTCGCCGGCCGCCTGGCCTCGGAAGTGCTGGACTTCATCGCGCCCCACGTCAAGGCGGGCATCACCACCGCCGAACTCGATCGCCTTTGCCACGACTACATGGTCGATGTGCAGGGCACCATTCCGGCACCGCTGGACTACGCCCCGCCGGGCTACAAGCCGTATCCGAAATCGATCTGCGCCTCGATCAACCACCAGGTCTGCCACGGCGTTCCCGGCGACAAGGCCTTGAAAAAAGGGGATATCGTCAATCTGGACATCACCGTCATCAAGGACGGCTGGCACGGCGACACCAGTCGCATGTACTTGGTGGGCGACACCAGCATCCTCGCCAGGCGGCTTTGCGCAGTGACCTACGAATGCCTCTGGCTGGGCATCGCCCAGGTGCGCCCGGGCGCCCATTTCGGCGACATCGGCCAGGCCATCCAGCGGCATGCCGAGTCGAACGGCTTTTCCGTCGTGCGCGAGTTCTGCGGACACGGCATCGGCCGCCAGTTCCACGAGGAGCCCCAAGTGCTGCATTACGGCAAGGCGGGCGGCGGCCCGGAATTGCAAACCGGCATGATTTTCACCATCGAACCGATGATCAATGCCGGCAAGGCGGCGATCTCCGAACTGCCCGACGGATGGACCATCGTCACCAAGGATCGCAGTCTGTCGGCCCAATGGGAGCACACCGTGCTGGTGACCGAATCCGGCGCCGATGTGCTGACCCTGTCCGCCGGCTCGCCACCCATGCCCGAACTCCGGGGCTGAGCATGCAGCCGGCACCGACGGGGGAAATCGCGGCCGCCCTCCGGCATCGCACCGGCCATCTCAAGAGCGAACTCGCCCGTGGCCAGGCTGCCCTGAGAACGACCTATGAGGCCAAAGGCGACGCGCTGCGGCTGCTGCGCGGGCGAAGCCAGCTGGTCGATGACATACTCAAGGCGCTCTGGCAGGAAGCCCGCCTGCCCCTGGGGCTGTCCCTGGTCGCCGTCGGCGGCTATGGCCGGCGCGAGCTTTTCCCCGCCTCCGACGTCGACCTCCTCTTCCTTCTGCCGGACAACGTCGCCCAGGAGACCGAACGCCAGCTCGAGGAACTGATCGGACTTCTCTGGGACATCGGCCTGGACATCGGCCACAGCGTCCGCACGGTCTGGCAATGCGTCGACGAGGCATCGCGCGACATCACCGTGCAGACCAATCTGCTGGAAGCCCGCCTGATCTGCGGCAGCCGTGCCCTGTTCGCCGAGTTCGCCGGAAAAATGCGCGCGCAGCTCGACCCCAAGGCTTTCTTCAAGGGCAAGCGGCTGGAACAGGACGAGCGCTATGTGCGTTTCCAGGAAACACCCTATGCCCTGGAACCCAACTGCAAGGAAAGCCCGGGCGGGCTGCGCGACCTGCAGGTCATCCTGTGGATCAGCCGCGCGGCCGGCCTGGGCGATTCCTGGAACGATCTGGCCCGTCGTGGCTACATCACCCGCGGTGAAGCGCTTCAGCTCAAGGGGCTGGAGACTTTTCTCAGGCATGCCCGCATCCGCCTGCATCATTTGACCGGGCGGCGCGAAGACAGGCTGCTGTTCGATCATCAGGAAGCCGTCGCCGGCCAGTTCGGCATCGTCGCCGGCAAAGCGCGGCGGGCCTCGGAACTGCTCATGCAGCGCTACTTCCGGACGGCGAAATCCATCACCCAGCTCAACACCATCCTGCTGCAGAACCTCGGTGCGGAAATCTTCCCCGAGACGAACAAGGCGCCGCTTGTCATCAATGAGCGCTTCCAGATGGATTACGAGCTGCTCGACGTGCGCGCCGAGGACGTTTTCGAGAAAACGCCTTCGGCCATCCTGGAGAGCTTTCTGCTCATGGCGCAGCGCCCGGAACTGAAGGGCATGACGGCGCGCACCCTGCGCGCCCTGTGGCGGGCCCGCCGTCTCATCGGGCCTGACTTTCGCCGGGATCCGCACAACCGGACGGCCTTCCTGCAGCTCTTCCAGCAGCGGCGCGGCCTGGTGCACGAACTGCGGCGCATGAACCAGTACGGCATTCTCGGCCGCTACATTCCGGCCTTTCGCCGCATCGTCTGCCAGATGCAGCACGACCTGTTCCACGCCTACACGGTGGATCAGCACATCCTCATGGTGGTGCGCAACCTGCGCCGCTTCGCCCTGCCGGAATTCGCCCACGAGTATCCGTTCTGCAGCCGGCTCTTTTCGGGTTTCGAGAAACCCTGGCTGCTTTACCTTGCCGCCCTCTTCCATGACATCGCCAAGGGCCGCGGCGGCGACCACTCGAAACTGGGCATGCCCGATGCGCGCCGCTTCTGCCGCGAGCATGGCCTGTCCGAAGAGGACACGGCGCTGGTCGTCTGGCTGGTCCAGCACCATCTTTCGATGTCGAATGTCGCGCAGAAGCAGGACCTGGCCGACCCCGATGTCGTGCGCGCTTTCGCCGACCTGGCCGGCGACGAGCGCCGCCTGACCGCGCTCTACCTTCTGACGGTGGCAGACATTCGCGGCACCAGTCCCAAGGTATGGAACGGCTGGAAGGGCAAGCTGCTGGAGGACCTGTTCAACGCCAGCCTGCGCCTGCTGCGCGGCGCCTCGCCCCAGCAGGCCCTCGGCATCGGCGAGCGGCAGGAGGAGGCACGCCGCCTGTTGCGCTATTTCGGCCTGCGCCAGGGCATCGAGGATGCCTTCTGGAAGGAACTCGACACGGTGTATTTCCTGCGCCACGACGCGGAGGAAATCGCCTGGCACACGCGCGCCCTCTACCATCGTCCCTCGCCGGACCAGCCCGTGGTGAAGGCGCGCCTCCCCCACATCGGCGAAGAAGGCTTGCAGGTCATGGTCTACACACCGGACCAGCCCCATCTCTTCGCCCGCCTGTGCGGTTTCTTCAGCCGGCTCGGCTACAGCATCGCCGAAGCGAAAATCCACACCACCCGGCACGGCTATGCGCTGGACAGCTTCATGCTGCTCGATCCGGACGGATCGCTGGCCTATCGGGACATGATCAGCCTCATCGAGCACGACCTGACGGCTCGGCTGGCATCCGGAGTCGCGACCGAGAAGGCAGCCAGCGGCCGGATTTCTCGCCAGGTGCGCAATTTCCCCATCACACCGGAAGTGCAGATCCGTTCGACGGAAAGGACCGGACAGTGCCTGCTGTCGATCATCGCGGCGGACCGGCCCGGCCTGTTGTTTACCGTGGCCAGCACGCTGGACGAGCACAACATCAATGTGCACACCGCCAAGATCGCCACCCTCGGCGAGCGCGTCGAGGACACTTTCCTCATCAGCGGGGCGGAACTGGCCAAGACGGCCACGCTGCTGCGGCTGGAGACCGAGTTGCTGGAAAGGCTTCAGGTCTGACCCAGAGGCCAGCGGCCGATGATGCGGTAGCTTGCCCCTTCCGGCTTCAGTTCGGACTCGACCAGCACGAAATCCCGCACCGGCCATTCGATGTGCAGGCTGTCGTCGGCCACGCCCGCCGCGCAGTTCGCGTTGCGCAACAGCGTGACGTGGGCGGCGAACGGCCGTTCCTCCGTGCGAAAACCGGCGGCCTTGAGTTGTGCGTCAAGGATGGCCGCCAGTTCCGGCAGCCCGGCGGGCAGCGCGCCGGCGGAGGCCCAGGCGATCTTCTTGCGCGGCACGCACTGCAGGCGGTCGAACAGCAGACGGAATGCCGGCAGGCGGATCGTTGCGGCGATGTCCCGAAGTGTCGCCAGCCGTTCGGGCGCGATGCCGCCGATGAAGGCCAGGGTCAGATGCAGCGTCTCGCGCCGCATGCGGCGGCCCTTCAGCAATCCGTGCGCCTTGCGTCCGGCCTCGTCGAACTGACGGGCGATGTCGTCATCGGGCCAAAGCGCGAAAAAGACGCGATGGCTACCCGGCACGCTCGATCAGGGCGACCGCCTGGGCGGCGATGCCCTCCCCGCGGCCGGTGAAGCCGAGGCTCTCCGTGGTCTTCGCCTTGATGCTGACGCAGCCCGGCTCGATGCCGAGATCCGCCGCGATGTTCGCCGCCATCGCCGCCACGTGAGGCGCCATGCGCGGCGCGCGGGCAATCACCGTGGCATCGACGTTGACCACGCGATAGCCGGCCGCCCCGATCAGGCGTGCCGTCTCGCGCAGGAGCTGCCGGCTGTCGGCATCCTTGAAGCGCGCATCGCTGTCCGGATAGTGACGTCCGATGTCGCCGAGGCCGGCGGCGCCGAGCAGCGCATCCGTCACCGCATGCAGCAGCACATCGGCGTCGGAATGGCCGAGCAGGCCGCGCTCGAAGGGAATCTCCACGCCGCCGATGATCAGTTTCCTGCCCGGCACCAGGGCATGGACGTCGAAGCCTTGGCCGATGCGCATTACGCCCCCTTTCCTTCCAGCAGTATTTTTTCCGCCAGGACCAGATCCGCGGGGTAGGTCACCTTCAGGTTGCTCGCGTCGGAGGCCACCAGCAGCGGATGGCGCCCCAGCGCCTCCACCGCGCCGGCCTCGTCGGTGACGATCCGGCTGCGCGACAGGGCTTCGCGCAGCAGGCCATGGCGGAACATCTGCGGCGTCTGCGCCTGCCACAGGTGCTCGCGCGAAACGGTCCTCTCGATGCGCCGCCCGGGAGTGGACAGCTTCAGCGTATCGGCCACCGGCGCGGCAAGTATGCCGCCCACCTCGTCTTCGCCGACCTGCTCGATCAGGGCATCGAGCTGCGCCGTGGACAGGCAGGGCCGCGCCGCATCGTGCACCAGCACCCAGTCGTCCGCTTTCACCACGGCCGAAACGGCCTCCAGGCCATTCAGCACGCTGTCCGCCCGCGTCGCCCCGCCGCAGCGCAGGACGGAAAGCTTGACGCCCAGCTCCGTCCAGTCGAAGCGTTCCCAGATTTCATCCCGTTCGGCCAGGACGACGAACACCCGCTGGATCCGGGGCGAGGCGCACAGCGCCTCGATGGCGTGCCGGATCATGGGCCGTCCGGCGAGCAGGTGGTATTGCTTGGGCAGGTCGCCGCCCACTCGCATGCCCGTTCCGGCGGCAGGCACCATGGCAAAATTCCGAGACATGATGCGATTGTAAACGGATTGGAATCCGGCAGTAGAATCCAAATATATGGACATCTTCCAGCAGCTCTCCGCGCCGCCGCACCTGCAGGCCTTCATGACGAGCCTGGCCATCGGACTGCTCATCGGGCTCGAGCGCGAACGGCGCCGTTCGGCCAAGGCCGGCCTGCGCACCTTCGCCCTGGTGGCCCTCCTCGGCACCCTCTCCGGCCTGCTCGCCGAGCAGACCGATTCCGGCTGGATCCTCGCCGCCGGCCTGCTGGCGGTCGGCGCCATGATCATCGCGGCCTACATCAACCAGCCCGACGACGCCGGCGATCCGGGCACCACCTCGGTCGTCGCGATCCTGGTCTGCTACTGCCTCGGCGCGGCCGTCTGGTTCGGCTACGGCACGCTTGCCGTGATGCTGGGCATCGCCGCCACCGTCCTGCTCTACTTCAAGGCCGAACTGCACGGCATCTCGCATCGACTGACGCCGAAGGACCTCATCTCCATCCTGCAATTCGCCGTGCTGTCCTTCGTCATCCTGCCCATCCTGCCCGATCGCAACTACGGCCCCTACGATGCGCTCAATCCGTATCAGGC
This sequence comes from Rhodocyclales bacterium, assembly GCA_016214145.1. GTDB lineage: Bacteria > Pseudomonadota > Gammaproteobacteria > Burkholderiales > Rhodocyclaceae > Desulfobacillus. Next base: position 270,878 of record JACRPA010000002.1, read on the forward strand.
CTGGCTCATGGTGGTGCTGGTCTCCGGCGTCTCCCTCACCGGCTACGCCGCCCTGCGCCTGGCCGGGCCGCAGCATGGGGCGCCCATGATGGGCCTGCTCGGCGGCCTGGTCTCCAGCACCGCAACGACGGTCGTCTTCTCCCGCCATGCCCATGCCAACGGCGCGCTGGCCCGCAGCGCCATGGTGGTGATCATGGTCGCCAGCCTGATGGTGCTGCTGCGCCTGACGGCGATGGCCGCCGTGGTGGCGCCGGACGTCATCGAGCCGCTCGCCAAGGTGTTCACCGGAGGGCTGGTGCTCGGCCTGGCGGCCACCGCCTTCGGCTGGCGCCGGCTGGAGGCGCAGGGGGAACTGCCCATGCCGGAGGTGCGCAACCCGACGGAAATCCGCACCGCGCTGAGCTTCGGCGCCCTCTACGCCGTGGTGCTGTTCTGTTCGGCCTGGCTCTCGGATGTGGCCGGCGCCAGGGGCATGTACGCCGTGGCGCTGGCTTCCGGCCTGACCGACGTTGACGCCATCACGCTGTCCAGCCTGCGCCTGTTTTCGCTCGACAAGCTGTCGGCCGGCCAGGCCGTCTCATCGATCGCGCTCGCCGTACTGTCGAACCTGACTTTCAAGGCGGGGCTCATCGTCATGCTCGGCGGTTGGACCCTGGCTCGCCACACCCTGCCCGCCATGTTCGCCGTTGCCGCGGGCATCGGCATCGGCCTCTTTCTCGTATAAGCCGATAAGCGACTTCACTTGGGTCGCTTGCTCGTCACGGGTACAATACGACCGCGATTTTTCTTTTCCCATTCATCATGACTTCTTCGATATTCGCAGCGGTGGAACTGGCCCCCCGCGACCCCATCCTCGGCCTCAACGAAGCCTTCAACGCCGATGCGCGCGCCACCAAGGTCAACCTCGGCGTCGGCGTCTATTGCGACGACAACGGCAAGATTCCCCTGCTCGCCGCCGTGCGCGCCGCGGAGAAGGCCCGCCTCGAAGCCATGCCGGCGCGCGGCTACCAGCCGATCGAAGGCCCGGCCAGCTACAACCAGGCCGTGCAGAACCTGCTGTTCGGACCCGGCTCGTCCCTGATCGAGGAAGGCCGCGTCGTCACCGTCGAGGCGCTCGGCGGCACCGGCGCGCTCAAGGTCGGCGCCGATTACCTGCGGCGCCTGCTGCCCCAGGCGTCCGTCCATATCAGCGATCCGAGCTGGGAAAACCATCGCGCCCTCTTCGAGTCGGCCGGCTTCCAGGTCGAGAACTACCCTTACTACGATGCCGCCACCCGCGGCGTGGCCTTCGATGCCATGAAGGCGACGCTGGGCGGCCTGCCGGCCGGCGCCATCGTCGTCCTGCACGCCTGCTGCCACAACCCGACCGGCGCCGATCTCTCCGAGGCGCAGTGGAAGGAAGTGGTCGGGATCGTCCGCGCGCGCGGCCTCGTCGCCTTCATCGACATGGCCTACCAGGGCTTCGCCGACGGCATCGAGCCCGACGCCCTGGCGCTCAGGCTGTTCGCCGCCTCCGGCCTGCAGTTCTTCGTCTCCAGTTCCTTCTCCAAGTCCTTCTCGATTTACGGCGAGCGCGTCGGCGCCCTGTCCATCGTCACCGCCGGCAAGGACGAATCGGCGCGCGTCATGTCGCAAGTGAAGCGCGTCGTCCGCACCAACTATTCGAACCCGCCGACCCACGGCGGCGCAATCGTCGCGGCCGTGCTCTCCAGCCCCGAGTTGCGCAAACTTTGGGAAGACGAACTGGCCGGCATGCGCGACCGCATCCGCGCCATGCGCACCGGCCTCGTCGACAAGCTGAAGGCGCGCGGCGTGGCGCAGGACTTCTCCTTCATCGCGCAGCAGCGCGGCATGTTCTCCTACACCGGCCTGACGGCCGCGCAGGTCGAGCGCCTGAAGGACGAATTCGGCATCTACGCCGTCAGCACCGGGCGCATCTGCCTCGCCGCGCTGAACTCGCGCAACATCGATTACGTCGCCGACGCGATCGCCGCGGTCATCAGGAAATAAGCGGCGCTGCCGAAAGAAAGGGGCGCCGCTGGCGCGAGCCCCTCTGAAAAACGGATGGTGTTTTTCAGAGGGGTTTTTTCTTGGTCTATCTCAATCGCGCCATTCCAAGCGAAAGAGCCGAAGGAGAGCACCCACAAGCAATCCTCGAAGATTTCGGGCTGTACTTGGGCTTGCCGTGGGCGAAGCTGGGCGAGACTGAGTTTTCCTTCAAGCTCGAAGACGGACGGACCGTGAATGACACCGTCCCTCTCTGAGAGTTCAAAGAAACGGTCAAAGCCGCGCTGCGCTCAGAGTGCCGTATTTATTGAAACAGGCTTGATGGAATCAAGCGGTCCGCCTTTTGGCCGCCATCGACGGCCGCCCCAGTTGCGCATAAACTGACGGCTTCAAAAGGGGGGCGGGCCATGGCTCTGGGGCAGGACATCGAGGACATAAGGACGGGCATCAAGGCGGGGAGATACACAAACGAGGCGTCCGTGTCGCAGGGCATCGTCCTACGCATCCTCCATTCGCTGTCTTGGCCGTCGTATGACACGCGTGTCGTGTGCCCCGAGTTCTCGCTCGGCGGACGCAGAGTCGATTACGCCCTGTGCCATCCCGCGGGGAAACCCATAGCGTTCATCGAGGTCAAGCAGGTAGGGCAGAGCGACGGGGCCGAGAGGCAACTGTTCGAATACGCGTTCCATGCGGGCGTGCCGATGGCGATTCTCACGGACGGTCAGGAATGGAACTTCTTCCTGCCGGGCGAGCAGGGGGATTACGGCGAGAGGCGTGTATACAAGCTGGATATCGTGGAGCGTGACACGGAGGAATGCGTCGCCCGCCTGGAACGCTATCTCAAACATGACGCGATAGCCTCGGGGGCTGCCATAGAGGCCGCGAGGGAGGATTACCGCAACGTAGCCAAGGAGCGGCAGATTCTCGCCGCCATGCCCGTCGCTTGGGAGAAGCTCGTCGCCGAGGAGGATGAGATGCTGTTGGAGATTGTGGCCGACAGGGTGGAGAACCTCTGCGGATTCAAACCCGACCCCGACACGGTCGCGAAGTTCATGAAGGCCATGGCGGCAGGTGTGTCGGTCCCCTTGGCAAGACCGCAACCCGTGACGAGGCCGAGGGAGCCGATTCAACCCGAACCCGTCGCGCCGCGACCGATCCCTCCGACTCAACCTCCGCGGCATGTCGCGGGCGTCCCCCGGGAAATTGGATTCTCCCTTGACGGCCGCACGCGTCCCGGCCGCAACGCATGCGACGTCATGCTCCAAGTGTTGGAGGCTCTTACGGTCCGCGACGCGACGTTCCCAGAGCGTTTCGCGGCCCTGCCCACGCACGGCAGGACAAGGCGCTACATCGCACGCAACCGGGAAGAACTTTATCCCGGCAGGCCGGACCTTTGCCGTGAGCACGCCACGCGTCTGCAATCCGGGTGGTGGGTGAGCACGAACCACAGCAAGGCGACCATCGGCCGGATTATCGAGATGGCGTGCGGCGTCGCCGGTCTCCGCTACAACTCCGACCTGACCGTCAATCTCGGCGACTGACACGCCGTGACCACACCCGCGAGAAACGCTTTCGTCGCCCTGTGCGATTGGGCGGCGGGGGAGCGATGGTGCTGGAGGATGTGTTGCACCACGTGCGGACACATGTTCTTCCGATACGGGCTGCGCGAAATCGCAAGGGGAATCCACCCTGATTCCAAGGAGTGGAGGGTTTCGGGAGACCGCTCGGATTTGGAGCGGGGAAGCCCGGCCGAGGAACTCGGCCCCGTGCCGTCTCTCGGTCCGTGGCCGCTCGAAGAGCAACGCCGGCTGAACGCGGTGCTGGCTCCCGCGTCGCTTGCCGACATCGCGAACGCCTGTCCATTTCCCGACTGGCTCGGATATCTCGGGCTTGGTTTGCATTACTGCGGGGACGCAGAGGCGGAGTCGCGTGCATTGACCTCGGCTTGGATTCCACGGTTGGTCGTCATGCTGCCGCCCTATTCGCCTTCCGCGGATTGCCTGCGGTGCGTTGCGGACGATTCGAACAAGGTTCTGACGTGGAGGATGTTGGAGCAGGTCGAGGCCGCCTTGACCCGCGCCTGAAACAGAAAGCCCCCGGTTTTACGCGGGGGCCTTCTCAGCCCTGTTTGGCTTGCCCTTCAAAAGACCATCCGTTTTTCAGAGGGCTCGCCGCTGGCGCCCGTTTTCTTTTGAACCTTGCAGCGCCCTATCTGCCCCGGGCGGGCGTCAGTTGCGGATCCCTTGTCGTGCCGCCGACGGCCAGCAGCATCCGCAGCGATGCCGCAGAGCTCTTCAGTTCGACATCCATGGCCCCGCTCAACTGGGCATTGCCGGCAATGCCGAGATTGCCGCCGGCCTTGAACAGGCCCGAACTGAGACGCAGATTGCCGAGGCGGCAGTCCTTCGGATCGAACAGGAACGAGCCGGTCAGCTGCTCGAATTTCGTCTCGCCGCCCCGCGTCGGCCCACGCCCGGTGCTGCGCACCGCCTCGCCCAGGTCGAATCCCTTGGCCACGCCGCGTTTCATTTCGAAGGTTCCATCGGTGCGCAGCGCCTCGGCCAGCTTGTCCAGGCGATCCGCCTTGGCATCGAGCCGCAGGCGGGCCGACAGTTCACCTTCGGCGGAGAGCTCCGAGCCAAGCGCCTTCAGCAGCTTGGCCGCATTCATGCGCTTGAGGTCCAGGTTGCCGGTGAGCGCGGCATTGCCGGCCCAATCCAGCGTGACCTTGCCCTCGATCAGCCCCTCATACGCCTTGCCGTCGATCCTGCTCAACTCCAGGCGGGATGGCCGCAGCTCTCCCTGCACATCGAGCCGCTCGAATGTCGGATTCGGCTTGAAGGGCGCCTTCCAGCCGCTGCCGATTGCGGCGATCTGATAACTCTCCCCCTTCGGCTGCATTTCAAGCTTGAGCGTGCCGTCGGCATTGCGCAGCAGGATCTTCTCCGGCGCGCCCGTGCCGCTCATCTGCACTTCCCCGCTGAGGCCGCCGAGAAGGACATCGCCGACCGTCAGGCTCAAGCCATTGACGGTAATGTGGCGAATCTCCGCGGTCGCGCCGCCCGATCCGGCGCCGGCCAGGGCCAGCCGTCCCAGGCCGGATACCTTCACGGCCGCCTTCTCGAACACCAGTTCGTGAAACACCTTCTTGTCGCCCAGGAGGGAGAGGAGATCCGGCACCGCCCGCACCGCTGCGACGGTCAGATGGGCATCCTTTCCCACCGTGATGTTGCGCATGGCGAGGTGCGGGCGCGGCAGGAAGGAAAAACCGATGTCGCCCACCTTCACCGTATCCTGCAGCATGGCCGATGCGTTCCGCTCGATATCCGGCAGATGGCGTCCATAGGGATACAACGCCAAAGTCAGCGCCAGCAGGACGGCGACACCGGCGACGGAGAACAGGGCAAGCAAAGGCCAGCCGATATTGAACTTCTGGCCGCGCCCGATCGGATCGAGATCGGGACCGATCGTCTGTTCCTCCTCGTAATCCTTTTCCCTGGTTTTCCTCGCCCTCGTCACCGGCTTTTCTTTCTTGCCAGCCAGCGCGGTCCTGATCCGGTCTAGCCAGTTCGGCCCGGCCGCGGCCGGCTGCGGCGCCCGCGGCGGCGCGGCGGGCTGAGGCGGCGGCAGGGATTCATACTCCGGCGCGGACAACTCGATTTCCTCGATGACCGGCGGCAGGGAGGGCGGCGCAACTGGCGTCGGCGCGGGCGCCGGGTCCTGGGCGGACGGATCGACCAGGGTCGTCAGGACAGGCACATCCTCGGCTTTTTCCCCCGTTGACTCCTGCGGCGCCGTCGAGGTGAAGTCCAGCGGGTTGGCCGACTCGACGATGAAGCCGCCGGCCAGCAATTCTCTCAGGGCGGCCTGCGTCGTGGCGTCATCGCCGAATCGCCTGGCCAGATCCGCCACGGAGGCATGGCCATCGACCATGATGAGGATGTTGCGCAGGTTGCGCTGGACCAGGCGGGTGCGCTGGCGCATCGCCTCCTCACCTTCCTTGGTTTTGACGAAGACCGAGTTTTTATCCATTTTTATGCCAACCAGGCGATTGCGGCGATTCTACACGCGATCCACACCCTAACGGCTTGACGCACTGCGGTGAAATGTCTACCATTCGCGCCTCGGCAATTCCCCGATAGCTCAGTTGGTAGAGCAACGGACTGTTAATCCGTGTGTCCCTGGTTCGAGCCCAGGTCGGGGAGCCAGAAATCCCCGCTCCGCAGTTCTTCCCAAAGCAGCGCATCCTCCCCCGCCCCCGGGCCTGAAAACCTATTCTAGACGGCAAATCGTGCGTCGGCGAGTGTCGCCGCGCCCCGACGGATTGCCGGTCGATTACCGGAGGGTGCTGGAACAGGAAGGAGCGCTGCAACCGCTGCCCGCCGAACAGGCGCCGCAGCCGCTCTTGTCTTCGCGGAAAGGGCCCAGTTCGGGATGGCGCCGCGCAAAGCGCCGGTACAGCCCCTGCACGAGGACGCCCCCCGCCAGGAGGGCGAAGATCAGGCCTATCGAGACGAGATACTTCGTCATCAGCCGCCCAGTCCGGCAAAGCCCATGAAGGCCATCGACAGCAGCCCCGCCAGCATCAGCGAGAGCGCCGTGCCCTGCACGACGCCGGGGACGTTCGACAACTGCAGCCGTTCGCGCACGCTGGCCATCAGCACCAGCGCCAGGGTAAAGCCTGAGCCGCCGCCGAAGCTGAACACCATGGCCTGGGCGAAGCTGTACTCGCGCGCCGTCTGGAACAGCGCCACGCCGAGCACCGCGCAGTTGGTGGTGATCAGCGGCAGGTAGATGCCCAGCGCGCGAAACAGCGCCGGGCTGGTCTTCTTGAGGAACATCTCCACCAGCTGCACCGCCGAGGCGATCACCACGATGTAGGAGATCAGCCGCAGGAACTCCAGCTGGAACATCGTCAGCAGCAGGTTCAGGCCGAAGGCGCAGAGCGAAGCCACCAGCATGACGAAAGTCGTCGCCACGCCCATCGGGAAGGCCGTGTCGAGCCGCGCCGAGACGCCGAGGAAGGGGCACAGGCCGAGGAACATCGCCAGCACGAAGTTGTTGGCGAGGACGGCGGCGAGGAATATCTGGCCGAGCGATTCAGGCGCCATGGCCGCCCTCCTGCGCCGCCAGGCGCGCTTCCTTGCGCCGCTTCAGCGCCGAGAACAGCAGCAGCCAGCCGCCCAGCACGATGAAGCCGCCGGGCGGCAGCACCATCACCACCCAGGGCTGGAAGTTCGCGCCGAACAGCGAAACGCCGAACAGCGTGCCGGCGCCGAGGACCTCGCGCACCGTGCCGAGCGCCAGCAGGCCGATGACGAAGCCGAGGCTCATGCCCAGCGCGTTCACCATCGCCGTGATCGGCGGGTTTTTCGAGGCGTGCGCCTCGGCGCGGCCGAGGATGATGCAGTTCACCACGATGAGCTGGATGAAGGCGCCCAGCGCGTCGTACACCGCCAGGCTCACCGCCTGGATGACGTAGTCCACCACCGTGACGAAGGTGGCGATGATGACGATGTAGGTGGCGATGCGCACTTCCTTCGGCACGATGTTGCGCATCAGCGACACCAGCCCGCAGGAGCACACCAGCACGAAGGCCGTCGCCAGTCCCATCGACAGGGCGTTCATGGCCGATACCGTCACCGCCAGCGTCGGGCACATGCCCAGCACCATGACGAATACCGGATTCTGGCGCCAGATGCCCTCCATGAACTCGTCGAAGGTCTGCGCCCGGGAGAGATCGCTCATGATTTCTTTTTCCGGAGTTTTTCCATCTCGGGCACAAGCTTCGGCAGCAGCGACTGCGCGCTGTCGTTGATCGCCTTGCCGACGGCGCGCGAGGTCACCGTGGCGCCGGCGATGGCGTCGATTTCCCAACCCTTGGTCTTGCTGCCGTGCTTGACCGCCTTCACCTCGTTGGCAAGGGCCGACAGTTCGGCGTTCAGTTTCACGTCGAGCGCCTGGAAGTTGGCGAGGAAGGCCTTGTCGGTGACGATCTTGTCGCCGATGCCCGGCGTCTCCTTCATCGCCACCACGCCGATGCCAGTGATGCAGCGGCAGTCCGGCGCATAGCCGTAGAGGAGGCGCACCGTGTCGGCGTAGCCCTTGGCGCCCGCCTCCACCGCGATGCCGGCCAGCGCGCCGTCCGCATCGTAGGTCGCATAGAACCTGGTCGCGCCCGCCACCGCCTCGCCGCCGGCCGGCCGGATGCCCAGCGCCGTCGCCTGCCATTCGGCCATCGTCTTCGCCGCCGGGATGACCTTGAACACCGTGCGCTCCAGTGCCAGGCGGCGGTTCGCCGCCGCGGCATCGTAAGTGCCCTGGTAGGCGCCGACAATGATGAGGCCGCAGACGGTCGACACGATGCCGAGCGTCTTCACCAGCGAGCTCGCCGGCGTTGCCTGGGGCGATGTGGCGGGCAGCGTCATGGTTTCTTCGGCTTGTTCTTGAGAAAGCGTTTCTTCGGCGTCTTCGCGCCGGCTTCCTCGCGTGAGATGTAGTCGGGATGCAGCGTGTAGGAGCCCTGGCGCCGCGCCTGGATCGAGGCGCCCTTGCCGAAGGGCGTCGGCTGGGTGATGCGCTCGATCAGCGGCGTCGCCGCGTTGCCGATGAGGATGGCGTACATGACGCCCTCCGGCAGGCCGCTGTAGTAGCGGATCACCACCGTCATCACGCCGATCAGTGCGCCGTACGCCCACATGCCGCGCGGCGTCACCGGCGAGGTGGCCATGTCGGTGGCCATGTAGACCGCGCCGAGGATCAGGCCGCCGGAGAACAGCATGAAGAAGGGATCGGGAAAGCGCGTGCCGAAGGCGGCATAGATCAGCAGCGCCGACAGGCCGGCGCTGCCCAGCACGGCGACGGGAATGCGCCAGTCCATGAAGCGGCGCAGCGCGAGGTAGGCGCCGCACAGCACGATCAGCAACGGAGACGGGCCGACCGCCATGTGGCCCGTGAGCGAAGTCACCAGATCCCAGGCCGGCGTGACGAAACCCTCGAATTTCCAGCGTGCCAGGGGCGAGGCGCTGGCCAGGGTGTCGTACTGCATGGCCTTCAGCCAGGCGGCGGTGTCCGCCGGCGCCATCAGCGGCCAGGCCAGCGAGGAAGGAATGAATTCCGTGAAGCGTCCCGCCAGGAACGACGGCGTGTAGGTGGCGATCGCCGCCGGGAAGGCCGCCTGCACGAAGGCGCGGCCGACCAGCGCCGGATTGAAGACGTTGAAGCCGATGCCGCCGAAGATCGCCTTGCCCAGGGCGATGGAAGCGATGCCGGCGACGGCGCCCATCCACAGCGGAAATCCCGGCGGCAGGGTCAGCGCCAGCAGCAGGCCGGTGATGGTGGCGGAAAAATCCGACAGGCTGCCTGCCTGGGTGCCGGTGCGCACGAAGGCCCGCTCGGCGAACAGGCAGGATGCCGTGACGACGAGGATCGAGGCCGCCGCCGAGAGGCCGTACTGGTAGATGAAGAAGGCGCACACCGGCAGCAGCGAATACACGACGTTCGCCATGATCTGCTCGACGCTGCGCGGCCCCTTGATGTGCGGCGCGCTGCGGATTTCGGTGGTGGCGTTCATCGCTGTCCCAGAACCGCTTTCGACGCAAAGAACGCAAAGACGCGAAGGACGCAAAGAAAATCATGCATGAACTCCTTTGCGCTCTTTGCGTCTTTGCGTTCTTTGCGTTGAGAGAGTCTTTTCACGCCACCGCCTTTTCGCGCAGGATCTGCTTCGCGACGCGGAACTGCTGGACCAGCGGGATGTTGGACGGGCAGGTATAGGTGCAGCAGCCGCATTCGAAGCAGTCGCCGAGGTGATACTGCTTCGCCATCAGGTCGTATTCGCGCTTGGCGGCGAGCATGCCCAGCGTCGAGGGATTCAGGCCCATCGGGCAGGATTCGACGCACTCGCCGCACTTGATGCAGGGATAGCTGCGGCGCCCTTCGCGGTTCGCCATGTCCTCGCCGCGGAACACCAGCACGCCCGAGACGCCCTTGGTCACCGGCACATCGAGCGAGGCCACCGACTGGCCCATCATCGGGCCGCCGAGGATCACCTGCCTGGAATTGCTGGCAACTGAGGCGGGCGCGCCCACGTAGTCGAGCACGAAGGACAGCGGCGTGCCGAGCGGCACGCGGTAGTCGCCGGGCCGCGCCACGCCGGGGCCGGTGACCGTGACGACGCGCTCGACCAGCCCCTGCCCCGTCGGCAGCAGCCGTCCGAGGGCGGCCAGCGTGCCGACATTGTTCACCACCATGCCGAGCGACAGCGGCAGCTTGCCCGACGGCACCTCGACGCCGAACAGCGCCGTGATGAGCATCTTCTCCGAGCCCTGCGGATACTTGGTCGGCACCTCCTCGACGAAGATGCCGCCCTGCGGCGGCAGCGCCCGGCGCATCGCCTCGGCCGCCTCCGGCTTGTTGTCCTCGACCCCGATGATGGCGCGGCTCGCGCCGGTGGCGCGCATGGCGTGGCGGATGCCGGTCATCAGGTCCTGCGCCTGCTCCACCATGACGCGGTGGTCGCAGGTGAGGTACGGCTCGCACTCGCAGCCGTTTACCACCAGCGTCTCCACCTTGGCGCCCTCCGGCACCGTCAGCTTGGCATGGCTGGGAAAGGCCGCGCCGCCAAGGCCGACCATGCCGCTGCGCTGCACGGCCAGCACGATCTCCTGCGGTGGGAAGGCGTCGAGGTCCTGCGGCGCGCCCCACAGCACTTCCTGGGTCGACGCCTCGAACGCGCGGATGACGATGCATTCCGTCCACTGCCCGCGCGCGCTCGGCCGCAGCTCGATGGCCTCCACCACGCCGGTCGCCGGCGCGTGCTGCGGCACCGACAGCCAGCCGTCGGCCGCCGCGATGGGCTGGCCGCGCAGCACCTCCTCGCCGACGCGCACGGTCGGCCGCGACGGCCTGCCGATGTGCTGCGACAGCGGCACCACCAGCCGCGGCGCGAACGGCAGCCGGCGAATCGGCCGGTCGGCGGTGTGCTTGCAGCCCGGCGGATGCACCCCACGCTGGAAGGCCTCGCCACGGAAGTAGGAGAGCAGCTTCATGGTGCGTGAGGAGTGAGGCGTAAGGAGTGAGGGGCAAAGCTCTCGCCGAACTCGCCGCTGCACTTCGATATCGGTTCCTTCTCATGCAACTGCCGAACCATGACGCTCTTACTCCTCACCCCTCACTCCTCTCTCCTCACGCCCTAGTTGTATTTCGCCGCGCGTGCCATCAGCTTCTCGATGCCCGGCTCGTTCATGTTCCACGGCGTGCCGGGGTGCAGGCAGCCGGCGGTGCACTTCTCTGCCGCCTTGACGATGTCGGCGAACTTGCCGCCCTTCGGATTCACCACGACGGCCAGCTTCTGCGCGTTGTAGGCGAACACCTTCGGCGCGAGGGTGGTGCATTCGTCGCAGGCGGTGCACTCCGGCGTCTCGATCCACACCGGCTCGTAGCCGTCCGCCGTCGGCGCGCCCTGCGCAGCGATCTGCAGCGGGGCATTGGCCGCCGGCGCATCGCCGCCGCTCACGCCCAGGCTGGCCGTGATCTTCGCCAGCAGCTCGGCGCGCACCTGGTCGGCCAGCATCTCGGTGTCCACCGCGCTGCGGTCGAGGCCGGCAATGCCTTTCAACTGCTTCCAGAAATTCAGGCGTTCCTCGGTGGCGCGCACCAGGTCCTCGGTGGCCAGCAGGCGCATCAGGCGGTTCTTCTGGTCCGTCGCCCAGATGAAGGGGAACTTGCCCTCGCGCTCGTCCTTGTCGAGCCTGATGAAATCGGCCATGGGCACCATGTCGTCGTTCCAGGTCTCCGGCGGCGCCTTCCTGAACTGCTTGCCGAAGCGCCCTTCCGTCGCCGCGAAGTCGGCGAAGGTCATCGGCAGCGCCATCTTCTCCGCGGCGCCGTTCTCGTCGGTGTAGTTCAGGGTATAGACCGGCCAGTCCTGGTCGAGCGCCGGGTTGCCATCCAGGCTGACGCATTCCGAGAAGGTCGTGCCGGCATCCGGATCGAAGCGGAACAGCGGATAGGCCCTGCCCTCCACCGCCAGCTTGCTCTGGTCCACGCTCTTGTCGTCGCCGATGCCGTGCTCCGGCGGGCACACCGCGTAGATGTTGAACAGCGCCGGTCGGCGCGAGTTGAGGCCGTCGATGTAGCTCTCGATCAGGTGGTTGGTGTGGGCGATGGTGCCGGACATCACGTAGGACGTGCGGTGCGCCATGCCGATCAGGCTGATCTCCTTGCGCGTCTCCTGCTTGCCGCGCTGGGCGGCGCCGAAGGGCGCCATGTCGGAGATCTGGCCGGTGAAGCCGGAGGTGCAGGCCTGGCCGCCGGTGTTCGAATACACCTGGGTGTCCACCACCAGCACCTTGATCGGCATGCCGGACATCAGCGCGCGCGACAGGTTCTGGAAGCCGATGTCGTACATCGCGCCGTCGCCGCCGAGCGAGACCACCGGCGGGCAGAGCAGCCATTCGTCCTCGGAGAACTGCTGCCAGGTGAAGCGGCGGAAGAAATCCTCGTGCTTCTCGGCGCTGTACTCGCCGGCGAGTTCGAGCTCGGCCATGCGCAGCGCCTTGAAGCCCTCCGCCATCTTCGCCATGTGGCCCTCGAAGATGCCCATCGCCACCGACGGACTGTCCTGGAACAGATGGCTGGTCCAGGGGAAGGGATAGGGGTGGAAGGGATAGGTCGAGCCCCACACCGAAGTGCAGCCGGTGGAGTTGACGATGCCCATTTCGGCGCGGCCGCGCTTGCTTGGACCCTCGGCATAGCGCCACTTGAGGTCCTTCAGCTTCTCGATGAGCTGCGTCGCCCACTTCACCCAGGCCGGGTCGAGCGGCCGCGACGGCTTGTTCTCCATGATCTTCGCCGCCAGATTGGCCAGCGTCAGGTCGGATCCCTGCGTCTCGCGCACAGCGGCGAGCACCGCCCCGGTGTCGGAGAGGTCAACCGACTCGGTCAGCTTCATGCGGATGTGCTTCTCCAGGCGGGCGATCAGCTCGTCGAGGTGGGCGACGTGCTTCTCCACGCGCGGCTGCATCAGCGCCGTCACCGTGCCGGTGAAGAGATGGATGGCGGTCTTCTCGCCGCAGCCGAGGCAGGCGCCGTCGCCGCAGGGCATCGAGCCGTAGTTGCGCTTGTCGAGCAGCAGCGTCTCCAGCGCGCCGATCTTCTCGTCGAGGCTGTCGATGCGGCTGTACTCCTTCGGCGTCGACGGCAGGTCGAGCCAGAAATTCCAGTCGCGGCGCAGGCGCTCGGTGGATTCCTCGGTCTGCGTCACCATGCGCAGCGCGTCGTCCTCGCACACCTTGACGCACAGCGCGCAGGCCTTGCAGGTGTAAGGGTTGATGGTGATGGAGAACAGGCCGCCCGAGCCCTTGCCCTTCTTCTCCTTCTGCGTCCAGTAGGGCTTGGTGGTGCCGAACTGGAAGTCGCCGAGCGACTCGCGGAAAAGATGGAACTCCTCGGCGAGTTTTTCCCGTTCGGCTTCCGGCGCCTCGGCGACGGTGGCGTTGATGGCGTCGTCGATGAGCGGACGGATGCTCACGCCATCCCCTTCGATCATGCCGCGCAGCTTCTTCTCCAGCGTGCGCACGGCGCGGCGCAGGAAGCGCGTCGGCCGGCCGCCGCGCTCGACGCGCGTCACCGCCGTATTGAAGATGTCGGCCACCGAGCTGACCAGGCCGGGAATGGCGCTGTCCGGGCACTCCGTGTAGCAGTTGCCGCAGGCCGTGCAGTTCTCGGCGATCCACTCCGGGTACTCGAAGCGGATCTGCGTCATGTCGCGGAAGACGCCCGTGGCCGCCGGCACCAGCGAGGCGCCGATGAAGGGATCGACCAGGTTGTCGGAACCCTTGCCGCTGGCGTAGAAGCTGCCGGTCTGTTCCCAGAAGCGGTGGATATCCGCCACGCGGCCGTCGCCCTCGGGCAGCTGCTTGAGCATCACCGGCAGGCCGGCGCTCTTCTCGCGCAGGGTTCGCCGTGTCGCGCCGACTGACTTTTGCGTGATCTCCTTCAGCTCGGTGAAGCCGCGCCGCACGACGCGCAGGTTGTCGTCCACCACGCGCTGGCCCTTGCCGCCGAACTTCGCCTGCAGCTGGTCCTCGATGGCCTTGAACAGCTTCTCCTCGGTCAGGCCGGCGTTCTTCATCACCGGCGAGGCGGCGAAGAAGGCGCCCTGGAAGGCGATGCCCTGCATGCGCAGCTGCAGGTCGGCGCTGCCGGCCTCCTCGCGGGCGATCTGGAAGGCGTCGAGGTAGAAGACGCGGATGTCGTTGTCGACGATCTGCTTCTGCATCCACAGCGGGAAGCTCGCCCACAGGTCGGCCTCCGTGCGGTTGCTCTGCACGATGAAGACGCCGCCCTTCTTCAGGCCGGCGACGGGATTGGAATGCTCGTGCACGTTCGGATCGGGCGAGAGCACCACATCGACGTACACGTACTCGCAGTTCACGCGGATCGGCTCCGGCGCCGCCGAGAGGTAATAGGTCGTCGGCTGGCCCTTCTTCTCCGAGCCGTATTTCGGGTTGGCCTTGATGTCCCAGCCGAGCAGCTCATACAGCGTCATCGCCAGGTTCTTGCCCGTGGTGATGGCGCCCCAGCCGCCGACCGAGTGCATGCGCACGGTGATCGAATCCTTCGGCAGCAGGTTCGGGTTCTCGCTGCCGCGCAGCGCCAGCTCGCGGATGCGCGGATAGGCTTCGAGGATGTCCTGGTTGTGGATCTCGTCCTTCGGGTTGGCCGGCGTGTCGCGCACGAAGTCCACCGACAGGTAGAAGAACTTCTTCTGCGCCGCATCCGGCAGCATGTTCTCGATGGCGCCGATCAGCGCCTCGGGTTGCAGGTCGCGCGAACCGAGGCCGTAGCAGCCCGAATACAGGCGCGGCATGTCCTTCGCCGAGGCATAGGCGGCGTAGCCCTTGTAGGCCGGCTTGCCGTCGGCCGTGCCGTTTTCCATGCACTTGGCGATCGTGGCGCGCACCTCGCGCATCAGCGGCAGGTCCTCGGCCAGCGGCTGGTCGGTGCGCTCCAGCACCGCCACGCCCTTCTTGCCCTTGAGGACCGCGCCGAGCAGGTCGCCCGGGAAGGGCCGGAACATGGTCAGGTTCACCACGCCGACCTTCAGCTTGCGCGTCTCGCGCAGGTAGTCCGCGACGGCCTCGGCCTGCACGATCATGCTGCCCATGCCGAGGATCAGGTAGTCGGCGTCTTCGCAGCGATAGCCGTCCACGCGGCTGTAGCGCCGCCCGGTCAGTTCGGCGAACTCGGCCATGCAGCGGTCGGCGATCTCGCCGATATGGTCGAAGAAGTACGGCCGCTGGCCGGCCACTGCCTGCATGTAGGCGTCCTGGTTCTGCACCGAGCCGGAGAGCAGCGGCACATCCACGTCCCAGATCGCCGGCACGCGGCGGCGCTTCGGGCCGTAGAGCATGGCCTGGGCCGGCGTCGGCGTGTCGATGAGGTCGTCGGGCTTGCCGAGATACTCCGCCACCAGCTCGCGTTCGGGCAGCCGCACCGACTCGATCAGGTGCGTGGTGAGGAAGCCGTCCTGGCCGATGATGGCCGGCGTCAGCGAGATCTCCGCCGCCTTGCGCCCGATCAGGTTGAGGTCGGCCGCCTCCTGGGCATTCTTCGCCAGCACCTGGATGAAACCGGTGTCGTCGATGCAGTGGTAGTCGTCATGGCCGGCGTGCACGTTGAGCGAAGCCTTGGTGATGGCGCGGCAGCCCATGTTGAGCACATAGGGCAGCCGCTTGCCGACGGCGGCGTAGAGCGACTCGTGCATGAAGGCCACGCCCTGGCCGGAGGAGAAATTCACGGCGCGCAGGCCGGTCATCGACATGCCGGCGGTGACGCCGGCGGCGGCGTGCTCGGATTCCGGCTCGATGAAGATCAGCGGCCGCTCTGAAATGTTGAGGTGGCCGGCGGCGGAGGCCTCGGCCCAGTACTCGCCCATCTGCGTCGAGGGCGTGATGGGATAGGCGCCGGCGGCGTCCGAAGCCTCGCGCTCGACATGGATGACGGCGGTGTTGCCGTCGACCGCGTCGCGCACGCCGGGATATTTCACCTGCGTCTTGTCCTTGCCGGCGCCGGCGCCGGTCTCGAACAGTTTGTATTCCATGAGCTTCTTCAGCATGGCATCACCTCAGGCGGAATTGGAACCTCTGAATAAGTCCTGCATGGCCGCTGCGAGACTTATTCAGAGATTCCATAGGGGGAGTTCGTTCTGGCGCAGGATCTTCTTCGCTTCTGCGCCCTTGGTCGGGGAATTCGGGTTGTCGAACCAGACGATGGCGCCGGTCGGGCAGCGCTCGATGGCCTGCCTCGCCGCCAGCGCGTTCTGCGCGTAGTCGATCACCGCCAGGTTGCTGTCGAGCTTCATCAGGCCGGGCTCGGAATCCATGACGCACTTGCCGCAGGCGGTGCAGGCCACGTCGCAGGAAGCCTCGGCGGTGTCGCCGTCGGCGAGGTTCTTGCAGGCCACCCACAGCTTGCGCGAGACGGGTTCCAGCGAGAACAGCCCCTTCGGGCAGACCTCGACGCAGTCGTTGCAGGCGCTGCACTTATCGGCATCGACCACCGGCAGGCCGTGGGCGTCCATATGGATGGCGCCGAAGGTGCAGACGTTCGCGCAGTCGGCGAGGCCGAGACAGCCCCAGGCGCAGGCCTTGCCGCCGCCGCTGACGACATGCGCGGCGCGGCACGAGGCGTGTCCGGCGTAGCGCGCACGCATGAAGGCGACGTGGCGGCCGCCGGCGCAGGCCAGCCGCGCCACGCGCTTCTCCACCGAGCCGGCATCGACGCCGAGGAGATCGGCGATCACTGTGTTCTGCGCCGGCGCATTCACGGTGCACTGGGCGGGGATCACCTCGCCGGCGACGACCTTTTCTGCGAAATTGCGGCAGCCGGCGGTGCCGCAGGCGCCGCAGTTCGATTTCGGCAGCAGCGCCTCGACCTCGTCGATGCGGGGATCCTCGAAGACGTAGAGACGCCGGCTGGCGTAGGCGATCACGCCGGCGAGGGCGACGCCGAGCAGCGCCATGAAGACGCCTGCGTAGGCAAGATTCGAGATCGATCCCATGCTGCCAGTCAAAACCTTTAAGGTTCAAATAACCATGACTTGACCAGGGTCTGAATGCCAAGCGGACGCACCGAGCGCGCGCAGGGCAAAAAAAGGACGCTGGAACCTGGTGGTGTCTGGCCTGGCCTTGCGGGCATTGGCGGCGACAGCCACTCACGGGGCAGCCGGAGATCGGATCCGGCTTACGGGACGGCCTGGCGGGGTGCGCCAGGCCGAGTGACACGCAAGCAGCGCGGTTGCGTTGTTTGCGCTCGTGTTGCAGGGAGTATAGGAATTCCGCCGCGTCGCAACAACAAAGTCTTATATATGATTACCAAAAGTTTTTCTTATACGTGACACGATGTTGGCTGCGTTTTCCGCATAGTAAAACAGGTTTTCTTAAACCGGGAAACTTTCGTTGCTGCGGCGCAATATGTCTGGAAATGGCATATCTATAATGAATGTAGGTCGGCCTTCAGGCCGACAACGGCCCAAGTCGGGCTGAAGCCCGACCTACAGGTGAGTCTTGATTAACGTCACATGCCCCCAAACTCGAATAGCAATGAACCCATCCCTGCATATCCGCCCGCCCGCCGTCGCCGGCATGTTCTACCCGGCCGATGCGGAGGAACTCGCCCAGGATGTCCGCAGCTACCTCGCGGCCGCTCCGGTTACGCAGACGCCGGCGCCGAAGGCGCTCATCGTGCCGCACGCCGGCTACATCTACTCCGGCGCGGTGGCCGCCCGCGCCTACGCCCTGCTGGCGCCGGCGCGCGCGACGATCCGCCGCGTCGTGCTGCTCGGCCCGGTGCACCGCGTGCCGATCCGCGGCCTCGCCCTGCCCGTCGCCGAGGCCTTCGCCACGCCGCTGGGCGGCGTGCGCATCGATGCCGAGGGCGCCGCCGCTGCGCTGAAACTGCCGCAGGTCTCCGCCAGCGACGTGGCGCACAACCTGGAGCACTCGCTGGAAGTGCAATTGCCCTTCCTGCAGAGCGTGCTCGACGACTTCACCCTGCTGCCTTTCGCCGTCGGCGCGGCCACGCCCGCCCAGGTGGCCGAGGTGCTCGATCTCCTCTGGGGCGGGCCGGAAACGCTGATCCTCATCAGCTCCGACCTGTCGCATTTCCACACCTACGCCTCGGCGCAGGGCATCGACCAGGGCACGGCCGGCGAGATCCTCGCCTTCGAGCCGTCCATCGACCACCAGCAGGCCTGCGGCGCGACGCCGATCAACGGCCTCCTGCTCACCGCCAGGCGGCGCGGCATGAAGATCGACCTGCTCGACCTGCGCAATTCCGGCGACACCGCCGGCGACCGCGCGCGCGTCGTCGGCTACGCCTCGTTCGCCCTGCGCGAAGGGAAATCGCATGCCGAACACTGAACTCGGCGCCGCCCTGCTGCGCCTGGCGCGCGCCGCCATCGGCGAGAAGCTCGGCAAGCCGGCCACGGACGCCGCGAGCCACGCGCGGCTGCACGAGCCCGGCGCCACCTTCGTCACCCTCACCCAGCAAGGTCAGTTGCGCGGCTGCATCGGTTCGCTGGAGGCGCACCGCGCCCTGCTCCACGATGTGCGCGAGAACGCCGTCGCCGCCGCCTTCCGCGACCCGCGCTTTACGCCGCTGACCGTCGGGGAATTCGAGTTCACCTCGGTCGAGGTATCGCTGCTGACGCCCGCCGCGCCAATGGCCTTCCGCGACGAGGCCGACTTCATGGCCCAGCTCCGCCCCGGTGTGGACGGCATCGTCTTCCAGTACGGTCGCCACCGCAGCACCTTCCTGCCGCAGGTGTGGGAAAGCCTGCCCGACTCGGTGCAGTTCATGCAGCAATTGAAGCGCAAGGCCGGCCTGCCGCCGAATTTCTGGCACGAGACCGTGAGCATCTCGCGCTACACGGTGTCCAAATGGAAGGAAGCGCGATGAGCCTCTCCGTCATTCCCGCGAAAGCGGGAATCCATAGGGCCTTCTTCAACGCCACTGGGTCCCCGCTTCCGCGAGGACGACGAACATGAGCGAACACTACCCCGGCCGCTGGTGGCATTTGCTGGACGATGGCCGCATCCAGTGCGACCTGTGCCCGCGCGACTGCAAGCTGCGCGACGGCCAGCGTGGCGCCTGCTTCGTGCGCCAGCGCGTGGCCGACGGCATGGTGCTCACCACTTACGGCCGCAGCTCGGGATTCTGCATCGACCCCATCGAGAAGAAGCCGCTCAACCATTTCTTCCCCGGCAGCAGCGTCTTTTCCTTCGGCACCGCCGGCTGCAACCTCGCCTGCAAGTTCTGCCAGAACTGGGACATCTCCAAGTCGCAGGACATGGACCGCCTGATGGATGAGGCCTCGCCAGAGGAGATCGCCCGCGTCGCCGCCGAGGGCGGCTGCAGGAGCGTGGCCTTCACCTACAACGACCCGGTCATCTTCGCCGAGTACGCCATGGACGTCGCCGACGCCTGCCACGAACGCGGCGTGCAGACCGTCGCCGTCACTGCCGGCTACATCGGCACCGAGGCGCGGCGCGAGTTCTTCGCCAAGATGGATGCCGCCAACGTCGACCTGAAAGCCTTCACCGAGGATTTCTATTACAAGCTCACCGGCGCCCGCCTGCAGCCGGTGCTCGACACGCTGGCGTACCTGAAGCACGAGACCGACTGCTGGTTCGAGATCACCACCCTGCTGATTCCCGGCAAGAACGACTCCCCCGCCGAGATCGAGGCCATGAGCAAGTGGATCGTCAGGGAACTCGGTCGCGACGTGCCCATCCACTTCACCGCCTTCCACCCCGACTACAAGCTCGACAACCTGCCGCCGACGCCCGCCGCCACGCTGCACCAGGCGCGCAGGATCGCGCTCGACCAGGGCATCCGCTACGTCTACACCGGCAACGTGCACGACACCGAAGGCGGCACCACCTTCTGCCCCGGCTGCGGCAAGGGCGTCATCGTGCGCGACTGGCACCAGATTCTCGCCTACGACCTCACCGGGGAAGGCCACTGCGAGCACTGCGGCGCGCCCATCGCCGGCCGCTTCGGCAAATACGAAGGCCAGTTCGGCCGCCGCCGCATTCCCGTGCGCGTGCGCATGGGCGTGTAGGAGCGGGCGTGCCCGCGATCCAGCACTGGCATGCAAAATGCAGGTCGGGCTTCAGCCCGATGACCGAAGGAAATCCCTGTGGGACTGCTGCCGCCGCGTCGGCCTGAAGGCCGACCTACATCGGATAGGTAACCACACATGCCCACCCGCCACCTCGAAGTCCTCATCCCCGCCGATAAAGTCAGTCTCCCTGGCACGGCGACCGTTCCCGAAAACGCCTCCGGCATCGTCGCCTTCGCCCACGGCAGCGGCAGCAGCCGCCACAGCCCGCGCAACCGCTACGTCGCCGAAGTCCTGCACGAACACGACATCGCCACCCTGCTCTTCGACCTGCTCACGGTGCGCGAAGACCAGACCACCGCCACACGCTTCGACATCGCCCTCCTCACCGAACGCCTGCTCGCCGCCGTTGCCTGGCTGGAGGAAAACAAGGAAACAAAGGCAATGAAACTCGGTTGCTTCGGCGCCAGCACCGGCGCCGCCGCGGCCCTGCAGGCGGCGGCGAAGCACCCCACCGTCGCCGCCGTCGTCTCGCGCGGCGGCCGCCCCGACCTCGCCGGTCCACAGGCACTGACTTTGGTCCGCGCGCCGACCCTGCTCATCGTCGGCGGCCGCGACGACGTCGTGATCGAGCTCAACCGGCAGGCTTACGATTTACTGCGTTGCGAGAAGAAACTGGAGATCGTGCCGGGCGCGACGCATCTCTTCGAGGAGCCGGGCACGCTGGAGTTGGCGGCGGAGCATGCGGCGAGGTGGTTTGCTTCGCATCTCCGGCCGGCTAAGGCGTGAGCCCGCGCGCCGCCCGGATTGCCATCCCTCCGGGCCGGGTGTAGCCTCGTTCCGAACGCCAACCGCCCTGCCAAGCCCCATGGTCAAGCTGCCGCTTCCCCTCCTGCTCGCGCTGCTCCTCGTGCCGCTGGCCGCACCATCGCCGGCCGCCGCACAGGGACAGTTCCACAAGTGCGTGGATGCCAAGGGCAAGGTCAGCTACCAGGATTTTCCCTGCGGGCAGGCCCCCGCCATCGGCACGCCGGAGGCGCCCCGACCCAATGCAGCGAGCCCGGCCCCCGCCGACAGCGCATCCTCGCCGGTCATGCGCCAGCTGGATGCGGCGGTCAAGGCGGCCATCGCCGGCCGCGACCTGCCGCGCGCCAAGGGGCTGGCCGTCACCGAGAAGCACTGGGAATGGATCGCGGAGGCCGAGAAAACCCAACAGCTACAGCCCGTCACAGGCCGAACCCAGGCCGACCTGCGCGCCGAGAAAGGCGCCAGCCAGGAATGCCGTGACGCCCGGCGGAACTACGAGCTCGAGACCCGCTCGCCCGAAGCCATCGAGAAGATGAAGCACCTGATGTACGAGGCCTGCGGGATGGACCCGCCCGCCAACGCGGGCGGCGGCAGCGGCCAGGCCGTGATCGTCACCCGGCCGCGTCCCGCCATGCACAATCCTCCTCCGGCCAGATCCGACGGGTCGGCGGCCAGGCAGCCGAGGATGCAGGAACCCGCGAATACGGGGGGAGCGTCCGCAAAGCGCAAGGACGATTAAACGGCGCGGCGATTACCTCGTCATTCCCCCGCAAGCGGAAATCCAGAAACCGTGTGAATTCAGTGCACCCCAAGCCGAGGAAAGCCAGTCTCGGCAATACGGCGAATGAGTGCTATCGACCCTGGGCGGAACCGAAGGTACTGGAGTCGAATTCTTTTTCAACCAACTGCCAGCCGTCAGAGCGAAAGAATCCACTCGGCAAGATTTCTGAGCTCTTTCGGGTCCTTGGTGTCGATGATCCGGTGATTCTCATGCTTGCCATCTTCCAGCTCGATCAGGGGGCCGCTGGTGATGTGCTGGATCACCGTTTCCACTCCGTCGGGCTTGGTCTTCAATCTGGCGGCGATCCTTGTGTAGGCGGGCCCCTTTTTCTTCTTGTCGATGGCGTGGCACTTGAAGCATTCATTGTTCCTCGCCAGCTCCTGGGCTGCCTCGGCGTCAACCTGCGCCCTGGCCGGGGTCGCTCCGGCGAGGGCCAGAAGCAGCAATCCCATCAGGGCAATGATGATCTTCCCGTTCATGAAAGCTCCATTCCAGACTGGATCATCAAAAATTCCTTGTTGCCGCATCGTGCCACCCCTCAGATGGAATGACAATCTCGTGCGATCTCTTTGGGCGACACCATCCCCAATCCTATTTTCCCGCCGTATCCCCCAAGGGGACTTCCTTCGGGGCGTCCCGGAGACTGACTTTTCCCGGCCGGTTGCCGATCCCAGGCTGTTGCGGCTACCCTTGAACCCCCAACGACCCCAACCCGAACCCGATCATGCCCTCCACCCCGCCCTGCCCCCAATGCGCCATGGAAAACACCTACCCGGACGGCGCCAACTATGTCTGTGCCGATTGCGGCCATGAGTGGCCGATGGTGGCGGCGGGCGCGGAGGACGACTCTGCGACGGTGGTGCGGGACGCCAACGGCAACGTGCTGGCCGATGGCGACGCGGTGGTGCTGATCAAGGACCTGAAGGTGAAGGGCTCGTCGATCACGCTGAAGATGGGCACCAAGGTGAAGAGCATCCGCCTGGTCGGCAGCGGCGACCACGAGGTGGACTGCCGGATGGATGCCGGCAGCTTCATGCTGAAGGCGTGCTACCTGAAGAAGGTCTGAGGCGCGCGCCCGGGCGGCGGCGCCGCCGTGCTAGCGGGACTGACTTTGCAGCGCTCGCCGCAAGCTCAGGAACCCTTGACGACCATGGGGACGACATCCCCGGCATGCTTCTTCGCCTGCTTGGCGGCCTTCTTTTCCTTCGGTGTTCGTGCGGCCTGCTTTTTCGCTTCCTTGTTGGATTTCTGTGCCTTGGACATGGTGTTCGCTCCTGGTCGTTTGAGGGGGCATGCATTTCGAGTATAGGCGCGTGGCGGGGAAATGGCAGGTTATTCGCGCTATGATGGGCAACGATCCGCAAGGCGCCGGATCGCCACAACATCGACAAACCAGGAGACTCGCATGGCCAAGAAATCATCGAAGAAATCCGCGGATACCGTCTACAAGATCGTCGAGGTGGTCGGCTCCAGCCCGACCTCGTTCGAGGACGCCGCCCGTGCCGCCGTCGAGGCGGCCGCCAAGACGCTGCGCGACCTGCGCGTCGCCGAAGTCACCAAGCTCGACATGAAGATCGACAAGGCAGGCAAGGTGGTCGCCTACCGCGCGCGCGTGTCGATGTCGTTCAAGTACGAGGCCTGATGGCGGGTGGCGGCTGGGAGCTGCTCGGCCTGATCGTCCTGGCCGGCGGCGCCTGGCTGTGGCTCGACAGCCTCAAGGCGCGGGATGGCGGCATTGCCGCCGCCCGGACCGCCTGCCACGCCGAGGGATTGCAGCTGCTCGACGACACGGTCTCCCTCGCCAGCCTGCGGCCGGCGCGCAACGAGGACGGCCGCCTCCTGCTGCGGCGGGTCTATGCCTTCGAGTACAGCGACACCGGCGACAACCGGCGCGACGGCAGCGTGGTCCTGCTCGGCCACCGGGTGGTTGTACTGAACGTCGGCCTGCGGCAGATGCCGCCGGAGCGGACGCTGCATTGATCGCCGTATTGCCGGGACTGACTTTTACCTGCCTTCGCCTGACCCGTCCCGGGCAAGGCCGCGCAATCAGCAAAGCGTGCAGGCCTCCACCGGCAGGTAGCGCAGTACTATCGCGTGCGATAACTTGCGTGGCAGGCGACGCAGTTTCCCGTCAGCCCCGGCAGCTTTGCCAGGGCGCGGTCGCGATCGCCGCTCGCAGCGGCAGCGGCGAACTCGCTCGCCGCCATGTGGCCGTTGCGTCCCAGGTCGTGCATCGCGGCCGGCATCTGCGGCCCGGGCCTGTGCTCGAACGGCAGCTTGGCGTTCTTGCCCATAGCGCTCCTGCCGAGGTTGGTTTCGGCAACCTCCCCGGCCTCCTTGATCCGGTTGGCCGCAACCAGTGCGAGGATTTCGTTTATCGCAATCAGGTTGTCGAGCATCTCCTGACGCAGGACTTCCTGTGCCTGGGGCGTCAGTTTCGCCAGCTGGCGGCTATCTTCCGCCACCGCCGGCAGGGCCAGCATCGTTGCAATCAGGAGCAGTTTTTTCATGTCGGATTCCCGGAAAACATCCGGCGCCATTGTAGCGAACTATCTTGAATCCCCCCTCATCGCTTCGAGCAGTTCGGTGTCCCCGTGCCGATAGGCCGGGCTGCAGCAGCAGAGGATGTGCAACGGCCCGGCGCCGGTGGCCTCGATGCAGTGCGGCGTGCCGGGCGGGATCAGCGCCGTGTCGCCGGGACTGACTTTCATTTTTTCCTCGCCGAGCGTCAGCAGGCCCTCGCCCGAGGTGACGTGGTAGAGCTCCTCGCTCGTC
This sequence comes from Rhodocyclales bacterium, assembly GCA_016214145.1. GTDB lineage: Bacteria > Pseudomonadota > Gammaproteobacteria > Burkholderiales > Rhodocyclaceae > Desulfobacillus. The sequence continues at coordinate 295,378 of JACRPA010000002.1, forward strand.
AGGTGCCGGTGCAGCAGCGTGCGCGTGCCGGCCGGCACGACGGCTTCGGCCAGGCTCTGGTTGCGGTTGCCGTGCCGGTCGGGGTGCATCAACTCGCGGATTTTGGAGCCATCCTTCGTGATGTAGGCGGATATGTCGGCGAGGCGGGTTTTCATTGAGCCGCTTCGCGCTTCTGTTCCGCCTGTTTGAACGTCTCGTCCAGCTTGCCCTGCACCTGCGCCGGGGCGTTCTTCGTCTGCTCAGCCTCCCTGGCCTTGGCGGCGCCGGCGGTCGCGGCGACGGTGGCGGTTTCGGAGACGCCGCAGCCGGCGAGCGCCGCGGCGAAGAGCAATGTCGGCAGTCTCACGGCTTCTTCCTTTCCGAAAGCAGGGCGATCACTTCCTCGTCCTCCACCTGGCCGAAGTCGGCATAGAACTGGCCGACGGCCTGGAAGTTCTCCGGAGCGTGGAGGCACACTACCTCGTCGGCCTTGCCGGCGACGTTCTCCAGCGTCTCCGGCGGCGCCACGGGCACGGCGCAGATCAGCTTCTGCGGCTGGCGCTGGCGCAGGGCATGCAGGGCGGCGAGCATGGTCGAGCCGGTGGCCAGCCCGTCGTCGACGACGATGACGATACGGCCCTGCGGATCGATGGGCGGATGCAGCGGCGAATACTGGGCGCGGCGGCGGCGGATGGTCTCCAGTTCGCGCGCCTTGACGCGCTCGATGTAGCCGGTGTCGCCCCCGGCCATGGCGGCATAGGGGCCGAGGGTGGCCCAGCCGGTCTCGTCGATGGCGCCGATGGCGAATTCCGGGTTGCCCGGCGCGCCGAGCTTCCTCACCAGCACCACGTCGAACTCACCGTCCAGCGCGTCGGCGATGAGCTTCGCCATCGGCACGGCGCCGCGCGGGATGGCGAGCACCAAGGGGTTTTTCCCTTTGTAGGCGACCAGCTTGTCGGCGAGGAGCCTGGCGGCCTGTTCGCGGTTGCTGAAGATCATGAAAGCAGTTCCTACCCTGTAGGTCGGCCTTCAGGCCGACACCCTGCCGTCGGGCTGAAGCCCGACCTACTTGCATGTACTACCTTAGCCCCGCCCGGAATGCCTGTCCAGACCGGTATAATTCACTCTTTGAAGAGCCGTCCTCCGCAAGCCTTCCCCAACTTCCCCGCATGACCGCCGCAAACCCTGCGCTCCTGCCGCAGCTGCCTGCATTGCCCAAGCCCGGCGCGCGCCTCGACCTGCCCGTGCTGGCGGGCTCGGCCGACGCCCTCGCGCTGGCGCAGGCGGCCGGCACGGGGCGCATGCTGGCCGTGGTGACGGCGAACCCGCTCGACGCCCAGCGCCTGCAGGAGGAGATCGCCTGGTTCGCGCCGCAGCTGCGCGTGCATCTGCTGCCCGACTGGGAGACCCTGCCCTACGACACGCTCTCACCGCACCACGACCTGATTTCAGAGCGCCTGGCGACGCTCTACGAGATCAGCCGCGGCGCCTGCGACATCGCATTGATCCCGGCCACCACCGCCCTGCACCGCCTGCCGCCGGCGGAGTACCTGGCGGCGCACACCTTCTTCCTCAAGCAGGGCGCGCGCCTCGACGTGGCGGCCCTGCGCGCCCAGCTCACCCTGGCCGGCTACCAGCACGTCACCCAGGTCGTCTCGCCGGGCGAATACAGCGTGCGCGGCGGGCTGATCGATCTTTTCCCGATGGGCTCGGCGCTGCCCTTCCGCATCGAGCTGTTCGACGACGAGGTCGAAACGCTGCGCAGCTTCGACGTCGATTCGCAGCGCACGGTCTTCCCGGTGCCGGAGATCAGAATGCTGCCGGCGCGCGAGTTCCCGCTCGACGAGGCCGGCCGCACGCGCTTCCGCGGCCGCTACCGCGAGACCTTCGAGGGCGATCCCTCGCGCTCCCCGATCTACAAGGACGTCTCCAACGGCATCGCGCCGGCCGGCATCGAGTACTACCTGCCCCTGTTCTTCGAGAGGACGGCGCTGGTCTTCGACTACCTGCCGCAGGACACGGTGCTGTGCCTGCACCACGACGTGCCCGGCGCCATCCGCGAGTTCTGGGCCGACACGCAGTCGCGCTACCGCCTGCTCGGCGGCGACCGCAGCCGGCCGCTGCTGCCGCCGGCGGAGTTGTTCCTCTCCGACGAACAGTTCTTCGTCGCCGCCGCCGTATTGGGGAGACTGACTTTTGCTGCCGGCGCGGCGGCGGACGCACCGGCCGCGCCACTGCCCGACGTCGCCGTCGAGCGCCGCGCCGACGATCCGCTGCACAGGCTGAAGGCCTTCGCTTCCACTTTCCCCGGCCGCATCCTGCTGCTGGCCGAATCGCCCGGCCGGCGCGAGACCCTGCTGCAGTACCTCGCGGAATACGGCATCACGCCCGCGCCCTGCGCGGATTTCGCCGCATTCGCCGGCGCAACGGACAAGCTCACGCTGGCGGTGGCGCCGTTGTCAGCGGGCTTCCTGCTGCCGCAGGCGGGCGTCGCCGTCGTCACGGAAAACGAGCTCTACGCCGCCACGGCGCGCCCGAGGGGCCGCAAGGCGGATGCCCGCCGCGCCAGCCTCGAAGGCTGGCTGCGCGACCTCACCGAGCTGAAGATCGGCGACCCGGTGGTGCACGAGAGCCACGGCATCGGCCGCTACCACGGCCTGGTGCACCTCGATCTCGGCGAGGGCGAGACGGAATTCCTGCACCTCGAATACGCCGGCGGCGACAAGCTCTACGTGCCGGTCTCGCAACTGCACCTCATCTCGCGCTACAGCGCCTCCGAGCCGGAACTGGTCGAGCTGCACAAGCTCGGCACCGACCGCTGGGACCGTGCCAAACGCAAGGCGGCGCAGCAGGTGCGCGACACCGCCGCCGAGTTGCTCGCCCTCTACGCCCGTCGCGCGGCGCGGCAGGGCCACGCCTTCTCGTTCCGCGAACACGACCTGGAGGCCTTCGCCGACGGTTTCGGCTTCGAGGAGACGCCGGACCAGGCCGCCGCCATCGCTTCAGTGGTCGACGACATGAAATCCGGCAAGCCGATGGACCGCCTGGTCTGCGGCGACGTCGGCTTCGGCAAGACCGAGGTGGCGCTGCGCGCCGCCTTCGCCGCCGTGATGGACGGCAAGCAGGTGGCGGTGCTGGCGCCGACCACCCTGCTCGCCGAACAGCACTTCAACACCTTCAGCGACCGCTTCGCCGACTGGCCGGTGCGGACCGTCGAACTGTCGCGCTTCCGCAGCGCCAAGGAACAAGCGGCCGCGTTGAAGGACCTCGCCGAGGGCAAGGTCGACATCGCCATCGGCACCCACCGCCTGCTGCAGAAGGACGTCGCCTTCGCCCGCCTCGGCCTCGTCGTCATCGACGAGGAGCACCGCTTCGGCGTGCGGCAAAAGGAGGCGATGAAGGCCCTGCGCGCCGAGATCGACGTGCTGACGCTGACCGCCACGCCGATCCCGCGCACCCTCGGCCTGTCGCTGGAGGGCCTGCGCGACTTCTCCGTCATCGCCACCGCGCCGCAGAAGCGCCTGGCCATCAAGACCTTCGTCGTGCCCCACTCCGACGGCATCGTGCGCGAGGCCGTGCTGCGCGAGTTCAAGCGCGGCGGCCAGGTGTACTTCCTGCACAACGAGGTGGACACCATCGGAACGGTGCGCGAGCGCCTGGCGAAGCTGCTGCCCGAGGCGCGCATCGTCGTCGGCCACGGCCAGTTGCCGGAGCGCGAGCTGGAGCGCGTCATGCGCGAATTCACCCAGCAGCGCCACAACCTGCTGCTGTGCACGACCATCATCGAGACCGGCATCGACAATCCGCACGCCAACACCATCATCATCAACCGCGCCGACAAGTTCGGCCTGGCGCAATTGCACCAGTTGCGCGGCCGCGTCGGCCGCTCGCACCACCAGGCCTATGCCTACCTCCTCACCGACCGCAATGCCAAGCCGAGCGCCCAGGCGCAGCGCCGGCTGGAGGCGATCCAGGCCATGGAAGAACTCGGCTCCGGCTTCTTCCTCGCCATGCACGACCTGGAGATCCGCGGCGCCGGCGAGGTGCTCGGCGAGGCGCAGAGCGGCGAGATCCAGGAGATCGGCTTCAACCTGTACACCTCGATGCTGAATGCCGCCGTGCGCGCGCTGAAGGACGGCAAGGAGCCCGACCTGTCGCAGCCGCTCGGCATCACCTCGGAGATCAACCTGCGCGCGCCGGCCCTGCTGCCGAGCGACTACTGCAGCGACGTGCATGAGCGCCTGACGCTGTACAAGCGCCTCGCCAACTGCGACACCTACGATGAGTTGCAGAACCTGCAGGAAGAACTGATCGACCGCTTCGGCGAGCTGCCGGACCAGGCGCGCACGCTGATCGAGACCCACCGCCTGCGCATCCTGGCCAAACCCATCGGCCTGGCCAAGATCGACGCCACCGAAGCCGTCATCAAGCTGCAGTTCGTGCCCGATCCGCCGATCGACCCGGCGCGCATCATCGAACTGGTGCAGAAGGACCGCCGCTGGAAACTTTCCGGCCCGGACCGGCTCGTCGTCGCCCGGGAAACCGCCACCCTGCCCGAGCGTGCGGCGGCGATCCGTGAGATCATTTCACTCTTGAGCAAACCCGCTTTACCCTTGAAATCGACCCTGAAAAAGCAGTCATGACCCAGCAACCGCTAGAAAACGTCCGCATCGGCGCCTTCGACCTGATGCCCTCGCCCGAGGAAATCCACGCCCGCGTGCCCCTCTCGGAAAAGGCCTCCGACACCGTCCTCGCCGGCCGCGAGGCCGTCAAGGCCATTCTCGACCGCAAGGATCCGCGCATTTTCATCGTCGTCGGCCCCTGCTCCATCCACGACCCGGTCGCCGGCTACGACTACGCCCGGCGCCTGAAAAAGCTGGCCGACGAGGTGAGCGACACCCTGGTCCTGGTCATGCGCGTGTATTTCGAGAAGCCGCGCACCTCCACCGGCTGGAAGGGCTACATCAACGACCCCTACATGGACGACTCCTTCCACATCGAGCAGGGCATGGAAAAGGCGCGCGCCTTCCTCCTCCAGGTGAACGAGTTGGGCCTGCCCGCCGGCACCGAGGCGCTCGACCCGATCGCGCCGCAGTATCTGGGCGACCTCATCGCGTGGACCGCCATCGGCGCGCGCACTTCCGAATCGCAGACGCACCGCGAGATGTCGAGCGGCCTGTCCACCCCGGTCGGCTTCAAGAACGCCACCGACGGCGACATCGTCCCCGCCATCAACGCCATCAAATCGGCCGCCAGCCCGCACAGCTTCCTCGGCATCAACATGCAGGGGCGCTCCGCCATCGTGCGCACGCAGGGCAACCCCTACGGCCACGTCGTGCTGCGCGGCGGCGACGGCCGCTCCAACTTCGACACCGTCAGCGTCTGCATGGTCGAGCGCGCCCTGGCCAAGGCGAAGATCGCGCCGAACATCGTCATCGACTGCTCGCACGCCAATTCGCTCAAGGACCCTGCCCTGCAGCCGCTGGTCATGTCCGACTGCGTGCACCAGATCCGCGAAGGCAACCAGTCCATCGTCGGCCTGATGATCGAGAGCAACATCGAGGGCGGCAACCAGCCGATCCCCGAGGATCTTTCCAAGCTGAAGTACGGCTGCTCCGTTACTGACGCCTGCGTCGACTGGCCCACCACCGAAACCATGATCCGCAAGGCACGTGACGTCCTCAAGGACATCCTGCCGAACCGGGGAAATCCGTAGGTCGGCCTTCAGGCCGACTTTGGCCGCTGCTGTCGGCCTGAAGGCCGACCTACAATACCGACGACCAACCGCTTGCCAACAACCATGTCGCTCATCAAGCCCTTTCGCGGCCTGCGCCCGGCGCCCGGCCGCGCCGCCGATGTCGCCGCGCCGCCCTACGACGTGCTCTCCGCCGACGAGGCGCGCCAGCGCGCCGAAGGCCGCCCGTGGAGCTTCCTGCACATCTCCAAGGCCGAGATCGACCTGCCGCCGGAGCTCGACCACTACTCGCCGCCGGTCTACGCCAAATCGCGCGAGAACTTCGGCCGCATGATCAAGGAGGCCGTGCTGAAGCAGGACGACGCGCCCTGCTACTACGCCTACCGCCTGACGATGGGCGAGCACGTCCAGACCGGCCTGGTCGCCGCCGCCTCGGTGGCCGACTACGACAGCAACCGCATCCGCAAGCACGAGTTCACGCGGCCGGACAAGGAAGACGACCGCGTGCGCCAGATCGAGGCGCTCAACGCGCAGACCGGGCCGGTGCTGCTGGCGCATCCCGATGCGCCGGAGGTCGACGCCATCCTGGCGCAGGCCGCGACCGGCACGGCCGACGCCGACGTGACGGCCGACGACGGCATCCGCCACACGGTCTGGGCGATCCGCGACGCCGCCGTCCTGCAGCGGCTGACTTTGGCCTTCGACGCCATGCCGGCGCTCTACATCGCCGACGGCCACCACCGCTCCGCCGCCGCCTCACGCGTCGCCGCCGCGCGCCACGCGAAGAACGCGCACCACAGCGGGGAGGAGGACTACAACTACTTCCTCGCCGTCATCTTCCCGCACCGCCAGATGCGCATCATGGACTACAACCGGGTGGTGAAGGACTTGAACGGACTCAGCACGATGGGCTTCCTGGCGCGCCTGACCGAGCGCTTCGTCGTCTCCATCTGCTCCCCGCGCGCGCGCCCGGCCCAGCGCGGCGAATTCAGCCTCTACCTGCCCGGCCAGTGGTACCGCCTGACCATCAATCCGCACCTCATCCCGACCGACGACCCGGTCGCGCGGCTGGATGTCAGCCTGCTCTCGGACAACCTGCTCGGCCCGGTGCTCGGCATCAGGGACCTGCGCCGCGACAAGCGCATCGACTTCGTCGGCGGCATCCGCGGCCTGGAGGAACTCGAACGGCGCGTCGACAGCGGCGAGATGGCGGCGGCCTTCGCCCTCCACGCCACCGACATGGAGGATCTTATGGCAGTGGCCGATGCGGGCGAGGTGATGCCGCCGAAGTCCACCTGGTTCGAGCCCAAGCTGGCCGACGGCCTGGTGTCGCACGTGCTGGACTGAGGGTTGCCGGGCGAGTTCCCTCAGCCGAGGGGTTTGTCCTGTTTGGCTGCCCGCATGACCGCGGCGATTCGGGTTTCCACGCCGAGCTTCTCGTAGATTCGTTCGAGGTGCTTTTCGACGGTACGCGGGCTGGCGCCGAGAATCGCGGCCACGTCGCGGTTTGTTTTTCCCGCAGCGACCCAATCGAGCACCTCCCGTTCGCGCGGCGTGAGCGGCAGAGCAGCCCGGAGGCTCAGCGTATCGGCCGGCATTGCAGGCATCTTGTCGATCGCAACGCTGTAGCGATAGAGGTTGGCGACCTGGGGCCGCAGCACCTCTGCAAGGTCGCGTTCCCGATCGCCGAATCCGCTCCCGCCGCGATTGAACACAAAACTCACCAGAAATCGCTCGTCGACGTGGATCGGCATCGCCATCGTGTGCTCGATCCGGATCGGACGGTAATAGTCGTTGTAGAGCGGCAGGCGATGGAATTCGGCAGGGCGGATGAGGTCCGAGATGCGCGTCGTCACCGCATGGGCGTTGCGGCTGTGCGCGCGCACCAGCGGATGCTCATGGAAATAGCGGTCGAAAACCTCGGTCGCGCTGCGGGGAAGCAATCCCTCCGGCCTGACGATGCGGTGTCCGCTTTCGATGTCGCAGACGACCAGGGTGGTCAGGTCGGATCCGATCAGCCGGGGCAAATACTCGATGCCGCGCCGGGCGAAATCGCCGCTGCCGGCGCAGGAATCCCCCAGCGCATGGAGGATATCGAGCACCTTGCGCAATTCAAGGCCGGACAGCCGGTCCGCCGAAACGGCCGGCGGCTGGGGATGGAACATCGTCGTGCTCCAGACAGGGTGCGACGCGGAACCTGACTGATTTCTCTATAGCAGGTTGCGCGCCCGCCCGCAAGGCATTGCGGGCGCTTACGTAGGCTTACGTATTTCCGCTCGGGCGTCCGGGGGGTACAAATGACAACAAGCCGGTTTCACGGACCGGGTCATTGAACCGAATGGAGGTGTCGCATGGAAAAGGCCGAACACAAGGATTTCCGCAAACCGGACGAAGTCCGCGAGTTTCCCAAGGGCAGGCTGGAACTCATCAACATCGGCGGCGCAACGATAGGAAGGGCCGTTTTCGAACCGGGATGGAAGTGGTCGACCTCGGTGCAGCCGATCGCCAAGACCAGGAGCTGCGAAGCGCCCCACTTCCAGTACCACGTCTCCGGGACGCTGCGGATACTCATGGATGACGGTGCGGTGTTCGATTGCAATCCGGGCGACGTGTCCCTGCTCCCCTCGGGGCACGACGCCTGGGTCGTCGGCAGCGAGCCGGCGGTCGTCGTCGACTTCCAGGGGATGATCGATTATGCGGCGTCCCATGAGTCGCACGCCTGAGGAGAACGGCCATGCTGACGCACGCACCGATGACGACAATACTCCCGGTCAAGGATCTGGGCCGCGCCTGCGATTTCTACGGCAAGCAACTCGGGCTCTCCGCAGCCGGACTGCAGGCCGACGGCAAGTTCCTGTTCAGCTGCAATGGCGGCGCGGTTCTGGCGCTTTTCCCGAAGCCGGAAGGAACCAGGGCCGAACATACCGCGGTGAGCTTCAGGGTTGATGACATTCTCTCGGAGATACGCGACCTCGAGTCGCGCGGGGTGAAATTCAACGATTACGACCTGCCCGGCTTCAAGACCGTCGGCCACGTCTGCGTGCTCGGCTCGGAAAAGGCGGCCTGGTTCAACGATCCCGAAGGCAACATCCTCTGCCTGCACGAAGACGTCGTCGCCAGGTGAAACCGCTCGACTATCACCCCGGCCAGATCGCGGCGCAGACGGAAGCCGGCACGCGTCATGTCGCGCAGAAGCTGGCCGACTGGGTCGGGCCGGTGGCGGACTTCGCGCGCGGCGCCGATCTCTTCGTGCTCGCCACGGCGGAGGCCGCCGGCGGATTGAGATTCACCGTGGTATCGGGCAGCCCGCCGCTGGTTCGGATCGTCGAGCAGCCGGAACTGCGGATGGACTTGCCGCCGGCCGTGGGCATGAACCTGCCCATGCCGGCTGCCTGCGGCGGGCTGGCGATCAATCTCGGGCTGGCGCGCCGGGCGCGGGTCAACGGCATCCTCCAGCTCGGTGCGTCCGCTCCGGAACTCCTTGTCACCGAAGCATTCACGCTGTGCAGAAAATACATGGCGCCCTCCGTGGCGATCGAACCGGCGCTGCGCGTGGGGCCGGCCATGCGCGAGCCGGTTGCCCTCGACGCGCCCTGGCTGATCGACCTGCTCGCGCGCGCCGAGACGTCCTTTCTCGGCAGCCTCAGCCCGGCCGGAATGCCCGACGTTGCGCATCGCGGCGGCAAGCCGGGCTTCCTGAAGTACGAGCCGCGCTCCCGGCTGCTTTCCTGGACGGAATACGTCGGCGACGGCGTGTTCAAGAGCGCGGGCAACATTCGCGCCACGAAAGCCATGGCGCTGCTGGTCACGGATCTGGAATCAGGCGAAGGCGCGGCGCTGTTCGGGCATGCCGAGTACGAGACCACCTACACGAAGGGGCAGCCGCGCACGGATGCCCTCGTGCAGCATGAGAAGGATTTTCCGTCCCAGGGCGCGATGACCTGTCGCATCGAGCGGGCTGAGCGCCTGCCCGGCCTGCTGCACCCGCGCGAGCGCATTGCGCGGGCGCCGCGCATCACCAGCCGTTCGGCGGTCACGGAGCAGATGCCGCGCTGAGGCGGCGAAGCCAGCTTGGTTCGAGACCGAGCTGGCCAACGGCGTGCTGGATTGACAACTCTGGATGGGCCCTTCGATACGCGCTTCGCGCTACTCAGGGCGAACGGTTTTTATCCGTTCGTGGTGAGTAGGCGCACAGCGCCGTATCGAACCACACTCCAGATTCAGTGCAGATCGACGGCGTGGCGCTTGAGGTCTTCGAGCGAGACGATGTCCAGCGTCGCCTCGTTGGTGGCGTTGAGCACCACCTGCGGCGCCTTGCCGGCCTGCAGGGCCTCGCGCCAGCGCGCCGCGCACAGGCACCAGCGCTGGCCCGGCTGCACGCCGGGGAAATCGTACTCGGGGATCGGCGTCGACAGGTCGTTGCCGCGGATTTTCGAGAAGGCGAGGAATTCCTCGCTGGCGACGATGCAGACGGTGTGGCGGCCGATGTCCTCCGGCGAAGTGTCGCAGCAGCCGGTGCGGAAGAAGCCGGTGACCGGCTTCTCGCTGCAGACGCCGAGCGGGCCGCCGAGGACGTTGCGCTGCGCGCCGCCTTCATCGCGGTTCACGCCGTCACTCCTTCTCTTCGATCCAGGCGGCCTGGATCGCTTCCAGAATCTTCTCGCCGCAATGGCTCGGATCGTCGTCGAAGTCCGGCAGCGCGCGCACCCAGTTCATCAGGTCGACGAAATTGATCTTCATCGGGTCGACGTCGGGATGGGCATCGGCCAGTTCGATGGCGATGTCGTTGATGTCGGTCCACTTCATAAAAGCCTCGTTTCAACCACGGCGAACACGGCGGCACGGCGAAATGAAGAACAAAAGCCGCAGAACGAGCAGCGCACCAAATTCTCCATCGCAAGGTTTTCGCCGTGTCCGCCGTGCGCGCCGTGGTGATCCGTTGTCACTTCTTGTGGCCTTCCGAAACCATGTTGATGGTGTATTTCGGGATTTCCACGACCAGCGGCGTCTGCGTCACCAATGCCTGGCAGGACAGGCGCGAGTGCGGCTCCAGGCCCCAGGCCTTGTCGAGCAGGTCCTCTTCTTTCTCCTCCGCCTCGGCCAGCCCGTCGAAGCCCTCGCGGACGATGACGTGGCAGGTGGTGCAGGCGCAGGATTTCTCGCAGGCATGCTCGATCTCGATGCCGTTCTGCAGCAGACCGTCGCAGACGGAGGTGCCGGGGGAAACGTCGATCACCGCCCCGTCCGGGCACAGTTCGACATGCGGGAGAACGATGATCTGGGTCATATCTTGAACTCGACTATTTTCTGTCCGGTAAGCGCGCGCTTGATGCCCTGGTCCATGCGGCGGGCGGCGAAGTCCTGCGTGGCGGCGTTGAGCGAATCGATGCCGGCCTTGATGGCGCGATGGTCGCTGCCGGCGATGCGCTTCCTCAGCGAGGCGATCTCCTCGTCGATGTCGGCGCGCTCCCCGGCGCGCAGCAGGCGGCCGTCCGCGGCGAGCGCCGCCTCGACGGCCTCAACCAGGCGCTGCGCCTCGACCTGCTGCTCGCGCAGGTTGCGCGCCTGCACATCGTCGCCGACGTGCTCGATCGACTCCTTCAGCATGCCGGCGATCTCGTCGTCGGAGAGGCCGTAGGAGGGCTTCACGGAAATGGAGGCCTCGACGCCCGAGGTCATCTCGCGCGCCGACACCGCCAGCAGGCCGTCGGCGTCGACCTGGAAGGTGACGCGGATGCGCGCCGCCCCCGCCACCATGGGCGGGATGCCGCGCAACTCGAACTTGGCCAGCGAACGGCAGTCGGCGATCAGCTCGCGCTCGCCCTGCACGACGTGGAAGCTCATCGCCGTCTGGCCGTCCTTGAAGGTGGTGAACTCCTGCGCCTTGGCAATGGGGATGGTGGAGTTGCGCGGGATCACCTTCTCGGTGAGGCCGCCCATCGTCTCCAGACCAAGCGAGAGCGGGATGACGTCGAGCAGCAGCCAGTCGTCGGCGCCGGCGCGGTTGCCGGCCAGCACGTTGGCCTGCATGGCCGCGCCCAGCGCCACGACCTTCTCCGGATCGAGGTTGGTCAGCGGCTCCTGCCTGAAGTATTCGGCCACGGCGCGCTGCACCTGCGGCATGCGCGTGGCGCCGCCGACCATCACGACGCCCTTGATGTCGTCCACCGTCAGGCCGGCGTCGCGCAGCGCCTTGCGCGTCGGACCGAGGGTCTTCGAGATCAGGGTCTTCGTCATGTCGGCGAAAGTCTCGATCTTCAGGGTCAGGTCGACCTGCTCGCCGGTGCCCAGCTCGGCGTGGATCGGCGCCTCGTCGTGGGAGGTCAGCATCTCCTTGGCCTCGCGCGCCTTGAGCAGCAGGCGGCGCGTGTCCTCGATGCTGGGGAAGCGGATCTTCGCGTCGTCGAGGATCCAGCAATAGACGCGCTGGTCGAAGTCGTCGCCGCCGAGCGCCGCGTCGCCGTTGGTGGCCAGCACCTCGAAGACGCCGCGCGAGAGTTTCAGGATGGAGATGTCGAAGGTGCCGCCGCCGAGGTCGAAGACGGCATAGACGCCCTCGGAGGCGTTGTCGAGGCCGTAGGCGATCGCCGCCGCCGTCGGCTCGTTGAGCAGGCGCAGCACGTTCAGCCCGGCCAGCTTGGCCGCGTCCTTGGTGGCCTGGCGCTGGGCGTCGTCGAAATAGGCCGGCACGGTGATGACCGCGCCGACCAGATCGCCGCCCAGGCTCGCCTCGGCGCGGACGCGCAGCACCCTGAGGATGTCCGCCGAGACCTCCACCGGGCTCTTCACGCCGGCCACGGTGCGCAAGCGCACCATGCCCTCGGCGTCGAGGAAGTCGTAGGGCATCGACTCGATGTGGGAGACGTCCTTCAGGCCGCGCCCCATGAAGCGCTTCACCGAGACGATGGTGTTGCGCGGGTCGGTGGCCTGGGCGCCCTGCGCCGCATAGCCCACATCGACGCCGCCGTCGGGCTTGTAGTGCACGATGGAGGGCAGCAGGCCGCGGCCGTTCTCGTCGCTGAGCACCACGGCGATGCCGTTGCGCACGGTGGCGACGAGCGAATTGGTGGTGCCCAGGTCGATGCCCACCGCCAGCTTGTGCTGGTGCGGCGCGGCGGACATGCCGGGCTCGGTGATCTGCAGTAGCGCCATTAGTCAGCTTTCGGCGGGGCTCCGTCATTCCCGCGAAAGCGGGAATCCAGATTCAAATGCTGGGTCCCCGCTTTCGCGGGGACGACGGACTTTGCCGTTCATTGGTTTTCCAGCGCTTCAAGCGCGTCTTCTATTTCGTGTTCCAGCTTCTCGATGAACATCAGGCGGCGCACCGCGTCGGCCGCCGCCGCGTAATCCTTCTTCGCGTCGAGGCTGTGCTCGATTTCGGCGAGAATCTCGCCGCCGTGCTTCTCGAGGCGCTGCATCAGCTTTTCCAGCTCGTGGTGCTCGCCGGCGGCGCGCGCCTCGGCCACCGCCTCGCGCCATTCCATCTGTTCCATGAGGAACGCCGGCGACATCGCCGTGTTGTTCTCGTGGTCGGTCTCGGCGCCGGCCAGCCGCAGCAGGTAGTGCGCCCGCAGGAGCGGCTTCTTCAGCGTGCGGTAGGCCTCGTTAACCTGCGTCGCCCACTGCATGGACAGGCGCCGCTCGGTCTCTGGCAAATGGGCGTGGCGGTCCGGGTGAACCCTGCCCTGCATCTCGTGATAGGCCTGGTCGAGCTTCGCCGCGTCGATATGGTAGGCGCGCCTGAGGCCGAACAGCGCGAAGAAATCCTGGCTGAAATCCGGGATCACGATCAGACGTTGAAGCTTTCCCCGCAGCCGCACTGATCCTTGACGTTGGGGTTGTTGAACTTGAACCCCTCGTTGAGGCCCTCGCGCGCGAAATCCAGCTCTGTGCCGTCGACGTACGGCAGGCTCTTCGGATCGACCAGCACCTTGACGCCGTGGCTCTCGAAGACGAGATCCTCCGGCGCCGCCTCGTCGGCGAACTCCAGCTTGTACGACATGCCAGAGCAGCCCGAGGTCTTCACGCCGATGCGCACGCCGACGCCCTTGCCGCGCTTGGCGATGAAGTTGGCCACGTGCTTCGCCGCCCTTTCAGTCAAAGTGACCGTCATATGCCCTCGCTTTACGATTCGTGCTTCTTCTTGTAATCCGCCACGGCCGCCTTGATGGCGTCCTCGGCCAGGATCGAACAATGTATTTTAACCGGTGGCAGGGCCAGTTCCTCGGCGATCTGCGTGTTCTTGATCTCCAGCGCCTGATCCACCGTCTTGCCCTTCACCCATTCGGTGACGAGCGAGCTGGAGGCGATGGCCGAGCCGCAGCCGTAGGTCTTGAACTTGGCGTCCTCGATGACGCCCTCCTTGTTCACCTTGATCTGCAGCTTCATCACGTCGCCGCAGGCTGGCGCGCCGACCATGCCGGTACCGACGCCGTCCTCTTCCTTGTCGAAGGCGCCGACGTTGCGCGGATGTTCGTAGTGTTCGAGAACCTTGTTGCTGTAGGACATAAAACCTCCGTTCTGAATTCCGCAGGTCGGCTGCAGGTCGGCCTTCAGGCCGACTTGGGCCGCCGTTGTCGGGCTAAAGCCCGACCTGCATCAATGTGCTGCCCATTGCACCGTGTTCAGGTCGATGCCTTCCTTGTACATGTCCCACAGCGGCGACATTTCGCGCAGCTTGCCGATCTGCCGGTGCAGGAGCTGGATCGTGTAGTCGATTTCCTCGACCGTCGTGAAGCGGCCGATGGTGAAGCGGATCGAGCTGTGCGCCAGCTCGTCCTGGCGGCCGAGCGCGCGCAGCACGTAGGACGGCTCCAGGCTGGCCGAGGTGCAGGCCGAGCCGGAGGACACCGCCACGTCCTTGATCGCCATCATCAGCGACTCGCCCTCGACGAAGGCGAAGCTGATGTTCAGGTTGTGCGGCACGCGCTGCTCCAGGTCGCCGTTGAGAAAGACCTGCTCGATGTCGGTGAGGCCCTTCCACAGGCGGTCGCGCAGCATGCGGATGCGCTCGTTCTCGCTGGCCATCTCCTCGCGCGCCAGGCGGAAGGCCTTGCCCATGCCGACGATCTGGTGCGTCGGCAGGGTGCCGGAGCGCATGCCGCGCTCGTGGCCGCCGCCGTGCATCTGCGCTTCCAGGCGGATGCGCGGCTTGCGCCGCACGTAGAGGGCGCCGATGCCCTTCGGGCCGTAGGTCTTGTGCGCCGAGAAGGACATCAGGTCCACCTTCAGCTTGCCGAGGTCGATCGCCACCTTGCCGGTCGCCTGCGCCGCGTCGACGTGGAAGACGACGCCCTTGGCGCGGCAGATCTCGCCCATCTGCTCGATGGGCTGGATGACGCCGATCTCGTTGTTCACATACATCACCGAGGCGAGGATGGTATCCGGCCGAATGGCCGCCTTGAACTGCTCCAGGTCGACCAGGCCGTTCTCCAGCGGGTCGAGATAGGTCACCTCGAAGCCCTGCCGCTCCAGCTCGCGCGTGGTGTCGAGCACCGCCTTGTGCTCGGTCTTCACCGTGATGAGGTGCTTGCCCTTGCCCTGGTAGAAGAAGGCCGCGCCCTTGATGGCGAGGTTGTTCGATTCGGTCGCGCCGGAGGTCCACACGATCTCCTTCGGGTCGGCGTTGACCAGCGCGGCGACATTCTCGCGCGCGTCCTCGACCGCCTTTTCCGCCTCCCAGCCGTAGGCATGCGAGCGCGAGGCGGGGTTGCCGAATTTTTCGACCAGATAGGGAATCATCTGCTCGGCCACGCGCGGATCGACCGGGGTCGTCGCGGAGTAATCGAGGTAGATGGGAAATTTCAGCATTTTTCTCTCCAATCGTTTCATTCCGTAGGTCGGGCTTCAGCCCGACAGCAGCGGCCCAAGTCGGGCTGAAGCCCGACCTACACAAACCTACATTCTCATGCCGCCACCGCGGCCAGCCCTTTCAGTTTTCTTGTCGTCTCGTCGAGCGCCTGCAAAAAGCGCGCGACATCCTCTTCCGTATTGCCGCGGCCGAGCGAGACGCGCAGCGCGCTCTTCGCCATGCCCGCCTCGACGCCCATCGCCAGCAGCGTGTGCGAGGGCTCGGGCGAGACGCTCGAGCAGGCCGAACCGCTCGCCACCGCGTAGCCGGCGCGATCCAGCTGCGCCACCAGGGTCTCGCCGTCGATGCCCGCCACTGCAAAAAATGTCGTGTTCGGCAGGCGCGGCGCATTGCGGCTGAATATCTGCGTCTCCAGCAGCGCCAGGCCCTGCTCCAGCCGGCTGCGCAGGTCCGTCAGTCGTGCGGCATCGGCTTCCAGCCGCGCCGTCGCCAGCTCGCAGGCGGCGCCGAAACCGACGATGGCCGCCACGTTCTCCGTGCCGGAGCGCAGGTTGCGCTCCTGGCCGCCGCCGGAAATCAGCGGCTTCAGCTCCACCCGCTTGTCCAGCACCAGCGCCGCGGCGCCCTGCGGCCCGTAGATCTTGTGCGCGGAAACCGTTAGCGCGTTCACGCCGGCGGCGTTCAGCGCGCGAAAGTCGATTTTCACCTTGCCCAGCGCCTGCACCGCGTCGGTGTGGAACCAGGCGCGCGCCACCTTCGCCTGCGCCGCCAGGGCGGGGATGTCCTGCAGCACGCCGGTCTCGTTGTTGGCGAGCATCACCGACACCAGCTTCGCCGGCTTGGACAGCGCCGCGGAAAAGTCAGTCTCCGCAATACGGCCCTCGGCATCCACGGCGATCTCATGCACGTCCCAGCCTAGGCGCTTCAGGTCGGCCGCCGGCTCGCGTACGCAAGGGTGCTCGATGGCCGACACCGCAATGGTTCCAGGCTTCAGGCAGGCCGCCGCGCCCTTGATGAAAAGATTGTTGGCCTCCGAACCGCCGCTGGTGAACACCACCTCGGTCGGATGCGCCCCCACCGCCGCCGCCACCTGCTGGCGCGCCGTGTCGATGGCGGCGCGCGCCGCGCGGCCGTACTCGTGGCGGCTCGATGCGTTGCCGTAGCGTTCCGTCAGGAACGGCAGCATCGCCTCCAGCACGCGCGCATCGAGCGGCGTGGTGGCGTTGTGGTCGAGGTAGGCCGGGGCGAACATGGCTCGCGTGTAGTATCAGGCGGACACCACCGCGTTGTCGCGCCGCGAGCCGCGCAGGCGGTCGTCGATCGCCACCGAGGCCGCGATGGCCTTGGCCTTCGGCTGGTTCACCAGGTCGTACAGCGACACCGAGGCGAGATACTCGTGCATGCGCTTGTTGAGGTTGGTCCACAAGTCGTGGGTCATGCAGCGGTGCTCGTCCTGGCAGTTCTCGCGGCCGCCGCAGTTGGTGGCGTCGAGCGGCTCATCCACCGCCGCGATGATGTCGGCGACGGTCACCTCGTTCATGGCGCGCGCCAGGCGATAGCCGCCGCCGGGCCCGCGCACGCTCGCCACGATGCTGTGGCGGCGCAGCTTGCCGAACAGCTGCTCGAGGTAGGACAGGGAAATCTTCTGGCGCTCGCTGATGCCCGCCAGCGTCACCGGCCCGTTGGCCTGGCGCTGGGCCAGGTCGATCATTGCCGTCACTGCAAACCGGCCTTTAGTCGTCAGTCTCATGGTTGGGTCCTCTCCAAAGTGGCGCTGGTGCGCCTAATACCTGAATAATTTAGTCGACTATACAAAGCCCGATTAGTTCAGTCAACTATTTTGCTCAAGTACTGTGGATCGAATTTATCCGCCGTAGCCAGCTCGTCGGACAAATCCACGCCGGAACGCTCCAGAAGTTTTATCAGGCGTTCTATCCGTTTATCCGTATCGACCGCATGGTCAAGCAGGCCATGTATTGCCTTGGACAAGGGGTCGTCCTCGTTCAGCGTCACGGCATAGGCCGAGAAGCCCATCTGGCCGGCCTTGATCTCCCGGTCGATCTCCTTGCGATCCTCGATGATGCGCGCCGGGATGCCCACCGCCGTCGCCCCCGCCGGCACATCGCGCACCACCACGGCATTGGAGCCGATCCTCGCCTCCTCGCCCAGCGTGATGGGGCCGAGCACCTTGGCGCCGGCGCCGATGACCACGCCGCGCTCCAGCGTCGGATGACGTTTGCCCTTGCTCCAGGACGTGCCGCCCAGCGTAACGCCGTGATACAGCGTGCAATCGTCGCCGATCACCGCCGTCTCGCCGATCACCACGCCCATGCCGTGGTCGATGAAGAAGCGGCGGCCGATCGTTGCGCCGGGATGGATCTCGATGCCTGTCATCCACCGCGCGACGTTGGAACCGAGCCGTGCCAGCCATTTCAGGCCAAGACCCCACAACCAATGGTTGAATCGGTGATAGATCAGCGCGTGCAGGCCCGGATAGCAGGTCAGCACCTCCCAGGTCGTGCGGGCGGCGGGATCACGGTCAAAAACGCAGGCGATGTCTTCGCGCAGGCGGGCAAACATCAATCAGCTCCATCAGAAAACGCTGAAATGATAGAAAACCCCTCGGTTTTAGTCAACTTTATTGCCGGGTTTCATGAAGGTCTTCAGCATGCCGCGCAGCAGGCTGACCTCGTCCTTCTCCAGCCCGACGCGGTCGAACAGGCGGCGCAGGCGCGGCATCAGGCGCTTGGGGTGGGCCGGATCGAGGAAGCCGCTCTGCGTGATCGCCGCTTCGAGATGCTCGTAGAAACGGCGGATTTCCTCGAAGCCGGCTGGTTCCATCTCCGGCGCCGGCGGCGCGCCCGGCGCGATCGCCGCCAGGCGCAGCTCGTAGCACATCACCTGAACCGCTGAGCCGAGGTTGAGCGAGGAATAGTCCGGGTTGGTCGGGATCATCACCGGCATGGGGCACAGCGCCAGCTCCTCGTTGGAGAGCCCCGCCGTCTCGTTGCCGAAGACCAGCGCCACCGGGCCGTGCGCGGCGGCGCTGACGATCTCCGGCGCGGCCTCGCGCGCCCACTTCGGCGGCGGCGCCATCTCCCGCTGGCGCGCCGTCATCGCCGCGGCGAGCACCGTGCCGGCCAGCGCCTGCTCCAGGGACTGGCAGACGACAGCGCCCTCCAGCACGTCGCGCGCATTCGAGGAACGGGCGCGCCCAACGCCGTCGGGATCGGCAACCGGGTTCACCAGGTACAACTGCGACAGCCCCATCGTCTTCATCGCGCGCGCGACAGCGCCGATGTTGCCGGGGTGGCTGGTATGGGAGAGGACGATGCGGATTCGTTCGAGCACGGGATAAGAGTTCAGTTAAAATGCCGCCTTCTTCGCCGGGGCTGACAGGATGCCCTTCGATACGCGCTTCGCGCTACTCAGGGCGAACGGCAAAATACCCACCGTTCGTGCTGAGTAGGCGGCCCCGCCGCCGTATCGAAGCACCAGAGAACCCCGGCGCGCTCATTGAACAATCGGACGCCCATGAACCCGACACTCAGCATCGCCATCAAGGCCGCGCGCCGCGCCGGCGGCATCATCAACCGCGCCTCGCGCGACGTCGAACAGATCAAGGTCAGCGCCAAGCGCGACAAGGATTTCGTCACCGAGGTCGACAAGGCCGCCGAGGAGGCCATCATCGGCGTGCTGCACGAGGCGTATCCGAACCATGCGATTCTAGCAGAGGAGTCCGGCGCCTCCGGCGACTCGGACTACGTCTGGATCATCGACCCGCTCGACGGCACCACCAACTTCATCCACGGCTTCCCGCAGTACGCGGTGTCCATCGCCCAGGCGCACAAGGGCGTGCTGCAGCATGCCGTCGTCTACGACCCGACCAGGAACGAGCTGTTCACCGCCAGCAAGGGCGGCGGCGCCTACCTCAACGAGCGGCGCATCCGCGTCTCGAAGCGCGTCAAGCTCAACGAGGTGCTGGTCGGCACCGGCTTCCCCTTCCGCTACTTCGAGCATGTCGACGCCTACCTCGGCATCTTCCGCGACATGATGCACAAGACCGCCGGCGTGCGCCGCCCCGGCGCGGCGGCGCTCGACCTCGCCTGGGTCGCCGCCGGCCGCATCGACGGCTTCTGGGAGCTCGGCCTCTCGCCCTGGGACATGGCGGCCGGCGCGCTGCTCATCACCGAAGCCGGCGGCCTCGTCGGCGACCTCCGCGGCGAACAGAACTTCCTCGAAACCGGCAACATCGTCGGCGGCAACCCGAAGGTCTTCGTGCAGCTGCTGCAGATCGTCGCGCCGCACCTCGACGCCAGGCTGAAGGCCTAGCAGCCGTTCGCCCTGAGTAGCCCGCGCAGAGGGCGTATCGAAGGGCCGGGCAACCCCCACCCCGTCACTCCCGCGCAAGCGGGAGTCCAGGGTTCAAATCATCGAAACCCTGTTTGCGCAGAACATTTTGTGCATGATTGAAAAATGATTATAGTTTGCTTATAATCAGTCATTCTCCTGAATCGAGGTACGCCATGTCCACCCTGCTTGATCGCTCCAACCAGGCCCTTTCCGTCACCGACCTTGTCCGTTCGGCGAAGGAGGTCTTCGAGAGGCTCGAATCCGGCGAGCAGGACAAGTACGTCGTGATGCGCAACAACGCACCAGCCGCGGTGATGATGCCCGTCGCCGCATATGAAGCCCTGATCGACGAAATCGAAGACCTGCGCATCGAGGCCGTCGCGCGCGAGCGACTGCAGAGCTTCGACCGCAAGAAAGCCATTCCCCACGCTGAAATGATGAAACGCTTCGCCAAGTAATGGCCTGGAGCGTCATCTATCACCCCGAAGTCGCCGAAGACCTGACGCTGTTGGGTACTGTCGGCGCCCGCCGAGCCCTCTCGGTGATCGAGGAACGCATCCTTCACGGCGAGCCGGACAAGGCCGGCAAGCCGTTGCGTGGAATCCTCTCGGGCTGCCGCCGTATCAGGACGGGCAACATCCGGATCGTCTACCGCGTGGACGGCAAGCGCGTCGAGGTGCTTATCATCGCGATCGGCGCGCGGCGTGATGACGAGGTCTATCAAGCCGCCGAATCCCGCACCCCTGCCAAATGGACCCGCTGACCCACGGCCTGCTCGGCGCCGTCGCCGCCAAGTCCGTGCTCGGCCGGCGGCTCGGCCACGCCGGCTGGCTGGTCAGCGGCAAGGGCAAGCAGCTCGACGACCCTCTCATCCTCTACCTGCGGGACATCCGCGACCTGTCCGAAGTGCGCGCACTGCCCGAAGTGCGCCGCACCGTCCACCCCGGCATTGTCGGAGAGGACGGCAGCCTGTTTCCTGCGGGCAGCAAAACCGTCTGGCCGGTGGCCTGCGGGCGTCGGTAATCGGTATTTCGCTGAGACCGCGAAAGAAAAATCCCCCTCGACGAACTCTGGCAGGAAATCACCGGCCGCGCCGAAGGCTACCGCCCGCTGCCGCCGGCACGGCTCGAAGTCGCACACAGAGACATACTGCAACAGCCCCCCTCCCCGGAAGCCTCGTCCTGCCCGCCGTCCCACAGGGACTGACTTTTCCCGGCGGTATTTCTTCTTCAGGCGGCAACATTGCCGGCAGGTTCGTCTGAACAGACTAACCAGATGGTATATTCTAAAAAGTCTGTTTGATTGGCGGCGGTTTCTACGCCTTCTTCGTGTTATTGGTTGCACATGAACACTGCTAAAGACGGTTTCTCAGGCGTCCGTGCTGAATACACATGGCTTATCAACCAATTTCCCGGTTATAAGCGAAAGGCACAAAGTCTCGTCGCACGTGGCGAGCGATTGTATGATTTACTCGAGATCGAGACGCCGGATGGACAAACACGTAAAGTTTACTTTGACGTTACTGAGTTCTTTGGAAAGCTCCAGTAATGCCCACACGTTCAAACCTGCCAGTCCAGTCACACATGAGCGCTTCCGACCGCTGGGAAGAATTCAAAGTGTTTTCGAGTCGTGGCCCTGCCGAGGCCTTGCTCGCCCAACTCGGGCTCAATCAAGTTCCCGCCAAGATCGAGACCCGTGCTCTGGAAGGTTGCATCGAAATGCAATTTTGTGTCTTGGTTGGTTCTCACTTGGCCCACCGTGCCCGTTGGATAGTGGCCCAGTTACCGCCTACCGAAGAGGAACTGGCCTTTCTCGCAACCGGAAAGCTTCCCGGCCAGGACCAATGACGCTCAAGTTCGTTCCATTCCCGCCCAACCCTGCGGGCCACCGGCGCTGCGCGATGAAGCAGCGCAGCGCCGGTGATTTCAAACATTGGGCCTTCTCATCGAGGAATTCTCACTAGTGCGCACACTCCATTACCTGGCAATAATTCCTATCGCAACCGCATGCTCGGGCGTACCAAGCATTAAATCGGAACCGGATGTTGTTGCGTTTCCTGCACGAGTCGTGAAGGTTGAAGCCGTTGATCGCGAAAAATCCGGCCGTATGATTGCCACCATACCGTTCAAGCATGTTGACCTCCTGGTGCCAACTAATTTCGTAACAAGCAGATCTTACTCAACCCAGGTATTTACCTTGACCATCCCTAACCGCGAACCAGTCGAAATCGATTCGCCGGGATCGTTCGCTGTCGGCCAATGCGTAGTTCTCTACGTCAGATCGCGAAACGCTGACAATACGAGATTTTTCCCATCCTCCGGGGAAATGGAACCCTATGATCATTGCCCGGATTAACCGGCTTGCCAGCCGGCAAACACTTTGATGTTCAACCTTCCAATCGGAGAAAACATGAGGCGGTTGGTATTGATCTCTTTCATCGGCGCGTTGCTTGGTGGATGCGCGAATCCGCTCAACCGCGTGACCATGGATCGGTATGCGCAAACGTGCGCGGAAGCCGAACGCAATGGCCAATTGAGCGTTGCCGAAGAGGCATGCCGTCGCGCCCTGATCAATGTACGCATCGGGAATCTCGGTCCGGAGTTGGAGTCTCAGGAGATGTACAACCTGGCCAGAATCAAGAAGCAGCTCCGCAAGTACGAAGAGGCCGAGGAATACTACAGGGCTTCACTGCAGATTCAGGAATCGCTTCCGAATCCGGATCAGGCCAAAATCGGTCGACGCCTGGCTGACCTGGCTATCGTCGTTGGAGAGCAAGGCAGGTTCAAAGACGCATGGCCGCTACTTTCCAGACTCCTTCCAATCGCCGACAGCTATGCCGGCAACGAAAGAGCCGTGGTCAAGCTCATCTTGAGCAAGTACGCCGACGAATACGACAAATTGCAAATGCCCGGCGAAGCTTCGCAGCTAAGACAGAAGGCAAACCAACTCTAGTCAATTCACCGTCATGAACAAGAAGCTTGTGTTTATTGCCCGTTGTAATTTTGGCCTCGCCGCTCTCCTCCTGTCAGGTTGCGTCATTGCATCCGGGGGCATGCGCATCGACAACATCCCGATGTATGGGCAACCTGAAATCGAGCGGCCCGAGGAGCTCAAGCGCGCGGACGAGGATTTCGTCAAGCAGGCTTCGGAGGGCCTTGGAGGCCGCGAAAAGGCCAGCATCGCGTGGTGGCTGCAGGGCGACAAGTTCATGAGCGAGGGCAATCTCGACTACGCCATGCGACGGTATAACCAGTCGTGGCTGCTCAACCCGAACAGCTTTCGGGCCTATTGGGGCTTCGGACGTGTGCTGCTGGAGCGAGGTCAGCTGGATGAATCCCTCAATCATCTGGAAAAGGCATGCCAGCTTGTCGACGACGAATACCAGAAAGTCGCGCTGCTCGCCGACACCGCCACCGCCTACTCGGTCAAGGCCTATCGTACTGGCTCGGACAACATCAACGAGAGGTCCAAGTACTTCTCGCTGGCGAACCAGCGCTACGAAGAGAGCGCCAAACTCGACCCGGCTTATCCTAATTCGTGGCGAGGCTGGGCACGCTCCCTCTATTTCGAGGGGCGCTATGCAGATGCCTGGGAGAAAGTCAGGAAGGCGCGTTCGCTTGGCGCCATGGCATTCCCCCCGCAATTCATCAGGGCGCTTGAGGAAAAGTTGCCCGAACCAAGGTAAGCATTCGATAGTCAGTCTGCGCGATACGGCGATGCTGCCACTTAAAGGCAACGGTGTCGATATTTCTGCAAAACCCCTGATAGGCAACGGAGTTCCCTCATGAACAGGATCATGATCGTCACCGGCGGCAGTCGCGGCATCGGCGCGGCGACGGCGCGGCTGGCGGCGGCCGAGGGCTACGCGGTGTGCATTTCCTACCTGCGCAACCAGCCGGCCGCGGAGGCGGTCGTGCGGGAGATCGCGCAGGCCGGCGGCAAGGCGATGGCCGTGGCTGCGGATGTCGCGGTCGAGGCCGATGTGCTGCGGCTGTTCGAACGGGTGGATGCGGCGCTGGGGCGCGTGACGGCGCTGGTCAACAACGCGGGCATCCTTGAGCGGCACATGCGCGTCAAGGAGATGGATGCCGGCCGCCTGTCGCGCGTGCTGGCCGCGAACGTCATCGGCAGTTTCCTGTGCGCGCGCGAGGCGGTGCGGCGGATGTCGACCCGCCACGGCGGATCGGGCGGCGCGATCGTCAACCTCTCCTCGGCCGCGTCCCGCCTGGGCTCGCCGAACGAGTACGTCGATTACGCGGCGTCGAAGGGCGCCATCGACACTTTCACCCTCGGCCTCGCCAAGGAGGTCGCCGCCGAAGGCATCCGCGTCAATGCCGTGCGGCCGGGCGTGATCTACACCGACATCCACGCCGACGGCGGCGAGCCGGGGCGGGTGGATCGCGTCAAGTCGGCCGTGCCCATGCTGCGCGGAGGGCAGCCCGAAGAAGTGGCAAAGGCCATCCTGTGGCTGCTCTCCGACGAGGCCTCGTATTCCACCGGCGCGATACTGGACGTATCCGGCGGGCGGTAGCAACATGGCGGCTTGCGGCTGCCCCAGCCGCGCCTTCGAGGAGGAACGATCATGGACAATCCGGTCGACTGGTTCGAGATCTACGTGCAGGACATGCCGCGCGCCAGGGCGTTCTACGAGTCGGTGTTCGGCGTGACGCTGACCCAGCTCGGCGGCCCGGACATGGAGATGTGGGCTTTCCCCATGGGGTCGGAGGAATACGGCGCGACCGGCGCGCTGGTGAAGATGACGGGCTTTCCCTCGGGCGGCAACAGCGTGCTGGTGTATTTCAAGTGCGCCGACTGCGCGGTCGAGGCGGCTAAGGCCGCCAAGTCCGGCGGCCGCATCCAGAAGGAAAAGATGTCCATCGGCCAGTACGGCTTCATCGTGCTGGTCGTCGACACGGAAGGCAACATGATCGGCCTGCACTCGATGCAGTAGGCGGCCCCATGGCTTACGACGAAGGCCTGGCCGAGCGCCTGCGCGAACTCCTCCCCGAACACGCCGGCATCGCCGAGAAGAAGATGTTCGGCGGGCTGTGCCTGCTTTCGCGCGGCCACATGTTCGTCGGCATCGTCGGCGAGGCGCTGATGGCGCGCGTCGGGCCGGCGGCCTACGACAAGGCGCTGCGCCGGCCGCATGCGCGAGTGATGGACTTCACCGGCCGGCCGATGAAGGGCTACGTCTTCGTCGACCCACCCGGCTTCGAGGAGGACCGCGACCTGAAGCGATGGGTGGACGACAGCCTGGAATTCGTGGTGACGCTGCCGGAGAAGACGACGAAGAGGAAACGGTCATGATCCGCCGCGCCCACATCCTGACTTTGCTCGCCTGCCTGCTTCTGCCTGTCGCCGCCGGCGCGCAGCCGATGCGGCCCCAAGATGGCAAGCCGCAACTCGCACCGCCAGCGGCGAATGCGAGTGAACTGATTTCACGCGCGCGGATGCAGACGCCGCAGCGCGTGGCGGCGGCGGAGCGGCTCGGCGCGAAGCTGGTGAACACATCCGACAGCCGCAGCTTCGGCCTGATCTGGCAGCCGGCGGGAAAACCGCCGGCGGGCTGGATCGTCACCCTGCACGGCAGCGCGAGCTGGGCCTACGACGAGATCGTGCTGTGGCAGCCCTTCGCCGAGCGCAACAACCTCGGCATCGTCGCCCTGCAGTGGTGGTTCGGCGGCGGCCAGCGCATGGAGGATTACTACCAGCCGCGCGAGTTGCGGCGCGAACTGGAGCACCTGATGCGTCGCGCCGGCGCGACGCGGGAGACGGCGCTGCTGCACGGCTTCTCGCGCGGCTCGGCGAATCTCTATGCGCTGGTGGCCTTCGATGCGAACCTGTCGAATCCCCTCTTCCGCGCGGTGATCGCCAACGCCGGCGGCATGGCGGCGGATTTTCCCGCCAACCGCGACATCGACAGCGGACGCCTGGGTACTACGCCCTACGCCGGCACGCGCTGGTGGCTGTATTGCGGCGGCGGCGATCCCAACCCGGATCGAGACGGCTGTCCCGCCATGCGCCGCACACGCGACTGGCTGGCGCAGCGCGGCGCCGATGCCCGGATCACGGAGGATGCGGCCGGGAACCACGGCGGGTTCCACCGCAATCCCCGCAACGTGGAGCAGGCGCTCGACTGGTTCCTGAAGACGCCCCGCTAGGGCCCTGGATTCCCGCCTTCGCGGGAATGACGAGCGCTACCGCTTGACGATCACGCCGCAGGCCATGCGCGCGCCGGAGTTGCCGGTGGGCTGGGTCTTGAAGTCGTCGGGCGCGGCGTGGACGATGACGCCACGGCCGAGAATCCCTGAAGCGCCTTCAAAAGTCAGTCCCTGCAATACGGCGACGAGCCTGGCGTTGCCATAGGCGTCGGCCTCCAGCATCGGCATGTCGCCGGCGTGGTGCGGCCCCTGCTGCGGGTGGCCGTGCGGATGGCCGCCGGGGTTGAAGTGGCCGCCGGCGCTGGTGCCGTCGGGCGCGCTGCAGTCGCCCTTCTCGTGGATGTGGAAGCCGTGCGCGCCGGGGGTAAGGCCGGCGACGTGAGCCGTCACCTCGACGTCATGGCCCATCTGCCTGAAGACGACGGTGCCGGTGGTGGTGTGGCCCTGGGTCGGGGCCAGCTTGGCCTCGGCGGACGGGCCATGGTGGTGGCCGGCGCAGGCGGACAGCAGGACGGCGGCGGAGGCGGCGGTGATCAGGGTCATTTTCATTTTGGTCTCTCCTCTGTTGGGGTTGGGTACGACTAGAAAATCATGGTGCTCCATTCCGGGTCGAGGGTGCGCGCGACGAAGGCCGCGGCACCCGCCGCTCCTGAATACTCCGGGATGAGGGGCCGGTCAACCAGGCCGTGGGCGTGGAAGGCCATCTGGCAGACGAGGAACTTCACGCCGCGCCCGGAGGCGTCGCGCATGAAGTCGTGGATCGAGCGCTCGCGGCCAGGCGAGGAATACATGTCCTCCGCAACGCCCGGCTCGAGCAGCTTCACAGCGGTGCCGGCGAAATGGATCTCCACCTCGCAGTCCATCGCTACCGCCGTGACTGCGTACACGAAAGGCGCGGCGGCCAGCTCGGGGCGCTCGGGCGACAGCGACCAGACGAGGATAGCGAGTTTGCTGCGTGGATTCAAGATTCGATCACCGCTTCAGGTTCGATGGCACGGATGTGTTCGACGTAGGCCGCCGCATCGACGAGGCGTGCGATATCGGCCTCCCAGTCGAGCGGCGCGCCGCGCGCCAACCAGCCCGCGCCGTAGGGATCGCGGTTGATGAGATCGGGCCGCTCCTCGGCGTCTTCATTCGGCGTGTCGAGGCGGAATGCCACAGGGGAATGCACGGCGAGCACGGTCTTGGCGGATTCGACGGTGCCGAGGCCGCGCCCCGCCGCCACCTCGGCGCCGGTCGGCTTGGGCGTGAAGGCGATCACCTCGCCGGCCAGGTGCAGGCCGAAACTGGTGGCGCCGATGACGACGTCTCCGCCCTCGCGCCGCACCCACATGTCGTAGCGGGTGTCGTAGAGGAGGTTGGCGGGCACGCTGCCTTTGAAGGTTTCAGTTGCCATGGTTTTCTTTGCGACGGCCGCTGAAATCCCCCCAACCACCCTTTTTCAAAGGGGGGCTTCCTTGCGTTCCCCCCTTTGTCCCACAGGGATTCCCTTCGGTCGCAAAAGGGGGGCCGGGGGGGATTATATTTGGCGGAAGAGAGTGGGAGTCGAACCCACCAGGGACCGCTTGGCCGCCCCTCCCGGATTTGAAGTCCGAGCGCCCCACCGGGGTGCGATCTCTTCCATTGCTCATAAGACCCACTGCCTTTCGCTTTCACCGCCGCGCAGGGCGTGTTCGTCGCGCACGCGGCGAGTGTAACCGACGCGGTCGAAGAATTCGAGGATGTGGATGGCGACCTTGCGTCCGCCGCCGATCTCGTCGCGCAGCTCGGCCGCGCGGGCGGTGCCGTCGCGGGCGGTGCCGTCGCGGGCGCACAGGCGGGCGACGCGTCCGGCGAGGTCGGCCACCGCCGCCGCCGCGAAGTAGTGGTCGTGCGCCACGGGATAGACCTGGCCGACGCGGGCGACGCGCTTCAACAGGCCGCGCACGGTCTCCTCGGCGATGCCGGTGGCCTTGGCGATGTCGCGCACTCGCGGCGGGCCGTAGGGCTCGGCCTCCAGCAGGGGCTTCAGCGTATTCCAGAGATCGGCATCAGTGGCGGCGAGCACGGCGCGGTGCTCGGGCAGGTGCAGCCAGCTGCCGCTCTGCGCCAGTTCATTCGATGCGAGGAGTTCGAAAGTCAGTCTGTCGAAGGCGGCGCGGGACAGCGTCGGCAGCGCCAGCCGCCGCAGGCGGTCGCGCTCGACGCCGATCATGTCGGGGGCGCGTTCGTGCTCGGCGCGCGCCGCATCGAGCAGCCGCTGGCGCAATACCTGCCAGTTGGCCGACGAGAAGCCGCTGCGGCCGCCCGCCTCCTCGATGACGACGAGGCCCATGTCGCGCCACAGCGCCTGCGCCTCGGCGGCGGCGATGTTGTGGTTGAGGGCATAGCGGTCGAGGTTGACGCCGGCGATCTGGCGCGCGAGGGCGTGCGCCAGTGCCGGCTGCGGATCGGCCTGGTCGAGCAGGCGCAGGTACTCCAGCCGCTCCGGGGCGCGCTTGTGGCGCGAGGGCGGAAAGATGTCCAGCACGCGACCGCCGCCGATCGTGCGCGTGGCGGACTGGTCGCGCAGGATGAAATGGTCGCCCCACAACGCCCCGACGGGTTTCTCCAGAATGATTTCCGCCAGCATGGCTTCGCCCGGTGCCGCGGCGTCGCCTTCGAGCAGGGCAGCGCGTCCGATAATGTCTGACGCACCGAGATGCACATGCACCGGCATCCAGTGCTTGATCGGCGCATCCGCCGAGGCGGGCACGCGCAGGCGAACATGGAAACGGTTGATCGGTGCATGCAGGGCCGGATCGACGACCCACATGCCGCGCGTAATGTCCTCCTTGCCGAAGTCGCCGGCGAGGTTGAGCGCGAGGCGCTCGCCTGCCCCGCCTTTCCGGGCATCGCGGTCCTGGGCGTGGATGCCGCGCACGCGGGCGGGGAAGCCCGGCGGCGTGACGATCACTGAATCACCGACGGTGACCTTGCCCGAGAAGGCGGTGCCCGTCACCACCAGGCCGACGCCCTGCAGGGTGAAGCAGCGGTCGATGGCGTGGCGGAAACCGCCCGCCGCGGCGCGCACCGCCTGCTGGCCGGCTTCGGCCAGCAGATGCGCATGGAGGGCCTCGATGCCCTCTCCTTTCGTTGCCGACACCTCGAACAGCGGCACGCCTTCCAGCGCGGTGCCGGCCAGCAGCGCGGCGATCTCCGCCCGCGCCGCCGCGCGCCGCTCGCCGGCGACCGCATCGACCTTGGTCAGCGCCACGGCGCCGCGCCCGAGGCCGAGCAGGTCGACGATGGCAAGGTGCTCGCGTGTCTGCGGCATCGGCCCGTCGTCGGCGGCTACCACCAGCAGGACGAAATCGATGCCGGTGGCCCCGGCCAGCATGTTGTGCACCAGCCGCTCGTGGCCGGGCACGTCGACGAAGCCGAGGCGTCCCTCGTCGGCATAGGCGTAGCCGAGGTCGAGCGTGATGCCGCGCGCCTTCTCCTCCTTCAGGCGGTCGCAGTCCACGCCGGTCAATGCCTTGACCAGCGTAGTCTTGCCGTGGTCGATGTGTCCGGCGGTGCCGACGATCATTTTTACGGGCCCTTCGATACGCGCTTCGCGCTACTCAGGGCGAACGGGGAATTTCTGTTCATGATTTGCGGGCTACTCAGGTCGAACGGGTAATTACCGTTCGTGGTGAGTAGGCACGCAGCGCCGTATCGAACCACACTCATACTCCAAAATCCCGCTTGGAAAAATCCTTCTTCCCAAGCCGCGACACTTCTTTCCAGTCGCCCCGCATCATGGCTTCCTTCTTTCTCCTGCTCCATCCCTTGATCTGCTGTTCAGCCGCCAAAGCCTCCTCGCGGGTCACAAATTCCTGAGACCAGACCAGTTCCACCGGAAGCCGCTTAGCCGTATACCCCTCGCATGTTCCTTGTCGGTGCTGGCCAATTCGATGTTCGAGATTGTCTGTATGGCCGGCGTAATAGGAACCATCAGCACACCTCAGCAGGTAGCACCAAAAGCTCATTGCGTCAGCGAAGCGATCTGAGCCGTGAAAACCGCTTCGTCCACCCCTGTCAGGCAACGCAGGTCCAGCCGCAGCGCGTCGTCCGCGATGTGGCCGATGACGGGCTTGGGCAGGCGCCGCAGCGCCTCCTCCAGTTTGTGCAGCACGCCGGAGCGCTTGCCGCGCGGGCGCGCGACGAGGGCGAAGCTGGGCAGGCGGTCGACCGGCAGCGAGCCGGAGCCGATCTGCGAGAGCGTCGGTTGGACGGAGGCGTCGAGCGCCCAGCCGGCCAGCGCGGCCTGCCAGGCCGGCAGCAGGCGCTCGGCCTGGGCGCGGATTTCCGCATTGGGACGGGTCAGCAGGCGCAGCGCTTCGAGCCGCTGCGGCAGGCGCTCAGGATCGCGGTAGAGCACCAGCGTGGCCTCCAGCGCGGCCAGCGTGAGCTTGCCGGCGCGCAGCGCGCGCTTGAGGGGATTTTTCTTGATCTTCGCGATGAGTTCGCGGCGGCCGACCAGCAGGCCGGCCTGCGGCCCGCCGAGCAGCTTGTCGCCGGAGAAGGTGACAAGGTCGGCGCCGGCCTCGATGGAGTCGCGCGGCGTCGGCTCGTGCGGCAGGCCCCACTGCTCCAGGTTCACCAGCGTGCCGCTGCCGAGGTCGACGACGAAGGGTACGCCGCGCGCATGCGCGAGCTGCGCCAGTTCGGCTTCCGGCACGGTGGCGATGAAGCCCTGCACGGCGTAGTTGCTGGTGTGCACCTTCATGACGAGGCCGGTCTTCGGGCCGACCGTCTCGTCGAAGTCGCGCAGGTGGGTGCGGTTGGTGGTGCCGACCTCGACCAGCTTCGCCCCCGCCCGCCGCATGATGTCCGGCACGCGGAAGGCGCCGCCGATCTCGACCAGCTCGCCGCGCGAGACGACGACTTCCTTTTTCTGCGCCAGGGTGTTGAGCAGCAGGAACACCGCTGCGGCGTTGTTGTTCACGACGGTGGCGGCCTCGGCGCCGGTCAGCTCGCGCAGCAGGCCCTCGACGAGGTCGTCGCGATCGCCGCGGCCGCCGGTCTCCAGGTCGTATTCGAGGGCGCAGGGCGAGCGCGCCGCGCGGGCGATGGCCTCGACGACGGACTCGGACAGCACGGCGCGGCCGAGATTGGTGTGCAGCACGGTGCCGGTGAGGTTGAACACCGGCCGCAGGCGCGGGCGCATGTGGCGCTCGACGCGCCGCTCGACCGCAGTTGTGATCGCGCCGGTCGCGGGCAGCGCGGCGCCGGACTTCACCGCCTCGCGCACGGCGGCGAGTTCGGCGCGCACGGCGTCGCTGACGACGCGATGGCCGTGCTCGGCAACGAGGGATTGCAGGGCCGCCTCGGACAGCAGGCGGTCTACGGAAGGGAGGTTTTTGAGTTGGTTCATGCTTTCACCCGGACCGGGCAGAAAGGGGAAGGTGGCACCATTATAGGCAGGTCTTCGGCAAACGGGGCGTCTCGCGCATGCCGGGCTTGCGGTACGCCTTGAAACTCCTGTAATGTATCAACATTGACGTATATCCTTGGGAGGGCTCGAATGGACTTGCAAGTGGCGAAATGGGGCAACAGCCTGGCGCTGCGCCTGCCCGCGGAATACGCCCGGCGAACCGGCATCAAGGCCGGCGACCGCGTCGAGGCCAGCCTTACGCCCGACGGCGGCCTCACCATCCGGCCGGCGACCTGGAACCGCAAGATGTTCGCCAGGGA
This sequence comes from Rhodocyclales bacterium, assembly GCA_016214145.1. Classification (GTDB taxonomy): domain Bacteria; phylum Pseudomonadota; class Gammaproteobacteria; order Burkholderiales; family Rhodocyclaceae; genus Desulfobacillus. The sequence goes on from JACRPA010000002.1 coordinate 327,080, forward strand.
GCTCGAAACCTCGCGGGAAGCCATGAAAATGGGCCGATCGGTCATCGACGAATTGCGCCGTGGCGGTCGGTACTGATGGTGTATGTCGATACGAGCGTGCTGGTCGCGTTGCTTTTGAAGGAGCCGCGCAGCAACGACGTTGCGCGGTGGTACGCCGCCAGCCAGGACGATCTGGTTTCCGCGATGTGGTGCGTAACCGAGTTCGCCAGCGCGTTGTCCATCAAGCGGCGCACGGGCCAGATCGATGAACCGGAAGCCCAGGCCGCATGGCAGCACTTTGAACGTCTCTGCGCCAACGACCTGCAACTGATCCCCGTCGAGCCCGTCACCTTCCACCGCGCCGCCGTATTGACGCTGGATGCCGGTTCCGGCCTGCGCGCCGGCGACGCCCTGCACCTGGCCGTTGCGCTCGATGCCAGGGCCAAGGGCATGGCGACGCTGGATGAGGTGCTGGCAAGGAATGCAAGACAGTTGAAATTGAAGCTGTCCATACGTTGAATCCCACAGGCCCAAGCTGCGAAATGCAGGAATCGAAAAAGCCAGTCTCCTTGGCATGGCGCACACGATGACGATAAACCCGAATCGCATCCCACTACGGAATACCGCCTCGCGTACGACGGATGTCGACATGAAAGATGCCGAGGCTCAGGTCAAGAAGGCTTTCGACAAGGCCAATTCAGAAATTGAGTCCGTATTCCAGGAAAGCATGGCCCTTGAGAGCCAAGGGGAACTTGACGCTGCCGCCAAGGCGCGTATCGAGGCGCATTTGCATGAGATATCAACCGGGCTTGATAAGGAGCTGGATAAACAAATCGCCGAGGTAAAAGCCAGCTATGCAGCACCAAATCGCCGGGTTCTGCCAAAGCGATTTCGGGTACCTGCCATTGCGATGCTTTTTTTCGTGCTGATTGGCTCGATTCTTGAGTTCACAGTTGGAGACGCTTTCATCTTCGCGGGAGCCAATGACTATCGGCGCGCCATACCATGGTTGCTTTCAGTCGTAGTGCCGCTCATCGCTGTTGGCCTATTCCTGCTCGAGAAAGCCAACCACGGCATGAGGGCACAATTCCCCACTTGGGTAATCCGCTGGCTGGTCATGTTTCCGCTCACGATTGCGATGTGCTCAGCAGCGCTCGTTGTTTCCCCTCTTGGATGGGCTTCGGTTCTCGGATGGGTTGCTGGCACACCGACAGAGCACTTGGAGGCCATCGTAATCTCGGTTGACTCCCCCTCCCGCTATTCCAGGTCGGGAGAATGCGATCAGTACGCCAATCTGGAATTTCGCGCAATCACCGCGAGGGTATGCATTGAAGGCCTCATGGTGGGAGCGACGCCCCAGAAGGGCGACAAGGTAGCGTTGAGCGGCCGGTTCTCTTCGCTCGGTCTGTTCATCGAAAGCATCCGCGGGAAATAGACATCTCTCTTACGCGCCGCCCGGCACCAGCAGGAGGTTGGGGCCGCTGCGCGAGAAGCCGGATTCGTCGACCAGGATGTCGAGGGCCAGGGTGGCGAGGTCGTCGGCGACGGGATCGGCGCTGGCGTCCTTGTCGCGGCGGACGAGCTTCAGGTAGGACTTGCAGACGTCGCAGGTCTCCGCCTGCACCAGGCCCTTGTCACCCTCGATGTGCTGGTAGGCGACGGCGCTCTCGCCCGCGTCGCAGGCGGTGCAACTGGCGCGCGTCAGGTGCCATTCCGTGTTGCACAGCGAGCAGTGCAGGAAGCGCAGGCCGGGCAACTCGGGGCTGGCGCCGATGACGCTGGCCGAGGGCAGCGCACCGCAGCAGGGGCAGACGCCGGGGACGTCGAGCGGCTGCGGCGTAGCGTGGCCGAGCTGCGTCGCCAGCCGCGTCCAGTAGACCTGCAGGGCGGCAGCGACGAAAGGCAGCTTGTCGGCGTGCACGCCGTAGAGTTCGGTGCGCAGAACGCGGTCGGCCAGGGCCTCCAGCGCTGCGTCGTCGAGTTGCCCGATCGCCTTGAGTGTGACGGCGGCCGCTTCGCTTGCCGCGGGAGCAACCTCTTCGAGGATGGCGCGCAACGCCTTGCGCCAGGCCGAATCGCGCCGCCACGACTGCGCCGGCACGACCGGCATGCCGTGCTGGCGGGACTGACTTTGCGCCGCGTCGTCCGGCACGGGCACGGCGGGCATGGCGTCGAGGGCGCGCTGCTGGGCCTGCGCGAGGCGGCCCATGAAGCGCAGGTAGTCGCCGAGGGGATGGCCTTCGGCCAGTTGTGTGAAGCGGCGCGCGCGATGGGCGAAGACGTCCTTCGCGTCGGCCGCCAGGACGCGCGGCGGCTCGCCGCTGGCCTGGGGAATCTGTCCGGGTTCGAGGAGTGTGGTCATTTTCAAGTGTTCGAAGAAGCAAGTCCCCCCCTTTGGCAAAGGGGGGGCCAGGGGGGATTTCACCGCGCTCCGGGATGCCACCGCAGCAAAATCCCCCTCATTCCCCCTTTTCCAAAGGGGGAGGTCAAGCCGCTACTTGCCGGTCACTTCGCGGTACCAGGCGCGGTGATGCTGCCTGGCCCAGGCGCGGGTGACCGTGCCGTACCACATGGCGCGGATGGTGCCCCTCACCCAAATGGCGGCATAGGCGTGGATGAGGATCAGCGCAATCATCGCCACCGCCGCCACCGCGTGCACCACGGCGCCGAAGCGCACCAGGCCGATCGGCGGCGCGAACTGCGCCCGCCAGATCAGCACGCCCGAGACGAGGAGCAGCACCATGCAGACCACCGACGCCCAGAACATCGCCTTCTGGCCGCCGTTGTACTTGCCCTGCTCGGGCATGTTGTGGTCGTCGCCGTCCACCATCTCGCCGATGCGGGAGAGCCACTCCTTGTCGGTCTTCGTCATGACGTTGAGCATCCTGAAGCGGAGGAACATCAGCACGAAGAAGAACGCCATGAACACCCCGATGTAAGGGTGAAGGATGCGCGCCCAGGTGCCGCCGCCGAAGAGCATGGACAGCGGAAAGAACGCCGGATGGAAGAAGGCCAGTCCCGAGAGGGCGAGGAGGATGAAGCTGATCCCCACCACCCAGTGGTTGGCCCGCTCCTGCGGGGTGTAGCGCTGCAGGTCTTTCGGATCGCGGATCATTGGCTTTCCTCCTTCTCGGCTTCCCGTTCGGACTCCTTCGACACTTCGTTCGGGCCCTTCATGACGTAGTGGAACAGGCTGCCCAGCGCCACCGCGCCGATCGCCAGCGAGGCGAGCGGCTTGGCGAAGCCCTTCCACAGCGACACCAGCGGACTGATGCCCGGGTTCGTCGGCAGGCCGTTGTACAGCTCCGGCCTGTCGGCATGGTGCAGCACGTACATGACGTGCGTGCCGCCCACCCCGGCGGGATCGTACAGCCCCGCCTTGGCGTAGCCGCGCTCCTTCAGGTCGCCTATCCGCTTCTCGGCGTAGTCCTTCATGTCGGACTTGGAGCCGAACTGGATGGCGCCCGTCGGACAGGCCTTGGCGCAGGCCGGGGCCTGGCCCACCGCGACCCGGTCGGAGCACAGCGAGCACTTGTAGGCCTTGTTGTCCTCCTTGGAGATGCGCGGGATGTTGAAGGGACAGCCGGTGATGCAGTAGCCGCAGCCGATGCAGTTCTCCTCGTGGAAATCGACGATGCCGTTGGCGTACTGGACGATGGCGCCCGGCGCCGGGCAGGCCTTGAGGCAGCCCGGGTCGGCGCAGTGCATGCAGCCGTCCTTGCGGATCAGCCACTCCAGCCGGCCGCCACTTACGTCACTGAGCTCCACCTCGGCGAAGCGCATCACGGTCCACGACTTTGCCGTCAGGTCGGCGGGGTTGTCGTACACCCCGGAATTGCTGCCGACCTCGTCGCGGATGTCATTCCACTCCATGCAGGCCGCCTGGCAGGCCTTGCAGCCGATGCAGGTGGATACGTCGATCAGCTTTGCCACTTCCAACGTCTGCCGCACCGAAGGCGCGGAAGTGGTGGTCGCCGAGCGCTGCTTGATGTCTAGCGATTGCAGTGCCATGGTTCCTCCCTCACGCTTTCTCGATGTTGACGAGGAACGCCTTGTATTCCGGCGTCTGCGAATTGGCGTCGCCCACGAACGGCGTCAGGGTGTTGGTGATGTAGCCTGGCTTGGTCAACCCCTTGAAGCCGAAGTGCAGCGGTATGCCGATGGTGTGCACCTTTTTCCCGTCGACATCGAGCGTGCGGATGCGCTTGGTCACCACCGCGACGGCCTTGATGAAGCCGCGGTTGCTGCGCACCTTCACCTTGTCGCCGCTGGCGATGCCCTTCTCCTTGGCCAGCGCTTCGCCGATCTCGACGAAATGCTCCGGCTGCAGCACGGCGTTGATGTGCGCATGCTTGGTCCAGAAGTGGAAGTGCTCGACCAGGCGGTAGGTCGTGCATACGTAGGGGAAGTCCTTGGCCTTGCCGAACGTCTCCATGTCGCCCTTGAAGACCCGCGCGGCCGGGTTGCTGGTGGCCTTCGGGTTCTTCGGGTGGAACGGGTTGTTGTCCAGCGGCGTCTCGAACGGCTCGTAGTGTTCCGGGAACGGGCCGTCGGCCATCGCCGGCGCGAACAGCCGCGCCACGCCTTCCGGGTTCATGATGAAGGGCATGACGTTCTGGTCGGGCGCCGCGTCGGGGCGCATGTCCGGAATGTCGTTGCCGCCCCAGGCGGTGCCGGTCCAGCGCAGCACCGGCCGCTTCGGGTCCCACGGCTTGCCGGCGAGGTCGGCCGAGGCGCGGTTGTAGAGGATGCGCCGATTGGCCGGCCAGGCGAAGCCCCAGGCGAGCGTCTGGCCCAATCCGGTCGGATCGGAAGCGTCGCGCCGCGCCGTCAGGTTGCCCGCCTGAGACCAGCAGCCGCCGTAGATCCAGTTGCCGCAGGAAGTGGAACCGTCGTCGCGCAGCATGGCGAAGCCGGGGATCTGCTCGCCCGCCTTGACCAGCACCTTGGTCGGGTCCTTCGGATCGAGCACGTCGCCCAGCGCCTTGCCGGAGATCTCCATGAGGAGTTCCGAGGGCGAGGGCTTGGCCGGGATGCGGTAGGGCCAGGCCAGGTTGAGGATGGCGTCGGGGAACTTGCCGCCGTCCTTGGCGTACATCTCCTTCAGCTTGAGGTAGAGCGCCGCCATGATCTCGATGTCGCCCTTCGACTCGCCCGGACCGTCGGCCGCCTTCCAGTGCCACTGGACGACCCGGCCCGAGTTGGTGAAGGAGCCATCCTCCTCGGCGAACAGGTTCGCCGGCAGGCGGAACACCTCGGTCTGGATCTTCGCCGGGTCGACCTCGTTGTACTCGCCGTAGTTCTTCCAGAACTCCGACGTGTCGGTCGCCAGCGGATCGATGATGACCAGGTACTTGAGCTTGGCCAGCGCATCGCCCACCTTCTTCTTGTTGGCCACCGAGGCGAGCGGGTTGAAGCCCTGGCAGACGAAGCCGCTCATCTTGCCCTGGTGCATGCGCTCGAAGAGGGCCAGCGTGTCGTAGGCGCCGTCCTTCTTCGGCAGCCAGTCGTAGCAGAAGTCGTTGTCCTTGGTGGCGGCATTGCCGTAGAAGGCCTTCATCAGGCTGGTGTTCCACTTCGGGAAGTTCTGCGGGAAGTTCATCTGGCCGGGACGCAGGGCCTTCGGCGTGCGCGCCGCCAAATAATCGGCACGCGTCTTGTCGGCATCCGTCGGCGCCGACTGGTAGCCGGGCAGCACCTCTGAATACAGGCACATGTCGGTGATGCCCTGCACGTTGGCATGTCCGCGCAACGCGTTGATGCCGCCGCCCGCCATGCCCATGTTGCCGAGCAGGCACTGGATGATGGCCATCGTGCGGATGTTCTGCGAGCCGACCGTGTGCTCCGTCCAGCCGAGGGCGTAGAGGATGGTCATGGTCTTGTTCGGCGCCGCCGTCTCCGCGATCATGCCGCAGATCTTGAGGAAGTCCTCCTTCGGCGTTCCGGTGACCCGGCTCACCAGCTCGGGCGTGTAGCGCGAATAGTGCTTCTTCATCAGCTGGAAGACGCAGTTCGGGCTCTGCAGGGTTTCGTCGACCATGGCGAAGCCGTCCTTGTCCTTCTGGTACTGCCAGGTGTCCTTGCCGTAGCTGCGCTTCTCGGCGTTGTAGCCGGTGAAGATGCCGTCCTCGAAGCCGAATCCCTCGCTGATCAGGAAGGGCGCGTTGGTGTACGCCTTCACGTAATCGTGATGGATCTTGTCGTTGGAGAGCAGGTAGTGGATGACGCCGCCGAGGAAGGCGATGTCGGCGCCGGCGCGGATCGGGGCATAGAAATCCGCCACGGAGGCCGAGCGCGTGAAGCGCGGATCGACCACGATCAGCTTCGCCTTGCGGTCCTTCTTGGCCTCGATCACCCACTTGAAGCCGCAAGGATGGGCTTCGGCGGCATTGCCGCCCATGATGATTGCGAGGTCGGTATTCTTGATGTCAACCCAGTGGTTGGTCATCGCTCCACGTCCGAACGTCGGGGCCAGACTGGTCACCGTCGGGGCGTGTCAGATGCGTGCCTGGGTATCGAACGCTACCGCGCCTAATGAACGAAGGATCTTGTGGGAGAGGTAGCCGGGCTCGTTGGCCGCGGCGGAGCTCGCCAGGAAGCCGAAGGTGTTCCAGCGGTTGACCGTGGTGCCCTCGGCGTTCTTCTCGATGAAGTTCGCGTCGCGGTCCGCCTTCATGTGCCTGGCGATGCGCGTGACGGCCTCGTCCCAGGAAATGCGCTTCCACTCGTTGGAGCCGGCCTCGCGGACTTCCGGATGCTTCAGCCGGTTCGGGCTGTGCACCATGTCGAGGAGTCCCGCGCCCTTCGGGCACAGCGTGCCGCGATTGACGGGGTTGTCCGGATCGCCCTCGATGTGGATGATCTCGGCCTTGGCATTCTTCGACTTGTCGCCGATCGAATAGGCCAGGACGCCGCAGCTCACCGAGCAGTACGGACACATGTTCCGCGTTTCGGTGGCGCGGGCGAGCTTGAATTCTCTGACTTCCGCCAGGGCAGCTGTGGGGGAGTAGCCCAGCATGGCGATGCTGGATCCCCCCAGGCCGGCGGAGCAGATCTTGAAGAACTGCCGCCTGGTGACTTGCACGTCGTTCCCTCCTCTTGTGGTGGCCTCGCGGGCCGGTTTGGTGAATCGGGACTTCAATTGCAATAACCATGCCGATGGATCGGCTTATTGTATTTCAATGGCTTAGGCGTGAATTGAGGCATGCCCATTGTATTGCTGGGTCATTTTGTCGCATGCCGCTGGGACACTTTGTCTTCTTTATAGCCCGTGGCGGATCGGATAGAAAGTCAGTCTCCCCGATACGGCGCGCATGCCCCTGAATTTGAGATGGTTTTGTCGCAAAACGGCACGCTTGCATTCGTTTGCGATTTATCGGAAAGTTGGACATCAGAACTTGAGTCAGCCATGCGCAACGAATCCCTGAATCCCGAATCGGTTCCGTCCGGCCTCGAGCATTTCGTGCCGCCGACGACGCCGGCCACCTCCACCCATGCTCCCGGCACGCTGGTGGACAAGTACGGCCGCCACATCACCTACATCCGCCTGTCGATCACCGACCGCTGCGACTTCCGCTGCTTCTACTGCATGGCCGAGGAAATGGAATTCCTCGCGCGCGACCAGGTGCTGAGCCTGGAGGAATGCCTGCGCGTGATCCGCAGCTTCGTCGGCATGGGCGTGACCAAGGTGCGCATCACCGGCGGCGAGCCGCTGGTGCGGCGCAACGCCCTCTGGCTGCTGCGCGAAGCCGGCCGGCTGGAAGGGCTCAAGGAACTGGTGGTCACCACCAACGGCTCGCAGCTCGACCGCTACGCCGCCGAAATGCGCGAGGCCGGTGTGAAGCGCGTGAACATCAGCCTCGACACACTGCGCGCCGACCGCTTCAAGGCCATCACCCGCGTCGGCGAACTCTCCAAGGTGCTGCGTGGCATCGACGCGGCCATCGCCGCCGGCTTCGAAGGCATCAAGCTCAACACGGTGATGATGCGCGGCGTGAACGACGACGAATTCGTCGACCTGGTGCGCTTCGCCGTCGGCAAGGGCATCGACCTCTCCTTCATCGAGGAGATGCCGCTGGGGTCGATCGACCGATCGCGCGCCGATACCTATTTCAGCTCGGACGAGGCCCTCGGCCTGCTGCGCCCGCATTTCGAGCTGGTCGGCTCGGACGAGAGCACCGGCGGACCGGCGCGCTACTGGCGCATCCCCGGCACGCGGAGCAAGATCGGCTTCATCTCGCCCCACTCGCACAATTTCTGCGACAGCTGCAACCGCGTGCGCATCACCTGCAAGGGCGAGCTCTATCCCTGCCTCGGCCATAACGACGCCCTGCCCCTCATGCCGGTACTGCGCAGCCATCCCGACGACGATGCCCCGTTGCGCCAGGCCATCATCGACTCGATGGGCATCAAGCCGCTGGGGCACGACTTCAACGAGCAGATGCAGGATCCCAAGGTCGTCCGCTTCATGTCGATGACCGGCGGCTAATTTGTAGGTCGGCCTTCAGGCCGACTGCAGCGGCCGAAGTCGGCCTGAAGGCCGACCTACCACGTAAAACATGCCCTACCGCCCCCAACTCACCCACGCCGCCCGTCCGGCCACCATCACCATCTCCGCCACCAACGAGCGCGGCGAAGCCGTGCCGACGCAGATCGCCGGCGAGCATCCCCTGACCCTCTACCTAGACAAGCGCGAGATCGTCACGCTGATGACCCTGGGCGGCGCGCCGGAGGCGCTGGCCATCGGCTATCTGCGCAACCAGCGCCTGGTATCGCGCCTGGAGGATATCGCCACCGTGCAGGTGGACTGGGAGACGGATTCGGTGGCCGTCACCACGACCCGCTCCGCCGACGATCTCGAAGAACGCATGGGCAGGCGCACCGTCACCACCGGCTGCGGCCAGGGCACGATGTTCGGCGACTTGATGGAGGAAATCGAAAAAATCTCGCTGCCGGCGCAGGCCCGCCTCGACGAGGCCACCCTCCATGGGCTGCTCGACGCGGTGCGCCACCACGAGTCGATCTACAAGCAGGCCGGCGCGGTGCACGGCTGCGCCCTAGCCCGCGGCACGGATATCCTCATGTTCGTCGAGGACATCGGCCGCCACAACGCGGTGGACGCCATCGCCGGACTGATGTGGCTGGACGGCCTGACGGGAGAGGACAAGATCTTCTACACCACCGGCCGCCTCACCTCGGAAATGGTCATCAAGACGGCGCAGATGGGCATCCCCTTCCTCGTCTCGCGCTCCGGCCTGACGCAGATGGGCTACGCTCTGGCGCGCCGCACCAGCATGACCATGATCGGGCGCGCCCAGGGCAAGCATTACCTCCTCTTCACCGGCGCGGAGCGCTTTGTGAAGAACAACGAAACCGCTTTCAACACAGAGAGCACAGAGACACAGAGAGAACCTTTATCATGAGAAGCTCCTGTTTTTCTCTGTGTCCTCTGTTCCTCCGTGTCCTCTGTGTTGAATGAGGTTGTTTTCTCATGCCTGATGAACACATTACCGGCCTGATCCTCGCCGGCGGCCTCGGCCGGCGCATGGGCGGACGCGACAAGGGCCTGCAGCCCTTCCGCGGCAAGCCGATGGCGGCATGGGCCATCGCGCGCCTGGCGCCGCAGGTGGATGCCCTGCTCATCAACGCCAACCAGAACCTGGAGGCCTATGCCGCCTTCGGCTACCCGGTGGTGCCCGACCGCATCGCCGGCTTCGCCGGCCCGCTGGCCGGGCTGCACACGGGGCTGCTCTCCTGCGAGACGCCGCTGCTGGTCACGGCGCCCTGCGATTCGCCCTTCCTGCCGGAGAACCTGGTCAGGAAACTGCGCGACGCGCTGGAGGCGGCCAGTGCCGATCTCGCCGTGGCAAAAACCGGCGAGCAGCCGCATCCGGTATTCTCCCTGGTGCGCCGCGAGGTGCTGGACGGCCTGACGGCCTTCCTCGAAGGCGGCGGCCGCAAGGTGGACGCCTGGTACGCGGCCCTCAAGGTGGCCGAGGTGCCCTTCCCAGACGAACGCGCCTTCGCCAACATCAATACGCTTGAAGAACTGAACGAACTCGATTCATGAGCACCCTGATGAACAAGATTTCCTGCGCGGACGACTACGATCCGGAATCCCTCAGCGTCCAGCGCGCCCGCGAGATCATCCTCGACTTCGTCGAGCCGGTGGCGGGCCACGAGCGCCTCTTCGTGCGCAACGCGCTGGGCCGTGTTCTGGCCGAGGACGTCGTCTCTACGGCCAACGTGCCGGGCCACGACAATTCGGCCATGGACGGCTACGCCGTGCGCTTCGCCGACCTCGCCGCGGAGAGCGAGACCACGCTGTCGCTCGCCGGCAGCGCCTTCGCCGGGCGCGCCTTCGAGGGCCGCCTCGGCCCCGGCGAGTGCGTGCGCATCATGACCGGCGGCGTGATCCCCGAGGGCGCCGACACGGTGGTCATCCAGGAAGTGGTCAGGGCCGATGGCGAGCGCATCGCCATCCCGCCGAAGCAGCGGCAGGGCCAGAACCTGCGCCGCGCCGGCGAGGATCTGCGCGCCGGCGAGCCGGCGGTCCGCGCCGGCAAGCTGCTGCGTCCGGCGGAACTCGGCCTGATCGCCTCGCTTGGCGTTGCCGAGGTAAACGTCAGGCGGCGGCTGCGCGTCGCCTTCTTCTCCACCGGCGACGAGCTGTGCTCGGTCGGCACGCCGCTCAAGGAGGGCGAGGTGTATGACAGCAACCGCTACACCCTCTACGGCATGCTGGCGCGGCTGGGCTGCGAGGTGATCGACCTCGGCGTGGTGCGCGACGAGCCGGCCGCGCTGGAGGCGGCTTTCCACCAGGCGGCCGCCCAGGCCGACGCCATCCTCACCAGCGGCGGCGTCTCGGTCGGCGAGGCCGACTTCATCCGCGGACTGATGGAAAAACTGGGCGAAGTGGCCTTCTGGAAGATCGCCATGCGGCCGGGCCGGCCGATGGCTTTCGGCCGCATCACCAGCGGCGAGAGAAGCGCTTTCCTCTTCGGCCTGCCCGGCAACCCGGTGGCCGTGATGGTGACCTTCTACCAGTTCGTGCGCGAGGCGCTGCTGAAGATGATGGGCGTCTCGCCGCTCGATCCGCTGCCGCGCTTCCGCGTGCCCTGCGTGTCGGCCCTGAAGAAGCGGCCCGGCCGCAGCGAGTTCCAGCGCGGCGTGCTGTTCCTCGATGATGGCGCATGGAAGGTGCGCGCCACCGGGTCGCAGGGCTCGGGCATCCTGCGCTCGATGTCCGAGGCGAACTGCTTCATCGCCGTCGAACCCGAGCGCGGCAACGTCGAGCCGGGGGAAATGGTCGACGTGCAGCCCTTCGATGGACTGGTGTAGGTCGGCCTTCAGGCCGACAGCAAAGATCGATCAGGCGCCGTTGTCGGCCTGAAGGCCGACCTACGAAAAATAGAACGGCCGGCCGACGGCGTGGCCCTGGGCGTAGTCGACACCCATCTCGCGCAGGCGGTTGAGCGCGCCTTCCGTCTCGACGAATTCGGCGATGGTCTTCATGCCGAGCGAGTGGGCGATGTTGTTGATGGCGGAAACCACCTCGAGATTCATCGGTTCGGCGAACATGTCGCGCACGAAGGCGCCGTCGATCTTGACGTAATCCACCGGCAGGTGCTTGAGGTAGGCGAAGGAACACATGCCGGCGCCGAAATCGTCCAGCGCGAAGCGCAGCCCCAGCCCCTTCAGCTCGCGAATCAGGTCGGCCGCCTTGGTCAGGTTGGCCACCGCCAGCGTCTCGGTGATCTCGAAGCAGATGACCTCGGCCGGCACCCGGTGCAGGGCGATCTGCTCGCGCACGAATTGCGGGAAGCGGCTGTCGTTGATGCTTTCGGCGGACAGGTTGATGTCGAACACCGGCAGGCTGTCCGGCGCGGCCTCGCACTCGCGGCGGATCGCCGGCAGCGCATTCGCAATCACCCAGCGGTCGATGGCCTGCATCATGTTGTGCCGCTCGGCGGAGGGGATGAAGACCATCGGCGGCACGAGCTTGCCGTCGCGGTCGATCATGCGCAGCAGCAGCTCGAAATGCCGCGACTTCGAAGTCGCCTCGTCGAGGCCGGCGATGCGCTGGCGAAAGAGGCGGAAACCGTTGCGCTCGATGGCGTCGTGGATGGTCTCGACGATGTTCATGTCGGCGCGCGGCTGGTGGCTGGCGGCCTTGGCGTGATAGACGCGGATCTGGTCGCGGCCGGCTTCCTTTGCCGCATAGCAGGCGGCGTCGGCCTGTTCCATCGCCTCCTCCGCGCTGACAGTCTGGTCGGACAGCACCACCAGGCCGATGCTGGCGCCGACGTGGAAGACCTTCTCGCGCCAGACGAAGCGGAAGTTGGAGACGTCCATGCGGATGGCGTTGGCGATGCGCAGCGCCTGCTCCACCGGGCAGGCGCGCAGCAGCACGGCGAATTCGTCGCCGCCCATGCGCGCCAGCACGTCGGTGGTGCGCACGCGGGCGCGCAGCACTGCGGCGATCTGGCGCAGGAACTCGTCGCCGGCGGCGTGGCCGCCGCTGTCGTTGATCAGCTTGAAGCGGTCGAGGTCCATGAAAAGCAGCGTGTGCTGCTTGTCGGGCTCGCCGCCGACTTCGATGGCCTTGCGCAGCTGATCCTCGAAACCGCGGCGATTGACCAGGGTGGTCAGGGCGTCGTGGTTGGCCTGCCAGAACAGTTCGAGGGAAATGCCGTGCGGGACGGAGACGTCCTCCATGGCGAGGAAGCTCACCTGGCGGCGGCCGCTGTCCTCGCAGGCGCAGCTGATGTCGAGCACATGTTCGTTGTCGGCGCTGTCCCGCAATACTGCGCGCACTGCAGGGGACGATTCGCCGCAGGTAGCCTGCAACTGATCGAGCAGCACCGGCGAGCCGTCCGCAGCGCTGTGCAGGGGAAAGGCCTTGCCGAAATCGAGGCCGGTCAGTTCCGCCTGCTCGATGCCCGCCAGCCTGGCTGCCGCCGCGTTGGCGAAGAAGATGTGGCTGCGATCGTCCAGGCCGACCACGGCGATATCCACGCAGCGGAAGGCGGTGTCGATCAGGCTGAGCTGGTCGCGCAGCCGGCTGGAGGAAATCGAATTCCACGCCAGCCAGCCGCCAAGGGCGCTCGCCCCGCCCAGCCCGGCGAACCAGAATACGGTGACCGGCTGGTTGCCATCGGCGGGACCGAGCGCCAGGGCCGCGCCGCAGGAGAACAGCACGGCCAGCGCGGCGAGGACGCGCCAGACAATGTTCAAGGTGTGCCGATGCACTGCGCTCATTCCTCGCCCGCCTTGCGCAGGGGCACGGCGGCGATCGCCGGCGGCGCCTCGATGCCGTCCAGCTCGACGCCCTCGATGCGGGCGAACTGGCCGCTGATCTTGCGGCTGCTGACCTGCACGTCCTGCACGTCCTTCTGTGCCTGGTCGATGTGCGTGGCGAGGCGCTGCATGCGTTCGTCGAAGCGGGCGAAGTCCTTCGACAGCTTGCCCAGCGCGTCCTTGATGATGTGGATCTGGTGGCGCGTCTCGACGTCCTTCAGCACGGCGCGCGCCGTGTTGAGGACGGCCATCAGCGTCGTCGGCGAGACGATCCAGACGCGCTTCTGCATGGCGTAGCCGACCGTCTCCGGGTGGTAGGCGTGGATCTCGGCGAACACCGCCTCGGCCGGCACGAACATCACGGCGCCGTCGGAGGTCTCGTTGGGCAGGATGTACTTCGTGGCGATGGCGTCGATGTGCTTTTTCAGGTCGGCGCGAAAGTCAGTCTGCGCGGCACGGCGCTCGAACTCCGAGGCCTCCGGCGCGAACATGCGATGGTAGTTCTCCAGCGGGAACTTGGAGTCCACCGCCACCAGGCCGGTCGGCTCGGGCAGCTTCAGCACGCAGTCGGCGCGCGTGCCGTTGGAGAGGGTGTACTGGAACTCGAAGCTGCCCGGCGGCAGGGTGTTGCGCACCAGTGCTTCCAGCTGCACCTCGCCGAAGGCGCCGCGCGCCTTCTTGTCGCCGAGCAGTTCCTGCAGGCTGACGACGTTGGTGGTGAGGCCGTCGATCTTCTTCTGCGCCTCGTCGATGGTGGCCAGCCGCGCCATGACGCTGGCGAAGGTTTCGTTGGTCTTCTTGAAGCCCTCGTCGAGGCGCTCGCTGACGCGTCCGCTGATCTGCTCCAGGCGCTCGTTGATGCTGCGGGTGAGGCTTTCCATGCTGGCGGAGAGCTGGGCGGTGGCCTGGCCGAGGCCGGATTGCAGCAGCTCGCGGTCGGCGCGCGCCTGCTCCGCCAGCTTCAGCATGATCTGTTCGATGACTTCGGCGCGCAACTGGTCCTGCTTGGCCTGGAAGGAGGCATTCAGTTCCGCCAGCGTCTTCTGCAGGCGCTCGCCGGATTCGGCGCTTTGCGAGAGAAGACGATCACCCTGGCTGTTCAGGCCCGCATGCAGGTCGGCCAGCATGGCGCGATGCTTCTCGGCCAGAGCCGATTCGATGCCGGATGGGAGTTCCTTCGTCGCCGCGTGAAGCGCGGCGATTCGCCAGAGGATGAAGAAAACTGCTGCAACCGCAACAAAAAGCGCGATCGCCGTCCAAAGATCGGGCATGACCCCCTCATATTCCCCGTGGAGCCCTGGCATGCAAAATCGATGCCATCACAGGGATTTGCGTTCTATTTATGAGGTCGAGTATAGCAGCGGGATTTTGGCTTGCCTATCCCTTTCGTGATATTGATCACGAACTGCTTACGCCAAGGCCCGCAGGCTCTGCAGGGCCGGGGCGCGCAGGCTGCGCGCGGTGCCGGCCAGCCCGGCCAGCGTGATGCCGAGCACGCCCCCCAGCACCCCCGCCGGCAGCACCAGCCAGGCCGGTTCATAGGGGATCTGGAAGACGAAGCGGCCGAGCAGCCAGCTGATGATGGCCGAGCCGACGCCGGCCACGACACCCGAGATCGCGCCGAGTACAGCGAACTCCGCCGCCAGCGCGGCGCGCAGCTGGCGGTTGCGCGCGCCGAGGGTGCGCAGCACGGCGATCTCGTACTCGCGCTCGTCGTGGGTGGATTCCAGCGCGGCATACAGCACCGCCAGCCCGGCGACGAGGGAGAAGGCGAAGACGAACTGCACCGCCCGCGCCAACTGGTCCATCACCGACTGAAACTGACGCAGTATGGAGGCGACGTCGATCACCGTCAGGTTGGGATGCGCCGCCACCAGTTCGCCGACGAAGCCGACGCGGTCGGGCGGCAGGTGGAAACTGGTGATGTAGCTGGTCGGGAACGGTTCCAGCACGCCGGGCGGCGTGACGACGAAAAAGTTGACCCGCATCGAGTCCCAGTCGAGCTTGCGCAATGAAGTGATCCTCGCCTCCAGCCGGCGGCCGGCGATCTCGTAGACCAGGACATCATTCAGCTTCAGCTTCAGCGTGTCGGCCAGCCCCTGCTCCACCGAAAACTGCGGCGTACCCGCATCCTGCTCGGCGAACCAGCGGCCCGCCGTGAGCGAGTTGCCCTCGGGCAGATCGGCCACCCAGGAAAGATTGAACTCGCGCTCGACCAGACGCTGGGCGCGTTCTTCCTCGTAGTCCGCTGCGACGACCGGCCGGCCGTTCACCGCCACCAGGCGCCCGCGCACCATCGGCAACAGCGCCGGCTTCTCCAGCCCCTTCCCGGCAAAAAATGCAAGCACCGGCTCGCGCTGTTCCGGCTGGATATTGATGACGAAGCGGTTGGGCGCATCCGGCGGCACGCTGCGCTTCCAGGAGGCCAGCAGGTCGTCGCGCGCCAGGGTGAGCAGCAAGAGCGCCGTCATGCCCAGGCCGAGGGCCACAGCCTGGATCACGCTGGTGCCGAGGCGGCGATGCAGCGAGGCGATGCCGTAGCGCCAGCTGGCGCCGGCGGCGCCGCGCAGCCGGCCGATGGCGGCCAGCGCCAGCCGCGCCACGACGGCGTAGAAGGCCACGGCCACGGAAAACAGGCCGAGCACCCACAGGCCGAGCTTGAGATCGGCCGCCATCCACAGCATGAGGGCCGCCAGCACCGCCGCGCCGAAGGCATAGCCGGTCCACGCCAGCGGCTCGCTGTCGGCCCATTCGCGCCGCAGCACGCGCACGGTGGGGACGTTGCGCAGGCGCATCAGCTGCGGCAGGGCGAAGCCGGCCAGCAGCGCCAGGCCGACGGCAAAACCGTAGGCCAGCGGCAAGGGCGAAGGCGCCGGCAGCGTGGCCGTCAGCAGGTTCGACAGCAGCCGCTCCAGCGCGTACTGGGCGCCGAAGCCGATCAGGCAGCCGAGCGCCGAAGCGATGGCGCCGAAGAGCAGAAATTCGCCGAGATAGATGCGCAGCAGCTGGCTCTCGCGCGCGCCGAGGCAGCGCATCACGGCGCAGCCGTCGAGATGCCGCTGCATGAAGCGGCGCGATGCAAGGCCGACGGCGACGGCCGCCAGCACCGCCGCCAGCAGCGCCGCCAGGCGCAGGAACTTCTCGGCGCGGTCGAGGGCATTGCGCACCTCGGGCCGCGCGTTGTCCAGGCTTTCGATGCGCTCGCCGCGGCCGAGGCGCTTCTCCGCCCATTTCTGGTAGATGGCGACGGCCTTCGCCTCCCCGGCCAGATGCAGGCGCCAGGTCACCCGGCTGCCGACCTGGATGAGCTGGGTGGCCGGCAGGTCGTCGATGTGCATCATCAGGCGCGGCGCGATGTTGAAGAAATTCACGCCGCGGTCCGGCTCCAAAGTCAGCACCGCCGATACGGCGAGGCGGGCGCTGCCGAGCCGCACAACGTCGCCGACCTTCGCCTCCAGCGCGGCGGTCAATCGCTCGTCCAGCCACACCGTGCCGCGCGCCGGCGTTTCCCGCGTTTCGCTGTCGGGCTGGTTGAGCGCGGGGGCGGTGCGCAGCGCGCCGCGCAAGGGATAGCCCGGCTGCACCGCCTTGAGGTCGGCGAGGTGGCTGGCGCCATTGGCCGCCGTCATGCTCGGGAAACTCACGCTGCCGATGGCGCGCAGGCCGAGCCGTCCGGCTTCGTCACGGTAGGCGGCATCCCAGGGATGGTCGGCCAGCAGCAGCAGGTCGCCGCCGAGCAGTTGATGCGCTTCGCGCGCCAGGGCGCGCGAGAGGCGGTCGGAGAAGAAGCTCACGCTCGACAGGCTGGCCACGGCGATGAGCAGCGCCAGGCCGAGCAGGCGCAATTCGCCGGCGCGGAAGTCGCGCTTGAGCATCTGCCAGGAGAGATGCCAATTGGACACTGAACTGCCTTTCCCCCGCCCCCTTCCCGAGGAAGGGGGCGACGATTGTTCGCCGCTACGCGGCTACATGTGTTTGATTTCGCCGTCCTTGGGGCGGCCCGGCGGGCGGCTCACTGCAAATCCCGCATCTTGTCCACCGCCTGCTCCACCCGTTCCAGGGCAATCACCTCGATGCCCTTGATCGGTTGCTTCGGCGCATTGGCCTTCGGGATCAGGGCATGCGTGAAACCGAGCTTGGCGGCTTCCTTGAGGCGCTCCTGGCCGCGCGGCGCGGGACGGATCTCCCCGGCCAGGCCGACCTCGCCGAAGGCGATCAGCTTCTTCGGCAGCGGCCGGTTGCGCAGGCTGGAGACGATGGCCAGCATCACGGCGAGATCCGCCGCCGGCTCATTGATCTTGACGCCGCCGACGGCGTTGACGAAGACGTCCTGGTCGAAGCAGGCGATGCCGGCATGGCGGTGCAGCACGGCCAGCAGCATGGCGAGGCGGTTCTGCTCCAGGCCGACGGAGAGGCGGCGCGGGCTGGGCGAATGCGCCTCATCCACCAGCGCCTGGATTTCCACCAGCAGCGGCCGCGTGCCTTCCTGCGTCACCAGCACGCAGGCGCCGGCCACCTGCTGCTCGTGCTGCGAGAGGAACAGCGCGGAGGGGTTGGAGACGCCGCGCAGGCCCTTGTCGGTCATGGCGAAGACGCCGAGTTCATTCACCGCGCCGAAGCGGTTCTTGCAGGCGCGGATGAGGCGGAAGCTGGAGTTGGGATCGCCCTCGAAGTAGAGCACGGTATCGACGATGTGCTCCAGCACGCGCGGCCCGGCCAGCGCGCCCTCCTTCGTCACGTGGCCGACGAAGACGATGCAGGTGCCGGCCTGCTTGGCGTAGCGCGTCAGTTGCGCGGCGCACTCGCGCACCTGGGCCACCGAACCGGGCGCCGACTGCAGCGCATCGGAATACAGCGTCTGGATCGAATCCATCACCGCAATGCGCGGCTTGTGCTCCATCAGCGCGGCGAGGATTTTCTCAAGGTGGATCTCGGTGAGCAGTTGTATGCGGCCGGCGTCGAGCTGCAGCCGCTGCGCGCGCAGCGCCACCTGCTCGCCGGATTCCTCGCCGGTGACATACAGCGCCGAATGCCGGCCCGCCAGCTGGGCCAGCGCCTGCAGCAGGAGGGTCGACTTTCCGATGCCGGGGTCGCCGCCGATCAGCACCACGCCGCCGGCCACCAGGCCGCCGCCGAGCACGCGGTCGAACTCCTCGATGCCGGTGGCGATGCGGGACTCCTCGCGCGGGCGGATCTCGGCCAGGCGCTGCAACCTGCCCGTGCCGGCGATGGCGGAGAAGCGGTTGGTCGCCGCCGTCTCGGCCAGAGACTCCACCAGGGTGTTCCAGGCGCTGCAGTGCGGGCATTGTCCCTGCCACTTCGGCGAGCTGCCGCCGCATTCGGTGCAGGTGTAGATCGTTTTACTTTTTTTCATCGGCCTGCCTAGCTTGCTCCATCAACTGGCTCACTGTATGCGCCTGGGGATAGGCAGCGTGCGCCCAGACGGCAAAACCCATGACGACGAAGAGTATCAAGGCAAAGGGCGCCCACGTGGCGCGAAACACCCCTTCCACCCAGCTTGCATCCTCCGCACGGCGCGAGGCGCGCACCAGCCCCCCCGCCAGCAGGACCTCGAAAACCGCCTCGGCCAATATCGAAGGCGCATTGAACACGATATAGGCAGCCGAACCGAATATGGCCGCCAGAACCACGGCGATGAGGATCAGCGCCAGGACAAGCGCACAACCGCCCTCGTCGCCGCCTCCCAGGTCGCCAACAGCCCCTCCGGCCTTGGATACCGCGTCGCCCAGACCCGATGCGACGTTCCCAGCCGTATCGGCCAGCGCGTTTCCTGCCTCGCCGAAGTCCCCGCTTGCCCCGGCACCTGAAAACTCGCCGCCGCCGCCCATCGGGGGCAATTCGCAGCTTCCCGAAGGTCCGGCCCCGCCTCCCGATCCACCGCCGGAGAAATCCGGCAGATCGACATCCAGATTCGATTTGCGCGGCCAGTCATACCCGGCGTAAAGCAACCAGCACTTGATCCCGGCGAGAAAGGCGAGATAGCTTGCAACCATCGCCCATAGGTAGCGCAGCCACATCGTTTCAAGTCCCGCAACGAGAAGCAGCTTGTTGGCGATGATGGCAGTGCCCAGACTGCCTGCCACAATCAACGACATATGGAAACGCACCACGAAGCGCCTCAATAAATCGTTACGAATGCCCTCTCTGGTCAGGGGCTGCAGCCAGCGAGACTTTCCGCTTGCCTCAGGCATTCACTTCCGTGACAGGTACGCGCGCCGTCAGCGCGCAGAGCAGCTCGTAGCTGACGGTCCCCGCGGCGGTGGCGACGTCGTCCACCGGCAGACCCTCGCCCCACAGCACGACCGGTGAGCCGATGCCGGCCTCAGTGAGGCCTTCGAGGTCAACCATGATCATGTCCATCGAGACGCGCCCGACGGTGCGCGTGCGGCGGCCCTCGACGAGGATCGGCGTGCCGCTCGGCGCATGGCGCGGATAGCCGTCGGCATAGCCGCAGGCGACGATGCCGATGCGCATCGGCCGTTCCGCTGTGAAGATGCCGCCGTAGCCGACGCGCTCGCCCGCTTTGAGTTCCTGCACCGCGATGATCTGGCTGGAGAGCGTCATCACCGGACGCAGGCCGAGCGCTTCGGCGCTCTCGTCCTGCGGGAAGGGCGAGGCGCCGTAGAGCATGATGCCGGGCCGCGCCCAGCCGCGGCGCGCCTCGGGGAAGCGCAGCAATGCCGCCGAGTTGGCCAGGCTGACCGGGTGGTCGCAGCCTTGCGCGAACTCATCGAAACGCACCAACTGCCAGGCGATGCCGCGCGCCAGATCGGCATCGGCGAAGTGCGTCATGAGCGTGACGGCGGCGACGCTGGGCGCGGTCTCCAGCGCCGTGAGGACGGGATGGAACTCCTCGGCGGAGAGCCCAAGCCGGTTCATGCCGGTGTTGAGCTTGAGGTACACCGGCAGCCGCGCCGGCAGGACGGTGCTCGCCAGCATGTCGACCTGATCGAGTGTGTGCACGACCGGCGTCAGGCTGTACTCGGTGAAGAGCGGCAATTCGTCGGCCTCGAAAAAACCCTCGAGCAGGAGGATGGGCTGGCGGAAACCGGCCTCGCGCAGGGCGACGGCGTCGTCGAGATCGAGCAACGCATAGCCGTCGGCGATATCGTCGAGCGCCTCCGCCGCGCGCATCAGGCCGTGGCCATAGGCATTGGCCTTGAGGACGGCCCAGAGGCGCGCGGCGCCTGCGCATTGCCGGGCAACGGCGCAGTTTCCGCGCAGGGCGGACAGGTCGATGGTGGCGCGAATCGGGCGGGTCAAGTAGGGAACCTCAAATTAGAGGTTCCCTAGCCTTGCTTCACCGCGAACTGCTTGAGCTTGGCGTTGGCGAACTCGACGAAGGTGTTGACCAGGCGCGAGCGGAACTTCTCCTTCGGATAGACCATCGACAGCGTGCGATTGAGGCGCGGCTTGAGCGGGATGGCGAGAAGATCGCCGAGGCGCTTCTCCTTGGCCACCGAGGCGCGTGACACAATGGCGAAGCCGATGCCGGTCTCGACCACGCCCTTGATCGCTTCCGGGCTGCCCAGCTCGATGACGATATTGAGGCTCTCCGGCGGCACGCCGGCGGCGCGGAAATAGTTGTCGGTGACTTCGCGCGTGCCGGAGCCCGGCTCGCGGCTGATGAAGGGATGCGTCGCCAGCAGTTGCGGCGTCAGATCCTTGTTCTTGGCCAGCGGCGAACCCGGCGCGCAGATGGCGAGCAATTCATCCTCGCAGCAGTCCTCGCACTGCAGGTTGCTCTGATGCGACGGGGACTCGATGAGGCCGATGTCCAGGGTATGCTCGGCGACGCGCGTTTCGATGGATTCCGAGTTGGCGACGATCAGGCGCGGCCTGACGTTGGGATACTGCGACTTGAACTCGCCGAGGATGCGCGGCAGCATGAACTCGGCGATGGTGGTGCTGGCGCCGACCAGCAGCGGGCCGCCGATCTGGCCGGTCATTTCCGCCAGGCGCACGTCCAGTTCCGAGGACAGGCCGAGGATGCGTTCGGCGTATTCGAGCACCGTTTCGCCGGCCGGCGTAAGCGAAATCTTTCCGTGTCCGCGATCGAACAGCCGGGTATTGAAATGCTCTTCCAGCTGCTTGATCTGGAAGGTCACCGCCGGCTGCGTCATGAACAGCACCTCCGCCGCCTTGGTGAAGGACAGTTGCTTGGCAACAGCGTGAAAAACCTGCAATCTCCGATCGGCCATAATCGGCTCCCCTAGGGTTTTCTTATAAGCTTCTATTCAAGCACAAATTGGCTTCATAAGGTAGCCTGATTCCCGGGTTGGAATGACGCTTTCCGAATAAATGCATTACGGAACAGCGACGGCTGGCGACGCGTTCTGACGCGCTTTCCGGCTTCATGGTATAAAGCCGCCACATTATTCCTATAAAAAACGATGCCGGCCGCTCCCACCGCTCCGCCGCATATCGCTGAATGAATCTCGGCTTCTACATCATCATGGCGGCGCAGTTCTTTTCTGCGCTGGCTGACAACGCCCTCCTCATCGCCGCCATATCCATGCTGCGGGACATCCATTCCCCCGCCCAGTACGAGCCCCTGCTGAAGCTGTTTTTCACCGTCTCCTACGTCGCCCTGGCGGCCTTCGTCGGCGCCTTCGCCGACTCGATGGCCAAGGGCCGCGTGATGCTCATCAGCAACACCATCAAGATCGCCGGCTGCTTCATGCTGCTGGTGGCGACCGTGCCGATGCTCGACATGCTCGGCATCCCGATCTACTACTACGTGCTGCTTTCCTACGGCATCGTCGGTCTCGGCGCGGCGGCCTACTCCCCGGCCAAGTACGGCATCCTCACCGAGTACCTGCCGCACGACAAGCTGGTCATCGCCAACGGCTGGATCGAGGGCCTGACAGTGACCGCCATCATCCTCGGCACGGTGCTGGGCGGCGTGCTGATCAATCCGACGGTCAGCGGAACGCTCCTTGCCTTCGATGTGCCGGGCATCGAAACCCCGATCGACACGCCGGCGGAAGTCGCCATACTGGTCATTTCCGCGCTCTATCTCATTGCGGCGCTCTTCAACCTTTATATCCCGGACACCGGCGTCGATCACAAGCCGCTGCACAGGAATCCGGTATACCTGATGCACGAGTTCTGGCATTGCGTGAGGCTGCTCTGGCGCGACAAGCTGGGCCAGATATCCCTCGCTGTGACCACGCTGTTCTGGGGCGCCGGCGCCACCCTGCAGTTCATCGTGCTGAAATGGGCCGACCGGGCGCTCGGCCTGCCGCTCGACAAGGCCACCGTGCTGCAGGGCGTGGTAGCCCTGGGCATCGCCATCGGGGCGGTGATTGCGGCGAAGATCGTCTCGCTCGACAAGTCGGTGCGGGTGCTGCCGGTGGGCATCACGATGGGCATCGTCGTGATGGGCATGGTCTTCGTCACCGACCTGCCGGTGGCGCTGGTCATGATGGTGGCGGTCGGCGCGATGGCCGGCTTCTTCGTCGTGCCGATGAACGCCCTGCTGCAGCACCGCGGCCACATCCTGATGGGCGCGGGGCATTCCATCGCCGTGCAGAACTTCAACGAGAACACCAGCATCCTCGCCATGCTCGGGCTGTACGCCCTGCTGGTGTACCTCGACCTGTCGATCTATGCGGTGATCATCCTGTTCGGCGTCTTCGTCAGCATGGCCATGCTGCTGGTCGGCTTATGGCACCGCCGCAACATGCGCGAGCACGGCGAGGAACTGCAACAGATCCTCGCCGCAGCGAAGAATATCAACGCAGGACACTAGGGCCTGTTCATAGAATCACCGGCCGGTTCGGCAGCTCGTTCAGGTTTGCCTCGCGCGGCGGAAAATGCCGCGCCAGCCGGACGCTGATTTCCTCGATGGCATCCAGCGTCCCCTGCTCGAACGCTCCCTTGCGGTAGCACTGCTCGATGCGACGGCAGATGGCGTCCCACTCGACCTGCGGCACGAGGGCGTTGATGCCGCGGTCGGCGAGAATCTCCACCTTGCGGTCGATCAGCTGGACATAGATCAGCACGCCGCTGTTGTGCTCGGTGTCCCAGACGCGCAGCCGCGAGAACACCTCGACGGATCGCTGTCTCGCCGTCTGGCCGCGCCACAACGCCGCCAGCGGCAGGCCGGCTTCCACGGCGAAGCGCAACTCGGCATCGTGACGTTTCTCGGAAGCGGCGATGGCGCGTTCGATGGAAGTCAGCACGCGCGCCGGGAATGCCAGGCCGATGCTCCAGTGCGGCAGGAACAGATGCCGGAAGATGCGTTTTATGCCCATCACCAGTCTCCCGAAGCGCCACCGCCGCCGAAATCCCCGCCGCCACCCGAGAAGCCGCCGTCCGACGAACCGCCGCTCCAGCCGCCCCCTCCTCCTCCGTTCCAGCCGCCCGAGGACCAGCCGCCGCGTCCGCTCGATGCGAATGCCAGAACGAAGATGAACACCAGGATCGCGCCGACCAGCGCCGCCAGCGCCGAACCGGTCACCAGCCAGGCCAGGCCGCCGACCACCCCCGAAGTGACCGTCGAGCCGCCCAGCCGCCCCAGCAGGCGGCCCATCACGGATCCAAGCATCGTCGCAATCACCAGGCTGACGATGAGCAGTGTTTCAGTATCCATGGCAGCGCCGCCGGAGCGCGTCGGCGAAGCGCTTTTCGGCGACGGCAGGTCCTCGCCGCCGATGACGGCCTGCAGCTTCGCCACACCGGCCTTGAGTCCGCCGTGAAAATCGCCTTCCTTGAAGCGCGGGCCGATGACTTCGGCGACGATGCGCTTGGCCACGGCATCCGGCACCGCGCCTTCCAGCCCGCGGCCGACCTCGATGCGCAGTTTGCGGTCGTTCTTCGCGACAAGAACGAGGATGCCGTCGTCGATGCCCTTGCGGCCGATCTTCCAGGCTTCGGCGACGCGGATGCTGTAAGCCTCGATCGCCTCCGGTGTGGTGGTGGGCACCAGCAGGATGGCGATCTGGCTGCCGCGGCTGCGCTCGAACTGCGCCAGGTCGGTTTCCAGCGCCGCCGCCTGCTCGCGGCTCAATGTGCCGGTGAGGTCGGTGACGCGCGCCTTGAGCGGCGGAACGGCAACGAGGTCGTCCGCCGCCAGGCCAGTGGCGCTCAGCAATAACAGGCCGAGCGCCGCGATCAGCCGGACGGCGGAGCGCATGAAGGAATCAATACCCCTGCTTGAGCGGATCCGGCGCCTGCTTGGGCGCTTCAGCAGGCGCCGGCTTGGCGCCGCTGTCGAACTTGATCGCCGGCGGCGCCGAGATCGCTTTCTCGTCCTCGACGGTGAAATTGGCCTTGGTCTTGTAGCCGAACAGCATGGCCGTCAGGTTGTTCGGGAAGACGCGCACGGTGACGTTGTATTCCTGCACCGCCTTGATGTAGCGGTTGCGCGCCACGGCGATGCGGTTCTCGGTGCCCTCGACCTGCGCCTGCAGGTCGCGGAAGTTGGCGTCGGCCTTGAGGTTGGGGTATTTCTCGACCACCACCAGCAGCCGCGACAGCGCCCCGGAAAGCTGGTCTTGCGCGGCCTGGAACTTGGCGAAGGCCTGCGGATCATTGACCAGCTCCGGCGTGGCCTTGATGCCGGCCACCTGTGCGCGCGCTTCGGTGACCCGCGTCAGCACCTCCTTCTCGTGGGCGGCATAGCCCTGCACGACCTGCACCAGGTTGGGGATCAGGTCGGCGCGGCGCTTGTACTGGTTGAGGACTTCCGACCAGGCGGCATTGATCTGCTCGTCGGTCGTCTGGATCTGGTTGTAGCCGCAGCCGGACAGCAGGCTGGCAAGCAAGGCCAGCAGGGCAAAAAGCTTGAGGCGCATCGCGTTCTCCTTTTTTAGTCGGGTTGATGCGGAAAGCTATTTTAGGGCGAATACGTGATTTACAAGCCTGGGGCGCTCATGCCCCGGCGAGCTTGTTCATCGTCGCTCGTGCGAAACAGAGATCCTCCCAGGCTTTGGCCTTGTCCGGCAGGGTGCGCAGCAGGTAGGCCGGATGGTAGGTGACGATGAGCGGAATGCCGCGATAGTCGAACAGCCGGCCGCGCGAGGCGCCGACCTTGACCTCGGCATCGAGCAGCGTTTCCGCCGCCGGCTTTCCCAGCGCGACGATGAGCTTCGGCCGGATCAGCTCGATCTGCCGCTGCAGGTAGGGAAAGCAGGCCGCCGTCTCTGCCGCCTCGGGCGTGCGGTTGCCCGGCGGGCGGCACTTCACCGCATTGCCGATGTAGACCTTGCGGCCGCGCTGCAGGTCGATGGCCGCCAGCATGGCGTCGAGCAGCTTGCCGGCCTGACCGACGAAGGGTTCGCCCCTCTCGTCCTCCTCGGCGCCCGGGCCCTCGCCGACGAAGAGCCAGTCGGCCTCGACATCGCCCACGCCGAGCACCGCCTGCTTGCGCTGCTCGCACAGGCGGCAGTCGCGGCAATCCGCCACCGCCGCCTGGAGTTCGTCCCAGCCCATGGCGGCAATGCGCTGCACCCTTGCATCTCCGGCAGATTCTGCAACGGCCGCCGCCGGTGCGTGCGCTTCGCCATGAATTCCCGCGGCGGCGACCGGCCTGTCGCGCAGCCGCCACAGCGGCGCCAGGCCCATCTCGCGCAGGATGCCCTCGCGTCGAGTCACAGGTCCACCGCCATCACCACCGCATCCTCGCGCCCTTCGATGGCCGGATAGTAAGCTCGCCGCCGGCCGATCTTCCCGAATCCGAACCGATCATAGAGCCCTTGCCCCGACAGGTTGGAGGGGCGCACCTCGAGGAACATGCGCCTCGCCCCATGGGCGCGCGCCGTGCTGAACAGGTGATGCATGATGAGCGTGCCGTAGCCGCGTCGCTGCCAGTCCGGCGCGACGGTGACGTTGAGCAGGTGCGCCTCGTCCAGCACCAGCATGATGACGGCGTAGCCGACCAGCGCCCCATCGACGCGACAGCACCAGGCGCTGTATCCGGCCACCAGTGAATCGACGAAATTGGCGCGCGACCAGGGAAAGGGGTAGGCGCCCTGCTCCACGGCCAGCACGGCATCGACATCCTCCGGCCGCATCGGCACGAATTCCGGCACGCTCTTCAGCACGGCGCTCATGCCTTTCCTCCCGCGGCCAGGCGCTCGCGGGTGGTCATCGCCACCTTGTCACGGACATAGAGCGGCGCCGCCAGTGCGGCATCGATGCCCTCGCCCCGAGCGAAGCGCTGCGCCGCCAGACGCAGCAGCAGCGCAGCGCGCGGGCGCGCCGAGGCGTCGATGCGGCCGATCGCCGGGCCCAGTCGCGCGGCGAGCGCATCGGCATAGGCAGCGAAGCCGCTGCCGCAGCCCAGCCAACCCTCGCCGGGCGGCACGGGGACAGCGTCCGGCGCGACCACGGCCGGCGCGATGACCGTCTCCACGCTTCCCCCACAGACCCGGTAGGCGGCGCAGTACGCCTCGTTCATGCGCGCATCGGTGCAGACATACACCGGGCCGTCGCCGGCGCCCAGCGCCAGCGCCTCGAGGCTGCCGATGCCGAGGACGGGCAGGCCGGCGCCGACGGCCAACCCCTGCGCCACGCTGCAAGCCAGACGCAGGCCGGTGAATGCGCCGGGCCCGGCGCCGAAGGCGATGCCGTCCAGGCCGGCCAGCGCCACCCCCTCCGCGTCCAACAGAGCCTGCACCAGCGGGAGGGCGATTTCGGAGTGCGCGACGCCGGGCGCGCCTTCCCGTTCGACGATACGGCCGTCGATGAGCAGCGCGGCAGTGAACAGATCGGTGGAGGATTCGAGGGCGAGGAGTTTCACGAACGGGATTCTACCCGACGTATCCAGACCTCATGGGCGACTTTACCGGATGCGCTTCGCTGCGTACTCGTCTTCGATGTTGTCCCTGAAGTAGCTCCACATCGAACCCGAAGTGCTCAGGCGTCGCCAGGTTTCCTGGGGCACGCCGGCATACTCCACCAGCCGACGGTCGTCGAGCTCGACGCGCAGCAGGCGCGCGCCGGCATCGTAGCCGATGGCCCGCAGCTTGCCGGCATTGACCTGTTTCATTTCCATTGCGGCCTCCCCGATTTACCGGGGAGGATTCTACCGCGGCCCCGAGCCTGGCGGCGGTCCCTGCCGCTCACCCCGCTGCGCATTCCGCTCCCGGATCTCCGATCGCTCCTTGTCCCGAATATCCTTCATCTGCTTCCGTTCCTGCGCATGGCAAACCGCCATGGATTCCACGTCCGATGCCGCGCGAATGCACGATTGCGTCGATTGAAGGATTTTGATCTTGGCATCGATGTGATCGAGCACGCGCTCCTTCATTTTCTGCTGCATTTCCTTGCGTTGCGCATCGTCCATGGGCGGACGGCCGCCTTCCTGGACGGCGCCCGGCCTCGGCGACTCGGCTGCCAGGGCGGGGAGTGACATGGCAAAGGCTGCGGCCAGCGCCGCAACGGCCAGGCGTAAGCTGGATTTCATGGGGTTCCTCAAAAATGTCTCGGGCGGTCGCGATAGACGTCGCGGCCATGCTCGCGGATGTCCCTGCGCAGCTGCTGGCGCTCCTCCGGCGTAAGGCGGCCTTGCCGGCCCTCCTCACCCGCCATGCGATCCTGCTGGCGGCGCTGGAGTTCCTCGTCCCGCCGGAATTCGCGCTGCTGCTGCCGCTCAAAACGTCGCGGATGATCGCGGCCTGCCGGTTGTGCGTAAGCCGGCAGGCTCGACATAACCGCCACGAAAACGCCTGCAAGTAGCGCAAGGTAATTCACGCAATCATCCTACCATCGCACGGGATCGTTTCGCGACCGTTTCAGAAACGCCGCTCAGCATCATGCCTTTCCTGATAAATGCGCCGGCTGGCCATGTTCTGGTCATGCTGCAGATCGGCCCGTTCGGCACGGGTCAACACCCCGTCGGACTTGTAGCGGCGCTCCTCCTGACGAATATGGCGCTGCTCTCGCTCCAGGCGGCGCGCTTCGTCGCGGGTCAGATCGCCCGAGCGCACTCCCTGGCCGATGCGCGCCTGCTGGTGGTGCTGGCGGGCGTTGACGCCCGGGTCATGGGGACTCGCCTGGGCCGGCGCAGACAGCCAGAGGGTCGCCAGTCCGGCCATTAGCATGCTGACAAACAAGGGTTTCATTTCATTCTCCTTTACGATGGTGGCTGTTCCGGTTCTCGACGCCCGTTCCTTCAGGCGTTGGAGGCATCGTAGGCGGCGTTTGTAAGCGGCCTGTGATGGAATCGGGGCAGTTTGTAATACTTTGTTTCAGACCGCTCTCCTGCAACACGCGCTTACCATGACGGCCGGTCCGACTGGAAAGCCGGGGGCGCTAACGGTAGGATTCGCTCCATGTCAGAAAGCAAACAGAAAGTTCTCGTCGTCGACGACGACCAGCGACTGCGCGAGCTGCTCAACCGCTACCTCGCCGAGCAGGGCTTCGCGGTGAAGGCCGTTGACGGCGCCGCGGCCATGGACAAGGCGCTGGCGCGGGAAGGCTACGACCTGATCGTGCTCGACCTGATGATGCCCGGCGAGGATGGCCTGTCGGCCTGCCGCCGCCTGCGCGGAGGCAAGGACGACACACCCATCATCATGCTCACCGCCAAGGGCGACGACGTCGACCGCATCGTCGGCCTGGAGATGGGCGCCGACGACTACCTGCCCAAGCCATTCAATCCGCGCGAACTGGTGGCGCGCATCCATGCCGTGCTGCGCCGCCGCGCCGCGCCGCTGCCGGCCGGGGCGCCCGCCGCGGAGGAGGGCGAGGTCAGCTTCGGCTCGGTCCATGTCAACCTCGCCACCCGCAACCTGACGCGCAAGGGCGAGGAGCACGCCCTCACCACCGGCGAGTTCGCCGTTCTCAGGGTGCTGCTGCTGCACCCGCGCCAGCCGCTCTCGCGCGACAAGCTGATGGAACTGGCGCGCGGCCGCGAATACGAGGTCTTCGATCGCGCCATCGACGTGCAGGTCTCGCGCCTGCGCAAGCTGGTCGAGGACGACCCGGCCAAGCCGCGCTACATCCAGACCGTCTGGGGCTTCGGCTATGTGTTCGTACCTGACGGCAAGCGGCAATGAAGCTGCTGCCGCAAAGCCTGCTCTGGCGCACGTTTCTCCTCATCGCCGCCCTGATCGTCGTGGCGGTGCTCGCCTGGACGGCGATCTTCACCCGCGCGGAGCGCGAACCGCGCGCCCGCCAGCTTGCCCAGATGGTGATCAGCGTCGTCAATCTCACCCGCAGCGCCCTCGTCACCGCCCAGCCCGACAAGCGTCGCGAATTGCTGCTCGAACTGTCCGACCGCGAAGGCATTCGCGTCTACCCCGTCGAGGATGACGACAAGGTAGCGCCGCTGCCGGAACGCTCCGCCCTGCTCCAGATGGTCGCTGCCGAGGTACGCCGCCAGCTCGGCGCCGACACGCGCATGTCCCTCGAGCGCGACGGCGAAGCGGGTTTCTGGATCAGCTTCCGCATCGAGGGCGACGACGAATATTGGGTGATGCTGCCGCGCGAGCGCGTCGACCGGGGGTTCCCCCTGCAATGGCTGGGCTGGGGCGCGGTCGTCCTTCTGCTTGCGCTGGCCGGCGCCTACCTCATCATGTTCCGCGTCACGCGGCCGCTCAAGGCGCTGGCCGGCGCCGCACTCGATATCGGCCGCGGCCGCCGGCGCGCCCCGCTGGCGGAAACCGGCCCGGGCGAGATCCGCAGCGTGACGCATGCCTTCAACCAGATGTCGAGCGACCTGGCCCGCCTCGACGAGGACCGCGCCCTCATCCTCGCCGGCATCTCGCACGATCTGCGCACGCCGCTCACCCGGCTGCGCCTGGCCGCCGAGATGAGCGCCGATGTAAGCGCGCGTGAAGGCATCAGCGCAGACATCGACGAGATGGACAAGATCATCGGCCAGTTTCTCGACTTCGCCCGCGACACCGAAGGCGAGCCGCCGGAGCTGACCGACCTCAACGCCGTGATCGCCCATATCGCCGAGCCCCTGCAGCGGCGCGGCGCCCATATCGAGCTGCAGCTGAACGAACTGCCGCCGCTCATGTTGCGCCCCCTCGCCCTGCTTCGCCTCGCCGCCAACCTGATCAACAACGCCCTGCGTCACGGCGGCGAGGCCGCCCCCGTCGAAGTGGTGACGCGGCGCGAGGGAAACGAAGTCGTGCTGGACGTGCTGGACCGCGGCCCGGGCATCCCGCAGGAGGAAGCCGAGCGCCTGAAGCTACCCTTCACGCGTCTCGATGCGGCACGCACCGGCGCTTCCGGCGCCGGCCTCGGCCTCGCCATCGTCGACCGCGTGGCGCGCGGCCACAGCGGACGCCTGGAGCTGCTCGCGCGCGAAGGCGGCGGACTGGTCGCACGCGTCACCCTGCCGGCCCGATCCGCCTGAACCAGCGATGACACCCTACGAACTGGTCGGCGGCGAACCCGCCCTGCGCGCGAAGCTCCACGAGGCCCTGGCCGGCCTCGCCGACCACATGCGGAATGCGCCCGGTCAGACCTGAAGGTCGGCCGCCGCCTGCTGTCCCTTGAGTCGCCGCGCGTGGGCATGGCGCGCCTGCAGTCGCGGATCGGTGACGATCATGCCGACCGTCTCGCCCACCACCATGGCGATGCCCAGCAGCGGCAGCACCAGCATCAGGCCGGCCACCCCCGCCACCGCGCCGCCGACGAAGATCATCAGCACGGTGAGCAGCGGATGCATGCGCAGGCTGCGACCGATGGTCAGCGGCATGAAGACGAAATCGTCGAGCAGCCTTGCCAGGATGAAGACGACGATGGCGCCGTAGGCCATCCCCGGATCGAGCGGAAAGTCCGTCGCCGCCACCAGCACCACCAGCAGGCAGCCGAGGATGGAACCGACATAGGGCACCCAGGCCAGCACCGCGCAGACCAGGCCGAGCATCAGGGGCCCCGACAGGCCGATCACCCAGAGGCCGATGGCCAGCGCGATGGTGTCGAGGATGGTCAGGCTGATCAGTCCCTGGAAATAGGCGCGCGCCGTCTTGTCCATTTCGTGCATCAGGTAGAGCGTGCGCTCGAAGAAGGCATTGGGCACGGCGTTGGCGATGAACTTCGTGAAGCGGCGCCCGTCGCGCAGGAAGAAGAAGGCAAGGAAGGGCGCCAGCAGCAGCGCCGGCAGCCAGGCGGCCAGCGTGACGACAAAGTCGGCCAGATAGCGCTGGGCGAAGGTCTCGGTGAAGTTGGCGATCTGCTCGCTGACGTTGCGGCTCAGGCTGGCCCGTTCGAGGAAGGCGAACTGCACTTCCAGTCCCGCCATGGTCTTCTGCAGCAGCAGGCTGCCGCCCTCGACGTAGCGTGCCAGGGACACCTGCCAACTGACGGCATGGGAGCTGATCCAGGGAAACAGCAGGGCGGCGCAGATCAGCAGCAGCACGATGAAGCCGCCGCCGGTGATGGCGGCAGCCGTCTTGCGGTGGAAGCCGTGCAGCACCAGCCGGTGCGTCGCCGGCTGCAGAAAGTAGTAGATGATCAGGGCCAGCAGGAAGGGCACCACCAGCCAGAGCATCTTCTTGAAGAGGAAGAGCAGCAGGCAGGTCGAGGCGATGATGCCGATCCAGACGACCGGACCTGACTTGCGGTTCATTGCATTACCATCCCCCCGCCCCCCCTCCCGAGGAAGGGGGTGATGGCCGTTCGCAGGCTGCGCCCGCTCCATGCTGTTGGCTGCGCCCCCTTGGGGCGGCCCGGCGGGGACGCTCATTCCGACTGGCTCCCCGGCGCATTGACGGTCTCGCGCAGGCGCTGGCCGATGTGGCGCGCCAGTTGCAGGGATATCTTCGAGGCGATCACGGCGTGGGTTTCCAGCAGGCCGAGGAAGTCGGCGCGGAACAGCACCGCCAGGGTGCAGTTCTCCGCGGCGCGGGCCTGCGCCGCGCGCGGCGAATTGTCGAGCAGCGCCAGCTCGCCGAAGAGGCGGCCCGGGCCAAGCTCGGCGATCTTGCCGCCCGCCGACTGGCCCTGGCGGCAGATCAGCACCTTGCCGGCCTCGATGATGTAGAGCGCCTGGCCCTCCTCGCCCTGGTCGAAGATCACCTCGTCCTGCAGGAAGCTGCGCTCGTGGAGGAGTCCGCCTACCGTCTTCAGCTCACGCGGGCTCAGGGTTGAAAACAGGGAAAGCGCCCGCAACTGCTTCAGGCGGGGCGAATCGTCGTCTTTGCTGAAAAGAAACATGACTGCCTCTACCCTCTCTATGCACTTGCGGGCCCCTTCGGGCAGATCGCTTTAAGCGGCTACTTGTGACAAACTGAAACCAGTCTTTCTAGCCATTCGTAATAAGTCTAGCATCTTCAAGGGAGTACCCACATGTCCACTACCTGGATCCTCGTCGCCAACGCCAGCCAAGCCAAGCTCTACGCCAACACCGGCCCCAAGAAGGGGCTCAAGCTCGTCAAGGATCTGAAGCATCCGGAAAGCCGCGAGAAAGCCTCCGACCTGGTCAGCGACCGGCCCGGTCAGATGCACAGCCCGGGCAACGGCCACCGCGCCAGCCAGCCGAAGACCGATCCCAAGACCAACGAGGCGCGCCATTTCGCCCAGGAGCTGGCGCGCGAACTGAACCACGGCCGCAGCCGCGGCCAGGTCGAGCGTCTCATCCTCGTCGCCCCGCCCGCCTTCATGGGGCTGCTCAACGAGAAGCTCGACGGCCCCACCGCCAACCTCGTCTCCGACCGCTTCGAAAAGGACTACACCCGGTCCACCGACAGGGAACTTGCCGGCCACCTCGAGTCCTGCATCTATCTCTGATCAATCCTCGGGGATGTCGGCGTCCGGGAAGAGGACGTCGGTGTAGCCGAACTTGGTGAAGTCGCGCATGCGCATCGGGTAGAGGATGCCGTCGAGGTGGTCGCACTCGTGCTGCACGACGCGGGCGTGGAAGCCGGTCGCCTCGCGCTCGATCAACCCGCCCTCGGCGTCGAAACCGCGATAGCCCAGCCGCGTCCAGCGCGGCACCACGCCGCGCAGGCCCGGCACCGACAGGCAACCCTCCCAGCCTTCCTCCAGCTCGTCGGTCAGCGGCGTCAGTACGGGATTGATCAGGATGGTGAACGGCACCGGCTCAGCCTGCGGATAGCGCGGGTTCGACTCGAAGCCGAAAATCACCAGGCGCAGGCCGACGCCGATCTGCGGCGCCGCCAGCCCCGCCCCGTTGGCGTCCTGCATGGTGTCCTGCATGTCCCCGACGAGCGCGCGCAGCTCCGGGCTGCCGAAGGCCTCCACCGGCCGCGCCTTGTCCAGCAGCCGGGGGTCGCCCATGCGCAGTATTTCGCGGATCATCGCGGCCCGATGCAGATCATCTCGATGATGCGGCGCACCCGTTCCATCGATTCGCGCAGGATGTCCTCCAATGCGGCGAACTGGATGCCCAGCTTGCTGTCGCCGCGACCGGCGGCATGGTTGGACACCACGGTGATGGCGGCATAGGGCAGCTCCAGCTCGCGGGCCAGTGAGGCCTCCGGCATGCCCGTCATGCCGACGATGTCGGCGCCGTCGCGCTCGAGGCGGTTGATCTCCGCCGCGGTCTCCAGACGCGGCCCCTGCGTCGCTGCATAGACGCTGCCGTCGGTGACCGCCTGGCCGGCATCGCGCGCCGCCTCCAGCAGCACATGGCGCAATTCAGGATCGTAGGGCTGGGTGAAGTCGATATGCACCACGGGCGCGTCGCCGCCCTCGTGGAAGGTGGCCTTGCGGCCCCAGGTGTAGTCGATGATCTGGTGCGGGATGACGATGGCGCCGGGCGCCAGATCGGCGCGGATGCCGCCCACCGAGGCGATCGACACGATGCAGGTGGCCCCCGCCTCCTTCAGCGCCCACAGGTTGGCGCAGTAATTCACCTCGTGCGGCGGGATGGTATGGCCGTAGCCGTGGCGGGCGATGAACACCGCCGGCTGGCCGCAAAGGCGGCCGAAGGTGAGCGGGCCGGACGGCTCGCCGTAGGGGGTGCGCATCACTTCGCGCCGTTCAACGGCCAAATTCGCCAGCTGGGTCAGGCCGCTGCCGCCGATGATTGCAAGCATCTGATTTTAAGCAACTTGTGAATAGTCCATGGTGTCGGCGATTCTAACATGGGGCTTAGTCTTTAAGCGCTAAGGTGTTATACTGTCGGACTTTTTTTATGCCGCACCGCACAATGACACGCGCCATTCGCAACATCGCCATCATCGCCCACGTCGACCACGGCAAGACGACCCTCGTCGACAAGCTGCTCCGGCAGTCCGGCACCTTCGCCGCCCACCAGCAGGTGGAAGAGCGCGTCATGGACTCCAACGACCTGGAAAAGGAACGCGGCATCACCATCCTGGCGAAGAACTGCGCCATCGAGTACGAAGGCACCCACATCAACATCGTCGACACCCCGGGCCACGCCGACTTCGGCGGCGAGGTCGAGCGCGTGCTGACGATGGTCGACAGCGTGCTGCTGCTGGTCGACGCCGTCGAGGGCCCCATGCCGCAAACGCGCTTCGTCACGCGCAAGGCGCTGGCGCTGGGCCTCAAGCCCATCGTCGTCATCAACAAGATCGACCGCCCCGGCGCACGGCCGGATTGGGTCATCAACCATACCTTCGACCTCTTCGACAAGCTCGGCGCCACCGAGGAACAGCTCGACTTCCCGGTGGTGTACGCCTCGGCGCTGAACGGCTACGCCATGCTCGATGCCAGCCAGCCCGGCACCGACATGCGCCCGCTCTTCGAGGCCATCCTCAAGCACGTGCCGCAGCCGGTAGTCGATGCCGAGGGCCCGCTGCAGCTGCGCATCTGCTCGCTCGACTACTCCAGCTTCGTCGGTCGCATCGGCATCGGCCGCATCACGCGCGGCAGGATCGGCCCGCTGCACAACGTGCTGGTCATGAAGGGCCCGGACGATCCCGCCCCCGTCAAGGCGCGCGTCAACCAGGTGCAGGTGTTCCGCGGCCTCGAGCGCGTGCAGACCGATGAGGCGCAGGCCGGCGACATCGTGCTGATCAACGGCATCGAGGATATCGGCATCGGCGTCACGATCTGCGACCCGCTCCAGCCAGACGCCCTGCCGCTGTTGACCGTGGACGAGCCGACGCTGACCATGAACTTCCAGGTCAACACCTCGCCGCTGGCCGGCAAGGAAGGCAAGTACGTCACCAGCCGCCAGCTGCGCGAGCGCCTGCACCGCGAACTGATGAGCAACGTCGCGATGAAGCTTGAAGAGACCGGGGACGCCGACGTGTTCCTCGTCTCCGGCCGCGGCGAGCTGCACCTCACCATCCTGCTGGAAAACATGCGCCGCGAAGGCTACGAACTGGCCGTCTCGCGCCCCCGCGTCGTGCTCAAGGAGATCGGCGGCGAGAAATGCGAGCCTTTCGAGTTCCTCACCGTTGACTGCGAGGAAACCAACCAGGGCGCCGTCATGCAGGCGCTCGGCGAGCGCCGCGGCGACCTGCAGGACATGCAGCCCGACGGCAAGGGCCGCGTGCGCCTGGAGTACCGCATCCCGGCGCGCGGCCTGATCGGCTTCCAGGGGGATTTCCTCACCATGACGCGCGGCACCGGCATCATGAGCCACGTCTTCGACGACTACGGCCCGATGAAGGCCGACATCGCCGAGCGGCGCAACGGCGTGCTCATCTCCGCCGAGCAGGGCGAGGCCGTCGCCTACGCCCTGTGGAAGCTGCAGGAACGCGGCCGCATGTTCGTCAGCCCGGGCGAAGCCCTGTACGAAGGCATGATCATCGGCATCAACAGCCGCGACAACGACCTGGTGGTGAACCCCGTCAAGACCAAGCAGCTCACCAACGTGCGTTCCTCCGGCAAGGACGAGGCCATCGTGCTGGTGCCGCCGATCCAGATCACGCTGGAGAGCGCGGTGGAATTCATCGCCGACGACGAGCTGGTCGAGATCACGCCGAAGTCCATCCGCCTGCGCAAGCGCCATCTGAAGGAACACGAGCGCCGCCGCGCCGGACGCGAGGCCGCCTGATCGCCTTTCCGTACCGCCGCACCCCACTGCGGGCGCATTCGCGGCGGTACGCCGCTCCCGCAAGGAACTACATGCCCTTCACCGCATACACCGCCGGCAGGTTGCGCCAGGCGCCCTTGACGTCCATGCCGAAACCGAAGACATAGCGGTTCGGCAGATGCACGCCGACGAAATCCGCCGCAACCGGTTTCGCGCGACCGAGGTCCTTGTCGGCGAAGACGGCGATGCGGCAGTCCCTGGCGCCCTGCTCGAGCAGGCGCCGCTTCACCGCAGCCAGCGTGATGCCCTCGTCGAGGATGTCGTCCACCACCAGCACCGTGCGGCCGGCGATGCTGGCGCGCGGCGCGACGATCCAGGAGAGCTCGCAGCCGGTGGTGGTGTCGCCGTAGCGGGTGACGTGCAGGTAGTCGAATTCCAGCGGGAAGGCCAGCAGCGGCAGCAACCGGCCGGTGAAGATCACCGCGCCGCCCATCACCGAGAGCACGAGCGGATGCGCGTCCCGCAACGCCGCACCGATTTCGCCTGCGACGCGGCGCACCGCCGCCTCGGACTCCTGTGCCGAGACGACGAGATCGGCCTCGTCGAAAATCCTCTGCGCCTCGTCGGCCGAGAGCATCAGGGACGGCCCCCGACATTCAGGCTGGCGAGGAATTCCGTAAACGCCTTGCCGACCTCGGGGTGCTTGCGGCCATAGGCGAGGATCGCCTTCAGGTAGCCGAGCTTGGAGCCGCAGTCGTAGCGGATGCCGTGGAAGGGGCAGGCCAGCACGGTCTCCTCGGCCAGCAGCGCGGCGATGGCGTCGGTGAGCTGGATCTCGCCGCCGGCGCCGGCGCGCACGTTGCGCAGGTGATGGAAGATGCGCGGCGTGAGGACGTAGCGGCCGACCACCGCCAGATTCGAGGGCGCCTGCTCCGGCGCCGGCTTCTCGACGATGGCGGTAACGCGCTGCAGGCCGCCGTCGGCGTCGATGCTGACGATGCCGTACTGTCGCGTATCCGCCTGCGGCACGAGCTGCACGCCGAGCAGCGAGCATTGCTGCTGCGCGAAGGCATCCACCATCTGCCTGAGCACGGGCGGCTCGCCGTCGATCAGGTCGTCGGCCAGCAGCACGGCGAAGGGCTCGTCGCCCACCACCGGCGCGGCGCACAGCACGGCATGGCCCAGGCCGAGCGGCTCGGCCTGGCGGATGTAGATGCAATTGATGTGCTCGGGCACGGTCTCCT
The DNA here is from genome assembly GCA_016214145.1 of Rhodocyclales bacterium. Lineage (GTDB taxonomy): Bacteria > Pseudomonadota > Gammaproteobacteria > Burkholderiales > Rhodocyclaceae > Desulfobacillus. The sequence goes on from JACRPA010000002.1 coordinate 364,502, forward strand.
GCACCAGGCGCAGCAGCTCGTGCTTGCCCTTGGCCTCCAGCTCCACCTCCATCTCGTAGGCCTTGTCGAAGTGGTCCTCGATGGCGCGCTTGTTGCGGCCGGTGATGAACACCATGTCGGTGATGCCGGCGGCCACCGCCTCCTCCACCGCGAACTGGATGAGCGGCTTGTCGACGATCGGCATCATCTCCTTCGGGCTGGCCTTGGTGGCGGGCAGGAAACGGCTGCCCATGCCGGCGACGGGAAAAACAGCCTTCGTTATGCGTTTCATTTCCGTTCTCCAGGTTCAAGGCTGTTTTCGGCGCAGGCCAACCTGAGCGCAGCGAAGGTCAAGTCCTTCGCCCTTGGCGAAGGGCGGCAGTAGCCAAATACGGCCTTGGTGATTTTCTTCATTCTTGCTTTCTCCTGTAGGTCGGGCTTCAGCCCGACGACTGCTGTCGGCCTGAAGGCCGACCTACCCATTCAGCAGGCGGCGCAGGCCGTCCTCGTCGATGACGGCGACGCCCAGCGCGCGGGCCTTTTCCAGTTTCGAGCCGGCATCCGCGCCGGCGACGACATAATCGGTCTTCTTCGAGACCGAGCCGCTCACCTTGCCGCCCTGCGCCTCGATCAGCGCGGCGGCCTCCTCCCGCGTCAGCCGCGGCAGCGTCCCGGTGAGAACAAAAGTCAGTCCCGCCACTACGGCGACGGCGGCGGCAGGCCGCGTTTCGGCACGCCCATTCACGCCGGCCTGCTCCAGCCGCGCGATCACCTCGCGGTTGTGCGCCTCGGCGAAGAAGCCGGCGATGCTCTCGGCCACCACCGGACCGACGTCGTTCACCCGCTGCAGCGCCCCGGCATCGGCCGCCATCAGCGCCGCCAGGCTGCCGAAATGCCGCGCCAGGTCCTTGGCGGTGGCCTCGCCGACATTGCGGATGCCCAGCGCGTAGATCAGCCGCGCCAGCGTGGTGTCCTTCGATGCCTCGATGGCGGCGACGATATTCTGCGCCGATTTATCGCCCATGCGCTCGAGGCCGGCCAGCGCCGCAACATCCAGCCGGTAGAGGTCGGCGGCGCTCTTCACCAGGTCGCGGTCGACCAACTGATCCACCAGCTTCTCGCCGAGGCCCTCGATGTCCAGCGCACGGCGCGAGGCGAAGTGCAGGATGGCCTGCTTGCGCTGCGCCGGGCAATAGAGGCCGCCGGTGCAGCGCGCTATGGCCTCGTCGGGCAGGCGCATGACGCCGGAACCGCACACCGGGCAGTGTTTCGGTATGACGAACTCGCGTTCCCGACCGCTGCGTTTTTCGGGAATGGCGGCAACGACCTCGGGAATGACGTCGCCGGCGCGGCGCACGATCACCGCGTCGCCGATGCGGATGTCCTTGCGCCGCACCTCGTCCTCATTGTGCAGCGTGGCGTTGGTCACCGTGACGCCGCCGACGAGCACCGGCTTGAGGCGCGCCACCGGCGTGATCGCCCCGGTGCGGCCGACCTGCACCTCGATGTCGAGCACCTCGGTGAGTTCCTCCTGCGCCGGGTACTTGTGCGCGACGGCGAAACGCGGTGCGCGCGAAACGTAACCGAGCCGCTCCTGGTCGGCGAGACGGTTGACCTTGTACACCACGCCATCGATGTCGTAGGGCAGCGCGGCGCGGCGCAGGCCGATCTCGCCGTAGTAGCGCAGCAGGCCGGCGGCGCCGCGCACGACGGCCCGTTCGGCCGCCACCGGGAAGCCCCAGCCGCGCAGGCGCTCCAGCACCTCGGCGTGGGTGGCCGGCATGGGCTGCCCCTCCAGCCCGGCCAGCGCATAGGCGAAGAAGCGCAGCGGCCGCTTCGCCGTGATGCGCGGATCGAGCTGGCGCACGCTGCCGGCGGCGGCGTTGCGCGGGTTGGCGAACTCCTTCTCTTCCGCCTCGCGGGCGCGTTCGTTCATGCGCTCGAAGTCGCGCCGCAGCATGAGCACCTCGCCGCGCACTTCAAGGAAGCCGGGAAGCCGCTCGCCCTGGAGGCGGAGCGGGATGCTGCGCACCGTGCGCAAGTTTCCGGTGACATCCTCGCCGGCATAGCCGTCGCCGCGCGTGGCGCCCAGCACGAAGCGGCCCTGTTCGTAGGTGAGGCTGATGGCCAGGCCGTCGAACTTGGGCTCGGCGGCGTACTCGACTTCGTCAAGCGCCCGCCCCGCCGCCGGGCCGTCCCAAGGCGGGGCAGTGTTCCGCCCGGAAGCCGCCTCCGCGGCCGAACCACCGTCACCCCCTTCCGTGGGAAGGGGGCGGGGGGGAAGGCCCAGACCCTCCCGTACGCGGCGGTCGAAGTTGGCGACATCCTCCTCGGTGAAGGCATTCGCCAGCGAGAGCATCGGCGTGCGGTGGGTGACCTGCGTGAATTCCGGCGCCGGCCGGGCGCCGACGCGCTGCGTGGGGGACTCCGGGCTGACCAGTCCGGGATGCTGCGCCTCCAGCGCCTGCAACTCGCGGAACAGGCGGTCGTACTCGGCGTCCGGCACGGTCGGCGCGTCGAGCACGTAGTAGGCGTGGTTGTGCCGCTCGATCTCGGCGCGCAGCGCCCGAACCTTATCGGCGGCTTCGCGCGAAGCAGGCATTCCGTCTAGGAAAACAGGCGCAGCGCCTGCGGTCCGCCGGCGATCAGGCCCTGCTCCGCCATGCGCTGCTCGATCTCGACGATCTTGTCGTGGATGACGTCCAGCGCGCTGTCGGCCAGGGGCGCGCGGTTGTCGTCGACCAGCGTGCCGCCGAGGCTGCCGGCGAACTGCTTCGCCATGGCGATCATGCGGTCGAAGGCGCGCGGACCGGCGGCGACGCGCGGCACATCGAGCGTGAAGGTGATGCCGTGGGTGGCGAAGGACTTCATCTCCTCGGCGGCGAACGGCGCCGCTTCGAGGTTGGACAGGGTGTACTGCGTGGCGCCCGCTTCATCGCCGGCGTGGAACATGCCGTCCTCGCGCAGCGTCATGCCGGCCGCCTCGGTCAGGCCGCGCAGCTTGGTGCCGGCGAAGGGGGCGCCGGCGGCGACGACGTTGATGCCGATCTGGATGTCCACGCCGGCGCAGAAGCGGTCGATCTCGGCGGCGCGCGCCAGCACGTCGTTGCGCGCCGGCATGTCGGCCACGGCGAGGAACTCGTCGGCAAGGCGCTGCACGCCGTTGAGGAAGACGGTCAGTTCGGCGTCGGTCAGCGGGCCGCGGCGGTCGGCCAGTTGCAGCGCCGCCCGCAGGCGGCGGTAGTCGCCGACGCCGTGGGCCGTCAATGGCTCCCAGACGCCGGTGCGCTCGTTCACGCCGGACCAGCAAACCGGCTTGGAGAGCTTGCTCATGGACTGGTGCTGCGCCTGCCAGAGATAGGGTCCGCCGATCAGTTCGGCGGATTCGAAGCGGACGACGCAATCGATGGCCGGATCGGCCAGTTCCTGCGGCGGCTCCGCCGCGACGCGCAGGCCCTGCGGGTCGGCCGGCGCCGCGCTGCCGGGCACGGCCGCATACGCCTCCGGCTCTCCGGCCTGGGCTGCCGGCTGGATCACCGGCTCGATGCGCTCCGCGTCGCTGTCCTCAGCCTGCACCGTTTCCGACTGCCGTTTGCCGAGCAGCACGTCAGGGTGGTCGCCGCGGAAAACCCGCTCGGCCAGCTTGCGGTGCTTGCGCTCCTGCCACTTGTTGTAGGCGAACACGCCTCCCACCAGGGCGACGCCCAGGCCGATGAGGGAAAGCTGCAGGTCGCTCATGTCCAGTCCCGGTCAGGCAGGCACGGCCTCGTCGCTCATGCGCAGCGCCTCCTCGATGTCCACCTCGACGACACGCGAGACGCCCTGCTCCTGCATGGTGACGCCGACCAGTTGGCGCGCCATCTCCATGGTGATCTTGTTGTGCGTGATGAAGAGGAACTGCGTCTGCGCCGACATGCGCTTGACCATGTCGCAGAAGCGCTCGGTGTTGCTGTCGTCGAGCGGCGCGTCCACCTCGTCGAGCATGCAGAACGGCGCCGGGTTGAGCTGGAACAGCGCGAACACCAGGGCGATGGCGGTGAGCGCCTTCTCGCCGCCGGAGAGCAGGTGGATGGTGCTGTTCTTCTTGCCGGGCGGCTGCGCCATGACCTGGATGCCGGAGTCGAGGATCTCCTCGCCGGTGAGGATCAGCCTCGCCTCGCCGCCGCCGAAGAGCTGCGGGAAGAGGATGCCGAACTGGCGGTTCACGTTGTTGTAGGTGTCCTGCAACTGCTCGCGCGTTTCGCGGTCGATGCGGCGGATGGCGTCTTCCAGCGTGCCGATGGCCTGGTTGAGGTCCTCCGACTGGCTGTCGAGGAAGCCCTTGCGCTCGCGCGAGGTGTTGAGCTCGTCCAGGGCAGCCAGGTTCACCGGGCCGAGCCCCTCTATTTCGGCGGAAAGACGCGCGATGTCGCCGGCCAGCTGCGGCTCCTTCACCTCCCGCGTCAGCTCCGGCGCCAGTTCCTCCTCGTTGGCGCTGGCCTCGGCCAGGCGGGCGGCGCACTGCTCCTCGTTGATCTGCGCGGCCTGCTCCTTCAGGCGCAGGTCGTTGATCCTGTCGCGCAGGGGATTCAGGCCCTGCTCGGTCTTCAGGCGCGCTTCCTCCAGTTGGCGCAGCTCGGCGGCGGCGCCTTCCAGCGCGTCGCGATGCGTCGCCAGCGCGCCTTCGCGGCCCTGGCGCGCCGCCAGCGCCTGCTGCAATTGCTGCTCGATCGCGCCCTCGCTGATGGATTCGCCCTCCTGTCGGCGCGCGGCCATTTCCGCGGTGATGCGCCCGACCTGCTCGCGCGCCACTTCGCGCGAACGGCCGATCTCCTCCAGTTTGCCCGTGCATTCGCGTTCGGCGAAGCGCGACTCCTGCAGTTCGCGCGCAAGGGCCTGCTCGACGGTGCGCTGCTCGCGCAGCGCGCCGTCGCGCCGGCGGCTCTCCTCGATCGCCGCCTCCAGCTTGCCGCGCAGTTCCTGCACTATGGAAGTCAGTCGCGCCACCTCACCGTCGGCGATCTGCCGGCGGCTGCGCTCGGTTTCCTCGCCGGCGGCGATTTCCGTCAGGTCGGCGTTGATCTGCGCGACACGGGCCTCGCAGCGCTGCACCGCCTCGCCCAGCTTGACCGCCTCGACCTGCGACGCGTGCGCCGACTGCTGCAGTTCCTGCGCCTCGCGCTGGGCGTCGGCCAGGTGGCTGCGATGGTCGGCCAGGCCGGACTCGGCCGCGACCAGCGTCGCCGCAGCGATGCGGGCCTCGTCCTCCAGCCCGACGCACTCGGCGTCCAGTTGCCCGATCTCGCGCTGGCGCTCGATGACGCCATGGGTGCGCGCCTCCGGCACATAGAGAACAAAGCTGTGGCGCGAGACGACGTGGCCGGCCTGACTCACCCACAGGCGGCCGCCGGGCAGGCTGGCGCGGCGCGCGGCCAGGCCGCCGAGATCGTTCACCACGTAGACGCCGGCGAGCCATTCGGTGAGGGCGGCTTCCCAGCGCGGGTCCGCGCAGCGCACCTTGTCGCGCAGCGGCACGTCGGCGTCGAGACCGGCAGTCTCGCCCGCCGTCGCCACGTCGCCGGCGAACACCAGCGCCAGCGTCGCCGGCGGCGGATCGGCCAGCACGCGCTCGGCGGTCGGCTGGTCGACGCCGGCCAGCGCGCCCAGGCGCTCACGCAGCACCGCTTCCAGCGCGGTCTCCCAGCCGGGTTCCACCTTCAGGCTGGACCAGATCGGCTCGGCGGCATCGAGGCCGTGGCGCTTCAGCCAGTCGCCCAGCTTGCCTTCCTGCTGGATGCGGCTCTGCAATTGTTTGAGGGCGTCGCGGCGGGCGCGCGCTTCGGTCAGGCGCTTCTGTGCGCTGGCCTGGGCTTCGGCGGCCTCGCGGCGCTGCGCCTCGTGCTCGGGCAGGCGCTGCTGCAGTTCGGTCACGCGGCTGCGCCGCGCGTCCACCTGCGTGGCGAGTTCGGCCACATGCGACTGCAGGGCGGCCAGCGCGGCGGTGTCGGGCTGCGCAAGCTGGCCGCGATCGGCCTCCAGGCGGCCGCGGCGCTGCGCCAGCGATTCGAGCGTCTTGTCGGCGTGGCTCTTGTGCGCCTCCTCGACGCGCAGACCCTGCTCGGCCTGGGCCAGTTCGCGGCGCAGGGCGTGGGCAGCTTCCTCGGCGGCCTTGAGGGCGCTTTCCGCCTCGGGCAGGCGGGCGGCGGCTTCGGCATGGCGCGCCGTGGCGCCCTGCACGCGCTGCGCGGCGTTTTCCAGCAACTCCTTCCAGCGCGCCTCGTCGCGGTCCAGCGTCTCGGCCTGGCCGCGCCAGTGGCCGTCCTCGCCTTCCAGCTGGGCCAGGCGCGACTCGATCTTCTGGCGCAGATCGCGCAAGTGGTTGAGCTCGGACTCCAGCCGCGCCACCTCGGCGTTGGCGGCGAACATCTCGGTTTGGGCGGCATGCAGGGCGTCGCTGGCGCTGTAGTGGGCGCTGCGCGCCGTCTCGACGCGGGCTTCCAGGTCGCGCAGGCTGGCGGTTTCGGCTTCCAGCTTGATGCCCGCCTGCTCGACGTTGCGCGCCAGCTTCTCGCGCTGGTCGCGCGCCTCGTTGCGCTTGTAGAGCCAGAGCAGGTTCTGCCGGCGCGTCAGCTGGACGTGCAGTTCGTTGTACTGCCTGGCCACCTCGGCCTGGCCTTCCAGCTTCTCGATCTGGTGGCCCAGCTCGTTGCGGATGTCCTCGACGCGGGCGATGTTCTCGCGGGCGTCGGCGAGGCGGTTCTCCGTCTCGCGGCGGCGCTCCTTGTACTTGGTCACCCCGGCCGCCTCTTCGAGGAAGAAACGCAGTTCCTCCGGCTTGGCCTCGATGATGCGGGAGATCATGCCCTGCTCGATGATGGCGTAGGCGCGCGGCCCCAGGCCGGTGCCCATGAAGAGGTCGATCACGTCGCGCCGGCGGACGTGCAGGTTGTTGATGTAGTAGGAAGACTCGCCGTCGCGGTCGAGCACGCGCTTGACGGCGATCTCGGCGTATTGCGACCACTGGCCGGTGGCGCGGCCCTGGGCGTTGTCGAAATGCAATTCGACGCTGGCGCGGCCGACGGGCTTGCGCTGGCCGGAGCCGTTGAAGATGACGTCCTGCATGGATTCGCCGCGCAGGGCGGTGGCCTTGGATTCGCCCAAGACCCAGCGCACGGCGTCGATCACGTTGGATTTGCCGCAGCCGTTGGGACCGACCACGCAGACGAGCTGGCCCGACGTCAGGATGGAGGTCGGGTCGACAAAGGTCTTGAACCCGGCAAGTTTCAGCTTGGTTAAACGCACGTCTTCAGAAGGCTCTGTTTTTTATGAAGAACGGCGCGAATTGAAAGCCGCGCCGCTGGGGTCTGGGTGCTTATAATACCATCTTCGCCACTCTCTCCGAACCCGAACGGCATGCCTGCAAAACCTTCCAAAACCCTCGACACCTTTCCCAACCCGGAAGCCTCGCGGGACTACCTGATTCACATGGAAATTCCCGAGTTCACCTGCCTCTGCCCGAAGACCGGGCAGCCGGATTTCGCCACCCTGATTCTGGACTACATCCCCGACCGGACCTGCGTCGAACTGAAGAGCCTGAAGCTGTATGCCTGGTCCTACCGCAACGAGGGCGCCTTCCACGAGGCGGTCACCAACCGCATCCTCGACGACCTGGCCAAGGCGACCCGGCCGCGCTTCATGCGCCTGACGGCGAAGTTCTACGTGCGCGGAGGAATTTTCACCACGGTGGTGGCGGAGCACCGCAAGAAGGGCTGGAAGCCGCAGCCGAAAATCGACCTCGACGCCTTTCCGGCGCAACCGAATACGCGGTTCTAGCGTTGCAACTCAGTCGGGCAGGAGTTCTCGCACCTTGTCCAGGCGGGAAAAGTGACATCCGGCCGAGTCGATCGTCAGCCAGCCTTCCCGCTTCCAGCCGCTCATGATGCGCGCGACGGTCTCCAGGCGGACGCCGATGATCTCGCTGAGCTGCTCCAGCGTCAGGGTGATCGGCAAGCGCGCCCTGTTGCCCTTCTTGTCCACGCCGTAACGGTCGATCAACATCGTCATCAGCACCGCCAGGCGCTGCGGCACGTTGCCGGCGCTGACGATCTCGATCTTCTGGATGAACGCCTCGGTGAAGCGGCCGATCTCGACGCGCAACGGCCCGGCCAGGCGCGGATATTTCTCGGCGAACTTCAGAATGGCTTCCGCCTCGACGAAGATCGCCGACATGCCGTCGTTCATGGCCACCGCGTCGGTCGGATACTTCATGCCGGCCCAGATGGCGAAGATGCCCATCGAATCGCCCGGGCCGTAGAGGCCGTAGGTGCGGCTGACGCCCTCCCGGTTGCGGCGCGCCGCCTTGACGAAGCCCTGCTCGATGAACATGACGCGGCGGTCCGCCTCGTTGTGGCGCCAGATGTATTCGCCGGCGCGAAAGGCCTGCACGCTGGCGGCGGCGGCGAGCTCGGAAATGACGCGCGCCGGGAGCTTGGCGAAGAGGTCGAAGCGCCGCATCCTTTTCGTCAGCTCCTCCTTGCCGGGCTGGCCGGACGGAAGCGGGGCATGCCGCTTGATGCGACGAAAGACGCGACGCGGCAGGTCGACGGCAAAATCCTTGCCGCTGCCGGCCTCCTGGCTCTTACGCTGGCTACTCAACACGGCTCCTCCCGCCCGGACCATGGATACCTCCGGAATCTTTTAGGTGTTATTAATTCATTGTTGACAAACGTCAACTTGCCTAAGCTTATCACCATCCGCGAACCGGCAAGGCAACCAATCGCGCTTCTTCGGCAATGGAACCTCTGAATAAGTCCTTCGTGAGCCGCGTTTGCACGAGAAGCGCCCAGATGCTAGGCGCGCGACGAAGGTCGTAGTCATTCTACGAAGCCGAGGAGCGCAACGACGCAGATGGGCGCTTATCGTGCAAACCCTTCGGGGCGCGGGCTTTCCGGGCGGTCTGCGGCGTTGCGGCGGCTTGCCGTAGAATCACTACTGCCTTCGCCGCCGCGTCTAGCAGCCCATCCCGGAAAGCCCGCGCCGCGGCCACGAAGGACTTATTCAGAGGTTCCCTAAGCCCGCGACGATGAACACCCCCACCGACCTACAACACACCCCCATGATGCAGCAGTACCTGCGCCTCAAGGCGCAGTACCCGGAGCTGCTGCTGTTCTATCGCATGGGGGATTTCTACGAGCTGTTCTTCGACGATGCCGAGAAGGCCGCCCGCCTGCTCGGCATCACCCTGACCACGCGCGGCCAGTCGGCCGGCCGGCCGATACGCATGGCCGGCGTTCCCTACCACGCCGTCGAGCAGTACCTGGCGCGGCTGGTCAAGCTGGGCGAATCGGTGGTGATCTGCGAGCAGGTCGGCGACCCGGCCACCTCCAAAGGCCCGGTCGAGCGCGCCGTGGCGCGCATCGTCACGCCCGGCACCCTGACCGACTCGGCGCTGCTCGACGACAAGTCCGACAGCCTGCTGCTGGCCCTGGCGCCGGAGAAGAACCTCGTCGGTCTCGCCTGGCTGAACCTCGCCAACGGCGATTTCCGCCTGATGGAGGTCGGCCCCGGCGCCCTCGCCGCGCAACTGGAACGCCTGCGCCCGGCGGAAATCCTCGTGCCGGACGGCGCGCCCCAGGCGTTTCCCGAATACGCCGCCGCCTCCGTCAGGCGCCTGCCCGACTGGCATTTCGACCGCGACGCCGCCTCGCGGGGACTGACTTTGCATTTCGGCACGCGCGACCTCGCCGCCTTCCTGCCGGATTCCGGTCCTGAAGCGCCGACCGCCGCGCTCGCCGCCGCCGGCGCCCTCTACCAATACGCCAAAACAACGCAGAACCAGGCGCTGGCCCACATCACCACGCTCACCGTCGAGCGCGAGAGCGAATGGCTGCGCCTGGACGCCGCCACCCGGCGCAACCTGGAGCTGACCGAAACCCTGCGCGGCGAACCGGCGCCCACCCTGCTCTCCCTGCTGGATGACTGCCGCACCTCAATGGGTTCGCGCTGGCTGCGCCACTGCCTGCACCATCCGCTGGCCGACCGCGCTGCGGCTGCAGCGCGCCACGCCGCCGTGGCGGAACTCGCCGGCGAGGCCGGCAACGGTCCCTACTCCTCCATTCAGCAGGCGCTGCGCGGCTTCGCCGACGTCGAGCGCATCACGGCGCGCATCGCGCTGCGCAGCGCCCGCCCGCGCGACCTCTCCGCGCAGCGCGACAGCCTGGCCGGACTGGGGGCCCTGAGGGCGCCGCTGGCGACGGCGGAAACGGAAGGCCTGTGCGCCCTCCGCGCCGATCTCGCCACGCCGGCCGACTGCCTCGACCTTCTTGTCCGCGCCATCGCGCCGGAGCCCGCCGCCGTGCTGCGCGACGGCGGCGTCATCGCCGAGGGCTACGACGGCGAACTGGATGAACTGCGTGCCATCCAGCAGAACTGCGGCGCCTTTCTGCTGGAATTGGAGGCGCGCGAGCGCGCGCGTAGCGGCATCGCCAACCTGCGCGTCGAATACAACCGCGTGCATGGCTTCTACATCGAGGTCAGCCACGCCAACGCCGCCAAGGTGCCCGACGACTACCGCCGCCGGCAGACGCTGAAGAACGCCGAGCGCTACATCACGCCGGAGCTGAAGGCCTTCGAGGACAAGGCGCTGTCGGCGCAGGAGCGCGCCCTCTCGCGCGAGAAGCTGCTCTACGAGGAACTGCTGGCGCGGCTCGGCGAAGACATCCCGGTGCTGCAGCGCATCGCCCGCGCCGTCGCGCTGCTCGACGGCCTGTGCGCCTTCGCTGCGATCTCGGTGCGCGCCAACTGGTGCCAGCCGCTGTTCGCCGAATCGTTTTCGCTGGAGATCGAGGCCGGCCGCCATCCGGTGGTGGAAGGCCAGGTGGACAGCTTCATCGCCAACGACTGCCGCTTCGACCCGGCGCGGCGCCTGCTGCTCGTCACCGGCCCCAACATGGGCGGCAAGTCGACCTACATGCGCCAGGTGGCGCTGATCGTGCTGCTCGCCCACTGCGGCGCCTTCGTGCCGGCGCGCGCCGCACGCATCGGCCCGGTCGACGCCATCTACACGCGCATCGGCGCCTCCGACGACCTCGCCTCGGGCCGCTCCACCTTCATGGTCGAGATGACCGAGGCCGCTTCGATCCTGCACGGCGCCACCGAGCGCAGCCTGATGCTGATGGACGAGGTCGGCCGCGGCACCTCGACCTTCGACGGCATGGCGCTGGCCTTCGCCATCGCCCGCCATTTGCTGGAGAAGAACCGCGGCTACGCCCTGTTTTCGACGCACTATTTCGAGCTGACGCGCCTGGCCGAAGACTACGCCGAGTGCGCCAACGTGCACCTCGACGCCGTCGAGCACGGCCACAAGATCGTCTTTTTGCATGCGGTGGAGGAAGGCCCGGCCAGCCAGAGCTACGGCATCCAGGTGGCGGCGCTGGCCGGCATCCCCGGCAGCGTCATCCGCGAGGCCAAGCGCCGCCTGCGCCAACTGGAGAACCGCGAGGTCGACGCCGGCCCGCAGGCCGATCTCTTCGCCGCCGCGCCGGAACCCGTCGAGGCGGAACCCCACCCGGCGCTGGATGCGCTGCGCACGCTCGACCCGGACGACCTCAGCCCGCGCGAGGCCCTGGAAAAGCTCTACGAACTCAAGCGTCTCTCGGAATAAGCGCCTCCTGCCGGTGTCAATTGTGGCTTTCCGCCATTCGGAAACCACGTATCGATTGCCGCCGGCAATCTGACTATCCTGCTCGCACCCCGCCACACAACAACCATTGCGCGCACCCCACAAAGGTGACGCGCCGGCGGGCGGACCACCCGTCACCAAAGGAGGAAGTCATGCCACTGTCTGCCCTGCGGCGCTGCGCCGCCGTTCTGTCGCTCGCCATCCTGCCGGCCGCCGCCGGCGCCGCCACGATCGTCATCGGCCAGGTCGCCCCCTACAGCGGGCCGCTGGCCCCCACCGGCAGCCACGTCGGCGCCGGCGCGAAACTGTATTTCGACCGCATCAATGCGGCGGGCGGCATCCACGGCGCGAAGATCCGCTTCGTCACCCGGGACGATGGATACAAGGTCCCCGAAACCGTCAAGCTCACCCGCGAGCTGATCAAGGAGGAGAGTCCGCTCGCACTGGTCGGCATGGTCGGAACGGGCAACGTCGAGGCGCTGGTCAAGGAGCGCGTTCTCGAGGAGGCCGACATTCCCGTCGTCGGCATCCGCTCGGGCGCCCTGTCGCTCGTGTCCCCGGTCGTGCCGCAGCTGTTCCACACCCGCGCCAGCTACGCCGCCGAGGTGGAAAAGATCGTCCAGCAGCTCGACACGACGGGCATCAAGCGCGTCGCCGTCCTCTACCAGGACGATCCGCTCGGCCTGGACGGCCTGGCCGGCGCGGAGAAATCGCTCAAGCTGCACAACCTGCAATTGCTCGTCAAAGCGCCCTACGAAAAAAACACGACCAAGGTCGAAGCGGCCGTCAAGGCCATCGCCATGGCCAAACCCCAGGCGGTGATCATGGTCTCCAACACCGCCGCCAGCGCGGAATTCGTCCGGCAGTCGCGCGCCGCCGGCAACGACGCGCAGCTGCTCACCCTGTCCATCACCGACGGGCCGCAGCTCGTCAAGCGCATCGGCAAGGAAACGGCGCACGGCCTGAGCATCGTCCAGGTCGTGCCCGATCCGTCCAGCCGTTCGCTGGCCGTCACCCGCGATCTGCAGGACGACTACAAGAAATTCGCGCCGAAAGGCGTCGAGGTGAACCACACCCTGCTCGAAGGCTACCTGGCCGGCAGGGTACTGGCGGAGGGACTGAAGCGGGCCGGGCCGAACCCGACGCGGAAGAAGCTGCGCGAGGCGCTGGAGGCGATGCGGGACTACGACGCCGGCGGCCTGTACATCCGCTTTTCCCCGTCGAGCCACTCGGGGTCGGACTTCCTCGACATCACCATCCTGAACCGGGAAGGCAAAGTGCTGCGATAAAACGCCCTGGCGTTTCAGAGGAGGCCAATGCCCGCGAAGCGGGCGTTATGCCGGAGCTAAAAGTCAGCCCCCGCAATACGGCGCGGGGTCAGTGGTGGTGGTGTCCTTCAGGGCCGTGCACATGGCCGTGCGTCAGCTCCTCGGCGGTCGCCGCGCGGACGTCGGCAATGGTGCAGTTGAAGATCAGCGCGGTGCCGGCCAGGGGGTGGTTGCCGTCGACCACCACCTTGTCGCCCTCGATATCGGTGATGGTATAGACGATCTCGTCGTCGCCCTCCTCGGTCGCCCGCTCGAACTGCATGCCGACCTGGATGCCTTCCGGGAACATGGAGAGGACCTCGATGCGCACCAGTTCGGCATCGTATTCGCCGAAGGCGTCCTCGGGGAGCAGCTTGACCTCCAGCTGCTCGCCGACCGCCTTGCCCTGCAGCACCTCTTCGATGCGCGAGAAGATGCCGTCGTAGCCGCCGTGGAGGTAGACCAGCGGGCGCTGCCCGTCGTCGATGAGATTGCCGTCGGGGTCGGTGACGCGGTAGCTCAGCGTGACGACAGTGTCCTTGGCAATGTGCATGGCGTTTCCTTTCTGCTCAGTCCAGTTGCTTGACCAGCGCCAGCACCTCGAGTGCATGGCCCCTGGGGTTCACGCCATACAATGCGTGGCGAACGACGCCTTTCCTGTCGATGACGAAGGTGGAGCGCACGATGCCCTGCTTCCTCACGCCGTCCTTTTCCTTCATCTGCCAGACGCCGTAGCGCCTGCACACCTCGCCTTCCGTGTCCGCCAGCAGCCGCACGGAGAGGCCGTGCTTGTCACGGAACTCGGCATGGCTGATGCAATCGTCGCGGGACACGCCGAGGATGACGCAACCGCAGCGCGCGAATTCGTCTTCATGGTCGGAGAAGTCGATGCCCTCGATGGTGCAACCGGGCGTATCGTCCTTGGGATAGAAATACAGGACAGCGTGCTTCTTGCCGCGCAACTCCGACAGATCGAAGGATTCCATGTCGGCGTCGGGCAGGGCGAAAGCGGGCGCGGATTGTCCGGCGTGCAGCATGCATTTCCTACCAGCGATTGAACGGGAGCAAGTTTAACACCGGAATCCGGCGCAGGAGCAAGACAAGAGCGCATCGAGCGGATACCATCGCGCCATGATTCCGCGCTGGGAACATTTTCGCCATGAAGCCGACATCGGCGTGCGCGGATTGGGCGCCACGCGCGAGGCGGCCTTCGAGCAGGCGGCGCTCGCGCTGACCGCCGTTCTCACCGATCCGGAGCGTGTCGCGCCGCGTACTTCAGTGCGCATCGTGTGCAGCGCTCCCGACGATGCATTATTGTTCTGCGACTGGCTCAACGCCCTGATCTTCGAAATGGCGACGCGGCACATGCTGTTCGCCCGCTGCGAAGTGCGCATCGCCGACGGGCATCTCGATGCCATCGCCTGGGGAGAGTCCGTGGACGTCGACAGGCACCTTCCCGCCGTCGAGATCAAGGGCGCCACCTTCACCGAGCTCGACGTGCGCCGATTGCCCGACGGCAGCTGGCGGGCGCAGTGCGTGGTCGACGTCTGAGGAGTTGCCATGGATCTGTCCCGTTTCGAACAGCGCTCGGAACACGAATGGCTGTCCCCTGCGCACGGCCGCATGCGCGTGCCGGTCGTCATCTACGCTTCCCGGGAACTGATGCAGGCGATGGATGCGAAGGTGCTCGAACAGGCGACCAACGTCGCCAGCCTGCCCGGCATCGTGCAGGCGTCGTATGCCATGCCCGACGCGCACTGGGGCTACGGCTTTCCCATCGGCGGCGTCGCCGCCTTCGATCCCGGCGACGGCGTGGTCTCCGCCGGCGGCGTCGGCTTCGACATCTCCTGCGGCGTGCGCACCCTGCTCACCGGCCTGCGGCGGGACGACATCCTCCGCGTCCAGTCGCGCCTCGCCGACATCCTGTTCGCGCGCATCCCCGCCGGCGTCGGCAGCACCGGCGAACTGCACCTGTCCGCAAAGGAAATGGACGCCATGCTGACGGGCGGCGCGCGCTGGGCCGTCGAGCGCGGCTATGGCAGCGAGGCCGACCTCGCCCGCATCGAGGAGCGCGGCAGCATGCACGGCGCCGATCCGAAAGCCGTATCCAAGCAGGCGCGCAGGCGCCAGCGCGACGAGATGGGCACCCTCGGCTCGGGCAACCATTACCTCGAGGTGCAGCACGTCGCCGAGGTCTTCGACGCCGCCGTCGCCGCCGCCTACGGCATCCAGGCCGGCGACGTCGTCGTCAGCATCCATTGCGGCTCGCGCGGCCTCGGCCACCAGATCGGCACCGAATTCCTCAGGGAAATGCTGATCGCCGCGCCCGCTGCCGGCATCGAACTGCCGGATCGCGAGCTCGCCTGCGCGCCGCTGGCTTCACCGCTCGGCCAGCGCTACCTCGGCGCCATGCGCGCCGCCATCAACTGCGCGCTGGCCAACCGGCAGATCCTCACCCACCTCACCCGCGATGCCTTTCGCAAGGTGCTGCCGGACGCACGGCTGCCGCTGCTCTACGACGTCTCGCACAACACCTGCAAGGAGGAAAGCCACGTCGTCGAGGGGCGCAAGCGGCGCCTCTTCGTGCACCGCAAGGGCGCCACCCGCGCTTTCGGCCCGGGGCATCCGGAACTGCCGGCGGAGTTCCGCGAGGCCGGCCAGCCGGTGCTCATCGGCGGCAGCATGGGCACCGGCTCCTACATCCTGTCCGGGCTGGCCACGGGCATGGAGCGCGCCTTCAGTTCCGCCTGCCACGGCGCCGGCCGCGCCATGAGCCGCCACGAGGCCACCCGCCGCTGGCAGGGCCGCGCCATTGTCGACGAACTGGCCGGTCGCGGCATCCTCATCCGCAGCCCCAGCCTGCGCGGCGTCGCCGAGGAAGCGCCGCTTGCCTACAAGGACGTCTCGGCAGTGGTCGATGCCGCCGATGCGGCCGGCCTGGCGCGCAAGGTGGCGCGGCTCGAGCCGCTGGTCTGTGTGAAAGGGTGATAGGCTTTATATTGTTTTTTCACGCCAAGACCAACGATGATGAAACCCTGGTTCATTGCCCTCTGCCTCCTGGCGGCCGCCCCCGCCTTCGCCCAGACGCCCGAGCGCTGGGACCTTCCGCTGGATCCGCGCGACTGGAGGCTCGCCGCCGAAAACCGCGAAGGTCGTCTCACCGAGCGCATCTATGTGGCCCCCGGCGAGAGCGAATACTTCTGGAACGAGAAAATCGTCATCGGCCATCAACGCCTCGCCTTCTCGCCCGATGACTACCTCACCGGCTTCATCGAACACCTGAACGAGCATTGCCGCCCGTTCAAGATGAAGCCGCTCGAGCAGGAGCAGAACAACGTGTTCCTGCAATGGGAGGGCGACTGCCGCATCACCGGCCAGCAGTTCGAATACCGCCGCGTCGTCGTCGCCAGGGACGGCGTGCACATCCTCGCCTACGCCGCCAGGCAGAACCGCCTCTCCGAGGCGAAACGGCAGGCCTGGCTGGCCATCCTGCGCGAAGCCAAGCTGAAATAGTCATGCCCGACCGCCTAGAGGTCGTCACCGGCGACATCACCCGCCTCGCCGTCGACGCCATCGTGAATGCGGCCAACGAGTCCCTGCTCGGCGGCGGCGGCGTGGATGGGGCCATCCACCGGGCGGCGGGGCCCGAACTGCTGGCATATTGCCGGACCCTGGGCGGCTGCCCGACCGGAGAGGCGAAGATCACCCCCGGCTTCCGCCTGCCGGCGGAGCACGTCATCCACACCGTCGGGCCGGTCTGGCGCGGCGGCAGCCAGGGCGAACCGGGGCAACTGGCTTCCTGCTACCGCGCCTGCTTCCGCCTGGCAAAGGCGCACGGATTGCGCAGCCTGGCCTTCCCGGCCATCAGCTGCGGCGTATACGGCTATCCGCGCGAGGCGGCAGCGCGCATCGCGGCTGGCGAATGCCGGTCAGCGCTGGCAGGCAATCCCGGACTGGAGCGGGTGTTGCTGGTGGCCTTCGACGAAGCCATGGCCGAAACGCTGAGGACGGCAACTCGTTCCGCGTAGCCGTCGGCTATACTTTTCCTTTCCACTCGAGAGCGCGCAGACCATGAAACTGGAAACCCTCGCCGTGCACGGCGGCTACAGCCCGGAACCCACCACCAAGGCCGTGGCGGTGCCGATCTACCAGACCACGTCCTACGCCTTCGACAACACGCAGCACGGGGCGGACCTGTTCGACCTCAAGGTGGCGGGCAACATCTACACCCGCATCATGAACCCGACCCAGGACGTGCTGGAAAAGCGCGTCGCCGCCATGGAAGGCGGCATCGCGGGGCTGGCGCTGGCCTCGGGCCAGGCGGCGATCACCTACGCGATCCAGACCATCTCCGAGGCCGGCGACAACCTCGTCTCGGCCAGCACGCTTTACGGCGGCACCTACAACCTGTTCGCCCACACCCTGCCGCAGTTCGGCATCGAGGTGCGCTTCGCCGACTACCGCGACCCGCAGTCCTTCGAAAAGCTGATCGACGGCCGCACCAAGGCCATCTACTGCGAATCCGTCGGCAACCCGCTCGGCAACATCACCGATTTCGAGCCCCTCGCCGACATCGCGCATCGCCACGGCATCCCGCTCATCGTCGACAACACCGTGCCGACGCCGTATCTGTGCCGGCCCTTCGAGCATGGCGCCGACATTGTCGTGCATTCGCTCACCAAGTATCTCGGCGGCCACGGCAACTCGATCGGCGGCATCATCGTCGATTCCGGCAAGTTCCCCTGGGCCGAGCACAAGCAGAAGTTCAAGCGCCTCAACGAGCCCGACGTCTCCTACCACGGCGTGGTCTATACCGAGGCGCTCGGCCCGGCCGCCTTCATCGGCCGCGCCCGCGTCGTGCCGCTGCGCAACATGGGCGCGGCGATCAGCCCCTTCAACGCCTTCCTCATCCTGCAGGGCATCGAGACGGTGACGCTGCGCATGGACCGCATCTGCGAGAACACGCTCAAGGTGGCGCAGTTCCTCAAGGGCCACGCCAGGGTGTCCTGGGTGAATTACGCCGGCCTGGCCGACCACAAGGACCATGCCCTGGTGCAAAAATACATGGGAGGGCGCGCCTCGGGCATCCTCACCTTCGGCGTCAAGGGCGGCGCAGGCGACGCCAAGGCGGCCGGCGCGCGCTTCCAGGATGCGCTGCAGCTGGTCGTCAGGCTGGTGAACATCGGCGACTGCAAGTCGCTGGCCTGTCACCCGGCCTCGACCACGCATCGCCAGCTCTCGCCCGGGGAAATGGCCAAGGCAGGCGTGTCGGAGGACATGGTGCGCCTGTCGATCGGCATCGAGCACATCGACGACATCCTGGCCGACCTCGACCAGGCGCTGAAGGCCGCTTAAAGCGTTTTCTTGAGGAGCGCGGGGAACTCGCCGGCGGGAACCGGCGGCGAGAAGTAGAAGCCCTGGACTTCCTGGCACCCCATGCGCCGCAGGGCGTCGAGTTGCTCGCCCGTCTCGACGCCTTCGGCGATCACCGCCAGGCCGAGCATGCGGCCCAGCTTGACGATCATTTCGGCGATGGTCGCCCCAGAGCTGCCGGCCGACAGGTCCGACACGAAGGCGCGGTCGATCTTCAGGCGGTTCAACGGCAGTTGGTGCAAGTGCCCCAGCGAGGAAAAGCCGCTGCCGAAATCGTCCACCGCGATGCTGACGCCGAAGCCCTTCATCCTGTGCAGGGTTTCGACCACGGTCTCGGCCTCGGTCAGCGCCATGCTCTCGGTGATTTCCAGCTCGATCCGGCCCGGGTCGATGCCGAAGCCCAGGATGCAGCGGCGCGCCATGCCGACGAAATTCGGGTCGCGAAACTGCGCCGGCGAGACGTTCACCGACATGCGCAGCCCGGCATGGCCGGCGCGGTCCCAGTCGCGCAACTGTTCGCAGGCCGAACGCAGCACCCACTCGCCCAGTTCGATGATGAGATGGGAATACTCCGCCACCGGGATGAATCGATACGGCGGGATGTTCTCGCCGCGGTCGTTCTTCCAGCGCATCAGCGCCTCGGCGCCGATCACCGTGCCGGAGGCGATATCCACCTGCGGCTGGTAGTGCAGGGAGAGGCCGCGCTTGGCTTCGGCGGCATGGCGCAGGTCATGCAGCAGGCTCAGGCGCTGCTGCGTGGCGATCTGCATATCCCGGGTGAAATACTGCCAATGCTCGCGCCGCTCGCTCTTGGCGCGCGAGAGCGCAATGGTGGCATTCTTGAGCACATCGGCGCCGCTGCCCTCGGCCTCGGCCAGCCGCTCCAGTCCGATGTAGGGCTGGATCATCAGCGACTGGCCGTCCACCACGCTCGGCCTTTCGAACAAGGCCAGCACCTGCTCGGGATCCAGCGCGCCGTCCGGGCCGAGCAGCCCGAAGGTGCCGCCCGAAACCCGCGCCAGCGTCATCTCGGCGGGAAAGCCGGCGCGCAGGCGATTCGCCACCGCCTTCAGCAGCTGGTCGCCCGTCTGGTGTCCCAGCGCCGCATTGATGTCGGAAAAGTGATCGACATCGATCACCGCCACCGTCCAGCCCTTCTCCCCGCGCCGGATGCACTCGTCGATCTTCGAAATGAAGTTCGCCCGGTTCGGCAACTGGCTGAGCGGATCGAAGTAGGCGAAGAAATTCAGCTTCTGGAAGAGCGCCACGTTCTCCAGTCCGACGGCGATGCTGACCGACAGCACTTCCGCCAGGCGGCGCTCGAAATCGCCGAGCGGGCGTCGGGTTTGCATATAGATCAGGGCCCGGTTCTCGCCGTCTCCGACGCACAAGGTCATGCCCCTGTTTGCATGAAGCCAGCCGCCGGACTTGCGACATTGCGCCAGCGCGTCAGTCAGCCCTTCATCGCGAATATCGTCGACGTTGCACCCGGCGTGACGCGCATGGCCTCCCATGGCGGCTGCCACGTACCACGGGGCCGTATCCTGCCCGCCTGCCGCCGGTGCGCGCGGGACGCAGAACACGGCATCCGCGCCGTCATCGTCCAGCAATTCGGCCAGTTGCCGCAGGGCGCCCTCGGCAAAGCTCGCGAGGTTCCGCCGCGCCAGCAGGGCCGGCGCGGAGCGAACGATCCTGTCCATGCCGCGTTCGCTTTCCAGCACCATGCGAATCTGCTCGTAGGAACGGATCGCCGTCGTCAGCGAAGTCACCAGACGCGTGCGGGTCAGTTCAGACTTGGTCTTGTAGTCGTTGATGTCGTAGTCGCGGATGACCTCGAGTTCGGGCGCATAGCCCGGCTGCCCGGTGCGAAGGATGATCCGGGTGTCCGCGCAGCCCAGGTCGTCGCGGATCGCGCGCACCAGTTGCAGGCCGGCGTCGTCCTTCTCCATCACCACGTCGAGCAGCACTACCGCAATGCCAGGCGTATTCTCCATGGCGCCGCGCGCCTCGACCGCGGAATAGGCATGGAAGAATTCCAGCGGGCGTCCTGCAATGATGAGGTCCTTGAGCGCGAACAGCGTGGCCGAATGCACCTCGCGCTCGTCGTCGACGATCAGCACCCGCCATTTCGGCAAATCCTCCGCCGTGCGGAGGGGACGCTCCCCGGCATCTTCGACGATCTCGACCAGATCGTCCTTCACCGCCTTGTGGCCGCCTCGGCTCATGCCTCCGGCTCCCCCTTGGCGGGCGCCTTCACGGGCAGGCTGATCTGGAAGCGGGTGCCGGAGCCGGGATGGCTCGCTGCCTGGATTCTGCCGCCCAGCACGCGCGTCACCAGGTTATAGACGATGTGCAGGCCGAGGCCGCTGCCGCCCCGCCCGAGCTTGGTCGTGAAGAACGGATCGAACACCCGCTTCATGTCGGATGCGGAAATGCCCACGCCATCGTCGGCAAACGCCATCTCGACCAGATGCGGGCCGCGCCGCCGGGTCCGAAGATGCATGACGCCGCCCTCCCGTCCCTCGAATGCATGGGCAAGCGAGTTGGTTACGAGATTCGTTATCACCTGGCCGATCGAGCCCGGATAGCTGTCCATCGTTATATTATCGGCCAGTTCCAGCTCCAGCTTGAACGGAGTTTTCTTGAGCATGGGCGAAAGGGTGGCGGCCACTTCCTCCGCAACCACCTTGAGATCGAAGCGGCGCCGCTGGGCGCTGGCCTGATCCACCGCCACCTGCTTGAAGCTGCTCACCAGATCGTTCGCCTGGGTGAGGCTGCGCAGCAGCAATTCACTGGCGGTGTTGGCATCCTCCAGAAAATTGTCGAGGGTCGATCGCCTGAGCTTGCCGGACTCGACGGACTGGCTGAAATCGCGCGTTTTGTCATGCAGGGTGCTGGCAACGGTCACGCTGTTGCCGATGGGCGTGTTCAGCTCATGGGCCACGCCCGCCACGAGCGATCCCAGCGCGGCGAGCTTTTCCGCGCGCACCAGCTCATGCTGGGCCAGCTTGAGGGATTCCACGGCCTCTTCAAGCTCGGCATTCGCCCGCTCCAGCTTGGAAGTCCGCTCGAGGACGCGGGCCTCCAGCTTCAGGTTGAGTTCCTCGATCTCGCGCTGTGCGCGGCGGTGCTCGGTAACGTCATGCGCGCCCCACAGCAGCACTTTCCTGCCGTTCAGTTCGAAAATCTGGCCTGACAGCTCGCACAGTATTTCTTTCCCGTCGCCGCGGATAAAGTGCACTTCGCGGTTCTGCACCTGCGGATTCGCATCGAGGTCGGCGAACAGCCGCCGCCTTTCCCCGGAATCCCGCCAGAGGCCGATATCCAGGCTGGTCCTGTCCATCATCTGGTTGCGCGAGTAGCGGAACTGCCTTTCCCACGACTCGTTGACGTCGAGATACCGGCCCTCCGGAACGGACGTCACCCCGAGCGCCACCGGCGAGCGGCGGAAAATGGCGGAAAACTTCTCCTCGCCCTCGCGCAAGGCCTGCTCGATGCGCTTGCGCTCGGTGATGTCCGGCGCTCCCCAGATGACGACCTCCTCGCCGCCGATGGTGAACAGCCGCCCCGAACACTCGGTCAGGACCGCCCGCCCGTCCTTGGCGCGGAAGGCAATCTCGCGCCTGAAAAAATCCGGTCTGTGGCCGAGATGCTCGGCCAGCTTCGCCCGGTCGTCCGGATTGACCCAGAAATTCAGCTCCCGGCCGGTCCTGCCGACAACCTCATCCCTGCTGTAGCCAAACTGGCCGGACCAGGCCAGATTGACATCGACGTAGCGGCCCTCCTCCCGCGTCGTCACCGCAATGGCAACGGGCAACTGGTGGAATATGGTGGAGAACATCTCCTCGCTGGCGCGCAGTTCCTGCTCCATGCGGCGCTGTGCGCTCACGTCTCGGGCGACGGCGATGACGCATTCCTCGCCATCGATGTCGATCGTCGAGGCCGTCACCAGCGAGGTCATCACCCGTCCGTCACGGCCGCGCAGCGTGCACTCGAAATCCCGCAGCCAGCCCTGTTGGCCCAGAATTTCTGCGAATCGGGCGCGCTCCCCGGGCAACGACCAGATGCCCAGGTCGAGCGTGGAGCGGTTGATGGCCTCGGCGCGGCCATAGCCGGTAAACCGCTCGAAGGCCTCGTTGCAGTCCAGAACGATGCCGTCCGACAGCCGGCTGATCGTCATGTAGTCCGGGCTGCTGTGGAAGGCCTTGGAGAATTTCGCCTCCGAAGTGCGCAACTGGATTTCGGCTTTGCGTTTTTCCGTGATGTCGTGCACGTCCCACAGCACGTAGCGCGTGCCGGACAGTTCGAAAACCTTGGCAGCGATGTTGGCGAGAACCCGCCGGCCGTCCTTGGACTTGTACCAGACCTCGGCCCCCTCCACCCGGCCGTCCCGGCCGAGCATGTCGATCACCTTGCGCCGCTCCGCGAAATCCTCCCAGAAGCCCAGCTCCTGGGGCGTGCGGCCGATGACCTCCTCGCGGGCATAGCCGAACTTCCTCAGCCAGGCCTCGTTGACGTCCGCGTAGACGGCGTCCTCGAAGCGCACCACCGCCATCGGTTCCGGGCCCAGCGCAAAGAAGGTGGCGAACTTCTCCTCGTTTTCTCTCAGGCTTTCTTCCGCCGCCGCGCGCGCCTGCTCGATCTGCCGCTGGGCTGTCACATCCCGGATGACCAGCATCAGCAGCCGCTGGCCATGCCAGTCGAAGGTGCTGCCGGACGCCTCGCAGACGATCTGCCGGCCGTCCTTGCGGCGCGCCGTGATCTCCCGGCCGCGCACCGTGCCGTCGCGCATGACCTCCTCGATCAAACGCAGGCGTTGTTCCGGGTACACCCAGATGCCCAATTCCGCCGTGGGCTTGCCGATGGCTTCCTCGCGGGTATAGCCCATCATGGCTTCCCACTGGTGGTTCATGTCAACGAAACGCCCCTCGTCGAGGCTGCTGACGGTCACCAGGTCCGGCAGAAGATTGAACGTCTTGGACAGTCGCTCCTCGCTGGCGCGAAGCGCTTCTTCCATGCGCCGGCGTTCCGAGACGTCATGCGTATTCCACAGGATCAGCCTGGATTGCCCGACCGTCAGTACGCGTGCGGAAATCGTCACGTAGATCGTATCCCCGTTCTTGCGGCGCATCCTGATCTCGCCACTGCGCGCCTGGTTGCGCCGCACGATGTCCTCATAGAGCCTGCGCCGATCCTCCGGGTGCTCCCACAAGCCGAGATCGAGGGCGCTGCGGCCGACGACTTCCGACTGCTTGAAGCCGAACGTCCGCTCCCAGGCTTCATTCACCTGGATGTATTCGCCGTTCGGATACTGCGCAACCGCGTTGGGAACGGGCGACAGGGAAAAGAAGCTTGAGAATCTTTCCTCGCTGTCGCGCAGGGCCTGCTCCGCCTGCTTTCGGGCATTGATGTCCTCGATGGTGCCGACGAAGCCACGCAGGTTTTCTCCCTCCAGGATCGGGGCGACGTGGATGCGCCCCCAGGAAATGCCGCCGTCCCGCCGCACGTAACGGCGCTCGGCGACGAAGGGCTTGCGCTCGACGATGGCGGTGCGCCATTGCGCCCTGTGCTGATCGAGGTCCTCCGGATGCACGCGCTCGGCCAGGCGCCCGTCGATCGCCTCCGGCTCCGTGATGCCGGTGACCTCGGTGGCGCGCCGGGAAAAATAGGTGACCTTGCCCGTGTCGTCCGTGGCGAAGACGCCCAGCATGGAGCCCTCGCTGATGGCGCGAAAGCGCTGCTCCGCGGCGTGCAGGCTCTGCTCCATGCGCCTGCGTACGGAGATGTCGTGCGCCTCAGGCACCAGAAAGACAACCTGGCCGGCGGCATCGCGAATCGGCGTCAGGAAGAAGTTGAAATAGTCGATGCCGCCGTCCGGGCCCCGATGGGAGGACTCGAAACGGTCGTGCCCGCCTGCGGCCACCCGGCGGATCGCCTGCTTCAGCCGCTGCTGCTGTTCCGCATCGTGCGCCCACCAGGGCGTCTCCCAGAACGGCTTGCCGACCACATCCCGGAGCTGGATGCCGGCCCGCTCCAGCGCCGTGCGATTGACGTCGATCAGGGTTCCCTCGGGCGTCAGCAGCCCGATCAGGCTGCGCGTGGTGTCGACGATGGCCCGGTAGCGCTGCTCGCTCCGGATTCCCACGTCCTCCGCGACGCGGCGCCCTTCCGCCTCGCGCAGCAGCGCATCGCTGAGTTTTTCGGCGGCAGACTGCTGCTTGCGCTGCGTGACCACCAGCAGCACCATGCCCATCGCCAGATTGATGATCGGCCCGAAGATGTAGGACCGGGGATCCTGCGGGGAAGACGCCAGGTGGGAAAAAACGAAGACGTAGCCGCCGTAGAGCGCGAACAGGAAGCCGATGATGCTGTAGCCGACGCCGGGATGTTCGCGTCCGCGCCGCAGCAGCGCCAGGCCGGCCAGGAAGTAGACCACCCCGGCAATCAGGTAAGGGATGACGATCGGAATGGCGCCGACCGCCGCCAGGCCGGCCACCCCGCCCATGCCCGCCGCCGCGACGAGGCCGACCTTCCAGGGCGCTTCCGAGGGTTTCCCGATGAACGCCCGCGTGCCCATCCAGAGCAGGACGATCGAAATCGTGCCGAAAAGCGCCTCGCCGTAAATCGCCGCCGGATAGCCCTCCAGCCCGATGAGCCGGAAAGAAACCCGGCAGGCGCTGGCGGCATAGGCAGCCGCCCAGTAGCCCAGCGCATTCTCGCGCTTGTCCACCCGCCACAGGTAAAGGAAGATCCCCGCCAGCACGGCATTGCCGATGATGGAATTGACGATGGCGGTCTGGATCGGAATGCTGAACATGGATGATTCTGGTGCGCGCTGATGGTCTGCCTGGTTCTGGGGCGTCCTGTGACGGATATCTTATGCTCGCTCCATCCGGGACAATGTGCGAAATCTCACGGCCTGTGACGGGTTGCGGCGTCTCGAATACAATTCCCCCTCGTTCCCGAATGACGGAATAACGCCATGAGCGACATCCTGATCCGCCGCAGCCACACCATGAGCGCCAAGGCGGCCCGCCAGGCCGCCGAAAAGATCGCCCGCCAGCTCGACGAGGAGTTCGACCTCGCCTACGAGTGGGACGACAACGTCCTCGTTTTCAAGCGCAGCGGCGTCAGCGGGGAACTGGTCGTGGAAAAGAAGGAAGTGCACATCCGCGTCAGGCTGGGTTTCCTCCTCTTCGCCATCAAGCCGCGCATCGAAGAGGAGATTCACCGCTTCTTCGACGAGAACTTCGGGCCGGACTCCGGCCCGACGGTGTGATGACGCCGGAGGCTACCCCTTGAGGGAATCGATGAGGGCGATGTAGCGCTGCATGGCGTCCGCCTTGCCGGTGCCCTTGATCGCCGCCCAGGCATCGAACTTGGCGCGCCCGACCATGTCGCCGAAACCGGGCCGCTTGCCCTCGGCATCGCCGGTCGTGGCCTGCTTGAACAGGGCATAGAGCTGCAGCAGCGTCTGGTTGTCCGGCCGCTCGCTCAGCGATTTGGAGGCCGCCACCGCCGCCTCGAAGCTTGCCTGAAGGTCCGCCATATTCCTCTCCCGATGGTTCGCGACGGCCGAGCCCCCCGCTCCCGTCCTCCGGTATTATAGGCGAATCGCCCTGACCGCCTGACGGCACCCATTCCGATGAGCAAGCGTGAGCGCATCTCCCCGGTCGACACCGCCTGGCTGCGCATGGACCGGCCGACCAACCTGATGATGATCGTCGGCATCATGATGTTCGACGGCCCGATGGACTACGCCCGCCTGCGGCGCACCCTCGAGGCGCGGCTGCTGCCCTACCGCCGCTTCCGCCAGAAGGTCGTGCACGACGCCACCGGCGCCTGGTGGGAGGACGACGCGGACTTCGATCTCGACTGCCACCTGCACCACGCCGCCCTGCCCGCCGGAGACCAGAAGGTCGAGCTGCAGAAAATGGCGGCGGAGCTGATGTCCACCCCGCTCGATCCCAATCGCCCGCTGTGGAGCTACCACCTGGTCGACAAGTACGACGGCGGCTCGGCGCTGGTCGTGCGCATCCATCACTGCATCGCCGACGGCATCGCGCTGATCGGCGTCATGCTCTCGCTCACCGATTCGTCACCCGATGCGCCCGAACGGCCCGGCCCGCCCCTGGAAATGGCCGGAGAGGATGACGGCCCCGACAGTTTCTTCTGGAACCGCGTCTTCGAGCCGGTCACCCAGGGCATAACCACGGCCCTCAACCTGGGCACCCAGGCCTGGTTCAAGTATCTCGAACTGCTCACCCACCCCGACCAGGTGCTCGACTACAGCCGGCAGGGCGTCGGCATGGCGGCGGAACTGGGCAAGCTCCTCATCATGCCGGCCGACTCGCCCACCCGCTTCAAGGGCAAGCCCGGCGGCACCAAGGCGGTGGCCTGGTCCGTGCCGATGCCGCTCACCGAGGTCAAGGCGGTGGGCAAGGCCATCGGCTGCTCGGTCAACGACCTGCTGCTCTCTGCGGTGGCCGGGGCGCTGCGGGCGTACCTTGCCGAGCGGGGCGATCCCGTGGAAGGCGTCGAAGTGCGCGCCATGGTGCCGGTCAACATGCGCTCCGCGGCCGACGAAGGCAAGCTGGGCAACCGCTTCGGCATCGTCACCCTGCTGCTGCCGGTGTATCTCGACAATCCCTTCGAGCGCGTGTTCGAGGTCAGGCGGCGCATGGACGAACTGAAGGGCTCCTACCAGCCCGTCGTCGCCCTCGGCGTGCTCGCCGCCACCGGCCTGGCGCCGAAATTCGTCCAGGACATCGTCCTCGACATCCTCGCCAACAAGGCCTCGGCGGTGATGACCAACGTGCCGGGCCCGCCGCAGCCCCTCTACATGGCTGGGGCGCACCTGGCGCAGCAGATGTTCTGGGTGCCCCAGTCGGGCGACATCGGCATGGGCGTTTCCATCCTCAGCTACGACGGCAAGGTGCAGTTCGGCCTCGTCACCGACCGCCATTTCGTCACCGACCCGGAGAACATCGTCTCGCGCTTCCAGCCGGAATTCGAGAAGCTGGTGTATGCCCTGCTGCTGGAGCCCTGGGAGGAACTGCGCTCGCCGGAGGAAATCGAGCAGAGCCTGGAAGAGGAGCTGTCGGTCGGGACCTGTCTGCCGAAGCAAAAGCCGCGCAAGCCACGCGCGCCGCGCAAGAAGCCTGATTCCCCCCCGCCGATCGAAACGCCGTCCTCCGCGGACTGACTTTCGCCAGAAATCCGGAGCCCCCGCAGTAGGTCGGGCTTCAGCCCGACTGGAGCCCGCAGCTGTCCCACAGGGATTTCCTTCGGTCATCGGCCTGAAGGCCGACCTACGAGCTCACTCCTCCAGTTCCGCCCTGGCCGCCTCGACGTCGAGGCGCTCCATGGCGTCCGCCGGCTTGCAGGCGGCCGCTTCGTGGTAGAGCTTTTCCGCCTGCTTCATCTTCGCCTCGCCGAACAGCATCACCAGGCCGTTGGCGTACTCGATGCGCGCGATGGCCGAATCCGGGTTGAGCTTGAGCGCCTTCTCGAAATGCTCGACGGCCGCATCCTTCTTCGCGCCGTAGGTCAGGCCGCCGACCATGGCGCCGACCTTGTTGATCACCTCGGCGTGGAAGGCGCCCAGCGCGATATGCGCATCGGCATGATCCGGGTTCAGCTTCAGCGCCTGCGTCAGGGCGTCGCGCACCTTGGTGCCGAGGCCCTGTGTCAGCGCCTTCGCCACCGATATCCCCTGGCTGTAGCGGCCCAGGGCCAGGGCATGGAAGTAGAAGGCGTTGGGATACTTCGGCATCTTGCCCATCTGCGCCTCGCCGCGCGCCGCCGCCTCCTCGAACAGGGCCAGCTTCCTCTTCTCGTTGCTCTCCAGATAGGTGGCGTAGATCGTCGCCGCCTTGTTGGCCACCGCATAGCCGGGCAGGCCCAAGGAGAGGCCCAGCTCGCAGGCCTGCTGGAAATCGCCCTGGTGGTAGAGCCGCCAGGCTTCCTGCACCTGCTCGTCGGCGGGAAACGGCTCGCGGTCGCCGCGATGCAGGCGCTCCCAGTACTTCTTCAGCGCCGCGCCGGCGTACACATAAGCTTTATCCGCATGGGGAAACTTGTTCCATCCGCCCTTGGCCATCCTGGTCTCCTTATTGATTGACGTATTCCTTCGAAAGCTGCTGCAAATGCTGGCGCGAGGCTCCTTGCAGGAAGGGCGCCATCATCGACATCACCTGGTACACGCCGCGGCCGAGTCCGCTGCCCATGTCGCGACGACGCGGATCGCGGGCGTACTCGAAGGGCAGCCAGTAGGTGGCGATGACTGCCATATTGGTCGCCAGCGCCTGGATCTCGCCGGGGCCGGCCTTCATCTCGCCGGTCGCCACCAGCCCCTCGCACAGCGCCGCGGCCGTCTTCACCTTGTGCGCCAGGATCTGCTTGAAGTGCACCTCCAGCAGACGGTTGCGCGACAGCAGATCGTCCAGGTCGCGGTAGAGGAAACGGTATTTCCAGATTCCCTCGAACAGCAGGTGCAGGAACAGCCACATGTCCTCGACGTTGGGCGCGCGGCGCGTAGGCAGGGCCAGCGTCTCGCCGATCTCCCGCTCGAACCCGGCGAACAGCGCGTTGACGATCTCGTCCTTGCTGTGGAAATGATAGTAGAGGTTGCCGGGGCTGATGTTCAGGTCGTCGGCAATCACCGTGGTGGTGACGTTCGGCTCGCCGAAGTCGTTGAAAAGCCGGAGGCTGGCTTCGAGGATGCGCTCGCGGGTGCGCCTTTTCGGTTTTTTTTCCATACAGGCCAAAGCTTAGCACCCCGACCTCAAATTGCGTCAAGCCGCCTTGCGCCCCGCCTCCGTTTTCCGCCCGAGCCAGCGCTCCAGCTCCCCGAGGGAATCCCCCAGGCGATGGCTCACCGCCATCAGGGTGTCTTCCTTCTCGGCATGGCCGCCGATGTCGTGATGCACCAGGGAACGATTCTCCTTGAGCGCCTCGAGCCGGATGCGGATGCCGTGCCTGGCGAGGATCGGCCCCAGTTCGTGACGTCGCCGGTAGAGCTCGATGCGCGTCTTCTGGTAGGCGTGCTCGCACAGGTGGCGGCGGCTGGCGTAGCTGAACATATTGGTGAAGAACATCTCGGGGTCGTCGCTGTTCGGCTCGAACAGAACCACGTCGGCGTTCTTGTATTCGATGCGGTACTTGGCCATGCCCACCTGCATGCGCGAGTGGATGATGGAGCGGAAGGTCTGCGCCAGCACCACCGGCAGGCCGCCTTCCACCAGCTTGTGGTGCCGGCCGGCGCCGCGCTTGACGGCCAGTTCGGAATCGAAGGGCACCAGCGGGTTGATGCACAGCACCAGGTCGGCGCCCTCCTTGAGGGCCACCGAGGCGTGCAGCGTTTTTTTCAGGGCGCCATCCACATAGTAACGGCCGTCGATTTCCACCGGCGGAAACAGCCCCGGCAGCGCGGCGCTGGCCTGCACGGCCGTGGAAATCGGCACATGGTCCTCGCCCGAGGAGCCGAACACCACCGACTCGCCGGAGTCGAGGTCGGTCGCCACCAGGAACAGGCGGCGCTTCAATTTGCGGAAATCGTTGCTGCGGCCCGGCGCGGTGAAGATCCGGCTGAGGAAGTCATGGATGCCGGCGCTGTTGAAAATGCCGGTCGGGATGGCCTGGGAGAGGCGCTGGAAGGACTCGAAGAAGTTCTGGCTCCAGGGATTGGCCAGGTAGTTCCAGATCGAGGCCAGCAGGAGCGGCGGCACCGACATGGCACGCAGCGCGTATTCGCGGAAGGCCGGCTTGAGCAGCAGTTCCGGCTCGAACGGCTCTTCGGCGGTGTCGCTCTCGATGAACATGTGGCGCATGCGCTCGGGCGTCAGCCCGTTCGCCAGCCCGGCGGCGATGAAGCCGCCCGAACTCACGCCGACATAGACGTTCAGGTCATTGAAATCGACGCCGTCCAGGGACTCCGACAGCGCCAGCAGCGCGCCTAGTTCGTAGACGCCGCCAAGTGGACCTCCCCCGGCAAGAGCCAACCCGACGCGCGGGGAGCGTTCACCGTCATTCCCGCGCACGCGGGAATCCAGTGAGTTACGCGCGACGCTGGATCCCCGCCTCCGCGGGGATGACACTCCCTTTGCCATCGCCCTTCCCTGGAAGGACGCTTACTTCGCGGCGCGGCGGCGCGGAGCGGGTTTCCCGCCGTTCAGGTTCTGCACGACCTCGGTCAGTTCGGCGACGCGCCGGGTCAGGGCCTCGATTTCCTTCTTGGTCGGCACGCCGAGGCTCGACAGCGAGCGGGCGACGCGGTCCTCGAAGACCTGCTCCAGCTTGTCCCAGGTGCCGGACGCCTTGGCGGCCGCCTCGGCCACCTTTTTGCCGGTGACCTTGCGCACAAACGACTGGCGCGCCTCGCCTTCCTTCACCAGCGCCTCGAACATTTTCATGCCCTCGGCCTGAAATTTCGTGCCGCTGGCCTGCGCCTTGGCGAACGCGCCCAAGCCGGCCAGCCAGATCTGCTGCGCCGAATCGCGGACCGTCTGCGCGAATTCGCTTTCCCCCGATGCTCCGCCTGCCAGTGCCTTGAGTTTCTTGACCATGATGCTGCCTCCTGTAGAAAGTTGAATCCTGCTGTCCGGGGTGTCCCCCTGCATTGCCAATCTAGCGGGAAAAATTAGGGAAGGCACACTAAAGATGCGGGCATGGCGTCCTGCGCCGCACCGAGCTTCGCGTGTATGATATTTCGCTCACCCAGGAGGAGGTTCGCATGGACTATTTCGTCACCGGAGCGACCGGTTTCATCGGCAAGCGTCTCGTCAGGAAGCTGCTCGCCCGCCCCGGCAGCACCGTGCATTTCCTCACCCGCTCGAACGAGCCGGAAAAGCTCGAGGCCCTCTACGCCTTCTGGGGCGTGGACGGGCGCCGCGCGATTCCCGTCGTCGGCGACCTCAAGGACAAGCAGCTCGGCGTCTCCAAGGCCGAGCAGAAGAAGCTCAAGGGCAAGGTCGACCACTTCTTCCACCTCGCCGCCCTCTACGATCTCGGCGCCTCCGCCGAGGAAGACGAGGCGGTCAACATCGCCGGCACCCGCAACACCCTCGCCCTGGCCGAGGCGCTCGGCGCGCGCTGCTTCCACCACATGAGCTCGATCGCCGCCGCCGGCATGTTCGAGGGCATCTTCCGCGAGGACATGTTCGAGGAGGCGGAGAACCTCGAGCACCCCTACTTCCGCACCAAGCACGAGGCCGAGGGCATCGTGCGCAAGGAATGCAAGGTGCCCTGGCGCATCTACCGGCCGAGCTCCGTCGTCGGCGACTCGCGCAGCGGCGAGATGGACAAGATCGACGGCCCCTACTACTTCTTCAAGATCATCCAGAAGCTGCGCAAAATCCTGCCGCCGTGGATGCCGACCATCGGACTCGAGGGCGGCCGCATCAACATCGTGCCGGTGGATTTCGTCGTCGCCGCCATGGACCACATCGCCCACCTGGAGGGCCAGGACGGCAAGTGCTTCCACCTCACCGACCCGTCTCCGCACCGCGTCGGCGACGTCCTGCAGATCCTTGCCCGCGCCGCGCACGCGCCGGACATGGGCATGCGCATCAACGCCGCCCTGCTCGGCTTCATCCCGCGCGGCGTCAAGAAAAGCCTGATGGCGCTCACCCCGGTGCGCCGCATCCGCAACGCGCTGATGAAGGACCTCGGCCTGCCCGACAATGTCCTCGACTTCATCAACTATCCGACCCGCTTCGACTGCCGCGAGACCGAAAAGGCGCTGGCCGGCAGCGGCATCGCCGTGCCGCCGCTGGAAGACTACGCCTGGCGCCTGTGGGACTACTGGGAGCGCCACCTCGACCCGGACCTCTTCATCGACCGCACCCTGAAGGGCCAGGTCAAGGGCCGCGTCGTGCTGGTCACCGGCGGCTCGTCGGGCATCGGCAAGGCCACCGCCCGCAAACTGGCCGAGGCCGGCGCCATCACCGTCATCGTCGCCCGCGATCCCGAGAAGCTGGCCGAGACCAAGCACGAGTTCGAGGCCGACGGCCTGCAGCTCGTCGCCTACTCCGCCGACATCTCCGACTACGCGGAATGCGACGACTTCGTCAGGCAGGTGGTCGCGGAATACGGCGGCGTGGACATCCTCGTCAACAACGCCGGCCGCTCGATCCGCCGCGCCATCGAGAACTCCTTCGACCGCTTCCACGACTTCGAGCGCTGCATGCAGCTCAACTACTTCGCGGCGGTGCGCCTGACCATGGGCTTCCTGCCCGGCATGATCGCCAAGAAGAAGGGCCACATCATCAACATCTCCTCCATCGGCGTGCTCACCAATGCGCCGCGCTTCTCCGCCTACGTCGCCTCGAAGTCGGCGCTGGAGGCCTACTCGCGCTGCGCCGCCTCGGAGTTCGCCGACCGCGGCATCGACTTCACGTCGATCAACATGCCGCTGGTGAAGACGCCGATGATCGCGCCGACCAAGATGTACCAGAACGTGCCTACGCTCAGCCCGGAAGAGGCCGCCGACCTGGTGGTCGAGGCCATCGTGCACAAGCCGGTGCGCATCGCCACCCGCCTCGGCGTCTTCGGCCAGGTGGTCCATGCCTTCTCGCCGAAGGTGGCGCAGATCATCATGAACACCAGCTTCCGCATGTTCCCCGACTCCTCCGCGTCCGCCGGCAAGAAGGAAGGCGAGGTGCCGCCGACCGCCGACCAGGTCGCCTTCAGCCAGCTGATGCGCGGGATACATTTCTAAACAACGATAAAACGCCTTCAACGCGAAGGACGCAAAGGAAGCAGGATTCATGTCTGTCTTTGCGCCCTTTGCGCCTTTGCGATCTTTGCGTTGAAAGAGGTTAACCCCACAACAGGAGAACCCCATGAGAC
Source organism: Rhodocyclales bacterium (assembly GCA_016214145.1). Taxonomy (GTDB): domain Bacteria; phylum Pseudomonadota; class Gammaproteobacteria; order Burkholderiales; family Rhodocyclaceae; genus Desulfobacillus. The sequence goes on from JACRPA010000002.1 coordinate 397,670, forward strand.
CGAAAGCCGGCGACCCCGCCCCCGACTTTTCCTGCCACGCCACCGACGGCAGCACCATCCGGCTGTCGGATTTCCGCGGCAAAAAGCTCGTGCTCTACTTCTACCCGATGGACGACACGCCGGGCTGCACGGCCCAGGCCTGCAGCCTGCGCGACGTCAACCGCGACATCGCCGCCAGGGGCGCGGCGATCCTCGGCGTATCCTCGCAGAACGAGGAATCGCACCAGAAGTTCACCTCGAAGTACAAGCTGAATTTCCCGCTGCTGGCCGACACCGACCGAACAATGGCCAAGGCCTACGGCGTGGCCGGATCGGGCCTGTTCGGCGTGGCGCGCGCGCTGACGGGAATGAACGAGCGGGTGACCTTCATCATCGACGAGAAGGGCAGGATCGCCCACGTCCTCGACGACCCCAATTGCCCCAACCACGGGGAGGAAGTGCTGAAGTTTCTGTAGGTCGGCCTTCAGGCCGACTTGGGAGGGGATTCAGCCGCTGCTGTCGGGCTGAAGCCCGACCTACCGATCCGCCAACTCCGCCAGCAGCAGCCGCTCGATCTCCGGCGAGAAGGCCATTTCCAGGTGGCCGACGCCGGCCATCGGCACGATCTTCGCCCCCTCCAGAACCGAACTGTCCTGCGGCATGACGTAGTTGTCCTGGCAGCTGTAGATCGACACCGTCTCCGGCAATGGCACGGCGCCCGGCGCGTTGAGGGCGGCGAGCCATTGGCTGCCGGGCACCATCTGGCGGCCGTTCTCGCCCATGCCCAGCTTCGCCAGCTGGCTGCCGCGGTGCGGCGTGCCCAGGGTAATGAGCTTCGCCACGCGCGCCGCGCCCTTGCGACGCAGATAGGCGCGCGACACCAGCCCGCCCATGCTGTGGCCGACGAGGATCACCTGCGCGGCGCCGCTGGCGGCGCAGACCTCCTCGATGCGCCGCGACACCTGCTCGACGTAGCCGTCGATGTCGTTGAACACCGGATCCAGGCTGATCGTGGCGACCTGCCGGCCGGCGCGCTCCAGGCTGCGCCGCAGCCACAGCCAGTAGCCGCGGTTGCACTGGTAGCCATGTATCAGCAGTATCGGCAGGCGGCCATCGGCGGCGCGGCCCAGCCGGTCGGCGCCCATGAAGAAGCGCTCGAAGGGCATGATCACCGTGAACAACAGGAAGAAGGCGGACAGCTCGCGCAGGAACATCGCCAGCCCCTGCCCGGCGCCGATGCCCCGGTCCTCGGGCGGCGGCACGGCGTAGGCGCGGGCGAAAGAAAAAGTGACGCCGATGATGAAGGCGCGGCCCGCCACCATCAGGATCAACGCCAGCCCGACGGCCTGTTGCCAGACCCAGCCGCAGCGCCAGTTCAGCGCGACGCCGAGCAGCAGGTAAATGGCGAATTCGCCGGCCAGCATCAGCCGGTGCAGGGTTGCAGCAGACATGCTCGATCCTCCCTCAGGCCAGCGCAGGCGCCGGCTGCTTTGTCATCTCTTCGACCAGCCGGCTGGCGTTGCGCGCCGCCAGAGCATACACCGACTGCTGCGGATTGGCGCCGATGCTGGTGGGGAACAGCGAACCGTCGCATACCGTCAGGTTGCCGAGTCCGCGGTAGCGGCCGGCGTCATCGGTGACGCCGCGCTTGCCGTCGGCGGCCATGCCGCAGCCGCCCATGACATGGGCGCTCACCACCCGCGCCAGATGCGGCCTCAGCGGCAGCTTCGCGATCGCCTCCTTCGCCTCCGCCCAGCTGGCGTAGCCGTCGCACTGCTCGTGCACGATGAACACCTGCTTCGCCCCGGCGGCGAACTGCAGCTCGGCCATGGCCAGCCAGGAGCGGCGCACGCCCTCCCAGACGAAATCCGTGATCGGGTAATCCAGCAGCGGCGCGCCGTTGTCGCCCAGTTGCACGCTGCCGCCCGGGCTGTCGGGATGGAAGCCGTCGCGCAGCAGCGCCAGCAGGGCATGGGTGTTGGCGAACTCGCGCATCAGGTTCTTGTGCACCTCGCCGAAACCCTGCAGCGTCGTGCCGAACAGCACGGGGTGCATGGGCGGCACCTCCAGCTTGTAGCCGATCGGCCCGTCGACGGCGACCGTGTCGAGGTAGTGGTCGGAGTAGATGGTCTGCGGCGCGCCGGCATAGCCGCGCACCTCGTGATCCATGAGTGCGGCGGAGACCGTCGTCGGATGCAGGAAGGTGCGGCGGCCGAGCAGCCCGCTCGGGTTCGGCGCGCCGCTCCTCAGCAGCAGCGCCGGCGAGCCGATGGCGCCGGCGGCCAGCAGGTAATGCTTCGCCCGCACCCGCACGCGGTACGGCAGGGCATGGATGCCGGCCTCGTGCATCGCCGCGCATTCCAGCGCCTCGACGCGCTCGCCCTTCAGCAGCAGCCGCTCGGCGCGCAGGTGGTGCACCAGGACGCCGCCCTTGGCCAGCGCCGCAGGAATGGTCGTCACCAGCATCGACTGCTTGGCGTTGGTCGGGCAGCCCATGCCGCAGTAGCCGAGGTTCCAGCAGCCCTTGACGTTGCGGCGCATCGGCGCCACCGGGACGCCGAGTTGCCAGGCGGCCTGGCGCAGCAGCTTGTTGTTCTCGTTCGGGCTCAGGTCCCAGTAGCGGATGTTCAGGCGCCGGTCCACGGCGTCGAACCAGGGCGCCAGCCCTTCGACGTTCAGATCCTTCAGGCCGTACTCGCGCTGCCAGTGCGCCAGCGTCGCCGGCGGCGTGCGGAAGCTGCTGGTCCAGTTCACCGTCGTCGAGCCGCCGACGCAGCGGCCCTGCAGGATGTTGATGGCCTTGTCTTTCGTCTTGCGCGCCGCCGACTCCTGGTAGAGCTGCGGGTAGGCATCGGCCTCGCGCAGCTTGAAATCGGTGGAGGTTTTCAGCGGCCCCTCTTCGAGGATGGCGACCTTGAGGCCGGCCTTGGCGAGGATTTCCGCCGCGATGCCGCCGCCGGCGCCGCTGCCGACGATGGCGACGTCAACCTCCAGCTCGCGATCGGCGACCAGGCGCGAGGCATCGATCACCTGCCAGCCCTGGCTCATGCCCTCGATGAACGGATCTCTCATTTATAGAATTTCCGGCGGTCCGGGATAGCCGATGGCCTCCCAGGTGTCGGGCGTGCCGTACCAGGCACCCAGCACCAGGTCGTGCAACGCCGCATAGGCGCTGCGCAGCAGTGCGAGGCGACTCATCCGCCAGCCTTGCAGGAAGGCGGCGACCTCTGCGGGCGACGCGTCTTCCCAGCGCGGCCACAGCCCGGCCAGCAGCACGCGCGCCGGCGCAATGTCCAGGAGCGTGAACAGCTCCGCCAGCTCCTTTTGCGCTGCCGCCGACAGGCCGGCGATGGCGATGCCGACGCCCTCCACCGTCTGCGCGATGGCCTTGCTGCGCGCCTCACCCGCTTCCGGCAGCGCGCCGGCCAGCATCGCCGGCACGATGGCGGCGATGATCGTCCGCCCGGACAAAGTCAGTCCCCGTGACACGGCGGTCGACGGCGCCTCCTTCAGGCCGCGCGAGTAGAAAAGGCCGGCCGCCGTCAGCGCGGCGCCGCCGACCAACCCCGCCTTGATGAATTGACGACGCGTAATCACGATTTCGTCATTCCCGCGAAAGCGGGAATCCAGGAATTTACGCAAGAACGCTGGATCCCCGCATTCGCGGGGATGGCGACATGATTCTTAATTGTCCGCGCCACACCGATCACCGGATCAACAGGCTCACCATGCGCTCGAACACCTTGCCGTAGGGCGGCTTGAACAGCCTCATGCCGTTGACGCGCGACTGGAAGAACACCGCCTTCTTCTTGGAGAACGCCTCGAAGCCTTCGAAGCCGTGGTAGTGGCCCTTGCCGCTTTCGCCGACGCCGCCGAAAGGCAGGCTGTCCTGGGCGATGTGCAGGAGGGTGTCGTTGATGGTGACGCCGCCGGACAGCGTCTGCTCCAGCACGTGCTCGATGCGGCCGCGGTCGTGGTCGAAGTAGTACAGCGCCAGCGGATTCGGCCGCGCATTCACGTAGGCAATCGCTTCGTCGAGGTCGCGGTAGCCCACCACCGGCAGGATCGGCCCGAAGATCTCCTCCTGCATCACCTGCATGTCCGCGCCGACGTTGAGCAGCGCAACCGGCGGGATGCGCCGCGTCGCCGCATCGGGTTCCGCCGCGGCGGACAGCGGCACCACCTCGGCGCCCTGCCCGCGCGCATCCTCGACGAGGCCGAGCAGCCGCCGGTAATGCCGCTCGCCGACGATCGACGAATAATCCGGCGTGCGCAGGATGTCCGGGTAGCAGGCGTCCACCACCTTGCGCGCGGCGGCGATGAACTCGCGCGCCTGCCCCGCCGGCACCAGCACATAGTCCGGCGCGATGCAGGTCTGGCCGGCGTTCATGGTCTTGCCGACCATGACGCGCTCGGCGAATTTTTCCATCGAATAGTCCGGCCCGAGGATGGCCGGCGACTTGCCGCCCAGCTCCAGCGTCACCGGCGTCAGGTTGTCGGCGGCGGCGCGCATCACGCTGTAGCCGACCTTGGTCGAGCCGGTGAACAGCAGATGGCCGAAGGGCAGCCGCGCGAAGGCCTGCGCCACCCCGGCGTCGCCCTGCACCACCGCCACCTCGTCGTCTGAAAAATATTTCACCACCAGGCGGGCGAACAGATCGGAGGTGGCCGGAGTGTACTCGGACATCTTCACCATGACGCGATTGCCGGCGGCCAGCGCCGCCACCAGCGGCCCCACCGCCAGCAGCAGCGGATAGTTCCACGGCACGATGACGCCGACGACGCCGAGCGGCTGGTGCAGCACGCGGGCGCGGCCGGGCAGGAACCACATCGAGACGGCGCGGCGCTCCGGCCGCATCCAGGATTTCAGGTGGCGGCGGGCGTGGCGGATGGCTTCAAAGCTGGGAAAGAGTTCGAGGAGCTGCGTTTCGTGCAGCGATCGGTTGCCGAAGTCGCCGCGGATGGCCTCTGCGATGGCCGTCTGGTTCTCGCGGATCAAGCGCTCCAGCGCATCCAACCAGGCGTCGCGCCGACGCCAGCCGGGATTGGAATCGCCTGCCGCCGCCTCGCGCAGTCGGGCATGGATCGCGGCCAGGTCGCCGCCCGCGACATCCATCTCATTGGTGCCCATCGCACTTCCTTCGCGCTGTGGGAATGATTCAGTGTAGCCGAGCGACTTTGAGGCGGGTTAGGCAATTGCCTCTAATCCCTCGCATGCGGCAACGGCGCGTGGATAATGCCGCCATGGGCAAAGAGGAAAAGCAGCATTGGGTCGGGCAGTTGCGCCGCCACCTGGGCCAGGCCAAGACCTTGCGCGCCGCCGCCCGCACCGATCCGCGCGACGCCGAGGACCGGCTGAGCCTGCGCGCCTGGCAGTCCGACCGCCTCGCCGCCACCTACCGCGACCTGCTCGACTCGGCGCGCTACCACGACGCGGCGCGCTTCTTCCTCACCGACCTCTACGGCCCCAAGGACTTCAGCGAACGCGACCACGAAGTCGAGCGCATCCTGCCCACGCTTTCCGCCACCCTGCCCGCTGCAGGCATCCGTACCGTCGCCCTCGCCATCGAGGTCGACGCCCTCTCCGAAGAACTCGACGCCGCCATGGTGGCGGAACTGCGCCGCGCCCGCGCCATCGCGAGCCTCACCGAAAAAAGCTATGCCGAGGCCTACCGCCGCTGCGGCAAGCGGGCGCAGCGCGAACTGCAGCTCAAGCTGATCGGCGAAGTCGGCGAGGCCCTCGCCGCGCTCACCCGCAAGCCGCTCATCCATGCCGCCCTGCGCATCATGCGCGCGCCGGCGAAGCTGGCCGGCCTGGCCGAACTGCACGCCTTCCTCGAGAACGGCTACGACGCCTTCCACAAGATGGGCGATTCGGCGGAATTCCTCGCCACCATCGCCACGCGCGAAGCGGCCATCCTGCAGCGGCTCTACGCCGGCACAGCGCGGCCGTTCGACCTCCCGGACAGCGATTGACTCGCCGTCTTAGGCCCGAGACGCCGTATCACGCAGACTGACTTTTCCCGCCTTGAAATTGACGGCCGCCGAACATCACTTGCTTCCGATTCTCGGCCAATCCGGTCATTCCCGCGAACGCGGGAATCCAGAGACGTCCTGACGACTGTGTGCCCGTTGCGGCCGTTTGTCTGTAGGTCGGCCTTCAGGCCGACAGCGGCGGTTGCTCGGGCGCTCAAGTCGGGCTGAAGCCCGACCTACATCCCGCGTTCGCGGGAATGACCGGATTGGCCGAGAAGCGGAAGCGCTCGGCGATCATCCTTTGCGGATAGTCATTCGCCGTCCTGCGGAGACTGACTTTTCAACCGGGCGCCGGTTCCGATACCTGCCCGGTGACGTTATCGACCACGATCAGCGTATCCAGGCAGGTGATCCGCGGTTCGCTGCCGTAGACCGTCCGGATGCGCTTCAGGAATTCCTCGCCGTGCCATCGGCGCGCGGCCTCGGCGGATTTCCAGAGATACACGCCGCCGCCCTGGCTTTTCTCCTCATCGAAAAAGTAGGCCTTGTGCAGGAGATCCCCGTTTCCCGACCAGGTGGGGATGGACTGCCTGTACTTCGCCATCACTTCCTCGCGCGTGATGCCTTTCGGAAGATCGAAGAGAACCAGTTCCGTGATCATGCCACACCTCCTGGATGTGCCGATTGTTCGCCGTGTTGCGGAGACTGACTTTTCAGTGCCTGAAGTCGTAGCCCTCCGCGGGATGAATCTGCCACTCGCCGTCGCCGCAGAGTTCCAGCACCTGCTTGTGGTACTTCACGATGGTCGAGCGGTGGCCGACGCTGACCAGCGTCGTGGCGGTGGCCGCCAGTTGCCGGTAGAGGCTCTCCTCGTTGGCCGCGTCGAGCGCGCTGGTCGCCTCGTCGAGCATGGCGTAGCGCGGCCGCGCGAGCAGGACCCGGGCGAAGGCGAGGCGCTGCTGCTCGCCGATGGATAGCACTTTCTCCCAGTCCCGCTCGGCATCCAGGCCGCCGAAGCGCTCGGCGAGATCGGGCAGGTTCACCCTTTCCAGCAGCCGCAGAAGTTCAGCGTCCGGCACCGGCTGGTCCCGGTTGGGATAGAGGAGCTGGCTGCGCAGCGTGCCGAGGATCATGTAGGGCTGCTGCGGCAGGAAGAGGATGTCCTCCGGCCGGGGCCGGACGACGCGGCCGCTGCCGCAATACCACAGGCCGGCGATGGCGCGCAGCAGCGAGCTCTTGCCGCTGCCGCTCTCGCCGACGATCATCAGCCCTTCCCCCGGCTTGACGGCGACCGAGAGGTTTTTCGCCAGGGTGCGCTCGCCGTTCGGCGTGAGCAGCGTGACCTGCTCCAGCGCCAGGACGGGCCCCTCCACCGACGCGATCAGGCTGCCGACGCGGGCCCGGCATTCCGGCTCGGTGTCGAGCACCCTGGCGAAGGTGTTCAGGCGATCGATGCCCGCCGCGAAGCGGCTGAGGCCCTCGAAGTTCTCGACGATCACCGAGATCGCGCTGAGCACCGCCGCGAAGGCGCCCGCCGCCTGGATGGCGCGGCCGACCTCCAGTTCGCCCGAGAGCACGTCGGCGGCGATGATGGCGCTGGGCAGGACAATGGTGAGCAGGCCGTAGGCGTACTGGAACAGGTTGAGGAAGAGCTGGCTGCGGATCAGCCGGTTGTAGTTATCGAAGGCCGCGGCGAAGCGGCGCCTGACCTGTTGCGACTCCTGCGCCTCGCCGCGGTAGAAGGCGATCGACTCGGCGTTCTCGCGGATGCGCACCATGCCGAAACGGAAATCCGCCTCGCGTCTGAGCTGCATGAAGTTGAGGCCGATGAGCGGCTTGCCGAAGACGAACAGGGTCACCCCGGTGCCGAAGATCGCATACAGCACCAGGAAGTAGACCATCGCCCGGGAGATGTCCCAGAGCACGCTGCTGAAGGCCACCAGTTGCAGGATCGCCCCGATCAGGATCAGCAGGAAATACAGCGAGCGCTGGGTGAAGGTGTTGATGTCCTCGGCGATGCGCTGGTCGGGGTTGTCGAGCGCGGCGTTGGCATTCAGCTCGTAGTAGTGCCGCTGCCGGAAATAGCGGTCGAGGAAGCGGTTCGTCAGCCAGCGTCGCCAGTGGATGCCGAGCTTGTCGCGCACAAAGTAGTAGAAGGCGTAGATCGGCACCGCCACGACGAGCAGGCCGAGGCAGTACTTGATGGCGTCCCAGAAGCGCTCCTCGTCGCGCGCCGCCAGGGCCGAGGTGAATTCGCCGGTCTGCTCGTTGAACAGCACGGCGAAGCGCGTCTGCCCGAGCAGCAGCAGGACCAGCAACGCCAGCAGGGCCCAGGCCTTCCGCTTCTCCTCGTGGCGCCAGTACGGCGTCGCGATGGCCCAGAACCGCTGCCACAGGTGACGATCGAGCTTTTTCATTACCGGATTCTAATATGCCCTTCCGGCAAGCCGCCTAAAGGATTTCATGACGGCGCCGTTATTCCCCTTGAGTCGATCACTCGACAAGGAGGATTTCATGGGAATGCGGGAAGAAATCGATGCCGCGCTGCAGGCACACGCCGCCTGGCGCACGCGTTTCAAGGACTACCTGAGCGGCCGGACCGCCTTCGACACCGAGCTGGCGGGCGTCACCGACCAGTGCGCCTTCGGCCGCTGGCTCGCCAGTGAAGGCTACCGCCTGATGCCGAGCGAGATTCACGGGCAGATCCAGGAAGTCCATGCGGAATTCCACCGGGTCGCCGGCGAGATCGTGCGCAAGATCAAGGAAAAGCGCTTCGACGAAGTGCGGCAGGACCTCTCGGCCGAGGGCCCCTTCAACCAGACCAGCGCCCGGCTCTCCGACCTGCTGCACAAGGCCTCGCTGCGCGAAAAGGGCGCCGCTGCCGTTGCTGCCGCTGCCCCGCCGGCGGAACCCGCTGCCCAAGGTCAGGCCGAGTCGGAAGGCACACCCCCGCCCGCCGCCGCCTGAAACCGCACCCCGCTTGCCTCTCAGGCCGTTTTGCCTCTCACGGAAACGAGCGCGCAAGCGCTTGCAGAAACTGGTCGGGCGTAATGACGGGGCATGACATGCCCTTCGCAAGACTTAACAAATCCTGATCGCCGGTAACCAGTAAGTCGGCCTTGCCCGCGACGGCGAGCTGAAGAAACGGTACGTCGAACGGATCTCGGCACGCCGGCGTCCTGGGTGGCCTTGCCGGAATGGTGACGACCGTGCAGCAAGGCAGATAGTCGGCCAGCAGTTCCTGTCGGTCGTCGGCGGCAAGCTTGAATTTCGGATAGGCCAGCACCCGTATCAACTCACCCGCAGTGTCCCTGGAAATCAGTGGGCGGCAACGCGCCTGTTGCCAGGCGAGCCGCAGCGGCGCCAGCCGACCTTGCGCGAACACCAGCGCGGACAGCACGATATTCGTGTCCAGCACCACGCGCGGCGGACGCGTCATTTACGCGTTTTTCCCGCTGGCCGACGGGCCCAGGCAACGGCATCGGCGATGTCCTGCTCCTTGAGGTCGAGTTGCGCGAGCTTGGCGCGCACGGCGTCCGCGCGCTGAATGCGCACGGGGGTGAGAATGATCCGGCCGTCCTGCGTTTCGACCTCGAAATACTCCGCCGGCCCGACGGCGTTGGTCGCCGCCTTGGGCAGGGTCAACTGGTTCTTGGCCGTCAGCTTGGCGAGCATGGCGATCACCTTTGTCGGAAAGTAAGGAATCCTTACTTTACCATCCAGCCGCTCAAACAAGCAACCACGCCACGACGGACAGCCCCGTCGTCGCCCAGAACACCACCGCATCGGGATTCATGATGACCTCCTTTCCCTGACCTGCAGGATAAGGAGGGATCTGGCTCAGGGCGTGAGCCAGGGCGGATCAGTACTGGTCGAGGGCCGCCTTGAGCTGCGCGGCGACTTCCCTGCGCAGCGCGGCCGGGGCCAGCACTTCCACCCCTGCGCCCTGCTTGAGGATGTCCATCGCCAGCTCGCGGCTGTCGGAGTAGGGCACCTCCAGCAGGTAGCTGCCGTCCTTGTCGAAGCGCGCCTTCTGCTTCGGATGCCATTGCTCCAGCGACACCCAGCGCGCCCGCTCGGGCGTGAAGCGCAGCTTCGCCCAGGCCACCTTGCGGCCGGAAAAGATGCCGTAGCCGGCGCCGAGCACGGAATCGAGCGTCTTCTCCGGCACGTTGCGCGCCGGCTGCTCGATGATCTCGGCGCGGCGGATGGCGTCCACCGCGAAGCTGCGCAGGTCGTTGCGCAGGTGGCACCAGGCGTCGAGGTACCAGTTGTCGCGGTAATGCACCAGCCGCTGCGGCGACACCTCCCGCTCGACGGTCTCGTCGCGCGCCCGCACATAGTGCGAGATGAGCAGCCGCTTGCGCCGCAGCAGGGCCGAGCCGACCACCGCGAAGTGGTCCAGCGCCATGCGCCGCGAGGCCATGCCGAGGATGCGGATGCGCTTGTGGATCTCCTCGGTGGTGTCCTCCGCCGTGCCGAGCAGCGCGCGCAGGCGCGCCAGCAGCGGCTGGATGTGCGGCCCGAGCAGGCCGCCGGTGTCGAGGCCCATCAGGAGATGCTGCATGGTGAGCAGCGCGTGCACCTCCTGCGCCGAGAACCACAGGCCGGGCAGCTCGTACTGCGCCGCGCCGCCTTCGCGCCCGGCGAAGCGGTAGCCGCCCTCCTCGCGGTCCCACACAATGGGCGCGTTAAGGCGGTTGCGCATGTATTCGAGGTCGCGCTTGATCGTCGCGCGGGAGACTTCCAGCTTCTCGACGAGGAGCGAGAAGGGCACGATCTTTCTGTCGTTGAGCAGCTGGTCGATGCGGTAGAAGCGCTCGGTGCGGTCCATGGACAATGATCCGGTGGCTCACGGGATGAGCCGGATTATGCCCGATGTGCCCATAAACCGCCCGTCATTCCCGCGAAAACGCAGTTTCAGTGGAGGCTAACCTTCAGGTTATGCCGTAACTAAAGCGGGAATCCAGTGCCTTGGTACGCCGCTGGGTCCCCGCTTCCGCGAGGACGACAATGTTCCTTAGGAAAGCGGGTTGCCCTGCGCGTCCACGTAGCGCGGCTGCTCGAAGAGCGAAGCGATGGCGACCCCGGCGATCCGCTTGTCGTCCGGCGCCACGTAGAGCACCGGCGTGATCATTTCCTCGAAAATCCCGCGCAGGCTGCGCGCCCCCACCTTGTACTCGATGGCCAGCTCGGCGATCTGCTCGAACACCAGCGGGGCGATGCTCAGCTCGACGCCCTCGTCGCGCAGGATCTCGCGGAACTGCAGGTAGATCGCATTGCGCGGCACCGTCATGATGCGCACCAGCATCTCCCGGTTCAGGTCCTGGAAGCTGGCGACGATCGGCAGCCGGCCGGCGAACTCCGGAATCAGGCCGTACTCGAAAAGGTCGGTCGGCTTCACCCGCGCGTTGAGCCGGTCGAGGATGTGCTGGTCGTCGCCGCCGGTGGCGGAGATGAAGCCGAAGGCCTGCGTCTTCGCCTGGATGCCGCGCAGGCCGACGAAGGCGCCGCCGCAGATGAAGAGGATGTTGGTGGTGTCGATGTACTGGCCGTGCTTGAGGCGGACCGGCGAGCCCTCCATGATCTTCAGCAGGGCATGCTGCACGCTCTCGCCCGAGGCGCCGCGCGCCTGCCCGCTGATCGCCTTCAGCTTGTCCACCTCGTCGATGAAGACGATGCCGCATTGCGCGCGGGAGACGTCGCCGTCGGCCTTCTCCAGCAGGCGCTGCAGGATGGCGTCGATCTCCTCGTTGACGAACTCCGTCTGCGCCAGCGAGGTCGCGTCTGCCGTGACGAAGGGCACCTTGAGGGCGCGCGCCAGCGTCTCGCACAGCAGCGTCTTGCCGGTGCCGGTGGAACCGACCAGCAGGATGTTGCTCTTGGCGATCTCGACGGTGTCGCTCTTCGCCTTGGCGACCTTCTTGTAGTGGGAATAGACGGCGACGGCGAGGATCTTCTTGGCCTCGTCCTGGCCGACGACGTACTGGTCGAGATATTTGACGATGTCGCTCGGCGTCATTCGGTCAGGCTCCGCTGGCTCGGGATTCGAGGGGGATTATGCCCGGAAAGCCGCGTCAGCCGAAGGCCTGGCCGAATTCCGCTTCCATCTCGCGCCGCACCCTGACGGCCTCGGAGGAAGCGTCGGTTTCCACATCCCCCCATCCCACCGGCTGGCCGGCGGCGACGGGGCGCTTGAGCTTGACGCGGTGGGCAAGGCCGATGGGCAGGCCGGAGGCGGCAAGCGAATCGGCGGCCGGCATGAGCCTGCCGTAGACGGTGAAGCCGCCCTCGCCGTCGAGCATCTCGCCGGCCTGGAGGTCGCGCTTGGCGGTGGCGACGACGTCGCCCAGCCAGCCGGTGGCGGCGCCGGTCGGCTCGCGGCGCAGGCCGGCCGAGGCGACGCTGATGCCGAGCTCCAGCCCGATCAGGTGGCAGGGCTTGTACATCGCCGTATAGCGGCCGGAGTCGTCGGTGACGAGGCCGTATTCCTTGAAGCAGCGCTCGACGTAGGCGCGATTGCGCTCATCCGCCGCGGCGAAGGTGACGTAGACGCCCCAGCGCAGGTCGCGAAACACCGGGCTGCCGTCGCGCTCGACGCTGGAGATCACCTCGACCTGGCCGGCGTGGTGCAGCTGGCCGCCGGCGTCGCGCGGGCGCAGCACGCGCGCGAGGTCGTCCACGCCGCAGGGCGGAAAGAGCAATCCCTCCGGCGCGGGGGCGAGGCCGGTGGCGTTGGCCACCGCCGCCATCTCGATGGCCGACTTGGTGCCGTCGAGGAAGGAGTTGAACATCTGCGCGTTGAAGTCGCCCGCCGCCACCTGTTCCGGCGTGAAGCCGTAGTGCTGCCACACCGTCTCCGGCGTGGACCGGTGGTAGCCCGGCAGGTGCTTGGTGCCCTTGCCGGCGGCGACGACCGCGAAGCCCGCCGCGCGCGCCCAGTCGACCATCTCGCAGATCAGCGCCGGCTGGTCGCCGTAGGCGAGCGAGTAGACGATGCCGGCTTGGCGCGCCTTTTTCGCCAGCAGCGGACCGGCCAGGGCGTCGGCCTCGACGTTGACCATCACGATGTGCTTGCCGTGGGCGCAGCAGGCCAGCACGTGGCGGATGCCCGCCGCCGGGCTGCCGGTGGCGTCGACGACGACGTCGATGCCGTCGGCGGCGATGACCGCCTGCGCGTCGTCGGTGAGAAAGGTGGCGCCCTTCGCCAGCGCTTCGGCGAGGGTGGCGGCGGCATATTGCTCCTGCGGCCAGCCGGCGCGCGTCAGGCTCTCGCCGGCGCGCTGCGGGCTGAGGTCGGCGACGGCGGCGAGGTGGATGCCCGGCGTCACGCGCGCCTGGGCGAGGTACATGCTGCCGAACTTGCCGGCGCCGATGAGCGCGACGCGCAGCGGCTTGCCCGCCGCCGCCCGCTCGAGCAGCATGCGGTGGAGGTTCATTGGACGGCCTTCCCCCCGGCCCCCTTCCCCGGGAAGGGGGTGACGTAGGTTCGCGGGCTGCGCCCGCTCCGCGGGGTTGTCATGGGTTCTTCTGCGGCACCTGGACGAAGACCTCGTCCGGCTTGATGTAGCCCAGCTCGTAGCGGGCGCGCTCCTCGATGGCCTCGTAGCCGCTCTTCAGGTCGCGCACCTCGGCGTCGAGGGCGGCATTGCGGGTTTCCAGCTTCTGGTTCGCCTCGCGCTGCGAGGCGAGCTGGCGGTCGACCTCCCACACCCGCAGCCAGCCGCCCTTGCCGAGCCACAGCGGATACTGCAGCAGGACGATGAGGGCGACCAGCACCAGCGTGGGCCAGCGCATCGGCTAGCCTCTCGTCACTCCCGCGGAAGCGGGAGTCCAGCGCCGCAACAAGACCCTGGATTCCCGCTTTCGCGGGAATGACGCGGTGGAAACCTTCGCAGAGCCTCTTCGTTGCACTATTTGCGCAGGTTGTAGAAGGCGTTGCGGCCGGCGTAGCTCGCCGTGTCGCCGAGGTCTTCCTCGATGCGCAGGAGCTGGTTGTACTTGGCGATGCGGTCGGAGCGGCTGAGCGAGCCGGTCTTGATCTGCAGTGCGTTGAGGCCCACGGCGATGTCGGCGATGGTGGAATCCTCCGTCTCGCCCGAGCGGTGCGAGATGACCGAAGTGTAGCCGGAGCGCTTGGCCAGCTCGACGGCGGCGAAGGTCTCGGTGAGCGTGCCGATCTGGTTGATCTTGATGAGGATCGAGTTGGCGATGCCCTGGGCGATGCCCTCGCGCAGGATCTTGGTGTTGGTGACGAAAAGGTCGTCGCCGACGATCTGGACCTTCCTGCCGAGCCGGTCGGTGAGCAGCTTCCAGCCTTCCCAGTCGTTCTCCGCCATGCCGTCCTCGATGCTGACGATGGGGAACTTGTCGGCCAGCGTGGCGAGGTAGTCGGTGAACTGGCCGGCGCTGAGCGTCAGCTTCTCGCCGGCAAGCTGGTACATGCCGTCCTTGTAGAACTCCGAGGCGGCGCAGTCGAGCGCCAGCAGCACGTCCTGCCCCGGCTCGTAGCCGGCGTTGGACACCGCCTCGAGGATCAGGTTGAGCGCCTCCTCGGTGCCGGAGACGTTGGGGGCGAAGCCGCCCTCGTCGCCGACGGACGTCGGGAAGCCGCGCTTGTCGATCAGCTTCTTCAGGGCGTGGAAGACTTCCGCGCCGCAGCGCAGCGCCTCGCGGAAGCTCTGCGCACCGACCGGCATGATCATGCATTCCTGGATGTCCAGGCTGTTGTTGGCATGCGCGCCGCCGTTGATGACGTTCATCATCGGCACCGGCATCTGCATCGGGCCCATGCCGCCGAAGTAGCGGTAGAGCGGCAGGCCGGCTTCCTCCGCCGCCGCCTTGGCGACGGCCATCGAAACGGCCAGCGTGGCGTTGGCGCCGAGGCGCGACTTGTTGTCGGTGCCGTCGAGCTCGATCAGGGTCTTGTCGATGAAGGCCTGCTCCTCGGCATCCAGCCCGATGATGGCTTCCGAGATCTCGGTGTTCACGTTCTCGACGGCCTGCAGCACGCCCTTGCCGAGATAGCGGCCGGCGTCGCCGTCGCGCAGCTCGATGGCCTCGCGCGAGCCGGTGGACGCGCCCGAGGGCACGGCGGCGCGGCCCATGATGCCCGATTCGAGCAGGACGTCGGCCTCGACGGTGGGATTGCCGCGCGAGTCCAGAATCTCGCGGGCGACGACATCAACGATTGCGCTCATTCTTGTTGCTCCCTCATCAATAGATACCGTAGGTCGGCCTTCAGGCCGACTGCGACGGCTGCTGTCGGGCTGAAGCCCGACCTACAGCCCGGCCTACAAACCTTCGACCACCAGCATGTTCATCTGCGCCGCGCCCTGGCGCTGCTGGCGCGCCGCGCGGTACTCCGGCGAATCGTAGAAACGCTGCGCCTGCTCGACGGATTCGAACTCGAGGATCACCAGGCGCGGCGGCGCCCAGTCGCCTTCGAGCAGATGCGTGGCGCCGCCGCGCACGATGTACTTGCCGCCGTATTTCGCCACGGCGGCGCCGGCCAGCGCCTTGTAGCCCTCATACTGCTCGGGATTGCTCACCGTAGTTTGCGCAATGATGTAAGCCTTGGTCATGCCGTCATCTCCGTAAAGCCGCGCCGCTTCACCAATGCATCAATGTCGCGCAGGGTTTCCAGCAGATTCTTCATCTTCGCCAGCGGCCACGAATTCGGGCCGTCGGACAGCGCCTTCTCCGGATTCGGATGGGTTTCCATGAAGAGGCCGGCGATGCCGACCGCCACCGCCGCGCGCGCCAGCACCGGCACGAACTCGCGCTGGCCGCCCGACGACATCCCCTGCCCGCCCGGCAGCTGCACCGAGTGGGTGGCGTCATAGACCACCGGGCAGCCGGTCTCGCGCAGGATGGCGAGGCTGCGCATGTCGGAGACGAGGTTGTTGTAGCCGAAGGAGGCGCCGCGCTCGCACACCATGATGGTGTCCGCGCCGCCATTGGCTTCCTTGGCCTTGGCGACGACGTGCTGCATGTCGTGCGGCGCGAGGAACTGGCCCTTCTTGATGTTGGCCGGCCTGCCCGAGGCGGCGACGGCCTGGATGAAATCCGTCTGCCGGCAGAGGAAGGCCGGCGTCTGCAGCACGTCTACCTCGGCGGCGGCGGCGGCGATCTCCGACTGGTCGTGCACGTCGGTCAGCACCGGCACGCCGATCTGCGAGCGCACGTCGGCGAGGATCTCCAGGCCCTTCTCCATGCCGAGGCCGCGGTAGGACGTGCCCGAGCTGCGGTTGGCCTTGTCGTAGGACGACTTGAAGATGAAGGGGATGCCGAGCGCGGCGCAGGTGTCCTTGAGCTGCCCGGCGACGTCCAGCGCCAGCTGGCGCGACTCGATGACGCAGGGGCCGGCGATGAGGAACAGCGGGTGCTGGAGGCCGACATCGAAGCCGCAGAGCTTCACGAGGCCGCCTGCCGAATCGGCGTCACCGGCGAATCCTTGCCGCTTTCCTGGTGGGCCAGGGCGGCGCGCACGAAGGCGGTGAACAGCGGGTGCCCGGCGCGCGGCGTGGAGGTGAACTCGGGGTGGAACTGGCAGCCGATGAACCAGGGATGCGCATTGGCCCCCTCTGCCGGCAGCTCGACCATTTCGCACAGGCGGCCGTCCTCGGACTTGCCGCTCACCTTGAGGCCGGCCTGCTGCAGCCGGTTGAGATAGACGTCGTTCACCTCGTAGCGGTGGCGATGGCGCTCGACGATGGTGTCGGCGCCGTAGACCTTGCGCGCCAGCGAATCGGCGGCCAGCGCGCAGGCCTGCCCGCCCAGGCGCATGGTGCCGCCGAGGTCGGCGCCGGCGGCGCGCTTCTCCACCTGCCCCTCGCGGTCCAGCCACTCGGTGATGAGGGCGATGACGGGGTGCGGCGTTTCCGGGTCGAACTCGGTGCTGTGCGCGCCGGCCATGCCGGCGACGTCGCGGGCGAACTCGATGACGGCCAGCTGCATGCCGAGGCAGATGCCGAGATACGGCACCTGGTTCTCGCGGGCGTAGCGGATGGCGGCGATCTTGCCCTCCACGCCGCGCTTGCCGAAGCCGCCCGGCACGAGGATGGCGTCCATGCCGGCGAGCGCGCCGATGCCGTCGCGCTCGATGGCCTCGGAGTCGATGTAGTGGATGGCGATCTTGCTGCGCGTGTGGATGCCGGCGTGGATGAGGGCTTCCGACAGCGACTTGTAGGATTCGGTGAGGTCGACGTACTTGCCGACGAAGGCGATGTCCACGCTGCGCTCGGGATGCTCCAGCGCGTCGATCAGCTTGTTCCACACCGACAGGTCGGCGGCGCGCGCCAGGATGTTCAGCTTGTGGCAGACGATCTCGTCGAGCATCTGGTCGTGCAGCATGGCCGGGATCTTGTAGATGCTGTCGGAGTCCACCACCGAGATGACCGCCTCCGGCGCCACGTTGGTGAACAGGGCGATCTTGCGCCGCTCGTCGTCGGGCACCGGGCGGTCGGCGCGGCACAGCAGCACGTCGGGCTGGATGCCGATCTCGCGCAGCTCCTTGACCGAGTGCTGCGTCGGCTTGGTCTTCAGCTCGCCGGCGGTGGGGATCCACGGCAGCAGCGTGAGGTGGATGAAGCAGGTGTTCTGGCGGCCCTCCTCGATGCCCATCTGGCGGATCGCTTCGAGAAACGGCAGCGACTCGATGTCGCCCACCGTGCCGCCCACCTCGACGATGGCGACGTCGGCGCCCTGGGCGCCGTTCTTGATGTGAATCTTGATCTCGTCGGTGATGTGCGGGATGACCTGCACGGTGCGGCCGAGGTAGTCGCCGCGGCGCTCCTTCTTGATCACCGACTCGTAGATCTGGCCGGTGGTGAAGTTGTTGCGCTTGCCCATCTTGGCCCGCGTGAAGCGCTCGTAATGGCCCAGGTCGAGGTCGGTCTCCGCCCCGTCCTCGGTGACGAACACCTCGCCGTGCTGGAACGGGCTCATCGTTCCGGGGTCGACGTTGATGTACGGATCGAGCTTGAGGTGGGTGACCTTGATGCCGCGGGATTCGAGGATGGCGCCGAGCGAGGCGGCGGCGATGCCCTTGCCCAGAGAGGACACGACACCGCCTGTAACGAAGACGTACTTGGTCATTTGCAGGGCATCTGCAGGAAAGCCAAATGATAGCCGAAAACGACCGGCCGCTCAACGCCGTCACGCAGGCGCGGCCGTGGAAAAAAACCGGCGATTGACGCAGATACCCGGGGCGGGGATACTTCCCGGCGCACGGTCACATTGCTGTCGATTTGTCCCGGATATACTAAAAAAAGCCCCGACGCCGACGATCCGCCGGTCGGGCCAACCTTAGGAGAATACGATGCGACTCAAGGCACTTGCCACCACGCTGTTCGCCGCCGGCATGCTCGGCGCCCCCCTCGCCCAGGCCCAGACCGAAATCCAGTGGTGGCACTCCATGAGCGGCCAGCACAACGAGAAGATCAACGAGATCGCCAAGGGCTTCAACGCCAGCCAGTCCGAATTCAAGCTGACGCCCGTCTTCAAGGGCAGCTACCCCGAATCCATGACCGCCGCCATCGCCGCCTTCCGCGCCGGCAACCCGCCGCACATCGTGCAGGTCTTCGAGGTCGGCACCGCCACCATGATGTCCGCCAAGGGCGCCATCAAGCCGGTGACCCAGATCATGAAGGACGCCGGCGAGCCCTTCAACCCGAAGGCCTACCTGCCCGCCGTCACCGGCTACTACACCGACAGCCAGGGCAACATGCTGTCGATGCCCTTCAACAGCTCGACCGCCATCTTCTACATCAACAAGGACGCCTTCAAGAAGGCCGGCCTCGACCCCGCCAAGGCGCCGAAGACCTGGAAGGAATTCACCAAGGCCGCCGAGAAGCTGAAGGCCGCCGGCCAGACCTGCGTATACACCACCGGCTGGCCCTCCTGGGTGCATGTCGAGAACTTCAGCGCCTGGCACAACCTGCCGATCGGCACGAAGGAAAACGGCATGGCAGGCCTCGACACCGAGTTCCGCGTGAACACCCCGCTGCATGTCCAGCACATCGCCACCCTGGGCTACTACGCCAAGCAGGGCTGGTTCACCTACTCCGGCCGCAAGCAGGAGGGCGAGGACCGCTTCATCAGCGGCGAGTGCGCCATGCTCACCTCCAGCTCGTCGGCCATCGGCAAGATCCGCAAGGGCGCCAAGTTCGACTTCTCCGCCCACTTCCTGCCCTACCACGACGACATGCCGGGCGCGCCGCAGAACTCCATCATCGGCGGCGCCACGCTGTGGGTCATGTCCGGCAAGCCGGCCGGGGACTACAAGGGCGTGGCGAAGTTCTTCTCCTACCTGTCGCGGCCGGAAGTGCAGATGGACTGGCATACCAGCACCGGGTATGTGCCGATCACCCTGGCCGCCTACGAGATGACCAAGAAGTCCGGCTACTACGAGAAGAACCCCGGCGTGGACGTCGCCATCCACCAGTTGAACAACAAGGCGCCGACGGCCAACTCCAAGGGCCTGCGCTTCGGCGGCTTCGTGCAGGGCCGCGAGATCTTCGAGGAGGAGATGGAATCCGTCCTGCAGGGCAAGAAGACCGCCAAGGCGGCGATGGACGACGCCGTCAAGCGCGGCAACGACATCCTGCGCAAGTTCGAGGCCGCCAACAAGTAAAAGTCAGTCCCCACAGCACGCCGAACGGAACGGAATGGAAAAACGCGTCGTCTTCCGCTCGGCGTGGCTGCCCTACGCGCTGCTCGCGCCGCAGATCGCGATCACGGTCATCTTCTTCTTCTGGCCGGCCGGCCAGGCGGTGTGGTACTCCTTCCAGCTGCAGGACGCCTTCGGCCTGAAGACCCAGTTCGTCGGCCTGGAGAACTTCCGCGCCCTCTTCGCCGATTCGCACTACCTCGCCTCTTTCAAGATCACCGCGTTCTTCAGCGTGCTGGTGGCCGGCTGCGGCATTTCCATCGCCCTGCTGCTGGCGACGATGGCCGACCGCGTCGTCAAGGGCGCGCTGGCCTACAAGACCCTGCTCATCTGGCCCTATGCCGTGGCGCCGGCGGTGGCCGGCGTGCTGTGGGCCTTCCTCTTCGCGCCCTCCATCGGCGTCGTCAGCTACGTCCTGAGGAAGAACGGCGTCGACTGGAACTGGGTGCTGCAGGGCGATCAGGCCATGCTGCTGGTGGTGATCGCCTCGACCTGGAAGCAGATCAGCTACAACTTCCTCTTCTTCCTCGCCGGCCTGCAGTCGATCCCGCGCTCGCTCATCGAGGCCGCCGCCATCGACGGCGCCGGCCCCTCGCGGCGCTTCTGGACCATCGTCTTCCCGATGCTCTCGCCGACCACCTTCTTCCTCATGGTGGTGAACATCGTGTATGCCTTCTTCGACACCTTCGGCGTCATCGACGCCACTACCCAGGGCGGGCCGGCGGGCGCGACGCAGATTCTCGTGTACAAGGCCTACTACGACGGCGTCAAGGCGGCCGACCTCGGCGGCTCCTCGGCGCAGTCGGCCATCCTCATGCTGATCGTCATCGCGCTGACGGTCATCCAGTTCCGCTTTGTCGAACGCAAGGTTCAATATTGACGGCAATGATAGAAAACCGCCCCTGGCTGACCTTCCTCTCGCACGCCGTGCTGATTCTCGGCATCGCCGTCATCGCCTTCCCGCTCTACGTCACCTTCGTCGCCTCGACCCTGACGCTCGACGAGATCATCAGCGTGCCGATGCCGCTCCTGCCCGGCTCGCACCTGTGGGAGAACTATCATCAGGTGCTCACCGCCGGCACCGAGGCCGGCGCCGGCGCGCCGGTGGGCCGCATGATGTTCAACAGCCTCATCATGGCGCTGGCCATCGCCATCGGCAAAATCGCCATCTCGATCATCGCCTCCTTCGCCATCGTCTATTTCCGCTTTCCGCTGAAGAACTTCTTCTTCTGGATGATCTTCATCACCCTCATGCTGCCGGTCGAGGTGCGCATCATCCCGACCTTCAAGGTCGTCTCCGACCTGCACATGGTCGACACCTATGTCGGCCTGACCCTGCCGCTGATCGCCTCCGCCACGGCGACCTTCCTCTTCCGCCAGTTCTTCCTCACCGTGCCCGACGAGCTGGCCGAGGCGGCGCGCATCGACGGCGCCGGGCCGCTGCGCTTCTTCTGGGACGTGCTGCTGCCGCTGTCGAAGACCAGCATCGCCGCCCTCTTCGTCATCCAGTTCATCTACGGCTGGAACCAGTACCTCTGGCCGCTGCTCATCACCACGCAGGAGAGCATGTACACGGCGGTGATCGGCATCAAGCGCATGATCACCAGCGGCGACGCGCTGACCGAATGGCACCTCGTCATGGCCACCGCCATGCTGGCGATGCTGCCGCCGGTGGCGGTGGTGGTCCTCATGCAGCGCTGGTTCGTGCGCGGACTCGTGGAAACGGAGAAGTAATGGCCCAGGTTCTATTCAAGGGAGTGCGCAAGTCCTTCGGCAACACGCCCGTCATCCACGGCTTCGACATGGACGTGAAGGACGGCGAGTTCGTCGTCATCGTCGGCCCCTCCGGCTGCGGCAAGTCGACCCTGCTGCGCATGGTGGCCGGGCTGGAGGCCGTCACCGCGGGCGAGATAACCATCGGCGAGCGGGTGGTCAACCAGCTCGAGCCGAAGGACCGCGACATCGCCATGGTGTTCCAGAACTACGCCCTCTACCCGCACATGAACGTCACCGGCAACATGGCCTACGGCCTGAAGATCCGCGGCCTGCCGCAGGCCGAGATCGAGGCGCGCGTGGCGCGCGCGGCGCAGATCCTCGAACTCTCGGAGCTGCTCAAGCGCAAGCCGCGCGAGCTCTCCGGCGGCCAGCGCCAGCGCGTGGCCATGGGCCGCGCCATCGTGCGCGAGCCGGCGGTATTCCTCTTCGACGAGCCGCTCTCCAACCTGGATGCGAAACTCCGCGTGCAGATGCGCGCCGAGCTGCAGGCCCTGCACCGGCGCCTGGCCACCACCAGCCTCTACGTCACGCACGACCAGGTCGAGGCGATGACGCTGGCCCAGCGCATGGTGGTGATGAACGGCGGCCGCGCCGAGCAGATCGGCGCGCCGCTGGAAGTCTACGAGAAGCCGGCCACCACCTTCGTCGCCGGCTTCATCGGCTCGCCGCCGATGAACCTCATCCCGGCGCAGCACAACGGCCGCGACGTGCTGATCGGCGTGCGGCCGGAACACTTCGAGCCCTGCGCAGAGAGCGACGCCATGCTGACGGTGAACGTCGACCTGGTGGAGCCGCTGGGCAGCGACACGCTGGTCCATGGCCGCGCCGGCGAGGCATCGGGCAGCACGCGCGTCGCGGTGCGCCTGCATCAGTCTGTCGTCGCGCAAACCGGCAGGCTTGCCGTCCGCTACGATCCGAAGCACCGCCACTTCTTCGATGCGGCGACCGGGTTGCGCCTGGAGCAGACGGACTAGCGGCAGGATACTGGAGCGAATGAGCATGCAGGAAACCTCGCCGGCCGGAATCAGCTTCAAGGACAAGGCGCTGGAACTGCTGCCCGAGGGGGCCAATTTCGAGTCCTGCCTGTCCTGCGGCCTGTGCGCTTCGGGATGCCCCGCCGCGGGCATCGAAAACATGGACCCGCGGAAATTCATTCGCCTGGCCCTGCTCGGCATGGATGCGGAGCTGGCCGCCACGCCTTGGGTCTGGTGCTGCACCGAGTGCAAGCGCTGCCAGCATGTCTGCCCGATGAGCATCGACGTCGCGGAACTGGTGCATTTCGCTCGCGGCCTCTGGCCCGAAGACAGGAAGCCGGACGGCATCGTCCGTTCCTGCCAGCTCGCGCAGGCGAATGATTCGACCAGCGCGATGGGCATGCCGCCGGCCGACATGGTCGATGTGGTCGACGAGGTCCTGCAGGAAGTCCGCGCCACGCAACCCGCCTTCAAGCACCTGCGGGCGCCGATGAACAAGCGCGGCGCGCGCTTTTTCGTCAACCAGAACTCGCGCGAACCGATGAGCGAGCCGGAGGAGATGGTTCCCCTCTGGAAGATCCTCGATCTGGTCGGCGCCGACTGGACCTATTCCTCCAAGGGCTGGGCGGCCGAGAATTTCTGCATGTTCTCCGGCAACGAGGATGCCTGGCGCGAGGTCATCGCGAAGCGGGTCGAGGCGGTCAACGAACTCGGCTGCGAGGTATGGCTCAACACCGAGTGCGGCCACAGCTACTACACCATGTGGCAGGGCGTGCGGCGTTTCGGCCTGGACGCGCATTTCCGCCTGGAACACCTGATGACCTACTACGCCCAATGGATCAGGGAGGGCAAGCTGCCGGTCAACGCCGACTGGAACACCCGGGGCATCAAGTTCACCGTCCAGGATCCCTGCATGATCGTGCGCAAGGCCTATGGCGATTCCATTGCCGAGGACATGCGCTTCGTGGTCAGGTCCCTGGTCGGAGAAGAGAATTTCATCGACATGCAGCCGAACCGCAGCGCCAATTACTGCTGCGGCGGCGGCGGCGGCTTTCTGCAGGCGGGCATGACGGCACAACGGCGGACCTACGGCAAGCGCAAGTTTGACCAGATCGCCGCCACCGGCGCCGCCTATGTTCTCACGCCCTGCCACAACTGCCATTCGCAGATCCAGGACATCGGCCGCTTTTACGGCGGCCACTATGGCGTCGTGCATTTCTGGACCTTGATCTGCCTGTCCCTGGGGATTCTCGGCAAAAACGAGCGCCTCTACCTGGGGCCCGATCTGCGGGCCCTGCTCGACTGAGTCATGACCTCTGCACAGGATGCGGCCTTTCCGGAAACCGAGGTCCTGATCATCGGCGGCGGAGTGACCGGCACCGGGATCATGCGCGATCTCGCGCTGCGCGGCATCCGGAGCATCCTCATCGACCGCCACGACCTGTGCGCCGGCGCTTCCGGCGGCAATCACGGCCTTCTGCATTCCGGCGCCCGCTATGTCTCCACCGATCCGCACTCGGCGCGCGAATGCATGGAGGAGAACGAACTCCTGAAACGCCTGGCGCCGCAATGCATCGAGGACACGGGCGGCCTGTTCGTCGCGGTGGCCGGGGATGCGCCGGACTTTGCCGGGCAGTTCGCCGGGCTGTGCGAACGCGCCGGAATTCCCTGCGAGGAAATCGCCGTCGGCCAGGCACGCAGGCTCGAACCCGCGCTCTCCGACAAGCTGTTCAAGGCCTACCGCGTGCCGGATGCCGCCATCGACCCGTTCCGTCTCGCCCTGGAAAACGTCAATCACTCGCGCGCGCTTGCCGGCAGCGTGTATCACCCGCATGTCGAAATCCTCGGCTTCGACATGGCCGGCGGCGAGATCCGTGCGGCGCACTGCCGCGACAACCGCAGCGGCCGGCTGCTCGCCATCCACGCCCGGCAGTTCGTCAACGCCGGCGGGGCCTGGGCCATGAACATCGCCAGGCTGGCGGGCTGCGACGACGTGCGCCTGCTCTACTCGAAAGGCACCCTGCTGGTCAGCAACGACCGGATCGCCCGCCACGTCGTCAACAGGCTGCGGCCGCCCGACGACGGCGACATCCTGGTGCCGGGGGGAACCGTGTCCCTGCTCGGCACCACGTCGACGCGCGTCGACGACCTGGACAACATCGGCCCGACGGCGGCCGAAGTCGACCGCAACATCCGGGAGGGCGCGGCGATGATCCCAGCGCTCGCCGGCGCCCGATACATCCGGGCCTTTTCGCGGGTTCGCCCGCTGCTGCAAGGCGGCGGGACAGCCGAAGACCGCGCCGTCTCCCGCGGGTTCGCGCTCAGCGACCACCTGTCGCAGGGCCTGGCCAATTTCTGCACCATCACCGGCGGCAAGCTCACCACCTTCCGGCGAATGGCCGAAAGCGCCTCGGACCTCGTCGCGCGCCGGCTCGGCAACCACCGGCCCGGCACGACCGCAAGCGTCCCGCTGCCCGATGACGAGACAAGCCGCTGGACCGAGCCGGGCGCCGCGCCGAGGCGCTGGGTCCGCGCCGGCGATGCCGGCGACACGATCCTGTGCGAATGCGAAATGGTGTCCCGGTCGGCGGTCAACCAGATCGTCGAACATGCGCCTGAAATCGGCGAAGAGATGAGCATCGAGGCCATTGCCATGCGCTCGCGCGCGGGCAAGGGCACCTGCCAGGGCTCCTTCTGCGGCATCCGGATCTGTTCCCATCTCTACGACACGGGCCATTATCGGGATGCCACCGGCCTGGCTCACCTGCGCGATTTCCTCGATGAGCGCTTCAAGGGACAGCGCAGCATCCTCTGGGGCCAGCAGGCGGCCCAGATGGAGCTGGCGGAAGCCCTGCATTGCGGCCTGCTCGGCCTCGATTCCCTGGAGCAGGACGGATGAAGGAGGACCGCCGGCAGTTCACCGTCCAGCTGGCCGTGATCGGCACGGGAATGGCCGGTTTTGCGGCGGCGGTCTTTGCCCTGAACCGGAACATCGTCACGGCCCTGACCGGCAACACCGGGGCCCTGGCCTACACCACGGGATACCTGGACCTGCTCGGCTGGCCGGACGGCGCAGCGTCGAGCATCAAAGATCCCTGGCAAGCCCTCGATGAGTTGCGCAAGGCGAGTGCGCATCATCCGCTCGTTCGAATTTCCGCAGACGATATCCGCCGTGCATTCGCCGAGTTCGCCGCCTTTCTGGGAGAGCACGGCATCGCCTACACCGTACCCGGGGAGCGCAACGTCACGGCCCTGACCCCGGCCGGCACGGTGAAGCCGACGTTCTGCGTGCCGGCCACCATGGCCGCAGGCCCCAAGGCCCTCGCCGCAAAGCGCCCCTGCGCGATCGTCGATTTTGAAGGCCTCATGGGATTCAGCGCGCGCGAGTTCGTCGCCAATATCGGAGATCGCTGGCCAGGGCTGGCCGCGCGGCGCATTTCCTTTCCGGATGCGGGCCGGGGGGAAATCTATCCGGAAGTGATGGCGCGATCCCTGGAACTGGCCGTCACGCGGGAAAAGCTGGCCGCCGCGCTGAAGGCCGCCGCCGGAGATGCCGAAGTCATCGGCCTGCCGGCCATCCTCGGCATGCACCGCCCGGATCATGTCCTGGCCGAAATGCAAAGATTGACCGGCCTCGATCTATTCGAGATTCCGACGATGCCGCCCTCGGTGCCCGGGGTCCGCCTGCGCGAACTTTTCGAGCAGGCCTTGCCGGGCCGGGGCGTGACCCTGATCCCGCAGCGGAAAGTCGCCGCGCTGCGCTTCGACGAAGCGGGCGCGACCCTGGATCTGAGCGACAACTTCGGCCCCATCCGCATCCTCGCCCAGGCGGTCATCCTGGCCACGGGGCGTTTTCTGAGCGGCGGCCTCGAAGCCCGCCCCGCCGCGATCCGCGAGCCGCTGCTGGATCTGCCGGTGACCCAGCCGGCAGGCCGGGGCGACTGGTACCGCGAACGTTACACCGATGCTCGCGGCCACCCGATCCATCGCGCCGGCATCGAAACCGACGCCGCATTCAGGCCGCTCGGACGCGACGGACGCGCATATGACGATCGGCTCCATGCCGCCGGCGTCATCCTCGCCCACCAGGACTGGATTCGCAGCCGCAGCGGCGCGGGGATCGCCATCGCCAGCGCCTACCGGGCCGTGCAGGAAGTCGAACGCACTCTGTCCCGGGGCCGTGGCTAGTTCGCCCGCCGCTATTTGGCCTTGGCCGCCAGCAGTGCCTCGCACAGTTCGACGAACCCCGCCCCCGCCCGCGCCTGCGTCACATACGATGGCTTCGCCTCCAGCCGGTCGGCGAAGTCCATCACGTTCGCCACCCCCACCGAGTTCGGAAAGAACCCGAACATCGGCGCATCGTTGGGCGAATCCCCGACGAACACCCACCGCGCCCGCTCCTCCGCCGAATCCAGCGACACCCCGAACTCCTCCTGCAACATGCGCTTCGTCGTGGACAGCTTGTCGTAATCGCCGAACCAGCCATTGACGTGGATGGAGCTCACCTTGGCGCGCATGCCCGCCGCCTCCATGCGCCGCACGATGGCATCCACCGCCGTGAGCGGCAGCGGCGCCACATCCTCGCAGTAATCGATGGCCAGATCGGCGATGCGGCAGAACTGATCCGAGGCCAGCGCACAACCCGGCACGGCGGCGAGAATCTCCCGCGCCAGCGCATCGATGCGCGCCTGCCGGTCCGCCGGCGGCTGTCCGGCGAAGACCGTCCGCAGCTTCCTCGCCCCCGCGTCGTAGCGCATCCAGAACGCCCCGTTCTCCCCCACCACCCCATCCACCGGCCACATCCGCGCGATGTGGTCGCACCACCCGGCCGGACGGCCGGTGACGGGAATGACCTTGAAGCCGGCGGCATGCAGGCGCTCCAGCGCGGTGTAGGCGGCGGCGGTGAGATGGCCTTCGGTGGTGAGGGTGTCGTCGATGTCGGTGAGGACGCCGACGATTCGGGTGCAGGTCGGCAAGGAAAAATCACTCAGCAGTTGCATGTTGTTCTTATCGTTCATTTCTTGAAAGTCTTCATTCGTCCCTGGGCGGTAAGTCAAGATCATTCATAGGTACCGGAGTGAGCTAGGTACCATAAATTTCTTTGCTTATTTTCTGTTTTTGCGAAGATCAAACATCGTATTGTTGTAACGGCGCGCATAGTCTTCCCATTTTGCAGCGGAAGTCGCTTGCCACTCGGTTGTGAAATCTTCGCAGCGTGAGAGGACGCGAGTCGGCATAGGTACTTTTTTCGTTCCGCGATCCAGCGGTACAGCATTTGAGCAATGGGGTGCTCGCAAGTATTCGAGGTTGCCTACGGCAAAGGCCTCGCGAGCAGCCTTCTCAGGTGGGTTGGATGGGAACGGTGCATTTGTTTCAGCAAGTAATGTTGCGCTCGCGAATAGCCCGATTAGAAATGCAAGAGAGCGCACGATGATCATAGGGGTCTTGTATACAGTTTGGCGTTTTGAATTCACAATGAACTGAACAGATTAAGTAGATTGATTAAGGGGCCAGCTTCGATTTTCTCTGAGAAATGCGAAACCGGGCTAGCTCACTCCGGTACCTTTGATTGCAATTAATCCGGTGTCGCATCTCCGTCTCCCATTGGATGAAGAACGTCATCGGGAGAACGAATGTAGCCACGCTCATTCAAGCGCCCCAATCCTGTCACGTATTGATCGCCCATGTCCGGTTCCTTGGGGTAAGTACCCTTGCTTGGCTCCGGGGAGTTACGCAGAACAGCCAAGGTGACAATGGCTCCAAGAATCGGAACAAGCCATATGAAAAACAACTGTGCAATGCGTTGCGTGGGAGAAGCGAGTTCGTCTCGAATGCTTCGGCGTGACGCATAAACGTTCAACGCAACCCAGCCAGCAATACCGATCAGCGCAATGAGTTCCAAGTTAGCTCGCTTTCGCCTGGGCAGTTTGATGATTCATCAGTTAACCAAATGTACTAACCAAATGTACCGGAGTCGAAATCGTTTTAGGCAATTATTCCTCATGCGCTGCTTTATCCGGCCAGTTCTTCCTGTGCCAGGCTCCCATTTGCCTGGCCGCCGTATTGAGCAGGAGCCATAACGACATGGGCAAGGCAACGAATACACAAGGAATCATGAGGAACAGTCCATGATCCACAAGGGGAGTGAAGTCTGCTCCCCAAAGAAAACAATCGTGGATGCCTTTGAAATTGCCACGACAGGTGAAGAAATCGAGTCCGGCGGATCCGAACTGCCAACCTAGCCACGTATAGGCGACAGGCAAAATCGACAGGAAATATCGCGTCGCCCAGGCCATCTGCCCCTCTCTTCGGGAAAGCAGAAGCGGCGGCACACACAGTACGAACGCAAGCAAGGCCAAAAGAGCGGCGCTGAGCATCTCGGGGCATGGCTCCAATATCGCAACGGCTAACTATATCGCATATTGATGACCGTTCCCGATTCCAGGCCTCCGCCAATCGCCGTATCACAGCGGCTGACTTTTCCTGTCAGCACACCAGGGCCTGTCGGCGCCGGCCTTCGCGAACCCCGCAAATTGCGTGCTGTAGCACCGATGTGCTACATTGGCGCTCGTCCCGTGTTTGGAGCCTGACATGCCTACGACCACCATTCGCCTGCCGGATGACCTGAAAGCCCGCATTGCCGCTGCGGCAAAACGCGCCGGTACGACGACGCATGGATTCATTCTCGATGCGATTGCCGAGAAAACCGAGCAAGCCGAACGTCGCGCCGATTTCGATGCCGTGGCGGAAGCGCGCTATGCCGCCATTGTGGCTTCCGGCAAAACCATTCCGTGGCGCGAAATGCGCGACTATCTGGAAGCGCGCATGGCCGGCAAGGCCGCGAAGCGCCCCTCGGCGCGCAAGCTGGCGCGCTGAAGGTGTCCCGCGTCGAGCTGGCGCCGGAGATTGCAGGGGATTTCGATCGCATCCTCGATCATCTGGCGAGCCATGAGGTGGAAAATCCCGGGCAGCGCCTCGGCGAAATCATCGCTGCCCTGGATATCCTGGAGCGAAATCCGTTGATCGGCCGCCCGGTGGCGAATGCCAAGCGCGAACTCGTGATCGGTCGTCGTTCCCATGGTTATGTGGCCTTGTATCGCTACGTGCCCGAGATGGACACGGTGTTCGTGCTGGCGATACGCAGCCAGCGCGAGGCGGGATATTCCGAACGGGATCCGGCCGGATAACTGCCCAGGGAATCCCCGCTTGCCCCCCACCCGCCTGATCCTCCTCTTCGTCGTGGCCGTCTTCCTGGTCACGGTCGTGCAGATCGGCATCCTCCAGGTGGCCTTCTCGCGGCTGGGGCTGTCGGCGGATTCGGCGACGATGCTGCTGATGCTCACGCTGTTCGGCAGCATGCTCAACCTGCCGCTGTTCACCGTGCGCACCGATCCCGTCGAGCAGGAGAAGCGCCTGCACGACATTCCGCGCATGCTGCTGAAGCGCATCAAGGTGATTCCGGGCAGGACGATCATCGCGGTGAATGTCGGCGGCTGCGTGGTGCCGCTGGCGTTTTCGCTTTACCTGTTCAACCACAGCCAGCCGGATGGGCTGCACGTGATCGCCACCGTCGCGGCGGTGGCGATGGTGTCCTACGGGATCAGCTTTTCCGTGCCGAAGGTCGGCATCGCCATGCCGATACTGATCGCGCCGCTGGCGGCGGCGATGGTTGCGCTGGCGCTCGACCCGGAGCAGGCGCCGGCGCTGGCCTACATCGGCGGCACGCTGGGGGTGCTGATCGGCGCGGACATCCTGCGGCTGAAGGACATCGGCAAGCTCGGCGAGCCGGTGGCGTCGATCGGCGGGGCGGGTAGTTTCGACGGAATATTCGTGACGGGGATGGTGGCGGTGCTGCTGACGTGACCCTTCGATACGCCCGCAGCGCGGGCTACTCAGGGCGAACGGTGGAGGAAGTCATGACGAAAGTGCTGCTGTTCCTCATCAAGCTGGTGCAAAGCCTGATGCTGCTGTCGGCGATGGCGGCGTTCGGCTATGGGGCTTTTCATCTTTCCCAGGCGGCGTGGTGGCGATTCGCGGGCGAGACCGTGCAGGGCCAGGTCGTCGAGGAAGGGATGAGCACGGAGCGGCGCTCGAATCCGCAGGCGAGTTCCGGCCGCACCGTCACGCAGTACGAAACCGTCCTGGTCTACCGGCCGGTGGCGCAGTACGTCGCGCCGCGGGATCGCAGCCGGGCGCACTTCGTCGCGGCGACGCTGACGCTGGAAGGCCGCGAGGCCGCAGCCTACCTCAAGGGCAGCACGGTCGAGGTGCGCGTCGACCCGGCCGCGCCCGAGAGCGCCTATCTCCCCCTGCCGGCGGGCGCGTACTTCTGGCCGGCGGTGGGCTTCTTCGCCGGCGGCGCCGCCCTGCTGGTGCTCGTCGCCTTCTTTTATCTGCACGAAGCGGCGTTCGGGCGCGATCTCTCCGCCGGCGTGTCGCTGTTCCGCCGGCTGCGCACGGGCCACGCCGTCGGCTTCGCCCTGCTGGCCGCGGCGCTGCTGGGCGGCACCCACTACATCGCGAACGGACTCGTCGCCCCGCCGCCGCCCGGCGCGAAGCTCAATGCCTCCGAAGCGCTGCTGGCGGGCCTGCCCTTCGTCGGGCCGCAAATCGCCGCCGGCATGCTGGAGACGGCCATCGGCAGCGGCAACCGCGCCGCCATCGACCGCTATCTCGATGCCCATGCCGAATCGCCCGGACGCTTTCCCCTCGAGGACGAGCCGCCGCGCCTCCTGCAGGCGGCGGTGCTGCACCGCGACCTGGCGACGCTGAAGCGCCTGCTGGCGCTCGGCCTGCGGCCCTCCGACGACCCGCTCTTCGATGCGCGGTTGACGGCGGAGCAGATGAAATTGCCGGAATATGCTGCGGCGCTGCGGGAGGCGGAGGGAGAAAGGAAGTAGGAACGTCGATTCCCGCTTATGCGGGAACTTGATTAGCGACAATATTCAACAACCCTGCGGGGCGGGGAAAGAGGATTCATTTGGCCGCTTCGGGCTGGGCGTCCTGCTTGAACCTGGTGACGGCGTCGTGGAGTTCCTTGCGCAGCTCGGCGGCGGAGCGCTTCTTGCCCTTCCTGCCCTGTTCTTTCTGCAGGCGGTCGAGGATGCCGGAAATCTCCGACGGCGCGTCGGCGCCGCCGGCGGCCTGGGCGGGCGTGGTGACGGCGGCGCCGGCCTTGACGGCTTCGTAGAGCAGCTCGGCGCGCTCGCGCCCGGCCTGCTTGCGCTCGGCGGTGATCACCAGCACCTCGGGCTTGCCGCCCTTGCCCTTCTGCGTCTTCAGCGTCGACACCTCGCTGTCGTGCCGGTGCAGCGCGAGGGCGGCGTAAAGCGCCTTGCGCAGCGCGTCGGTCGGCTTGCCCTCGGCCTGGGCCTGGCGCATCTTTTCGACGATCTCGCTTATCTCCGGCGGCGCAGGGACGGACTTCTTCGCTTCGCCGAAGGCCTCCGGCGCCTTCACCGCGCGGGCGAATTCCTCGGCGTTCGAGACCATTTTCGCGATGCCGTAATTCCTGTTGCGCATGGCGAAGGCGAGTGCGCTGTCGCCCCACTCGTTGATGGGCGCGGTGTCGGCGCCGGCTTCGAGCAGCGTGCGGGCAATGTCGGCCTGCCCCTCGCGCGCCGCCATCATCAGCGCGGTCGAGTCGTTCGGCGTGCGGGCGTTGACGTCGGCGCCCTTCTCGATGAGCAGGCGGGCGATGTCGGCGCGGCCGGCGAAGGCGGCGTAGTGCAGCGCGCCCCATTGCTTGTCGGCCCGGTTCACTTCGGCGCCGCGCGCGAGCAGCCAGCGCACGGCGTCGGCATGCCCGCGCCAGGCGGCGAGCTGCAGGGCGCGCTCGCCATGGCGGTTCATGAGGTTCACGTCGGCGCCGCGGGCGTGGAAGAGTTCCATGATATCGAGGTTGCCGATCCACGCGCCGATCATCAGGCCGCTGCCGATGCGGTCGGCCAGGTAGTCCGGCGGCAGGCCCTCCGCCAGCCATTCCTTCACGGCCCAGGTGTTGCCCGCCTCGACGGCGACGCCGAACTGGAGCGGCGTGGGCGGGACGGGCGGCGCGGCCCAGGCCGGGCGCAGCAGGCAGACGAGGACGGCCAGCAGGGATAACGCGTATCTCATGGGCCATTTATAGCAAAATATGGCCCAAACCGGCTTGACCCTTGCCAACTCCATGCCCACGCGCCGCTTATTGCTCGCCCTGGCGGCCTCGCTGGCCCTGCACCTGGCCCTGCTCGGGCTGGGCCTGCCGCAGGGAAAAGTCAGTCCCCGCAATACGGCGGCGATCAGCGCCCGCCTGCTGCCGCCGGCCACCGTGATGCCGCAGGACGCCCTGCTGAAGGACACGCTGGCGGAACGGGATGCGCCGAGGGCAACGCCGGCGCCGCCCAGGCCCACGGACGCGAAAAGCCGCCGCCCCGCGCCGCGCACGCCCGAGGAGGCGGCGCAGCGCAAGTTGTCCGAAGTGCTGTTCTATCCGCCCGAGGCGGTGGCGCGCGGCCTGGAGGGCGAAGTGCGGCTGCTGCTGACGCTGGGACGGGACGGGACGATTCAGGATGCGCAGGTCGCCGCCGGCAGCGGCCACAGGATGCTCGACGAGGCGGCGGTCCGCGCCGCCTTCGCCATGGGCAGCCTGCCGGAGGCGGGGGCGCGGGAGGTGATCCTGCCGGTGGTGTTCCGGCTGAGATAGCTTCAGCCGACGATGTTCATGATCCGCCAGGTCCGCCCGGAAAAGATCAGGCTGTGGCGGTAGAGGGAGACTTCGGCGGCCCTCACGCGCTGGATGCCGCGGGTGGCCTGGTCGCGCACTTCCACGGTTTCGTTGGCGCCCAGTTCGCGCCGGGTGACGGGGCCGGTCGATCCTTCCGCCAGCAGCAGGAAGGTGCGCGGGCGCATGCTGAAGCGGGAGAAACGGTCGGATTCGCCGACGAGGAACGCGATGGAAGCCCGGACCAGATTGGCTTTGGCGTTGTGCGGAAGCATGGCTGTCTCCTTGTTTGTTGCTGTGGAGACAGCGTAACGGCCCGGCCGCCGGGAACTGTTGCAGCGGGGTAAGCATGTGTAAGGATTTGTTGCGGGGGGTGTAGGAGCCGCCTTGGCGGCGATGCGGCCGTCGAATCGCCAGCAAGCTGGCTCCTACAGGCGCAGGGGGGCTAGGTCGGCTCCTTCTCCTGCAGCGCCCGCCACATGATCTTGCCGGTGGCCGATTTCGGCAGGACGTCGGCGAACGCGACGATGCGCGGCGCCTTGTAGGCGGCCATGTTGGCGCGGGCCCAGTCGACGATGTCCTGTTCGCTCACCTTGCCGCGGTGGGCTTCCTTGAGCACCACGATGGCCTTCACCGACTCGCCGCGGTGGGCGTCCTTCGTGCCGATGACGCAGGCCTCCTGGATGGCCGGGTGGCCGTAGAGCAGCGCCTCGACCTCGGCCGGCCACACCTTGTAGCCGGAGGCGTTGATCATGCGCTTCAGGCGGTCGACCATGAAGAAGTAGCCGTCGGCGTCCGCCTGGGCGATGTCGCCGGTGCGGAAGAAGCGCTTGCCGTCGATCTCCACGAAGGCCGCCTCGGTCGCCTGCGGGTTGTTCCAGTAGCCGAGGAAGACCTGCGGGCCGCGGGTGACGATCTCGCCCGCCTCGCCCGGCGGCAGTTCCTGAAAGTCAGGCCCCACGACACGGCTGTCCACGTCGTAGAGGGGGATGCCGAGGCACTGCTTCTTCGCCCGCTCGGGCGGATTGATGTGGGAGGGCGCGATGGTCTCCGAGAGGCCGTAGCCCTCGACGTAGGTGATGCCCATGTCGAGCAGCTTCTGCGCCACGGCCTCCGGCATCGCCGCGCCGCCGCCGCTCATGCGCTGGATGCTGGAGAGGTCGTATTCGGCGAGCTTCGGGTTGGCGAGGAAGTCCACCACCATGGTCGGGATGGACGTCCACGCGCCGATCTTGTAGCGCTGGATCAACTGGGCGGCGGCTTCGCGGTCCCAGCGCGGCAGCAGCACCACAGTGGCGCCGGTGAACAGCGGCCCGCTCATGCTGCCCTGCATGCCGGTGACGTGGAAGAACGGCAGCACAGCCAGGCGCACGGTGTCCGGCTTCATGTTGAACCAGTATTCCCCCGCCACCAGCGTGTGCATCGCCGTGCGGTGGCTGTGCATGCAGCCCTTCGGGTGGCCCGTCGTGCCGGAGGTGTAGGGCATGACGCAGAGGTCGTCGGGGCCGGCCGTCATCGGGCCGGGGCGGTGGTTGGCGGCGAGCGCCGCGCTCCACAGCGTCACGCCGGCATCGTCGATGGCCTGGCGCGGCGCGGCGACGAACTCCGGCACCTTGAGGTCGGTCGGCTGCTTCAGGCAGTCGGAATAGGCGGCGACGACAATGTGTTTCAGCCCTTCCGCCAGCAGCGGCTTCATCTGCGCATAGAGCTCCTGCGCGACGAGGGCGACGGTGGCGCCGCTGTCCCTGACGTAGTGGCGCAGCTCGTTGGCGAGGTTCATCGGGTTCACCGGCACCACCACCGCGTCGGCGCGCAGGATGCCGTAGTAGCCGATGACGTACTGCGGGCTGTTCTGCATGAAGAGCAGCACGCGGTCGCCCTTCCTCACGCCGCATTCGCGCTGCAGGAAACCGGCGATGCGCCCGGCCTCGTCGCGGAACTCGGCGAAGCTGACCGTCGAGTCGTAGAAGACCAGGTAGGGCTTGTCCGGATAGCGCGCCGCGGCGACCTCGGCGTTGTAGAACAGCGAGGTCGCCGGGATGCTCATGCTGCGCGGATGGCCCTTCGGCCAAAAGGGAAAATGCCTGTCCGACATGCGATTGCCTTTCTTCAATGCTGGCTCCGGGTGCTTCGATACGGGGCTTCGCCCCTACTCAGCACGAACGGGTGTTTTCCGTTCGCCCTGAGTAGCGCGAAGCGCGTATCGAAGGGTGCCGGAAACGTTTTCAACAGCGCTCAGACTTCCAGCCATTCCTTGCGGACAGCCTCGTTGTTCTTCAGGTCGGCCGGCGTGCCCTCGAAGACGATGTGGCCGTGGCCCATCAGGTAGAGCCGCTGGGAAATGTCGAGGGCGATGGCCAGCTTCTGCTCGATGAGCAGGATCGAGATGCCGCGGCGGCTGACCTCCTGCAGGAACTGCCCGACCAGCTCGACGATCTTCGGCGCCAGGCCCTCGGTCGGCTCGTCGATCATGATCAGGTCGGGGTCGCCCATCAGCGTGCGGCACAGGGTCAGCATCTGCTGCTCGCCGCCGGAGAGCACGCCGGCGGCGGTGCCGTCGCGCTCCTTCAGGCGCGGAAACAGCCGGTACATGTCGTCGATGGACCAGCGCGTCTCGCCGCGCGCGAAGGCCTTCGGGTCCTTCACGCCGAGCATCAGGTTCTGCCGCACGGTGAGTCCGGCGAACACGTCGCGGTTCTCCGGCACGTAGCCGACGCCGCAGTGGGCGATCTCGTAGGCCTTGCGGCCGAGGATCTCGCGGCCCTTGAAGCGGACGCTGCCGCGGCCGGTGACCAGGCCCATGACGGCCTTGGCGGTGGTGGAGCGGCCGACGCCGTTGCGGCCGAGCAGGCAGACGATCTCGCCGGCATCGACGCGCAGGTTCACGCCGTGCAGGACGTGGCTCTTGGCGTAGTAGGCGTGCAGGTCGGCGACCTCGAGCATGGGTGCGCGCTGGGTGGAATCACACATGGTTCACGCTCGTGCCAAGGTAAGCTTCCCGCACGGCGGCGTTGCAGCGGATTTCGGCCGGTGCGCCGGTGGCGATGATCTGGCCGTAGACCAGCACCGAGATGCGGTCGGCCAGGCCGAACACCACGCCCATGTCGTGCTCGACCATGACCAGGGTCTTGCCCTCGGTGACGCGGCGGATCAGCGCCACCGCCGCCTCCGTCTCGTCCCTGCTCATGCCGGCGGTGGGCTCGTCGAGCAGGACCACGTCGGCGCCGCTGGCGATGGTGATGCCGATCTCCAGCGCGCGCTGCTCGGCGTAGGTGAGGATGCCGGCCGGCGTGTCGCGGCGCCGCGCCAGGCCGATGTCCTCCATCACCGCCTCGGCGCGCAGGCGCGCATCCCTGAGCCCTTCCAGCCTTCGCCAGAAGGAGTAGCGGTAGCCGAGCGACCACAGCACGGCGCAGCGCAGGTTCTCGAACACCGACAGGTTGTGGAAGATGTTGGTGATCTGGAAGCTGCGCGACAGGCCCTTGCGGTTGATCTGGAAGGGCTTCAGGCCGACGACGCTCTCGCCCTTCAGCTCGATCGCGCCCCCGCTGAGCGGAATGCGCGCACTGATGAGGTTGAACAGGGTCGACTTGCCGGCGCCGTTGGGGCCGATGATGGCGTGGCGCTCGCCGGGACGGATGTCGAGGTCGACGCCGCGGATGATTTCGCTGGCGCCGAAGTTTTTCTTCAGGCCGGCCAGGCGAATCGCAGGGTGGCTCATGCCCGACCTCCGTTCAGCGTCGACAGCGTTTCGTGCCAGGCCCGCTTCATGCGGCCGCCGATCCAGTACAGGCCGGCCGCGCCGGCGGCGCTGACGGCCAGGGCGGCGGCCCAGGGCATGGCGCTGCGCAGGTGCACCTGCATGCCGAGCACGCGCGTGGCTTCGTCGCCGGCCGTGGCGCCCTCGCCCGCCAGCAGCGCGTAGGCCAGTTCGACCAGCCCGACCAGGCCGGCCAGCAGCACCAGCACGGGGATCACCGTCGCCAGGTAATGCGGCAGCATGCGGCCGAGCAGGCCCGCCTGCCACAGCGCGCGCTGCATGGCAATCACGCTGGCAATGCCGCCCGGCGCCGCCAGCACCATG
Source organism: Rhodocyclales bacterium (assembly GCA_016214145.1). GTDB lineage: Bacteria > Pseudomonadota > Gammaproteobacteria > Burkholderiales > Rhodocyclaceae > Desulfobacillus. The sequence continues at coordinate 434,833 of JACRPA010000002.1, forward strand.
AAGAGGAAGAACAGTCCGAAGTAGAGCAGCCAGGCATGGGTCAGGCCGCCGATGACGATCTGCATCACGGTGATCAGGATGGCGCCGATGATCGGCCCGTAGAAGAAGCCGATGCCGCCGACGAAAGTCATCAGCAGCACCACGCCCGAGGTGTGGGCATTCAGCGTCTCGGCGGTGACGATCTCGTAGTTCAACGCCGTCAGCCCGCCGGCGACGCCGGCGAAGAAGCCCGACAGGATCAGCATCAGGTAGCGCACGCGCTGGGTGTCATAGCCGACGAACTCGGCGCGCTCCGGGTTGTCGCGCACGGCGTTGGCCATGCGCCCGAGCGGCGTCTGCGTCAGGGCGTACATGGCGACCACGGCGACGAAGGCCCAGGCGACGATCAGCCCGTACATCTCGATCTGCGGTCCCCAGGTGAGGCCGAGCAGCTTCTCCTTGCCGACGACCCGGTTGCCCGAGACGCCGCCCTCGCCGCCGAAGAAGCCGGGGAACATCAGCGCGCAGGCGGCGACCAGTTCGCCGATGCCGAGCGAAATCATGGCGAAGGTGGTGCCGGCCTTCTTCGTCGTGACGTAGCCGAGCACGACGCCGCCGAGCAGGCCGGCCACCCCGCCCGCCAGCGGCAGCAGCGCCGTCGCCAGCGGGCCGCCGCCCTTGCCGACGAGGTTCAGCGCGTGCATGGCGACGAAGGCGCCGAGGCCGTAGTAAACGGCGTGGCCGAAGGACAGCAGTCCGGTCTGCCCGAGCAGCATGTTGTAGGACAGGGCGAAGACCACCATGATGCCCATCTGGCACAACAGCGAGACGAGGAAGCCGCTCTTGAACAGCAGCGGCAGCACGCAGGCGACGGCGAGACAGCCGACCCACAACAGCAGCCGCCCCCGGCGGCGGAGGATTTCGGTGGCGGCGCGGCTCATGATTCGCGCGATCCCATCAGGCCGCGCGGGCGGAACACCAGGATGGCCACCATCAGCAGGTAGGGCAGGATCGGCGCCAGCTGGGTGATGGTCAGGCGCGCCACCTGCGAGCCCTGCGGCAGCGCGATGCCGACGAGCGCGAAGACGTCGGTGATCGAGATCGACAGCGCCACCGAGAAGGTCTGGATGCAGCCGATCAGGATCGAGGCGATGAAGGCGCCGGCCAGCGAGCCGAGGCCGCCGACCACCACCACCACGAAGACGATGCTGCCGACCGCCGCCGCCATGCCCGGCTCGGTGACGAAGGCGTTGCCGCCGATGACGCCGGCCAGCCCCGCCAGCGCCGTGCCACCGCCGAAGACCAGCATGAAGATGCGCGGCACATTGTGGCCGAGGGCCTCGACCATTTCAGGTTTGGTCAGCGCGGCCTGGATGATGAGGCCGATGCGGGTGCGCGTCAGCAGCGCATACAGCGCCAGCAGCATGCCGACCGAGACCAGCATCATGAAGCCCTTGTAGATCGGGAAGTCGGTTTCGAAGAGGGAGAACAGCGTGCCGTCGAGTTCGAGGGGGATTCGATAATCCACCGCAACCTTGCCCCAGACGAGATGGACGACTTCCTCGACGAGGAAGGCCAGGCCGAAGGTGAACAGCAGCTCGGCGACATGGCCGAACCTGTGCGCGCGGCGCAGTCCGTGGCGCTCGACCAGCGCGCCGACGGCGCCGACCAGCAGGGGCGCCACCAGCAGGCCGGGCCAGAAACCCGTCCAGGCGCTGATCTGGTAGGCAAAATAGGCGCCCAGCATGTAGAAGCTGGCATGGGCGAAATTGAGGATGCCCATCATGCTGAAGATGAGCGTCAGCCCGCTCGACAGCATGAACAGCAGCAGGCCATAGGTGATGCCGTTCAGCATCGACATGACGACGAATTCCACCCGATCTCCTCCCGGCTACAGCAGCATCCAACGAAGCGCACAAGCATGGCAGACGCGCCACCTGCACCACGTCATTCCCGCGCAAGCGGGAATCCACGTGTTACTCGACCAAGCCGCTGGGTCCCCGCTTTCGCGGGGACGACGGTCTTGTGTCTTACGGCCGCGCCATCACGCAGGAAGTCGGGCGCTCGGATTCCTGCTCCGAGATCGAGGCCAGGGTCTTCCAGCCGAAGCCGGTGCCTTCGGAGTCGTGCTTCACCGCCTTGCCGTCCTGCTTGGCGAAGATCGAGATGAACAGCGGCTGGATCAGCTGGTGGTCGCTCTTGCGCATCCAGACCTGGCCGTTCTCTGCCTGGTGGCGCATGTTCTCCAGCGCCAGCGCCACCTGCTTGGGATCGGTCGACTTGGCGCTGTTCATCGCCTTGGCGACCATCTCGACCATGGTGTTCACGCGCATGTAGTAGAACCAGAGGCCGGGGTACTTCTTGTTGAAGTCGAGGGCGAACTTCTCGGTCGATTTGGTCGGCACGTTCATGTGCCATTCGGTCAGCTGCAGCACCTTGCCTTCGCCCGAGGCGCCCATGGCCTGCGGCGTGCCGAGGCCGCCGGCGTAATAGGTGATGAAGCGCGCCTTGAGGCCGGCATCCTTGGCGGCCTTGACCAGCAGCGAGAGGTCGTTGCCCCAGTTGCCGGTGATCACGGTGTCGGCGCCGGAAGCCTTGATCTTGGCGATGTAGGGGGCGAAATCCTTGACCCGGCCGATCGGGTGCAGGTCCTCGCCGACGATCTGCACGTCCTTGCGCTTCTGGGCCAGCATCTCCTTGGCGTACTTCGCGACCTGGTGGCCGTGGGCGTAGTCCTGGCCGATGATGAAGGCCTTCTTCAGCGTCTTGTCGTTCACCAGGAAGTTGGTGATGGCCTCCATCTTCATCTCGGTGTTGGCGTCGAAGCGGAAATGCCAGAAGCTGCACTTCTCGTTGGTCAGCGTCGGATCGACCGCGGCGTAGTTGAAGAACAGCACCGTCTTGTCCGGGTTGCGCTCGTTCCACTTGTTGACGGCGTCGATCAGCGAATGCGCGGCGCCGGAACCGTTGCCCAGCGTGACGAAGCGGAAGCCCTGGTCGATGGCGGCCTTCAATTGCAGCTGGGTCTCCTGCGGACTGCCCTTGTTGTCGAAGCCGGTGAACTCGAGCTTCTGGCCCATGATGCCGCCCTTCTGGTTGACCAGTATCTCGGCGGCCTCCTTGAAGCCCTTGAGTCCGCCATCGCCGACGTTGGCGAAGGGCCCCGAGAGCGGGTCGATGTAGGCGATCCTGACCTGGGCGAAGGCGCTGCCGGACAGCAGCAGGGCGCCGAGCGCCAGGGCGATGCGGTTGCTGGTCTTCTTCATGGTTTCTCTCCTCCTGGAAAAGCGGTTCGTCGTTAGTTATAGCAAGGCTTTGTGACTACCGGACTGCAGGGTGGAACATGCTCCTCTACTTCTCTTCAAGATGGCGGCCGAGCTCGTACTTGGCGATCTGGTTGCGGTGCACCTCGTCCGGACCGTCGGCGAAGCGCAGCGTGCGGGCGTGGGCGTAGGCGTGCGCCAGCGGAAAGTCGTCGGAGACGCCGCCGCCGCCGTGCACCTGGATGGCCCAGTCGATCACCTGGCAGGCCATGTTGGGCGCGACCACCTTGATCATGGCGATCTCCTTCTTCGCCACCTTGTTGCCGGCGACGTCCATCATCCAGGCGGCGTTCAGCGTGAGCAGGCGCGCCTGGTCGATCAGCATGCGCGCATTGGCGATGCGCTCGCGCGTGACGCCCTGGTCGGCCACCGGACGATGGAAGGCTACTCGCTTCAGCGCCCGCTTGCACATGAGTTCCAGCGAACGCTCGGCCAGGCCGATCAGGCGCATGCAGTGGTGGATGCGGCCCGGGCCGAGGCGGCCCTGGGCGATCTCGAAGCCGCGGCCCTCGCCGAGCAGGATGTTGGAGACGGGCACGCGCACGTCCTTGAAGTCCACCTCGCCATGGCCGTGCGGGGCATGGTCGTAGCCGAACACCGTCAGTGCGCGCACCATGGTCACGCCCGGGGTGTCCATCGGCACAAGGATCATCGATTGCTGCTGGTGACGGTTGACGTTGTCCGGGCTGGTCTTGCCCATGAAGATGAGGATCCTGCAGCGCGGGTCGGGCGCGCCGGAGGTCCACCACTTGCGCGCGTTGATGACGTATTCGTCGCCGTCGCCGCTTTTTACTCTCTGGATGCTGGCCTCGATGTTGGTGGCGTCGCTGGAGGCCACCGCCGGCTCGGTCATGGCGAAGCCGGAGCGGATCCTGCCTTCCAGCAGGGGTTGCAGCCATTGCTTCTGCTGTTCCGGACTGCCGTAGCGCACCAGCACCTCCATGTTGCCGGTGTCGGGCGCGGAGCAGTTGAAAACTTCCGGCGCGATGGGCGAGCGGCCCATGATCTCGCACAGCGGCGCGTATTCGAGATTGCTCAGGCCGGCGCCGAGCTTCGACTCGGGCAGGAACAGGTTCCACAGCCCTTCCGCCTTCGCCTTCTCCTTGAGCTGATCGATGATCTTCGTCGGCACCCAGGGATTGCCCTTCCTGCGGTTCTCCTCCAGCTCGGCGTCGAAGACAGCCTCGTTCGGGTAGACGTGCTTGTCCATGAAGGCGTTCAGCCGCTGCTGCAGCGCCCTGACTTTTTCCGAATGCGCGAAATCCATGGTGGTCCTTTAGTTGAAATTCGATGCGTTATTCGTCATTCCCGCGCAAGCGGGAATCCAGTACGGCGGTGGATCCCCGCTTTCGCGGGGATGACGGAGTGGTGTTCATATCTTCCCGGCCATGATGGCTTCCACCTGGCGCCAGGCTTCCTCGGCGAGCGGACGGGCGCGCTTGCCGGTCTCGACGGCTTCCTGGCTGGAGGCGTTGCCCTGCAGGGCGCGCGCCATGATCCCCTGCAGGATGCCGACGAGGCGGAACATGTTGAAGGCGAGGTAGTACTCGAATTCGGCGGCCGGGATCGACGCGCGCCCGGTGCGCTGGCAGTACAGGGCGACGTACTCCTGCTCGCTCGGGATGCCGAGCGCCTTCAGGTCGCAGCCGACGAGGCCGCGGAACTGGCCGGGCGACAGGCGCCAGGTCATGCAGTGGTAGGCGAAGTCGGCGAGCGGATGGCCGAGGGTGGACAGTTCCCAGTCGAGCACGGCGAGGATGCGCGGCTCGGCCGGGTGGAAGATCACATTGTCGAGGCGGTAGTCGCCGTGCACGATGCGCGTCTCGTCGCCGGGCGGAATGTTCGCCGGCAGCCAGGCCATGAGGTTATCCATGGCCTCGATCTTCTCCGTCTCGGAGGCGCGGTACTGCTTGCTCCAGCGGTCGATCTGGCGCGAGAAATAGCTGCCCGGCTTGCCGTACCCGGCCAGCCCGACCGCGGCGTAATCCACGCTGTGCAGGGCGGCGATGACGCGGTTCATTTCGTCGAAGATGGCCGTGCGCTCGGCGGGCGCCATGCCCGGCAGCGCCGGGTCCCACAGGATGCGGCCCTCGACGTAGTCCATGACGTAGAAGGCGGTGCCGATCACCGAGTCGTCCTCACAGAGCGCGTAACTCCTCGCCACCGGCACGTCGGTCCTGGCCAGCGCGGAAATCACGCGGTATTCGCGGTCGACGGCGTGCGCCGAGGGCAGCAGCTTGCCGGGCGGCTTGCGCCGCATGACGTACTTCCTGCCGCCGGCGGAGAGCAGGAAAGTCGGGTTGGACTGGCCGCCCTTGAACTGCTCGACGGCGAGCTCGCCGGAAAAGCCCTCCACATGGGCGCGCAGCCAGTCGGCCAGTCGGCTGCTGTCGAAGGCGTGCTGCGGCGAGACGGGACGGGTACCGACGAATTTATCGCTCATGATTTCCACAAAAATCTTTAACCACAGAGAGCACAGAGAACACAGAGAAAAATTCTTTTTGAATTGCTCTGTGTTCTCTGTGTCCTCTGTGGTTCATGCTTTTCAAATCAGTTTCACCAACTGCTTGCCCAGGTTGGCGCCCTTGAGCAGGCCGATGAAGGCCTTCGGCGCGTTCTCCAGGCCCTGGGCGACAGTCTCGCGGTACTTGATCCTGCCGCTGGCGACGCCCTGCCCCAGTTCCTGCAGCGCCTGCGGCCAGCGCTCCATGTGCTCGGAGACGATGAAGCCCTGCATCTTGATTCGGTTGATGAGCACGGAGCCGATGTTCTTCATCGGGTAGGGTTCGCTGTTGTATTGCGCGATGAGGCCGCACAGGGCGATGCGCGAGAAGGCGTTCATGCGCCCGAGCAGGGTGTCGAAGATCTCGCCGCCGACGTTCTCGAAGAGGCAGTCGATGCCCTTCGGCGTCGCCTCCTTGATGTCCTTCCACAGATTGCCGGCCTTGTAGTCGATGCAGGCGTCGAAGCCCAGCTCGTCGACGACGTAGCGGCACTTCTCCGCCCCGCCGGCGATGCCGACCGCGCGGCAGCCCTGCATTTTCGCCAGCTGGCCGACGACGCTGCCCACCGCGCCCGAAGCGGCCGTCACCACCACCGTCTCGCCCGCCTTGGGCTGGCAGAGGTCCATCAGGCCATACCAGGCGGTGACGCCGGGCATGCCGACCGCGCCGAGGTAGGCGGAGAGCGGAATGTGGCGGTCGTCCACCTTCTGCAGCATCGCGCCGTCGCTGACGCCGTAGAGCTGCCAGCCGAGGTAGCCCACCACCTTGTCGCCGGCCTTGAATTTCGGGTTCTTCGAGGCCACCACCTCGCCCGCCGTGCCGCCGACCATCACGTCGCCGATATTCACCGAGGCGGCGTAGGACTTGGCGTCGTTCATGCGGCCGCGCATGTAGGGGTCGAGCGAGAGCCAATGGTTGCGCACCAGCACCTGGCCGTCGGCGATCGCCGGCACCGGCGTCTCGACCAGCTTGAAATTGGCTTCCTCGACCCAGCCCGTGGGGCGGCTGGCGAGGAGGATCTGCTTGTTGGTTTCGGTCATGTGTTTTCCTGTCTCGCTTACTTACCTGTCGGATGTAGGTCGGCCTTCAGGCCGACTTCGGCCGGCCTGTCGGGCTGAAGCCCGACCTACATATCATGCGCCATCCTTCTTCCGTCGCACCTTGAACGAGGCCATCGCCTTGGCCACCAGCCCGCCTGCCTCGTCGCGCATCTCGCCCTCGCAGAAAATGATCGAAGCGCCGCTGCGCAGCACGCGCGCCTCGACCGTCAGGCGGCCTTGTCCGGCGCTGATGAAGCTCACGCTCATGTCGACCGTCACCACCCCGGCGGCATGCGGCACCATGCTGCGCGCCGCCGAACCCATGGTGACGTCGAGCAGCGTCATCACCACGCCGCCGTGGGCGTATTGCCAGCTGTTCTGCAGCTCGGGGCGCATCTCGATGGAAGCCACCGCACGGCCCTTCTCCCAGTGTTCGGCCTTCGCCTTCAGCAGGTCGATGAAGGGGATGTCGAGGCCGAAAAACTTCTCTATTTTCACGCGCTCACTTCGAAATGCAGGCGCCGCCGTCGACCGCGATGTACTGGCCGGTGATGTGGCGCGAGGCCGCCGAAGCAAGGAACACCACGGTGCCCATCAGATCCTCGTCGCCGCCCAGCCGGCCGAGCGGCGTCACGTCGACAATGTGGTCGCCGATCTGGCTCAGAAGGCCCTGCGACATCTTCGAGGGGAAAAAGCCCGGGCAGATGGCGTTCACGTTGATGTTGTAGCGGCCCCACTCCGAAGCCAGGGTGCGGGTGAAGTTGACCGCCGCGCCCTTGCTCGTGTGATAGGCAATCGCATTCATGCCCTTCGGGCTGCCGGAAAGGCCGGCGACCGAGGCGATGTTGATGATCTTGCCGGACTTCTGCGGGATCATGCAGCGCTTGCCGACCTCGCGGCTGAGGAAGAACATGGCGTTGATGTTGAGGTTCATCACCTTGTTCCAGGCCTCGTCCGGATGATCCTCGGCCGGCGCGCCCCAGGTGGCGCCGGCGTTGTTCACCAGGATGTCGATGGTGCCGTACTTCGCCAGCACGGCGTCGACCATGGCGGGGATCTGGTCGAACTTGGAGAGATCGTTGGTGACAGTGAGCACCTCGATGCCTTTGGCCTTCAGGTGCGTTTCCGCTTCCTTCAGCTCGTCGGCCTTGCGCGCGGTGATCGCCACCTTCGCGCCCATCTCGCCCAGCGCCTCGGCCATCTGCAGCCCGAGCCCGCGCGAGCCGCCGGTGATGAGGGCGACCTTGCCGCTGAGGTCGAATAGTTGTTTAACGCTCATTGTCAAACCCTTTCAAAAATCTTGAACCACAGAGGACACAGAGATCACAGAGAGCTACAAATTGTTTTTCTCTGTGTCCTCTGTGTTCTCTGTGGTTAATGCTTTTACACCACCTCGAACAACCCCGCCGCGCCCTGGCCGCCGCCGATGCACATGGTGACGACGACGAATTTCGCGCCGCGGCGCTTGCCCTCGATCAGCGCATGGCCGACCAGGCGCGCGCCGGAGACGCCGTAGGGATGGCCGACGGCGATGGCGCCGCCGTTCACGTTGAGGCGGTCATCGGGGATGCCCAGCTTGTCGCGGCAGTAGATGACCTGCACGGCGAAGGCCTCGTTCAGCTCCCACAGGCCGATATCCTCCAGCTTGATGCCGCTGCGCTCGAGCAGGCGCGGGATGGCGAAGACCGGGCCGATGCCCATCTCGTCGGGCTCGCAGCCGGCGACGGCGAAGCCGCGGAAGATGCCGAGCGGCGAGAGGTTGCGCTTCTCGGCGAGTTTCGAATCCATCACGACGCAGGCGGAGGCGCCGTCGGAGAACTGGCTGGCGTTGCCGGCGGCGATGACGCCGCCGGGAATCGCCGGCTTGATCTTCGCCACGCCCTCGTAGGTGGTGTCGGCGCGGATGCCTTCGTCGGCGGACACCGTCACTTCCTTCGTGCCGAGGCGACCGGTCGCCTTGTCGGCGACGCCCATGGTGACGGTGATCGGCACGATCTCGTCGTTGAACTTGCCGGCAGCCTGGGCGGCGGCGGCGCGCTGCTGGCTGCGCGCGCCGTACTCGTCCTGCTTGTCGCGCGGAATGCCGTAGCGCTTGGCGACGGTCTCGGCCGTCTGCAGCATCGGCCAGTAGACCTCCGGCTTGTTCTGCTTCAGCCAGGCCTCCATGATCATGTGGCGGTTGGCCTCGTTCTGCACGCAGGAGATGGACTCGACGCCGCCGGCCACCATCACCGGGACCTTGTCGACGATGACGCGCTGCGCCGCCATGGCAATGGTCTGCAGGCCGGAGGAGCAGAAGCGGTTCACGGTGACGCCGGCGGCCGTCACCGGCAGGCCGGCGCGCAGCGCGATCTGCCGCGCGATGTTGGAGCCGGTGGCGCCCTCGGGCGTGGCGCAGCCCATGATGACATCCTCGACCTCGGCCGGGTCGATGCCGGCGCGGGCGACGGCATGCTGCACGACGTGGCCGCCGAGGGTGGCGCCGTGGGTCATGTTGAAACTGCCGCGCCAGGACTTGGCCAGCGCGGTGCGGGCGGTGGATACGATTACTGCATCAGTCATTGCATACTCCTATTCGCTTTCTCTGTAGGTCGGCCTTCAGGCCGACGATGATGGTTGTTTGTCCCGCGGGATTTCCTTCGGTCATCGGGCTGAAGCCCGACCTACATGATCCCTAGTTGAACGTCTTGCCCTCGGCGGCGAGCTTGGCCAGCAGGGGCGCCGGCTGCCAGAAGGTGTCGCCCGACTCGGCGGCGAAGCGCTGCGCGGCGCGCACGACGTTGTAGAGGCCGACCTGGTCGGCATAGAGCATCGGGCCGCCGCGGTGCAGCGGGAAGCCGTAGCCGGTGAGGTACACCATGTCGACGTCGGAGGCGCGCTGGGCGATGCCCTCCTCGAGCAGGCGCGCCGCTTCGTTCACCAGGGCGTAGATGCAGCGCTCGACGATCTCCTCATCCGAGATCTTGCGCGGCACGATGCCCTTCTCCTTGCGGTAGTCCTCGATCAGCTTGTCCACCACGGGGTCGGGGATGGCGTCGCGCTTGCCGGCTTCATAGCGGTACCAGCCCATGCCGGTCTTCTGGCCGAAGCGGCCGAGTTCGCACAGCGTGTCGGCGATCTTCGCGTACTTCACGTCGGGCTTCTCGACGTAGCGGCGCTTGCGGATGGCCCAGCCGATGTCGTTGCCGGCGAGGTCGCCCATGCGGAACGGGCCCATCGCCATGCCCCATTTCTCCAGGGCCTTGTCCACCTGCCAGGGCGTGGCGCCCTCCTCGACGAGGAAGCCGGCGACGCGGCCGTAATGCTCGATCATGCGGTTGCCGATGAAGCCGTCGCAGACGCCGGAGACCACCGCCGTCTTCTTGATCTTCTTGGCGATCTGCATGACGGTGGCCAGCACGTCCTTGGCGGTGGCGGCGCCGCGCACCACTTCCAGCAGCTTCATGACGTTGGCCGGGCTGAAGAAGTGCATGCCGACGACGTCCTGCGGCCGTTTGGTGAAGCCGGCGATCTTGTTCACGTCCAGCGTCGAGGTGTTGCTGGCGAGGATGGCGCCAGGCTTGGCGACCTCGTCGAGCTTCTTGAACACCTGCTCCTTGACGCCGATCTCCTCGAACACCGCCTCGATGATCAGGTCGGCGTCCTTCAGGTCGTCGTAGGACAGCGTTGGCTTCAGCAGGCCCATGCGCTGGTCCAGCTTCTCCTGCGTCAGCTTGCCCTTCTTGAGCGAGTTCTCGTAGTTCTTGCGGATGATGCCGACGCCCTTCTCCAGCGCCTCCTGCTTCGTTTCGAGGATGGTCACCGCCATGCCGGCGTTGAGGAAGTTCATGGCGATGCCGCCGCCCATGGTGCCGGCGCCGATGATGCCCACTCTTTCAATCTTGCGCACCGGCGTGTCTTCCGGCACGTCGGAAATCTTCGAGGCGGCGCGCTCGCCGAAGAAGGCGTGGCGCAGGGCCTTCGACTCGGGCGTCTGCACCAGGTATACGAAGGCCTCGCGCTCCAGCTTCATGCCCTCGTCGAAGGGCCTGGTCACGGCGGCGGCGACGGCGTCGACGCATTTGAGCGGTGCCGGGAAGTTCTTCGCCACGGCGCCGACGGTGTTGCGGGCGAACTGGAAGAAGGCGTCGGCGTTCGGGTAGTCGGCCTTCAGGTCGCGCACGCGCTTCAGCGGCCGCTTCTCCTTCACCATCTTTTCGGCGAAGGCCAGCGCACCGGCCTGCAGGTCGCCGTCGATGAACTCGTCGAAGAGCGGCGTGCCCTTGAACTGCTCGGAGGGCACGATTGACCCGGAGACGATCATGTTGAGCGCCGCCTCGGCGCCGATCAGGCGCGGCAGGCGCTGCGTGCCGCCGGCGCCGGGCAGGATGCCGAGCTTCACTTCGGGCAGGGCGATCTGCGCACCGGCCACGGCGACGCGGAAATGGCAGCCGAGGGCCAGTTCCAGGCCGCCGCCCATGCAAGCGCCGCTGATGGCGGCGACGACGGGCTTCGTCGCGGCCTCGATGATGCGGATCACGGTATTCAGGTTCGGCTCGGCCAGCGCCTTGGGCGAATTGAACTCGCGGATGTCGGCGCCGCCGGAGAAGGCCTTGGCCGTGCCGATCAGCACGACGGCCGACACCTTGGGATCGGCCAGGGCCTGATCGAGGCCGGCGACGATGCCGCTGCGCAGCTCGTAGCCGAGGCCGTTGACCGGCGGGTTGTTCATGGCGATCACGGCGATGGCGCCGCGGGTCGAATAGGCTGCTTGGGTCATTTTTCCAGTCCTATGGCTTACTGATAAACGGAGTACGGGATGGCACTTATCCCGTCATTCCCGCGAAAGCGGGAATCCACGCGGCGTATGGATTCCCGCTTTCGCGGGAATGACGAGGTGCTCACACACATTGGCAATCTTCGATAGTTTCGCTATGCGGAACTGTATTTCGATTTATTCGAAAGCATGGTATCTTTCGATTCGAAATTTGTAAACAACCGAACCGACACCCTCCATGCAGATCAGAGACAAGCTCTATATAGACGGCCGCTGGACGGCCGCATCCGGCAGGAAAACCATCGACGTCATCAGCGCCTCCACCGAAGAGGTGATGGGACGCATCCCCGAAGGCGACTATGCCGACGTGCAGGCCGCCGTTTCCGCCGCGCGCCGCGCCTTCGACGGCTGGGCCGCCACCCCCGTGGCCGAACGCGCCGCCTTCCTCAAGAAGATCCAGGAGGGCCTCAAGGCCCGCGCCGACGACATCGCCCGCACCATTTCCGGCGAAGTCGGCATGCCGCTCAAGCTGTCGGCCATGATCCAGGCCGGTTCGCCCATCGGCACCTTCGGCATGTACGCCCGCATGCTGGGCGACTTTTCCTTCGAGGAGAAGGTCGGCCACTCGCTGGTGCTGCGCGAGCCGATCGGCGTCGTCGCCGCCATCACGCCGTGGAACTATCCCCTGCACCAGATCGCCGCCAAGGTCGCCCCGGCGCTGGCCGCCGGCTGCACCGTGGTGCTGAAGCCCTCGGAAGTCGCCCCGCTCAACGCCTTCATCCTCGCCGAGGCGATCGACGCCGCCGGCCTGCCGGCGGGCGTCTTCAACCTCGTCACCGGCACCGGCCCGGTGGTCGGCGAGGCGATGGTCACCCACCCCGAAGTGGACATGGTCTCCTTCACCGGCTCCACCCGCGCCGGCAAGCGCGTCTCCGAGCTGGCCGCGCAGACGGTGAAACGCGTCGCGCTGGAACTGGGCGGCAAGTCGGCCGCGGTGATCCTCGACGACGCCGACCTCGCCGCCGCCGTGCGCGGCACGGTGAACGCCTGCTTCCTGAATTCCGGCCAGACCTGCACGGCGCACACACGCATGCTGGTGCCCGAGTCGCGCTACGCCGAGGCGGCGAAGCTCGCCGCCGAGTCGGCCGCCAAGTTCACCGTCGGCGATCCCTTCGCCGAGACGAGCAAGCTCGGCCCGCTGATTTCCGCCGCCCAGCGCGACCGCGTGCAGGACTTCATCCGCAGGGGCATCGCCGAGGGCGCCGAGCTGCTTTGCGGCGGCCCCGACGCTCCCGCCGGACTGACGAAGGGCTATTACGTGCAGCCGACGGTGTTCGGCCGCGTCAAGCCGGGCAGCACCATCGAGCAGGAGGAGATCTTCGGCCCGGTGCTGTCGATCGTCACCTACCAGGACGAGGACGAAGCCGCGCGCATCGCCAACGGCACGCCCTACGGCCTCGCCGGCGCGGTGTGGGCCGGCAGCGACGAGCGCGCCATCGCCTTCGCCCGCCGCCTGCGCACCGGCCAGGTGGACATCAACGGCGGCGTCTTCAACGCCCTCGCCCCCTTCGGCGGCTACAAGCAGTCCGGCAACGGCCGCGAGCTGGGCAAGTACGGCCTCGAGGAATTCCTCGAATACAAGGCGCTGCAGTTCAAGCCGGCGCCGAAGGTTTGATGGAGCAAGTAAAACCTTGAACCACAGAGAGCACAGAGTTCACAGAGAAGGCATTTCAGGAAGATCTCTGATTTTCTCTGTGCTCTCTGTGTCCTCTGTGGTTAAAGATTTTTTTGGAGAATGAGATGCTAAAACTCTGCGGCTTCGCCGTCAGCAACTACTACAACAAGGTCAAGCTCTCGCTGCTGGAGAAGGGCATCCCCTTCGAGGAGGAGCTGGCCTATCCCTCGCAGAAGGACGAGTTCCGCCAGGACTCGCCGATGGGCAAGGTGCCCTTCCTGCGCACCGAGCGCGGCGTGCTCACCGAGTCGCAGGTGCTCACCGAATACATCGAGGACATGTATCCCGAACCGCCGCTCTACCCGAAGGACCCCTTCGAGCGTGCGCGCTGCCGCGAGCTGATCGAGCACATCGAGCTGCACATCGAGCTGCCGGCGCGGCGCCTCTACTACGAGGTGTTCTTCGGCGGCAGCGTGTCGGACGAGACGAAGCAGGAGGTTGAGAAGCTGCTGGAGAAGGGCGTGCGCAGCCTGACCCGCCTGGCGCGCTTCGCGCCCTACATCGGCGGCAAGGAATTCACCCACGCCGATTGCGCCGCCTGCGTTCACCTGCCGCTGCTCTCGATGGCGACGAAGAAGGCCTACGGCCGCGATTTCCTCGATGAATTCCTGCCCGCCGCCAAGCCCTACCTGAAGATGATCGCCGAGCGGCCGCACGTGCAGAAAGTGAACGCCGACCGCAAGGCGGCGTCGGATGCCTACGCCGCGGCCAAGGCCGCCAAGAAATAACCGGAACGGAAAGACCCGCATGGATCTGAACTACACCCCCGAAGAACAGGCCTTCCGCGCCGAGGTGCGCGCCTTCGTCACCACCCACCTGCCGGCAGACATCAGCGCCAAGGTGAAGCAGGGCAAGCGCCTTGCCAAGGACGACTTCGTGCGCTGGCAGAAGGTGCTGCACCAGAAGGGCTGGGGCGCGACGATGTGGCCGCAGAAGTTCGGCGGCACCGGCTGGTCGGCCGTGCAGCAGCACATCTTCGAGGAAGAATGCGGCGAGGCCGGCGCGCCGCTGCAGCTGCCCTTCGGCCTGAGGATGGTGGCGCCGGTCATCCAGGCCTTCGGCAGCAAGGGCCAGCAGGACCACTTCCTGCCGCGCATCGTGGACGGCACCGACTGGTGGTGCCAGGGCTACTCCGAACCCGGCTCGGGCTCCGACCTCGCCTCGCTGAAGACCAAGGCGGAGAACAAGGGCGACCACTACGTCGTGAACGGCCAGAAGACCTGGAACACGCTCGGCCAGTACGCCGACTGGATCTTCTGCCTGGTGCGCACCAGCAGCGAAGGCCGCCAGCAGGAGGGCATCTCCTTCCTGCTCATCGACATGGACACGCCGGGCATCACGGTGCGGCCGATCATCATGAACGACGGCGAGCACGAGATCAACGAAGTCTGGTTCGAGGACGTCAAGGTGCCGGTGCAGAACCTGGTCGGCGAGGAGAACAAGGGCTGGACCTACGCCAAGTTCCTGCTCGGCCACGAGCGCACCGGCATCGCCGGCGTCGGCCGTTCCAAGGCATCGCTGAAGCACCTCAAGGACATCGCCCGCAAGGAGTCCTCGGGCGGCCGCCCGCTGATCGAGGACGCGCGCTTCCGCGACCGCATCGCCCAGGTCGAACTGGAACTGATGGCGCTGGAGATCACCAACATGCGCGTGCTCTCCGCCGAAAAGGAGAAGAAGGCGCCGGGACCCGAGGCCTCGATCCTCAAGATCAAGGGCTCGGAAATCCAGCAGACCATCGCCGAACTGCAGATGCACGCCCTCGGCCACTACGCCCTGCCCTGGCTGCAGGAGGCGCTCGACCCCGCCTGGCAGGGCGAGCCGGTCGGCGCCGGCTACGCCGCGCCGCTCTCCGGCCACTACTTCAACTACCGCAAGACGACCATCTACGGCGGCTCCAACGAAATCCAGAAAAACATCATCGCCCAGATGATCCTCGGCCTCTGACCCGTCATTCCCGCGGAAGCGGGAATGACGGATTGACACAAGGATTCAACAATGGACTTCAACTACACCGACGAACAAAACGCCCTGCAGGACACCCTGCGCCGCTTCATCTCCAAGGACTACGGCTTCGAGCAGCGCCGCGCGCTGGCGAAATCCGATGCGGGCTTCAGCCGCGAGCACTGGGCCCAGTTCGCCGAGCTCGGCCTGCTGGCCCTGCCCTACCCCGAAGAATTCGGCGGGATGAACGGCAACGCCGTCGACACCCTGCTGGTGATGGAAGCCTTCGGCCGCGGCCTCGTGCTCGAGCCCTATCTCGCCACGGTGATCGTCGCCGGCGGCCTGATCCGCGATGCCGGCAGCGACGCGCAGAAGGAAGCCCTGCTGCCCGCCATCGCCGGCGGCGAGCTGATGATGGCGCTGGCCCACTACGAGCCGGGCGCCCGCTACGAAGTCAGCCGCGTCGACACGGCGGCGAAGGCCGACGGCAGCGGCTGGAAGCTCAGCGGCGCCAAGGGCGTCGTGCTCGGCGGCGGCGCGGCGGACAAGCTGCTCGTCTCGGCGCGCACAGAAAAGGACATCTCGCTGTTCCTCGTCGACCGCAAGGCGGACGGCGTCACCGTGCGCAGCTACATGACCCAGGACGGCGGCCGCGCCGCGGAGATTCATTTCGACAACGTCGCCGTCGGCGCCGATGCCCTGGTCGGCACGAAGGACGCCGCCCTGCCGGCGATCGAGCGTGCCCTCGACTACGGCATCGCGGCGCTGTGCGCCGAGGCCGTCGGCATCATGGCGGCGCTGGACGAGGCGACGCTGGAATACCTGAAGACGCGCAAGCAGTTCGGCCAGCCCATCGGCCGCTTCCAGGCGCTGCAGCACCGCATGGTGGACATGGTCATCGCCACCGAGCAGTCCCGCTCCATGGCGACGCTGGCGGCGGTCAAGGCCGATTCGCCCGACGCCGCCGAGCGCCGCCGCGCCCTCTCCGCCGCCAAGGCCTACATCGGCCAGCAGGCGCGCTTCGTCGGCCAGCAGGCGGTGCAACTGCACGGCGGCATGGGCGTGGTGGACGAGCTCAACGTCAGCCACTACTTCAAGCGCCTGACCATGATCGACCTCACCTTCGGCAACACCGACCACCATCTCGGCCTGTTCAGCGACATGCTGCTGGCCGCGTGATGCGAATCGATCCTCTCCCCGCCACATCCCCCCCTTTGAAAAAGGGGGGCCAGGGGGGATTTCAGCAGCCGCCGGTCATTCACCGCCGAAAAATCCCCCTCCCGTCCCCCTTTTCTGACCGAAGGAAATCCCCGTGGGACAAAGGGGGAGGCCGGTCAGCATGACCGCACGCATCATCAACCGCCGCGACCTGGAGTTCGTCCTCTTCGAGCTCCTCGACACCGAGTCGCTGACGGCGCGGCCGCGCTTTGCCGACCACTCGCGCGAGACTTTCCTCGCCGCGCTGGACACGGCCGAGGCCATCGCCGCGGAGAAGTTCGCCACGCACACGCGCAAGGCCGACGAGAACGAGCCGCAGTTTGACGGCCAGCGGGTGAGCATGATTCCCGAGGTGAAGGAGGCCCTGCAGGCCTTCATCGACGCCGGCTTCATGGCCGCCGCGCACGACTACGATCTCGGCGGCATGCAGTTGCCGGTGACCATGACGCAGGCCTGCTTCTCGCTGTTCAAGGGCGCCAACGTCTCGACATCGGGCTACCCCTTCCTCACCATCGGCAACGCCAACGTGATCCGCCGCTTCGGATCATTGGCGCAGCAGGAGAAGTACCTCAAGCCCCTGCTCGCCGGGCGCTTCTTCGGCACCATGGCGCTGACCGAGCCGCAGGCCGGCTCCAGCCTGTCCGACATCGCCACCCGCGCCGAGCCGAATGCCGACGGCAGCCATTCCATCACCGGCAACAAGATCTTCATCTCCGCCGGCGACCACGATCTGTCCGAGAACATCGTGCACCTGGTGCTGGCGAAGATCCCCGGCGGCCCGCCCGGCGTGAAGGGCATCTCGCTCTTCATCGTGCCGAAGTTCCGCGTGAACGATGACGGCACGCTGGGCGAGCGCAACGACGTTCAGCTTGCCGGCCTCATCCACAAGATGGGCTACCGCGGCACGACCTCCACGATGTTGTCCTTCGGCGAGAAGGGGCAGTGCCGCGGCGAGCTGGTCGGCGAGCCGCACCAGGGCCTGTCGTACATGTTCCACATGATGAACGAGGCGCGCATCGGCGTCGGCATGGGCGCCGTGATGCTCGGCTACCGCGGCTACCTCGCCGCGCTCGACTACGCCCGCGAGCGCCCGCAGGGCCGGCATCCGGCCTCGAAGAACCCGCAGTCGCCGCAGGTAAGGATCATCGAACACGCCGACGTGCGGCGCATGCTGCTGGCGCAGAAGGCCTACGTCGAGGGCGGCTACGCGCTGTGCCTGACCTGTGCGCGCCTGGTCGACGAACAGAACAGCGCGCCGGACGAGACCGCACGCCGCGAGGCCGGCCTGCTGCTCGACCTTCTCACGCCGATCGCCAAGTCCTGGCCCTCGCAGTGGTGCCTCGAAGCCAACAGCCTGGCCATCCAGGTGCACGGCGGCTACGGCTACACGCGCGAATACCCCGTCGAGCAGTACTACCGCGACAACCGCCTCAACCCGATCCACGAAGGCACGCACGGCATCCAGGGCCTCGATCTCCTCGGCCGCAAGGTGACGATGCAGGAGGGCGCGGCGCTGAAGCTCTTCGGCCGCGAGGTGCAGAAGACCGTGCAGGAGGCCGGTTCCGTGCCGCAGCTGCAATCGCATGCGCTGGCGCTCGGCGCGGCGATCACCGAGGTCGCCGTCACCACGCGCACGCTGGCCGACGCGCTCGGCCGCGACGGCGATGCCGCGCTGGCGAATTCCAGCGTCTATCTGGAGATGTTCGGCCACACGGTGCTCGCCTGGATCTGGCTGCGCCAGGCCGTCGCCGTGTCGCGGGGACTGACTTTTAAAAACGCCGCAGATGAAGACTTCTACCGCGGCAAGCTCGCCGCCTGCCGCTACTTCTTCCAGTGGGAACTGCCCAAAACCCAGCCGCAGCACGCCCTGCTGCGCGCGCTGGAGCCGACCTGCCGCGAGATGAGGAACGAATGGTTCTGAACAACGCAGGTCATGTAGGTCGGGCTTCAGCCCGACACGGCCGCCGAAGTCGGCCTGAAGGCCGACCTACAAGGGCGCGGACCGATTGGAGACTGGCAACATGACCGAAAACATCGTCACCGAACTCGCCTCTGGCGTCCTGCGCATCGAGATGCGCCGGCCGGAGAAGAAGAACGCCCTCACCGGCCCGATGTACGCCGCCATGGCCGATGCGCTCGATCGCGCGGCGAACGAGGACGCCGTGCGCGTCGTCCTCATCCACGGCCAGCCGGACATGTTCACCGCCGGCAACGACCTCGGCGACTTCCTCAACGGCCCGGCCGGCGACCCGGACCGACCGGTGTTCCGCTTCCTGCGCAACATCGCCGCCGCGCCGAAACCCCTCGTCGCCGCCGTGGCCGGCAACGCCGTCGGCGTCGGCACCACCCTGCTGCTGCACTGCGACCTCGTCTACGCCGGCGAAAGCGCCCGTTTCCAGCTGCCCTTCGTGAACCTGGCGCTGTGCCCGGAGGCCGCCTCCAGCCTGCTGCTGCCGCGCCTCGCCGGCCACCCGCGCGCCGCCGAGCTGCTCTTCTTCGGCGAGCCCTTCAACGCCGCCAAGGGTGTCGAGATCGGCCTGGTCAACGCCGTCCACCCGGACGCCGCCCTGCTCGACGCGGCGCTGGAGCGCGCCCGCAAGCTCGCCACCCTGCCCGCTGCATCCCTGCGCGAAACGAAGCGTCTGCTGAAGCAGGGCCATGCCGCCCTCGTGCTGCAGACCATGCAGGCGGAAGGCGAGATTTTCACGCGCCAGCTCGCTTCGCCCGAAGCCAAGGAGGCCTTCGCCGCCTTCCTCGAAAAGCGCAAGCCGGATTTCTCGAAGTTCAGTTGAGGCCGACATGAGCGACATCCCAGAGGGCTTCAAGGCCATCGAGCACACCGGGCCCTTCCTCAGCCAGAACGGCCCGCTCTACTGCAAGAAGGCGGACGGCAAGCTTGTCCTCGGCCTGCGCATCGACGAGCGCCACACCAATATGCGCGGCATCGTGCACGGCGGCATGCTGGTCACCATCGCCGACAGCGCGCTGGGCACCGTGCTCTACAACTCGCGCAAGCCGCCGCAGCCGATGGTGACGGTGAGCCTGACCACCGACTTCATCGAGAGCGCCTACCCGGGCGACTGGGTCGAGGCCCACGTCGACGTCCTGCGCATCGGCAAGCGTCTCGCCTATGCCAACTGCTACCTGCACGTCGGCGAGCGCCGCATCCTGCGCGCCAGCGCCGTCTTCGCCGTGGTGCCGGAAATCAAACCGAAAGAGGAATCCGAAGGATGAGCAAAAAGTATTATTGGGAGGATTTTCCCGTAGGCAGCGTCACCGAGTACGGCGGCGTCACGCTGACGAAGGAGGACATCATCCGCTTCGCGAAGGAGTTCGATCCGCAGCCCTTCCACATCGACGAGGAAGCGGCCAAGCACTCCCAGTTCGGCGGGCTGGTCGCCAGCGGCTGGCACACCTGCAGCCTGTGCATGCGCATGATGTGCGACGCCTACCTGCTCGAATCGGCCAACCTCGCCTCGCCCGGCGTAGAAAATATCCGCTGGCTGAAGCCGGTGCGCCCCGGCGACACCCTGCACGTGCGCAGCGTCGTGCTGGAGGCGCGCCCCCTGGAAAGCAAGCCGCACATCGGCCTGATGCGCAACCGCTGGGAAGTGCTCAACCAGAACGGAGAGGAAGTCATGCAGATGGAAGGCTACGGCATGATGCACCGGCGCAGCCATCGGGATTGATCCATGCAAGCTCCGGTAGGTCGGGCTTCAGCCCGACGACCAAAGGAAGTCCCTGTGGGACAACGAGCGCGATTGTCGGCCTGAAGGCCGACCTACGACAGCCAAAATGAAAATTCACGTCCTTTTGAAAAAGGAAGAACTCGACGCCCAGCGCCTGCCGGGCAAGACGGTGATCGTGCTCGACATCCTCTTCGCCACCTCCAGCATCGTCGCGGCGATGGCGCACGGCGCGACCGAGGTCGTCCCGACGCTCGACGGCGCGGCGGCGCAGGCCGAGGCGGCGCGCCATCCGGCTGACACCTGCGTGCTCTCCGGCGAACTGAACGCCGACACCCTGCCCGGCTTCGTGCACCCGACGCCGCTGGCCCTGCTGGCGGAAAACCTCGCCGGCAAGACGCTGGTCTACTCCACCACCAACGGCACGGTGGCGGTCGCCAAGTCGCGCGAGGCCGACCACGTCTACGCCGCCGCGCTGCTCAACGGCGAGGCGGTCGTCGCGCACATCGGGCGGCATCATGCCGACGAGACGGTGCTGATCGTCTGTTCCGGCTCGGCCGACAACTTCAACCTCGAGGATTTCTACGGCGCCGGCTACCTGGTCTCGCTGTTCGCGCGCCACGGGCAGGAGCACGAATTCACCGACGCCGCCCTCGCCGCCATGATGCTGCACGAGAAGTGCGAGGCCGGCGAATGCCTGCGCCGCGCCCGCGTCGGCCGCATGATGCTCGAACGCCGCCTCGACCGCGAGGTCGACTTCGCCGCGCAGAAGAGCCTCTACGACGTCGTGCCGAAGCTCGACGGCAAGCGCCTGGTAGCGGCATGAATCTGCCCTTCGATACGCCTGCTACGCAGGCTACTCAGGGCGAACGGAAAATTCCGTTCGTGGTGAGTAGGTGCGCAGCACCGTATCGAACCATGAACGGCGCTCAACCTGGGAACGCGATATGAACTTGCAGCACCACTACGTCGATTCCGACGACGTCCGCCTGCACTACGTCGAAGCCGGCGACGGCCCGCTCATCCTCTTCGTGCATGGCTTCCCGGAGTTCTGGTACGCCTGGCAGAACCAGCTGGAGGAATTCTCGCGCGACCACCATGCCGTGGCGCTCGACATGCGCGGCCACAATCTTTCCGACAAGCCGACCGACGTCAAGGCCTACCGGCCGAAGCATCTCGTCGCCGACCTGCGCCGGCTCATCGACCACCTCGGCAGCCGCCCCTGCATCGTGGTGGCCCACGACTGGGGCGGCGCGGCGGCGTGGAACCTGGCGGCGGCGCATCCTGAATACATCGAGAAGCTGGTCATCATCAACTCGCCGCATCCGGTCACCTTCGCCCGCGAACTGCGCGACAGCCCGGCGCAGATCGAGGCCAGCGCCTACATGAACTGGTTGCGCCGCCCCGGCGCGGCGGAGAAGCTGGCCGGGAACGACTGCGCGCGGCTCGCCGCCATGCTGTCGAAATCGACGACCGACGCCGCCTGGCTCACGGAGGAACTGCTCGCGCGTTACCGCGAAGCCTGGCTGCAGCCGGGCGCGCTCGACGCCAGTCTGAACTTCTACCGCGCTTCGCCGCTGCATCCCGCCACGCCGGAGGAACCCGGCGCTGCAGGCCTCGACCTCAAGCCGGAGGATTTCACCGTCCGCGTGCCGACGCTGGTGATCTGGGGCGAGCACGACACGGCGCTCCTGCCCGGCCTGCTCGACGGCATCGAGGCGATGGTGCCGAAGCTCACCGTAAGGCGCATCCCCGACGGCTCGCACTGGGTCATCCACGAGCGGCCCGCTGAAGTGAACCGTCTCATCCGCGAATTCATCGACAATGCCCCCTGAGCCAATGCCCTCCCACCCACCCTACCCCCTTTGTCCCACGGGGATTTCCTTCGGTCACAAAAGGGGGTGGCCCGAAGGGCCGGGGGATTTCGCAGCGGCTACGCCGCACCCACGCTGCCGGTAACCGAAAATGCCCAAAATCACCATCAAGAATCTCGACGAACTCAAACACTGGGTCGGCAAGGAAGTCGCCGTCAGCGACTGGCTGCCGGTCGACCAGGATCGCATCGACCGCTTCGCCGACGCCACCGGCGACCACCAGTGGATCCACGTCGACCCGGCGCGCGCGCAAGCCGAATCGCCCTTCGGCTCAACGATAGCCCACGGCTACCTGACGCTCTCGCTGCTCCCGCACATGATGATGGAGACGCTCGCCATCGAAGGCGGCCGCATGAGCATCAACTACGGCCTCAACCGCGTGCGCTTCTCCGCCCCGGTGCGCTGCAACGACCGCATCCGCACCCGCTTCACCCTGGCCGAACTGGAAGACATCCCCGGTGGCATCCAGGTCACCTGGCACGCCCTCGTCGAGATCGAGGGCCAGCACAAACCCGCCTGCGTCGCCGAGATGATCGCGCGGCGCTACGTCTAGCCTCATAAATAGTCAGTCCCTGCAGCACGGCGTACTGCAGGGACTGGCTTGATCCATTTCTACCGCGGGAAGTTCTCAGGTTTTGGCATCTGGCGCAGGTTCTTGCTCATGCGCCATATCTTCCTCCTTGAACAGGGCCAGGTCACGAACGTTTTTCTGCACCGCCACAGCCGCATACAGGCTCATCAGGTAGGCAATGGCATAGAAGCCCTTCTCGCTCTGGGTAAATGAGGCGTTCCACAGCCCGATCACCAGCAGCGTGATGGAGGCGCCGACGGCTATCCAGGCCAGACTGAAATACAACCCGGTCACAGGAACGCCTTCCAGACGATCGCGGACCGCCTTCTGAAGCGATACGGATGAAAACAGGCCCAATATCAGGACAGTGAAGTAGTAGCCCTTTTCATTCAGTTGCATTTCGGCATTCCAAAGCCCGGTAATGAACCCGAGCGTTCCTACCATCAAGGCTATCCACGATGCACCGACAAATGCTCCAGTTGGTTTCTGCATTGTTGGCTTCATTCCACCCTCCCTTTTTAGTACGTTGTAGAAATTTGAAACTTCATGTTTTTCTTCAGTATTTCAATTATGCGCCCGTTGTACGTCAATGCACAATTCATTTGTTGGCGAATGCCTGTCCAGCACCTTCATGGCTCCCACCAGTAGCGAACGATGTGAAAGAAAATCGGGGCCGAAAAGCTGATGGAGTCCACGCGGTCAAGCATGCCGCCATGGCCTTCGATCATGGCGCCCCAGTCCTTTACGCCGCGATCACGCTTGATTGCCGAAAGCACAAACCCGCCGAAGAACCCGAAGATATTGATGCAGAGGGCGATGAGCGCCGCTTGCCAGGGCGCAAAAGGCGTCAGTTGCCAGAGCGCGGCCCCCACCGCCGTAGACGTCACGACACCGCCGATCAACCCTTCGACCGTCTTGGATGGCGATATGGTCACCGATATCTTGTGCTTGCCGAGCAGCTTGCCCCAGACATATTGAAAGACATCGCTGGACTGGACGGTCAGGACAAGAAATACAACCAGCAACAGGACACGGTCCCCGTAGCCTGGAATATCCAGGGTCAGCAGGGCGGGCACATGCGACAGGCAGTAAACGCAGATCATCAGCCCCCACTGCACCTTCGCGGCTCGTTCCAGGAAGCGTGTCGTGTCGCTGCCGAGCGCTTCCCAAATGGGCAGCAGAAGGAACGCGTAGACCGGAATCAGTATCGAGAACAGCCCATACCAGTCGATGGCAATGAGGGCATACTGCAGCGGCAGGAAAACGAAAAAGCTCCAGACCAGCGCCTGGTGATCCCCTCGTCGGGTATGGGTCAATGAAACGAATTCACGCAGGCACTGGAAGGAAATGAAGGAGAACAGGACAATCATCCCCCACTTGCCGAGCCAGAGCGCCCCGCCGAGAAGCACGATCATCCACCACCAGGCCTTGATGCGCGTATTCAGATTGTCGATCGTCGCGGAGGAATACCCGGCGGGCAGTCGAAGCCTGAGATACAGTCCGATGCTGCTGGCGACGACAAGAACGGCGAAGACCGCGCCGAGCGTAAGCAGCAAGGTTTCCTTGACCGTCATGGAAATCACTCCTCTGCCGGGGAAAGCGCAGACAACGCTTCCCTGGCGCGGTTGAGGAAAGCCTGCTTGTCTTCCCCTGCAGCGATTCGCATGGGAGATCCGAACGTAAGGGTGCAAAGCAGGGGTACGGGGATAACGGCTCCCTTTGGCATGACGCGGCCGACATTCTCGATCCACACCGGGATGAACTCGACTTCCGGGTTCGCGCAGGCCAGATGGTAAATGCCGCTCTTGAACGGCAGCAGTCCGTCCTCCAGATTTCGGGTCCCTTCCGGAAAAATGATCAGCGAATCTCCTTGGGAAAGCGCCCCGCTCATCTGCGCTATGGGACTCACCTCCTTGCTTGCCTTGGCGGAGCGATCGATCAGGACGCTGCGGAATACGCTGACCCCGATATAGCGCGACAAGGGCGTTGCCAGCCAGTAGTCGGCACCGGCGACCGGGCGGGTAATGCGCCGCAACGAAGGCGGCAGGGAAGCCCAAATGAGGACGAAATCCCCATGGCTGCGATGATTCGCGAAATAGACGCGCTGCCTGCCTTCCGGCTGGCTGCCGCGCCAGATGGCCCGTACGCCAGTCAATAGCTTCGCAAAACCGCAGATTGCCCCTGCCACCATATTTTCAAAGGCCATCGGATTCCCCTAGCTCAAACCACCCGACAAGGCAGCGAGTAGCGCTCCCAACTGCGCCGCCATGCAAATGGCCTGCGCGTACAGGAGCCGCATTGCACCTCGGCAGCGGCTTGCCATGTCGCGCGGCAGGCCCTCGGGTGCCTTGATCAGGCCGCAATCCGCCAACGCGGAATCCAGCGCCGTCAGAGTCTCGCCGTCCTGAACCGACGACTTGCTGAATTCGTGATCCGCCAGTCTCTTGAACAAGACCGCATCCAGCGCAACCCGCAGGGAAAAGTATTTCTGCGCAATGCCGGCGAGAACTGAAACAAATAGGCAGCCATATCTCCAGGGAGCCAGGACGCCGGCCGAAATCGCAAGCGTGCCGATCGTCACGAGAAGCAGGGCCAGGCTCCATATGTCGATGCGCCGCCCCAATCCTAGCGACGACGCCGCCACCCCGGCCAGCATTTCCGCGTTCGAGTTGCTACGCATGGCCTCCCCCTGCATACAAGCCGGCTTGGGAAGCCAACTCGGCAAGCACACGGCGATGCGCCGGGCCGAATACGATGCCGGAACGACGGGACCGCAGCAGCGACTCGGCCGCCTCCACGGACGGCGTCCTTCCCGTCAGCAACAGCCAGGCTGCGACCGCGCTGGCGCTGCGCGAATAGCCCAAGGCACAACAGACCAGGACCGGGCCATGATGGCGAGCCTGTTCGATCCGTTGTGCAGCTTCTGCCAGATGTTCCGGCTCGGGCGCGACAAGGTCCAGCCATGGGATGCAGAAATACTGCCAGTTGCCGGATGGAGCCGGCATTTCCGCGGTCAGGTCCACGAGGCACCGGTAGCCCCCATGCTGCATGTCGCGCGATGTCGGCATCCTGCCAAGCCACACGCCGTCAGCGATCATGTCCGGCTGTGGACGCCGGAGCGTCCACAGCCGCGAGTTGATCCAGGCCCCGACCAGGTAGGGCGCAAGCAGAGCGATGGAAGCCGCGCTATGCCTGCCATGCTCCTTCTGAAAGCCTTTCGCGCCGGGAACGGCGTAGATCAACGCCACCAATCCCAATGCGGCGGCCAGCCACAGGAGCCAAAGTCCGCCGCCGCCAAGCCAGATCCCGACCAAGGCCGCCGCAAGGGCGCCGAGGCCATAGCGAATCGCCAGGTGCCCCCTTTCGGAAACGCGGGCCGGCAGCCAATCCGTCAGGGGCGACCTGCCCGAGTCGGGCCACAGCCAGAGACAAAGAAAACCCACCAGGGCTCCTGTCGGGATATCGATGAAATGATGCTGGTAGGTCGTCAGGACGGACAGCGCAATCAAGACGGTCCATGCATGGACCAGCCAGCTGTATGAACGCGGCGTTCCGGCCGCGAATCGCGCCCAGATGATCACGAGGAGCCCGATATGGAGGGACGGCGCCTGGTTGTAAGGTTTGTCGAACCCCATGAGAGCATCGAACATGGCGCCAAAGAATCCACCCACCGCGGGCCGCTCGAAACTGAAGTGCAGCGGGAACAACAGGAAGCAGATCACCGATACGATCTGAACGGTGAGAAGGCGCAACGCATGGCGATCGACCTGTTGCCTGTCGCGGCACAACAGGAAGGACAGTCCATAGAAAAGGTCGATCGACCAGTAGGGAATGATCGTCCAGGGGATGAAAGGAATCCCCCGTTCCCACTCGAACAGCAAGGTATCGCTGACCTCGCGCTCGGCCGCCACATGATTGGCAAAGCCGTAGCTGAGAAAGAAGAACGGGCCGAGGAAAAGCAGCCAGGCGAGGCCGCGCCGCCAGGGAACGGATGCCGTCGCCACGTTGACGCCCGTTGCAGTCATGAATGCTTGCGGCGGGCCAGGGAAACCGTGAATATGCCCCACTCGTCGATGCGCTGATCGAGCTTCTCAAAGCCTGCAGCCTCCACGAGCTGGTCCATCTCGGCCTGCGTGCGCCGTCGCATGACCCATGCCTGCCCGCCGCGATGGCTGGTCAGCGCCCGGGCAATCAATTCAAGCTGCGGATGCCAGGGTTGCCCCGTATACACGAGGTACCCGCCGGGCTCGATGACATCGCCCATGCCGGCCAGCGAGCGCGCAACCGGCTCGTTTTCCGGAAACAGTTCGTAGAGGCCGGAAACGATGCCGACCGTAGGACGCGGCTGCGCCCCGGCGACGGCGGCCCGGTCGAAGGCGTCGCCCCGCTCGAATCTCGCCACGCCATTGAGGTTGCGCGACTCGATCAGCAGCGAACCGTCGCGTACGTTGATGTCGCTGTAGTCGCGCAGCACGATGGATTCCGGAGGGATGGGCGCTCGCGTCAGCGCATCCAGGACATAGCGGCCATGACCCGCCGCGATATCGAGCACCCGGATGGCGCGGCCGTCAGCGTGCAGCGCCGCCATCGCCTTGAGCAGCAATTCCTCGATATTGACCTTCCTCTGGCGGATGCCACGCCAGCCGATCGAGTCCAGGTACTGGCGGTCGACCAGGCGGCCCAGGGGGCCAAGGCCGGATGCCGTATTCCGATAGACATAATCGAGCGTGCTGCCGGAATCGAAGCCGGTCTCGTGGCCCAGCCGAACGCCATCGGACAACAGGCCGCCGAACCGCAATCCAGCCCGGGTCATGGACCAATACAGGCCTCGCGGACTGAGCGGCGAGAGCGGCTGGGCGAGTGCGCGCGATTCCTCGAAGGTAAATCCCTGCCGGTCGGCCGAAAGAAGATCCGGCCGTTGCGGCGGCCGTTCGAACTGGCGAAGGATGAACTCCCGCGCCTTGCCGACCGCCTCCGCACGCCCAGCCTCGCCGAGCGTGTCGTGGAAGAAACCGTCCAGGACATGCTTCTCCTTGTCGGTCGAGCCCAGGCGCCGGAAGAATTCGTGCTGCGGCCCATGGTGGACCACCCAATCGGCACCGGATATGAGCAATTGGGTCGGCAACGTGATGGCCTGCGCGTCGGCCACGATGCGCTCTGCAGCATCGTAAAGCGCAAGCAGGATATTGACCGAAATGGGCCGTGTGATCAGGGGGTCGGCATCATAGGACGCCTGGCGCCCGGGATCGTGCGTCAGGAACTTCGACTTGACGTAGCTATTGACGAAGAAATTCCCGCGCAGCTTGTGCATCAGCCGCAGCCCGGGACGGGCGAAGGGCACGTATAGCTTGACCTTGAAGGCCGGCGAAGCAAGCACCAGGCAGCGCACCTTGGGCGCGTAATCGTGCGCCCAGGTCGAGACGAGCACGGCGCCGACGCTCTGGGCGAGGACGGCCATGTCCTCGTGGGCGATGCCGTAGGTGGCGGCGATATGCTCGATGAAGCACTGGATGTCGCGCACCGACGCGCCGAGGCTGGGCGAATAGCCCCGCTGCCCCGGGGAACGCCCGTGGCCCCGGGCATCCCAGGCGAAGACGTCGAAGCCCGGCAAACCGAGCTCGTCGGCGAGATGGCCCATGCGTCCGGAATGCTCATGTCCGCGATGGAACATGACGACGCATCGCTTTTGCGCGGCGTCGCCCGGCCAGTGGCGGTAGAACAACTCAACGCCATCGTGAGTCTTGAACGTTCGTTCATGCACCTTGCGGGTTTCCGTCACAGCATGTCCTTTCGGGTTAATGTTGACGGGCCTGTTCCAGCCCGCCCCGGATTCGGTTCCAGATGTTCGCCGCGATGGCCGCGGCCATCGCAGGCATGAGCCAGAAGAGCCAGGCCGGCAGTTCCGCCGATGCACCGACCCAGAGGCCGAGCGCGCCGAACACCAGGGCGCGGTCGCTCTTGCCCATCGGCCCGTCGTAACGGCGTTCGGCGCCGACGACCTGCCCCAGCACCCCGGCCATTTCCGACAGCGCGGACAGGAAGACGATCGTCGCGATACCGCCCCAGCCGAACGGCGCGATATTCACGAAGGGCAGGTAAAGTGCCGCGTCGGATACGACATCGGACAGCTCATTGAGATAGGCGCCGAGCGTCGATTTCTGTCCGAACTCCCGGGCCAGCATGCCGTCAATCGCATTCAGCGCCATGCGCAGCAGCATCCAACCCGGCAGGAGCAGGAAAAGAAGGCGCCTGTCGGGCTCGAAATACAGGAACAGTCCAAGCGCCATGGACACCAGCATGGCGGCCAAGGTCACCGCATTTGCCGTAATGCCCGAGGAAGCCAGCCGGCCCACGAGCGGCCGCAGCAAGGCCTGGAAGCGCGGCTTGAGCGTATAGAGGCTTGTCATGCCAGAGGATCCCGCGAACTCAGGTTGATTTCTCGATGTAGTCGATTACGTTGCCGAACACGGCAATCAGCCATTGCCGGTCGATCCAGTACCAGACTTCCTTGCCGAGCTTCTCCGACTTCAGCACCCCCGCCTCACGCAGCACCTTGAGATGGTGAGAGACGGTCGAACGGGTCAAGGTCGACACCTCGGCAATCTGGCCGACATTGAGCCGTTCGCCCGGTTCAAACAGCAGGAGGATGCGCTGGCGATGCTCGTCGCCCAGCGCGGCAAACACCTTCGACATCGCCCGCCAGCGGGTGGGTATGGCCCGGCTATATCCTTTTTTCATATCGATGAGTTTAGATATGTCGTATTATATTGTCAATATTTTTTCAAGGTACTTGTCTGCCCAATGACCCGCTTGTTATGATCCAATGACAACCTCATTGCCACACCAGATCGCCATGACCGCTCCCGCCACCCGCAAAACATGGATACGACGCGCAGCCCTCCTCGCCGCAATCTGCATTGCCCTGGGATATGCGGCCCTGACGCTTCTCGTGCATCCAGCCAACGATCGCGACTGGTCTCTGGACCAGGCGCGGACCGCCAAGGCGGACTTCAAAGGCGACACGGTGAGAATCAGCAACATCCGCAACACCTTTTACCGATCGACTCACGATTTCGACGTCAGGTGGGAGGAGCGTACCTACGATCTGCGCCGGATCGAGTCCGTCTGGTTCATGGTCGAGCCGTTCTCCGACTGGCGCGGCCCTGCCCATACGCTTCTCAGCTTCGGCTTCGGCGATGGCGAGTTCCTTGCAATCTCCGTCGAGATCCGGAAGGAAAAGGGCGAGTCGTATTCGCCCTTGCTGGGACTGCTGCGCCAATATGAACTGACCTACGTCGTCGGCGACGAGCGCGACCTGATCGGCTTGCGCGCGAACCATCGCCATGACTCGGTGTACCTCTATCCGATACGCACGACGCCGGAAAAAATCCGGGCCATGTTCGTTTCAATGCTGGAGCGTGCCAACAAGCTGGTCGAACAGCCCGAGTTCTACAACACGCTGACGAGCACCTGCACCACGAACATCGTTCGCCATATCAACGCCATCGCCCCGAGCCGCATTCCCCTGAGCCACAAGGTGCTGCTTCCCGCCTATGCCGATGAACTGGCCTACGACCTGGGCCTGATCGACACGGAACTGCCGCGCGACCAGTTTCGAAGCGCCCACCTGATCAACGACCTCGCGTTGATCCACGCGGACAGCACCGCCTTCTCCAAGGGAATCCGTTCCCGCTATCGCATGCCTCAACCCGGATCGACGGTCAGCACAAGCCCGCCTGCGTCGCCGAGATGATCGCGGCGCTATTCCGACGGCCGTCTGCGGCAGAAAGTCGGTTCAATAGCTAAGACTCGTGCCGGAACAAAAGGGATCACCCATTAGCCGGCCGGCCATTGCGCTGCCAGGTGGTGCGTCTGCCAAGGCGACCTCCCAGCAAGGACAGGATCGGCAATCCAAGCATGGTTGGGATGAACACCCCAGGGCCTGCGAGATAGAGGCTGACGTCGCCGCGAATTAGCGCCTGAGGAAGAATGAAGACTGCAAGGAGGCCTGCAGCCACACCCGCCGCTGCGGCCATAGGCGCGCTTCGGTACAGCCGGGCAGTAAAGTAGCCGGCCGCCAGTGCGGTGCCAAGACCTATCGCTGGCGTGAGCCAGTCGGAGAAAATTATCCGTAATCGGATGCCAACGCCTAGCTGGTGCAGTCCGGTTTTGGCCAGGTGGTCAACAAACAGCCATGCGACACCGGCAAGAATACCCACGATCAAACCGACGCCCAAGGCGAGGACAGCGCGCATTTCACTCCCTGTTGGCTTCACCGAAAGCCTGAAGTAGTGCGCCTACTTCAGAACGTCCGGTTTCCGCTCGGCTTGCCAGATGCGAAAAGCGGATCTTCACGAAATGGTTGCGATAGCCTGTCACCAGAAGCCAGGACACCACGGGCTCGGTATTCTCGCGATTCAGGCGAAATTTGTATGCGGCAACGTACCACTCGAGGTTGCTGTCCTTGGCCCGCATCACGGCCCCGAGGGGAAACAACTTCTCGAACTCCAGATACATTCCGGACTCCACGAAACCTTGAACGTCCCGGTCTGCCGAGGCGTACATCGACCGCACCGTGTCTGAATTGATACCCGGGGGAATGACTGTCAATCCGTAATCAAATACATAGAAGTCCGCCTTTCCCAGCTCCGGGATGACGTAAGACACTTGCACCCCAAGCTTCGGGTCATCGTAGCGATGAACGCGAGTACGTTCGAACTTCGCCAATCTGGCGGGAAACTGAAGGTTCGTGCCGGGATGCTCGTACAGTCCCTGTGCCCACACGACCGAGGGCAGAAGGACAAGGAAGATCAGGCAAAGCCGTTTCAGCATGGGTGCAAGGCAATTAACTGCCCAACTTTACTGAGGTAGCCTTCTCAGCGGCAACGGCAAGGCGTTCCAGAACTTCCAACTGGCGGGCATGAGTGGCATTTTGCTGCTCAATAAGCTCGACAGTACGAACTTGTGGAGAACCCTTCTTGTTGAGCTTGCGCATGAAGAAAATCCAGACACCAATGAGCAGCAGCATTGGTCCCCAGCTGACCAGGAGATCGCTCCAGGAAAAGGAAGCCTGCTTCGCTTGGGGCTGTTGAACAACCCGCTGCTCAGCAGACACTACGCGAACGGTACTGGAAGCGTAGGCGGTCCTGGGTTTATCGGCAGCATCACGGACTCGAAAGGAAACTTCTTGCGATGCCGGCACCACAACTCCGAAGAGGGGTTGAGTGACGACATCAATCAGCTTCTTCTCAGCATTGAAGTACTTAACCTCGACCACGATGTCTTCAACGAGGGACGCAGACATATTCCTGATTGTTCCGATGGTGGTAACCAAAGATGGCCTATCGCTCTGTGAGTACGTAAGGGACGTATCAATCACGGTGACCTTCTCAGGGTCGAATTGGACGCGCTGTCCGCATGCTGCGTAAAGCGAAAACGACCAAAGCAACGGCAATATGAGCAGGACTTTCTTGTTCAATCTGTTTCTCCCTATATCGGCAAGGACGGCTGGTTCTTGCGCTGAGCGTTGCGATTCATCCCCGCAGTGCGTGCGGCGCGGATTTGGCGTGCTGCGGGGACCGACTTCACGACGGTATTCGACCCCCAAGGTCTGGAATGCAGCAATCGACCGGCACGTTCAACTCAAGTTCGCAGCATTGCTCGCAGCGATTTCACGAATGTGGCTCCCCGTCCTCTGGTAAAAAACCAGACCGACCAGGCTGAAATAACAAAAGCTGTAAATGTTCGATTCGGATGGAAATTCAAAGTAAATACCAAGCACGATAAACAGGGGCAAAGTGGCGGCGATTACACGGATAACCGTCACCCATCCCACAGCCAGGTAACGCTGAATAAAGAAAGCGCCGTCGTTCCCCCTGTTTAATCGATAGAGATAGACAGTCCCAAAAATAGTAAGAAAAACGCTGAACACCATGTTCGCGTAGTCCCAATGATTGAGCGCTTCCGTCGATGGGATATACGAGACGAGGTCAACTATCAGCAAGTAGACAATAAAGTAAGGCAGGACTTCTCTCTCTGTCAGAGGTGCTACCTTAAGCTTCGACTTTAATTCCTGTATGCGCCAGAAGTACATTGCGAGGTTCTCCTGCAATCCAACAGTTAGCAAACGGACGCCATAATGCCATTGTATTTGCTTGACATGCAAGCGCTTCTCCGATGCCTGTCTGTCCGTTCGATAACCCCATATTTCCGCTGCGGCCGGCTACCCGACCTTCCCCGCAACATCCCCGGGCAAAAGTCAGCCTTTGCGGTACGGCGCCGTACCGCAGAGACTGACTTTTTCCGCTTATACGACAATCGTCATGTACTCGGCTTCAAATAGCACAACCACGTCCGTTACCCATGTCTCCAGATTTTTTTACCTATCTCCCCGACCGGTCAAACTACTTGAGCTCATAGTCACGGCCAAAGTAGTTTGATTTGAACAGTTGAAATTTGGCTTTGGAGATATCGAGCTCGGGCACTTTCTTTTTGTGTTCCGCCAAGTACCCATTGAAGCCCTCGCTGTCCTCAAGGTAGTAGCGCCAAAGGCTTGGCTCTTTGTAGCAGTCAATATAGAAGTGGCCTATGTAAACAACCTCTCCTTCGCCAACACTGAATGTCCCTCCATCGGGAACACCATCCTTGAATAGGCGATCTCGACCAACTTTAGCAACTCCAACATCCGTCATTGATCTTGCTGCTTTGATGTGGAGCTTGCTTAATGCGTATTGCCCTGGCTCGACTAAAAAAGCATAGTCGTCGAATCTGGGTTTAGTCATCAGCAATGGGGCATCGTCAAGTAACAGATCAGTTCCCTCATCGTCAATTGAACGCTTGGAGGGAAGATGGTCAAAACCAAGCAATCGAAGTTGGGCATTTTCAAATCCGGCGCACTTCCACTTTCTATCCCAACGGACAGAAAGCAGTACAACACCCTTCTTTGTTCCGTCCTGGATGTAGTTTTCGCTCGTAAGCGGCGCGCTTTGCGCGATGACATTAACACTTGTCAGAAGGAAACTTAGCGCAGCAATGGCTCTGAGTATAGGTTTAAGCAGCATAGGAAAGTGGCAATGTGGCTAATGTTGGACATGAGGGACCGCCGATAGGCGGTCCCTCTCGATGGATGGATTGGGCCTCAGTTCATTGAGTGACACGAATATCCGCCTTGACGGTGAAAGTGTGCGCACCCGGTGGCGAGGCAAAGGTTGCCTCTTTGGTTTGCTCTAGGATGCACTCTGCTACTGAACCCTCAGGCTGAATAATGGCCATGTCGAGTTTGCCGGTGGGGCCGACGACAATAAAGAAGGTGAGACTCCCACGAAAAGGTTTACTTGGAGGTAAGCAGGTACGGAGAACCTCACCCTGTCGAAGATATTGCTGCAGAGCTTTCTGCTCGAAATCTTTCCCGTCTGTAGTTTCCGTATCTGTCGCATTTTGTGCGGACAACTCAGCCAGTAACTTAGTAGGAGTGAGCTTGTAAAAGCGTGCGGACTTGTCTTCTCGCCACTCGAATTTAAAAAGAGGTTGTGCCTCTGTAGACGCTTCACCTTGTGCTGCTGGCCTTAAAACGACACGATCGGGTTCCGACAAGTCAAAGACAACCGGAAGCCCTGGATTAACGCCAGCTACGACGGTCAACCGCCTACCAGGAGGTAACGTCGGTGGAGTTCCGTAAAAGCTGATGTCGAAGCCAGCACCTTCAGCCAAGGAACTGGCTACGGTAATTGCGAAAAGAACAACTGTAGATCGTAAGCGCATCTTATGAGGCCCAACGTTCAAGGTCAGAGGCGGGATGCAAGCGCAGCTTGCAGACCGTCCCCTGGAACGCAGTGTTGAACGCAGTCGTTGGGCTTCACTTGGCCTCCACGACAACGTTCGTGAAACCAGAGAGCCATGCTTTGCGCTGCTCGTCACTGGGTGCGGTGCGAGACATGTGAACCTCTATGCAATGTCCTTTCCCCGTGCCGGAAAGCGCAAACGCTTTTAGCTGCTCCAGCCCCTCCACCTTGAAGCTGAAAACCAAGACGTACGCGTTTTCACCCGCTTTGACGAAACGCACCGTGTCTAAAGGCGGCGTGAAGCGAGAAAGCACCCCACCCGCTAACCAACTTGCACACTGCATGGGAGAAATTTCTAAGGGTACCACCGGCACCAGCATCGAAGCCGTCAGTGTGCCCTTGGTGCCCATAAGGCGAGACGCGGGTTGCGCTGATGCATTAGGGTGCTGTCCGAATTCAATAGGTTCGACATCTGGTACTCGGACAACAACAGACGGCGAATCGAGGTGAATCTCCAAGCCCTGGGCAGCAGTGCCGAACGGCACAGACAGTATTAACAAGAACAAGTAGGCGGTCAGTTTCATATAAGGTTCTTTGGTGAGGCCAACGAAGGTGTAGAAAAACTACCTGTGCGGTCGTGAAGTATGTATTTCGTTGATCACTCAACCCCTCCCGAGCATCCGATCGCCGTTTATAGGCCGATTTATGAGGTCGACCGCAGGGTTGGGCGTCGGTTGTTACTCAGCATTGTGGTCGCCTGAGGCGGGAGAATGAGAGTAACCACAGCGAGGGCAAACCTCGACATCCAGTAACCAAGAAAGCCAAGCACCATGACTCTGCTTGGACAAGGCATACCAAGCTAGGCTAAGGCTACACGAGGGGCAACGGACAGAAAGAGCAAAGCCGGCCAAGGCCAGAAAGCCAAAAGCGATGGTAGCAAGGGTGACCGCAGCGCGCTCGGTTCCGGCCAGCCTAGCTATGGTATCGGGCGCGAACATTCCAACGAGGAGAACACACAAAGCAACTGCACCGAGCTGAAATTTCCAGCGTTGAGCTGCAATAAGCGGAACGGATTGCGTGGGTAAGTTCATGACGCCCAACGAGGGTGTAGGAAAACTACCTGAGGGGTCGTTGAGTACGATTTACGGGGGTCACTCAACCCCTCCTGAGCATCCGATCGTCGCGTATGGGCCGTTTTATGAGGTCGGCTTTCTTGAGTGCCCATCTGGTTTTTCTCCGTTTGAGTTTTTCTACAGCTTCAACGTCTGAAATCACAGGCGCTGCGCGGCTTCATCGCGCAGCGTCCGTGTTGATGGATGGGTTGGGCATCATGAGACCCACTCAGTTGCCCCCCGGATTTGATAGCACCGCGCCATAACCGACGATGGTTGCTCCTTCGCGAACAGTGAAGGTGGCGCCAGCCTGCACACCGTCGTAGATGGGATTCGGGTAGTACATGAGAGCCAGCTCAACCTCTGCGGTTTCACCCGGATTAAGTTTCTCGGGGACGCCAACGAAGGCAACGCCGATGTAGGTTTCGACCAGCGTACGGCCATCCACGACCACCGAGCGCTGGGTTACCGGCCCCAGGACGATGTGAGGCCGATACTGGCCAGATGTCATGTACTTCGGCGCACTCGTCTCAGGAAGGAGAGTTACTTTGGCTCGGACTGCGGGAACGGCGCTCTTCATGATGCCCAACGTAGAGGTGACCGGCGCTGCGCGGCTTTATCGCGCAGCGTCCAGCGACCGGAGGGAGCGGGGTCGACCGCCGGGTTGGGCCACATTTGTTCGCCTACGCGCAGCTGAAGAGCGTGGGCTGACAAAGGGAAGACGGCAGGGGCGGCGACGGTGACAGGCATGGGCTAGAGATTAAGGGCTGCCAATTCGCAGAGCCTACGAACAGCCTCGGCTGAGCCGAAGCGACCGGCGCGTTGGTAAATTTCCAATTGCGCGTCAGCGTCGGAGCAGACACCGGCAAGGATTTCTTCGGCGACTATACGGTGAGGTTCAATTCGCTTTTCGTATTTTTCAAGGAGCACTCTCTCTTCTTCGTCGGACTCGTGGCCATCCAGGGCGTAGAAGGCATAGTAATCGTGATATTCGGAGCAGAAGTCGGCGAAGCTCATATGGCCTTGCGCACACTGGCGAATCAAGTCGTCGTGATGACCAAGGGAGTCAATTAAGTGGGCTTCGGACTCGAAGATGACCATTGCCTATGGGGCCCAACGTTTGAGTTCACCGGAATGCGGAGGCCGCCGAAGGCGGCTGTAGCATTTCCGGTGCAACGAAGGGTTAGGCGGATGGTTCACTGCTCGCTCGCATGGTGAATGCGAAATCATGGCTGGCGATGCCTTGGCCCGCAACCTCCAAGCACGAGGCAAAGCCTCTCTCGAACCACAAGATTGCACAAGCTCCATTCGCCAGCGCTGGGCTTTCGATTTCCGCGCCCTCAAGCGGCAGGCCAGCAGCCAGGAACGGCGCCGTGGGAGCGACTGCCGGAGTGCCGGGTGGCAAGACGAGTGTGGTGTAGCTCCCTGCACCAGTGAACTCGCGCGATGCTGGACGAGCCGCTTGGACTTGCGCGTGCACGTCTGAACGAGCCGCCAGACGCGAAAGAAGGGCGAGCGCGGCCTCTTCGAGCGAGGTGAACTCCATCTCATACGCCTAACAGGTAGTAAACGGGTGCATACGCCCGGATCATTTTTATTGAACAGGACGTCATAATGCCATCGTATTTACTTGATAGGCAAGGGCTTCATATGGCGCCTGTCCGTTCAATAACCCCGATTTTCCGGGGCCCTTGGCATCTCCGCTCCAAATGCTCTACCCGAGGGCTAAAAGGAATGCAAAGCAGTCATTGCTAGTCAGCCAATTCAGAAATATTTTCATCCGCTTCAGCCGATTTCCGGCCGGCAGCGAGACGAAAGGTAAAAGTCAGTCCCCGCAGTACGGCGCCGTCAGGACCATCCCAGCTCGCCACGCACGATTGCGGCACCCGCCGCCAGCGCGTTGAGCTTCCCGCGCGCAACGGCGCGCGGCAGCGGCACCATGCCGCAGTTGGTGCAGCCGATCAGGCGGTGCGGCTTCACCCACTGCAGGGCGCGGCGCAGGGTGGCGGCCACCTCTTCCGGCGTCTCGATGCGGTTCGTCGCCACGTCGATGGCGCCGACCATCACTTCCTTGCCGTCGAGCAGGCCGATCAGTTCCATCGGCACGTGGGAGTTCTGGCATTCGAGGCTGACCTGGTGGATGCGGCTCTCGGCGAGCAGCGGGAAGGTCTGCTCGTACTGCCGCCATTCGGCGCCGAGCCCGGCCTTCCACTTGATGTTGGCCTCGATGCCGTAGCCGTAGCAGATGTGCACGGCGGTCTTGCAGGGCAGCCCCTCGGCGGCGCGCTCCAGCGTCTTCACGCCCCAGTCGCGGACCTCGTCGAAGAAGACATTGAAGGCGGGCTCGTCGAACTGGACGATGTCGACGCCGGCCTCGGCCAGCTCGTGCGCTTCGCGGTTGAGGATTTCGGCGAAGGCCCACGCCAGCTTTTCGCGGCTGCCGCCGTAGTGGGCGTCGTAGAGCGTGTCGATCATGGTCATCGGGCCCGGCAGGGTGAACTTGATCGGCTTGTCCGTCAGCAGCCGCAGGCGCCGCGCATCGTCGACGAAGACCGGGCGCTTGCGCGAGACGGCGCCGACGACCATCGGCACCTCGGCATCGTAGCGGTCGCGGATGCGCATGGTCTTGCGGTTGGCGAAGTCGACGCCGTCGAGATGCTCGATGAAGGTCGTCACGAAATGCTGGCGCGTCTGCTCGCCATCGCCGATGGTGCCGATGCCGGCGCGCAATTGGTCGTCGACGGCCAGGCGCATGGCGTCGAGCTTGGCCTGCTCGAGGGTCTCTCCGGAAAGCTGCCAGGGCGCCCACAGTTTCTCGGGCTGGGCCAGCCAGGCCGGCTTGGGCAGGCTGCCGGCGATGGCGGTGGTGATGGGTTGGGGCATGTCGATTCTCCTCGTCGGGGTGATGGGCACAGGGGCGGTCTGCGCCGCCCTGTCGAGCAGTTTGCCAGAACCGCGGCGATCGAGCGGGCCAGTTGGCGCTGCGCCCCGCAGGAAGTACCCTTGGGGTGCGCCCCGCGGCGAATATCGCGGCCGGGAGGCCGCTCCCACAATGTCTGATGAAGGGTGTCGCTAATCAGGCATCGCTGCTACCAGGCGTAGCGCACGCCGGCGAAGCCCGAGTATTCCTTGCGGTCTCGGGCGAGGTTCGCGTCAAGGGCAACGAACAGGCTCAGGTTTTTCGGCGATGCGTAGTTCATCCCGACGCCGAGCGCCAGGCTGTTTCGCTTCGCCCGGTCTCCCCTTACGCTGAAGGTTGCGGCAGGCGCGCCGGCAAAGGCGGCGTTGAGCAGGGTGTCGTCGTGCTTGAACTCATGCAGCCACTTGGCGCGCAGCTCCGGGGTGATCGTCCCGCCGCCGCTGGCGGCATAGTCCTTCGTCAGGCGCACGCCCAGTGAGCCGAGCAGCGACGACGTGCTGTCCCGGCCGACGACCAGGTTCAGCGCGCCGGCCCCGCTTTCGCTGAAGCCGTTGCGGTTCAGGAAACTCGCCTGCAGGCCGGCCAGCGGGATGACGTCGACTGCCTCCGTGCGCATGCGATAGCCGATCTCCGCAGAGACGCTGGCGGCGTGCGCGGCATAGTCCGCCCTGGCCTTTCTGGAGAGGCCGCCGACGACCACGTTTCGGCTGGTGTCGTTGCGCATGTACCCATAGGAGAGCACGCCATTCACGTAGAGGGATTCCTTCCTGTACGCCGCATAGAGGGAAAGCTGATAGCTGTCCGCCTGGCCGTTCTGGGCCAGGTCCTTCATGTCGACGTCGGTCCGGGAATAGCCGGCGGAGACGCCGAACAGGGTGTCGCGGCTGATAGCGCGGTCCATGCCGAAGGCCACGCCGCCGATCCGGTAGTCGTAGTTCGAGGAGATGTCATTGCCGCTGCGGTCGCCCCTGCTGCCGTAGCCGCGCATCCAGGCGTGCCGCTCGGGATTTCGTGCAACCCACGCCGGGCTGGCGTCGCTTGCCGTTTCGGCGTTGTTGTAGGCAAAGAGGAGCAGGCCGGCGCCCGCCGATGCGGCATGGTCCGAGGTGAAGCCGCCCATTCTGCCGTTGAGGGCGCCCAGGTAGCGGTTCATGGCGGAGAAGTTCGCGCCGGTCATGGCGTTATGGGCATGACCGCCCATCTGGTTGTACGCGCTGCGGGCGCCATCGGCGCTCTGGTTGAGCAGGGCATCCATGACGGTGACCATGTCGCCGCTGGCCGTCGGCGATCCGCTGTCCAGCGCGGAGGCCACGGCGCGCTGGTTGCGGGTCAGGGCCACGTCGGCGAAGTTCGTGGTGTTCCGGATGAGATTCAGATAGACATGCGTCGGGTCGTAGCTCAGCGATGGCGTCAGGAAGGCCAGGTTGCTGGTCACGTTGTTGAAGGTGCCGGCCACGCTCCCGGCGGTGAGGATGGCGTAGCGGGTCCTCATGTAGTAGAGCCCCGCTGCCGCCAGGGCTTCCACGGTGCCGCCGTTGAGGGTGGCCGTGCCGCCGACATCGAGCCGGTCGGACTGGCCTGCCGCGTTGACCTCCGCCTGGTAGACGGCGCCGGCAGCGTGAGTGTAGTTGCCGGCGATGGTGGTGGTGCCGATGGAGTTGCCGGGCGCCAGGGTGCCGCTGTTGTCGACGTTGCCGGCGATGCTGCCGCTGCCCATGAGGGTGCCCGCGGCGCCGACGGTGACGTCGCCGGCGATGCTGCCGTTGACGGCGAGCGCGCCGGCGCTCACGAACGTGCCGCCGCTGTAGGTATTGGCCGCGGTGAGGGTCAGCATGCCTGCGCCCTGCTTGGTCAGCGCGCCCGTGCCGCCCGCGCTCCCCGTCAGGGTGAGGCTGTTGCCGTTGGTATCGAACGTGCCGCCGCCGGCGTTGAGCGTCACCGTCCGGTTGCTGGTGAAGCCTGCGCTTGTCTGCAGCGTGCCGCCGTCGAGGGCCAGCCCGCCGGCGGCAGCGCCGAGGTTGGCGTCGCTGCCCACGCTGAGCGTGCCGCCATTGATGTTGGTGCCGCCGCTGTAGGTGTTGGCTGCGGTGAGGGTCAGCGTGCCGGCGCCCTGCTTGGTCAGCGCGCCGGCGCCGGCGATGGCGGCATTGACGGTGAGGGCGCCGTCCACATCGGCGGTGGCCAGGCCGATCGGCCCGCTGCCGCCGATGCTGCCGCTGGCGCCGCCTGACACCGCGGCCGTGCCGATGCTCACGGCGCCGGCGCCGTTCTGGTTGAACGTGCCGCCATCGAGATTGAGGTTGGTGACGGCGAGGCTGCCCGTGCCCGCGTAGTTGAGTGTGCCGCTGACGTTGCCCGTCGCCACGCCGGTCGCGCCGCTGCCGTTCAGGAGCCCCGTGTCGGCGGCGGTCACGTCGAGCGTCGTCAGGGAGAAGCCGGCGGCATTCTGGGTGAGCGTGCCGCCCAGCCGGATGGATCCCGCCCCGCTGTAGGTGGCGCCGGCGTATTGGGTGAAAGTGCCGGTTGCAGCGATCGTGATCGTGCCGGCGTTGTCCAGCGCGCCGGCGTTGCCCAGCGCGCCGGCGTTGGTCAACGTGCCGGTGTTGTTCAGCGTGCCGGAGTTGCCCATGGAGACATAGTTGTTCAGCGTGCCGGCGTTGTTCAGCGTGCTGGCGGCGTAGTTGGACAGCCCGCTGTAGTTGGTCAGCGTCGCGCCGGAATTGTTGTTCAGCGTACCGCCGTTGTTGTTCAGCGCGGCGTAGTTGGTCAGCACGCCGCCCGATTGATTCGTCAGCGTGCCGGTGTTCGTGATCGAGCCTTGACTGCTGGGGCTATTGATCAGCGCACCGGAGTTGTTCAGTACGCCAGAGTTGTTCAGATAGCTGCTATAGCCCCCGCTCGAATTGTTCAGCGTGCCGGTGTTGTTCAGCGTGCCGGCATTGTTCAGCGTGCCGGCGTAAAGGAAGCTGACAAATCCGCCCGAGTTGTTCAGCGTGCCGGCGTTGTTCAGTACGCCTCCGGATTTGTTGTCCACCAGGCTGTAGCTGGTCAGCGTGCCCGTCGAGGCATTGGTGAGCGTGCCGAAGATGTTCAGCGTGCCGCCGGGCGATCGCGTACAAGGACCCGGACTGCAGTTTATCCACGACGAGGGATCGTTGTTCAATATGCCGGAGTTGGTCAAAGTGCCGCCAATACCGACGTTCAGAACCGCGGTGGTCTGATTTACCAGCGTGCCGGAGCTGGTCAGCGTGCCGGAGCTGGTCAGGATGTTGGAGTTGGTCAGGGCGCCTGAGTTGGTCAGGGTGCCGGAGCTGGTCAGCGTACCGGAGTTGGTCAGCGTGCCGGAGCTATTCAGCGTGCCGGAGTTGGTCAGCGTGGCGGCGTTGTTCAAGGTGCCGGTATTGCCCAGGGTGCCGGAGTTGCTCAGCGTGCTGTTGTTGGTCAAAGTGCCGGAATTGTTCAAGGTGCCGGAGTTGGTCAGCGTGCCGGAGTTGGTCAGCGTGCCGGAACTGGTCAGCGTGCCGGAGTTGGTCAGCGTGCCTGCGTTGGTCAGGGTGCGGGAGTTGTTCAGCGTGCCTGCGTTGAGCAGCGTGCCTGCGGAGAAGTTTGTCAGATCCCAGGTGCTGGTCAGGGTGCCGCCGGAGCGGTTTTCAATATACGAATAGTTTTCGAGCCTGTAACTGTTCATTACCCCCGAGTTATAGAGATTGCATTCATAATTGCTCAGCAGGAGATTGTTGTTGAACGTCCCTGCGTTGGTGAAATTTCCGGTCCCGTAGGTCGCTTCCCCCATCTGCAGGTGCATGGTGGAATTATTCCAGGTGGCGCCGGCGTTATTGTCGATGTTGGTGCAATCGGAAAAGAAGCACTTGACCCCGTTGCGTTGAAAAATGTTGATTCCCAAGGTATTCACGGTTCCGGAATTGCTCACATACCAATCGACCGTTGCGTCTTGATAGGTCCTGGTCTGGCCGACACCGATCCATTCGGCACCCTGCACCGGTGCCGGCGCAAGCTCAAGCACCATGACCGCGACAGGCAGCAGCCCGGCTCCCCATCGCCTGATGCAAGCTCCTAGCCCGTGTTTCCCCTGGATGCCGGCGTTCATTTCATGCTCCCCGTTCGTCTCTTTTTCTGACGATTTGAATAGCATGGTTTTCAGTAGGGTCAATGACATTGATAATGATCAATGTCTTGTCTCATTAGGCTGCATGCTCCAACCTCACGGCACGGTGGGAAAGCCGGCGCGGCTATAATCCGCGGCACCGGAGATTCCATGACCATTCACCGCTTCCCACTCAGGGGCGAGTTCATCCCCCTGAACGATCTCCTCAAGCTGCTGGGGCTGGCGCCGTCCGGCGGCGCCGCCAAGGCTCTGATTGCAGAGGGTTCAGTGGTCGTGGACGGAGAAATCGAGACCCGCATCCGCCGCAAGCTGCGGCCGGGCATGGTGGTGCGCTTCGCGGACGAGGAAATCCGCGTCGTCGCCGACGACTCCGCCAATTAACTTTGACTGAAGCGATTCACCCATGACCATCCAGTGGTTCCCCGGCCACATGACCTCGGCCCGCAAGGAGGCCGCCAGGACCATGGCGCTGACCGACGTGGTGATCGAGGTGTGCGACGCGCGCCTGCCGGAGGCCAGCAGCAACCCGATGATCCGCGAGCTGCGCCTGCACCGCCAGCGCCCCTGTCTCAAGCTGCTGAACAAGGCCGACCTGGCCGACCCGGACGTCACGAAGGCCTGGCTCGATTTCT
This sequence comes from Rhodocyclales bacterium, assembly GCA_016214145.1. Taxonomy (GTDB): domain Bacteria; phylum Pseudomonadota; class Gammaproteobacteria; order Burkholderiales; family Rhodocyclaceae; genus Desulfobacillus. The sequence goes on from JACRPA010000002.1 coordinate 478,030, forward strand.
ACAACCGCCAGCCCGGCGTCAAGGCGGTGGCCCTCTCCAGCAAGAAGCCGGGCGAGGCCGCGCGCGTGCCGGCCCTGTGCAAGACGCTGGCGCCGCACCGCAAGGACGCCTTCAAGCAACTGCGCATGATGATCATGGGCATTCCCAACGTCGGCAAATCGACCCTGATGAACGCCCTGCTCAAGCGCCGCGTCGCCGCCGTCGGCGATGAACCGGCGGTGACCATGCAACAGCAGCGCGCCGACCTCAGCCCGATGATGGCCGTTACCGACACCCCCGGCCTGATGTGGCCGAAGATCGAGCACGACAGCGACGGCTTCATGCTCGCCGCCAGCCACGCCATCGGCCGCAATGCCGTCATCGATTCCGAAGTGGGGATTTTCCTGGCCGGGCTGCTGCTGCAGCGCTACCCGGCCCTGCTCACAGAGCGCTACGGCATCGCCATCGAAGGCATGGACGGCGTCGCCGTCGTCGAGGCCATCGCCAAGAAGCGCGGCTGCATCGCCAAGGGCCGCCACGCCGGCGAGCTCGACCTGGAAAAGGCCGCGATGATCCTGCTCACCGACTACCGCGGCGGGAAGTTGGGACGAATTAGTTTGGAAACGCCGGAGAGCCGGGCGGCGATGCTGGCGGCGGATCAGCGCAACCGAAGCGCATCGCCGTCCTGCGGGGACTGACTTTTTGTCAGCGAGGTACGGGTCTTCCGCTTTGACCCGGTGCGGACGGACACCTCACCGTAGGAGCCAGCTTGCTGGCGATTTCGGCCGCTGCATCGCCAGCAAGCTGGCTCCCACATTGGCACCGAATAGAGGGTGCAACACTGGCCGTCCGCCCCTGGCCGGTTGCGGATTACGCAAGAACAAAAGTCAGCCCCCGCAACACGGCGCCATGCCTGTAGTAATTGTCGGCTTTCGACGACATGCCTCCCGCCCTTCTCCCGCCAAGCCCGCCATGCCCGACCGAGTACCGGCCCCGCACATATCCACAATTTCTGTGAGCAACTCCACCCTCGTTCCCCGAAACCCCGCGCCAATCAACGCCTGAAATCGTTTGCCTGTTTTTGAGGCAATGCGCCGCTTTGCTTTACCGGCGAATGATCGCTCGGTAGCATATTGGCTCGGCAATTGGCACAGTGTCTTTTTTTGCGGGGAATCCGATGAGGAAATTGATCGTCACGATGCGAGCCGAGCTGGAAGTGCCTGACGACTGGGAACTCGTCAGGCATCCTTCGGGCATTTCCGTGCTGAAGGTGGGCGACCAGTTCGTCGACTTCGACCTGGCGCCTTTGGCGACAACGTCGAGCGACCCGGACGCCGAATGGACGGATACGAACGTCGAGGTTGTCGGCAAGGTGCTCGATTGCGTCGTCGGCCTCGACTCGGACCTGGAATTCATCATCCACCACTGATGCATGCGCATTGACAAGTGGCTCTGGGCCGCCCGCTTCTACAAGACCCGCAGCCAGGCGGCCGCTGCGGTGGACGGCGGCAAGGTGAAGCTCAACGGCGGCGCCGCCAAGCCGGCGAGGGAATTGAAGCCGGGTGACCGCCTGCACATCCGCACCGAGGGCGAGGACTGGGAAGTGGACGTGCTGGGCTTCAACGCGCAGCGCCGCCCCGCGGCGGAAGCCCGCCTGCTCTACGCGGAAACCCCGGAAAACTTACAAAAGCGCGCGCAGGCGGCGGAACTGCGCAGGCTGGCCCCGCTGCCGCAGGCCGACACGAAGGGGCGCCCGACCAAACGGGACCGCCGGCAACTGACCCGGCTCCGCGGCGGCTAGCCGCGCCCGGCGGTTGCGATTGTTCCAGGAAATCGACTGCGGCGCTTTTAATCCGGAATTTCGGGTTCGACGAGATTCGCCAGCTGTGCGAGGGACTCCTGCCAGCCGAGATAGCACGCTTCGAGCGGAATGGCTTCAGGCAGCCCTTCCTGCACGACGTTCAACTCCGTTCCGCAAGACACTGGCTTGAGGGTCACCGTCGTCTGCATTTCTCCGGGCAGGTTCGGGTCGTCGAACCTGTCCGTATAGCGAATCTTCTCGAAGGGCAGCAGTTCGCAATACGCGCCGCCGAAAGAGTGGCCATGGCCTGTCTTGAAGTTCGTGAACGACATCTTGTAGGTGCCGCCGACCTTGGCATCCAGGTGGTGAACCTTGCAGGTGAAACCATGGGGCGGAAGCCACTTGGCCATTGCGTCGGCGTCCAGAAATGCACGATAGACGCGCTCGGGATTCGCTCGGAGCACCCGATGCAGCCGGATGGTTCCCGTAGTCATGATGAATTCACCTTTGACCTTGATTGACCTGCCCGCGACGTGCGGGATCAGTTCGAGGCGACGCCTTCTCGCAGCACCGCCCGCGCGAGCAGGTCGGCGCCGGGCTGCGCGGCGCTGACGCCCTCCGCCGGCGCGGCTTCGCTGCCGGCCATCATGCGGTAGAGCTTCGGCGAGGTGCCGAAGGCTTCCCTGAAGGCCTTGCTGAAGTGCGTCGAGCTGCTGAAGCCCCAGGAGTAGGCGATCTCGGTGATGGACTTCCAGGCGCAGGCCGGCGCGGCGAGGTCGCGGCGGCAGCGCTCCAGCCGCTGGCGCCAGATGTAGTCGCTCAGCGTGACGCCGTCGTTGCTGAAGGCCTTGTGCAGGTTGCGCTTGCTGCAGCGGAGCGCCGCGGCGATCTGGTCGATCGTCAGGCCGGGGTCGCGCAGGTTGCGCTGGATGTGCGTCCTGATGCGGTCGCGCAGCGCCTCGCGCAGCGACATGGACGTCGGCTTGCCGGCGCGCTCCATGAGCGATTGCCGCAGCAATTGCGCGATGGCGTCGCCGACCGTTTCGGCGGATTCGGGGCTGCATTCGCCGAGTTCGTCGTAGGCCTTGCGGATCAGGTGGCCGGCGAGGCGGCCGATGCCGGCCTGCGCGGAATAGCGCTGCACCAGGAGTTCGTCGGCATTCATGCCGGCGGTGAGGACCTTCTCGCGCGGCACCAGGAGCACCATCTGCTCGATGTCGCTGGTGTTGGAGACGGAGTACGACTTCATGGTGTCGTAGATGCTCCACTCGCCCGGCTGCAGCAGCGTCTTGTGGCCGCTCTGCTCGAACCAGGTCGAGCCTTCGAGCTGCACCACCACCTTGAGGTAGCCGCGGTCGTCCTGGCGGATCAGGTCGGGCGTGCGCGAGACGCGGTGGCTGCTGGCGGAGAGCCGGCACAGCTTCACTTCGCCGGCATCGCCGTATTCCATGCGGCCGCGGAAGGTGCCGTCGGCGCGCGCCTCGGAACGCAGGCGTCCGAGCAATTGCCAGATCAGGTCCTGCCAGTACGGCAGCCGTTCCTTCGGCGCGACCTGGTCGGTGGATACCACTTCCAGTGTTGCCATTTCTCCTCCGGGGGGTATTGCTTCATTTTTTAATTGTTTGTAGACCAAACATAGCAGACATCGGTGGGACGGGCAATCGAATTTCCCCCTCATCCCGGCCCGCTCTCCCGTGTTCGGGGGAGAGGGAGTTGGAGGTTCTGGCCCGGCTCTTGCTAAGATGAACCATTGATAGCGCGATCGGCGCTCCCCGTACAGCACCAGACGGAAGGGGCAGCCGGCAAGGAGGAGGAGCATGGGCACCATCGCTACGAACGAGACCGGAGCGGTTCCGAACCTGGACGAACTCGCCTCCAGGCTGCGCTTCTCCTATGACAACGGCCGCATCTGGCTGGGCGAGACACGCATGATCCTGCTGCACAGCGCCGCCATGGCGTCGCTGCGCAAGGAACTGGTCGATTCGCTCGGCGCCGAGCGGGCGCGCGGCGTGCTGACGCGCACCGGCTACGCCTCCGGGGCGCGCGACGCGGAGCTGGCGCGCAAGCTCTGCCCGAACGCCTCCGACGCCGACGTGCTGGGCATGGGGCCGCTGCTGCACACGCTGGAAGGCATCGTCACGGTGCGCACCGTCCAGCTCGACATCGACATCGCCGAGGGCCGCTACTACGGCGAGTTCCTCTGGGACAACTCCTTCGAGGCGGACACGCATAGCGAACTGTTCGGCGTCGACACCGGCCCGGCCTGCTGGATGCAGACCGGCTATGCCTGCGGCTACACCAGCACGGTGATGGGCCGCAGCATCCTCTACAAGGAGACCGATTGCCGCGCCAGCGGCGCCCACGCCTGCCGCATCGTCGGCAAGCCGGCCGGTGAATGGGAGGATGCCGAGGACCTGCAGCGCTACCTGCGGCCGGATTCGCTGGCCGAACATATTCTCGAATTGCAGGAGCAGGTGCAGAACCTGCGCTATTCAATCGACGACGACCTGCGCACCGACGACCTGATCGGCGACTCCGCCGGCTTCCGCGAGACCTGCGCGCTGATCCGCAAGGCGGCGCACAGCCAGGTGACAGTGCTGTTGCTCGGCGAGACCGGCGTCGGCAAGGAAATGTTCGCGCGCGCCCTGCACGGTTGCAGCACGCGCGCCAGCGGCCCCTTCGTCGCGGTCAACTGCGCCGCCCTGCCAGAAGCGCTGATCGAGTCGGAACTGTTCGGCGTCGAGAAGGGCGCCTTCACCGGCGCCCACCAGTCGCGGCCAGGGCGTTTCGAACGGGCGCAGCGCGGCACGCTGTTCCTCGACGAGGTCGGCGAGCTGTCGGCCTCGGCCCAGGCCAAACTGCTGCGCGTGCTGCAGGAAGGCGAGATCGAGCGCATCGGCGACAGCCACACGCGCAAGGTCGACGTGCGCGTCATTGCCGCCACCAACGTCGACCTGCAGGAAGCCGTGGAACAGGGCCGCTTCCGCCGCGACCTCTTCTACCGGCTCAACATCTATCCGGTCAACATCCCACCCCTGCGCGAGCGCGCCAAGGACATTCCGCTGCTGGTGCAGCGCTTCGTCGACAAGCAGTCGGCGCGCCACGCCAAGAAGGTGGTCGGCGTCACCGACAAGGCGATGCACGCCATGCGCAGCTACGCCTGGCCGGGCAACGTGCGTGAGCTGGAGAACGTCATCGAGCGCGGCGTGATCCTCGCGCCGCCGGGCGGGCGCATCGACCTGGGCGACCTGTTTCCCGGCATCAGCGCCGGCGCCAGCAAGGGACGCTCGACGGGCGTCGGCCGCGACGGCAGCGTCCGCCACAGCGACGAGCACGCGGTGGACGCCTTTCTCGACCACGTCTTTGCGCGCAAGACCGGGCTCGATGCGGTCGAAGCGCTGCTGCTGAAAGCCGCGCTTGAACGCGCCGGCGGCAACGTCAGTTCCGCCGCTCGCGCGCTCGGCATGACCCGCCCGCAGTTCGAATACCGCCTGAAGAAGCGCAACCTGTTGCCGTAACCGGCTTTCAGCATTTGATGAAACGGCTTCATCTTTCATCATCTGCTGAATTGCTGGAATCCCAATTACTGCGTCGCACCATCCCAAACCTTCTTTCCTTGCAGTGAGTTAGTCGCTGGCATGGCCCCTGCTATTGGGGCTGGGCGTCCAACACCACAGGAGGAAAGGCAGATGGGAATCAAGAGCACACCACGCCATGTCGCGATCGCACTCGGCGGCCTCGCATTGGCAATCACATCCTTCGGTGCGATTGCCGACAGCAGCGGAAAATGGAGCAGCGGCAAGGAGGTCTACGACAAGGTCTGCGGCTATTGCCACGAGCCGAATCCGGGACTCGCGCCGAACATCAAGGGCGCGCAACCGAACGATGTCCGCGAACGGGTGCGCAAGGGCCACCGAGCGATGCCGCCGTTCCGCCAGACGGAGATCGACGACCAGGCGCTGGCGCAGTTGGTCGATTTCCTCAAGTAGGGGGCGCGATGAAACCACATCGACGCGCCCTGCTCAAGGGCATGATGGCCGGCAGCGCGATCGCCGCGGTCGGCCTGCCGAAAATTTCCTTCGCAAAACCGCAGGCGCCGGCAGCCCGCGACGTCGTGCTGGTGGGTTGCGGCGGCATCGACGCCGGCTTCGCCGCCGGGGCCGGAGAAGCCGGCGCGCTCAAGCCGCGGAACCTCGGCGCCGGCTCGCTGCCGGACCTCGCCGCCACCCGCGCGCTGTTCGAGAGTTGTCGCGGCAAACGCCTGGTCGGCCTGATGGAGGACGGCGCCTACGTGTTGTTCTCCGAAATGGCGCGCGATGCCGGCGCCCGCCTGGTGTTCGAGGGCCAGCACAGCATCGCCGCTGACGGCCGCCTGTCGCGCCACGCTTTCAGTTCGGCGGCGGGCTTCCACGGTTCGGCCGAGCCGCTGGCGGCGGCATTGAGCGCCACCGATGCCGCCTTCGTCATCGCCGAGGCACCGGTCGGCGGCGGCGGTCGCGTCGTGCGCGGCGGCGACTGGTCGCGCCTGGGCTTCGATTCCTTCCACGTTGCGGACGAGGTGCCGACCTGGCTGCATTTGTCCGGCGTCTCGCGCCAGGAGGGATGCGATGCGCTGGGCGTGGCCGCCGTGCAGACCGAGCCGCTGCGCTGCTGGCCCACCTACGTACCCACGGCGTCTGCCAGCGCCGCCGGCTGGTCGGCCATCCTCGGCAATACGCTGGCCCGGCTCGCCGCCGGCGGCGAGGAGAACCGCCAGCCCTGCATACGCCAGGCCTTCATCCGGCGCGCCGAGGCGCTCGACGATTTCGCCGCACACGACAGCTACGTTTCCTTCGTCATGGAAGCGTAGCCAGCAACGCAATCACACAGAATCCAGAGGAGACTCCATGTCCAAGTACATCGCACTGCCCAAGGGCGTATCCGAAGCCGCCTTCGACAAGGCCATCGCCGAGTTCAGGAAGATTCTCGGCGCCGACAACGTGCTGACCACCGCCGAACAGCTCACGCCCTATCGCAAGACCATGATGCCGGTGGCCGATGACGCCCACGCGCCGGCCGCCGCGCTCGTGGCGACCGAGGTCGAGCAGATCCAGAAGATCGTCGCCGTCTGCAACAAGTACAAGGTGCCGGTATGGACCATCTCCACCGGCAAGAACCTCGGCTACGGTTCGGCCGCGCCGGGAGACCGCGGCCAGGTGGTGCTCGACTTGAAGCGCATGAACAGGATCGTCGAGGTCAACGCCGAGCTGGGCTACGCCCTGGTGGAACCGGGCGTCACCTATCAGCAGCTCTACGACTACATCCAGGAGAAGAAGCTGCCGCTGTGGATGTCCTGCCCCGCGCCCTCGGCCATCGCCGGCCCGCTCGGCAACACGGTGGATCGCGGCGTCGGCTACACGCCTTACGGCGAGCACTTCCTGTTCTCCTGCGGCATGGAAGTGGTGCTGGCCACCGGCGAAGTGCTGCGCACCGGCATGGGCGGCGTGGAAAATTCCAACACCTGGCAGGTCTTCAAGTGGGGCTACGGGCCCTATCTCGACGGCCTGTTCACCCAGTCCAACTACGGCATCGTCACCAAGCTGGGCATCTGGCTGATGCCGGCGCCGCCGGCCTACAAGCCTTTCTGCATCCGCTTCCCCGACGACACCGACATCGTCGACATCGTCGAGACAATTCGCCCCCTGCGCATTTCGATGATCATTCCCAACGCCATCGTCATCGCCAGCACGATCTGGGAAGCCGCGGTCACCGTCAAGCGCAAGGAAGTCTACAAGGGGAGCGGGCAGATTCCCGACGACATCGTGCGCGACATGGCGAAGAAGAACAACCTCGGCGCCTGGAACGTCTATGCGGCGCTGTACGGCTCGCCGGAGCAGATCGAAGTGAACTGGCAAATCATCAATCACTTCTTCAAGAAGCATCCCAAGTGCCGCATCACCACCGAAAAGGAGGAGGCCGGCAATCCCGTTTTCCAGTATCGCGCCGATCTCATGCGCGGCAAGCCGAACCTGACTGAATTCGGCCTCTACAACTGGCGCGGCGGCGGCGGCTCGATCTGGTTCTCGCCGGTTTCCCAGGCGATGGGCTCGGAGACGCTGAAGCAGATGGAAATGGCCAAGCGCATCATGGCCAGGCACGGCCTCGACTACGTCGGCGAGTTCATCGTCGGCTGGCGCGACATGCACCACATCATCGACGTGCTCTTCGACAAGACCAAGCCGGAAGAGGTGAAGGCTGCCCATGACTGCTTCAGCGAACTGCTGGCCGAGTTCTCCAAGGCCGGCTACGGCACCTACCGCACCAACACCGCCTTCATGGACAAGGTGGCCGATACCTACGGGCCGGTGCAGAAGGCGGTGTTCAAGCGCCTGAAGAAAGCGCTCGACCCGAACGGCATCCTCGCGCCCGGCAAATCCGGCATCCGTTAAGGGCCGGGGGAATGCCGCCGCTTGTCCGGGGTGCGCTCCCGGACAAGCGACGGGTTCCCTGTGGGCAAAGCAGGATGCGTTCATCGACCCTAAGCTTGATGTTGGAAGGTCTCCCCCTTTGTCCCACGGGGATCTCCGTTGGTCACAAAAGGGGGAACAAGGGGGATTTGCAGCGGCGGTAGGTATATCGACGGCCGTGAAATCCCCCCCTGCCCCCCTTTTGCAAAGGGGGGAGTGATATGCGAACGAAGGAGGCAAACATGGGAAGCAACGACATACCCTTTCTGAACACCGGCATCTGGAACGGCAAGCTGTTCCTCAGCGGCTGGAACGCGGCCAGCGCCGCGCATGAAATCCTCGAGCCGGCCACCGGCTCGGTGCTGACCCGCGTCGGCATGGCGACGCCGGCGGATGTCGCGGAGGCGGCGAAGCGCGCCAGGGCGGCGCAGGCGGCCTGGGTCGCCCTGCCCTACGAGCAGCGCGCGGCGATCTTCCGCAAGGCGGCCGTCATCATCGAGCGCGAAAGCGAAGGCATGACGCAGTGGATCGTGCGCGAGACCGGCTGCATCCCGCCCAAGGCCGGCGTCGAGCTGCACATGGCGGTCGGCATCCTCAACGAGGCGGCCGGCATGGTGACCCAGCCGAGCGGCCTGGTGCTGCCCAGCGACGGCGGCCGCATCAGCCTGGCGCGACGCGTGCCGCACGGCGTGGTCGGCGTCATCTCGCCCTTCAATTTCCCGCTCATCCTGTCGATCCGCGCCGTCGCGCCGGGGCTCGCCGCCGGCAACACGGTGGTGCTGAAGCCGGACCCGCACACGCCGATCACCGGCGGCTACCTCATCGCGCGGGTGTTCGAGGAAGCCGGCCTGCCGAAGGACTGCCTGCAGGTGCTGCCCGGCGGCGCCGACGTCGGCCAGGCGATGTGCGCCGACCCGAACATCGCCATGATCTCCTTCACCGGGTCGACGGCGGCCGGCCGCAGCGTCGGCGAGCTGGCCGGCAAGACGCTGAAGAAGGTCACGCTGGAACTGGGCGGCAAGAACCGCCTGGTCATCCTCGACGATGCCGACGTCGACCTGGCCGCCTCCTGTGCCGCCTGGGGCGCCTATCTGCACCAGGGACAGATCTGCATGACCACCGGCGTCATCCTGGCGCACGAGAAGGTGGCGAAGAAAGTGACGGAACTGCTCACCGAAAAGGCCAACCACCTGCCGGTCGGCGACCCGGCCACCCAGCAGGTGGCGCTGGGGCCGCTCATCAACGCGCGCCAGCGCGACCGCGTGCATTCGATCGTGCAGGACAGCATCAAGCAGGGCGCGAAGCTCGCCGCCGGCGGCAGCTACGAGGGCAACTTCTACAAGCCGACGGTGCTCACCGGCGTGCAGCCCGGCATGCGCTGCTTCGAGGAGGAGGTGTTCGGGCCGGTCGCCTCGGTGGTGAGTTTTTCCAGCGAGGATGAAGCGGTGGGGCTGGCCAACCGCACCGAGTACGGCCTCTCGCTCGGCGTCATCAGCGCCTCGACCAGCCGCGCCCTGGCGCTGGCCGCGCGCATCCCCACGGGACTCCTGCACATCAACGACCAGACGGTGGCCGACGAGCCGCACATCCCCTTCGGCGGGCGCGGCGCTTCCGGCAACGGCGGCCGCCACGGCGGGCCGGCCAACTGGGAGGAATTCACGCAGTGGCAGTGGGTCACCATCAAGGACAGCGCGCCGCGCTATCCGTTCTGAAAGCAAACCAACAAAGGAGGAGAGAACATGCAAGAGAAATTCGCCAAGAGACGCACCACCCTGAAGGCCGCCCTCGCCGTAGCCTGGGGACTGACTTTTGCCAGCGGCTTCGCCCTGGCCGATGAACCGACGGTCAAGGTCGGCTACACGCAGTCGCGCTCCGGCCCCTTCGCCGCCGGTTCGCAGACGACGCAGGAGCCGAACTACCTGCTGTGGGCCGACCACGTGAACGCTTCAGGCGGTCTCAACGTGCAGGGCAAGAAGCGCAAGATCGAGCTGGTCGGCGTCGACGACCGCAGCGACATCGAGACGATGGTGCGCACCTACGAGAAGTTCATGACCACCGACAAGGTCGACCTCGTCCTGCCGCCGTGGGGCACGGGCGCCAACTTTGCCGTGGCGCCGGTGGCCAACAAGCACGGCTACCCGATGGTGGCGCCGACCGCGCTGTCGCAGAAGCTGGTCGACATGAAGCTGCCCTACTACTTCGTCACCCTGCAGCAGCCGAAGCCGATGATGGCAGCGCTGGTGGACATGCTCGCCGCCAACGGCGTCAAGACCGTCGTCGTCACCTACATGGATGACCTCTTCGGCCTGGAGAACATCGGCGCGCTGGAGCCGCTGCTGAAGGAAAAGAACATCCAGGTCCTGGACAAGAAGAGCTATCCGCTCGGCGTGAAGGACCTCTCGCCCATGCTCAAGGGCATGAAGGCCGCCAACCCCGACGCCTTCATCGGCATCACCTACCCGCCGGACAACTTCCTCGTCACCGGCCAGGCGAAGGAAATCGGCTTCGCGCCGAAGATCTTCTACACCGCCGTCGGCACCGCCTTCCCGATCTACCGCGAGCGCATGGGCAAGGCCTCCGAGGGCACGATGGGCATGGGCTCCTGGAACCCGAAGATGAGCAAGGCGGCGAAGACCTACTTCGACGCCCACGTCGCGCTCAACAAGAAGGAGCCGGACCGCTGGGCCAGCGCCCACGCCTGGGCCGCGCTGGAGATCCTGCAGCAGACGGTGGAGAAGGTCGGCCTCGACCGCAAGGCCATGCGCGACCACATCGCCAAGACCGAGTTCGACACCGTGCTGGGCAAGATGAAGTTCAACGGCACCGAGGAAGTCGGCGTGCCGGGCATGGTCGGCCAGTGGCAGAACGGCGAGTTCGAGATCGTCTGGCCGCCGGCGCGGGCGACGGCGAAGGCGGTGATGCCGAAGGTTTGGAACTGAGTCAGGGAAAAACCGAAAGCAGACTCCTTCAACGCAAAGGACGCAAAGACGCAAAGTGCGCAAAGAAAAACTTCTTTGTTTCCTTCGCGTCCTTTGCGTCTTTGCGTCCTTTGCGTCATAAGCGGTATTCGTTGTGTTTCCAATTGCCTGAATGAACTTCTACCTGTTCATCGACCTCGTCGTGGCCGGCCTGGTGACGGGCGGCATCTACGCCGTAGTCGCCCTCGGCCTCAACCTGCAGTACGGCCTGATGCGCATCATGAACATCGCCCACGGCGAGTTCCTCATGCTCGGCGCCTACTTCACCTACGCGCTGGTGAAAGTGACGGGCGCCAGCCCGCTGTGGTTCATCCCGCCGATGATGGTCGCCCTCTTCCTGCTCGGCCTGCTGCTGCACCGGCTGATCTTCCGCCTCCTGGCGGCGACCTCGCCCAACGCGGAGGCGATGGAGGCGCGCAGCCTGATCGTCGGCTTCGGCCTGATGTTCATCGCGCAGAACGTGGCGCAACTCATCTGGGGCGGCGGCATGAGCGGCCAGCCCTACCTCGACGCGCCGGTGACGTTCGGCGAAGTGACGGTCGCCGCCAACCGCCTGCTGGTGCTGGTCGTGGTGGCGGCGGCGAGCCTGGCGCTGGTGCTGGTGCTGAAGAAGACCCTGCTCGGCAAGGCCGTGCGCGGCATGCTGCAGGCGCCGCTCGGCGCCATGCTGGTGGGCATCGACACGCGCACGCTGCACCCGGCCTGCTTCGGCCTCGGCCTCGCCCTGGCGGGACTGGCCGGCGGGCTGCTCAGCATGGTGTACGAGCTGACGCCGGCGATGGGCGAGCCTTACACCATCTCGGCGCTGATCGTCATCACGCTCGGCGGCCTCGGCAACATTCCCGGCGCCATCGCCGGGGCCATCCTGCTCGGCCTGGCCGAGACCTTCGGCATGTACTTCACCAGCCCCTCGATGAAGATCCTCATCAGCTACGGCGTGCTGGTGGGCGTGCTGCTGCTGCGGCCGAAGGGGCTGTTCGCGAGATGATGCGAAACATCCATTTCCTGATCGCAGTCGCCCTGCTGGCGGCGCTGCCCGCCATCGAGTCTCCCTTCATCCAGTCGATGGCGCTGACCTGCCTGATGTTCGCCGGCCTGGCGGTGAGCTGGTCGATGTTCAGCGGGCCGACGCGCTACCTGTCGCTCGCCACCTCGGCCTTCTTCGGACTGGGCGCCTACTGCACGGCGTGGGGGCTGGGCAAGCTGCCCTGGCCGGCGGTGGTGATGCTGGGCGGCTGCGCGGCGGTGGTGTTCGCCTTCGCAATCGGACTCATCACGCTGCGCCTGCGCGGCGCCTACTTCGCCGTGATCACCTACGGCCTCGGCGAGCTGGTGAAGCACAGCATCACCCATGTCGAGAAGACCTGGTTCGGCACCGTCGGCCGCGTCATGACCGAAACGCCCTCCTCCGCGACGGTCTACTGGACGGTGCTGGCCATCGCGGCGCTGGCGGTATGGACCTATGTCGCCTTCGGCCGCAGCCGCTACGGCCATGCCCTGCGCGGCATCGGCATGGACGAGGAGCGCGCCGCCACGCTCGGCGTGAACCCGATGCGCGTCAAGCTCATCGGCTTCTGCCTCTCCGCCTGGTTCGCCGGCGCGCTCGGCGCGGCGATGGCGGTGCGCTGGACCTACATCGATCCGCACACCGTGTTCAATCCCTTCATCGTCTTCCAGACGGTGCTGATCTCCATGGTCGGCGGCCCGCTCACCATCGGCGGCCCGCTGATCGGCGCGCTGGCCTTCAGCCTGCTGTCGGAATTCCTGCGGCTGTCGCTGCCCTACCTGTACATGATCATCCTCGGCGTGCTGCTCATCGTCTCGGTGCTCTACCTGCCCGACGGCATCGCCGGCTACGACTGGAAACGGCTATGGGAAAAAATCACGCGGCGCAAAGCGCCGGAAGAGAAACCATGAGCAAGTTCCTCGACATCAAGGGCCTCACCGTGCGCTTCGGCGGCCTGACGGCGCTCAACGCGGTCGACCTCGCCGCCGACGAGGGCGAGTTCATCGGCATCATCGGCCCCAACGGCGCCGGCAAGACAACCTTCTTCAACGCCATCAGCGGCATGGTCAAGCCGACCGAGGGCACGCTGCACTTCTGCGGCGCGGACCTCACCGGCGCGCCGCCCTACGTGCTGGCCCACGCCGGCATGTCGCGCACCTTCCAGACGCCGCGCGTCTTCGGCAGCCTGACCGTGGCGGAGAACGTGCAGTTCGCCCTCGACTTCGTCGGCAACGTGCGGCGGCGGCACGACTCCTTCGCCGAGGCGAAGTCGCACGAGAGCCTGCTTGAGCGCGTCGGCCTCGACCGCTACGCCACCCTGCACGCCGGCAGCCTGCCGCCGGCAAGGCAGCGGCAACTCGAGATCGCCATGGCGCTGGCCAGCCACCCGCGCCTTTTGCTCCTCGACGAAGTGGCTGCAGGACTCACCGAGGCGGAAGTGAAGGCCATCGCCGCCCTCATCCGCGAATTGTGGGGCGAGCACGGCTTCACGGTGATCTGGATCGAGCACGCGGTGAACGTGCTGATGCGCACCGTCGACCGTGTTGCGGTACTGAACTTCGGCGCGAAGATCGCCGACGGCAAACCGGCCGACGTCAGCCGCGATGCGCGGGTGATCGAGGCTTACCTCGGCGAAAGGGCTGCAGCATGAGTATGAGGATGCGCGCCGCCCAACCCCCTCTCCCCCTGCCCCTCCCCCGCGAGGGGGGAGGGGAGAAGGTCGGGCTCGAACTCGATGTGGGCGACCTGCGCGCCGGCTACGGCGGCCTGCCGGTGCTGCACGGCATTTCGCTGATCGCGCCGGCCGGACGCATCACCGTGCTGGTCGGCGCCAACGGCGCCGGCAAGACGACGCTGCTGAAAACCCTCGCCGGGGTGATGCCGCCGGTGTCGGGCAGCGTGCGGGTGGACGGCGAGGCGCTGTCCGGCGACACCCCTGCCGACCGCGTGCGGCGCGGCATGGCGCTGGTGCCCGAAGGGCGCCACCTGTTTCCGGACATGAGCGTGCGGGAAAACCTCGAACTCGGCGGCTACCTCGCCACGCGCGCGCAGCGCGAGGAGATGCTCGACAGCGTGGTCGGCATCTTCCCGCGCCTGGGCGAGCGCCTGACGCAGATGGCGGGCACCATGAGCGGCGGCGAACAGCAGATGCTCGCCATCGGCCGGGCACTCATGAGCCGGCCGCGCCTGCTGCTGCTCGACGAGCCCTCGCTCGGCCTGGCGCCGAAGATGGTCGACGAGATGTTCGCCGCCCTGCGCCGCATAAACAAGGCCGGCACCACCCTGCTGCTGGTCGAGCAGAACGTCTTCCAGGCGCTCGCCGTGGCGGACTTCGCCTACGTGCTCGGCCACGGCGAGATGATCGCCGAGGGCGCGGCGTGGGAGCTGCGCGGCAACGCGCTGATCAAGCGGGTGTACCTCGGCGAGGCGATCGCCGGGTAAAAAAGTCAGCCTCCGCGGTACGGCGGCTACCGGGCCGCGTTCAGGCGACGATGACGGCGCTGTCCGGTACAGCCTCGAACAGGCGTGTGACCTGTTCGGCGCGACAACCCAGAACCATGCGCTGGTTGATGCTGCCCTTGTCGGTGATTTCGCCCCGGTCGAGGCTGGGCGGCTCCAGCATCAGGAGGGCGCGCCGGATGATCGTGGAGCCGTGGGGGTGGGCACTGTTATGCAGTTGCAGTTGCTGCCGGATTTCCGACTGCAGCCTCTCCAGCGGCCATTTCTCGCGCGGCGAGGCGGCATCCACGCCGAGGAACCCGGCGCTGGCGCGCCAGTCCGGAAAGATCAGTATGCCCAGCTCGTCGCGGTTCAGGCCGGCGATTACGACATCCTGTGCGTAGGGCGCCAATGCCGACAGCAACTTCGCCCGCAGGGGCCCGACGCTGACCCAGGTGCCGCTGGACAGTTTGAAGTCTTCGGCAATACGGCCGTCGAACATCAGGCCCTTGCCGATGTCCTGTGCATCCATCCAGCGCACGGCGTCGCCGAGCCGGTAGTAGCCTTCCTCGTCGAATGCCGCGGCGGTGGTCTCGGGCTGGCGCCAGTAGCCCGGCGTGACATTGGGGCCTTTCACGCGCATTTCCAGCTTGCCCTCCACCGGCGCCAGCTTGACGACGTTCCCGATCGCCGGCAAACCGATCGCCCCGGCCAGTCGCGTGCCCGGCCGGGTGAAACACACCGAGGGCGCGGTCTCGGTGGCGCCCAGGCCGGTGATCACCGGCATGTCGCTGCCGCATTCCTGCTGCGCCAGGGCATTCAGCGCATCCCAGGTGGGCTGCGACAGGCCGGCGCCGGCGAAGAAGCAGGCGCGCAGGCGCTGGAAGAAGCGCTGGCGCAGTTCGGCGACCTGCGCCAGGGCGACGACCAGCAGCTCGAAACCCTTCGGCACGTTGAAATAGACGGTCGGGGAGATGTCCCTGAGGTTCCGCAGGGTTTGCTCGAAACTGCCTGGCATCGGCCGTCCGTTGTCGATGTAGAGCGAGCCGCCGTTGAACAGCACCAGATTGACGTTGTGGCTGCCGCCGAAGGTATGGTTCCAGGGAAGCCAGTCGACCAGGACCGGCGGTTCCTCGCGCATGAACGGCAGGGCCTGGTGCAACATGACCTGGTTGCTGCACAGCATGCGGTGCGTCGTGATGACCGCCTTGGGATTCCCGGTCGAGCCCGAGGTCAGCAGGAACTTTGCGATGGTGTCGGCATTCACCTCCCGGTGTGTTGCCTCGAGCGCGGATTGGTCGGTCTCGCCCGCCAGTCCGGCCAGGTCGGTGACCAGCTCCATGTCGGCCGTGACAGTCTGGCGGATGGCGGCGTCGAAGGCCGGCGAACCGAACGCCGCCACCATGCCCGGCGTCAGCAGCTGAAAGACGTAGCGCAGCTTGTTGAAATCCGATGTGGCCTGGGCGTAGGCGGTCGACACCGGGGTATAGGGCACGCCGACGTGCATGGCCGCCAGGGCCAGCAGCAGATGCTCGACACTGTTGCCCGACAGGATCGCAATGGGCCGGTCGGGGGAGAGGCGGCCGGACCGCTGGCGCAGGGCCAGGGCGGCGGCGATGTTGCGCACGCGCCCGAGCGTCTCGCGATAGGTAAGCGTCTGCCAGGATCCGCTGCCGTCGCGCTGGGCGACGAAGATGCGGTCGGGCGCCTGTTCCGCCCAGTATCCCAGCCGGTCGGTGACGCGGAGGGGAAAATCCCCCAATTGCCGCGTCGGCTCGATCAGCGTCGCGCCGTCGTCGCGCTGCTCCACCCTGACCCTGAATTCAACGGGCTTCCAGTCGAATCCTCCGCTCATGGCACCTCCGCTTATTCGAGCCTGAGCGCACTGATGGCGTTCTGCTTGAGGATCAGGTCGTGCACCTCGGGCTTGAAGCCGGCCTCCGTGAAATCCTTGATCCAGCGATCCGGCGAAATCAGCGGATAGTCCGAACCGAACAGCATCTTGTGCTTGAGCTGGCCGTTGGCGTACTGCACCAACTGGGGCGGGAAATACTTCGGCGACCAGCCCGACAGGTCGATGTAGACATTGGGCTTGTGCAGGCACACCGACAGCGCCTCGTCCTGCCAGGGCCAGGAGGGATGCGCCAGGATGACGGTCATGTCGGGAAAGTCGGCGGCGACGTCGTCGAGATGGATGGGGTTGGAGTACTTGAGCCGCAGGCCGCCGCCGCCCGGCATGCCGGTGCCGATGCCGCTGTGGCCGGTGTGGAAAATGGCCGGCAGCTTGTGTTCGGCGATCACCTCGTAGAGCTGGTAGGCCATGCGGTCGTTCGGCATGAAGCCCTGCACGGTCGGATGGAACTTGAAGCCCTTGACCACGCCGTCCCTGACCAGGGCGCGCGCCTCGCGCACGCCCATCTTCCCCTTGTGCGGATCGATGCTGGCGAAGGCGATCATCATGTCGCTGTTCTCGCGGGCGGCATCGACCACCTCTTCGTTGGGAATGCGCTTGTTGCCGATCTGGAACTCGGAGTCGACCGTGAACATCACCAGGCCGATCTTGCGTTCGCGGTAGTAGGCGACGGTCTCGGCGATGGTCGGGCGCTTGCCGGCCTTGAAATACTTGCTCGAGGCTTCCTCGAAGGGCTTCCAGGCCTCGTCCGGCTCCTGGCGGCAGGACACCTCGGCGTGGGTGTGTACGTCAATCGCGATCAGCTCATCGAGTTTCATTATCCTGCCCCCGTTGTCTTGCGCGGCGCCGATCGATACCGGTCCGCCGCACGGCGGCTTTGCAGCCGCCGTGCCTGCAAGAGAAGAAAAAAGTCGCTTACTTCTTCGAGTACTTGGCGATCAGCGCTTCCGCCTCGGCAGCGAGCTTCGGACCGTCGATGCCCTTCGCCGCCACCTCCTTGTACCAGATCGCGCGCACGCCCGAAGCGGTGCGACGCCAGGTCTGGGTCTCCACGGCGTCGAGCATGATGATTCGGTTGCCCGCCTTCTGCGCTATCGACAGGCCGACCTTGTCGCCCTCGTCCATGGCGCGGCCGAACATCGCGGCGGTATCGCTGCCGCTGTTGGCGTCGATGACCTTCTTCAGGTCAGCCGGCAGCTTCTCGTAGCTGGCCTTGTTCATGGCCACGGCGAAGGTCTGCGTATACAAGCCCTTGTCGCCGGCAAAGCCAGTGTGGTTCTTGACGATCTGCTGCACCTTCAACGCCGGGGTGACCTCCCAGGGAATCGTCGTGGCGCTGATGACGCCCTTGGACAGGCCTTCGCCGACGGCCGGCACCGGCATGCCGACCGGGGTCGCGCCGAGCTGTTCGAGCATGATGTTGATGACGCGCGAGCCGCCGCGTATCTTCATCCCCTTCATGTCCTCGAGCCGGGTGATCGGATCCTTGCTGTGGAACAGGCCGGGACCATGCACATGAACCGCAATCAGCTTGACGTCCTTGAATTCGTCCATCGCGTGCTTCTCGACGTACTCCTGAAAGGCGCGCGAAGCCGGCTCGGCGAGTCCGCTCATGAACGGCAGCTCGAACGCCTCGGACTTCGGGAAGCGGCCGGGCGTGTAGCCCAGCACGGTCCAGATGACGTCAACGACGCCGTCCTTGGCCTGGTCGAACAGTTCAGGCGGCTTGCCGCCGAGCTGCATGGTCGGGAAATGCTGAATCTTGATGCGCCCGCCGCTTTCCTTCTCGACCTTCTGCGCCCAAGGCAGAATGGCCTTCGACGGAATCGTCGCCTGCGGCGGCAGCATCTGGTGGAAACGCAGGGTCACGTCCGCGGCGGACGCCGAGTGCCACACTACCAGGCCGACGGCGGTGGCGAGCAGTTTGTTGATGAGTTTCATGGTTTGTCTCCTCCTTCTTGGTTGATGGACGGCACGACTCTGAAATTCTTCTATTGATGCTCAAACTGATGCTGGGTGCAATTCTAGGCACTCCCCGGGTGCGCGACCCAAACCGCCAGCGGCCGCTGAAGATTGGCCATATCGTCGAAGGGAGATGCGTCGAGCAGCAGTGCGTCGAATTCGCCCCCCCTGGCCAGCACGGGCGAGGCAAGGCCGAAATGGCGGCGCGCCGCCGAGGTGGCGGCGCGCAGCGCCGTCTCCAGGCTCAGGCCCGCCTCGACAAAGCGCTCGATCTCCTCGAAGACGGCATGGCCGTGGCGCACGCCCATGCTGCCCGCATCGGTGCCCAGCAGCAGGGTGACGCCCATTTCATGGGCCAGCTGCAGGTGGCGCGCGTGGTCGTCGAGGATGCGCCGCAGGTTGCCGACCGTCTGCGGCGACCAGCCGACGGCCTCGGGACGAGCCCATTGGAAATGCACCGGGCTGAAGGTGGGCGTCCAGGCAATCTGCCCGTCGCGCATGATCGACAACGTTTCGCGGTCCATGAAGAAACCGTGCTCGATCGAGCCAACGCCCGCTGCGACGGCGATGGCCAGGCCCAGACGTCCGCTGCAGTGAGCAAAGGTCAGGCGGCCGCAGGCCCGCGCCGTCTCGACAATCAGTCGGGCCTCCTCCAGGGTAAATTGCGGCTCGTCCGTCACCGCCCCTGCTTCGAAGTCGATGATGCCGGTGAGGATCAGCTTGATCTCGTCGTTGCTCCGCGCCAGCGCCGCAACCGAGTCGCGGATGCTATCGGGGTCGTCGACATCCGCGGCCATGAAGGCGCCATAGCGTTTGGCGCGCTTGACGCCGAGGCCGCCGGAGCGCACGCGCGGGAAACCGGCGGACGGAGTCCGCGCTTCCCCGCGGATGCGATTGTTGACGCCGTGCCGGTCGCCGGCATCGCGCACCAGCGTGACGCCGCACTCCAGACTCTGTCGCGCGCTGGCGCGGGCCGCCTCGACCAGCTTATCGAGCGGCTGCTTCAGGTGCTCGGCGCGCTCCTTGGCATCGGTCGGCCCGCCGTCGAGAAACAGGTGCACATGCGCATCCACCAGGCCGGGCATCAGGAAGCCGCCGCGCCGCACCGCCAGGCCGCCGTCGGCCAGAGCGGCGCTCCGATCGCCGGCGGCGATGTCCTCGATGCGGCCGTCGCGGACCAGGAAGGTCGCCGGCCCCTCGTGGCGGCGCTCGCCGTCGAACCAGGCGTCGGCGACGACGGCAAAGGCGTTATCGTCTGCGCTCATCGCCTCAGGCCCGGTAGAACTTGCGCACCGCGCGCAGCGCATTCGTGCCGGTCTGCTCGAGAAAGTTTCGGTAGACAGCGAACACGTAATCCTCCTCCGGCAGGGGATGGTAGCCGCGCCAGGGCGTGCCCAGCACGGTGTCGAAGCCGTGGGGGGCGGTCAGGGTCAGGAAGGCGTTTTCCAGCGCGTGCTTGAGATCGGAACCGTCGGCCGCCTTGGGCGGCAGCTGCTGGCCGATATTGGAGAGGCCGCCCATCATGTGCACCCCCTTCAGCTCGGGATCGCCGCCGATCAGCCTGATGGCGTCGATGGTGCCGCGGTTGAGGGACTCGGTGTCGGCAATGATGGCCGACACCGACATGTCGATGAAAATGTCGTCCAGCGGCATGCCGTAGTCCCGCTGCAGGCGCAGCGCGGCCCGCTTCGCTGTTGCATAGATTTCGTCCGCGGTCTTGTTGCCCCTGGCGACGCCGTCCTCGACCCGCTCGGAGGCCATCAGGATGACCTTGAACTTGTATTGCCCGTACAGCTCCATCAGATCCCAGCGATGCTCGGTGATCGAGTTGACGATGGGCAACCTGCCGCCGGCGCGCGCCGGATCGTAGGTGGCCAGGCAAACCTCCTGCACGGCCTTGCTCGGAAAATCGAAGGACAATGGAACCGTGACGACTTCCTGGATGGCGCGGATAACGCGGGCCATGAAATCGACATCGGTGAGTGCGCGGGCGCCGATATTCACGTTCAGGTAGGCGGCGCCGGCTTCCGCCTGCTTCACCGCCAGGGCCTGGATGCCCGGGATGTCCTCGTTGTCGAACAGCGCCCGGGTGCTCTTGAAGCCGGGGTTGATGCGCTCGCCGATGATGTTCAGGGCGAAGCCGTTTGCTTGTGTCACGCGGTTCTCCTCAAGTGTCCTTGCGGCCGAAGCCGATGTGGTTCAGGAAGGTTTTCTGGAAATCGGGGCAGGTGGACAGCTCGATGTAGCGGCAGCCTTCGGCCAGCTCGCGGGCGCGAACGCGCGCCGCCTGCGAGGCCAGCATCATCCGGATGCCGACGCCGGCGGCGTTGCCGACCTGCACGAAGCGCTCCGGCGGCAGTTCGGGGAAGAGGCCGATCTCGATGCCGCTTTGCACGTCGATGTAGGCGCCGAAAGCGCCGGCGATGACGAAGCGCCCGATCCCGTCCGCCCGCAGCCCCGCTTCGCGCAGCAGCAGCTCCGTGCCGGTGCGGATCGCCGCCTTGGCCAGTTGCACCGCGCGCACGTCGTCCTGGGTGAGCGCCACGCCCGGCGCGAGCACTGCGGCGCGCTGGCCGTTCGCTTCCCCGACGGCGGCATGTCCGGCGGCCAGCCGGCCCCGATCGTCCACGATGCGCGCCCGGTGCAGGACGGCCAGAGCATCGAGCACGCCCGAGCCGCACAGCCCGACGGCCTGCCGTCCGCCGATGGTCCTGGCGACGATGCGCCCTTCCTCGTACGAGACGCGCTCGATGGCTCCCTCCGCGGCACGCATGCCGCAGGAGATGTGCCCGCCCTCGAGCGCCGGACCGGACGGACAGGAGGCGGTCAGGTGCGCGCCGCCGTGGATCAGGGAGATTTCGGTGTTGGTGCCGATATCCATCACCAGGCTGGCGGGCACGGCGCGCCATTGGCGTTCGGTGGCGAGCAGGGTGGTCACATGGTCGCCGCCGACGAAGCCGCCGACGTTCGGCGCCAGGTGCACGCAGGCCCCCGGGTTCACCGCCAGTCCCAGCTCGCGCGCCTTCACATCGACGGCATCGCGCACGGCGGCGACAAAGGGCGCGCGGCCGAGCTGGGACACCGGCAGGCCGAGCAGCAGGTGGTGCATGGCCGTATTGCCGCAGACGGTCACGTCGACGATCTCTTCGATGTGCGCACCGACGGCCCGGCACAGGTCGTGCGCCAGGGCATTCAGTGCGGCGACCGCGGCCGCGCGCAGTTCCTCGCCGCCCCCCGCCACGCGGGTGGCGTGGTTGATGCGGCTGATCAGGTCGGCGCCCCAGGCAACCTGCGGGTTCTCGATGCCCAGGCTGGCGAGGCGCACGCCGCTTTCCAGGTCCACCAGGAAGCCGGCGGCATTGGTCGTGCCGAGATCGACGGCCAGGCCCAGCGTGCGGCTGCCGGCCGGCGCCACGCCGATCAGCTCGCGGCCACGCCGGTAGACGCGAAGCGACCATCCTCCGTCGCGCATGACCTGCGGCAGCCGGCAGGCCGCGTGGAGGTCCACCGCATCGAGCGGCAGCGCCATCGCCCGCGCGATCCGATCGACGTCCGAGAGCGTATCTGAGAGCGTCGCCTCCGGCACGGTGACATCCTGTCCGATGACCGCCGGATCGAGCGGCAGCCTGTCCTGCGCGTCGGCCGCGCCGACTTCCGCGCGCGCCACCGGCGCCAGCGAACGCGGGGCCACCTCGACCGTGCAGTCCGAGCGGGCGCGCGCACGGCAAGCGCGCACCCATTTCTTGCGCGCCCCTGCACCCGTCTCTCCGCCGGTGCCCGCCTCCCCGCCGGCCTCGGCCTGTCCGCCATCGATCTCGACCGCGCCTTCGACGATGTGCACGACGCAGGTGCCGCAGGCGCCGCGGCCGCCGCAGGCGCCGACGAGGCGCACGCCGCTGCGGCGCGCGCTCTGATAAAGCGTCTCCTCGCCGTCGCTGGCGATCGCGCGCGCGAGTTCGGGAAAATTCAGGCTGTGGGGTTTGCGTGCCGGCACGGTCAGGCCGCCTGCAGCGTGGCGGAGCGGCCCGCCAGGCCGCACTTCTCGCGCGAGGCACAGTCGTCGCAGCGCGACCAGCGCGCCTTCGGCAGGTCGATGCCGATGCCGAACACCATCGACACCGACTTGAGCGGCTGCATCGCCTGGCCGCTGCCCAGCCGGACGCCGATTCCCTCGGCCTGCGCCAGGCGCAGCACCGCCGCCTGCGCGTCCAGCGCCAGCCCCGGATCGCCGGCGCGCAGCTCGCCGCCGAAAGTCAGTCCCTGGCGCACGGCGTCGGCCAGCATGCGGTCCTGGGCCCGCCGCGAAACCTCGAACAGCAGCGCGTTGCCCAGCTCGTCGAGCGCCAGCGCCAGCGAGGGACGCTTCTCGGCGAACAGCGCGCGCACGCGCGCCTCGATCTTCGGGCCCGCGGTGCACACCGCGCAACCGAGGGCGGTCAATGTCCCGCTCTCCGGCAGCAGCCGCGGCGCATGCAGGCGCTCGCCGCCGGCGCGCAGGAACGGCGCGGGCGGCGCTTCGAGGGGCACGATGCGGTAGCTGTAAGCAGCGTCAAGCAACTGCTCCGTCCGCACCAGATCGAGCGCCTCTTCGCGCAGGCGCGTGCGCAGCGCGGCGGCGCCGCCGCGCACGGGGGCGGCGGCCACCCGGCGCAGGATCTCTGCGTCCCGCAGCCGTTTCTGCCGTGCCCCCGCCATGGCGGTTTCGCTGCGCGTTTGCATCAGCCGGCGTACTTCCGCGCCGCATTGAACATGGCGCGCACGTTGTCGACCGGGGTCTCGTCCGGAATGCCGAAGGCGCCGTCGAGCATCATGCAGCCGCCCTTGTTCCAGATGTTGTCCACCAGATGCTTGACGGCGGCATCGACCTCCTCCGGCTTGCCGGTGGTCAGGAGCGAAGGCGAAAGGTTGCCGCGCAGGGCGACGCGGTCGCCGAGCACCTCGTAGGCCTTGACCAGGTCGGTGCGCTCGAACCAGTAGATGCACTTGCCGGCCGGAATGTCCTTGATGACCTCCAGGCGCTTGGTGCAGTCGGATTCCCACATCGGCATCGGAATCAGGTCGGCCTCGATCATGCCCATCAGCATCTTCCTGAACGGCGGCCACCAGAACTCCTCGAACTGCTTCGGGCTCATGAAGGCGTCCGGCGCCCAGTGGATGGGGATGAAGACGATCGGGTGGCCGGCCAGCCTGGCGTTCTCGATGGTCATGCGCGTGACGATGGTCGACATCTTGTCCAGCACCTGCTTGAGCTTGTCCTTGTGGCGGTACAAGTCCTTCATCATGCCGGTGGCGCCGCGGAAATAGTCGGCGATGATGTCGTAGGGCGACGTCGACACGCTGCCGTTGGCGAGCGGGAAGCCGGCGGCCTTGAGGCGCTGCACCCAGTCGATGTGGTGCGCGAACAGCGTGTTGGTTTCCTCGGCGGCGGCGACGATCTTTTCGAAAGAGGCGCGCACTTCCGGCAACGCGAACGGACGCATTCCGTACATCGTGCGCAGGTAGTGCATGCCGGCGAACCTGGGCAGCTTGTCGAAGCCTTCGAAGACGCCGAGCACGCGCGGCAGGTACTTCTGGAGGTAGAAGCCGGTGGGGTCGAAGAGGAAGTCGTCGTACTCCTCGGCCTTCATGTACTCCCGGTCGAGGTACTGGAAGGGCTGCATGTCTCCGACGCCGTGGCCCGGCCACTGCAACTGCTTGAATTCGAACTTCTCCAGCATGCGGCCGATGGTGCTGCCGAGGATCAGCGGATAGACGCCGTCCGGCTCCAGCTCCATGGCCGCGTCGAGGGTGACCTTCTTCGCCTTGTCATAGTCGTACATCAGCTCCTTGTAGGTGATGCCGCCGTAGTTGGCGGGCCAGAAGAAGCTGTGCAGGCCGACCGGCATGCGGTCGGGCCGTTCCAGGCGGGCGCAGGCCAGGATGCGTTCCATCCTTGCGTCGTACGCCGCCTTGGCTTCGGCGGTCTGCTCGTAGGGACCGACGAAGCCGCTCATGCCGCCGCTCCCGTCCAGCCGCGGCACAGGTTCACGGCTTCCACGGCGTTGACGCCGAAGGCGTCGGCGCCGGTGTAGGCGCGCACCGTCTCGTCGATCTGCCCGCCGCCGATCATGATCTTGAACTTGCTGCGCAGGCCTTCCTGCTCGAGGGCGGCGATGGTTTCCTTCATGGAATCGAAGGCCAGCGTGAGAAAGCCCGACAGTCCGACGACGTCGGGCTGAAAGGCATTGATCTCCTCGATGAATTTATTCACCGGCACGTCGATGCCGATGTCCTTGACGTCGAAGCCGTTGATGTCGAGCATGAAGCTGACGATGTTCTTGCCGATGTCATGCAGGTCGCCGTGCACCGTGCCTATCAGCACGCGGCCGAGCTTCGCCGCCGCGCCGCCCTCGCCTTCCTTGATGAGGGGCTTGGCGACGGCGCCGATGGTCTCGAGCATCTCGCCGGCCAGCACCAGTTCGGGCAGGAAATACTCGCCCTCCTCGAAGCGCTTGCCGACGATGTCCATGGCAGCACGGCACAGCTCCAGCACGCGCAGCGGATCGGCGCCTTCTTCCAGCAGCATCCGGTTGGCCAGCTCGTGAGCCTCCTCCTCGCGCATGTCGGCCAGCCATTCCACCAGTTGCGCTTCCTGTTCGTTCATTTCACTCATTCCGTTCTCCGTGGCTTTATTGCAGTGTTTTTGGTGCGGTTGCTCTGCGCACGCCGGATTCGACGATGATCTCGGCCAGCACGTCCTCGTTCCTGTGGCCCATCAGGTGCACGCCGGCCACGCCCTCGATCGCCGCGACCGCCTGGACGATCTCGATGCAGGCCGACTTCGCCTCGGCCTGCTGGTCGCCGGCAACGGCAATGCGCGCCAGCAGGCGTTCAGGCACGTGCACGCCGGGCACGTGCGCGGCCATCCAGCGCAGGGCGCGCGCCGAACCCAGGGTGCCGACGCCGACGATGATGCGCGCGCGCCGGTGCAGCTCGCGCCGGCGCACTTCCCGCATGAAGGCCTCGAACAGGCCCACGTCGAAACAGAACTGGGTCTGGATGAAGCGGGCGCCGGCAACGACCTTCTTTTCCAGGTTGGCGATGCGGTCGGCGTAGGGCGGCACGAAGGGATTCGCCGTGGCGCCGACGAAGAAGTCGGGCGGCATCTCCAGCTTGCGCCCCGAGGCGTATTCGCCGCGGTCGCACATGCCGCGGGCGATGTGCAGCAGGGATACGGCATCGAGGTCGAACACCGGCTTGGCCTGGGGATGGTCGCCCTGGCTGACGTCGTCGCCGGTGATGCAGAGAATGTTCTTCACCCCCAGGGCCGCGGCCCCGAGCATGTCGCCCTGGATGGCGATGCGGTTCCTGTCACGGCAGGCGATCTGGTACACCGGGGCAAGGCCGTGGGCGGCGAGAATGGCCGAGGCCGCCACGCTCGACATGTGGCAGTTGCCGCCCGCGCCATCCGTGATGTTGATGGCGTCCACCAGCCCCTGGAACTTGCCGGCCCGGGCGAGCAGCGCCTGCGGATCGGCCGAGTCGGGCGGCGCCACTTCCACCGTGACGACGAAGCGGCCCGAGTTGCAGGCCTGCTCGAAGCTGCCGGGCCGGGCATCGGCGACGGTGCGCCCGTCCACCGGCGGCTGGAAGGCCGGGTCGGGGCGTCCCCGGATGACCTGTATCCAGGTGGAGCTGCCCTGCTTGCGCACATCGATGGCCGGCAGCAGGGGCGTCGGATGGGCAAGATGATCGGGGGCAATGCGCTTGGTGCCTTCGGTGGCCTCGACCCAGACGCAGCGCATGCCGGGCTGCACCTCGCAATGGCCGCCCTCGCGCACTCCACCGCAGGGGCCGTTGCGCATCTCCTTGGGGCAGTTCATCGGGCAGGCCATGCCGGTGGCCGAGAGGACGCACTGGCCGCATTCGCGGCAGTCGAACATGAAGTCCTTGGCCGCCCGCTCCAGGGGATGCAGCATGGCCTCGGCGCGCCGCTCGCCGATGAAGCGCAGCAGCGGCGCAAACGCAGGGGCCAGGCGCGAGAAATACTCATATACGCGGTGCAGGCCGCGGGCGTGACGGACGGACCAGAGGCGGGCGGCGTACATGGCGGCTGCGCCCGCTCAGGCCGTCACCGGGCCGCGGTAGGCGGTATCGATCTCGATCCTGCCGCCGGCCGGCCGCGACACGCAGGCGCAGAGCTTGCGGTTGGCGGCCTTCTGCTCCTCGCTGAGGAAAACGTCGCGGTGGTCCACCGGCGCATCGCAGGCCAGGATGTCGATAGCGCACAGGCCGCATTCGCCGCGCCGGCAATCGGCGAGGACTTCGATGCCGGCCTCTTCGAGCGCGGAGAGCAAGGTCTGGTGCGCCGGCACCCGGAGCTCGCGGCCGAAGCGCGGCAGCACCGCCGTGAAGGCCTGGTTGGCGTAATGGCCGCTGGAGGCGAAGGATTCGTAGCGCAGCAGCGACGCGGGCCGGCCGCCGGCTTCCCAGGCCTTGCGCGCCGCCTCCAGCATGCCGATCGGGCCGCAGAAATAGAGCTCGCCTTCCGCCGGGATCGGCTCGACGATCCGCGCGAAGTCGAGCCTGCCGGATTCGTTTTCCACGCACAGGTGAAAGGCCTCGCCGAGCCAGGCGCGGAGCAGCTCGGCGAAGGCGGCTTCCTCCCGGCTGCGCACGCTGTAGTGGAAGCGCAGCGGGCGGCCGCTGCGCACCAGGAAGCGGGCCATGCTCACCAGCGGCGTGATGCCGACGCCGCCCGCCACCAGGGTGTAGGACGGGGCGGCGAGGCCGAGCTCGAAATGGTTGTCGGGCTCGGAGATTTCAATGCTTTCGCCGGACTGGAGCGCCCACATGGCGCGCGAGCCGCCGAGGCCGTTCTCCGACAGCTTCACGGCGATGCGCAGCCGCGCATCGCCGCTGCCGTCATCGATGAGGGAATAGCAGCGGACTGCCGGCCGGCCGTCGATCGTCACGCGCACGCGGACATGCGCTCCCGGCGTCCACTCCGGAAGGCGGCCGGCGGGCTGGAGTTCGAAGAGGCGGATGGTCGGCGTCAGGTCGCGGGTGGATGCCACGGTCGCCCGCGTCCAGGTATCGAGGAATTTCATGTCGCGCTTCCCGTGGATCAGGGCCGGCGGCGGATGAGCGGCGCGCCGGGCAGGTTCTTCATGGCCTCGTTGTTCTGCAGTACCAGTTGGAGATTCTTGTGCGCGATGCGCGCGTGCTCCTTCACCAGGGGCTCGACGCGCGCGCTGGAACGTGCCTCGATGGCTTCGAGAATCTCGCGATGCTGGCGCTGGGCGGCCCGGAAGATTTCCAGCGAACCGGGAATCCGCCCCTGGATCGAGACGAAGGCATTGTGGCCGGCGAAGGGCAGGGAACTGGCGCGCGCCAGGGCGCGGGCGACGATTTCGCTGCCGGATGCCGCGACCAGCATTTCATGGAACTGGTTGTTGAGCTGGCTGTACTGCGCGAGGAAGTCGCGCCCCGGCTTGGCCTTGGCCAGCAGTTCTTCGATGCGGTCCAGGCAATCCGACATCGCGGCGAGATACGATCCGGACACGCCGCGTTCGGCCGCCATGCGGGCCGCCAGCGCCTCCAGGGTGCCGCGCACCTCGATGGCGTCGGCGATTTCGGTTTCGCTGAAGCCGCGCACCGTATAGCCGGTCGGCTGGGATGCCTCGAGCAGCCCTTCCTCGGCCAGCGCCTGCAGTGCCGCCCGGATCGGCGTGCGCGACACGCCGAGCAGTTCGACCAGCGCCAGTTCGGGCAGCCGCTCTCCCGCCTTGAATTCGCCGCGAAACACCAGGTCGCGGATGCCGAGCAGGGCGCGGTCGGCCTGGGAGGGGTCCTTTTGCAAAGGGATGGGTTGTGCCATGGCTGCCTCCTTTTCAGTGTCCCGCCGCTCGCCGCGGCGCTGCCGGTTCCGCGGCCGGCGCTCCGCCCTGCTCCGCCGCGACCATGCGGTCGATGATGCGGCGCGCCCACATCGCGCCGGCATCGATGTTCAGGTTGTAGAAGACCTTGTCCGGGTGGTCGAGGATGGCCTGCTGCTGGGCCTCGAGGATTAACTCGTCCTCGCCGAACACGCGCGTGACGCCTTCCCGCAGTGTCTGCGTGAGCCCCTGCTCGTGCAGGCTGTAGTTGCGGCAGAAGGCCCAGAAGTAGTGGCAGGAGGTTTCCGTCTCCGGCGTGATGGTGTTGAGGACATAGCCATTGACGCCCTGCGCGCGGTCGCCCTGCGGCGCTCCCGTGCCGGCCGGCGCGACGCCGACATCGATGGTCACCGTGCAGGGCGCCTCGAAACGGATGATCTGCCAGCGGTCGCTTCTGACCACGCTCCCGGTCTTCTTGCGCAACTGGAAGGCCCAGAACGGCGGCGGATCGATATCCAGCATCCAGCGCGTCACCGTGGCCGTCTCGTCGGTATGCGTGACGTCGAAAGGCGCCTCGGCCACCGCGCGGTTGCCGATGCTCGATCCATGCACGAACGCCTCGTGGGTCAGGTCCATGAGGTTGTCGATCACCAGGCGATAGTCGCACCTGACGTGGATCACCTTGCCGTCGCCGGCCCAGGCGGGATCGTCGTTCCAGTGCATGTCGGGAATTCGCTCGGGATCGGCCAGGGCGGGATCGCCCATCCAGACCCAGATGAAACGATGGCGCTCGACGGCCGGGAATGCCCGCACGCAGGCTGAAGGATTGAGCGTGTCCTGGGAGGGCATTTGTATACATCTGCCCCCGGAATTGAATACCAGACCATGATATCCGCAGACGAGATTGTCGCCGTCGAGCCGCCCCTTCGAGAGCGGCAGCAAGCGGTGCCAGCAGGCGTCCTCCAGCACCACGGGGGTATTGTCCGCCCGGCGGTAAATGACCACCTTTGTATTGCAGACAGTGCGGGACATCAACTCACGCCTGACCTCGACGTCGTAGGCGACGGCATACCAGGCATTGAGCGGAAAGCTGGTCTGGTGTTTGGCCTGGCCCATGGGAACGCCCCCTATGCAGCTACACGATATTGAATACAAATTGTATACAATTTTGGAAGCGTGTCAATATGGTTGTTCCAGCCTGACGGACCGTCGCCATGGCCGTGCGCCCGGCGAGGGAATGCACGATGTAGTCGAGTTCGGAGCCGGAAGAACTCCGGCGCAGGTGCGAGGAGTTCAATTACCTTTCAGGCGCTCGCCGCGGCGGATTTCGCCTATGTGCTCGGCCATAGCGAAATGATCGCCGGGTAAAACAGTGCGAGGCGGAGTTTCAGAGCAGGCTAATGCCCGCGTCAGCGGGCGTTACGCCGGAACTGAAAGTCAGTCGCTGCGGGACGGCGCCTCATTCAAACGGCCTGCCGCAGCAGATTGCGCGCAATCGTGTAGCAATGCAGTGCGACCGGGACGAACTCCAGGATCACGCCATCGATATCGGCTTCCCCTGCGTAGGTTCGCGTGGTGACAAGGGGGCGGCGCGCCAATTTGTGCCGCAATGCCAACTCGCGAATGCCACGAAGCTCCTGTAATTGACCTGGGGCCCGGTCCGACCATTTGATCTCCACCGCAAAGCGAGGTTTTTGCGTACGCGAATCGAGCGAAACGATATCGACCTCCATGTCCTGGCGGCCGGCCTTCCAACGCGCGTAATGCAGTGAGCGGCTTACGCTGGTGCTGTGCAGCCACTGGCTCCATATGGCGGTTTCGGCAAGATTTCCCATTGCATGGTCTTCGGGGCCAACAAAACCGAACAGCGCTGCACGAATGGAAGGATTGGTGAGGTAGATCTTGAACGTGCGGGCCCGCTGCATGCGAAGCGCGTTCTCGTCGATCCTATGCACGCGCCGCACGAGAAACGCAGCTTCGAGATACTCGATGTATTCGGATAGTCTTGCCTTGCCGATGCCGGTATGTTTCGACATGGCCTCCAATCCGAACTCGTCTCCCGTATTGAAGGCCAGCACGTTGAAGAACCGGTTAAGTTCCTGTGTATCGGTTATGCCGTAGAGGCTCGGCAAGTCCTTCAGCAACACCTTGTCGATGATGTCCTGCCGCAGGAAACGCGATGGATTGGCGCGCACGGCGGGGTTCATGACCGCCTCCGGAAAACCTCCGAAGTTCAGATAATTCACGAATTCGTTGTTGAGCGCCTCGATGTCGGTAGCGTGGTATGCAGGTACAGCGACATCGGCGCCATCACGCTCCGTTATGAGCTCTGCCTCGCTGCCGGCGAAGACAAGGTATTCGGCGAAAGTCAGCGGCGGCAGGACGAATTCGGTAAAGCGGCCCGCGCCCGATTCACGGCTTTTCATGCGTAATGCGGCTGCAGCCGAACCGCTTGCAATGAAGCGGATGCGCGGGAAGGTGTCAACGAGCGACTTGAGGTGCACTTCCCAGTCCTTCAGATACTGCACCTCGTCGAACAGTACCCAAAGAGGTTGCTCCGACGGATGCCGGTGCAGGTCGGAAAACAGCCTGACCATGCTCTCGAGGGAGTGTCCCGAATAGAGCGGCGTATCCAGCGAAACGAACAGAATGGAGGTGCCGGCGCAGCCCTCATCCAGCAATTGCTGGATGAGATGCTTGAGCATGACGGTTTTGCCCACTCGGCGCGGGCCGATAAGCACTACCGCACGGCGCACCGCGATATCGAGTGCGAGCCGGGAGAAATGCGGGAAATAGGCGCGGCGCGGCCACTGGCGCTCTTCGGCATCGATGCCTTGACCGGATTTCCACCATGGGTTGTCGACTGCCAGACGGCGCTGGACTTCGTGCAACGGGATTTCAAGACTTCCTGGCATAAGGCTCGATATTCACGCTTAATATGTTCAATTAAGCGTCTCACAAAAAGCCTAATCTGACAACAAGAAATTTGTCTTTATATTTCCTTAGGTTGGAGTGTCGGCTTAGTCCCGTTTCAATCCTCGAAGGGCAACCCCACGTAGTTCTCCGCCATCGTCGTGCGTCCGGCGAGGGAATGCACGACGTAGTCCAGCTCCGCGTCCAGCGCCCGTTGTTCGAAGGGATTGGTGTCGGGGAAGGTGTGCAGCAGCATGGTCATCCACCAGGAGAAGCGCTCGGCCTTCCAGATGCGGCGCAGGCAGCGCGCGGAATAGCGGTCGATGCCCGCCTCGCTTCCCGCGTAGAACTCGATCAGCGCGCGCGACAGACAGCGCACGTCGGTGGCGGCGAGGTTGAGTCCCTTGGCGCCGGTCGGCGGCACGATGTGGGCGGCGTCGCCGGCGAGGAACATGCGGCCGAAGCGCATCGGCTCGGCGACGAAGCTGCGCAGCGGCGCGATGCTCTTCTCGATCGACGGGCCGGTGACGAGCCGCTCGTTCGCCTGCGGGTCGAGGCGGCGGCGCAGCTCGTCCCAGAACTTCGCGTCGGACCAGTTCTCCACCTTCTCGGTCAGCGGCACCTGCACGTAGTAGCGGCTGCGCGTGTGCGATCGCATGCTGCAGAGGGCGAAGCCGCGTTCGGTCTTCGCATAGATCAGTTCCTCCGACACCGGCGGGGTTTCCGACAGCAGGCCCAGCCAGCCGAAGGGATAGACGCGCTCGAAGTTGGCGATGGCGTTCTTCGGCACGCTGGCGCGGCAGACGCCGTGGAAGCCGTCGCAGCCGGCGATGAAGTCGCAGTCGATCTCGTGCGCGGCGCCGTCCTTGACGTAGCGCACGTGCGGCCGCGTGCCGCCGAAGTCGTGCACGCTGACGTCCTTCGCCTCGTACACCGTCTTCAATCCGGCGGCGGCGCGGGCGTCCATCAGGTCCCTGGTGAGTTCGGTCTGGCCGTACACCATCACCCGCTTGCCGCCGGTGAGGCCGGCGAGGTCGATGCGGTGGCGGACGCCGCCGATGAGCAGGTCGAAGCCGTCGTGCGGCAGGCCCTCGGCGTGCATGCGGCTGCCTACGCCGGCCTCGTCGAGGAGGTCGACGGCGACCTGCTCGAGCACGCCGGCGCGGATGCGGCCCAGCACGTACTCGGGCGTTTGCGCCTCCAGGATGACGGCGTCGATGCCGGCCTTGTGCAGCAGCTGGCCGAGGATGAGCCCCGAGGGGCCGGCGCCGACGATGGCGACTTGTGTTCTCATGCTGTCCTCTGCATCAAACGCCTTCCATGACCATCAGGCCGGAGGCGGTGTTGGAAATGGGGATGTGGTAGTTGGAATGCACCCTGGCGACTTCGCCCAGCAGCGCGCCGCGCGTCGTCAGCCACATCAGCAGCTCGACGCCCTGCGTGCCGGTCAGCTCGACCAGGTCCGGAATCGAGTAGCGCGTCACCCACAGCGGATCGCTGACGAGCTTTTCCATGAACATCAGGTCGAATTCCTTGTTGATGAAGCCGGCGCGCTGGCCGTCGAGCTGGTGCGAGAGGCCGCCGGTGCCGATGACCACCACCCGCGCATCGCTGTCCCAGGACTCGATGGCGCGGCCGATGGCCTGGCCGAACTTGAAGCAGCGCGCCGCCGTCGGCAGCGGGAACTGCACGGTGTTGATGCACACCGGCACGGTGCGCACGGGGCAGCTCTTCCGGCCGGGCCAGAGCAGCTCGAGCGGCAGCGTGAAGGCGTGGTCAACCAGCATCTCCTGGCAGGTGACGATGTCGAACTCCTCCTCGACCAGCGATTCGATCATGTGCCAGGAGAGGTCCTGGTCGCCGCGGTACGGCGGCAGGGTCGGGATGCCCCAGCCCTCGTCCGCGTTCTGGTACTCGGGCGCGGCGCCGACCGAGAAGGTCGGCATCTTGTCGAGGAAGAAGTTCAGCCCGTGGTCGTTGTAGATGACCACGGCGACGTCCGGCCTGACCTTCGCCAGCCATTCATGAACGGGCGGAAAGCCGTCGAAGAAGGGCTTCCAGTAGGGATCCTGCTGCAGGTTGTTGGCAATGGCGCGCCCGATGTAGGGCACGTGGGTGACGTTGATGCCGCCGACGATCCTGGCCATCGCTATCTCCTTCCCGCTTCGACGAGCTTCGCCTTGAATTCATCCTTGGTCATGCCGGTCTGCTGCGCGCCGATGTCCTGCATGTCGAGCCCGAAGATGCCGCCCAGCTTGGCCAGGAAATAGGTGTTGCCGCCCGCTGCGATCAGCTGCAGCACGTTGAGGTTGCGCACCGCCTCCCGCTGCTGCGCGTTCAGCCCGTATTTCGCGCAGTAGGCGTCCTGGTCGCGCAGGAATTCGGCGCGGTTCTCCGCCGAGTTGAAGGAAAAGCACATCTTGTTGAGCGCGTAGCCCTTGCGCGCCTGGTCCCCGTCGAACATCGTCGTGCCGGGAATCTCGCGCTTCTGTTTGCCCGAGTTCATGGTTGGTCTCCTGGATCGGAACGGCAGGCGGCAACTTCGGCCGCCCGGTGTGAATTCTCGCCCGGTCAGGCCGGGCCAAGAAGGGCCGCCGCGCTCTAGCAGTTATCCATTTTCCGTATATCTCCTATATGCCTCCTTCCATAGATAAATCATTCCGCCGAAACAATAATGGGGTCCACGGAGCGACAGGACACGAGGAGAACGAACCATGAGCAGCTACGAAGGACGCTGGACCGCCGTCACGGCGGAAGTGCA
Organism: Rhodocyclales bacterium; assembly: GCA_016214145.1. GTDB lineage: Bacteria > Pseudomonadota > Gammaproteobacteria > Burkholderiales > Rhodocyclaceae > Desulfobacillus. The sequence continues at coordinate 512,084 of JACRPA010000002.1, forward strand.
GGACGGCATCGCCTGGGTGACGCTGAATCGCCCGGAAAAGCGCAACGCCATGAGCCCCACGCTCAACCGCGAGATGGCTGAGGTGCTCGACGCCCTGGAAACCGACGACGGCGCCAGGGTGCTGGTGCTGACCGGCGCCGGCGAGTCCTGGTCGGCGGGCATGGACCTGAAGGAGTATTTCCGCGAGGCCGAGGGCAAATCGGACATCCAGCAGGAGCGCGTGCGGCGCGAGGCCTCCCGCTGGCAGTGGCAGCAGCTGCGCTTCTACAACAAGCCGACCATCGCCATGGTCAACGGCTGGTGCTTCGGCGGCGCCTTCACGCCGCTGGTCGCCTGCGACCTGGCCATCGCCGCCGACGAGGCGGTCTTCGGCCTGTCGGAAATCAATTGGGGCATCCCGCCGGGCAACCTGGTGAGCAAGGCGGTGGCCGACACCATGGGCCAGCGCGCCGCGCTGCACTACATCATGACGGGAGAAACTTTCACCGGCATCCAGGCGGCGCAGATGGGGCTGGTGAACAGGAGCGTGCCGCGGCAGGCGCTGCGCGGCGAGGTGACGGCCCTCGCGAAAAAGCTGCTGGAGAAGAATCCGACGGTGCTGCGCATCACCAAGCACGGCTTCAAGCGCTGCCGCGAGCTGACCTGGCACCAGAACGAGGACTACCTGTACGCCAAGGCCGACCAGTGCTACCAGCGCGACCAGGAAAAGGGCATGGCGGAAGGACTGAAGCAGTTCCTCGACGAGAAGTCGATCAAGCCGGGCCTGCAGAGCTACAGGCGGGGATGACCGCGCGCGCCTGGCCGGGCGGGCGGCAGCGCCGCAGCTAGGCCGGGAAGGTTTCCGTGTCGACTTCCTGCTGCGTCGCCGCGCTGTAGCGCGGCCCCGCCACCGTCCGCTGGTTGATGAGCGCATCGAGCCGATCGACGATGCCGCGCTCCAGTTTCACGGCAGCGCTCCCGGCGTTCTCGTCGAGATGCTCCGGCTGCCGGGTGCCGAAGAGCGGAATGATGTCGTCGCCCTTCGCCAGCAGCCAGGCCAGGGCGAGCTGCGCCGGCGTGCAGCCGGCAGCGTCGGCGATGCGGCGGTACTCCGCCAGCAGTTCGAGGTTCTTCGCGTAGTTGGCCGGCTCGAAGCGCGGCATGTGGCGGCGGATGTCCTTCGCCTCGAGTTCCATTTCCGGGTCGCGCAGCGTGCCGGTGAGGAAGGCGCGGGCGAGCGGGCTGAAGGCGACGAAGGCCGTGCCCAGCTCGCGGCAGGCCTCCAGCACGGCAATCTCCGGGTTGCGCGTCCACAACGAATATTCCGTCTGCAGCGCCGCGATCGGATGCACCGCATGGGCGCGCCGCAGCGTGGCGGCCGAGACTTCCGACAGGCCGATGGCCTTCACCTTGCCGGCGCGCGCCAGGTCGGCCAGCGCGCCGACGCTGTCCTCGATCGGCACCTGCTTGTCCCAGCGGTGCAGGTAGTAGAGGTCGATGACGTCCGTCCGCAGGCGCTGCAGGCTTTCCTCGCAGGTGCGCCTGAGCGTCTCCGGCCGGCCGTCGATGACGCGCTTGCCGTCCACCCCGGTCATGCCGCACTTGCTGGCCAGCACGATCTTCTGCCGGTGCGGTTTCAGCACCTTGCCGAGCAGGGTCTCGTTGGCGCCGAAGCCGTACAGGGCCGCGGTGTCGAAGTGGGTGATGCCGCGGTCGAGGGCGCGCAGCAGCAGCGCCCCGGCCGCCTCCGCCGGCGGCGGCGTGCCGTAGGCGTGGCTGAGGTTCATGCAGCCCAGCCCGAGGGCCGAGACGCCGAAGGGGCCGAGGCGGCGCTGCAGCATGTCAGAACCTCAGGACGAACAGCGTGATCGAGGGCAGGTACACCAGGAGGGTCACGCGCAGCAGGTCGCTGGCGACGAAGGGCCAGACGCCGCGATAGGTGTCGCGGATGGCGATGTCCGGCGCCATCGACTGGATGACGAAGAGGTTCATGCCCACCGGCGGCGTGATCAGTCCGACCTCGACGACAATCAGCACCAGGATGCCGAACCAGATTGCCGCCTCCTCGGGCGGGAGTCCGAAGTCCAAGCCGGTAAACATCGGGAAGAAGATCGGGATGGTCAGCAGAATCATCGACAGCGAGTCCATCACGCAGCCGAAGATCAGGTAGAAGACGATGATCGTCCACAGCACGGCGTAGGCGCTCAGGCCGAGGCCGCCGACCCAGGTGGCCAGTTCCTGCGGCAGCTGCGACAGCGCGAGAAAGGTGTTGTAGGCGGCGGCGCCGAGCACGATCATGAACACCATGGCGGTGCCGCCCGCCGTGGCCTCGAAGGCCCGCAGCAGGCTCTTGCGCCCGAGGCCGCCTTTCATCCAGGCCAGCAGGCCGGTGGCCACGGCGCCCACTGCGGCGCCTTCGGTGGGCGTGAATATCCCCGTGTAGATGCCGCCGATGACGATGACGAAGATCATGATCACCGGCCAGACTGCGCGCATCGCGCGCATGCGCCCCGCCCAGGGCATCGGCTCGAGCTGGCGTCCGCCATGAGCGGGGTTCAGGCGAACCACGATGTTGATGACCAGCATGTAGCCGATGGCGGCCAGGATGCCCGGTATGAAGGCGGCGGCGAACAGCTTGGCGATGTTCTGTTCGGCCAGGATGGCGTAGATGACGAGCACGATCGAGGGCGGGATGAGGATGCCGAGCGTGCCGCCGGCCGCCAGCGCGCCGCTGGCCAGCCCGCCGTCGTAGCCGGCCTTGCGCAGTTCGGGCAGCGCCACCTGGCCCATCGTCGCCGCAGTGGCGAGCGAAGAGCCGCAGATCGAGCCGAAGCCGGCGCAGGCGCCGATCGCCGCCATGGCGATGCCGCCCTTGCGATGGCCGAGAAAGGCCTCGGCCGCCTTGAACAGCGCCTGCGACATGCCGCCGAGCGAGGCGAACTGTCCCATCAGCAGGAACAGCGGCACGATCGACAGCGAATGGCTGGAGAACTGGCTGTAGGCCATGGTCTTCATCTGGTTGAGCAGCGGCGCGGCGCTGCCGTAGACCAGCCAGGAGCCGGCGAGTCCCAATGCCAGCATCGACAGGCCGATCGGTACGCGCAGAAAAATCAGCAGCAGCAGGACCGGAAAGGACCAGGCGGCGAGTGCGAGCGGATCCATCAATGCCCCCCCTCTGCCGTCGTGAAGCCGTCCTGCGGCGCCGCCAGGCCCAGGGTTTCGAGCAGGCGCCAGGCGTACACCACGCAGCCGAGCAGCGCTGGCAGCAGCGAGGCGGCATAGCCCCACCAGACCGGCATCTGCAGGATGAAGCTGACCTCGTTGTTCACGCTGTATTCGTGGGTAGCCAGGCCCATGCGCCAGATGAGGAGCGCCCAGACAGCGAACATCAGCGCGTCGCCGAGGATCTCGAGCGCCCGGCGCATCGGCGCCGGATAGGCATGCCAGAGCATCGCCACATCGGCGTGGCTGCGCTTCAGATGGCACCAGGGAAGAAAGCAGAAAACGGCGAGCGCGGTGCCGGCTTCGACCAGCTCGAAGTCGCCGGGAACCGGTCCGAGGCCGGCGAAGCTGAGCGCGCGCCCGGCAATGCTGAAGACGCTGATGACCGCCACCAGGGTCAGGACCAGGCCGCCGAACCAGGCCATGACGCGGCTTACGTCATAGATGAGCTTGCCCATAAGTCAATACCTATCCTCCGTCACGGTGGCCAGACGGCCACCGTGACGGCAAAATGAAAATATATTCGTTACTTCTTGGTGTGCTTGGCGATGAGCGCCTCGGCTTCGGCCGCGAGCTTCGGACCGTCGATGCCCTTGGCGCCCACTTCCTTGTACCAGATGCCGCGCACGGCTGCGGCGGTGCGCCGCCAGGTCTGGGTCTCCACGGCATCGAGCATGATGATCTTGTTGCCGGCCTTCTGCGCCAGCGCCAGGCCGACCTTGTCGCCCTCGTCCATGGCGCGGCCGAACAGCGCCGCCGTTTCCGCGCCGCTGTTGGCATCGATGACCTTCTTCAGGTCCGCCGGCAGCTTGTCGTAGGCGCCCTTGTTCATCGCCACCACGAAGGTCTGGGTGTAAAGACCCTGCTGCCCGGCGAAGCCGGTGTGGTTCTTGACGATCTGCTGCACCTTCAGCGCCGGAGTGACTTCCCAGGGGATCGTCGTGGCGCTGATGACGCCCTTGGAGAGGGCTTCGCTGACGGCCGGCACGGGCATGCCGACGGGCGTGGCGCCGAGCTGCTCGAGCATGATGTTGACGATGCGCGAGCCGCCGCGCACCTTCATGCCCTTCAGGTCTTCGAGCTTGGTGACCGGATCCTTGCTGTGGATCAGGCCGGGGCCGTGCACGTGCACCGCGATGACCTTGACGTCCTTGAATTCGTCCATCGCATATTTTTCGACGAATTCCTGGAAGGCGCGCGAAGCCGGCTCGGCGAGGCCGCTGTTGAACGGCAGCTCGAACGCCTCGGTCTTCGGGAAGCGGCCGGGCGTGTAGCCGAGCACGGTCCACACGATGTCGGCGACGCCGTCCTTGGCCTGGTCGTAGAGTTCCGGCGGCTTGCCGCCGAGCTGCATGCTCGGGAAGTGCTGCACCTTGATGCGGCCGCCGCTCTCCTTCTCGACCTTTTGCGCCCAGGGCGCGATGGCTTTCGCAGGAATCGTCGCCTGGGGCGGCAGGAACTGGTGGAAGCGCAGCGTCACGTCCGCGGCAAAAGCCGTCTGCCACGCCACGGCCCCGATGGCGACCGCCAGCATCGTTTGCATGAGTTTCATGTTGCCTCCTCTATTTCTTCGGTTGATGGATGATCGGCGCTCAGGCGCTCTTTGGTTGTGAATCTAACAATTGGCTTTCTAACAGATTCAATACACGGTAGCAAGGCAAAACCTGCGCAACGGCGGCATTCGGTTCCCGATTCTCGCGGATGGCGGCGAAAAACTCCCGATCCTGCAACTCGATGCCATTCATTGACACGTCAACTTTTGATACATCGATCTTGTTGTCCTTGCCGTCGACCAGATCATCGTAGCGCGCAATATAGGTTCCCGTGTCGCCAATGTAACGGAAGAAAGTGCCGAGCGGGCCGTCGTTGTTGAACGAGAGCGACAGCGTGCAGATGGCGCCGGTGCCGCTCTTCAGCTGGATCGACATGTCCATGGCGATGCCGAGCGCCGGATGGATCGGCCCCTGGATGGCGTTGGCCTGCACGATGTCGCCGCCGGTCTGCCAGGCGAAGAGGTCGACCGTGTGCGCCGCGTGGTGCCACAGCAGGTGGTCGGTCCAGCTGCGCGCCTGCCCCAGCGCATTCATGTTCGAGCGGCGGAAGAAGTAGGTCTGCACGTCCATCTGCTGGATGGCGAACTCCTTCGCCTGGATTTTCCTGTGCACCCACTGGTGGCTGGGGTTGAAGCGGCGCGTGTGGCCGCACATGGCCACCAGGCCGGTCCGCTTCTGCAGCGCCGCCACTTCCTCGGCGCCCTTCAGACTGTCGGCCAGCGGGATCTCCACCTGCACGTGCTTGCCGGCCTGCAGGCACTGCATGGCCTGGGCGGCGTGCAGTTGCGTCGGCGTGCACAGGATCACGGCGTCGACTTCCTTCAGCGCCAGGCTGTCGGCGAGGTCGGTGGCGACGTGGCCGATGCCGTACTGGTCGGCGACTTCCTTCGTCTTCGCCAGCTCGCGGCTGACCAGCGACACCACCTCGACGCCGTCGATCAGCCTGATCGCATCGAGGTGCTTGATGCCGAAGGCGCCGGCGCCGGCCAGCGCGACCTTTATGCTTTTGCCCATTATTGGTTCTCCAGAATCAGATGGCCCACGGCGGTATTGCTCGCCGGGACATGATAGAAGCGGTGCGCCACTTTGGGCGCTTTGTTGTCAAATTCGTCGGACATCGCGCCCCGCGCGATCAGCCACATCACCAGCTCGATGCCTTCCGAGCCGGCCTCGCGCACGTAGTCGATGTGCGGCATCTGCGACAGGCCGGCCGGATCGGCGATCAGCCGGTCGAGGAAAGCGTTGTCGAACGCGCGGTTGATGAGGCCGGCGCGAGGCCCCTGCAACTGGTGGCTCATGCCGCCGGTGCCCCAGACCTGCACCTTGAGCGGCGCGTCGTAGGATTCGACGGCCTTGCGGATGGCGCGGCCGAGGTTGAAGCAGCGGCGACCCGAGGGCGCCGGGTACTGCACCACGTTCACCGCGAAGGGAATCACCGGGCACGGCCATGCCTGGGGCTGGCCGCACATCAGCGACAGCGGCACGGTGAGGCCGTGGTCGACGTCCATCCTGTTGACGATGGTCAGGTCGAAGTCGTCCTGGATCACCGACTGGGCGATGTGGGCGGCGAGCTCCGGGTGCCCCTGCACCACCGGCACCGGGCGCGGCCCCCAGCCCTCGTCGGCCGGCTTGAACTCCGTCGCGCAACCGATGGCGAAGGTCGGGATCATCTCCAGGCTGAAGGCCGTGGCGTGGTCGTTGTAGACCAGGAAGATGACGTCGGGCGTGTTCTCGCGCAGCCAGGCCTTGGAGAACTCGTAGCCGCTGAACACTTTCTGCCAGTAGGGCTCGCCGGTCTTGCCCTGGTCGAGCGCGGCGCCGATGGCGGGCACGTGGGAGGTGTATACGCTGGCAGTAATGCGGGCCATTATTTCTTCTCCCCGATGCTGCGGTTGCCCTCGATGGAGCGCCCGCCGGCGATCATCATGTCGCGGTATTCCTCCTCGCTCATGCCGGTCATGCTGCCGGCCATCTGCTGGAAGCTCTTGCCGTCGGTGGCGCCGATCTTGGCGAGGAAATAGATGTTGCCGCCGAGGTGGATGCACCAGTTGAGGTCGCGCGCCAGCACCGCCTGCTTCTGCTCCTCCGTCATCGGCCATTCGTCGAGGTAGGCGCGCTCGTCGGCCTTGAAGCGGGCGCGGTTCTCCGCCTTCATCAGCGACATGCAGAACTGGTTGAGGTGGTAGCCCTTGCGCGACTGCTCGGCGTCGAAGATCGTCGTGCCGGGGATGTCCTTGTAGGGTTTTTCCAGGGCCATATCAGCACTCCTTCAATGTTGGTCGGCCTTCAGGCCGACGCTTCCGCCGTAGTCGGGCTGAAGCCCGACCTACCATGGCGATATCGACCCTCACGCGCACTCCTCCGGCCAGTAGAGCCGCAGGGGATTGTCGACCAGCAGCCTGCGCTGCAGTTCGGGGGTGACGGCGATCTTCGGCAGGAAATCCACCAGCTTGCCGTCGTCGGGCATGTGGCTTTTCATGTTCGGGTGCGGCCAGTCGGTGCCCCACAGCACGCGGTCGGGGAAAGTCTCGACGATGCGCCGCGCGAAAGGCACCACGTCATCGTAACTTGGCGGGCCGGATTTCGACAGCCGTTCCGGGCAGCTCACCTTCGACCAGACGTTGGGATGTTCGCGCAGCAGTTTCACGAACAGTTCGAACGCCGGGCCGTCGACGGGCCTCGCCACATCGGGGCGGCCCATGTGGTCGACCACCACGACTGTCGGCAACGTCGTGAAGAAGTCCCACAGCTCCGGCAGGTCCTGCGCCTCGAAGTACACCACCACGTGCCAGCCGAGCGGCGCGATGCGTCCGGCGATCTCGGCCAGCACTTCGCGCGGCGTGAAGTCCACCAGCCGTTTTACGAAATTGAAGCGCGTGCCGCGCACGCCGGCCGCGTGCATCGCCCGCAGCTCGGCGTCCGTCACGTCGCGTCCGACCGAGGCGACGCCGCGCGCCCTGCCCTGCGAGTTCATCAGCGCATCGACGAGGGCGCGGTTGTCGGTGCCATGGCAGGTGGCCTGCACGACGACGTTGCGCGAAAAGCCGAGGAAGTCGCGCAGGGCGAAGAGCTGCTCCTTCGAGGCGTCGCAGGGCGTGTACTTGCGCTCCGGCGCGAAGGGGAACTGCGCTTCGGGACCGAAGACGTGGCAGTGCGCGTCGACGGCGCCGGCCGGCACCTTGAAGGCGGGCTTCGAGGGGTTGGGGTGGAAGGGCAGCCAGTCGGGGTCCATGGTCATGCGCCGTCATCCCCGCGGAAGCGGGGATCCAGCGTCCTTGTCAGTGTTTGTGGATTCCCGCGTTCGCGGGAATGACGGGGTGCAGACGGCAAGAATGCGGTCGGCGTCTGCGCGCCAATCCTTCCGCGGGGCGTTGCGGTCGCCGAGCAACCCCCGGTCGGCGATATCCGCCACCCAGGCCTGGCGCTCGGCGGTGCCGGCGGCGGACCAGGGCGCCAGCCCCGCCTCGCGCACCGTCTGCGCCGCTTCGCGCATCTCCTCGGCGCGGCGGCGGCCGTGCTGAATAGCTCTTTGGAAGAAATACGCGCCCTGCTTCTCCCAGTCGATGCCCGGGAAAGTCTCGGCAAGCGAAGCCAGCACCTCGTTCTCGACGCCGTAGGCGCGCGCGGCGGCAAAGCTCTCGATGACCATGGCTTCCAGTCCCTTGATCATCACGCTGCGGCACATCTTGGTGGCGGAGGCGACGCCCAGCTTCGCCGACGCCACCTTGGCGTCGAAGCCGAGGGCATCGAGCAGCGGCACCAGCGCGGCGGCATCGGGCCCGCCGAGCAGCAGCGGCACGCGGATGCGGTAGGGCGGGATCGAGGTCATCACCGCGCCCTCGACATAGCGGCCACCGGCGGCAACGACGATCCCGCCGGCGCGGACCTTCGCCCCCGGCGAGGCCGAGTTGAAATCGAGGAACCAGGCGCCGGAACGCAGCGCCGGGGCGCAAGCCTCGGCCACCGGCACGGCCTGGCTGGCGGTGACGGCGGAAAGGACGAGGTCGGACGCCGCCGCCAGTTGGGCGTGCGAGGCCGCCAGCCGCACGCCGAACTGCGCCGCATGTTCGCGCAGCGGCGCCTCGTCAGGACCGCCCTGCTTGATGTCGTAAGCCAGAACATTATTCACGCCGCGCGCGCGCAGGTCCTCGGCGAGGATGCGGCCGACCTCGCCGTAGCCGACGAGGCCGATGGTCCACTGCAATGGATTGGCAGGGCGATTCATTTCGATAACTGCCTTGCGATGGAGAACTGGCCGACCCAGTCGGGATCGAACGTCCCGTAGCGCGTTTCCACCCTGACATCCACCAGGTAGGGCCGGCCCTCCGCGATCGCCGCCTTGGCGCGGCCGAGCGCCGCGGCGAGAAGCTCGGGATCAGCCACCGTTTCGGCCTCGATGCCGTAGCCCTTGGCCAGGCTGACGAAATCGATCTCCGGATGGCCCAGCGAGACGCCCGGATAGCGTCCCGTCGCGAGCATCCGTCCGGGATAGCGCTCCATGTTCATCCGGTTGGCCTGGTACTGCCCGTTGTTCACGATGACGTAGGCGATCGGCGCCTCGTAGCGCGCGGCCGACCAGAGCGCCTGGATGGCGAAATTGGCGCTGCCGTCGCCGACGAGGCACCAGGTTTCCCTGCCCGGGCTGCCGATGGCCACGCCAATTGAAGCTGGCAGGCCCCAGCCCAGCACGCCGCTGGAGGTGCCGTAGGCCCGCCGGCGCTTTTCATAAGGCGTGTTGCAGTCGATGGTCAGGTAGTCCTGCGCGACGTCGAAGGCCGTCACCGTTTCCAGCACGACGGAGGCGTCGCCGCCCATGCACTTGTCCAGCTCGCCGAACAGCCGGCTCAGCGCAATGGGCGACTTGCCGGCAGCGCGGGCCTGCGCCTCCGCCAGGCGCTTCCTTCTCGCCTCGGCGTAGTCCCGCATCCCCTTGCGCCGGGCGCGGAGGGACGGCGTGTCCAGGTTCCGCGCGCGCAGGGCAGCGAGCACGGCCGCCGCGGCGCTCTTGATATTGGCGAGCGCCGCGGAGTCGACCGGGTAATTGCGCGCGACCTCCGTGGCGTCCAGTCCGGTATGGAAAATCCTGGCCGCGCGGTCGACGACGACGCCCTCGTTCTTCGGCCGCTTGAACATGTGGCCGCCCAGGCTCCAGAAGACGTCGGCCCGGCGCGGCAGCTCCGGGTCCTGCACCAGGACGGAGCCGGCGAAGCTCGGATGGTTGGTCGGATAGACCATGCTCATTTCCCACGACGTGACGACGAACGCGCCGACGGCCTCGGCGATGGCCATGACCTCGCCGCTGACTTCCTCCCGCATGGCTTCGTTGCCGAGCAGGATCACGGGCCGCTCGGCGGCGAGCAGCCCTTCGACGATGGCGTCCACGTGCCCGGCCGGCGGCAGGGACGCGCGCGAGACCCGCGATTTCCCGCGCGGCAGGATTTCCGTCTGCGGTATCCGCCGTTCGAAGAGGTCCTTGGAAAAAGTGACGAAGGTCGGCCCGCCGGGCGGCGCTTCCGCCAGCAGCACGGCGCGGCGCAGCGTCGCCGCGATGGTCGCCGGGTCCATCACGTCCCAGGTCCACTGGGTGTATTGCTGTGGAAAAACGTGCAGGTTGGGGGCTTCGAGGAAGCCGTCGTGGCCGCGAAAATCCGTCGACTGCCTGCCGGCGATGACGACCACCGGCACGCGGTCGCGGAAACTGGCCACCATCTGGCCGGACGCATACGCAACACCCGCGATCGAATGCAGGGCGACCAGCGGGGTCTTGCCTGTCGCGCGGGCATAGCCGTCGGCCATCGCCATCGCGACGTGTTCATGAAGGCACGTGACGTACCTGATGCGCTCCTCGCGATCGACGAGCGCATCCCACAGCCCGATCTCCTCGGAACCGGACAGGCCGAAGACGTAGGGCACGTCCCAATGGATGAGGAATTCCGCGATGACCTCGCCGCCCGTGGCATTGCGCAGCAGCCGTGCGCCGTGCGCCGTCAGTTCGGACGACAGATCGCCGCTCGGCCCGATCGCCGGCTTCGCTGCGCTATCCAGTTTGCTTGTGGCCGTCATGTTGCGTTGTCAGGAAAAGTCAGTCCCGCCGGCACGGCGGAACTGACTTGTGCGCTCAGGGGTTGGCGTACTTCTTGAGCAGGCTGACCGCCTCGTCGTAGAGCGCCTTGCCGTTGGCGCCCTTGGCCGCGGCTTCCTTGATCCAGGCGTCGTCGACCAGGTCGGTGGCCTTCTTCCATCGCTCATACTCGGCCGGCGTGATGGTGATGAAGGTGTTCTTGCGCTCCTGCGCGATCTTGCGCGCCTGCACCTCGGGCTGGTCGAAGATCCTGCCGGCCCACTTCGAGGTCTCCAGGCCGCTGTTGGCGTCGATCACCTTCTTCAGGTCCGCCGGCAGGCTGTCGTATTTGGCCTGGTTCATGGCGAAGGCGAAGATCGAGTTGCCCGGCTTGGCCATGCCGGCCGGCACCTCGACGTGGTACTTCGTGATCTCCTGCAGCTTGAAGGGGGTCATGACTTCCCACGGAATGTTGGCGCCGTCGACCACGCCCTTGGCAATCGCCTCGGGCACCTGCGGCGCCGGCATCGGCACCGGCACCATGCCCAGCGCCTCGATCATCTTGGAGCCGAGACGGCTCGGCGTGCGCACCTTGAGGCCCTTCAGCTCCTCCAGCGTCTTCGGACCGACCTTGCCGAAATGGAAGACGGCGCCGTCGTGCATGTGCATGAAGATCAGCCGGGTGCCCTTGAACTCGTCGAGGGCGTTCTTCTGCACGTATTCCCACAGCGCCGGGCTGGAGTTCTCGGCGTTCCTGGTGAGGAAGGGCAGCTCGAACACCTCGGCCTTGGTGAAGCGGCCCGCCTGGTAGGTCGGCAGGGTCCACACGATGTCGGCGACGCCATCCTTGGCCTGGTCGAAGAGCTGGGGCGGCGTGCCGCCGAGCTGCATGGCCGGGTAGATCTGGCACTTGAGCTTGTTGCCGGATTCCCTGGCGATCTTGTCGCACCAGGGGGTGATCAGGTTGGCGTGGGCGTTGGAACCGGGCGGCAGGAAATGGTGCACCCGGAGCGTAACCTCCTGCGCACCGGCGGCGCCGGCGCCGGCCGCGAAAAACGCCGCGGCGGCGTATTGGGCAAGCTTGCGTGTTTTCATCTGAGTGTCTCCTCCATTATTGAAAGGTGCGTACCAGGTACAGCGAAATGACCGGGAAAAACAGCAGCAGGGTGATGCGGACGAAATCGGACAGCAGGAAGGGAATCACGCCCTTGAACGTCTCGACCAGGGGCACGTCCCTGGCCAGCCGGTTGATGATGTAGACGTTCATGCCGACCGGCGGGTGCACCAGGCCGATCTCCACCACCATCAGCGCGAGGATGCCGAACCAGACCGACTTGTCGACCTGCGACATGCCCCAGTAGTCCAGCCCCATCACCATCGGGTAGAAGATCGGAATGGTGAGCAGGATCATCGCCAGCGAGTCCATGACGCAGCCGAGCAGGATGTAGATGACAAGGATCATCACCATCACCAGCAGCGGGGAGAGGCCGCTGTTCCTGACCCATTCGGCGAGTTCGGTCGGCATCTGCGACAGCGCCAGCGCGGTGTTGAGCATGTCGGCGCCGAGCAGCACGAAAAAGATCATCGCCGTCGCCTGCGCCGTGCCGGCCAGGCTTTCCATCAGTCCTTCCCGGCGCATCCCGCCGGTGATCACGGCGAGGATGCCGCAGGCGGTGGCGCCGATGGCGGCCGCCTCGGTCGGATTGGCCCAGCCGCCGTAGATGCCGACGATGACCACGACAAAGACCAGCAGCACCGGCAGCACCGTGATGAGGCTGGTGAGCTTCTCCTTCCAGCCGGCCGCCGGGCCGGCGGGACCGGCGGCGGGATCGAGCGTGACGATGATGCGCACTACCAGCATGTAGCCGAGCATGGCGATGAGGCCGGGCACGATCGCCGCCATGAACAGCTTGCCGATGGATTCCTGCGTCAGGATGGCGTAGATCACCAGCGGCACCGAGGGCGGGATCATGATGCCGAGCGTGCCGCCCGCCGCCAGCGCGCCGGTGGCGAGCGAGCCGGAGTAGCCGTAGCGGCGCAGCTCGGGCAGCGCCACCTGGCCCATGGTGGCCGCGGTGGCGAGCGAGGAGCCGCAGATCGCGCCGAAGCCGGCGCAGGCGCCGATGGCGGCGATGGCGACGCCGCCCTTGCGGTGGCCGATGAAAGCCGAGACGAAGCGGAACAGCGCCTTCGACAGGCCGCCGTGGGTGGCGAACTGCCCCATCAGCAGGAACAGCGGGATCACGATCAGGTCGTAATTGGAGAGCCGGGCATAGGCCAGGTTCTTCAGCGAATTGAGCAGCGGCAGGGTGTCGCCGATCAGGTAGAGGTAGCCGCCGGCGCCGACCATGAACATGGCGATGCCGATGGGAATGCGCACCACCAGGAGCGCCATGAGGATGCCGAACAGGATGAAGCCGATGCTCGTACCGCTCATGGGACCACCCTCCCCCCGGCCCCCGCCCCACGGGCGGGGGTGACGGCGGTTCGCCTTGCGGCTCCATGTCGTGGCTGGCGCCCCTTCGGGCGGCCGTGCGGGGCGCTCATGGCCGTCCCCTCAGCGACATGCGCATCTGGTGCGCGAACATGTAGCCGCCGACGACGGCGAGCATGGCGAAGCCGGGCACCATGAAGGCCTGCGGGATCCACACCGGCCAGGCCAGGATCATCGAGGTCTCGCCGGATTCCTTGACGGTCATGGCTCCCGCCCACGAGCGCCAGGCCAGCAGCGCGCCGAACAGGCCGACCAGCAGCGAACCGACGGCGTCCATCGCCCACAGCGTCTTCTGCGGCAGCTTGTGGGTGAAGAAGTCCACCCTGACATCGCCGTGCAGCAGGTGGCAGTAGGGGAAGAATGAAGCGGAAGCGGCGGCCGCCAGCATCTGCAGCACCTCCACGTCGCCCGGGACGACGAAGCCGACCGTCTTGCGGCCGACGATGGAGATCACCGACATCACGACGAGGCCGACGAAGATGAAGCCACCGACGATCGCCATCAGGCGCGTCAGCGTCAGCAGAAAACGGCCACCCGCCCCGAAGCTGTCCTTCAGTGCGTAGGGCGTGGGCGCCTGGGGTTCCTGCATCGGGCGTCTCCGGCTCAGTCGATGTACTTCAGCCCGGCCTTGGCCAGCGGCTCGCGCATGGAATACATGTCGAGGCCCAGTTCGCCGGCCGCCAGGCGCTTGCGCTTGCCGGCCTCGCTGGCCTCGCGCGTCTCGGCGGCGTCGGCCGCCTGCCGCGCGATCGCCGCCGGCACCACCACCACGCCGTCGTCGTCGGCAACGACCACGTCGCCGGGATTGACCACGGCGCCGGCGCACACCACGGGGATGTTCACCGAGCCGAGGGTGGCCTTGATGGTGCCCTTGGCGCTGATGCATTTGCTCCACACCGGGAAGCCCATGGCGGCGAGGTCCTTCACGTCGCGCACGCCGGCATCGATGATGAGGCCGCCGGCGCCGCGGGCGCGGAAGCTGGTCGCCAGCAGGTCGCCGAAGAAGCCGTCGGTGCACTCGGCGCTGAGCGCGGCGACGACCACGTCGCCCGGCTGCAGCTGCTCGGCGACGACGTGCATCATCCAGTTGTCGCCGGGATGCAGCAGCACGGTGACGGCGCTGCCGCAGAGACGGGCGCCGGCGTAGATCGGCCGCATATGGGGCTGCATCAGGCCGACGCGGCCCATCGCTTCATGAATGGTGGCGACGCCGTACTTCGACAGCTTGTCTACGGCGGCCCTGTCGGCGCGGACGATGTTGCGCCTGACGATGCCGAGGTTGTTCATGGGGAGTGTCATATCCGTTCTCCAGTAAAACCTTGAACCACAGAGGACACAGAGAGCACAGAGAAAAACAGAATCCGATCGTTCTGCTCCAGCCGTTCTCTGTGCACTCTGTGCTCTCTGTGGTTAAGGATTTGCCTTGTCATTTTGCGCCCCTCTCCTAAAGTCCCTGAATCTTCAGCGCGGCATCCAGGCGCGGATAGACGCGGCGGGCGTTGCCTTCGTAGACCTTGTGGCGGTCCTCGGCCGAGAGGTTCAGCGTCGCCTCGATGTAGCGTTTGGTGTCGTCGAAGTTGTGGCCGGTCTCGGGGTCGATCCCCTTCACAGCGCCGATCATTTCCGAAGCGAAGAGGATGTTGTCCACCGGAATCACCTTCGTCAGCAGGTCGATGCCCGGCTGGTGGTAGACGCAGGTGTCGAAGAAGATGTTCTTCAGCAGGTGGTCCTGCAGCAGCGGCTTTTTCAGTTCCTGCGCCAGGCCGCGGTAGCGCCCCCAGTGGTAGGGCGCGGCGCCGCCGCCGTGCGGGATGACGAACTTGAGGTCGGGGAAGTCCTTGAACAGGTCGCCCTGGATCAACTGCATCACGGCCGTCGTGTCGGCGTTGATGTAGTGCGCGCCGGTGGTGTGGAAGCAGGCGTTGCAGGAGGTCGACACGTGGATCATCGCCGGGATGCCGTGCTCGACCATCTTCTCGTAGATCGGGTACCAGTGGCGGTCGGTCAGCGGCGGCGACGTCCAGTGGCCGCCGGAGGGATCGGGGTTGAGGTTGATGCCGACGAAGCCGTATTCCTTCACGCACTTCTCCAGCTCGGGAATGCAGGTCGCAGGACTCACGCCGGGCGACTGCGGCAGCATGGCGGCGCCGATGAAGCTGTCAGGAAACAGCTGCGAGACGCGGAAGCACAGTTCGTTGCAGATCGCCGCCCAGGTGCTGCTGACGTTGAAGTCGCCGATGTGGTGGGCCATGAAGCTGGCGCGCGGCGAGAAGACGGTGAGGTCGGAGCCGCGCTCCTTCATCTTCTTCAGCTGGTTGGTCTCGATGGACTCGCGCAGTTCGTCGTCGCCGATCTTCAGTTCGGACGCCTTCGGCGCCGCCGTCCCCTGGAGACTGACTATCTGGCGGTTGCGCCACTCTTCCAGCGCTCTGGGCGCGGTGGTGTAGTGGCCGTGGCAGTCGATGATCATGGTTTGCTCCAGTTCAGGCCGGTTCCATGCCGTGGCGCCGCTTGGCGTCCGCGGCGGCGGGCGAATGCATGAAGCCGATCAGTTCGCGCACGGCCTCCGGCTGCGTCGATGCGGCGCACAGACCGGCCGTGAAGGTGCTGACGATCTCGCAGCCGGGCGGCATCGGGCCGAGCACGTCGATGCCGGGAACGTACATCATTTCGCTGAATTGCTGAAAACCGAGTTCGATCTCGCCGTTGGCCGCCAGCTTGCCCACCGGCACGCCGGGCGGCGCCTGCACGATGCGAGGCCGTACCTCGTCAAGGATGCCCCAGCGCTCGAACAGCTTCAGCAGCGCCGTGCCGCTCGGCCCGGTGGAATGGCCGAGCGTGCGCGCGGCCAGCACGGCGCGCTTCAGGGCCTCCTCGGACGAGACATCCGGCCGCGCGCTGCCCGCGCGCACGGCGATCGCCACGCCCGAGCGCACCAGGCCGGCCCGGCTGTCGGCGACCACGCGCCCCGTGGCAACGAGCTTGTCGAGGGCGTCGGCGTCGAGCACCGCCAGGTCGTAGGACTCGCCAGCCTGCACGCGCCGGGCGGCATCCACGCCGCCGACCGACTCGAAGGCGACGTCGACGCCGCTGCGCGCCCGCCAGGCGCCGGCCAGTTCGGCCAGCACCAGGCGCGTCGCCATGGAGGAAATGCCGGTGATGCGGGAGGTCATGGCGCGATTCTGGCGGCACGGCCGGCGCGTGCCAAGCCGCGCCGCGCACTACTAGCTATCGCGTTTTGTTATGGGCGCGGGCGGAAGGGGCGGACGGCACGGCCTGCGCCGCCGCCAGGATCAGCTCGCGCAGCAGGCGCAGAACGTGTTTGGTCAGGGGCGTCAGCGGCTTGTGCGCGGAGACCGCCAGGCACAGCGTGCTGGTCAGGCGCGGCTCGGTCAGCGGGTGCAGGACGAAGGCCTCGGGCTGGCCCGAGGCGGCCAGCGCGGTGGGCGTCAGGATGGCGTGGCCGTGGCCGGCGCGCACCAGCTCCAGGATGGACTGCACGCTGGAGATCTCCAGCGCGACATTCAGCTTGTGGCCGGCCAGCGCGGCCTGCGTCTCCAGCAGCTTGCGGATGGCGTGGCTGCGCTCGGGCAGGATGAGCGGAAAGCGCGTCAGCTCGGCCAGCGTCACCGTATTGCGGGGGCTGACTTTCTTGCCGTCGCGCTTGCCGCCCGGCTTCTCCGCCGAGCCGACCAGGCCGAGCGGCTCGTCCAGCACCGGCGTGAGCTCCAGCGCCGCCTGCGATTCCGGGTTGTGCAGCAGGCCGACGTCGACGCGCCCGGTGGAGATCCATTCGGCCAGGTGGGTGGACAGGCCCTCGACGATGGCCAGCCGCGCCTTCGGCAGGCTGCGGCGGAAGCCCTCCACCAGCGGCAGCGTGAGCAGGCGCCCCATGCTCGGCGGCAGGCCGACGACGATGCGCCCGGCCGGCTCGCCGCGGGTGGTCTCGATGTCCTCGCGCACCCGCGACATCAGCTGCAGGATGCCGATGCTGTGGTCGAACAGGCGCTTGCCGGCCTCAGTCAGCACCACGCCGCGGCCGTTGCGCTGCAGCAGCGCGACGCGCAGGTCGGTCTCCAGCAGCCGCACCTGGCGCGACAGGGCCGGCTGGGCGATGTTGAGGATCAGCGACGCCTTGCTGAAGCTGCCCAGCTCGGCGACGCGCACAAAGTATTCGAGTTGCTTGAGGTTCACAGGAGCCGGCCCGGGCGGGCCGTCCATAACAAAATGCGATAACTTATAGTATCAGTACCGCGCTTGCCATGGATGGAACGAATGGCGCATCTGGAAACCTGCCGTGTCACAGGGAAGCCCGCCGCCTTCCGCATTGGCCTGGCCGCAGCGCTCGCCGCCCTGCTGGCGGCCTGCGCCCCGCCTCCGCCCTCGCCTCCCGCCGCGGCGATTCCGCCGACACCCGCGGAGTTTCCCGACGCCCATTACCGGCAGGCCGCGGCGGCCGGCCGGCAGGTGCTGCGCGTCGACCCGGCCCGCTCGCTCGTCGTCATCGAGGTGCGCCGCGCCGGCGTGCTGGCCGGCCTCGGCCACGACCACGTCGTCGCCAGCCATGACGCGCGCGGCTATGTCGATGCGCAGGACGGGCGCGCCGACCTCTACGTTCCGCTGCAGCGGCTGCGCGTCGACGAACCCGGCCTGCGCGCCGAGGCGAAGCTCGACACCCGGCCGTCGCAGGACGCCATCGACGGCACCCGACGCAACATGCTGGAGAAAGTCCTCGACGCCGATCGCTTCCCCTTCGCCCTCATCCGCGCCGCCCGCGCCAGCGCCGATCCCGCCAGGCTGGACGTCGCCCTCACCCTGCACGGCACGACGCGCCGCTTCGACATCCCGCTGCAAACGGAGACGCTGCCGGACGGCCTCGCCGTATCGGGGAGACTGACTTTCAATCAAACGGATTTCGGCCTGACGCCCTACTCCGTGCTCGGCGGCGCGCTGCAGGTGGAGGACAGGCTGGAACTGCGCTTCAGGATTGTTGCGGCAGGCGGCTGAACGTCGGACGTTCGATCAGGGCGGCGCGGGGATGCTGCGACCGATTGGCGGGTTTCGACCATACCCGCCGCTGGCGGAAATCAGGAGCGGTCATTCGCCAGGAACGCCAGAAACGAGGAAGCTGACAGTCGTTATGCGTTAGTGATATTCCTGCCCTAAAGGCAGACGTGCAGCGAGCCACTTCTCTGGGACCCATCATCTAATTCGATCCTTGCCCCCTTGACCTGATCTGCGCGCCGTCTACTTGGCCCGTTTTAAGATGATGTGGTTCGTTCCACCGCCAATGGATGGGGTCGAGTTTACCATCTTCATCTCGTCTCCATTGACGGTAATGAGTCGCCTCTGGTCCTGGCCATCCCAATTCGGGAACGTACTGCCCTCCACATGTAGAGTTATTTCCTTATTGCCTACCATCGAGTATCGGCCGAAATAGGCTAAGGCGCCCTCGACAACGGCCTGGTTCTCCTCCGCGGTTCCTTTCAGGCGGGCGTTGGAAGCGAATTTTGGAAGGCTTGCCCGCATCAGCACGTATGAAAAGCTGCCACCAGGAGTCAAGATCAGGGAGCCTCTAGGATTGGGGCCGAACACATCGGTCTTCTTGCCGTCCTGCTCGTTGTAGATTGAGACGAGAGTCCAACTCCCCTGTGCCGAACCGGCACCCTTTTCCTCGGCATAGACTTGCGATGGTCCCGACAACGTCCCAACAACAAGCACCGCAAAAACCGACAATACGCTTGCTGTTTCCTTAACAGACCATTTCATTATGCTTCTCCTTTTGATTTTGATTTCCTAATGCTTACGTGCCAAAGGTGACCTTTGTTTCCGTAGTGTTCAGGGCGAAACCAAAAGGGGCAGTGCTATGTTTCCAAAACAATTGTCGCTGCCCCCTTTGGTTCCAGCGTTGCATGCATTCCATCGGCGTCATCACGTGGTGGCTGGTGCCATCGCGCCGTTACTATTGAGCTTGCTGCCGGCAGGGCTGCTATTTCGGCTCGAAAATGACTTGAGTGCAGTCGGCCGTGCCAGTATTTTCAACCGCGTGTGATGGGATTACTCCCATCATTCTGGCGTCACCAGCTTTTTTGGATATGTCAGTAAATTTGCCGTCCGGGGTGTGGACGCGGTGAGTGCCACAATCGTTGAGAGCATAGTTGGCGCCGGTCGGATGAGAGTGCCACTCATCACGCTGTCCTGGTTTCCAAGTGGCGAGGATAACGCGGTACTTTGCGTTTTCGGCGATGACCTTGTAAATGCCGGGCGATGCGATATACGAGGGCGGAGCTTCGTCAGCAGCAGCGATCACAGGAACACCCACTGTGCTGCAAGCGACTGCGGCGGCAAACAAAATTTTGATTTTGCACTTTACGTTCATTCTTGCCTCCTTCTCCTGGATGATTGATTTCCCGCGGATGTCGGGACGTTGGCATACGGTATTTCAGACAGGGGTGCATCGTCTTTAAGACGCGCTAAATTGATGCTAAATGTTCCTAAGTTAGTGGGCTGACAGGCATAATGAATCGGCCCCTTTCTTTCTGAAGGCGTTTCTTGGCCAACTCTCATCGGTTTGATCACTTCGAAGTCCTGCCCGAACAGCGCCAGTTGCTCGTCGATGGGCAGGCTGCAGTATTGGGTGCGCGAGCCTTTGACCTGCTGCTGGCGCTGATCGAGCACCGCGACCGCGTCGTAGGCAAAGACGAACTGATGGCACTCGTCTGGCCAGGCGCGGTGGTTGAGGAGAACAACCTCACGGTGCAGATCTCGGCGCTGAGGAAGCTTCTCGGAGCGCAGGCGGTGGCCACTGTGGCAGGGCGCGGCTACCGCTTTACGCTAACCCCGTCCACGACGGCGAATGCGCCGGAGTTGCCTACGATCGCGGTACTGCCTTTCACCAACATGAGCGGTGATCCGGAGCAGGAGTACTTTGCCGACGGCATGGTCGACGATATCCTCACGGCGCTGGCGCGCACGGGAATTGTCTTTGTCATCGCGCGCAATTCGAGCTTTATCTATAAAGGCCGAGCGGTGGACATCAGGCAGGTCGGGCGTGAACTCGGCGTGCGCTACGTGCTCGAAGGAAGCATCCGCAGAGCGGACAATCGGATTCGCGTTGCCGGACAGTTGATCGAGGCTGAGAGCGGGCGCCATATATGGGCCGACCGGTTCGAAGGAACGCTTGAGGACGTGTTCGAGTTGCAGGACCGCATCACCGAAAGCGTGGTGTTTGCCGTCGATCCAGGGGTGCGGCGCGCCGAATTGGAACGCATCCGGGCGAAGCCGACGAGCAATCTGCAAGCCTACGATTACCTGATTCAAGCATTACCCGGGCTCTTACCCGGCACAAGCAAGGCTGAAAAGGACGGATCGTCGTCGCTTATTCGCCGTGCGCTCGCGATGGACCCCGGTTTTTCACTCGCCAAGGCGTTGGGAGCATTTGCGTGTATACAGCGCGTTATCGATGGCTACGGGGTGGCTGATGACGTGAAATCCGGACTGCGCTTCGCGGAAGAAGCCCTGGCCGACCACAAGGACAATCCCGTGACCCTGAGTATGGCCGGGCTCGCGCTGGGCTCCCTCGGCTACCGCGCGCTGGGTTTTCGCGTGCTGGGTTTTCGTTACGAAGAGGCCTTGCGCGCGATCGACCGCGCTTTAAGCCTGAGCCCGAATTTGTTCTCGGTGCGGTTTGCCGCAGGAATGCTCCTTAGCGTCGTCGGGGAGGGAGACGAAGCGATCATACATTTCGAGCGCGCGATGCGTCTGAGCCCACTGGATCCGGGGATGAGCGCGCTGATGGCTGGCACAGGGGCGGCGCATGTCGTATGCGGCAGATACGAGGACGCTCTTGTAGCGGCAAGGCACGCGATTGAGATCGACCCAAATTACACCGGCGCACACCGGTTGCTGACTATCGTGCTCGGACTTCTCGGGCGAGCCGAAGAAGCGAAGCTTGCGGCGCAGCGCATGCTTGAACTGTTGCCGGATTTCACCGTATCGCGCTACTCGAGCGTGCTTCCTGTCAAGGATGCAAGCTGGAGAAAACGTCTCGCCACAGTGCTGCTCGCTGCGGGTGTTCCGAACTAGGCCAATAGTGCATCGATGGATCAATGTCCGCAATCGCTGCTTATGCAAAGTTCTCTATCATGGAAAGTAGCGGATTGGAACCCAGGGCGTTTGGCAATCCGCGGCATACTCACTTGAATGACCGGTTCGGAGCGCGCCTCGAAGTGAACGTCCGCAAAGAGAGTAATTCTTCGAGCGTCGCTTCGTGGCCGATACCAGTCCGCTGCGCTGAATATCGCCGTATCGCCGGGACTGACTTTTCCCGGCCTCGATCAGTCATCGCCGCCATTCATCACGCCTCGCGCTTCACCCACGCCTGCACCGACGGGCGCGCCCACTGCGCCTGCACGTAGCGCCGGAGGTTTTCCGGCACGGCGTCGCCGTTGGCGACGAGGCGGTTGAGCGTGAGGGCCAGCTCGGTGTCGGCGATGCACCACTTTCCGAAAAGGTTGTCGGCGCCCTCCTTGATCAGGCTGGCGGCGACGCGGATCAGCTTGTCGGCCGCGGCGCGGCCGGCTTCGGTCAGCGGCTTGTCCACGGGCGCGCGGAAGATGACGGTCGTCGGTCGCTCCTCGCGCAGGGCCATCAGGTCGCTGCGGATCCACGCCTGCAGCTGGCGGGCGCGGGCGCGCTCGCGCGCGTCGGCCGGATAGACCGGCGGGTGCGCCGGGGCGGGGAAAACGTCTTCGAGGTATTCGATGATCGCCGACGACTCGGCCAGCGCGAAATCGCCGTGCAGGAGCGCCGGCACCTTGCCGGTGAGGAAGCGGTTCTCGAAATCGGCATCGTGATGCTGCTTCGCGGCGAGGTCGACCGGCTTCAGCGCGAAGGGGAGGCGCTTTTCCTTCAGGGCGACGAAGGCCCATAGGGCGTAGGGGCTGACGAAGTTGCTGTCGATGCAGAGGGTGAGTTCGTTGTTCATGGGTGTCCTTGTATGCCTTGTGGGGCGACTGATGGTGCGCGAACCTTCATGTCAAATCCCCCTTGTTCCCCCTTTTCCAAAGGGGGAGACCTGCTAATGAGCTCGCGCGCCGCGCTCGCGCAGGGCGCGCCGCAGCACCTTGCCGACGTTGCTCTTCGGCAGTTCGTCGAGGAACTCGACGAGCTTCGGCACCTTGTAGGCGGTCAGCGATTCGCGGCAGTGCGCGATCAGCGCTTCGGCGGTGAGGGAAGCGTCCTTCCGGACCACGTACAGCTTCACCGCCTCGCCGGAAGCCTCGTCGGGCACGCCGACCGCCGCGACTTCCAGGACGTGCGGATGCAGGGCGACCACCTGTTCCACCTCGTTCGGATAGACGTTGAAGCCTGACACGATGATCATGTCCTTCTTGCGGTCGACGATGCGGAGGAAGCCGCGCGCGTCGATGGTGGCGACGTCGCCGGTGCGCAGGTACCCGTCCGGCGTCATGACCCGGGCGGTTTCGTCGGGGCGGTTCCAGTAGCCCTTCATCACCTGCGGCCCGCGCACGCACAGCTCGCCGGGTGCGCCGATGGGCAGCTCCTGGCCCTCCTCATCACGGATCGAGATTTCCGTGGAGGGCATCGGCAGTCCGATGGCGCCGTTGTATTCCGTGATGTCGAGCGGATTGCACGTGACCGTGGGGGAGCATTCGGTGAGGCCGTAGCCCTCGCACAGGGGCACCCCGGTGATCTGCTGCCAGCGGTCGGCGACGGCCTTCTGCACGGCCGCCCCGCCGCCGATGGCGAAGCGCAGCTTGCCGAAGTCGACTTTCGCAAAGTCCGGATGGTGGATCAGGCTGTTGAAGAGAGTGTTGACGGCGGGCAGCGAGACGAAGCGGTACTTCGCCAGCACCTTGACGAAGGCCGCGGTGTTGCGCGGATCCGCCACCAGCACATTCACGCCGCCCCGCGCGATGTGGCTGACGGCCGAGCCCAGCGCGAAGATGTGATAGAGCGGAATGGCGGTAACGAGGATGAACTCGTCGTTCGGATCGAGGAACGGATCGCTCCAGACTTCCGCCTGCCGCGCGTTGGCGAGCAGGTTGCGGTGGGTGAGCATGGCGCCCTTGGAGACGCCGGTGGTGCCGCCGGTGTACTGCAGGAAAGCCAGGTCGTCCGACGCGACCGCCACCGGGTCGAAGCGCGCGGCCGCGCCCCGCGCCAGCATCTGCGCGAAGGGGATGGCGTCGGGGAGGGAGAACGGCGGCACCATCTTCTTCAACCGCCGCACCACGAAGTGGGCCAGGTGTTTTTTCGGGAAGCCGAGCAGGTCGCCGACGCCGGTGACGACCACATGCCGGATCGGCGTGCGGCCGATGGCCTTCTCCAGCACATGCGCCATGTTCTCGAGGATGACGATGGCCACGGCGCCCGAATCGGCAAGCTGGTGCTCCAGCTCGCGGGCGGTGTACATCGGATTGACGTTGACCACCACATAGCCGGCGCGCAGGGCGCCGAGCAGGCAGACGGGGTACTGCAGCAGGTTGGGCATCATCAGCGCGACGCGGCTGCCTTGCGGCAGCTTGAGCACGGACTGCAGCCAGGCCGCGACGTTGCGCGAGTGGACGTCGAGCTCGCGGTAGGTGATGCCCACGCCTGCCGCGCCGCTGACGAAGGCGATGCGGTCGCCGTAGGCGCGCACGCTGGCCTCGAACTTTTCGCCGATGGCGCCGAGCGCGTCGACCCCGATCTCCGCCGGCACGCCGGGCGAATAGCTTTTCAGCCAGATTTTTTCCATGTCATCTCCGCTCGCGCGCCACGAAGGGCTCGACGAGGGCTTCCTGTACGGAGTCCGACCGGTTGCGGGCCTGGTCGAAGTTGGCGTTCCAGACATCGGCATTGGCGAGGTCGGCGCCGGACAGATCGGCCTCCTTGAACACGGCGAAGCGCAGGGTCGCGCCGAGCAGCCTGGTGCCGACCAGCTTGGCGCCGGTGAAGTCGGCGTTCTCGGCGGCGGCGCCGGTGAGGTCGGCGCCGGAGAGGTCGGCGCCGATGAGCTTGGCGCCGGAGAGCACGCCGCGGAAGGCGTAGCAGCCGCGCATCGAGCCGCCGGAGAGGTCGATGCCCTCCATCAGGATGTCCTTCAGGTGGGCGCCGGCAAAGTCAGCCCGCACGGCACGGGTGTTGATGAGGTTGGAGCCGAACAGATAGGCGCCGCCGAAGCGCGCGTCCGAAACGTCGGCGTCGTCGAAGGTGGCATGGAAGAGGTCGGCATTGCGCAGGTCGGCCCCCTTCATCTGCGCGCCGGTGAAGTTGGCCCACTTGGCGTTGGCTCCGCGCAAGTCCGCCTCGTCGAGGCGCGCCTTGCGGAAGTCGGCGTTCTCCAGCTTGGCGCCGGCGAAGCGGGCGCCGCGCAGGTCCTTGCCGGCCAGCCTGGCGCGGGACAGGTCGCAGGCGGACAGGTCGCTGCGCGCCGCCGGGCGCTGGCAGTCGCCGGCCGGCAGGTCGGCGGCCAGCGCCGCCGCCGGCATGGCCGCCAGCACCGCCAACAGGCAGATGGCATTCATCGTCCTACTCCCTCTGAAAACCTGGCAGACGCATTTTGCACTACTGCAGCGTGAAATAGAACGCCGCGCCCTGATCGGGCGCGCCCTCGGCCCAGATGCGCCCGCCGTGGCGGAGCACGATGCGCATCGCGGTGGCCAGGCCGATGCCGGTGCCGGGAAAGCGCTTTACATCATGCAATCGCTGAAAAGGCTTGAACAGCTTGTCGGCGTAAGCCTGCTCGAAGCCGGCGCCGTTGTCGCGTACGCAAAAGACCGTCTCGCCCCCCTTGCGCTCGCAGCCGACTTCGATCCGCGCCGCCTCGCGCTCCGCGGTGAACTTCCAGGCGTTGCGCAACAGGTTGTCGATCAGGGCCTTCGCCAGCACCGGATCGGCGTTCGCGCGCAGGGACGGCGCGATGTTCCAGGCCACCTTGCGCTGCGGAGAGTGCTCCTGCAGGGTTTCCGCGACCTCCAGGGCAAGGGCCGTCAAGTCGAGATCGGCACGCTTCATCTCCAGGCGGCTGATGCGCGCCAGCTCGATCAGGTCGTCGATCAGCGTGCCCATGCGCTGGCTGGCATCGCGGATGCGGCTCAGGTATTCCTGGCCGGCTTCATCGAGCCGATCCGCGTACTCTTCCTTGAGCAGGTAGCTGAAGCCGTCGAGGGCGCGCAAGGGCGCGCGCAGATCGTGCGAGACGGAATAGGAGAAGGCTTCCAGTTCGCGGTTGGAGGCTTCGAGGGACGCGGTGCGCTCGAGGACACGCTGCTCAAGGGTCGCGTTGAGGTGGCGAATGCCCTCCTCTGCCAGCTTGCGCCGGGTTATGTCGTTGCCCGTGCCCCGATAGCCGCGAAAGCTCCCGTCCGGATTGAAGAAAGGCTTGCCGTTGATGGAATACCAGCGGATTTCCCCGCTGTCGAGGCGAATGCGATAGACAAAGTCCTGGAACGGCTCGTGTCGCTCCAGGCAGGCGCGATGCTGCGCCCATTCGGCCTCGCCGACGCCCTCGATGGGCAGTTCCCAGCGGCACTTGCCAAGGCTGTTGGCGATGATGAAGCCGCCCTTGTTGACCAGGCCGCCCGACAGCAGGGTGAAGCGGAACGCCGCATCCTGTTCCCAGAACCAGTCGGTGGACAACTCCGTCAGATCGCGGAAGCGCTCCTCGCTTTCCCGCAAGGCGGTTTCCGCCTGCTTGTTGCGGGCATGGCTGCGCTGCTGGGCTTCGATCATGGCGTTGAACTCCCGCGCCACTTCGGCGATTTCGCTTGGGCCTGCAACCGCCGCCCGCACGCCCAGATTGCCCTCGTGGACGGCGCGCGCGGTCGTCTCCAGTTCCGCCACCGGACCGGCAATGCGCCGGGCGATGGCCAGGGCAAGCGCCCCGATCACGGCAATGGCGGCCAGCGCGATGGCGGCCAGGGTGACGGCGTGGCGTCTGGCCTCGGCATAGACCGTTGTTGCGGGAACGCCGATGAAGGCGACCCAGCCGGTCTCGGGCATCGGCACGACCGAGAAGAAGCGGGTGACGCCGTCGATCGCCAGACTCTCGAATTCGCCGTCCCGCATCTCGACGATCCGCCGCGCGGCCTCCGCATTCGGCCGGGTGCCGATCACGCCCTCCGGATCGAGATTGCGCCAGATCATGATCCCGTCGTCGGAGAAAAAGCCATAGCGGCTTTCCGGCGGAAGCTGCTGCACCGGGATGTTCGGATCGTAGGCCTTCAGGTCGATGGGCATGTGAATCGCGCCGACCAGATCTCCCCGTTCGTTCCGGATCGGCGCGCTGAGGACGGAAACCCACTTGCCGGTGATCGGGCCAACATGCGGCTGCCCGACCGTGAAACGCTTTTCCTCCATGAATTTCCGGAACCAGGGCGTCTGGCCGACATTCACCGGCTTGCCGCCGGGCTGCGGCAGCGCCGAGCAGACGGCGACCCCCGCCAGATCGGTGTAGACGACATTCGAGAATCCCGGGGTCAGCGCATGCAGGTCCTTCAGCACCGGATCGCAGCGGTCGGGATCGACCCGCCTGACGAGCGGGCGAGCGGCCAGGATTTCCAGTGTCTGCCGGGCGCCGGCGATCCGCCCGCCCGTGTTGGAGACCATCATGCTGGCCAGCGTCCGCAACGAGGCCTTGGAATGGGCCACCGCCTGTTGCAGATCGTGATAGGTGCCATAGCCGACCACGACGACGAGCGGAACGGAGACGGCCAGAACCAGCAGCAGGAGATGGCTTCGTATCGAGGCTCTGTTCACACCCTTACCTTCCTGCAGACCGGGGCCGGGAGCTTGGTCCACGCGACCTGAAGTATCCTCGGCAGCCGCGCCTGCGTCAAACGTCGGGGTTCAACCTTGAATCCCCGCGGGAACCCGTGTTTCACGTTCCGGCGAACCTCGCTTCGCTTTGCGCGGCATTTCCATTAGGATGGCTGCCGTTCATAACAAGAAAACGTCCTGCCCGATGCCGCTTTTCGCCGTCACCGTCTTCCTCTCCGCCTTCCTGCTGTTCCAGATCCAGCCGATGGTCGCCAAGATGATCCTGCCCTGGTTCGGCGGCTCGTCGTCGGTGTGGAGCACCTGCATGGTGTTCTTCCAGGCGGAATTGCTGCTCGGCTACCTCTACGTGCACTGGCTGCACGAGACGCTGGCGCCGCGCCGGCAGACGCTGGTGCACGTCGTGCTGCTGCTGGCGAGCCTGGCCACCCTGCCGGTGGCGGCCGACCCGTCCTGGAAGGAGGCGGCGCAGGCGCATCCGACGCTGAACGTGCTCGGCGTGCTGGCCACCGCGGTCGGCCTGCCCTACCTGCTGCTGTCGACCACCGGCCCGCTGATGCAGGCCTGGTACGCGCGCACCTTCGCCGGCGTGATGCCCTACCGGCTCTATGCGCTGTCGAACCTGGCCTCGATGCTGGCGCTGCTCAGCTACCCGGTGCTGGTGGAGCCCTTCCTGGAAGTGCGGGGCCAGTCGTTGGGCTGGTCGGCCGGCTACGCGCTCTTCGTCGTCGCCTGCTGCGCGACGGCGTGGTGGTCGTGGCGCTCGGTGTCGGCGGAGCGGGAGGCGGTTGCGGCCGCCCCGGCCGACGTGCCGCGCCCGACCTGGCGCGAGTGCCTGCTGTGGGCGGGCCTGGCGATGACGGCCTCGACCCTGCTGCTGGCGATGACGCGCCACCTGACGCAGGACGTCGCGCCGGTGCCCTTCCTCTGGGTGCTGCCGCTTTCCATCTACCTGGCGAGCTTCATCCTCTGCTTCGACGCGCCCCGCTACTACGTCCGCCCGCTCTTCCTCGCCGCCCTGCCGGCAGCCTTTTTCGGCCTGGACTGGATCATGGACGAAGGCATGCCCGTGCCGGCCATGATCGCGCTGATATCGGCCTCGCTGTTCGTCTTCTGCATGGTGTGCCACGGCGAGCTGGTGCGCAGGAAACCGCACCCGCGCCACCTGACGCTGTTCTACCTGATGCTCTCGCTCGGCGGCGCGCTGGGCGGCATCTTCGTCGGCCTCATCGCCCCGGCGGCGTTCACCGCCTACTTCGAGCTGCCCGTCGGGCTGTTCCTCTGCGCGCTGCTGGTGGCGGTCGTGCTGTGGCGGGAACTGCGCCGCCCGCTCTGGCGCGTGGTGTTGCTGCTGGCGTTGTGCGGCTACGGCGTCCGCCTCGGCATGGTGTCCATGGAATTCGTCGACGGCTACCGTCTCGTCGTGCGCAACTTCTACAGCCAGTTGCGCATCTCGGAAAGGCAGGACGGGGAGCTGGGCGTGAAACGCGTCATGGTGCACGGGCGCATCAACCACGGCGAGCAGTACCTCGCCGCGGAGCACCGCCGCACGCCGACCACCTACTACTGCCACGAGTCCGGCGTCGGCCGCGCCATCTTCAGCCTGCCGCAGGAGCGGCCGCTCAAGCTCGGCATGCTCGGGCTCGGCGCCGGCACGCTGGCGGCCTACGGGCGCAAGGGCGACGAGATGCGCATCTACGAGATCAACGAGCAGGTGCTCGACCTGGCGCGCAGCGAGTTCTCCTACCTGGCCGATTCCCCCGCGCGCATCGTGCCGGTGCTGGGCGACGGGCGCCTGATGCTGGAGCGGGAAGCGGCGCAGGGCTTCGACCTCCTCGCCATCGATGCCTTCTCCGGGGATTCCATCCCGGCGCACCTGCTCACGCTGGAAGCCATGCAGGGCTACCTGCGCCACCTCAGGCCGGACGGCATCCTTGCCGTGCACATCACCAACCGCTACCTCGACCTGCAGCCGGTGATGGCCGCCGCCGCGCGGCACTACGGCAAGACGGCGCTGCTCTACGCGCTGGAGCGGGACGACGACAACGACTTCTGCTTTACCTCGGACTGGGTGCTGATCATGAGCCCGGAGCGCGCCGCCGCGCTGCCGCTGGTGATGAACGACGGCGAGCCGCTCAAGCCGAGCCCCGGCTTCCGGCCGTGGACCGACGCCTTCTCGAACCTGTTCAGCGTGCTGAAATAATATTGAACTTCGTAAATGTGCCTGACAGCCATTCCCGCGAAGCGGGAACACGGATGAGACGGATTTTTTCCAGTGTAGGAGCGGGCTTGCCCGCGATATCAGCCTTATCGCGGGCAAGCCCGCTCCTACAGGCAGGCGGATTCCATCACGAAGAATGCGGATCGGTCAGGAATCCGCGTCTATCCGTATGATCCGTGAAATCCGTGTCCATGGCCTTTGCGTGCGATGCAGGAGCGTTGCGCCCGGCATGAGCGCGGGTTTTCAAACCGGGCTGAACTTCGTTGGTCATCAGGAATATTTGTCAGCCCTTTACACAATGCTCAATGGCAGAGTGATCCCGCGCCGATGACTGCCGCCGCTGCCACCACAACGGTTCAGCCCCGCACCGACTGGCCGGCCGTGCTGGCGGCCGTCCTCTGCGGCGTGGCCGTCGCCATGAACGTCGGCAAGGTGCCCATCGCGATGAGCGAGCTGCGCGCCGAATTCGGCCTGTCGCTCGTCGCGGCCGGCTGGGTATCGTCGATGATCAATACCCTGGGCGTGACGACCGCCCTGCTCTTCGGCCTGCTCGGCGACCGCCTCGGCGCGCTCAGGATGTGCCTGGCCGGGTTGTTCATCAGCGCACTGGGCGGCATCGCCGCATTCCTCGCGGGCAGCGAAGCCGCGCTGCTGCTTTCGCGCTTTGCCGAAGGGGCCGGCGTGGTTGCCGTCGCCGTCTCGGCGCCGGCGCTGCTGAGCGCCGCCTGCGCCCCCCGCGACCGGCGCTTCGCCCTCGGCATCTGGAGCGGCTACCTGCCGGCCGGCGTCGGACTGGTCATGCTGCTGGCGCCGCTGATCATGCCGCCGGGAGGATGGCGCGGACTGTGGATGCTGACCCTGGCGGCCATCCTGCTGTCGGCGCTGGCGATCCACCGCGCGCGCGCCGCCTACCACCTCGCCCCCATTGCAGTGGAACGCCACCCCTTCGTCACGGCGAAGGAAGCCCTCTCGCAGCCGGAACCCTGGCTGCTGGCGCTGGCGATGGGCGCCTGGACCCTCCAGCACTACGCGCTGATCATCTGGCTGCCGACCTTCCTCCGCGAGCAGCGAGGCATGCCGACCGCCATGGCGGCGCTTCTGTCCTGCCTGATGGTGCTGGTCAACGTGCCCGGCAACCTGCTCGGCGGCAGCCTGCTGCATCGCAATTTCCGCCGCGGCAGCCTGATCGCCTTCGCCAGCCTGGTCACCGGACTGTCCGGCGTCGGCATTTTTCTCGATGTCTTTCCGGACGCCGTGCGCTACGCGCTGTGCCTGACGCTGTCCTTCACCGGGGGACTCATTCCGGCTTCCGTGCTTTCCGCCTCGGCGTGCTACGCGAGGACGCCGAAACAGATCGGAACGCTGCAAGGCCTGTTCATCCAGTGCGGCCAGATCGGCCCCTTCATCGGCCCGCCGCTCATCGCCATGCTGGTGGCGGCCAGCGGGCTGTGGCGCGATGCGCTGATCGTCACCGGCAGCGCGGCCCTCCTCGGCGTTGCGCTGGGCCTGTGGATACGTCGCCGCGAGACGGCGCCGTCCTGCGCAGACTGACTTTTCGTCACGCCCCGCCGCCGAGCGATTCCTCGATGCGCCGCACCAGTTCGATCAGGCGCGGGCGGGCCTCGTTCATGAGGAATTCCGGCGACAGCGTGAAGGCCGGCCCGCCGCAATTGATCGACATCGGCGGCATGCCCAGGCCGGGACGGAAGGCGACGGCGATGGCGTTGACGTCCTTCTGCCAGGCGCCGAAGGAACAGCAGCAGCCCAGCTCGTGGTATTCCTTGATCCCCGCCTCGATGCCCTCGCGGATCTTCGGCCAGGCGAACTCGTCTAGCTCCCTGATGCGATCCATCAGATCGTGGCGCTCGCCGTCGGAGGTGGCGGCGAGATAGGCACGACCCATGGCGGTGGAGGCAAGCGGAATGCGCGAGCCGACGTCGAGGCTGATGGTGATGGCCGACTGGCTGCGGCAGTGCTCGACGTAGATCATGCTGAGCCGGTCGCGCGTGCCGAGCGACACCGCCGCGCCGGAAAAATCCGCCAGGTCCTGCATCAATGGCCGCGCCAGCTGGCGCACATCGAGGCGCGCCAGCATCTTGCTGCCGAGCGCCAGGGTGGCGGTGCCGAGGCGGTATTTTCCCGAATCCTCGTCGTAGTGCAGGTAGCCGATGCGCGTCAGCGTGTAGGTGAGGCGCGAGACGGTCGACTTCGGCAGGCTGCAGCGCTTGGCGATGTCGATGTTGCCGAGCAGCCGATCGCCTGAACGAAAACAGCCGAGCACCTCCAGCCCGCGCGACAGCGCGGTGACGAAATGGCGGTCCTCCTTGCCCTTGGGCGGCGCGGGCAGCACCTTGGGCACTTTGGTCTTCTTGCGGGTCAAGCTCATGTGTTCACCTCAAGGCCTTGGAACGCCATTGTAGGAGCGGCGTCCACGCCGCGATTTTGGCGGCTGATTTCGCGGCGTGGACGCCGCTCCTACAAGCTTGTTCTGCATAGCGGTACTTGCCGCTTTCCTGCATTTCTCCATTGACAGCTTAGCATGCGATGGGCAAGACTCGCACATCCTCGAAAGACATTGTTCCACCATGCAGTTCCATCACCAGACATGAACCTCGACTTCACCGATGCCGAAAACGCCTTCCGCGCGGAGGTGCGCGCCTTTGTGCGCGACAAGCTGCCGGACACGATCCGCGACAAGGTGGCCAGCGGATTGCATCTCACGCGCGACGAGCACCTGCAATGGCAGCGCCTCCTCTTCGAGCGCGGCGGCTGGAGCGGGCCCGGCTGGCCGAAGGCCTTCGGCGGGCCGGGCTGGAGCCCGGTCGAGCAGTACATCTTCGAGGAGGAATGCGCGCTCGGCGGCGCGCCGCGCCTGATCCCCTTCGGCATGAAGATGGTGGCGCCGGTCATCATGGCCTTCGGCAACCGCCGGCAGCAGGAGCGCTTCCTGCCGAAGATCCTCTCGGCGGAGGAATGGTGGTGCCAGGGCTATTCCGAGCCGGGCGCCGGCTCCGACCTCGCCTCGCTGCGCACGAGAGCGGTGAAGCGTGACGACAAGTACGTCGTCAACGGACAGAAGACCTGGAACACCCTCGGCCAGTACGCCGACTGGATTTTCTGCCTGGTGCGCACCGATCCGGAGGCCAAGGCGCAGCGCGGCATCTCCTTCCTGCTCATCGACATGAAGTCGCCCGGCATCACCGTGCGGCCGATCATCACCCTCGACGGCGCCCACGAGGTGAACGAGATCTGGTTCGAGGACGTCAAGGTGCCGGTCGAGAACCGCGTCGGCGAGGAGAACAAGGGCTGGACCTGCGCCAAGTTCCTGCTCGGCCACGAGCGCAGCAACATCGCCGGCATCGGCATCGCCAAGCGCGAGCTGGCGCGCGCGAAGCGCATCGCCGCCGCCGAAACCAAGCGCGGCCGGCCGCTCATCGAGGACCCGCTCTTCGCCGCGCGCCTCGCCGAGATCGAGATCGACCTGATGGCGCTGGAGATCACCAACCTGCGCGTCCTCTCCGCCGAAGCGGAGAACAAGGCGCCCGGCCCGGAGGCCTCGATCCTGAAGATCAAGGGCACCGAATTGCAGCAGGCCATCAGCGAGCTGATCCTGCAGGCCGTCGGCCCCTATGCCCTGCCCTTCGGCAAGACGGCGCCAGGCCCGGCCCATGCCGCCAACCGCGCCGCCCAGTACCTCAACCTGCGCAAGCTGTCGATCTACGGCGGCTCGAACGAGATCCAGAAGAACATCGTCGCGCAGATGATTCTGGAGTTGTGAGATGGATTTTTCCTTCACCGAAGAGCAACTGCTGCTCGAAGACACCGTCCGCCGCTTCGTGGCGAAGGACTACGCCTTCGAGAAGCGCCGCGCCATCCGCGCTTCAGCAGATGGCTGGAGCCGCGACGCCTGGCAGGCGCTGGCGGATCTCGGCCTGCTGGCGCTGAACGTGCCGGAGGAACACGGCGGTCTCGGCGCCGGCCCGGTCGACACCATGCTCGTGATGAACGCGCTCGGCCCGGGACTGCTGCTTGAACCGTATCTCGCCAGCGCCGTGGTGGGCACCGCGCTGTTGCGCGAATGCCCACCGCAAGCCGGCCTGCTGGAGCAGATGGCCGCGGGCGAGCGCATCGTCGTGCTCGCCCACGATGAGCCGGAAGCGCGCGGCAACCCGGGCTATGTGGCCACCCTTTGCCGTATCGAGGGGACTGACTTTCTGCTCGACGGCCGCAAGTGCGTGGTGGCCCATGCCGCCGCGGCCGACGCCTTGATCGTTTCCGCCCGCCTCGAAGACGAGCTCGTGCTGTTTCTCGTGCCGCGCGACGCGCCGGGGCTGACGCTCGACGCCTATCCGACCCTGGACGGCACGCGGGCGGCGGAAGTGCATCTGGCCGGCGTGCGACTGCCGGCAAGCGCCCTCTTGCCGGCCGGCGCCGATGCGCTGGAACGCGCGCTGGACATCGGCCTCGCCGCGCTGTGCGCCGAGGCGGTCGGCATCATGCAGGCCACCCTCGACGCCACGGTCGACTACCTGCGCACGCGCCAGCAGTTCGGCCAGCCGATCGGCCGCTTCCAGGCGCTGCAGCACCGCGCGGCGGACATGCTGCTGCATTACGAGCAGGCCAAGTCCATGAGCACTCTCGCCGCCATGCGCTGCACCTCGCAGGACGCCGCCCTGCGCCGCCGCGCCCTCTCCGCCGCCAAGGTGGCGATCGGCCGCGCCGCCCGCTTCATCGGCCAGCAGGCGGTGCAGCTGCACGGCGGCATGGGCATGAGCGACGAGTTCATCGTCAGCCACTGGTTCAAGCGCCTCACCGCCATCGAAATCGAGTTTGGCGACAGCGACACGCATCTGCAATACTTCATCGAAGCATCCGCCTTTTCCTGAGGAATCCGCCATGTCACAGCGCGCCAAGGCAGTCGTCTGCCGCGAAATCAACCAGCCCGTCGTCGTCGAGGAAATCGAGGTCGAATCGCCGCGCCGCGGCGAAGTCATGATCAGGCTCGCCGCCTGCGGCGTCTGCCACAGCGACTATTCCGTCACCACCGGCACCATCCCCTTCCCGCCGCCGGTGGTGCTCGGCCACGAGGGCGCCGGCATCGTCATCGAAGTGGGCGAAGGCGTCACGGACATCGCCGTCGGCGACCACGTCGTCAGCGCTTTCGTCAGCATGTGCGGCAAGTGCCGCTACTGCCAGACCGGCCGACCGCAATTGTGCGATCAGGCGGCCAAGGCCGCCTACACCCTGCCCGACGGCACGGTGCGCACGAAGGACCTGCAGGGCAATCCGCTCAACATCTTCTCCGGCTGCGGCGTCATGGCGGAAGTCGCCACGCTGCACACCGACAACGTGGTGAAGATCGACAAGGACATCCCGCTCGACCGCGCCGCGCTGGTGAGCTGCGGCGTGATGACCGGCGTCGGCGCGGTGGTGAACACGGCGCGCGTCGAGCCCGGCTCGGTGACGGTGGTGTTCGGCGCCGGCGGCGTCGGCCTCAACGCCATCCAGGGCTGCGCCATCGCTGGCGCGGCGATGATCGTGGCGGTGGACATGGCGGACGCCAAGCTGGAACTGGCGCGGCAATTCGGCGCCACGCACGTGCTGAATGCGAAGACCGAGGAAAACGTCGTCAAGGCGCTGCGCAAGCTCACCGGCGGCGGCGCCGACTACGCCTTCGAGTGCGTCGGCTACGGCGAGATCGTCGCGCAGGCCTACGGCTGCCTGCGCAAGGGCGGCACGGCGGTAGTGGTCGGCGTCGCCGGCCAGAAGGACACCACCACCCTGCGCACCGCCAGCCTGACCTTCGAGGAGAAGACGCTCACCGGCAGCTATTTCGGCTCGGCGCGCCCGCGCGAGGATTTCCCGCGCCTGCTGGCGCTCTACCGCGCGAAGCGCCTCAAACTCGACGAGCTCATCACGCGCACCTACACCATCGACGAAGCACCGCAGGCCTTCGCCGACCTGGCTTCGGGCAAGAACGCGCGCGGCGTCATCGTCTTCGGCTGAGCCATTTCACGGGCGAAAAAAAACCCCGGCAAGCCGGGGTTTTTTCATGGGTGCTTCGGGTCAGAGGGGCTTGATGTTCGCCGCCTGCTTGCCCTTCGGGCCGGTCGCCTCGTCGTAGGAGACCTTCTGGCCTTCCTTGAGAGACTTGAAACCGCTCGACTGGATCGCGGAGAAGTGCGCGAAGAGATCCTCGCCGCCATTGTCCGGGGTGATGAAGCCGAAGCCCTTGGCATCGTTGAACCACTTGACTGTACCTGTTGCCATATTTCCTATCCTAAAAAAAATGAAGGGCGACTGCCCGACGGTTCGTTCGAATACCCAGAACCGAAATGGCAGTAGCGTACCGCATCATTCTGTAGCTTGAGTTCGAGCGAAACGGCATTGAACATGCAACTCGGCAATAAATCAAGCTTTTTTTGCAGATTCCGGACCCGGCCGGCTCAGGAGGCATTCAGGCTCTGGCGCAGGGCGTCGAGCAGCACCTCCGGCGGCTGCGCACCGCCGATGCCGTAGCGGCCGCCGAAAATGAAGAAGGGCACGCCGGTGATGCCCATGCGCTGGCCGCGCTCGGCCTGGGCACGCACTTCGTCGGCATCCTCCCCGGAACGCAGGTAGGCCAGCGCGGCGGTTTCGTTCTCGCCGCATTCGCCGGCGAGGCGCGCCAGCACACCCGCGTCCCCGATGTTTTCGCCGTTGAGGAAGTGCGCGGCGAACAGCCGCTCGACCAGGGCGTTGGCATCGCCCGCCTTCTGCGCGCGGTGGATCAGGCGGTGGGCGCGCAGGGTGTTGGCGCGCAGTTCGATGCGCTCGAAGGCGAATTCAATGCCCGCGGATCGCCCTGCCTCGACGATCTGCGCCCAAATCTGCGCCAGCTTCTCCGGCCCGCCGAATTTCTTCTCGAGGAAGGGCCGGTAGGGTTCGCCCGCCTCCGGCGTGTCCGGGTTGAGGAAGTACGGCAGCCAGCGGATGCGCGGCGCAACATCGGGACGTTCGGCGCGCAGTTCACGCAGCGCCGCCTCCAGCCGGCGCTTGCCGATGAAGCACCAGGGGCAGACCACGTCGGAGACGATGTCGATATTCAGTACGCTCATCCTGTTTCCCTTAGATTCGCCCCGGCTCCCGTTCGTGGTGAGTAGGCGCGCAGCGCCGTATCGAACCATGAACGGGAGCCAGCCGTCACGCTTTCACCTGCAGCACGATCTTGCCGATGTGGCGGCTGCTTTCCATCAGCCGGTGCGCCGCGCCCGCCTGCGACAGCGGGAAGGTGGCGTGAAGGTGCGGGCGCAGGCGGCCGGCGGCGATCTCCGGCCAGATGTGCGCGAGCAGCGCGTCGCGGATCGCCGCCTTCTCCGCCAGCGTGCGCGGGCGCATGGTCGAGCCGGTGACAGTGAGGCGCTTGAGCATCACCGGCATGAGGTCGAACTCGCCCTTGCTGCCCTCGAGGAAGGCGATCAGCACCAGGCGGCCGTCGCGCCGCAGCACGCCCAGGTTCTTCTGCAGGTAGGGCGCCCCCACCATGTCGAGGACGACGTCGACGCCCTCGCCGCTGGTGATCTCCTTGACCTTCTGCACGAAATCGTCCTGCCGGTAGTCGATCGCATGGTCGGCGCCGAAGTCGCGGCAGAAGCGCGCCTTCTCCTCGCTGCCGACGGAGACGAAACATTCGACGCCGAGATGGCGCGCGAGCTGGATGGCGGTGAGGCCGATGCCGCTGGAACCGCCGTGCACCAGCAGCCGCTCGCCCTGCTTCAATCGTCCCAGGTCGACCAGGTTGGCCCAGACGGTGAACCAGGTTTCCGGCAGCGCCGCCGCCTGCGCCAGGTCGAGGCCCTCGGGAATCGGCAGGACGTGCACGGCCGGCGCCACGCAGTACTCGGCATAGCCGCCGCCCGGCACCAGCGCCGTCACACGCTGACTGACTTTCCACTCGGAGACGCCCTCGCCCAGCGCCGCCACCGTGCCGGCCACTTCCAGGCCGAGGATCGGCGAAGCGCCCGGCGGCGGCGGATAGCGGCCGGAGCGCTGCAGCACGTCGGGCCGGTTGATGCCGGCGAAATGCACCTCGATGAGGATCTCGCCGGGTCCGGGCTGCGGCTTCGCGCCCTCGCCCACCTGCATGGATTCCGGCGTGCCATCGGCGCCGTAGATGATCTGCTTCACTTCAGGGTTCCTCCGGGGAATTGCTTGAGCGCTCCAGCGAGCAAGTCTAGCGCGTTTGCACCTGTGGAGCCCCCACATCCGCATTGCGCGGTTGACCGTGCTTGACATACCATTTGTGATATATCCATAATGTGGCATGTGGCAAATCGAGGAGCACCGTCGCGTAAACAAACAGCTTTCCGGTTCGGTTCCTGTCGAAGTTCTGAAACGTTACGAGAAATGGAAAGACATCGCCAGGCTTTCCGGGCCGCAAGGTCTGCGAGCCATCAAGGGGTTTCACGATGAAGCCTTGTCCGGTGAGTGGAAGGGCCATCGGTCCTCTCGGCTCGGGCTTCAGTGGCGGGTGATTTATCGAGCAGTCGCCAGCGTATTGCAGATTCAGGTTATTCACGTCACTGCCCACGATTACAGGAGGCCATGAAATGAAAGAGTTTCGTCCAGCGAAAAAGCGGGTTGAGGTCTCGGTGGGAGAGTCTGTCCGTATCCTGCGTGAACTCCAGGAACTGAGCCAAAGCCAACTGTCCGAACTGACGGGCATCCCGCAAGCCACCCTCTCCGCCATCGAGAACGGTCGCGTGAACCTGGGTGTCGAGCGCGCAAAGGTTCTTGCCCGCGCACTCAGGTGCCATCCAGCCGTACTCGTATTTCCCGGCTGGGAGGTTCCACTTGAGCGTGCCGCATAAAACTCGAGGAGACGTTCCGTCTATCGGCGGTGCGTCCCTCAACTTTGGTTTAGGTCCTTGAATCAAAATAGTCGACTCCGGTACTTTTGGTTTGTACTTTTGGTTTGCGTTGTACTTTTGGTTTCAGGCCGCTCACTTCCACGTTCTGCGACAATGACACTATGACGGACGAGGGTGTTACTGACATCGTCACTGACCGTGAGCGGCTGTTCTCTTTTCCCGATCTGCTCGCCACGGACTACTTCCAAAGGTATAGGAAGGGATACTACGCATCACGAGAGCAAGGACTTCTGAATCCACATCGTAACTATGTGAAGCTCTTGGTCTACCTAGACGAGATTAACGAGTACAACGAGCAACACGCCAAATCATACGCGAAGCGATTCCGAGAGAGCGCGACCGATTGGCGGAATGCGGAGGCTGTGTTCGCCGAAGTCATCGTCTATCGGCACTATATACGCCCTGTGTACGAGGATCTGATCAAATCAATTTCTCTCGACGCAGCCGAATCCGACGTAATCATTGAGCGCTTGGACGGAACTAAGGCGTACCTGGAAGTTTTCTGTGTGATGCCGAGCTTTCCGAGCCCGCCGAAAGGCCAGTTTGTCGTTTACGGCGTCAAGACGCATACTCAAAACGAGATGGCGTCTATCCGCCAGAAACTGTTGCAGAAAATCTCCAAGCAGAAGCAGTTCACACAGCCCCGCGACAACTATGCAGTTATCGAGCTCAATGACGCTACGATTGCCGGAGATTTTTCGGTTCTGTCATCGCTTTCCAGCGGCTATACGATCACGATAAACAAGGAAACAATGAGCATTGAGTCGTCAGGCTACGATTGGACGAATTCGGTATTTGATGATGAATGTACGAAGTACCTTAAAGCAATCATCTATTTCGATCTCGGCGATTACTCAGGACGTAGATTCCTTTTCAATCCGAAATTTGGCCAAAGTGTGGCCCCCGAATAATCCCTTGTAGCGGTCGCACTGCAAGCGGCGCGCCGCTGGAGGGGCTCATTAACATCCGCTCATTCGTGCTTGCTACTTCCACTCAGAGTCGATCTGAGACCTTCTTCCTATCTCCCATAAGCTGATTCCTCATGCTGGCCTGTTGTTCCGCCGCATGAGAAACAGGCATCACCCACGCAAGACGGACACTTGAGCTTTTTTGCAGTGCGAGGCGATCGCCTCGACCAGGATCGGCAACAGGCCCGGTGGCAGGTCGTGCGCCATGCCGTCGATCACCATGAGTTTCGCGCCCTTGATGTGATGCGCGGTGTCGCGCCCCGCCGCGACTGGCACCAGCGGATCGTCGGCGCCGTGGATGACCAGCGTCGGCGCGGTGATTTTCGCAAGCAGCAGGCGCCGGTCGCCCGAGGCGATGATGGCGAGCAATTGTTGCAGCACGCCCGCCGGGTGGTAGGCGCGGCGCACGCCGCGCCCGATGCGCTGGCGCAGCTCGCCCTGGTCGGTGGGGTAGCCGGGGCTGCCGATGACGCCGAACAACCGAATCAGGTGTTCGACCACCTGCTCCGGATCATCAGGGTCGGACGGTTTGCTCAGCAGCGCCCGCATCGCGCGTGGCCTGGACCGGGACACCTTCGGGTTGCCGCTCGACGACATGATCGAGGTGAGGCTGAGCGTGCGGTGAGGAAAACGCGCCGCGACAACCTGGGCGATCATGCCGCCCATGGAGGCGCCGACGATGTGCGCCCGCTCGATGCCCAGCGCGTCAAGCAGGCCGATGGTGTCGTCGGCCATCTCGTTGAGCGTGTAGGGCGCGCGCACCGGCAGCTTGAGCCACGCCGAGGCGAAGGCGAGCAGCAGGTTGGGCCGCTTCTTCAGGTGGATCTTGCCGGACAGACCGCTATCGCGGTTGTCGAAGCGGATGACGCGGAAACAGCGCTCGACCAGCCCCTGGCAGAAGTCATCGGGCCAGGCGACGAGCTGCATGCCCAGGCCCATGATGAGGACGATGGGCGGATCGGACGGCTTGCCGAGGGATTCGTACTCGATTTTCAGGCCGTTGATTTCGACGGACGGCATTGGTTTCTCCGGTTGTCTTCCCCGTGGAAGCGGGGATCCAGTGCCCTTGAATTAACGACGCTGGATTCCCGCTTTCGCGGGAATGACAACCCAAATCGCTTCCTGATTACGCATGACACTCAGCCATAGTTGGAGACCTCTGCAACATGTGACCCCCCCTTTGAAAAAGGGGGGGCGAGGGGGGATTTTGCGCCCGGAGGAAGTACCCTTGGGTGCAGCCGTACATGCGCAGATCACCGCAATCCCACGGGGATTGCCTTCGGTTATAAATCCCCCTTGTTCCCCCTTTTCCAAAGGGGGAGACCTGCTAATGTCAGCATGACTCAGAACCAGCCGCGACGGCGCGGATTGCGGTAGAGCATGCTGCGCAGCCCGCTGCGGTCGAACGGTTTCCACTCCCCTTCGGGCTGCGCCAGGCGGTCGGCGATGGCGTAGAAGGTCATCGGGTTCAGCCCCATGCCAAGATGGCTTGCCTCGACCTCGATGTTCTCGGTGAGCGGCCCTTCCTGCTCGACGCTGCACTGCCAGGCCACCACGCCGTCGCTGCGGCTGAAGATGGAGGTGGTCGGCACCGGCGGCGGCGTGCGCAGCGGCTCGTGGATTTCCGGCGCGCCGATCTTGTGGCCGGTGACGAATTCGTAGAGCCGCCAGGCATTGGTCGCCTTCGGATGGCCGGTGAAGGGCGTGCCCAGGGTGATGACCTGGCGCACCGCATCCGGATAAACCTTGGCCAGTTCGCGCGCATAGAGGCCGCCCAGGCTCCAGCCGATCAGGCTGACCTTCCTGCCGTGCTCCTCGTAGAGTTCCTTCAGCCGCGCCTGGCAGGACTCGATCACGCCGTCGCGCGGGCCGAGATTCACGCCCTGTTTCCACGGACAGGCGGCATAGCCGAGCCCCTTGAGGAATCTGCGCAGCGGCAAGGTGCTCATGTCCGGCGCGATCAGCCCGGGGAAAACCAGCACCGGATGGCCGTCGCCCTTCGGCGCCAGGCGCAGCAGGGGTTTGGCCGCGATCGAGGCGCCGAACTCCCACGGCGCGCGCCCTTCCAGCGCCAGCCTGACCAGGCCGGGCGCTTGCGGCAGGCCGAACTCGACCCAGTGATGCGGGTTGTGCATGTTTCCTCCCTTCAGGATTTTGACGACGTGGTTTTTCTATTAACGGCACGCTTGCGCTTCTCCGCAGGGGCGGGCTGCGGCAGGGCGCGCAGCTTCAGTTCCTCGTGCGCCTCCAGCAGCGCCTGCGCCAGCTTGCGCGGGTCGGGCACCGCCTTGCGGGCGACGACGATGCCGAAATCGAGCGAGCCGGCATAGCTCATCACCGTGATGTTCACGCCCAGTCCGTGCTCGACGATGGACAGGGGAAAGTAGGCGCGCATGGGCAGGCCGGCGGCATGGAGCGTCACCGGCGGGCCGGGCACGTTGGAGATGACCAGGTTGGCGATGGGCGGAATGGCGCTGGCAAGTTTCGTTTTCCCGTAGAGCGCGGCCAGCCCGCCCACCAGCCACGGCACGCCGATCGAGGGGAAATCGGTGGGGATGACCGACTGGGCGCGGCGGGCGACGGACTTCATGGCGCCGGAGGCATCGCGGATGGCGCGCAGCCGCCGCAGCGGGTCGGCAATGTTCGTGGCGAGGCTGACCAGGCTCAGGGTGGCCTGGGTGGTGAAGTCGGTGTTGCCGGATTCGCGCAGCGAGATCGGCATGGTCGCGATGAGCGGCTTCTTCGGGATGCCGCCGCGGTGGGCGAGGTAGCGCCGCAGCGCGCCGCTGCACAGCGCTAGGACGACGTCGTTGAGCTTCGCCTCCTGGCTGACGGCGATCGCCTTCGCCTCGGCGAGGGGAAGCGACACGCAGGCGAAGCCGCGCTCGGCCGTGATCGCCACATTGAGCGGCGTCTTCGGGCCGAAGGAGAAATTCTGGCGCAAGGGCGAAGGGCCTTCACTGCTTGCGCCGCCCGAGCTTTTCACCATGCCGGCGAGGAGCCGGAAAACGTCGGGCAGGTGCCGCACCAGTTTCACGTACTGGGCGGCGTCGTGCCTCAAGGCGGCGCTCGCCAGGCTGACGAGGCCCGGCTGTTCGGCACGGGCCGAGACGTTACGTGACGCGGCGACGCGCGCCGTGGCCGTCTTCCCCGCCGGCTGCGGCGCGACGTCGAACAGCGCCTTGGCCAGCGCCACGCCGGCCGCGCCATCCAGCACGGCATGGTGCACCTTCATGTAGAAGGCCGCCTGCCCGCCCTGCAGGCCCTCGATGACATGCACTTCCCACAGCGGCCGGCGGCGGTCCATCAGTTCGGCATGCAGGCGCGCGGTGCAGCGATCGAGCTGCAGCCGCGTGCCGGGCCGCGGCAATTTGTGGCGGCGCACGTGATAGTCGAGATCGACCGCGCCGCCGTCCGTCCACACCGGGTTGGCGAAATGCAGCGGCATCTCCGCCAGCCGGCGCCGGTAGAGCGGCGCCAGGTCGAGGCTGCGCGCCAGAAGCCGCTTGATCTCGGTGTAGAAATCCTTCTTGTATTCAGACGGAAGATCGAACAGATGCAGGGAACCGACATGCATCGGCGTCTCGGGTGTTTCGAGATGCAGGAAGCTGCCGTCGAGTCCGCTGAGGGATTTCAAGACAGCGCGCCGGCCTCGCCCTGCATCATCCAGACGAACATCGCCCGGCCTTGCGCCCGCGCCACGCCGGCCAGATCGGCCAGCGCCGTGACGAAACCCTTGACCTCGTCGGCGGACCAGGCGTCCTCCTCGAACTCCTCGGTCGCGGCCAGCTCCTCGCCGACCCGGTCGAGGGCGTCTTCCTCGAGTTCGGCAAGATGCGCCACGGAATCGTCGGGCAGCTTCATGAGCCAGGGGCCCTCGTCGGACGCGGCATAGAGCGGCCCGCATTCGTCCAGCGCCTCGTCGAACAGCTCGCCGGAGAGCAGGGCGTGGAGCATGGCGAACTTGGCCTGGTCAAGGCCGTTCGCCTCGAAGCCCTTCCATTCCTCGACCGGCTTTTCCGATTCGATGATCGCCGCAGCATCCTCCCGATCGGCCACAACCACATTCACCAGCATTCTCATCAGCTCCCTCCCGTATTCCGGTTCTTCAGACTTTACTGTGGGTAGCGTGGAAGCATCGTTGTCCGTTCACCCTCTCCCCAGCCCTCTCCCATCAAGGGAGAGGGGGCACATCTCCCCTCCCCCCTCGCGGGGGAGGGGCAGGGGGAGAGGGGGACTGCGTCCGTGCTAACCCGCAGGAAACCCGGATGAGTCATATTCCTATACTCAGTCGCTGACCTTGCCGCGCAGGGCCTTCACCGCGCCGCGCCGGGTCTTGCTGTCGAGACGTTTCTTCTGCGAGCTGCGCGTCGGTTTGGTCGGTTTGCGCGGCTTTGGCGTTGCGGCGACGCCGGCAATGAGTTCCTGCAGCCGCTTCAGCGCTTCTTCCCGGTTTTTTTCCTGGCTGCGGGACTGCTGCGCCTTGATGACGACCACGCCCTCGCGGCTGATGCGCTGGTCGCTCAGCTTGAGCAGCCGCTCCTTGTAGAAATCGGGCAGCGACGAGGCGCCGACATCGAAGCGCAGGTGTATGGCGCTGGAGACCTTGTTGACGTTCTGGCCGCCCGCCCCCTGGGCACGGATGGCATTCAGCTCGATCTCGTCGAGCGGGATGGACACCCTCTCCGAGATCTTCAGCACGGACTCGGGCGCGCGTTCGGAGCGTGCCAGGCCGTCGGCGTAGGCGCGCTTGGCGTCGGCCGAAAGCAATTTGACTTCGTACTCGGCCTTCAGCGCCGACGAGCGGTCGGGATATTCGACGCTCGCCAGCAGGCGCTTCGGCGGATGCGAGCGGGTATAGCGCGCGCCCTTGCCGCTGGCGTGCGCGGCGTAGCGCGCGGCGACATCGACGGTGATGCCGGTGTAGATGCTGCCGTCCCGGCATTCGATCATGTAGAGGTACCACGCAGCCATCTCAGGCGGTCCCGAAGCCGAACTTGCGCCGGACCATGAGGCAGTCCGCCGACCCCGCCTGGAACTCCCGGCAGACGAGCGGGCGGTTCGCGTAGACGCTGCAACCCACCTTCACGCCGAGTTCGCCTTCCAGCGCCGCGCAACGATGGCCCCAGGACTGCATGCGCCCGTTTTCGAAATCGATCAGGTCGTCGGGGATGCCTTCTCCATCGCGCGGCCCCATCAGCACCGGCCAGGTTTCCGACCAGGCGCAGCAGCCGCCGCAGTCGAGGCAATCGGGCACGCTTTCGCTCGCCATTTCGCTCACGTCCCCACCCAGTCCATCACGCCATTCCCCTTTTTCCACATTAATTTCGCTATGCGAACGATGGTTTCGTTTTACCCGCCTTCATGATATCTTCTCC
Source organism: Rhodocyclales bacterium (assembly GCA_016214145.1). Lineage (GTDB taxonomy): Bacteria > Pseudomonadota > Gammaproteobacteria > Burkholderiales > Rhodocyclaceae > Desulfobacillus. Next base: position 556,651 of record JACRPA010000002.1, read on the forward strand.
GCCATTCCATTGGAACATAACCATGCGCGAATTCAAGGACAGGACGGCCGTCATCACCGGCGCGGCCAGCGGCATCGGCCTGGCGCTGGCGCAGCGGGCGGCGCGCGAAGGCATGCGCCTGGTGCTGGCGGACATCGACGAGGCGAAGCTCGCCGAAGCGGCGAAAACGCTGCCGGTGGCGGCCGACGCGCTGTGCACGCGCCGCGTCGACGTCAGCCGCGAGGAAGATATCGCCGCCCTCGCCGATGAAGCCTTCGGCCGCTTCGGCGGCGTGCACCTGCTGTGCAACAACGCCGGCGTCGGCCTGACGCGGCTTGCCTGGGAACTGACGAGCGCCGACTGGGAATGGATCCTCGGCGTCAACCTGTGGAGCGTAGTGCATGCCATCCATCACTTCGTGCCGCGCATGCTGGCGCAGGACGGCGAGAGCCACGTGGTGAACACCGCGTCCGTCGCCGGCCTGCTGTCCACCCCCGCCATGGCCGCCTACAACGTGAGCAAGCACGGCGTCGTCACGCTGTCGGAAACGCTGTACACGGAACTTGCTGCACAGAAAGCGAAGATCGGCGTGTCGGTGCTGTGCCCGGCCTGGGTGCCGACCGCCATTCACACGTCGGAGCGCAACCGGCCGCAGCGCTTCGGCGCGGCCGCGCCGCCCTCGGCCGCCTCCGCCGCCTACCAGGAACGCATGAGCCAGGCAGTGAAGTCCGGCCGCCTGACGGCGGACGACATGGCCAGCGCGGTCTTCGATGCGGTCGCCGCGAACCGCTTCTATGTCATTCCCCACAGCCGCATCAAGCAGGCCGTGCGCCTGAGGATGGAAGACATCCTCGAAGACCGCAACCCGACCCCGCTCTGAGGAACCCATGAAAGCCCTCCTCTGCTCCGAATACGGCCCGCCGAACAAGCTGGCGGTGCACGACGTCCCTTCACCGAAAGCCGGGCCGGGACAGGTCGTGATCGACGTCAAGGCGAGCGCGCTGAATTTCCCCGATGCGCTGATGGTGCAGGGCCTCTACCAGGTCAAGCCGCCGCTGCCCTTCTCGCCCGGCGCGGAAGTGGCCGGCCTGATCAAGGAAACCGGCGAGGGCGTGCAGGGATTGAAGGCCGGCGACCGCATCATCGGCTTTCCCGGCACCGGCGGCTTCGCCGAGGAATGCGTGGTGGCCGCCGAAAAGGTCATGCCGATGCCGGAGAACATGGATTACCCCAGCGGTGCGGCGCTGGTGCTGACCTACGGCACCTCGCTGCACGCCCTGCAGGATTGCGGCCGCCTGCAGCCGGGTGAAACCCTGCTGGTGCTGGGCGCCGCCGGCGGCGTCGGCGCGGCGGCCGTCGAGATCGGCAAGGCGATGGGGGCGCGCGTCATCGCCGCCGCTTCGAGCGAGGATAAGCTGGAACTGTGCCGCCAGCTCGGCGCCGACGAGACGATCAACTACGCCACGGAAGACCTGCGCAAGCGCACCCTCGCGCTCACCGGCGAAAAGGGCGTCGATGTCGTCTACGACCCGGTCGGCGGCAGCTACACCGAGTCGGCCCTGCGCGCGACGGCCTGGCACGGGCGGCTGCTCATCGTCGGCTTCGCCGCCGGCGAGATCCCGAAGATCCCGCTCAACCTCGCCCTGCTCAAGGAACGCTCGCTGGTGGGTGTGTACTGGGGCGACTCGGTGCGCCAGGACCCGCGCGGCCACGTCAGGAACATGAAGCAACTGATGGCCTGGTTCGCCGAAAAGAAGATCAATCCCGTCGTCAGCGAGCAGTTTCCGCTGGCGCGGGCGCCGGAGGCCATCCAGCGGCTGATGGATCGCCAGGTGAAAGGCAAGGTCGTGATCCTGCCGGAAGCCTGAACAGGAGGTGAAAGCCATGGCCAAGACTCCCGGCAAGATGCCAGACGAGAAGCCCCGCGCCGCCAAGCCTGCCAAGGACCGCCAGTTCGTCACGGCGCTGGCGCGCGGCCTGGACATCCTGCGCGCCTTCACGCCGCGCCACCCGGTGCTGGGCAACAGCGAGATCGCCCAGCGCGCGCACCTGCCGAAGCCGACCGTCACGAGACTGACCTACACGCTGACCCAGCTCGGCTACCTCAACTACTCGCCCGAGTCAGGCAAGTATTCCCTGTCGGTGGGCGTGCTGGCGCTCGGCTATTCCTTCCTCGCCAGCCAGGACATCCGCGCCATCGCGCGGCCGATGATGCAGGAGTTCGCCGACTACGCCCGCGCAACGGTCTGCCTTGCGGCGCGCGACCAGCCGCACATGGTCTTTCTCGAGGTCTGCCAGGGCAACCCGACCTTCCAGATGCGCCTGGAAGTTGGCGCGCGCGTACCCTACGGCATGACGGCGCTGGGGCGCGCCTACCACTGCGGCCTGCCCGAGGCGGCGCGCGCGGCAATGCTCGAGGAGCACCGCAAGACCGCGCGCAAGGAGGACTGGGAAGGCTTTCGCGCCAGCTTCGAGAAGGCGGCGCGCGACTATCAGAAGCACGGCTTCTGCGTCTCGCTCGGCGAGTGGAACAAGGACGTGTACTCCGTCGCCGTGCCGCTGGTCTCGCGCGACCACTCGAAGATCCTCGCCCTCACCTGCTCCGGCCCGCCTTTCGAGATGCCGCGCAGCCGCATCTTCGAGGAACTCGGCCCGCGCCTGATCCAGCTGCGCGACCGGCTCTTCGCGGCGACCGGCGGCAGTTTCTGAGTCAGTCCGCCGTACCGCGCAGACTGACTTTTTCCGTCACAGCCGGTAATCCAGCCTGAGCTTGTCCTGCAGCTTGCGCGCCTGCTTGAAGGCTTCCTTGAGGATGTGGCGGTCCAGTTCGTTCAGCGTGTCGGGGTTGACGCGATTGGCGCCGGCCTCGTCGCCCTGCAGGTCGTGCTGGTGGCGCAGGCGCAGCAACTGGATGAAATAGAAGCCGTCGATCATCGCCTCCACGTCGGCGCCGAGATTGGTGGCCTCGGCGGCGCCGCGCAGGCGCTGCGCCGTGCTGGTGACTGCCACGTTGTTGGCCAGGGAAAAGATGCGGGCGGCGTCGACGAAGGGCCGCGAGCCGTGCATCTTCAGATCGATGGTGTGCGGAAAATCCTTGTTGTTGTCGTAGACGAAATCGCGGATCATGCCCAGCGGCGGCTGGCACTGCAGCGCGTTCTCGGTCATCAGGCGCAGGAACAGCGTCGCCTTTTCGGCTGCGCCCAGCAGCCAGCCGCGCAGATTGTCGGACAGTTCTTCGTCCCCGTAGAGCGGCCGGAAGTCGAAGAAGATCGATGCGTTCAGAAGCGCCTTGGGCTCCGGCGCCTGGATCCATCTGGAGAATTTCGCACGCCATTCCTCCAGCGACAGGCACCACTCGGCATTGCCCGCCATGATGCCGCCCTTGCACAAGGGGAAGCCGCAGGCGTCCAGCTTGCGGTTCACCGAGTCGGCGAAGGGCAGCAGGTTCCTGCGCACGTGTTCCGCATCCTGTCCATCCGCCTCGAAAATGATGCCGTTGTCCTGGTCGGTGGATAGCGTCTGCTCGTAGCGCCCTTCCGAGCCGAGGGCGACCCAGCACCACTTCACCTGCGGCAATTCGAACTCGTCGTGGGTCAGCTCGATGATGCGCAGGGTGAGCAGGTCGTTCATTGTCGAGATCAGATGGGTCAGCTGGTCGGCGGCAACGCCCTGCCCCAGCATGGTGTCTGCCATGCGCCGGATGTCCTTTGAACAGGCCTGCAGGGCAGCCAGGTCCTTCGCGTCGCGGATGTTGTTGGTAACGTCGTTGAGCCCGGTGCGCTGCAGGGCGAACAGGTCGTTCTGCGAGACGATGCCGATCAGGCCGCCGGCTTCATCGACGACCAGAAGGTGCCGCAGCCCGCGGCGGCCCATGATGAGGGCGGCCTGGTAGGCCGTGGTCTGCGGCTTGACGGTAATCACGCCGCCGGTCATGACCGCGGCGATCGGCAGGTCGAGGGTGCAGCCGGGCAGCGCCACCCTGTGCAGCAGGTCGCGCAGGGTGAATATTCCCAGCGGCAGTTTGCCCTCGGCATCGGCGATGATGATCGAGCCGATGTGCTTCTCGTCCATGATCTTGATGGCCTGACGCACCGTGGCATCCAGCCGCACCGTCACCGGCTGGCGCCGGATGAGGCTGCCCAGAGGGCTGTACATCGCCTGGAATTCGCCTTTGGGGGACGGGCGGGTGTGTTCTTCCATTTTCTTTCTCGCAGGAATCAGTATTTGATGCGGGCGTAATAGGTGCGTTCCGCCGCCTCGCGCGCCTCGCGCAAGGTGCGGATGCCCATTTCCGCCAGCAGGGGAACCATCTTGAGGAAAACCTCGCCGGTGACGATGGCGTCGCCCAGCGCGGTATGGCGGCCGATGACGTTGATGCCGAGGCGCTCGCAGATCGCCTCCAGCTTGTGCGATTCCTGGTTGGGATGGATCACGGCGGAGAGCAGCAGGGTGTCCAGCACCGGCTGGCGGAAGCAGATGCCGGTCGCTTCCTCCTTGATCTGCAGGAAACGCATGTCGAAGGCGGCGTTGTGCGCCACCAGCACGGTATCCTCGCTGAAGGCGTAAAACGTCGGCAGCACCTCCTCGATGGTCGGCTGTCCGGCCACCATTTCCTCCGTAATGCCGTGGATGGGGATCCCCTCAGGCCGCAGCGGACGGCGCGGGTCGATGATCTGGTCGATGCGCTCGCTCCTGAGCAGGCGGCCATTGACGATGCGTGTCGCGCCGATCTGGATGATCTCGTCGCCGGCCGAGGGTTCCAGTCCGGTCGTCTCGGTATCGAAAACCGTGTAGGTCAGTTCCGTGAGCTGGCGGTCGTCAAGGGCGCGGCTTTCCTCGGTCTGGCGGAAAAGGTTGAAGTCGTAGTATTCGGGCCGGCTCTCCGAATGCATCAGCGCTGCGGACTCGACAGACTCCTGCGGCGTGGCGGAGGGAATGAGCATGCGGATGAAGGCGCGATGAGTAGCCTTCTCGCGCTCAAACCAGATTTCTCCGCCATGGCGTTCGATCACCTCGCGCAGGGTCAGGGGACTGTTCTCCCCGGCCACGTTCATCGGGTCGATCTCCCACGCCAGCAGGGTCTGGCTGCCGACCACCGCGCCGGACCAGACCAGGTCGAGATGCACCAGCCGTCCTGCGGGCGCCAGACGGAAGCGGATTTCCCGGATGTCGTATTCGTCCCGCAGGCGCGAAGCCAGGTAGGTCACGCCCTGCAGCAGCGAGAAACTGTCCACCTTGACCCACAATCCCTCGGCGACGTCATCTATCTTGGTGGGCAGGCTCAGCTTCTTTTCGATGCGCCGCTGCGCCGCGGCAATGAGGTCCTCGCCCAGCATGTCCTCGAGCGGCCAGCGCGCCTTGAGCGCATCGGAGAACTCCGTCGCCGTGCGGTCGAGCCGCTGGCCCATGGTCCCTACCTCGTCGCGGATGATGCCGACAAAACGGTCGCGTTGATCCGCTTCCATGTCCGGATAGTCGAGCAGGTTCTCGACAGCGGCGCGAATGTTGCCGAGCGAGGCGCGGCTGCCCTCGGTGAGCGATTGCAGCAGGGAGTCGCGCCGGCTTTCCATCTCGAAATTGCGTGTGATGTTGTCCAGCATGAGGACGTAGCCGGCGATGGCGCGCTCGCCGGCGGCCGCCGCTCCCGCGTGCGCGGCGCCCAGCACCGGCGCCATCTGCACGCGGATCAGCTGTCCGGCCCTGCTGGTCGTGACGAAATTGGCGAGCGGCTGCTGGCTGCCGCGCGCCAGGCGCTGCTGGATGTTTTCCAGTGCGTGGGTGATGAGATTGCGCTCGAGCATGGCGAAGATCGATCGCCCCAGGCCGATCGGCGCGCTGCCGTCCATCAACGCCTTGAACTGCAGGCGGGCGCGGTTGTTGTACAGCAGGATGCGTCCGTCGAGGTTGCACACCACGACGCTCTGCGTCAGCTCCGACATGAGCGCCGCCAGCCGGTTCTTCTCCTCCTCGATGGAGGACTTGGCCTCGCGAATCCTGTCCTCGACATCCCGCTGCAGGGATTCACGCTGCTCCGCCAGGGCGTTCACCACCTGGGCCAGCGTCCTGATTTCAGGCACGCCCGTTTCCGGCAGGCGCAGACCGGGGTTGGCATTGACCATGACCAGCGCCTGTTCTCGCAAGGTCAGCGGCGCCAGCACATAGGCGCGGTAGACGGCATGCACGATGAGCCCGAGCACGAACCAGGTCATGAGGATGATCAGGATCGACAGCTCGACACGGGGCAGCAGGACGGCCAGGAAGACCTGCCGTTCGTCCTCCTTCATGTCCGCCCAGAGCACGGCGCCCAGCGCGCTGAACAGGAGCACCAGCAGGAAGTAGAGGCCGCCGAGGATGAGCGCCAGCTTGAGCTTGCCGGATTTTCCCGCCATCAGTCCATGTCCAGCATCTGCCTCACCTGGGCGATCAGGTCCTTGGTTGAAAACGGCTTCGTCATGTAGGCGTCCGCGCCCAGGGCCGTGCCCTTGGCGACCTCGGTGTCGCGTCCCTTGGCCGTGAGCATCACCACCTTGATCGATTGCCACTCGGGATTGGCGCGGATCAACTGGCATACCTCGAAGCCGTTCTTCTTCGGCAGCATGATGTCGAGCAGAACCAGGTCGGGCCTCTTCTCCTCGACCGATTTCAAGGCGGCCTCTCCATCTGCGGCGACGGCCACCTCGAACCCCTCGCGCTTCATGAGAAACTCGAGGGAAACCACGATATTCGGCTCGTCGTCGACGATCAGTATCCGTTTGGTCATTTTTGCTATCTCTCCTCCTTGCGTGCGTCGTACTCTCCATCCTTAGGCAGGGTGAACGAGAAGGTCGCGCCCTCGCCCGGGCTGCTCTCCACCCACAGCCGTCCGCCGAAATGCTCGACGATCTGGCGGCTGATCGGCAGACCCAGACCGGTGCCTTGCGGCTTGGCGGTCATGGTATCGCCGACCTGGCGGAATTTCTCGAAAATGGTGTTCTGGTCCGCCTCGCCGATGCCCGGCCCGTTATCCTCGACATCGACGCGAACCGCGTCGGCGCCGACGGACAGCCGCACCGTCACTTGCCCGCGATCCTCATCGCAGAATTTGACCGCATTCGACAGCAGGTTCAGCATGACCTGGATCAAGCGATCGCGATCCGCCTTGACTTTGGGAACATCCCCGGCCAGGTTCATAGACAAGCCGATGCGCTTGTCGCTGAACAGCGATGAGGTCGCGGCGATGGATTCCTCCAGAACCTCGTGAAGATCGACTTCTGCCGTGTGCCATTCCGCATTGCCCGATTCGATCTTGGCCATGTCGAGCACCTGGTTGATCAGTCGCGTCAGGCGTTCGGTCTCCTTGACGATGATGGCGAGAAATTTCTTGCGGTTTTCCAGGTTGGTCTTCGGATCGTCCAGCAGGATCTCCGAGAAGGAGCGAATCGAGGTCAGCGGGGTGCGCAGCTCGTGCGTCACCGTGGACATGAAATCGTCCTTCATGCGGTCGAGCTCCTTCAGCCGTTCGTTGGCGGCGCGCAGTTCGCCGGTGGCCGCTTCAAGTTCGCGCGATTTCTGCTCGATCTGGCGCGAATAGGCGCGCACCTGCGAGGCTTCGTCCAGGATGTTCATCACCTCGTCGATGCCGAGCGGTTCCTCCTTGACAACCGACGCCACCATCACCCGGGCGGAGGCGCCGCCAATGGCGCCCGCCAGCAGGGTTTCGGCGTAATGCACCAGGTCGGCATTGGCCTGCAGCTGGTCTATCGAAGCCAGTCCGCGCCGGCGCGCGTAGGCGAGGAAGGCTTCTTGCGCGCGCTCCGGGCCGAGAAAGCGGCCGATCAGCGGCAGCAGGTCCTGCACCTGGGCGCTGCCGCGCCAGAAGCGCGAGCTTTCTGCGCCTTCGGTATGCCTGAAGACATCGACGAACAGCGTGCCCTGGCCGGTTTCCACCACATCCGGCCGTTTGCGCAACGACACGGCGACATAGCAGCCGATATTGGCCAGCATGCTCCAGAAAAGGCTGTGGGAGATTTCATCCAGGCCCGTCAAGCCGAAAAGTTGCTGCGGTTTGAGCAGGGTCATGCCGAACAGGCCTTCGCGGATGAAGTCCAGCGACAGCCAGCCCGACTTGGCGAAAGACGGCAGCAGCAGCGTGTAGATCCACACGGCAAAACCGGCGGTCAGCCCGGCGATGGCGCCCTGCCGCGTGCCGCCCTTCCAGTAGATGCCGCCGAAGATCGCCGGCGCGAACTGCGCCACGGCGGCAAAGGAAATCAGGCCGATGCCGACCAGCGCATAGGCCTCGCCGGCAGCGCGGAAGTAGATGTAGCCCAGCAGCAGGATCCCGGCGATCGCCCAGCGGCGGATGGACAGCAGCAACCCCGAGAGGTCGCGCTCCTCGTGCAGGCGCAGCGCCTTCCAGCGCAGCAGCACGGGCATCACCAGGTCGTTGCAGACCATGGTCGACAGGGCGATGGTCTCGACGATGACCATGCCGGTCGCGGCGGACAGGCCGCCGATGAAGACGAAGAGCGCCAGCGCCTCCTGCCGCTCGGCCATCGGCAGCGTCAGCACGAAGGTGTCGGCATCCACGCCGCCATCCGGGAAATGCAGCATGCCGCCGACGGCGATGGGCAGCACGAAGATATTGATGATGAGCAGGTAAAGCGGGAACAGCCAGATCGCCCGCGCCAGGTGGCGCTCGTTCACATTCTCCACCACGGCGATCTGGAACTGCCGCGGCAGGAACATGATGGAAAGCATGGAGAGAAAGGTCAGCGACCACCAGCTGCCGTAGCTGGCGCCCGAGTCGGCCACCGTCATCAGGGCCTTCAGCTTCGGCACGACTTCGGCCCGGTCGAAAATGTCGCCGAAGCCGTTGTAGATGCCGAAGGTGACGAATGCGCCGACGGCGACGAAGGCCAGCAGCTTGACCAGCGACTCGAAGGCGATGGCTGCCACCATGCCCTCATGGCGCTCCGTGGCGTCGAGATGACGGGTGCCGAAGAGGATGGTGAAGGCTGCCAGGATCATGGCGATGTAGAGCGCGCTGTCCTGCAGGAGCGGCTGCGCCCCGGTCCTCGCCGGCATGACGATCTCGGGATAGTGCAGCAGGATGGTGAAGCTGTTGGATACCGCCTTCAGCTGCAGAGAGATGTAGGGCACGATGCCGACCACCGCAATCACCGTCACCAGTCCGCCGAGCAACTGGCTCTTGCCGTAGCGCGAGGAAACGAAGTCGGCGATGGAGGTGATGCGGTTGGCCTTGCTGATGCGGATGATCTTCAGCATGACGAACCACCACAGCCCGGCCATCAGCGTCGGCCCGAGGTAGATGGGCAGGAAGCCGATGCCCGTCGAGGCGGCGCGGCCGACGCTGCCGTAGAAGGTCCATGTCGTGCAGTACACCGCCAGCGACAGCGCATAGATGGTCGGGTTGGCGATCACCGAGCGTCCTGCATCGGCGCGCTTGTCGCCGAAATAGGCAATGGCGAACAGCACGCCGAGATAGGCGAAGGAAACGCTCGCGATCACCCAGCCCTGAAGCATTGCCGGCGCCTTAGTCCTTCCGCCGTTCGATGGCCAGGGCCATCAGTCCGATAAGGATTGCCCAGGCTCCGAACAGGAAGAAATAGAGCAGCGGGATGTCGAACAGCTCGCCCGGCTTGTTGAAGAGGGCAATCAGCGGATAGTTGAACAGCACGCAGCCCAGCAGGAAAACCGCCGCCAGGCGCTGGCCCGTGATGATGGAGCGATTCATGGTTCTCCCCTTTGGCGTTTCCGAGCGCCAATGCCGCCTTGATTATAACGTGCGCCTCTGTATCCCATTCGACGCAGCGAAAAAAAGGGCGCCGCAGCGCCCTTTTCCGCATGCCCTGAAGTCACGCTCAGGCAGCCGGTTCCTTCAACTGCTGGAGGATGGCCGGGTTTTCCAGCGTCGAGACGTCCTGGGTGATCTCCTCGCCCTTGGCAATCGCCCGCAGCAGGCGGCGCATGATCTTGCCGGAGCGGGTCTTCGGCAGGTTGTCGCCGAAGCGGATGTCCTTCGGTTTGGCAAGGGCGCCGATCTCCTTGGCGACATGCGCGCGCAAGGTGTCGGCGATCTTTTTGGCCTCGGCGCCCGACGGGCGGGCCAGCTTGAGCACCACGAAAGCGGCGACCGCCTCGCCGGTCAAGTCGTCAGGACGGCCGACTACGGCGGCTTCCGCCACCAGCGGATGCGCCACCAGCGCCGACTCGATTTCCATGGTGCCGAGGCGGTGGCCGGAGACGTTGAGCACGTCGTCGATGCGACCCATGATCCAGAAGTAGCCGTCCAGGTCGCGATTGGCGCCGTCGCCGGCCAAGTAATACTTGCCGCCGAAATCGGCCGGGTAATAGGACGTCTTGAAACGCTCGGGATCGCCCCAGATGTTGCGGATCATGGATGGCCACGGTTTCTTGATGACGAGGAAGCCGCCCTTGCCCAACTCCACGTCCGCGCCGGTTTCGTCCACGATGGCGGCCATGATGCCCGGCAGCGGCAGTGTGCACGAGCCCGGCTTGAGCGGCGTTGCGCCCGGCAGCGGGGAGATCATGTGGCCGCCGGTCTCGGTCTGCCACCAGGTGTCTACGATCGGGCAGCGCGCCTGGCCGACGGTGTTGTGGTACCACATCCAGGCTTCCGGGTTGATCGGCTCGCCCACCGTGCCGAGAATGCGCAGGCTGGACAGGTTGTAGTTCTTCGGCAGGTCGGCGCCGGCCTTGATGAGCGAGCGGATCGCCGTCGGCGCCGTGTAGAAGATGCTGACCTTGTGGTCCTGGATCATGCGCCAGAAGCGGCCGGCGTCGGGATAGGTCGGCACGCCCTCGAAGATCACCTCGGTGGCGCCCATCGCCAGCGGGCCATAGGTGACATAGGTATGGCCGGTGACCCAGCCGACGTCCGCGGTGCACCAGAAGACATCGTTCGACTTGATGTCGAACACCCACTTCATGCTCATGACTGCGCCCAGCAGATAGCCGCCGCTGGAATGCTGCACGCCCTTCGGCTTGCCGGTGGAACCGGAGGTGTAGAGGATGAACAGCGGATGCTCGGCGCCGACGTAGGTCGGCGGGCACTCGTCCGGCAGCCCCTCTTCCAGTTCATGCCACCAGATGTCATGGGCGGCGTTCCAGGTTACCTCGCCGCCGGTGCGCTTGTAGACGATGACCTTTTCGATGGAGCCGCAGCCGCCCAGGCCGAGCGCCTCGTCGACGGCCGGCTTCAGCGCCATTTCCTTGCCGCCGCGGTATTGCCCATCGGCCGTGATGACCAGCCTGGCCTTGGCGTCGATGATGCGCTCCTGCACGCTCTTCGCCGAGAAACCGCCGAACACCACAGAATGAATCGCGCCGATGCGGGCGCAGGCCTGCATGGCCACCACGGCCTCGATGGACATCGGCAGGTAGATGAGTACACGGTCGCCTTTGGTGATGCCCAGCTTCTTCAGGCCGTTGGCGAAGCGGCAGACGCGGTGATACAGCTCCTTGTAGGTGATCTTGGTCACCTGGCCGTTGTCGGCCTCGAAGATGATGGCCGTCTTGTGCGGCTTCGATTCGAGATGGCGGTCGAGGCAGTTGTAGGAGACGTTCAGCTCGCCGTCCTCGTACCAGGTGTAGAAGGGGGCGTTGGATTCATCCAGCACCTTGGTGAATTGCTTGTGCCAGATCAGGTTGTCGCGGGCAATCTTGCCCCAGAACCCCTCGTAATCCTTCTCGCTCTTGGCGTAAAGCTCACGATAGGCTTCCATGCCCGACACGTTCGCCTGGGCAACGCACTCGGGAGGCGGCGGGAAAACGCGGGTTTCATTCAAGACCGATTCGATCGTGGACGACATCTGAATCTCTCCTCTAGCTAGTACTGGAATGTGGCGGTGAAACCGCCTGCAATGCACCTTCGGCAGCAGAATTCGCCCAGGCCTGTTTAACGGGGTTTTCCCTTGAATCGGGCCATTCTAGCGAAAGATGCACTTTATAGACAAAAGCTTACGTCCATCTTACACGACGCGCACCAAGCCCTTCCCCTGCCGCATTGCAGCATGAGTGCTAGAATTTTGTTTCTGCGCACGACTTCCCCCAATACCATGCAAAAAGCCACTGCACGCACCGTCAAGGCCCTGGAAGGCTTCATTTTCTGGAGCCGCTGGCTGCAAGCTCCCCTCTACCTTGGCTTGATCGTCGCCCAGGGGGTGTACGTCTACCAGTTCATGCACGAACTGGCTGTCCTCGTCACCAAGGCCGGCAGCCTGAGCGAAGCCGAAGTCATGCTCATCGTGCTGGGCCTGATCGATGTGGTCATGATCGCCAATCTGCTCATCATGGTCATCATCGGCGGCTACGAGACCTTCGTCTCCAAGCTCGACCTGGAGGGCAATCCGGACCAGCCGGAATGGCTCTCGCACGTCAACGCCGGGGTGCTCAAGGTCAAGCTGGCCGTGGCGCTGATCAGCATTTCCTCGATCCATCTGCTGCGCACTTTCATCAATGCCTCGCAGGTGGAAGATCGCGTCATCGTCACGCAGATCGCCATCCACGCTTCCTTCCTGGTTTCCGCCCTCGCCATCGCCTGGACGGACAAGGTCATGATGCAGACGCTGGCCATCAGCAGCCATAGCAAACACTGAAACGGAACGCCCATGAGCCAGCCCATCCGCCAGGAAGACTTCATCCAGAGCATCGCCGACGCCTTCCAGTACATCAGTTACTACCATCCGACCGACTACATCAAGGCCCTCGCCGCCGCCTATGAACGTGAGCAGAGCCCGGCCGCCAAGGACGCCATCGCCCAGATCCTCATCAACTCGCGCATGTGCGCCGAGGGCCATCGCCCGATCTGCCAGGACACAGGCATCGCCGTGGTCTTCCTCAAGGTCGGCATGAACGCCCGGTGGGATGCCGCGATGAGCGTGCAGGAGATGGTCGACGAAGGGGTGCGCCGCGCCTACAACAACCCGGACAACAAGCTGCGCGCCTCCGTGCTGCTCGATCCGGCCGGCGCGCGCAGGAATTCGAAGGACAATACGCCGGCCGTGGTGCACACCGAGATCGTGCCGGGAGACCATGTCGAGGTGATCTGCGCGGCCAAGGGCGGCGGCTCGGAGAACAAGGCCAAGTTCGCCATGCTGAATCCCTCCGATTCCATCGTCGACTGGATCATCAAGACCGTCCCGACCATGGGCGCCGGCTGGTGCCCGCCCGGCATCCTCGGCATCGGCATCGGCGGCACGCCGGAGAAGGCCATGCTGCTGGCCAAGGAATCATTGATGGCGCCGGTGGATATCCACGAACTGATCGCGCGTGGCCCGAAGAATCGCGCCGAGGAACTGCGCCTGGAGCTCCACGAGAAGGTCAATGCCCTGGGCATCGGCGCCCAGGGCCTGGGCGGCCTCACCACCGTGCTCGATGTCAAGGTGCTGGATTACCCGACCCACGCCGCCTCGCTGCCGGTGGCGATGATCCCCAACTGCGCCGCCACCCGCCATGCCCATTTCCATCTCGACGGTTCCGGCCCGGCGAAGCTGGATCCGCCCAGCCTCGATGACTGGCCGAAGCTCGCCTACGACGCCAGCAAGGGCAAGCGTGTCAATCTCGACACGGTCACGCGCGAGGATGTGGCGAGCTGGCAGCCGGGCGATGTCCTGCTCCTGAACGGCATGCTGCTCACCGGCCGCGACGCCGCCCACAAGCGCATGATCGACATGCTGAACAAGGGCGAGAAGCTGCCGGTGGACTTCACCAACCGCTTCATCTACTACGTCGGCCCGGTCGACCCGGTGCGCGACGAGGTGGTGGGCCCCGCCGGCCCCACCACCGCCACCCGCATGGACAAGTTCACCCGACAGATGCTGGAACAGACGGGACTGCTCGGCATGGTCGGCAAGGCCGAGCGCGGCCCGGCCGCCATCGAGGCGATCCGCGACAACAAGGCGGTGTACCTGATGGCCGTCGGCGGCGCCGCCTACCTGGTGTCGAAGGCCATCCGCGCCGCACGCGTGGCGGCCTTCGCCGATCTCGGCATGGAAGCAATCTACGAGTTCGAGGTGAAGGACATGCCGGTCACCGTGGCGGTGGACTCCAAAGGCACGTCTGTGCACCAGACCGGCCCGCGGGAGTGGCAGGCCCGGATCGGCAAGATCCCGGTGGCGAAGGGCTGAGGGCTAGGGCTGAAAGTCCTCAGCTAGCTTCTTCAGCCTGGCTTCGGCACTGTCCACGCTCATGCCGAGCCTGAGCTCCGCATCGATGAGCTTGAGCAGGGGCATCAGCTGCGCCGCGATGACCGCCAGATGCGGCTTGACGCCATTGACATCGCCCGTATGCAGCAAGGCCATGGCGTCCTCGACACCCAGCCCGGGCAACGGCGCCTCGGCGGTCGCTGCCGGCCCGATCGGCTCGGCGGACATCTCCTCCTCCTGCACCGCCCGGCCTTCGGCCAGTTGCAGCAGATGGGTCATGGTCTGCCATTCGTCGTCCCGGCTGTTGGCCAGGCCGAATTTCAGGCCGACCTCGACCCGCTCGCCGCGATAGCTGATCGTGGCGTTGCGGATGATCTGGTCCAGGCGGTTGGCGAAGGCGCGCGCATCCTCCAGGCCGATGCCGGGGCAGACCACGGTGAACTGCGCCGGGCCGGTCTGCGAAACGGTGTCTTCCAGCCGCACCCGCTTGGACAGCACAGTGCGAAACTGCTGGATGAGCTGATCGCCGATGGGACGGCCCAGCTTGCCGACCAGGGCGTCGAAGCGATCGATTTCCACCACGATGACGCTGATTTCGCTGCCGTGCCGCTGCGCCAGCGCCAGCGCCTGCCGGCCCTGCTGCTTGAGGTATTCCTCGGTGGAGAGCCCCGACTCCGGGTCGACCATGACCTGCTTGGCCATCGCATCGAGTTCGCTGCGCGTCTGCGCCAGCCTGACCAGCGCGTCGAGACGGGCGAGCAGTTCGGCCGTGCCGATGCCCTTGGTGATGAAATCCGTCGCGCCGCATTCCTTGGCGCGATTGCGCGCCGACTCGTCCTCGTCGCCGGAAATCATGATGACCGGCATCTCGCGGATTCGGGCGATTTGCGATTCACGTACGCGTTTGAGGAGACCGTAACCGTCCAGCTTGGGCATGGTGAGGTCGGAGATCAGCACCTGGACGCTCGGATCGAGCATCAGCGTCTGCCAGCCAGCCTCTCCGTCACCCTCCTCCCGCACGTCGAACCGCCCCTTGATGAGCTTGATGATGGTCGCGCGCACCATGCGCGAATCATCGACGATTAAAACGCGCGGCAGAATGGGAACAGCGGCTTCGCTCATAACATTTCGTTCAGCCGGAGCAGGTAACCACGACGCGGCCGTGCGCCTGGCCCTTGATGAATTCGTCGAATACCGGCGGCAGGTCGGCAAGCTTGACGGTGCGGGTCATGCCGGCCAGGTGTGCCGGCCGCATGTCGCCGGCGAGGCGCTCCCACACCTTGCGGCGCAGGGGCATGGCGGTGTAGCCGGAATCGATGCCGAGCAGGCTGGCGCCGCGCAGGATGAAGGGCGCCACCGTGGTGTTGAGGCTCATGCTCGCCGCCAATCCGATGCTGGCGATGACGCCATTCTGCTGCATGTTGCTGGCCATCCAGGCCAGCACGTCGCCGCCGAGGTTGTCCACGGCGCCGGCCCACAGCGTCTTGTCGAGCGGCTTGATCTTGGTGAGGTCGAGACTGGAGCGCAACATCACTTCCCTGGCGCCCAGTCCCTTCAGGTAATCCGCCTGGCTTTCCTTGCCGGTGAGCGCCACGACCTCGTAGCCCAGCCGCGACAGGATATCGATGGCGATGCTGCCGACGCCGCCGGTGGCGCCGCTGACGATGACCCGGCCGTTGGCCGGCTTCAGGCCGTTTTCCTCCATGCGCACCACACCCAGCGCCGCGGTATAGCCGGCGGTGCCCAGCGCCATCGATTCGAACAGGGACATGCCCTTGGGCAGCGGCACTACCCAGTCGGCCGGCACGCGGCCGTACTCGGCATAGCCGCCATGATGCGCCACGCCGATGTCGTAGCTGGTGGCGATGACCTCGTCGCCCTCCTTGAAGCGGGCATCGGTGCTCTTCGCTACGGTGCCGGCCATGTCGATGCCGCCCACGCAGGGATAGCGTCGGATGATACGGCCGGCGCCGGTGGCGGCCAGGGCATCCTTGTAGTTGACGCTTGAATAGGCGATCTTGATCGTCACCTCGCCCTTGTCAAACTGGTCTTCGTTGAGTTGGGTGAAACCGGCGACGGTCTTGCCGTCCTTCTGCTCGATCAGATAGGCCTTGAAGGGGTTCATGGGGGGCTCCTGTTGTGTTACACGCCAGCACAAAACTCGATGATGGTTGAATCGATTATACCCAATTGTGTCATGACTTTCCGTTATCCTTCAGAAGCCTGCCATTCCTTCTTCAAGTCGAAACGCATATTCGACTTTACAAGCGCAATCCTCCCGTCTATAGTCAAGCCCATGAATTTTCGACACATTGCCTTTGGCCTGTGTTTCCTGGCTGCGACTTCCGTTTGCAACGCCGCCGAGGATTACCCCGCCGAGAAGGAACAATCCCTCTTCGGCCGCTATGCATCGAATGCCCAGGAACTGGTGGTGCGCGCCCTGACCTTCGTCGGAGTGAATTATCGGCGCGGGGGCGAATCTCCTGAAACCGGATTTGACTGCAGCGGTCTGGTTCGCCATGTCTTCCGGGAAAGTCTGGGCTTGATACTGCCGCGCACCTCGCGCGACATCAGCCGGGTTGGGGAAACCGTACAGCGCGACGAACTGCAACCGGGCGATCTCGTATTCTTCAACACCTTGCGGCGCGGCTTCTCGCATGTCGGCATCTATCTGGGCGAGCACCGCTTCGTGCATGCTCCCGCCTCGGGAGGCGAGGTGCGGGTGGAAGACATGCGGCAGAGCTACTGGACCAAGCGCTTCAACGGCGCCCGCCGCATCGCCGCGGCAGAGCCCGAGAGCGCCGCCAATTAACGTTCCCTGATTCGCGCCAGTTTGGCGCGCAAGTCCGGCAACACCGCCGCCACTGCCTTCTCTCCTTCCAGCACCGCCAGGTGCCTTGCCTGGAAATCCGTCGCCTTTATCTCTGGCGTATTTGGCCGGATGACGATATCCGCTTCCGCCAGTTCGTACCTGCTGATCGACTGGCCCATGATGGTGAAAGTCTGCAGCAGGACGTCTATTGCGCTTTGGGTCTTTCCGTATTGCGGCCTGGCCGAAATATCCACGGCAATGACGAAATCCGCCCCCAGGCTCTTCGCAGCCCGCACCGGCACAGGGGACACCAGTCCCCCATCTACGTATTCCCGTCCATTGATCGCCACCGGCTGAAACACGCCCGGCACGCTGCTGGAAGCACGCACCGCCATGCCGGCATTGCCCGTGCGAAACACGATGGATTCCCCGCTGGCCAGATCCGTCGCCACCACCCCGAACGGCTTGGCAAGCTTCTCCAGCGGCTTGTTGCCAAGGCTCTTGTTGATGAAGCCCTGCAGCGCTTCGCCCTTGATGACGCCGCGATCGGGCAGCGTCCAGTCGGAAACCTGATTCTCTTCCATCTGCAGCGCGACCTTCTGCAATGCGAAACCGCTGTAGCCACCGGCATACAGGGCACCGACCACCGAGCCGGCGCTGGTGCCGACCACGATCTCCGGCTCGATGCCCTGTGCTTCCAGGGCCTTGATCACGCCGATATGGGCAAAGCCGCGGGCTGCGCCGCCGCCCAGCGCCAGGGCGATCTTCGGCGCCGGCTTGGCCTGGGCAACCGGCTTGGGTTGCAGGGCGCATGCCGACAGCAGCAAGGCCGGAATAAGCAGCAGGATGCGAGACATGGATACCTTCCCCGGAAAGAGTCGGGCGGATTCTAGCCGAAGTTGCTTGCTATCCCATTGCTAATGCGAATGATTTGCATTTGATAAGTATTCTTGCTAGGATTCCTTCATTACAACCGTACAACGGAGCCACCATGCAGTCGATTCACCCATACCTGCTCCTCATTGCAACTGCCTGCGCGATGCCCGCGCTCGCCCAGGAGAAAGTGCTCAACCTGTATTCGGCGCGCCACTATCAAACGGACGAGGCGCTGTACACGAACTTCACCCGGCAGACAGGGATCAAGATCAACCGCATCGAGGGCAAGGAAGACGAACTGCTCGAACGCATCAGGAACGAGGGTGCCAACAGCCCGGCGGACATCTTCATCACGGTGGATGCCGCCCGCCTGGCGCAGGCCGATGCGCTCGGCCTGTTCGCACCGGTGAAATCGAGAACGCTGGAAGAGCGCATCCCCGGAAATCTGCGCTCGACAGACTGGTTCGCCTTCTCCACCCGCGCCCGTGTCATCATTTACAACAAGGCCGCAGTCAATGCCGCGGACGTGCAGAACTACGAGGATCTGGCCGACCCGAAGCTGAAGGGCAAGGTCTGCGTTCGCTCAGGCGCCCACCCCTACAACCTCTCGCTCGGTTCCGCCCTGATCCATCATCTGGGCGAGCAGAAGACCGAGGAATGGGCAAAAGGCCTGGTCGCCAATTTCGCCCGCGCGCCGAAAGGCGGCGACACCGACCAGATCAAGGCGGTCTCCGCCGGCGAATGCGGCGTATCGATCTCCAACACCTATTACATCGCCCGCCTGCTGCGCTCGGAAAAGCCGGAGGACAAAAAAGCGATGGAGAAGATCGGCGTCGTCTGGCCCAACCAGAAGAGCTTCGGCACGCACATCAACATTTCCGGCGGCGGCATGCTGAAGACCGCCCCGCACAAGGAAGCCGCCGTGAAATTCCTCGAATACCTGGCGAGCGACGAGGCGCAGGCCTACTTCGCCAACGGCAACAACGAATGGCCGGTCGTGAAAACCGTCAACGCCCGCAATCCCGCGCTGGAATCCCTCGGCCAGTTCAAGCCGGACAGCCTCAACGTCGGCATCCTGTCGGCAAACACCGCGCTGGCGCAGAAGGTTTTCGATCGCGCCGGCTGGCGGTAGGAAGTCGTCCTACAAGAAAACCGGGTGTTTGAACCGCCCGGTTTTCTTGTCTTTGTCGAAACGACTTGAAGCAAGTAAAGCAACTTGCTGATTACACGGCAGTGTAAATGCAACTGCTTGAGCCGATTGAAAAATTTTAGAAGGAAAAGCCTAGAACCGACTCATGCCGGTAACAATCTCAGCCGTTAATGCATTCACAAGGACAACATGGAGATTGGCCATGACTGCGACGGCTCACGGCAAGGTCATGAAGGTGACGGCACCGACTTTCCACGACGAAGCCTTGTGGCGTAAACGGGGTTCGAAGTGGACTTGCATCAGCGCCGGACCGGTGCTGCACTGGATGATCGGCAAGCCTTACCATGAAGTTTCCCGCTACATCGAGCGCAAGGGCTGGCGGGTAATCTGGGGCTAGCACCCCGAAGTTTGCGTAGATCCCCCGGCAATCTGCCGCGACACCGCAATCAGCGGCAGGATGCCGACGGCGACGATCGCCAGCGCGGCTGTCGAAGCTTCCGCCAGCCGCTCATCCGATGCCAGCGTGTAGGCCTGAGTCGCCAGCGTATCGAAGTTGAAGGGACGCATTACCAGCGTCGCCGGCAATTCCTTCATCACATCCACGAATACCAGCAATCCCGCCGTCAACAGGCTGCCGCGCAGCAGCGGCAGGTGCACGCAAAGGAGCGTCGCGCCCTGCCCCAGCCCGAGCGAACGGGCCGCGTCATCCATGCTCGGCGTGATCTTGCCCAGGCTCGCCTCCACCGCCTGCAGGGCGATGGCGAGAAAGCGCACGAGATAGGCATACACCAGCGCGGCGATGCCCCCGGTGATCAACAGCCCGGGATTGGCGCCCGCCCAGGAAGCGATCCAGCCGGCCAGCCAGTTGTCCAGACGCGTCACCGGGATCAGTACGCCGACGGCAATCACCGACCCCGGCACGGCATAGCCCAGGCCAACGACGCGGTTCATCAGATGCGGCCAGCGCGAACGGGACATCCGTGCGGCGTAGGCGAGCAGGACGGCGAATCCAACCGCCAGCAGCGCGGTCAGCGCCGCCAGCGTGAAGCTGTTGCCGGCCAGTTGCGCGAAGCGCGCGCCGAACTGGGCGTCACCCTCGCTCAATGCCATTTTCAGCAGGATGCCGGCCGGCACGAGAAATCCGAGCAGCAGCGGGACGGCGCAGGAGAGCATCGCTCCAGCCGCCCTGAAGCCGGACAGCCGGCGTCCCGGATGCGGCCGGTTGCGCCCGGTGGTGTTGTGGAAGCGCGCGCGGCCGCGGCTCATGCGCTCCAGCATCAGCACCAGCACGACGAAACCGAGCAGCGCCGCGGAAAGCTGGGCGGCCGCGGCGCGGTCGCCCAGAGAGAACCATGCATGGTAGATGCCAGTGGTGAAGGTCTGCACCGCGAAGTAGGCCACGGTGCCGTAATCGGCCAGCGTCTCCATCAAGGCCAGTGCGGCGCCGGCCGCCACGGCCGGCCGCGCCAGCGGCAGCGAGATGCGGAAGAAGCTGCCCCAGGCGCCCAGGCCGAGGGAACGGCCGGCTTCCAGCATGCCGCTCGCCCGCTCCAGAAAGGCGGTGCGCGCCAGCAGATAAACGTAGGGGTACAGGACAAAGATGAACATGGCGACGGCGCCGCCTAGCGTGCGCACGTCGGGAAACCAGTAATCCCCCTTCTGCCAACCGAAGCTCTCGCGCAGCCCGCTCTGCACCGGGCCGACGAACTGCAGCAGGTCGGTATAGGTATAAGCCATGACATAAGCCGGCACGGCCAGCGGCAGCACCAGCGCCCACTCGAAGGCCCGCCGGCCGGGAAAATCGTGCATGGTGACCAGCCATGCGGTGGAAACGCCGACGACGATCACGCCGCAGCCCACGCCGAGGCACAGCCACAGGGTGTTGGCGACATAGTCGGGCAATACGGTGGCCGCCAGATGCGACCAGGTGCCGCCGGTGCCGCCGGCGAACAGGTTGGCCCAGACGCTGGCGATGGGCGCCGCCGTCAGGACGGCAATGACAAGCGCCGCCAGGGCGAGCGCGCTCAGGCTGCGGAAAACCGGACGGGATGGCAATGAAGTTATCGTGGTGGTCTGCATTGGGGTCGTGCGTCGGGCCGCTGCCTGAAGCATAATGAGAATTGTAATTGATTGTGATTGTCAGGCTACAACCATGCCCTTGCTCGAACTCAAGAACATTTCCCATGCCTATGGCGACCATGCCGTGGTGAGCGACCTTTCCTGCGCCCTGGAGCAGGGCGCGATCGGCTGCCTGCTCGGCCCTTCGGGCTGCGGCAAGACGACGGTGCTGCGCGCCATTGCCGGCTTCGAACAGGTCAGCCGCGGGGAAATCCATCTCAACGGCAGGGTGGTCAGCAGTCCCGGCTTGCACGTTCCGCCGGAACAGCGCCGCATCGGCATGGTGTTCCAGGACTTCGCCCTGTTCCCCCACTTGAGCGTCGCCGACAACATCGCCTTCGGCCTGCGCCATGACGGCGATGCCGGGCGGCGCGCACGCGTCGAGGAGTTGCTCGTCACGGTGGGGCTCTCCGGGGCCGGCGGCAAGTATCCGCACGAACTTTCCGGCGGCCAGCAGCAGCGCGTCGCACTGGCCCGCGCCCTGGCGCCGAAACCGCATCTGCTGCTGCTCGACGAGCCCTTCTCGAATCTCGACGTCGACCTGCGCGAGCGCCTCTCGCTCGAAGTGCGCGACATCCTCAAGCAGTCCGGCATCACCGCCATCCTGGTCACGCACGACCAGCACGAGGCCTTCGCCGTGGCCGACGAGATCGGCATCATGCACGAAGGCCGCATCCAGCAATGGGACACGCCGTACAACCTCTACCATCGCCCGATCAATCGCTTCGTCGCGGATTTCGTCGGCCAGGGTGTATTCCTGCAGGGCGACGTGCTCAGTGCGCGCGAAGTGCAGATCGAGCTGGGCACGCTCGCCGGCAGCATCCCGACCGAGTGCGGCGTCGGCTGCGCCGCCTGCGGCAAGGGCTGCCGCGTTTCGGTCCTCCTGCGTCCCGACGACGTGGTGCGCGACGACGCGGCCGCCACCCAGGCGGAAGTCGTGGCGAAGGCCTTTCGCGGCGCCGAGTTCCTCTACACCCTGAAGCTGCCCAGCGGCGTGCGCGTGCTCTCGCTGGTGCCCAGCCACCACAATCACGCCATCGGCGAGAAGATCGGCATCCGCCTCGACGTGGATCACGTGGTGGTGTTCCGAAACCAAACCGAAAACGCGTGATCCCCTGGCTGGAGCGGAATACCCCCTTCCCGCCTGTGGGCAAGGCGCTCACCCGCCCCAACGGCCTGCTGTGCGCCGGCGGCGACCTGTCGCCGGAGCGCCTGCTGGAGGCCTATCGCCATGGCATCTTCCCCTGGTTTTCCGAAGGCGAACCCATCCTCTGGTGGAGCCCGGACCCGCGCATGGTGCTGTTTCCGGAGGAACTGAAAATCTCGCGCTCGCTCGCCAAATCGCTGCGGCGCGGCCACTATGTAGTGCGCCTCGACACGGCTTTTCCTGCGGTGATCCGCGAATGCAGCCTGCCGCGGCCGGGCCAGGACGGCACCTGGATCACTCCGCAGATGCAGCAGGCCTATGGCCGCCTGCATGAACTCGGCTACGCCCATTCCGTCGAGACCTGGATCGATGGACAACTCGCCGGCGGTCTGTACGGCATGGCGATCGGACGCGCCTTCTATGGCGAGTCGATGTTCTCGCGCGTCACCGACGCCTCGAAAATCGCGCTGGCCCATCTGGCGCGCTATCTTGAACGCCGGGGATTCGCCGTGATAGATTGCCAGATGAAGACGGCGCACCTGGCCTCGCTCGGCGCGAGGGAAATCCGGCGGCGCGAACTGGCGCGCGGCCTGGAAACCTGGACGACGGAAGGCCAGGGGCCCGGCAAGTGGCCGCAGTACGGTGCGAAGGATTTGTTTGGCGCGGACAACACATGAGCCTGCTCAAGGACCTGCCCTTTCCCCTGCTGCAGTTCTACGCCACCGCGCCCTACGCCTGCTCGTACCTGCCGGGCCGCATTGCGCGCTCGCAGGTGGCCACGCCCAGCCACCTGATCGACGCCCGCATCTACAGCGAACTGGTGCATTCCGGCTTTCGCCGCAGCGGCATCTTCACCTACCGCCCCTATTGCGACGCCTGCCGCGCCTGCGTTCCGGTGCGCCTGCCGGTCGATCGCTTCACGCCGAACCGCGCCCAGCGCCGCTCGGCGGCGCGCCACGACGGCCTGGCCGCCCGCGAACTGCCGCTGGCCTTCCGCGAGGAGCATTACGACCTCTACCAGCGCTACCAGGCCTCGCGCCACTCCGGCGGAGGCATGGACCAGGACAGCCGCGAGCAATACGCCCACTTCCTGCTGCAAAGCCATGTCGACAGCCGCCTGGTGGAATTCCGCGAGAACGACGTGCTGCGCATGGTGAGCATCGTGGACGTGCTCACCGACGGGCTCTCCTCGGTCTACACTTTCTTCGACCCCGACGTGCCCGGCGCCAGCTACGGCACCTGGTGCATCCTCTGGCAGGTGGCCCAATGCCGGAAGCTGGGACTGCCCTGCCTCTACCTGGGATACTGGATCGGCGAAAGCCGCAAGATGGCCTACAAGGCGAACTTCCGCCCCATCGAGGGGCGCGTCGGCGGCATCTGGCGCGAGCTCGACGACGAAGATCTGCTCCGACGCTGACGGGCCTTCGGCTAAAATCGCCGGATGCTCTACGAACTCGCCCGCCCCTTTCTCTTCGCGCTCGACGCCGAAACCGCCCACGACCTGACCCTCGCCAGCCTGCGCACCGCGCATGCGCTGCACCTGCCCGTCGCCTGCTCTGCGCCCGCAGCCAAGCCGGTGCGCGTGATGGGGCTGGAGTTTCCCAACCGCATCGGGCTGGCCGCCGGCCTCGACAAGAACGGCGAGTGCATCGAGGGCCTCGCCGCGCTGGGCTTCGGCCACATCGAGATCGGCACGGTGACGCCGCGGCCGCAGGTCGGCAA
Source organism: Rhodocyclales bacterium (assembly GCA_016214145.1). GTDB lineage: Bacteria > Pseudomonadota > Gammaproteobacteria > Burkholderiales > Rhodocyclaceae > Desulfobacillus. Next base: position 580,623 of record JACRPA010000002.1, read on the forward strand.
CCCGAAGCCGCGTCTGTTCCGCCTGCCGGAGCGGCAGGCCATCATCAACCGCATGGGCTTCAACAACCACGGCGTCGACGCCCTCGTCGCCCATGTGCGGCGCTCGTCGTACAAGGGCATTCTCGGCATCAACATCGGCAAGAACTTCGACACGCCCATCGAGCGCGCCGTCGACGACTACCTCGCCTGCCTGCGCAAGGTGTACGAGCACGCCAGCTACGTGACGGTGAACATCTCCTCGCCCAACACCATGAACCTGCGCCAGCTGCAGGGGGAATCCGAGCTGGACGGCCTGCTCGGCCCGCTCAAGCGCGCGCAGGAGGCCCTCGCCCAGCAGCATGGCCGCCACGTCCCGCTGGCGCTGAAGATCGCGCCGGACCTCGACGAGGCGCAGATCCTCGTCATCGCCGACGCCCTCAGGCGCCACCGCATCGAAGCGGCGATCGCCACCAACACCACGATCTCGCGCGAGGGCGTCGAGCACCTCGCCCACGCCGACGAGGCGGGCGGCCTCTCCGGCGCGCCAGTCTTCGGGAAATCCACCACCGTGCTCGGCGCGCTGTCCCGCGCGCTCGGCAACGAAATTCCCCTGATCGGCGTCGGCGGCGTGATGGACGGGCAATCGGCGCGCGCCAAGCTGGCGGCGGGTGCGCAACTGGTGCAGATTTACACGGGGCTCATCTATCGCGGCCCCGCGCTGGTGAAGGAAGCGGTCGCGGCCACAAACGATTTCTCGTAGGTCGGGCTTCAGCCCGGCGACCGAAGGAAATCCCTGTGGGACGCAACTGTCGGCCTGAAGGCCGACCTACATGGAGGCAGCACAATGCTGGTCGGCGTACCGAAGGAAATCAAGAACCACGAATACCGCGTCGGCCTCACGCCCGCCGGGGTACACGCGCTGACTTTGGCCGGCCATGACGTCCTCGTCGAGACGAACGCCGGCGCCCGCGTCGGTTTCCCCGATGCCGACTATGTCGCCGCCGGCGCGCGCATCGCGGCGAACGCGGCCGGGGTGTATGGGCGGGCGGACATGGTCGTCAAGGTGAAGGAACTGCAGGCTGCGGAATTTCCGCTGACGCGGCCCGGCCAGATCCTCTACGCCTACCAGCACTTCGCGCCCGATCCCGATCTTCTGCAGCATGTGCTCGATTGCGGCCTCTCCTGCGTCGCCTACGAGACCGTGGCGGATGCACAGGGCCGCCTGCCCCTGCTGGCGCCCATGTCGCGGGTGGCCGGCCGGCTGGCGCCGCAGGTGGGCGCCTGGGCGCTGCAGATGGCCAACGGCGGCTCGGGCGTGCTGCTCGGCGGCGTCGCCGGCGTCCCGCCGGGCAAGGTGGTCATCGTCGGTGCCGGCAACGTCGGCACGAACGCCCTGCAGATCGCCGTCGGCATGGGCGCCCGGGTCACCCTCTTCGACCGCGGCGTCGCCAAGCTCGCCGCCATCGAGCAGATCTACCGGGGCCGCATCGCCACCTGCGTCGCCGATCCGCTCACCCTCGAGCGCAACGTCGCCGATGCCGATCTCGTCATCGGCGCCGTGCTGATTCCAGGCAAGCTGTCGCCGAAGTTCATCCCGCGCGCACTGCTGCGCAAGATGCGGTCCGGCTCGGTCATCGTCGACGTCGGCATCGACCAAGGCGGCATCGCCGAGACCTCGCGGCCGACTTCGCACTCGAATCCGATCTTCGTCGAGGAAGGCATCGTGCATTACTGCGTGCCCAACATGCCCTCCGCGGTGGCGCGCACCGCGACGCTGGCGCTGACGCAGGCCACCCTGCCCTACGCCCTCAAGCTGGCCAATCTCGGCCTGCGCCGGGCGCTCGATGAGGATGCCGGACTCATGCAGGGATTGCAGGTACACGCCGGCAAGGTCACGCACGCCGGACTCGCCGAGGACACCGGGCGACCCCTCACGCCGCCCGCCGAAGCCCTCTCCGCAAGCTAAAATTCATAAAAGTCATAAGGCTATAACCCCCGCAGGGTTGTATGCTGCGACGCGAAAAGCGATAATTTCCGGTCACAAAACCGCAACCAACATGACCGGCTACTTGTTCATCGTCATCGGCGCCGTTCTCGTCAACAACGTCGTCTTCGGCCGCATCCTCGGCCTGTGCCCCTTCATGGGCGTCTCCAAGAAGCTGGAGACGGCCGTCGGCATGGGCGCGGCGACCACCTTCGTGCTGACCGTCGCCTCCGGCGCCGCCTACCTGATCGACCATTACCTGCTGCTGCCGAACGGCCTCGAATACCTGCGCACCCTGGCCTTCATCATCGTCATCGCCGGCCTCGTGCAACTGACCGAAATGGTCATCCAGAAGACCAGCCCGGTGCTGCACCAGGTGCTCGGCATCTACCTGCCCCTCATCACCACCAACTGCGCCGTCCTCGGCGTGCCGCTGCTCAACGTCGCCTTCAAATACAACCTGCTCGAATCGCTGCTGTTCGGCTTCGGCAGCGCCGTCGGCTTCTCGCTGGCCCTGGTGCTCTTCGGCAGCCTGCGCGAAAGGCTCGAGGGTGCGGATATTCCCGTCCCCTTCCGCGGCACGGCCATCGCCATGATCACCGCCGGCCTGATGAGCATCGCCTTCATGGGCTTCGCCGGCCTCGACAAGTACCACTGATGTTAACGGCCCTTCTCGTCATGGCCGGCATCGCCGTGGTGCTCGGCGCGATGCTCGGCTTCGCCTCGATCCAGTTCAAGGTGAAGGGCGATCCGCTGGTGGACAAGATCGACGCCATCCTGCCGCAGACGCAATGCGGCCAATGCGGCTTCCCCGGCTGCAAGCCCTACGCGCAGGCCATCGCCAAGGGCGAGGCCGAGATCAACCAGTGCCCGCCGGGCGGCGAGGAAGGCATCCGCAAGCTGGCCGATCTCCTCGGCAAGGAGTTCAAGCCGCTTTCCGCAGAACACGGCGTGGAAAAGCCGAAGCAGGTGGCCGTCATCGACGAGAACCTGTGCATCGGCTGCACCTTGTGCACCCAGGCCTGCCCGGTCGACGCCATCGTCGGCGCGGCCAAGCAGATGCACACCATCGTTGCGCCGCTGTGCACCGGCTGCGAGCTCTGCGTGCCGCCCTGTCCGGTCGACTGCATCGCCATGGCGCCGGTGGCTGAGACGGTGGAAACCTGGAAGTGGCGCTACCCTGTCATTCCGATCCGGGAGAAGGCAGCATGAGCGCCGCCCGCAGGACCGTCCCAAGGGCGGCGCAGACAACAACCCGGAGCCGCGTAGCGGCGAACCACCGTCACCCCCTTCCTCGGGAAGGGGGCGGGGGAATGGCCCGGTGATCGCCGCCCTCTTCAAGTTCCGCGGCGGCGTCAAGCCGGCCTCGCACAAGGACGAATCGACGCAGGCGCCGATCGCCCGCGCGCCGCTGCCGCCCCGGCTGATCGTGCCGCTGCGCCAGAGCGCGGGCGGCACGCCGCAGCCGCTGGTGACGGCCGGGCAGAAGGTGCTCAAGGGCGAGCGCATCGGCGCCCCCGAGAGCGATTTCTCCGCCGCCATCCATGCGCCCACTTCCGGCAAGGTGCTGGCAGTCGAGCCGCGCTTGCTGCCGCATCCCTCGGGCCTCGCCGCGCCCTGCGTCGTAATCGAACCGGACGGCGAGGAGCGCTGGATCGATCGAACCTCCGTCAGTTACGCCTCGGAAACGCCGGACGTTCTGCGCGGCCTGCTGCGCGACGCCGGCATCGTCGGCCTCGGCGGGGCGACCTTTCCCAGCCACCTCAAGCTGAAGCCGGGGACTTCCGGCCGCATCGGGACGCTGATCATCAACGGCGCCGAGTGCGAGCCGTGGATCACCTGCGACGACCTGCTGATGCGCGAGCGGGCCGATGAAATCGTCAGCGGCATCGCCATCCTCCGCCATATCGCTTCGGCGGACCGCGTTCTGGTCGGCATCGAGGACAACAAGCCGCAGGCCATCGCCGTCCTGCGCGCCGCCACCGCGCAATCGGCCGGCATCGAAGTCATGCCGGTGCCGACGCGCTATCCGGCCGGCGGCGAGAAACAACTGATCCGCGTCCTCACCGGCATCGAGATCCCCTACGGCCGCTTCGGCACCGAGTTCGGCGTGCAGTGCTTCAACGTTGGCACGGCCTGCAGCGTGCACCGCGCCGTCGAACTGGGCGAGCCGCTGGTCTCGCGCATCGTGACGCTCAGCGGCAACGTCGAGCATCCCGGCAATTTCGAGGTGCTGGTCGGCACGCCGATCGACGAACTGCTGAAGCTGGTCAAGCCTAAGGCCGACACTGACCGCTTTATCATGGGCGGCCCGATGATGGGCTTCACCCTGCCGCGCACCGACCTGCCGGTGACCAAGGCGGCCAACTGCATCCTCGCCGCCAGTCCGGCGCTGTTTCCGCCGCAGGGCCCGGAGATGCCCTGCATCCGCTGCGGCGCCTGCACGCGCGCCTGTCCCGCCGAGCTGCAGCCGCACGAGCTGTACTGGTTCTCCCGCGCAAAGAACTTCGGCAAGGCCCAGGAGTACGGCATCTTCGACTGCATCGAGTGCGGCTGCTGCGCCTACGTCTGCCCCTCCAACATTCGCCTCGTGGATTACTACCGCTTCGCCAAGTCCTCCATGCGCACGCTGGAGCGCGACAAGGCCGCCTCGGATGCGGCGCGCATGCGCTTCGAGTTGCGCAACCAGCGCGAAGAGCGCGACAAGGCCGAGAAGGCGGCGCGCCTGGCCGCCAAGACCGCGGCCGGACGGCAGGCCGTCGTTGCGCCGGCTGCGCCGGCTTCGACGCCGGCCACGCCCGAAACGACCGTCTCCCTGCCGCCGCTCGATGAAGCCAAGAAGGCATTGATCGCCGCCGCCATCGCCCGGGCGCAAGCGCAGAAGGAAGGCGTGCAGCCGAAGAACATCGACAACCTGACGCCGGAAAAACAGGCCGAGATTCGCGAGATCGAGTCGCGCCGCGCCAGGGTGCGCGAACTGGCGAAGACGCCGCCCGAGGAACCTGTATAAATATGAACGGCTCTCCACACCTCCATCTGCCGATCAGCGTCCGCCTCGTCATGCTCAAGGTGCTGGCCGCCCTGCTGCCGGGCATTGCGGTCTACGTCTGGTTCTTCGGCGCGGCGATCCTCGTGCAGATCGCCCTGGCCTCCGCCGCGGCGCTGGCCGGCGAAGCGGCCATGCTCAGGCTGCGCGGCAAGCCGGTGGGACTGTTCCTCGCCGACGGCAGCGCCCTGGTGACGGCCTGGCTGATCGCCCTGACCTTCCCGCCCATCGTGCCCTGGTGGCTGACCGTGTCGGCGACCCTGTTCGCCATCGTCGTGGCCAAGCATCTCTACGGCGGACTCGGCCAGAATCCCTTCAACCCGGCCATGGTCGCCTTCTGCATTTCCATCATCGCCTTTCCGGCCCTCATGTCGCAGTGGCCGGCGGTCGGCTTCACCGATTTCGCCGCCCAGATGGGCGTCGTCTTCCAAAGTCAGTCCCCGCAGGACGCCGTCACCATGGCCACGCCGCTCGACGCCCTGCGCACCTCGCTGCACACGCCGGAGGCGCGCGCCACCGTGGCCGGCATCCTCGGCTCGCACGCCACCTTCGGCAACATCGGCGGCAAGGGCTGGGAGTGGATCGCCCTGGCCTACCTCGCCGGCGGCCTCTGGCTGCTGCAGCAGCGCATCATCACCTGGCACGTGCCGGTCGCCTTCCTCGGCGTGCTGGCGCTCATCGCCACCGGTTTCAGCCTCGGCAACCCGGAGCGCTACGCCGGCCCGACCTTCCATGTCATCACCGGCGGCGCCATGCTGGGCGCCTTCTTCATCGCCACCGACCCGGTCTCCGGCGCCACCACGCCGCGCGGCAAGCTGATCTTCGCCGCCGGCATCGCCCTGCTCACCTGGATCATCCGCACCTTCGGCGCCTACCCGGACGGCATGGCCTTCGGCGTGCTGCTGATGAACCTGTGCGTGCCGCTCATCGACATGGGCACCCAGCCGCCGGTGTTCGGGCACAAGGACGGGAAGCGGGACGGCGCGCCATGACGGAACAGAACGCCGCCCGCGTTTCCCTGCGCACCGCCGCCATCCTGACGCTGTTCACCGTGCTATTCACCACCCTCATGGCGGCGACCTACCAGGCCACCAAACCGGCCATCGAAGCCAGCGCCGAAGCGGAAAAGCTGAAGCTGGTCGGCGAAGTCCTGCCTGCCCCTCTCTACGACAATGCCCTGCTGGCCGATTACGTCGACGTGGCGCCGCGCGCCGAACTCGGCCTCGCCGCCCAGGACGATACGGTGCGCGTGTTGCGCGCCCGCCGGGCCGGTGCCCCGGCGGCCCTGGTGTTCGAGGCCGTGGCGCCGGACGGCTACGGCGGCAAGATCCGTCTCATCATCGCTGTCGGCGCGGACAACCGCCTGATCGGCGTGCGCGTGGTCAGTCACAAGGAGACGCCCGGCCTGGGCGACTACATCGACCCGAAGAAGGACCGCAACAAGTCGGCCCCCTGGATCAGGCAGTTCGACGCGACCGGTTTCGGGGAAGTGCCGATCGCCGGCTGGAAGGTGAAGAAGGACGGCGGCCGCTTCGACGCCCGCGCCGGCGCCACCATCAGCGCCCGCGCCGTGACGAACGCCGTTGGGCGCGCCCTGCAATTCGCCGCGGACCACCGCGACAAACTCTACGCACTTCCGGCACAATCTGTTATGGAGAAGGAAGGCCAATGAACTACCGCGAAATCGCCCACAACGGGGTCTGGAAGCAGAACACCAGCCTGGTGCAACTGCTCGGCCTCTGCCCGCTGCTCGCCGTCAGCACGACCTTCGTGAACGGCGTCAGCCTCGCCATCGCCACCATCTTCGTCATGGCCCTGGCCAGCGGCGTGGTGGCCAGCGTGCGCAGCTTCATTCCCCGCGAGATCCGCATCCCGGTGTTCATCCTCATCATCGCCGCGCTGGTGACGATGGTGGATCTCGCCATGAACGCCTGGCTGCACGAGCTGTACCTGGTGCTCGGCATCTTCATCCCGCTCATCGTGGTGAACTGCATCGTGCTGGCGCGCGTCGAGGCCTTCGCCGCCAAGAACACGCCGCTGGTCGCCGCCTGGGACGGCGCCATGATGGGCGTCGGCATGGTGGCGGCCATCGCCGTGCTGGGCGGCCTGCGCGAGCTGATCGGCACCGGCCTGCTGTTCTCCGGCATCGAGATGGTGATCCCCGGCACGCGCGCCCTGCAGGTGCTGCCGGCGGACTACCCGGGCTTCCTCGTCGCCATCCTGCCGCCCGGCGCCTTCCTCGTGCTCGGCTTCCTGATCGCCGGGCGCAACTGGCTGGATGCCCGCGCCGCCCAGCGCGCCCGCCTGGCCGTACCCGCGCAAGCCCCCGCCTGAGCGCCGCGATGACGCCGAAGAAAGTCCGCACGATCTTCGAGCGCTTCGCGCAGGCCAATCCCGCCCCGACCACCGAACTTGAATACAAGACGCCCTACCAGTTGCTGGTGGCGGTGATCCTCTCCGCCCAGGCCACCGACAAGAGCGTGAATCTGGCCACGCGCGACCTCTTCAAGGCGGCCGGCACGCCGCAGAAGATGGCGCGCCTCGGCGAGGCCGGACTGACCCCCTACATCAGCCGCATCGGCCTCTACAAGTCGAAGGCGAAGAACGTCGCCGCCATGTCGGCCATCCTGCTGGAACGGCACGGCGGCGAAGTGCCGAACGATCGCGCGGCGCTGGAGTCCCTGCCCGGCGTCGGCCGCAAGACCGCCAACGTCGTGCTGAACACAGTCTTCGGCGAACCGACGATCGCCGTCGATACCCACGTCTTCCGCCTGGCCAACCGTTCGCGCCTCGCCCCCGGCAAGGACGTGCGCGAGGTGGAGGACAAGCTGCTCAAGGCCATTCCCGGGGAATTCCTCGCGAATGCCCACCACTGGCTGATCCTGCACGGCCGCCATGTCTGCAAGGCCCTGAAGCCGGATTGCCCGCGCTGCCTCATCCACGACCTGTGCGAATGGCCGGAGAAAACCGCGGGATGAGCGCCATCCGCCGGGCCGTCCCAAGGATGGCGCAGCCAACGACATGGAGCCGCATGGCGGCGAACAACCGTCACCCCCGCCCGCGGGGCGGGGGCCGGGGGGTGGGTACATGACTCTGATCGCTACCGCCCTGGCCAGCGCCGACAAGGTCGAGCCCGAACTGGCCGCCGATGTCGTGCGTGCGGCGCTCGAGCGCGCCGGCATCGGCATCGCCCATAGCGTACTGCTGTTCCTCAGTGCGGATTTCGCGCACCAGGCCCACGCCGCCGTGCTGGCCGCCTCGCGCGCAGCGCACTGCCTGCAGGTGACCGGCTGCACCGCGCCGGGCGTGTTCACCGAGGAGGACTGGGTGCTCGACCGCCCCGCCGCCTGCGCCATGGTCTTCGGCGGCGACTGCGGACTGGCGGCCCATCCCGAGGCGGACGCCCCGCTGCTCACCCTGGCCGCGCCGAACGCCGCCACCCGCGGCTGGCTGGAGAGCGGCGGACAGCGCTACGGCCTGCTGTCGACCGACAACAGCGCCCACGGCGCGGGCCGCATCTGGTGTCACGGCAAGATGGCCGCCGAAGGGCGCTGCGAAACGGCGATCGCCGGCGCGCGCGCGGCGATCGGCGTCTCCCGCGGCATGCGCATCCTGTGCGAACCGCGCCAGGCGACCGTCAACGGCCGCGACGTGCTGAAGACGGGAAAGCATCCTGCGCTCAATGCGCTGCTGCGCGAATTGCCGCTGGAAATGCGCGAACTGGAGAAGCTGCCCTTCCACCTGCTGGCGGCCGGCATCGTCAAGGGCCGGCCGGAACGCGCCATCGAGGAAGGCCGCTATGCCCTGGCGCCGATCATCGCCGCCAGCCACGATGAACGCTCGGTCACGCTGTCCGTGCCGCTGGAAGCCGATGCGCAGGTATTCTGGGCGATGCGGCAGGGCCTGGCGGCGGAAAACGACATGCGCCGGCTCGCCGGCGAACTGGCGGACCGGCTCGGTGCGACGCCGGACTTCGGCCTGATCTTCTCCTGTCTCGGCCGCGGCCCCTATTTTTTCGGCGGCGAGGACCGCGACCTGGCCGTGGTCAAGGAACGCTTCCCGGGGATGCCGCTGATCGGCGCCTATGGCGGCGGCCAGATCGCCCCTCTCTTCGACGGCAATGGCCAGGTGCACAACGCCGCCGTCCTCGCGTTATTCGACGCCCGTACCCTGGAATCAAAAGCGGGCACCCGTGTTTAACCCCACGCGCGACCAGGCCCGCCAGTTCTTCATCGAGGCCTGGCGCAAGCACCGGGCGAAGGAAGTCGTCTCCCCGCTGGAGGATGCGGCGATTCGCCTTGCCGGAATTCACCCCGAGTACCACCGTCTGCTGGAAGACGGCGAAGCGGCGCTTGCCCGCGAGTGGACGCCGGAATCCGGCGAGGCCAATCCCTTCCTGCATCTTTCCCTGCACCTGGCCGTGGAGGAGCAGCTCTCCATCGACCAGCCGCCCGGCCTGCGAACCGCATTCGAGAAACTGTTGGCCCGGCACGGCGACCGCCACGCCGCGCTGCACGACGTGCTGGAATGCCTGGGCGAAACGATCTGGCGGTCGCAGAAAAGTCAGTCCCCGCCGGACGGCGAGGCCTACCTGGAGTGCGTCAGGCGGAAATAGGCAGCGGGTTTGCGGGAGCGGCGTCCACGCCGCGATATTTGCGGCTGCCATCGCGGCGCAGACGCCGCTCCCACGGGATAGTCAGCCTGCGCGATACGCCTGGATCTCGCGCAGGTCCACCGCCAGGCCGCGCGCCAGGTCGTCGATGTCGTCCTCGAACCAGCCCAGGTGGCCCAGCGCCGCTTCCTTGGTGTGCTCCCACTCGGCATCGTCGGGATAGTTGAGGAAGCGCGCGACGATGTGCTCGGAAATCAGGCGAATCGCCACCAGCAGGCAGACGTCGGGCGTCGCATGCTTGCGCGTCTCCGCGAAGATGGCCGGTTCGTGGTGGAAGCGGATGGCCCAGATCACCTGATCGGGCAGGTACCAGTTGCGGGCCAGCAGCGCGCCGACGAGGACATGGTTGGTGTGGTGGTGCTCGTCCTCGATCGCCGTCACCGCCAGAGGCGCGGCATTGGCCTGAATCAGCGTCTGCCTGTAGTCGGGAAACTTCTGCATCAGGATGGAGATGCCGGCATCGTGGAAGAGGCCGAACGTATAGGCGTCGTCGGATGAAATGCCCGGCAGGCGGCCGGCCAGGTAGGCCGACACCACGGCGTTGTAATGGGAGCGGTCCCAGAAGCGCGCCAGCGTGGGCGCCCCCGCCCCGCCCAGGCTCTGCCTGAGCACGACGCCGTAGACGATCTTCAGCAGGTTGCGCAGCCCCAGCACCGCCACCGCCTGCTGCACGGACTGCACCTTGCGCCGCAGGGCGAAAAAAGGCGAGTTGGCCGACTTGAGCACGGCGGCGGCAAGCGCCACATCGCCGGTAATGAGCCGCGAAATGCGGATGAAATCGATATCGTCGCGCTGGGCCTCTCCGAGCAGCGCGACAATGATCTCCGGGCAAGGCGGGACGGAAATGTTTTTCAGCGTCTCGACCGCCACTTCGTCGGACAGGTCGGCATCGAAAAATTCCGTTGCATCCATCGTCGCTCCCGATGTGGGACAGCACCGTCGACCCCGCCGTATCGCTACCCGGACGCAAGTCGGCACCGCATTGTATCGAAAATGCCGCCGGCACATCGCCGGAATTGTCCCGGGCCGTGTGGATTAATCCGCCGATCAACAACTATAATTGCCCTTCGCCCCTGAATGGATTTTCGCCATGCGCTTCGAAGGTTCCACCGATTACGTCGCCACGCCCGACCTCATGCTGGCGGTCAACGCCTCCATCACCCTGCAGCGCCCGCTTCTCGTCAAGGGCGAGCCCGGCACCGGCAAGACCATGCTGGCCGAGACCGTTTCCGCGGCCCTCGGCCTGCCGCTGCTGCAGTGGCACATCAAGTCCACCACCAAGGCGCAGCAGGGCCTCTACGAGTACGACGCGGTTTCGCGCCTGCGCGACTCCCAGCTCGGCGGCGAGCACGGCAGCCGCGTCCACGACATCTCCAACTACATCGTCAAGGGCGTGCTGTGGCAGGCCTTCAGCGCCGAGACGCCGACGGTGATCCTCATCGACGAGGTCGACAAGGCCGACATCGAATTCCCCAACGACCTGCTGCGCGAGCTCGACCGCATGGAGTTCTACGTCTATGAGACGCGCGAACTGATCAAGGCCCGGCATCGCCCCATCGTCTTCATCACCAGCAACAACGAAAAGGAGCTGCCCGACGCCTTCCTGCGCCGCTGCTTCTTCCATTACATCAAGTTTCCCGACAAGGAGACGATGCAGAACATCATCGACGTGCACTTCCCCGGCCTGAAGAAGACCCTGATCCGCGAGGCGCTGGAAGTGTTCTTCGAGCTGAGGGAAATTCCAGGCCTGAAGAAGAAACCCTCCACCTCGGAACTGCTCGACTGGCTGAAACTGCTCGTCGCCGAGGACATCCCGCCCGAGGCGCTGCGCGCCAAGGACCAGAAGGCCGCCATCCCGCCGCTGCACGGCGCGCTGCTGAAGAACGAACAGGACGTGCATCTGTTCGAACGCCTCGTTTTCATGGCGCGCCAGAATCGCTGATCCGGTGCCGATGCGCCTCTTCCTCCTGCTGCTGGCCGCCCTGCTGCCGCTGCCCGCCAGCGCGCTGGAGAAGGTCACCCTGCAGTTGAAATGGAAGCACCAGTTCCAGTTCGCCGGCTACTACGCGGCGCAGGAAAAGGGCTACTTCCGGGAGGCCGGGCTGGACGTCGGCATCGTCGAAGCCGGCCCCGAAACCGATCCGGTGCGCGAGGTGCTCGACGGGCGCGCGCAATTCGGCGTCTCCAATTCGGCGCTTCTCCTGGCGCGCGCGCAGGGCAAGCCGGTGGTGGCCCTGGCGGTGATCTTCCAGCATTCGCCCTTCATCCTCGTCGCGCGGCGCGACGGCGGCATCCGCACCGTGCACGATCTCGTCGGCAAGCGCCTCATGGTCGAGCCGCATGCCGACGAAGTCTTCGCCTACCTGCGCAAGGAGGGCGTCAGCGAAAAGCTTCTGAAGATACAGCCGCACAGCTTCGACCACCAGGACCTGATCGACGGCCGCGCCGACGTGCTGACCGCCTACAGCACCGACGAGCCCTATTTTTTCGAAAAAAAGAAATTCGCCTACCTGGAGTTTTCGCCGCGCGCCGCCGGCATCGACTTCTACGGCGACAACCTGTTCACCTCGGCCGACCTGACCGCACGCCGGCCGGAACTGGTGAAGGTCTTCCGCGACGCCTGCCTCAAGGGCTGGACCTACGCCATGCAGCATCAGGACGAGATGGCCGACCTGATCGTTGCCCGCTACGGCAACCGCAAGAGCCCCGATCATCTGCGCTACGAGGCGCGCGAAATGCAAACCCTGCTGCGGCCGGATCTCATCGAAATCGGCCACATGAATCCCGGCCGCTGGAGGCACATCGCGGACACCTATGCCGACATGGGCATGATGGCGCGCGACTTTCCGCTGCAAGGATTTTTATTCGATCCGACGCCGCGCGCCGATCGTCGCATGACGGCGGCGACCGCCGCCAGCCTGGGGCTGGTCCTGTTTCTCGGCGCCGTGATTGTCGGCTTCATCGGCTTGACGCGAAAACTCAGACAGGAAATCGCCGGCCGAAAGCATACCGAAGCCGAATTGCGCGAAAGCGACAGGAAATTCCGCACCATCGCCGACACCACGCCCGTCGCCCTGCTGATCACCCGCCCCGAGGACGGCAAGGTCATCTATGCCAACGGCGCGGCGGCGGAGCTCGGCGGGCTGCCGCTGGAGGATCTGATCGGCAGCGACGTCACCCGTTTCTACCCCGACCCTGCCGCCCGCCGGCGCTTTCTCGAGGAACTTCGCGCCACCGGGTCCGTCCGCAACCAGGTGATCGAGTTCCTCCGCAGCGACGGGGCGCCGGTGCTGACGCAGCGATCCGCCACGCTGGGAACGCTGGACGACCAGCCGGCCCTGTTCGTCGCCATCGCGGATCTGCGGGAGCGCAAACGCCTGGAGGCCGCGCTGCTGGCGCGCGGCGCCGCCATCGAGGCCGCCGCCGAAGGCATCGCCATCACCGACCCGAACGGAACCATCGAATACGTCAACCCCGCCCTGACCGTGATCGCCGGCTATTCCGCCGAGGAACTGGTCGGCCAGCACACCCGTATTTTCAGCAGCGGCAAGCACGACAAGCCCTTCTACGATGACCTGTGGCGCACCATCGGCGCCGGACGGATCTGGCGCGGCGAGATCGTGAACCGCCGCAGGGACGGCACCCATTACACCGAATTGATGGCCATTGCGCCGGTGTGCAACGAACAGGGCGAAACGGTCCACTTCGTCGCCGTCAAGCATGACATATCCGAGAGAAAACGGATGGAGAACGACCTCAAGGAAACCAACGCCATGCTGCAGCACCAGCTGGACGAGATCCACCGGCTGCAGGAGGAACTGCGCGAGCAGGCGGTGCGCGACGGCCTGACCAACCTGTTCAACCGCCGCTACCTCGACGAGACCCTGGAGCGCGAACTGGCGCGCGCCAAGCGCGAAGGCTACCCGCTGTCCCTCGTCATGATCGACATCGACCACTTCAAGAAGCTGAACGACACCTACGGCCACCAGGCCGGCGACAAGGTGCTGCGCGAACTGGCCGGCTTGCTCTGGGGAAACATCCGGACGGAGGACGTCCCCTGCCGCTACGGGGGGGAGGAATTCCTCGTCCTCCTGCCGCGCATGCCGCTGGATGTCGCGCTCGAGCGTGCCGAAGACTGGCGCAAGACCCTGCAGGCCACCCGCGTGCCGTTCGGGGATTTCCAGCTCGAGGCGACCATCTCCTGCGGGCTGTCCGCCTATCCGGACCATGCCCGCACGCCGGACGACCTGATACGCTGCTGCGACGACGCGCTGTACAAGGCCAAGCACCATGGCCGCAACCGCTGCGAGATTTTCCATCCCGGCCATCAGGCCCATCGCTCACACCCGTAGCCAATCATGCTGATAGATTTCTTCCACCACCTGAAGGCCAGCAAGCTGCCCGTCTCGACAAGGGAGTTCCTCACGCTGCTGGAGGCGCTGCAGAAGCATGTCGCCGGCCACAGCATCGACGACTTCTATTTCCTCTCGCGCACCTGCCTGGTCAAGGACGAGACGAACTACGACAAGTTCGACAAGGCCTTCGGCGAGTATTTCAAGGGCGTCGAGCGCATCCCCGGACTCGAAGCGGAAATCCCCGAGGACTGGCTGCGCCTGATGGCGAAGAAGCACCTGACGCCGGAAGAGAAGGCCAAGCTGCAGGCGCTCGGCTGGGACAAGCTGATGGAGGAATTCAGGAAGCGCCTGCAGGAACAGAAGAAGCGCCATGCCGGCGGCAGCAAATGGATCGGCACCGGCGGCTCCAGCCCCTTCGGCGCCCACGGCTACCATCCGGAGGGCATCCGCATCGGCGGCGAATCCGCCGGCAACCGCACGGCGGTCAAGGTGTGGGAAAACCGCGAATACCGCAACCTCGACGACAAGGTGGAGCTGGGCACGCGCAACATCAAGGTGGCGCTGCGGCGGCTGCGCCGCTTCGCCCGCGAAGGCGCCGAAGAGGAACTCGACCTCGACGGCACCATCTCCGCCACGGCCCGCAACGCCGGCTGGCTCGACCTGCTCATGCGGCCGGAACGGCACAACAAGGTGAAGGTGCTGCTGTTCCTCGACATCGGCGGCTCGATGGACGACCACATCCGCGTCTGCGAGGAGATGTTCTCGGCGGCCAAGACCGAATTCAAGCACCTCGAGCATTTCTATTTCCACAACTGCGTCTACGACCACGTCTGGCGCGACAACCGGCGCCGCCACTCCGAGCGCTTTGCATTGTGGGACGTCATGCACAAGTACGGCCCCGACTACAAGCTGATCCTGGTCGGCGACGCCACCATGAGCCCCTACGAGATCATGCAGCCGGGCGGCTCGGTGGAGTACATGAACGAGGAGTCCGGCGCCGCCTGGATGCGGCGCCTGCTCGACACCTATCCCCATGCCGTCTGGCTCAACCCGGAGCCGGAGCACCTGTGGCCCTACCGCCACTCCATCACCCTGCTGCACAACCTGATGGGCGGCAGGATGTTCCCGCTGACGCTGGAAGGCCTGGAACGGGCCATGCGCCTGCTCAGCAAATAGCGGACAATAGCTGCCTTCAAACGGAGGAAATTATGTACCCCCACGCTCACATTCGTTCGCTGCCCCCCGAGGGGGCGTTTGCCTCCCTTGGGGCACCCCAAGAGTACTTCTTCGGGCTGGCTTCGCCGGCCCTTCAGGGCGCGGCCCAGCAGGAGGCAACATGAACGAACTGGAAATCGAACGCCTCGCCCGCCGCGAGGCCCTGCTCAAGCTGGCCGCCGCCGGCGCCCTCGGCGCGGGCGGCCTCCTCGGCCTGGTGCGCGAAGCACTCTCGGCCGGCTCGCTGCCGGCCACGCCCGGCTTCCGCCACATCAAGGGTCCGGTCGGCGTCGACAACACCCGCGCCTCGATCGGCATGAACATCAAGCCGGGCCAGACGGTGATGACCGGCGAGGGTGCGGAGGCCATCTACATCATCGGCCCCGACGCCTTCCTGCAGCGCGAAAAGACCAAGATCACCTTCGAGGACAGCGCGGGGGCCCAGGTGATGCGCATCATCACGGGTAGGGTCCTCAGTGTATTCGGCAAGGGCCGGGAGAGGACGCGCAACCTGCAACTCACCACGCCGACCGCCACCATCGGCATCCGCGGCACCGGCTGCTATATCGAGGCCGAGGAAGCGCGCACCTATTTCTGCCTGTGCTACGGCGAGGCCGAGGCGGTGCCGAATGGCGATCCGAAGCAGAAGGAAACCATCCGCACCACCCACCACGAGCATCCGATCTACATCAACGCCACGGGCGACAGGATGATGGCGCCGGCCACGGTTATCAACCACACCGACGCCGAACTGACCATGCTGGAGAATACCGTCGGCCGCTGGCCGCCGTTCCAGCAGGGCTCTCGATACTGATCTTGATCTGATCCGCAGGTCGGGCTTCAGCCCGATGACCGAAGGAAATCCCTGTCGGACTGCTGCGGCTGATCGACCGCCCAAGTCGGGCTGAAGCCCGACCTACATCTACTCGCTCTGCGCCGGCGGAGCGACCTGGAGGACTTCCTCCAGGGTGGTGAAGCCGGCGGCGACCTTCATCGCGCCGGCGATGCGCAGGGGCTTCATGCCCTCGCGGTAGGCCTGCTCCCGCACCTTGGCCAGATCGGTGGTGGGCGTGACCAGCTTGCGCA
Source organism: Rhodocyclales bacterium (assembly GCA_016214145.1). Taxonomy (GTDB): domain Bacteria; phylum Pseudomonadota; class Gammaproteobacteria; order Burkholderiales; family Rhodocyclaceae; genus Desulfobacillus. The sequence continues at coordinate 596,960 of JACRPA010000002.1, forward strand.
GCTCGGGCGACATGAGCATGATCTCGTAGAGTCCGATGCGGCCCATGTAGCCCGTCATGCGGCAGTCGAGGCAGCCGACCGGGTGATAGATCTGCGGGGGCCGGGCGGCCTTCCACGGCGCGACCATCGCCTGCCAGATGTCCTCCTCCTCCGGCGTCATGGGCGACGCCTTCTTGCAATGCGGGCAGAGCGTGCGCACCAGGCGCTGCGCCATCACGCCCAGCAGCGTGGCGTTGAGCAGGTAGGCCGGCGTGCCCAGGTCGAGCAGGCGGGTGACCGCCGTCGGCGCGTCGTTGGTGTGCAGGGTGGACAGCACCAGGTGGCCGGTCAGCGCCGCCTGCACCGCCATGTCCGCCGTCTCGATGTCGCGGATCTCGCCCACCATGACGATGTCGGGATCCTGCCGCATCAGCGCGCGCACGCCGGCGGCGAACGTCATGTCGATGTTCTGCTGCACCTGCACCTGGTTGAAGGAGGCCTCGATCATCTCGATCGGATCCTCGATGGTGCACACGTTGACTTCCGGCGTGGCGAGCTGCTTCAGCGTCGAATACAGCGTCGTCGTCTTGCCCGAACCGGTCGGTCCCGTCACCAGGATGATGCCGTTCGGCTTGTCGGTCATCTGCGTCCAGCGCGCCTTGTCGTCTTCGCCGAAACCCAGTTCCGAGAAGTCGCGCACCAGCACTTCCGGATCGAAGATGCGCATGACCAGCTTCTCGCCGAAGGCGGTCGGCAGCGTCGACAGGCGCAGCTCGATTTCCTGGCCGTCTGACGTGCGCGTCTTGATGCGACCGTCCTGCGGGCGGCGCTTCTCCACCACGTCCATGCGGCCGAGAATCTTGATGCGGCTGGTCATGGCGGTCAGCACCGACATCGGTATCTGGTAAACCTGGTGCAGCACGCCGTCGATGCGAAAGCGCACGATGCCCAGTTCCCGCCGCGGCTCGATGTGGATGTCGCTGGCGCGCTGTTCGAAGGCGTATTGCCACAGCCAGTCGACGATGCTGACGATGTGCTGGTCGTTGGCGTCGAACTGGCGATTGGTCTTGCCCAGTTCGACCAGCTGCTCGAAATTGGACACGCCGCTGCGCACCTCGCCCTGCTGCTCGGCCTTTTTCACCGAGCGCGCCAGGTTGTAGAACTCGACCAGGTAGCGGTCGATGTCCTGCGGGTTGGCGACGACGCGGCGGATGTCCTTGCGCAGGATGGGCTTGAGCTCGGCTTCCCACTCGCGCAGGTAGGGCTCGGCGGTGGCGATCACCACCTCGCGCGTGTTCACCTCGACGGGCAGGATCCTGAAGCGCGTCGCGTAGGCGTTGGACACCACCTCCGTGACGGCCTGGAACTTGATCTTGAGCGGATCGATGTGCAGATAGTCGAGCCCGGTGCGGCGCGCCAGCCATTCCGCAAGATGCTCCAGCGTCAGCGCCTTGTGCGGCTCGGCGAGCGCCTTCCATTTCTGGTCGGCGATGACGATGAGCGGATGGATGTCCCCCTTGAAATAGCGCCGCTCCTTCTTGAACGCCTCGCCGACGCCCTTGGGGATGAGGCCGTCTGCAACCAGGCCGTCCACCACCTCGGGCAGGGTAAGGCGATGCTCATGCACCACGTTTTCTTCGCCGGTTTTCTGCATGCTTTGGCCAGATGGGGATGTCGATGGTCTGGCTGCACTATAGCCGACAAGCCTGCCCCGCTCAATGGCCGTCAACCTCGCCCGCCGGCTTTCGTTTAGCATGGCGGGACGGCATTCGCCGCCCCGTTCGCAACCCCAAGGAGACGCCAATGAAATCGATTTCCCTCTTTCTTGCCGGCCTGGCCGCCGGACTCTTCGCCTTCAGCGTCCATGCCCAGCCCGGCCCGGGCGGCGGCATGGGTGGCGGCATGGGCGGGATGGGGCCGGGCATGAGCGGCGGCCCGCGCCAGGCGGCGCCGGCCGATTGCAGCAAGACGAAGAACCCCGCCCAGTGCGAAGCGCGGCAGAAGGCGCGCGAAGCCTGCAAGGACAGGAAAGGCCTGGATTACCGCGCCTGCATGGATGACAACAAGCCCGCTCCCGATTGCAGCAAGGCGCGCAGTCCCGAGCGTTGCGCCGCCCAGCAAAGCGCGCGCGAAGCCTGCAAGGGCAAATACGGGCCGGAGCGCCGCCAGTGCATGCGCGACCAGCGCAAGCCTCCCGCCCAGAAGAAGTCCTGAAGCAATCCGCCGGCACAAACCGGGGCGCTGGGCGCCCCGGTTTTTTTATTTCCCGCCCATCTCCAGCATCAATTGATTGATCCTTTTCACGAAGGCCGCCGGGTCTTCCAGCTGTCCGCCCTCGGCCAGCAGGGCCTGGTCGAACAGCACGGCGCTCCAGTCGTCGAAACGTTTCTCCTCATACTTGAGTCGCTGCACGACCGGGTGGTCCGGATTGATCTCCAGGATCGGTCGTGACGCCGGCACCTTCTGCCCCGCCGCCTTGAGCAGGCGCGCCAGGTTGCCGCCCATGTCGTGCTCGTCGGCCACCAGGCAGGCCGGACTGTCGGTGAGGCGATGCGTCACGCGCACCTCCTTCACCCGCTCGCCGAGCGAGGTTTGCATCTTTTCCACGAGTTCCCTGAATTCGCCGGCCTGCGCTTCCTGGGCCTGCTTCGCCGCCTCGTCCTCCAGCTTGCCCAGGTCGAGGCCGCCCTTCGCCACGGATTGCAGTTGCCTGCCGTCGAACTCGGCGAGGTGGCCCAGCACCCATTCGTCCACGCGATCGGAGAGGAGCAGCACCTCGATGCCCTTCTTGCGGAAGATTTCCAGGTGCGGGCTGTGCTTCGCCGCGGTGAAGCTGTCCGCCGTGACGGTGTAGATCTTTTCCTGTCCTTCCTTCATGCGGCCGATGTAGTCGGCCAGCGAGACGTTCTCCTCCTCCGTGTCGGCTTGCGTCGAGGCGAAGCGCAACAGGCCGGCGATCCTCTCGCGGTTGGCGGAATCCTCGCCGACGCCCTCCTTCAGCACGCGGCCGAATTCCTTCCAGAAGGTCGCATACTTTTCCTTTTCATTCTCCGCCATGTCCTCCAGCAGGCCGAGCACCTTCTTCGTGCAGCCGGCGCGGATGGCCTCGATGTCCTTCGATTCCTGCAGGATCTCGCGCGAGACGTTGAGCGGCAGGTCGTTGGAGTCGACGACGCCGCGCACGAAGCGCAGGTAGCCCGGCAGCAGCTGCTCGGCGTCGTCCATGATGAAGACGCGCCGCACGTAGAGCTTGACGCCATGGCGCTGCTGGCGGTCCCACAGGTCGAAAGGCGCATGCGCCGGCACGTAGAGCAGCTGGGTGTAGTCCTGCCGTCCCTCGACGCGGGCATGCAGCCAGGCCAGCGGCTCCTCGAAATCGTGGCCGACGTGCTTGTAGAACTCCCTGTACTGCTCGTCGGTGATGTCGGACTTCGGCCGCGCCCACAGGGCGCTGGCCCGATTGACCGTTTCCTCCTCCGCCGTGGCAAGCTGTTCGCCCTCCTTGAATTCCTCCTTCAGCATGACGATCGGCTGGACGATGTGGTCGGAATACTTGCGGATGATCTGCTGCAGCTTCCAGCCGGAGAGCAGATCGTCCTGTCCCTCTTTCAGGTGCAGCGTGATCTCGGTGCCGCGCGCGGGCCTGTCCGCCATCTCGATGGAGAATTCGCCGGCGCCCTCGGATTCCCACTTCACGCCCTGCTCCGCCGCCAGGCCGGCGCGCCGCGTCACCACCGTGACGCGGTCGGCGACGATGAAGGAGGAATAGAAGCCGACGCCGAACTGGCCGATGAGGTGGGCGTCCTTCTGCTGGTCGCCGGTGAGGGCCTGGAAGAACTCCCGCGTGCCCGACTTGGCGATGGTGCCGAGGTTGTTCACCACCTCCTCGCGGCTCATGCCGATGCCGTTGTCGGCGATGGTCAGGGTGCGCGCCGTCTTGTCGAAGCTGACTTTTATCTTCAGGTCGGAGTCGGACTCGAACAGGCTGCCGTTGTGCAGGGCCTCGAAGCGCAGCTTGTCGCAGGCGTCGGAGGCGTTGGAAATCAGCTCGCGCAGGAAGATCTCGCGGTTGCTGTAGAGGGAATGGATCATCAACTGCAGCAGCTGCTTCACCTCGGCCTGGAAGCCGAGGGTTTCCTTGGTGGTTTCGATCGTCACTTGTGGGTCTCCTGATAATCGGAGTAAATTTTGGGCGCCGGATGCCGTTTTCAAGTCATGAACGACGGCCGTACCGAATGGCGCATCGCCCGGCGAACGCACCGAGTACATCTAATATATAAGAAACAACAAGTTGAACGTATACGCCTCACCGCCCCGGACTTCGGCGCCACTCTTTCCGAAGCGGCGCTGAGCGAGCCATGCTGCCCTGGGGGGTAGAATCCATTCGTTTCGCATTCCCGGAAGCCGAATCGAAATGACATGAACACCGCCGTCCCGGAAGGGAGCACACCGAGTAGCGGAAAGAAGCCCATCGGCCCGCATGCGCCGGGCGGCTGGACTCTGCCGCGCATCCGGCTCCTCCTGATCGCCGCCTACCTCCTGCTCCTGGCAGTCCTCGCCGCGGCCATCGTCAAGCTCAACGACGACGAGCAGAACCAGGCTCTCGAGCAAAGCCAGCGCCAGGCCATGGCCACCGCGCGCGTCTTGATGGAGCACATGGTGCGCACCTTCGGCGAGGTGGATCAGGTGCTGCTCGATCTGGCCGAGGACATCACCCAGACGGGCGGGCTGCAACGCGTCGATCCGGCCGCAAGCCATGCCCTGCTGGTGCGCCGCAAGTCCATGCTGCCCCAGGCCGTGGCCGTCGGCACCGTATTTCCGGACGGCGCCTTCCATGCAGTCAGCCTTGCCCACCCGCCGCCACCCACCCGCTTCGAGAAAACCGAACCGTTCATCCATCTTCAACAGGACGCTTCAAACCGGCTGGCCTTCGGCAAGACGCAACGCGGCCCGGCCTCCGGACAGTGGATATTCCCCGTCGCGCGGCGCATCACGCTGGAGGGCGGGCGCTTCGGCGGCATCGTCGGCGCCACGCTCTCCACCCGCTACTTCGAACAGTTCTACCGGGAGCTGGGACTGGCCGAGGCCCAGTCGATTGCCGTCGTCCATGCCGACGGCCGCATCCTGTTCCGCTACCCCTTCGAGGAAAAGATCGCCCTCGGCAACCTGGCCGACAGTCCGGCGCTGGCGCCGGAAAGCGCCGGCCTGAGTTCGGGTTTCTACATCCGCCCGTCGCCCTTCGACGGCGGGGTCCGCATCGTCGGCTACCAGTGGCTGCCCGACCGCTCCTTCGCCGTGCTGTCGACCATCCGGATGGATGCGGCGCTGGCGAAGGCCATCGCATCCGGCCAGCGAAACTGGATCGCAGGCGCGCTGATCGCCCTGCTCTTCGGCGTCATCAACCTGCTGATCTACCGCTCCCTCCGCCTGCGCGAGGAGTCCGACATGCGGCTCGCGCGCACGCAATACACCGTCGACCATGCCCAGGACATGGTGTTCTGGCTCGGCCCGGACGGCGGCATCCGCTATGCCAATGCCGCCGCCTGCCGGCGCCACGGCTATACCCAGACGGAAATGCTTGCGCTGCGGATCTTCGACTTGGACCGAGGCTGCGCACCGCAGCGATTCGTCAAGATGTGGCAGGCGCTGAAAAAGACCGGGACGCTCACCTATGAGCGCTCGCACCACACCAAGGCCGGCGAAACGCTGCCGGTCGAGGTTGTTGCAAACCATTTCGTTTTTCACGACGAGGAGATGAATTGCCTGTTCGTGCGCGACATCGGCGAACGCAAGGCTGCCGAGGAAGAAATGCGCCGGCTCAACGAATCCCTCGAGGTGCGCGTCACGGAGCGCACCGCCGCACTCGAGGCCGCCATGCGGGAAATGGAAGGATTCTCCTATTCCATCTCGCACGACCTGCGCGCCCCGCTGCGCGCCATCAACGGATTTGCCCGGCTGCTGCTGGAAAACGAAAGGGAGAAAATGGAACGGGAAAGCGCCGGCATGCTTGACCGCGTGATCCACAACAGCAACCGCATGGGCGATCTGATCGACGACATCCTGGACTACTCGCGCGCCGGGCGCGTCGAACTGTCGATGCAATCCGTCGACCTGGGCGGAATTGCGCGCGAAGCCCTCGCCGGCCTGCGCGACATCTACCCCGCCGCCGACATACGCCTGTCCGACCTGCCCAGGGTGCGCGGCGACCCCGCGGCGCTGCGGCAGGTCATGCACAACCTGCTCGACAATTCCCTGAAATACTCCAGCCAGGTGGTCGATCCGACCGTCGAGGTCGAGGCGGCCATGGAGGACGGGGCCGTCACCGTCACGATCAGGGACAACGGCGCCGGCTTCGACATGCAGTACGCCGGCAAGCTGTTCGGCATGTTCCAGCGCATGCACAACGACAAGGAGTTCCCGGGCACCGGCGTCGGCCTCGCCATCTGCAAGCGCATCGTGGAAAGGCATGGCGGGAAGATCTGGGCCGAGTCAGCGCCGGGCCAGGGCAGCCGCTTCTCCTTCACCCTGCCGGCCTGCAAGGATCAGCCGTAGCGTATTTCGACGATGTCGAGTTCGCGCGGCCCGGCCGGGCTGTGGAAGCGCACCGTGTCGCCCTCGCGCGCCTTGAGCAGGGCCCTGGCCAGCGGCGAGATCCAGCTGATCATTCCCTGGCCGGCGTCGGCCTCGTCGATGCCGACGATCTGGTAGCTGCACTCGCGCCCCTCGCTGTCGCAGACCGTCACGGTGGCGCCGAAGAACACCTGTTCCGTGTTCTCCTGCTTCGCAGGGTCGACCAGCACCGAGGTTTCCAGCCGCTTCATGAGGAAGCGGATGCGCCGGTCTATCTCGCGCAGGCGCTTCTTGCCGTAGATGTAGTCGCCGTTCTCGGAGCGATCGCCGTTCTTCGCCGCCCAGGAGACGACCTGCACCAGCGCCGGACGCTCGGTCCTGACCAGTTGCTCCAGCTCGGCCTTGAGCAGTGCATAGCCGCGGCGCGTCATGTAGTTCTTCGCGCCCTGCGGCAGCGCCGGGGCGGAGGGATGGCCCTCTTCCTCCTCCTCGGAACCGTCCTCCTTGACGAATGCCTTGTTCATCTGCGCAAACCGGGAATTGAAGCGATAATTATAGCGTTCGTACAACAACCACAAGCCTCGTGTCCTCTCTCGACAGACGGCAGGCCTTCCTTGCCGGCGTGCGTGCCTGCATTCCCCTCGCCCCGGGCGTCCTGCTTTTCGGCATGGTGTGCGGCGCCGCCGCGGCCGGCGTCGGCCTCACGCCGGGCCAGTCCTTCGCCCTCTCCTGGATGGTCTTCGCCGGCTCCTCGCAGATCGTCGCCACCCAGCTCTTCGCTTCCGGCGCGCCGGGCTGGGTCATCGTCCTCACCGGCTGGATCGTCAACCTGCGCTTCATGATGTACAGCGCCAGCCTGGCGCAGCATTTCCGCGGCGAATCGCGCGGCGCGCGCTGGCTGGCCGGCTACCTGCTCACCGACCAGGCCTTCGCCGTGACCCTGGCGCGGGCGCTCGATGGACGCAAGGGCGTCGCCGGCTTCTTCCTCGGCATCGCCTTCACCCTGTGGCTGCTCTGGCAGGTCGCCAGCCTGGCCGGCATCTTCCTCGGCGCGCTGGTGCCGGCCAGCTGGTCGATGGATTTCGTCGTCGCCCTGACCTTCATCGGCGTGCTGGCGCCGCTGCTGCGCGACCGCGCCATGGCAGGCGCCGCCGTAGCGGGGGGACTGACTTCCGTGTTCCTCGTCCTGCCCCTGAAGCTGAACCTGATGGCCGCCGCCCTGATCGGCGCCGCTGTCGGCATCGCACTGGAAAAACTGTGGCCGAAATCGCGACCTGGGGCGTGATCGCCGCGCTCGGGCTGGCGACCTTCGCCACCCGGCTGTCCTTCCTGGCGCTGCTGGGAGAGGGGGAACTGCCGCTCTGGCTGCGGCGCATCCTGCATTACGTGCCGCCGGCCATCCTGGCCGCCATCATCGCGCCGCAGGTGCTGGCCGGCGCGCCGGGACTGGCCGCCACGCTGGACGGGCCGCGCACCGTGGCCGCCCTCGCCGGCTTCGCCGTCGCCTATGCCACGCGCAGCACCTTCGCCAGCATCGCGGTCGGCATGGCCGTGCTGTGGGGGCTGACTTTGCTGTAGATCGGCCCGTAGGTCGGGCTTCAGCCCGACTTTGGCCGCTGCAGTCGGGCTGAAACCCGACCCACGATTCAGTGGTAGACGGCAGGCTGGGTGATCAGCGTGCCGTATTCCTCCAGCAGGTCGTCAAAGGCCTCGATGTCCGGGTCGCCCGAGACGAGCGCCTTCAGTTCGGCGCGGAAGCGCTCCGCCGCCCCGTCCCGCATCAGGACGCCCTTGTTCACGCGCTTGTCGATCACCTCCACGGCATCCTGCGCCGGGTAGTCGACCACATGCATCACCGGATTGTCGAAGACGATCATCATGTCGGGATCCTCCATGATTCCAATTTCGGTCCGCCCGGCCGGATTTCAACCCTCCGCCGCATGTTGTTTTTAGCCCTGCCGCCGCATACCATACCGAAATGAAAGAGTCCGAAGACATCTCCGCCCTGCGCCTGAAGCTCCACGAAATCCAGGTGGAGCACCGCGACCTCGACGAAATCATCGAGCGCCTGCTGCAAACCCCGCCGCATGACGACCTGATGCTGCGCCGGCTGAAGAAGCGCAAGCTGCTGCTGAAAGACCGCATCGCCATCCTCGAACGCATGATCGAGCCGGACATCCCCGCCTGAGCCGCGCCTCGCCGTCCTGCGCAGGCTGACTTTTCGCGCCCTGGACATTGGCATACCCGGTGCTAGACTGAACAACACCACGACCGAGGGGGGAATTGCCATGAACAGGAAACCATCGTTCGCCGGCTGGCTGCTGTCCGTCGCCCTGCTGCTCGCCTGCGCCACGGCGGCGGCGAAGGAGGAAAGCGGCACCGTCGTGTCGCTGCGCGGCGGCACCCTGGAGCGGATGGAAAAAGACGCCTGGCGCGGGATCGGCCAGGGCAAAAAGGTTGCCATCGGCGAGCGCCTGCGCACCGGCAAGGCCGCCGTCGCCGTGATCGACTTCCCCGCCGTCGGCCGCTTCGTCATGGGGCCCGGCTCGGAGATCGAGATGGGCCGCGAACCGAAGGACTTCACCACCAAGATGAACCGCGGCGCGCTGTGGATGCAGACCGCGCTGCCGGCCGGCGGCCGCGCCGCCATCAGCACGCCGATCGCCATCGCCGGCGTGCGCGGCACAGCCTTTTCGATGGTGTTCGGCGAGGGCGAGAAGGCCGTCTGCGCCTGTACCTGCGCCGGCAACATCGAAGTCACCACGCCCGACGGCAAGAAGCTGAACGTGCCCAGAGGCGAGTATGTCGCCATCGACGCCGGCCAGTCCGTGCCGGCCAGGGCGCAGGCGTCCGCCCCCGTGCTGGAGCAGACCGGCACCGTCTTCGACTTCTGCCAGGCCTGCCATGTCGTCGGCGGCAAGGGCAAGCTGAAACCCGATTGGAAGTGAAGCTGCCGCTGGCGGCGGCGCTGCTGGCGACGGCTGCCGTCAGCCTCGACCCTGGCGGTCAGTTGGAGAACTTCGAGCGGCGCACCCTCGACGCCCGCGCCCGCCACCATGCCGCGCCGACGTCCTTCACCGAACGCATCGTCATCCTCGACATCACCGAGGAAAGCATCGAGCGCCTGCGTCCGCTCTACGGCCGCTGGCCCTGGCCGCGCTCCCTGCACGGCGAAGTGGCCGAGTACCTGGCGGCCGACGGCGCCGCGGCGATCGGCTTCGATCTGCTCTTCGCCGAGCCGGTCATGCGGCGCGAGGTGGACGCCGCCGACTGGGAGGCCCTTGCCGCCCTGGCCGGCAGCGCCGACCTGGCCGAGGTGCGCGGCGAACTGAGGCGGCGCATCGACGCCCTGCAGCCGGGCCTGGGCGATCGCGAGTTCGTCGCCTCGGTGGCAAAGGGCGGCAACGTCTTCCAGGCCGCCGTCTTCGCCCCCGGCGAAGGCGCCGCGGATCGGGCCGCCGCCGCAATCCGTCCCGCCGTGCCCGTCGCCGCCCTGTCCGGCACGGCCGTGCGCGGCCAGGCCATCCTGCCCTTCGCGGAACTGGCGCAGGCCTCGCGCGGCATCGGCCACATCAACGCCCTGCCGGATGCGGACGGCACCTACCGCCGCTTCGCGCCCCTGCTCTGGTGGAATGAACGGCAGGCGGCCCACCCGGCCCTCGGCCTCGCCATCGCCGCCCACGTCAAGGGCGTGCCGCTGGCCGCGATCCGGCGCCAGGCGGCCGGCCTTGCCGTGGGCGATGCCGTGCTGCCGCTCGCCGCCGACGACAGCGCCTGGATCCGCTATCAGGGCGGCACACTGCTGCGCCAGGCCGACGGCAGCGAGACCTACCAGTCCTTCTACCGCCACATTCCCTACGAGCAGGTGCTCGCCTCGAAAGACCTGCTCGCCGCCGGGCAGGCGGCGCCGCTCGCGCGCGGCGCCTTCCGCGACAGGATCGTCCTCGTCTCGGCCCAGGCGGCGGGGCTCTCCGACCTGCGCGCCACGCCCTTCTCGCCGGTGACGCCGGGCATCGAGCTCCACGCCAACATCATCGACAGCCTGCTCGCCGGCCGCTTCCTGCGCGCGCCCGGCGCGGCGGCATCCTTCCTCCTGACCCTCGCCGGCTGCCTCGCCGTCGCCCTGCTCGCGCTGAAGCTGCGCCTCAGGCTGGGCGTGCCGCTCGCCCTGGCGACGAGCGGCGGCTTCGCCGGCGGCGTCTGGTCCCTCTACGGCCAGGGCTGGACGCTGCCGCTGGTGAAACCGCTCGCCGCCATGGCGCTCACCTTCGGCGGCGTGCTGCTGGCGCGCGCCGTCACGGCCGAAAGGGAAAAGCGCTGGCTGCGCACCGCCTTCGGCCACTATCTGGCGCCAAGCGTGCTGGAGGAAGTGCTGCGCGCGCCGGACAAGCTGCGCCTGGGCGGCGAGCGGCGCCGCATGACGGTGCTGTTCTCCGACGTCGCCGGCTTCACCACGTTCTCGGAGAAGCTGCCGCCGGAGGAAGTCAGCGCGCTGCTCAACAGCTACCTCGACCAAATGACGGCCTGCGTCGCGCAGAGCGGCGGCACGCTCGACAAGTTCGTCGGCGACGCCGTCATGGCGGAATGGAACGCGCCGCTGGCGCAGCCCGACCACGCCGCGCGCGCCTGCGAGACGGCGCTGCTCATGCTGGAAAAAGTCAGTCTCCACAGGACGGCGTGGCAGGCCGCCGGCGGCGAGCTCGACATCCGCATCGGCATCAACACCGGCGAGATGGTGGTCGGCAACATGGGCTCGCACCAGGTCTTCGACTACACCGTGATCGGCAACGAGGTGAACACCGCCTCGCGCCTGGAGCCGCTCAACAAGGCCTTCGGCACGCGCATCATCGTCGCCGGCGCCACGCGCGGCGAGGCGGAGGCGCAACGGCCCGGCCATTTCGCCTTTCGCACGCTCGGCCGCGTCAGCCCCAAGGGCCGTGCCGAGCCGCTCGCCATCTTCGAACTGGCCGGCTGGCGAGAAAAGCTGGACGAAGCGACGCGCGCGCGCCTGGCCGCCTTCGAGGATGCGATGCAACGCTATCTCGCGCGCCGCTTCGCGGAAGCGCTGCCCCTGTTCCGGCGCATCCTGGAACAGCAGCCGCAGGACGGCCCCGCCGCCGTCTTCGCCGCGCTCTGCGAAGACCACCTCGCCCACCCGCCGCCAGCCGACTGGAACGGCGTGTTCGTGCAGACGGAGAAATAGCACTGCGCGGTTGTCTTTCGCAGCACCGCCGCATACCATAGCCGGGCTTTCACGCAGGGAAACGACCATGAGCAAGACCGCCGCCTACAATTTCGACACGCTGAGCCTGCACGCCGGCCAGGCCCCCGACACCCAGTACGGTGCCCGCGCCGCGCCGATCTACCTCACCACCAGCTTCGTCTTCAAGGACGCCGACCAGGCCGCCGCGCTCTTCAACATGGAGCGCGCCGGCCACGTCTATTCGCGCATCTCGAATCCGACCAATGCCGTGCTGGAGGAGCGCATCGCCGCGCTGGAAGGCGGCGTCGGCGCCATAGCAGCCGCCTCCGGCCAGGCCGCCCTGCACCTCGCCATCGCCACGCTGATGGGCGCGGGCGGCCACATCGTCGCCTCGCGCTCGCTCTACGGCGGCTCGCACAACCTGCTCGAATACACCCTGCCGCGCTTCGGCATCGAGACCACTTTCGTCGACCCGCGCGACCTCGGCGCCTGGCAAGCCGCGATCAAGCCGAACACGCGCCTGCTCTTCGGCGAGACGCTGGGCAACCCGGGGCTCGACGTGCTCGACGTGCCGCGCGTGGCGGAGATCGCCCACTCGGCCGCGCTGCCGCTGATGGTGGATGCCACCTTCACCACGCCCTACCTGATGCGCCCCTTCGAACTCGGCGCCGACCTGCTCTTCCACTCGGCGACCAAGTTCCTCGGCGGCCACGGCGTCGCCATCGGCGGCCTGCTGGTCGACAGCGGAAAATTCGATTGGGAGAAATCCGGCAAATTCCCCACGCTGACCGAGCCGTATGAAGGCTTTCACGGCATGGACTTCGCCGAGGAATCCACCGTCGCCGCCTTCCTGCTGCGCGCGCGGCGCGAGGGCCTGCGCGACTTCGGCGCCTGCATGAGTCCGATGACCGCCTTCCAGCTGCTGCAGGGCATGGAGACCCTGCCGCTGCGCATGCAGCGCCATGTCGACAACACGCGCAAGGTCGTCGCCCACCTCGCCGCGCACGCGGCGGTGGAATCGGTGTCCTACCCCGAGCTGGAGAGCCATCCCGACCACGCCCTGGCGAAGCAGTTGCTGCCGAAGGGCTGCGGCTCGGTGTTCAGCTTCGTGCTCAAGGGCGGAAGGGCCGCCGGCAGGAAATTCATCGAGACGCTGCGCGTCTTCTCGCACCTCGCCAACGTCGGCGACGCCAAGTCACTGGTCATCCACCCGGCCAGCACCACCCACTTCCGCATGTCGGACGAGGCCTTGCGCGCTTCCGGCATCCATGAAGGCACGGTGCGCCTGTCGGTCGGCCTGGAGGATGCGGACGACCTCATCGCGGATCTCGAAAACGGCCTGAGGGCGGTAAGCGGCAAGCGGTGAGCAGTGTGCGGAAAATTCCCCACCCCTTCCCTCCGCTCACTACTCACTACTCACTACTCACCGCTCACCAATCATGGAACTCACCGTCAATAACGCCAAAACCTACGCCTACACCGGCGGCAAGCCCTTCAACCCGGCCCTGCCCACGGTCGTCTTCATCCACGGCGCGGAGAACGACCACAGCGTGTGGGCCCTGCAGAGCCGCTGGTTCGCCCATCACGGCTGCTCGGTGCTGGCCGTCGACCTGCCCGGCCACGGCCGTTCCGAAGGGCCGCTGCTCGCCTCCGTCGAGGCGCAGGCCGACTGGATCGTTGCCCTGCTCGATGCCGCCGGCGTGCAGTCCGCCGCCCTGGTCGGCCACAGCATGGGTTCGCTGATCAGCCTCGAAACGGCATCGCGGTTCCCGGAGCGGGTGTCGAAGATCGCCCTCGTCGGCAGCGCCGTGCCGATGCCCGTCTCGGACGCCCTGCTCGCCGCCGCGCGCGAGGCGCGGCCGAAGGCCGAGGGCATGGTGAACATCTGGTCGCACGGCGCACGCGGCGCCATCGGCGGCAACACCGTGCCCGGCATGTGGATGATGGGTTCCAGCATGCGCCTGATGGAGCGCGCCGCGCCCGGCGTGCTGTTCAACGACCTCAACGCCTGCAACGCCTATCAGCGTGGCATGGAGGCGGCAGCCGCCGCGCAGTGCCCGGCGCTGCTCGTCGTCGGCAGCCGCGACATGATGACCTCGCCGCGCGGCGCGCCGAAGCTCGCCGCCGCCATGAAGGACGCCCGCATCGCTTCAATCGAAGGCAGCGGCCATGCCCTCATGGCGGAATATCCCGACGCCGTGCTCGACGCCCTGCGCGGCTTCATCCAGGGATGAAACCGGCTGGATGAATATTTCCGACAACACCCATCCGATTGTTCGCCTCATGGTGCGAACCGAAAAGTCATGCTGATCGTTTACGCCCTGCTTGCCTTCCTCGCCGTCGCCTTGATCGCCATTGTCGCCGTGGCCAGGTCGCGCTCGCGTGGCGCGCGGCAGGACAGGCAGCCGGCGGCGGAAGATGCCGGAACGCCCGCCCAGGCCGCGCCGGCAGATGCGCGCAAAGCCATGCCCGGGCCCACGGCGTTGGCGGACGACTCGGATGCAACACTCATCCATAGGCGGACGTCTTCTGCTTCCGCCGACATCGCCCGGCAGAAGCGCGAGGGAGCCGCACCGGCCACTGCTGCCGCTCGCCTGGTCTGTCTGAGCGGAAGTCAGAAAGACGCCAGTTTTCCCGTCGAAGCGGCCGGCATCACGATAGGTCGCAGCCCATCCTGCGATGTCGTGCTGACCGATCACCGCGTCTCGTCGCGCCATGCCTGGATCGGTATCGCCAACGGCAAGTTCGTGCTGCGCGACCTGAAGTCGACCAACGGCACCTTCATCAACACGCAGACCCGGTCGTCCGTCGGCGAAATCGAACTCCGCTCCGGCGACACGGTCTTTTTCGGCAGCCACCAGGGCGACCAGTTCCGTTTTCTGACGGATTGAGCGCTGACGCGGTCCCAATCCCCCGCTCCCGGCAAGCGATGGGATGACCGCAGATGAAACGCGGCATAATGCCGGCTATGGACAAGACCTCCTCCCCTCTCCTGCGCCGCGGGCTGATCGCCCTCGCCGTCGTCGCCGTGCTGGCCGGACTGACTTTCGTCCTGACGCGGCCGAAGCCGATTGCCGTCGTCGTCGTCGCCGCCGAAACCGGCAAGGTGGAGACCACCGTCGCCAACACCCGCGCCGGCTCCGTCACCGCCTGCCGCCGCGCCAGGCTGGCGCCGCCGCTGGGCGGGCGCATCGACAGGCTGCTGGTGCGCGAGGGCGACCGCGTCAAGACCGGCCAGGTGCTGGTCGAGCTGTGGAACGACGACCTCTCCGCGCGCGAGCGCATCTCCGTCGAGCAGCGCAGCACGGCGCAGGCGCATGTGCGCGAGGCCTGCCTGCTGGCCGACACCGCGCGGCGCAACGCGGATCGCACGCGGGCGCTGCGCGACAAGGGCTTCGTCTCCGAGGAGCGCGTCGACCAGGCCGAGAGCGAGGCCAAGGCGAAGCAGGCCGGCTGCGAATCGGCCCGCGCCCAGGTGCAGGAGGCCAGCGCGCGCATCTCCGCCTCGCGCGCCGACACTTCGCGCACCGTCGTCAAGGCGCCCTTCGACGGCATCGTCGCCGAGGTGAACGGCGAGGTGGGCGAATACCTGACGCCCTCGCCGCCCGGCATCCCGACGCTGCCGGCCGTCGACCTCATCGACGACTCCTGCCTCTATGTCTCCGCCCCCATCGACGAGGTGGACGCCGCCCAGTTGAAGGTCGGCATGGGCGGCCGCATCAGCCTGGACGCCTACCGCGGCAAGCATTTCAACGGCAAGCTGCGACGCATCGCGCCCTATGTCCTGGCGCTGGAGAAGCAGGCGCGCACCGTCGAGGTGGAAGTCGAGTTCGACAGCCCGGCCGACATCCGCCACCTGCTGGTCGGCTACAGCGCCGACATCGAGGTGGTGGTGGACGCCCGCGACAATGTGCTGCGCATCCCGACCTCGGCCCTCATGCCCGGCAGCCGCGTGCTGGCGCTCAACGCCGAAGGCGTGCTGGAAGAACGTAAAATCGAGGCCGGCCTGACCAACTGGGAGTTCACCGAGGTGAGGAACGGCGTCAGTCGCGGCGACCGCGTCGTCACCTCGCTGGAACGCGCCGGCGTCAAGGCCGGCGCCCATGCGGTGGCCGAGGAAAAGCCGGCCGCCAAGAAGCCATGAGCGGCGCAGGCCCCCGCCGTCATTCCCGCGAAAGCGGGAATCCAGCTTCCCGCATCGACGCCTGGATTCCCGCTTTCGCGGGAATGACGGTCCTCTACAAATGATCCGCCTCACCGGCATCGAGCGCGTCTTCCGCGTCGGCGACGAGGAAGTGCATGCCCTGCGCGGCGTCAGCCTCGACATCGCCCAGGGCGAGTACCTCTCCATCATGGGGCCGTCCGGCTCAGGCAAGTCCACCCTGCTCAACATCCTCGGCCTGCTCGACCGCCCCAATGCCGGCCGCTACGAACTCAACGGCCACGACGTCACCGGCCTGGCCGACGACGAGCTGGCGCGGGTGCGCCGCGAGGCCATCGGCTTCGTCTTCCAGTTCTTCCACCTCGTGCCGCGCCTCACCGCCGGACAGAACATCGAGCTGCCGATGGTGCTGGCCGGCATCGATCCGGCCGAGCGGCGCAGGCGCCTCGACAAGCTGCTCGCCGACTACGGCCTGGTGCCGCGCGCCGGCCACCGCCCCGACCAGCTCTCCGGCGGCCAGTGCCAGCGCGTCGCCATCGCCCGCGCCATGTCGATGGGGCCGACGCTGATCCTCGCCGACGAGCCGACCGGCAACCTCGACCGCCACACTGGGCAGGAGGTGATGGCGGTGCTCGAGCGCGTGCACCACGAGGGCGGCACCGTCGCCGTCGTCACGCACGACCCGGAGATCGGCAAGCGCGCCCACCGCCGCATTCGCCTGGTCGACGGCGAGATCGCCAGCGACGAAAGAAGCGGCGATGACTAAAACCAACCTCCTTCCACACAGAGGGCACAGAGGCACAGAGTTCACAGAGATTTGCATTTTGTTCCTTTGCGTTCTCTGTTCCTCTGTGTTCTCTGTGTTGAAAGCGGTTTCGTTGCGCCATGAGATTCCCTGACCTCCTCGCCTTCGCCTGGCAGGTGCTCGGCGGCTACCGCAGCCGCACCGCGCTGATCCTTCTCGCCATGGGCATCGGCGTGGCCGCCGTGGTGGCGGTGAGTTCCATCGGCGAGGGCGCGCGCCTCTATGTCGTCAACCAGTTCGGCTCGCTCGGCACCAACCTCATCATCGTGCTGCCCGGCCGCTCCGAGACCGCCGGCGGGATGCCCGGCGTGCTGGTCGGCAAGACGCCGCGCGATCTGACCATCGACGACGCCCTGGCGCTCAAGCGCAGCCCGGCCATCCTGCGCTTCGCCCCGCTCATCGTCGGCGCCGGCGACGTGCGCGTCGGCAGCCGCACGCGCGAGACGCCGGTGCTCGGCACCACCGCCGAGTTCATCCGGGTGCGGCAGATGGACATGGCGCAGGGCCTCTTCCTGCCCGCCGGCGATCCGCGCCACAGCCAGCCGGTGTGCGTCATCGGCACCACCGTGGCCGCCGAACTGTTCGGCGCGCGCCCGGCCCTCGGCGAGTGGCTGCGCATCGGCGACCGGCGCTTCCGCATCATCGGCGTGCTCGCCAAACAGGGACAGTCTCTCGGCTTCAACACCGACGAGATCGTCATCGTGCCGCTCGCCTCGGCGCAGGCGCTGTTCAACACCGAGGCGCTGTTCCGCGTCCTCGTCGAGGCGAAGAGCCGCGAGCAGATCGCCTACGCCAAGGCCGACGTCGAGGAGATCCTGCGCCTGCGCCACGAGGGCGAGCGCGACATCACGGTGATCACCCAGGACGCCGTGCTGGCCACCTTCGACCGGATACTGCGCGCCCTGACGCTCGCCGTCGGCGGCATCGCCGCCATTTCGCTGGCGGTGGCCGGCATCCTCGTCATGAATGTCATGCTCATCGCGGTGACGCAGCGGCGCAAGGAGATCGGCCTGTTGAAGGCGATCGGGGCCACAGGGCAGCAGATCCGCGCCGCCTTCTTCACCGAGGCGGTGATGCTGGCGCTGGGCGGCGCCGCCCTCGGCCTGGCGGCGGGCAAGCTGGGGCAGATCGCCATCGGCCAGGCCTTCCCCGACATCCCGTTCACCGCCCCCTGGTGGGCCGTGCTCGCCGCCCCGCTCACCGCCATCGTCACCTCGGTGCTGTTCACCGTGCTGCCGGCGAAGCGCGCCGCGGCGCTCGATCCGGTCATGGCGTTGTCGAAGCGATGAGCAGCGAAGAAATCGGGAAGTCTCGTCATTCCCGCGAAAGCGGGAATCCATGGACTCGCGCAAGACGCTGGATTCCCGCATCCGCGGGAATGACGGGTGTTTTGCCGTTCGTCGTGCTGAATCCGACCTCATGATCACCCGCGACTTCATCGCCTTCACCCTCGCCTCGCTCAAGGCGCACCGGCTGCGCACGGCGCTGACGGCGCTGGGCATCGCCGTCGGCATCGCCTCGGTGATCCTGCTGACGTCCATCGGCGAGGGGCTGCACCGCTTCGTCATCGCCGAGTTCACCCAGTTCGGCACCAACATTATCGGCGTCGCGCCGGGCCGCATCCAGACCCACGGCGCCTCGCTCGGCGCGGTGAACACCGTGCGTCCGCTCAGCATCGACGACGCCATCGCCCTGCGCAAGGCCCCTTACGTGCAGGTGGCCGATCCGCTGGTGCAGGGCAACGCCGAGGTGGTGCACGCCGGCAAGAGCCGCCGCGTCACGCTCTACGGCACCGGGCCGGATTTCTCGAAAGCGCTTTCGATGCGCGTGGCCAGCGGCGACTACCTGCCGCCGGACGACCCGCACGCGGCGCGCGCCTTCGTCGTGCTCGGTTCGAAGGTGGCGTTCGAGCTGTTCGGCACGGACAACCCGCTCGGCAGCCGCATCCGCGTCGGCAGCGAGCGCTACCGCGTCGTCGGCGTCATGGAATCCAAGGGCCAGATCCTCGGCTTCGACCTCGACGACACGGTGTTCATCCCGGTGGCGCGCGCCCTCGACATGTTCAACCGCGAGAGCCTGATGGAGATCCACGTCACCTACGAGCCGACCGCGCCGCTGGCCGAGGTGGAGGAAGGCCTCCGCCGCATCCTCGTCGCCCGCCACGGCGCCGAGGACTTCACCCTCACGCCGCAGCAGAAGATGCTGGAAGTCTTCGGCACCGTGCTCGACGCCATCACCTTCGCCGTCGCCGCCATCGGCGGCATCTCGCTGGTGGTGGGCGGCGTCGGCATCCTCACCATCCTCACCATCGGCGTCGCCGAGCGCACATCCGAGATCGGCCTGCTGCGCGCCATCGGCGCGACGCAGCGGAGCATCATGCTGCTCTTCCTCGGCGAGGCGGCGCTGCTCTCGGCCATCGGCGGCGCGGCCGGGCTGCTGCTCGGCTGGAGCATCGCCGTGCTGCTGGAACTGACTTTTCCGGCGCTGCCGGTGCATACCCCCTGGATGTATGCGGTGCTGGCCGAGCTGGTCGCCGTCGGCGTCGGCCTCGCCGCCGGCGTCATGCCCGCCCGCCACGCCGCCGGCCTCGACCCGCTCGAGGCGCTGCGCAGCGAATGAAGCCGAGCGCCGCCCATCGCCCTTGTGGGAGCGGCGTCCACGCCGCGATATCGGCGGCTGCACCCCAAGGGTACTTCCTGCGGGGCGCTTTCGCGGCGTGGACGCCGCTCCCACGGCCGGTATTGCCGTGACCGCCATCCAGCCCCTCGACCCAGCGCGCGAGCGCCTCCTGCTGCTGACGCTGGCCGGCATCCAGTTCGCGCACATCCTCGACTTCATGGTGATGATGCCGCTCGGACCGATCCTGATCCGCGAGCTCGGCATCGGCACGCACGAGTTCGGCCTGCTCGTCTCGGCCTACACCTTCAGCGCCGCGATTTCCGGCGTGCTGGCGGCCACCTTCGTCGACCGCTTCGAGCGCAAGCGGCTGCTGCTCGGCATGTTCGCCCTGTTCGCCCTCGCCACGCTGGCCTGCGGCCTGGCGCCGGGCTTCTGGCTGCTGGTGGCGGCGCGCTGCGCCGCCGGCGCCTTCGGCGGCGTGCTCGGCTCGATGGTGCAGACCATGGTCGGCGACCTGATTCCCTTCGAGCGGCGCGGCCGCGCCAGCGGCACCATCATGTCGGCCTTCGCGCTGTCGACCGTCGCCGGCGTGCCGCTGTCGCTGTTCCTCGCCAATCATTACGGCTGGCGCTTCCCCTTCGTCTTCATCGCCGCGCTCGCCGCCGGCCTGCTGCTCCTCGGCTGGAAGATGCTGCCCGCGCTGCGCGGCCACCTGCCCTCGGCCATCCTCGGCGAAACCGAACGCGCCCACCCCCTCTCCGCCATGCTGGCCGTGCTGCGCGACGCCAACCACCTGCGCGCGCTGGCCTTCATGGCGCTGATCATGTTCTCCGGCTTCACGGTGATCCCCTACATCACCATCTATTCGGTGGCGAACGTCGGCATCCGCCAGGAGGACCTCTACCTGATCTACCTCGCCGGCGGCACCGCCACCTTCTTCACCTCGCGCCTGATCGGGCGGCTGGCCGACCGCCACGGCAAGGTGCGCATCTACCGGCTGGTGGCGCTCTGCTCGATGGCGCCGCTGCTGATCCAGACGCACCTCGTGCCGATTCCGCTGTGGCTGATGATCGTCGTGTCGACGATCTTCTTCATTTTCGTGCCGGGGCGCATGGTGCCGGCCATGGCCATCGTCACCTCGGCGGTGCGGCCAGAGCTGCGCGGCACCTTCCTCTCGATGAGCGGCGCCACGCAACAGCTCGCCGCCGGCGTGGCCTCCTATATCGGCGGCCTCATCATCGCGCAGGACGCGGCGGGCCACATCCTGCGCTACGACTGGGTGGGCTATCTGGCCGTCGCCGCCACGCTGCTGGCGATGGCCCTCTCCGGGCGCATCCGCATGCACTCCTGAATCGTCCTTGCCTTGCGCCGCCCCCCTCGCTAGAATCGCTTTATATATAAAGCATCCGGCAAAGACCGGGGGCGATAGAGAGGAGACAAGACGATGGCCCAGCAGGAGACCCCGGTCGGAGTACATCCGGCTTTTCCGAAGATCCGCGACGTGCCCATGGAGCGGCCGCTGCAGTGGCTGAAGCGCGGCTGGGACGACCTGCTGTCCTGCCCCACCGCCAGCCTGTTCTACGGCCTGTGCTTCATCGCCGGCGGCGCGCTGATGGTGCTGGCCCTCGGCGGCGCCCCCGAATACATCGCCGCCGTCACTTCCGGCTTCCTCATCGGCGGCCCCTTCTTCGCCATCGGGCTCTACGAGATCAGCCGCCGGCGCGAAAAGCAGCAGCCGTGCAGCCTGGGGCCCACCCTGATGGCGTGGAAGGGCAACGCCGGCAACCTCGGCGTGTTCACCGCCATCCTGCTGGTCATCTTCATGGTCTGGGCGCGCGCCTCGATGGTCGCCTTCGCCCTCTTCTACTCGGGCGAGATGCCGACCATGGGCGGCTTCCTGCGCCATGTGATTTCCACCGACCACCTCGGCTTCCTGCTCGCCTATTTCGCCATCGGCGGCTTTTTCGCCCTGATCGCCTTCGCCATCAGCCTGATCACCATTCCGCTCATGCTGGACCGCAATCTCGACGCGATCACCGCCGCCATCACCAGCGTGCGCGCCCTCTTCGCCAATCCGGCCGCGATGTTCGTCTGGGCCGGCCTCATCGCGCTCCTCGGCGGCCTCGGCCTCGTCACCTTCCTCGCCGGCATCCTCATCGCCGGCCCGATCCTCGGCCACGCCACCTGGCACGCCTACCGCGACCTAGTAGAATGACGGGGTGAATCCAGCTCATCGCGCCGTCTCGCTCCTCGCCGCCTGCCAGGCCCTGCTCCTCACCAACGGCGTCACCCTCGTCGCCATCAACGCGCTGGCCGGCTTCGCGCTGGCGCCGGACAAGCGGCTGGCCACCCTGCCCGTCGTCGGCTACGTGCTCGGCTCGGCGGTGTCCACCCTGCCCGCCTCGCACTTCATGCGGCTGCATGGCCGGCGCTCGGGCTTCATCCTCGGCGCCTTCAGCGGCATGCTCGGCGGCGCCATCGGCGCGCTGGCCATTTACCTGCAGAGCTTCTGGCTGCTCTGCGCCGCCACCTTCTGCTCCGGCATCTACCAAGCCTTCGGCCAGTACTTCCGCTTCGCCGCGGCGGAAGTCGCGCCGCCCGACTGGAAGAGCCGCGCCATCTCGCTGACGCTGGCCGGCGGCATCGTCGGCGGCTTCATCGGCCCGGCCGTCGGCCAGGTGACGCGCGACCTCGTCGCGCCGCAGTACCTCGCCTCGTACGCCTCGCTGATCGGCTTCGCCCTCGTCTCGATGGCCATCGCCGCCAGCCTGCGCTTCCCGCCGCAAAGTCAGTCCGAGCAGCACGGCGGCGGCCGGCCGCTCCGCGAGATCGCCCGCCAGCCCGTCTTCATCGTCGCCGCGCTGTCGGCGGCCGTCGGCTACGGCGTCATGAACCTGCTCATGAACGCCACGCCGCTGGCCATGGATTTCTGCGGCCTCGGCTTCGGCGACACCGCCTTCGTCCTGCAGTGGCACGTCATCGGCATGTTCGCGCCGAGCTTCTTCACCGGCAGCCTGATCGCCCGCTTCGGCGTGATCAACATCCTCCTCGCCGGCGCCGCCCTGATGGCCGCCTGCATCGGCATCGCCGTCTCCGGCATCACGCTGATGCACTTCTGGTGGGCGCTCTTGCTGCTCGGCGTCGGCTGGAACTTCCTCTACATCGGCGGCACCACGCTCCTCACCGAGGCCTACGCCCCGGCGGAAAAGGCCAAGACGCAGGGCCTCAACGACTTCCTCATGTTCTTCGTCATGGCCGGCTCCTCCTTCGGCTCCGGCCTCCTCGTCACCAGCGCCGGCTGGAGCGTGCTCAACCAGATCGCCATCCCCTTCGTCGCCCTCAGCGCCCTGGCCAGCGCCGCGCTGTGGCTGAAGCGCCGCCGTCCCGCCCCGGCTTGACGCAGGTCAGGGCCGTCACTTGGCGGGCCCGCTATAGTGGCGCATCGTCGTGACAGCCCTCGACCGATGAAACGCCTGCTCCTGCCCCTGATCCTCTCCGTCGCATGCCTCGGGCCCGCCAGGGCCGACGAGGCCGCCGACCTCGACGCGCTGTGCGCCGCTTCAGGCGGCCAGATCAAGCGCACCGACATCTCCAACGTCCGCCGCACCGACTGCGCCGGTCCGCAGGTCACCTGGTTCCACATCCGCTCCACCGGCGCCCAGGGCCGCACCATGGTCAACTACACCGCCACCCGCCCGGGCGGCTGGCGCGGCGCCCTCGACGCCGCGGCCGCCGACCTCGCCAGGCTCTGCGGCGACCTGCCGCCGAGCATCCAGCTCCAGGAAGGCAAGCTCAGCGCCAGCTGCGGCTCGGGGAAATAGGCCGATTCGTTTCGACCTGTTCTTTTGACGGCTGAAGATAAATTCTTCGCGGCCGCCAGTCTCGCCAAGCGCAAACCCGCCCTATTCAAGTGGTATATTTACACTCGTCATAAATCCAAAGGGGCAATGATGATCTATCGGACACTCTGGTTCGTTTCCCTGCTCTCCTGCTGCCTTCAGGCCTCGGCGAATGCCGGCGAGCAGCGCGATTTGCCGTCCCGCAACAGCAGATATCACACCACCTACGTGATCAACGGGGACGGCACTGCCACCGAAACGCGCGACTATGCGATCACCATCCTCAAGGAGTCCGCCATCGGCTGGGCCAAGCGCGCCCATGTCAGCCACAGCACCAGCGCGCAGAAAGCCGAAGTGCTCCACGCCTATACGCAAAAACCGGATGGCCGGCGCATCGAGGTCTCCAAGGACAACTACCAGATCGAGGTGAACAGCGGACGGGAAAAGGGCGCGCCCGTCTATTCCGACCGGACCTCCGTCTCGGTCGTCTTCCCGGATGTGGCAGTCGGCGACACGGTGGTCTTTGCCTATCGCCTGACCCAGACCGAACCGCTGTTCCCCGGGCACTTCTCAGTCGCCGACACGTTCTCGAAGCAGGCCGCCTTCGACGACGTGCAGGTGCGCATCGACTACCCTGCCTCGCTCTGGGTGCAGTATGAAGCGCGCGACATGGCGCAGAAGGAGCATCCGGAGAGCAACGGCCGCAAGGTCGTCGAATGGAGCTTCAGGAACCCGCAGCCGCTGAAGAGCGACCGCCGGGACTACTCCGTCTACGATCCGGAGAAGGAACCGGGCTATGCCTTCTCGACATTCAGGACCTATGCCGAGATCGCCGCCGCCTATGGCGTGCGCGCCCTGCCCAGGGCGGCCGTCACCGAGCGCATCAGGGCCCTGGCCGGCGAGATCGTCAAGGACAAGTCCGGCGAGCGTGCGCAGGCCCGCGCCCTCTACGACTGGGTGGCGACCAACATCACCTACGCGGGGAACTGCATCGGCATCGGCGCCGTCGTGCCGCGCGACCTGAATTTCGTCCTCGACAACAAGATGGGCGACTGCAAGGACCAGGCGACCCTGCTCCAGGCCCTGCTCGCCGCCCGGGGCATCCAGGCCACGCAGGCGCTGGTGAACTCGGGCTCCGTCTACCGCCTGCCGCGGATTCCCGTCGTCTCGATGGTCAACCACGTCATCAACCACATTCCGGCGCTCGACCTCTACGCCGACGCCACGTCGAAGACCATTCCCTTCGGCATGCTGCCCTACCAGGACTCGGACAAGCCGGTCCTGCTGGTCGAGGGTTACCGGGATGGCACCAGGACACCGCCGTCCCCGATGGGCGCCAACCAGCAGAAAATGGTCTCCAGGCTCAAGCTGCTCGCCAACGGCAGCATTGCCGGCACGATCGAAGTCTCCCAGAAGGGCTATAACGCCGCAGACTCGCGCGCCATGGCGCGGATGATGACGAAGGACGCCGAAGAGGAATTCATCAAGAACATGTTCCGCTCGATGGGCATGATCGGCTTCGGCAAGCTCGAGAAGGACGATCCGACCGAACTGGCCGACACCTACCGCTACAAGGCCAGCATCAACATGGAGCGGTTCGCCAACCTTTCCGGTGCCGGCGCCTTCTTCATCTATCCCCTGCTCAGCAGTTCGTCTCCCATCCACAGCTTCATCGAATCCGCGATGGAGCCGGAGCAGGAGGCAGACGTCGCCTGCACGAGCGGCACGTCGACGGAGGAATACGCCATCGAACTGCCGAAGAACATGAAGGTCCTCTCCGTGCCCGACAACCTGAAGGTCGCCAACGACTTCCTGAGCTACACGGCCACTTACAAGCTGAAAGGCAACGTCCTGACCGCCAAGCGCACACTGGAGGATCGGACCAAGGGCAATGTCTGCGCGCCAGCGGTATTCATCGAGTACAAGAAATTCGCCGAAAAGGTGATGGACAACCTCAAGGCGCAGGTGCTCTACAAGTGAGTCCTGCCGGCGTGGCGGCCATGCGGCACGCGCAACAATGACGAAAGGACGGAACAATGCCTGGCGAGCCCGGCCTGGCGCAGCCGGGGATGTGATCGACAGGCCCTTCGGGCGCCATTCGAGCGCCCTGGCCGAAGCCGCACCGCTCCAGCGCAGCCGCATCGTCAGGAAACTCAACCCGGACCAGCATGGCGCCCGGCGCCTTGCCGAACGCTTCGGCGACCGCCTCGTCTGCGTGCGCTACCGCACCGACGCCGAAAGCGGTCGCCGCTTCACCACTGTCGAACTCCTCGTCGAGGAACGCCAGCCCGCCGCTCCAGGGGGACGCGTACAAGCTGCGCTTGTCCGCGCCCCTGGGCCAGCACGTTGGACAACGCGAAAGACTGCGGATCAAAGCCACCTTCGAGGGCGATAACGTATGAAAGCAATTGTGTATGAAAGATATGGGCCGCCCGAGGTTCTTCAATTGAAGCAGGTCGAAAAGCCCACGCCCAAGAACAATGAAGTCCTGATAAAAACACATGCGACAACGGTAACATCCGGGGACTGGAGGGTGCGAAGTCTCAATGTGCCTGCCGGCTTCGGGCTCATCATGCGTTTAGTATTTGGAATCTCACGACCGAAGCAACCCATACTAGGGTCGGAGTTGGCCGGGGTAATTGAATCGGTCGGCAAAGACGTAAGCAAATTCAAAGTCGGTGACCCCGTTTTTGCGTTCAGCGATGCCGCCATGGGTTGTCATGCTGAGTACAAATGCATGCCGGAAGATGGGGCGATGGCATTAAAACCAACCAATCTGACCTACGAAGCCGCCGCCGCACTCTCTTTTGCCGGAACAACGGCGTTGGATTTCTTCAAAAGAGGAAAACTCCAGCGCGGGGAAAGAGTGCTCATCAATGGCGCTTCCGGAGGGGTAGGCACAGCGGCGGTGCAGCTTGCCAAACACTTCAAGGCAGACGTGACCGGTGTGTGCAGTACTGCGAACGTGGACTTGGTGCGATCACTGGGTGCCAGTCATGTCATCGACTACACCAAAGAGGACTTCACGCAGAATGGCGAAACCTATGATGTCATTGTCGATACCGTCGGCACGGCCCCGTTCTCCCGTAGCAAAGCTTCGTTGAAAGAAGGGGGACGCCTTCTTATGGTTTTAGCTGGGCTGCCAGACATGCTGCAGATGCCCTGGGTGTCGATGACGGGCAGCAAGAAAGTCATTGCCGGGCCAGCAGCCGTGCGGGTTGAAGATTTGCGTTTTCTCGCGGGGCTGGCTGAGGCGGGAGAATTCAAACCGGTCATTGATCGGCGCTACACGTTCGAGCAAATCGTCGAGGCTCACCGCTACGTCGACACCGGACGCAAGAAGGGAAATGTCATCATAACGCTAGAGCATGACGACTGAATCCAGGAGCACCGGTTGCGCAGGCGACTATCTGGGGGATAGTTGTCCAACATTGCGTTCGAGCGGGACTGCCGCAAAAGCGCGGCAGTGTCTCACACTTTACGTAGGGCCTCTTAATTCACAATGGGCGATTTACCAGTCATTGGCTACGTTATGCTCGCCCCGTTCGTTCTCTTTTGGGTGGGCGGAGTTGTAAGTTGGGGATTTGCGGCCTACTACTTGTGCAAGACTTTGACTCGGTTGCAACCAGATCGCCAATGGGGAAGATATGTTCCTTTGTCAATTTTTTCTCCTTGGTTTTTCACAGACGAAGGAAACCTCTACCGTGTCAAACTTCTCAAGTCTAGCGGGCTCTTTATTCTCTTCGTTGGATTGGGCGCTTTGTATGGATTCGGCCTCAAAATACTTACTGGGCATTAGACACATCCGCCAAGACCATGCCACCCATAACTGCTTCATCTTTGGTGGCTGCACCGTACTCGCCTATCGGTTCGCCGTATCACGGACACTGACTTTTGCTCATACTCGGTTTCCCGTGCTATCCCATACGCCCATGCCCAACATGGCGGTCAAGGGGACGCTGCGCGGTAAAGCCGCGCAGCGTCCCTTACCTTTACGTTGAAGCTGTAGAAAAACTCAAACCGAGAAAAATCAGATGGGCACTCAAGAAAGCCGACCTCATAAAACAGCCCATAAGCGACGATCGGATGCTCAGGAGGGGTTGAGTGACCCCCGTAAATCGTACTCAACGACCCCTCAAGTAGTTTTCCTACACCCTCGTTAGGCATTTCCGATTTATGCAACTTATTTCACACGCTGTTCTTTCTGGAGGATTAATGATGATGAAGGCAATTGCCCTGATTCCGATAACGCTACTGTTCTGCGCATGTTCGACCTATACAACACCTCGTTACTCAATTAACGCTGACACGAACGTGGCCCTAAAGGCGCTTGGCGCCACAAGCGTTGCGGTCGGCTCATTTTCCGGCCCAAAGGATTTCGATGCCAATTGCCGTGCTGCCGGCCCTTTGGCCCCACCCGATGGATTGTCGTATACGGAATATCTCAAGAAGGCATTGGAAGCCGAACTTAAAGTTGCCGGGGCGCATACCGCGACATCGCCAAGAATAGTCCTTACAGGCACAGTGAATAAACTGGAATTCTCTTCTTCACGCGGGCTAACCGGTGGCTCCTGGGACGTGGAGCTGACGCTCAACTCTTCCAACGGCAGCACCTTGGCCGCAATGGAACACTATGAGTTCGAAAGCGGTTTCAATGCATTGACAGCATGCAAGCAGACGGCCGAAGCGTATATGCCTACGATCCAGAATTTGATCGGAAAGATTGTTCGATCACCGGATTTCAGGCAGCTGCTCCAATAGCCACTGTGACGATGCCCAACCCACCGCTCAGCCGGCGCCACACGGAAATACCGCGTGGCGCCAGTGAACAGAAATGCCGGAATGAGAAATAAATCAACGCCACCACTTTCTTGCATCAAGGAACGCGCACTTCAAGGACTGGGCTTCTTGCTTTGCGGACTGATGTCAGGCACGGTTCATGCGCAATCGCCAGGTCAGGCTGTCATGCCGAGGCAGTTGTTTGCGGGCAGTTTGCTGAATGCGCATGCCCCCGATTCCGCAGGATGGTTTTTGGCGGGTGCGGGCAACAACGGCCTGGCGTTTGCCCGTCGAGGTGCCGAGCAGAACGAAACCTATGCTGCGCAGATCATTCTGTTCAAGCTCCCGCCGACCCGTGGCAACGAAGAATTCGTCGAGGTGATCAAGGGCAGGGTAGACATGATCAATCCGCCTTCCCGCTTCGCAGAGCTTGAACCGAAATATGAATATACCGATCATCGCGGTTATCCCTGCGTGCGTTACAGGAGTGTTTACAACGACAAGGAAGCGCTGACGACATCCGGAACGCGCGAACCGATGAAGTTGCAAGTGGTTTCCCTGTATTGCCGTCATCCGTCACAACAGGAAGTTGGTTTTTTTGCGGCCTATTCACACCGCGGCGCGAACACCGATCCGGATCTCGACGTGCCCGCGCAGCGGTTTATCGACGGAGTGCAAGTGCCGCAGCAGAGCAATGACTAACGGGCCAGGCGCACATCGGCCATTGGGGTTGGCTTCGCATTACTACGACCCTTCGAGTATTTTTCCACAATCTCCTTAAACAACCAGTGCCCCGGAGAAGATTAAGATGATGAAGCGAATCTCGGCAATCCTGATGTTTGCCGTCCTGAGCGGTTGCGCGACCGTCGGCACCGAACACGTCGAGAAACTGAAGCCCGGCACATCAATAGTTGCCCTTTCGCTAATGGGAGACACCCTCGCGATCCGCCATGTCGGCACGACCGTGTTCCAGAATGAGCGCCTCGATGCGACTGTCGCCGACTGGCAAATCGACAAGTACGCGGAGTCCGTTGCTTCGCGATTAATCAGTAGTGGAAACAGATTTCAGGCGAAAGCCGTTGAAACCAATGAAGCCAGGGCAAGTGCAGGAAAAATTGTTATGGATTTCTGGACAAGCAAAGCCGTCCTTCAGGGCGGCACGGGAAGCGTCACCAAGCTGGCCAGGGAGGCGGGAGCCGATTACGTCCTTGTTCTGGGGCCTGCGCAACTCGGCGACCCGTTCTTTGGCACAAATCAGGCTTTCTCCGGATATGGCATCTATCAGCGCTCCGCGTTTGGATCGAGGCGAGCAATAAACTATCTGACGATGCGAGTTGTTCTGCTGGATGGCAAGAACGGAACTGAGGTGGCCAGAACTCATGGCGTCAGTAGCGCGCCGCGTGGAGAGGCGATCTGGATGGACAGCGACAATCTCACCCTCTCCGGGGACAACGCCCAGAAGACCAGGTCCGGTATTCAGGCGCTTATGGAAACCGTGCTGCAAAAGGCATTGACGGATCTTATGCTCGTTCCATAGGAAGCCGCCGTCCTGGCGGGACTGACTTTTGATCCAGCCCTTCCGGGCGGTTTTGTAAGCGCCCTACTCCGCCCGGTGCTGCGCGCCGAGGTAGTCGCGCGTGCGCATCTCGACGAGGCGGCTGACGGTGCGCTGGAACTCTCCGGCCTGGGCGCCTTCGCGGTAGAGCTCGGCGGCCTCGCACTCGGCGGTCATGACGAGCTTGACCTTGTGGTCGTAGAAGACGTCGACCAGCCAGGTGAAGCGGCGCGCCTCGGAGGCCTGGTCGCGGCTCAAGCGCGGGATGCCGGAGAGGAACACCGTGTGGTAGCGGCGGGCGATCTCCAGGTAGTCGTTCTGCGAGCGCGGCCCCATGCACAGCGTGGCGAAGTCGAACCAGATGACGCCGATGGCGCGGCGCTTCACCGGCAGCTCGCGCTCGAGGATGTTCACCGGCCGCCGGTGGCCTTCGCCGCCGGAGATCTCGCGAAAAGCGGCCTCCATCCTGGCCTCGCCCGCGGCGTCGGCCGGCACGTGGTAGACCTCGACTTTTTCCAGCGCGCGCAGGCGGTAATCGATGCCGCCGTCAACCTCCAGCACGTCCAGGCGGTCCTTCAGCAACTGGATGGTGGGCAGGAAGTTCTGCCGCTGCAGGCCGTTGGGGTAGAGGCCGTCGGGCGGGTAGTTG
This sequence comes from Rhodocyclales bacterium, assembly GCA_016214145.1. GTDB lineage: Bacteria > Pseudomonadota > Gammaproteobacteria > Burkholderiales > Rhodocyclaceae > Desulfobacillus. The sequence goes on from JACRPA010000002.1 coordinate 627,120, forward strand.
GACGTCAGGCAGAACACCACGCCGCGCTCGAACAGCGCCTCCATCAGGCGGCCGAGGATCATGGCGTCGGCAATGTCGGAGACGTGGAATTCGTCGAAGCACATCAGCCGCGTTTCGCGGGCGATGCGGTCGGCGACCTTGAGCAGCGGATCTTCCTCGGCCTTGAGCGCGCGCAGCCGCTCGTGCACCTCGCGCATGAAGGCGTGGAAATGCACGCGCCGCTTGCGCTGGTAGGGCACGGTGTCGAAGAAGCAGTCCATCAGCAGGCTCTTGCCGCGGCCGACGCCGCCCCACAGGTAGGCGCCGCGCGGCAGGGGCGGATTGACGAGGAGCTTGCGCAGCTTGTTGCGGCGCTGGTGCTTGAAGGCGACGAGTTCGTCGTAGAGGCGCTGCAGGCGCTCGGCGGCAGCCTGCTGGGCGGCGTCGGGAAGGATGCGGCGCGACTGGAACTGGGCGTCCAGGGCGCGCAGCATGCCTTGCCGGGGGGAGCGTGTTGCGGGGGAAGTCATGGTGGCGTGATTTTAGGGCCTATCCCATCGCCGTAGGAGCGGGCTTGCCCGCGATTTCGCTGCCGATCCCCCAAGGGGACTTCCTTCGGGGCGTCGCGGGCAAGCCCGCTCCTGCAAGTTCTTGCAGGTCAGAAGTGCAGCGGGCGCTTGTCGACGGAGAGGGCGGCCTCGTGCATGACTTCGGACAGCGTCGGATGGGCGTGCACGATGCGGGCGATGTCTTCCGAACTGGCGTGGAACTCCATGGCCACGACGGCTTCCGAAATCAGCTCGGAGGCGTTGGTGCCGATGACGTGCACGCCGAGAATCTGATCCGTTCTGGAGTCGGCCAGCATCTTGACGAAGCCGGTGGTGTCGCCCTGCCCCAGCGCGCGGCCATTGGCGGCGAAGGGGATCTGGCCGGCACGGTACTCGATGCCGGCGCTTTTCAGCTGCTGCTCGGTCATGCCGACCCAGGCGATCTCGGGATGGGTGTAGATGACCCACGGCACGGCGTCGTAGTTGCAGTGGCCGGCCTGGCCGGCGATCAGCTCGGCGACCATGACGCCCTCTTCCATGCCCTTGTGCGCCAGCATGGGGCCGCGCACGACGTCGCCCACCGCCCAGACGTTGGGCAGGTTGCTGCGGCAATGCGCGTCGACGTCGACGCGGCCGCGCTCGTCCAGCTTGAGGCCGACGGCTTCGCAGCCGAGCCCCTCGGTGTTCGGCACGCGGCCGACGGAGACGATGAGCTTGTCGCATTCGAGGACATGGTTATCGTCGCCGGCCTCGTACTCCACCGTGACACCTTTCTTGCCGGCCGTGACCTTGTTGATCTTGACGTCCAGCCGGATGTCGAGGCCCTGCTTCTGGGTGAACACTTTCCAGGCTTCCCTGGCCACCGCGGCATCGGCCGCGGCGAGGAATTCCGGCAGGGCTTCGAGAATGGTGACCTCGGCGCCGAGGCGCTTCCAGACGCTGCCCAGTTCCAGGCCGATGACGCCGGCGCCGATGACGCCGAGGCGCTTCGGCACGGCGTCGAAGGCCAGCGCGCCGGCATTGTCGCAAATCAGCTTGTTGTCGACCTGAATGCCTTCGAGATGGCGCGGCTTCGAGCCAGTGGCGACGATGACGTGCTTGCCGACGACGACCTCGCCGGCGACCTCGATTTCCCAGCCGTCCTCGCCGCCACCGACGAATTTGCCGTGGCCGGGCAGCAGCGCGACCTTGTTCTTCTTGAACAGGCCCTTGATGCCGCCGGTGAGCTGGGTGACGATGTTGTCCTTGCGCTTGACCATGGTCCTGACGTCGATCCTGACGTCGTCGGCGGTGATGCCGTGCATGACGAAGCCGTGGCGGGCGTTGTCGAAGTGCTCGGAGGACTGCAGCAGCGCCTTGGAGGGAACGCAGCCGACGTTGAGGCAGGTGCCGCCGAGGCGCACTTCGCCCTTCGGGTCGTCATACGACTCGGATTCGACGCAGGCGGTGGAAAAGCCGAGCTGCGCCGCGCGGATGGCGGCCACGTAACCGCCGGGACCGCCGCCGATGACTACGACATCAAACTGCTTTGACATAATCGCTAACCTCTCTTAACGCGAAGATCGCAAAGACGCAAAGGGCGCAAAGAAATACAAAAGAAAACCCTTTGCGTTCTTTGCGTCTTTGCGTCCTTTGCGTTGAAAGCGTTTATCAGATTTCCAACAGCAGGCGCGCCGGGTCTTCCAGCGCTTCCTTCATGGTGACGAGGCCGAGCACCGCTTCGCGGCCGTCGATGATGCGGTGGTCGTAGGACAGCGCCAGGTAGTTGATCGGACGGATGACAATCTGGCCGTTCTCCACCACGGCGCGGTCCTTGGTGGCGTGGATGCCGAGGATGGCCGACTGCGGCGGGTTGATGATGGGCGTCGACAGCATCGAGCCGAAGACGCCGCCGTTGGAAATGGAGAAGGTGCCGCCAGTGAGCTCCTCGATGGAGAGCTTGCCGTCCTTGGCCTTGGCGCCGAACTCGGCGATCTTCTTCTCGACCTCGGCCAAAGTGAGCTGGTCGGCATCACGCAGGATGGGCACCACCAGGCCACGCGGGCTGCCCACGGCGATGCCGATGTCGAAGTAGCCGTGATAGACGATGTCGTTGCCGTCGATCGAGGCGTTGAGCACCGGGTACTTCTTCAGCGCGGCGACCGCCGCCTTGACGAAGAAGGACATGAAGCCGAGCTTGACGCCGTGCTCCTTCTCGAACTTGTCCTTGTACTTGTTGCGCAGTTCCATCACCGGCGCCATGTTCACCTCGTTGAAGGTGGTGAGGATGGCGGCGGTCGACTGCGACTGCACCAGGCGCTCGGCGACGCGGGCGCGCAGGCGGCTCATCGGTACGCGCTGCTCGGTGCGTTCGCCGACGATGTTGTCGACGTTCACCGGCGCGACGGGCTGGGCCAGGGCCGGGCGTGCCGGCGCGGCGGGCGGAGAAATCCCCCCCGGCCCCCCTTTTGCAAAGGGGGGAGGTGGGGCGGAGCGCTGGCCGGCTTCCAGCACGTCGGCCTTGGTGACGCGGCCGCCGCGGCCGGAGCCCTCGACGCCGGCGGCATCTATGCCCTTCTCGGCCATCAGTTTGCGCGCGGCGGGCCCGGCCGGGGCGGCGGCAGACGGCGAAGAAGTCAGCTTCGGCGAGACGGCGGCGGCCTGGACAGGCGCCGCCGCGGGAGCGCCGGCAGCTGCTTTCGCTTCCGTGTCGAGCTGGGCGATGACCTCGCCGGCGACGACGATCTCGCCGTTGCCCTTGAGGATTTTCACCAGCACGCCGGATTCGGGCGCGGGCAGTTCGAGCACGACCTTGTCGGTCTCGATGTCGATGAGGTTCTCGTCGCGGGCGACGGCCTGGCCTTCCTGCCTGTGCCAGGAGACCAGGGTCGCCTCGGCGACGGATTCGGACAGTTGGGGGACTTTGACGTCAATCAGCATTTTTCTCTCCGCTTTTTACCGTAGGTCGGCCTTCAGGCCGACAATGGCTGTTCGCATGGCATGGCCGCTGTCGTCGGGCTGAAGCCCGACCTACGCCTTGCCGAGGGCCTCGTCGACGAGGTCTTTCTGCTGCTCTATGTGCTTCGAGGCGTAGCCCACCGCCGGCGAGGCGGAGGCGGCGCGCGAGGTCACCCGCAGCTCCTGCCCCTTGCGCAAAATGGTTTCGAGACGATGGGTGATGGCATACCAGGCGCCCTGGTTGCGCGGCTCTTCCTGGCACCAGACCAGCTCCTTCGCCTCGGGGAACTTCTTCAGTTCCTCGGCGAAGCGGCGGTCGTCCAGCGGGTAGAGCTGCTCGATGCGGAACAATGCGACGTTGCCGATCTTGCGTTCGCGCCGCGCCGCCAGCAGGTCGAAGTACACCTTGCCGGCGCAGGCGACGACGCGGGTGACCTTCTTCGCATCAATCTCGTCGATCTCGCCGATGACGGTCTGGAAGGTGCCCTTGGCCAGATCGTCGAGCGAGGAGGTGGCGTCCTTGTGGCGCAGCAGCGACTTGGGCGTCATCACGATGAGGGGCTTCCTCTGCTTCCTCAGCATCTGCCGGCGCAGCAGGTGATAGATCTGCGCGGCGTTGGACGGCACGCAGACCTCCCAGTTGAACTCGGCCGAGAGCTGCATGTAGCGTTCGAGGCGCGCCGAGGAGTGCTCCGGACCCTGCCCCTCGTAGCCGTGCGGCAGCAGCAGCACGAGGCCGCAGCCGCGGCCCCACTTGGCCTCGCCCGAGGAGAGGAACTGGTCGACGACGACCTGCGCGCCATTGGCGAAGTCGCCGAACTGCGCCTCCCACACGACCAGCTCGTTGGGGCTGGCGGTGGCGAAGCCGTATTCGAAGGCCAGCACGGCCTCCTCGGAGAGGACGGAGTCGAAGCAGTGGAACCAGCCCTGCTTCTCCTGGATGTGGGCGAGCGGCCAATAAACGCCCTCGTCCCACTTCTCGCGGTTCTGGTCGTGCAGCGCGGCGTGGCGGTGGAAGAAGGTGCCGCGGCCGACGTCCTCGCCGGAGACGCGCACGTTGAAACCGGCGGCGAGCAGCGAAGCGTAGGCGAGGTTCTCGCCCATGCCCCAGTCGACCGGCAGCTTGCCCAGCCCCATCGCCTTGCGGTCGTCGATGATCTTCTGCACGCGGGAGTGCAGCGTGAAGTTGTCGGGGATGGCGGTGAGGCGTTCGGACAGCCGCCGGATCTCCTTCATCGAGACGGTGGTGTCGCACTTTTCCGTGTAGGCAACGTTGGTGTGCGGCGTCCAGTCGATGGCGAACTTGCTGTGATAGTCGGTGATGACCGGATCGATCAGGTGGCGGCCCTCGTCGAGGGCGGTCCGGTAATCCTTGATCATCTGCTCGGCGTCGCCGGCGACAATGACGCCCTGCGCCTCCAGCCGGTCGGCGTAGAGCTTGCGCGTGCCGGGGTGCTGGCCGATCTTCTTGTACATCAGCGGCTGGGTGACCATCGGCTCGTCCTGCTCGTTGTGGCCGAGCTTGCGGAAGCAGATGATGTCCACCACGACGTCCTTGCGGAACTCCTGGCGGAACTCCATGGCGATCTGCGTCACCAGGGCGACGGCCTCGGGATCGTCGCCGTTGACATGGAAGATCGGCGCCTCGACCATCTTGAAGAGGTCGGTGCAGTAGAGCGAAGAGCGGTAGTCGCGCAGGTCGGAGGTGGTGAAGCCGATCTGGTTGTTCACGATCAGGTGCACCGTGCCGCCGGTGCCGTAGCCGCGCGTCTGCGAGAAATTCAGCATCTCCTGGTTGACGCCCTGCCCTGCGACCGCGGCGTCGCCGTGGATGAGCACCGGCAGCGCCTCGGCCTTGCCGTTCGGGCCGCGGCGCACCTGGCGGGCGTACACCGAGCCGGCCACCACCGGGTTGACGATTTCCAGGTGCGAGGGGTTGAAGGCCAGCGTCAGGTGCATCGCGCCGCCGGGGGTGGCGACGTCGGAGGAATAGCCCATGTGGTACTTCACGTCGCCGGCGGAAAGCACGATGGCCTTCTTGCCCTCGAACTCCTCGAACAGCATGCCGGGCTGCTTGCCCAGGGTGTTCACCAGCACGTTGAGGCGGCCGCGGTGGGCCATGCCGATGACCATCTCCTGCACCCCGACGCTGCCGGCGGTGCGGACGAGCTGATCCATCGCCAGGATGAGCGACTCGCCGCCCTCCAGCGAGAAGCGCTTCTGGCCGACGTAGCGGGTGTGCAGGTAGCGCTCCAGCGTTTCGGCCTGGGTGACCATGCGCAGGAAGCGCTTTTTGTCGTCGGCGTTGTAGCCGGGCGCCGAGCGGATCGGCTCCAGCCGGGCCTGGATCCAGCGCTTCTGCGCCACGTCGGAGAGGTACATGTACTCGGCGCCGATGGTGCCGCAATAAGTCTGGCGCAGCGCCTCGAGGATCTCGCGCAGCGTGGCCTGTTCGGGCGCGGCGGCGAAGCTGCCGGTGGCGAAGGTCTGGCCGAGGTCGGCCTCGGTGAAGCCGTAGTGTGCCGGGTCGAGTTCGGGAATGGCCGGCCGCTCGGTGCGCTTGAGCGGATCGAGCTGCGCCCAGCGGTTGCCGAGAAAGCGGTAGGCGTTGATGAGCTGCAGGACGGCGACCTGCTTCTTGTCGGCGCCGGCGCCGCTCGGCGCGGCGCGCAGCGTGCCGAGCTTGGCGCGCTGGGCGAAGGAGGCGACCACCGGAGCGTGGGCGACATCGCGTCCGCCGCCGACACCGGCGCCGGGCAGGTTCTGCAGGCGGTCGAAATAGTCGCGCCAGACGTCGGTGACGGACGCCGGGTTTTCCAGATAGGACTCGTAGAGCTCCTCGATGAAAGGCGCGTTGGCGCCGAAGAGATACGAGTTGCCGAGCATCTGCTTCATAGGGATCATGGCAATGGCCTCTGTCAAGGGGCAGTTGTAGGTCGGCCTTCAGGCCGACAACGGCGCCGCAGTCGGCCTGAAGGCCGACCTACCGCCGTCATCAGTCGTTGCGTCAGCGCTTGTCCATGGGCGGCACGTCGCGCTTCTCGGCGCCGGTGAACAGCTGGCGCGGGCGGCCGATCTTCTGCTCCGGATCGGAAATCATCTCGTTCCACTGGGCGATCCAGCCGACGGTGCGCGCCATCGCGAAGATGCCGGTGAACAGCTGGGTCGGAATGCCGAGGGCGCGCTGCACGATGCCGGAGTAGAAGTCGACGTTGGGGTAGAGCTTCTTGCTGACGAAATAGTCGTCCTCCAGCGCGATCTTCTCCAGCGCGACGGCCAGCTTGAAGAGGCGGTCGTCGTGCAGGCCGAGTTCATTGAGCACCTCGTGGCAGGTCTCGCGCATCAGCTTGGCGCGCGGGTCGAAGTTCTTGTACACGCGGTGGCCGAAGCCCATCAGCTTGAAGGAGTCGTTCTTGTCCTTGGCGCGCTTGATGTACTCGCCAACGCGGGAGACGTCGCCGATTTCCTCCAGCATCTGCAGGCAGGCCTCGTTGGCGCCGCCATGGGCCGGGCCCCACAGGCAGGCGATGCCGGCCGAGATGCAGGCGAACGGGTTGGCGCCGGAGGAGCCGGCCAGGCGCACCGTCGAGGTGGAGGCGTTCTGCTCGTGGTCGGCGTGCAGGATGAGGATGCGGTCGAGCGCGCGCACCAGCACCGGGTTCGGCACGTAGTCCTCGCAGGGATTGCCGAACATCATGCGCATGAAGTTGGCCGTGTACGAAAGGTCGTTGCGCGGGTACATGAACGGCTCGCCGCGGCCGTACTTGTAGGCCATGGCGACGATGTTGGGCAGCTTGGCGATGAGGCGGTGCGCCGAGATGTCGCGGTGGTACTGGTCGGAGATGTCCATGGCGTCGTGGTAGAACGCCGAGAGGGCGCCGACGACGCCGACCAGCACGGCCATCGGATGCGCGTCGCGGCGGAAGCCGGAGTAGAAGCGGATGAGCTGCTCGTGCACCATCGTGTGGCGCTTGATGATGTTGTCGAACTCCTCCTTTTCCTGCGCATTCGGCAGCTCGCCCTTGAGGATCAGGTAGGCCACCTCCAGAAAGTCGCAGTTCTGCGCCAGCTGCTCGATCGGATAGCCGCGATAGAGCAGCACGCCGGCATCGCCGTCGATGTAGGTGATGGCCGACTTGCAGGCCGCCGTGGACATGAAGCCGGGATCGAAGGTGAACATCCCGGTCTTGGCATACAGCGAGCGGATATCGAGGACATCCGGGCCGATCGCGCCGGAATAGACCGGCAGGTCGACGGTCTTGCCGTCGACGGTGAGCGTGGCGTTGCGTTGGCTGTTCATGTTTGCATCCCCATCTGAAAAATTCGGAAAAACTCTCCCGTCATGCCTGGCGAAGGGAATCGAGCACGCCCTTCAGCTGCGGGTCGCCGGTTTCCTGCCGCCCGCTCACCAATTCCCACAAGTCGTGGTCTTCCATTTCGAGCAATCGTTCCAGCGCCGCTTCGGTTGCGGCATCGACGTCGTCGCCGACGCGCTGCCAGTAGCGCAGGAACATCAGGTCCAGTTCCAGCAGGGCGCGCCGGCAGTGCCAGCGCAGGCGGCGCAGCCGCGCCCCGCGGTCTTCATCCATGCTCAGATCACGCGCCGGACCATCATGTCCTTGATCTTGCCGATCGCCCGCGTCGGGTTGAGGCCCTTCGGGCAGACGTCGACGCAGTTCATGATGGTGTGGCAGCGGAACAGGCGGTACGGGTCCTCGAGATTGTCGAGGCGCTCGCTGGTCGCCTGATCCCTTGTATCGGCAATGAAGCGATAAGCTTGAAGCAGCCCGGCCGGGCCGACGAACTTGTCCGGGTTCCACCAGAACGACGGGCAGGAGGTGGAGCAGCAGGCGCACAGGATGCATTCGTACACCCCGTTCAGCTCGTCGCGCTCTTCCGGCGTCTGCAGCCGCTCGGTCTCCGGCGGCGGGTCGTTGTTGATCAGATACGGCTTGATCGAGTGGTACTGCTTGAAGAACTGGGTCATGTCCACGATCAGGTCGCGGATCACCGGCAGGCCGGGCAGCGGGCGCAGCACGACGGTCCCGGTCAGGTCCCTCAGGTCGGTCAGGCAGGCGAGGCCGTTGCGGCCGTTGATGTTGAGCGCGTCCGAGCCGCAGACGCCCTCGCGGCAGGAGCGGCGGAAGGACAGCGTGTCGTCCTTGGCCTTCAGCTTCACCATGGCGTCGAGCAGCTTGCGGTCGGTGGCGTCCACCTCGACCGAAATGTCCTGCATGTACGGCTTGTCGTCCCGGTCCGGATCGTAGCGGTAGATCTTGAATTGCATGGTCCTTGTCGTCATGTCCGGCATCCTCAGTACGCGCGCTTCTTGAGTTCGATGGTGTCGACGGTGAGCGGGGTCAGCTTCACCGACTTGTAGTCGAGGCGGTTGCCCTCCTTGAACCACAGGCTGTGCTTGAGCCAGTTGTCGTCGTCGCGGCCGTTGGGGTGCTCGGCGGTGTCCGGGGCGTCGTCGCGGACGTGGGCGCCGCGCGACTCCTTGCGCGCCTCGGCCGAGATCATGGTGGACACGGCGACCTCGATGAGGTTCTCCAGCTCGATGGCCTCGATGCGCGCGGTGTTGAAGACCTTGGACTTGTCCTTGATCGCGACGCGCTGCACATCCTGCTGCACTTCGAGGATCTTCGTGACGCCTTCCTTCAGCTTGTCGGCGAAACGGAACACGCCGCAGTGATTCTGCATGGTGCGCTGCAGGGTCAGCCGCGTTTGATGCGCGTCGGCGCCGTCCTTCTGCGTGTCGAGACGGGCCAGGCGCGCGAGGGTGCGGTCGATGGCCTCCTGCGGCAGCGCCTTGTGCGCCTTCGTCGATTTCTTCACGTCCTCGACGGCCGTCTCGCCGGCCGACTTGCCGAACACCAGCAGGTCGAGCAGCGAGTTGGTGCCGAGGCGGTTGGCGCCGTGCACCGATGCGCAGGCGCACTCGCCGGCGGCGTAGAAGCCCGGCACCGCGACGCTCATGCTGTTGCCGCGCGGCGCCACCACCTGGCCATGGTAGTTGGTGGGAATGCCGCCCATCTGGTAATGCGCGGTGGGCACCACCGGGATCGGCTCCTTGATCGGGTCGGCGCCGGCGAACTGGATGGAGATCTCGCGGATGCCCGGCAGGCGCTGCATGATCACCTTCGGGTCGAGGTGGGTGATGTCGAGCAGCACGAAATCCTTGTGGGGGCCGCAGCCGCGCCCCTCGTTGATCTCGGTGGTCATGGCGCGCGAGACGACGTCGCGCGAGGCGAGGTCCTTGGCGTTGGGCGCGTAGCGCTCCATGAAGCGCTCGCCGGCGCTGTTGCGAAGTATGCCGCCCTCGCCGCGCACGCCCTCGGTGATGAGCACGCCGGCGCCGGCGACGCCGGTCGGGTGGAACTGCCAGAACTCCATGTCCTCGAGCGGGATGCCGGCGCGCGCCGCCATGCCGAGGCCGTCGCCGGTGTTGATGAAGGCGTTGGTCGAGGAGTAATAGATGCGCCCCGCCCCGCCGGTGGCGAAGATGGTGGCCTTGGACTGGAAGGCGACGATCTCGCCGGTCTCCATTTCCAGGGCGGTGACGCCGAGCACTTCGCCTTCGGCGTCGCGGATCAGGTCGAGCGCCATCCACTCGACGAAGAACTGGGTGTTGGCGCGCACGTTGCGCTGGTAGAGCGCGTGCAGCATGGCATGGCCGGTGCGGTCGGCCGCCGCGCAGGAGCGGCGCACCGGCTTCTCGCCGAAGTTCGACATGTGGCCGCCGAAGGGGCGCTGGTAGATCTTGCCGGCGTCGGTGCGGTCGAAGGGCATGCCGTAGTGCTCGAGCTCGATGACCACCTCGTTGGCCTTGCGGCACATGAATTCGATGGAATCCTGGTCGCCGAGCCAGTCCGATCCCTTGACGGTGTCGTACATGTGCCAGTGCCAGTGGTCCTCCTCGGAGTTGCCGAGCGAGGCGGCGACGCCGCCCTGCGCCGCGACGGTGTGCGAGCGCGTCGGGAAGACCTTGGTGATGACGGCGGTCTTGAGTCCGGATTCGGCGAGTTGCAGCGCGGCGCGCAGGCCGGCGCCGCCGGCGCCGACGATGACCGCGTCAAAGGTGCGTTTGGTGACTTTCACGTTCAGAGTCTCCAGATGATGGATACGGCCCAGCCGGTGCAGCCGACGAGGGCGAGGAGCGTAAGGACGTGCAGCGCCAGGCGCAGGCCCGTCGGCTTGACGTAGTCCATCCAGATGTCGCGCACGCCGACCCAGGCGTGGTACATCAGGCTGACGATGAAGAGGAAGGAGAGGAAGCGCATGAAGCCGCCGGCCATGAAGGCGCGCCAGGTTTCATGGGTGATGCGCTCCTGCCCCGCCAGCAGGATGAAAAGGATGACCGTATAGGCCGCCATGACGACGGCGGTGATGCGCTGCGCCAGCCAGTCCTTCAGGCCGTAATGGGCGCCGACGATGATGTTCTTCACCATAGCTTCACCCCCAGGATCGCGGTCAGCGCCAGGCTGACGGCCAGCACCGCCTTCGTGCTGGTGCGGGACGGCTTGAGATCGGTGCCGATGTCGAGATCGAGCAGCAGGATGCGGATGCCCATGCAGAAATGATGCAGAAACGCCCACAGCAGTCCGGTCAGCACCAGCTTGGCGAGGGGATGGCCGACCACCGCCCGGAAGGTCTCGAAACTTTGCGGCGATTCGAGGCTGAGCTGGAGCAGCCATATGAGGACCGGCAGCATGAGGAACAGCCCCGCGCCGCTGACCCGGTGCAATATCGACGCAATGGCCGGAAGCGGTTGCTTGATGACCAGCAGGTCAAGATGCTTCGGGCGCTCCTTCTTGATGGCTATTTCCGACATCTGTCATACCTCCCTTCACTGTGCGGCGCAACATAAAGCGCCACGATACCCCGATAAGTCTTTAATTATAGCGTTTCGATGGCCGGCGGCCCCTGCGTTGCGCCCTCAGTTCAATTCGTTCAGATAATAGTGCTCGGCGGTGGCATACAGGCCGCGCCGCCACTCCGCCGGCTTGTCGCCGTAGGTGTAGGTCACGCGCTCCACCGAGAGCAGCGGACTGCCCTCTGCCACCGCCAGCTGTTCCGCCGTCGCGCGGTCCGCCGCCACGGCACGGATGCGCTCCTCGGCGCGGATCATGCGCACGCCGAAGCGCGTCTCGAACAGGCTGTAGATCGAGCCCTGGTATTCCTGCAGGACCTCCAGCGACAGCCCCTGGAAAATCTCGCCCGGCAGGTAGATTTCATCAAGAACGACCGGCTTGCCGTTGAACTTGAGGACGCGGCGCACGATGGTGATCGGCGCACCGGGCGCTATGTCGAGGATGCGGGCGGCTTCCTGGCCGGCCTTGGCGCGCCAGCATTCGAGCGGCACGCTTTGCGGCACGCTGACGCCTCCCTCGTTGGGGACGACGCGGAGGAAGCGGAAGAAGGCGCGCGGATCGTTGTGCGAAGCAACATAAGTGCCCTTGCCCTGTTTGCGCACAACGAGGTTTTCGGCGGCCATTTCGTCGATGGCCTTGCGCACCGTGCCCTGGCTGACGTTGAAGCGAACCGCCAGTTCCGCCTCGCTGGGGATGGCTTCGCCGGGACGCCATTCGCCCGATGCAAGACCCTGCATGATCAGGTCCTTGATCTGGCGATAGAGCGGACTGAAGGTAGGAGACACTTGCGCCATGCAGCAATTTCAGCATAAAAAAACTGAAACGTCTATAGGCTCTCATATGTCTTATATAAGATATATAATAGATATTGACACACTGCAAAAAGAATTCTACCATCGTCCGCATTCCCGGCTGGCGTTTGGGTTCCCAAGCCAACCGACGAAGCGCCGCTTTTGAACAACCTGAATCGAGGAGTCACTTCAATGGCCAAAGCCCCCGTTCGTGTCACCGTCACCGGCGCCGCCGGTCAAATCGGCTACGCCCTGCTGTTCCGCATCGCCAGCGGCGATATGCTCGGCAAGGACCAGCCGGTCATCCTGCAGATGCTCGAACTGCCCATGGAGAAGGCCCAGGCGGCGCTCAAGGGCGTCATGATGGAACTGGACGACTGCGCCTTCCCGCTGCTGGCCGGCATGGTCGGCACGTCCGACCCGCTGGTGGCCTTCAAGGACACCGACTACGCGCTGCTGGTCGGCGCCAGGCCGCGCGGCCCCGGCATGGAGCGCAAGGACCTGCTGCTCGAGAACGCCAAGATCTTCATCGAGCAGGGCAAGGCGCTCAACGCCGCCGCCTCGCGCAAGGTGCGCGTGCTGGTGGTCGGCAATCCGGCCAACACCAACGCCTACATCGCCATGAAGTCGGCCCCCGACCTGCCGAAGCAGAATTTCACCGCCATGCTGCGCCTCGACCACAACCGCGCCGTCTCGCAGCTAGCAACGCGTACCGGCAAGGCCGTCACCGACATCGAGAAGATGGTCGTCTGGGGCAACCACTCGCCGACCATGTACCCGGACATCCGCTTCTGCACCGTCGCCGGCCAGGCCGCGCCGCAGGCCGTCAACGACGAAGCCTGGTACAGGAACGAGTACATCCCGAAGGTCGGCAAGCGCGGCGCCGCCATCATCGAGGCGCGCGGCGCCTCCTCGGCCGCTTCCGCCGCCAACGCCGCCGTCGACCACATGCGCGACTGGGCGCTGGGCACCAACGGCAAGTGGGTCACCATGGGCATCCCCTCCGACGGCAGCTACGGCATCCCGCAGGACATCGTCTATGGCGTGCCCGTCACCTGCGCCAACGGCGAGTACGCACGCGTCACCGGCCTGGCCATCGACGACTACTCGCGCACCATGATGGACAAGACGCTCGCCGAGCTGAAGGAAGAGCAGGCCGGCGTCGCCGGCATGCTGGCCTAAACCGCCGCAAGCGGTGAGCAGTGAGCGGGGAGCGGTAGGGCGAGAAGATCGATGACTGCTCCACTTCACCCCGCCGCCGTTCTCTACCGCGAAACCAGGCCCTTCCCCTCGCTGCCGGCCTGCGAACACTACGCCGGCAGCGAGAAGCTGATCGGCAAGGCGCTCGCCCTGCAGCAGGCGCTGGGGCCGATCTTCGACGTCACCTGCGACTGCGAGGACGGCGCCCCGGCCGGCGCCGAACAGGCCCATGCCGGAATGGTGGCGAATGCCATCAACTCCCCGGAGAACCGCCACGACCGCGTCGGCGCGCGCATCCACGACATCACCCACCCGCACTGGCGCAGCGACCTGGAGATCATCGTCGGCGAGGCTGGCAGGCGCCTGGCCTACGTCACGCTGCCCAAGGCTTCAGGCCGGCAGGACGTGCAGACGATGCTGATGGCGCTCGCCGCCATCGCGAAGAACTGCGGCCTGGAGCGGCCGATCCCCGCGCATGTGCTGATCGAAACCCACGGCGCGCTGCGCGAGGCGGAGGACATCGCCGCCCTGCCCGGCGTCGAGACGCTGGACTTCGGCCTGATGGACTTCGTCAGCGGCCACCACGGCGCGATTCCCGCATCGGCGATGAAAAGCCCCGGCCAGTTCGAGCATCCGCTGGTGGTGCGCGCCAAGTGCGCCATCGCCGCGGCCGCGCTCGGCCACGGCGTGGTGCCCGCGCACAACGTGACGACTGAACTGCACGACACGCAGGCGGTCTACGCCGATGCACGGCGCGCCCGCGAGCAGTTCGGCTATCTGCGCATGTGGAGCATCCATCCGAACCAGGTGCAGCCCATCGTCGACGCCATGCGGCCCGACTTCGGCGAGGTCGAGGAAGCCGCGGGGATCCTCCTCGCCGCGCAGGCCGCCGACTGGGGCCCGATCCGCCACAACGGCCGCCTGCACGACCGCGCCTCGTACCGCTACTTCTGGGAGCTGCTCGCGCGCGCCCACACGACCGGCATGGATTTGCCGGCCAGCGTCCGCCGCAACTTCTTTTCGACAACGCATTAACCATCCTTACTGAGAGGACACACCCGTGCTAGAAGCCTACCGTGCCCACGCCGCCGAACGCGCCGCCCTCGGCATCCCGCCGCTGCCCCTGACCGCCAAGCAGACCGGGGAACTGGTCGCCCTGCTGAAGACCCCGCCCAAGGGCGAGGAAACCTTCCTGGTCGACCTCATCACCCACCGCGTGCCGGCCGGCGTGGACGACGCTGCCAAGGTCAAGGCCGCCTTTCTTGAGGCCGTCGCGAAGGGCAGTGAAAAGTGCGCCCTCCTCTCGCGCGAGAAGGCCACGGAACTGCTCGGCACCATGCTCGGCGGCTACAACGTCAAGCCGCTGATCGACCTGCTCGACGATGCCGCCGTCGGCGCCGCCGCGGCGAAAGGCCTGAAGGGCACGCTGCTGATGTTCGACTTTTTCCACGATGTTGCCGAGAAAGCCGCTTCTGCCAACTCTCCGGGCAACGCCAATGCCAAGTCCGTGCTGCAGTCCTGGGCCGATGCCGAATGGTTCACCTCGCGCCCCGAAGTGCCGAAAAGCCTCACCGTCACGATCTTCAAGGTGACCGGCGAGACCAACACCGACGACCTCTCCCCCGCGCCGGATGCCTGGAGCCGCCCGGATATTCCGCTGCACGCGCTGGCCATGCTGAAGAATCCACGGCAGGGCATCGAAGCCGACGAGCCGGGCAAGATCGGCCCGATCAGGCAGCTCGACGCACTCAAGGCCAAGGGCCACCTGGTTGCCTACGTCGGCGACGTGGTCGGCACCGGCTCCTCGCGCAAGTCGGCGACCAACTCCGTGCTGTGGTTTACCGGCGAAGACATCCCCTTCGTGCCGAACAAGCGTTTCGGCGGTGTCTGCCTCGGCAGCAAGATCGCCCCGATTTTCTACAACACCATGGAAGATGCCGGGGCGCTGCCGATCGAACTCGACGTGTCAAACATGGACATGGGCGACGTCGTCGAACTGCGCCCGTATGAAGGCAAGGCGCTGAAGAACGGTGCGGTCATCGCCGAATTCAAGGTCAAGTCCGAGGTGGTCTTCGACGAAGTGCGCGCCGGCGGACGCATTCCGCTCATCATCGGCCGCGGCCTCACCGCCCGCGCACGCGAAGCGCTCGGCCTGCCCGTCTCCACGCTGTTCCGCCTGCCGCAGGCGCCGCAGGACACGGGCAAAGGCTACTCGCAGGCACAGAAGATGGTCGGTCGCGCCTGCGGCCTGCCTGAAGGCAAGGGCGTTCGCCCCGGCACCTACTGCGAGCCGCGCATGACTTCCGTCGGCAGCCAGGACACCACCGGCCCGATGACCCGCGACGAGCTGAAGGACCTCGCCTGCCTCGGCTTCTCGGCCGATCTCGTCATGCAGTCCTTCTGCCACACCGCCGCCTATCCGAAGCTGGTGGACGTCAAGACGCACCGCACGCTGCCCTCCTTCATCACCGCGCGCGGCGGCATCAGCCTGAAGCCGGGCGATGGCGTGATCCATTCCTGGCTCAACCGCTTCCTGCTGCCCGATACCGTCGGCACCGGCGGCGACAGCCACACGCGCTTCCCCATCGGCATTTCCTTCCCGGCCGGCTCCGGCCTCGTCGCCTTCGCCGCCGCCACTGGCGTCATGCCGCTCGACATGCCGGAATCGGTGCTGGTGCGCTTCAAGGGCACCCTGCAACCCGGCATCACCCTGCGCGACCTGGTCAATGCCATTCCGCTCTACGCCATCAAGCAGGGCCTGCTCACCGTGGCCAAGCAAGGCAAGAAGAACATCTTCTCCGGCCGCATCCTGGAAATCGAAGGCCTGCCCGACCTCAAGGTGGAACAGGCCTTCGAGCTCACCGACGCCTCCGCCGAACGTTCCGCCGCCGGCTGTGCGGTGCGCCTGAACAAGGAACCCATCGTCGAGTACATGCGCTCCAACATCACCCTCATGAAGTGGATGATCGCGGAAGGCTACGAAGACAGGCGCACCCTCGGCCGCCGCATCAAGGCCATGCAGGAATGGATCGCCAATGGCACCCTGCTCGCCCCGGATGCGGACGCCGAATACGCCGCGGTGATCGAGATCGACCTGGCCGACATCCGGGAACCGATCCTCGCCTGTCCCAACGATCCGGACGACGTGAAGATCCTCTCCGAAGTCGCCGGCGAGAAGATCGACGAAGTCTTCATCGGCTCGTGCATGACCAACATCGGCCACTTCCGCGCCGCCGGCAAGGTGCTCGACGGCAAGAGCGACATCCCGACGCGACTGTGGATCGCCCCGCCGACCAAGATGGACGCCATGATCCTCAACGAGGAAGGCTACTACGCCGTCCTCGGCAAATCCGGCGCGCGCATGGAAATGCCCGGCTGCTCGCTGTGCATGGGCAACCAGGCGCAGATCCGGAAAGGCAGCACGGCGGTGTCGACCTCCACCCGCAACTTTCCCAACCGCCTCGGCATCGATACCCGCGTCTATCTCAGCTCGGCCGAACTGGCCGCCGTCGCCGCGCTGATGGGCCGCATCCCGACCGTCGCCGAGTACATGGAGCAGGTCAAGGCGGTGAACGCCAAGGCCGCCGACGTATACCGCTACATGAACTTCGACCAGATCGCCGAGTTCAAGGAAGTCGCGGATACCGTGACGGTGTAAATCGCCGTATTACGGGGACTGACTTTTAGTTCCGGCATAACGCCCGCTCATGCGGGCATTAGCCTTCTCTGAAACTTCGTTTCTCCGCCCCAAAAAACAAACCCCGCCATTCGGCGGGGTTTGTTTTTTTGGCAGGTTCGTTTCAGCAGGTCCGGCTGCGCCATTGATCCGACCGCTGCATGATCGCTTCGTGCTGCTCCTTCACCCGGGCGCGGTAGGGTATGTCGTAGAGGAGGCAAATGCCGATGAACACGATTATTCCCGACAGCGCCTGATTGAATCCCCACGACACCATCAGCGAATACACCGGGTAAGCCAGTCCGGCCGACAGCAGCAGCCAGATGAGCGTCAGGACGCGACTGCCGGATCCTGTGGATCCCTTTTTATTGCTTGCCATCACATGCTCCTTTGCATACTGAATGTCCATTGATACTCAGTACATTGCAATCGACATGCCCGAATCGGAAATATTCCTAACTTGCTGATATCAATTGAAAACCTGAAAACGCATGACAACCCGCCGTGCCGGTGAGCGCCAGAATCCGACAATAAACGGCACCCGGCTTCACCAGCCGGCGGGGGCCGCGCGCGGCGATCTGCGCCGCCTTTTCGGGCAGGCAGGGCGCGGAGAGCCGGATGTCGAGAAAGGGCATGGCCGGCTCCTCAGCGGATCAGCGCGGCGGGCATGGCGGCAAGCGGCGCGTGGCGCCAGCGCAGCAGTTGCGCCAGCAGGCCCTCGGCGCGTCCGCGCACTGCCTGGTCGCAGCGGCGGGTGGCGACCAGCAGCGAGTCCTTCAGCGCCGACACCACCACCTGCGCGTTGTCCTCGGCCACCCAGCGCTGGCCCGGGCCGAGGATGATGTCCTCCGCCCGGCCGTCGACGGTGATCCACAGTTCGCCGGACAGGCAGGCCAGTTCCCTGCCCTTGATGCGATCGAGGGCCAGCAGCTCGCCGTCGGCAAGCTCAAAGCGGGTCTCTTGCACAATTTTCGCCATGATCCTATCCTCCATGCGTTACATGCATCAACAGGTGCCTCTGCATGTGCCGCAAGGATACGCAACGGCACTGGGAGCCACAAACGAGTAATGCGAATCCCATGCATGAGTAAAACGCATGAATAAAGACCCGACCCGCCTGCCCGCCCTGGATCCGCTGAAAGGCTTCGACGCCGCCGCGCGCCACCTCAGCTTCACCCGGGCCGCCGAGGAGCTGTTCCTCACCCAGTCGGCGATCAGCCGGCAGATCCAGACGCTGGAGGAACAACTCGGCGTCAAGCTCTTCCGCCGCGAGGCGCGTCGCCTCAGCCTGACCCCGGAAGGCGAGGTGCTGCGGCGCGCGGTGAGCGAGACGCTTGCCCGCCTCGCCGAGGTCTGCGCCGGATTGAAGGCGTCGCAGCGGCGCCCGCGCGTGAATGTCTCGGCGGCCGTCGGCATCGCCTCGCTGTGGCTGGTGCCGCGGCTGGCCGCCTTCCAGGAGATGGAACCCGACGTCGACGTGCGGCTCTCCGCCGACAACCGCATGGTCGATCTGGCGCGCGAGGACATCGATCTCGCCCTGCGCTACATCCACCCCGATGCCGCGCCGCCGGGCGCCTGCCTGCTGTTCGAGGAAGTGGTCTTCCCGGTGGCGGCGCCGAAGCTCGCCGCGCGCCTGCCGGCGGTGCTGCGCCCGACCGATCTCGCCAGGATCACCCTGCTCGCCTTCGACAACGGCCACAAGGCGCCCTGGTTCTCCTGGGATCCCTGGCTGGCCGGCCTCGGCCTCGCCCATGCCCGCCCCAAGGCCGTGCTCGAATTCAACCAGTACGACCAGCTCATCCGCGCCGCCGAGGACGGCCGCGGCATCGCGCTGGGTCGCGGCCCGCTGGTGGCGAGACTGATTGCCGAGAAAAAGCTCAGGCCGCTGGGCAAGTCGCGCCAGCGGGTCGCCACGCGCGCCTACTTCCTGGTGCGCGCGGCGAAGGCAGCGCGGCCCGAGGTGGCGCATTTCGCGGAATGGCTGCTGACGGAGGCGAAGAAGACTCAACGCGAGGCGGGCGAATGAGACGGACAGCCGACGGCGAGACTGCTTCGCCGTACTGCCGGGACTGACTTTTCCCGGTGCGATCGTTCTCAGCCGCCCCGGCCGTCCTCGATCGCCTTGCGGCGCCAGAGCCAGACGTAGTGGGCGCCGGAGACGAGCACCGAGGCGAACACCAGGAGGAACAGCGGCATCAGCCAGGCATCGGCCATGACCAGCTGCCCCGCCTGCGCCATGGCCAGCGCGAGCACGCCGAATTCGAGCAGGGTGTTGGCCTTCGACAGGCGCGTCGGCGCCAGTTCGATGCGGCCGACGACGAAACGGTAGGCGACGGCGCCGGCGACGATGATGGCGTCGCGCATGACGATCACCACCGCCAGCCAGATCGGCAGCAGGCCCTGCGCCGCCATCAGGATGGCGACGATCATCATGGTCATCTTGTCGGCGACGGGATCGAGCACGGCGCCGAGCTGCGACATCTGGTTGAAGCGCCGCGCGATGAAGCCGTCCACCCAGTCGCCGACGGCCGCGACGAGGAAGACGGCGAAGGCCAGCCGGTAGTCGTGGTCGAGCAGCAGGAAGGCCACCACCGGGATCAGCAGCACCCGGCCGATGGTGATGAAGTTGGGGAGGGTGAACATGGCGGGAAATGATGCCCTGAGTCGGGATGGGTAGCAATGGGAGGGATGGCTGCGCGTACCGTTGTAGGAGCCGGCTTGCCGGCGATCCATCGGCCGCATCGCGGCCAAGGCCGCTCCTACAGCGTCGCGCCAGGCAACGGTGATAGCATTGCCGCTTCGTTTTGGAGAATGAAATGACCGACACCGCCCCCCGACTGCGCCTCGGCATCCCCAAGGGCAGCCTGCAGGACACCACCCAGAAGCTGTTCCAGCGCGCCGGCTATGACCTGCGCATTTCCGGCCGCTCGTATTACCCGGACATCGACGACGCCGAGATCCAGTGCATCCTCATCCGCCCGCAGGAGATGGCGCGCTACGTCGAGCAGGGCGTGCTCGACTGCGCCATCACCGGCCTCGACTGGATGCTGGAGACCGGCGCCGACGTGGCGGAACTGGCCGACCTGCGCGCGCCCTGGCCCAACTACGGCACGGTGCGCTGGGTGATGGCCTCCAAGGAAGGCTCGTCCTTCGAGACCGTGAAAGACCTGGAAGGCCGCCACATCGCCACCGAGGCGGTCGGCATGACGAAGCGCTTCCTCGCCGAGCACGGCGTGAACGCCAGCGTGGAGTTCTCCTGGGGCGCCACCGAGGTGAAGCCGCCGATCCTCGCCGACGCCATCGTGGACGTCTCCGAGACCGGCTCCTCGCTGCGCGCCAACCAGTTGCGCGTGATGCACGTCGTGCTGGAGAGCACGCCGCGCTTCATCGCCAACCGCGACGCCGTCAAGGATGACTGGAAGCGCGCCAAGATCGAGCGCATGCTGATGCTGCTGAAGGGCGCCATCGCCGCCGCCACGCGCGTGCTGCTGGCGATGAACGTGCCGAAGGACAAGGTCGACGCCGTCCTGCAAATCCTGCCGGCGCTGGCCACCCCCACCGTCTCGCAACTGTCCGATCCGGCGTGGGTCGACCTCAGCACGGTGGTCGAGGAAAAGCAGGTGCGCGAACTGATCCCGCGCCTGCACGCCGCCGGCGCGCGCGGCATCATCGAGCTGCCCATCAACAAGATCATCGAATAGCCATGGCCGGGGAACGCGCCTTCGGCCCGGTGCGCCTGATCCCCGGCGCCAACAAGGGCCGCTACCCGCATTCAAATTCCGTTTACGTCGAAGGCGCAGGCGTGCTGATCGACGCCGGCGCCGACGAGGCGCGCTACCGCGAACTGCTGGCCGGCCCCGGCGTGAAGGAAGTCTGGCTGTCGCACTGGCACGAGGACCACCTGACCTGCCTCGACCTCTTCGAGGGCCTGCCGCTGCGGCAGATGGCCATCGAAGCCGAACCGCTCTCCGGCATCGAACCCTTCCTCGACTGGTACGGCATCGGCAAGGAGGAATACCGCGACTACTGGCGCCGTACCCTGCCGGCTGACTTTCATTTCAAGCCGCGCCGTGCGACGAAGCATTTCACCCCAGGCGAAGTCATCGACCTCGGCGCATGCACGGCCGAGGTCATCCACGCCCCCGGCCACACGCCGGGTTTCACCGCCTTCTTCTTCCGCGAACCGGCGGTGCTGTTCCTCGGCGACTACGATCTCACGCGCTTCGGCCCCTGGTATGGCGACCGCGACGGCTCCATCGACGGCACCATCGCCACGGTGCGCCGCCTGCAGAGAATACCGGCGAAGGTGTGGCTGACCAGCCACGAGGACGGCTGCTTCGAGGGCGATGCGACGGAGGCATTCGACCGCTACCTCGCCGTCATCGACGCGCGCGAGGCGAAGCTGCTGGAATTTCTTTCAGAGCCGCGCACGATGGAAGACATCGTCGCCGCCTGCCTGGTCTACCGCAAGCCGCGCGAGCCGAAAGCCTTCTTCGAGTGGGGCGAAGGCGCCATCATGGGCAAGCACCTGGAGCGGCTCATGCAGCGCGGTGCGGTCGTGCTGGAAGACGGCCGCTACCGGCGGGTGGCCTAGGTTCTGCCATTGCACCTTCAACAGGCAACAAGCCCCTCTGGCATATCACTTTCGTTATAACGCCGCCCGCCACTCGGGCGCTCCCCCGGTTTCCATATTCCCCACGGGGGGAGAAACATTGCTTTGGATCAATCAGTTTCAATGCTATAAACATAGCTGACCCTCAAGCTGCGTCTCGGTGGGACATCATTCCCCTAGAGGCGAATCGACGGTTTCCGTCAGGGCAACGGCTCATGCAACTGATTGACAAGACGATTCGGCGGCTTTCCCGCCCGGCCAGGATCACGCTGGGCTATCTCGCGGTGGCGACCGTATGGATACTCGCATCCGACGGGCTGGTCGCCCTCCTCGCAACGGACCATGCCGCGCTCGTCAGCATCCAGGCCTGGAAAGGCGCGGCCTTCGTCGTCGTGACCGGTCTGGCCCTCTATGCCCTGTTGCGCACGGTCTATCCCGTCCCCGAAACCGCTCATCGGGAGATCGCCCCGTCGGAGCGCCACCGGACCGGCATGCTGGCGGCGGCCTTCTTCGTGCTGGCCGCCATCATCATCGGCTTCGGCGCCCTGGTCTACCGGCAGCAGACTGCCGAATTCAAGTCGCACCAGTACAAGCAGCAGACCGCCATCGCCGAACTCAAGGCCGGGCAGATCGAGCGCTGGGTAAGCTGGCATCGCCAGGAGGCGGAACAGCTGCGCAGCGACCCGGATCTGATGGAGGCGGTGCGGCTGCTTGCCAGGGGGGCCGCCGACAAGGCCGCCCGTCACATCCGCCTGCATTTCGAGGGCCTGCTCTACTCCGACCGCTGGACCGGCATCGGGCTCTACAGGCCCGACGGGACGCCCCTGATCCAGGCCGGACGCGCCGAGCCTGCCTCTGCCTCGCTCAGACAGGCCATCGCGGACACGGCCGCGCGGGGCGGGTTCGGTTTCCACGACCTGCACAGCATCGGGGAGGCGGATTACTGCATCGATTTCCTTGTGCCTGTCCAGACCAACGGACAAATGGGCGCCGTGCTGGTCCTCAGCGCCGATCCGCGCGGCTCCTTGTTCCAGATGGCCGAGTCGTGGCCCATTCCCAGCACCTCCTCGGAATCCCTCCTGGTGCGCCGCGACGGCGACGAGGTCGTTTTCCTGACGCCGCTGCGCCATGCCGGCGGCAGGCCGCTTGGCATGCGCAAGCCGCTCTCCGCCGGGGACCTGCCGGCCGCCAAGGCCGTGCTGCAGGGCAAGGGCGTCCTGGAGGGCGAGGACTACCGGGGGGTGCCCGTCCTCGCCGCCTTCCAGCCGGTGGCCGGCACGGCGTGGCACATCGTCGCCAAGACCGACACGGAGGAAGTCATGCGGCCGCTGCGCCGGCAGGCGCAGTTGATCTTCGCCGTTGTGGTGCTGACGATCGGCGTCACGGGGCTTTTCGTCGCCTTTCTCTGGCGCGGCCAGCAGGCCGCCTTCGCCGCCGCACAGCAGCGCAGCAGGGAAGACCGCGAGGCGCTGGCAGGCAAATTCAACGCCCTGTTCCAGCACGCGCGCGACAGCATCCTGCTGGTCGACCCGAACGGCAGGATCGTCGAGGCCAACGACGCCGCCCTCGCCGCCTATGGATACACGGCGGAGGAAATCCGGCGGATCACGATTCGCGACCTGCGCACCCCGGAAGCCCGGGCGAGCTTCGAGCGCGATTTCAAGGCTTCGGAGCAGCCCGGCGGCGCGCTGTTCGAGACCATCCACCGGCGCAAGGACGGCAGCGCCTTCCCGGCGGAAGTCAGTTCCATGACGATCGACATCGGGGGCAAACCCTACCGCCAGAACTTCATCCGCGACATCGGCGCGCGCAAGCTGGCCGAGGAGAAAATCCAGCAGCAGCTCAGGGAACTGCGGCAGTGGTATGAAGCGACCCTGGATCGCGAAGGCCGCGTCGCCGAGCTCAAGGCCGAGGTCAACGCGCTGGGCAGGCGGCTGGGCGAACCGCCGCGCTACCCGAGCCAGGAATCCGCCGGCCAGGACCCGGAACGCAGCCGCGCCGAAGCCTCGGAAAGGAGCACAAAGCCATGGAACACTTGACCGGCTGGCTGAGCACCCAGAACTTCCTGCCGCACGGGCACTGCTACCTGTGGACGCCGGCCTTGCTGTGGAGCTTCGTCGTCGCCGAATCGGTGATCGTGTTTTCCTACTACTCCATCCCGCTTGGGCTGGTCTGGTTCGTGAAACAGCGCAAGGATCTCCAGTTCAACTGGATGTTCATCCTGTTCTCGGCGTTCATTTTCGCCTGCGGCACGACCCACCTGATCGGCATCTGGACAATCTGGCATCCGGACTACTGGCTCGACGCCGCCGTCAAGATCGTCACCGCCGCGGTGTCCATCGTTACCGCCGTCCTGCTCTGGCCGCTGATTCCGAAGGCGCTGAAGCTGCCGAGCACGAAGCAGCTGGAGGAAGCCGTCGCCCGGCTGGAGGAGGAAATCGTGCGGCGGAACAAGGCGGAAGCCCAACTGTCCCTGCTCAACAGGAGCCTGGAGCGGCGCACCCACCAGCTGGAAACCGTCAATCAGGAACTGCAGGCCTTCGCCTATTCTGTTTCGCACGACCTGCGCGCGCCGCTGCGCGGCATCGACGGCTGGAGTCTCGCCCTCGCGGAGGATTACGGCGACAGGCTGGACGAAACCGCGCGCGGCTTCCTCGGCCGCGTTCGCTCCGAAGCGCAGCGCATGGGGGGATTGATCGACGACCTTCTGCAGCTTTCACGGGTCAGCCGCGAAGATATCCGCCAGGAACCGGTGGACATGAGCAGCCTCGCCCACACCGTCGCGGAACGCCTGCGGGAGGCGCAACCCGAACGGCGCATGGAATTCGACATCGCGCCAAACCTGGCGGCGCAAGGCGATCCCCGCCTGCTGGAGATCGCCCTGACCAACCTCATGGACAACGCCGTCAAGTTCACCGCGCCGCAGGCCGTCGCGCGGATCGAATTCGGCAGCCGCATCGAGGAAGACCCGGAGACGAAGGCGCGCCGCAAGGTCTTCTTCGTGCGCGACAACGGCGTCGGTTTCGACATGGCCCGCGCGGACAAGCTGTTCGGTGCCTTCCAGCGCCTGCACAAGGCGAGCGAGTTCCCCGGCACGGGCATCGGCCTGGCCACGGTGCAGCGCATCGTGCACCGGCATGAGGGCCGCATCTGGGCCGAGTCGCAGGCCGGCCAGGGGGCGGGCTTCCATTTCACGCTCGGGGAGTATCCATGAGCGCTCCGCTGTCCGTTCTGATCGTCGAGGACTCCGCCGGCGATGCCGATCTGATGGTGCGGCAGCTGCAGCATGCCGGTTTCGACGTGACGCATGAACGCGTCGACACCAGGGAGGGAATGTCCGCCGCGCTGGAAAAACGCGCATGGGATGTCGTGCTGTCGGACTTCCGCCTGCCGAACTTCAGCGCCGGCGAAGCCCTGGCGACGCTGCGCGGCAGCGGCCTCGACACCCCCTTCATCGTCGTCTCCGGCGTCATCGAGGAAGAGGTCGCCATCGAACTGATGCGCAAGGGCGCGCACGACTACCTGATGAAGGGCAACCTGTCGCGGCTCGCCCCGGCGGTGACGCGCGAACTCGCGGAGGCGCACGACCGGCAGGAGCACCGGCGCGCCGAGGCCGCGCTGCGCGAGAGCGAGGAGCGCTTCCGGTCGATGGCGGATTCGGCGATCGATGCCATCGTCGCCGTGGACGAGGACGGCCGCATCCGCTTTTTCAGCCGCGGCGCGGAGGCGGCGTTCGGCTACCCGGCGGCCGAAGCCCTCGGCCAGCCGGTGACCCTCCTGATCCCCCCCGAGCGCCACGAAGCGCACCGGGCGGGCATGCAGCACTACCTGCTGACGCGGGAGTCGCGAATCCTGGGCAAGGTCGTCGAAGTCGCCGGGCGCAGGAAGGACGGCGGCATCTTCCCGCTGGAGATGGCGCTTTCGGCGGCAGCCGTGGGCGGCCGCACGCAGTTCACCGCCATCATCCGCGACATCGGCGCACGCAAGGAAATGGAAGCCGAACTGCAGCGGCGCATGGAAGAGAACGAGCGCGCCCGCACGGTCCTCCTGAGCGTGCTCGAGGACCAGCGCGAGGCGGCGGCGCAGATCCGCCGCCTGAACACGGCCTACGCCACCCTGAGCCAGACCAACGAGGCCATCGTCCGGCTGGGCAGCCAGGCGGAGCTGTTCGAGCGGATCTGCCGCATCGCCGTCGACACCGGCGGCTACCTCGGCGCCTGGATCGGCCTCGTCGACGAAGACTCGAAGACCCTGGCGCCAGTCGCCAGCGCGGGCAGCCTGGACGGCTACATCAAGCGCATCCGCCTCAGCACCGACCCCGCGCATCCCGATGGCCGCGGGCCTTCCGGGATCGCCCTGGACAAGGGAGAACCCTATTACTGCAACGATTTCCTCAACGACCCGGCCACCGCGCGCTGGCACGACCTGGCGCGGGAATTCGGCTTCCGCGCCTCGGTCGCGCTGCCGCTCCGGCGCAGGAATTTCGTCGTCGGCACGCTCAGCCTCTACTCCGCCGAGGCCGGCGCGTTCGACGAGCAAACGCGCGCCCTGCTCGAGGAAATGGCGAAGGATGTCTCCTTCGCCCTGGAGAACTTCGACCGCGAGGCCCTGCGCAGGCAGGCCGAGGAATCCGTGCGCGAAAGCGAGATTCTGTTCCGCAGCGTCGTCGAGCAGAACATCGCCGCGATCTTCATGCTCGACGGCGGCCGCTTCTTCTTCGCCAATCCGCGCGCCTGCGAAATCCTCGGCTATGCGCCGGGCGAACTGGACGGCAAGAATGCGCTCGACCTGATCGCCGAGGCGGACCGCGCCGGGATCGCCGAAATGATGCGCCGGATCCTGTCCAGGGAAGTCGATTCCGTCGAGCGCAACTTCAGCGGCCTGCGCAAGGACGGCAGCCTGGTGGACATCGGCGCGCGCGCCACCTTCGCCCAGCTCGACAACAAGCCGGTGATCCTCGGCGTGGCGCAGGACATCGGCGAGCGCAGGAAGGCGG
Source organism: Rhodocyclales bacterium (assembly GCA_016214145.1). Lineage (GTDB taxonomy): Bacteria > Pseudomonadota > Gammaproteobacteria > Burkholderiales > Rhodocyclaceae > Desulfobacillus. The sequence continues at coordinate 653,733 of JACRPA010000002.1, forward strand.
AGGAGGAAATCCAGCGCTATGTGGGCCGGCTGGAGCAGGCCATGATGGCCACCGTCGAGGCGGTGTCCGCCATGGTCGAACTGCGCGATCCCTACACCTCTGGCCACGAGCGCCGCGTCGGCGAGCTGGCGGCGGCCATCGGCGGCGAAATGGGCCTGCCGCAGGAAACGATCACCGGGCTGCGCATGACCGGCTACGTGCACGACATCGGCAAGATCAGCGTACCGGCGGAAATCCTCAGCAAGCCGGGCCGGCTGTCCGAGATCGAGTTCGAGATCATCAAGACCCACGCCCGCAGCGGCTACGACATCCTCAAGGGCGTCGAATTTCCCTGGCCGCTGCCCGAGGTCATCCTGCAGCACCACGAACGCCTGGACGGCAGCGGCTATCCGCAGCACCTGAAGGGCGGGGAGATCATCCAGGAAGCGCGCATCATGGCCGTCGCCGACGTGGTCGAATCGATGGCCTCGCACCGTCCCTACCGGCCGGCCCTGGGTGTCGACAAGGCGCTGGAAGAGATAGAACGGAACAGCGGCAGGTTCTACGACCCGCCGGTCGCCGAAGCCTGCCTGCGCCTGTTCCGCGAGAAGGGATACGAGCTGCCGAAATAAGGATCTGCCCGGCGCGGGAGGGAGGAACGCCGCTACCGGCGGATGATATGACTCGTCATTCCCGCGCAAGCGGGAATCCAGCGGCGCTCAATCAAAGGCACTGGATTCCCGCTTTCGCGGGAATGACTACTGGGCTAGCCCAGGACGGAGATTCTCGAAGCCGCGCTGTTGTTGCCGTCGTTGTTATTGCCCGCTGTGCTGCTCGGGGTGTGGACAATGCCGTAGGCCTGCATCAGCCGCACGACCTGCAGCATCAGCTCCACGTTCCGGCTGTCCGCGGCGGCCGTCGTGATGGACGATGCGGAACCGGCGGAATGGGCCAGGGCCTTCGCCTCCCTGAAGCTGACCCTGCCGTCGCCATCGGCATCCGCCTTGTCGAAGTTGCCGACGATGTTCGATAGCTGGCTGGCCAGCTCATCCCGGGTGAAGCCCGCATCGCCGGACGGCGGCGGCATGCCGCCCTCGCCATGCATGCGCAGGCGCATGTAGTGCTGGTCGAGCTGGTCTGCAAGCTGGTTGATCGAGCCTGAAAACTCGCTTCGGGTGATCTTGCCGTCGCCGTCGGCATCGAGTTTCGAGAAGAGCTTGTCGGCGCTGCCCATGGCGTCCGCCTTGATCCTGTCGAAAGCCGTCTGCAGATCGGCGCCGCCGATGGCGCCCTGGCCCAGCTCGTCGAGCTTGGAAAACAGCTTGTCCGCCGCCTGCTGCGGCTGCGCCGCTTCAGGCGGACTGAAGGCCCGCACCGCCTGAAACACCGATGAAATGATTCCGATAATCGCGCCTATGGCCATGGTCCGTCCTCCTGCCTGTCTGTGCCCGATCGAGGGCGTGCAGCGACATCACAGCAAGATCCCGGCCATGGGTGCGGGCTCATTGATTTTAAAAGGAGAAGAGCGCCAGCGGGGCGGACGCCCTGCAAGGCTTGCCGCCCGCAGCTGGCCACGGGCGGCAAGGATTGCCGCCTCTGCCTGTAGGTCGGGCTTCAGCCCGATGACCGAAGGAAATCCCTGTGGGACAACGGCGGTTGATCGGCGACTCATGTCGGGCTGAAGCCCGACCTACAATTTACTAAGCGTACTCGAGCAGCAGGTCCTTGGCGTTCACCGCCTCGCCCGGCTTGACGTGGATGGCGGCGACGACGCCGTCGCGCTCGGCATTGAGCATCGACTCCATCTTCATCGCCTCGATGGACACCAGCGGATCGCCCTTGGCCACCTTCTGGCCCGGCTGCGCCGCCACCGTCACCACCGTGCCGGGCATTGGCGCGCCGACATGCTTCGGATTGCCCTCCTCGGCGCGCGGGTGGCGCTTCAGGGCCGCCATGCCGGCCTTGGCGATGCGCGCCGTGCGCGGCTGGCCGTTCAGCTCGAAGGCCACCTTGACGTGGCCCTCCTCGTCCGGTCCCGCCGTACCCTGCAGACTGACTATCAGGGTCTTGCCGCGGTCGATCTCGACGGCGATCTCCTCGCGCTCGGAGAGGCCGTAGAAGAAGGCGGGCGTCGGCAGTATCGAGACATCGCCGTAGTGGCTGCGGTGCGCGGCGTAGTCCTTGAACACCTTCGGATACATCAGGTAGGAGGCAAGGTCGGTGTCGCTCACCTTGCGGCCGACCGCCGCTTCGGCCTCGGCGCGCTTCGCCTCCAGGTCCACCGCCGGCAGGAACTCGCCGGCGCGGCCGGGCAGCGGCTTTTCGCCGCGCAGGACCTTCTTCTGCAACTCGGCCGGAAAACCGTCGGGCGGAAAACCCAGCTCGCCCTTCATGAGCGAGACCACCGACTCGGGGAAGGCGATCTCGCGCGCCGGATCGCGCACCTGCTCCGGCGTCAGGTCGTTGGCCACCATGAACAGCGCCATGTCGCCCACCACTTTCGAGGTCGGCGTCACCTTGACGATGTCGCCGAAGAGGAGGTTCACCTCGGCGTAGGCCTTCGACACCTCGGCCCAGCGGTGCGCCAGGCCCATGGCGCGGGCCTGCTCGCGCAGGTTGGTGTACTGGCCGCCCGGCATCTCGTGGCGGTAGACGTCGGCGGTGCCGGAGCGGATGTCCGCCTCGAAGGGCGCGTAGCTGCGGCGCACGCCCTCCCAGTAGAGCGAAATCGCCTGCATGGCGTCGAGGTCGACGCCGGGGTCGCGCGGCGAGCCTTGCAGCGCCGCGACAATCGAGCCGAGGTTGGGCTGCGAAGTGAGTCCGCTCATCGCATCGAGCGCGCCATCGACCGCATCGACGCCCGCCTCGACGGCGGCCAGCACGCTGGCGGCGGCGATGCCGCTGGTGTCGTGGGTGTGGAAGTGGATGGGCAGGCCGACCTCCTGCTTGAGCGCATGGATCAGCTCGCGCGCCGCGCGCGGCCGGCACACGCCGGCCATGTCCTTGATGCCGAGGATGTGGGCGCCGGCCTTCTCCAGTTGCTTCGCCAGATCGACGTAGTACTTCAGGTTGTACTTCGGCCGCGCCGGATCGAACAGGTCGCCGGTGTAGCAGATGGCCGCCTCGCACAGCGCGCCGCTCTCGCGCACGGCGTCCATCGCCACGCGCATGTTGTCCACCCAGTTGAGCGAGTCGAAGACGCGGAAGACGTCCACGCCCTCCTTCGCCGCCTGCTGCACGAAATGGCGCACCACGTTGTCCGAATAGTTGGTGTAGCCGACCGCGTTGGAAGCGCGCAGCAGCATCTGGAACAGCACGTTGGGGATCGCTGAGCGCAAAGCCGACAGCCGCTCCCACGGGTCTTCCTTGAGGAAGCGCAGCGCCACGTCGAAGGTCGCCCCGCCCCAGCACTCCAGCGAGAACAGCTCCGGCAGCATGCGCGCGTAGTGCGGCGCGATTTCCAGCATGTCGTGCGTGCGCATGCGCGTGGCGAAAAGCGACTGGTGGGCGTCGCGCAGCGTCGTGTCGGTGAGCAGCACGCGCTGCTGGCCCTTCATCCATTCGGCGAACTTCTCTGCGCCCATTTCCTTCAGGCGGTCGCGCGTGCCCGGCGGCGGCGCCTGCAGCAGGTCGCAGCGCGGCTTGATCGGCTTGGCCAGCGGCAGGTGCGGCAGCGCCCTACCCTTCATCTCCGGGTTGCCGTTCACCGCCACCTCGCCGAGGAACTTCAGCAGCTTCGAGCCGCGGTCGCGCCGGCGCTGGAAGGTGAACAGTTCCGGCGTGGTGTCGATGAAGCGCGTGGTGCACTCGCCGGAGCGGAACAGCGGGTGGTCGATGACGTTCTCGAGGAACTGCAGGTTGCTGGCCACGCCGCGGATGCGGAACTCGCGCAGCGCGCGATCCATGCGGGCGATGGCTTCGTCCGGCGTGTGGCCCCAGGCCGTCACCTTCACCAGCAGGGAATCGTAGTACGGCGTGATCACCGCGCCGCCGTAGGCCGTGCCGCCGTCGAGGCGCAGGCCGAAGCCGGCCGCGCTGCGGTACACGCTGATGCGGCCGTAGTCGGGCGTGAAGCCGTTCTCCGGGTCCTCGCTGGTGACGCGGCACTGCAGGGCATGGCCGTGCAGGCGGATGTCTTCCTGGCGCGGCACGAAGGCATCGGCGTCGCCGATCTTCGCGCCTTCGGAGATGCGGATCTGCGCCTTGACGATGTCGACGCCGGTCACCTCCTCGGTGACGGTGTGCTCGACCTGGATGCGCGGGTTCACCTCGATGAAGTAGAAGGCATCGGTGTCGGCGTCCATGAGGAATTCCACCGTGCCGGCGTGGGTGTAGTTCGCGGCGCGGGCAAGCTTGAGGGCGGCATCGCACAGCTCGGCGCGACGCGACTCGGCGAGGTAGGGCGCCGGCGCGCGCTCCACCACCTTCTGATTGCGCCGCTGCACCGAGCAGTCGCGCTCGTAGGCATGCACCAGGTTGCCGTGGGTGTCGCCGATCACCTGCACCTCGACGTGGCGCGCGCGGCGCACCAGCTTTTCCAGATACACCTCGTCGTTGCCGAAGGCGGCTGCGGCCTCCCGCCGCGCCACCTCCATCGCCGGGCCGAGGTCGGCCTCCGTCTCGACCACGCGCATGCCGCGCCCGCCGCCGCCCCAGCTCGCCTTGAGCATGAACGGATAGCCGACCGCAGCGGCCAGCTTCTTCGCCCCGGCGAGGTCGTGCGGCAGCGCCCCGGTCGCCGGCACCACCGGCACGCCGGCCTTCTGGGCGAGTTCGCGCGCCGCCACCTTGTTGCCCAGGGTGCGCATCACCTCCGGCTTCGGCCCGATGAAGACGATGCCGGCCGCGGCGCAGGCCTCGGCGAAAGCCGGATTCTCGGAGAGGAAGCCGTAGCCCGGGTGGATGGCGTCGACATGCGCTTCCTTCGCCACGCGGAGGATGTCGTCGATGTCGAGGTAGGCCTGGATCGGCTTCTTGCCGGCGCCGACGAGATAGGACTCATCCGCCTTGAAGCGGTGCAGCGCGAAGCGGTCCTCGTTGGAATAGACGGCCACCGTGCGGATACCCATTTCGGACGCCGCGCGCATGACGCGGATGGCGATTTCGCTTCGGTTGGCGACGAGGAGGCTGCGGATTTTCTTCATGGCGGCTGAACACAAAAAACGGGCCGGCGGCCCGTACTCGACGAAGTGTAGCCCGGCAAGGCACGCCGCAGCATTTAGGGTTTTTATGTATTCCCAAAGGTGGGCTTACCCGTCATTCCCGCGAAAGCGGGAATGACGGGCTATAGCAACGCAGCCGATTCTCTGAAGGCCGAACGGTATGCCGCAACCACATCCAGCCCGGCCCAGGTGTCGCGGTAAGCCGCCACCTTCTCCCCCACCGGCACGATGCCGTCGATCACCGGCACGCCGAAAGCCTCCGCCACGATGCGGCCGTGCAGGCTGCTGCCACAGAAGCCTGCACTCGCCGCAATCAGGGCGCAGATGTCCCGGATGTCGAGGGACTCAAAAACCCTTGTGGGAGCGGCGTCTACGCCGCGATAAATCGCCGCCGCCCGCCGATACACGTCGAGATCGTCGTGCCAGGGCGCCGCCCCGGCACGGAAGAAGACGATGCCCCTGCCCGCCGCCTGCCGGGCCAGCCCGCCGGCAATGCGCGACAGCGTTGCGTCGTCGCCCAGCGAGGCGGCGAACTGCACGGCGAGCCAGCCCTGCGGGAAGGCCGCACGCACTGCGGCGACCTCGCCGCCCTCGGCCCGCGTGCGGATGCGGCCGCCGAAGAGTTCCGCCGTCATCACCGCCGGATCGGGCATGAGCGCGGCCGAAATGCCGGCGGCAGCAAGATGCGCCTGCGTCGCGCGGTCGCGCACGCCAACCCAGTCCGCCTCGCGCAGCTTCGCCATCACCTCGCCGCGCAGGGCCGCGTCGCGCCGGGCGAGGTCGATGCCGCCGACGCCGTTGAAGATCACCTCGCCGTACTGCGGAGACTGACTTTTAGTTTCATCATAACGCCCGCTTCGCGGGCATGAGCCTCCACTGAAACGCAGAAGCGTTTTGCCCAGGCAGTACGGCGCGCAATCGTCCCGTCCGAGAAAACGCCGCGCCCAGTCGAAGCGCTGCGGCGTGCCATCGTATTGAGCGATCACCGCCGGCACCTCTTCCTCCGGCAGCAGCATCACCGCCGCCTCCCAGGCGTCGCACGTCAGCAGTTCCCCGCCGGCGTGGATAACCGGCGCGCCGGGCAATTCCCGCAACAGCTCGCCGATGGCCCGCACGCGGTGGCCGCCGAACGGCGTCAGGTCACGCTCCGCCAGCCCGGCGACGACGACTTCGCGCGGCGCCAGCAGCGCCGCCGCGATGTGCGGAAACAGCAGGTCGCCGAGGTTGTGTCGGTCACAGGCGCCGAAGAGGAACAGCGGCGCGGGCTCCGAATGTGCCACGGGAAATTCAGCGGGAAGCGAATTCGGGAAGGCTGATGCCGATCAGTTTCGCGGCCCGATTGAGGCGCTCGTCGAAACAGGCGAACACCAGCCGTTCACCGACGGCGTCGCGCAGGCGATCCGCCGCGGCCAGATGCACGCTGTCGTAGCCGCGCAGGCCGAAGCCTTCCGCCAGTTCGGCGGCCCGCTCCAGGAGCGCCTCATCGAACTGAACCTGGCTGATATTGCGCCAGTCCTTGATGAAGCGGGCAACGGCCTGGCTGCGCGCCTGCGCCGTAATGCGCTCCAGTCGCTCCGCCGCCGCCAGCGCCGCCCGCACCTCGACGTAGCCGACCTGGTGGCACAGCCATTGCGGCGACTTGCGCGCCAGCGCCATCACGTCCGCCGAATGCGTCTCGCGGACATAGAGCTTCACCAGCGCCGAACTATCGAGATACAGCACGCTCGCGCTCCGCCACGATCAGCTCCGCAACAGAGCCCTTCGTCGCCGGCAGGTCGGACACGCGCGCCGGCACGGCCGGCCGCCCCTTTGCCCACACCACGCCGCCGATGGCGGGGAGCCCTTCCGGCGCTGCCAAAGCGGGCTGCACCGTCGCCACGGCTTTGCCGTGCGACGTCACCACCAGCTTCTCGCCCCGGCCGACGAGGCGCAGGTACTCGGACAGGCGGTTCTTGAAATCGCGGATCGAGACGTCCATGGCCATTTCCTCCAACAATTGTGGCCACATTTTATACGAATTGCGGCTACACGACAAACCCGGCAGGGCCGGGAACTATCGCTTGGTCCGGCGTTTCGCCGGCGAGGCGGGCAGCAGGCTGGTGGTTTGACGGTAGAGATCGAAGAGGGAGGCGGCGGCGCGTTCCTCGATTTCGTTGCGCGAGAGGGGCATGGGGATCGGCTTATGGCGCGACCAGCACGAGGTCGGGGAAGGCGGCGCGGAAGCGGCGCGGATCGCGGGTCAGCAGCGGGACGTTCGCCACGCGGGCATGCGCGCCGATGAAGAAGTCGGGCAGCACGCCGCTGCGTTCGCCGCCACGCCTGCGGTAGGCCTGATGCGCCCGCGCCGCCAGGAAAAGGGCTTCGCGGGGAATCTCGCGGTATTCGATGCCGGCCTTGCCGAGGAGGCCGTCCAGCGCGGCGGGATCGTCGAAATCGGGCGACAGCTCGGCATAGACGACCGGATTGATGCAGACGGGGCCGCGCCGCCCCCATTCATCCAGGGTCGCCTGCGACCAGCCGCTCCAGATTGGATCCTCCTCGATCACGTCGACCAGGACGCAGGTATCGACGAGGATCATTTGATGTTCTTGAAACCGGGATCGTCCTTGTCCTCGTCGTAACCGCGGAGGAGGTTCATGTACTCGTCGGTGCTCATGCCCAGCCCCTTGCCGCTGCCGCGCAATGCGTCGAAGCGGCTCGGCTTCTTCTTCGATTTTCTCTCCGGCTTGACGGGACGAATGACGACCTGGCCGTCGGCCGTATAGCCGAAATCGACGAGGCTGCCCGGTTCCAGCCCGAGATAGTCGCGCAACTGCTTGGGGATGGTGACCTGCCCCTTGGTCGTCACGGTGGTGCTCATGGCCGGCTCCTAGTGGTATTACCGATGACAATATGGTAATACCACGGCCTGCACAAGGCAAGCGGGACGCCCCCTGCAAGAGGACAGGGGGCGCGCTATTTCAGTAGAATAGTCCCGGGAAGGCTCCCGCATCGCCTGGCGATACCAAATTGCAACTCGACATCCGCACCCTCACCTTCACCCTGCTGCTGTTCGCGCTGGTCTTTGCCGTCGGCATGTACTTCGTGCAGCGCAGCCAGCCGGGAGTGCGCGGCCTGCGCTGGTGGGCGGCGGCGAACGCCGTCGGCGGCGTCGGCTTCATGCTGCTGTCGCTGCGCGGCGCCATCCCGGACTTCCTCTCCATCGTCGCCGCCAACAGCCTCCTGCTGGCGGCGCTGTTCTGCTTCCACGAGGGCCTCGCGCGCTTCCTCGACCGGCCGAACCGCATGCCCTGGCTCGGCCCGCTGCTGGTGACGATCCTCGCCCTGCTGCTGTTCCGCTACGCCTACATCCTGCCGAGCATCGCCACGCGCATCGTCGTGGTGACGCTGCTGACCTCCATACCGGCCGTGATGGCCGCCCGGCTGCTGATCCCGGACGTTCCGCCGAAGCTGCGCTCGTCCTACTGGTTCACCGCGTCGGCGTTTGTCCAGTTCGCCGTCTTCTCCCTCGGCCGCGCCGCCTTTACCCTGGCGAGCCCCCCGGCCGACCTGATGAACGCCGGCCCGGTGCATACCCTTTACTTCCTGTCGATCTTCTTCCTGCTGGTGGTGGCCACCTTCGGCAGCGTCTGGATGACCACGGTGTTCCTCGCCGACAAACTGGAGCGCCAGGCGCGCACCGACCCGCTCACCGGCGCGATGAACCGGCTGGCGCTGACCGAGAACATCGCGCGGGAGATCTCGCGCGCCCGCCGCGGCGACCGTCCGCTGTCGCTGCTGATGTTCGACCTGGACCACTTCAAGCAGCTCAACGACCGGCTCGGCCACCAGGCCGGCGACGAGGCGCTCAGGGCGGTGTCCGGGCTGACGCATCACGAACTGCGCGCCAGCGACATCCTGGCGCGCTACGGCGGCGAGGAATTCGTCGCCGTCCTGCCCGACACCGACAAGGCGCGCGCCGTCGAAACGGCGGAGCGCCTGCGCCGGCGCCTCGAGGCGCTGAAGATCGCCAACGGCGACGGCACGGCGCTGACGGCGAGCTACGGCGTATCGACCTTCCCGCTCGACGGCACCGACCTGGAAAGCCTGATCGGCCGCGCCGACGCCATGCTCTACGCCGCCAAACAGGCCGGGCGCAATTGCGTCATGGCCGAATCGGCTTAAGATTGCGCCATGCCGGCTGCAAGCCTCCGCCGATGGCTCATCCTGACCCTGCTGGGCGCGCTCGCCCTGACGGGGACGGCTGTCGCGCAGGATACCTTCGGCCTGCCGCCGAAGCCGGAAATTCCCGATCATGTCGAAAAAGAACCGCCGAAGGACATTGCCGAGGCCGGCGCCGAGACGGTGACGACAACCGTTCAGGCGCGGGACGAGTGGACCAGTTCCGGCGTTCGCGTGCGCAAGGGCGTCAAGTACCGCGTCAGCGCCAGCGGCGAGTGGCACATGGGCGGCTTCTGCGGCCGCTCCGGCCCGAGCGGGACGGGCTCCAACTCGCCGCTGTGCTTTTCCTTCATCCCGCCCTTCATCCTGCCCCAGCACCAGGTCGGCACACTGATCGGCAAGATCGACAAGGACGGCAGGCCCTTTCCCGTCGGCGAGTTGCTGGAATTCGAGGCCGACCGCGACGGCACGCTCTTCCTGCGCAGCAACGATCCGAAAGGCCTCACCCAGGACAACTCCGGCTACGTGACGGCCAGGGTCGCCCTCGTTGCGCCGCCCGCGCCTCCTGCGCCACCTCCGGCCGCAGCCCCGCCGGCGTCAGCCCGGCAGAACGGGCCGGCCCCCGCTCCGCCGCAACCCTTCGCCGGCAGCACCCAGCACTGGGCGGTGGTGATCGGTGTGTCGGACTACGCCGACAGCCGCATCCCCAAGCTGCGCTACGCCGCCAACGACGCCCAGGCCCTGCACGACTGGCTGGTGTCGCCGCAGGGCGGCCGCTACGCGCCCTCGCGCGTGAAGCTGCTGCTCAACCGCAACGCCACCGCCGCCGCCATCAAGGAGGCGCTGTACACCTGGCTGCGCCAGGCCATCGAGGAAGACATCGTGGTGATCTACTTCGCCGGCCACGGCTCGCCCGATTCGCCCGACACGCCGCAGAACCTCTACCTGCTGCCGCACGACACGCGCTACGACGCCATCGCGTCGACCGGCTTTCCGATGTGGGACGTCGAGACGGCGCTGAAGCGCTTCATCAAGGCCAAGCGCGTCGTCGTGCTGGCGGACGCCTGCCACTCCGGCGGCGTCGGCGCCACCTTCGACATGGCGCGCCGCGCCCTCGGCGACGTCCAGCCCAACCGCATTTCCACGGGCCTGCAGAACCTCGCCACTGTCGGCGAGGGCATCGCCGTGATCTCCGCTTCGGACGACCGCCAGCTCTCCGCCGAGAGCGCCAAGTTCGGCGGCGGCCACGGCGTGTTCACCCATTACCTGCTGGAAGGCCTCAAGGGCCAGGCGGACTACAACAAGGACAGCCGCGTCACCCTGGGCGAGCTGATTCCCTTCCTCTCAGAGCACGTGCGCCGCGAAACGCTCAACGCGCAGAGCCCCACCGTCGCCGGCCGCTTCGACCCGGCCCTCTCGCTCGGCCGCTAGGGCGGCACTGATTTCTCCAACGCTGTTCGATTCGCGCACGCGGCGCCAGAGCGCTTCCGCCCCGGCGTAGTTCCGCCGCAGCAGGCCGAGCCACTGCTTGAGCCGCCCCGGCGCGTGGCGCGACGCCAGCTTCTCCAGCACCTGAGCCCAGTAATCGGCGATGAGCGGCTGCAAGGCCAGCCAGTCGGCGGCATCGGGCCGCTCCGCTCGCGTGCCGCGAATGCGTTCGACGAGGAAGGGATCGGCCACCGCGCCGCGGCCGAGCATGACATCCGAACAGCCGGTCGCCGCGCGGATGGCGCGCCAGCCGGCGACGTTCCACACCTCGCCGTTGGCGATCACCGGCAGCGCCACCGCCGCGCGGATGCGTGCCACCCATTCCCAGCGCACCTGCGGCCGGTAGCCGTCGCTCCGCGTGCGCGCATGCACCACCAGTTCCTGCGCACCGCCGGCCTCCAGCGCCCGCGCGCAGTCGAGGGCGCGCGCCGTGTCGTCGATGCCGAGGCGCATCTTCGCGCTGACAGTCAGTCCCGGCGGCACGGCGCCGCGCACGGCGGCGGCGATGCGGTGGAGCAGCTCCGGCTCGTCGAGCAGCGCCGCGCCGCCGCGGTGGCGATTGACCAGCGGCGCCGGGCAGCCGAAGTTGAGGTCGATGCCGGCCGGCGCGAGTTCGGCCAGGCGCGCGGCGTTCTCCGCCAGGCAGTCCGGATCGGAGCCCATCAGTTGCACCCACACCGGTGTGCCGGCCGCGGTGCGCGCGCCGTTCAGGAGTTCGGGGCAGACGCGGTTGAAGCTGCGCCGCGGCAGCACGGTGCCGGTGACGCGCACGAATTCCGTCACGCACCAGTCGTAGCGGCCGGCGCGTGTCAGCACATCGCGCAGGATGTCGTCGGCGAGGCCCTCCATGGGGGCGAGGATGAGGCGGGACATGGCTGACTTCTCAATGTGTGTGGGAGCGGCCTACCGGCCGCGATATCCCATGGGGATTTCCTTCGGTCATCGCGGCCAGTAGGCCGCTCCCACAGATCGAATCAGGCGTAGGTGAAGAACCCCCTGCCCGTCTTCCGCCCGAGATACCCCGCCTCGACCATCTCGACCAGCAGCGGCGCGGAACGGTACTTCGGGTCCTTGAAGCCGTCGAAAAGCACGTTCATCACCGCCAGCTGCACGTCGAGGCCGATCATGTCGCACAGGGCGAGCGGGCCGATCGGGTGGTTGGCGCCGAGCTTCATCGCCTCGTCGATCTGGGCGGCGGTGGCCAGCCCCTCGCCGAGGGCGAAGATCGCCTCGTTGATCATCGGGCAGAGCATGCGGTTCACCACGAAGCCCGGGCTGTTCCGCACCTGCACCGGCGACTTGCCGACGGCCTTCGAGACTTCCTCGACCGCCGCGTAAGTGGCGTCCGAGGTCTGCAGGCCGCGGATCAGCTCGACCAGCGCCATCAGCGGCACCGGGTTGAAGAAGTGCATGCCGATCACCTTGTCCGGGCGCTTCGTCGACGCCGCCAGCTTGGTGATGGAGATCGACGAGGTGTTGCTGGCGATGACGGCGTCGGCCCTGGCCAGCTCGTCGAGCTGCCTGAAGATCTTCAGCTTCAGATCGAGGTTCTCGGTGGCGGCCTCGATGATCAGGTCGCTGTCTTTCAGCGCGGCGAGGTCGGTGGCGGTCTGGATGCGCGCCAGCGCGGCGGCCTTCTGCTCGGCCGTCATCTTCTCCTTCTTGATGAGGCGGTCGTAGCTGCCCGAGATGGTGTTCACTGCGCGGTCGAGCGCGGCCTGCGCCACGTCGCTCATGACCACCTCGAAGCCCGCCTGGGCGAATGCCTGGGCGATGCCGTTGCCCATCGTGCCGGCGCCGACGACGCCGATTTTCCTGAATGCCATGGTTTTCCTTTCGATATCCGCGGCGGCGCTCTCCCGCGCCCCGCTCAGCCCGCTAGTGTACCGGAGACGGGCGGCGAATTTGTCGCTGCAAAGACACGGCGCTGCCGGAGGTCGCGTAAAATTGCGATTCACTGCTGCCGATTCCCATGAACAACGAAGACCTACTCCGCCGCAGCCTGGACGCCGTCTGGCATCCCTGCACCCAGATGAAAGTGCACGAGACCCTGCCGCTGGTGCCGATCCGCCGCGGCGAAGGCGCCTGGCTGGAGGATTTCGACGGCCGCCGCTACCTCGACGCCATCAGCTCCTGGTGGGTGAACCTCTTCGGCCACGCCAACCCGCGCATCAATGCCGCGATCCGCGACCAGCTCGACCGGCTCGACCACGTCATGCTGGCCGGCTTCACCCACGAGCCGGTGGTGGCACTCTCCGAAAAGCTCTCGGCGCTGACCGGCCATGAACTCGGCCACTGCTTCTACGCTTCCGACGGCGCCTCGGCGGTGGAGATCGCCCTGAAGATGAGCTTCCACTTCTGGCGCAATACCGGCCAGTCGGGCAAGAACCGCTTCCTCAGCCTCGCCGGCAGCTACCATGGCGAGACCCTAGGCGCGCTGGCGGTGACCGACGTCGCCCTCTTCCGCGACGCCTATGCGCCGCTGCTGCGCGCCTGCGACACCGTGCCCAGTCCCGACTGGCGGCTGGCCGCGCCGGGGCAATCGCCGCGCGACACGGCGGTGGCGGCTGCCGTCGCCCTCGAAACCTACCTCGCCGAGAACTACCACGAAGTCGCCGCGCTCATCGTCGAGCCCCTCGTGCAGTGCGCCACCGGCATGGCCATGCACGATCCGGAATACCTGCGCCGCGCGCGCAACCTGTGCGACCACTACGGCGTGCACCTCATCGCCGACGAGATCGCCGTCGGCTGCGGCCGCACCGGCACCTTCTTCGCCCATGAACAGGCCGGCATCGTGCCGGACTTCCTCTGCCTGTCGAAAGGCATTTCCGGCGGCACCCTGCCGCTCTCCGTGGTGATGACGACGGATGCAGTCTATGCCGCCTTCTACGACGATCTCACCGCGCGCGGCTTCCTGCACTCGCACTCCTACACCGGCAACCCGCTCGCCTGCCGCGCCGCGCTGGCAACGCTGGAAATCTTCGAGGAGGACGGCGTACTCTCCTCCAACCGCCGCCTCGCCGCGCAGATCAGCGAACGGGCGGCGCCGCTCGCCGCCGACCCGCGCCTGCGCCACTTCCGCAACACCGGCATGATCTGGGCCTTCGACGCCGCCACGGACGACCCGCTCTTCGCGCGGCGCTTCCACCAGGCGGCGATGGCGCGCGGCCTGCTGCTGCGCCCGCTCGGCAACACGGTGTACTTCATGCCGCCCTATGTGATCGGCGGCGAGGAGGTCGAGCTGCTCGTCTCGGGTACTTTGGCAGCGCTGGAGGAAACCCTGTAGGTCGGCCTTCAGGCCGACGCAAGCGCCCTTGTCGGCCTGAAGGCCGACCTACAGAAAACCCATCCAATATGAACTCTTCCGATTTTTCCGACGAACTCTCCGCACTGGATGCGCAGGCGCTGCGGCGCCGGCGGCGCGTCGTCGATTCGCCCTGCGCGCCGGAGCTGGTCGTCGACGGCCGGCCTATGCTGGCCTTCTGCAGCAACGACTACCTCGGCCTCGCCAACGATCCGGCGCTCGTCGCGGCGGCACAGGAAGGCGCCCGCCTCTACGGCATCGGCTCGGGCGCCTCGCCGCTGATCAACGGCCACATGACGCCGCACGCTTTGCTGGAGAAGCGCCTCGCCGGCTTCACCGGCTTCGAGCGCGCGCTGATCTTCTCCACCGGCTACCTCGCCAACCTCGGCGTCGTGCCGGCGCTGGTCGGACGCGGCGACGCCATCTTCTCCGACCGCCTCAACCACGCCTCGCTCATCGACGCGGCGCGCCTCGCCCGCGCCGAGCTGAACGTCTATCCGCACCTCGACCTGTCGGCGCTGGAGGCGGCGCTGGCCGCCTCGCGCGCGAAGCGCAAGCTGGTCGTCACGGATGCGGTGTTCAGCATGGACGGCGACCTCGCGCCGCTGCCGGAGATCCTGGCGCTGGCGGAGCGCCACAACGCCTGGCTGCTGGTGGACGACGCCCACGGCTTCGGCCTGCTCGGGCCGCAGGGGCGCGGCGCGGCAGCGCACTTCGGCCTCGCCTCGCCGCGCCTGCTGGTGATGGGCACGCTGGGCAAGGCGGCCGGCGCCGCCGGCGCCTTCGTCGCCGGCGCGGAGAACGCCGTCGAGTGGGTCCTGCAGAAGGCGCGCACCTACATCTTCAGCACCGCCGAGCCGCCGCTCATCGCCCACGCCCTGCTGACAGGCATCGACCTCATCGAGCAGGGGGATGCGCGCCGGCAGCACCTCGCCGCCCTCATCGCGCAACTGCGCGGATCGCTGAAACTGAAGCGCTGGCGGCTGCTGCCCTCGGAGACGGCGATCCAGCCGCTGGTGATCGGCGACAACGCCGAGACGATGGCCGTTGCCGGCAAGCTGTTCGAGCGCGGCCTCTGGGTGCCGGGCATCCGCCCGCCCACCGTGCCGGCCGGCACGGCGCGGCTGCGCATCACGCTTTCCGCCGCGCACAGCGAGGCGCAGGTGGCGCGCCTGACCGAAGCGCTGACGGAGATGGAATGAATGCCGTCCGCCAGGCCGACCCCTGTAGGAGCCAGCTTGCTGGCGATCCGGCGGTGGTTCGCGGGCAAGCCCGCTCCTACAGAAGCGGTGGGGGAAAGTAGTCCAATGACTCGCGCCTTCTTCCTCACCGGCACCGACACCGAAGTCGGCAAGACGCTGATCGCCGCGGCGTTCCTGCGCGCCGCCGCCGCGCAAGGGCTGCGCGCGCTGGGCATGAAGCCGGTGGCGGCCGGTGATGCCGGGGACGTCGACGCGCTGGTTGCCGCAAGCAACGTCGCCGCGCCGCGCGAACACGTGAATCCCTACCTGCTGCGCGAGCCGCTGTCACCGCATCTCGCCGCGCAGCGCGACGGCGTGGCCATCGACATCGAACGCATCGCGCGCTGTTTCGCGGAACTCAGGGGACTGGCGGATTTCGTGGTCGTCGAGGGCGCCGGCGGCTTCCGTGTGCCGCTTTCGGAAACGCACGACGGCGCCGATCTCGCCGTGCGCCTCGGCCTGCCGCTGATCCTGGTGGTCGGCCTGCGCCTCGGCTGCCTCAGCCACGCGCTCCTGACGGCGGAAGCCGTGCGCGCGCGCGGCCTGCCGCTCGCCGGCTGGGTCGCCAACCAGGTCGACCCGGCCATGGCCTGCGTCGAGGAGAACGTCGCGACGCTGCGCGCGCGAATCAATGCGCCGCTGCTGGGCTTCGTGCCGCACCAGGCAAGCCCCAATGCCGAACAAGTCGCCATCCTGCTGACGCTGCCGGCATGACCGACAAAGTGGGCGCAATCGTTATCGGGGCGGGCGTGGTCGGCCTGGCCTGCGCGCGGGCGCTGGCCCGGCGCGGCATCGAGACCGTCATCCTCGAAGCCAACGCGGCGATCGGCATGGAGACCAGCTCGCGCAACAGCGAGGTGATCCACGCCGGCCTCTACTACCCGGCCGGCTCGCTCAAGGCGCGGCTGTGCGTGGCAGGCAATCGACAACTCTACGAATTCTGCGCGACGCACCACGTCGCCCATCGCCGCTGCGGCAAGCTGATCGTCGCCACCGACGCCGGCCAGGAGGAAAAACTCGCCGCGCTGAAAAGTCAGTCCCTGCAGAACGGCGTTTCAGACCTGCAGCCGCTGGCCGCGGCGCAACTCAAGACGCTGGAGCCGCAGCTCGCCGCCGGCGCCGCCCTGCTCTCGCCCTCCACCGGCATCATCGACAGCCATGGCCTAATGCTGGCGCTCCTCGGCGAGGCCGAGGCGCACGGGGCGGCGCTGGCCCTGCAGAGCCCGCTGGCGCGCGGCGAGGCGCGCGGCGACGGCTTCCTGCTGGACGTGGGCGGCGCGGAGCCGATGCAGCTGGAGGCGGAAATCCTCATCAACTCGGCCGGCCTGCACGCCACGCGGGTCGCCGCTTCGCTCGCCGGCCTCGCTGCGCGCCACGTGCCAACGCTGTACTTCGCCCGCGGCAACTACTACGCGCTGGCCGGCCGCGCGCCCTTCTCGCACCTCGTCTATCCCCTGCCCGAACCGGGCGGGCTGGGCGTGCACCTGACGCTGGACATGGGCGGCCAGGCGCGCTTCGGCCCCGACGTGGAATGGGTGGACGCCATCGACTACGCGGTCGATCCGCGCCGCGCCGACGCCTTCCATGCCGAGGTGCGCAAGTACTGGCCGCAACTTCCCGACGGCGCCCTGCAGCCGGCCTACGCCGGCATTCGGCCGAAGCTCGCCGGGCCGGGAGAGCCGGCGGCCGACTTCCTCGTCCAGTCGCAGGCGACGCACGGCGTGCCGGGGCTGATCAACCTTTACGGCATCGAATCGCCCGGGCTGACCGCCTGCCTGGCGCTGGCCGAGCACGTCTGCGGTGAACTGGGCATCTGATGTTGCGCCTCGTCCTCGATACGAACGTGGTGCTCGACCTGCTGCATTTCGACGACCCGGCGGTGGCGGCGATCCGGCGCGCCCTGCAGGCCGGGAAGGCGATCTGCTGCGGCAACGCCGCCTGCCGCGACGAATTGGCTCACGTGCTGAGCTACCCGCAGTTCAAAATCCCCGAGCATGAAGCCCGCCGCATCCTCGACGAATACACGGCCCTGGCGCAACCCTGTGACGCCGCCACCGGCGAAACCCTGCCGCCGCTGCCGCAATGCCGCGACCCGGACGACCAGAAGTTCCTTGAACTGGCGCGGGCGGCGAAAGCCGACCTCCTCGTCACCAAGGACAAGGCGCTGCTGGCCCTGGCGAAGAAAGCCGGCCGTCTGGGTTTTCGCATCGCCACCCCGGCGGGGGCGGCGGAACTGCTGGAAGGAAATTAGGCGGGAATTTTATCGAGCAGGGCGGCCGTCAGCGGCAGCCACTTGTCGCCGAACAGCACGTCGATTTTCTCGAAGGGAATGGCCAGGTTCGGGCTCATCCGGTTGGTGGGACTCACGGCGTCGTCGACGCCGAAATAGATCACGCCCGACGCCAGGTTGCGCTCGTCCGCGATGCGCGTCACCTCGGCGAACAGCGCATTGCGTGCCGGAATGCGCAGGACGACCGTCTTCGCGCCATTCGGCCTCGGCGCCCGGGTCTGGCACTCGAGGCGATAGACGGCGCGGCTCGCCGGCAATTGCTTGCGCACCGTTTCCAGCATTTTCTGGGGATAATCGTGGGGCGGCCCGAACTGCCGCTCCAGCCGCAAAACCGGCTCTTTGGCTTTCAACAGGCGCGCGAGCGTCTCGGCGCGATAAACGTAACCTGCCATGCTTCGAATCCTCTGTTGGCCGTCCGCCGTTGCGCCGCGCCCTGCCCTTGCGGGTCCCGGCACGGCGTCATTTATTTGATGCGAATATTAGCATTCGATTGAGAACCAGCCTAGGCACTTATTCACAAACGGGCACAAAAATCCGCCCATAAAGGGAAATCGTTCCATTTTCCGCATAAATGACCTCCGCCCTCGCCATTCTCAACGACACCTTCGGCTACCCGGCCTTCCGCGGGCGGCAGGCGGAGATCATCGGCCAGGTCGCCGGCGGCGGCGATGCGCTGGTGCTCATGCCCACCGGCGGCGGCAAGTCGCTCTGCTACCAGATCCCGGCGCTGCTGCGCCCGGGCACGGCCATCGTCATTTCGCCCCTCATCGCGCTGATGCAGGACCAGGTGGCGGCGCTGCTCGAAGCCGGCGTGCGCGCCGCCTGCATCCATTCCGGGCAGACGGCGGCGGAGGCCGACATCGCCGAGCGTGCCTTCACGGAAGGCAAGCTGGATCTGCTCTACGTCTCGCCGGAACGGCTGCTGTCGCCCTATTTCACCAGCCTGCTGACCAAGGCCGCCCGTCACGGCATCGCCCTCTTCGCCCTCGACGAGGCGCATTGCGTCTCGCAGTGGGGCCACGACTTCCGCCCGGAGTACCTCAAGCTCGGCTTTCTGCACGAGCGCTATCCGGACGTGCCGCGCATCGCGCTGACGGCCACCGCCGACGAGACGACGCGCAAGGAAATCATCGCCAACCTGCAGCTCGGCGACGCGCGCGTCTTCATCTCCAGCTTCGACCGGCCCAACATCCGCTACCGCATCGTCGAGAAGGCCAACGCCCGCGCCCAGCTGCTGGCCTTCCTGCGCGCCGAGCACGAAGGCGAGTCCGGCATCGTCTATTGCCTGTCGCGGCGCAAGGTGGAGGAGACGGCGGCCTTCCTCACGGCCTCCGGCATCCGCGCCCTGGCCTATCACGCCGGCATGGATTCGCCCGACCGCGCCCGCAACCAGACGACCTTCCTGCGCGAGGACGGCGTGGTGATGGTGGCGACCATCGCCTTCGGCATGGGCATCGACAAGCCCGACGTGCGCTTCGTCGCCCACCTCGACCTGCCGAAGAGCATCGAGGGCTACTACCAGGAGACCGGCCGCGCCGGGCGCGACGGCCTGCCCGCCGACGCCTGGATGGCCTACGGCCTCGCCGACGTCGTGCAGCAGCGGCGCATGATCGAGGAGTCGCCCGCCGACGCCCGCCACAAGCGCGTCGCCGCCGCCAGGCTCGACGCCCTGCTCGGCCTGTGCGAGACCACCGCCTGCCGCCGGAGCCGACTGCTCGCCTATTTCGGCGAGGACAGCGGCCCCTGCGGCAACTGCGACACCTGCCTCGACCCGCCGCAGACCTGGGACGGCACCGAGGCCGTGCGCAAGGCCCTGTCCTGCGTCTACCGCACCGGCCAGCGCTTCGGCGCCGGCCACGTCATCGACGTACTGATGGGGCGCGACGACGAGCGCGTGCGCCAGTGGCAGCACGACCGGCTGACCACCTTCGGCATCGGCGCCGACATCCCGGAAAAGGAATGGCGCGGCATCTTCCGCCAGATGGCGGCGCTCGGCCTGCTCGCCGTCGACCCCGCCCACGGCTCCCTGCTCCTGACGGCGGCCAGCCGCCCGGTGCTGAAGGGCGAACAGGAGGTGCCGCTGCGCCGCGCACCGGAGAAAAAGAAGAGCGCCCCGGCGAAGAGCCGCCGCATCGACGCCGAGCTCACCGCCGAGGAGCATGCGCTGTGGGAGCGCCTGCGCGCCTGGCGCGCGGGCACGGCAAAGGAGCACGGCGTGCCCGCCTACGTCATCCTGCACGACGCCACGCTGCTGGAACTGCTGCGCGCGCGGCCGCAGAGCCTTGATGAAATGCGCCACGTCAGCGGCATCGGCGCGCGCAAGCTGGAGAATTTCGGCGCGGCGCTGCTGGGCCTGCTGGCGGCCGCCTGAGGGGTGACGTCGTCCAGGAAGCGAAGCCGGGGGAGAACAGCCCGATCCCGATGCGGCCCGTCCGTCGGCGGCACGCCACCGGGGCCTGCCGCGGGACGCCGATCAGCGCAGGAACTCCCGGCTGATCTCGCGGAATTCATCGGTGCCGGCCTGCCCGAGCCACTCGAAGGCGACCATCTCGCGCGAGACGATGTCGATGCCGTGACTGCGCATGCGCTCCAGCGCCAGCGCCTTGTCGGCGGGCCGGCGCGAACCGACCGCGTCGGCGACGACGAAGACTTCCTTCCCCTGCGCGCGAAGGTCGAGCACGGTCTGCAGCACGCAGACGTGGGACTCGGTGCCGGCCACCACCACCTGGGTCCGCTCGCCGCCCGGCAGGCCGTCGAGGCATTTCGCCTCGACGCAGGAGAAATGCAGCTTCTCGGCGACGGCCGCGGACAAAGTCAGCTCCCGCAGGACGGCGACGGTGTGGCCGATGCCCTTCGGGTACTGCTCGGAGAGCATCACCGGCACGCCGAGCCGCTGCGCGAGCTTGACCAGCCAGACGGCATTGTCGAGCACCGCCTGCCCCTCGTGGATGTGCGGCAGCAGGCGCTCCTGGATGTCGATGACGAGCAGGGCGGATTGGTCGCGGTTCATCAGCATGGGATACCTCTTTCAACGCGAAGGACGCAAAGACGCAAAGGGCGCAAAGGAATTCAAATAAAACGCCTTCTTTGCGTCTTTGCGTCTTTGCGATCTTTGCGTTGAGTGTGGTTCAAGAATTCAGCTCCGCGCGGTTGCGGAACCAGTCGAGCGCCTCGGGGTTGGCCAGCGCCTCGAGGTTCTTCACCGGCTGGCCGTGCACGATGTTGCGCACGGCCAGCTCGACGATCTTGTTGCTCTTGGTGCGCGGGATGTCGCCCACCTGCAGGATCCTCGCCGGCACGTGGCGCGGCGTGGTGTTCTCGCGGATGGTGTCCTTGATGCGCTTCGCCAGCGCGTCGTCGAGGGCGAGCCCCTCGCGCAGCTTGACGAAGAGGACGACGCGGGTGTCCTTCTCCCAGTCCTGGCCGATGACGAGGGATTCGAGCACCTCGTGCAGCTTCTCGACCTGGCGGTAGATCTCGGCGGTGCCGATGCGCACGCCGCCGGGATTGAGCGTGGCGTCGGAGCGGCCGTAGATGATGTAGCCGCCGTGGGCGGTTTCCTCGATGAAGTCGCCGTGGCACCAGACGTTCGGGTATTTCTCGAAGTAGGCGGCGCGGTACTTGCCGCCGTCGGGGTCGTTCCAGAAGCCGATCGGCATCGAGGGAAAGGGCTTGATGCAGACCAGCTCGCCCTTGGTCCTGCGCACGGGGCGGCCCGCCTCGTCGAGCACCTCGACCGCCATGCCGAGGCCGCGGCTCTGGATCTCGCCACGCCACACCGGGCCGATCGGATTGCCGAGGACGAAGCAGGCAAGGAGGTCGGTGCCGCCGGAGATCGAGGCGAGGTGCACGTCGCGCTTGATGTTGTCGTACACGTAGCCGAAGGCCTCCGGCAGCAGCGGGCTGCCGGTGGAGAAGACGGCGCGCAGCTTCTCCAGCTTGTGCGTCTTCACCGGCGCCAGGTTGATCTTGGCGATGGCGTCGATGAACTTGGCCGAGGTGCCGAAATGGGTCATGCCCTCGGCCTCGGCGTAGTCGAAGAGGAGGGTGCCGCGGCCGACGAAGGGCGAACCGTCGTAGAGCAGCAGCGTCGCCCCCGCGGCGAGGCCGGAGACGAGCCAGTTCCACATCATCCAGCCGCAGGTGGTGAAGTAGAAGACGCGGTCGCCCGGCTTCACGTCGCCGTGCAGCTTGTGCTCCTTCAGGTGCTGCAGCAGGGCGCCGCCGGCGCAGTGCACGATGCACTTGGGCACGCCGGTGGTGCCGGAGGAATACATGATGTAGAGCGGATGGTCGAAGGGCAGCCGCTCGAAGCGGATCTCGCGCTCGCCGGCGAAGGGGGCGAGGAAATCGGCCAGCGCCACGCCGTTCTTCACCGCGGCCATGTCGCCGCCGTCGGCATAGGGCACGATGACGACGCGTTCGAGCGAGGGCATGCGCGCGGCGATCTCGGCGACCTTGCCGAGGCAGTCGAGCGCCTTGCCGTTGTACCAGTAGCCGTCGCAGGCGAACAGCACCTTCGGCGCGATCTGGCCGAAGCGGTCGAGCACGCCCTGCACGCCGAAGTCCGGCGAGGCGGAGGAGAAGATGGCGCCGATCGAGGCCGTCGCCAGCATCGCCACGACGGTGGCCGGCAGGTTGGGCAGGTAGGCGGCGACGCGGTCGCCCTTCCCCACGCCCATGTCGCGCAGGGCCGCGGCGGTCTGCGCCACGGCGCGGTAGAGCTCGGCATGGCTGGCGCGGCCCTTGACCTTGTCCTCGCCCCAGAAGACGAGGGCGTCGGCCGTGTCATGGCTGCGCAGCAGGTTCTCGGCGAAGTTGAGGCGGGCGTCGGGGAACCACTGCGCGCCCGGCATTTTGTTGGCGTCGACCAGGACGCGCCCGCCGCGATGACCAACCACGCCGGCGACATCCCACAGCGTGGTCCAGAACTGCTCCGGCTGCATCACCGACCAGCGGTGCAGCGCGTCGAAGTCGGGAAATTCCGCGCCCCAGCGCCGGGTCGCAGAGCGCATGAAGGCGGTCAGATTGGCGGCGGCGATGCGCTGCTTCGAGGGTTTCCAGAGAGGTTTCTCCCGGCTCATTTCATTTCCTCTTCGGCAAGACTTCTCATGTTGTCGGGCAGCGGGATGGAGCGGCCGCTGGCGGGATTGATCCAGACCATCTTGGCGTCGCCCGTGGCATACAGTCTTTCGTCCCCCTGCAGGCGCAACTCATAGTGGGTCGGCAGGCTGCTGCGGCCCGGATGGCCGATGAACATGCGCACCTCGACGTTGCCCGGATAGACGAACGGCACAAGAAAGGTGCAGCTGGCATTGACGATGACCGGCCCTTCCTTGGCGTTCTGCCCCGTGTTGTAGCCGAGCTGCTCGAACCACGCGATGCGGGCCTGTTCCATGTAGCGGAAATAGACCGTGTTGTTGACGTGCCCCATGGCGTCCATGTCGCCCCAGCGGATGGGCAGGGTCGTGGTGAATATCAGCTTGCGCTTGTGTTCCATCTACATGAATAGTGCAGGGATAAAACCGAATTATAATGTCAGCCACCCTGCCCAGAACAAAACAACGGGAAACAGCATGCAACGCGAATCCATGGAATTCGATGTCGTCATCGTCGGCGGCGGCCCGGCCGGCCTCGCCGCGGCGATACGGCTGAAGCAGCTCGACGCCGGCATCAACGTCTGCCTGATCGAGAAGGGCGCCGAGATCGGCGCGCACATCCTCTCCGGCGCGGTGATGGACCCGCGCGCGCTGAACGAGCTGATTCCAGACTGGAAGGAAAAGGGCGCACCGCTCGACACGCCGGTCACGGAAGACCGCTTCCTCATCTTCTCCGAGACGGGCGGCATCAGGCTGCCCAACGCCCTGCTGCCCGGCTGCTTCCTCAACCACGGCAACTACATCGTCAGCCTGGGCAACCTTTGCCGCTGGCTGGCGCAGCAGGCCGAGGCATTGGGTGTCGAGATTTATCCGGGCTTCGCCGGCGCCGAGGTCCTCTATCGCGAAGACGGTTCCGTGAGCGGCGTGGCGACCGGCGACATGGGCGTCGGCCGCGACGGACAGCCGACGGACGCCTATCAGCCGGGCATGGAACTTCTCGGCAAGTACACCCTCTTCGCCGAAGGCTGCCGCGGCCACCTCGGCAAGCAGCTGGAGGAGAAATTCAGGCTGCGCAACGGCGCCGACCCGCAGGTCTACGGCATCGGCATCAAGGAACTGTGGGAGATTCAGCCCGGGAAACACGTGAAGGGCCTGGTCATGCACACCGGCGGCTGGCCGATGGCAGCCGACACCTACGGCGGCGGCTTCGCCTACCACCTCGAGGGCAACCTCGTCGCCATCGGCTACGTGGTCGGGCTGGCCTACAGCAACCCCTGGCTGTCGCCCTTCGAGGAATTCCAGCGCTACAAGCTGCACCCGCTGGTGAAGCCCTTCCTCGAGGGCGGCAAGCGCATCGCCTACGGCGCGCGGGCGATGACGGCGGGCGGCCTGCAGGCGCTGCCGAAACTGATCTTCCCCGGCGGCGCGCTGATCGGCGACGACGCCGGCTTCCTCAACGCCGCGCGCATCAAGGGTTCGCACTCGGCCCTGAAGACCGGCATGCTCGCCGCCGAGGCGCTCGCCGAGGCGCTCGGCGCCGGCCGCAGCGGCGACGAACTGACCGCCTATCCGCAGAAATTCCGCGAATCCTGGCTCTACGAGGAACTGCACCGCACGCGCAACTTCAAGCCGTGGATGAGCAAGGGGCTGTGGCTGGGTTCATTGATGTTCGGCATCGACCAGCAGGTGCTCCGCGGCAAGGCGCCGTGGACGCTGCGCCTCAGCGCCGATCATCTCAAGCTGAAAAGGGCGGCGGATTGCAAGCCGATCGACTACCCGAAACCCGACGGGATCATCACCTTCGACAAACTCTCCTCGGTGTTCCTCTCCAACACCAACCACGAGGAAAACCAGCCCTGCCACCTGCGCCTGAAGGACGAGAGCGTGCCGATCCGCACCAACCTCGCCCTCTACGACGCGCCCGAGCAGCGCTACTGCCCGGCCGGCGTCTACGAGATCGTGCGCGACGCCGACGGCGCCAACCCGCGCCTGCAGATCAACGCGCAGAACTGCGTGCACTGCAAGACCTGCGACATCAAGGACCCGACGCAGAACATCACCTGGGTGGTGCCCCAGGGCGGCGAAGGCCCTGTTTATCCCAACATGTAACCTTCTTCGCCGCCTCCCAATCCTGCGCGGCGAAGGGCCCGTCTATCCCGACAGGCAGCCGTAGCCGGCTTCGCCCTCATTTCAGGCTCAGGCTGTCGAGCACGCCATTCACGGCGCGCTCGAAAAGGGGCGCGTCGCTGACGATCCGGGCCATGCCGGTGCGGAACTGGTAGGCCAGCGCCTCCTGCGAAATCGAAGTCGCCCGTGGCGAACGCGGATTGGTGAAGAGGAAGATGCCGCGCTGCGGGCTGATCCAGGAGAGCCGGGCGCGCGCCGGAATGGCTTCAGCCTGGCGAAACTCCACCCAATCCCCGCGGCTGAGCGCCGACACCCGCTGCAGGTGAATGTCCCCCGCCGACACGATCGACGGGCTGGCGCCCACCAGCGCCACCTCCTCGATCTGCACGTCGTCCTCGGTAATGCGCGTGATGAACAGCTCGCCCTCGGGGTTTACGCTGTATTGCGCCATCGGCGAAGGCGCCGGCCGGTCGGCGGCCGGCTCGACCGCTGCCGCCGCGCTCCCCTCGCCCAGGTTCAGCCCGGCCTTGACCGCCGCCGAGTGCAGGGCCACCAGTTCGTCGAAGAAGCGTCCGCGCTGCTCCTGCGGCAGGCTGATCACGTCAAGGCCGACGTGCATGGCGCGCAGCAGGCCCGGCAGGGTGTTCACCAGTTGCTTGCGCTCGTCGCTGTTCGCCTTCGGCGCGACGCTCCAGACGAGGTCGTCCATCATGGCCAGCGCGCTCAGGTAGGCGTGGTGGTCCTCGCCGTGGCGCAGGTACAGCTCCTTCAGCACAGGCTGCCAATGGTCGAGCAGGAAGCGCTGCACGCTCTGCGGCACGCTCGACGAAAGGCGGCGCGATACCGCCTCGCCGGCGACGACCCAGGCGATTTCCTCGATCTCGCGCTTGCGCATGAGTTCCGCCGAGCGCTCCGCGATCCCCTCGGCCATGGCATCCCGCTCGGCGACGAAGGCGTTCAGCAGGTTGAGCGCGTCCGTGAAGATCTGAACGTCGCGCTCGAAATCGTTCTGGATGCGCTCGGCGATGAAGGCGATTTCCTGAAAGAGCGGATCGTCCTGGTCGACCGCCTCGCCCCAGCCGACGGCGGCCTGCGAGATGCCGTCGAGCAGCCTGCGCGCCGGATGCGTCCTGCTCGAGAAGAAGGACTTGTCGAGCATCGCCACCTTGAGCACGGGAATCTGCAGGCGCCCCACAAGCGCCTTGATGGCGTCCGGAATCTTCGCATCGTCGAAGATGAAGTCGAACAGCATGGCGACGATGTCGATGGTGATCGCATCGAGCTGGCCGACGCCCTGCGTCACGCTGTTGGCCTTGACCTGGTGCAGGACGTTCATGGTGCCGAGCGCCTGGCCCAGGTCGGGCAGGCCTTCGACGCGGCTCTTCTCCCCCATCAGCGTATCGAGGCGCTGCATCTCGGTCAGGGAATCGATGAAGGCGCTCTGGACGCTCGCCGCCTGCAAGGCGGTCCCGCCTGCGACGGGCGCCAACGCCGGCGCGGCGGCGTCCCGCGGCAGGCCGGCCGTTTGCGCCTGCACCAATTGCTGCAGGGTGGCCAGCAGGTCTCCGCCGCCGGTCTCGCCCCGGGGCGGCGCCGGCGCCGGCTCCTGTTTTTCCGCCGGCCTGGCTGGCGACGGGGAATTCACCGGCTTGCGGTAGGCGGAGCGCAGATCGGGCAGAACGTTCCAGCGCACCATCTCGCTGTTGAGATCGGCATAGACGGCATGCAGGGCCCGGGAGACGTGCTGCTCGATCTGCTTGAGCAGCACCAGCTTGAGCCTGACGCCGCCCTCGATCTCGTCGCAGGCGCGCTTGAGCGCGTCGCAGACGGCCTGCGGGCTGATGGGGTTCTCCTCCTCCTTCAACTCGTTCTTGCCGAGCAGCATGGCGACGCGCTCGCCGAGCAGCGACAGCTCATCCTCGTTCTGCTCGCGCAGGCGGGTCGCCAGATCCTGCATGGCGATGCTCTCGGCGAGGTCGTCCTCCTCGACCAGGCGTAGCTCCTGCGTCGAGGCGGCGAGGGTCTTCATGGCGGTATCCATCCCGCCGCGCATCTTGTGGTTGAAGACCTCGACGAAATGGCGCGAGAAGGCGGCCTCGATCTTCGGCCAATTCTCCTTGGCCTTGCCGCGCACCTCGAGATAGAGATTCTGCATCTCGCGGTCGTAGCTGGACTCGGCCATCTGGAACAGGTCTTCCTCGACGTCGGCCAGCATCCCGCGCAACGACCCGGACAGCCCCCTCATGGCCATTTCGCGGCAATCGTTGAGCATGCGGCTCGATTCCGCCGCGCTTAACTGGCGCCGTTCGTTCAGGTTGACGACATTGTTCAATGCGTTCGCAGCCATGTTCGCCTCCATTCGCAGCCGTGCCGCGCAGCGCGCGGCGAACGGCATTCAGGCCGATGCCGAAGCGGCAGCGACCGGCGGGCGAACCTCACCGGGAGGGAGGCGCAAGCAACGGGTCGGGCGGGAATGGCGCGAAACTGCGAACCGGGCGGCTTCGCCCGGCAAGACATTGACAGAAAGAAAGGCACGACTCATTGCGACCCCCATCTGGCAACTCCGCTGCCATAGAACTTCCGTGAGCCGGAAAGTCCCTTAGACCGGTTGTTTTGCGCCCCCATCTTTCGATGGGTTTGCCCTTATCAGATTCGGCGATCCGTCCGCCATGTCGGCAATCGGACCGATTTCCCGAGGCCTTCGAGCCGTAAATCCTCAGGAGCTATCGTGAAATATTTCACGATCACAAATAATAAATAGCACGCATGGATTCAATGCGCAACTGTCGTCGCCCCCCGACAGTATCACTTCAATAGTCGTGTTTCTTGTTTAATATCATCAGGATGCCGTCTCGTGCTGGAAGAGCGGCAAATCGGAAGCTGCAGAAAAAAAGATGCGGGGCGACGGCTTGCAGCGCCGCCCCGCCCGGGACTTACAGATGTTCCTCCGCCACGGCCAGCGCGCCAGCGCCGCCCTTGATGACCGTCTGGGCCAGGCCGGACGCCTGCGACAGGACATGGTCGGCGTAGAAGCGGGTGGTGGCGATCTTCGTCGGGTAGTAGGGGTCGCCGTCGCCGGCGGCGATCTTCGCCTGCGCCACCAGCGCGGCGCGGGCCATCTGCCATCCGCCGGAGACGATGCCCATCAGCCTGAGGAAGGGCACGGCGCCCACATGCACGCCCTTGATGTCCTGGCTGAAGTTCGTCGCGATGTAGGTGGCCGCCTCGGCCAGCGCCTGTATGCCGCGCGAAAAGCCGGCGTGGATGGCGGCGAAGTCCTCGCCGGGCTGCCTGGCCAGCGCCGCCTCGACCTGCTTCATGATGCCGATGACGGCCTTGATCGTGGCGCCGCCCTCGCGGGCGATCTTGCGGCCGATCAGGTCGTTCGCCTGGATGCCGGTGGTGCCTTCGTAGATGGTGGTGATGCGCGCGTCGCGCAGGTATTGCGCGGCGCCGGTCTCCTCGATGAAGCCCATGCCGCCGTGGATCTGCACGCCGAGCGAGGCGACCTCGATGCCGGTCTCGGTGCTCCAGCCCTTCACCACCGGAATCATGAGATCGACGAAGGCCTGGTTGCGCTTGCGCTCCTCGCCGTCGGGATGGTGCGCCGCCGCGTCGTGCGCCGCGGCCACGACGTAGGCCAGCGCCCGCATCGCCTCGGCCTGCGACTTCATCAGCATCAGCATGCGGCGGATGTCCGGGTGGCGGATGATCGGCACCGGACCCGAGCCGTCGGCGAGGTCGCGCCCCTGGATGCGCTCCTTCGCGTACTCCAGCGCGCGCTGGTAGGCGCGGTCGGCGATGGCCACGCCCTCCAGGCCGACGGCGAAGCGCGCGGCGTTCATCATGACGAACATGTACTTGAGGCCTTCGTTCTCCTTGCCGACGAGGTAGCCGATGGCGCCGCCGTTGTCGCCGAAGGCCATGACGCAGGTCGGGCTGGCGTGGATGCCGAGCTTGTGCTCGATGGAGACGCAGCGCGCGTCGTTGCGCTGGCCGGGGGTGCCGTCGGCGTTGGGAAGGAACTTCGGCACGACGAAGAGCGAGATGCCCTTCACCCCCTCGGGCGCGTCCGGCGTGCGGGCCAGCACGAGATGGATGATGTTCTCCGTCATGTCGTGCTCGCCGTAGGTGATGAAGATCTTCTGGCCGAAGATCCTGTAGCTGCCGTCGCCCTGCGGCACGGCGCGCGAGCGCACCAGCGACAGGTCCGAGCCTGCCTGCGGCTCGGTCAGGTTCATGGTGCCGGTCCAGCTGCCCTCGATCATCTTCGGCAGGTAGGTTGCCTTCAGCCCGGGCGAACCGTTCAGGGTGATCGCCTCGATGGCGCCGGTGGTGAGCAGCGGACACAGGGAAAAGGCCATGTTGGAGGCCTTCCACATTTCCTGCACGGCGGCGACCACCACCTTGGGCATGCCCTGCCCGCCGAATTCAGGCTCGCAGCCGATGCCGTTCCAGCCGTTCTCGATGAACTGGCGGTAGGCTTCCTTGAAGCCTTGCGGCATGGTGACATTGCTGTCGTGCCATTTGGCGCCCTCGTGATCGCCGGAACCGTTGATCGGCGAAAGCGCGCCGGAGGCGAACTTCCCCGCCTCCTCGAGAATGGCGTCCACCGTGTCGGGCGAGGCTTCCTCATAGCCGGGCAGCTTGGCAACCTGCTCGATGCCGGCCAGTTCGCGCAGCACGAAATGCATGTCGTTGAGGGGAGCGGAATAAGTACTCATGCTTTTCTCCTAATGGTATTCACGCAGGACCGGAAAGCCGGTCATTCAGGATGTCTTCCAGCAGCAGTATCTCGGTCACCACCGAGACCGGGAAACCCATGCGCTCGCCGCCGCGATTGTCGACAAGCAGATGGCGCAGATACTCCAGGCAGGCGGCGTCGGGCCATGTTGCCTGAACCTTCGCCAGAATGTGGGGTATCTGCTCTAAACAGAGAATCTCCGTGTGCTCCTCGTCGTCGAAGAAGGAACGCAACGGCTCGCCCGCCACGCCCTCGTCCCAGCCCGGCACGCGCACATTGAAATGGCCGTGCACGGTTGCGGCGGCGCGCTCGAAGTCCTCGCGCATGCCGGTCTGTCTGTGGAGATCGAGCAGTTTCAGCCACGGCCGCAAGGATGTCGCCGGGTGGTCGTGCAGGTAATCCTTGAGCGCCTGCATGGCTCCCGTCGTGCGGCCGTAGCTCAGCATCACCTCGGCGAGACCGAGGGCGTGGTCCATTTCCTCGCGTACCGGATCGACGGGCAGGGACGGCGCCGCCTCCGGCGCGGGAACCGTGTGCCGCTTCAGGCCATCCGCAGCTTCGTCGGCTTGCGGCGGCGCTTCGGGCTCCGGCGGGACATCAGGTGCCGCCGGGGAGCGCGCCACGACAGCCGGGCGCGGCTGGCCTTGCGCACGGCGCATCCTGAACAGGAACAAAGTCAGCCCCCCCAGTACGGCGCCGGCCAGCGGCCACACCATGCCGCCCTTCTCCCTGACCGGACCCGCTAGCGGAACCGATGCCCCGGGCAATGCCATCGCAATCGGCGCCGGCTCGGCGGGTGTCTTATCCAGGCCGGCCAGCAACCGCTGCGGTCGCGGCGCCGGGGCGCCTTCGATCAGGACGCGCAAACTGCTGACCATGTCGGCCGTGCCGTGAATGCGTGCATTGAGATTGTCGAAGCCGACCCAGAATTCGCCGGCTCCCTGGATCAGGCGATATTCGCGCCGCAGCAGGTCGCGCTCGTCCTCGCTGGCGGCGGGCGCTGACAGTTGCCAGGCCAACTGCATCACCGGCTCCATCTGCATCGCGGAGGGAACCGCCAGGGCAGCCCGTGCGACAAGCAGCATGGTCGTCGCCAGCCAGCCCGCCACGCGACGCCGGCCCATCGGCGCTCAGCCCAGTTCGGCCACCAGTTCCGGTACGGCCTGGAACAGGTCGGCCACCAGGCCGTAGTCGGCCACCTGGAAGATCGGCGCCTCGGGATCCTTGTTGATGGCGACGATCACCTTGCTGTCCTTCATGCCGGCCAGGTGCTGGATGGCGCCCGAGATGCCGACGGCGATGTAGAGGTCCGGCGCGACGATCTTGCCGGTCTGGCCGACCTGGTAGTCGTTCGGCACGAAGCCCGCGTCAACCGCCGCGCGGGAAGCGCCCAGCGCCGCGCCGAGCCTGTCGGCCAGCGGCTCGAGCACCTTGTGGTAGTTCTCGCCGCTGCCCATGCCGCGGCCGCCGGAAACGATGATCTTGGCGGCGCCCAGCTCGGGCCGCGCGCTTTTGGTGAGCTCGCGGCCAATGAGCTTCGAGACGCCCAGATCGGCATTCGTCGCCAGCGCCTCGATGGCGGTCGAGCCGCCCTGGCCTGCAGCCTCGAAGGCGGTGCCGCGCACCGTGATGACCTTCACGCTGTCGGCGCTCTTCACCGTCGCCAGCGCGTTGCCCGCATAGATCGGGCGCACGAAGGTGTCGGCGGATTCGACCGCGACGATTTCGGAAATCTGCGCCACGTCGAGCAGCGCCGCCACGCGCGGCAGGAAGTTCTTGCCGAAGGTCGAGGCCGGCGCAAGGATGTGCGTGTAGCCTGCGGCATGGGCGACGACCAGCGCGGCCAGGTTCTCCGGCAACTGCCCGGCGTAGGGTGCGCCGTCGGCGACGCGCACCTTGGCGACGCCGTCGAGCTGCGCGGCGGCCTGGGCGGCGGCAGCGCAGCCGCTGCCCGCCACCAGCACGTGGATTTCGCCGCCGATCTTCTTCGCGGCGGTCAGGGTGTTCAGCGTCGCAGCCTTGAGCGACGCGTTGTCGTGTTCGGCGATAACGAGAATGGCCATCAGATCACCTTCGCTTCGTTCTTGAGTTTGTCGACCAGTTGTTTGACGTCCGCCACCTTGACGCCGCCGGCGCGCTTGGGCGGCTCGGCGACCTTCAGCGTGGTCAGGCGCGGCGTCACATCGACGCCGAGGTCGGCCGGCTTCAGCGTGTCGAGCGGCTTCTTCTTGGCCTTCATGATGTTGGGCAGCGTGGCATAGCGCGGCTCGTTCAGGCGCAGGTCGGTGGTGACCACCGCCGGCAGCTTCATTTCGACGGTCTCCAGGCCCCCGTCGATCTCGCGCGTCACCGTGGCATTTCCATTGGCGATGACGACCTTGGAGGCAAAGGTGGCCTGCGGCCAGCCCATCAGGGCGGCAAACATCTGGCCGGTCTGGTTGGCGTCGTCGTCGATGGCCTGCTTGCCGAAGATGACCAGTTGCGGACCCTCCTTCGCGGCCACCGCCTGCATCAGCTTGGCCACCGCCAGCGGCTGCAGTTCGACGTCGCTCTCGACCAGGATGGCGCGGTCGGCGCCGATGGCCAGCGCCGTGCGCAGGGTCTCCTGGCAGGCGGCCATGCCGCAGCTCACCGCTATGACCTCGGTGGCGATGCCGGCTTCCCTCAGCCGCACCGCCTCCTCGACGGCGATCTCGTCGAAGGGATTCATCGACATCTTGACGTTGGCGAGGTCCACGCCGGAACCGTCGCCCTTGACGCGCACCTTGACGTTGTAATCAACGACGCGCTTGACCGGTATGAGGATCTTCAAACCTGTTCTCCTTTGCGTTAGTGCAAACGCCGCGCCGCGCGCGGCCGCCTCTCCTCCGCCGGATTATGGCACCGGGCCGGAGGGTTTGACACGGCCGGGCGTTGCCGGCAGAATTCTTCCATACGCTACCGTATGGAAGGCGTATCCTAGCGCAAGCTTCCGGTCTTTTCAATACGCCCGACGACAATGGCCAAACCAGAGCCGAACCGACAACAGCTGGACCGCGCCGCCTGGATCAAGGGCGCCCTCGACATCCTCGCCGAGAAGGGCCTCGACGGCATCCGCGTCGAGGTGCTGGCGAAGCGCCTGAAGGTCACCAAGGGCAGCTTCTACTGGCACTTCAAGGACCGCCGCGATCTCCTCGACGCCGTGCTGGACACCTGGAAGGACGGCCGCATCCGCGACATCCAGAAGCAGACGCGCGCCCTGCCGGGAGAGGAGTTGCCGCGCGCCTATCACGTCATCGACGTATACAGCGCCAACCGCAACCGCAAGGGCATGCTGATCGAGATCGCCATGCGCGACTGGGCGCGGCGCGATGCGGCCGCCGCCGCGGTGGTCGAGGAAGTCGACGCCGCCCGCCTGGAGTTCGGCCGCAAGGGCTTCGAGGCGCGCGGCATGCCGCCGCTGGAGGCCTCCAGCCGCAGCCTGCTGCTCTACGCCTACGTGTTCGGATTGAGCCTGATGAGCTGCGGCAAGTTCGATGCCGACATGGACGAAATGAAGCGCTGGATCGCCGACCGGATCGCTCGGTAGGTCGGCCTTCAGGCCGACATCGGCGTGGTCGTCGGCCTGAAGGCCGACCTACCCTTTGCCGCCCAGCATCTTCTTGTACAGCGCCCCCAGCTCGCCAACGATGCCGCGGCGGAAGGCCAGCACGCAGACGACGAAGATCGCGCCCATGATGACGGTGACGAGCGAGCCGACCTTGTCGGCCAGCTCGTTCTGCAGGGTGACGATGGTGGCGGCGCCGACCACCGGTCCGAACACCGTGCCCATGCCGCCGAGCAGCGTCATCAGCACCACCTCGCCCGAGGTGTGCCAGTGGGCGTCGGTCAGGGTGGCGAAGCGGAACACCAGCGTCTTGGTGGCGCCGGCCAGCCCGGCCAGGCCGGCGGAGAGCACGAAGGCCAGCAGCTTGTACTTCGCCACGTCGTAGCCGAGCGAGATGGCGCGCGCCTCGTTCTCGCGTATGGCCTTCAGCACCTGGCCGAAGGGGGAATGGATGGTGCGGTGGATCAGCCAGAAGGCGAAGACGAAGACCGCCAGGACGAAGTAGTAGAGGTTGTAGTCGTCGGCGAGATCGATGAAGCCGAGCAGCTTGCCGCGCGGCACGTCCTGCAGCCCGTCCTCGCCGCCGGTGAAGGGCGCCTGCAGGAAGAAGAAGTACATCATCTGCGCAAGCGCCAGGGTGATCATGGCGAAATAGATGCCCGAGCGGCGGATGGCCAGGCTGCCGATCACCCAGCCCAGCGCGGCGGCCGCCAGCGCGGCGGCGATCAGGCCGAGTTCCGGCGGGAAACCCCACACCTTGATGCTGTGCCCGGCGACGTAGCCCGCCGTGCCGAGGAAGACGGCATGGCCGAAGGAGAGCAGCCCGGTGAAGCCGATCAGCAGGTTGAAGGCGCAGGCGAAGAGCGCGAAGCAGAGGATCTTCATCACCAGCACCGGATAGAGCACTGCCGGCGCCGCCAGCATCAGCGCCAGCAGGATGCCGTAGCCGATCAACTGCCGGTTCACTTTTCCCTCCCGAACAGGCCGGCCGGCCGCACCAGCAGCACGATGGCCATGATGATGAAGACCACCGTCGAGGAGGCTTCCGGATAGAACACCTTGGTCAGTCCCTCGATCACGCCGAGGCCGAGGCCGGTGACGATGGAGCCGAGGATGGAGCCCATGCCGCCGATCACCACCACGGCGAAGACGACGATGATGAGGTTGGAGCCCATCAGGGGGCTGATCTGCATGGCCGGCGCCGCCAGCACGCCGGCGAAGCCCGCCAGCGCCACGCCGAAGCCGTAGGTCAGCATCACCATCAGCGGCACGTTGATGCCGAAAGCCTGGGTCAGCTTGGGATTCTCCGTCGCCGCGCGCAGGTAGGCGCCGAGCCGCGTCTTCTCGATGACGAACCAGGTGGCGAAGCACACCAGCAGCGAGGCGAGGATGACCCAGGCGCGGTACTTGGGGAGGAACATGAAGCCGAGGTTGTAGGCGCCGGCGAACTCCTCCGGAATCGAATACGGCAGGCCCGACACGCCGTAGAGGTCGCGGAACAGGCCCTCGAGGATCAGCGCCAGGCCGAAGGTGAGCAGCAGGCCGTAGAGGTGGTCGAGCTTGTAGAGCCATTGCAGCATGCTGCGCTCGATGAAGATGCCGATGACGCCGACGCCCAGCGGCGCCAGCAGCAGCGACCACCAGTAGCCGATGCCGAAGTAGTTCAGCCCCATCCAGGCCAGCATCGCCCCGGCCATGTACAGCGCACCGTGGGCGAAGTTGATGATGTTGAGCATGCCGAAGATGACGGCCAGCCCCAGGCTCAGCATGGCGTAGAACGAGCCATTGACCAGGCCCAGCATGAGCTGGCCCATGAAGGCCTGGATGGGGATGCCGAAAATCTCAGTCATGTCTTCATGTAGGTCGGCCTTCAGGCCGACGCAGGCGAACCACGCGCCGTCGTCGGGCTGAAGCCCGACCTACAAATCCATTTCTATTTCTTCACCAGCGGGCAGCGCGACAGCGACATCGGCTGGAAGGCCTCGCTGCCGGGGATCACCGCCTTGATGTTGTAGTAGTCCCACGGCTCCTTCGATTCGGCCGGCTTCTTCACCTCGACCAGGTACATGTCGTGCACCATGCGGCCGTCCTCGCGGATCTTGCCGCCCTTGGCGAACATGTCGTTGATCGTCGTCGCCTTGAGGTGCTTCATCACCGCATCCGCCTCGTCGGTGCCTGTAGCCTGCACCGCCTTGAGGTAGGTCATCACGGCCGAATAGGTGCCGGCGTGCAGCATGGACGGCATCTTCTTGTGCTTGCCGAAGAACTTGCGGCTCCACTCGCGCGTCTCGTTGTTGAGGTTCCAGTAGAAGCCCTCGGTGAACATCATGCCCTGCGTGGTCGGCAGTCCGAGCGCGTGGATGTCGATGATGGTGGTGAGCAGGCCGACGATGGTCTGGGTCTTGGTCAGGCCGAACTCGTTGGCCGCCTTGATCGAGTTGATGGTGTCGCCGCCGGCATTGGCCAGGCCGACCACCTTCGCCTTGGAAGCCTGCGCCTGCAGCAGGAAGGAGGAGAAGTCGGAGGCATTCAGCGGATGGCGCACCGCGCCGATCACCTTGCCGCCGTTGGCCTTCACAGCGTCCATGGTGTCCTTTTCCAGCGAATGGCCGAAAGCGTAGTCCGCGGTGAGGAAGTACCAGGAATCCTTGCCCTGCTTGGTGACGGCCTTGCCGGGGCCGTTGGCCAGGGCGTAGGTGTCGTAGACGTAATGCACCGTGTTGGGCGAGCAGTCCTCGTTGGTCAGCCGCGTCGAGGCGGCGCCGGTATCCAGCAAAATGCGCTTCTTCTCCAGCGTCACCTTGGAGACGGCCAGCGCCACCGCCGAGTTGAGCGCGTCGGTGATCATATCCACGCCCTGCGTGTCGTACCACTCGCGCGCCTTGTTGGAGCCGACGTCCGCCTTGTTCTGGTGGTCGGCATAGACCAGCTCGATCTTCCAGGACGGCTTGGCCTGCGCCTTGAAGTCGTCGATGGCCATCTGCGCGGCCGTCACCGAGCCCTGCCCGCCCAGGTCGGAATAGACGCCGGACATGTCGGTGAGGACGCCGATCTTCACCATGTCGCCGGACAGCTTAGCCGCCCCTTTCTGGGCGAACGCCTGTCCAGCTGCGAGGGACACCACGGCGGCGCCGACCAGGGCGCCGATCAATTTGCGTTTCATCTCTCTCTCCTCTTGACTGGTTAAACTCCAAGGTACTCGTGCAACAAAGCCTGCTTCTGTTCCAGTTCGTCTCTGCCGATCTCCGCCACGATGCGCCCGTGCTCGACGATGTACAGGCGGTCGGCCAGCGGCGCGGCAAAGTGGAAATTCTGCTCCACCAGGATGACGGTGAAGCCCTTCTCCTTCAGACTGCGGATCACCTCGCCCAGCTTCTGCACGATGACCGGGGCCAGGCCCTCGGAAATCTCGTCGAGCAGCAGCAGCCTTGCGCCAGTTCGCAATATTCTCGCCATGGCCAGCATCTGCTGCTCGCCTCCCGACAGGCGCGAGCCCTGGCTCTGCCTGCGTTCCTCCAGATTGGGGAACATCCGGTAGATCTCCTCGACCGGCATGCCGCCGCTGCCGACCTGGGGCGGCAGCATCAGGTTCTCCTCGGTCGACAGGCTGGCATAGATGCCGCGCTCCTCCGGACAGTAGCCGACGCCCAGATGGGCGATGCGGTGGGTCGGCCAGCCGATCACCTCGCGGCCGTTGAGCATGACCGAGCCGGTGCGCCGGCCGGTCAGGCCGAGGATGGCCTTCAGGGTCGTGGTGCGCCCGGCGCCGTTGCGCCCCAGCAGGGTGACGCATTCGCCGCTGTTTACGCGGAAATCCATGCCGTGCAGGATGTGCGACTCGCCGTAGAAGGCGTGCAGGTCGGTGACACGCAGGTATTCCGCGGCGGTCATCAGTGTGCCGTACCCATGTACGCTTCGATCACCGCCGGGTTCTTCGACACCTCGGCATAGGGGCCTTCCGCCAGCACGGCGCCGCGCGCCAGGACGGTGATCGTGTCGGAGATGCCCGCCACGACGCCCATGTTGTGCTCGACCATCAGCACGGTGCGGTTGGCCGAGACTTTCTTGATGAGATCCCGCACCAGGTCGACGTCCTCGTGGCCCATGCCCTGGGTCGGTTCGTCGAGCAGCATCAGTTCGGGTTCGAGCGCCAGCGTAGTGGCGATCTCCAGCGCGCGCTTGCGGCCGTAGGGCAGTTCCACGGCCACCATGCCGGCGAAGGATTCCAGCCCCACCTGGGCGAGCAGTTCCATGGCGCGGCCGTTGAGGGCCTCCAGGCTCCGGTCGGAACGCCAGAAATGGAAGGAAATGCCGAGCTTGCGCTGCAGCGCGATGCGTACGTTCTCCAGCACGGTCAGGTGCGGGAAGACGGCGGAAATCTGGAAGGAGCGGACGATGCCGCGGCGGGCGATCTGCGCCGAATGTTCCGGCGTGATGTCCTCGCCGTTGTAGTGGATGCTGCCGCGCGTCGGACCGAGAAACTTGGTGAGCAGGTTGAAGACCGTGGTCTTGCCGGCCCCATTCGGGCCGATCAGCGCGTGGATGTGCCCGCGCCTGACCTTCAGGCTGACGTCGTTGACGGCGATGAAACCCTTGAATTCCTTGACGAGGTTTCTTGTCTCGAGAATGTAGTCCTCTGCCACTCCACCCTCTGCCTCTTGGCAGTTATTTTGATTTACATCAAGAATTCATATTAACCGGAATTGCCGGCCTCTGCTACCGGCCTTTCCATTGCGGCATGGGCTGCTTGGCGACGAAGGCGTCGATGCCGCCCTGCGCATCCTCCGCCATCATGTTGCAGGCCATGGTCTCGGCCGCCAGCTGGTAGGCGGCATCCAGTCCCATCTCGCCCTGTTTGTAGAACGCCTGCTTGCCCATCGCCACCGCCAGCGGCGACTTGGCGCAGATCGAATCGGTCAGCTTCTTCACCTCGGCATCCAGCTCGCCGGCCGGCACGACGCGATTGACCAGTCCGCGCGCGCAGGCCGTGGCCGCGTCCATGAACTCCCCGGTCACCAGCATCTCGAAGGCCTGCTTGCGCGGCAGGTTGCGCGACAGCGGCACGGCAGGCGTGCTGCAGAACAGGCCGAGGTTGACGCCGGAGACGGCGAACTTCACCTCGCTGGCCGCGACCGCCAGGTCGCACATGGCGACCAGCTGGCAACCCGCCGCCACGGCCATACCGTGCACCCGCGCGACCACCGGCTGCGGCAACTCGACCAGCTTCATCATCATCCTGCCGCATTTTCTGAACAACGCCTGCTGGTAGGCCTTGTCCGGATGGGAACGCATCTCCTTCAGGTCGTGGCCGGCGCAGAAGGCCTTGCCGGCGCCGGCCAGCACGACGACGCGCACGGACTTGTCCCGGGCGATGGCATCCAGCGCCGACTGCAACTCGTCGATCAGCGCATCCGAGAGGGAATTGAACTGGCCCGGCCGGTTCAATGTGAGGGTCGCCACGCCGTTGTCGTCGCGGCGCAGCAGCAGCGGTTCGTTGGAGGATTGCATGACAGCGCTCATTAGTTCTCCTTGCGGCCTCGCCGCGTAGGTCGGCCTTCAGGCCGACAGGCCCAAGTCGGGCTGAAGCCCGACCTACAGCCCGACCTACAGGTTGTCATTCGATGGCCTGCGTCGATTTCGCCTTCTCGCGCAGGACGAATTTCTGGATCTTGCCGGTGGACGTCTTCGGCAGGGGGCCGAACACCACCTTCTTGGGCACCTTGAAGCGCGCCATGCGCTCGCGGCAGAAAGCGATGAACTCCGCCTCCGTCGCCTGCGCGCCCTCCTTCAGCTCGATGAAGGCGCAGGGCACCTCGCCCCATTTCGGGTCGGGCGCGGCGACCACCGCCGCCGCCAGCACCGCGGCGTGGCGATAGAGCACGTCCTCCACCTCGACCGAGGAGATGTTCTCGCCGCCGGAGATGATGACATCCTTGGAGCGGTCCTTGATCTTGACGTAGCCGTCCGGCTGCATCACCGCCAGGTCGCCGGAGTGGTACCAGCCGCCGCGAAAAGCCTCCTCGGTGGCCTGCGGATTCTTCAGGTAGCCCTTCATGGTGATGTTGCCGCGGAACATGATCTCGCCCATGGTTTCGCCGTCCCGCGGCACGAGCTGCATCGTCTCCGGATCCATCACCGTGACGCCTTCCTGCATGTGGTAGCGCACGCCCTGGCGGCCGTTCAGGCGCACCTGCTCCTCCAGCGGCAGATCGCTCCACTCGGGGTGCTTGGCGCACACCGCGGCCGGGCCGTAGGTCTCGGTCAGGCCATACACGTGCGTGATGTCGAAGCCGATCGTGTTCATGCCCTCGATCATCGAGGCCGGCGGCGGCGCCGCCGCCACCAGGGCGCTGACTTTGTGCCCGATGCCGGCGCGCCACTCCGCCGGCGCGTTGATCAGCATGGAATGCACGATCGGCGCGCCGCAGTAGTGCGTCACCTTGTGTTCCCGGATGGCGTCGAGGATCGGTTTCGCCTCGACGCGGCGCAGGCAGACGTTGGTGCCGGCATTGGCCGCCATGGTCCACGGGAAGCACCAGCCGTTGCAGTGGAACATCGGCAGCGTCCACAGGTACACCGCGTGCGGCGGCATGCCCCAGGAAACGATGTTCGAGGTGGCGTTGAGATAGGCGCCGCGATGGTGGTAGACCACGCCCTTCGGGTTGCCGGTGGTGCCCGAGGTGTAGTTGAGCGAGATGGCATCCCATTCGTCGGCCGGCCCCTGCCAGGCGAACTGCGGGTCGCCCGAAGCCAGGAAAGCTTCGTATTCGACGCTGCCCAGCCGTGCGCCCGGCCCAACGTACTCGGGATCGTCCACGTCGATCACCAGCAAGTCGCGCCCGGCCTGCGCCAGCGCCCTGGAGACAGTCGGCGAGAACTCGCGGTCGGCGATGAGGACCTTCGCCTCGCCGTGATTGAGCATGAAGGCGATGGCCTCGGCATCCAGGCGGGTATTCAGCGTATTGAGCACGGCGCCGCTCATCGGCACGCCGAAATGGCATTCCACCATTTCCGGCGTATTGGACAGCATCGCCGCGACGGTGTCGCCCTTGCCGATGCCGCGCGCCTGCAGGGCGGAAGCCAGCCGGCGGCAGCGGGCATAGGTCTCGCCCCAGGTGAAACGGCGCGCGCCATGGATGACGGAAGTCCGCTGCGGGTAGACGGTCGCCGTCCGTTCGATGAACGACAGCGGGGACAGGGGCGTGTAGTTGGCGGCGTTCTTGTCGAGGCCGTCCTGGTAGGGATGTTCCGGCATGGGTCTCTCGTCAGGTTGAGCGGCCGGCACGCCCGGAATCCGGATCAGCGGCAGCGCTGAACGATATTCAATCCCGAGGCGGAAGTCCGGTCAAGCCCGCCCAGCCAGTCGTGCAATTCCGTGGAGAGCGCCTCGACCGCCCCGGCCAGGGCCGCCACCCCGCCGCCCGCATCGGCGCTGGCGGCCGGGCGCGACAGGTTGAAGCTGCGCCGCGCCAGGATGTCGCCGCCGGTCGGCGCAACGAGCTGCACCCGCGCCTCCAGCACGACCCGGCTGGCGCTGGCCGTGTCGAAGACCTGGGCGAACTCGTCCAGATCGACACGCAGTCGGCAGGCGCCGCCCGCCTCGCCGGACAGCATGCGCTTGCGCAAGGTCTGGCCGACCAGTTCCGCCGGCGGCGCCACCCAGCGGCTCTCGGCATAGTTCTGCCGCCGCTGGTTGGCCGCATAGAGCAGGCGGTACTGGATGGCCGAGGAGTCCAGCCAGGACACGGCGAACACGTCGATGCTGCGCAGGCTGGCGACGATGCGGTTGTTCGGCACCGGCTGCACCGCGCCCAGATCGAAATAGGCGACATTCGACGTCGATTTGGACCCGACCCCGCAGCCGGCGAGCAGCAGGGCGGCAAGCAGCATCGTCTTCTTCATGGCGTCCTC
Source organism: Rhodocyclales bacterium (assembly GCA_016214145.1). Classification (GTDB taxonomy): domain Bacteria; phylum Pseudomonadota; class Gammaproteobacteria; order Burkholderiales; family Rhodocyclaceae; genus Desulfobacillus. The sequence continues at coordinate 694,825 of JACRPA010000002.1, forward strand.
ATTTTGCTGCGAATCCCGCTTCGCCCGGACCGGGGCGACGCGCTTCGCGGCCGAATATCAGCATGCTGGGAGACTCCTCGATCTGGTCGAGCAGGCGCGACATCTGGCGGGAATTGACGGACAGCTCCTGCAGCAGGACATTCAGCCGGGGCAACGTGGTCTGCGTAATTTCGCCGCCCGTCTCGCCCAGCAGCGCGTCGAGCTTTTTCGACACGCCCTGCAGGTTGGCGATCAGCGGCGCCGCCTCGCCGCTGGCCTTCTCCATGTTGGCCAGCGTCACGCTCAGGCGCTTCATGTTCTCCTCGTTGAGCGCCTGCTTGAGCGAAGCCATCACCTGCGGCAGGTCCTTCAAGCTGCCGGAAATTCCGGCCGTGGCCGTCTCGACATTGGCCAGCGTCTTGCCGATGTTCTTGACGTTCTGTTCCGAGAGAAGCGCGGTAGTGCGCTCGGCGACCTGGCGCATCCGGGTCATCAGCTCGGTGGCGTCATCCCCCAGGGTGTCCATGAAGTTCGGCTGCAGCGCGATGCGCGGCGGCTCGTCGTCGGTGCCCTTGAGCGGTTCGAGGTTTTCGCCCTTGTCCTCGAGGAGGACGGAGGCCAGCCCGGTGACGCCCTGGTAGTTGAGGCGCGCCGTGGTGCCCTTGGTCACCGGCATGTCGGCATCGATGCTGATGGCGATGAGGATGTTGCGCGGATCCTTCGGATCGAGCCCGATGTCGCGCACCTTGCCGGCGCGAAGGCCGCGGAAGCGCACCTGGGCCTGGGTGTTGAGTCCGCTGACGCTCTTCTGCGTCACCAGGACGTAATCGTTGGTGGCTTCCCGCTTGCCGGACAGCCAGAAGACGGCGAGGGCGCTGGCCAGCCCGAGGAGCAAGGTGAAGATCCCGGCGGCAAGCGCGTGAGCCCGGCTTTCCATAATTAGACTTTTTCCTCGGACATGCGGCTCTGCAGCGCCCGCTGAGCCCGGTCGCAGCAGAAGAAGTTGCGGATGAAGGGATGGTCTACTTTCATTATTTCCTGAACCGATCCCAGCGCGAGTATACGCTGTTCGGCCAGCACCGCAACGCGCGCCGCCAGGCCGGCCAGCGTGTCGAGGTCGTGCGTCACCAGCACCACGGTCAGCCCGAGCTGCTCGTGCAGGCTGCGGATCAACCGCACGAAGGACTCGCTGCGGTCCGGGTCGAGGCCTGCCGTCGGCTCGTCGAGCAGCAGCAGTTCCGGCTCCATCGACAGGGCGCGCGCCAGGGCGACGCGCTTGATCATGCCGCCGGAGAGTTCGGACGGCATCAGCCAGGCATGGCGCGGCAGCAATTCCACCATCGAGAGCTTGAGCATGACCAGGTCGTGGATCAGTTTCTCGTCGACGACGCCCAGCTCGCGCAGCGGAAAGGCGATGTTCTGGAAGACGGTGAAGGAGGAATACAGCGCGCCGTACTGGAACAGCATGCCGAAACGGCGGCGCAGGTTGCGCTCCTGCTCCGCATTGCCCGTGAACAGCGGCTCGCCGAAGAGCCGGATCTGCCCCTTGGTCGGATGCAGCAGGCCGACCATCTGCCGCAGCAGCGTCGTCTTGCCGCTGCCCGAGCCGCCCACCAGCGCCATCACCTCGCCCTCCTCGATGACGAGGTTCAGATCGCGGTGCACCCAGTGCTCGTCGAAGCGCGTGGACAGGTGGTCGACTTCGATGACGGCGGTCATGCCGCCTCCGCCGGGCCGTCCCAAGGAGGCGGCAAGTCAATGCGCGGAAGCTGCGCTGTGCGCAGCTGAACCTCTGTCACCCCCTTCCTCGGGAAGGGGGAGGGGGGGATGGCGGTCATATGGGCAACCCGATGCTGCGCGTGGCGATGGCGAACACGGCATCGACCAGGATCACGACGGTGATCGAACTCACCACCGAGGCGGTGGTGTTCGACGACAGGCTTTCCGTGTTCGGCCGCACGCGCAGGCCGAAGTGGCAGGCCACCAGCGCCACCAGGATGCCGAAGGTGACGCCCTTGGCCAGCGCGATGTACAGGTTGGCCACCGGCACCACCTTGGGCAGGGTGTCGATGAAGAAGCCGTAGGAAATGTCGAGCTGGAACTGGGCGGAAACCGCGCCGCCCATGAGCGCAATCGAGCTGGTCCACAGCACCAGCAGCGGCATCGCCAGCGCCAGCGCGGCGACCTTCGGGAAGACCAGCCGCAGGCTGCGCGAGACGCCCATCGTCGCCAGGGCGTCGATCTCCTCGGTGACGCGCATCACGCCGAGCTGGGCCGTCATGGCCGAACCGGAGCGCCCCGCCACCAGCACCGCCACCAGCACCGGCCCCAGCTCGCGGATGATGCCCATGCCGAGGATGTTCACGATGAAGATGTCGGCGCCGAAGTTCTTCAGCTGCAGCGCGGACAGGTAGGACAGCACGATGCCGATGAGGAAGCCGACCAGCGCCGTGACCGGCATGGCGCGCACGCCGCTCTTGTACAGGTTGGCCGAACTCTCGCGCCAGGGCCCCTCGCGGGGGTTGCGCACGACGTGGGCGACGTCGAGCATGAGCTGGCCGACCAGCGCGGTGAAATCCACCAGGTGCCGCCACAGGCGCAGGCTGAGGCCGCCGACGGTGACGACCCACTCGAACGGCAGCCTGGGCGCCGGCCCGGTTTCCTTCAGCTTGCCGGCGGCGTAGAGCCGCGCGAACACCGGCTCCAGCTCGTCGCGCGTCGTCAGATTGTCCGGGAAGCGCTGTCCCCAGGCGCGCCACAGCATCATGGCGCCGACGGAATCCAGCGACTCGATGCCGCGGATGTCCCAGCCGAGATCGGCCTCCGCCGCACGCGTCGTCAGCTCGGCGATCAGGGCTGCGTAGCGTGGCGCCAGCGCCATCAGGCGCCACTCGCCCGCCAGGCGCAGCCAGCGCCGGCCTTCGGCATCCGTCTCAAGCGTCAAGCTTGCGCCGCTCACCCTGTCTCCCTCGATTGACCTTTCCCGCCGCCTGTTGAGGCGGGATGACGACGCATTATGCCGCAGCCTGCGATTTGCCGCGCCCGGCCTTGATCCTGATGTCCATGCCCAGACCGGACCACTGCCGGCCCTCCTCCTCCAGCGCCGCCGCCGAAAGCGGCGAGGCGGCCAGCCAATGGGGATCGACGCCGACGCCGAACCCCCGCTCGTTGCGCCGCACCGTGATGGCCGGCAGGGGCGCATCGTCGCGCGAGCGATGCAGGATCACGGCCAGGCGCAGGCTGAAGATGAGCAGCCAGTCCAGGCTGTCCGGCATGATCTCCTGCACCCGCTCCAGCTTGCCGCGATGGGCCAGCACGATGCGCGACAGGCGCGCCTGGTCCATCTTCGAGAAACCCGGCATGTCGGCATTGGCGAGGATGTAGGCGCTGTGCTTGTGGTAGCTGGAATGCGCCACGGAGATGCCGATCTCGTGCATCAGCGCCGCCCAGTCGAGGACCTGCGCATCGGGATGCTCCCCGGCGGCCGCCCCGGGCAGCAGCTGCAGGAGGAAGCCGCGCGCCGTCGCCGCCACCCGCGCCGCCTGGCTGGCGTCCGCCTGGTAGCGGCGCATGAACTGCTGCACCGTGGCATTGCGCAGGTCCTGGTGGTGGTAGCGGCCGAGCAGGTCGTAGAGCACGCCGAGGCGCAGCGCTCCTTCCGAGAATGTCATGTGTTCGATGCCGAATTCCTTGAACACCGCCAGCATGATGGCCAGCCCGCCCGGCAGCACCAGCAGGCGGTCGGGCCGCAGGCCCTGCAAAGTCAGTCTCCCCATATCGCCGGCATGCAGCAGAATGCCGCGCAGGCGATCCAGTCCGTCGCGCGCGATGCCGGCCTCCCCCGCCTCGGACAAGCCGTTCATCTCGAGGATGTCGGCCAGCGCCTTGGCGGTGCCGCTGGAGCCGACCGCCTCCTCCCAGCCGGTCTTCTTGTACTGCCGCACGATGGCCTGCAGTTCCTTGCGCGCCGCCAGCTCGGCCTCCTTCATGCCGGATTTCTCGATGCGGCCGCGCGGGAAGTACTTCAGGCTGAAGCCGACGCAGCCCATGTAGAGCGACTCCAGCTCGATCGGCTCGATGTCGCGTCCGATGATGAATTCCGTCGAGCCGCCGCCGATGTCGACCACCAGCTGCTGGGTGCGCGGGTTCGGCAGCGTGTGGGCGACGCCGAGGTAGATCAGGCGCGCCTCCTCGCGGCCGGCGATGATCTCGATGGGGAAGCCCAGCGCCGCCTCGGCCTGGGCGAGGAACTGCGGCGCGTTCTTCGCCACGCGCAGGGCGTTGGTCGCCACGGCACGCACGGCGCCGGCATCGAAGCCGCGCAGCCGCTCGCCGAAGCGGGCGAGCGCCTCCAGCGCGCGCAGTTGCGACGGGCCGTCGAGGATTTTCTGCGCGGTGAGGCCGGCCGCCAGGCGCACCGGCTCCTTGAGGGAGTCGAGCGGATAGATCTGGTCGTCCACCACCCGGCCGACCTGCAGGCGGAAGCTGTTGGAGCCCAGATCGACTGCGGCGACGAGTTCGTAAGCCATGGCCAAATTTTAACAGGCCGCCGCGCCGTCTCACGGTCATTTCCCCGTCATAGGCCTGTCATACACTCCGGCTTGAACATATAAGGAATTCCTGATTCAATTGGACGCAATGAACAAGCCATCCAGCGTCAGGCGCTTCCCCGCCGAGCATTTCCTCAACCGGGAACTTTCCCTGCTCGCCTTCAACCGCCGCGTCCTCGGCCAGGCGGCCGACGGCGGCGTGCCGCTGCTCGAACGCCTGCGCTTCCTCTGCATCGTCTCCAGCAATCTCGACGAATTCTTCGAGATCCGCGTCGCCGGCCTGAAGGAGCAGATCAAGCTCGGCGCCGTCGCCCCCAGCAACGACGGCCTGACGCCGCACGAGGTCTTCCGCCTCGTAGCCGCCCAGGCCCACGACTTGGTGGAGGAGCAGTACGCCCTGCTCAACGACGCCATGCTGCCGGCGCTGGACAAGCAGGGCATCCGCTTCCTGCGCCGCAGTTCCTGGAACGAGACGCAGGCGGCCTGGATCAAGGATTATTTTTTCCGCGAGGTGATGCCGGTGCTGACACCGATCGGCCTCGACCCGGCGCATCCCTTCCCGCGCGTGCTCAACAAGAGCCTCAACTTCGCCGTCGAGCTGGAGGGCAAGGACGCCTTCGGCCGCAGTTCCGGCGCCGCCATCGTGCAGGCGCCGCGCGTGCTGCCGCGCGTCATCCAGCTGCCCGAGTCCATCGCCGGCGTGCCGCACGGCTTCGTCTTCCTCTCCTCGGTGCTGCACGCCCACGTCGGCGAACTGTTCTCCGGCATGAACGTGCTCGGCTGCTACCAGTTCCGCGCAACCCGCAACAGCGACCTGTGGGTGGACGAAGAGGAGATCAAGAACCTGCGCCTCGCCCTGCAGGGCGAGCTGCCGCAGCGCCACTTCGGCGACGCCGTGCGCCTGGAGGTCGCCGACAACTGCTCGGAGGTCATGGCCGACTTCCTGCTGCAGCAGTTCGCGCTGGGCTACGACGACCTCTACCGCGTTTCAGGCATCGTGAACCTGGTGCGCCTGATGCAGGTGCCCGACCTGGTCGACCGCCCCGATCTGAAATACCCGCCCTTCCAGTCCGGCCTGCCCAAGGTGCTGACCAAGCACTACGACGTCTTCGCCAGCATCCGCAAGCAGGACGTGCTGCTGCACCATCCCTACCAGTCGTTCAGCCCGGTCGTCGAATTCCTCGAGCAGGCTGTGGACGATCCCGCCGTCGTCGCCATCAAGATGACGATCTACCGCACCGGCACCGACTCCATCCTCATGGAGCTGCTGCTGCGCGCCGCCCGCCAGGGCAAGGAAGTGACGGTGGTGGTCGAGCTGATGGCGCGCTTCGACGAGGAGGCCAACATCAACTGGGCCTCGCGGCTGGAGGAGGTCGGCGCCCATGTCGTGTATGGCGTGTTCGGCTACAAGACCCACGCCAAGATGCTCATGGTGGTGCGGCGCGAGGAAGGTGACGAGGCTGGCAAAGGCGGCAGCGTGCTGCGCCGCTACGTGCACCTGGGCACCGGCAACTACCACCCGCGCACCGCCAGGCTGTACACCGACTTCGGCCTGCTCAGCTGCAACGACGGCCTCTGCGCCGACGTCAACGAAGTCTTCAAGCAGCTCACCGGCCTCGGCAAGGCGAGCAAGCTCAACCACCTCCTGCTGGCGCCGTTCACCCTGCACAACGCCATGCTTGCCGCCATCCGCGCGGAAGCCGACAACGCCCGCGCCGGCAAGCGCGTGCGCATCATCGCCAAGATGAACGCCCTGCTCGACCCGGAAATCATCGAGGCGCTCTACGACGCCTCGCAGGCCGGCGTGACCATCGACCTCATCATCCGCGGCGTCTGCGCCCTGCGGCCGGGCATCGAGGGGCTTTCCGACAACATCAGCGTGCGTTCCATCGTCGGCCGCTTCCTCGAACACACCCGCGTGTTCTACTTCTACGCCGACGGCGCGCAGAAGATGTACCTCTCCAGCGCCGACTGGATGGAGCGCAACTTCTTCCGCCGCATCGAACTGTGCTTCCCGGTGCTGGAGCCCAAGCTCAAGCGCCGCATCCTCAAGGAAGGCCTGATGCCCTACCTGGCCGACAACAGCCAGGCCTGGGAAATGGACGGCAAAGGCGACTACCGCCGTAAGCGCTCGCGCAAGAAAGGCTTCTCGGCGCAGGAAGCGCTGCTCGTCGAGCTGTCCGTCGCCGCGCCGGCGGCCTGAGCGGCTGAGCCTCCGCACCCAGGCACGAAAAAGTCAGTCCCCGTAATACGGCGAGATAACGAGGTGGGAGGCTGCTGCCGGCCAGGAGCGGCCTTGTAGGTCGGGCTTCAGCCCGACTTGAGCGCCCGAGCAACCGCCGCTGTCGGCCTGAAGGCCGACCTACAGACAAACGGCCGCAACGGGTCGATAGCATCCGCTCGCCGTACCACCGGGACTGACTTTTCCAAACGCCTCAACTGCGGCTGGCGCGCTCCACGCCGCCGATCTCCTCGATCAGCTTCAAGGCACGCTGCAGTTGCGCGACGCCGCTCACCTCGATGGTGAAGGCCATGCGGGCGTTGCCCTGCTTCGACAGGGTGTTCACCGCCGTGACATTGATCTTCTCGCGCGAGAGCACTTCGGAGATGTCGCGCAGCAGGCCCTGGCGGTCCTGCGCCTCGACGACGATGTCCGCCGGGTAGAGCGCGTCCGTGCCGCCGCCCCACTCGACGCCGATGACCCGCTCCGGGTTGCGCGCGCCCATGTTGCGGAAGTTGCTGCAATCGACGCGGTGGATGGAAACGCCCTTGCCGCGCGTGACGAAACCGGCGATGGCATCCGGCGGCGCCGGCTTGCAGCATCGGCCGAGCTGGGTCATCAGCTTGTCCACGCCGACGATGAGCACGCGGCTGCCCGAGCTGCCTGCCTTGCTGCGTCGCGTCTGGATTTCCGGCTCGACCGGCGCTTGCTCCGGCGCGCCGCGCAACGCCGTCTGCAACTGGCGTTGGCCGACTTCGTTCCTCGCCGCCGCGAGATACAGCGCGTCGGCGTTTGCGAAGCCCAGCTTGTGCGCCAGCTCGTCGATATTGGCGCCCGACTGGCCCTCGCGCTGCATCTCGCGCGTGACGATTGAGCGGCCCTGCGCCTGCGTCTCGGCTTCCTCCTGCACGGTGAACCATTGCCGCACCTTGGCGCGCGCGCGCGTGGTGGCGAGATAGCCCTGCTCCGGCTGCAGCCAGTCGCGCGACGGCCCGCCCTGCTTGACGGTGGCGATCTCGACGGTCTGACCGTTCTGCAGCGGCGTGTTGAGCGGCACCAGCGCGCCATTGACCTTGGCGCCGCGGCAGCGGTGGCCAAGGTCGGTGTGCAGGCGGTAGGCGAAGTCCACCGGCGTCGCCCCGCTCGCCAGGTCGATGACGCGGCCCTGCGGCGTCAGCACGTAGATGGTGTCGTCGAGCGCGGCGCGCTTGAACTGGCGCACCCACTCGGAGGAGTCGCTGATCTCGTCGCGCCACGACAGCAACTGACGCAGCCAGGCGATCTTGTCGTCGTAGCGCGCATCCTGCCCGGCGCCTTCCTTGTAGCGCCAGTGGGCGGCGACGCCCAGCTCGGCGTGGCGGTGCATCTCATGGGTGCGGATCTGCACTTCCAGCGCCCGCCCGCCGGGGCCGATCACGGCGGTGTGCAGCGAACGGTAGTTGTTGCCCTTCGGGTGCGCGATGTAGTCGTCGAACTCCTGCGGGATCGGCTGCCAGATGTGGTGCACGATGCCGAGCACGGTGTAGCAGTCCTTGATGTCGCCGACCAGCACGCGCAGCGCGCGCACGTCGTACACTTCCTCGAAATCGACGCGCTTCGCCCGCATCTTGCTGTAGATGCTGTAGATGTGCTTGGGCCGGCCGGCCACCTCGGCCTCGATGCCGGCCGCCGCCAGCTCGGCCTTCATGCGGGCGATCGCCTCGTCGATGAACTGCTCGCGCTCGACGCGGCGCTCGTCGAGCTTTTTCGCGATGCGCTTGTAGGTGTCCGGTTCGAGGAAGCGGAAGGAGAGGTCCTCCAGCTCCCACTTCAGGTGCCAGACGCCGATGCGGTTGGCCAGCGGCGCGTAGATGTCGAGGCTTTCGCGCGCCACCTCGTTGCGTTCCGCCTCGGGACGGTCGGCCAGGTGGCGCAGGGTCTGCGTGCGGCTGGCCAGGCGCAGCAGCACGACGCGGATGTCCGCCGACATCGCAAGCAGCATCTTGCGCAGCACTTCCGCCTGCGCCTTGACGCTCTGCGCGCGCTCGTCCTTGCCGGTCACCAGTTGCAGGCCCTTCAGCCGGCGCAGGCCGTCTACCAGCTCCGCCACCGGCGCGCCGAATTCGGCCGTCAGCTTTTCCGTGGCGTCGTCGAGATAGTCGGAGACGGCGAAGAGCAGCGCCGCCCGTCGCGTGTCGAGGTCCAGCCGCAGCGAGGCCGCCACCAGCGCCATGCCGACGGCGTGCTGCCAGGCTTCCTCGCCCGTGCCGAGGCGGCGCTCCGCGTAGAGCGCCTTGGCGAAGCCGGCGGCACGCGCGAGTTGTTCGCGCGATTCGGCCGGCAGGCCTTCGGCGAGCAGGTCGAGCTGCGCTTCCTCGGCGCCGGCCTGGGCGATGGAATGGGTGACGGAGACCACTTGATGGATGCGGGAACGGCCCGGAGATCGGGCCAACGGGGGAATTATCGCCGAAAAGGCGCAGCGGCGGACGAAGCCGCCGTATCACGGAGACTGACTTTTGACTTTAGCGCTTCGCCGCCTTGCGCGCCGGCTTGGCGGCCGGCTTGCCGGGCAGTTCGCCGCCGGCCTTCTCCACCAGGCCGTCGAGCGCGTCGCCCAGGGTGGGCCGCTCCTCGCGGTAATACAGGCCGAGCGCCGGCGTCGCATCGTTCATGGCTTCGCGCATGGCCGCCAGTCGGTCGGTCGGATCGTGGTCGGCCGGCAGGTCGCGCACCTGCATGCCGAGGTTCTGGTAGGTGCGGTGCGTCTTGTCGAAGGTGACGCAGGGCGACAGGATGTGCAGGTAGGAAAAGCCGCGATGCGCCATCGCCTGCGTGATCATCCTGTGCAGGTGGTCCGGCCGGCCGGCGTAGGCCTGGCCGACCCAGCTGGCGCCGTGGGAGAGCAGCATCAGCAGCGCATTGAGCGGACGGTCCGGGTTGTCGTAGGGCGAGGTCGGCGTGCGGAAGCCGACCGCGGAGAGGGGGGAAGTCTGTCCCTTGGTCAGGCCGTAGATGCCGTTGTCGAAAAGCAGGTAGGTCATGTCCACGTTGCGCCGCGCCGCGTGCGGCACGTGGCCGCCGCCGATGGCGAAGCCGTCGCCGTCGCCGCCCACCGCCACCACCGTCAGCGCATCGTTCGCGGTTTTCACGCCGGTGGCGACCGGCAGGGCGCGGCCGTGCAGGGTGTGCATGCCGTAGGTGTTCACAAAGAAGGGGAAGCGCGAGGAGCAGCCGATGCCGGAGACCATCACCGCGTTCTCGTTCGGGATGCCCAGCTCGCACAGCGAAGCGGCCACCGCCTCGACGATGGAAAAGTAGCCGCAGCCCGGACACCAGGTCGGCAGCGTCTTGGAGCGGTAGTCGAGCCGCCCGCTCTCCTCGATTTCCTTGAGCTTTTCCTCGAGGTAGATTGGTTTGATTTCGCCCATGTCGTTTCCTTTCGATGTAGGTCGGGCTTCAGCCCGACACCGGCCGCTGCTGTCGGCCTGAAGGCCGACCTACGGGGCCTACGCGGCTTTCTGCGCCGCCTTCCGCCCGGCCAGGCGGCGGATTTCATCGAGGATGTCCTCGACCTTCATCGGTTCGCCCGATACGCGGTTGAGCCGCGTCACCGGCCGCGCCACATTGGCCTGCAGCAGGTTGGCGAACTGTCCCTGGTAGTTCAGCTCCGGCACCAGCACCTGCTTGCAGTCGGTCATGAAGGCCGTCACGCCGTGCGTCGGGAAGGGCGAAAGCATCACCACCTTCATGGCGGCGCAGCGGATGCCCTCGCCACGCGCCTTGATCATCGCCTCCAGGCACTCGCCGAAGGTCGAGCCCCAGGAGATCACGCCGACATCGACCGGCCCCTCGTCGCCGAAGCGCTTGAAGTGGGTGAAATCCGGATGCCGCAGCGCCGCCTTGAGCTTCTCGTGCCGCTTGCGGCTCATCGCCTCGTGCATTTCGGCCGAGTCGTTGGGGCGCCCGAGCTCGTTGTGCTCAAGGCCGGTGACGACGTGCATGTTGCCCTTCTCGCCGGGAATGGCGCGCGGGCTGATATGGTCGGCCGTCAGGGCGAAGCGCTTGTACTGGGCGCCGGCCGCCAGCTTGCCCGGCTTGCGGTTCGTGTCGGCCTCGAAGGGCGGACGGGACGGGAACACCACCGTCTCGTAGCGGTTGGACAGATACAGATCGATCAGCACGATCACCGGCGTCTGGTAGGCCTCGGCCATCTCGAAGGCCTTGCCGCCGCAGCGGTAGCAGCCGTCGACGTTGGTCGGCGCGATGACGATGCGCGGCGCGTCGCCGTGGCCGCCGTACACCGCCATGTGCAGGTCGGACTGCTCGGTCTTGGTCGGCATGCCGGTGGACGGCCCGCCGCGCTGCGAGACGAATACCACGCTCGGCACTTCGCCGATGACGCCCATGCCGAGCATCTCCGCCATCAGCGAGAGGCCCGGCCCGGAGGTCGAGGTCGCCGCGCGCGCGCCGGCGAAACCGGCGCCGACGACGGCGGAAATGGCCGCAATCTCGTCTTCGGTCTGCAGCAGGCGGCCGCCGCGCTTGGGCATCTCGGTCGCCAGCCGCTCCATGATCGAGGTGGCCGGCGTGATCGGGTAGCCGAAGAAAGTGTCGATGCCGGCGTCCAGCGCGCCGCGCACGATGGCGGCGTTGCCGCTGATCATCTCGACGGTCGCGCCCGCCACCACGGTGGACACCGGCGGACCGAACAGCACGTCGTCGAGCTTGAAGGTCTGCGCCGCGAAGTCCTGCCCGGCGCGGAAGGCCGCCTCGCCGGCTTCCGCCGCTGCCGCCTTGCGCTTGAACTTCTTGGCGATGGCCTTCTGGAAAGCCTCGGCGGGCAGCTTGAGCAGGCCGGCGAGGAATCCCAGCACGACGATGTTGCGCGAGCGGTTGGCGCCGGTGCTCTTCTCGGACAGTTCGCGGATCGGCACCGGATAGGGCAGTTGGCCCGGCCCGATATGGGCGCTCATGTGGCCGCCTTCGGGCAACTGCACGATGGAGCCGCGCTCGTAGATCACGGCGCCGCATTCGCGCACTTCATCGGCGTGCGGAATGGCATGGCTGTCGTCGAGCGACACCAGCACGTCGGACTTGTGCTTGAGCGAATAGGCCTGCTCGGTGGTGATGCGCATGCGCGCGATGCACTTGCCGAAGCCGCGGATTTCCGGCGGATAGACGTCGAAGCTGATCACCTTGTAGCCCATGCCGGCCAGCGCGCCGCGCAGGATTTCGCCGGCGGCGATGGTGCCGTCGCCGGCCGAGCCGACGATGGAAATTTGAATGTCTGTCGCCATTATTCGTATTCCCAGAAAGGAGACTGGATATTGCCGTCCGCCGTCACGTGCAGCGTCTCGTCCTGCGCCGGCACCCAGGGGTCGGCGCCGCCGGCGATGTTGCGCGCGGCGAGGTCGCCCATCGCCCGCACGTTCTTCCAGCCGTAGTAGAAGCGGTAGCGCCGCTCGGCGTCCGACCATATCTGGCAGACGTCGCCGGCGGCATAGATGCCTTCGTTGGTGGTGCGCAGGGCGGGGTTGACCAGCAGGCCGCGCTCGATGTCGACGCCCGAGCCGAGCATGAACTCGACCGAGGGCACCAGGCCGAAGAAGGGCATCACCACGTCGCCGTACAGCTCGGTGCCGTCCTTGAACAGGACGCGCCGCGACGACAGGCCGCGCGCGCCCTTCTCGATCGAGGCGATGCCGCCGGCGTCCGCCCCCTCGACCACCTCGATGCCCATTTTCTCCAGCGCGGCAACCAGCCCCGGTCGCTCATCCGCGCCCACCTCGTGCGGCCAGAACGTCTGCGGGCCGGCCACCAGGGTGACGCGGTGGCGGGTGTCGAGCAGCGTGCGCGCCAGGTCCAGCCCGATCATGTCGCCGCCGAGCATGATGACGTGGCCCCGGTCGGGCACCTCGTTGGCGGCGACCATGGCTTCGGTGTAGCTGGAGAAGGGATGCATCAACGGACGGAACTCGGACAGCTCCTCGGGAACGTAGCCGCGCCCGCCGGAGGCCACCAGCAGCGTGTCGAAGCGGATTTCCTCCTTGTGGTCGAGCAGGATGGCGCGCCGCTTCGCATCCACCCCGGCGACGCGGCTGCAACGCCGCATGCCGATGCGCCGCTCGCGGTAGTACTCGGCGGGATAGGCGAGGAACTCGCGCCAGTCGCGGTGTCCGCGAAACACTTTTGGCAGGTCGTAGCGGTTGTAGAAGAGCAGGCTGGACAGCGTCAGGATGGTGACGCGGGCGTCGGGTTCGCATTCGCGCAGCGTCTCCGCCGCCTGGCTGCCGGCGACGCCGCTGCCGATGACCACGTGATGACGTACGTTTTTGGCCGTTGCCATATTAGATTTCCACCTCCGTCAGCTCGCAGCGCGAGATCGAGATGCACTGCACCGGGCAGGCGGTGTAGCACTGGCCGCAGCGGATGCACTCGTTGTTGTCGATCCAGATGGCGCCGACCTGGTTCCACTCCTTGGTCTCCAGCAGCTTGCCGTAGGCGCCGTCCTCATTGATCTCCACGCCGCGCACCAGCTTGATGCAGTTGCGCGGCGCCACCTCGATGCAGGCGCGGCAGAAGATGCAGCGGTCGACGTCGATCTCGTAGCGCAGGTTGCACAGGTAGCAGCGCTTGGCCTCCTCGAAGGCCAGCTTTTCGTCGAGGCCGAGCTCGACCTCGTGTTTGCCGTCCTTCATGCGCTCGGCAAGCTGGGCGGTCGGCATGTGCTGGCGCGGAATGAAGTCGAAGGCCCGCTCGCGCAGCGGCTTCTCCACCGGCACGATGCGCACCACCTGCTTGCGCCGCTCGCGGCCCATCAGCCAGGCGTCGATGCGCTTCGCCACCAGGCGGCCGTGGCCGACCGCCTGCACCACCGTCGAGGCGCCGTTGACATAGTCGCCGGCGGCAAAGAGACCCTTGTGCGAGGTCATGCCATCCACGCCGACGCGCACATTGCCCCAGCGGTCGAGTTCCAGTTTGGTGCCGAGAAAGTCGTTCACCGTCTGCTGGCCGATGGCGATGATGATCGTGTCGCAGGGCTCGTGGAACTCCGAGCCCTCGATGGGGATGGCCTGGCGGCGCCCGCTGTTGCGCCAGCCGCCGAGGCGGTTCTGCACGAACTCGATGCCGGTCAGGCGGTTGCCCTCCGCCGTCAGGCCGACCGGGGTGCGCAGGCCCTTGATGCGCACGCCCTCGCGCTTGGCCTCGAAGATCTCCTCCTGCGTGACCGGGATGTATTCCTCGGCGGTGCGGATGTGGATGGTCACCTCCTGCGCGCCGAGCCGCGCCGCCACGCGCGCGCAGTCGAGCGCCGTGAAGCCGGCCCCGACCACCGCCACGCGCCTGCCGACGGTCTTCTTCACGCCGCGGTGCATCTGCACAAGGAAATCCAGGCCGTATTCGACGCCCTCCAGGCCGCGCAGGTCGCGCTTCTCCCACTCGCCCTGCAGCGGCAGCGGCGAGGCCGCCATGCAGCCGGTGGCGAGCAGCACGGCGTCGAATTCCGCTTCCAGCCTGCTCATCGGGATCTGGCCGGCGCCGTTGCCGATCTCCGCCCCGGTGCGCATCTGCACGCCGAGGCGCAGGGCATTGTGCATCTCGATGTCCAGCGTGCCGCGCGGCAGGCGGAACTCCGGGATGCCGTAGCGCAGCATGCCGCCCGGGCGCTCCTCGCGCTCGAAGATCACCACGTCGTGGCCGAGCAGCGAGAGGTCGTGCGCCGCCGACACGCCGGCCGGTCCCGCGCCGACGATGGCCACCCGCTTGCCGGTGGGCGAATAGAGGCGCTCGGTGATGCGGTGGCCGGCGTCCTTCAGGTCGGACGCGACGCGCTTCAGGTGGCAGATCGCCACCGGCTCGCCGTTGCCGGCCCAGCCGTGGCGGCACTGCGACTCGCAGGGCCGCGAGCAGATGCGGCCGAGCACGCCGGGCAGGACATTCGCTTCGCGGTTGGTTTCGTAGGAGCGGCCGTACTGGCGCTCGATGATTTCCCGGATGTAGACCGGGACGTTGGTGCCTGCCGGACAGGCCGTCTGGCAGGGCACGTTCTGCCTGACCCAGCCGATGTCGCGCGGGTCGTCGGAGAGGTATTCGCGCTGTGCTGCCGCCGGCGCCCCGGGTTCGCCGGACGGCGGTTTGATCTCGCCCATTCCTTCCTCCATCATGGCCGGGCGCAGGGAAGCGCCGCTCGGGCCATTGATAGGCATAATGGTGCCATAAATCGGGCATCGATTTGACTTCGATCAACCCCAGGGCGAACGCCTGGAAAAAAGGAGAAACGGAATGCTCCCCAGCACGGATTGGCGCGAACAGGTCGCCCCGGACGAAACGGAACGCTTCGAGCGCTACGCGCGCGACATCGCCGCCATGCAGGCGGGCAAGTCGCGCAAATACGGCAACGGCCGCGCCCTGCACCGCAAGCAGCTGCTCGGCCTGCAGGCCGAATTCGAGGTGCTGCCCGGCCTGCCGGCGCCGGCGCGCCACGGGCTGTTCGCCGCGCCCGGCCGGCACCCCGCCTGGGTGCGCCTGTCCAATGGCGACCCGGCCCGGGCCGCCGACGCCAAGCCGGACATCCGCGGCTTCGCCATCAAGGTGTTCGGCGTCGCGGGCCCCGGCGCGCTCGGCGCGGGCGACGCCGCCAGCCAGGACTTCCTGCTCATCAACCAGCCGGCCTTCGCCTTCCCGAAGAGCGACGAGTTCGTCGGCCTGGCGATGGCCGTGACGCGGGGCGGCGGCGCCCTCCTCAAATATGTCTTCGGGCGCTACGGCATCGGCGGCGGCCTGCGCCTTATCAGCCGCCTGGCGAAAACCATGGCGAAGCCCTTCAGCGGCTTCGCCAGCGAAACTTTCTTCAGCGCGGCGCCCATGGCCTGCGGGCCCTATGCCGTGCGGCTGAGGCTGCTGCCGGCAAGCGGCCGCGCCGCCGAAAACGCGGCGTCGGACTGGGCGCGGGACATCCAGGATCGACTGGGGCAGGCGCCCCTCGCCTTCGACTTCCAGCTGCAGTTCTTCACGGACGAGGCGACCACCCCCATCGAGGACGCCTCGGTGGACTGGCCGGCGCCCTACGTCACCGTCGGCCGCCTGCATGTGCCCAGGCAGGATTTCACTTCGGAGGAAATCCGGCAGCTGCAGGACAGGGTGGAGGCGGCCGCCTTCGATCCCTGGTCGGCGCTGATGGAACATCGACCGCTCGGCGATGTGATGCGCGCCCGCAAGGTCGTCTATTTCTCCAGCCAGAAAACGCGCGGCGCTGTTTGACCGCGCCGTCCTGCAGCGACTGACTTTTGTCCGCCTCCCCCGCCCCTTCGCGCGCCTTCGCCTACCTCCTGCTGACCCTGACCGTGCTGTTCTGGTCGGGCAACTGGGTGGTCGGCCGCTGGATCCGCGGCGACGTGCCGCCCATCGCGCTTTCCTTCTGGCGCTGGGTCATCGCCTTCGCCTGCCTGCTGCCCTGGGCCTGGCCGCACTTGCGCGCGCAATGGCGAGAAACCCTCGCCCACTGGAAAGTGCTGGCCATGCTCGGGCTCTTCGGCGGCGCCTGCCACAACGCGCTGACCTACACCGGCCTCGCCCACACCACCGCCACCAACGGCGTGCTGCTCGCCTCGGCCACGCCGATCATGATCATCGGCCTGTCCTGGGCGCTGTTCGGCAAGCGCCTGCGCCCGCTGGAATGGCTGGGGGTGATGGTGTCCTTCTCGGGCATCGTGGCCATCGTCGCCCACGGCGAGCTGGCGCGGCTGACGGAACTGCGCCCCAACGAAGGCGACCTCTGGGTGCTGGCGGCGATGCTCTTCTGGGCGCTGTACACCGTGCTGCTGGCGCGCCGGCCGGCGGGGCTGCACGCCCTCGCCTTCCTCGCCGCCGTCACGCTGTGGGGCCTGATCGGGCTGGCGCCCTTCTACCTGTGGGAAATGGCCTCGGGCAGGCTCATCGTGCCGGGCCTGCCGGCCTTCGCCGCCATCGCCTACGCCGGCATCTTCCCGGCGGCGCTCGGCTTCATCTTCTGGAACCGCGCCGTGGCCGAGGTCGGCGGCAACCGCGCCGGCCAGTTCATGCACCTCATGCCGGCCTTCGGCACCATTCTTTCGATGATTTTCCTCGGCGAGCAGCCGGCGCTCTACCACCTCGCCGGCATCGTCCTCATCCTGGCGGGGATTTTCCTGACCACACGCGTGCGGGCATGACGCGGGCTATGCTGTAGTTATGCTCGACACCCTGAAAAAGCTGTTCGGCCAGGCCGAACCGCCCCTGCCCGAAGTCACCGAGCGCCAGTGGTCGCGGGTGGAAGCCGGCCTGCCCTTCCTGGATCACCTATCCGAAGCAGACCGCGCCCGCCTGCGCGGCATGGCGCTGGAATTCATCGCGCAGAAGGAATGGCACGGCGCGCAGGGGCTGGAACTGACACCGGACATCCAGCTCTCCATCGCGCTGCAGGCCTGCCTGCCGGTGCTCAACCTCGGCCTCGACTCCTACCGCGGCTGGGTCGGCGTCATCGTCTATCCGGGCGACTTCGTCATTCCGCGCAAGCAGATGACCGAGGACGGCGTGGTGCACGAATTCGACGACGAGGTGGCCGGCGAGGCCTGGGAGAACGGCCCGGTGCTGCTGTCGTGGTTCGACCATCCCGAGGACGCCGGCGGCATGAACGTCGTCCTCCACGAGTTCGCCCACAAGCTGGACATGCTCAACGGCCCGCCCGACGGCCTGCCGCCGCTGCACGAGGGCATGAACCGCCAAGCCTGGGTCGACGCCATCGAGCCGGCCTACCGCGACTTCTGCGCGCGCGTCGACGACGGCGAGGACACCTTCATCGACCCCTACGCGGCGGAACACCCCGCCGAGTTCTTTGCCGTGACGAGCGAGGTGTTCTTCGAGGCGCCCGACCTGCTGCAAGCGGAATATCCGGCGGTGTACGAACAGCTGCGCCAGTTCTACCGGCAGGACCCTGCCGCGGCCCTGCGGTAGAATGCCGGCATGACCATGCTGCACGCCACTTTCCCGCCTCATCTGACGCCCTTCGAGCGCTCGCGCCTGGAAGCGCTGCTCGCCCGCCTTGCGGCGGAACCGCTGCTTTCCCGCGTCGTCGTATTCGGCAGCCGCGCGCGCGGCCGATCGAGAGCGGATTCCGATCTCGACCTGGCTGTCTATTTCGCATCGCCGCGCAGCCGCCATCTGGAGCGCTGGCTGGATGCGCAGGCGACAGCGGGCGGGGATGATTTCGACGCGCCGCGGCTTCAGCTCGTGCCGTTTTTTGCGGGCGAGCCGCCGAACCGCCTAGATACCGCATTGAAACGCGAGGGCATCGTGCTATGGACGAAAAACTGAAGCTCGCCGAAGCCGAGCTGCAACTCGTCGCCGAGAACCTCGCCGCCGCACGGCTGGTGGCCGACAACCGGCTATACCGCAACGCGGTCACCGATCTTTATTACGCCGCCTATCATGCCGCAGTAGCCTTGCTCGCCGCCCACGGCATCGAAACGGCCAGCCACGACGGCGTGCAAACCCAGTTCGGATTGCATTTCGTCAAGACCGGCGCCCTCGACAAGAACGCCGGGAAATACCTCGGCAATCTTTACCACGCCCGCCTCACCGCCGATTACAAGGGCTATGTCGATCTGGATCGCAGCGATTACGAGGAAGCCGCCCGGCAGGCCAGGCAGGTTGTCGAGGCCGTTTCCGGCTTCCTCGATCAGCACTTTCCCTCGCTCGATCTGAATCGCATCCGCGCCCTGACCGAGCACCTCTGAGCGGCGGATTCGACCTTCGCGTCTTGCAAAAGCGCCTGCTTATCGTCTATCACACGCAGGGCGGCCACACCGGCGCCATGGCCGAAGCCGTGCTGCGCGGCGCACGGCGCGCGACGGAAACCGAGACCGTGATGAAGCGCGCCGGCGAGGCCACGCTGGAGGACCTGCTCGGCTGCCAGGGCCTGATCGTCGGCACGCCGGAGAATTTCGGCTATATGGCCGGCATGGTGAAGGACTTCTTCGACCGCACCTACTACCCGGCCGAGGGCAAGACCGTCGGCCTGCCCTATGCCCTCTTCGTCAGCGCCGGCAACGACGGCAGCGGCGCGGTGACGCAGATCGACCGCATCGCCACCGGCTACGGCTGGAAGCGCGTCGCCGAGCCGCTCATCGCGCGCCACGAGGTGACGGAGGCCGACCTCGCCGCCTGCGGGGAACTCGGCGAGGCGATGGCGAGCGGCGTGGCGCTGGGGATTTTCTAGTCGTGCGCTTCGCCTATTACGACCGGCTTCCCGCGGCGAGCAAGCGCATCTACGACAAGAGCGATGCCATGGAGCGCATCGACCTGCCCGACGCGGCCACGCTGCGTCCGTTCGTCGCCCCGCTCGAGGCCGCCCTGAAAGCGGAGAACCGCACCGAAGCCGGGCGCCTGTGCAGCGCCATTGCCACCGGGATAGCCAGTCAGCTGGGAGCGCCGCCCCTGCGCGTGACGGTGCTCGCGGTGCGCCCGAGCGACGACTGGGGCGAGCTGCACGGCCTCTACCTGCCCGAGGACGACGGCGAGACGGCCGTCATCAAGCTGTGGATGCGCACGGCGAAGAACCAGCGCGTGGTGGCCTTCCGCAGCTTCCTGCGCACGCTGCTGCACGAGCTGTGCCACCACCTCGACTACGAGCTGTACAAGCTGGAGGAGACCTTCCACACCGAGGGTTTCTACAAGCGCGAATCGAGCCTGTTCCACCAGCTCGTGCCTAAGGAATCCGTCATTCCCGCGTAAGCGGGAATCCAGTTCCTTACGCCGCCATCACCAGCCCGAGCGCAATCGCTCCCGGCAGCGCCTGCACCCAGAGGATTTTCCGGCTGGCGGTGAGCGCGCCGAAGACGCCGGCGACGATCACGCAGCCGAGGAAAAAGATTTTCACCGGCCCGCCGGCCGCGCCCAGCCAAATCCCCCACACCAGCCCGGCAACGAGAAAGCCGTTGTACAGCCCCTGGTTCGCGGCGAGGCCCTTCGAAGCCTTGGCGAACTCCGGCGTCAGGCCGAAGGCGCGGCGGCCGAGCGGCTTGTCCCAGAAGAACATCTCCAGCACGAGGAAATACAGGTGCAGCAGCGCGACCAGCGCGACGGCGATGTTGGCGGCGATTGTCATGGTCTCTCCTTGTTGTAGTTGTCTACTGCTTTCTGCCCGTGAACTCGTCCATGCTTTTCGTAATGCCGAAGAAGCCCATCAGCGCGTCGAACCACGCCACCGGCAGCAGGCGCAGTGGGAAGGCGAAGCGGACGAACCACGGCAGGATCACCCGCGCCTCGTCGCACTCGATGGCGCGCACGATGCGCTCGACGACCGCCTCCGGCTTCATGATGGGCAGCAGCAGCGGGAAACGCGTGCGCACGCCCGCGAACATGCCGGTGGCAATGTAATAGGGACAGACCACGGTGGTCCGCACAGGCAGGCAGTCGTGTGCCAGTTCCAGCCGCAGCGATTCGTCGAAGGCGATGGCGGCGGCCTTGCTGGCGGAGTAGTCGGCCAGGCGCGGCACGGCGGCGATGCCGGCGGCCGAGGCGATGGTGACGACGTGCCCCCCGCCCTGCGCCAGCATGCCCGGCAGGAAAGCGCGCACCGTGCGGAACGGCGCCAGCGTGTTCACCGCGAAGGTGCGCACGATCTCCTCGTCGGTGGCCTCCAGCAGGCGCTTGCCATCCACGATGCCGGCGTTGTTGATGAGGATGTCGACCGCGCCGTGATCCTGCAGCGTGCGCGCGGCGGCGGCCTCGATGGCCTCGCGCTCGGCGAGGTTGCAGGCATACACCGACGCCTGCCCGCCAGCAGCCGCGATTTCGGCGGCAACAGCCGCAAGGTGCGCCTCGTCCACATCCCACAGGATCAGCCGCCCGCCCCGCGCCGCGATGCGCAGCGCCAGCAGATGGCCGATGCCGCTGGCGGCGCCGGTGATCAGTACCCTGCGATTCCTGAAGTCGGTCATGTCGCCTCCTTGCCCAGCGTGCATTATGGCGCAGGCCGGAGCAGCCGCCGTGCCATGGAGACTGACTTTTGTTTTGCGCTTATCAGTCGGCAACACGGCCAACCGCGCCCCCCCCGATAAGGGTGTTGTTATACGGACAGGGAGGAACGGAACCCATTGCCCGTCAATTGATTACGGTGGCATTATGGCGTCTGAATCAATAGAGAATATCCGGACCCAGGCGTCCGTTCACTAACTGTTAGGCCTCGTTTCAATGCGTCTCATCAGTCGAATCGCTATTGTTGCGTGGGGTGTGGCCCTTGGCGCAGCCAACATCTACCTTTCTTTTCCGTACAACAGTTCTGCCGGCTCGTATCAATCAGACGCGGTAGCAACGCAATCCATAATGTTCATCTTCCCCTTAATAGGGATTACATTGATTGCTGCCAGTAAGCAAAAAGCGAACGTATTTGCTCTCGTTTTAATGTTCTTTCTTAGTGCTTCTACTGCCTATATTCTCTTACAGGGTCCGCCCAGTTTAAGCGGTGGTGTAGTGCTGATGGTGAACCTTGTTGTTACCTGGGTTGGTGTAATTGCTGCATTTGCACTCCTATAACCCAGTGGTACCGGAGTCGATTTCTTTCCGAGAATAAACCGACTCCGGTACCTACTGATGGTAGTACCTACTGATGGTACCTACTACCATGCTCAAGACGCTGCTCATTGAAGAAATACGATTGCTGGCGTTCCGACCGGTTAGCTCTGCGATCAACACGCATTGGCGCGCATTTCTTGCCTTTGGACTTCTCTTCACCTGGCTCGCAGGTGTTGGTCGTTACTGGGACAACCCCAAGGCTCAGCTCTGGCAGTATTTCGGCCTCGGGTCCATTGCATACGTTTTTGTTCTGGCCATAATTGTTTGGGGGCTGTTGGCGCCGCTCCGACCGAAGAACTGGTCTTACCGAAACGTTCTGCTGTTCATAACACTTACATCGCCGCCGGCAGTGCTCTATGCCATTCCCGTCGAGAAGTTCATGGCTGCTGATGCAGCAAGAACCGCAAATGCTTGGTTCTTGATTGTCGTTGCCACCTGGAGGGTCGCCCTCTTCTTCGTGTTTCTTCGGCGCGTAGCGGCGCTAACCGCAGGCACGGTGGTGATTGCGACGTTGCTCCCGCTGGTCATAATCATCATTGCGCTATACGCGCTGAATCTTGAGCATGTTGTCTTCAGCCTGATGAGTGGAGTTCGTGAGGAAGACCGGAGTCCAAATGACGCAGCCTATGGCGTAGTGTTTCTTCTTTCAATGCTGTCATTTGCTGCCGCCCCCTTTCTTGCCATTGGTTACGTTGTTGCGATCATTCAAGCGTGGAGCAAAACCCAACCCGGAAGTCGGCAGGAGGACGCTGGGCGGTGATGATCGCTGCATCCTGTTGCTTTGAACGTTCTGAAAGTTCCCAGAAAAAAGTCAGTCCTCGCGACACGGCGCCTGAATCCTGCTGCACGCCATACCACAGCGACTGACTTATAAATCTCAGTACCGGCGTCGTTTTGGTTTTTTGTATGAAATCAACTTCGGTACCATCTGATTTATGGCGCAGATGCGCGTCATCCAAGACAGGAGCAAGCCCGGCGGCCATATTTCGCTTGCCGCAATTACGTACAGTACGTAGAATTACATGTACAGTACCTATGGAGTACGCCATGCACAAGCTGACGATTACGGCCCTGCGCCAGAAGCTTTTCCAGGTGGCCGATGAAGTGCTGGAGAGCGGCATACCCGTCGCGATCCAGCGCCGCGGCAAGACGCTGCTGTTGGTAGCGGAAGCTGCCGGCAAGCCCAGGCTGGCCGCTCTCAAGCGCCGCAAGCTCATCAAGGGCGCGGCCGAGCAGCTTGTCGAAACGAAGGTGGGCGAATGGCGCGAACCGAAAAACCTGGGCTGATCCACCTCGACACGCACATCGTCTGCTGGCTGTACGAGGCCCGCGTCGACCTGCTCTCCGAACTCGCCCGCGCCGCCATCGAGCGCGGGCGCCTTTTCGTTTCGCCGATCGTCGATCTGGAGTTGCAGTACCTGCATGAGATCGGCCGCATCACCAAGGGGCCGGCGGCGGTTCTCTCAGTTCTGGCGGCGGAAATCGGCCTCGCTGTCGACAAGCACCCGCTTGAGGAGATCGTCGGCCGCGCGCGGGAACTCCACTGGACGCGCGATCCCTTCGACCGCCTCATTGTGGCCTCGGCCTTGCTCGCCGGCGGCCGGCTGGTCACCAAGGACACCCTCATCAGGAAGCACTGCAAGTCGGCGCTCTGGTAGTTCCCGGCCACCCGCCTGCGAGGCGCTGCCCGGTTTTGCCGTATCACGAAGACTGACTTTTGCTCCGCTCAACGTCCGCTCACGCGAGCATCGGTCTTCTCCGGAACTTCATTTTCAGGAAATCCGTTCGATGAACCCGGTCAACGCCTCGACCGTGGCTTGGGACTGGTTCTTGTGCCGGGAAAGACAACTGGCAGCGGGCCAAATCAAAAGCGCTCTCTCAGCACCAATTCGGCATTTGCATAACCGCTATCCCTCGCTCGTTCAAACCATTTCCTTGCCTCTTCTTTGTTGGCTTCTAGCCCACGGCCATAAAGATGAAATATTCCCAAGTTATATTGGGCTTGGCCGAGCCCTTGCTCTCCCGCCTTCCGGTACCACCGAATTGCCTCCGCGTCATCCTGCTTCGTGCCGCGGCCTTTGTCGTAAATTACGCCCAGGTAACCCTGAGCCTCGCGGTAGCCTCCCTCAGCCGATTTTCGATACCACTCGATAGCTCGGCTCATATTGCGATCCACTCCTCTGCCATCTTCGTACCGCATGGCCAATTCACACTGGGCTTTCGCGTTACCTGACTGGGCCGCAGTCAGATCCGATTCGAGTGTCGCCGTATCCTGCCTGCGTGATTTCAATTGCTCCATTATCTGCTCTTGCCGCTGCAGAATCGGAATAGCGCGTTCATAACCGCCCTTGGCAGCCATGACCATCCAGTGAAGCGCTTCCTCTTCATTTTTTTCAACGCCGTCGCCTTGAGCATACGCATAACTCAAATTGAACTGAGCCACGGGATACCCCTGTTCGGCTGCTTTACGGGTCAGATTTGCAAATTCGTTATGATCCACACGGCCGGCTCCAGAGCCAACCGATAGGTAAAGCATCGCCAATTCGGATTGAGCCGATGCGACCCCTTGATTGGCCAGATCGCGAACTTCTTCGAAGTATGACTTCGCACTGTCTTTCCATTGATAGCCGGACGACAGCAAGCACATGACGTACCGATCCGAAAGATCGTCGGAAGAAGACGTACCGATGAAACTCTCTCTGCGGACAGGATAGCCCTCCTCAGTCGCTACTGGAGAGGAGCGACGGGAGAGCATCGTTGTGTAAATGAACCCGCCAGTGTTCCGATTCTTTAGAACATATTTCTTGAGATCATCGAATATTCCAAGAATGGAATAGCTCTCCTGCCGGGTGGTCTGCCCTTGCGCAACAGCGAGACACCGCCACATATCTTTCGCCCTGCTTTCTCTGGAAGAACTTGCTGGCGCGGCCAGTTCCTGACTCGATGCAAGTGCCGGAAAAAATAACACACCGACAATTGCCAGAATAAATCGCATATACATGTACAGGTCTCCCCAAAATGCCACGCTTCGATACTGGTTAGCCCGGAATCAACAAGAAAAAAAAGCGTTAATTCAGATGGGGTAATAATATCCCAGCCGTATTGGGGCTGCCACATTGCTTGGATGGGAGCTGCAACTACAAAGCACAGGAGTCGATTTCTTGCACAAACTGATCGACTCAGGTACCTAACGATCTACAGGATCTGACAGGCGTTAATTGAATCTCTTGCGTGTCAGATCAATACAATGGCATTATGCAGCCTTACAGAAATTCTGCTTCGACGTCCGAATGGCCTTCAAATGAAACCCTATTACTCGTTAGTCGCCGCACTCATGCTCTCCGCCTGCAGCTCCATTCCTGACGTAAGGAATGAGTATCAAGGTTCTGATGCGGGAAGAGTTGCAATCGGCATTGGCGCCTCGTCCAATACCTATTACTCGAGCTATGCATTCATGTTCAGAAAGGTCGGGGAAAACAATGTGGATTCGAATCGCTTTGTCTATTTTCAAGACAACGTATTCTCAGCCCAGAAGCGCGACTACGACAATCCAGAAGAGAACGGCGTTGTTCAGTCGTTTAGGCTGGCACCGGGTTACTACGAAATATTCAATTTCGATGTTTTCCTGAACGGTGGCACGATACAAAAAAACTTTGGCTCCAAGAAAGATTTTTCCATCCCCTTCAACGTGCGCCCTAACGAAACGACCTATTTGGGTAACTATCAGGCCAACATGGTGACGGGGAAGAATTTCTTCGGATTTACTATTCTTGCTGGCGCCGTGTTTGTTGTCACGGACAGAGAGAAAGCAGACCTTGATCACGTTAAGAAACGTCTTCCTAATGTTTCGTTTGGCCCTGTATCGAACGCAACGCCCAAGGTCAAGGCCATTGCCAATCCATTCCTCGTTGAGGCAACAGACATGCCACTCCCATCTCGTTAGACCTCTCAACTGTACAGTGACAATAAGGTGAAATCGCAATGGAAGGTAAAGTCATCCCGGCCATCACTCCAGATAGAACTTACGAGAACTGGAAAACGTTGGGCACAGTATTATTTGGCTTCATGACCGCATTGATATTTGTGGTTCTCCAAATGGCCACAATGACATTTATTGTGGTCAGCAGAAAACCCGAACTCACTGCGCCACAGTTGCAGGATATGTTGCTCGCTGCGCAGAGCGATGGCTTCGTCATATCGCTGACAACAATCGTTACCATGATTGTTTGCTGCGCAATTGTCGCCGGAGTAATAAAGCTGAAGCGGGGTTCTAATCTGGCGGATTATCTGGCAATTAAGTCCGTTCCAACAAGGGCACTCATCGCCTGGCTCGGAATTCTGATTGCATTGATCGCAGCATCAGACTTGGTCTCCCTCTATCTCGGCAGGCCACTCGTTCCATCGTTTATGACTTCTACGTATGCAACAGCACAACCCGTTTGGTTGCTTTGGGTGGCGCTGGTTTTCGCAGCCCCAGTTTTTGAGGAGATATTCTTCCGCGGCTTTCTTTACAAGGGCTTTGCATCAGGCTTCATTGGCCCGATGGGTAGCGTTATCCTGATTGCAGGTCTTTGGGCCGCGATTCACACTCAGTACGATGCATATGATATGGGGACAATATTCATCACAGGAGTAGCCCTGGGTCTGGCAAGAATGCGCACTGGCTCACTTCTTGTGCCTCTCGCAATGCACGCAACGGCAAACATCGTGGCCAATGCAGAAGTGGCAATTCTGAGTTGGTACAGCGTCACCTAACCTAAAGGTACCGGACTGTACCTATTGATAATTACAAGTGCATACTGCAGGCTGAATAGCTATCCCAATCCGAGCCGGCCCGGTTGTCAGGCCACATCATGAACTACCGCATCCTTCCGATCGCAGAAGAACTTATTCCAAGTTTTAGGGAAACCGCTGACGCCATATTTCGGGAATCGCGGATGTTTTCGTTTTTCGAGGCGCCCCCGCTTGAACAATTCAAGCAGTTCGTCCAGAGCACCATCAGAAATGACGAGCCTCAATTCGTTGCAGTGAGCGGAGATGCCGTGATCGGCTGGTGCGACATCTTAATAAAACCGCGACCCGCCCAGCGACACAGCGGTGTGCTCGGCGTTGGCGTGTTGAGTGCCTACCGTCGTCAAGGCGTCGGGATGGCTTTGCTGGAAGCAACGATTAACACGGCAAGGAACAAGGGGCTCACTCGCATCGAGTTGTATGTGCGAACCGACAACGAGAATGCCCGAAGACTCTATGAGAAATTCGGTTTCGCCGTGGAGGGCCTGCTTCGCAAGCACATCATCATCGATGGGGCGTATCGAGACAGCTATATCATGTCAATGATATCCGAGTAGGCCCAACCATTCCTTCAAGAGGACGGGCGACCCTTGAACCGCGAACCAACAATTGAGCCACTTATGCGTTACCGTTTTGCCTCATCGGAAGACTCAGAACAGCTCGCCAAGATGAATCTTCGACTCATAGCCGACGAAGGTCATCTCAATCCGATGAACATCCCACGGCTCGCTGAGCGAATGACCGGGTGGCTGCAGAGCGAATATCAGGCGGTACTCTTCGAGGAGGACAACATCCCGGTGGGCTATGCGCTCTTCAGGCATGAGCCGGAGTACGTGTATCTCAGGCAGTTGTTCGTCGCCCCCGAGCGTCGGCGCCAAGGTATCGCCAGAAACGCTCTCTCCTGGCTTTGGGCCAATGCATGGCAGTCTGCGCCTCGCCTCCGCATCGACGTTCTCGTCGGCAACGCAGCGGGCCGAGGGTTCTGGCGCTCGGCAGGCTTCACCGAGTACTGCATAACCATGGAGGCTTCCGCCCCCATGGCGCGATGAAATGAAATTCGATATCTACGGCCGATTCCAACTCGAAGTGCTTCGCGAAAACGATTCGTGGGCGGTTTATCACCTCGGACCAGGAACACGACTGCCCGCAGACGAAGTTGTGCTTCCGGCCGAACTCAAGGCCAGTGAACTTGCGGTTTTTCTTGACGACCTGTTTCACGAGCTCGATGGAAACAACTGTGGCGTTCGCGAACTTTAACCGGGCTTCCCTGCCATGACTGACTGCCCGCCCGGCTTCGCACAGTTCCTGCGCAGCGCGAAGGCGGCCACCTATGCTGCCCAAGGCGACGATGCGTCCGTCACCCCCGTTCTGCCGGACTCCAGGCAGCTCGAGTATCGCGATGGCGCCTTTCTCTACCGCGATATCTACGTTGGCATGTTCCGGTTCGTCGGTCAGGAAGTGGTCTATCAGAATGACCGGGCCGTCTGGTCGACGAGCTATGCCGGCGGTCTGGCGCAGGACGTCTCCGGAAGTGCCGTACCGTCTCGTAACATTGGCTGAGAGTCATTGGTAACCAAGACAAGGTTTATCCGCCGCCATGACGCCGCGCCCTCATCAACCTCTTCCGCTGCGGCGGATAAACGCTATTCGTTAGGCGGCATGAAAGGAGACTCCGTGCGCTTTGTTACCTTGGTCTGTCTTGCCATAGCTACAGGCACAGCATTCGCTGAGGTTACTTCCGAGCAACTGACCGAGTTGTACGCGAAACCCAGCCCGTTCGAAAACGTCGCCCCCGAACGATATATAGCTGAATCCGAGAACGCGTTTGCAATTCGAGACAAAAATCCTCAAGCTCCGGTACATATCCTTGTCATTCCCAAGAAGAGGGTTCCTACCCTCCTCCAAGCACCACCAGAATTGGTGGCTGAAATGATCGCGCTGGCCAAGCGGGTCGCGAAACAAGAGGGGCTTGAAAACGATGGCTACCGTCTCGTCATCAACACACACCCCAACGGGGGTCAAGGTGTTTACCACCTTCACATGCACGTTCTCGGCGGAAGGCAAATGAAGTGGCCACCAGGGTAGTCTCTTCGCATACCATGCCGCCCAATCCGGCGGTCGACCCCGTTCGCTTCGCTCTCTGGACGCTGCGCGATAAAGCCGCGCAGCGCCGGTCACCTTGAACATTCTCTGAAAGCCCCCTGACAAAAGTCAGTCCCGTCAGCACGGCATGAAAACCCGCCCCCGCCGTATCCCAGCGACTGACTTTTCTCTGCGTGCGTTGCTTCGATACGGCGGCAATGCCGCCTACTCAGCACGAACGGAGTAGCTAGCAAATCCGCTCGATGAACCCCGCCATCGCCTCCAGCGTGGCTTGGGGCTGGTCCTTGTGCGGGGAATGACGGCAGTCGGCGAGCATCAGCACTTCGACTTCGCCCTTGCCTGCCTGCGGATGGCTTCGACCTGCGCCGGCGTGCCGTACTCGTCGTCCTCGCCCTGAATGGCTGACACGGGGCAGGTCACGTGCGGCAGATACTCCTCGATGTTCCGGGCGCGGAACGGGTTACAATCCTTACAACCCTCTACCGGAGTTCGATCATGAATTTCACCATTGAATGCGAGGAAGAAGTTGATGGCCGCTGGATCGCCGAGGTTCCGCAGTTGCCCGGCGTTCTGAGCTATGGCAATACGGCTGAGGAAGCCATGGCGAAGGCTGAAGTGCTGGCCCTGCGTACCATGGCCGAGCGCCTCGAAAATGGCGAATCGCGTCCGATTGAAATCAACATTTCCATTCCGCTCGCTGCATGAGTCAATGGCCAGCCGTCAAGGCCAAGCGATTACTTGCCGCGCTGTTTGGTGTTGGGTGGAAACTCAAGCGCCAGTCCGGATCTCACCGCACACTGTCGCGTGACGGCTGGCCGGACTTCGTCTTCGCCTTTCACGATGGCGAGGAAGTTGGCCCGAGAATGCTTGTTCGCATCGCAAAGCACACCGGTATTACCCCTAAAGACCTGTAGTCCAATTCGAGGTTGCCACGGTTTCGGCCCCGTTTATCACGGCGCATCACTCATGTCGCCGTCCTGCGGCGACTGACTTTTCATCTCACACGATGCTTCGATACGGCGGCGAAGCCGCCTACTCAGCACGAACGGTAGCTAGCTGATCCGCTCGATGAACCCCGCCATCGCCTCCAGCGTGGCCTGGGGCTGGTCCTTGTGGGGGGAGTGGCGGCAGTCGGCGAGCATCAGCACTTCGACCTCGCCCGCCGCCTGCCGCCGGATGGCGTCGACCTGCGCCGGCGTGCCGTATTCGTCGTCCTCGCCCTGAATGGCTGACACCGGGCAGGTCACGTGCGGCAGGTATTCCTCGATGTTCCAGGCGCGGAAATCGGGATGCAGCCAGATGTCGTTCCAGCCCCAAAATGTTCTTACGGGATCGCGGTGGTACTTGCCGAGCTTCTGCGCGAGGTCGGTGGTCTCGAAGGCGACCTTGGCCTGGGCGATGCTGGCGATGGAGAGGTCCTCGACGAAGACGTGCGGCGCCATGAGGATGAGGCCGGCGACTTCGCGCCCGGCCCCGCCGGCGTGGATCAGCGCGATGGAGCCGCCGTCGGAGTGGCCGATCAGCACCGGCTTGTCGATGTCCAGCTTGTCGAGGAGCTCGGGCAGCGCGACCAGCGCCTCGTCGTGCATGTAGCGCACGGTGAAGGATTCCGTGAGTCCGTCGGACTGGCCGTAGCCGTAGCGCGAGTACACCAGCGTGCGGCAGCCGGTGGCGGCGGCCACCTTGGCCGGGAAGTCGCGCCACATCGCCAGCGAGCCGAGGCCCTCGTGCAGGAACACCAGCGTCGGCCGGTTGAGCTGATGCGCCGGGATGAGCTGGTATTCGAGGTTGTGGCCGGCGGCCTGAATGAAACCGGATTGCATGATTAACCGGTGTGGGAAAAATCTTTAACCACAGAGAACACAGAGAACACAGAGGAAAGCTCAAAAAAAAGGTTTTGCTTTTCTCTGTGCCCTCTGTGTTCTCTGTGGTTCATGCTTTTTGTCCTAGACGCCGAGGAAGCGGTGCATCAACTCCTCGTTGTCGGTCAGCTCGGTCGACGATCCGGCGAAGACGATGCGGCCCTTGACCAGGACCACGCTGCGGTCGGCGAGCGCCATCACCGCGCCGTAGTTCTTGTCCACGATCACTGTGGCGATGCCGGAGGCGCGGATGGTGCGGATGATGTTCCAGATTTCCTTCGCGATGAGTGGCGCCAGGCCCTCGGTCGCCTCGTCGAGAATGAGCAGGTCGGGGTTGGTCATCAGGGCGCGGCCGATGGTGAGCATCTGCTGCTCGCCGCCGGAGAGCTGGGCGCCGCCGTTGTTGATGCGCTCGCCCAGGCGCGGGAAGGTGGCCATGACGCGCTCGAAGTCCCACTCGCGGCGGCCGTCCACGCCGGCGCGCGCGGCCATGACGAGGTTCTCGCGCACCGTGAGATTCGGGAAGATGCCGCGCCCTTCCGGCACGTAGGCGATGCCGGCGCGGGCGATGGCGTGCGGCGCGGCCTGGGTCATGTCGCGGCCGCGCACCTTGACGCTGCCCTCTTTCGGCCGCACCAGGCCAAGCATGGATTTCAGCAGCGTGGTCTTGCCCATGCCGTTGCGGCCCATCAGGCCGATGGTCTCGCCGCGCTGCACGGAGAAATCGACGCCGTGCAGGATGTGGCTGACGCCGTAAAAGCTGTGCAGTCCCTGCGCTTCGAGCAACAGTTCAGCCATGGAGGTTGTCCTCCCCGCCGAGGTAGGCGAGCTGCACGGCCGGGCTGGCGCGCACGGCTTCCGGCGTGCCGGATTCGATGACTTCGCCGTTCACCATGACCGTCAGCCTGTGCGCCACGGCGAAGACGGCGTCCATGTCGTGCTCGATGAGCATGATGGCGTGACCCTCGCTGAGCTTCTTGATGAGCTCCACCATGCGCTGCGATTCGTGCGGCCCCATGCCGGCGAGCGGCTCGTCGAGCAGCAGCACGCGCGGCTGCGTCGCCAGGCACATGGCGATCTCCAGCTGGCGCTGCTCGCCGTGCGAGAGCGTGGCGGCGATGCGTTCGCGCCGGTGGGCGAGGCCGGCCGCTTCCATCGCTTCGTCCGCCAGCCGGTTGATGCCGGGAAACCCCGACGCCCGGTGGAACACGCGCCAGGCATGCGGCGTGCGCGATTGCGCGGCCAGGCGGCAATTCTCGAACACCGTGAAGGGCAGGAAGATGTTGGTCTTCTGGTAGCTGCGGCCGATGCCCAGCCGGGAAATGCGGTCCGAGCCGAGGCCGGCGATGTCGCCGCCCTGGAAGTGCACCTGGCCCGAGGTCGGCGGCAAATCGCCGGAGAGCAGGTTGGTCAGCGTGGTTTTGCCGGCGCCGTTGGGGCCGATCACGGCGTGCACCTCGCCGACGCGAATATCCAGCGAGACGTTGTTCACGGCGACCAGGCCGCCGAAGCGCCTGGTGAGGTTTTCAGTGCGGAGGATCGCCTCACTCATCGGCTGCCTCCGCCGCTTCCGGTTTCCTGCCGAATTTCTGCAGCAGGCCGGCGAGGCCCTGCGGCAGATAGAGCGCCACCAGCATGATGAAGACGCCCATCGCCAATTGCCAGTGCTTGGCCGAAGGGCCGAACCAGGCCTGGTTGGAAAGCACTTCCTGCAGCAGCACGAAGGCGAAGGCGCCGATGACCGGGCCGTAGAGCGTGCCCATGCCGCCGAGGATGACCATCATGAGCACGGCGCCCGACTGGTG
This sequence comes from Rhodocyclales bacterium, assembly GCA_016214145.1. Classification (GTDB taxonomy): domain Bacteria; phylum Pseudomonadota; class Gammaproteobacteria; order Burkholderiales; family Rhodocyclaceae; genus Desulfobacillus. The sequence continues at coordinate 726,707 of JACRPA010000002.1, forward strand.
CCAGGAGAGGATCTCCGGGTTCACGAAGCCGTACTGCACGGCGGCGAGGTAGCCGGCCATGCCCGCCAGCGCGCCGGAGAGCACGAAGCTCGCCAGCTGGTAGCGGAAGACCGGAAAGCCGAGGGCGCGCATGCGGTGCTCGTTGACCTTGATGCCGACCAGGGCGCGGCCGAAGGTCGAGCCGAGCACGCGGCGCAGCAGCAGGTAGGCCGCCGCCGCGAGAACCAGCACCAGCCAGTAGAAGTGCTCCAGCTTTTCCAGGTTGGCCAGAACGAAGTCGCCGAGCTTCATTTCGGGCTTCATGTAGATGTAGATGCCGTCCGAGCCGCCGCCGATCTTGGTGTCGTGGAAGATGAAGAACAGCATCTGGGCGAAAGCCAGCGTGACCATGATGAAAAAGATGCCGCGCGTGCGCAGCACCAGCGTGCCGGTCAGCAGCGCGAACAGGGCGCAGGCCCCTATCGCCGCGGGCAGCGACCACCACAGGCTGGCCGCCTCGTACTTGGGCCCCATCAGCGCCAGGGCGTAGCCGGCCAGGCCGAAATAGGCGGCGTGGCCGAAGCTGACCAGCCCCGTGTAGCCGACCAGCAGATCGAGGCTCATGGCGAAGACGGCCATGATGAGGACCTTGGTGAGCAACTGCGTATAGAAGACGCTGTCGACCAGCGGGAACAGCGCAAGCAGGAGCGCGACGACGGCCAGCAGCAGGTTGGACAGGCGGGTTTTTTCCATTCAGTCAGATCCGCCTGAAGAGGCCCTCGGGCCGCCACACCAGCACGGCCGCCATGAGGACGTAGACGATCATGCCGGCCACTTCCGGCACCAGCACCTGGCCGAAGGTCTCGGCCAGTCCGATCAGGAGCGACGCGGCCATGGCGCCCTTGACCGAGCCGATGCCGCCGATGACGACGACGACGAAGCAGATGATGAGCACCTGGCTACCCATGTTCGGGAACACCGACGACAGCGGCGAGTTGATCATGCCGGCGAAGGCCGCCAGCGCGATGCCGAGGGCGAACACCAGCGTGTAGATCAGCTTGATGTCGATGCCGAGCGATTGCACCATGTCGCGGTTGGAAGCGCCGGCGCGGATCATCATGCCCAGCCGCGTTTTCTGGATGAGGAAATACAGCCCTGAGGCGAGCAGCAGGCAGACGCCCGAGATGGCGAGGCGATATACCGGGTAGGACAGGTTTTCCGTCAGCGGGATGGAATGGCCGAGCAGGGCCGGCACCGCCACGCCGTGCACGTCGTCGCCCCAGATCACGCTGCGCAACTCCTCGAAGACGAGAATCAGGCCGTAGGTGAGCAGCACCTGGTAGAGGTGGTCGCGCTGGTAGAGATGGCGGAACAGCAGCCGTTCCAGTCCCATGCCGAGGATCACCGTCAGCGGGATGGCCAGCAGGATCGCCGCCGCCAGGCTGCCGGTCGTCTCGGCCAGCGACCAGGCGAGATAGGCGCCGACCATGTAGAAGCTGCCATGGGCCAGGTTGATGATGCCCATGATGCCGAAGATCAGCGTCAGGCCGCTGGCGACGAGAAACAGCAGCAGGCCGTATTGCAGGCCGTTCAGCAGCTGGATCAGGAAAAAGGCGGAATCCATTTATGCGTGAGGAGTGAGGGGTGAGGAGTCAGGAGAGAAAACCTCGCCGTTCGGCGCTATGCACATTGAACGCCACATTCCGGAACACGACGGCAAAAAAACAATGGTTTTACTCCTCACTCCTCACCCCTCACTCCTCACGCTGTACTTACGCCTTGCAGCCGCGCGCCGGATCGGCCAGCGCCTTCCAGGCGACGCCCTGCACCTTGTTCTCCTTGCCGACCACCTTGCGCAGGTACATGTCCTGCACCGGGTTGTGCGCCTTGGAGAGCGTCCAGGGGCCGCGCGGACTGTCGATCTTGGCGGCTTCCATGGCCTTGATCATGGCGGCCTTGTTGCCGATGTTGCCTTTCACCGCATCGAGGCCGGCGGCCAGCAGCTGGCCGGCATCGTAGCCCTGCACGGCATACACGTCGGGCTGCAGCTTGAAGGTTTTGGCATAGGCCAGGCGGAAGGCGTTGTCCTTCTTGGTGTTCAGGCCGTCCGCATAGTGCAGCGTCGTCTCGACGCCCTCGCCGGCATCGCCCACGGCATCCAGCACGCCGTCGGTGAGGAAGCCCGAGCCGTAAAGCGGAATCTTGCCCTTGAGGCCGGCAGCCTGATAGTCCTTGAGGAACTTGGCCGCGCCGCCGCCGGCGAAGAAGGCCACCACGGCGTCCGGCTTGATGCTGGCGATCTCGGTGAGCAGCGCCTGGAATTCCACCTGCGGGAACGGCACGTAGAGTTCCTTCGTCAGCTTGCCGCCCTCCTTCTCGAAGCCCTCCTTGAAGCCCTGCATCATCTCCTCGCCGGCGGCGTACTTCCAGGTGATGAAGACGGCGTTCTTGTGGCCCCTGGCCTTGAGCACCTTGCCGAGGGCGTGCGTCGTCTGCCAGTTGGAGAAGGAGGTGCGGAAGATGTTCGGCGCGCACAGCGGGCCGGTGACGTCGCCGGCGCCGGCGTTCGGGTTGATCCACAGCGTGCCGGCCTCACGGATCACCTTGGCCATGCCCATCGCCACGCCGGAGTGCACCGTGCCGATGATGACGTCGACCTTGTCGCGCTGCACCAGCTTGTTGGCATTTTCCGGCGCCTTGGCCGGGTTGGATTCGTCGTCGACGACGAAGTATTCGATCTCGCGGCCGCCGAGCTTGCCGCCGCGCTCCTCGACCGCCAGCTTGAAGCCGTTGGTGATGGCGTTGCCGAGCGCGGTGAAAGTCCCGGTGTACGGCAGCATCAGGCCGACCTTGATCTTGCCCGCCTGGGCATGCGCCAGACCAAGCGGCGCCAGCGTGCCGACGGCAGTGGCGCCGGCGATGGCGGCCGTGCCCTTCAGAAACTCGCGGCGGTCGAACCCGGGTTTTTCTTGATCCTTCATTGTCTCCTCCTCTTTGATTGACTGGGCCGCCTGTGCGGCATCATGGCGCGGCTATAACAACACTTCCGTATCGGGTCGTCAAGCGATTGCCCGGTATTCAAACAACCTGTAGGTCGGCCTTCAGGCCGATGACCGAAGGAAATCCCTGTGGGACAGCCGCGGCCGTTGTCGGCCTGAAGGCCGACCTACAGGAACGACTTACCGCTGCCTCAGCCTGAAGCGCTGGATCTTGCCGGTCGCCGTCTTCGGCAGCTCGGCGACGAACTCCAGCCAGCGCGGATACTTGTAGGGCGCCAGCTGGTCCTTGACGTGCTGTTTCAATTTATCCGACAGCGCGTCCGAGGCCTCGATGCCGGGCTTGAGCACGACCCAGGCCTTCGGCTTGATGAGTTCGTCGGTGTCGGCGTGCGCCACCACGGCGGCTTCCAGCACCGCCTCGTGGGTCATCAGCGCCGCCTCCACCTCGAAGGGCGAGACGTAGATGCCGGAGACCTTGAGCATGTCGTCGGAGCGGCCGCAGTACTGGTAGTAGCCGTCCGCCGTCTCGATGTACTTGTCGCCGCTGCGCGTCCACTCGCCCATGAAGGTGTGGCGCGACTTCTCGCGCTGGTTCCAGTACATGACGGCCGCGGACGGGCCGCTGATCTGCAGCTCGCCGATCTCGCCCTGCGCGACCGGCTGGCCGTCCTCGCCGATGAGGCGGATGCCGTAGCCGGGCACCGCCTTGCCGGTGGTGCCGTAGCGCACCTCGCCGGGGCGGTTGGAGAGGAAGATGTGCAGCATCTCGGTGGAGCCGATGCCGTCGAGAATCTCGACGCCGAAATGCTCGGTCCAGCGGCGGCCGATGTCCGCCGGCAGCGCCTCGCCGGCCGAGGTGCACACGCGCAGGCGCAGGTCTTCGCGCTTCGGCAGCTCGGGGCTGACGAGCAGCGCGGCATACAGCGTCGGCACGCCGTAGAAGATGGAAGGCTTGTGATCGCGCAGGCGCTTGAACACCGACTGCGGCGTCGGCCGCTCGGCCATCAGCACCGCGGTGGCGCCGACCGCCATCGGAAAGGTCATGCCGTTGCCGAGGCCGTAGGCGAAGAACAGCTTGGCGGCGGAAAACACCAGGTCGTCCTCGCGGATGCCGAGCACGCCGCGCGCATACAGCTCGGCCGTCTGGATCAGGTGCGAGTGCAGGTGCACCGTGCCCTTCGGCGCGCCGGTGGAGCCGGAGGAATACAGCCAGAAGCACATGTCGTCGCAGGTGGTCGGCGCCGGCTCGAATTGCGTACCGGCCTTGGCCATCAGGTCTGCGAACAGCGGGTGGCCCTTGCCGTCCTTGCCGGAAACGATGATATGCCTGAGGGACTTGTGCTTGCCGACGATGGGCGCGAACTGCGGCCACAGCGCCTCCGAGACGACCAGCGCCTGGGCGCGCGAATCGCCGAGCATGAAATCGTAGTCGCCGCTCGTCAGGAGCGTGTTGGCGGCGATCGGCACGATGCCGGCCTGGATGCTGCCGAGGAAGGCGGTCGGAAAATCGATGGTGTCGAGCAGGCACAGCATGACCCGCGATTCCTGTTCCAGCCCGAGGCCTGCCAGGACGTTGCCAAAGCGGTTCACCCGCTCGGCCAGTTCGCCGTAGGTATAGGCGCCGGCATCGTCGATGAAGGCGGCCTTGCCGGCGCGGCCGGCCTGCAGGTTGCGCTGGATCAGGTCATGGGCCGCGTTGAAGTCGCGCGGCACCGTGACGCGCGGCGGCGAGAAGCGGTGGTCGGCCGTGGATAGCTGCGGCATGTCCTTCCTCCTTTGGTTTCCGTAGGTCGGGCTTCAGCCCGACAACAACCATCATTCGTAGGTCGGCCTTCAGGCCGACTCGGACGAGCGATCAGCCGCTGCTGTCGGGCTAAAGCCCGACCTACAGCCCGTCCCTATTTCGTGAATTCGATCGCTCCGCCCGGCAGCAGGTAGAGCACGATGGCCTTGCCGCCCGTCACGGTCGGATAGTGGGCATGTCCGGACGGATAGACCAGCCAGCCCTTGCCGCGTCCGTCGAACTCCGCCCCGGCGTCGAGCGGCATGATCATGTCGATCTCGCCGTTCGGATGGCGGTGGTGCGGGCCCCTGCAATCCTTCATCTCGACGACGTCGACGCTGAAGCCGTGGATCGCGTCGCCCGGCTTGATGACGCGGCCGAACTTGATGCCGCCCGCTTCCCGGTCGCACATCCAGCCGGCGGCGATGGCGGCCTTGCAGGCTTCGAAAACGCGATTGAATTCGGCGCCGTCCGCCGGGAATTCCGCATTCAGCCTGGCATCGAGCTGGCTGTCCAGCGTCTGGCCGGCGATGCGCCCGGTGATGCCGGCGATCAAGGCGGTAAATTCTTCGACTGTGATATTTCCCATTTCAGGTTAGCCCGTATCTACAGTTTGCAGTATAGTTCCTGAGAATGCCCTGCCAGGCCTCCACAGCAGCTTGCCTGACAGCCTGATCGAGTCTATGGCTTTGTGTCACCACAACGACTATTGGCCAGTATAATGCATAACAACAATATGGCAAGTGTTATAGTGCATCATTGTGCGCTAATATGCGAACCGACACCCAGCACCTGACAGCAAGGGGGAATACCCAATGATGGCCGAATCCTCCCAGTTACCCGCCGAGCCGCCGCCGGACGAGCAATCCTATCTGCAGCAGCTCGGGGCGCGCGTGCGGGATGCGCGCACCCGCCTCGGCGTTTCGCGCAAGGCGCTGGCCGGCAAGTCCGGCGTGTCGGAACGCTATCTCGCCCAACTCGAAAGCGGACAGGGCAACATCTCCATTCTCCTGCTGCGCCAGGTGGCGTCCGCGCTGGAATGCCCCCTGACGGAACTGCTCAGCGAGCGGGACGGCCACCCCATCGAACTGACCCTGCTGGTGCAATACCTGGCGAAACTCTCGCCGAAAAAGCTGCTCCAGGCCAAGGCCATCCTGTCGAGCGCCTTCGGCGAGCAGGATCCCCTCGAACGGCGCAACCGCATCGCCCTCATCGGCTTGCGCGGCGCCGGCAAGACCACGCTCGGCCGGCGTTTCGCGGAACACCTTGGCGTGCCTTTTGTCGAATTGAACGAGGAAATCCAGCGCGAGGCCGGCGTGCCGATGAGCGAAATCTTCTCGCTCTACGGCGAGAACGCCTATCGCCGCCTGGAGCGCCGCTGCCTGGAGCGCGTGCTGGAGCGCAACGACCGGGCGGTGATCGCCACCGGCGGCGGCCTCGTCACCGAAACCCCCACTTATGAACTGCTGCGCTCGGCCTGCTACACCGTCTGGATCAAGGCCAGCCCGGAGGAGCACATGCAGCGCGTCATTGCCCAGGGCGATCTGCGCCCCATGCATGGCCGCGAGGAATCCATGGCCGACCTGCGCCGCATCCTGGCCGAAAGGAACGATCTGTATGGTCAGGCCGATGCGGTGATTGACACCTCAAACAAAACAGTTGACGAAAATCAAGAACAGCTGCAAAATATGTATAATATTTCGACTTAAAGCTCATGTCTGCACTTTAATTCATCATGTGCCGACCGGGCAGCAACCCCAAGGAGGCACAGAGATGATCACTTACGATACCGACCCATCCCGCTACGCCCACTGGCGCCTGGCCTTCGACGGCCCCATCGCCACCCTCACCCTGGACATCCAGGAAGACCGCGGCATCAAGCCCGGCTATAAGCTCAAGCTGAACTCCTACGACCTCGGCGTCGACATGGAACTGCACGATGCCGTGCAGCGCATCCGCTTCGAACATCCCGAGGTCAAGTGCGTCGTCATCACCAGCGGCAAGTCGCGCATGTTCTGCTCCGGCGCGAACATCTACATGCTCGGCCTGTCCACCCATGCCTGGAAGGTGAACTTCTGCAAATTCACCAACGAGACGCGCAACGGGCTGGAGGATTCCAGCGAGCACTCCGGCCTGAAGTTCCTCGCTGCGCTCAACGGCGCCACCGCCGGCGGCGGCTACGAGATGGCGCTGGCCTGCGACGAGATCGCCATGATCGACGACCGCTCCACTTCGGTCAGCCTGCCCGAAGTGCCGCTGCTCGGCGTGCTGCCAGGCACCGGCGGCCTCACCCGCCTGGTGGACAAGCGCAGGATGCGCCGCGACCTCGCCGACGTGTTCTGCACCACCTCGGAAGGCGTGCGCGCCGAGCGGGCGAAGGAATGGAAGCTGGTCGACCACATCGCCAAGCCGCAGCAGTTCGAGGAGATGGTCAAGGTTCGCGCCGCCGAGCTGGCGAAGCAGTCCGACCGACCCGGCGGCCAGGGCATCGCCCTCACCCCGCTCAACCGCAAGGACGATGAAAAGGGCTACCACTACACCCACGTGGACGTCGAAATCGACCGCGCCGCCCGCACCGCCACGCTCACCGTCACGGCGCCGATGGGCCGCCAGCCCGACGAGCTGGAGGAAATCCTCACGCAAGGCGCACGCTGGTGGCCGCTGGCCATGGCGCGCGAGCTGGACGACGCCATCCTCATGCTGCGCACCAACGACCTCGACATCGGCCTCTGGCAACTGAAGACGCGCGGCGACATCGGTGCCGTGCTGGAAGCCGACGCGACGATGGCGAAGTTCAAGGACAACTGGTTCGTGCGCGAGACCATCGGCATGCTGCGCCGCTGCCTGCGCCGCATCGATGTTTCCTCGCGCTCGCTGTTCGCCGTGCTCGACGAAGGCTCCTGCTTCGGCGGCCTGTTCTTCGAGCTGGCGCTCGCCGCCGACCGCAGCTTCATGCTGAAGATCGAGGACGACTTCGCCCGCGCGCCGAAAGTCGCGCTGTCGGAAGCCAACTTCGGCCTCTATCCGATGAACAACGGCCTGTCGCGCCTGGCCACCCGCTTCGCCAATGAGTCCGCGCCGGTGGACGCCGCCCGCGCCACCCTCGGCAAGGCGCTGGAAGCCGACCAGGCCGCCGAACTCGGCCTCGTCACCTTCACGCCGGACGAGCTCGACTGGGACGAGGAGCTGCGCATCGCCATCGAGGAGCGCACCGCGCTTTCGCCGGACGCGCTGACGGGCATGGAAGCCTCCTTGCGCTTCGCCGGCGGCGAGACCATGGACACGCGCATCTTCGGCCGACTCACCGCCTGGCAGAACTGGATTTTCAACCGGCCGAACGCGGTCGGCGAAACTGGGGCGCTGAAAGTGTACGGCACCGGCGCCAAGGCGAAATTCAATTGGGAACGGGTGTAGGTCGGATGTAGGTCGGGCTTCAGCCCGACAACAGCGCCACTCGACCCCATGTCGGCCTGAAGGCCGACCTACAGAACTGAAACAAGACAGGAGACACCATGACTATCGATTACAGCGAAAAAATCCCCAACAACGTCGACCTCGCCTCGAACAAGACCCTGCAGCGCGCGCTGGAGCACTGGCAGCCCGCCTACCTCGACTGGTGGAACGAGATGGGTCCGGACAAGACCTCCAGCGCCGAGGTCTACCTGCGCACCGCCATCAGCGTCGACCCGAAGGGCTGGGCGCACTTCGACTACGTCAAGATGCCCGACTACCGCTGGGGCATCTTCCTCGCCCCGCAGGAGCCTGACAGAAAGATCCACTTCGGCGAGCACATAGGGCAAAACGCCTGGCAGGAAGTGCCGGGCGAATACCGCTCGACGCTGCGCCGCATCATCGTCACCCAGGGCGACACCGAGCCGGCCTCGGTCGAGCAGCAGCGCCACCTCGGCATGACCTGCCCCTCGCTCTACGACATGCGCAACCTGTTCCAGGTGAACGTCGAGGAAGGCCGCCACCTGTGGGCGATGGTGTACCTGCTGCACGCCCACTTCGGCCGCGACGGCCGCGAGGAAGGCGAGGCCCTGCTCGAGCGCCGCTCCGGCGACGCCGACAACCCGCGCATCCTCACCGCCTTCAACGAGAAGACGCCGGACTGGCTGTCCTTCTTCATGTTCACCTTCATCACCGATCGCGACGGCAAGTTCCAGCTCGCCGCCCTGGCCGAATCCGGCTTCGATCCGCTGGCGCGCACCTGCAAGTTCATGCTCACCGAGGAGGCGCACCACCTCTTCGTCGGCGAATCCGGCATCAGCCGCATGATCCAGCGCACCTGCGAGGTGATGGCGCAGCACAAGACCGACGACCCGGCCAAATTGCGCGCCATGGGCGTCGTCGACCTGCCGACGCTGCAGAAGTACCTGAACTTCCACTACAGCGTCACCAGCGACCTCTACGGCGCGGAAATCTCCTCCAACGCCGCCTCCTTCTACACCAACGGCCTGAAGGGGCGCTATGAGGAGACCAAGCTCGGCGACGACCACCGCCTCGACACCGCCGAGTACCCGGTGATGGAAGTGGTCGGCGACCGCATCTCCACCCGCCACGTGCCGGCGCTCACCGCGCTCAACGAGCGCCTGCGCGACGACTGGGTGAAGGACGTGCAGGGCGGCATCGACCGCTGGAACAAGGTGCCGGAAAAGCTCGGCATCCCCTTCCGCTTCACGCTGCCGCACAAGGGCTTCCACCGCAAGATCGGCATCTTCGGCGAGCTGCACCTGAGCCCCGAGGGCAAGGTGATCTCCGAGGCCGAGTGGACGCACAAGCACCGCGACTGGCTGCCCACCGAGGAAGACCGCGCCTTCGTGCAGTCGCTCATGGGCCGCGTCGCCGAGCCCGGCAAGTTCGCCAACTGGATCGCCCCGCCGGCGCGCGGCATCAACAACCAGCCGGTGGATTTCGAGTACGTGAGATTCAATTGAAAGAGCAATAATCTTGAACCACAGAGGACACAGAGTGCACAGAGAAATCCAATAATGTCTTTTCTCTGCTCGTCTCTGTGTCCTCTGTGCTCTCTGTGGTTAAGGATTTTGGTTTGGAGTTTCCCATGACCACCGCCGAACTCACCAAGCAGCATCTCATCGACCCGGGCATCTGCATCCGCTGCAACACCTGCGAGGAGACCTGCCCGGTCAAGGCGATCAGCCACGACGCGCGCAACTACGTCGTGGACGCCGCGATCTGCAAGGACTGCCGCGCCTGCGTGCCGCCCTGCCCCACCGGCGCCATCGACAACTGGTTCCCCATCGAAAAGGGCAAGCCGTACAGCCTGGAGGAGCAGCTCTCCTGGGACGAACTGCCGGCCGCGGCGCCGGTGGCGACCGCCGTCGGCGAACCGGAAGACGTGGCGCGGCTCACCACCGTAGCCACCGCCGGACAGGGCGGCCCGGTCGCCGCGCCCTGGTCGGCGGAAAAGCCGGCGGTCAATCTCTACAGCGAGAAGGGCCCGATCACCGCCACGCTGGCCGGCAACTTCCGCCTCACCGGCGACGATGCCAGCGCCGACATCCGCCACATCGTGCTCGACTTCGGCGGCGTGCATTTCCCCCTGCTCGAGGGCCAGAACATCGGCATCATCCCGCCCGGCGCCGACGCCAGCGGCCGGCCGCACCACGTCCGTCTTTATTCGGTGGCGAGCCCGCGCGACGGCGAGCGTCCCGGCTACCACAACTGCGCCATCACGGTGAAGCGCGTCGCCGAGGATCACGAAGGCAAACCGGTCAAGGGCGTCTGCTCGAACTACCTGTGCGACCTGAAGAAGGGCGACAAGGTGCAGGTCATCGGCCCCTTCGGCGCCACCTTCCTCATGCCCAACCATGCGGGCTCCAGCCTGATGATGATCTGCACCGGCACCGGCTCGGCGCCGATGCGCGCCATGACCGAACGGCGCCGCCGCCGCATGGACCTCAATGAAGGCGGCGAACTGATGCTCTTCTTCGGCGCCCGCGCGCCGGACGAGCTGCCCTACTTCGGCCCGCTCATGAAGCTGCCGAAGGAATTCATCGACATCAACTTCGCCTTCTCGCGCGTGCCCGGCCAGCCCAAGCAGTACGTGCAGGACCTCATCCGCGCCCGCCACGACGCCGTCTGGCGCCAGCTCAACGACGAGAACTGCTACATCTACCTGTGCGGCCTGAAGGGCATGGAGAAAGGCGTCGACGAAGCCTTCCGCGACGTCTGCCGCCAGCACGGCGGCGACTGGGACAAGCTGCTGCCGCAGCTACGGGAGAAGAGCCGGTATCACGTCGAGACGTACTGAGAACCGGCGGTGCTAATGTAGGTCGGGCTTCAGCCCGACTGCGGCGTCTGTCGGCCTGAAGGCCGACCTACAAGAGCGCTGGGAGCGGCGTCCACGCCGCGATTCAGGGCCGATTCGCGGCCTGGAGGCCGCTCCCACAGAAAGTCAGTCTCCGCAATACGGCGAAGTTCGATTGCCTCGCCATTCAGGCCTATCGACGGCCGCGCGGAGCCGGGGCGAGGATTGCTTCGATTGCCCGGATCAGATCCGGCACGCCCTTCGTCGCCACGGCGTACAGCCGCTCGTAGTTGATCTCGCCGTACTCATGCGCAAGCACATTGCGGAAGCCGATGATGGGCGCCCAGGGAATCCCGTCATGCCGGCGCCGGCACTCCACCGAGACGCGCCTGGCGGCTTCGCCGACGATTTCCAGCAACCGCTCGACGGCAAGCCGGGTGCGCTCGTCAGCCATCAAGGCGTCGTAGGAAATCCCCTTCATCATGTCCCGCGTGCGGCTCGCCGCATCCAGCATGTCCCACAAGTGGGCCGCATCGTGCTCACCGGGCTTCATACAGCACCCTGAGATCGGGCAGGATCGATTTGCGTCGATAGGGATTGCGCAGGATGCCCGGCGGCGCCAGGTCGATGCGCCGGTTGCCAAACAGCCCGGCAAGCGCACTTTCCATTTCCGGCGCGCTCCACAACGAAGGCGCCTTCTCCGGCTCGAACTCCACCATCAGGTCGATGTCGCTCTCGGGCGTCAATTCGTTGCGCGCCGCTGAACCGAACAGGCTCAATTTCCGGATGCCGTACTTGCGGCACAGCGCCGCCAGTTTCGCGCGCGGAATCCGCAGCGCCTTCTTGTCGGCGGCCCGATAGGGCGCAACCGGGCTGTGCAGCGCCAGGGCCGGGGCAACGGCCTCCTGCCTATAGGCCACCGGCACGGCTTCGGCATTGATCGTTTTCCGGACCAGGCCGGCGATTTCGCGGAAAACCGGCGAGCGCCGGTTCGCCTGGTAATGCTTCTGGTTGCCGATCCAGGCAACCGTCAGCAACCCGGCCGCCGCAAGCCGCTCCAGTTCACGCTGTACCGCACCGATGCCGGCACCAGCATGACGCACGATCTCGTTGGCGAAAAAACTGCGTTCCGGATGGCCGAACAGCAACCCCAGCACGCGCCGCTGTGTCTTGGTAAAAAGCGCCTCGGAAGGGCTCGCCTCTATAGTTCCCATATTGGGAATGATAGCTCCCAATACGGGAATCATCAAGGCCGGGGGAATCAGACCGGCAGGATCACCCCGCGGCTTTCACCTCCACCACCACCTTCCCGGTGGCGTGGCCGGCCTCGCTATAGGCCAGCGCCTCGCGCACCTGGTCGAGCGAAAACACCTTGTCGATGACCGGCCGCACGCTGCCCTCAGCGAGCAGCCGGCCGATCTGCGCGAGCTGCTCGCCGCTCGGGTGCATGAACAGGTACTCGTAGCGCACGCCGTGCTTTTTCGCCAGGCGCAGGGTCTTGCGGCTGAGGAAATCGAGCAGCACGCCGAGGAGGGGATTCAGCCCGAATTCACGCGCCAGGCGGCCGTCCGGCTTGCCGGCGATGCTCACCAGCGCGCCGCCGCGCTTGAGCACGGCGAAGGAACGGTGCTGGATGTCGCCGGCCTGCGTGTCGAAGACCAGGTCCTGGCCGCTGACGACGTCCTCGAAACGCTGCGCCTTGTAGTCGATGACGATGTCGGCGCCCAGGCCGCGGGCCAGATCCGCATTGCGCGCGCCGACGGTGGTGGCGACCGTCGCGCCGGCGTGATGGGCGAGCTGGATGGCGAAGCTGCCCACGCCGCCCGAGCCGCCGTGGATCAACACCTTCTGCCCGGCCTCCAGGCGGCCGATCTCGAACAGCGCCTGCCAGGCCGTCAGGCCGGCCAGCGGCACCGCGGCCGCCTCGATGTGAGTGAGGTTCGCCGGCCTGGCGGCGGCATCCGCCTCGGCCACCACGGCAAACTCGGCGAAGGCGCCGATGCGCTTCTTGTCCATGCGCGCGAACACCGCGTCGCCGGGCCTGAAGCGCGTCACGCCGGCGCCGACCGCCTGCACCACGCCCGAGAAGTCGTTGCCGAGGATGAGCGGAAAGCCGAAGGGGACGATCATCTTCAGCATGCCGTCGCGAATCTTGAAGTCCACCGGGTTCACGCTGGCGGCATGCACTTCCACCAGCAGCTCGCCCGGCCCCGCCTGCGGCGCCGGCAGTTCGCCGACTTCGACGACCTTGTTGCCGCCGTAGCGGCGGATGAAGGCGGCTTTCATTTGCGGGAGCTGGAGTAACGCGGCGCCTTCAGGCGGCATTGCCACCGCTCGGCCCCAAGTGCCTTGCCGGCCATGACTTCACCACCATGCCGCGCCGGGTCGAATCGCGCCAGCCGCTCTTCCAGGCTCGGCATGGCATCGATATGGCTGACGATCTCCCGAAACGCTCCGTCATTCCCGCGCACGCGGGAATCCATTGTCTTTGTTTGAACGCCGCTGGGTCCCCGCTTTCGCGGGGACGACGATTTATTCTCAGTCATTTACACGCTCTCCAGGGAATGGGACGCCCAGTCCGCTCACTTCGCCAGCAGGAACTCCCGCACCACCGCCACCTGCGCCTCGTCGAGGAACATCGGCGCGTGGCCGACGCCGGGGATCTCGGCGATGGTCGCCTTCGGGCCGCGCAGGCCCATCTCCAGGCAGGTCTCGTGCGAAAGCAGGTCGGACTCGGCGCCACGCACCACCAGGGTCGGGCAGCGGATGGCGTCGTAGAGCGGCCAGAGGAGCACGTCCTCGCCGTCCATCGCCTTGCGGAAGGGCTCGGCGATGCCCGGGTCGTAGACGAACTCGTAGCCGCCGTCGGCCTTCTGCCGCGTGACGTGCTCGGTGAGGTGCTTCCACTGCGCGTCGGTCAATTGCCCGAAGGTCGCGCTGACCAGGCGCACGTACTGCTCGGCCTCGGCGAAGGAGGCGAACTGCGGCGCAAGGCCGACGTATTCGCCGATGCGCTTCACCGCCGCCGCCTTGATCACCGGGCCGACGTCGTTGAGCACCAGCCGGGTGATCGGGGAATCCGTCTGCGCGGCGAGCGCCATGCCGATCATGCCGCCCATCGAGGTGCCGACCCAGTGCACCTCGTCCACGTTGAGCCGCGCGATCAGCGTCACCATGTCGGCGGCGTACTGATGCACCTGGTAGTTATCCTTGAGTCGCAGCCAGTTGCTGCGGCCGCGGCCGACCACGTCGGGGCAGACGACGCGGTAGTGCCCCGACAGCGACTGCGCCAGGACGTCGAAGTCGCGCGCGTTGCGCGTGAGGCCGTGCACGCAGACCAGTACGCGCGGATTGTGCGGATCGCCCCACTCGACGTAGGCCATGCGGTGCAGGCCGCCGGGGCTGAGGCACTGTACGGTGTGTTGGCGCATTTCGCTCATGGACATCTCCTTTGACGGGAAGTTTAGCAGTTCGATACGATAAACTCGTCGCCATGACGTTCGGTCGCCGCCGCTTTCTTGCCGCCTCTCTCGCCGCCTGCTCTGCACCGCTCTTCGCACAGGCGCCGCCGGCCCTGCTGCCCGCCTCGAAAGGCCGGCGCGTCGTCATTGTCGGCGGCGGCTGGGGCGGCCTGTCGGCGGCGCGCCACCTGCGCGCGCTGGCGCCGGAACTGGACGTCGTGTTGCTGGAGAAAAACCCGTCCTTCTTCTCCATGCCGCTGTCGAACAAGTGGCTGGCCGGGCTGGTCGACGAAAAGCTGCTGACGCACGACTGCCGCGCCGCCGCGAACGCCTACGGCTACACCTTCCTCCAGGCCGAGGTCACGGCGCTCGACCGCGAGCGGCGCCGCGTACACACCGCGCAGGGTACGGTCGACTACGACTGGCTGGTGCTCGCCGTCGGCATTCGCCACGACTACGCCGCCTGGTTCGGCGAGGATGCCCGCGCCATCGCACATACAAGGCAGAACTACTTCTGCGCGTACACGCCGGGCGCCGAGTTCCGCGCCCTCAAGGCGAAGCTGGAAAACTTCAAGGGCGGCGACCTCGTCATGACGATTCCGCCGCCGCCCTACCGCTGCCAGCTCTCGCCCTACGAGCGGGCGCTGATGATCGGCCACCTGTTCAAGTCGCGCGCCGTGTCAGGGAGACTGACTTTGCTCGACCCCAACCCGCTGCCGCAGCGCTTCGCCGACGTTTTCCGCGAGCAGTACAGGGACCAGATCGCGCATGTGCCGCATGCGCGGGTGAAGTCGGTTGACCCCTTCGCCAGGACCATCGCCACCGAGTTCGACGACATCCGCTTCGACGAGGCCATCCTCATGCCGCCGCAGCAGGCCGGAGACCTCGCCTGGCAGGCGGACCTCATTGGCCGCGATGCCGGGGGCAAGCCAAGCGGCTGGGCGGCGCAGGAGCCGCTGCATCTGCATGCCGTGGGGGACGAGCGGGTCTTTCTCGTCGGCGACATGATCGACCGCGCCTCGCCCTTGTTCGGCCACTACCCCAAGAGCGGCCACATGGCGAGCCGCCTCGGCCGCATCGCCGCGCAGGAGATCGCCGCGCGCGCCGGCGGCAAGGCGCCCGAAACGCTGTTGCCGGAAAGCAGCTGCTTCATCACCACAAGGCTGGAACCGCAGGAATCGCTGCGCCTCGACACGCACTACCGCCTGCGCGGCGACGGGCTCATCGTGCAGTCGGCGAAGCAGAACGTCGATCCCAACCCGCGCGGGGAGGACGTCGACTGGGCGAAGGGGATGTTCGGGGAGTTTCTTGCCTACAGGCCCTGAACACCACCCTGTAGGTCGGCCTTCAGGCCGACTTCGGCGCTTGTCGTCGGGCTAAAGCCCGACCTACGAAACAGCTTAGTGCCGCGCCCAGACTTTGGTCTTGCCGTCGGGCAGGACCAGCAGGGTGTCGTAGAACTCGCGGCGCGGCGGCGCGTTCTCGCGGTCGACGATGGTGCAGCCGCGCTCGCAGCTGAAATCGGCGCCGGTCGGCTCTCGCCCCGGCGCGCCCATCGGCAGGCCGGGCACGGCGAGGCCGCGCGCCTTCGGCTTTTCCTTCAGCAATTCCTTGATGTCCTCGGCCGGCACGTGGCCTTCGATGAAATACCCTGCCACCTTCGCGGTCATGCGCGACTCGACCGCGGCCGGCACCTTGAAGCGGCGCTTGATGGCATCGATATCGTCGACCTCCTTCACCGTGACCTTGAAGCCGTTCTGCCGCAGGTGCTCGGCCCAGTCGATGCAGGACAGGCAGACCTTCGGCACGTAGACCTCGACCGGCGGCAGGGTTTCCGCCGCCGCCGGCAGGGCCGCCAGCGCGGCGAGGAGGATCAGTCTTTTCATGGCTGCATTTTCGTTCAATCTCATTGTCCGTGCCAGTAGCGGCGGCGCGCCTCGCGCTGCAAAGTCAGTCCCGGCGGGACGGCGCCGAAGCGCAGCGTGACGGCGCCGTCGCGGTCGGTGCGCAGCAGCTGCGCGCCGGTGGCTTCGTAGCGCCGCAGCACCTCGGCGTTCGGATGCCGGAAACGGCTGCGGTAGCCTACCGGGAAAATCACCGTCTTTGCCCCCACCGCCGCGAGGAATTCCGCCGACGAGGAGCTGCGGCTGCCATGGTGCGGCGCCAGCAGCACATCCGCGCGCAGCCGCTCGCCATGCCGCTTCAACATCGCCTGCTCGGAAACGGTTTCGATGTCTCCAGTGAGCAGCACGCTGCCATTCGCGGCGATGATCTTCAGCACGCAACTCATGTCGTTCGTTTTGCGAACGGTCCTTTCGTAATCGGCCGCCTCCGGATGCAGCATCTCGAAGCGCACGCCGTCCCACTCCCAGGACTGGCCGTCGAAGCAGGGCCGGTGCCCGGGCGCCTCGCGGAAGGGATGGTCTTCGGGCATGGAACTCGCCGTCCAGCCGATGGGCAGGCCGTCGAGCAACGACAGCGCGCCGCCCGAGTGGTCCTTGTCCAGGTGCGTCACGATCAGTCCGTCGAGCCGGCGCACGCCGGCGGCACGCAGATAGGGCAGGAGGATGCGGTTGCCGCTGTTGGCGTCGGGCGAGAACTGCGGCCCGGTGTCGTAGACCAGGTCGTGCTCCGACGTCTGCGCATGCACGGCCAGTCCCTGGCCGACGTCGAGCACGGTCAGGCGCAACTCGCCCCCGGCCGGCCGCGCCGGCGCCACCAGCACCAGCGGCAGCATGAGGAATGCGCCAACGCCGCGCGAGGGAAAGCCGCGCGGCAGCAGCAGCCACACGCAACCCAGCGTCGCCAGCCCCACCGCCCAGCCTGGCGGCGCATGCTGCTGCCAGACGGCTGACGGCAGGTCGGCCAGCCACCCGATGAAAAGCATCAGCCAGGCGAGCAACTGATGCGCCAGCACCAGCACCACATCGAACGGCAGCAGCGCCCCGACCAGCGCCAGCGGCGTGATGACGAAACTGACTATTGGAATCGCGACGGCATTGGCCAGCGGCGAGACGAGGGAGAATTGCTGGAACAGCGCCAGCAGCGCCGGGATCATGCCGATCGTGATGGCCCATTGCGCCCGGCCCCATTCGGCCAGCCAGTGGCCCGGCGCCACCCGCCCCGAGCCGATGTAGAACAGCAGCGCCACCGCGCCGAAGGACAGCCAGAAGCCGGCCGAGAGCACCGCCCAGGGATCGAGCAGCAGCACGATCAACAGGGCCAGCGCCAGCACGCGGCTGCCCGATGCCGCGCGGCCGAGCCACAGCGCCAGCGCCACCACCGAGATCATGTACAGCGTGCGCTGCGCCGGCACGCCGAAGCCGGCCAGCAGGCAGTAGGCGAAGGCCGTCGCCCAGCCGGCCGCGGCGGCAGCCTTCTGCGCCGGCAGGCGCAGCATGAGGGCGGGCCGGCGGCGCCAGTAGAAGGAAGCCAGCCAGGCGCCGAGTCCGGCCACCATGGTGACGTGCAGGCCCGAGATGGACATGAGATGCGAAATTCCGGTGCGGGCAAACAGTTGCCAGAGGCCGCCATCGATGGCGCGCTGGTCGCCCACCACCAGCGCCACCAGCACGCCGGCGTAGTCATGCTCCGGCAGGGAGCGGAAGAAGCGCTCGCGGATCAGCTCGCGCAGCCGCTCGACGGCCAGGTCAAAGCGCGCCACGAAGGCGGCCAGGCGCCGGTTGTCCTCGGCGTTGCGCACGTAGCCCGTCGCGCGCACGCCGCGCTCGAACAGCCAGGCCTCGTAGTCGAAGCCCTGCGGGTTGAGGTTGCCGTGCGGGCGCTTGAGCCGCACGGTGAGCTGCCAGCGTTCGCCGGCGTGCACCTCGGGCGCGGCATGCCACTCGTCGCTCTCCTCGGTGCGCCAGCCGCGATACCAGGCGAGCGAGATCAGCGACGGCACCGCCGCCTCGGCGTTCTCCACCTCGAAGTCGAAGCGCACGCCGTTCTCGTAGGACTGCGGCAGGGCGGCGACGACGCCCGTCACGCGGATGTCGCGGCCTTCGTTTTCGGATGGCAGATGATCGGCCAGGCGCCACTGGCCGAACGCCGCGGCCCAGGCGAAGCCCGCCAGCAGCGCGGCCAGGCAGGCCAGCGACCGTCTCCACCGTCCCCGCGCATACCACGCAGCAAAAGTCAGTCCCGCCAGGACGGCGGCGAGCGCCGCCAGCGCGCCCCAGCCTGGCAGAAAGGGCTGCTGTTGCAGAAACCCGACGCCCAGCGCGAAGCACAGGATGGTTAATCGCATGGGACGCAATTGTAAGCGCGTGGCACAGGCTACAATGCAGCAGCATGCGCAAGCACCTCCGCAAATTCCTTCCCGACCACGAGGCCATCCGCGCGAACCGCTGGCTGGCGCCGTTCGGGAACACGCTGCTGCATCCGCGGCTGTGGCACCTCAACCGCCATTCGGCGGCCGGCGCCGTGGCGGCGGGCATGTTCTGCGGCCTCATTCCCGGTCCGTTCCAGATGCTCGGCGCGGCGATCTGCGCCGTGATCTTCCGCGTCAACCTGCCGCTGGCGCTGTTTACCACGCTGTACACCAACCCCTTCACCATCGTGCCGCTGTATTTCCTGGCTTACGGGCTGGGAAGGCTTGCGCTGGGCGGCGCGGACGGAGAGTTCGTCGCGCCGCCCGACTGGGGCCCGGAGGGAATGCTGGCCTGGGTCAGGGCATTGATGGACTGGATGGCGCACCTGGGCAAGCCGCTCGCCCTCGGCCTGGTGCTGCTCGCCTCGCTGCTGGCGGCGACCGGCTACCTGTTGGCGCGCGTCGCCTGGCGCTATTACCTGGTCTGGGCCTGGCGCCAGCGCCGCCTGCGGCGCAACGCCGCCAGCGGAGGATAGGGCATGGCGCAGGCGCCACTTCGCGGCATCTTCATCAAGTTCATCTGGTCGCTGGTCGCCCTGGTCCTCGTCCTGGCCATCGGCACCTACGGCTACCACGTCATCGGCGGCGAGAAGCACACCTACCTCGACGCCTTCTACATGACGTTCATCACGCTCGCCACCATCGGCTACGGCGAGATCATCGACATGAGCAACAACCCGGCCGGGCGCATCTTCACCATCTTCATCGGCACCGCCGGCCTGGGCACGCTGTGGTTCATGTTTTCCACCCTGACGGTCTTCATCCTGGAGACCGACCTCAATACGGCTTGGCGGAGAAGGCGCATGGAAAAAATCATCAAGCGGCTGCACGGCCACTACATCGTCTGCGGCTACGGCCGCGTCGGGCGCAACGTCGCCCAGGAGCTGGAAACGACGCACCGCCACTTCGTCGCCGTCGACGAGGACGAGCAGATGCTGGAGGCGCAGAAGGAGAAGAATCCCTCCCTGCTCTTCCTGCACGGCGACGCCTCCGACGACGACATGCTGATCCGCGCCGACATCGAGGACGCCAAGGGCGTCTTCGCCGTCACCGGCGACGACAGCAAGAACCTGATGATCTCGCTCACCGCCAAGCAGCTCAACCCGAACGTGCGGGTGGTGGCGCGCTGCCACGAGCTGCGCAACGCGGAAAAGATGAAGAAGGCCGGCGCCGACACGGTCGTCTCGCCGGACTTCACCGGCGGCATGCGCATCGCCTCGGCGATGGTGCGCCCGCACGTCGTCTCCTTCCTCGACGAGATGCTGCGCACCGAGCACAAGCTGCGCATCGAGGAAGTGATGGTGCCGAAGCACTTCGAACCGAGAAGCCTGGGCACGCTCAGCCTGAGCAGCGCGGACTACGTGCTGCTGGCCGTGCGCAAGCACGGCGACTGGGTCTTCAATCCCGGCGAGGACTACATCATCGAGGCGGGCAACACCCTGGTGGCGATGGCCTCGCCGCACGGCCGGCAGGAACTGGAAGCCGCGCTGCTGCCGGGCTGAGGGTTCATCCCACCTTGTAGCGCCGCGTCTCGTTCTGCAGGCTGTCGGCGAGCCCCTCCAGTTCGTGCGCAGTCTCGGTCGAGACCGCGACCGAGGCGTTGTTCTCCTCGGCCATCTGCGCGATCTTCTCGACGTTCGCCGCGATCTCGGTGCTCGCGGCGCTCTGTTCCCCGAGCGCCATGGATATGTCGCTGACCGACTGCACGACGCGCAGGGCGCCGCTCCTGATCCTGTCCATCGCCTCGCCGGCGCGCATCGCCAGCGCCACCCCCCCTTCGACCCGGATCACGCCGGCATGCATGCTTTCCACCGCCTGGCTGGTGCCGCTCTGGATGGCGGCGATCATCGAGGCGATATCCTTGGTCGACTGGGTCGTGCGCTCCGCCAGCTTGCGCACCTCGTCCGCCACCACGGCAAAGCCGCGTCCCGATTCGCCGGCACGGGCGGCCTCAATGGCGGCGTTCAACGCCAGCAGGTTGGTCTGATCGGCTATTTCCTTGATGACATTCACGATGGCCGAGATCCGGTCCGATTGCCGGCCCAGCTCCTCGATCAGCCTGGCCGATTGATCGACCGATGCGGCGATCTGCTTCATTTCATCGACCGTCCGGTGGACCACATCGCTGCCCTCCTCGGAGAGCGTGCCGGACTCCGTGGAGATGATCTGGGCCTGGCGCGCATGCTCGGCGATCTGGTCGATGCCGACCGTCGTCTGCTCGACCGAGGCGGCCATCGAGGAGGCTGCTTCGCTCTGTTTCTGCGAGCCGTCATGGATATGCCTCGAGGAGGCGGCCAACGAGGTCGCCGCCGCCGAAACGTTGCCCGCGTTCGACTGGATCCTGCCGATCAGCTCGTTGAGCGAGCCCGCCATCGAATTGAAGCTCTTTCCCACCGCGGCCAGCTCGTCCTGCGTCTCCAGGGCGACGCGCGCGGTCAAGTCGCCCGAGGCGATCAGTCCCGCCGCCTCGGCCAGGCGATGCACGCCGCCGGCGATGGTCAGGTAGGCGCCGATCGACAGGTAGGCGAAGGCCAGTACCACCAGCAAGGCGATGCCGATGCTCACAGCGAGTTGCCGGGTCAGGCGCGACTTGCGCGCGTCGATCAGCTTGCCGACCGTCGGCAGCAGGGTGTTCTCCATCTGGGCGAAACCGGTATCGATGGCCTCGGTGGCCTTGCCGAAAAAATGCTCGGCAGGCGTGTTCAGGCGTCCGGTGGTCAGCTCGCTTTGCGTCACGACGACCACCTCGCCTGCGCCGCCGACGAATTTCTGCCGGAATTCGTCCATCGCCGGCTTGATCGAGGGGTTGTATTTCTCGGAGCGGGCCAGGGCGGCCAGCAGGTCCGAAGTCATTTTGTCGAGCACGCCGAGCCGGGTGGAGAACTCGTGACGCTCGTCATCCGTGATGGTTTTCTTGGTCAGCACGCCGCTGCCGGCGCCGCGAATCACGGCGAGCCGCTCCAGGGTCTCCGGCATGACGAAAACCGCCGTGCTGACAAGGTAGTAGGAGTCCAGATCGGGATCCATCACCAGCCCGCTGCTGTCGCCGATCCCGGCGATGATCTGCATGGCGTGCCGCACCACGGAGGTGTGCGCATCGAAGCTCGCCGGACCCGTCATCTCGGCCCATTCCTTGACCAGGGAGGTCCATTCCTCCCTGACCTGCTGCCATTCCTCCTGCTGGCCGATGACGCCATTCTGGGCGGCCATGACCGCGTCGGCGCGGGCGAAAGCCTCGGAAATCTCCGCCGCCTTGGCCGCCACCTTGTCCTTCAGCGTGGCATTGCCCGCCAGCATGCCGTTGGCCATGCCGCGGTGCTGCTGCACCAGCTGGATCAGGCGCAATACCGGCTTGACCGCTTCCACCCCTGCCAATTCCCGCTCGCTCTGGTTCAGCGAAGCGCGCAGATGAATGGTCGTGATCACCAGCAGGTAGGCGATGGCCAGCAGGGCCACCAGCCCGATCAAACCGAATTTATAGGGATACTTGAGGCGGTTCATCAAGGAAACCGCAGGGGCGAGCAGTGCGTTCATTTTCTGACTCCGACTTTTTCTATCCGGGTTCGCGGGACGGAACAAGACAGTTATCGGCGCCAGCCAGGCAAACTTGAGCCCGCAACGGATCGGCAGAAAATCCTGAAATGCTTATGCAGCCGACTGCGGCCGCAAGACGCCATCGTCGAGATTCAGGATGCGCGCTGCCCTGGCGGCAAGCTGCAGGTCGTGGGTGACGATGATGAAGCTGGTGCGATGGGTTTCGTTGAGCGCCAGCATGAGGTCGAAGACGGCCTCCGCCGTATGACGATCGAGGTTGCCCGTCGGCTCGTCGGCCAGCACGCAGGCCGGCTGCGTCACCAGCGCGCGGGCCACCGCCGCCCGCTGGCGCTCGCCGCCGGAGAGCTCGCCGGGCGTGTGCGCCAGCCGATGGCCCAGTCCGACCTCCTTCAGCATGTCCGCCGCCCGCGTCTCGGCTTGCGCGCGCGGCAGGCGCCGGATCAGGAGCGGCATGGCGACGTTTTCCAGCGCCGAGAATTCCGGCAGCAGGTGGTGAAACTGGTAGATGAAACCGAGCGATTCGTTGCGCAGGCGGCCGCGCTCGGCTTCATTCACCTGCGACAGGTCGCGGCCGAGCAGGCTGACCGTGCCCGCCGAAGGCTGATCGAGACCGCCGAGCAGGTGCAGCAGCGTGCTCTTGCCCGAACCCGAGGCGCCGACGATGGCGACACGTTCGCCGCGCGCGATGTCCAGATCGACGCCGAACAGCACCGGCACCTCGACCCTGCCCTGGACGTAAGTTTTTTTCAGGCCGCGGCAGGAAAGGATCGTCGCGCTGTTCGACTCCTCACTCCTCACACCTATCTCCTCACTCATATCTCAGCGCTTCGGCGGGATTGACACGCGAGGCGCGCCAGCTCGGATACAGCGTCGCCAGCAAAGTCAGCGTGAAGGACACGGCGGCGATGACGCCGACGTCGCGCCACAGCAGCTCGGACGGCAGTTCGGAGATGTAATACACCTCCTTGGCGAGGAACTGCATGTTGAACAGCCGCTCGATGGCGGGCACGACGACATCGATGTTGAGCGCCAGCGCGATGCCGCCCGCCAGTCCCAGCGCCAGGCCGATGACGCCGATCAGCGCGCCCTGCACGATGAACACCTGCATGATGCTGGCCGGGCTCGCCCCCAGGGTGCGCAGGATGGCGATGTCGGATTCCTTGTCGGTCACCGCCATCACCAGCGTGGACACGATGTTGAAGGCGGCCACGGCGACGATCAGCAGCAGGATGATGAACATGACGTTCTTCTCGATCTGCACGGCGCGGAAGAAGTTGGCGTGGCTCCTCGTCCAGTCGGCGATGCGCACGTCGCCCTCGACGAGGCTGAGCAGTTCGCGCGCCACGTGCGGCGCCTGGAACAGGTCGTCCAGCTTGAGCCGCACGCCGGAGACGCGGTCCTCCATGCGGTAGAGCGCCTGCGCGTCGGCCAGATGCACCAGCGCCAGGCCCGAGTCGTACTCGTACATGCCGGCCTCGAAGATGCCGACCACCTTGAACTGCTTCAGGCGCGGCAGGATCGCCGCCGGCGTCACCAGCCCCTGCGGCGCGATCAGCGTCACCTTGTCGCCGGTGAACACCTGCAGGGCGCGCGCCAGCTCGGCGCCGAGCACGATGCCGAACTCGCCGGGCCTGAGCGCCTGCATCGAGCTGCCGCGCATATAGCGGTTGAAATCGGCGACCTGCTCCTCTGCGTCGGGCAGCACGCCGCGCACGAGGACGCCGCGCACCGTCTGGTCGAATGACAGCATGCCCTGGGCGGCGACATAGGGGGCGGCCGCCACCACGGACTTGTGCCGCCTCGACTGGTCGGCCGCCTGCTGCCAGGCCGGCAGCTCGCCGCCCGGGCCGGAAATCTGCACGTGCGAGGCGACGCCGAGGATGCGCGTGCGCAGCTCCTTCTGGAAACCGTTCATCACCGACAGCACGACGATCAGCGCCGCCACGCCCAGCCCGATGCCGCACATCGAGATCAGCGAAATGAAGGAGATGAAGTGGTTGCGCCGCTTGGCGCGCGTGTAGCGCAGGCCGATGAAGAGTTCATACTGCATAGGGTCGCTATGTTAACATCCCTTGGATGATTCATCTTGTCGTTCCGGGCCTGCTCTGGCCCAAGGATTCCATCCGAGACATTACGCAAGGCCTCGAACTGCCGGCGCTGGCCAGCCTCCTCGGCCGCGGCCGCCGCGAACGCCGCCCCGCCCTGCCCTTCGAACGCTGGCTGTGCGAGGCCTTCGGCGTGCAGGCGGATGAGCTCCCCTATGGCGCCCTGCGCCTCCTCGGCGAAGGCGTCGATCCCGGCGACGACGCCTGGCTGTGCGCCGATCCGGTGCACCTGCGCTTCTCGCGCGATATCCTGGTGGTCGGCGGTGCGGCAGAACTGGAACTCGCGGAACACGAAGCAAAGCAACTGGCAGCGGCGCTGAACGCCCACCTCGCCGACTTCGGCGAATTCCTCGCCCCCCATCCGCGCCGCTGGTATTTGCGAATGAAGCGCGCCCCGCGCATCGCCACGCACCCGCTGTCCGCGGTGACCGGCAGGACCATCGAACCCTTCCTGCCGCAGGGCGAGGAAGCGCGCGCATGGCGGCAATTCATCAACGAGGCGCAAGTGCTGCTGCACAACCACCCGGTGAATGCGGCGCGGGAAGAAGCAGGACTGCCGATGGCCAACAGTCTGTGGCCCTGGGGCGCCGGCCGCCTGCCGGACAGCGCCGCGGCGCCGGCGCCGCACATCCGTGCCGACCATCCGCTGGCGCGCGGCCTGGCGACTCTCGCCGGCGTGCCCGCCATGCCGGTGCCGGAGCGGTTTGAAAACGCCGTGCCACAGGGACTGACTTTTCTGGAAACCCTGGGCGAGGCCGCTCAGAGCCTGGATGCCGCCGCCTGGCGCAGCGGCCTGGCCGAACTGGAGGCGCGCTGGTTCGCGCCAATGCTGTCCACGCTGAAGGCGCGCCGCCTGCATGGCATCCGCCTCACCGCCCTCGGCGATGACGCGACCGTCGACATCACCCTGGATGCCGGCGACCTGTGGCAGTTCTGGCGCCGGCCGAAAACATTGGCGAATCTGCTGCCGGATTAACGACGATGCCAATCGAAACCTGTAGGAGCGGCGTACCCGCCGCGATACCCCCTTTGAAAAAGGGGGTGGCCCGCAGGGCCGGGGGATTTATCGCGGCGTGGACGCCGCTCCCACAACAGAACCACCCATGACCCGGATCGTCACCCGACGCACGCCGCATGCCGCGCAGCAGCGCCTCGAATACGAAGGCGTGCATCCGCTGCTGGCGCGCCTGTATGCGTCGCGCGGCATCGCGCGGGCGGCCGACCTCGACACCGCCCTCTCCGCCCTGCTCGACCCGTCCCTGCTGAAGGGGGCGGCCGAGGCGGCGGCACTGCTCGCCGACGCCATCGCCGCCAAGCGCCATCTGCTCATCGTCGCCGACTACGACTGCGACGGCGCCACCGCCTGCGCCGTGGGTGTGCGCGCCCTGCGCGCTTTCGGTGCGCAGGTGTCGTACCTGGTGCCAAACCGCTTCGACTACGGCTACGGCCTGACGCCAGAGGTGGTGCGCCTCGCCGCCGAAAGAAAGCCCGACGTGATCATCACCGTCGACAACGGCATCGCCAGCGTCGAGGGCGTCGCCGAGGCGAAACGGCTCGGCATCGCCACCCTCGTCACCGACCACCACCTGCCCGGCGACGAACTGCCGGCGGCCGACTGCATCGTCAACCCCAACCAGCCCGGCTGCGGCTTCCCGAGCAAGTCCATCGCCGGCGTCGGCGTGATGTTCTACGTCATGCTGGCGCTGCGGGCGGAACTGAGGAAGCGCGGCGCCTTCAACGCAAGCCCGGAGCCGAACCTCGCCGCCCTGCTCGATCTCGTCGCCCTCGGCACGGTGGCCGACGTGGTGAAGCTCGACCGCAACAACCGCATCCTCGTCGCGCAGGGCCTGGCGCGCATCCGCCAGGGCAAGCTGCAGCCCGGCCTGCGCGCTCTCTTCCGCGTCGCCGGGCGCGAATCCGAACGCGCCAGCACCTTCGACCTCGGCTTCGCGCTGGGACCGCGCCTGAATGCTGCCGGCCGGCTGGCCGACATGTCGCTCGGCATCGAATGCCTCGTCACCGACGACCTCGGCCAGGCGCTCAACATCGCGCAGCAGCTCGACCAGTTGAACCGCGAACGGCGCAGCATCGAAACCGGCATGCAGGAGCAGGCGCAGGCTTTCCTCGATGCCATCGACGCAACCGAACGCGCCAGCCTCTCGCTCTACGACCCGGCCTGGCACCAGGGCGTCATCGGCATCCTCGCCTCGCGCGTGAAGGACAAGCTGCACCGCCCGGTCATCGCCTTCGCCCGCGGCAACGACGGCGAGCTGAAGGGCTCCGGCCGCTCGATTCCCGGCCTGCACCTGCGCGACGCCCTCGACCTGGTGTCCAAGCAGGCGCCCGGCCTGCTGCTGCGCTTCGGCGGCCACGCCGCCGCGGCGGGACTGACTTTGCGCGAGGAAAACCTGGCGCGCTTCGAGGCGCTGTTCGAGCAGGTCGTGCAGGGACTCGTCAGCCCGGCCGATCTGACCCGCACGATCGAGACCGACGGCCCGCTGGAAGCCGGCTGGATGTCGCTCGAATCGGCGCGCCTGCTCGAAGGCGAAATCTGGGGCCAGGGCTTTCCCGCGCCGGTCTTCAGCGACGAGTTCGACGTGGACAAGCAGCGCATCCTCAAGGACCGCCACCTCAAGCTGACGCTGCGCAAGGGCGCCGCGCATTTCGACGCCATCCAGTTCAACTTCGCCGAGAGCGCGCCGCCCGTCGTGCGCGCCGCCTATCGCCTGGCCGTGAACGACTTCAACGGCCTCGCCAGCGTGCAACTGGTGCTGGAGCACATCGAGCCGGCCTGACGGCAACCTGCGTTCGCTCGCCGGGCGCACGGCGTCGAATCGCCACACCTGCCAAAAGTCAGTCTCCCCGGTACGGCGAAGGGGAGCTATGTGCCCGTTGCGGCCGTTTGTCTGTAGGTCGGCCTTCAGGCCGACAGCGGCGGTTGCTCGGGCGCTCAAGTCGGGCTGAAGCCCGACCTACAAGGCCGCTCCTGGCCGATTTCAGCCCTCACTGCCATTCCCATCGCCGCACCCAGCATGCACAGCACGCCGACCGGCGCCGCGCCGAGCAGGCTGCGGTACTCCCCCATCAGCGCCACGACGCCGGACAGGCCCAGCGCCAGGCCAAGCATCCGGCGCGCGCTCAGGCGCTCGCCCAGCAGCCACACCGAGAAGGCGACGCTCCACAGCGGCATGGTGTAGCCGAGCAGCGCCGCCCGCTTCGACGCCATCCAGTTCAACTTCGCCGAGAGCGCGCCGCCCGTCGTACGCGCCGCCTATCGCCTGGCCGTCAACGAATTCAACGGCCTCGCCAGCGTGCAACTGGTGCTCGATCACATCGAGCCGGCCTGTCGACAGTCTTTCAGCCAATTCATCACCATGAATATCATATAGACGTATATATGTTTTTCATGGTAACGTGGCGATCATGATCGAACGCCCCCTGCTCCGCGCCCGCATCGTCCAGGCGCTCTCCCGCAGCCGCGTGGTGGCCCTGGCGGGCCCCCGCCAGGTCGGCAAGACCACGCTCGCGCGATCCTTTCTCGACGCGGACCACCCCGGCTATTTCGACCTGGAGAACCCGCTCAGCCTGGCACGGCTGAGCGAACCGATGACGACGCTTGCGCCGCTGCGCGGCCTCGTCGTCATCGACGAAATCCAGCGCCTGCCGGAACTCTTCCCCGCCTTGCGCGTACTGGCCGACCGGGAAGGAACGCCCGCCCGTTTTCTGCTGCTCGGCAGCGCATCGCCGGCGCTCCTGCGCGCTTCCGGCGAATCGCTGGCCGGACGCATCGAGGTGATCGAGATCGGCGGGTTCGTCCTGGAGGAAACCGGCGCTGCCTCCGCCGATGCGCTATGGCTGCGCGGCGGCTTTCCCCGCTCGTATCTCGCCGAAACCGATGCGGACAGCCGTACCTGGCGCCAGCAGTTCCTGCAGGCGCTGGTGGAACGCGACCTGCCCCAGCTGGGCACCGCGCTGGCGCCGGCGACATTGCTGCGCTTCCTCGCCATGCTGGCCCACTATCACGGACAAACCTGGAATGCGGCGGAGCCGGCGCGTTCCCTCGGCATCAGTGAGATCACCGTGCGGCGCTATCTCGACCTGCTGACGGGCGCCTACCTGATCCGCCAGCTGCCGCCGTGGTTCGCCAACATCGGCAAGCGCCAGGTACGTTCGCCGAAGATCTACTGGCGCGACTGCGGCCTGCTGCACCAGTTGCTGGGCATCGCCGATCGGCAGGCGCTGCTCTCCCATCCCCGCTGCGGCGCCTCCTGGGAGGGCTTCGTGCTCGAACACATGCTGCAGCGATTGCAGCCGGACGAGGCCTATTTCTGGGCGACGCATACCGGCGCCGAACTCGACGCCCTGCTCATCAAGGACGGCCGCCGCCTCGGCCTGGAAATCAAGCGCGCCGACGCGCCCCGGCTGACCCCGTCCATGCGCCACGCCCTGAACGATCTCGGACTCGACGCGCTGTGGGTCATCTACCCCGGCAGCCAGCGCTACCGTCTGCATGACCGCGTCGAGGTCCTGCCGTTTGCCACGGGCATGGCAGCGGCGGAGGCTTGAACCGGCGGCCGCTTACTTCCGCTGCGGCAGCAGCACTGTCGCCAAGGCCCCAAGGATCAGGCCGGCGCCGACGAACTCGTTCCAGCCCGGCTGCTCGCCGAGCAGCCACATGCCGCCCAGCACGCCGATCACCGGCGTCACCAGCGAGCTCAGCGAGGACACCGCCACCGGCACCATCAGCACGATGCGGTTCCAGGCCCAATAGCAGAACATGAACGCCACCACCACGTTGTAGGCGAGGCCGAAGGCCGGCCAGAAGCCGACGGCGCGCCACTCGCCGGTTTCCAGCACCAGGGCGGCCACGCAGATCGGCAGTGCGCCGATCAGCATGGACCAGCCGGTCAGCATGGTGGTCGGCATCTTCAGCGCAAAGCGTTTCAACAGCACCACGCCGAGCCCCCACGACATCGCCGCGCCGAGCATGCACAGCACGCCCACCGGCGCCGCGCCGAGCAGGCTGCGGGACTCTCCCATCAGCGCCGCGACCCCGGCGAGTCCCAGCGCCAGGCCGAGGATGCGGCGCGCGCTCAGGCGCTCGCCCAGCAGCCACACCGAGAAGCCGACGCTCCACAGCGGCATGGTGTAGCCGAGCAGCGCCGCCCGCCCCGAGGACATCAGGCCGACGCCGTAGACCATCAGCACGTTCCAGCCGACGATGTTGGTCGCCGCCAGCATGGCCAGCTTGCCGAAGGTCCCGCGCGGCAGCGCCCATGACTGGCCGTCGAGGCGTCCGATCAGCAACACGCCGAGCCCGCCCAGCAGCAGGCAGCCGCCGCGGAAGCTGAGCGGCGGCACGTCGCGCAGGACGATTTTCATGATCGGCCAGTTGAGGCCCCAGCCGAGCGCCAGCAGGGCGAGCAGCAGCAGGCCGAAGGAGGAAAGGCGGGCGCGTTCTTCTGTCATGTCGGGGCGGTTGCGCAGCCCCGGCGCGGAGCGTGCAGCATGTATAATTCTTTGTTTCGAAAGTCTAGCACCACCATGGAAGCCGAACGCCTCAACAGCCTTGCCAATCGCCTTTCGGACCTCTCCGCACGGGAGCAGGATCTGCGGAGGTATCTTTGACTTCGATGCCAAGCAGTCGAAGCTGAACGAAGTCGGCCGGGCCCTCGAAGACCCGGCCGTCTGGAACGACGCCGCCCGCGCCCAGGACCTGGGCCGCGAGAAGAAATCCCTCGAAGGCGTCGTCGTCGCCCTGTCCGAAATCGACCAGGAACTGCGCGATTCGCGCGAACTGTTCGAGATGGCGCGCGGCGAGAACGACGACGACACGCTGTTCGCCGTCGAGGCCGATGCGGCGAACATCGAGAAGCAGGTGGCGGCGCTGGAGTTCCGCCGCATGTTCTCCAACCCGGCCGACCCCAACAACTGCTTCGTGGACATCCAGGCCGGCGCCGGCGGCACCGAGGCGCAGGACTGGGCCTCCATGCTGCTGCGCATGTACCTGAAATACTGCGAACGCAAGGGCTTCCAGCCGGAAGTGCTGGAGGAATCCGACGGCGAGGTGGCCGGCATCAAGACCGCCACCCTCAAGCTCACCGGCGAATACGCCTACGGCCACCTGCGCACCGAGACCGGCATCCACCGCCTGGTGCGCAAATCGCCCTACGATTCGAACGCGCGCCGCCACACCTCCTTCGCCAGCGTCTTCGTCTATCCGGAGGTCGACGACTCGATCGAGATCGAGATCAATCCGGCCGACCTGCGCATCGACACCTTCCGCGCCTCCGGCGCCGGCGGCCAGCACATCAACAAGACGGATTCGGCGGTGCGCATCACGCACGCCCCGTCCGGCATCGTCGTGCAATGCCAGAACGACCGCTCGCAGCACCGCAACAAGGCCGAAGCGATGGCCATGCTGAAGTCGCGCCTCTACGAGGCCGAGCTGAGGAAGCGCCAGGCCGCCGCGCAGCAGATGGAGGACGCCAAGACCGACATCGGCTGGGGCCACCAGATCCGCTCCTACGTGCTCGACCAGTCGCGCATCAAGGACCTGCGCACCAACGTGGAAACCGGCAACACCCAGGCCGTGCTCGACGGCGACCTCGACCCATTCATCGAAGCCAGCCTGAAACAGGGGGTTTGAAAATCTTGAACCACAGAGAGCACAGAGATCACAGAGAAGACCTGGGAGGAGACGTTTCCGAGCAGATCATCGGCTGTGCTCTCCGGGTTCACCAAACCTTGGGGCCCGGCCTGCTGGAAACAGCCTACTCGAGTTGCCTTGCTCATGAACTATCTCTGTCCGGTCTGCAATTCGAAAAAGAAAAGGCCATGCCGATCTCCTACCGAGGATTAAACTTGGATTGTGGATACAGGCTCGACTTCCTGATAGCCGATCAAGTCGTGCTGGAAGTCAAGGCTGTTGAACGCTTGCTTCCAGTGCACGACGCACAGTTGCTTACCTATTTGCGTCTGTGTAACAAACGGCTCGGACTGCTGATTAATTTCAATGTACCGATGCTGAAGCATGGAATCCGGCGAATAGCCAACTAACCGGAAAATCTCTGTGTTCTCTGTGTACTCTGTGCCCTCTGTGGTTCAGGATTTTTGGGAAACATCATGACCGAACAGATACAACAACCCCAGGACGAAAACCAGATCATCGCCGAGCGCCGCGAGAAGCTGGCGAAGCTGCGCGCCGAGGGCGTCGCCTTCCCCAACGACTTCCTGCGCGAGAACACCGCCGAGAAACTCGACGAGCTGTACGGCGAGAAGAGCCGCGAGGAGCTGGAAGCCCAGCCGGTCGACGTCTGCGTCGCCGGCCGCATGATGCTGAAGCGCGTCATGGGCAAGGCCTCCTTCGCCACCGTGCAGGACCTCTCCGGCCGCATCCAGCTCTACGTCAGCAACGACGGCACCGGCGAGGCGGCGCACGGCGCCTTCAAGCACTGGGACATCGGCGACATCGTCGGCGCGCGCGGCACGCTGTTCAAGACCAAGACCGGCGAGCTGACCATCAATGTCTCCGAGCTGCGTCTGCTCACCAAGTCGCTGCGCCCGCTGCCGGAGAAGTTCCACGGCCTCACCGACACCGAGCAGAAGGTGCGCCTGCGCTACCTCGACCTGATCACCAACGAGCGCTCGCGCTGGGTCTTCGCCGCCCGCTCGCGCCTGACGCAGTCGATCCGCGGCTACATGGGCGGCCACGGCTTCATCGAGGTGGAGACGCCGATGATGCATCAGATCCCCGGCGGCGCCTCGGCCAAGCCCTTCAAGACGCACCACAACGCGCTCGACATGGAGCTGTTCCTGCGCATCGCGCCTGAGCTCTACCTCAAGCGCCTGGTGGTCGGCGGCTTCGAGAAGGTGTTCGAGATCAACCGCAATTTCCGCAACGAAGGCATCTCGACGCGCCACAACCCCGAGTTCACCATGATGGAGTTCTACGAGGCCTACTCGGACTACACCCTCCTCATGAACTTCACCGAGGGCTTGCTGCGCCACGCCGCGCGCGAGGCGCTCGGCAGCGAGACCTTCGAATACCAGGGCCGCACGCTGGACTTCGCCAGGCCCTTCGCCCGCATGACCGCCGTCGAGGCGATCCACAAGCACCACCCGGGCTACACGATCGAACAGCTCAACGACATCGCCTGGCTGAAGGCCAAACTGAAGGAGCTGCACGTCGAGCCGAAGCACGGCGGCGCCACGCTCGGCGAGCTGCAGCTCTCCCTGTTCGAGGAAACCACCGAGGCCGAGCTGTTCGAGCCGACCTACATCATCGACTGGCCCGCCGAGGCGAGCCCGCTCGCCCGCCGCAGCGACAAGAACCCGGAGATCGCCGAACGCTTCGAGCTCTACATCGCCGGCCGCGAGATCGCCAACGGCTTCTCCGAGCTGAACGACTCCGAGGACCAGGCGGCGCGCTTCCAGGAGCAGGCCAAGGCCAAGGAAGCCGGCGACGAGGAAGCGATGTACTATGATGCAGATTACATCCGCGCGCTGGAATACGGCCTGCCGCCGACCGCCGGCTGCGGCGTCGGCATCGACCGGCTGGTGATGCTGCTCACCGACAGCCCGAGCATCCGCGACGTGATCCTCTTCCCGCAGCTGCGGCGGGAGGTGTAAGGAATTGTTTCTGCGTCAGCCGATTGTCCGCCGAAGCGTTATTCCTGTAGGTCGGCCTTCAGGCCGACTCGGCGGCTGAAGTCGGGCTGAAGCCCGACCTACGAACCCAATAGGAGAACAGCATGGAAGCCCAAGTCCCCAGCAATAAAATGCATCCCGTCCTCTGGATTGCCGCCATCGCGGTAATCCTGCTCTCGGCCGCCGGCATCGGCGCCATTTTCGGCGTGATCCCGACAGCCGGCAGTTCCTCCAGGCCGGCTGAACCGGTCGTCGCCGCGATTCCAGCCGCAACCCCCGCCGCAGTCCCTGCCGCCGCCCCGGCCGCGAAAGCCGCCGAAGCGGCGCATGAAACGGTCAAGCCGGCGGCGAAACCCAAACCCAAGGTGGTCGCCAAGGCGCCCGAACCCGTGGCGCAGGCCCAGCCGGCTGCCGCCCCGGTCGTCGCCCAACCCGCCCCGCCGCCGGCACCGGCCATCTGCATGAACTGCGGCACGATCGCGGACATTCGCCAGATCGAACACAAAGGCGAGGGCACGGGCCTCGGCGCCGTCGCCGGCGGCGTTGCCGGCGCGGTGGTCGGCAGCCAGATCGGCCGGGGCAGCGGCAGGACCGCCGCGACCGTGCTCGGCACCGTCGGCGGCGCGGTCGCCGGCCATCAGGTCGAGAAGCATGTGCGCAAGACAGTCAAGCACGAAGTGGTCGTGCATTTGGAGGACGGCTCCTCGCGCGTCTTCACCTACGACACGCCGCCGTCCTGGCGCATCGGCGACCGGGTGAAGATCGAAAACGGCGTCCTCGTGACGCGTTGATCCAACCCATCGTACCGGCCGCGCCGACCTTCCGGGACGGCGCGGCTTTCAGCGACACCTACGGCGACACCTACTGGTCGCTGGATGGCGGGCTCGACGAGACCCGCCATGTTTTTCTCTCCGGCAACGATCTTCCCGCGCGCTGGCAGGCGTGCGAGCGCCTCACCATTCTCGAAACCGGCTTCGGCACGGGGCTGAATTTCCTCTGCGCCTGGCGCAGCTTCCGCGAGACGGCGGCTGCCGGCGCACGGCTGCACTACCTGTCGGTCGACAAGCACCCTTTCCGCCACGAAGACTTGCAGCGCCTCTACGGCCAGTGGCCGGAACTGGCGCCGCTTGGCGCGGCCTTGCTGGAACGCTACCCCCCGCTCATTCAGGGCTTCCATCGCCTGCACCTCGACGGCGGACGCGTCACGCTGACGCTGTTGTGGGGGGAGGCGGCGGAGATGCTGGCCCAGGTCGAGGCGCGCCCCGACGCCTTCTTCCTCGACGGCTTCGCCCCGTCGCGCAATCCCGACATGTGGAGCGACACGCTGTTCGCACAACTGGGGCGGCTGGCCGCGCCGGGCGCCACCTTCGCCACCTACAGCGCCGCCGGAAAAGTCAGTCGCGGCATGACGGCGGCGGGCTTCGCCGTCGACAAGAAACCGGGCTTCGGCCGCAAGCGCGAGATGCTCTGTGGCCATTTCCCCGGCACGGCGCAAGCGGAAGCCGCCCGTGACCGCCGCGCCCTCGTCATCGGCGGCGGCATCGCCGGCACCCTCGTCGCCGAACGACTCGCCGCGCGCGGCTGGTCAATCGATCTCATCGAGCGGCGCGAGGGCCTGGCGCGCGAGACCTCGGGCAACCCGGCCGGCGTGCTGCAGCCGGTGCCCTCCGCCGACGGCAACCGCCTCTCGCGCCTGACGCTGGCCGGCTTCCATTACGCCCTGCGCCAACTGAGGGACTTCTCCTCTGACCCAAAACTGATCTGGCAGCCATGCGGCGTCCTGCGCCTGGCGCGCGACGAGAAACAGGTCGACCGGCAGCGGCGCATCGCCGGGTCCGGCCTGCTGCCGCCCGAGGTGCTGCGCTGGGTGGATGTCGACGAGGCTTCTGCGCTCGCAGGCTGGCGCGTGCCGGCGCCGGGCTGGTGGTTCCCGCAAGGCGGCTGGGTGCATCCGCCGTCGCTGTGCGACGCCGCGCTGCGTGTGGCGGGCGACGCCGTGCGCCTGCACACGCATCGTGAGGCCGCCGACCTCCTGCGCACGGACAGCGGCTGGCGCGCCGTCGACGCGGCAGGAAAAGTCCTCGCCGAGGCGCCCGTGGCCATCCTCGCCAACGGCCACCTGGCGCGGCGCTTCGCCGTGTCGGCCGCGCTGCCGCTGCGTCCGGTGCGCGGCCAGATCACCTGCATTCCCGCCGAGCCGGGCCGCGCCATCAAGGCGGTGGTGTCGCGCGAAGGCTACGTCACGCCGGCGACCTCCTTCGGCGTGCATGTCGTCGGCGCCACCTACGAGGAAGGTTCGACCGACGAACTGGCGCGCGAAGAGGACCACCGCGTCAACCTGGAGCGGCTGAATCATTTATTGCCTGATTTCGCTAAGACGGTGGATGCCGCCCGCTTCGGCGGCCGCGCCGGCATCCGCACGGTGGGGCCGGACCGCCTGCCGCTGGTCGGCGCCATTCCCGGCAGCGAGGGATTGTTCGGGTTGCTGGGTCTCGGCTCGCGCGGCCTGGTCTATGCGCCGCTGTGCGCGGAGTTGCTCGCCTGCGAGATCGAAGGTGAACCGCTGCCCTTTGAGCGCGATCTCGTCGCGGCGCTCGACCCAGCACGGACAACAAACCGCATATAACACAGAGCACACAGAGGCACAGAGGTCACAGAGAGAATCCATGCAGGTTTTCTCTGTGTTCTCCGTGTCTCTGTGTGCTCTGTGTTGAGAGTGTTTGTGGTTTTCAAACGTGCCGTGACAGCCGCGCCAGGACGACGTCGCGGCCGAAGGCCTCCAGCACGGCATCGATGGACGGCGTCTGCGGCTGGCCGGTGAGCACCACGCGCAGCGGAATCGCCAGCTGCGGCAGCTTGAGGCCGCGCGCGGCGACGACGTCCTTCAGCGCCTGGTTGAGCTGCGCCTTCTCCCACACCGTCGTCTCCAGCCGCGTGCGCAGCTCGCGCAGGGCATCGCGCGCCGCTTCCGTCACGTGCTGCGCCAGCAATTCGGCGCCGGGATAGACCTCGACGTAGAACGGCTCGACCGCATCCGCCAGTTCGTTCAGCGTGGACACGCGGTCCTTGTACAGGGCCACCACCTTGTCCAGCGTAGGACCGGCGGCGGTGCCAATGCCGCGCGCGGCTAGGCGAGGCGCCACCTCCTCCGCCAGCATCCTGTCGTCGCGCACCTTGAGATGCTGCTGGTCGAGCCAGGCGAGCTTCTCCGGGTTGAACTGAGCCGCTGACCTGCTGATGTGCTCCAGGTCGAACCAGTCGATGAACTGCTCCAGCGTAAATACCTCGTCGTTGCCGTGCGACCAGCCCAGCCGCGCCAGGTAGTTGAGCAGCGCCTCGGGCAGGAAGCCGTCCTCGGCGTACTGCATCACCGACACCGCGCCGTGGCGCTTGGAGAGGCGCTCGCCGTCGCTGCCGAGGATCATCGGCACGTGGGCGAAGGCGGGAACCTGGGCCCCCAAGGCACGGTAGATGTTGATCTGGCGCGGCGTGTTGTTCACGTGGTCGTCGCCGCGGATGCAGTGCGTGATGCCCATGTCGAGGTCGTCCACCACCACGCCGAAGTTGTAGGTCGGCACGCCGTCGGCGCGCAGCAGGACGAGGTCGTCCAGTTCGGCGTTGGCGATCTCGATGCGGCCCTTGACCAGGTCGTCCCAGGCGACGACGCCGTCGTCGGGATTGCGGAAGCGCAGGATGGGCTTGACGTCGGCCGGCGGCGTTTTCCCCTTCGCGTTCTCCGGCCGCCAGCGGCCGTCGTAGCGCGGCTTGAGTCCTTGTGCACGCTGCGCCTCGCGCATGGCGTCGAGCTCCTCCTTGCTGGCATAGCACCAGTAGGCATGGCCGCTCTTGACGAGCTGCTGCGCCACCCCGGCGTAGCGTTCGAGGCGCTGCATCTGGTAGAACGGCCCCTCGTCCCAGTCGAGGCCGAGCCAGGTCATGCCGTCGAGAATGGCGTCGATGGAGGCCTGCGTCGAGCGCTCGATGTCGGTGTCCTCGATGCGCAGGATGAAGGTGCCGCCGTGCTTGCGCGCGTAGGCCCAGGAATACAGCGCCGTGCGGGCGCCGCCGACGTGGAGATAGCCGGTCGGGCTGGGGGCGAAGCGGGTGCGGACGGGTCGGTTCATGGCAGGATGCAAAAAGGATTGATTTTAAGCGATCGGGACCCTTTCTCGCCGGGGAAATTGACCGAAAACGGCCGCCATGAGAGAATGCGCGCCTCCCAAAACGAAGTTTCAGCGCAGACTAACCTGCGACAGCAGGTTAAGCGAAGCGGTCGGAGCTAAACGGGCGGCTAGCTCAGCGGTAGAGCACTGCCTTCACACGGCAGGGGTCACAGGTTCGAACCCTGTGCCGCCCACCAGAATGCGAAAGGCCTGCAAGCGATTGCAGGCCTTTTTGTTTATCATCCGCCCACACGTTTCGCCAAACGCCCAGTGAACCCGAACGCCGCGCACAAGACCTGCCTTGCCGCAGCCGCCCTCCTCGCGGCGACATGCCTCCTGCCCGCCGAGGCCGCCCACCCGCTGCTGACCGAGGACACCGCCACGCAGGGCGAGGGCAAGTTCCAGATTGAACTGATGGTGGACAGGACCCGCGACCATCCGCCGGGCGCCACGGTGCGCGAACTGCAGACGGCGGCCGTGCTGAGCTACGGACTGGCGGACAACGCCGACCTGCAGGTCGGTCTCCCCACCCTGCGCCAGCACACCCACGACGCCGGCGGCCGCCACGCCGCCGGGGGGCCGCTCGACGCCTCGCTGGATGTGAAGTGGCGCTTCTTCGAGCGCGAGGCGCTGAGCCTCGCCTTCAAGCCGGGAATCACCCTGCCGACGGGCGACGCGGACCGCGGCTTCGGCGCCGGGCGGATCACCTGGGGCACGCTGCTGGTGCTCAGCTACGAGCCGGGGCCGCTGGCCTTCCACTCCCACCTCGGCTACCGCCACAACAACAATGCGGCGGGCCAGCGCACCTCCCTCGAACACATTTCCGCCGCGCTCACCTGGAAGGCGACGGAACGGCTGAAGCTGGTCGCCGACCTCAGCGCCGACACCAACCCGGACAGGGCCGACCGCGGCTCGCTGCGCTATCGCATTCTCGGGCTCATCTACTCGCCGACGCCGGCGCTCGATTTCGATGCCGGACTGAAACATGGCCACGGGCGGGCGGCGATGGACCGCGCCTTCCTCTTCGGTGCGACCTTTCGCTGGTGACTCAGCCCTTCAGGCCCTTTTCCAGCAGTTCCGCCACCACCTCGTTCAATCCCGTTTTCCTTTCCTGCGCCAGGGCCTGGATGCGCTTGACCAGATCGCCATCGAGCTTGATGGCGAAGGGCACCAGTCCCAGCGCCCTTTCCCGCTCGCGCTGTTCGCGCCGGCTCGTCGCGGCATCC
Source organism: Rhodocyclales bacterium (assembly GCA_016214145.1). Classification (GTDB taxonomy): domain Bacteria; phylum Pseudomonadota; class Gammaproteobacteria; order Burkholderiales; family Rhodocyclaceae; genus Desulfobacillus. The sequence goes on from JACRPA010000002.1 coordinate 765,270, forward strand.
GCCGCCGCGCCGAAACGGCCCGGCGTGCCGGCATGCTTCATGCGGCCGTCGATTTTCAATCCCTTGAGCTTTTCCAGATCGGTCTTTTTCATGTTTGCTGTCCATCCGGCAAGTTGCGTTCCGCATTATAGGGCCGTTCGACTGGAATTCATCGATAAGTAGATGACTAATTGAGGTTTTTCAGGCATCATAACGGGCTTCCAACAAGTTGGTTTCAGGCATGGCTGACGACGGCATCACCCCCCCGCATTACGAATTCTCCGAGAAATACGATCCCGAGCACGCGCGGAAGTATTTCCACAAGCACAACACCGGCTTCTGGCGCCGGCTGTCGACCTGGCGCGAGGTCGGCATGGCGCGCAAGGCGCTGGTCCTGGCCGGGCGTCCGCGCTCGGTGCTCGACCTGCCCTGCGGCACCGGCCGCTTCTGGGCCATGCTGGCCGAGGAGCCGGAGCGCAAGATCTATGTCGCCGACAACAGCCAGTCCATGATCGACGCCGGCCTGGCGCTGCGCCCGCGCGAAGTCGCCGCGCGCATCGAGAAATCCTTTTGCTGCTCGGCCTTCGACACCGGCCTGCCGGACAATTTCGTCGAGTGCGTGTTCAGCATCCGCCTGCTGCACCATATCGAGAAGAGTTCGGACCGCATCCTCATGCTGAAGGAATTCGCCCGCATCAGCTCCGGCACGATAATCGTTTCGCTGTGGGTGGACGGCAACTTCCGCGCCTGGCGGCACGAGATCAACGAGGCGCGCAAGGCGCGCGTGCGCGGCAAGGAGCGCCCGCGCGACCGCTTCGTCTTCAAGCGGGCCGAGATCGAGGGCGACTTCGCCGCCGCCGGCCTGGAGGTGATCGGCCACGCCGACTTCATCAAGCACTGGGACAAGTGGCGCGCCTACGTGTTGCGCGTGAAGAAATAGATGGGGGATTTCATCAACGAACGCTGGCGCCCGATCCTCGCCCACAACGGCCTGTCGGACTTCGACGCGCTGTGGAAGCTCGATGCGGAGTGGTTCGAGGCGCCCAACCACCGCCGCGGCGGCTGGAGCGGCGTCTCGCGCTGCGAGCTGGCCCTGCCCGGCGGCGGCAGCTGCGCCCTCTTCCTCAAGCGCCAGGAGAACCACAAGGCGCGCCTGTGGACCCATCCGGTGCGCGGCGCGCCGACCTTCCTGCGCGAGTTCCGCCACATCCAGCACTATCGCGCCAGCGGCATCCCGACGCTGGAGCCGGTGTACTTCGCCATGCACAAGGTCGGCAAGGACGAGCGCGCCATCCTCATCACCGAGGAACTGACCGGCTTCGTCTCGATGGAGGACCGCGTCCAGCGCTGGCTTGCGGCCGGCGCGCCGGCGCGGCCGATGCGCCTGCGCATGCTGGCGGCGGTCGCCACCCTGCTGCGCGACATGCACGCCCACGGCATCCAGCACAACTGCTTCTTCCCGAAACACGTCTTCGTCCGCGTCAATCCGGACGGCGGCGTCGAGGCGCGCGTCATCGACCTGGAGAAGTCGCGCTGGCGGCCGTCCAAGGTCGTCTGCGCCCTCCGCGACCTGTACACGCTCAACTATCATTCGCAAATGTGGAGCCGCAGCGACCGTCTGTGGTTCTTCAAGTCCTACCTGCAGGTCGAGCGCCTGACGCCGTTCGCGAAATGGCTGTGGCGGACCGTCGCGGCGCGCTCCAATCGCAAAAAACGCATCCAGCCGCAGGCGCTTGCCCTCGCAGCCAGGCCCGGCGTAGCCGAATAGACGCCCGGCATGCAGCTGGCGTTCACCCTCTTCAAGTACTTCCCCTTCGGCGGCCTGCAGCGCGACTTCCTGCGCATCGCGCAGGCCTGCCAGGCGCGCGGCCACGCCATCCGCGTCTACACGCTGCAGTGGGAAGGCGACATCCCGCCCGGCTTCGAGGTGGTGAAGGCGCCGGTGAAGGCGCTGTCCAACCATCGCCGCTATGAAAAATTCGCCGACTGGGTGCGCAAGGATCTCGCGGCGCGCCCGGCCGACCGCCTGGTCGGCTTCAACAAGATGCCGGGGCTCGACCTCTACTACTGCGCCGACCCCTGCTACGAGGACAAGGCGCGCACCCTGCGCGGCCCGGTGTACCGCCTCTCCGGACGCTACCGCCACTTCTCTGCCTACGAGCGCGCGGTCTTCGCGCCGGAAGCGCGCTGCGAAATCCTCATGATCTCCGCCGTGCAGCAGGCCCTCTACGCGAAGCACTACGGCACGCCGCCCGAGCGCCTGCATCTGCTGCCGCCGGGCATCGCGCAAGATCGCCGCGCGCCGGCCAATGCCACGGAAATCCGCGCGGATTTCCGCCGCGAATTCCATCTCGCCGGCGACGACCTGCTGCTGGTGCAGATCGGCTCCGGCTTCAAGACCAAGGGGCTGGATCGCTCGCTGCGCGCGCTCGCCGCCCTGCCCGAGGCGCTGAAGCGGCGCACGCGGCTCATCGCCATCGGCCAGGACGATCCGAAGCCCTTCGTCTCGCAGACGCGCGCCCTCGGCCTCGGCGACAGGGTGCGCATCCTCAAGGGGCGCAGCGACATCCCGCGCTTCCTGCTCGGCGCCGACCTGTTGATCCATCCCGCCTACAACGAGAACACCGGCACGGTGCTGCTGGAGGCGGTGGTGGCGGGACTGCCTGTGCTCACCACCGCCGCCTGCGGCTACGCCCACTACATCGAGGAGGCCGGCGCCGGCCGCGTCGTGCCGCTGCCCTTCGACCAGATCGGCTTCAACGGCATCCTCGCCGGCATGCTCGCCGACGACGCTGCGCGCCGGCAATGGAGCGCCAGCGGCCTCGCCTGGGCCGAACGGGCCGACATCTACGGCCTGCCCGAGCGCGCGGCGGATATCATTCTCCACACCAAGTCATGAGTGCTCAGGACATCCTGGTTCTCGAAGAACCTTTCCGCACGCTGTGGGCGGGACAGGACGCTTTCCGCGCCGCCGCCGCCCTGCAGGGCGAGGTGCTGCGCGAACTCGAAGGCCGCCGCACGCTGCGCACCGAAGTCGCCGGGCGCGGCTACTACGTCAAGCTGCATCGCGGCGTCGGCTGGGGCGAGATTCTCAAGAACCTCGTCACGGCGCGCCTGCCCGTGCTCGGCGCCGAGCACGAGTGGCTCGCCATCAAGCGCCTGACCGAACTCGGCGTCGACACCATGAAGGCCGTCGCCTTCGGCCGGCGCGGCTCGAATCCTGCACGGCAGGAATCCTTCATCATCACCGAGGAACTCGCCCCTACAGTCAGCCTGGAGGACTACTGCCGCGACTGGCCGGCGCAGCCGCCCGCGCCCGCCCTCAAGCGCGCCCTCGTCGCGCGCGTGGCGGAGATGGCGCGACGCATGCACCAGGGCGGCGTCAACCACCGCGACTGTTACATCTGCCACTTTCTCCTGCACACGGAGCCGGCACCCAGCCTCGCCGCGCTGCGCCTGTCGCTGATCGACCTGCACCGCGCCCAGGTGCGCGAGGGCGCCGCCCCGCGCCGCTGGCGGGACAAGGATCTGGCCGCACTGCATTTCTCCACGCTGGAGATCGGCCTCACCGCGCGCGACCGGCTGCGCTTCCTGCGCGCCTATTTCGACCGCCCGCTGCGCGACATCCTCGTCGAGGAAGCCGACCTGCTCGGCCACCTCGCGAGCGAGGGCGCGCGCCTCATGGAACGCTACCGGCGCAAATTCGCGCCCAGGGAAGCATCGTGAGCGACTGGCATGTCCTCCCCGGGGCGGACCCAATGGCCGCAGAGCGTTTCGCCGACCTGGATGCGGTGTTCGCCCTCGAAGGCGAGATCGTCGCCAAGGATTCCACCACCCGCACCGTGCGCGTCGAGGTCAATGGCCGCAACTACTATGTCAAGCGCTACCACGGCCTCGGCAAGAAGCCGCTGCGGCGCTGGTTCGGCACGCCGCGCGTGCAACTGGAATGGGAGAACCTGCAGCGCTTCGCCGACTGGGGCATCCCCACCGCGCGGCTCGTCGCCCACGGCCTCGAAAGCCGGGGCGGCCGCTTCGTGCGCGGCGCGCTGATCACGGCGGAGATTCCCGACACGGTCGATCTGGGCAAGCTTGCCCGCAGCCACGACCTGAAACTCAAAAGTCAGTCCTGGCGGGACGGCGTTTCCGCGCAGGTTGCCGACATCGCGCGCCGTCTGCATGCCCGCCGCTTCGTGCATGGCGACCTCAAGTGGCGCAACCTGCTGGTGGACGCGGCCGGCAAGGTCTTCCTCATCGACTGTCCGAGCGGCGGCTTCTGGTGGCCGCCCTTCCTGGAGTACCGCGTCGTCAAGGACCTCGCCTGCCTCGACAAGGTGGCGAAGCGTCACCTCTCCCGTACGCGGCGCCTGCGTTTCTACCTCGACTACGCACAGAAGACGAAGCTCGAAGAGACCGACAAGCGGCGCATCCGCAAGATCGTCGGTTTCTTCGCGGGGCGGGACGAGGAACAGGAAACCGCGGCGACCCTGCGTACCGGTGGCCGCAGGCTGCTCGCGCCCTGCGCGATCGCGCTCGATGGCGGCGGCGAACTGGTGATCGAACGTTGGCTGCGCATCCTGCCCGGCAAGCGGCTCACCGGCATCGGAAAATGGAACGGGCAAACCGTGCTGGCCAAGCTCTTCGTGGCAAAACGCGGCAGCGAGCGCCACTGGCAGCGCGAATGCCGCGGCATCGACAACCTGAAGGCCCATGACCTGCCGACCCCGAAGCTGCTGGCGAGCGGCAAGCTGGAGGGCGCGGGACATTACGTGCTCAGCGAATATCTCGCTGGCGCGCAGTGCCCGGACGCCACGTCGGCAGAGGCGCCAGGCAGGGTGTTCGAGGCGGTTGGCCGCATGCACGCCCGGGGCATCCTGCAGGAAGACGTCCATCTCGGCAATTTCCTGCTGCGGAACGGCGACCTCTACGTTGTCGACGGCGACGCCATCCGGCCGACCGGCTCGGATCGCGAACGCCTGGACAACCTGGCCCTGCTCTTCGCCCAGTTGCCCCCGGCGGCCTGCAACGGCATGCAGGCCGGCCTGCTGGCCGCCTACCGCAAGGGCAATCCGCATCTTGTCGTCGATGCAGCGCAGCTCGGGACAGCCATCGTCCGCGCCCGCGAGGCGCGCCTCGCCGACTACCTCGACAAATGCCTGCGCGATTGCAGCCTCTTCAAGGTCGCGCAGCGCGTTGACCGTTTCTTCTCCCTGGTGCGCGCCGAAGCCGACTTCCTCGCGCCCCTGATTGCGGACCCGGATGCCTGGCTCGAGCAGGGCATCGCCCTCAAGCGCGGCAGGACCGCCACGCTGGCGCTGGTCGAGCTGAACGGCCGCAAGCTGGTCATCAAGCGCTACAACATCAAGGGCGCCGGCCACGCCCTCTCGCGCGCCTGGCGGCCGAGCCGCGCCTGGCATTCCTGGATCGAAGCGCACCGCCTGGGTTTCCTCGGCATCGCCACGCCGCGCCCCCTGGCCCTCATCGAGCGCCGCCTCGGTCCGCTGCGCGGCCGCGCCTGGCTCGTCACCGAATACTGCGAGGGGCCGAACCTGCAAACGCGTTTGGCCGAACGCGCGGGGAACGGCGCACCGGCCAGGGTGAAGGAAGCCGTCCGCACGCTCTTCGCCCGCCTCGCCGCCGAGCGCATCAGCCACGGCGACCTGAAGGCCACCAACTTCCTCTGCCACGGGGATGATCTGGCCGTGCTCGACCTCGATGCCATGCGCCAACATGACAGCGAAACCGCCTGGCGCAAGGCCTGGCAGAAGGACCGCGCCCGCTTCCTGCGCAACTGGCCGCAAGGCAGCGTGCTTCGGCGCGAGCTGGACGCTGCGCTGCCGCCGACCTGATTTGCAATGAGGGAGCGGCGCCAGGATGGATATTGACAACCCCGTCGCGACAAGATATCTTTAAGATATCTAGAATAAAGGAAAGGCAATTCGATGAGCGCGCGCAGCCAGAGCAACCAAATTGCGTTTCGCTATCGCAGCGTAGACAGTGCGACGGGTGTGACGCGCGAGACGGCGAAACGCCTGGCAGACCGGCTGGGCGTAGACGAGACCCAGGCCATCCACCAGGCGCTGCATGAGCTTGCGGTCAAGGTACTGCCTCAATATGCGCAAGACAACGGCCCCTTGACGGCAACCCAGGTGCGGCAGATAAGGAAGCGCATACCGCAAGGCACCAAGCGCTCGATTCGCTCCAGCCTGTTCGAGATGGAATCCGCGTAAGTGGCCCACTGGTGGGGCGAACCCACAGCAGGCGACATCGTCTGGTGTCGCTTCCCGGACGACATCAATCCCCGTCCGAAACCCCGGCCCGCCCTGATACTGGCGGTCTTCGATGACGACGCTCCGCAGTTCGAGGTGAGGGTTGCCTACGGCACGAGCCAGCGCACAACAACGCTTCACCGCGGGGAGTTTTCCATTCTCCGTGCCCGCAATCCCGCCGCCTTCGAAGCAGCCGGGCTCAGTTACGACACGAAGTTCGATCTGAAGCAGATCCTCGATCTGCCCTACACGGCCGAATGGTTCTCTGTTCCACCCGCGGCACCGCACGGGCAGATCCCAAAACTTGGAACCTTGCATCCGTCCCTGGTTCGCGCCCTGGAAGCCGCTTTCCACGCGGCATGATGTCGCGGGAGCGGCACGGGGTGTGCGACAGTTTCGCCCTGAAATTCGCCAATCGAACGGATTGAAGAGCTCTGCCCGTCCGATCAGGCGGACGGGCGGAAGGAAGCGCTTATTGCGCCTTCGCCACTTCCCCGGCCGGTTCGCGGAACTGCATGGCGTGCAGCCTGGCGTAGTGGCCGTTGAGGGCGAGGAGCTCGGCGTGGGCGCCGCGCTCGACGATGCGGCCCTGGTCCATGACCAGGATCGTGTCGGCACGCTCGATGGTGGACAGGCGGTGGGCGATGACCAGGGTGGTGCGCCCGCGCATGACGCGGTCGAGAGCGGCCTGGATGTGGCGCTCGGATTCGGTGTCGAGCGCGGAAGTGGCCTCGTCGAGGATGAGGATCGGCGCATCCTTCAGCAGCGCCCGCGCGATGGCCAGGCGCTGGCGCTGGCCGCCGGAGAGCAGCACGCCGTTCTCGCCGACAAGGGTGTCGAAGCCCTGCGGCAGCTGGTCGATGAACTCGCGGGCGAAGGCGGCCTCGGCGGCGCGCTCGACGTCGGCGCGCGGCGCGCCGGCGAGGTCGCCGTAGGCGATGTTGTTCGCCACCGTGTCGTTGAACAGCGTCACTTGCTGGGTGACGACGGCAACGTGGCGGCGCAGGTTGCGCAGGGCGTAGTCCTCGACGTCGGTGCCGTCGATGAGGATCTGCCCCTCATTGCGGTCATGGTGGTAGAAGCGCGGGATCAGGTTGGCCAGCGTGGACTTGCCGCTGCCCGAGCGCCCGACCAGCGCCACCATCTGCCCCGGCTCGACGGTGAAGCCGACGCCGTCGAGCACGCGCCGTTCGCCGCCGGGGTAGGTGAAGGAGAGATCGCGCACCTCGAGCCGGCCGCTGACGCGCTCGAGGCTGACCGTGCCGGTGTCGCTCTCGGGCGGCTCGTCGAGCTGCTCGAAGATGCTCTCGGCCGCCGCCACGCCCTTCTGGATCGTCGAGCTCACTTCGGAAAGCTGGCGGATCGGCTTGGGCAGCAGCCCGGCCGCGGTGATGTAGGCCACCAGTTCGCCGGGCGAGGCGTCGCCGCGCAGCCACAGCACGAGGAAGAACAGCACGCCCATGGCGCTGTAGATGAGCAGTTGCAGGATCGGCGTGTAGACCGAGCCGGTGCGCACCATGCGCAGCTGCTTGCTCATGTTGTTGCCGCTCGCCTCGCTGAAGCGGCGCCGCTCGTAGTCTTCGCCGCCGAAACTGCGCACGACGCGGTGGCCCTGGATGGCCTCGGAGGCGACGTGCGTGACGTCGCCCATCGCCACCTGGATCTTCTTCGCCTGCTTGCGGAACCTGCGGCTGGCGCTAACCACCAGGAGCGCGATGACGGGCAGCAGCGCCGCCATCACCAGGGTCAGCCGCCAGTTCATCCAGAGCAGGTAGCCGAAGAGGAAGACGATCGTGAGGCCCTCGCGGATGACCACCTTGACGGCGTCGGTGGCCGCGCCCGTCACCATGGTGACGTTGAAGGTGATGCGCGAGATCAGGTGGCCGGAGTTGTGCATGTCGAAATAGCGGTCGGGCAGCCGCAGCAGGCTCCCGAACAGCGCCACGCGCAGGTCGTGCACCACGCCCATCGACACCCGGGCGAGGAAGTAGTTGCCGAGGTAGGAGCCGACCCCCTGCCAGGCGGCGATGAGGACGATCAGGAGCGGCACCGCGTGCATCATCTGCATGCCGCCGACCAGCGGCACGCCGGCGAACATCGCCGCGGCAGGATCGACCAGGCCGTCGACGAAATACTTCAGCACCGAGGCCAGCATGGGCTGGGCCGAGGCGAAGATGACGTAGCCCGCGATGCTCACGGCGAACCAGCCGGCATACGGCCTGACGTAGCCCAGCAGGCGGAAATACAGGCTCAGGCTGGAAGCGACTTTGGAAACGGCGTGCGATTCAGGGGATTGCATGGGGCGCCGGACGGCGGAAATGATGCGGGGATTCTAGCATGGGCGGGTTGCGCGGCCGGACTGGTAAAATGCCGCTCTCGCCAACGCGGAACGCCCCCTTGCGGATTCTGGAACACGATGACTATCTCGCCCTGCGCGCCGATGCCCGCGTGCTGGAGCGCGACCGCCACGGCGACAAGGTGCTGCAGTTGATCGACGGCAGCTACCTCAAGCTGTTCCGCCGCAAGCGCCTGATCTCCTCCGCCGCCTGGTATCCCTATGCGAAACGCTTCGCCGACAACGCGCAGGCGCTGGCCGAGCGGGGCATCCCCTGCCCCGAGGTGACGGGCCTCTACCGCATCCCGGGCGTGAGCCGCGATGCCGTGCGCTACCGGCCGCTGGCGGGGCGGACGCTGCGCCAGCTGATCCGCGCGGGCGCGGACAGCGCGGGCCTGCGCGAGCGGCTCGGCCGCTTCGTCGCCGGCCTGCACGAGGCGGGCATCTACTTCCGCTCGCTGCACCTGGGCAACATCGTGCTCGCTCCGGACGGCGCGCTCGGCCTGATCGACATCGCGGATCTGCGCGCCGGACGGCGGCCGATCCCGCCGCACCGCCGGCGGCGCAACCTGCAGCACCTCCTGCGCGACGAGCAGGACCGCGCCTGGCTGCATGCGGACGGCGACACGGCGTTCGACGACGCCTACCGGCAGCAGGCCCTGGAGTTGCAGCGGCGATGAGGCCGGACTCGGCGGACTTCCGCGCCGACATCAACGGCCTGCGCGCCGTCGCCGTGCTGGCCGTCGTGCTGTACCACTTCGGCGTCGCCGGCTTCTCCGGCGGCTTCGTCGGCGTGGATGTGTTCTTCGTCATCTCCGGCTACCTGATGACGCGCATCATCCTCGGCCCGCTCGCCGAGGGCCGCTTCTCGGTGCTGCGCTTCTACCTGGCGCGGGCGCGCCGCATCTTCCCCGCCCTCGCCGTGCTGGGCGCGCTGATGCTGGCCTACGGCTGGTTCAAGCTGTCGCCGATGGACTACCAGTTGCTGACCAAGCATGTCGGCGCCAGCCTGCTGTTCATCTCGAACCAGGTGTACTGGAAGGAGTCGGGCTACTTCGATGCGGATGCCCACGAAAAGTGGCTGCTGCACACCTGGTCGCTTTCCGTCGAGTGGCAGTTCTACCTGCTCTACCCGCTGCTGATCGTCGCCGCGCACCGCCTCCTCAGGCGACCGGGCGGCGTCGCCGGCGCCTTGTGGACGGTGTTCCTCGCCTCGCTCGCCTGGTCGGCCTGGCTGGCCTTCGCCAACCCGTCGAAGGCCTTCTTCCTGCTGCCGACGCGGGCCTGGGAGATGCTGGCCGGCGGCCTGATCTTCCTGCACCAGAACGCAATCAACCGCTTCAGCGAGAAGCGCCGCTGGATCGAGGCGGCGGGCCTCGCGGCCATCGTCGCCGCCAGCATGGGGTTCAGCCGGGACAGCGCCTGGCCGGGCCTCAATGCCCTGCTGCCGGTGGCCGGCGCGATGCTGGTCATCGCCAACGGCTCGGGCAGGACGCGCCTGCTCGGCAGCGCCCTGCTGCAAGGCATCGGACGCTGGTCGTACTCGATCTACCTGTGGCACTGGCCCGTCGTGGTGTGGCTTTACCAAAGTCAGTCCCAGCGGGACGGCGCCTGGATCGCCGCCGGCATAACGGCCTCCATTCTTTTCGGCTGGCTCTCCTTCCGCCTCGTCGAGATTCCGCTGCGCGGCTTCGTCAGCCGCCTGAAGCTCCTGCCCGCCCTCGCCGCCTGCGCGGCAATGGTGCTGCTGCCCTTCGCCGTCACGGCCGCCTTCCATTACAGGAGCGATCGCCTGATGACGCTGCGCTTCAAGGACCATCCGCGCCTGGCCGACGTCAGGGCCCTGGAGGCCTTCCAGGCGCGCTACTTCAACGAGCTCTACAAGCCGCTCTACCGCGAAGGCGCCTGCTTCATGACGCCGGAGAAGTCCCACGACGGCTTCGCGCCGGAATGCGCCGGGCGGCAGACCCGCATCGTCCTGTGGGGCGATTCCCACGCGGCGCATCTGTGGCCGGGACTGAAGGCCGTGGCGGAGCCGGGCACGGCGGCGCAATGGACGGCCTCGGGCTGCCCGCCCCTCATGAACGAGGCGTTCGCCAGCCGCCCGCACTGCCGCGCCATCAACGACTGGGTGCTGCGCAAGGTGATGGAAACGCGGCCGCAGGTCATCCTCCTGGCCGGCGCCTGGGTGAAGCACGACGAGGCGACGATCCGCCGCGGCCTGGCCGAAACGCTGTCGCGGCTCAATGCCGACCCGGCCTGGCGCCCGCGCATCGTGCTGGTCGGCAGCGTGCCGGCCTGGCGCAAGGCCCTGCCCAGGCTGCTGGCCAGCGACTTCCTGAGCGGCGACGAAAGAAGCCGCTCGAAAAACGATCTCGATCCGGACATGAACCGCCGCGACGCGCTCATCCGCCGGCTCGCCGGCACGCAGGCGGAGTTCTTCTCGCCCATCGCCGCCGCCTGCGACGACGGCGGCTGCCTGCGCTACTACGTCAGGGACGGCGTGCGGATTCCCTTCGCCTTCGACTACGGCCATCTCATCGAGGAGAGTTCGGTGCTCGTCATGACGGCGCTGTTCAGGCAGCTTCGCCTGGACCGGCCATGAGCGCCAAATTGCTCTTCGTCTCCAAGGGCGAGGATGCCTCCTCGACGCGCTACCGCGCGCTGCAGTTCTTCCCGCTGTGGCGGGCGGCCGGCTTCGAACCCGCGCACGTGACGGCCTCCGGCGGCATCAAGGCCAGCGTCGACATGCTGCGGCAGGCGGCCCGCGCCGACGTGGTGATCGTGCTGCGCAAGACCTTTCCCGCCGTCCTGCTCTGGCTGCTGCGGCGGGCGGCGCGCCGGCTGGTCTTCGATTTCGACGACGCCATCTTCTGCAACACCGACGGCACGCCCTCGCGCACGCGCATGGCGCGCTTCGCGGCGATGGCGCGGGCCTGCGACCATGTCTTCGCCGGCAACGCCTTCCTCGCCGGCCAGGCCGCCGCATTCAATCCGGCGGTGACGCGGGTCCCCACCTGCGTCGATGCGGCGCGTTACCGTATCGACGCGGACAAGCCGGCCGACACGCTCGACCTGGTGTGGATCGGCAGCCATTCGACGCGCAAGTACCTGGCGGAGGCGATGCCGTGGCTGAAGGCGGCGGCGGAGAAGATACCGAATTTGCGCCTGAAGATCGTCGCCGACTTCGACCTGCCCGGCTGCGGCGCGGCGACGCTGCCCATCGCCTGGCGCGCCGAATCGGAGGCGCGCGAGCTGGCCGCCTCGCACATCGGCATCGCGCCGATGCGCGACGACGACTGGAGCCGCGGCAAGTGCGCCCTCAAGGTGCTGCAGTACATGGCGGCCGGCCTGCCGGTGGTGTCGTCGAAGGCCGGCGCCAATGCCGAGGTGATCGTCGACGGCGAGTCCGGCTTTCTCGTGTCGACGCCCGAAGCGTGGGCCGCATGCATCGCCCGATTGGCGAACGATGCCGGCCTGCGCCGGCGCATGGGCGAGGCGGGCCGCCGTCTTGTGGAGACTGACTATTCCATCGACGCGGTGTTCGGCCGGTTGCGGCCGGTGGTGGCGTCTCTGCGCTAAGGCTGCGCCGGCGCGGCGACGACCACCGCGTCGCCGGCCTGGTTGGCGAAGCGCCGCACTTCCTGCAGGCGGTTCTCCGCCAGCCACTTCCCGACCTCGGCCTCCTTGCGCGGCGCCTCGACGGCGACCATGTCGATGCGCTTCTCCGCCAGCGCCCGGGCCAGGGCCGGGCGATCCAGGGTGACGGCCTGCGCGGCCCGCCAGCCGGCGTAATAGGCGATGCGCGCATTGTCGACGCCGACGCGCGATGCATCGCTTGCGTTGGCGCCCAGCCAGCGCCCGGCCTCGACGATGTGCGTCTTGCGCGGCGAGAAGGACACCACGTTCGCCGCCATGGTCAGCAGCGCCAGCGCCAGCATCAGCATTTTCCAGCGCGGAAAACGTTGCATCAGCAGTGTCAGGCCGGCAGCCGCGACCGGCACTGCGAGCAGGTTGAGCAGGCCGACGTAGCGACCGACGAGGAAGAACTGGTGCGTGACGAAGGCCGCCAGCACCAGCAGGTAGGCGAAGAAGGCCCAGGGCAGCGGCTGCCAGCGCGCCAGCGCGGCCCGCGCCGGCTGGACGACGAACGGGTACGCCAGCGGCACGACGAACACGCCGCACATCTTGAGGAACTTCACCGGGATGATGGTGAGCAGGCCGAAGAAGAGCACGTAGCCGGCCTCCTCGCGGGAATACTTGTGCCTGAACACGAACTCGGACATCCTGCCGGCCGCCTCATTGATGATCTGCAGCGTGCGCAGGGGATTGGCGGCATCGAGGTAATACGTCACGCGGCCCGGCGGCGCAACCAGCCCGCTGCCGAAGAGCGCGGCCGCCAGAATCGCGCCCGCCAGCGGCAGGCAGCCGATCATGAAGGCGCGCCGCAGCCGCTGCCCCGACGGCGCGGCAAACGCCTGCCACAGCATCAGCGCCGGGTAGAAGGCCACCGCCTCGAGGCGGAACAGAGCGGCGGCGGCCAGCGCGAGCTGGCAGGCGATCGCTTCCCGCCAGCGCGGCGATTCCTCCCAGCGCACCCCAAGGGTACTTCCTGCGGGGCGCATCGCCAGCCAGAACGCCAGCATGCAGAAGAACCAGAAGCCGTATTCGCGCAGCAACTCGTTGCGGTAGCCGTTGTAGGCGGGCATGGCCAGCACGACCAGGCAGGCCGCCCAGGCGGCCTCCGGCAGTCGGCGGCGGGTGATGGCGACGAGCAGGCCGCAGGTTCCCGCCAGCAGGAAGGCGTTGAGCGCATGCCCCGCCGTCTCCGCGCCCAGCCCCGTCAGCGAGGCCAGGCCGGCCATCAGGATCGACATGAACTGCCAATCGATGCCGTGACGCTGCACCCATAGTCCCTGGTCGAGCATCAGGCGCGCCGCGTCGACATAGTAGATGCCGTCGCGGTTGATCAGGGCGCCGCTGCCGAGCGCCGCCACGGACAGCAGCAGGCTGCCGATGAATGCCGTGCGCACGGGGCCGACCGCCCGCGCCCATGCCGCCAGTCGCGTCATCATGGGGCCCTCCTCCCCTCGGAACCCGCAGATCCCGCCGCATTCTGCCCGGCGGCATTGGCAAAGACCGTCAGCGCCGCCTTGCCCTGCCCGTCCGGCGGCCAGCGGAACACCTCCCGCAATGCCGGGCCGCCCGGACCGAACAGCCGCGGGAAATCCTCCGGGGACTCCACGGCAAGATAAGCCGGCGCGGCGGCGTTGGCCAGGCGCAGCGCCTCGTCCTCCTTGATCCAGGGCCTGAAGGTGCCGAGGCCGAGCTGCAGCGTGGCAGGGGTGTCCAGATGGTGAATCCGCTTCACGTCGAGGCCGCTGGCGGCCAGCGCGCGGGCCGACCGTTCCGCCGCCAGGGTGTAGCGCACTTCCTCGCTCTGCCGTTCGGCCTGCAGGCAATAAGACCAGTAGGTCGTGCCAAGGAAGAACAAAGTCAGTCCGGCGAGGACGGCGGCCATCCGGCGGCCGCCGATGTACCCGGTCAAACGAGCCATTTCCCTGCCGGCGAGAAGCGCCGCAGCGGGCCAGAGCGGCAAGAGCAGGTCGCCGCGATGGTGCGAAGCCAGCGAAAACAGGATGATTCCACCGACGATCCAGCAGAACAGGTAGCGCTCGAAGCGCCGTTCGGCCGCCTCCGCGGCGGGATGGCGCACGATCCGCCATAGTCCATAGAAGGCAAACAGACTGAAGGGCAGGAAGCGCAGGATGAAATAGAGGGTCGGCTTGGGCAGGTTGCGGCCGGGAAATCCGCCCTTGCCCACCCCGGTGGCCTGCCCCACCAGCTCCTCGAAGAACAGCTTGTCGACGAGCGGCTGGCCGGCAGAGAGAATCGCCGGCAGCAGCCAGCCCAGCGTCAGCAACAGGAACAGGCCGATGCCGGCCCAGTGTGCGCCGGCGGGCGAGGGCGTGGCCGGATCGCCGCGGCGCTGCCAGAACCAGGCCAGCATGCCCATGGCGGCAAGCGCCAGGCCGAGCGGGCCCTTGATGAGGGTGGCGACCGCCGCCGCCGCCCAGAACGGCGTCCAGCCTCCGCCGCGCTCCCAGGCGCGATGCGCCGCGAAAGCGCCGAGGGCAACGGCCAGGGCGAACAGCGCATCGGTGCGCACCAGGGCGATGTGCTTCGACATCATCGGCGCCAGCACCACGGCTGCCGCCGCCAGCCCCCCCGCCGGCATGCCGAAGCGCTGCCGGCCGACATGAATAACCAGAAGCGCCATGGCCAGCACGGCGAGCGCGGAAGGCAGCGTCAGCGTCAGGCTGTTGATGCCGCCCGCCGCGGCGAATGACGACGCAATCCAGGTATGCAGCGGCGGCTTCGACATGATGCGGCCGCGGATGTCCTGCTGCACCAGCCAGTGCCCCTGCCAGACGGCGTCCATGACGTAGCCGACGTTGCGGTCCTGCGCGTCCGCCTCGAGATTGGACGGCCCGGCCAGTCGCAGGGCATAGATCGCCAGGACCAGCGCGGTGACCAGGGCGCCCCAGAAAAGCGGTCTTTTCCAGGCGGCGCCCATCAGCGCTCCTTCGCGCTGCCGTCCTGCCTGCGCCTCCGCCAGAGGAGGAAGGCGCCGACGACGAGCACGATGCCGGCCGCGGCCAGCTTGCCCAGGCCCTCCATCGCCTTCTCGTCGACGACGCCGCTGCCGATGAGGGCCGCGATGACGCCCTGCGGCAGATAGCCGAGGAAGGTGCCGATGAGGAACACGCGCGCGTTGACCTGGCTCAGGGCCAGCCCGCTGTTGATCATGACGCTGGCCAGCGGCAGCTGGCGGATCATCACCACCGCCTTGATCGAGGAACGGACGCGGAAGGCCTTGCCGACGAAGCGGTGGCCGCCGAAGCGCTGCTGCAGCCAGCCGCGCCCGCCGCTGCGCACCGCGCAGAAGGTGATAAAGGAGCCGATGACGGCGCCGACCTGCGCCAGGACGAGTCCCTGCCAGAAGCCGAAGGCGAGCCCGCCGAGGACGTAGAAGATCAGGCGCGGCGCGCCCAGGGCCACCAGGCCGACGACGATGGCGGAATAGCCGGCCTCGGCCCGGAAATCGTCCCCCGCGAGGAAGGCGCGCAACTTGTGGATGTCGCTGACGACGGCGCCGACCGGCGTGAAGTAGAACAGGATGAAGGCCGCGGCGGCCGCGCCAAGGAGGAGCAGGAGGCGGCGCAGCTCCCGGGAAAAGCCGGGCGCCACCGATTCCAGTTCGATGTCGTCCTCGGGGCCCTCGGTCAGATCGGCTTCACGCCGGTCGCCGTCCTGCCCGGACTGGCTCATTGCCCCCGCCCTTGCTCCCGTCCGCGCTCCACGCGTTCGGCCGGCACCGCGCGCGCGGCGAACCAGCGCACGCCGAAACAATCGCGGATGCCGCGCCAGAGCCGGTTGTGCACGCCGTATTTCGACACGCCGCGCAGGCGCGGCCGGTGATTCACCGGAAATTCGGCGACGACATAGCCCTTGGTGCGCAGCAGGGTGGGCATGAAACGGTGCAGCCCGTTGAAGACGGGCAGCTCGATGACGCAGGCGGCGCGCACGACGCGCACGCCGCAGCCGCTGTCGCTGACGCGGTCGCCGGTGATCGCGTTGCGGAAGCGGTTGGCGACACGCGAGGAAATCCTGCGGATGGCGGAATCCTGGCGCTTGGCGCGCACCCCCGTCACGCAATCGACCTGCAGTCGCAGCGCCTCATCGAGCATCTTCGGCAGGTCGGCCGGGTCGTTCTGGCCGTCGCCGTCCAGCGTGCCGATCCATTCGCCGCGCGCCGCGCGGAAACCGGTGCCCACCGCCGCGCTCTGGCCAAAGTTGCGGCGATGCCGGAGCGAGCGCACGACGCCCGTCTCAAGAGTCAGCCTCTGCAGGACGGCGGGACTGTCGTCGCTGCTGGCATCGTCGACGAAAATGACCTCGATGGCCTCCGGCCTGCCCTGAAAGGCGGCCAGGATCTCCCGCAGCATCGGCTCGATGTTCTCCGATTCGTTGTAGACGGGGATGACAATGGAAAAAAACGGGGAATTCTGCATGAGCTGCCGGGCAAAAGTGCAAATGATACAGGAAGACCCGGTTTTCAGACCGCGGCGCGGTCGAGCAGCCGGCCGAAGCGCCGGTAGTCCTCGGCCTGCGGCGTGCGCACATGGCTCTTCAACCGGGCAATCAGCACGGCCGGCAGCAGCCAGGGCTGCTTCCTGCGCATGCGGCGCCAGAAGCGCCTGAGGTAGCGCCGGAAGTGGCTGCGGATGTCGGCATCGGCGATGAGGCCCTCGTGCTCGGCGAGGAACTTGGCGAAGGTATGAAACTGCGCGCCGAGCATGCGCACGCGCCGGCGCAGGGTGTTGCCGGGATGCTTGCGGTAGCCGGCCAGCACTTCCGGCACGCGCGCGATGGCGTGGCGGGCGGACAGCCGCAGCCAGCAATCGATGTCCTCCAGCGCCAGATTCCTGTCGAAGCCGCCCGCCGCGAGAAAGGCCTCACGGCGCAGGGCGACGGTGGGATTGACGATGAAGTTGTCGGAGAGGAACAGCGCGCGCCAGGCCTGGCGGTCCGGCCCCGGCGCGGGTCGCGGCGGCTGCCGGCGCCGGACGACGGGATGGCCATGCTCATCGATGGTGTCGGCGTCGGCGTGCACCAGCGCCAGGTCGGGGCAATTCCATTCCGCGATGGCCTGCTGGATGCGTTCGATCTTGCGCGGATGGAGCACATCGTCCGAGCCGAGGAGATGGACCCACTCGCCGCTGCAGGCGGCGATGCAGGCATTCGAGGCGGCGCTGACGCCCTGGTTCTCCTGGCGCTCCAGCACGATGCGGCGGAAGCGTTCGCGGCGCGGCGCGAGGAAGCGCCTGGCGACCTCCAGCGTGTCGTCCCGCGAGCCGTCGTCGATCAGCACCAGCTCCAGTTCGGGGTAGGTCTGCGCGCACACCGAGGCCAGGCAGGCCTCGATGAAGGCGGCGTGGTTGTAGGCCGGGATGGCGACGCTGACGAGTGCCCGATCCTGTTTCCGGGATGCGAGGGGGAGGGTCACTGCTTCTCGGCCAGCAGCATGGTTTGCACGGCGACGAAGGGCTCGACCAGGCGGGTGGGGACGTACCAGCGGCGGTAGCGGCCCTTCATGTGGCTGCCCAGCCCGCGAATCGTCCAGCCGCTCTCTCTCACGGTCTCCTCCAGGCTGCCGCGGGTGAAGAAATGCAGGTGGGTGCGGTCCATGATGCCCTGCTCCGTGTAGCGGAACTCGCCCCTGAAGAGCAGCGGCAGCGCGACCTTGTAGTGGCGCACGTTGGGCACGCTCAGCATCAGCCGGCAGCCGGGCGCGCTGTGCGCGTGCAGCCGGCGCAGGGTCGCCCACGGGTCGACCAGGTGCTCCAGCACGTCGGCGAGGATGATGAGGTCGTATTGCTCCCAGGGGATCTCCTCCGCCACGGATTCGAGGGAGCCGCTCCAGACCTGGCCGAGGCGGGTTTCGGCGAGCCGCGCCGCCGCGTCGTTGAGTTCGATGCCGTCGCAGGCGCCGACGATGCCGTTGCGCAGCAGCCCGGCGCCGAGCATGCCGGCGGCGCAGCCGATGTCGAGCGCCGCGCCGAACGGACCGTGCCGGCGCAGGAAGGCCACCAGTTCCGGCCGCTCGGCGGCGTAATACTCGGCGATTTCGCTGGTGTTCATGGGAGGGAATCCGCTGCGGTCACTTCGCGACCAGCACGTCCTCCATGATCAGGTAGCGCAGGTCGGAGCCGAAGAACATGTCGAGGGCGTCGGTCGGCGAGCAGATCATCGGCTCGCCGCGGCGGTTGAGCGAGGTGTTGAGCACGACGCCGTTGCCGGTGAGTCTTTCCATCTCCAGCATCAGGTCGTAGTAGCGCGGGTTGAACTCGCGGCGCAGCACCTGGGCGCGCGAGGTGCCGTCCTGGTGCACCACTTCCGGCACGCGCGCCTTCCATTCCTCCATCACCGGGAAGGTGAAGGTCATGAACGGCGCCGGATGCGACGAACCGAGCATCTGCGGCCCGACCGTGTCGAGCATCGAGGGGCAGAACGGCCGCCAGCGCTCGCGGAACTTGATCTGCGCGTTGATGCGGTCGGCCACGCCGGGCACGCTCGGGCAGCCGAGGATGGAGCGCCCGCCCAGTGCGCGCGGGCCGAACTCCATGCGGCCCTGGAACCAGGCCACCGGCTGGCCGTCTGCAAGCAGGCGGGCGATGCGCTGCGGCACCTGGTCGATCTTCTGCCAGGCCGGCTTCGACGGGTGCCGCTCGCAGGCGGCGATGATGTCCTCGTTGCCGTAGGCGGGGCCGAGGAAGACGTGCTCCATCTTCTCCACCGGCACGCCGCGCTGCACCGAGACATAGGCGGCGGCGCCGATGGCGGTGCCGCTGTCGCCCGAGGCCGGCTGGACGAAAAGCTCCTTCAGGTCGGGCCGGGCGATGATGCGCTGGTTGAGCTTGACGTTGAGCGCGCCGCCGCCGGCGAAGGCCAGGCGGCCGGTCTCGCGCAGGATGTCGCCGAGGTAGTAATCGAGCATCGCGAGGGCGATGTCCTCGAACAGCTTCTGCATGCTCGCCGCGTAGTGGATGTAGGGATCGTCGGCGATATCGCCCTGGCGGCGCGGGCCGAGCCAGTCGATCAGCTTCGGCGAGAAGTAGTAGCCCTTGCCCGCTTCCTTGTAGCGGCGCAGGCCGATCACGTTGGCGTAGCCGGTGTCGATCGTCAGCTCGCCGTTCTCGAATTTCGCCAGGCGCGAGAAATCGTATTTGTCCGGGTCGCCGTAGGGCGCCATGCCCATGACCTTGTACTCGCCGTCGAGCATCTCGAAGCCGAGGTACTCGGTGATGGCGCCGTAGAGGCCGCCGAGCGAATCGGGGTCGTAGAACTCCTTGATCTTGTGGATGCGGCCGTTCTCGCCCCAGCCGAAGAAGGTCGTCGCATACTCGCCCTTGCCGTCGATGCCGAGGATGGCCGTCTTTTCCGTGAAGCCGGAGCAGTGGTAGGCGCTGGAAGCGTGGGTCAGATGGTGCTCGACCGGGACGAGATCGACCTTGTCCGTATCGAAGCCGAGCTGCTTGAGGCAGCCGAGGATGCGGCCGCGGTAGCGGCGGTAGCGGCGGTTGCCGTTGAACAGCGCATCGAGCGCCCGGTCCGGCGCGTACCAGTAACGCTTCGCGTAGTGCCAGCGCGCCGGCTCCATCAGGCTGATCGGCGCGAAGGGAATCGCCACGGCGTCGACGTCGGCCGGCCGGATGCCGGCGAAGTCGAGGCAGAACTTCGCCGCTTCATACGGCATGCGGCCCTTGGCGTGCTTGTCGCGGATGAAGCGTTCTTCTTCCGCGGCGGCCACCAGCTTGCCGTCGATGTAGAGCGCGGCGGAGGGGTCGTGCGAGAGCGAGCCGGAGAGGCCGAGGATGGTCAGTGGCATGTCAGGGCGAAAGCTCCTTCAACACAGAGAGCACAGAGACACAGAGAGGACACAGAGAATTCTTTCGATCGCTTTTCTCTGTGATCTCTGTGTCTCTGTGTCCTCTGTGTTGAAAGAGGTTGGTGTTCGGGTTTCATCTCATGCAGCCCAGGCAGCGAGGAAGGCCTGCCAGTGCGGCTGCTTCAGTCCTTCCAGCGCCGTGCGCACCGCCTGCACTTCGGCATCGAAGGCCTTCGCCGTCAGCGCGCCGCGCATGCGCTGGAAGCGCAGGTAGACGAGGAAGGTATTCACCACGTCCGTCTCGCAGTAGTCGCGGATCTCGTCGATGCGGCCCTCCTGCCAGGCGCCCCACACCGCGGAGCCGTCCATGCCGAGCTTGCCGGGCAGGCCCATCAGCTTCGCCAGGTCGTCGAGCGGCGCGCTGGCGCGCGGCTGGTACAGCGCCAGCAGGTCCATCAGGTCGAGGTGGCGACTGTGATAGCGGCTGATGTAGTTGTTCCACTTGAAGTCCTTGTCGTCCTCGCCCATGTCCCAGTAGCGCGGCGCAACGACGTTGTGGATGAGGCCGCGGTAGTGCAGCACCGGCAGGTCGAAGCCGCCGCCGTTCCAGGAGACCATCTGCGGCGTGAACTTCTCGATGCCGTCGTAGAAGCGCTGGACGATCCCGGCCTCATTCAGCTTCGGCTCGGCCAGCGACCAGACGGTGAAGCGGTCGCCCTCGCGCAGGGCGCAGGAGATGACGACGACGCGCTGCAGGTGCAGGGGCAGGAAGTCGTTGCCCGTGGCGGCGCGCCGCTTCTGGAAGGCGAACTCGGCCACCTCGTTGTCGGAGAGGTCGGCCGGCAGGCCGTGCAGCTTGCGGATCCCCGCCACGTCGGGAATCGTCTCGATGTCGAAGGCGAGGACGGGGGTCATTTCGCCTCTGCGCCGGCCGCGCCGGCAGGCGCGGCTTCAGTCGTCTTGCCGGAGGCCTCAGGGAAGTGAACGTGCAGGTTGACGCAGCCGGCAAGCATGAGGGCGAGGATGGGATATAGGAGGATCTTGTTCATTCGATGACGACGCCGGGCCGGCCCGCGATCACTTCGCGGATGCGCGCCACCAGCGCATCCCAGTCGATATGCCGATTGTAGCCGATGATGCTCACCGACGGCATGCCGCTGCCGCGCATGAGCACGACGCCATCGCCCTCGCGCGCCACGCCGTCAAGCAGGCAGGTGCCGTTCCGCAGCGCGCAGCCGAAGCCGATGCGCGAATAGCCGAAGCTGAAGCCGGAGCGCTCAGGCACGCGCGCCAGCCGCTCCGGCGAACCGGCCTCGCCCAGCGCGGTGATGTCCTTCAGCGCGCCGAAGCTGAGGCTGCGCGGGTAGTCCCCCTCGCTGCTGGCGATGCGCGCATCGAAGCGCAGCGGCTTCCAGCCCTGCAGTTCGAGGTCGTGCAGGTCCGCATCGAAGCGCCCCTCGATGGCGCCGAAGGCGAAGGTGCGCGTGAGCATGCCGAGGTCGAGGTTGCGCGCGGTGACGTCGGCGACGAAGCGGCGGCCCTTGCCGAACGGGTCGATCAGGCGCAGCTGGTGCACGGTGATGCCGCCGTCGAACACCTCGATGCCGAGCGCGCCGTCGAGATGCAGCACGCCTTTCTCGTAGGCGATGCGCGGCACGCGCGCCGTCAGGCTGCCCGCCATGGCCGGCATCCTGAGCGCGCGCGACAGCTTGGGCATCGACACGCCCTCGATGCCGCCCTCGAACTCGCCGTGCCAGCCGGACTGACTTTTCGCCAGGCGCAGTTCGTCAATCAGGAAGCGTCCGTCGAGCATGGGCGCGACGAGGCCCGCCACCTTCGCCTCGCTGCCGTCGATGCGCAGCGGAAGCGTGAAACTGCCCAGCGGCAGGTCGCCGAGCCGGCCGGATGCAATGCCCACTTCCGCCTCCGTGGGCGCGTCCGCCTCCCAGGGAATCTGCGCATTCACGCCGCCCAGTTCAAGATAGCCGGTGCCGTCGGCCAGCCGCGCCTCCTCCAGCCCGGCGTAGAAGCGGCGCAGGCCGCCGGCCTTCCACTCCGCCGAAAAGCGGGCATGGCCCGAGGCCTGCCATTCGGGGAGGCCGAGCGAAGTCAGCCAGGGCTGCAGCCACTCGCGCAGGGCCGATGCCAGGTCGAGCCGGTCGGTGATGAAGCCCCAGTCCGTCGCCTCGCCCAGCGCCCGGTCCCAGCGCAGGCCGGCGGTGACGCCGCCCAGCCCGGCCACGTCGAGCCGCGCCAGTTCGACTTCCAGTGTTTTCTCCGACAGCCCGCCCTCCGCTTCCATGCGCACGCCGGCCTGGCGCCGCCACGGCGCGCGGAAAAATTCGCCTTGCGGCCAGTCGAGCCGGGCGAGCCAATGCCAGCCGGCGCCGCTGCGCTCGGCCGCCGCATTGAGGGTGAAGGCGATCCCCTTGCCCACGATGTCGCCCTCCTTGCTGGCGAAATCGAGGTCGCGCACGGCGAGGTCGAGCTTCGCCCGGGCGCCTTCGACGAGAATGGCGAAGTCGATCTTGCCCGCGGGCTTCCAGCCCCGCAGCCGCTTGACGAGCGGCGAGAAGGCGACCGCATCGACGTCGCGCAGGGAAAAATCGAGGAAGCCGTCCCCTGCCCGCCAGGCAAGCGAAAACGGCAGCGCCGGCCGCTTGCCGCCGCGCTCGTCCTCGCGGCGCAGGGTGCCGTTGGGGCAGTCGAGGCGGCGGCCGTCGAAGAAGAAACCGGAGCAGTGGGCGTGAAAGTTCTTGTACTCCATGCCGGCGACCAGCAGGCGGCCGAGACGGATGTCGGCCTCGCCGCGCCGCGCCGCATCGAAGGCGACGGTGACGCCATCGGCCTCGAAGGCCGGGTGGCGGATGGAACCGAGGGACAGGGTGACCTGCGCCGCGCCGCAAGGCAGGGCGGCGAGAAAAGTCAGCCCCAGGAGTGCGGCGGCGCGGAGAAGCATCCGCTGTCCGGCCTCAGGCGGGAAATACGCCCGTGGAAAGATAGCGGTCGCCGCGGTCGCAGACGATAGTGACGATCACCGCGTCGCGCACCTCGTGCGCCACGCGCAGCGCCACCGCCATGGCGCCGCCCGAGGAAATGCCGGCAAAAATGCCCTCCTCGCGCGCCAGGCGCCGCGTCATCTCCTCGGCGTCGGCCTGGCTGACGTATTCGAGGCGGTCGACGCCGCGCTTGTCGTAGATCTTCGGCAGGTATTCCTCCGGCCACTTGCGGATGCCGGGAATCTGCGAGCCCTCCTCGGGCTGGCAGCCGATGATCTCGATCTTCGGGTTCTTTTCCTTGAAGAAGCGCGAGCAGCCCATGATGGTGCCGGTGGTGCCCATGCTGGAGACGAAATGGGTGATCTTGCCGTCGGTATCGCGCCAGATCTCCGGCGCGGTGCCCTCGTAGTGCGACAACGGGTTGTCCGGGTTGGCGAACTGGTCGAGCATGATGCCCTTGCCCTCGGCCACCATCTTGTCGGCGACATCGCGCGCCATCTCCATGCCGCCCTTCTGCGTGACGAGCACGATGTCGGCGCCGAAGGCGCGCATGGTCTGCCGCCGCTCGACGGAGAGGTGCTCGGGCATGATCAGCACCATGCGGTAGCCGCGCATGGTCGCCGCCATGGCGAGTGCGATGCCGGTGTTGCCGCTGGTGGCTTCGATCAGGGTATCGCCCGGCTTGATGTCGCCGCGCTTCTCGGCGCGCAGGATCATCGACAGCGCCGGCCGATCCTTCACCGAGCCGGCCGGGTTGTTGCCCTCCAGCTTGGCGAGGATGACGTTGCCGCGCCGCTCGCCGTCGGCGCCGGGCAGGCGCTTCAGGCGCACCAGGGGCGTGTTGCCGACGCAGTCTTCAAGAACCTGTTTCATGCCTCGATCCGGTTGCTCACATACTTCGCGACGCCTTCTTCCACCGTCGCGAACGGCGCGGCGTAGCCCGCCTGGCGCAGCAGAGAGACATCGGCCTCGGTGTAGCTCTGGTACTTGCCCTTCAGCGCCTCGGGGAAGGCGATGTATTCGATGATGCCGCGGCTGCGCAGGTCCGCCAACGCCAGAGGCGCCTCGCCCTTGGCGGCGCGGCAGGCATTCACGGTGGCGACGGCGACATCGTTGAACGACTGCGCACGGCCGCTGCCCAGGTTGTAGATGCCGGAGGCGCCGCTGTCGAGGAAATGCAGGTTCGCCTTGACGACGTCGTCGATGAAGACGAAGTCGCGCCGCTGCTCGCCGTTACCGTAACCGTCGCAGCCCTCGAAGAGCTTCACCTTGCCCTCGGCCCGGTACTGGTTGAAGAAGTGGAAGGCCACCGAGGCCATGCGGCCCTTGTGCTGTTCGCGCGGGCCGTACACGTTGAAATAGCGGAAGCCGGCGACCTGCGAGGGAAAGTCAGCCTCCGCGAGACGGCGGCGCACCACCTGGTCGAAGAGGAACTTCGAGTAGCCGTAGACATTGAGCGGCGCCTCGAACTCGCGCGACTCGCGGAACACCCGGCCGCCGCCGTACACGGAAGCCGAGGAGGCATACAGGAAAGGCACTTCCTGGTCGAGGCAGAAGTCGAGCAGCTCCAGGGAATAGCGGTAGTTGTTGTCCATCATGTAGCGGCCGTCGTGCTCCATGGTGTCGGAGCAGGCGCCCTGGTGCAGCACGGCCTCGATGGCGCCGTCGAGTTCGCCCGCCGCGACCGCCTCGATGAACTCGTTCTTGTCGAGGTAGTCAGCGATCTCGCAATCGACCAGGTTGCGGTACTTGTCGGCCCTGGTGAGGTTGTCCACGGCGATGATCTCGCTGACGCCGCGCGCATTGAGCGCCTTCACCAGATTCGAGCCTATGAAGCCGGCGGCGCCGGTTACGATGGTGTACATAACATGTCCAAACGAATTCGTTGCCGCGGATCACGCGGATGAACGCGGATAAAAATGGAATGATATCCGCGTTCATCCGCGTGATCCGCGGCGATGGTTTTCAAAGCGCCGTTTCCAGTTCCTCGCGCGTGACAACGGCCGTGCCGAGCTTGCCGACGACGATGCCGGCGGCGCGATTGGCCAGGCGCATCGCCGCGTGCATGTCGGCGCCGCTCGCCAGCATCACCGCCATGGCGGCGATGACGGTGTCGCCGGCGCCGCTCACATCATAAACCTCCCGCGCCTGGGCCGGTTCGTGCAAAGCTTCGCTGCCGCGGAAGAGGGTCATGCCCTCCTCGCTGCGCGTCACCAGCAGGGCCTCCAGGCCCAGCGCCTCGCGCAGGCGCGCCACCATCGCCTGGAGCTCGGCCTCGGACGTCCAGCGGCCGATGACCTGGCGCAGCTCGGCGCGATTGGGGGTAAGCAGGGTCGCGCCGGCATAGCGGGAGAAATCCTCGCCCTTGGGATCGGCCAGCACCGGCTTGCCGGCGGCGCGCGCCAGCCGGATCATCTCGCCGATGTGGGTGAGGCCGCCCTTGCCGTAATCGGACAGAATGACGGCGTCGCAGCTCGCCAGCTGGCGCTCGAAATCGGCCAGCTTGGCGCGCAGCACTTCGTGCCGCGGGCTGTCCTCGAAATCGATGCGCAGGAGCTGTTGCTGGCGGCCGATGACGCGCAGCTTGATGGTGGTCGAGAATTCCGCATCCTCGTGCAGGCTGGTCTCGACGCCCACGCCGGCCATCAGCCGCGCCAGCGACTGGCCGGCCTCGTCGGCGCCGACGACGGAGAGCAGGGAAGCTTTCGCGCCCAGCGCCGCGCAGTTGCGCGCCACGTTGGCGGCGCCGCCGGGGCGCTCCTCGGTGCGCTGCACCTTGACCACCGGCACCGGCGCCTCGGGCGAGATGCGGCTGACCTCGCCGAACCAGTAGCGGTCGAGCATGACGTCGCCGACGACGAGGATGCGGGCCGCGGACGTGTCGGGCAGCGCGAGAGTTTTCATCAAGGCCTTCCTATCGCATGGTATTCGATGCCGGCGGCGCGCACCGTCGCCGGATCGTAGAGATTGCGCCCGTCGAAGACAAGCGGCGCC
Organism: Rhodocyclales bacterium; assembly: GCA_016214145.1. Taxonomy (GTDB): domain Bacteria; phylum Pseudomonadota; class Gammaproteobacteria; order Burkholderiales; family Rhodocyclaceae; genus Desulfobacillus. The sequence continues at coordinate 791,295 of JACRPA010000002.1, forward strand.
TTGAGGCGGCGCTTCATCTCCCCGAAATCCGGGCTCCTGAATTCCTTCCACTCGGTGACGATCACCAGCGCGTCGGCGCCGTCCAGCGCGGCGACGGGCGATTCGGCATAGGCGATGCGGGGCTCCGCGCCGAAAATCCGCCGGGCCTCGTCCATGGCCACCGGGTCGTAGGCGCAGACGCTGGCGCCGCGCGCCAGCAGGTCGGCGATGACGCGGCGGCTCGGCGCCTCGCGCATGTCGTCGGTATCGGGCTTGAAGGCCAGGCCCCACAGGGCGAAGCGGCGGCCGGACAGGTCTTCGCCGAACTGCCTGACGATCTTGCGCCCGAGCACGCCCTTCTGGAATTCGTTGGCCTCCTCCACCGCATTGAGGACGCGCAATGCGCCGCCCGCATCGTGCGCCGTGCGGTTGAGCGCCTGCACGTCCTTCGGGAAGCAGGAACCGCCGTAGCCGCAGCCGGGATAGAGGAACTGGTAGCCGATGCGCGGATCGGAGCCGATGCCCTGGCGCACCAGTTCGATGTCCGCGCCCAGCTTCTCGGCCAGGTTGGCCAGTTCGTTCATGAAGGAGATGCGGGTGGCCAGCATGGCGTTGGCGGCATACTTGGTCAGTTCGGCCGAGCGCACATCCATGACGATCAGGCGGGAGTGCGAGCGCTGGAAAGGGGCGTAGAGCTGGCGCATCAGCTCGATCGCCTGCGCATCCTCGGCGCCGACAACGATGCGATCGGGGCGCATGAAATCCTCGACCGCCGCCCCTTCCTTGAGGAACTCCGGGTTGGAGGCGACGCTGAAGCCGGTGTCGAGGCGGCGCGCCGCCAGCTCTTCCAGCACCGCCGCGCGCACCTTGTCGGCCGTGCCGACCGGCACGGTGGACTTGTCGACGATGACCTTGTAATCGCTCATGTGGCGGCCGATGGAGCGGGCCGCCGCGACGACGTACTGCAGGTCGGCCGAGCCGTCCTCGTCGGGCGGGGTGCCCACGGCGATGAACTGCAGCAGGCCGTGTCCGACCGCCTCCGCCACATCCGTGGTGAAGCGCAGGCGGCCGGCCGCGCGATTGCGCGCGACCATGTCCTGGAGGCCGGGCTCGTGAATGGGAATTCCGCCCGAATTGAGGATGCGGATCTTCCCGGCGTCAAGATCGAGACACAGGACGTCGTTGCCCACCTCGGCGAGGCAGGCGCCGCTGACCAGGCCGACGTAACCGGTTCCAATAACCGTGATCTTCAATTCATCGCTCCAGGAAAAGCCTTAACCACAGAGAACACAGAGCACACAGAGAAAGACTTGAGCATTCTCTGTGTGCTCTGTGCACTCCGTGTTCTCTGTGTAACTGCTTTCATGGTGTCAGGTCGAATTCTTCGGTCCGCTTCGGCGGATAGCTTTCCCAGGCCCCGCAGCCCGGGCAGCGCCAGTAGAACTGCCGCGCCTTGAAGCCGCAGCTGTCGCAGCGGTAGCGCGCCACCTTGCGGGTATGGTTGTGGATCAGGTTCTTCACCAGCTCCAGGTCGCCGCGGCGCTCCGGCGGCGCGACCATGATCTGCGCCTCGAGCAGCTTGTCCAGTCCGAGCAGGGTCGGATTGCGCCGCAGTTCATCGCGCACCAGCTGATAGGCCGCCTCGGGACTTTCGTCCTCCAATGTCCATTGAAATACCGCATCGAGGAGATCGAGCGAGGGGTGTTGGGAAAGATAGCCGCGCAGCAGTTGCAGCCCCTGCTCGCCGCGCCCCAGCTTGCGGTAGGCCTCCGTCAGCTTGGCGGCGACCAGCGCCAGATAGACCGGATTCTGCTGCTCGATGCGCTTCCAGGCCTCGATGGCGCTTTCCATATCGCCGGCGGCGGCATGCAGGTCGCCGAGCAGGATGGTCGCCCGCACCGATTTACGGTGCGTCGCCAGCGCCTCCTCCAGCAGCTTGAGCGCCTCTTCCGGCCGCGAGTTGTTGATTTCCGTGGCGGCCAGTTCACAATAGAAATTGGCGATTTCCTTCTGCCACAGGTGGCCGGAATGGTCGGGCAGCTGGCGGGCGATGTCGATGGCCTTGCGCCACTCCTTCTCCTGCTGGTAGATCTCGAGCAGGAAATTCAGGGCGGCTTCGCTCTGGCCGGTGCCGCGCAAGCCGACAAAGATGTCCTCGGCGCGGTCGAGCAGGCCGGCCTTGAGATAGTCGTGCCCCAGCTCGGCCAGGGCCTGCTGGCGCTGCTCCTCCTTCAGCCCCTCGCGCTCGACCAGGTTCTGGTGCATACGGATGGCGCGGTCGGTCTCGCCGCGGCGACGGAACAGGTTGCCCAGGGCGAAATGCAGCTCAGCGGTTTCGGAGTCGACCTTGGCCGCCTCTAGAAAGGCGTCGATGGCCTTGTCGGGCTGCTCGTTGAGCAGGAAATTGAGCCCCTTGAAATAGGATTTCGGCAGGGCGCGCGATTCGCGCACGACGTGGCGGATGTCCACCCGCGCGGCCATCCAGCCCAGGGCGAAGAACAGCGGGATCGCCAGCAGCCACCACAGCTCGAATTCCATCATCCCCCGCTTGTGCTCTGTTGTCTCCGGCTCGCGGCGGAGCTACTGCGGCTGCGCGTTCGCATCGTTTTCCTTCTTCAGGCGAATGATTTCCCGACGCTGCCGCAGAAAGGTGCCCAGGGCGACCGACAATCCGGCCACCGTGCCGGCCGCGAAAAAAATCAGCATGACGGCCACCAGCGGCAGCGGCCAGGCGGCATCAAAAAAGAAATGCAGCGTCACCATGCTGCTGTTCTTCACCGCGAAGCCGAGCAGGACGACGAAGAGGGCGGCCCGCAACAGCCAGATGAAAAGTTTCATGTCGATCCACAGGACGCGTCCAGACGGACACGCCTAAAACGAAGTTTCAGCGAAGGCTAATGCCCGCGTCGGCGGGCGTTATGCCGGAGCTAAAAAAAGGGCGGCATCGCCTGACGCCGCCCGATTCCCTCAGACCCGCAATTCAGCCGCAACCGGTCAAGCGAGCTGGTCCACGCGCTCGCGCAGTTCCTTGCCCGCCTTGAAGTGCGGCACGTACTTCTCGGGCACCTGCACCTTCTCGCCCGATTTCGGGTTGCGTCCGGTACGCGGCGGCCTGTAGTTCAGCGCAAAGCTGCCAAAGCCGCGAATCTCGATGCGATCTCCGCGGGTGAGCGCGGAGGTCATGGCATCGAGAATCATCTTGACTGCGTAATCGGCATCCTTGGCGACCAGCTGCGGGAAGCGTCCCGCCAGTTTCGCGATGAGTTCCGACTTCGTCATGTTCGCCTGATGAGGTTATTGCTGGGTATTGCCGAGCTTGGCTTTCAGCAGGGCGCCGAGATTGGTCGTGCCGCTGGAAGCGGACGATTCGCTCTGCAGCTTCTGCATGGCCTCGTTCTGCTCGGCCTGATCCTTGGCCTTGATCGACAAGTTGATCGAACGCGACTTGCGGTCCACGTTGATGATCATGATGTCGAGGGCATCGCCCTCCTTGAGCAGCGTGCGCAGGTCCTCGACCCGCTCGCGGGCGGCTTCGGAAGCGCGCAGGTAGCCCTCGACCTCGTCGGACAGCTGCACCACCGCGCCGCGCGCGTCGACGCTCTTCACGGTGCCCTTGACGACGCTGTTCTTGTCGTGGGTGGCGATGAAGTTGGTGAAGGGATCGCCCTCCAGCTGCTTGATGCCGAGCGAGATGCGCTCGCGCTCGACATCGATGGCCAGGACCACCGCCTCGATCTCGTCGCCCTTCTTGAAGTTGCGCACGGCTTCCTCGCCGGTCGCCGACCAGGACAGGTCGGACAGGTGCACCAGGCCGTCGATGTTGCCGGGCAGGCCGATGAAGATGCCGAAGTCGGTGATCGACTTGATCTGGCCGTGCACCTTGTCGCCCTTCTTGTGGTTGATCGAGAACTCGTCCCACGGATTCGGCTGGCACTGCTTCATGCCGAGGGAGATGCGGCGGCGGTCTTCGTCGATCTCGAGGATCATCACTTCGACTTCGTCGCCCAGCTGGACGACCTTGGAAGGATGCACGTTCTTGTTGGTCCAGTCCATCTCGGAGACGTGCACCAGGCCCTCGATGCCCTGCTCGACCTCGACGAAGGCGCCGTAGTCGGTGAGGTTGGTGACCTTGCCGAACAGGCGGGTGCCCTGCGGATAGCGGCGCGAGATGCCGACCCACGGATCCTCGCCGAGCTGCTTGAGGCCGAGCGAGACGCGGTTCTTCTCCTGGTCGAACTTCAGCACCTTGGCCTGCACCTCGTCGCCCACATTGAGAACCTCGGACGGGTGGCGCACGCGGCGCCAGGCCAGGTCGGTGATGTGCAGCAAGCCGTCGATGCCGCCCAGATCCACGAATGCGCCGTAGTCGGTGATGTTCTTGACGATGCCCTTGACGACGGTGCCTTCCTTCAGGTTGGCCAGCAGCTGCTCGCGTTCCTCGCCGGCGGAGGCTTCCAGCACGGCGCGGCGCGAGACGACGACGTTGTTGCGCTTGCGGTCGAGCTTGATGACCTTGAATTCGAATTCCTTGTTCTCGTAGGGCGTGGTGTCCTTGACCGGACGGACATCCACCAGCGAACCGGGCAGGAAGGCGCGGATGCCGTTGGTCATGACGGTGAGGCCGCCCTTCACCTTGCCGTTGATGACGCCCTTGACCAGGGCGCCCTCGTTGAGGGCCTTCTCCAGGTCGTTCCAGGCGGCGATGCGCTTGGCCTTCTCGCGCGACAGGCGCGTTTCGCCGTAGCCGTCCTCGAGCATTTCGATGGCGACGCTGACGTAGTCGCCCGGCTTGACCTCGACCTCGCCGCGATCGCTGCGGAATTCGTCGAGGGAAATGAAGCTCTCGGACTTGAGGCCAGCGTTGACGACGACGAAGTTCTGGTCGATGCGGACGACTTCGGCGGTGATCACTTCACCCGCGCGCATCTCCTGGCGGGACAGGCTTTCTTCGAAGAGGGCGGCAAAACTTTCCGGGCTGGATACTTCGGTGGCGGTTGCAATGGACATATAAAAAACCTAACGCCGGCCGAAATCGGACGGCTTGCAAGTTGAACAAAATCGCGAAGAAAACCGAGCACAGCGGCAGGATGTCCTGCATCAACCTGTTCAATCCAGTCGATTGGTCCGCCCGGGGGCGGCACCTGCTGCGACGATGTCTTCGCGACACCTACGCCTGCGGCGCTTCCAGTCCTTCAGGAGCGCGCCGCAGCTTGCGGCAAACGTTGCCGGACTTGTTCGATCACCCAGGCGACGGCCTCATCGACCGTCATTGCCGTGGTGTCGAGCAGCTCGGCATCCGCGCATTTCTGCAGGGGAGCGACTGCCCGCGCGCTGTCGCGCGCATCGCGTTCGCGAAGATCCTGCAAAAGGGTGCCAATGCTAGCAGACATTCCTTTGTCGATCAACTGTTTATAGCGCCGCCCGGCGCGCGCCTCGACCGTCGCCGTGAGGAAGACCTTGAGACAGGCGTCCGGGAACACCACCGAGCCCATGTCGCGCCCCTCGGCGACCAGGCCCGGCGCCTGCCGGTACGCGCGCTGGCGCCCGAGCAGGGCGGCCCGCACGGCGGGAAAGGCCGCCACTCTGGAAGATCCGGCCGAGCATTCCTCGCTGCGAATGGCGTCGGTGGCGTCCGCGCCGTCGAGCAGGATGCGCCCCCTCTCGAAGGTCGCCGGCAGGGTCCCGGCGATCCGCGCCAGGGCCTCCCCGTCGTCGAGCGCCACGCCGGTCCGCAGGGCGGCCAGGGCGACCAGGCGGTAGAGGGCGCCGCTGTCGAGGTAGTGGAAACCCAGTTGCTCGGCAACCAGGGCGGCCACCGTGCCCTTGCCCGAGGCCGAGGGGCCGTCGATGGCGATCACCGGCGCCAGCAAATCGGCGAAACGGTCGAAGTAGTCCGGGAAGGTCTTGTTCACGCACTTCGGATCGTTGATGCGCACCGGCACCCCGCCCAGGCAGGCCAGCGAGAAGCACATCGCCATGCGGTGGTCGTCGTAGGTGTCGATGGCCACGCCCGGGGTAAAAGTCAGTCCCCGCGAGACGGCGCCAGACGGCTCGCTGCGTGGCATGGAGACGGCGATATGGTCGTCGCCCTCCTCTACCGTCGCCCCGAGCTTGCGCAGCTCGGTCGCCATGGCGGCAATGCGGTCGGTCTCCTTGACGCGCCAGCTGGCGATATTGGTGAGCCGCGTTGTGCCCTCGGCGAACAGCGCCGCCACCGCCAGGGTCATGGCGGCATCAGGAATGTGGTTGCAGTCGAGGTCGATGGCCTTCAAGCGGCCGCCGGACGGCGCGGCCGCCTCGATCCAGTTGGGCCCCAGCGCCACCTGCGCCCCCATGGCCTGCAGGGCCTCGGCGAAGCGCACGTCGCCCTGGATGCTGTCCCGCCCCACCCCCTCGACCCGCACCGGCCCGCCGGCGATGGCGCCGGCGGCCAGGAAATACGAGGCGGCGGAGGCGTCACCCTCGACGAACACCGTGCCCGGGCTGCGGTAGCACGCCCCGGCCGGGATGCGGAATTCGCGCCAGCCATTCCGCTCGACGTTCACGCCGAAGCGCGCCATCAGCTTGAGCGTGATGTCGATGTAGGGCTTGGAGATGAGTTCGCCCGCCACCTCCACCGTCGCGCCGGCGCCGGTGAGCGGCAGCGCCATCAGCAGCGCGGTGAGGAACTGGCTGGAGGCCTCGCCGCGCACCGCCACCCGGCCGCCGGCGCGGATCGCCGCCGGGCGGATTTCCAGCGGCGGGAAGCCCTCGTTGCCGAGGTAGCGGATGTCGGCGCCGAGCCGGCGCAGGGCGTCCACCAGGTCGCCGATCGGCCGCTCGTGCATGCGCGGCACGCCGGTCAGCCGGTAATGGCCGCCGGAGAGCGCCAGCGCCGCCGTCAGCGGCCGGAAGGCCGTGCCGGCATTGCCGAGGAACAGCTCGGCCTGCTTGACCGGGAAGGCGCCGCCGGCGCCGCGCACGCGGAAGTCGTTGCGCTCCCCGCGCCGCCAGTCGATGCCGAGCGCCTTCAGTGCCTCGAGCATGCGCTCGACATCGTCGGAGAGCAGCAGGTCACGGATGTCGGTCTCGCCTTCGGCCAGGGCGGCGAGCAGCAGGTAGCGGTTGGAGAGGCTCTTCGAGCCGGGCAGGCGCACCGTTCCTGCCGCATGCGTCGCCGGCGCGAGGTCGAGGTACTCCATCAGGAGAGCTTGCCCTCGGCCCAGGCGCGGCGCACGGTACGCGCCTCGGCGAAGACCGCTTCGAGCGCGGCGGCGTCGCCGGCAAGAAGCGCCTGGCGCAGTTCCTCCAGTTGCCGCTGGTACTGCTCCAGCTCGCCGAGCAATGCCGCCTTGTTGGCGATGCAGATGTCGCGCCACATCTCGGGATGGCTGGCGGCGATGCGGGTGAAGTCGCGGAAGCCGCTGGCGGCGAAGCGGAAGAATTCCTCGCGGTTCTCGCGCTGCGCGAGGTCGCGCACCAGCGCGAAGGACAGCAGGTGCGGCAGGTGGCTCACGGCGGCGAAAACCTGATCGTGGCGGGAGGGCGCCATCTCATGCACCGTGGCGCCGCAGGCCGCCCAGGCGGCGCGCACGCGCTCGACCGCCTCGGGCGCATTCTCCTTCAGCGGCGTCAGCACCACCTTGCGTTCGGCGTAGAGGTCGGCTTTCGCCGCGGCGGCGCCGCTGTTCTCCGCGCCGGCAATCGGATGCGCCGGCACGAAGCGGGAGAGATGTTGCGGCAGGTGTTGGCAGACCGCGGCAGCGACGTCGCCCTTGGTGCTGCCGCCGTCGGTGACCACGGTCTTCGGCCCCAGGTGTGGCGCCATCGCCTGCATCAGCGCCGGCATCTGGCCGACCGGCGTGGCAAGGAGGACGAGGTCGGCATTCCCCAGGGTGGCGGCATCGCAGGCGCCGATGCGGTCGATGATGCCCAGGCGGAGCGCCTCGTCGAGGGTGGCCTGGCTGCGGCCGATGCCGACCACCTGGCCCACCGCACCGGCCTTCTTCAGAGCCAGGGCGAACGAGCCGCCGATCAGGCCGACGCCGAAGACGACGATCTTGTCGAGTCGAAAACTCACAACCTATCGGGCGCCTTCCAGCGCCTTTTCCAGGGCTTCGATAAAGCGCGCGTTCTCGCGCTCCAGGCCGATGGTGACGCGCAGGTGCTCGGGCAGCCCGTAGCCGGCGATCGGCCGCACGATGACGCCCTGCTTGAGCAGCGCCTGGTTCACCTTCGCCGCGTCGCCCGCCTTGAAGGTGACGAAGTTGCCGTGCGAGGGGATGTGCTCCAGCCCCAGGCGCTTGAGACCGGCGACGATCTGTTCCATGCCGCGCCGGTTGTTGTCGAAGCTCTCGGCGATGAAGGCGTGGTCGTCGAGCGCGGCGATGGCGCCGGCGAGCGCCAGGTTGTTCACGTTGAAGGGCTGGCGCACGCGATGCATCAGGTCGGCGATCTCCGCCGTGGTGACGGCGTAGCCGACGCGCAGGCCGGCGAGGCCGTGGATCTTCGAGAAGGTGCGCGTGATGACCAGGTTGGGAAATTCATTGGCCCAGGCCAGCGTGTCGACGCGATCGGCCGGCGGCAGGTACTCGTTGTAGGCCTCGTCGAGCACCACCACCACATCCGGCGGCACCGATTGCAGGAAGGACTTCACCTGGGCGCCCGGCAGGAAATTGCCGGTCGGGTTGTTCGGGTTGGCGATCCAGACGATGCGCGTGTCGTGACGGATGGCGGCGCGCATGGCATCGAGGTCGTGGCCATAGTGCTTCGCCGGCACGACGATGCATTCGCCGCCGGCCGACATGGTCGCCAGCGGATAGACGGCGAAGGCGTGCCTGGAAAACACCGAGGAGCGGCCTGGTGCAAGAAATACCCGGGCGGCCAGGTCGAGCACATCGTTGGAGCCGTTGCCGAGCACGATCTGCTCCATGCCGACGCCGAGCCGCTCGGCCAGGGCCGCGGTCAGGTCGAACTGATCCGGATAGCGTTCGATCCCGTCCATGGCTACCTGAATGGCGGCACGCGCCCGCGGGCTCATGCCGAGCGGATTCTCGTTGGAGGCCAGCTTGACGATCTTGTCGACGGGCAGGCCCATCTCGCGCGCCAGCTGGGTGATCGGCTTGCCCGGCTGGTAGGGCGAAATGGCGCGGATGTAGGGCGGTGCGAGTTCGGCGATGCTCATGATGATTCCCCCTCGAAGGTCATCCTCTCCCGTGAATTCCGGCCCCCTCAGGCCGCGGCGCTCGGATAGGAACCGAGCACCTTGACGAATGCGGCGCGGTCGCGCAGTTCGGCGAACGCCCTGTCCACCCGCTCCTCGCTCTGGTGGCCTTCGACATCGACATAGAAGACGTATTCCCACAGGCCGGTGCGCGACGGGCGCGACTCGAACTTGCTCATCGACACGCCATGCCGCGCCAGGGGCTCGAGCAGGGCATACATCGCCCCGGCCCTGTTCTGCGAGGCGCAGACGATGGAGGTCTTGTCGCGGCCGGAGGGACCGGCATCGTGCATGCCGATGACAAGAAAGCGGGTGGTGTTGTTCGGGTCGTCCTCGATGTCGCGCGCCAGGCTGTTCAGGCCGTAGCAGCCGGCCGCCGCCTCGCCGGCGATGGCGCAGGATTCGGCGTCCTCGGCGGCCATGCGCGCCGCCTCGGCGTTGCTCGCCACCGGCACACGCGGCAGGCTGGGCAGGTTGCGGTTGAGCCACTCGTGGCACTGGGCCAGCGACTGGCTGTGCGAATAGAGGCGCTTGACGTCCTCCAGGCGCTCCGCCTTGGAGAGCAGATGCTGGTGGATGCGCAACATGACCTCGCCGCAGATCTTGATCGGCATCTGCAGGAGCAGGTCGAGCGTGCGGCCGATGGCGCCCTCGGTCGAATTCTCCACCGGCACCACGCCGTAGTCGGCATGGCCCGCCTCGACGGCGCGGAACACCTCGTCGATCGTCGCCATCGCCGCAAATTGCGGGGCCGAGCCGAAATGCTTCTGCGCCGCGCTCTCGGTGAAAGTGCCCTGCGGGCCGAAATAGGCGATGCGCAGGGGCTGCTCCAGCGCCAGGCAGGCCGACATGATTTCGCGGAATATGCGTCCCACCGTGGCGTCGGCCAGCGGGCCGGAATTGAGCCCGGTGATGCGGCGCAGGACCTGCGCCTCGCGCTCGGGCCGGTAGACCACCGCCCCGCCCTTGACGCGGCCGATCTCGTGGGCGATCTCGGCGCGGCGTGACAGGCGCGCCAGCACCTCCTCGTCGAGGCGGTCGATTTCCGCACGCAGGCGCTGCAGTTCGTCACTGCTCATGGTCGTCCCTGAGGATTGCTCAGCCCCAATTCAAAGGCGTCGAACACGGATTTTACGGATAAAACGGATTCCCACGGATCGGTCCATGCATGAAATCCGTGCCAATCCGTCCAATCCGTCCAATCCGTGTCATCCGTGTTCGAAGCCTTTTCAATCAGGCCGGCAGGTAGCGCACCGCCAGCACGCCCTCGATGCCGGCGATCGAGTCGATCGCCGCCTGCGGCACGGCGCTGTCCACATCCACCAGCGTGTAGGCCATGTCGCCGCGCGACTTGTTCATCATGTTGTGGATGTTCAGGTTGGCCTTGGCCATCGCCGTGGAAATCTGCCCCACCATGTTCGGCACGTTGGCGTTGGCGATGGCGATGCGGAAGTTCGACTCGCGCGGCATGGCAATGCTGGGGAAGTTCACCGCGTTCTGCACATTGCCGTGCTCAAGGTAGTCGCGCACCTGATCGGCGACCATCGCCGCGCAGTTGTCCTCGGCTTCGCGCGTGGAAGCGCCCAGATGCGGCAGGGCGATCACGTGCGGATGGCCGTTCACGTGCGGGCTGGGGAAGTCGCACACATAGCAGGCGAGCTTCTTCGCTTCCAGCGCGGCCAGTACGGCGGCCTCGTCGACCACGCCCTCGCGCGAGAAATTGAGCAGCACGGCGCCGTGCCGCACATGCTCCAGCGCCTGGTCGTTGACCATCTTGCGCGTGGCATCCACCAGCGGCACGTGCAGGCTGATGAAATTCGCGTTCTTCAGCACCTCGGACACGCTGTTCGCCTTCTTTACCTGGGAGGGCAGGCTCCAGGCGGCGTCCACGGTGATCTCCGGGTCGTAGCCCATCACGTGCATGCCGAGCTTGATGGCGGCGTCCGCCACCAGGCAGCCGATCTTGCCGAGACCGATGACGCCCAGCGTATGGCCGGCCAGCTCGTAGCCGGCGAAATTCTTCTTGCCGTCCTCGACCTTCTTCTCCATCTCGGGATCCTGCGGATCGAGGGCCGAGACGAAGCGCATGGCGCCGGAGATGTTGCGCGCCGCCAGCAGCATGCCGGCGATGACCAGTTCCTTCACCGCGTTGGCGTTGGCGCCCGGCGCGTTGAACACCGGCACGCCGCGCGCGCTCATGGCCTTCACGGGGATGTTGTTGGTGCCGGCGCCGGCGCGGCCGATGGCGCGCACGGAAGCCGGGATGTCGAGCTTGTGCATGTCGGCCGAGCGCACCAGGACGGCGTCCGGCGCGGCGATGTCCTTGCCGACGGTGTACTGTTCGGCCGGCAGGCGCTTCAGGCCGGCCTGGGAAATCTGGTTGAGCACCAGGATCTGGAAATTCCTAGCCATGCTTCGCCTCGAATTCCTTCATGTAGTCGACCAGCGCCCGGACGCCTTCCACGGGCATGGCGTTGTAGATCGAGGCGCGCATGCCGCCGACCGAGCGATGTCCCTTCAGCTGGATCATGCCGCGCGACTTGGCGCCCTTGAGGAACTCCTCGTCCAGCTCCGCCTTCTTCAGCGTGAACGGCACGTTCATCAGCGAGCGGTCGGCCTTGGCGACCGGGCTGACGAAGAACTGGCTCTGGTCGAGGAAGCCGTAGAGCAGCCCGGCCTTCTCGCGATTGCGCTTTTCCATCGCCGCCAGGCCGCCGTTTTGCTTGATCCACTGGAAGACCAGGCCGGCGATGTAGATGCCGTAGGTGGGCGGCGTGTTGTACATCGACTCGTTCTCGGCATGCGTCTTGTAATCCAGCATGACGGGCGTCTTCGGCAGCACCTGGCCGATCAAATCGTCGCGCAGGATGGCGATGGTCAGGCCGGCCGGGCCGATGTTCTTCTGCGCGCCGGCGTAGATGAGACCGAATTTCGACACGTCGACCGGGCGCGACAGGATGTTCGAGGACATGTCGCACACCAGCGGCACATCGCCGGTCTGCGGGACCCAGTGGAACTCCACCCCGCCGATGGTCTCGTTGGCGGTGTAGTGCACGTAGGCGGCGTCCTTGGAGAGCTTCCAGTCGGCCTGGGGCGGAGCATAGGTGAAGCTTTTGTCCTCGCTGGAAGCGACGACGTTCACCTGGCAGTACTGCTTGGCCTCCTTGATCGCCTTCTTGGCCCATTCGCCCGTGTGCACATAATCGGCGCTCGCCTTGCCGCGCAGCAGGTTGATCGGGGTCATGGCGAACTGCAGGCTGGCGCCGCCCTGCAGGAAGAGCACCTTGTAGTTGGCGGGGATGCCCATCAGTTCGCGCAGGTCGGCCTCGGCCTGTGCGGCGATGCTCATGAACTCCTTGCCGCGGTGGCTCATCTCCATGACCGACTGGCCGCTGCCGTGCCAGTCGAGCATTTCCTCCGCCGCCTGCCTGAGCACGGACTCCGGCAGGGTTGCCGGTCCGGCGCTGAAATTGAATACACGTGCCATTTCTTCCTACTCCTCGTCGGTCTCAATAACTTTTTCGATGCCGGCCAGCTTAGTGCCGTCATCCAGATTGATCAGGGTGACGCCCTGCGTCGAGCGACCCATTTCGCGAATGTCCTGCACCAGGGTGCGGATCAGCACGCCGCCGGTGGAAATCAGCATCAGTTCGTCCGTGTCCCGCACCAGCACGGCGCCGATCAGCTTGCCATTGCGCTCGGACGCCTGGATGGCGATCATGCCCTTGGTGCCGCGGCCGTGCCGGGTGTACTCGGCGATCGCCGTGCGCTTGCCGAAGCCGTTCTCGGTCGCCGTCAGCACGCTCTGCTCCTCGCCCTTGGCGGCGAGCATCGAAATCACGCTCTGCGCCGGATCGAGCATCATGCCGCGCACGCCGCGCGCCTCGCGGCCCATCGGCCGCACGTCCTCCTCGGCGAAGCGCACCGCCTTGCCGGCGTCCGAGAACAGCATGACGTCGTACTCGCCGTCGGTGATGGCGACGCCGATCAGGTGGTCGCCCTCGTCGAGATCGACGGCGATGATGCCTGCCTTGCGCGGGTTGGCGAAGGCCGACAGCGGGGTCTTCTTGACCGTGCCGCCCATCGTCGCCATGAAAACGAAATGCCCCTCGTCGAATTCCTTCACCGGCAGCACCGCGGTGATTTTCTCGCCTTCAGCAAGCGGGAAGAGATTGACGATGGGCTTGCCGCGGCTGGTCGAGGAGCCTTCCGGCACCTCGTATACCTTCAGCCAGTAGACGCGGCCGCGGTTGGAGAAGCACAGGATGTAGTCGTGCGTGTTGGCGACGAACAGGTGATCGACGAAATCGTCCTCCTTCATCGCCGTCGCCTGCCGGCCGCGCCCGCCGCGACGCTGGGCGCGATAGTCGGCCAGCACCTGTCGCTTGAAGTAGCCGCCGTGCGAGAGGGTGACGACAACGTCGGCCGGCGTGATCAGGTCCTCCAGGCAGAGGTCCTCGGCATACTGCACGATCTCCGAGCGGCGCGCGTCGCCGAACTGATCCCTGACCGCCCTCAGCTCGTCGCTGATGATCTGGGTGACGCGTTCCGGGCGGGAGAGGATGTCGAGCAGGTCGGCGATCTGTTCCATCACCTCGCGGTATTCGGCCAGGATCTTGTCCTGCTCAAGGCCGGTCAGGCGCTGCAGGCGCAGTTCCAGAATGGCCTGGGCCTGGGCATCCGACAGCCGGTAGCCCTGTTCGAACAGCCCGAATTCCGGCGCCAGTCCGTCCGGCCGCGAGGCCTGTGCATTGGCGCGCGCCAGCATCTGCTCGACCAGGGTCGAGCGCCAGGCGCGTGCCATCAAGCCCCGCTTGGCCTCGGGCGGCGTCGGCGCCGCCTTGATGAGGGCGATGATCTCGTCGACGTTGGACAGCGCCACCGCCAGGCCTTCCAGGATGTGGCCCCGTTCGCGCGCCTTGCGCAGTTCGAACACATTGCGGCGCGTCACCACTTCGCGGCGGTGGGCGAGGAAGGCCTCGAGCATCTCCTTCAGGTTGAGCAGGCGCGGCCGGCCGTCGACCAGGGCCACCATGTTCACGCCGAAGGTGTCCTGCAGTTGCGTCATCTTGTACAGGTTGTTGAGCACGACCTCGGGCACTTCGCCGCGCTTCAGCTCGATGACCACGCGCATGCCGGACTTGTCCGACTCGTCCTGGATGTGGGAAATCCCCTCCAGCTTCTTCTCGTTGACCAGTTCGGCGATGCGCTCCAGCAGCGACTTCTTGTTCACCTGGTAGGGCAGCTCGTCGACGATGATGGCCTGGCGGTTGCCCTTCTCCATGTCCTCGAAGTGCGTGCGGGCCCGCATCACGATGCGGCCGCGGCCGGTCAGATAGCCCTCGCGCACGCCGGCCGTGCCGTAGATGATGCCGGCGGTGGGGAAATCCGGCGCGGGGATGACCCCGATCAGGTCCTCGATGCCCAGTTCGGGGTTGTCCAGCAGCGCCAGGCAGCCGTCCACCACTTCGTTCAGGTTGTGCGGCGGGATATTCGTCGCCATGCCGACGGCGATGCCCGAACTGCCGTTGATGAGCAGGTTGGGGATCTTCGCCGGCAGGATCAGCGGCTCGCGCTCCGAACCGTCGTAGTTCGGCCCGAAATCGACGGTCTCCTTGTCGATGTCGGCGAGCAATTCGTGACCGATGCGCGCCATGCGGATTTCCGTATAGCGCATGGCGGCGGCGTTGTCGCCGTCGACCGAACCGAAGTTGCCCTGGCCATCCACCAGCATGTAGCGCAGGCTGAAATCCTGCGCCATGCGGACGATGGTGTCATAGACCGCCGTGTCGCCGTGCGGATGGTACTTGCCGATCACGTCGCCGACGATGCGGGCGGATTTCTTGTAAGCCTTGTTCCAGTCGTTGGACAGCTCGTGCATGGCGAAGAGGACGCGCCGGTGCACCGGCTTGAGCCCGTCGCGCACGTCCGGCAGCGCCCGGCCCTTGATCACGCTCATGGCGTAATCGAGGTAGGAATGCCGCATCTCCTCTTCGAGGCTGACCGGAAGGGTTTCTTTGGCGAATTGAGTGGTCATCGAACAGGGAACCGAAGGCAGGGCAAAGACCCCCGCCAAAAAGGCATAATTCTAGCATGTCGCCCTTGCCCGAAGCAGCCGTCAAGGAACACCTTCGTATAAGCAATTGTCGTCCCGACAACAAGTTGTAGGCCTTTGGTTTTTGTGCTTAAATTCATTGGTTAAAAGCCGGAACCGGCATGCCGTCCCGCCGGAAAATCAGAACAATCTCTCAAGCCAGTGGAGGATGAAACCTTGAAATACACAACTCTCGCCCGAACCCTTCTTGCCGCCACCCTTGGCCTGACCGTCACGGCCGTCGGCGCCCAGGTGCCGAACAACGACGGCCATCTCTTCGACACGCGCGGCGCCGTCGCCAAGAGCGGTTTCGGCCTGTGCTGGAAGACCACCCGCTGGACGCCCGCCATGGCCATCGCCGAGTGCGATCCCGACCTGGTGAAGAAGCCCGAGCCGCCCAAGGCTGTCGAGGCGCCGAAGCCCGCCGCCCCGGCTGCACCCAAAACCTGCAATTTCACCTACTCCCTGCAGAGCGACGCCACTTTCGCCTTCGGCAAGGCCGTTCTCAACGCCGCCGGCAAGGATCAGCTCGACAAGAACGTCCTGGCCAAACTGGGCGGCTGCGCCAGCGTCAAGCTGATGCTGATCACCGGCCACACCGACCGTCTCGGCAGCCACGAAGCCAACCAGAAGCTCTCCGAGAAGCGCGCCGAAGCCGTCAAGGCCTATCTGGCCGGCAAGGGCGCCAAGGCCGATTCGCTCGAGACCATGGGCGCCGGCAAGACGCAGGCCGTGCCCGGCGTAAAGTGCGACGACAAGCAGCCGCGCAAGAAGCTCATCGAGTGCCTGGCGCCGAACCGCCGCGTCGTCGTGGAAGTTCAGGGGCCGGCGAAGTAAGCCCGCCCTGCAATCGAAAACCCCGCCCGTCAACGGCGGGGTTTTTTTACGCATGTCCGAACCGATAGACCTGCTGATCGAGCCGCGCTGGCTCATACCGGTCGAGCCGCACGGCGCGGTGCTCGAAGACCACGCCGTGGCCGTTTCCGCCGGAAAGATCGTCGACGTCCTGCCGTCGCGGGACGCGCACAACCGCTACCATCCGGCCCGGCAGGTCGCCCTGCCGCAGCAGGTGCTGATCCCCGGCCTGGTCAACCTGCATACCCATGCCGCCATGGCGCTGCTGCGCGGCATCGCCGACGACCTGCCGCTGATGGACTGGCTGAAGACGCGCATCTGGCCGGCCGAGGCCAGGCATGTCTCCGCCGCCTTCGTGCGCGATGGCACGCTGCTCGCCTGCGCCGAAATGCTGCGCGGCGGCATCACCTGCTTCAACGACATGTACTACTTCCCCGAGGCGGCGGCGGAAGCGGCGCACAGCCTCGGCATGCGCGCCGTGCTCGGCATGGTCATCATCGAATTCCCCACCGCCTATGCCACCGACGCCGACGACTACATCAGCAAGGGGCTGGCCGCACGCGACCGCCTGCGCGGCGATCCGCTCATCTCGTTCTGCATGGCGCCGCATGCGCCCTACACGGTGGCGGACAAGACCTTCGAGCGCATCGTCACCCTCTCCGCCCAACTCGACCTGCCGATCCACGTCCACGTGCACGAGACGCACGGGGAAATCGAGCAAAGCCTGGCCCGGCACGGTATCCGGCCGATCGAGCGCCTGCGTCGGCTGGGCGTGCTCGGCCCCGGCCTGATCGGCGTGCATGCCGTACATCTCGACGAGCCGGAAATCGTCTTGCTGGCGGAAAACGGCTGCGCGGTTGCCCACTGCCCGACCTCGAACATGAAGCTCGCCAGCGGCGCCGCTCCGGTGGCCCGACTGTCGAAGCAGGGAGTGCGTCTTGGCCTCGGCACGGATGGCGCCGCCAGCAACAACCGCCTCGACCTCTTTCAGGAAATGCGCCACGCGGGGCTCCTGGCGAAGGTCACCACGGGCGATGCCGCCGTCCTGAATGCACATGAACTATTGCGCATGGCCACCCTGAACAGCGCCGCCGCGCTGGGCTTGGAAGATCGGATCGGCTCGATCGAGACCGGCAAGGCCGCCGACCTGTGCGCCATCCGGCTCGACGCCCTGGATACGCGTCCCTGCTTCGACCCGGCCTCCCACCTGATCTATGCCGCCGGCAGGGAGCATGTCAGTCATGTCTGGGTGGAGGGCGTTCAGCAGGTCGAAAACGGGGTGTTGCGGGGATGCGACACAAGTCGATTGCTTGACGCCGTCAATTTGTGGCAAAATAAATTAACCGCTTGAACCGGCAAGCCCATTTTTGTTCGGCCGGAACAAACGTGTTTTTAATAACTGCGTTGTTTTTGGCCATTTAATCCACTCCATTTCGCACCGCAACGAGGGGGAACATGAACAAACAAATTTTGAAAATCACGCTGCTGGCGACCCTTGGAATGAGCGCCTCCGTCGCGCTTGCTCAAGTGCCGAATAACGACGGCTACCTGTTCGACACGCGCGGCGCCGTTGCCAAGAGCGGTTTCGGCCTGTGCTGGAAGACCACCCGCTGGACGCCCGCCATGGCCGTCGCCGAGTGCGATCCGGAACTGGTGAAGAAGCCCGAGCCGCCGAAACCCGCCCCGGCCCCGGCCGCCACGCCGAAGCCCGCCGCGCAGAAGGTGACCCTGGCCGCCGACGCCCTGTTCGATTTCGACAAGGCCGTTCTGCGCTCCGAGGGCAAGGCCAAGCTGGACGATGTCACCGGCAAGCTGAAAGGCATGAAGCTGGAAGTCATCATCGCCGTCGGCCATACCGACCGACTCGGCTCCGACAAGTACAACCAGAAGCTGTCGGAGAAGCGCGCCGAAGCCGTCAAGGCCTATCTGGTCGGCAAGGGCGTCGAGCCGAACCGCGTGTACACCGAGGGCAAGGGCGAGAAGCAGCCCGTCACCGGCGACAAGTGCGGCAAGACCGAGAAGAAGTCCAAGAAGCTCATCGAGTGCCTGCAACCCGATCGCCGCGTGGAGATCGAGGTCATCGGCACCCAGCAGTAATCAGGCGATCCGCCGCAAAAAGCCCTGCGCAAGCAGGGCTTTTTTTATTCAGGCAGGCAAAGCAATGAACGCATCCGCAAGCCGCAACGCCGACCAGGCCGAACTCGACAAATTCAGCGAACTGGCCCACCGCTGGTGGGACCCCGAATCCGAGTTCAAGCCCCTGCATGACATCAATCCGCTGCGCCTGGACTGGATCGACCGGGCCGTCGGCCTGGCCGGAAAGAAGGTGCTGGACGTCGGCTGCGGCGGCGGCATCCTCGCCGAATCCATGGCGACGCGCGGCGCCGTGGTGACCGGCATCGACCTCTCCGACAAGGCGCTATCGGTCGCCAGGCTGCATCTTCTGGAAACCGGACAGAAGGCCGACTACCGCAAGATCGCAGCCGAGGAACTCGCCGCCGCAATGCCGGGCGCATTCGATGTCGTCACCTGCCTCGAAATGCTCGAGCACGTGCCAGACCCCGCCAGCACGGTGCGCGCCTGCGCGCAGCTCGTCCAGCCGGGCGGAACGGTTTTCTACTCCACCATCAACCGCAATCCCAAGTCCTATCTCTTCGCCGTCATCGGCGCCGAATACGTCCTCAACCTCCTGCCGCGCGGCACGCACGACTACGCCAGGTTCATCCGCCCGGCCGAACTGGCCCGTTACTGCCGCGAGGCCGGGCTGTCGGTGAATGAGGTCATCGGCATGACCTACAACCCGCTCGCCAAGTCCTACGCACTCGGTGCGAACACCGACGTCAACTACCTGATGCGCACCACCAGGAATGATTGAAGCGGTACTGTTCGACCTCGACGGCACGCTGGCCGACACCGCCGCCGACCTCGGCGCGGTGCTCAATCGCCTGCGCAGCGAGGCGGGGCAGGCGCCATTGCCGGCGGAAACCATCCGGCCGCATGTCTCCAAAGGAGTGCGCGGACTGCTGGGCATCGGCTTCGCCCTTGCGCCGGGTGACGACCGCTACACCGAACTCCATCAGCGCTTCCTCGCCTGCTACGGCGAGTCGCTGTGCGTAGCCACCACACTCTTCGAAGGCATCGAGGAACTGCTGGACAGCCTGGAGGCGCAAGGCATCAAGTGGGGCGTTGTCACCAACAAAACCAGCCGCTACACCCTGCCGGTGATGGAGGCGCTGGGCCTGGTGCGTCGCGCCGCCTGCATCGTCAGCGGCGATTCCTCGCCGCGCCCGAAGCCGGCGCCCGACCCCCTCCTGCTCGCCAGCACCATCGCCGGCGCCGACGCCGCACGCTGCCTGTATGTCGGTGACGACATCCGCGACATGCAGGCCGCCCGCGCCGCCGGCATGGGCGCCATTGCCGCCGCCTGGGGCTACCTGGGCGACGGCCCGCCCCTTGAAGAATGGGGCGCAGACACCATCATCCGGTCACCGGCTGACCTTTCCAGGCTGCTCCGGTAGCGCATGCTAGAATGGTTTCGTCGGCGGAACTCCGGCGCAATCCGGCAGTCTCTTTGACAGCAGTTGAACAGCAGTAGCGCATCACAACGAATCCGGGGGCGACCTGGCTTCGACGTGGGTTGCGAAGCAGTGTAGTGCATGCCGAGGCCCAGTTACCTCGCAAATCCATCTGGAAATCTACAAACGCCAACGACGAGCGTTTCGCTCTAGCCGCTTAATACCGGCTAGCTCTGCACCGGTTTGCTGACGGGCCGGGCCGCGCAAGCGGCAGCAGAGTCATTCACACCAGCTAAGGATCGTCCCCGCCGCGTGGCCGATCACAAAAATTCAGCGGATCGCCCTGCACCAGCCTGCCGGTTGGCGGATGCCGGGTTAAATCAAACAACCAGGCTAAGCATGTAGTACTGCCTGTAGAGGGCTTGCGGACGCGGGTTCGATTCCCGCCGCCTCCACCAAACAAACAGCCACCCTTGCGGTGGCTTTTTGTTTGATCGTGGCGGTTGGGATGAGCGCCCGCCATCGGGTTCGACTAAGCGAGCACCGCTCGCTTGGACGCGCGACAGCGCGGTCCTGGAGCGCAGCGAAAGGATGGCGGGATCGCCACAAGGCGAGACCGACACATTCCCGCCGCCTCCACCAAGCAAAATGCCACCCATCGCGGGTGGCATTTTGCTTTTCGCCGGGGTACCCTATGCCAATCAATTCACGCCCGGAGGCATCAATGCGCACAGCTTTCACTTTTACTTTTCTCGTAGCGGCTTGCCTGGCGTTCCCGTCGACAGCTATCTGGGCCCAGGCAGACAAGCAGGCCGAGCAGGTGCGCCTGGCCAAGATCGCCCAAGCCGAACGCAAGGCCGAGCTGGAACGCAAGAAGACGGAAAGCGACCGGCTCGCCCAGGAAGCCGAGGCGGAAAAAACCCGCCAGGAAAAAGCCGAGAAGGCCGAAGCCCAACGCATCGCCCGGCTGGAACAGCAAAAGGAGGAGGAGCGGCAGCGACTGGAACGCGAACGCCTGTGCGTCATCAAGCCGGTGATGACCGACGCCCAGATCGCCCAGTGCAAGGAAGTCTGGCGCTGAGCGGTCAGGAACACTCATGAAAAAGCCACCCGCGGGTGGCTTTTTCACTTCAGGGTACGGGAGGATCAGCCCTTGACGCGGGCGCGGTACTCGCCGGTGCGGGTGTCGATCTCGATCTTGTCGCCGATCTCGCAGAAGAGCGGCACGGGCAGCTCGAAGCCGGTGGAGATTTTCGCCGGCTTCAGCACCTTGCCCGAGGTGTCGCCGCGCACGGCGGGTTCCGTGTAGATGACCTCGCGCACGACGCTGTTGGGCATCTCGACGGAAATCGCCTTGCCGTTGTAGAACACCACTTCGCAGGGCATGCCGTCCTCCAGGTAGTTGACGGCATCGCCCATGCTCTCCTTCTCCACCTCGTACTGGTTGTATTCGGCGTCCATGAAGACGTACATGGGATCGGCGAAGTAGGAGTAGGTCACTTCCTTGCGCTCGAGCGTGACGATCTCGAACTTGTCGTCGGCCTTGAAAATGTTCTCGCTCGGCGAGTCGGTGAGGAGGTTCTTGAACTTCATCTTGACCACCGCGGCGTTGCGGCCGGACTTGTTGTACTCGGCCCTCTGCACGACCATCGGGTCCTTGCCGATCATGATGACGTTGCCTACGCGGAGTTCCTGTGCCAGTTTCATGCTAGTTCCTGCGAAAAAAGTTGGGCGCCGCCGGGTTAAGCAACGCAAAATAAACAGGAAATTATAGCTGATCCGAGCAGAATTGCGCCAGCCTGGCAGCCAGGTCGCCGTTGTCCCGGAGGGTCGCCGACCAGGCTTCGGCATGCTGCGCCAGCACCGTCCGCTGCGCCCAGAAGGCCGGCCAGGCCTCCGCCATCCCCTCGCCGCGGCTCCATGCGCCCCAAAAAGCGGCCACGGCCCGGGCCGTTTCGGCCGGCATCCCCCGGCAATAGATCCGCAGAAACGCTTCCAGCTTGAGCAGATGCGTGCCTTCGGCCTGCGGATAGGGCTGCCAGACCATCGGCCGCAAGGCCCATTGCCCGCGCAGGAAGGAATCCTCGCCGCGCACGAAGTTGCAGTCGCAGGCCCACAGCAGGCGGTCGTAATCGTCCTGCGCCAGGAAGGGCAGGATGCGCACCTCCAGGCTGCCCTGGCGCAGGGCGCCGCCGACCAATGGCGCGGCCTGGCCGAAGAAGGCGGCGATCGCCTCGCCGGCGATGCCTTCCGGCACCAGGCAGGTCACGGGGCTGCCCTGCCCGCGCCAGCCGGCGAACAGCGCCTCGGCCCGGCTGCCCGGATAGCAGAACAGGGAAATGCGGATCTCCTCTTCGCGCGGCGCGGCCAGGCCGAGTTCCTGCCAGAAGGCGGCCTGCGCCAGCGGATCCTGCCGGAAGGCCCGACGCCGCGCGTCGAGATCCCGCTCCCGCAACACCCCGCCGGTGCCCGCCGCGAAGCCGGGGAAATAGAAATGCTTGGTCAACGGCAGGCGCGGGCTGGGCGAGGCCAGCCCGTGGCACTCGCCGACCCACTCCTCGGCACTGAGGTACTCGAGGTTGATCCAGCGCGGCTTTTCTGAACGGGCCGCCATCGCCTGGACATAGGGCTCCGGCAGTTCGCAGGCGAAGGCCTCCACTACCACGTCCGCCGGCTCGATTTCGGGAAACGGCTCAACCCAGTGTCGTACCTCCACCCCGCGGCAGGACTGCGTCGCCTGGCCCGGATCGATGTCCGGACAGAGGCGCCTGAAGGCAGTCAGGTCATCCACCCACAAACGGACTTGCAGGCCGTGCTCGGCCGCCAGCTGGCGCGCCAGCCGCCAGCAGATGCCGATATCCCCGTAGTTATCGACTACCCTGCAAAAGATGTCCCAGTTTTTTGGCGAAGGCATGTATGTCATTGAGGCGAATGGGTTTGTATCCTGTTGATGGGACGGCGGATGTGCTCCGATTCAAGCCTCCCGGCACCGTGCCGTAATTATAACTATCGGTATTGGCTGGACTATTTTCATCGATGCTGCAACGCCCGCTCCCAACCCTCGAGTCCTGGGTGAACTACCTCAGCCAGGCCGACATTCCCGTACTGAAACGAACGGCGCGGGAATTGGCGCGCCTGCGCGAAAACGAGGATAACGTCACCGGCCGGCAGGTCGCGGGCATCATCCTCCAGGATCCGCTGATGACCCTGCGCGTGCTCGCCTACATCGAGGCGACGCGGCGCAAGAGCCAGACGGCCGACATCACCACCATCGATCGCGCCGTCATGATGATCGGCATCACGCCATTCTTCGCCAGGTTCGACGGCCTGCCGCTGGTCGAGGACAACCTGAAAACCCAGCCGCAGGCCCTCATCGGCCTGCTGCGCGTAATCGCCCGCGCGCGGCAGGCCTCGATGTTCGCGCGCGACTGGGCGGTGCAGCGCCACGACCTCGACATCGATGAAGTCACCATAGCCGCCCTGCTGCACGACAGCGCGGAAATCCTGCTCTGGTGCTTCGCGCCGACCCTGATGCTCGACATCCGCGCCCTGCAGGCGGAAAACCCGGGCATGCGCAGCGCCGCCGCGCAGCAGGCCGTGCTCGGCATCCGCGGCACCGAGCTGCAACTGGCGCTGGCCCGAGCATGGCATCTGCCGGAGCTTCTCCTCAGCCTGATGGACGACGCCCATGCCGAGCATCCGCGCGTGCGCAACGTCATCCACGCTGTTAACCTGGCACGGCACTCGGCCAACGGCTGGAACGATCCGGCCATTCCCGACGACATCACCGAAATCAGCAAGCTGCTCGGCATCTCCGGATCGTCCCTGATGGAGCGGCTGCGCCGACTGGCGGATATTCCCCCAGCCGAGGACGAAGCCAAGCCATAACACTCCAACCCGTCTCAGTCGTTTAGAATAAACGCAGGCTGTCCAAAACAGAGGGAGGAATCATGGGCATCGTTTCGCTGGTGGTGCTGGGCATCATCGTCGTCGCCGTGGTGTATGGCGTGATGATCTACAACGGGCTGGTGCAGGTGAAGCACGCCGTCGCCAAGGCCTGGGCCAACATCGACGTGCTGCTCAAGCAGCGCCACGACGAGCTGCCCAAGCTGGTCGAGACCTGCAAGCAGTACAAGCAATTCGAGCAGGAAACCCTGCAGCGCGTGGTCGAGGCCCGCTCCCGCGTGCAGACGGCGCGCGAGAGCCAGAACATCCCGGCGCTGGGCCAGGCCGAGGGCGCGCTGCGCATGGGTCTCGGCCAGATCTTCGCCGTTGCCGAAGCCTACCCCGAGCTGAAGGCCAACGAGAGCTTCATGCAGCTGCAGGGCCGCATCACCGCCCTGGAGAACGGCATCGCCGACCGCCGCGAGCTGTACAACGAGGCGGTCAACATCAACAACGTGCGCATCGAGCAGTTCCCCGACTCCGTCATCGCCGGCATGTTCCGCTTCGGGGAAAAGCCCCTGCTCGAATTCGCCAGCGCGGAAAAGGCCGACGTCGACATGAAGACCCTGTTCAGCTGAACAGGGCATTGCAATGCTCGTCTCCCTGCGCCGGGGGTACGGCGATCTCGTCACCTCCGGCGGCCAGCTCATCCTGCTCCTCATCGGCTTCAAGACCGAGTCGAGCCTCGGCATGTTCGTCTGCGTGGCGCTGATGGCGCCGCTCAGCCTCATCGCCTGGACCTCCGCCTATCGCCGCGCCCGCGCCGTCGACGACACGCCGACCTCCAAGGTCGCCTCGGCGGCGCAGGGCTACTCCGAACTGATCGGCACCGGCAGGCCGCTCGCCGGCGCGCCGCTGATGAGCCCGCTCTCCCACCTGCCCTGCCTGTGGTTCCGCTACACGGTCGAGCGCAAGGACAGCGACAACAAGTGGGTGACCGAGGACAAGGGCGAGAGCGACGCCTCCTTCATCCTCGAGGACGGCACCGGGGAGTGCGTGGTCTACCCGGAAGGCGCCGAGATGCTCATCACCAAAAAGGACTCCTGGACCCAGGGCGACCGCCGCTACACCGAATGGCTGCTGATCGAGCGCCAGAAAGTCTACGCCCTCGGCCAGTTCGCCACGCGCGGCAGCGTCAACCTCGACCTCGATGTCGCCGAGGACGTCAAGCTGCTGCTCGCCGAGTGGAAGACGCGGACGGCTGAACTGCTCGATCGCTTCGACCTCAACAAGGATGGCCAGCTCGACCTGAAGGAATGGGAACTCGCCCGGGCGCAGGCAAAGCGCGAGGTCGCCGCCAACCACCGCGAACTGCGCGCTTCAAGCGAGCTGCACGTCATGCATCTGCCGGAAGACGGGCGCCTCTATCTCATTTCGGACATGGAACCGGACAGCCTCGCCAGAAAATACCGCTGGTGGTCGTGGTTCCACATCGCGATCTTCTTCGGCGCGCTGATCGCCCTGCCGATCCTCTGGCGCCTGCCGCCGTCCTGAGGAGACTGACTTTGCAGGTCGGCCTTCAGGCCGACGCCGGCGGTCAATGTCCCACAGGGATTTCCTTCGGTCATCGGGCTGAAGCCCGACCTACACAGATCAACTGGTGCCGCCAGAACGCGCTTCCAGTTCCTCCCAGCGCAGCATGGCTTGGGCGATCTCCTTGTCGAGCGCCGCCAGCCGCTCGTTCAACTGGCGCAACGCCTCGGGCTCGCCGCGATAGATCTCCGGGTCGGCCAGGCGCGCATTGAGGCCGGCCTGTTCGCCTTCCAGCATCGCGATGCGCTCGGGCAGCGCCTCCAGTTCGCGCGTCTCCTTGAAGGACATCTTCGCCTTTGTCCGGGCCTCGCGCGGCTTGTCGGCGGCCTCGCGCTTCTCCGGCGCGGGTGCGGCGGCCTGCTGTGCGCGCCGCTGCCGCTTCTCGCGCAGCCAGTCCTCGTAGCCGCCGACCGTCTCGCGCCAGGCGCCGCCGCCCTCCGCCGCGATCACCTGCGTGACGATGTTGTCGAGGAAGCTGCGGTCGTGGCTGACGAGGAACACCGTGCCGTTGTACTCGGCGAGCAGCGACTCCAGCAGCTCCAGCGTCTCGATGTCGAGGTCGTTGGTCGGCTCGTCGAGCACGATCACGTTGGCCGGCCGGCTGAACAGCCGTGCCAGCAGCAGGCGGTTGCGCTCGCCGCCGGAGAGCGACTTGACCGGCGAGCGCGCCCGCGCCGCGGGAAAAAGGAAATCCTCGAGGTAGCCGATGACGTGCTTCTTCTCGCCGCCGAGCTGCACATAGTCCGAGCCCGGGCTGATCACGTCGGCCAGCGTCGCCTCCTCGTCGAGTGCGGCGCGGAACTGGTCGAAGTAGGCCACCGCCAGCTTGGTGCCGAGGCGCACCGAACCTTCATCCGGTTCGATCTCGCCGAGGATGAGGCGGATCAGCGTGGTCTTGCCGGCGCCGTTGGGGCCGATGATGCCGACGCGGTCGCCGCGCAGAATGCGGCAGGAGAAATCGCGCACGATGTCGCGCTCGCCGTAGCGCTTCGAGACATGCTCCAGCTCCGCCACCAGCTTGCCGGACGCCTCGCCGCGCGAAAGCTGGAAGTTGACGCCGCCGAGCCGCTCGCGCCGCGCCGCGCGCTCGATGCGCAATTGCTCCAGCCGCCGCACGCGGCCTTCGTTGCGCGTGCGCCGCGCCTCGATGCCCTTGCGGATCCACACTTCCTCCTGCGCCAGCAGCTTGTCGAATTTGGCGCTCTGCTGGGCTTCCGCCGACAGCATATCCGCCTTGCGCGTCTGGTACTCACTGAAGCTGCCGGGAAAACTCGCCAGATTCCCCCGGTCCAGCTCGACGATGCGCGTAGCCACCGAATCCAGGAAACGCCGGTCGTGCGTGATCACCACCACCGCGCCGCCGAAGCCGGCGATGAGCGTCTCCAGCCAGAGGATGCCGTCGAGGTCGAGGTGGTTGGTCGGCTCGTCGAGCAGCAGCAGTTCCGGATCGCCGGCCAGGGCGCGGGCCAGCGCCACGCGCTTGAGTCCGCCGCCGGACATCTCGCCCAGACGCGCCTCGCCCGGCAGGTTCAATTCCGCCAGCGCCTGCTCGACGCGCGTGTTGAGGCGCCAGCCGTCGTTCGCCTCGAGTTGCATCTGCAGCTCGTGCAGGCGCGTCATGGCCGCTTCGCTGTGATCGTGCGCCAGTCCGTGGGTGGCGGCGTGGTAATCGACGAGCAGGCGGCTCGCCTCGCCGACGCCCGAAGCGACCGCATCGAAAACCGTCTGTTCCGGCGGGAAATCCGGTTCCTGCGGCACCCAGGCGATGCGCAGGCCGTCGCGGCGCCAGACCGTGCCGTCATCCAGCGCGGCCAGTCCCGCCAGCGCGCGCAAGAGGCTCGACTTGCCGCTGCCGTTTCTGCCGATCAGGGCGATGCGTTCGCCGTCATCGACCTGGAACTCGGCCCGGTCGAGCAGTGCGACATGGCCGAAGGCCAGGCAGCCCTTGTCCAGCGTGAGAAGAGGCATCGGCTATGGCTTGGTCAGCCGCTTCAGATCGGCGATGATCTCGGCGGAGTGGCGGGAGGTATCGACGTTCAGGTAGGCCTTGGCGATGCGGCCCTGCGGGCCGATGAGGAAGGTGTAGCGTTTGGCGAACTTCGCCACGACAAGGTTCGTCACCGCGCCGTAGCTCGCCGCCACCTTCGCGTCGGTGTCCGCCAGCAGCGGAAACGGCAGGCTGTGCTTCTTCGCGAAGGCGGCATGCGAGGCGGTATCGTCCAGGCTCACGCCGACCACCTGTGCCCCCAGCAGCGTCAGCGCCGCCTGGTCGTCGCGGAAGGTGCACGCCTCCTCGGTGCAGCCCGGCGTGTCGTCCTTCGGATAGAAGTACAGCACCACCCACTTGCCGCGGAAGTCCGCCAGGCGCACCGTGCGGCCGGCCTGGTCCGGCAGGGAGAACTCAGGCGCCGGCGAGCCGACGGCCGGCACCCCCGCCGCGACGGCGCAGGCCATCCAGAGCGGGGCGAAGCAGGCGAATAGTGCGGCAAGGATGCGATTCATGGTGATGGCCAGGGAAGAGGGCGGAACGGAGGCCGGCAGCGGCACAACGCGATGGCGGGATTATAGCGGAGCGGCTAAAATACGCGCCCGCTCTCCTCGTAGTTCAATGGATAGAACGGCCGCCTCCTAAGCGGCAGATACAGGTTCGATTCCTGTCGAGGGGACCAGGAAAGAACCGGAGCAGGCCATCCTTCATTCAGGCCGACTGGAGGGATGACAGGAGCGGGCCGAGATGCGATTCGTAGCGCCGCCAGCGGCCGATCGATGAACTGTATAGCGGCTGCTTCACCTGCCAGCGGCTGGGCGTCTGAACCACTCTGCGGGTCTGATGGTAGGCGAGGCAGGCTGGATACCAATCGAGACCGAGGTGGCGAATCATGCGACGGCTCACCCCTTCGAGGTCGCCAACCAGTTCTTCGTAACGCACGCTGATCATCTGTGCCGGCACCAGGTTTTCCCAGTGTTTCATCAGGCGCTCGTAACAACGGTAATACCTCCCCAACAGGGCAAGGTCCCGGCTGTAGCTGTGCGTATCCGAGAAATAATGGGTATATAGCGAAACGCAGACGTCAAGCGGATCCCGCATGCAATGAATGATGCAGGCCCGGGGAAACATCATCGCAATCCAGCCGACAACAAGAAAGTTGTGCGGCATCTTGTCGATCGCGCGCAGCGCAGTGCCGGCGCGCACGTCGGTGGCTGCCAGGTAGGTCTTCGCGAGCCGGCGAACATCTGCCGCCATGAGGCCGCTCAACTTCTCGATGCCAGGCAGCCTCGCGGCCGGCATGCCGGTCGCGGACAGAAGGGTTTCCTCGACGAGGTTCAGTTCTCCAAGCCCAACGACTGCGGGATGGCTGGCCAGTATCTGCTCGACGAGCGAAGTGCCTGAACGCGGCAAGCCGACGATGAAGACGGGGCGTTCCGTGGCGACGCCATGATCTCGGCGCTCCGCCAGGAAGCGGGGGGTGAAGAGGGTAATGCTGGCCTCTACGAAGGCCTCGTGGGCCTCAATGTCGAAGCGAGCCGGCTTGGAGGCGTTGGCCTGCCGGAAAGCGTCGAAGGCCTCGTCGTAACGCCCCTGATCGTCGAATATCTTTCCCCTGGCGCGATATGCGACCGCACGCTGACGGGTCGACAGCCCGGGCTGGGAAAGCGCCGCGTCGACGATATCCAGATCATGCTCTTCCGCGGTTGCCCTGTGGCAGGTGACAAGCCCATCCAGCGCCCGAGCATCGTCCGGGCGGACCGCCAGCACCTTGCGGAACAGGCTGCGCGCCGCGCCGCCATCCCCGATGGCGAGCAGCGTCAATGCGCGCTCGAGATCGACGTCTACGCTGACTGCGCGCTCCTCGGGCTTCAGATTCGCTCCCAGGTTTCCCAGCAGGGCGAGCGCCCGGTCAGCGTCGCCGAGATCGCGATACGCGCGCGCCAGGTTCAGTTGCGCCGGGCGCAGCGTCGGGGCCCGTTCCAGTGCCCTGCGCAAATGCGGCAGCGCAGCCGCTGGATCGCCGAACAGGATCAGGCTGTTGGCCAGATCGTTTCGAAAACCCGGTTCACCGGGCGCCGCTCTGACCGCACGCCGATGATGCTCTATCGCCAGTCGATGCTGGTCGTTCGATATTGCAAGATTGCCCAGGGCATTGTGGGCCAGTGCATTGCCAGCATCGAATGTCAGGATCGTGCGCAGGCAGTACTCTGCCCCGCCGGGATCGTTGCGTGCCCTGCATTCCGCTGCCCTTGCAAAAAGCGCTGCGGCCTGGCCACCTCGATATCCGGTTGTTGAAACCATACAGAGCGGAAATGAAAGAGGGGCAGCGAACTGCCCCTTCCCGAAAACAGGCCCGGCCTCGACGCCAGCCGGAAGGCCTGTCAGAATCTCCAGGTCAACCCTAGCTGAAGCGTCTGGGTCTTGAAGTCCTCGGACGACAGATGGAATCCGTTGATCTTGGACTTCAGCTTGATGTCATTGACCTTCTTCCAGCGGTAGCCCAAGTCGAGGTCGAGGTTGTTGGTCAGCTGGAAGCCTAGCCCCGCACCGAGCTGGTAGGCGAAACCTCTGTCATCGCCGCCGAACTGATTGCCGGCACCATTCGTGATCTTCAAATTCCCGTCCACCCAGCCGTAGCCGATCCCGCCACCGATATACGGCTTGACGGCACCCAGCTTGGTGCCCAGCCAGACATTCGCCATGAGCGTCTGAGTGGTCACGTCACCGTTGGGATTCCGCCCGATGAAACCCGGGGGATCCGCATGGTAACTATTGCCGAAATCGGTATTGCTATAGGCGTACTCGCCTTCGACACGAAAGTACTCGTTTATCCTGTAGCCCACCGCTGCGCCGACAGAATAGCCATTATCGAGCGAGGCCTTGTAGGGAAACCTGGCGCCCGTCGTGTTGTTGATGAAATCGAACTGGTAATCGTTCGGCTGGGTGTAGCCTGCAAAGCCCGTCACGTACCAAGGGCTGTTGGGCCCGGCCGCAAAGGCAGGCTCCGCGCCCAGCAGACCGGACATGAGCGCGATGGCGGAGCATGAGGTTGCCAGCGATCGCGGCATTTTATTTGTCATATTACCTCCCCCTAATGAATAAAATTCATGGTTAAAGAATATTACGCTACGCTTGACATTGTCAATGAATTAATGCCGCAGCAGCGTCTCGGGGAACGCCCGGTGTCTTATTTCTGCCGCGGCGACATCTTCTGCTCGACGGCGAAGACCGCCGCCTCGACGCGCGAGGTGAGGTTGAGCTTGGAGAGGATGTGGCGCACGTGAAGCTTGACGGTGTCGTGCGAGATGGCGAGCGCTCGGGCGATGGCCTTGTTGGACTGGCCCTGCGCCAAGTGGTCGAGGATTTCGCGCTCTCGCGCCGTGAGCTGGGCGAGCAGGTTGTCGCGCGCGGCGTTCTTGCCGCCGCCTTGCAGGAGGTTGACCAGCTTGAGGGTCATGGCCGGCGCCACCACGGTCTCGCCGCGCACCGCACGCTGCAAGGCGTCGACGACGTCGTCGGGCTCCATGTCCTTGAGCAGATAGCCGCGCGCGCCGGCGCGCATGGCGTTGGCGAGATCGTCCTCGGCGTCGCTGACGGTGAGGATCAGGGTCGGCTTGCTCCAGCCCCTGCCTTGCAGCTCGCGCAGCAGGGCGAGGCCGCCGTGCGGTGGCATGTTCAGGTCGAGCACCAGCACGTCGGGCTGCGCCTCGTCGAGCAGGCGCGCCGCTTCGGCCGGGGCGCCGGTGGCGGCGGCGACGCGGATGTTGTCACGGCCGTCGAGGAGCTCGGCCAGGCCCTTGCGGAACAGGGTGTGGTCGTCGACCAGCATGACTTTGATGGAATCCTCGCTCATGCCGCTTTCTCGGGCTGAATCGGCACGAGCAGGCGCAGGCGCGCGCCGCCCTGCGGCCGGTTGGCGATCTCGATGTTGCCGTTCAGGCGCTGGGCGCGCTCGCTCATGATGCTGATGCCGAAGTGGTGGCGCAGGTCGGGCTGGGCGCCCATGACGAAGACGCCGCGGCCGTCGTCCTCGACGGTGAAGGCGTACTGGCCGTCGACGACGTCGAGCGTGAGCCGCGCCTGCTTGGCGCCGGAATGGCGGGCGACGTTGGAGAGCGCCTCCTGCAGGATGTGGAACACCTGCACTTCCTGGTCGACCGTCAGGTTGAGGTCGGGGATGCGGTTCTCGAACTCGAGGCGGACGCCGGTGCGGTCGAAGTAGGCGGCGGCGTGCTCCTTCAGGGCGTGCTCGAGGCCGAGCGGGTCCATGCGGTTGCGGAACTGGGTGAGCAGCTCGCGCAGGCTGGCATAGGCTTCGTCGAGCGCCTGCTGGATGTCGCCGGAGTACTTGAGGGCCTTGCCGCTCTCGTACTGCAGGAGGGCCTCGCGCAGCAACTCGATGCGCATCTTCATGTAGGCCATGGTCTGCGCCAGCGAGTCGTGCACCTCGTTGGCCATCATCTGCCGCTCGCTCATCAGCGTCATGCGCAGGTTCTCGCGCATCAGGCGGGTGTTCTCGACGGCCATGGCGAGGTGCTCGCTGATCGAGCAGAAGAGCAGCGACACCTCCTCGGGGATCGGCCGGTCCTCGGTCATGTAGAGGTTGTAGGCGCCGAGCAGCCGTCCGTTGTGCTCGAGCGGCACCACGACCATCGAGCGGCACTCGCCGAAGAAAGGCTGGCCGGTGCGCGCCACGCAGGGCTTGAGGTCGCGCGTCTGCTTGATCTCGTCGTTGCGCAGGGCGACGCCGCAGATGCCGCAGTCGATGTCGACCAGGCGTTCCTTCTCGACCAGTTCCGCAGGCAGGCCGAGCGAGGCGGCGAGCCGCAGGTGCTTGCCGTCGCCGGTGAGCACGCGCACGGCCCCGGCGGAAGCGCCGGAGAGGCGCACCATCATGCCGAGGAAGCGATTGAGCAGCGGCTCAAGGTCGTATTCGGAGGCAAGCGACGTGGTGACCTCGGAGAGGACGCGCAGGGCCTGGATGCGGTTGGACTCCTTGCCGCCCTCTTCCTTGCGCGGTTCGCCGTCAGCCTGCTGCAGCGTGGGGCTGCATTGCGTCATGCCTCGTCTCCACCGTGTCCATCCGCTTGCCGCGGGTGTGAAGGGCCAATTTTACACGCCATCAGTATCCGCTTAAATACTGATTATTTGCCAGCTTCGGGCAATGGCCAGCGGCCGTCGAGCACGCGCTCGGCCCAGAGCAGGCCGGCGACGCTCTTGCCGTCGGTGAGGCGGCCGTCGCGCACCGCCTCGATGGCTTCGTCCAGGCCCAGCTCGTGCACCTCGAGGAATTCGCCGTCGTCGAGCGCATGGCCGACATGGGACAGCCCGCGCGCGAAGAAGATCTCGATGCGCTCGTCGGAGTAGCCGATGCAGGGATGGATCACGCCGAGGTAGTGCCACCGCTCCGCCACGTAACCGGTCTCCTCCTGCAGCTCGCGCTGCGCCGTGAGCAGGATGTCCTCGCCGGAGTGGATCTTGCCGGCCGGCAGTTCGAGGAAGACGCGGTCGAGCGGGTAGCGGAACTGTCGCTCGAAGAGCAGCTTGCCGTTGGGCAGTTCGGCGATCATCACCACCGCGCCGGGATGGGTGACGAACTCGCGGGTGGCCCGCCTGCCGTCGGGGAGTTGCACGGTATCGCGCCTGACACGCAGCAACTGCCCGGCGAAGACCTCTTCGCGGGCAAGGCCGGTTTCACGCAGATGGCCGTCAGGTTCCTTCCGTTTCATGGACGGAGTATAAGCCGGAGCGCCCTGCCCCGGCTGTCACTCAGTGTCCGACGAGGAAGGCATAGGAGGCCCACATGGAGTACTCAAGAACGCCGGCGGGCAGCAGGCCAAGCAGCGCCACGGCGATGCCGTTGGCCGAGAGCAGGAAGCGCATGTCGCGCGGCGCCTCGATCGGCGCGGTGTCGGTCGGCGCTTCGAAATACATCACCTTCACCACGCGCAGATAGTAGAAGGCGCCGACCAGGGAGAACATGACGGCGAACACCGCCAGCCAGAGATGCCCCGCTGCGACCACCGCCTGCAGCACGAGGAACTTGGCGAAGAAGCCGACGAAGAACGGCACGCCGGCCATGGAGAACATGAGGATCATCATGATGGCGGCGAACCACGGGCTGCGCTTGTTGAGGCCCTTGAAGTCCTCGATGTTCTCGGCCTCGAAGCCGGCGCGCGAGAGCAGCAGGATCATGCCGAAGGCGCCCAGGCTCATCAGCACGTAAGCGATGGCGTAGAACATCGCCGAGGTGTAGGCGTTGAGGGCGAAGCGCGGATCGCCGCCGACGATGCCGGCAAGCAGGCCGAGCAGCATGAAACCCATGTGCGAGATGGCCGAATAGGCCAGCATGCGCTTGAGGTTTGTCTGCGCGATCGCCGCCAGGTTGCCCAGCGCGATGGACAGCGCGGAGAGGATCATCAGCATCACCTGCCAGTGCTCGGCCAGTTCGGCGAGGCCGGTGACCAGCACGCGCATGGCGATGGCGAAGGCGGCCAGCTTGGGCGCCGAGCCGATGAACAGCGTCACCGCCGTCGGCGCGCCGTGATAGACGTCGGGAATCCACATGTGGAAGGGCACCACGCCCAGCTTGAAGGCAAGGCCGGCGACGACGAAGACCAGGCCGAACACCAGCACCGTCCTGTTGCCGCCGCCCAGCGCGATGCGCTGGCCGACCTCGGCGATTTCCAGGCTGCCCACGGCGCCATACACCATCGAGATGCCGTAGAGCAGCAGGCCGGAGGCCATGGCGCCGAGGACGAAGTACTTCATCGCCGCCTCGGTGGCGCGGGCGGAATCGCGGTCGATCGCCACCAGGGCGTAGAGCGAGAGCGCCAGCAGCTCGAGGCCGAGGTAGATGGTGAGGAAGTGGCTGGCTGAAATCATCACCATCATGCCCAGCGTGGCGAACAGCACCAGCAGGTAGAACTCGCCCTTGTCCAGGTTGCGGGCGGCCAGGTACCCGCGGCCATAGACCAGCACGACGGCCACCGCCGGGTAGAGCACCAGCTTGAGGAAGTCGGCGAAGAGGTCGTCCACGAACATGTTGCTGAACGTCGTCACCGCCTGCCCGTCGAGGGTGGAGAGGGTGATGCCGAAGCAGCCGGCCAGGGTGAGCTGGGCCAGCAGGTAGACCAGCCAGCGGCGGCCCTTGCCGGCGAAGAGGTCGACCAGCAGCAGCACGCAGGCCATCACCAGGAGGAAGATCTCCGCCGAGGCGGGGTAGAGATCGGGCATCACGAAATTCATGTCTTGACCGTCCGCTCAGAGCTTGGACACGGCGACGTGCTTCAGCAGGTTGTCCACCGAGGCGTGCATCACTTCCGTGAACGGCAGTGGATAGAGGCCCATGCCCAGCACGCACAGCGCCAGCAGGCCGAGAACGGCGAACTCCCGCGCATCGATGTCGGAGAGCTCGGCGACGTGGTGGTTGGCCACCGCGCCGAACACCACGCGCTTGTACATCCACAGGGTGTAGGCGGCGCCGAGGATCAGGGTGGTCGCGGCGGCGAAGCCGACCCAGAAGTTGAACTTCACCGCGCCGAGTATGACCATGAACTCGCCGACGAAGCCGCTGGTGGCGGGCAGGCCGGCGTTGGCCATGGCGAAGAACATGAACAGCGCGGCGAACTTCGGCATGGTGTTCACCACGCCGCCGTAGTCGGCGATCTGCCGGCTGTGCATGCGGTCATATAGCACGCCGACGCAGAGGAACATGGCGCCCGAAATGAAGCCATGCGAGATCATCTGCACCAGCGCGCCTTCCATGCCGAGATGGTTGAAGATGAAAAAGCCGAGGGTGACGAAGCCCATGTGCGAGATCGACGAGTAGGCGATCAGCTTCTTCATGTCGGCCTGCACCAGGGCGACGAAGCCGATGTAGACCACGGCGGTGAGCGACAGCGCGATCATCAGCCAGGCCAGTTCGTGCGAGGCGTCCGGCGCGATGGGCAGCGAGAAGCGCAGGAACCCGTAGGCGCCCAGCTTCAGCATGATGGCGGCCAGCACCACCGAGCCGCCGGTCGGCGCCTCGACGTGGGCATCCGGCAGCCAGGTGTGCACCGGCCACATCGGCACCTTGACGGCGAAGGCGGCGAGGAAGGCGAAGAAAAGCAGCTTCTGCGCTTCCAGCGGGATTGGCAGGGCGTGCCAGTCGAGCAGGTTGAAGCTTCCGCCGGACTGGAAAAAGAGGTAGATCAGCGCGATCAGCATCAGCAGCGAGCCGAGCAGCGTATAGAGGAAGAACTTGAAGGCCGCGTAGACCCGGTTCGGCCCGCCCCAGACGCCGATGATGAGGTACATCGGGATCAGCGAGGCCTCGAAGAAAACGTAGAACAGCATGGCGTCGAGCGCCGAGAAGATGCCGTTCATGAGGCCGGACATGATGAGGAAGGCCGCCATGTACTGCGCCGCCTTCTCCTCGATGACCTTCCAGCCGGCCAGCACCACCAGCGGCGTGATGAAGCTGTTGAGCAGGATGAACAGCACCGAGATGCCGTCCACGCCGAGCCGGTAGTGGATATTGAAGCGCGGAATCCACGACGCCAGCTCGACGAACTGCATGTCGCTGGTCCTGCCGTCGAAGCCGGTGTAGAGCGGGAGGGTGACGAGGAAACCGGCCACGGCGACCGCCAGGGCCAGCGGCCGCGCCAGGCCCGCGTTGCGGTCGGGGCCGGTGGCGAGCACCAGCAGGCCGCCGACGATGGGCAGCCAGATCGCAAGACTGAGCAGAGGAATCCCCGTCATCTCAAATTATTCCCAAACGAGTGAGCCAAAGTACGATTGCCAGCCCGATGATCATGGAGAACGCATATTGATAGATGTAGCCCGACTGGAACAGGCGGACAATCGAGGCGATCCAGCCGACCACCTTGGCCGAGCCGTTCACCGCCAGGCCGTCGATCAGCGTCTGGTCGCCGCCCTTCCACAGGCCGCGGCCGAGCAGGCGGGCGCCGCCGGCGAAGAACCACTCGTTGAACTCGTCGAAGCCGTACTTCTTCTCCAGGACACGCGCCAGAACGCCCGATTTTTCCTTGATCACCGCCGGCAGGTCGGGCCGCGCAATGTAGAGGAACCAGGCCGTCGCCGCGCCGGCCAGCGCCAGCCAGAACGGGGGCGACATCAGGCCGTGCGTGACCATGGCCATCGAACCATGGAATTCCGCCGCCATCCTGGCGATGGCCGGATGCTCGGGCGAGATGAAGATCGCGCCGCCGAAATAGTTGCCGAACAGCGCCGGCCCGATCATCGCCCAGCCGGCGATGATCGAGGGGATGGCCAGGAGGATCAGCGGCACGGTGACCACCCAGGGCGATTCCTTCGGCTCGACCGGGCCATGGTGGCCATGACCGCCATGGTTGTCCTGGCCATGCGCATCATGGCCGCCGTGCGCATCGCGGAAGCGCTCCCTGCCGTAGAAGGCGAAGAACACCAGGCGGAAGGAGTAGAAGCCGCCGATGAAGACGCCGGCCAGGATCAGCGCGTAGGCGAAGCCGGCGCCAGGCGTGGTAGACAGATGCACCGCCTCGATGATCGAATCCTTGGAGAAGAAGCCGGCGAAGGGCGGGAAGCCGGCGTTGGCCAGCGCGCCGATCACCACCGTGGCGAAGGTGATGGGCATGTACTTGCGCAATCCGCCCATGCGGCGCATGTCCTGCTCGTGATGCATGGCGATGATGACCGAACCGGCGCCGAGGAAGAGCACCGCCTTGAAGAAGGCATGGGTGGCGAGGTGGAACATCGCCGCCGAGTAGGCCGAGGCGCCCAGCGCGGTGGTCATGTAGCCGAGCTGCGACAGCGTCGAGTAGGCGACGACGCGCTTGATGTCGGTCTGCACGATGGCGATCAGCGCCATGAAGAAGGCGGTGATGGCGCCGATGACGATGACGAAGGACAGCGCCGCCTGCGACAGCTCGAACAGCGGCGACATGCGCGAGACCATGAAGATGCCGGCCGTCACCATGGTGGCGGCGTGGATCAGCGCGGAGATCGGGGTCGGGCCTTCCATCGAGTCGGGCAGCCAGACATGCAGCGGGAATTGCGCCGACTTGCCCATGGCGCCGATGAACAGGCAGATGCAGACGACGGATATCAGCAGCCACGGCATGCCGGGGATCAGCTCCACGCTGGTGCCGGCCAGCTTCTGCGACAGGGCGAACACCTCGGTGTAATTCAGCGTGCCGCAGTAGGCGGCGATAAGGCCGATGCCGAGCAGGAAGCCGAAGTCGCCGACGCGGTTGACCAGGAAGGCCTTCAGGTTGGCGTAGATCGCCGTCGGCCGGACGGACCAGAAGCCGATCAGCAGGTAGGAGACCAGGCCCACCGCCTCCCAGCCGAAGAACAGCTGGAGGAAGTTGTTGCTCATCACCAGCATCAGCATGGAGAAGGTGAACAGCGAGATGTAGGCGAAGAAGCGCTGATAGCTGTGGGTGCCGGCCAGGCTGTCGGCCGGCCAGTTGTCCTCGTCGTGCGCCATGTAGCCGATGGTGTAGATGTGCACCATCAGCGAGACGAAGTTGACCACCAGCATCATGGTCACCGTCAGCTTGTCGATGAGGAAGCCGACCTCGAAGCTGAGGCCCCCGCTGACGGCCCAGGTGTAGACCGTGCCGTTGAAGAGGTTGCCGCGCTCGACGTCCTGGAAGACGAACCAGGAGGCCAGCAGGGAGACGAGGACGCCCAGGCTGGTCACCCAGTGGGCGCCGGCGCGGCCGATGGCCTTGCCGAGGAAGCCGGCGAAGACGGCGCCGGCGAGGGGCGCCAGCGGCACCAGCAGGTAAAGTTGTTGCATGTCGGTCATGGCGGCTGGCTTATCCCTGCAGGCTGTCGAGGTCGTCCACGTGGATCGTGCGCAGATTGCGGAACAGCACGACCAGGATGGCGAGGCCGATGGCGGCCTCCGCCGCGGCGACCGTCAGGATGAAGAAGACGAACACCTGCCCGCCCATGTCGCCGAGAAAATGCGAAAAGGCGACGAAGTTCATGTTGACGGCGAGCAGCATCAGTTCGATGGCCATCAGCAGGACGATGAGGTTCTTGCGGTTGAGGAAAACGCCGACCACACCGATCGAGAAGAGGATGGCGCCGAGAATCAGGAAATGGTTCAGGCTGGGCACGTTATTCCTTCTCGGAAGGCATGGACACGATGCGCACGCGGTCCTTGCGCCGGACGGCGATCTGCTCGGCGGGATTCAGCTGCTTGTTGTCGCGGCGCTGGCGCAGGTTCAGCACGACGGCGGCGATGAGGGCCACCAGCAGGATGACCGAGGCCAGCTCGAAGGGATAGACGTAATCCGTGTAGATGGCCGTGCCCAGCGCCTTGGTGTTCGATACGCCGGCAACCGCAGCCGCGGGTGCCGGCATGGCCTCGGGGCCAAAGCTGCGCGCCGAGAGCACCGCCACCATCTCGACCACCATCAGCACGGCGATCGGGCCGCCCAGCCAGAGGTTGCCCCAGAAGCCCTGGCGCAGGCGCTCCAGGTTGATGTCGAGCATCATGACGACGAAGAGGAACAGCACCATGACGGCGCCGACGTAGACGACGATCAGGGCGATGGCGAGGAACTCCGCCTGCAGCAGCAGCCAGAGGCCGCTGGCGTTGAAGAAGGCGAGCACCAGGAACAGCACGGCATGCACCGGGTTGCGCGCGGTGACGACGCGCAGCGCCGCGATCACCAGGATCGCCGACAGGATGTAGAAGAGCGCGGTCTTGAAGTCCATGGGCGTCACCGGAATTTGGCGTCCTGCTCGCGGTCGGCGGCGATCTGCGCCTCGTACTTGTCGCCCACCGCCAGCAGCATCTGTTTGGTGTAGTAGAGGTCGCCGCGCTTCTCGCCGTGGTATTCCAGCACGCGCGTCTCGACGATGGCGTCCACCGGGCAGGCCTCCTCGCAGAAGCCGCAGAAGATGCACTTGGTCAGGTCAATGTCGTAGCGCGTGGTGCGGCGCGACCCATCTTCGCGTTCGGCCGACTCGATGGTGATGGCCATCGCCGGGCACACCGCCTCGCACAATTTGCAGGCGATGCAGCGCTCTTCCCCGTTCGGGTAGCGGCGCAGGGCGTGCAGGCCGCGGAAGCGGTTGCTCTGCGGCGTCTTCTCCTCCGGGTACTGGATCGTGATCTTCGGCGCGAACATGTAGCGCCCGGTCACGGACAGGCCCTTGAAGAGCTCCTTGAGCAGCAGGCTGTTGAGGAAATCCTTGGCGCCCATATCAGGTCTCCTGCCGGGCCGCCCCAAGGGAGGCCTGCGCCCCCCCGGGGGGCAGTGAAGCGAAGCGAACGTGGGGGCAGTTCATCTCAGCCTCTCACTTGAAGATGTTCCACGGCGTCACCATCCAGGTGCCGATGACGACGATCCAGACCAGGGTCAGCGGCACGAAGACCTTCCAGCCCAGGCGCATGATCTGGTCGTAGCGATAGCGCGGGAAGGTGGCGCGGAACCACAGGAAGAGGAACAGGAAGAACGAAATCTTCACCGCCAGCCAGTGGAAGCCGTCGGGCAGGAAGCCGACCGGCGACAGCCAGCCGCCGAGGAACAGGACCGAGGTGAGCGTCGCCACCAGGATCATGTTGGCGTATTCGGCGAGGAAGAACATGGCGAAGGCCATGCCGGAGAACTCGACCATGTGGCCGGCGACAATCTCGGATTCGCCCTCGACCACGTCGAAGGGGGCGCGGTTGGTCTCGGCCACGCCGGAGATGAAATAGACGACGAACATCGGCAGCAGCGGAATCCAGTTCCAGGAGAGGAAGCCGGCGCCGTGGTCGGCGAACCAGCCGCGGCCCTGGGCGCGCACGATGTCGGAAAGGTTGAGACTGTTGGAGACCATCAGCACGCAGACCAGGGCCATGCCCATGGCGATCTCGTAGGACACCATCTGCGCCGACGCGCGCATGGCGCCGAGGAAGGGATACTTCGAGTTGGAGGCCCAGCCGGCGATGATGACGCCGTAGATGCCCATCGAGGTCATGGCCAGGACGTAGAACAGGCCGGCGTCGATGTTGGCCAGGGCGCCGCCGTCGAAGAAGGGCACCACCGACCAGGCGGCCAGCGCCGGCGCGATGGCCATCACCGGCCCGACGAAGAACAGCGCCTTGTTGGCGCCGGTCGGCACCAGCACTTCCTTGAAGAACAGCTTCATGCCGTCGGCGATCGGCTGCAGCAAGCCCCACGGGCCGACGCGGTTGGGGCCGATGCGCACCTGCATCCAGCCGATGATCTTGCGTTCCCAGAAGGTAAGGTAGGCGACGGACAGCATGAGCGGAAGAATGATCGCCACGATCTTCATCAGCACCCAGACCAGCGGCCAGACCGGCTTGACGACGGCCCACAGGGCGTCCCAGAGGCCGAACAGGTTCCAGAACCACTGGAAGAATTGGAGAACGGCGTTTTCCATTACGCGCGCTCCACGGTGATCTCGCCCTGCATCGAACCGAGGCCGGACGTAAGCGGGTGGCCGGCGGCGACGCGCACGCAATTGTCGGGCAGGCCGGCATCTAGCTGCGCGGCCAGGATCGCCGTGCCGCCGCCACTGACTTTTACCTGCATGCCGGCAACCAGGCCGAGCTTCGCCAGCGTGGCGGCATTCATGCGCGCGGCGGGCGGCGCCGCATCGCGGGTCTTCTGCAGCGAGGGCGCGCGGCGCGCCAGCGGATCGGCGAAATGGATCGGCACGTCAGTCACGCGTTGCAATGTCGGCGCGGATGCGGAGAGGGTGATGGCAACACCGTCGGCGCGGTTGTTCAGTCGTTCGGCCACCGAGTCTGCCTTGCCGCCCAGCGCTTCATCGCGCACGGCCTCGGAACTGTCCTGCTCGAAACCGGGGAGTCCCAGCAGATTGCCCAGCACGCGCAGCACCTTCCAGGCCGGGCGCGTCTCGCCCAGCGGCTTGACCACGGCGTGAAAGCTCTGCACGCGGCCCTCGGTGTTGATGAAGGTGCCGGAGGTCTCGGTGAACGGCGCGACCGGCAGGATGACATGGGCGTAGTCGAGGGCGCGCGTCTTGAACGGCGTCATCGCCACGACCAGGTCGGCGCCCTTCAGCGCGGCCATCGCCTGCTGCGGGTTGGCGCAGTCGAGTTCAGGCTCGGCGTGCAGGACGAAATAGGCCTTGCGCGGTTCGGCCAGCATGCGCGCTGCATTGAGGCCCGAGGCGCCGGGCACGGCCTTGGCAACATAGCCGCCGACCGAGTTGGCCGCTTCGCCGAGGTAGCCGAAGCGCGCGCCGGTGAGTTCGGCCAGCTTCTGCGCCAGCGCATGCAGCGTCGCCGCCTGGGCATGCTGCTGGGCGAAGTTGCCGAGGAAGATCGCGCCCTTCTCGCCCGAGGCCAGGCTCTCGGCGATCTGTTTCGCCGCCGCCGAGGGCTGCACGCCGGCCAGCGCGGCGTCGACGGCCGCACCCTTCGCTTCGGCGACCGCCTTGACGATGCCGGCGAGTTCGGCCGCCAGCGCGGACGGCGCAACGATGGACTTGGCGTGAAGCGCAATCAGTTGATCGTCGTCGGCGACATGCAGCAGGATGACGCGGGTGAATTTCTTCGCCGCCTGGCGCAGGCGCTGCGCCAGCAGCGGATGGTCCTTGCGCACGAAGCTGCCGACCACCAGCACGCGGTCTGACGCGGCGATCTCGGCGACGGGCAGGCCCAGCCACGGCGTCACGCCCTTCCCGTCGAGGGAAAAGTCAGTCTGCCGGAGACGGCAATCGATGCTCTCCGAGCCGGCGGCGCGGACGAATTTCTGCAGCAGATGGAGTTCTTCCAGCGTGGCGTGCGGCGAGGCCAGCGCGCCAACCGAGGCGGCGCCGTGTTCGCGCACGACGCGCTTCAGGTCGGTGCCGATGAATTCCAGCGCCGTCTGCCAGTCCACCTCGCGCCATTCGCCGCACTGCCTGAGCATCGGCTTCGTCAGCCTCGCCTCGGAATTCAGCGCCTCGTAGGCGTAGCGGTCCTTGTCGGACAGCCAGCACTCGTTGACGGCTTCGTTCTCCAGTGGCAGGACGCGCAGCACCTTGTCGTGCTTGACCTGGACGATCAGGTTGGCGCCAAGGCCGTCGTGCGGGCTGACCGATTTGCGGCGCGACAGCTCCCAGGTGCGGGCGGCGAAGCGGAACGGTTTAGAGGTCAGCGCGCCGACCGGGCAAAGATCGATGACGTTGCCGGACAGTTCGGAGTCCACCGTCTTCTCGATGAAGGGCATGATCTCGGCGTGCTCGCCGCGGAAGGCCTGGCCGAGTTCCATCCAGCCGGCGATCTCCTGCGTGAAGCGGACGCAGCGCGTGCAGTGGATGCAGCGCGTCATGTCGGTGGCGATGAGCGGGCCGAGGTTCTTGTTCACAACCACGCGCTTTTCTTCCTGGTAGCGCGAGGCGCTCTGGCCGTAGCCGACCGAAAGATCCTGCAACTGGCACTCGCCGCCCTGGTCGCAGATCGGGCAGTCGAGCGGGTGGTTGATGAGGAGGAACTCCATCACGCCCTTCTGCGCCTTGACGGCGGCCTCGGAGTGCGTGAATACCTTCATGCCGTTGGTGACGGGGGTGGCGCAGGCCGGCAAGGGCTTGGGCGCCTTCTCCACCTGCACCAGGCACATGCGGCAGTTGGCGGCGATGGACAGCTTCTTGTGGTAGCAGAAATGCGGCACGAAGATGCCGAGCTGGTGGGCGGCATCCATCACGGTGCTGCCGTCGGCCACCTCGGTTTTCCTGCCGTCGATCTCGATTTCCAGCATTTTCGTTACGCCACCTTGAAGAAGCCGCTGCCCGCGCGCTGCACGTCCTCGGGCACGAGGCATTTCCTGTTCTGGATGTGGTACTCGAACTCCGCCTTGAAGTGCTTGAGGAAGCCCCGCACCGGCATGGCGGCGGCGTCGCCGAGCGCGCAGATGGTGCGGCCCATGATGTTCTCGGTGACGCTGTTGAGGAGATCCAGGTCCTCCGGCCGTCCCTCGCCGTGCTCGATGCGGTGCACGACGCGGTAGAGCCAGCCGGTGCCCTCGCGGCAGGGGGTGCACTGGCCGCAGGACTCCTCGAAGTAGAAATAGGACAGGCGCTCCAGCGCCTTCACCATGCAGGTGGTCTCGTCCATGACGATGACGGCGCCGGAGCCGAGCATCGAGCCGGCCTTGGCGATCGAGTCGTAGTCGAGCGTGCACTCCATGATGATCTCGGTCGGCAGCACCGGCGCCGAGGAGCCGCCGGGGATGACGCCCTTCAGCTTGCGCCCGTCGCGCATGCCGCCCGCCATGGCGAGCAGCTCGGGGAAGGGCGTGCCCATCGACACCTCGAAGTTGCCGGGGCGGTTCACATGGCCGGAGACGGAGAACAGCTTGGTGCCGCCGTTGTTCGGCTTGCCCAGCTCGAGGAACTTGTCGCCGCCCTCGTTGATGATCCAGGGCACCGAGGCGAAGGTCTCGGTGTTGTTGATGGTGGTCGGCTTGCCGTAGAGGCCGAAGCTGGCCGGGAACGGCGGCTTGAAGCGCGGCTGGCCCTTCTTGCCCTCGATGGATTCGAGCAGCGCGGTTTCCTCGCCGCAGATGTAGGCGCCGTAGCCGTGATGGGCCTGCAGCTCGAAGCTGAAGCCGGAGCCGAGGATGTTGTCGCCGAGCAGCTGGGCGGCGCGCGCCTCCTCCAGCGCCTCCTCGAAGCGCTTGTAGATGTCCCAGATCTCGCCGTGGATGTAGTTGTAGCCGCGTGCGCAGCCCATGGCGTAGCCGGCGATGATCATGCCCTCGATCACCATGTGCGGGTTCCAGCGCAGGATGTCGCGATCCTTGAAG
Source organism: Rhodocyclales bacterium (assembly GCA_016214145.1). Lineage (GTDB taxonomy): Bacteria > Pseudomonadota > Gammaproteobacteria > Burkholderiales > Rhodocyclaceae > Desulfobacillus. The sequence continues at coordinate 835,177 of JACRPA010000002.1, forward strand.
GTGCCCGGCTCGCCCTCGTCGGAGTTGCAGACGACGTACTTGGCGCCGGGGAACTGGCGCGGCATGAAGCTCCACTTGAGGCCGGTCGGAAAGCCGGCGCCGCCGCGGCCGCGCAGCGAGGATTTCTTCAGCTCGGCGACGATGTTCTCGGGCGGGATGTTCTCGTTGATGATCTTCTTCAGCGCCGTGTAGCCGCCGCGCCTGACGTACTCGGCGAGGCGCCAGCTGCGCTCGCCCTCCGCCGCGTCGAGGATGAAGCCGAGGGCGCCCATTACTTGCACTCCCCCAGCAGCCGGTCGATCTGCTCCGGCTGCATGAAGCTGCACATGCGCACGTTGTTCACCAGCATCACCGGCGCGTCGCCGCAGGCGCCCATGCACTCGCCCTCCTTCAGGGTGAACCGGCCATCTGGCGTAGTCTCGTTAAAGCCGACGCCGAGCTTCTGCTTCAGGTAGTCGGCGGCATGCACGCCGCCGGACAGCGCGCACGGCAGGTTGGTGCACACCGTGATCTTGTACTTGCCGACCGGGGCGAGGTCGTACATGTTGTAGAAGCTGGCCACCTCATACACCGCCATCGGCGCCATGCCGAGATGGTTTGCCACCTCCGCCATGGTTTCGGTGGACAGCCAGCCCTGCTCCATCTGGGCGATGGCCAGGGCCGCCATGACGGCGGACTGCTTCTGCTCCGCCGGGTACTTGGCGATTTCGCGGTCGATCTGTTTAAGGGACTCTTGGCTCAGCATGGGTTTCTCGTCTATCGATCCGTGTCGCCCAGCACCAGATCGATGGTGCCGATGATGGCCGTGGCGTCGGCGATCATGTGGCCCTTGGCCAGCTCGTCGGTGGCGGCCAGGTGGGCAAAGCCCGGCGAGCGCAGCTTGATGCGGTAGGGCTTGTTGCCGCCGTCGGAGATGGCGTAGACGCCGAACTCCCCCTTCGGATGCTCGATGGCGGCATAGGCCTCGCCCGGCGGCACGTGCATGCCTTCGGAAAACAGCTTGAAGTGATGGATCAGCTCTTCCATGCTGGCCTTCATCGACTCGCGCGGCGGCGGCGCCACCTTGTGGTTGTCGGTGATCACCGGGCCCGGGTTTTTGCGCAGCCAGTCAATGCACTGCCTGACGATGCGGTTGGCCTGGCGCATCTCTTCGATGCGCACCAGGTAACGGTCGTAGCAGTCACCATTGACGCCAACCGGCACGTCGAACTCCATGCGGTCGTAGACCTCGTAGGGCTGCTTCTTGCGCAGGTCCCACTCGATGCCCGAGCCGCGCAGCATGGGGCCGGAAAAACCGAGCGCCAGCGCGCGCTCCGGCGAGACCACGCCGACGCCGACGGTGCGCTGCTTCCAGATGCGGTTGTCGGTCAGCAGGGTCTCGTATTCGTCGACGTAAGTCGGAAAACGATTGGTGAAGTCCTCGATGAAATCGAGCAGCGAGCCCTGGCGCGACTCGTTCAGGCGCCGCACCGTCTCGGCATTCTTGAACTTGTTGACCTCGTACTGCGGCATGCGGTCGGGCAGGTCGCGATAGACGCCGCCCGGCCGGTAGTAGGCCGCATGCAGGCGGGCGCCGGAGACGGCCTCGTACACATCCATCAGGTCTTCGCGCTCGCGGAAGGTGTACAGCACCATGGTCATGGCGCCGATGTCGAGGGCGTGGGTGCCGATGTTGAGCAGGTGGTTGAGGATGCGCGTCACCTCGTCCATCATGACGCGGATGTACTGGGCGCGGACCGGCACCTCGACGCCGAGCAGCTTCTCCACCGCCAGGACGTAGGCGTGCTCGTTGCACATCATGGAGACGTAATCGAGGCGGTCCAGGTAGGGAACGGTCTGCAGCCAGGTCCTGGTCTCGGCCAGCTTCTCGGTGGCGCGATGCAGCAGGCCGATGTGCGGGTCGGCGCGGACGATCACCTCGCCATCCAGTTCCAGCACCAGGCGCAGCACGCCGTGCGCCGCCGGATGCTGCGGGCCAAAATTGATCGTGTAATTGCGAATTTCGGCCATTATCTGCCTACCTGATCGAAGCTGACCACCGCAACATCGCATCGGCGCAGATCAATTTCGGCGCAGGCTAACGTGAGCGCAGCGAACGTTAAGCGCGAAGCGCGGCCGAAGCCAAAATTGATCGTGTAATTGCGGATCTCAGCCATGGCCGCCACCCCCATAGCTGTCCTCACGGATGACCCGCGGCGTGACCTCGCGCGGCTCGATGGTCACCGGCTGGTAGACGACGCGGCGCTGCTCGGGGTCGTAGCGCATTTCGACGTAGCCGGAGATCGGGAAATCCTTGCGGAAGGGGTGGCCGACGAATCCATAGTCGCTGAGGATGCGGCGCAGGTCGGGATGGCCCTCGAAGTGGATGCCATAGAGGTCGAAGGCCTCGCGCTCGTACCAGTTGGCGCTGTTCCAGAGGTTAACCACCGACGGGAGGACGGGGAAACCGTCGTCAGGGGCAAAGACGCGCAGGCGCAGGCGCCAGTTCTTGGATATCGAAGTCAGGTGGCACACCGCGGCGAAGCGCGGGCCCTCCCAGGCACCGTCGCCCCAGGCCGAGTAGTCGACGCCGGTCAGGTCGATCAGCTGCTCGAAGCGCAGGTCGGGATGGTCGCGCAGGGTGCGCGCCGTATCGAGGTAGTGCGCGGCTGCGACCTCGATGGTGACTTCACCGACGACCGTCTTGATGCTGGCGATGCGATCGCCGAGGACGTTCTGCAGATTCTGGCAAAGCGATTCGAGCCTGGCACTCATATCAGTTCAATAAGTCCCGGTTTCAGCGCGCGATGGTGCTGGTGCGCTTGATCTTGTTCTGCAACTGGATGAGCCCGTAGATCAGCGCTTCCGCCGTCGGCGGACAGCCCGGCACGTATACATCCACCGGCACGATGCGGTCGCAGCCGCGCACGACGGAGTAGGAATAATGGTAATAACCGCCGCCGTTGGCGCAGGAGCCCATCGACACCACCCAGCGCGGCTCGGCCATCTGGTCGTACACCTTGCGCAGGGCGGGGGCCATCTTGTTGGTGAGCGTGCCGGCGACGATCATCACGTCGGACTGGCGCGGGCTGGGGCGGAAGACGATGCCGAAACGGTCCAGGTCGTAGCGCGAGCAGCCGGCATGGATCATCTCGACGGCGCAGCAGGCCAGGCCGAAGGTCATCGGCCACATCGAGCCGGTGCGCGTCCAGTTGATGACGGTATCGAGGGAAGTGGTGACGAAGCCCTTTTCCAGTACGCCTTCGATGCTCATGGCCTTGCCGCCTCCGAACGCATGTCTGCGATTTCGGGGCCCCACTGTCGGCGGCCAGCGCCATTCGCGGCCGGTCGCATCCCCACTTCGTGTGGCCCCTGCTCCCTGCTCATGTCGCTACTCCCAGTCCAGGGCGCCCTTGGCCCAGGCGTAGACGTAGCCTATGGCGAGGATGCCGATGAAGACCATCATCTCGAAGAAGCCGAACAGCCGCATGCTGTCGGAGGCGACGATGTCCTTGAAAATCACCGCCCAGGGAAAGAGGAAGGCGATTTCCAGGTCGAACAGGATGAAGATGATGGCGATCAGGTAGAAGCGCACGTCGAACTTCATGCGCGCATCCTCGAAGGCCTCGAAGCCGCATTCGAAAGGGGAAAGTTTTTCGCTGTCGGGCCGGTTCGGGGCGACGAGCCAGCCGAGGAGGATGGGGGCACACCCGAAGGCCAGGCCGACGAGAATGAAAACGAGGACAGGAAAGTAGTTTTCCAACATAGTCTGCGCGGAAGGTCTTTCCAACCGCTCCGCCGAGCCCTTCGCGTTCCTGCTGCCAATCAAGCCTGCCAAACGAATACAAGGCAGGCATCGGAGGATTTCTGGTGCCGACGGTGAGACTCGAACTCACACGGCTTTCGCCACTACCCCCTCAAGATAGCGTGTCTACCAATTTCACCACGTCGGCATTCGTTCCGTGGTTCCGCCATCCAGCTTGTGGCGGAGCCACTGATTCTTATGACGACGAAAAAAGAAATTATACCTTCTTTTTTGCGCCGCAACATCACTACTTACTTCGGAATTTCCTTCGCTTTCGAGTCCGCGCCTGCCGCTGGTTGCGCCGGCGCCTGCTCGATCGGCGCCGCGGCGGGCTGGTTCTGGACCTGCTCCATGACGCTGGATGGCGCCTGCGGGCGATTGGTCGCGAGATAGCTCAGGCCCAGGCTGGTGATGAAGAACACCGTCGCCAGGACCGCCGTCGTGCGGCTGAGAAAGTTGGCCGAGCCCGAGGCGCCGAACAGGCTGCCCGAGGAACCGCTGCCGAAAGCCGCGCCCATGTCGGCGCCCTTGCCATGCTGGAGCAGGACAAGGCCGATGACCGTCGCCCCTACCAGTATGTGTACCGTGAGGATCAGGGGAAAAAGAATGCCGTCCATTGCCAATCCGATCGTTAAGTTAGCCCGCCGCCCGGCAGATCGCCAGGAAATCCTGCGCCACCAGGGAAGCGCCGCCGATCAGGCCGCCGTCGATGTCGGCCATGCCGAACAGTTCGGCGGCGTTCTGCGGCTTGACGCTGCCGCCGTAGAGAATCTGCATCCGCTGCGCCAGGAGCGCATCGCTAGCGGCCAGTCGCTCGCGGATGAAGGCATGCACGTCCTGGGCCTGCTGCGGCGTGGCCGTGCGACCGGTGCCGATGGCCCACACCGGTTCGTAGGCAATGACGGCATTGGCCAGACCGCTCACGCCGGCCGCCTGCGTCACCGCATCGAGCTGGGCGGCGATGACCTTCTCGGTGATATTGCCCTCCCGCTGCTCGAGCGTCTCGCCCAGGCAGAGGATCGGCGTCACCCCGCCCTTCACCGCAGCGACGAACTTCGCCGCCACCGCCTCATTGCTCTCGCCGTACAGGCTGCGCCGTTCGGAATGACCGACGAGCACGTAGCGGCAGCCGAAATCCACCAGCATGGCCGCGCTGACTTCGCCGGTATAGGCGCCCTGCGCATGCTCGGACAGGGTCTGCGCGCCCCAGGCGATGGCCGTGCTCTTCAGCAGTTCCTGCGTCTGGCCGAGATAGGGGAACGGCACGCAGACGGCGCAATCGGCGCTGCCGCCCTTGCCCATCGCCTGCACCAGGCTGTCCAGAAGGTCGCGGTTGCGGGCCAGCCCGCCATGCATCTTCCAGTTGCCTGCCACCAGTTTGCGCCGCATGGTTCCCGCCCGTCCCAGGTTCGTCAAAAGCCCGAGATTTTAGCGTCTGGGTGATCTTCGGTCAAATGAAACGCCGCTCAAACCGCTCCGGCCGGCACGGGCAGGCCGATCACGCCGCGGCACGTTGCACGGCGTCGGCGATGCCCCGCGCCAGGGAGGCCACCTGCTGCGCTTCGCGGCCCTCGACCATGACGCGCAGCAGCGGCTCGGTGCCGGAGGCGCGCAGCAGCACCCGGCCGCTTTCGCCCAGCTCACGCTCGGCGGCGATGCGCGCCGATTCGATCTCGGGGCGGTTCTGCCAGTCGAAGCCGCTGGGCAGCTTCACGTTGACCAGCGTCTGCGGATAGAGCGTCAGGCCGGCACAGGCTTCATCCAGGGTGCTCCGCTGCAAGCGCAGCGCCGCGAGCACCTGCAGGGCCGAAACGATGCCGTCGCCGGTGGTATGGCGGTCAAGGCAGATGAGGTGGCCGGAGTTCTCGCCGCCCAATTTCCAGCCGCGTTCGATCAGCGTCTCCAGAACATAGCGATCGCCGACCCTGGCGCGAACGACGGGAACGCCGAGTTTCGCCAGTGCATGCTCCATGCCGAGGTTGGTCATGAGCGTGCCCACCACCCCGGCCAGGCCGCCGTTCGCCAGGCGCTGGCGGGCAATGACATAGAGCAACTGGTCGCCGTCGTAGAGCCGGCCCTTGGCATCGACCATCATCACGCGGTCGCCATCGCCGTCGAGGGCAATGCCTATATCGGCGCCGCGTGCCACCACCGCCTGCTGCAGGGCTTGCGGCGAGGTCGCCCCCACCCGGTCGTTGATGTTGAGTCCGTTCGGCTCGGCGCCGATGGCGTATACCTCGGCGCCCAGTTCATGGAAAACCTTGGGCGCGATGTGATAGGCCGCGCCATGCGCGCAGTCGACCACGATCCGCATGCCGCGCAGATCCAGTTCGGCAGGAAACGTGCTCTTGCAGAATTCGATGTAGCGGCCGGCGGCATCGTCAATCCGGCGCGCCTTGCCGAGCCTGGCCGGGGCGGCGCAGCCCATCGGTTGTTCGAGCCGCGCCTCGATTTCCGCCTCCACCGCGTCGGGCAGTTTGGTGCCGTCGGCGGAGAAGAACTTGATGCCATTGTCGGGAAAGGGATTGTGCGAGGCGGAGATGACCACGCCGGCCTGCAGCCTCAAGGCGCGGGTCAGGTAGGCGATGGCCGGCGTCGGCAGCGGACCGGTCAGCATGACATCCGTGCCGGCCGCGGCGAAGCCCGCCTCCAGCGCGGCTTCCAGCATGTAGCCGGAGATGCGCGTGTCCTTGCCGATCAGCACCGCCGGACGCTCTCCCGGGGGAAGGTGTTCGCGTGCCACCAGGGTCGTCCCGGCGGCATAACCCAGGCGCATGACGAAGTCCGGCGTGATGGGCGCCTCGCCCACCGTGCCGCGCACGCCATCCGTGCCGAAATATTTGCGTCCCATGCTCACCTCAATCCTTCGACTGCCGACCATACGGCCAGTGCATCCTGCGTCGCCGCCACATCATGCACGCGCAGGATTCTAGCCCCATTCCGCGCGGCGAGGAGCGCCACCGCCACGCTCGCCGTGTCGCGGTCGCTGACTTTCCGTCCGGTGATCTGCCCCAGCATCGACTTGCGCGACAGGCCCGCCAGCACACAGGCGCCCAGGTCCGCAAATTGGCCGAGATGCCGCAGCAAGGCCAGGTTGTGTTCCAGCCGCTTGCCGAAACCGAAGCCCGGATCGACGACGATGCGCTCGGCGGCAATGCCTGCCGCCTGTGCCGCCGCCACGCGCCGGACAAGGAAATCGCGCACCTCGGCCACCACGTCGCCATAGGACGGATCGGCCTGCATGGTACGCGGCTCCCCCTGCATGTGCATCAGGCACACCGCGGCGCCCGACGACGCCGCCGCCTCCAGCGCATCCGGCGCCTGCAGGGCCGCGATATCGTTGATGATGGAGGCGCCGGCAGCCACCGCACGCCGCATCACCTCCGGTTTCACCGTGTCAACCGAGAGCGGGACGCCGACGCCGGCCAGCGCCTCGATCACCGGCAGCACGCGGCGCAATTCCTCATCCAGGGGAACGGATTGCGCGCCGGGGCGGGAGGACTCGCCGCCGATGTCGAGCAGGTCGGCGCCCTCATCGACCAGTTGCCGCCCGTGCGCGACGGCCCGCGCCGCATCGAAATAACGTCCGCCGTCCGAAAAGGAGTCCGGCGTGACGTTGACGATGCCCATGACAAGCGGGCGCTCGAGGGACAGGCGGAAATTCCCGCAGTGAAGTTGGGGCGTCATAAAAACAAGGCCGGATCGGTTGCCCGATCCGGCCTCTTGTCCTTCAAGTCGGATTACGCCGGCGCGGCCGCGTTGGGCGCAGCGCCCGGGGAATTGTCGGCCGGCGTGCTGGCCGGGGGCGTGGCGCGCTTCGGCTCGCGCGGCGGCTTGCCGGCCATGATGTCGTTGATCTGGTCCGCGTCGAGAGTCTCCCACTCGAGCAGAGTCTGGGTCATGACCTCCACCTTGTCGCGGTTCTCCTCGATCAGGCGCCGCGCCAGTCCGTACTGGCCGTCGATGATGCGGCGGATCTCGGCGTCGACCTGCTGCATGGTCGCCTCGGACACGTTCTTGTGCGTGGTAATCGAGCGACCGAGGAAGACCTCGCCCTCGTTCTCGCCATAGACCATCGGGCCGAGCGCATCGGACATGCCCCACTGCGTCACCATGCGGCGGGCGATCTCGGTAGCACGCTCGAAATCGTTCGAGGCGCCGGTCGTCATCTGGTGCATGAAGATCTCCTCGGCGATGCGCCCGCCGAAGAGCACGGCGATGGTGTTGAGCAGCCGGTCCCGGTCCTGGCTGTAGCGATCCTGCTCCGGCAGTTGCATGGTCAGGCCCAGCGCACGGCCGCGCGGAATGATGGTGACCTTGTGCACCGGGTCGGTCTTCGGCAACAGTTTGGCCACCACCACGTGACCCGACTCGTGATAGGCGGTGTTCCTGCGCTCTTCCTCCGGCATGACCATGGAGCGGCGCTCGGCGCCCATCATGATCTTGTCCTTGGCTTTCTCGAAATCGTCCATCTCCACCAGGCGCTTGTTGCCGCGCGCGGCGAACAGCGCCGCTTCGTTCACCAGGTTGGCCAGATCGGCGCCGGAGAAGCCCGGCGTGCCGCGGGCGATGATGTCGGCCTTGACGTCGGGCGCCATCGGCACCTTGCGCATGTGCACCATCAGGATCTGCTCGCGGCCGCGGATGTCGGGCAGCGGCACCACCACCTGGCGGTCGAAGCGGCCGGGGCGCAGCAGCGCCGGATCGAGCACGTCGGGACGGTTGGTGGCGGCGATGACGATGACGCCGGCCGTGCCTTCGAAGCCGTCCATCTCGACCAGCAGCTGGTTCAGCGTCTGCTCGCGTTCGTCGTTGCCGCCGCCCAGGCCGGCGCCGCGCTGGCGGCCGACGGCGTCGATCTCGTCGATGAAGATGATGCAGGGCGCGCTCTTCTTGGCCTGCTCGAACATGTCGCGCACGCGGGCTGCGCCCACGCCGACGAACATCTCGACGAAGTCGGAGCCGGAGATGCTGTAGAAGGGCACCTTGGCCTCGCCGGCGATGGCCTTCGCCAGCAGGGTCTTGCCGGTGCCGGGCGAACCCACCATCAGCACGCCGCGCGGAATGCGGCCGCCCAGCTTCTGGAATTTGCTCGGGTCGCGCAGGAACTCGACCAGTTCGGCGACCTCCTCCTTGGCCTCGTCGCAGCCGGCGACGTCGGCGAAAGTGATGGTGTTGGTCGATTCATCGAGGATGCGCGCGCGCGACTTGCCGAAGGAGAAGGCGCCGCCCTTGCCGCCGCCCTGCATCTGGCGCATGAAGAAGACCCAGACGCCGATCAGGAGCAGCATGGGGAACCAGGAGACGAAGAGGTTCATGAGGAAGGACTGCTCCTCCTCGGGCTTCGCCACCACCTTGACGTTGTACTTGAGCAGATCGCTCACCATCCACAGGTCGGGCGGCGCGTAGGTGGTGATCTTCTTGCCTTCATTGGTGGTCGCCTCGAGCGTGCGGCCCTGGATCACCACCTTGGCGACACGCCCGGACTTCACTTCCTCGAGAAACTGGGAGTATTCGAGCGAGTTCTGCGCCACCTGCCGCGTGCTGAACTGGTTGAAGACGGTCATCAGCACGACGCCGATCACCAGCCAGATTGCGAGATTCTTGAAAAGATTGTTCAAGCGACTCCTCTATGGCCCGTCAGGGGCCCCAATACCCGATACGACCGATGCATTCTAAGACCGTTCCCCGCCCGGTGCAAACCGGGAAAAGGACGGGATTACCCCTCCGCCGAACGGGGACGGCAGCCCAGACCGAGAAGATACACCTCGCTGCTGCGGTCACGCGAGGATTTCGGCTTGCGCACCGCCACCTTGTCGAAGGCCGCGGCCATCGCCTTGCGGAAGGCATCGAAGCCTTCTCCCTGGAACGTCTTGACCAGGAAATTGCCGCCAGGTTTCAAATGCTGGCCGGCAAATTCCAGCGCCAGTTCCGCCAGGTGCATCGAGCGCGCCTGATCCGTAACGGCAATACCCGAGATATTGGGGGCCATGTCGCAAATCACAAGGTCGACCGGCCGCCCGCCCAGCCGCAAAGTCAGTCCCGCCAGCACGGCGTCCTCGCGAAAGTCGCCCTGGATGAATTCCACCCCGGCCACCGGCGCCATATCCAGCAAATCGAGCGCCAGCACCCGGCCGCCGCCGCCGACCCGCTCCACCGCCACCTGCGACCAACCGCCCGGCGCTGCGCCGAGGTCGACCACCGTCATGCCGGGCCGCAGCAGGCGGTCCTTGTCATCGATTTCAATCAGCTTGAAGGCGGCGCGCGAACGCCAGCCCTCCGCCTTCGCCCGCTGGACGTAGGGGTCGGTGACATGCTCGTGCATCCAGGCCTTGCTGGTCTTGTGCTTCTTCACCGCGTAAAATTCCGTAATGACTGAACTGACTTCATCCCTGCGCCGGTCGCTGCGCGCCCGCGCCCACAGCCTGCATCCCGTCGCCAGCATCAGCCAGAAAGGCCTCAGCGAGGCCGTCCTCGCCGAGATCGACCGGGGCCTGAAGGCGCACGAGTTGATCAAGGTGCGCGTCTATGGCGTCGAGCGCGGCGAGCGCGAAGCGCTGCTCGGCGAAATCTGCAACCGGCTGGAAGCCGCGCCGGTTCAGCACATCGGCAACGTCCTGGTGGTTTATCGCGCCAATCCCGAGGCGCCGCTCGAACCAGCGAAACCGGTGAAAAAAAACGCTTCGCGCGCAAAGCCGAAATCTTCCGCCCCTCCGACCGCCCCGCGCCGGCGCCTGAAAAAATAATTCAGCGTTCCCGGCCCTGCAGCAGCACCAGGGCCGCCCCCAGCAGGCTTTGCAGCGCGTAGAGGCCGCCGGCGACGCCGTGCCAGGCGGCGAAGCGGCTTTTCACCGCGCTTTCCATGACGCTGCGCGGCCAGGCTTCGGCCTTCAGTTGCGCGAGGACAGGCTGGATGCCGAAATGCCCTACCAACACCAGCAGCAGCATCGCCAGCACCAGCCAGAACACCCCGGACTTGAACACGGCCCGACCCCGGCGCACGGCCAGGTAGCCCAGCAGCCAGGCCGCGCAGGCCATGCCCACCCAGGCAATGAGGCCGAACAGGTTGCCCGCCAGCTCGCCCGCGAGCACGCGGTCCTTCAGCGAGGCGAACAGCGAAGGCGCAGCAATGAAGCCGATGGCCCAGAGGCCGCCGACCCACAGGGTAATGGCGAGGAAGTAAAGGCTTTCCGCCAGTCTGCGCACGTGTGCCCGCTCTTGGGTTTGGGGTAGGTGGAAGGATCAGACGTACTTGACGTCGAGCACTTCATACTCGCGCACGCCGCCGGGCGCCTTCACTTCGGCGATGTCGCCGGCGTACTTGCCGATCAGGGCGCGCGCGATGGGCGAGGAGATGGATATCTTGCTGTTCTTCAGGTCGGCCTCGTCCTCGCCGACGATCTGGTAGGTCACCTTGTCGCCGCTTTCCAGGTCTTCCAGTTCGACTGTGGCGCCGAAGACGCAACGGCCGTCGGCATCCAGCAACTGGGGGTCGATGATCTGCGCATTGCCGAGCTTGCCCTCGATTTCCTGCAGGCGTCCCTCGATGAAGCTCTGGCGCTCGCGGGCGGCGGCATACTCGGCGTTTTCGGAGAGATCGCCATGGGCGCGCGCCTCGGCGATGGCCGCGACGACATTGGGGCGGTCAACGGTCTTCAGCCTGTGCAGTTCCTGCCGCAGTTTCTCCGCGCCCGACTTGGTAAGGGGGACCTTGCTCATACGCTTATGTTAGCTCGGCATGCAGCGCCTGCAAGGAGTAGGTTTCCAGCTCCTCCAGGTGGCGCATGCCGGCGCAAGCCGCCCGGGCGCCCTCGATGGTCGTGTACAGCGTGATGCGCTGCGCCAGGGCGCTGGTGCGGATGGAACGCGAGTCGGCGATGGCCTGGCGCTTCTCCTCGACCGTGTTGATGATCAGTACGACCTCGTTGTTCTTGATCATGTCCACGATGTGCGGCCGGCCCTCGGCCACCTTGTTCACCACCGCAACCTTGAGGCCGGCGGCCTCGATCGCCGCGCCGGTGCCGCGCGTGGCGATCAGGGTGAAGCCGAGATCGTCCAGCTCGCGCGCCACTTCGACGGCCTTGGCGCGGTCCTGTTCCTTGACGCTGATGAAGACCTTGCCCGACTTGGGCAGTTTGGTGCCGCCGGCCAGCTGGGATTTGACGAAGGCCTCGGCGAAGCTGCGGCCGACGCCCATCACTTCGCCGGTGGATTTCATCTCCGGCCCGAGGATGGTGTCGACGCCGGGGAACTTGACGAAGGGGAACACCGCCTCCTTGACCGAATAGTAGGGCGGCACGATCTCGCGCGTGACGCCCTGCTCGGCCAGCGACCGCCCGGCCATGCAGCGCGCCGCAACCTTGGCCAGCTGCAGGCCCGTCGCTTTAGACACGAAAGGCACGGTGCGCGAGGCGCGCGGATTCACTTCCAGCACGTATACCGTGCCGTCCTGGATGGCGAACTGGACGTTCATCAGGCCGACGACGTTGAGGGCCTTCGCCATCTGCTCGGTCTGGCGTCGCAGCTCGTCCTGGGTTTCCCTCGTCAGCGTGTAGGGCGGCAGCGAACAGGCCGAGTCGCCCGAATGCACGCCGGCCTGCTCGATGTGCTGCATGATGCCGCCGATGATCACCTGCTTGCCGTCGGACAGCGCATCGACATCGACCTCGGTGGCGTCGTTGAGGAAGCGGTCAAGCAGCACCGGCGAGTCGTTGGAGACCTTGATGGCGTCGCGCATGTAGCGTTCGAGATCTTTTTGCTCGTGCACGATCTCCATGGCGCGGCCGCCCAGCACGTAGCTCGGCCGCACCACCAGCGGATAGCCGATCTCCGCGGCGAGGCGGATGGCGTCCTCTTCCGTGCGCGCCGTGCGGTTGGGCGGCTGCTTGAGGCCCAGTTCGTGCAGCATTTTCTGGAAGCGCTCGCGGTCCTCGGCGGCGTCGATCATGTCCGGGCTGGTGCCGATGATGGGCACGCCGTTGGCCTCCAGGTCGAGGGCGCGCTTCAGCGGCGTCTGGCCGCCGAACTGGACGATGACGCCGGCCGGCTGCTCGACATTCACGATTTCGAGGATGTCCTCCAGCGAGAGCGGCTCGAAATAGAGGCGATCCGAGGTGTCGTAGTCGGTCGACACCGTCTCCGGGTTGCAGTTGACCATGATGGTCTCGAAGCCGTCCTCGCGCATGGCCAGCGCGGCGTGCACGCAGCAGTAGTCGAACTCGATGCCCTGGCCGATGCGGTTGGGCCCGCCGCCCAGCACCATGATCTTCTTGCGGGAGGTCGGATTCGCCTCGCATTCCTCCTCGTAGGTGGAATACAGGTAGGCGGTGTGGGTGGCGAACTCGGCGGCGCAGGTGTCGACGCGCTTGAACACCGGGCGCACATTCAGTGCATGGCGGTGCATGCGCACGGCGGTTTCCGTGGTGTCGAGCAGCCTGGCCAGGCGCCGGTCGGAGAAGCCCTTGCGCTTCAGGCGGCGCATTTCGTCGGCGTCGAAGTCGTGCAGCTTCTGCCCGCCCAGCGCCGCTTCCTCGCGCACGATGTCCTCGATCTGGACGAGGAACCAGGGGTCGATCTTCGTCAGCTGGAACGCCTTTTCCAGGCTCATGCCATCGCGGAAGGCCTGGCCGAGATACCACATGCGCTCGGCGCCCGGGTTGGCGAGTTCCTGCTCGATGACGTCTTCGTCGGCCTCGACCTCGTCCAGGCCGTACACGCTCGTCTCCAGCCCGCGCAGGGCCTTCTGCAACGATTCCTGGAAGGTGCGGCCGATGGCCATCACCTCGCCCACCGACTTCATCTGGGTGGTCAGGCGGTCGTTGGCCTGGGGGAACTTCTCGAAGGCGAAACGCGGCACCTTGGTGACGACGTAGTCGATCGACGGCTCGAAGGAAGCCGGCGTGGCGCCGCCTGTGATCTCGTTGCGCAGTTCGTCGAGGGTATAGCCGACCGCCAGCTTGGCCGCCACCTTGGCGATGGGGAAACCGGTGGCTTTCGAGGCCAGCGCCGATGAGCGCGAGACGCGCGGGTTCATCTCGATGACGATCATGCGGCCGTCGGCCGGATTGATGGCGAACTGCACGTTGGAGCCGCCGGTGTCGACGCCGATCTCGCGCAGCACGGCGATCGAGGCGTTGCGCATGATCTGGTATTCCTTGTCCGTCAGCGTCTGCGACGGCGCCACGGTGATGGAGTCGCCGGTGTGCACGCCCATCGGATCGAGGTTCTCGATGGAGCAGACGATGATGCAGTTGTCCTTGCGGTCGCGGACAACCTCCATCTCGAATTCCTTCCAGCCGATCAGCGATTCCTCGATGAGTAGTTCCTTGGTCGGGCTGGCCTCCAGGCCGCGTTCGCAGATGATGACGAACTCTTCCCGGTTGTAGGCGATGCCGCCGCCGCTGCCGCCCATGGTGAAGGACGGGCGGATGATGGACGGGAAGCCGAGGGCGGCCTGCACCTGCAGGGCCTCCTCCAGGCTATGGGCGATGGCGGAACGCGCCGAGCCGAGGCCGATCCGGGTCATCGCCGCCTTGAACTTCTCGCGGTCCTCGGCCTTGTCGATGGCCTCGCGCGAGGCGCCGATCATCTCGACGCCGTATTTCTCCAGCACGCCGTGCCGGGCCAGGTCCAGCGCGCAGTTGAGCGCCGTCTGGCCGCCCATGGTGGGCAGCAGCGCGTCGGGACGCTCCTTGGCGATGATCTTCTCGATGACCGACCAGTGGATCGGCTCGATGTAGGTGACGTCGGCCATCTCCGGGTCGGTCATGATGGTCGCCGGATTGGAGTTGACCAGGATGACCTTGTAGCCCTCGTCGCGCAGCGCCTTGCAGGCCTGCGCGCCGGAATAGTCGAATTCGCAGGCCTGGCCGATGATGATCGGGCCGGCGCCGATGATGAGGATGGTGTGTAGGTCGGTTCTTTTTGGCATCTCAAAAAGCCTTAACCACAGAGAGCACAGAGAAGATCAAGAATCTTTCCAAGCCATCTCTGTGTTCTCTGTGTTCTCTGTGGTTCAAGATTTTTTCCGCTCCATCATTTTCATGAAGCGGTCGAACAGGTACGAAACATCATGCGGCCCCGGGCTCGCCTCGGGATGGCCCTGGAAGCAGAACGCCGGCACGTCGGTGCGCGCCAGGCCCTGCAGGCTGCCGTCGAAGAGCGAAACGTGGGTCACGCGCAGGTTGGCCGGCAGCGTGTCCGCATCGACGGCAAAACCGTGGTTCTGGCTGGTGATCAGCACCTGGCCGGTGTCGACATCTTTCACGGGATGGTTGGCGCCGTGGTGGCCGAACTTCATTTTTTTGGTCTTCGCGCCGGACGCCAGGCCCATCAGCTGATGGCCGAGGCAGATGCCGAAGGTCGGGATGCCGCGCGAGAGGATCTCGCGGATGGCGGCGATGGCGTAGTCGCAGGGCTCGGGATCGCCCGGCCCGTTGGAGAGGAACACCCCGTCCGGATTCAGGGCCAGCGCTTCCGCCGCCGACGCCTGGGCCGGCAGCACGGTCACCCGGCAGCCGCGCTGTACCAGCATGCGCAGGATGTTGCGCTTGACGCCGTAGTCGTAGGCGACAACGTGGAAACGCGAGGATTCCGGCGTGACATAGCCCTTGCCGAGCGCCCACTCGCCCTCGCTCCAGGCATAGGACTTGTCGGCGCTGACCACCTTGGCCAGGTCCATGCCGGCCAGGCCGGGAAATCGCCGTGCTGCGGAGACTGACTTTTCCTCATCGACCTCGCCGCTCATCAGGCAGCCGTTCTGCGCGCCCTTCTCGCGCAGGATGCGCGTCAGCTTGCGTGTATCGATGCCGGCCAGGGCGACGACGTTCTCGGCCTTGAGATAGTCCGACAAGGTCTGCTCGCTGCGGAAATTCGAGGCCACCAGCGGCAGGTCGCGGATCACCAGACCGGCGGCATGCACCTTGGCCGCCTCGCAATCCTCGCGATTGGTGCCCGTATTGCCGATGTGGGGATAGGTCAGGGTGACGATCTGCCGGCAGTAGGAGGGGTCGGTGAGAATTTCCTGGTAGCCGGTCATGGCGGTGTTGAACACCACCTCGCCGACGCTGGAACCCGTGGCGCCGATGCCGATTCCGCGAAATACCGTGCCATCCGCCAAGGCGAGGATGGCTTTCGGAAAATCAGACACTTAGGCGCTCCTGTCGGTGTTGCGGGCTTGTTGTAGATATGCAAAGCGGGACAGGCTGCCAGCCCATCCCGCCTTGATAAAACTTGTGAATTCTACCCCAAGGAAGGGACGCCCTGCAAACCGGGCGAGGCGCGGACAGTCCCTAGCGCAGCCCCATTGAGGGCATGTGGCTTCGGCCGCAGCGAAGCTGCTTCACCTGCCTGCGGCAGATGAGCCTGCACCCATGCCCTCCGCCTGGCGCTGCTAGCGCAGCCCCAGTACGTCCTGCATGTCGTACAGGCCATTGCGCTTCCCGACCAGGAAACGCGCCGCCCGCAGGCTGCCCAAGGCAAAGGACATTCGGGAAGAAGCCTTGTGGGTGATCTCGACGCGCTCGCCGATGCCGGCGAAGAGCGCGGTATGGTCGCCGACGATGTCGCCGCCGCGCACCGTGGCGAAACCGATGGTCGAGGAATCGCGCTCTCCGGTGACGCCCTCGCGGCCATAGACGGCGCACTTCGACAGGTCGCGGCCGAGCGCTTCGGCCACCACCTCGCCCATGCGCAGGGCCGTGCCGGACGGGGCATCGACCTTGTGGCGATGGTGCGCCTCGATGACCTCGATGTCGTAGCCCTGGCTGAGCACGCGGGCGGCGGTGTCGAGCAGCTTGAAGACCAGATTGACGCCGACGGACATGTTCGGCGCGAAGACGATGGGAATGCTGTGCGAGGCGTCCTGGATCACCAGCTTCTGTACGGTCTCCAGGCCGGTCGTACCGATGATCATTGCCACACCGCGCTTGTGGCAGCTTGCCAGGTGGGCAAGCGTACCGTCCGGACGGGTGAAGTCGATCAGGCAATCGGCATTCGCCAGGGCCGCGTCAAAATCGGAGGTGATGTTCACGCCGCAAGGCGAACCGACCAGTTCACCGGCATCCTTGCCCAGAAAGGCGCTGCCCGGCTGTTCCAGCGCAGCGGCCAGCTGCATGTCCGCAGCATTGAGAACCGCCTCGATCAGGGTGCGGCCCATGCGGCCCGAACTGCCGGCAATCGCGATTTTCATGGTTCTGCTCCTGGTGTACGGCTGCTTCGGGCAGGACGCCCGGCAGGTTTCATTTCTTTTCTGTCGATTGCATCGTGCTATCGGGCTTCGCCTCGGCCTCGGGCTGCTTCTCGCCCTCCTTGGCTTCGTCCTTCTTCTTGTCGCCGTCCGGTGCGATCTCGATTATCCGGGAACGCGCGCCGACGGCAGCGCCCGCCGCCGCCTCGGCCTCGCCCGGCTCGGCCCCGACCACATCGCCGGCGACTCGTGCCAGCTTGTTGTCCGAGAAGAAGACGGCGAAGCGCCGCAACTGCGCTTCCCCCCTGCCCGGCTTGAAACTGTAGATGTAGTCCCAGCGCTCGGCATGGAAGATGTCCGCCACGAGGGGGGTGCCGAGGATGAAGCGCACCTGGTCCCGGGTCATGCCGGGCTTCAACTGGGCGACCATGTCCTGGGTGATGTAGTTGCCCTGGCGAATATCGATGCGGTAGGGCGTGATGACGGATGCCACGTCGGGCATCTGTACGTTCGAGCAGGCCGCCAAAGGCAGCAGGACAGGCAGGTAGCGCAGGAATCTCATGCGAAATGAAGGCCGGGAATTCTCAACGAACGCGCAAGACTATATCATACCCATCGTTCCCTCCTGCCCAGCCGCCACCATGAGCAATTCGCAAGACCTGAAAAGCATGGGCCTCAAGGCGACCTTCCCGCGCCTGAAGATTCTCGACCTGTTCCAGAAGGTCCAGGCCGATACGGGCAGCCGCCACATGACGGCCGAGGACGTCTACCGTGCATTGATCGCGGAAGACATGGACATCGGCCTGGCGACGGTCTATCGCGTGCTGACGCAATTCGAGCAGGCGGGACTGCTGGAGCGGCACTACTTCGAGTCCGGCAAGGCGGTGTTCGAGCTGAACGAGGGCAAGCACCACGACCACTTGGTCTGCCTGCAATGCGGCAAGGTGGAGGAGTTTTACGATGCCGAGATCGAGAAGCGCCAGAACAAGGTCGCCAAGGAGCGCGGCTTCCAGGTGAGCGAACACGCCCTTTATCTCTACGCCGACTGCATCAAGCCAAACTGCCCGAACAAGAAGCAGGATCGCTGATCCTCCCGCATCCATGGAAGCTTTCCTGACGTCGGCGCTGCTCGTCGCGCTGGCCGAGATCGGCGACAAGACCCAGCTGCTGTCCTTCGTCCTCGCCGCGCGGCTAAGGAAGCCGGGCGCAATCATCCTGGGCATTTTCGTCGCCACCATTCTCAACCATGCATTGGCCGGCTCGGCGGGGGTCTGGCTGGCAAGCCTGATTGCCCCGCATGTGCTGCCCTGGGCCACGGGGCTGCTCTTCGTCGGCTTCGGTTTATGGACGCTGCATCCGGATTCGCTCGATGACGACCCCAAACTGCACCGGGCCGGCGCTTTCGTCACCACCACCATCGCCTTCTTCATCGCCGAGATGGGCGACAAGACGCAATTGGCAACGGTGGCGCTGGCGGCGCGTTTCGATGCCCTGGCGGCTGTGGTGTTCGGCACCACGCTCGGCATGCTGATCGCCAACATTCCGGCGGTGCTGGTGGGAGAGGCGCTGGCGCAGAAGCTGCCGATGAAGGCAATCCGCATCGTTGCGGCGGGCGTGTTCATCGCCACCGGCATCGTGACGATGTTCGGAATCCCGGGTACGGCTCAGTAGCCGAGCATCTCCGTCGCATGCTGGCGGGTGGTCGGCGTGATCTTCACGCCGCCCAGCATGCGGGCAATCTCCTCGATGCGGCCGTCGCGATCCAGCGGCGTGACGCGGCTGACGACGCCATTTCCCGCCCCTTCCTTGGCGATCGACCACTGCCAGTCGGCCTGCGCCGCCACCTGCGGCAGGTGCGTCACGCAGAGCACCTGGCGCTCGGCGCCGAGCTGCTTGAGCAGCCGCCCGACAATCTCGGCAACCCCGCCGCCGATGCCGACATCGACCTCGTCGAACACCAGCGTCGGCACGTTGCCCGCCGTCGAGGCGATGACCTGGATGGCCAGGCCGACGCGGGAAAGTTCTCCGCCCGACGCCACTTTCGACAGCGGCCCGCCGGGCTGGCCGGGGTGCGCACTGACACGGAACTCCACGTTTTCCAGGCCATGGGAAGCGCCTTCCGGCAGTTTCTCTAGCGCCACCTCGAAACGGCCGCCCGGCATGGCCAGTTGCTGCATGGCCTCGGTCACCGCCTTGCCGAGGTTTGCTGCAGCCTTGCGGCGACCCTTGCTCAGGGTTTCCGCACGGGCAAGATAGTCCCGCTGCGCCTGCGCCTCGCGTTCGGCCAGGGCGGCGGCATCCTGCATGGTTTCCAGCTCGATCAGGCGCGCGCCCCAGCCGGCCAGCAACTGCGGCAACTCTTCCGGCGGAACGCGGTACTTCCGCGCGGCATCATGCACCGCCTGGATGCGGCTCTCCACCTCGGCCAGGCGCGCCGGGTCGAGCTCGATGCGGTCGCGATAATGACGCAAGACATGGGCGGCCTCCTGCAACTGGATCTGCGCGCCCTCGATGGTTTCCAGCGCGTCTTTCAGGGACGGGTCGTAGTCGATCAGCTGGCGCAGCCGGGCCCCCATGCGCTCGACCTGCCACATAACGGCCAGTTCGCCCTCGGACAGCCCTTCCAGCGCCTCTTCCACTCCCGCCTGCAGCGAGGCGGCGTGGGCCAGCCGCTTGTGCTCGATCGTGATTTCGGCCCAGCTGCCGGCATCGAAGCCAAGCGCCGCGACTTCCTTCACCTGCCAGGCCAGCATCTCCCGCTCGCGGGAATTGGCCTCGGCGTTCTTTTCCGCGGCCAGGCGCGCCTCTTTCGCCTTGCGCCAGGCCGCATGCAGCGCCGCCACCTCGTCCGCCAGCGAACGCTGGCCGGCCAGTCCATCGAGCATCTGGCGCTGTGCGTCGCTGCGCAACAGGCAGTGATGGGCGTGCTGGCCATGGATGTCGGCGAGGAAATCGGCGGCTTCGCGCAGCTGAGTCAGCGTGGCCGGCACGCCGTTGACATAGCCGCGCGAGCGGCCGGTCGAATCGATCACGCGCCGCAGCAGGCAGGCATCGTCGTCGAAATCGTTGGCACGCAGCCATGCGGTCAGCGGGCTGCCGGCGGACACGGAGAATTCGGCCGAGATCTCGGCCTTCTCGCAACCGGCACGCACCGAGGTCGCATCCGCCCGTTCGCCCAGCGCCAGGGACAGGGCATCGACCAGGATGGACTTCCCGGCGCCCGTCTCGCCGGTCAGCGCACCGAAACCGGACGCGAACTCCAGCTCGATCTGGTCGACGATGACGTAGTCGCGGATGTAAAGACGGCGCAGCATGGGACGGCGGATCAGTAACTGCGCGGCGTTTCGCTCCAGTGCAGCTTCTCGCGCAGCATGGCGAAATAGCTGTAGCCGAGCGGATGCAGGAAGCGGATCGAGCGGATCGAGCGGGCCACATCGACGCGATCCCCCGCCTCGATATCGAATTTCTCCTGCCCGTCGGCGTGCACGCGGGCGCGATGGGGCGCATGCAGTACGATCTCGATGCGGCTGTCGTTGCCTACCGTGATCGGCCGGTTCGACAGCGCATGCGGGCAGAGCGGGACCAGCGCGATGCCAGGCACAGCCGGGTGCAGGATCGGGCCGTTGGCGGAAAGCGCGTAGGCGGTGGAACCGGTCGGCGTGGCGATGATGATGCCGTCGGAGCGCTGGTTGTAGATGAATTCGCCGTCGATGGACACGGCGAACTCGATCATGCGACCGAGGTCGCCCTTGTTCACCACCACATCGTTGAGCGCTTGGGTCTGGAAGACGACTGCGTCGGCGCGGCGCACCGTGGCGTCGAGCAGGAAGCGTTGCTCGTTCTTGAATTTTCCCTCCAGAAGGTCGGCCACGCCGTCCAGCATGTCGTCGCGGGCGAGATCGGTCATGAAGCCGAGACGCCCCTGATTCACCCCTACCAGCGGCACGCCCGACTCGGCCAGTTGCCGCGCGGCGGTCAGCATCGAGCCATCGCCGCCGAGGACAATGGCCAGGTCGGCGTGTTCCCCGATGCTGTGATAGGAGGCGACGGGGAAACCGTCCGCCCCTACCAGGGCGGCGGTGCCCTCCTCGACCAGCACGTCGATGTCGCGGCTCTTGAGGAACTCCGCCAGCGTCATCAGCGATTCGGCGATCTCCGGGCTTTTGTACTTGCCGATCAGGGCGATAGTGCGGAAGGCAGGGCTCATGGACGGAATTTAACCATAAATCCGCAGCTTGCGATTGCTACATGCCGCCCCCATTTTTGTACAATGGGCCCGATGCTGGACCAACGCTCCAAAATTCTTCTCAAGACGCTGATCGAACGCTACGTGGCGGAAGGCCAGCCGGTGGGATCGCGCGCCCTGTCGAAATATTCCGGCCTGGAGCTTTCGCCGGCCACGGTGCGCAACGTCATGTCCGACCTGGAGGAGATGGGCTTCATCGCCAGCCCTCATACCTCGGCCGGGCGCGTGCCGACACCGCGCGGCTACCGCTTCTTCGTGGACAGCCTGCTCACTGTCCAGCCCCTCGCCGAAGCGCAGATCCACGAGCTGGAGGAGCAACTGCAGCCGAACCAGCCGCAACGCCTGATCAGTTCCGCCTCGCAGCTGCTCTCCGACCTGACGCGCTTCGCCGCCGTGGTGGTGGTGCCCCGTCGCATCACGCCGAAGATCCGCCAGATCGAATTTCTCGGCCTGTCCGAGAAACGCATCCTGCTCATCATCGTAACGTCCCAGGGCGACGTGCAGAACCGCATCCTGTTCACCCAGCGCGCCTATTCGCCGGCCGAACTGGTCAGCGCAGCCAATTTCCTCAACCAGAACTTCGCCGGCCTGGATTTCGCTGAAATCCGCAGCCGCGTGCACGATGAGCTGCGCCAGCTGCGCGCCGACATGACCGAGCTGATGACCGCCGCCATGGAAGCCGGCAACCAGGCCGTCGAGGACAGCTCGGCGCAATACGTCATGTCCGGCGAGATGAACCTGCTGGCGGTGGCGGACATATCCTCCAACATGAGCCGCCTGCGCGAACTGTTCGCCCTCTTCGAGCAACGCACCGGACTGGTGCAACTGCTCGACATGAGCAACCGCGCCGAGGGCGTGCAGGTGTTCATCGGCGGCGAATCGGGGCTGGCTCCGCTCGACGAGTGCAGCGTCATCACCGCCCCCTACGAGGTCGATGGCCGCATCGTCGGCTCGGTGGGGGTCATCGGCCCGACGCGCATGGCCTACGAGCGCGTCATCCCCATCGTCGACATCACCGCCAAGCTCCTCTCGAGCGCCCTCTCGGCGCCATGACCCAATCGGCGGTCCTGCTCATCAACCTCGGCACCCCCGAGGCGCCGACGGCACCCGCCCTGCGCAGGTACCTGAAGCAATTCCTCTGGGATCCGCGCGTCGTCGAGCTGCCGCGGCTGCCCTGGTGGCTGGTCCTGAACGGCATCATCCTCAACACGCGCCCGAAGAAATCCGCCGCGAAATACGCCAAGATCTGGATGCCGGAAGGCTCGCCGCTCAAGGTGCATACCGAGCGCCAGGCCAAGCTCCTGCGCGGCTACCTGGGCCAGTCGGGTCAGGGCAACATCGTCATCGAGTGGGCCATGCGCTACGGCGAACCTTCGGTGGCGAGGGTGCTGGACCGGCTGAAAGCGCAGGGTTGCACGCGGATCCTGGTCCTGCCGCTCTATCCGCAATATGCCGTCAGCACCACGGCCAGCGCCATGGATGCCGTGAACGAGTGGGCCCGGCGGAATCCGCAGGCTGCCGAGATCGGCACGATTGAAAGCTTCCATAAAGACCCCCGCTATATTTCCGCGCTGGCCGCCAGCATCAACGCCCACTGGATGGACTATGGCCGGCCCGACAAACTCGTGATGAGCTTTCACGGTCTGCCCAAGGTCAGCATCGAACGCGGCGATCCCTATTACGGGCAATGCCTCGAAAGCGGCCGGCTTCTGGCGGCCGAACTCGGGCTGGCGGAGGCGGGTTATGCGATCACCTTCCAGTCGCGCTTCGGAGTGGCGGAATGGCTGCAGCCCTACACGCAGGCGGCCCTCGAGACCCTGGCGCGGGACGGCGTGCGACGGGTCGACGTGATCTGCCCGGGCTTCGTCTCGGATTGCCTGGAAACCCTGGAGGAGATCGCCCTCGAATGCAAGGCGGCCTTCCTTGCCGCCGGCGGAACGGAGTTCCGCTACATCCCCTGCCTGAACGAGCGGCACGAATGGATCGACACGCTGGCCGGGATGGTGCGCCGCCGCCTGGCGGAGGGAAAATTGTGCTGAAGCTGCTGTTGCGCTGGGCATTGAACGGGCTGCTGCTGCTGGCCCTGCCCTATCTGATGGAATCCATCCGTGTCGAGAGTTTCCATGCGGCGCTGATCGCCGCTTTGTGCATCGGCCTGGTCAACGCCTTGATCCGCCCGATCCTGATTCTCGTCACCCTGCCGATCAACATCCTGACGCTCGGGCTGCTCACCTTCGTCATCAACGGACTGCTGTTCTGGTTCGTCTCCAGCGTTGTCAAGGGCTTCGAGGTGGCCGGCTTCTGGGCGGCGTTCTGGGGCGCCCTGCTCTACAGCCTGTTCTCGGCACTGGCCAGTCTGATCGTCTTCGGTCGAGACGAAAGGAGTTAAATCCGTGACATGCGCTTCTTGCGCCGCGTCGCGCCAGGATCGAAATTGCCCGCCATCAGCCTGACCGCGCCACGACGCGCTTTCACGGCCATCTTGAAGGCGCCTTCCTCGCCGTATTTCTTCACGGAAAACTTGACCCGCTTGGCGCGGCCATCGGGCAGCACCCAGGAGGCCACCCAGAACCAGCGCTTCTCCGAGTTCGGCTTCTGGCTCGTTTCGGAAGCACAGTAGCGGCACACGCCGACCACGCCGGACTTGTTGTTCTTCTTCACGATCTCGGCATGCTCGCGCTTGGATAATGGCGGGTGTTTCGCCACGATTGCATCGCGATACACCTTGGCCGCCGCCAGCGATTTGGATTTCCCGCCCAGCACGCCATCGCTGAATTGTCTGCGGAAGATGATGCCGCGGCGCTGGATCGTCACCAGCCAGCCGTGAGTGCGGCTGGTTTCGTTGTCGACGCGGGTAACGCCGTAGATGGGGGTGGTTTTCTTCACTTCATTCTCCAAACTGGGGAGTCGAAGTGATTTGTCGGCAGTTCGGGATAAAACTTTAGTCCCTTGATGCGGCTTGAATTCCTCCTGCAACGCCTTCATGTGGTGAGCGAACCCATTTCGGAGTCAGCGCATGGCCAGCCCGCTCACGATCGTCTGCCCCCATTGCAACGCCGCAAACCGCGTACCCGCCGATCGCCTGGCCGATCAGCCCACCTGCGGCAAGTGCAGGCAGCGCCTGTTTACCGGCCATCCCGTGGAACTGGATGCGGCGTCCTTCGACAGCCATGTCGGCCGCAGCGACATCCCGGTGGTCGTGGATTGCTGGGCGCCCTGGTGCGGGCCCTGCCGCATGATGGCGCCGGCTTTCGCCCAGGCCGCCCACCAGCTCGAACCGCGTTATCGCCTTGCCAAGCTGAATACCGACGAAGCGCAGGAGATCGCTGCCCGCCTCGGCATCCGCAGCATCCCGACCCTGCTTGTTTTCCGTAACGGCCAGGAGATCGCGCGCCAATCCGGCGCCATGGATACGGGCAATCTGGTGCGCTGGATCACCGCCCGGTCCTGAGCAGCAACCGCCCGTCGGCAAAACCGGAAAACACTCAAGTTTTCACTGTTCACGCCGTTATTTTTGTCTGAGACGCCCTGACGCTCGAATCGCGCCGCGAACATTTACTTTCTGCGAAAGCTTCGTTCCCGGGCCAGCTTCTTTCGTCGCGTCAGGCGCGTCTCACCATTCCTGTCGCGGCTGCCCCGGCTTGATGCCAGTCGCCGTCTTGCGGGAGCTGACTTTTGCCACGGTCCTTCGCGAAACCACGTTCGCGGAGCGCGCATGGAGGACGCCGACGCCGCCACCCTGCGGCAGAGCTGCCCTAGGAATCCTTCTTGGGCTGCGCTTCGTAAGGTTCCAGTTCCAGTTCGATTTCCAGCCGGTCCGTGGCGGCCGGCTTGTGGGCTTGTTCGCCCAGGCTGGCCAGACTGTGATCCGCCGCGGCCAGGCGCTTGATCGCGGTGGCCACCAGTTTTTTCTGGAAACGCTGGAAGCACTCCTCGGTGGCCAGCGCCAACGCGGCGTTGTTCACATCCAGATAGGCGATCGGCGTCAGCGTGACGATGGAGGCGCTGCGGCGCGGCATATCCTGATTGAGATAGGCCATTTCGCCCACCACCTCGCCGACACCGAGCCGGCAGATGGCCCGGTCTTCGACAGACACCTCGACCTCCCCTTCGATGATGATGCCGAAGCCAGATTCCTCGTCGCCCTCGCGCATGAGCAGGACATCCGCCGGGATCTCGCGCCAGGTGCTGATGCGCAGCACTTCCCACAACTCCAGTTCCTCGAAGCCGCGGAAGAATTCCAGTTGCTTGAGGACATCCAGCCGCGAGGTGTCGAGCGCCACCCAATTGTCGTCGACGACCTGAAAGCGCACGGCCGACAGATCCTGCGCCATTTCCGCGCCGTTGCGATAACGCGAGTAGAGATCCTTCTCCAGCGCCCGCCGGATGATGTTGTCCATCGAAGCGGGCACGTTCGGGTTGATCTGGCTCGGCATCGGCGGATCGGCATTGATGATCTTGTAGACCAGTTGGGCCGTGTTGGCGGCGCGGAAAGGCAAGCGCCCGGTCAGCAGATTGAAGAGGACCACCCCCAGCGAATACAGATCGGTCTTCTGGTTGAGCGGATAGCCCTTGATCTGCTCCGGCGACATGTAGGCCGGCGAACCGACGCCCATGATGAAGGTCGAATCGGCCTCGCTCTTCTTGGCGGTGTTCAGCGCCAGGCCGAAATCCATGATTTTCACATTGTCGTCGTCGCCGATCAGGATGTTGGCCGGCTTGATGTCGCGGTGAATGACGCCCTGTTTGAAGGCATAGTCCAGCGCCAGGCAGCACTTGAAGACGATGCCGACGACGCGGTGCAGGGGCAGCAGTTTGTTGAAGGCGCAGAAGTTCGACAATTCCAGGCCCGTGACGTACTCCATCACGATGTAGGCCTGATCTTCTTCGAGAACGGTGTCGTGGATCCTGATGATGTTGGGGTGATCCAGCTTCTTGGCCATCGCCCCTTCCGTGGCGAACAGCTTCTTCAATCGGCGCGTCCACTGCGCCTCCTCCGCCCCCCCGGTGAAACGCACCAGCTTGATCGCCACTGGATCGGGCCGACCCGGATCCTCGGCCAGGTAAACGGTGGCCGTAGCCCCCCGCCCCAGCTCCCGGATGACACGGTACTTGCCGATGTGCTCGATCTGATCCACCTTGCTCATCGGGCCTATCCTAGGCCCGCCGGGGACGGGCGGCAAGGGCGCAAACCGCGAGCAGCCGTCTTGAATTACAATCCGCCCCCTTGAAAAAGCCAAATCCGCCTCAAGTTCGCAAAGATTGTCTCCAGGGAGAAGAAACATGCAAGACAACCCACCCAGCTCGCCCAATCCTGAGCAGCCAGCGACGGAAGAGCCCTCGCCGGCCGTCGCGACCGGACAGGCAGGCCGGGTCGAAACCCTGCCCAGCCTGGAGGAACTGTTGCGCGAGTCCGAGCTGAAGGCCGCCGAACACCACGATGCCTGGCTGCGTGCCAAGGCCGAGACCGAGAACCTGCGCCGGCGCGCCCAGGAGGACCTCGCCAGGGCGCACAAATACGCCGCCGAGAAGTTCGCCGCCGAAATGCTGCCGGTCAAGGACAGCCTGGAGGCGGCGCTGGCCACCGAAAATGCCACGGCCGAAAACCTGAGGAACGGCGTCGAGCTGACCCTGAAGCAGCTCGTTGCCGCTTTCGAGAAGTCCGGCCTGGCCGAAATCAACCCGACGGGCGAGAAATTCGACCCGCACCGGCACCAGGCCATCAGCACCCTTGAAGATGATGGCGAGCCCAACCGGGTGCTCAATGTCCTGCAAAAGGGCTATGCCCTGAGCGACCGGGTGATCCGACCGGCGCTGGTGATCGTCTCGAAGGCCAGGGGCGCTTGAAAAGCGCCACGAAAACCCCATATCGGACACAGGGTTAACAACCAAACCAACGCATTCAAGGAACCATCATGGGAAAGATCATCGGCATCGACCTCGGCACCACCAACTCCTGCGTGGCCATCATGGAGGGCGGCAAGCCCAAGGTCATCGAAAACTCCGAGGGCGCGCGCACCACGCCTTCCATCGTCGCCTACACCGACGACGGCGAGATCCTGTGCGGCGCCTCGGCCAAGCGCCAGGCGGTGACCAACGCCAAAAACACCCTCTTTGCGGTCAAGCGCCTGATCGGCCGCCGCTTCGAGGAAAAGGAAGTGCAGAAGGACATCGACCTGATGCCCTTCAGGATCGTCAAGGCCGACAACAACGACGCCTGGGTCGAGGCGCGCGGCCAGAAGATGGCGCCGCCGCAGGTCTCCGCCGAGGTGCTGCGCAAGATGAAGAAGACGGCGGAGGACTACCTCGGCGAGGAAGTCACCGAGGCCGTCATCACCGTGCCGGCCTACTTCAACGACAGCCAGCGCCAGGCCACCAAGGACGCCGGCAGGATCGCCGGCCTGGAGGTCAAGCGCATCATCAACGAGCCGACCGCGGCGGCCATCTCCTTCGGCCTCGACAAGAAGGAAGGCGACCGCAAGATCGCGGTATATGACCTCGGCGGCGGCACTTTCGACATCTCGATCATCGACATCGCCGAGATCGAGGGCGAGCACCAGTTCGAGGTGCTGTCGACCAACGGCGACACCTTCCTCGGCGGCGAGGATTTCGACCAGCGCCTGATCGATTACATCGTCACCGAGTTCAAGAAGGACCAGGGCGTCGACCTCAAGGCCGACGTGCTGGCGCTGCAGCGTCTGAAGGAAGCGGCGGAAAAGGCCAAGATCGAGCTGTCTTCCAACCAGCAGACAGAGATCAACCTGCCTTACGTCACCGCCGATGCTTCGGGCCCGAAGCACCTGACCATGAAAATCACCCGCGCCAAGTTCGAGTCGCTGGTCGAGGAACTGATCGCCCGCACCATCGAGCCCTGCCGCATGGCCATCAAGGATGCCGGCGTCAAGGTCGGCGACATCGCGGACGTGATCCTGGTCGGCGGCATGACCCGCATGCCCAAGGTGCAGGACAAGGTCAAGGAATTCTTCGGCAAGGAGCCGCGCAAGGACGTGAATCCGGACGAGGCCGTCGCCATCGGCGCCGCCATCCAGGGCGGCGTGCTGCAGGGCGAGGTGAAGGATGTGCTGCTGCTCGACGTCACGCCGCTGTCGCTTGGCATCGAGACGCTGGGCGGTGTGATGACCAAGCTCATCGGCAAGAACACCACCATACCGACCAAGCAAAGCCAGGTGTTCTCCACCGCCGACGACAACCAGTCGGCCGTGACCATCCATGTGCTGCAGGGCGAGCGCGACGTGGCCGCCGGCAACAAGAGCCTGGGCCAGTTCAACCTGACCGACATCCCGCCGTCGCCGCGCGGCATGCCGCAGATCGAGGTCACCTTCGACATCGACGCCAACGGCATCCTGCACGTCTCGGCCAAGGACAAGGCCACCGGCAAGGAGAACAAGATCAAGATCCAGGCGAGCTCGGGCCTCAGCGAGGACGAGATCAACCGCATGGTAAAGGACGCCGAGTCGCATGCCGAGGAAGACAGGAAGGCGCTCGAGATCGTCGCCGCGCGCAATGCCTGCGACGCCATGATCCACTCGGTGAAGAAAGCCCTGGCCGACTACGGCGACAAGATCGATGCTGACGAGAAGGGCAGGATCGAGGCCGCCCTGAAGGAAGCCGAGGAAGCCATGAAGGGCAACGACAAGGACGCCATCGAGGCCAAGACCACGGCCCTGGCCCAGACCAGCCAGAAACTCGGCGAGAAGATCTATGCCGAGCAGCAGGCGGCAGCCGGTGCGGCGGGCGCTGCGCCCGGCGCCGATGCCGGCGGGAAGAAGGACGATGGCGACGTGGTGGACGCCGAGTTTACGGAAGTCAAAGACAAGAAGTAACTTCTTGAACCACCAAGGCACCAAGACACCAAGACACCAAGAAAAAATTCTCCTTGGTGTTCCTTGGTGTCTTGGTGGTGAAAGACCTTAAATGGCCAAAAAAGATTTTTACGAAGTTCTCGGCGTCAATCGCGACGCGACGGAAGACGAGATCAAGAAGGCCTACCGCAAGCTGGCCATGAAGCACCATCCGGACCGCAATCCGGACAATCCCAAGGCCGAGGAGCATTTCAAGGAGGCCAAGGAAGCCTACGAGATCCTGTCGGATGCACAGAAGCGCGCCGCCTACGACCAGTACGGCCACGCCGGCGTTGACCCCCAGGCGGGCGGCTTCGGCCCCGGCGGACCGGGCAACATGGGCGGCTTCGCCGACGCCTTCAGCGATATCTTCGGCGACATCTTCGGCGGCGGCCGCGGTGGTGGCGGCCGCGGCGGCGTGTATCGCGGCGCCGACCTGCGCTACAACCTGGAAATCTCGCTGGAGGACGCCGCGCGCGGCAGCGAGACGCGCATCCGCATCCCGACCATGGATCAATGCGAGTCCTGCAACGGCAGCGGCGCCAAGAAGGGCACTGAGCCGAAAACCTGCCCGACCTGCCACGGCCACGGCCAGGTGCGCATGCAGCAGGGCTTCTTCTCCATCCAGCAAACCTGTCCGAAATGCCACGGCAGCGGGCGCTTCGTCGCCGACCCCTGCCAGACCTGCCACGGCGCCGGGCGCGTCAAGCAGCACAAGACACTGTCGGTGAAGATCCCGGCGGGCGTCGACGAGGGCGACCGCATCCGCCTCTCCGGCGAGGGCGAGCATGGCGTCGGCGGCGGTCCGGCGGGCGATCTGTACGTGCAGATCCACATCAAGCCGCACCAGGTTTTCCAGCGCGACCACGACGACCTGCACTGCGAAATGCCGGTGAGCTTCACCATCGCCGCGCTGGGCGGCGAAATCGAGATTCCCACCCTCGACGGCATGGCCAAGATCAAGATCCCGGCGGAAACCCAGAGCGGCAAGGTATTCCGCCTGCGCGGCAAGGGCATCAAGGGCGTGCGCAGCCACAGCCATGGCGACCTCATGTGCCATGTTGTAGTGGAAACGCCAGTCAATCTCACCGAACGCCAGAAGGAACTCCTGCGCGAGCTGGAAGCCATCAACATCCAGGACGGCTCCCGCCACAACCCGCGCGCCAAGTCCTGGATGGACCGGGTCAAGGATTTCTTCGGTAGCTAGCCGCTTGTTGCTGCAGTCATTCTGGTATTCTTCAAACTTAAAGAATACCGCCGGAGGATCCCATGAAGCGCCAGCTTGCCCGCCTTGCCCTTGCCTGTTTGCTGCTGATGCAAGGCGCATTGCATGCCGCCGAAACCGGCGTCACCGACAATGCCATCCTGATCGGCCAGTCCGCGGCCTTTTCGGGGCCGGCGCAGGAGCTCGGCCTGGAAATGCGACAGGGCGCCAAGCTGGTTTTCGACTCGGTCAATGCCCAGGGCGGCATCCACGGCCGCAAGATTCAACTGGTGGCCCACGATGACGGCTACGAGCCGGAGCGTGCCGCCGCCAATACCCGCAAACTGATCGACGAGGACCGGGTCTTCGCCCTCTTCGGCTACGTCGGCACACCGACCAGTCAGGCCTCCCTGCCGATCTTTACCGAGGCGAAGGTGCCCTTCATTGGCGCCTTCACCGGCGCCCAACTGCTGCGCGAGCCGTTCAACCGCAACATCTTCAACGTGCGCGCCAGCTACTTCGACGAAACGGAGAAGATCATCGAACAGCTGGTGTCGCTGGGTGCCAAGACCATCGCCGTCTTCTATCAGAACGACGCCTATGGCAAGGCCGGCCTGGCCGGCGTGGAGCGCGCCCTCGCCAAGCGCGACATGAAGATCGCGGCCACTGCCACCGTCGAGCGCAATACCGTCGACGTCGCTGCCGCGGTCAGGACGATCAACCCCACCCGACCCGACGCGGTCGTCATGATCAGCGCCTACAAGTCCGTTGCGGCTTTCGTGAAGGAAATGAAGAAGGCCGGCAGCACCACCCAGTTCCACAACGTGTCTTTCGTCGGCAGCCGGCCGCTGGCCAAGGAATTGGGAGCAGATGGGCCCGGCGTGGCGGTTTCACAGGTCGTGCCGTTTCCCTGGGGCGCCAGCGTCCCGGTGACGCGCGACTACCAGCGCATGATGAACGCAAGCGGTGCCAAGGAATATTCCTTCACCTCGCTGGAAG
The DNA here is from genome assembly GCA_016214145.1 of Rhodocyclales bacterium. Lineage (GTDB taxonomy): Bacteria > Pseudomonadota > Gammaproteobacteria > Burkholderiales > Rhodocyclaceae > Desulfobacillus. Next base: position 866,458 of record JACRPA010000002.1, read on the forward strand.
GTTTCATCGCCGCGCGCATCCTGGTCGAGGGAATGAAGCGGGCCGGCAAGGACCTTACCCGCGAGAAACTGATTTCCGCCCTGGAAGGGATGAACAATGCCGACCTCGGCGGATTCCAGGTGGCCTTCTCACCAAAAAACCACAATGCATCGAGCTACGTTGATCTGACCATGATCGGCAAGAACGGCCAGTTCTTGCGCTGACACGGCCTCGCAACCGAAGGGGCTCTTCCCCGCACTTCTAGTGCACCAGCACCCCCGCGTTGCGCGAATGCCAGCAAGTGCCGGCGTCGCTCCCGGAAATACTCATACGCCCCGGCGATAGGCTCAGTCGCCGCGCTGGAAGGCCTGCGCAATGCCACGCCGGCGGCTTCGTCGTCGATTTCGGACCGAAGAGGCGCAACGGCTCCTCCCATGCGGATCTGTCCATTTTCAGCAGGGACGGCCAGCTCCTGCGCTAACCTATTGTTTTAATACAATTCCAGTCACTTCCGTCGGCCACTTGCCTGCCGCTTGTCAGCAGGGTATATAATCGCCGAAATAAAACAAATATTGTTGTCCGTCTTGTCGTTCTGTGTCATTTGCTACGGCGATGCGTAAATATTGTCAGTAGTACTGATACCGTTCATATCAGTTATTCAGATTGCTGGTATCGCGCGAGATCGAGCAACACCGGCCGAACGGCTCGCCGGCAAAGAAAAACATTGGAGGAGGACAGTCATGAAAACAGCTTTCAGGGAAGCGCTTGCGCTTTCGTTCTGCCTGCTTGGCGCCTCCGGCGCCGGCGCGCAAACCGGGGTCACTCCCGGCGGCATCGTCATAGGCCAAACCGGCGTGTTCAGCGGGCCGGTGGCGGAACCCGCGTTGCAGTACCGCGCAGGCGCACAAATCTATTTCGACGAGGTGAATGCCAAGGGAGGCATCGCCGGCCGCAAGATCAGGCTTGTGTCCTACGATGACAAGTTCGATCCCAAGCTGGCAGCGGAGAACACCAAAAAGCTGCTCGATGAAGACAAGGTGTTTGCCCTATTCGGCTACATCGGAACGGGCGCAATCGTCGCTTCGATACCCCAGATCAACGAGCATCGCATTCCGGTGGTCGGAGCGCTGTCCGGCTCGGACGGGCTGCGTGACCCGAAGTTGAACCTGATTTTCCACACCCGCGCGAGCTACGGGGCGGAAACCGGCAAGATGGTGGAACAACTCACCTCCACGGGCGTCAAATCCATCGCAGTGGTTTACCAGGACGATGCCTTCGGCAAAGCCGGCCTGAAATCGGCACAAGGGGCATTTGCCAAATACAACATCAAGCCGGCCATCGAGGCGCCCATCGACATGGGCAAACTGGATGCGCTCGCCACGACAACGGGGCAGGTAGCCAAGAACCACCCTGGCGCCATCATCATGATCACGGCTGGAAAAGCCTCCACGGCCTTCATCCGCGAATATCTCAAGACCGGCGAGCGGCCGCAGTTCTTCGGCGTCTCGGTGCTCAGCGCGAAGGCCCTGCTCGCGGATCTGGGCGCCGACGCCCACGGCATCGTCATCGCTCAGGTGGTGCCCTCGCCCTTGCGCGCCAGTTACGGCATCTCCAAGGAGTTCATCGCCGCAGCGAAAAAGGCCAACAGCAAAGACACCACTTATAACAGTCTGGAGGGCTATATCACGGCAAGGGTTTTCGTTGAGGCGATACGCCGTGCCGGCAAGGATCTTTCCAGAGAAAAACTGATGACCGCTCTGGAAACGATGAACAACTACGACCTGGGTGGCTTCGTGATCGATTACTCCGGCGGCAAGCGCATCGGCTCGACCTTCGTCGATTTATCGATCATCAGCAAGAGCGGACAGTTCCTGCACTAAATGCAAGGCTCAGGCGCGCCGCCATTCGGTGGCGCCGCCGGGCTTGTCCTCCAGCACGACGCCTTCCTCCAGCAACTCGTTGCGGATACGGTCGGCCCCGGCGTAATCCTTGGCCTTCTTCGCTGCCGCTCTTGCCGCGATACGCGCTTCTATGGCATCGGCATCAGGCTGACCGCCCGTTGCCGACGGCGCCTGAAGAAAAACAACAGGATCGCGTTCGAGCAGGCCCAGCGCGCCGGCCAGCGCCTTGAGTTGGCCGGCTGCTCCAGCCGATCGCGTGCGGTTCACCTCGTTGGCCAGCTCGAACAAAACGGCGATGGCCTCGGGGGTATTGAAATCGTCGTCCATCGCCTGGCGGAATCTCACCGCATGCGGCTCGTTCCAGTCGATGCTCCCGACTTCCGATGCAACCCCCTTGAGCGCCGTATACAGCCTTGAGAGCGCGCTGCGTGCATCGTCGAGATGCGCGTCGGAATAGTTGAGCGGACTGCGGTAATGGGCGCGCAGGATGAAGAAGCGCACCACCTCGGCATCGTACTGCTTCAGCACCTCGCGGATGGTGAAGAAGTTGCCGAGCGATTTCGACATCTTCTCGTCGTCCACCCGGACGAAGCCGTTGTGCATCCAGTAATTCACGAAGCGGCAGCCGTGCGCGCCCTCGCTCTGCGCGATCTCGTTCTCGTGGTGTGGGAACTGCAAGTCCTGGCCGCCGCCGTGGATGTCGAAATGCGGCCCCAGCAGTTCGGAACTCATGGCCGAACATTCAATGTGCCAGCCGGGCCGGCCGCTGCCCCAGGGCGAATCCCATTTCGCCTCGGCAGGCTCGCCCTCCTTGGCATGCTTCCAGAGGACGAAATCGAGCGGGTCATGCTTGCCTTCCATCACGTCGACGCGCTCGCCGGCGCGCAGGTCCTCCAGCGACTTTCCGGAGAGCCGGCCGTAGCCCTCGAACTTGCGCACGCTGTAGCAGACGTCGCGGTTGGCGGCGAGGTAGGCGTAGCCGTTCTTCTCCAGCGCGCCGATCAGCCGCTGCATGGCAGCCACATGCTGGGTCGCACGCGGCTCATGGTCCGGTTTCTGCACGCCCAGGGCCTCGGCATCTTCGTGCATGAAGGCGATGTAGCGGTCGGTCAGTGCCCGGATGGACTCGCCATTCTCCTGCGCCCGCCGGATGATCTTGTCGTCGATATCGGTGATGTTGCGCACGTAGACGATCTGGTAGCCGGAAGCGCGCAGCCAGCGCGCCACCATGTCGAATACCACCAGCACGCGGGCGTGGCCGAGATGGCAGTAGTCGTATACGGTCATGCCGCAGACATACATGCGCACCAGGCCGGGCTCGATCGGGGCGAACACCTGCTTGTCGCGCAGCAGGGTATTGTGGATTTTCAGCATCGGGGATAATGCGCTCTGGAAAACGAAGTTTCAGTGAAGGCTGATGCCCGCGTGGGCGGGCGTTATGCCGGCGCTAAAACGGCGGATCGGCCTGAAAACGGCGAATATTGTTGATCTGCTGCCGTTCTTGCTAGAATGTCAGACTATTCAAATGCCTATGGCCGAAAAGTATAACATAATGACCCTACGCCGCTTTTCCGCTCTTCCGTACGCCCTCGCCGCCCTGCTGTGCGCAGGACTGCTCTCCTTGGCTCCGGCGGCTGCCCGCGCCGACACGCTGGAGGAAGCCAACCGCCTCATGAAGCAGGGCCAACTCGGCCCGGCGCTGGAGAAAACCGATCAGGTGCTGGCCGCCAAGCCGAAGGATGCCCAGGCGCGCTTCATGAAGGGCCTGATCCTGACGGAAATGAACCGCCACAACGAGGCCATTGCCGTCTTCACCAAGCTGACCGAGGACTATCCGGAACTGCCGGAACCCTACAACAACCTCGCCGTCCTCTACGCCCAGCAGCGTCAGTTCGAGAAAGCCAAGAACGCGCTGGAGATGGCCATCCGCACCCATCCCTCCTACGCCACGGCGCACGAGAACCTCGGCGACATTTACGCCCGCATGGCCAGCCAGGCCTATGACAAGGCGCTGCAGATCGACTCCTCCAACGCCAGCGCGCAATCCAAGCTGGCCATGATCCGCGATCTGATGAGCGTTGCCGCCCGCCCGACGGCGCTGGCCTCGCGCAGCACGTCCGGCAAGGTGCAGACGCCCCCGACCCCGGTCGCGAAGGCAGAAGTCGCGCCGGTCGCCAAGTCCGAACCCGCCCCTGTCGCCAAATCCGAGCCGGCCGAGCCGAAACCGGCCCCGGCGGTCGAGACCAAGCCCGCTGCCGCCGGCAAACAGGACGTGGAAAAGACTATCCGCGACTGGGCCGCCGCCTGGTCGAGGAAGGACGTCAAGGCCTATCTCGCCGCCTACGACCGTGATTTCCAGACCCCGGGCGGCGAAGCGCGAAATGCCTGGGAAGCCGAGCGCACGCGCCGCATCAGCAAAACCGAGCCTATCCAGGTCGGCGTCGAAAACATCCAGGTATCAGTGGAGGGCGATCGCGCCACCGCCAAGTTTCGCCAGCACTACAGGTCGGGCAAGCTGAAGACCTCCGCCACCAAGGCGATGGTGATGGTCAGACGCGACGGCCGGTGGCTGATCCAGCAGGAGCGGGTCGCCAACTGATGGCCAGTATCCCAAACCCCGAGGCGGGCGCTGGTCGCGCACGCCTTCGACTCCTCGCCGCGGCGCTATGCCTGGCCGCCGCCGGCGCAACTGCCGCCGCTTCGCCCGAGCAGACCTACTCCGATTCCGGTCCGGAGCCGATGCTGGACCAGGTCTTCGCCCATATTGAGCATAACCGCCTCGATGCGGCGCTGGGACAGACGGAGAGGCTGCTCAAGGCCTATCCCAATTTCCGCCTCGGCCATCTCGTCAAGGGCGACCTCCTGCTGGCCCGTTCGCGACCGCTCAAGACGCTGGGCAACGCCGCCAACGCGCCCCAGGACAAGCTGGCCGATCTGCGCGAGGAAGCCATCGCCCGCCTCAAGGCCTATCGCGACAAGCCGCCGGCCGACTATGTGCCGCGCTATCTGCTGCAGATGCACCCCGAGCAGAAATTCGCCGTTGTGGTCGACACGCAGAAGGCCCGCCTTTACCTCTACCGTAATGTGGAGGGCCAACCGCGTTTCGTCGCCGACTACTACATCTCGCACGGCAAGGCCGGCACCGACAAGGTGCGCGAAGGCGACAAGAAGACCCCCATCGGCGTCTATCACGTCACCGCCAGCCTGCCGCGGCAAAAGCTGACCGACTTCTACGGCAGCGGCGCCTTCCCCATCAGCTACCCGAACGAGTGGGACAAGCGTCAGGGCCGCAACGGCCACGGCATCTGGCTGCACGGCACGCCCTCCGACACCTTCTCGCGGCCGCCCAAGGCGTCCGACGGCTGCGTCGTGCTGGCCAACCAGGATCTCGACGCCCTGGCGAAGAACCTGCAGATCGGCACCACGCCGGTGATCATCTCCAACAGCATCGAATGGCTCTCGCTCGACGACTGGCAGGCAGAACGTACCGCGCTGTCCGGGAGCATCGAGGCATGGCGCAGCGACTGGGAAAGCCTCGACACCGAGAAGTACCTGCGCCACTACTCGAAGCGCTTCCAGTCCGGCAGCCAGTCCATCGAGCAATGGTCGGCGCAGAAGCGACTGGTCAATGCGGCAAAGCAGTGGATCAAGGTCGGCGCGGCCAACATCAGCATGTTCCGCAACCCCGGCAAGGAAGAAATGGTCGTCGTCACCTTTGACCAGGACTACCGGAGCAGCAACCTCAGCAATGTCATGAAGAAGCGCCAGTACTGGATGAAGGAAGACGGCGCGTGGAAGATTGTCTACGAAGGCGGCGCGTAAGCCCGCTTCTTTTTTTTACGGGAACCCTGCAATGAAGAAGCTAATCGCGCTGGCCGCCGGCCTGCTTATGAGCCTGTCCGTCCTCGCCGCCAACCCGATCGTCGAAATGAAGACGAATCATGGCCTCATCGTCATCGAGCTGTATGCCGACAAGGCGCCGAAGACCGTCGAGAACTTTCTGCAGTATGTGAAGGACGGTTTCTACAACGGCACGATCTTCCACCGCGTCATCGACGGCTTCATGATCCAGGGCGGCGGCTTCGAGCCGGGCATGAAGGAAAAGCCGACGCGCGCGCCGATCGAGAACGAGGCGAAGAACGGCCTGGAGAACGCCGTCGGCACGCTGGCCATGGCGCGCACGCAGGACCCGCATTCCGCCTCGGCGCAGTTCTTCATCAACCTCGTCGACAACCGCCCGCTTGACTACCCCTCGCGCGACGGCTGGGGCTATGCGGTATTCGGCAAGGTCACCCAGGGCTTCGACATCGTCCAGAAAATCGCCAAGGTGAAGACCGGCAACGCCGGCTTCCACCAGAACGTTCCGGTCGATCCCGTCAAAATCGAATCCATCCGGCTTCTGCCAGAAGCCAAACCCGCCAAGTAACCAGGAGACACCATGGTCAAGCTGCACACCACCTTCGGCACCATCGTCCTCGAACTGGACGCCGCCAAGGCGCCCGAGACGGTGAAGAATTTTCTCGCCTATGTCGAGGCCGGCCACTACGACAACACGATTTTCCACCGCGTCATCGACGGCTTCATGATCCAGGGCGGCGGCTTCGAGCCGGGCATGAACCAGAAGCCGACCAATGCGCCGATCCAGAACGAAGCCGCCAACGGCCTGAAGAACGACCGCTACACCATCGCCATGGCGCGCACCGGCGACCCGCATTCGGCCAGCGCGCAGTTCTTCATCAACGTCAAGGACAACGCCTTCCTCAACCACACCGCGCCGAGCGGCCAGGGCTGGGGCTACTGCGTGTTCGGCAAGGTGGTCGAGGGCATGGATGTCGTCGACAAAATCAAGGGCGTCAAGACCGGCAGCAAGGGCTTCCACCAGGACGTGCCGGTCGACGACGTGGTGATCCAGAAGGCCGAGGTCGCCTGACAAAGGCGGAGATGTGGCAGTGGCGACGCTGTTTATCTCCGACCTCCATCTCTGCCCGAGCCGGCCGCGGATCAATCGGCTCTTCCTCGATTTTCTCGCCGGCCCGGCGCGACAGGCCGAAGCGCTCCACATACTCGGCGACCTGTTCGAATACTGGGCGGGCGACGACGATCTCGACGATCCCTTCAATGCCGGCATCTGCGCCGCCCTGCGCGGCCCATCCGAAGCAGGCGTCCCGGTTTTCTTCATGGCGGGGAATCGCGATTTTCTCACTGGCGAAGCCTTTGCCCGCAGCGCCGGATTGACGCTGCTGCCCGATCCGACGCTCGTCGAAGTTGCAGGCACGACCACACTGCTCATGCATGGCGACACGCTGTGCACCGACGATGCCGCCTACCAGGTATTCCGGGAGGAAGTACGCTCGATGGATTGGCGACAGGCCTTCCTTGCCTTGCCATTGGACCGCCGCAAGGCCCAGATCGAGTCACTGCGCCGCGAAAGCGAGGTGCAGAAGCGCATCAAACCAGCGGAAATCATGGATGTGAATCCAGCCGCCGTCCTGCAGGCACTGACTTTGCACCAATGCAACCGCCTCATCCACGGCCATACCCATCGCCCCGCCCATCACAGCCTTGTCATTGACGGCCACCCCTGCGAACGCTGGGTGTTGCCGGACTGGTATGAAACCGGCGGCTATCTTGCCTGTGACGAGAGCGGTTGCCGGCTGATGACGCTCGCCTAAATCAGCGCCAGCCCCCGTGCCAGGTCGGTCTGGATGTCCGCCAGGGACTCCAGACCGACGGCCACGCGCAGCAGGCTTTCCCGGATGCCCGCAGCGGCGCGCGCCTCGGCGCTGATGCGCCCGTGCGTGGTGCTTGCCGGGTGGGTGATGGTGCTTTTGGTATCCCCCAGGTTGGCGGTGATGGAGATCAGGCGCGTCGCGTCCACCACCCGCCATGCCTGCTCGCGGCCGCCCTTGACCTCGAAGGAAACGATGGCGCCGCCCGATTTCTGCTGGCGCATCGCCAGTTCATGCTGCGGATGCGAAGGCAGCCCGGGATAATAAACCCGCGCCACCAGCGGCTGCGCTTCCAGCCAGCGCGCGAGTTCCAGCGCCGTCGCGGATTGCGCTTCCATGCGGATGCGCAGGGTTTCCAGGCCTTTCAGAATGACCCAGGCGTTGAACGGGGAAATGGAGGGGCCGGCCGTGCGCAGGAACTTGAACACCTCCTCCGTAAGTTCCTTGCGCCCGACCACCGCCCCGCCGAGCACCCGCCCCTGGCCATCGAGATACTTGGTGGCGGAATGGATCACCAGGTCGGCGCCCAGGTCCAGCGGACGCTGCAGGGCCGGCGAGCAGAAACAGTTGTCTACCGCCAGCAGCGCGCCGCCGGCATGGGCGATCCGGGCCAGGGCGGCGATGTCGAACACCCCGGTGAGCGGATTCGACGGCGTTTCGATGAAGACGAGCTTCGTCTGCGGCCGCAGCGCCGCCTTGAAAGCCGATGGTTCGCAGGAGGCGACAAAGGTGGTCTCGACGCCGAACTTGGACAGGATGCCGCCGAACAGTTGCTGCGTGGCGCCGAAAATGCCCTGGGAAGCGACGATGTGCTCCCCCGCCTTCATGAGGGCCATGACGGTCGACAGGATGGCCGCCATGCCGCTCGCCGTGGCGATGCAGGCCTCACCCCCCTCCAGGGCCGCAAGGCGTTCCTGCAGCATGCTGACGGTCGGGTTGGAGAAGCGGCCGTAGACGAAACCTGCCTCCTCGCCGGAGAAGCGGGCCGCCGCCTGGGCGGCATTGTCGAAAACGAAGCTCGATGTGAGGTAGAGCGCCTCGGCGTGCTCGTTGAACTGGCTGCGTTGTATGCCGGCACGCACCGCCAGCGTGTCCAGATCGAATTCCTTGTCCATGTTCATGCCCCAGAAAGCAGAAAACCCGGCGCAGCTGAGCGACCGGGTTTTCCCCTCGCTTTAGCCGCATTTATTAAGCGCCCGCAAGCTGATATCAAATCGGCGCAGTTCGAAAGCTACACGGGGTTCCGACTCCTGTCAATCCGCCACGACGAGATTGAGGTCGAGCTGGGCCACATCGCCGTCCTCCCCGCTCAGATTGCCGTCGCTGCGCTGGTTCTCGACGCTGGTGAGATATTCGGCGCTGACGTCGCCGGTGACGTAGCAGCCGTCGAAGCAGGAGGTTTCGAACACCGTGATGGACGGATTGAGCGAATGCACCGCCGCCTTGAGCGCATCGAGATCCTGGTAGATCAGGCCGTCGGCGCCGATTTCCTGGCAGATTTCCTCGTCGTTGCGGTTGCTGGCGATCAGTTCGTGGCGCGAGGGCATGTCGATGCCGTAGACGTTGGCGAAGCGCACCGGCGGCGCCGCCGAGGCGAAATACACCTTGCGCGCGCCGGCATCGCGGGCCATCTGCACGATCTCCTTGCTGGTCGTGCCGCGCACGATGGAGTCATCCACCAGCAGCACGCTCTTGCCGCGGAATTCCTGGGCGATGGTGTTGAGCTTCTGCCGCACCGATTTCCGCCGCTGCGCCTGACCCGGCATGATGAAGGTGCGGCCGATATAGCGGTTCTTGACGAAGCCTTCGCGGTAGGGAAGATCGAGCCGGGTGGCCAGTTCCATGGCCGACGGGCGACTGGAATCGGGAATCGGAATGACGGAATCGATATCGATGTGCGGCAGGGTGTGGCGAATCTTTTCCGCCAGATGCTCGCCCATCTTGACGCGGCTTTCATAGACGGAAATGCCGTCGATCAGCGAGTCCGGCCTGGCCAGATAGACGAACTCGAAGATGCAGGGTGCGCGTAGCGTGCGCTCGGCGCACTGCTTGCTGTGGAAGCTGCCCTGGATGTCGACGAGCACGGCCTCGCCCGGCGCCACGTCGCGCATGATCTGGAAGCCCAGCGTGTCGAGCGCCACGCTTTCGGACGCGACCAGGTACTCGTTGCCCGCCGGCGTGACGTTGCGGCCGATGATCAGGGGGCGGATGCCGTAGGGGTCACGGAAGGCGAGCAGGCCGTAGCCGGCAATCATCGCCACCACGGCGTAGGCACCGCGCACGCGGCGATGCACGCCGGCCACCGCCTTGAAGATGGTCTCGGCGTCGAGCTGGTACTTGGTCGCCGCCGCCTGCAGTTCATGCGCCAGCACGTTGAGCAGCACTTCGGAGTCGGAGTTGGTGTTGATGTGGCGCAGGTCCTGCAGGAACATCTCGCGCTTGAGTTCCTCGGCATTGGTCAGGTTGCCGTTGTGCGCGAGCATCAGGCCGAAGGGCGAATTCACATAGAAGGGCTGCGACTCGGCGGAGTTGTGGGCCGAGCCGGCCGTCGGGTAGCGGCAGTGGGCGATGCCCCAGTTACCCTGCAGGCTGCGCATGTTGCGCGTGCGGAAGACGTCGCGCACCAGGCCGGGGCCCTTGTGCATGTGGAAGACGCCGGTTTCGGCCGTGGCGATGCCGGCCGCGTCCTGGCCGCGGTGCTGCAGCACCTGCAGGCCGTCATAGAGAAGCTGGTTCACCGGCGTCGTCGCGACGACGCCCAGGATTCCGCACATGTCTCACCTATAGCGTATGCGCTTGGCCACCGCGGGGGGCAGCCAGGGTTTGGCCGCCAGCACCGCGGTTTCCAGCGGCGGCGCCAGCCAGGCCTGCCGCCACCACGCCTGTTGCGGCAGCGTCGTGAGGCCGCCGATCAGCACGCTCAACAATACCACCAGCACGCCCCGCGCGACGCCGAACACCGCGCCGAGAAAACGATCCAGCGGCCCCAATCCGATCGCCCGCAGCAGCTTCGACAGGGCCAGGCGCAGCAGGGCCACCGCCACCAATACCGCCACGACGATCGCCGCAAAGGCCGCCGCATACTGCAACGCCGGATCCTTCAGCCAATCACCGAATACCGGCGCCACTTCCGGCGCCAGGGCACGTCCCGCCAGGAGCGCCGCCACCCAGGCCGCCAGCGCCAGCACCTCGCTCACCAGCCCGCGCCAGGCGCCGAGCAGGATCGAAGCGGCGACGATCGCCAGGACTGCATAATCGAAAGCCGTCACTGCTGCTTACTTCTGCGCGACGATGCCATCCACGCCGATGCGCTTGATGCGCTCGCGAGCCGTTTCGGCCGCTTCCTTGCTGGCGAAGGGGCCGGCGCGCACGCGAGTCTTGCTGCTGCCGTCCGGAGCGGGCAGGACTTCCGTATAGAAATTGTAGCCCTGCTGCTTGAGCTTTGCCGTCAAGTTGCGCACATTGGTCTGATCGCGGTAGGCGCCCAGCTGGACCACCCATTGCTCGCCATTGTCAGCTGCTGGCGCCGGCTTGGCTTTGACTTCTTCAGGCTTCTTGACCAGAAGCTTTGCATCGACCGGTGAGGTGGCGCGGGGCTCGGGCGGCTTGCTCGCCTGCACGGCAGGCTGGGCTTCAGCTTTGGCTGGCGCCGGCTTTTGCTCCGCTTTCGGTTCCGGCTTTGCGGCAGCCTGCCTGGCAGGCTCGGCGGGCTTGCTTTCCGGGGCGGCGGCCGGCGGCAAGGGCGTCGGGGTCGCGCCGGGCTTGACCGGCAAAATGCGGGAGGTAAAGGCGCCGGTATCCTGGGCAGGAATGCGAATCTGGATGTCCTGCACCGGCTGCTTGGGGGCCTGGTCCATGACCATCGGCAGGACAATCGCCGCCAGCGCCGCCAGCGCAATGGCGCCAACCAGACGGCGGCGGGCGCGTTTCTTCAGCTCAAGTTGTGTGTCGTTTTCGCTCATCGTCTATCGCGTGCAGCACACCGGCCACGGTGAGGAAGGAACCGAAGGCCACAATTCTATCATTTTCCCCTGACTGCTCCCTCGCCGCGCGGTAGGCATCGGCGGGCGAATCGAAGCACGCTTCGACGTGAATGCCGTGATCTGCCAGGATCCGGGCCAGGATCTCGGCTGTCGCCCCGCGCGGCCCCGGCAGGGTCGCCACGAACCAGCGGTCCACGCGACCCTTGACGCGTTCGATGACGCCGGCAATATCCTTGTCGGCCAGCATGCCGAACACGGCCCAGGTCTCGGGATGGAAAGCCATGCCGCCGAGATTGTCCGCCAGCACGCCGGCCGCCTGCGGATTGTGACCGACATCCAGCACCACCGCCGGGCGTCCCGGCAAGACCTGGAAGCGCCCGGGCAGTTCGACCTCGATCAGTCCGCAGCGGATGTCCTGCATGGAAACCGGCAGCCGGTCTGCCAACGCCTCCAGCGCGGCGATTGCCGTGCAGGCGTTCGCCAGCTGGATGGCGCCGCGCAAGGCCGGATGGGCCAGCCCGCCCCGTCTGCCGCGGCGTCCCCACCAGGTCCACTGCCCCTGCTCGGCCATATAGCCGAAATCCTGGCCCATTACCTGCAACTCGGCGCCGATGATCCCCGCGTGGTCTAGCAGGCTTTGCGGCGGTTGCGCGTCACCAACGATGGCGGGCCTGCCAGGACGGAATATGCCCGCCTTCTCGAAGCCGATCGCCTCGCGCGTCTCGCCGAGGTAATCCATGTGATCGAGATCGATCGCGGTGACGATGGCGCAATCCGCATCGAAGACATTCACCGCGTCCAGTCGACCGCCCAGTCCGACTTCCAGGATGACCGCCTCGACCCCGGCCATCGAAAACGCCTGCCAGGCCGCCAGGGTGCCGAACTCGAAATACGTCAGCGGCGTGTCGCCGCGCGCCGCCTCCACCTTCGCAAAGGATCCGCACAGCGCCTCATCGGAGGCGGGGCGGCCATCGATGCGCACCCGCTCGTTGTAGTCGATGAGATGCGGCGAGGTATACAGGCCGACGCGATAGCCGGCGCTGAGCAGGATGCGCTCCAGCATGGCGCAGGTGGAACCCTTGCCGTTAGTGCCGCCGACGGTGATCACCGGCACGCCCTGTCCAACCCCGAGAGCGCGTTGCACCGCCCGAACGCGGTCCAGGCCCAGTTCGATCGGCTGCGCATGCAGGCGCTCGATGTGGGCCAGCCAGTCCTGCAGCGAGGCGCGAGGGGTGAGGGGCAAGGGATGCATTGCGTGGGCGAGCGGCCGCCCGCCCGGGAATCAGGCCGCCGGGATTTTCTGCAGCAGGGTCAGCAGCGATGCCAGCTTGTCGCGCATCTCGCGCCGGTCGACGATCATGTCGATGGCGCCCTTCTCCAGCAGAAACTCGGCGCGCTGGAAGCCTTCCGGCAATTTCTCCCGTACCGTCTGCTCGATGACGCGCGGGCCGGCAAAGCCGATCAGGGCGCCCGGCTCGGCAATGACCACGTCGCCGACGAAGGCAAAGCTGGCCGAGACGCCGCCCATGGTCGGATCGGTGAGGATGGAAATGAAGGGCAGCCGGTTGGCCGAGAGCTGTGTGACGGCCGCCGTGGTCTTGGCCATCTGCATGAGGGAAAACAGCCCCTCCTGCATGCGTGCGCCGCCGGTGGCCGTGATGCAGATGAACGGCATCTGCTGCTCGACCGCCACGCGCACGCCGCGCACGAAGCGCTCGCCGACCACCGACCCCATCGAGCCGCCCATGAACTCGAACTCGAATGCCGCAATCACTGCCGGCAGGGTCTTCACCGCGCCCTGCATCACCACCAGAGCGTCGCCCTCTTCCGTCTCGTCCGCCGCCGCATTGAGCCGCTCGGCATAGCGCTTGCTGTCCTTGAACTTGAGCGGATCGACCGGCAGCACCTCGGCGCCGATCTCGAATCGCCCTTCCGGATCGAGCAGCAGGTCGATCCGGGCGCGGGCGCGCACGCGGTGATGGTGGCCGCACTTCGGGCAGACGCTCAGATTCTTCTCCAGGTCGGAGCTGTAGAGCGTCGCCTCGCAACTGGGGCACTTGCACCAGAGCCCTTCGGGAATCGACTTCTTGGCGCCCTCGGCACGCTTGATCTTGGGCGGAAGGAGTTTCTGCAGCCAACTCATTTGATCGCCTCCCTGGAAACGGCCAGTTCATCCATGGCGTCACGGATGCCCCGCAGGAAGGCGGCCACATTGGCGGCAGCCTGCTCGCGCGGACTCTTTTCGATCTCTTCGATGATGCGGCTGCCGATCACCACCGCGTCGGCCACCGCGGCGATGCGCCGCGCGCTTTCCGCATCGCGAATGCCGAAGCCGACGCCGACCGGCATGCCGACTTCCTGGCGGATGACCGGAATGCGCCGCGCCACCTCGTCCAGGTCGAGGTGCCCGGCGCCGGTGACGCCCTTCAGCGACACGTAATAGATGTAGCCGCTGCCGACCGCGGCCACCTGGCCGTAGCGCTCGTCCGTCGAAGTCGGCGCCAGCAGGAAGATCGGATCGATGCCGGCCGCCTTGATTTTCGCCGCGAAGTCGATGCACTCCTCGGGCGGATAGTCCACCACCAGCACGCCATCGACGCCGGCCTGCTTCGCCTCGGCGGCAAAGGCGCCGGTCCCCATCGCCTCGATCGGGTTGGCATAGCCCATCAGCACCACCGGCGTAGCGGCATCGCCGGCGCGGAATTCGCGCACGATGGCCAGCACCTGGCGCAGCGACGTGCCGTGCTTGAGCGCCCGCTCGGAGGCGCGCTGGATGGTCGGCCCGTCCGCCATCGGGTCGGAGAAGGGCACGCCCAGCTCGATGATGTCGGCGCCGCCCGCCACCAGCGCGCGCATCAGCGGCAGCGTCAGGGCGGGATCGGGGTCGCCGGCGGTGATGAAGGGGATCAGCGCCTTGCGACCCTGTGCGGCAAGCTTCTCGAAAGTACTCTGGATGCGCGACATCAGAATTGGATTCCCGATTTCTCCGCCACGGTATGCATGTCCTTGTCGCCGCGGCCGGAGAGGTTCACCAGCAGCAGCTTGTCCTTCGGCAGCGTCGGCGCCAGCCTGGCGGCATAGGCCAGCGCATGCGCGGATTCCAGCGCCGGAATGATGCCCTCGCAGCGGCACAGCGCATGGAAGGCGGCCAGCGCCTCGTCGTCGGTCGCCGCGACATAGTCGGCGCGGTGGCTGTCCTTCAGCCAGGCGTGTTCCGGGCCGACGCCGGGGTAATCGAGTCCGGCGGAAATCGAATGCGTCTCGATGATCTGGCCGTTCTCGTCCTGCAGCAGGTAGGTGCGGTTGCCGTGCAGCACGCCGGGCCGGCCGGCGATGAGCGAGGCGGCATGATGGCCGCTGTCCAGACCGTAGCCGGCCGCCTCGACGCCGACCAGCTTCACCGTCTCGTCCGGGATGTAGTCGTAGAAGATGCCCATGGCGTTGGAGCCGCCGCCGACGCAGGCGATGACATAGTCCGGCTGGCGTCCCGCCAGCTCGGGCATCTGCACGCGGCATTCCTCGCCGATGACGGACTGGAAGTCGCGCACCATCATCGGATAGGGATGCGGGCCGGCCACCGTGCCGATGATGTAGAAGGTGTTGCCGACATGGGTCACCCAGTCGCGCATGGCCTCGTTGAGGGCGTCCTTCAGCGTCTTCGAGCCGGATTCCACCGGCACCACGCTGGCGCCGAGCAGCTTCATGCGGTAGACGTTGGCGGCCTGGCGCTTGATGTCCTCGCTGCCCATGTAGACCACGCATTCCATGCCGTAGCGGGCCGCCACCGTGGCGGTGGCGACGCCGTGCTGCCCCGCGCCGGTTTCGGCGATGACGCGCGGTTTGCCCATGCGGCGCGCCAGCATCGCCTGGCCGATGCAGTTGTTTATCTTGTGCGCGCCGGTGTGATTCAGATCCTCGCGCTTGAGGAAGATTTGCGCCCCGCCGAGCAGTTCCGACCAGCGCCTGGCGTGGTAGATCGGGCTGGGACGGCCGACGTAGTGCTTCAGTTCGTACTCGAATTCGGCCTTGAAGGCAGGGTCTGCCTTGGCGGCGGCATAGGCCGCGCGCAACTCGTCGAGCGCCTCGATAAGCGTCTCGGCGACGAAGGTGCCGCCGTATGGGCCGAAATGGCCGCGCGCGTCGGGCAGGTTGTAGGGTGACTCAGGCTTCCCCATCTCGTACTCCAGATATGAACGCGGCCATCTTGCCGGCGTCCTTGATTCCCTTGGCGGCTTCCACACCGCTGCTGACATCCACCGCCCACGGCCGGACGGCACGCACCGCCTCGGTCACATTGCCGGCATCGAGGCCGCCGGACAGGACGACCGGTTGGGGCAGGCTCGGCGGGATCAGCGACCAGTCGAAGGGCTTGCCGCCACCGCCGTAGCCCTCGACGTAGGCGTCGAGCAGCAGGCCCTGCGAGGAAAAATAGGTGTTGGCGTATTTTACCAAATCGAGGCCCGGCCTGACCCGCGCCGCCTTGATGTAGGGGGCATGGAAGGAACGGCAGAACGACTCCTCCTCGTCGCCGTGGAACTGCAGCAACTGGATCGGCACCGCCTCCATGACCCGCCGCACCGCCAGCTTCGACTCGTTCACGAACAGGCCGACCAGGGTGACGAAGGGCGGCACGATGCGGGCAATCTCCCAAGCCTGCTCCACGCTGATGCAGCGCGGGCTGGGCGCATAGAAGACCAGACCGAGGGCGTCTGCGCCGAGTTCGACCGCAGCGCGTGCATCCTCGGGGCGGGTGATGCCGCAGATCTTGATGCGGGTTCTTTGCAAGCTAGAAGGCCAGCGGATGGAAAGGCGCGATGATACGGCCATTCGTGGGCAACTGCCAGCGCGCTTCGTACTCGACGCCGGACAAATACAGGCCGTTCGGCGAGAAGGTCGGTGCCGCGTGGCTGCGATCCCGGCACGCGATCAGTTCGGCGATCCATTGCGGCGGCTGGGCCGCCTTGCCGACATACACCAGGGCCCCGACCATGTTGCGCACCATGTGGTGCAGGAAGGCAGTGGCGCGGAAATCGAAAATCACGTAATCGCCCTCGCGCCGCACATCCGCCTGATGCAGCGTCTTCACCGGCGACTTGGCCTGGCACTCGGCGGCGCGGAATGCGGAAAAGTCCTGCTCCCCCGCCAGCAGCGCTGCCCCTGCGCGCATGGCCTCGATGTCGAGCTGGAGATGGAACCAGCCGACCTTGCCGTGCAGAAGTGCGGGACGCACCGCGTGGTTGTAGAGCACATAGCGATAGCTGCGCGAGCGCGCGGAAAAGCGCGCATGGAAATCGTCCGGCACCACGCGCGACCAGCGCACGGCGATGCTGTCCGGCAGATGGGCATTCACCCCGCGCACCCAGGCGTTCTCCGGCCTGGCTGCAGGGGTGTCGAAATGCACCGTCTGTGCCGCCGCATGCACCCCGGCGTCCGTGCGGCCGGCGCATATGACCCGAACCGGCGCATCGGCGATTTCGGCCAGCGCCCGTTCCAGCGCATCCTGAACGGTGTTGCCCTGCGGCTGGGTCTGCCAGCCGGAAAAAGGGGCGCCATCGTACTCCAATCCAAGCGCTATTCTCACGCGACGGCTCCGATGAAAGCCGCTATGACCAAAGTCAGTCCCGCCAGGACGGCGAAATCCCCAGCCCTCAGCGGGGAGACTTGCAAGCTGAGGCCGACCATCCCGCTTTCAGCCATATCGCCCTGCAGCCACTCCCGCCAGTGCCTGCCTGGAGGGGATTGCTCGACGTAATGCATCACCAGCATCAAACGCACGGCCACACGACCACGATCCAGCCCCAGCCAGGACAAGGGTCGCATCAGGCCATGCAGCCCGGCCACCAGGCCTTCCACGCCGGTGGCTTGCAGCAGCACAGCCAGGATCGCCAGCACGAAGAGAAGCCGCATCAAGTGCTCGCAGCCGAGGCGCACCCCTTCCGCCGTCGGACCGAGGCTGCCCAGCGCCGGCAGCAGGTAGCGGCCCGGTGTGGCCAGTGCGAAGAGCAGCACGAGCGAGACGATCAGCCAGCGGGTGCGCTTCAGCAACAAGCCCAGCCGCTTCGGCGCCAGCCGGACGCCTGCAGCCAATCCGGCAGCGCAAGCCAGAGACAGTCCGGACAGGGGCAGCCACTGGACAAGCGCAGCCATCACGCCCCAAACAATGAGACGAACGGTCGGGTGCAACATCGGGTTACGGAGGGAGGCGACGGAGGGCATTGCACCCTCCGCCAGACGATTCAACTCAGCTTGGCCAACAAGCTTTGCGCCTTGGCCTGCTGCTCGGCACTGCCTTCCTTGGTCACTTCGGCCAGCAATTCGCGAGCACCTTCCTTGTCGCCCATCTCCTCGTAGGCCTTGGCCAGTTCAAGCTTGGTTGCCACTTCGTCCCCGGCGGCAGGCTCTGCGGCTGCCGTTTCCCCGAGGTCCAGACTGATGGACCCGATATCCATGTCGGGGGCCGTCTGGGGCACCGGTTTTGCCGCAGGCGGCGCGCCGATGTTGAAGTCAAAATCGAGAGCGCTTCCACCTGCGATCGTCTTTTCTAGATCGACCACTTCAGCCGAAGCAGGAGCAGCGGCGGTGGCAGGTGCGCCAAGATCGAGGTCGAAGTGCAGACCCTCAACGGCGGTCGATGCTGCGGCAGGTTCGTCGAGCTTGATGTCGAGCGCAAGGTCGGCCGCAGGAGTCTGGGCCGACTTCGCCACGTCCATGATCATGGTCGCTTCGGCGTTGTACACAGTCGGTTTGTTTTCCGGCGGCTTGAAATCCAGGCCAAGATCAAAATCCAGTCCTGCAGAAGCTTCCGTCTTTGCAGGCGCCGGGGCCTGCGAAGACGGCGCCTTGGCCGCCGGCGCTGCCGGGGAACCCAGGTCCAGATCGAAATCCAGTGCAGGCACAGCGGCGGGCGCTTCAACTGCGGCTTCGACGGGTTTTTCCAGGATCACCGTCGCTGCACCCTTTTCCACCGCCTCGGATATCTGGCTCAGCTCGCCGGGCATGGTCCAGGTATCGCGCAACTGCTTTTCGCCGGCAGGGACGATGATCGTCGTGTCGGTATGGACGGACTGCTTGTCCCCGGCAGCCCCGCCCCCATACAACGGGTTGGCCGGATCGAGCTTCAACCCCATCGCAGCGGCTTTTTCCCAATCACCGCCGACGCCGCCCGTCTGGGCATAGAGATCGCTTGCCAAGGTCTCGAATTGCTTGTTGTTCTTGCGGCCCGCGTAAATTTCCAGCAGCTTGACGTGAATCGCGGTACGGGTCGGGTCGGTCTTCAGCGCATCGAGCAGAATCTCCTCGGCCTGCGCGTCACGGCCGTAGGCCATGTAAACATCCGCCTCGGCCACCGGATCGACGCCTTCGTCGGCATCAATGGCGCTGATGGAAGCCTGGCTGAAATCCGTCGCCATCGAGCTGCCCGTCGTATCGACGCTCTGACCCCCGGTGGCGCCGAAAACGGAATTGGCCGTCAAGTTGGCCGTGGTCGTCGGCGGCGCTTCACCGCCTTCCTGCTCCTGCTTTTTCCGACGCTGGCGATAGGCGATGAAGCCGAGCAGACCCAGCACCAGCACGCCACCGCCGAGGATGGCCGGATTGTCCATCAATTCATCAAGGAAATCCGGCTCGGGCGGGGGCGGAGGGGCCGACGTTTTCTTGGGCGCGGGTTTCGGCGCCTCCGCCGGTTTGGGCGGCTCGGCAGGCTTGGCCGCTTCCGCCGGTTTTTCAACCTCGGCGGACTTGGCTGGTGCGACTTCAACAGATTTGGCCGGCTCGGCCGGTTTTTCGGCCGGCTTCTCCGCGGCTGTCGGCGCGGGCACGACTGCGGGCGAGGTCTCAGGCGCCTTGATCGGCGCCGCTGGAACAGGCGCTTCGGGTTTCTTCACTTCAACTACGGGAGGCGGAGCCGCTTTCGCAGCAGCCTGCTTCTGCAACTCGGCCATGCCCTGGCTCTTCAGTTCGACTAGCTCCTGCAGTTTTTTGACGTTCTTCTCGAGATCCGCCTGGCGCGACTGCGCTTCCTTGAGCGCCCGATCCTTGGCAACCAGGTCTTCCTCCAGCGCGGCGATCTTGCCCTGCGCGGCGCGCGTGTCCTTGGCCGTCTCCGCCTTGGAAACCTTCAACTGGTCTTTCGCCTCGGCCGGCGCCGGCGCCTTGTCCTCGACTTTCGCGCCTATCTTGCCCGTGGCAACCTGCTTGGCAACATCCTCCTTCGGCGCCTCCGCGCCGGCGGCGGCCGAGGCAAGCTTCTGTCGATAGGCATTGAAGTCGGCGGTATGCACCGAGATGGTTTTCCGCGCGTCGCGCGCCTCCACTGCCGCAACGGCATCGCGATCGGGTATGTTCAGGATCTTGCCCGCCTTCAGGCGATGCATGTTGTTGCCGATGAAGGCATCCTTGTTGCTGCGGAAGATGGCAACCAGCATCTGATCCAGGCTGACGCCGTCGTAGCGGGACTCGGCAGCGATCTTGCGCAGGTATTCGCCCTTCTTCACTTCACGGCCTTGCGCATCACCGGCCGGCTTGGCCTCTTCGGGCTTCTTCGCCAGGAGCTTGTCATCCATCGGCGCCGTGGCACGTACTTCCGGCTGCTTGGGGGCCGAAACCGGCGAAGGCTGGGCGGCGGCGTCGCGCTTGGCGACGGGAGCCGCAACGGGCTTGCGCGCCAAGGCTTCGGGGGCCGGATCCAGCAGGAAAGTGTATTCGCGCACCAGGCGGCCGGCGGTCCAGTTCAACTCGATCAGCAGGTCGAGAAAGGGATCGTTGACCGGGCGGTCCGTCGTCATCCGGATCACCGGCTGTCCGCCAGTCCGCTTGTCGATCACCAATTTGATGCCGGACAGGGCTGGGGAGAACTCGATGCCGGCCTGCTTGAAGGCGTCATGCGAGGCCAGCTTTGCGGATAAAGAGGATAACTCCTCGCGGGAGGCGGTCAGTTCGACCTCGGCGCGCAGCGGCTGCCCCAACGCGGAGAGCACCGTGATCCTGCCCAGTCCCGCAGCGTTCGCACCCAATGGCAGCACAGCCAACGCCGTCGCCAATACGGATGCCTTGAATGAGAGTCTCAGGATTTTTTTATGCACCGCGTCCCCCTCGCGGAGAGTTTCCGAACAAGTAACATAACATCATGATCTTAGCTATGCAAGCTAAACTTCCTCATTACATTTTGGCCAAAGCCGGCAGGAAATCAAGCGGTTTCCCCTACGGAATACCCCCCTGGCATGCCAGCCATCGTATTGATGTTGTTTTGAAAAGACCGGAGAGCGAATCCGGTCCTTGCGCACCTTATGCTTCAAGCAGTATCCGCAGCATGCGGCGCAGCGGTTCCGCAGCACCCCACAGCAACTGATCGCCGCAGGTGAATGCCCCCAGGTAGTGCGGCCCCATATTGAGCTTGCGCAGGCGCCCCACCGGTACCGCCAGCGTGCCGGTCACGGCGGTCGGCGTCAACTCCCTGATGGTGAGGGCGCGGCGGTTCGGCACCACCTTCACCCAGGCATTCGACTCGGCGATCATGCCCTCGATCTCGTCCAGCGGCACATCCTTCCTGAGCTTGAGGGTCAGCGCCTGGCTGTGGCAGCGCATGGCGCCGACGCGCACGCAGATGCCGTCGATCGGCACCGGATTGGCTTCCCTGCCGAGGATCTTGTTGCTTTCCGCCTGCCCCTTCCACTCCTCGCGGCTCTGGCCGTTCTCCAGTTCCTTGTCGATCCAGGGGATCAGGCTGCCGGCCAGCGGCACGCCGAAGTTCGCTGTCGGGAAGCGTTCCTCCCGCAGGATGCCCGCCACCTCGCGGTCGATGTCGAGAATCGCCGAGGCGGGATCGTCGAGCAGCCCCTTCGCCACGCGATGCACCTCGCCCATCTGGGTCAGCAACTCGCGCATGTTCTGCGCGCCGGCGCCGGAGGCGGCCTGGTAGGTCATGGCGCTCATCCACTCGACGAGGTCGCGCTGGTAGAGCGCGCCGACCGCCATCAGCATCAGGCTGACGGTGCAGTTGCCGCCGATCCAGTTGCGTCCGCCGCGTGCCAGGGCATTCTTGATGACATCGAGGTTGACCGAGTCGAGAATAATGACCGCGTCGTCCTTCATGCGCAGCGACGAGGCCGCGTCGATCCAGTGGCCGGTCCAGCCGGCCGCGCGCAGCCTGGGGAACACCTCGCCGGTGTAGTCGCCGCCCTGGCAGGAAACAATGATGTCCATCGCCTTCAACGCATCGACGTTGCGGGCGTCCCGCAGCGCAGGCACGTCGCGGCCGATGGCCGGTCCCTTGCCGCCCACCTGCGAGGTCGTGAAGAACACTGGATCGATCAGATCGAAATCCCGCTCTTCCGTCATGCGCTGCATCAGCACGGAGCCGACCATGCCGCGCCAGCCCACCAGACCCACTCGCTTCATTTCAGTTTCCCGATTCCTGGTTGATTCCTATAGCGCCGCGATCACCGCGTCGCCCATTTCCTTGGTGCCGACCTTCTTCATGCCCGCCTCGAAGATGTCGCCGGTGCGCAGGCCCTGCTGCAACACCTTCTTCACCGCGGCCTCGATACGCGCGGCGGCGGCCTCCTGGCCGAAAGTGTAGCGCAGCATCATCGCCGTCGACAGGATGGTCGCCAGCGGATTGGCCACGCCCTTGCCGGCGATGTCCGGCGCCGAGCCGTGGATCGGCTCGTACAGCCCCTTGCCCTTCTCGTCGAGCGAGGCCGAGGGCAGCATGCCAATGGAGCCGGTCAGCATCGAAGCCTCGTCGGACAGGATGTCGCCGAACATGTTGCCCGTCACCATGACGTCGAACTGCTTCGGGTTGCGCACCAGTTGCATGGCGGCATTGTCCACCAGCATGTGCGACAGCTCGACATCGGGATAGTTCTTCGCCTCTTCCGTCACCACGTCGCGCCACAGCTGGGTGCACTCCAGCACGTTCATCTTGTCCACGGAGCAGAGCTTGCGGTTGCGCTTCCTCGCCGCCTCGAAGGACACCCGCGCAATGCGGCGGATCTCGCTCTCCGAATAGATCATGGTATTGATGCCGACTTTCTCCCCATTGCGCATCTCGATGCCGCGCGGCTCGCCGAAATAGATGTCACCGGTCAACTCGCGCACAATGAGAATGTCCAGCCCCGCCACCACCTCGGGCTTGAGGCTGGAGGCATTGGCGAGTTCCGGATAGAGCACCGCCGGACGCAGGTTGGCGAAGAGTCCCAGATCCTTGCGGATGCCGAGCAGGCCGCGCTCCGGGCGCTTCTCGCGCGGCAGCGTGTCGTATTGCGGGCCGCCGACGGCGCCGAGCAGCACCGCATCCGCCTCGCGCGCAAGCTTCCGGGTCGCCTCGGGATAGGGCTCGCCCGCCGCATCCACTGCGCAGCCGCCGAGCAGCGCCGTTTCCATCTCCAGCTTGATGCCGTCCTTGCGCAGCGCTTCGAGCACGCGCACGGCCTGGCCGACGATTTCGGGGCCGATGCCATCACCCGGCAATACACAGACTTTCATTCGATTCCTCTCATTCAGTACAACGGCCGTCGGGTGGTGTCGTCCCATCCCCGGTCAGGCGGCCTATTGCTTACTTGGCGACTTTCTCGACTGCCTTGCCCCCCGCCTGGATATCCTTGCCAACGCCCTGCACGGTATTGCAGGCAGCCAGGAATAACATTGCGATAAGGGCCAACAACAGATTCATGCGCTTCATGATTACATCCTCGCTTCAAATGAACTCATGCTTTCCAGGGAATTGCCGTAATACAAAATGAAAAGCGGCATGATCCAACCACGTCTTGCCGCAATGCATATGGCGCAAAATCCGATTCCTTCGCAAAGCGTTTGAATTATATCGAAATCAGGCCTGCAATGCCGCACCGCAACAGGCCTCGCCCTGAGAGGTTTCATGAACACGGCAACCCTGGCAATCGGCCTGATCCTGCTGATGGCGGCTGTGGCAACGGCCTATGTCCATGCCGCCCGGCGCAGGCAGCGCAAGGCGGTCGCGGACAGTCACCGCATCGCCCATGCCGTGAAGGACTATTTCGCCCGCAGCGGCGCCCAGATCAGCGCCCAGTGCCTGTCCGTGCAGGGGCGCTTCCTGGTCCTGGTCGAATCCGAGCCGCTCAAGCGTTTCCGCTATTCGCACATCGTCGAGGCCTCTCTCATCGGTCATGTCGAGAAGGCGCTGGGCCTGCATGTCGAGCGCGTTTTCTGGCGCTTTCCTCTCCCTGTCGGCGCCTCCTCCGCTCAGGATACGGCGGACCTCAAGCCTGACCGGCGGGATGATGAATATGTCACTCAAGGCATCCGTGCGGCCCAGACGAACCCCGATTACCACGTCGCCGAGGATTCCTGGGATCAGTTCGAGAGGGCACGGCAAGTCGAGGCCGCCGCACTGCCGCCGCCACCCGTCGAGGACGGCAAGAACGATCGGGACAGGTAGCCAATGAGGGCCTTTGGCGGCAGGACGCCAAACATCACGACAAGACATCTGCCGCAGAGGACCGCCAGCCGCGCCAAAGGACGATCATGCCGGTGAGGGCGAAGGCCGAGCTCAATGTAAAGGTCAGTTCCGCACCCAGGGCATCCCAGGCCCAGCCGCTCAGCAGCCCCCCCAGCATGCCGCCGGCGCCGAAGGACACGCTGCCGTAAAGGGCCTGGCCACGCGCCTGGTGGCGGCCGGCAAACCAGCGGTTTACCGCCGCCACCGCGGCGGCATGGTAGGCGCCGAACGTCGCCGCATGCAGCAACTGCGCGACCAGGACGACTGCCAGCCATTCGACGCCCCAGCCGATCATGAGAAATCGTGCCGCCGCACAGGCGAAACTGAACAGCAGGATGGCGCGCAGGGAAAAAACGTGGAGCAGGCGCGGCAGGATAAGGAAAACGACAATTTCCGCCACCACCCCCAGCGTCCACAGAAAGCCGACCATCGTCGTGCTGTAGCCGCGGCCAACGAGATAGATCGAGTAGAACACGTACAGCGCGCCATGCGCCGCCGCCATGAAAAAGCAGGCGGCGAACAGGGCCTTCACTTCGCGCCGGTGCAGGATGTCGCCAATCGGCAGGCGGTCGGTCTCGTGCCGCGCTTCGCGCTTCTCCGGCAGCGCCAGTGCGCAGGCCAGGATGCCGCCGAGCAGCGCCAGCGAGACCCACAGCGTGGCCGAGAGCGACAGCCGGTCGAGCAGCCAGCCCAGGCCCAGGACGGCGATGACGAAGCCGATCGAGCCCCACAGGCGGATCGATCCGTAACGGCTGGCCTGCGCCCCAAGATGAGTGAAGGTCAGCGCCTCGACCAGCGGCAGCGCAGCACTCCAGAAAAACGCCAGCAGCGCCATGCCGAGAAAAAATCCGGCAAAGCTCTGCGTGAAGAAAAAACAGGAAAAACCGAAGATACTCATCAACGCCGCGCCGCGCACGATCGGCGTCTTGGCGCCGAGCCGGTCGGCCAGCCAGCCCCACAGGTTCGGCGCCAGCAGCCGCATGACCTGCATCAGCGACATCAGCACGCCGATATCCCAGGCCGAGAATCGCAGCGACTTCAGGTAGAGGGTGAAAAAGGGCGAAAAGGCGCCGATGAAGGCGAAATAGAAGAAGTAGTACGCCGACAGGCGCCAGTAGGGAACCATCAGGCGGGAAGGCGGGGCGCAGGGTTGCGCCCCCGGATATCCGTCAGGACTTGAAATCGCGCAGCATGGCGTGCAGCTCGTCCTTGAGCTTCAGGCGCTGCTTCTTCATTTCCTCAAGCGCGAAATCGGCGACCGGCTCCTCGTTTTCCTCGATGCGCCGGATGTCCCGGTTCACGCGGTGGTAGTCGTCGAAAAGTTTGGCGAAATGATGATTGACTGTCTTCAGCTGGTGAATGGCGTCCCTGTACTCGGGGAATTCGTGATGCAGGTCGTGCTGTTGCAACTCCATGATGCCTTCCTTGATTGAGATGAATTCACCGGCCGGCGCGCTCAGGCTTCGTCCGGTTCGGGATCCTCTACTGCAGCGCCGCGCGGGCTGTCCGCCTGCGGCGCGCTGGCCGCGATCTTCGGGGTAGGGCAGGTCACGTCGCCACACTGGGCGCGATGGCGCAGGGCGTGATCCATCAGCACCAGCGCCAGCATGGCCTCGGCCACCGGCGTCGCGCGAATGGCCACGCAGGGATCGTGGCGCCCGTGCGTTTCCACCGTCACCGGATTGCCCTGCTTGTCGATGGAACGGCGCGGCAGGCGGATGCTGGAGGTCGGCTTGACAGCGATATGCACCACGACATTCTGTCCGCTGGAAATGCCGCCCAGGACGCCGCCGGCGTTGTTCGAGAGAAAACCTGCCGGCGCCAGTTCGTCGGAATGTTCGGTGCCCTTCTGCGTCACCGAGTCGAAGCCGGCGCCGATCTCGACGCCCTTCACCGCGTTGATGCCCATCATGGCGTAGGCGATGTCGGCATCCAGCCGGTCGTATACCGGCTCGCCCCAGCCCACCGGCACGCCCTCGGCCACCACGGTGACCTGGCCGCCGACCGAGTCGCCGGATTTGCGCAACTCGTCCATGTAGTCTTCCAGCCGCGGCACGCTGTCCGGATCGGCGACGAAAAACGGATTGCCATACACCCCGTCCCAGGACCTGAACGGGATCGCCAGCGGCCCGAGCTGCGACAGGCAGCCGCGCACGACTACGCCGTAGCGCTCGCGCAGCCATTTGCGGGCGATGGCGCCGGCGGCGACGCGCACCGCGGTTTCGCGCGCGGAAGCGCGGCCGCCGCCGCGGTAATCGCGGATGCCGTACTTCTGCCAGTAGGTGTAGTCGGCGTGGCCCGGGCGGAAAGTCTCGGCGATGTTGCCGTAATCCTTGCTGCGCTGGTCCTCGTTGCGGATCAGCAGCGCGATCGGCGTGCCCGTGGTGCGGCCCTCGAAGACGCCGGAGAGGATCTCCACCGTGTCGGATTCGCGCCGCTGCGTGACGTGGCGCGAGGTGCCCGGCTTGCGCCGGTCCAGTTCGGCCTGGATGTCCGCTTCGCTCAGCGCCAGCCCCGGCGGGCAGCCGTCAACGACGCAACCGATGGCCGGGCCGTGCGACTCGCCGAAGGAGGTGACGCAGAACAGTGTGCCGAGGGTGTTGCCGGACATGGGAGTCTGAAGTAAAGCGCTGGAGTGAAATCAGCTGCAAGTTTATCATAGGGGCATGGACTCCCCGCCCTTGCACGCATGAGCAAAAGTCAGTCCCGCCAGCACGGCGCCAAAGGGGCCAAAAAACCCGCCCCCGCCACGCCCGTGCCCAATCCATCCGTCCAGCCGCCCGCCCGCTGGCAGCGCACGCAACGCTACGCCTGGGATAAAGGCGGCGCCAAGGGCGGGCGAAAATGAAAGAGGCCGCTGAACGCGGCCTCTTTGACGAAGCGTGACCCTTTACTGCTTGGCCACCGTCTCGTCGCGCAGCGCCCGGCGCAGGATCTTGCCGACGTTGGTCTTCGGCAGATCGGCGCGGAACTCGAGCAGCTTGGGCACCTTGTAGCCGGTGAGGTTCTCCTTGCAGTGGGCGATCACCGCCTCGGCGCTGAGGCTCGGGTCCTTCCTGACGATGAAGATCTTCACCGCCTCGCCGGACTTCTCGTCCGGCACGCCGACCGCCGCCACCTCGAGCACGCCCGGATGCATGGCGACCACCGCCTCGATCTCGTTCGGATAGACGTTGAAGCCGGAGACCAAAATCATGTCCTTCTTGCGGTCGACGATGCGCACGAAGCCCTTCTCGTCCATCACGCCGACGTCGCCCGTGCGCAGGTAGCCGTCCGGCATGATGACCTTGGCGGTCTCGTCGGGCCGGTTGTAGTAGCCGCGCATCACCTGCGGGCCGTGCACGCAGATCTCGCCGGCCTCGCCGATCGGCAAGTCATTGCCGGCGTCGTCGCGAATGGCGACATCGGTCGAGGACACCGGCAGGCCGATGGCGCCGTTGTACTCCTTCAGGTCGAGCGGGTTGATGGTCGCCGCCGGCGAGGTTTCAGTCAGGCCGTAGGCCTCGATCAGCGGAATGCCCGTGACCTGCTTCCACTTGTCCGCCACCACCTTCTGCACCGCCATGCCGCCGCCGAGGGTGATGCTCAGCTTCGAGAAGTCGAGCTTGGCGAAATCCTCATCGTTGAGCAGGGCGTTGAACAGGGTATTCACGCCGGTGATGGCTTCGAAAGGATGCTTCTGCAGTTCCTTGACGAAGCCGGGAATGTCGCGCGGATTGGTGATGAGCAGGTTGCTCCAGCCGATCTTGAAGAAAGTCAGGCAGTTCGCCGTCAGGGCGAAGATATGGTACAGCGGCAGGGCCGTGACGATGGTGCCCCGCTCCGGCAGGAAGGGCTTGAGCCAGGCGTGCGCCTGCTGCAGGTTGGCGATGATGTTGCGGTGAGTGAGCATGGCCCCTTTGGAAACGCCGGTCGTGCCGCCGGTGTATTGCAGGAAGGCGATGTCCTCGTGGCCGACCTCGACCGTCTTGAAGTCGAGGCGCGCGCCGCGCGCCAGCACGTCGTTGAAGCGCACCGACTCCGGCAGGCTCCAGGCCGGCACCATTTTTTTCACGTGCTTTACGACAAAGTTGACGATGGCGCCCTTGGGGAAGCCGAGCATGTCGCCCAGGCTGGTGACGATGACGTGCTTCACCGGCGTCTTGGCGATGCACTCCTGCAGCACGCTGGCGAAATTCTCGACGATGACGATCGCCTCGGCGCCGGAGTCCTTCAACTGATGCTCCAGCTCGCGCGGCGTATAGAGGGGATTGCAGTTCACCACCGTGTAGCCGCCGCGCAGGACGCCATAGATGCACACCGGGTCCTGCAGCAGGTTGGGCATCATCACGGCGACGCGCGAACCCTTGGCCAGGCCGAGTGACTGCAGGTAGGCGGCGAAGTCGCGCGTGTGGCCGTCCAACTCGCCGTAGGTAAGGGACTTGCCCATGTTGGTGTAGGCGACGCGGTCGCGAAACTTGCTGACGCTGCGCTCGAACAACTGGCCGATCGACTTGAATTCGTTGATGTCGATCTCCGCCGGCACGCCGGCGGGATAGCTCTTGAGCCAGGCTTTTTCCATGATCCCCTCCCGATTCTTGTTGCTGGTTTCTTGAAAGTCGATGACGCAAAGCTCCTTCGTGCCGATAGGCACGAAGGAATCGAACCCCGGATGTATCAGGTGCCGCCGGCCTCGGCGGGCCAGTCTCGGATGTAGGCCTTGAGCATGCGGTTCTCGAAGCTCTGCTCCTCGAGCACCGCGCGGGCCACATCATGGAAGGAAATCACGCCCATCAGCGTGCCGCCGTCCATCACCGGCAGGTAGCGCATATGGTGCTCGACCATGAAGCGGCGCAACTCGTCGACCTCCATCTCAGGCCCGGCGTTCACGGGTTCACGCACCATGATCTGCGAAATGGGGATCCCTTCCCACCGGGCGCCGTTGTTGCGCACCGCCTGAAAGACTTCACGGAAGGTCAGCATCCCGGCCATCTGCCCGGCGTCGAAGACGACGAGGGATCCAACATCCTGATCGGTCATGATCGCCAACGCATCGGCCAGCGTCTTGTTCGGCGCGATGGTAAACAGGGCCTGCCCCTTGACCGCAAGAATTTCACTGACTTGCATGCTGTCCCCTTCGTTCTTATGGCTTCATACGCTTTTTATATTAGTCGATTGCGCCCCCCGGGGAAAGAGCATTTGATCTAAATTTCCAGCAGACTCCCATCGCTGAAAACCAGCCCGCAGCATACCGTTTTGCCCGGGAACAGCGCCATGACCGCGGTCCGATAGTTCTCCAGCTGGGCGCGATAGGTTTCCAGCAATGCCTCTTCCGGCCTGCCGCTTTTGTAGTCCAGCACCCAGTAGCCGTCCGCCATCTCGACCAGGCGGTCGATCCGCCCCACGCTGCCATCGGGCAGCGCAAACTCGGCCTCGTTGAACGCCCGCTGATGGCAGGCCGGATCAAAAAAAACCCGCAGCCGCGGGGCGTCGAGGATGGCCCGGGCCGCCGCGCGGAAGTCAGGCCAGTCGGACGCCGGAATGCCTGGCGGGGGCCGGCCGGCCTCTCCTCCCGCGCTCAGCCAGTCCAGTGCGGCGTGAAGCCGGCTGCCATAGGTCATGCCAAGGCTGGAGGGCTGCCGTCGGCGCCCTTCGGCGGAAACGGTTCCCCTCTGCGGCCTGGCGGCAGGCGACAACGCGACCTTCGGCGGCATTTCCGCCAGTTCCGGCGCCTCGCCGTAGCGCCCATCGCCGCTCCCCAGCGCGGTGAGCGCCGCGTCAATGCGTTCCCAGAAGCTGGTTTTTGCCGTGCCGCGCCCGGAAGCGATGCCGCTGGCGAAGAAGCACTGCCGCGCGCGCGTCATTGCCACGTAGAGCAGGTTGAGCTCTTCGCGCGCGGCAAAGTCCATTTCGGCTTCGATCAGCGACGACCGGCGCGCACCGCATTCCTCCTTGCGCCCGAGCACGGACAGGTGCGCCGGCCGCGCCGAATCCGGCGGCCAGTCGAGCAGCACCGACCAGGCGTCGGCGGGCTGGTGCCTGTTGTGGGCGTCGATCAGCCAGACGATGGGCGCTTCCAGCCCCTTGGCGCCATGGATGGTCAGGATGCGCACCCGATCGCCGGCCTCCGCCGCCGATATCGTGCCCTCGTCGGGCGCCTCTTCGTCTCCCGTTTCGCCCAGGCGGGACAGCTCGTCGAGGAAGCGCGGCAGACTGGGATAGCGTCCCGCGTCGAGCCGCAGCGCCAGGGCGATGAAGGCTTCCAGATTGGCCGCCACCCCCGGCCAGAGGGCGGCCGGTGCGGCGGCGCGATAGCGCGCCACGAGATCGCCTTCGTGGTAGATGCGGTCGAGCAGATCGTGGACGGGCAACTGCGCCGCAGCCGCGCACCAGCGGACCAGCAGGCGCGCTGCGCGGGCCAGGACCGGGGAAGCCGCGCCCTCCCGCGCACTCGCCTGCAGCCGCTGCCACCAGTTCGGCTCGCCGCGCCCGGCCAGATGCAGCAGGTCCTCGTCGCTCGCCGCCAGCACCGGCGAACGCAGGGCGTGGGCCAGGGCCAGGTCGTCCGCCGTGGCCACCAGGCAGCGCAGAAGGGCGGTCAGGTCGGCCGCCTCCAGCGTGCGCAGCAGGCCGCCGCGGCCGACGCTGAGATAGGGAATGCCCGCGGCGCGAAGCGCCCGCTCGAAATCAGGCAGGACGCCGCGCCGGCGCGTCAGCACCATGATGTCGCCGTAGCGTGCCGGGCGCTCGCGCCCGCTGTCCTTGTCGAACACGGCCCTGCAGCCGACGATTTCCCGGATGCGCGACGCCAGCAGCGCCGCCTCCTCGCGGCGGCGCTCGTCCTCCGCCACCGCGAGTGGCGCAGCGAGCGGGTCGCGCCAATGCGATGGCCCCGGCGCAGCCTGTTCCTGCGCGCAGAGCGGCAGCAGTTCGACGCGGCCGGGCAGACCCGGGTTGGCGCTGCGGTGGGGACGGAAATGGGGAAACAGCGGCTCGTCCGCGAAAACCCGGTTCACCACCTCGATGAGGCGCGGCGCATTGCGCCGCGTGGTGTCGTTGGCCAGCATCTGCGCGCCGTACTCCGCCTGCAGGAAATCGGCGGCGCAATCGAACACGCGCGGCTCGGCGCGGCGGAAGCGATAGATCGACTGCTTCGGGTCCCCCACCACGAAGACGCGCGGCCGGGCCGTGTCGGGCGCCCCGTAGGCGGCCAGCCAGGCCAGCAGGATCTGCCACTGCAGGGGATTGGTGTCCTGAAATTCGTCGAGCAGGATATGCCGGTAGCGCGCGTCCAGCCGCGCCTGCAGGAAGGCCGCGCGGGCCTCGTCGGCCAGCATGCGCGCGACATGCCATTCGAGGTCGGCGAAATCCACCAGGCGGCGCTCGCGCTTGTATTGTTCGAGCGCGTCCAGCCAGGCCGCGCCGGCGGTGAAGGCATGCAGGTTGAGTTCGTAGGCCTGTTCCTCGCGCCGGGCGTCGCGCGCCGCCAGCACCCGCTCGCCAAGTTGCGCATGCAGCTCGATCAGGCGGGCGGCCGCGGCGGCGCCGAAGCGCTGCACGGCCTTCCTGCTCGCCTCGCGTTTGCGCAGCACGCCCTCTTTGGTCAACAGCGTCGCGACGATCAGATCGAACCGCGCACCGTTGTCCGTTGCGGCAAACGCCGCTTCCAGCCGGGCCGCAACCTGCAAATCGCCATCGAGCTCGCTGCGCGCCAGGATGTCGGCGTATTCGCGCAACTTGCGCATGAACGGCTCGTCGGCGAGCAGATCGTCGATGGCGGCGGGCGTCTCGCCGACGCCGAGGCACTCGCGCAGGCCGGCCAGGGCCTGCGCCGGCGCGGCATCGCCCTCGCCGGCATAGGCATGCCATTCGGCGCGGCGCTCGGACAGGCCGAAGAGCAGCTTGCGCGTCGCCTCCAGGCCGACATGCTGCAGCAGCCACAGCAGCGAGGCCGTTGCCGCATCGTTGCGCCGGCCGCAGGCCGCCGCGAAAAGCTGCCACACCTCGTCCTTCAGGCGGGCGCCGGATTCGTGCAGGACGAAACCGGCCAGGTCGCTGGACAGCGGCGCGCCTTGCACGAGGCGGGCGAACCAGCCGTGGAAAGTGCTGACGGTGAGCGGCGGCTGGGCGTACAGCACCCGCTCGTACAGGCCGCGCGCCCGCGCCAGCGCGGCGTCGATGCCCTCCGCCGGCACCGCGCGCTGGCGCAGGAAATCGCGCACCTCATCCTCGCCGCCGACGGCGAGCAGGCGCAGCCATTCGGACAGGCGCTCCTCGATCTCGCGCGCCGCCTTGCGCGTGTACGTGATGGCAAGGATCTCGCCCGGCGCGGCGTCGTCGAGCAGCAGGCGCAGGATGCGCGACACCAGCAGCCAGGTCTTGCCGCTGCCGGCGCAGGCCTCCACCACCACCGAACGATGCGGTTCGAGGGCCTGGCGAACGAGATGCGCATCATTCATGACTGCAAATCATTGTGGTAATCGCGGCGGCACAGGCCGCGCATCTCGCACCAGGCGCAGGCCGCATCGACGCCGTGCGCCGGCAGCGCGGCGCCGGCCCGCAGCGCGTCAATGGCCGCCGCCAGTCGCGCTCCTTGCGCGCGGGCCATTTCCTGCACGTCCGGCAGCGGCAGCTCGACGGTCTTTTCGCCGTCAAGGGCGACGTAGGCCGCCTCGCCCACCCGCTCCCCCTGCAGGAGCGCGTAGCAGGCCAGCTGGACATCCTCGGAGGGTTCCGCCAGACGCCGCTTCAAGCCCTGCGCATCCTGCGTCTTGTAGTCGAGCACCGCCTCGCTGCCGTCCGCCCTGCGATCCAGGCGATCGAGGCGGCCGTGCAGCACCAACTCGCCGCCGCCGGCCAGGGGCAGGCCGCGCTCGCGCGCCAGTTCGCCGCCGACGCAGCGCCAGCCGCCCGCCTCGCGCGCCTTCTGCCAGGCAATGTAGCCGGGCACGCACTCGATCCAGCGCGCCAGCCAGGCGTGCTCGAGAAAGTTTTCCTCGATCTCGGGCGCAAACACTTCGCGACTGATCGCCTCCAGGGCGGCCGTCAGCACTTCATCCGGCCGGCCCGGGAAGCGGGGGTGTTCGGCATGGAAGCGCCGCAGGATGCGGTGGACGAATTCGCCGTAGTCGCGCTTCTCCAGCGCCTCGCGCACTTCCTCCGCCTCGGCGAGGCCGAGCATGCGGCGCGCAAAGAACTGGTAGGGGCAGGCCATCAGGCTGGCATAGGCGCTGGCCGACAGGCGGAGCGGCACCCGCTGCGGCGCGGCAGGACAGGGCATCGCCGTTCCGCAGCCCTCCTGCTGGCCGACGGCTGCACCGGCTGCAATGTCCGGCTTCATCACCAAGTCGTCGCCCCAGGCCCTCTCGTGCAGCACGGACAGCAGGCTCAGTTCCGGGCACAACAGGTTGGCCTCGTCGCCGCGCACCGTCTGCCAGGTGGCCGTCACCTCGCCGCAGGATGCGATCAATCCGGCGAGGTCGTCGCGCAGCCGCGCCGCCGCTTCGGCCGGCAGGGACAGCCCCAGATCGCTGCGCACCGCCTGGTTGCTGAACACGGCGCGGGAGAGCGCCGGCGCCAGGTTGTCGCGGTCGACGCCGATGAGGACGGCCGCGTCGAAGCGGCGCAGCCGGGTGGCCGCCAGATGCGTCATGACGAGCGGGCTGTCGATGCCGCGGTCGACGAAGGCCGCGTTTTCCAGTTCGCGGTTCAGCCACTCGCGCCACTCGCCGAAAGTCAGTCTCCCCGGCACGGCGAGCAGCTCCTCGCGCCGCAAGCGCAGCAGCTCGATCAGGGTCGCCCCGGCTTCGTCGCCCGCCAGGCCGGGCAAGGCGCCCAGTTCGCCCAGCGCCTGCTCCAGTCCGGCCAGCCAGTCGGCGATCGAGGCGCTTCCGCGCGGCATGGCGCGGCGCGCCACCGCCACGCGCTTGAGCAGGGCCACCGCCTCGCCGTAGCCGGCTTCCCGCGCCAGCACCGCCTCGTAGCGGCCCAGTCCGTAGGCCAGATTGTGGCGCGCCAGCCCGTCCTCCAGCTGCAGCAGGCCGGCCTGCCGTCCCTCCTCCGCCAGGTCGCCGAAGACGAAAGGGGATTTGACGAGGTCCAGCAGATCGCGGTGATAGGCATCCGCCGCCACCACCTCCAGCCAGGCGTCGACCAGGGCTGCGGCCCGGGTGGTCGACAACTTCCAGCCGGTCTCGTCCTGCACCAGGATACCGTTGCGCTCGAGCAGCGCCCGCGCGCGGCGCGCCGCCACGCGATCGGCCGCCACCAGGGCAATGGATTTGCGGCCGGAGGCCAGCCAACGCTTCACCTCCGAAGCGACGGCCGCGGCCTCCTCTTCCAGGCTGGCCGCGCCGATCAGCCGCAGGCGACCCGCCAGCGGGCTCTCCGGCAGGGCCGCGCGTGCCGCGTCGGCCCGGCCGGCCAGCGGCGGCGGCTCGCCCGCATCGGGCGGCCAGACAAAGTTGAGCGCCTGCATCAGCGGCGCATCGGCGGCGGCGCGCTGCGGCTGGAAAACCGTCACCGGCTGCCGCGCCGCCCAGGCCTGGCGGAAGGCCGCCTCGATCGGCCGCGGTTCGCCCTCGCACAGCATGAACAGGGGTGTCGCTGCCTTGTCGGCAAGCAGCGCCAGGGCCATCGCCATGGCGGCATGGCGGCCGGGGGGACCGGACGCCTCCGCCCGCCAGAGACGGTGCACCACCTCGGCCTCGAAGCGCAGCAGTTGGGAACCGCGCGCATCGTAGGCCCGTTCGAGGCGGGCCAGCAGCACCGCCTCGTCTTCCGGCAGGCCGATGGCGCGCTCGTTCAGTTCATCGAAGAGCGCGATGAGTTCGGCGCAGATCTCCCACAGGGCGCTATCGGCGAACCAGGCCCGCTCGCGCAACTGCCGGTAGAGCGCCAGCTGGCGCTGGCTGTCCGGCTGGCCGCCGGCATTCGCGGCTGCCGCCAGCTGGGCCAGGGTGGCGATGCGCGGCAGCAGCAGCGCGCGGCCGGCCGCCGCGGCCAGAGCCTGGCGCAGTCCGGGCGCCAGGGCCGGGCCGGGAAGCACGATCAGGAGCGCGGAGAGATCGGGCAGCTGCGATCGGCAGGTCTCGACGATGCGCTGCGCGCAGCAGGCGACAAAGTCCGCCGAAGCGGGGATGCGGAGGGTTATGACGGGGCGCGCGGCCTCGGGCATGGCCGCGGAATGTCAGCGTTCCAGCTTGTCCAGCTTGTCCTTCGCCTTGGCCCACTCGTCGGCGTCGGGCAGGGGATCCTTGCGCTCGACGATGGGTTTCCACAGCTTGGCCAGTTCGGCGTTCAGCGCCGTGAAGCGCTTCTGCGCCTCGGGCACGTCGTCCTCGGCGAAGATGGCCTCGACCGGGCACTCGGCCACGCAGAGGGTGCAGTCGATGCACTCGTCGGGATCGATGACGAGGAAATTGGGGCCTTCGCGGAAGCAATCGACCGGGCAGACGTCTACGCAGTCGGTGTACTTGCACTTGATGCAGGGTTCGGTCACCACATAAGTCATGGCGGTGTTCCTTTGTTTTCCTAAGGGGATGACGGGATCAGGCTGGTGTATGCGGATATTAGCATAGGGCAATCCGCCCTTCGGGGACGCATCCGCCGCACTTCCCTTGCGGCGGCTTTTTCGCTAGGATAGCCTGCACAAGCACAAGCAGATCCCGGCTTTAGTCCCTGCCTTACCGCCAAACGACCCTTGACCCATCCCCGGCGCCCGCGCGACCGGCCACACTTCACATTGCGAGGAAACAATGAGCGAGCACATTCACTACGTCACCGACGCCAACTTCGAGGCCGAGGTGCTGCAATCGGCCACCCCCGTCCTGGTGGACTACTGGGCCGAGTGGTGCGGCCCGTGCAAGATGATCGCCCCCATCCTGGACGACGTTTCAAAGGAATACGCGGGCAAGCTCAAGGTGGCCAAGCTCAACATCGACGACAACCAGGAGACGCCGGCCAAGTTCGGCATCCGCGGCATCCCGACCCTGATGCTGTTCAAGAACGGCAACGTCGAGGCGACCAAGGTCGGCGCCCTCTCCAAGTCCCAGCTGACGGCATTTATTGACAGCAATCTCTGAAAGACATACAGTTCCGCCTGAATCCCCTCCGCGCCACGGCAGAAAACCAGCCTCTCTCCGCGGCGCGGGTGCTGTCCCGGCTGTAAACCCCAAATAACCTTTTCCCCCGAACTCTCGAAGTTCCCCTTTCCGCTTCACCACCTCACCTCTGGGTCGTTATGCATTTATCGGAGCTCAAGACTCTCCACGTCGGCGAACTGCTCGAAATGGCCATTGCCAGCGAGATCGACGGCGCCAACCGCCTGCGCAAGCAGGAACTGATCTTCGCCCTTCTGAAGAACCGCGCCAAGAAAGGCGAGAACATCTTCGGCGACGGCACGCTGGAAGTGCTGCCAGACGGCTTCGGCTTCCTGCGCTCGCCCGACACCTCGTACCTGGCCGGCACGGACGACATCTACGTCTCCCCCTCGCAGATCCGCCGCTTCAACCTGCATACGGGCGACTCTATCGAGGGCGAGATCCGCACGCCGAAGGACGGCGAGCGCTACTTTGCGCTGGTCAAGGTGGACAAGGTCAACAACGAGCCGCCGGAGAACTCCAAGCACAAGATCCTCTTCGAGAACCTGACGCCGCTGCATCCGACCGAGGTGCTCAGGCTGGAGCGCGAGATCAGGGCGGAGGAAAACATCACCTCGCGCGTCATCGACATGATCGCGCCGATCGGCAAGGGCCAGCGCGGCCTGCTGGTGGCCAGCCCGAAAAGCGGCAAGACGGTGATGATGCAGCACATCGCCCACGCCATCGCCACCAACCACCCCGACGTCGCGCTGATCGTCCTGCTCATCGACGAGCGCCCCGAGGAAGTGACGGAAATGACGCGCTCGGTGAAGGGCGAAGTGGTCGCCTCGACCTTCGACGAGCCGGCCTCGCGCCACGTCCAGGTCGCCGAGATGGTCATCGAGAAGGCCAAGCGCCTGGTCGAACACAAGAAGGACGTGGTCATCCTGCTCGACTCCATCACCCGCCTGGCGCGCGCCTACAACACCGTGGTGCCGGCCTCCGGCAAGGTGCTCACCGGCGGCGTCGATGCCAACGCCCTGCAGAAGCCGAAGCGCTTCTTCGGCGCCGCCCGCAACATCGAGGAAGGCGGCTCGCTCACCATCATCGCCACCGCCCTGATCGACACCGGCAGCCGCATGGACGACGTCATCTACGAGGAGTTCAAGGGCACCGGCAACATGGAGATCCACCTGGAGCGGCGCATGGCGGAGAAACGCGTCTATCCGGCCATCAACGTCAACCGCTCGGGCACCCGCCGCGAGGAACTGCTGCTGAAGCCGGAAATCCTG
The DNA here is from genome assembly GCA_016214145.1 of Rhodocyclales bacterium. Lineage (GTDB taxonomy): Bacteria > Pseudomonadota > Gammaproteobacteria > Burkholderiales > Rhodocyclaceae > Desulfobacillus. The sequence goes on from JACRPA010000002.1 coordinate 903,876, forward strand.
CAGAAGGTCTGGGTGCTGAGGAAGCTGCTCTACAACATGGACGACCTCGAGGCGATGGAATTCCTGCTCGACAAGATACGCGCGACGAAGAGCAACGCCGAGTTTTACGACGCCATGCGCCGGGGCTGACCAGGGATTGCAAAGCCCATGATTATCATGGATAATGCACAGTTTTCCGGACGGCCACATTCGCCGTCCCCCTGCTAAACAGAGGAACCCCATGAAAGCCGATACCCATCCGAATTACGTCGAGATCGACGTCGCCTGCAGCTGCGGCAACAAGTTCAAGACCCGCTCCACCAGCGGCAAGCCGCTTCATGTCGAAGTTTGCTCCGCCTGCCACCCCTTCTACACCGGCAAGCAGAAGATGATCGACACCGCCGGCCGCGTCGAGCGATTCAACCAGAAATACGGCAAGAAACAGGCCGCCGCCTGATCTGCCGGACAATTCAGCCAAAGGCAGCTTGACTGCCTTTCCCTGTTAGGCAGCTTCGGCTGCCTTTCTGCTTTTTAAGCCCGCGCTGGGTACAATCTCCCCGCCGGCATAAAACAACCCGAACCCGACGAATGATGCCCCTGCCGCGCCTGCCCTTCGCCTTTCCGCCGCGCGGCGCCGTACTGATCGCCTTCTGCGCGCTCTACCTGCTGTCCGGCCTGGTCGGCCATGACCCCTGGAAGAACGAGGACGCCATGCACTTCGGCGTGGCATTCTCCATTGTCGATGGCGGCAACTGGCTCCTGCCGCGCCTGGCAGGCGAACCCTGGCTCTACTCGCCCCCGCTCTACTACTGGGTCGCCGCCGTGCTGACCAAGGCGTTCGGTCTCGTCCTGCCCCTGCACGATGCGGCGCGGCTGGCCTCCGGTCTGTTTGTTGGCATCATGCTGTATTGCCTGGCCGGCGCGGCGCGGCGGCTGATCGGCCTGGAAGCGGCACGCGGCGCGACCCTGGTCGCCATCGGCACCCTGGGAATATTGGTGCATGCGCATGAAACCCAACCCGCCACGGCCATGCTCGCCGCCGCCGCCGCGCTCTACTATGGCCTCGCCCTGCTGCCGCAGCATCCCGTCCGCGGCGGCGCCCTGGCCGGCAGCGCGCTGGGGCTCGGCTTCCTCGCCCAAGGCCTGCCCGCACTTCTGGCGCTGGCGCCGGCGCTGATGCTCCTGCCGCTCGTTTCCTCCCACCTGCGCACACCGCAGGCGGCGCGCGGCATGCTCGCCGCACTGGCCATCGCGGCGCCGCTGATCCTCTCCTGGCCGCTGGCGCTCTACTGGCGGGATCCCGCCGCCCTCGGCCTGTGGTGGTCACAGGAAATGGCCGACCTGCGGCTGCAGGCCAACTGGCCAATGGCGCCCTGGGAATACCTCAAGATACTCAGCTGGTTCGCCTGGCCGGCGCTGCCGCTGGCGCTATGGACACTGTGGAAGGAACGGCGCCGACTGCGCGAACCGCGCATTCTCATCCCGCTGTTTTCCTTTTTCGTCCTTCTCGGCGTGCAGAGCGCCTTCTCCGAGCCGCGCAGCCTAAACGTCCTGCCGCTGCTGCCGCCGCTGGTCCTGCTCGCCGCGCCGGCCACGCTGTCCTTGCGGCGCGGCGCAGCCAACGCCTTCGACTGGTTCGGCATGATGACCTTCACCCTGCTGGCCGGCCTCATCTGGCTGGGCTGGGTGGCGATGGTTGCCGGCGTGCCGCCCCGCATCGCCAACAATTTCGCCAGACTGGAGCCGGGCTTCGTCGCCCATTTCTCGACGCCTGCCTTCGCCGTCTCGCTGGGACTGACTTTTGCCTGGCTGTGGCTGATCTTCAAGAGCCCGCGAGCGCCCCAGCGCGGCGCAACCCATTGGGCCGCCGGCGTCCTGCTCTGCTGGGGCCTGCTCGTTGCCCTGTGGACGCCGTGGATCGACCACGGCCGAAGCTATCGTGCCGTCTTCAGCAACCTGAAGGCCGCCCTGCCGACCGTTGACAGTTGCGTCGGCGGACGCGGCCTGGGCAATACGCAGCGGGCCGCCCTGCACTACTTCGCCGGCATCGCCCTGCAGCGCGAGGGTGGCCGCGCCGCCGCCCAGTGCAGTCTCTACCTGAGCCAGGGCACTGCGCAAAGCGAAGTCTTGCCGCCGGGCACGGGCTGGCGCAAGATTTGGGAAGGCCACCGCCCCAGCGACCGCAACGAACGCTTCCGCCTTTACGCCAGAAAATGACGCCGCTCGCGCAAACCCCCCAATGGCAGGCGCTCGCAGCACACCGCGACGCGCTGGCGGGTAAGCATCTCAACGAGTTCTTCGCCGCGGATGCGCAGCGCTTCGCACGTCTGTCGCTGCGCTGCGGCGAGCTGCTGGCCGACTTTTCCAAACAGCGTCTCACCGCCGAAACGCTCGGTCTCCTCGTCCGGCTCGCCGAGGCGCGCGACCTGGCCGGCTTCCTGCGCCGCATGACCGACGGCGAGGCCATCAACGCCACGGAAAACCGCGCCGCCCTGCACATCGCCCTGCGCGCCGAGCGGCCCTACCGCGCCGCCGGCAAGGGCGTGCTGCCCGAGGTGATCGCCACGCGTTCGCGCATGCGCGAACTGGCCGGCGCCATTCGTTCAGGCGAATGGCGCGGCAGCGGCGGCGCGCCGATCAATGCCGTCGTCAACCTCGGCATCGGCGGCTCCGATCTCGGCCCGCGCATGGCCGCGCAGGCGCTCGGCGAATACGCCGATCCGAAGCTGACAGTGCGCTTCGTCGCCAACATCGACCCGGCGGAGTTCGCCGATACGGTGCGCGACCTCGACCCGGCGCGCACGCTGTTCATCGTTTCCTCGAAGACCTTCACGACGCAGGAGACGCTGGCCAACGCCCGCGCCGCGCGCGCCTGGCTCGGCGACGCCGACCCGGCGCGGCATTTCCTCGCCGTCAGCAACAACGTCGCCGCGGCCCAGGCCTTCGGCATCCCGGCGGAAAACTGCCTGGCCATGCCGGAATGGGTGGGCGGGCGTTTCTCGATGTGGTCGGCCATCGGCCTGCCGCTGGCCTGTTCCATCGGCATGGACGCTTTCGAGGAACTGCTCGCCGGCGCGCGCGAGATGGACGAGCATTTCCTGTCTGCGCCCTACGCCGGGAACCTGCCCGTGGTGATGGCCCTCGTCGGCCTGTGGAACATCGACTTCCTCGGCGCCGAATCGCTCGCCGTGATCCCCTACGCGCATCGTCTCGGACTGCTGCCGGCCTACCTGCAGCAGCTCGAGATGGAAAGCAACGGCAAGCGCGTGACGCTCGGCAACGAGGACGTCGGCTGCGCCACCGCACCGATCCTCTGGGGCATGGCCGGCTCGGTCGGCCAGCACGCCTTCCACCAGCTCTTCTACCAGGGCACGCGGCTGACGCCGATCGACTTCGTCGTCCCAGTCGGAGACGCCGGCCCGGAACAGGAAGCGCTGGTCGCCAACGCCCTGGCGCAGAGCGCCGCAGTGATGAAAGGCAAAACGCTCGAGGAAGCGAAGGCCCAGTTGATTGTCGCCGGAAAAACCGAAGCGGAGGCAGCGCGCCTGGCGCCGCACCTGGCCTGCCCGGGCAACCAGCCGAGCACGACGCTGCTGATGCCGCGCCTCGCGCCGCGCACGCTGGGCAGCCTGATCGCCCTTTACGAGCACAAGGTGGTGGTGCAGGGCTGCCTGTGGGGCGTGAACAGCTTCGACCAGTGGGGCGTCGAGCACGGCAAGCAGATGGCGCGCGAACTCCTGCCGAAGATGCTCACGGGCGAAGGGGAGTTCGATGCCTCCACCGCCGGTCTGCTCGCCGCCATCCGCGCCTGGCTGAAAGCCTGATTACAGCCTGATGAAGTTGTCGCGGTAGTAGCGCAATTCCTCGATCGACTCGTGGATATCCGCCAGCGCCGTGTGCGCGCCCTTCTTCACCACGCCCTTGTAGACCTCCGGCTTCCAGCGCCGCGCCAGTTCCTTCAGCGTGCTGACATCCAGGTTGCGGTAGTGGAAATACGCCTCCAGGCCGGGCAGCCAGCGCGCCATGAAACGGCGGTCCTGGCAGATCGAGTTGCCGCACATCGGCGAGGTGCGCTCCGGAACGTACTGGCGCATGAACGCCAGCAGCTGCGCCGTCGCCGCCGCCTCGTCGGTCTGCGAAGCGCGCACCTTGTCGACAAGACCCGACTTGCCGTGGGTGCTCCTGTTCCACTCGTCCATGGCGTCGAGCACGGCGTCGGGCTGGTGCACCACCACCACCGGCGATTCGGCCAGGGTATTCAGCGCGCTGTCCGTCGCCACCATGGCGATCTCGATGACGCGGTCGCGGTCGGGATCGAGGCCGGTCATTTCCATGTCCAGCCAGATGAGGTTGTTGGGTTCCTGTGCCATAATTTCACGAGAACTGGAAAGCCCGCATTCTGTCACAGTTCATATCCTTTCATGACTCCACGATGACCGCCGCCTTCACCACGCTGTTTTTCGCCGCCCTCACCCTGACCACCGCGTTGCGCCTGTGGCTGGCACGGCGCCACATCCGCCATGTCGCCGCGCACCGCGACGCCGTGCCGGAAGCCTTCCGCGAAACCGTCGCGCTGGAAGCCCACCAGCGCGCCGCCGACTACACCGTGGCCAAGGTGCGCCTGGCCATGATCGAGGTCGCCGCCGGCGCGCTCTTCGTGCTGGCGCTCACCCTCGGCGGCGCCCTGCAGGCCCTGCATTCGGCGTGGACGGCGCTCGGCCTCGACGGCCTGGCGCACGGCCTGGCCTTCATCGGCGGCCTCGTCGTGCTGAGCTCGCTCGTCGACCTGCCCTTCTCGCTCTACCGCACCTTCATCATCGAGGAACGCTTCGGTTTCAACAAGATGTCCCTGCGCCTGTTCGCAATCGATCTCGCCAAGGGCGCGCTGCTCGGCGCGGCGATCGGCCTGCCGGTGCTGCTGGCGGTGCTGTGGCTGATGGAGCGGATGGGCGCTCACTGGTGGCTCTACGTCTGGCTGTTCTGGCTCGGCTTCAACCTTCTGGCGCTGCTCATCTATCCGACCGTGATCGCGCCGCTCTTCAACAAATTCACGCCGCTCGCCGACGCGCCCCTGAAAGCGCGCATCGAGGCGCTGCTGGCACGCTGCGGCTTCCGCGCCAGCGGGCTCTTCGTCATGGACGGATCGAAGCGCTCCGCCCACGGCAATGCCTATTTCACCGGCTTCGGCCAGGCCAAGCGCATCGTCTTCTTCGACACGCTGCTGGAAAAGCTCGCCCCGGCCGAAATCGAGGCCGTGCTGGCGCATGAACTCGGCCACTACAAGCGCCACCACGTCTGGAAGCGCATCGGCGTGCTGGCGCTGGCGAGCTTCGGCTTCCTCTGGCTGCTCGGCGGCCTGATCGACGCGCCGTGGTTCTACGAAGGGCTGGGCATGACTTCGCGCGGCACCGCGGCGGCGCTGGTGCTCTTCTCGCTGGCCATACCGGTGTTCACCTTCCCGCTGGCGCCGCTGATGAGCGCCTTCTCGCGCCGCCACGAATACGAGGCCGACGCCTATGCCGCGCGGCAGGCCGGCGCCGGCGATCTCGTTGCCGCGCTGGTCAAGCTCTACCGCGACAACGCCGCCACGCTGACCCCCGACCCGCTCTACTCAACCTTCTACGATTCCCACCCGCCGGCGGCGGCGCGCATCGCGCAACTGAAAACAGTTTAGGAGAGACCATGAACAAAACCCTGATCGCACTCCTCGCGCTGTGGCCGCTGGCGGCCGCCGCCAATCCCTTTCCCAAAGGCGACCCGAAAGTCGGCAAGAAGCTGCACGACGCCAAGTGCGTCGCCTGCCACCAGCGCCTCGTCGGCGGCAGCGGCTCGGACATCTACACGCGCATCGACCGCAAGATCCAGACCCCGAAGGCGCTGCAGCAGCGCATCGCCGCCTGCAACGCCCAGGTCAACGCCGGCTGGTTCCCGGAAGAGGAGGAACATGCCGCCGCCCACCTCAACCAGCAGTTCTACAAGTTCAAGTAAGGTGACGTTCCGGGATCTCGCCCAGGGCCAGTGCGCGCCGCTCTCCGGCGCGGGCCACCGCCTCGACGCGGCGCGACTGGCAACGCTGCTGGCGCTGCTGCCCGGCTGGGAAAGCGACGGCAATACGATCGCCAAGTCCTTCGCCTTCCCAGACTACGAAACAACAATGGCCTTCGTCAACGCCGTCGCACGCATCGCGCAACAGCAGGACCACCACCCGGACATCGCCTTCGGCTACAACCGCTGCCGCGTCGCGTACTCGACGCATTCGGTCGGTGGCATCTCCCTCAACGACTTCATCTGCGCAGCGAAGATCGAAGCGCTGACCCGCCCTTGAGCCAGGCCGGCACCGTCGTCGCCGCCTTCGGCCGGCAATACGAAATCGCGCTGGACGACGGCGGCTTCGCTCTCTGCTATCCGCGCGGCAAGAAAAGCCACGTCGCCTGCGGCGACCGCGTCACGGTGGATCTCTCCGCGCCCGACCACGGCGTCATCGCCGCCGTGGCGCCGCGCAGCACGCTGCTCTACCGCAGCGACGCCTTCCGCCAGAAGCTCTTCGCCGCCAACGCCACGCAGGCCGTCATCGTCGTCGCCGCCGAGCCGAGCTTCAGCGACGAACTGGTGACGCGCTGCATCGTCTCCGCCGAACAGCAGCACATGCGCGTGGCGATCGTCCTGAACAAGACCGACCTCGCCGACAAGGCCGAGGCCGCACGCAAACAGCTGGCGCCCTTCCATGCGCTCGGCTATCCGGTGGTGGAACTGTGCGCGAAGCGCGACGGGACGGCGCTGCTGCCCCTCCTCGCCGGGCAGTGCAGCGTGCTGGTCGGGCAATCCGGCATGGGCAAGTCCACGCTCATCAACGCCCTGCTGCCGCAGGCCCAGGCCGCCGTGCGCGAAATTTCCGAAGCGCTGGATTCCGGCAAGCACACCACCACCCACACCCGGCTCTACCGCCTCGACGCCAACAGCACCCTCATCGACAGCCCCGGCATGCAGGAATTCGGCCTGGCGCACCTGACGCGCGCCGAGATCGAGCAGGGCTTCCGCGAATTCCTGCCCTATCTCGACAAGTGCCGCTTCCGCGACTGCCGCCACGACCGCGAGCCCGACTGCGCCCTGCGCGCCGCCGTGGCGGGCGGCAATATCAGTCCGCGTCGGCTCGATCAGTTCCACGCGCTCTGCGCATCCTGCGGAAAATAAAAGTCAGTCTCCACAATACGGCGGCGCGACGCCCAAAATGAAACAGGCCGGTCACCCGGCCCGTTCAGTCCTGCTTCCTGCGAAGCCGCGCTACACGCGCTCCCAGATCGTCGTGATGCCTTGGCCGCCGCCGATGCACATGGTGGCGATACCGTAGCGGCCGTTGACGCGGATCAGTTCGTGCAGCAGCTTGGTGACGATCACCGCGCCGGTGGCGCCGACCGGATGGCCGAGCGCGATGGCGCCGCCGTTGACGTTGGTCCTGGCCGGATCGAAGCCGAGGCCCTTGGCCACGGTCAGCGACTGCACGGCGAAGGCTTCGTTGGACTCGATGACGTCGATCTTGTCCAGGGTGAGACCGGCCTTCTGCAGCGCGACCTTGGTCGAGGGAATCGGCCCCTCCCCCATCACGTCGTTGGGCACCCCGGCGATGGCGTAGGCGACCAGGCGGGCGATCGGCTTGTGGCCGCCCGCGGCGGCCCTGGCGGCATCGGCCAGGATCAGCGCGGCGGCGGCATCGTTGATGCCCGATGCGTTGCCGGCCGTCACCGTGCCGTCCTTCTTGAAGGCCGGCTTCATCTTCGCCAGCGATTCCATCGTCGTGCCGGCGCGCGGATGCTCGTCGGTGTCGAACACCACATCGCCCTTGCGGGTCTTCAGGGTGATCGGCGCGATCTGCGACTTGAAGCGGCCTTCGGCGATGGCTTTCGCCGCGCGCGTCTGCGACTCGACGGAGAAGGCGTCCTGCGCTTCACGCGAAATGCCGTGCTTGACCGCCAGGTTCTCGGCGGTGATGCCCATGTGGCCGACGCCGAACGGGTCGGTCAGCACAGCGACCATGGCATCGATCGCCTGGGTGTCGCCCATGCGCGCGCCCGAGCGCAGCGTCGGCATCAGGTAGGCGCCGCGCGACATTACCTCGACGCCGCCGCCGAGCGCAAAATCGGCATCGCCAAGCAGGATGGCCTGCGCCGAATTGACGATGGCCTGCTGCGAGGAGCCGCACAGGCGGTTCACCGCGAAGGCCACCGAATCCATCGACATGCCGGCCTGGATGGTCGACACCCGCGCCACATAGGCATAGCGCGATTCGGTCGGGATGCAGTTGCCGACCGTGGCAAAGCTGATCTGCTTCGGATCGACGCCGGAACGGGCGATCGCCTCCTTGAAGACCACGCCGCCGAGATCGGCCGGCTCCATGCCGGCGAGCGCGCCGCTGAAGGTACCCACAGCGCTGCGCACGGCGCTCAGAACTACCACTTCTCTCTTGTCAGCCATTTCGTAACTCCTAGGAAATCAACCTGCCCAACTGGCGACGCCGAGCAGCGTCAGCAGCAACAAACAGAGCACCAACGTGCGCCACACCAGGCCGATTCCGCTCTGCATGAAATCGGCGTCGGCCTCCTCGCCCAGTCCCAGTTCGGGTCTTTCCGTCACTTCGCCCGATTCAATGATCGGCTGCCCCAGGCGCACGCCCAGTGCGCCGGCACCGCTTGCCAGCAGTATACCCGCTGCCTCGTCCGGCCAGCGCGCCGCCTGGGTGCGCCAGCAGTAAACCGCATCCTCGAAGTCGCCGACGACGGCAAAGGCCGCCGCGGTGATGCGCACCGGCAGCCAGTCGATGACGGCGAAAGCCCGCGTGGCAAAGCGGCCGAAGGCGCCGAATTCGGCGTCGCGCCGTTCGCCCCAATGGCGCCTGAAATAGTAGGCCAGACGGTACATCAGGGCGCCGGCCGGCCCCGGCAGCAGGACGAACCAGACGACTACGGCGAAGACATGGCGGTGCGAGGCGACCAGCGCCTCCTCCATGGCCAGGCGCGCGATCTCGGTGGCGTTGAGGCCGTCGGCCGCGCGGCCGCGCCATTCGCCGAGCAGGCCACGGGCGCGTTCCGTCTCGCCCATGCGCAGCGCCAGGTGGATATCGGTGTAATAGTGGCTGAACTGGCGGAAACCCAGGGCCAGATAGAGGATCGCCACGTTCCAGAGGAAGCCGAGCAGCGGATTCACCGCCATCAGCGCGAAATAGATCGCGGCGCAGGCGATCGTCGCCGGCAGCACCGCCAGCAGCCAGGCGATCATGCCGTGGCGCTCCTGGCCGTCGTTGAAGTGTCCCTCGAAGAAGCGTGCATAGTGCGACAGCGGCACGGCGACCACCTTGCGCTCGGCCAGCGGTCGCAACTGCTCCAGCAGCAGGACGACGATGAGGGAGATGACGGTCATGGGGGGGAGGCGAAACGGCTGACGAAACGTCCGGATTATCGCACTACTCGCCGTAGAGCAGGCGTTGCAGGCTCACCAGCATGCCCGCGGTGGCGCCCCAGATGAAATACCCCTCGTAGGGCATGGCGTAATAGTGGCGCAGCACGCCGCCGATCTCCATGCTGTGGCGCTGGTGGTTGGCCGGATCGAGCAGAAAGGAGAGCGGCGTCTCGAACACCTCGGCCACCTCGAAGCTGTCCAGGCTGAGATCCAAGGGCAGGCGAACCAGGCCGACCACCGGGGTGACGCTGAAGCCGGTGCCGGTGCGGTATTCGGGCAGGATGCCGAGGATCTCGATCAACTCGGGATCGAGGCCGATTTCCTCCTCGGTTTCGCGCAATGCCGTGAACACCGGGGAGGCGTCGGCGGCCTCGCAGCGGCCGCCGGGAAAACTCACCTGGCCGGCGTGGTCGTTGAGGTGGGCGGTGCGCTGGGTGAACAGCACCGTCAGCCCTTCCGGCCGATCGATGACCGGCACCAGCACGGCGGCAGGCGTCAGCCTCTCCGGCACGGCGTCCTCCTCCACGGTTTTCAACAGGCGCGGCCCGGCGAGGCGCTGGCGCAGCCAGTCGGCCGTCGGCACGACGGATTGCTGTTTCGGCATGCGGGGCGAAGTGCTCAATTCAGTAACGCTTGCGCAGCGTCATGGTCTGCCCGTCGCGCTTCATTTCCATGCGATTGAGGAAGCTCATGCCGAGGAGCGCCATCGGCATGTCGTGCTGGTGTACCGTCCCCTCGACGCCGTGCAGGGTGACATCGCCCACCCGCACGTTGTCGAACGTGACCAGCCAGGCCTGGGTGATGCCGTTCGCCGTCTGCACCATGATCGGCCGGCCGCTGCCCAGATTGACGTTGGCGCGGCGTGCATCGGAGGCGCCGAGGGCCACGCTGGTGGCGCCGGTGTCCACCAGGAAGCGCACCGTCGCGCCATTGACCGTGCCGGTGGTGATGAAATGGCCGCGGCTGTCGGCGGTCAGGTTGGTGGTCTGCGCCTCGCCGCCATTGCCGCCGGAGTGCGCGTGCTGGCCGATGGACAGGCGCTGGCGCTTGCCGACGATCTCGACCGTGGCGCTGTCCTGGTCAACGGCAATCAGCCTGACGCCGCTGACGTTGGCGCCGACCGAAAGGGTACGCGGTTCCCCCCCGTCGATGACCAGCACCGCCTTGCCGGGAAACAGGCCGACCACGCCGACATCGACGGCCCAGGCCGGAAAGGCCGCGAATGCGCAACAAAGCGCGGAAAGGCTAGAATTCAGCACTCGCCGCACCCACTTGTTCATCATGAAACCGATTGCCATCTTCCGCCATTTCCACACTGAAGGTCCGGGCTATTTTGCCACATTCCTCGACCGCCACTCGATCCCCTGGCGGCTCGTCAGGATCGACGCAGGGGAAGCCGTTCCGTCCGGCATCGACGGTTTTTCCGGACTGGTGTTCATGGGCGGACCGATGAGCGTGAACGATCCGCTGCCCTGGGTCGCGCAATCGTGCGAATTGATCCGCGCCGCCGTCGCCGCCGACCTGCCGGTGCTCGGCCATTGCCTCGGCGGCCAGCTCATTGCCAAGGCGCTCGGCGGCACCATCACGAAGAACCCGCTGAAGGAGATCGGCTGGGGGCCGGTGCGGGTGCTGGACAATGACGCGGCGCGAAACTGGTTCGGCGGAATGGCCGGCTTCGAGACCTTCCACTGGCACGGCGAAACCTTCAGCATCCCGCCCGGCGCCGTGCGCCTGCTGGAGAGCGATCATTGCGCCAACCAGGCCTACGCGCTGGGCAAGGCTTTCGGCATGCAATGCCACGTCGAGATGACGGAGGAGATGATCCGGCAGTGGTGCAAGGATGGCGCCGGGGAAATCGCCGCAGCGAACAGCCCAGCGGTGCAGTCGCCTGAGGCCATGCAGGCGGGCATGAGGTCGAAGGTGGCAGCGCTCAACGCCGTCGCCGATGGAATCTACACGCGCTGGATAGCCGGGTTGCCGCGGGACTAGGGCCTGTTCGCACTAATTCCGTCTGTGCGAACAGGCCCTAATCAGTCCCTGAAGTTGTTGAACTGCAGCGGGACGTCGGTGACGGTTTTGCGCACCAGTGCGATGGCTTCCTGCAGCACGTCCCGCTTGGCGCCGGAGACGCGCACCGCCTCGCCCTGGATGCTGGCCTGCGCCTTGAGCTTGCTGTCCTTGATCGCCTTGACGATCTTCTTGGCCAGTTCCCCGGCGACGCCTTCCTTGACCGTCACGACCTGCTTGACCTTGTTGCCGCTCACCTTCTCGATCTCGCCGCGATCGAGGTAGCGCACATCGACATTGCGCTTGGCGAGCTTGGCGGTGAGGACGTCGTAGACCTGGCCGAGCTTGAACTCGTCGTCGGCAAAGAGGGTCAGGGTGCCTTCGCCCTGCTCGATGCGGGCGTCGGAGCCCTTGAAGTCGAAGCGGTTGGCGATCTCCTTGTTGGATTGCTCAAGAGCGTTGCGCAACTCGACCTGATTGACTTCGGAAACGATATCGAATGACGGCATGGCTTCCTCCGCTGGCGGGTAAACGGTTCCCTTTACTTGAAGTGACAGACGTAGTCCAGCAGCTCCACCGTCTCGATCTCGAAACTGCTGTTGCCCGTTACGCTGAACTGTTCGCCGGCGCCGTATTCCCGCCACTGACTTTCCCCCTTCAGGCGGACGCGGCAACGGCCGGCGTTGATCTCCATGACTTCCGGCGCGGCCGTGTTGAAGACGAGCTTGGACGGGAAGATCACGCCGACGGTCTTCTTCGCGCCGTCCGCAAACAGCACGGTATGGCTGATGCACTTTCCGTCGAAGTAGACGTTGGCCTTCTTGACCACGGAAACGTTATCGAACTCATTTTTCAACACTGACATATCAGATTCCCCAGAGCTTCTTGATGATGGCCTTGGCGGCAAATCCCAGCATGCCGAAGGCCAGAACGAAAAACAGAATGAAGGTGCCCATCTTGCCGGCCTTCGACTTCCAGGCCAGTTCGCCGATGATGAACAGCATGTAGAGCATGAACCCGCCGAGGAGGAAGGTCATGCCGAAATCCGCCACCTCCTGCTCGGTGAAGCCGAACAGCGTGCCCTGCATTCTCAGGCCTCCGCCGGGCCGTCCCAAGGAGGCCTGATGCCAGCGACGCGGAAGCCGTGCAGCGGCTGAACCAGCGTCACCCCTTCCCGCGGGGAAGGGGGCGGGGGAAGGACCGTCATCTCAGCGCTTCTTGCGCGCGCGGTTCGCGGCGATGCGCATGCGCAGGGCGTTGAGCTTGATGAAGCCGCCCGCGTCGCGCTGGTCGTAGGCGCCGGCGTCGTCCTCGAAGGTGGCGATGGTCGGGTCGAACAGCGAGTCGGTCTTCGAGTCGCGGCCGACGAGAATGACGTTGCCCTTGTAGAGCTTGAGCCGCACCCAGCCGTTCACGCTCTGCTGGGTGTGGTCGATCAGCGCCTGCAGGGCGCGCCGCTCGGGGCTCCACCAGTAGCCGTTGTAGATCAGGCTGGCGTAGCGCGGCATCAGGTCGTCCTTGAGGTGCGCCACTTCGCGGTCGAGGCACACCGACTCGATGGCGCGGTGCGCCTTGAGCAGGATGGTGCCGCCCGGGGTTTCGTAGCAGCCGCGCGACTTCATGCCGACGTAGCGGTTCTCGACCAGGTCGAGGCGGCCGATGCCGTGCTTGCCGCCGATCTGGTTGAGTTTGGCGAGCAGCTCGTGCGGCTTCATCTTTTTGCCGTCGAGGGCGACCGGGTCTCCCCGCTCGAACCGGATGTCGAGGTACTCGGCCTTGTTCGGCGCCTTCTCCGGCGACACCGTCCAGCGCCACATCGATTCCTCGGCCTCGACCGCCGGATTCTCCAGATGACGGCCTTCGTAGGAGATGTGCAGCAGGTTGGCATCCATGGAATAGGGCGAACCGCCCTTCTTGTGCTTCATGTCCACCGGAATGCCGTGCGTCTCGGCGTAGGCCATCAGCTTCTCGCGCGAGAGCAAATCCCATTCGCGCCAGGGCGCAATGACCTTGACGTTCGGCATCAGCGCGTAGGCGCCCAGTTCGAAGCGCACCTGGTCGTTGCCCTTGCCGGTGGCGCCGTGCGAAATGGCGTCGGCGCCGGTCTGGCGGGCGATCTCCACCAGCCGCTTGGCGATGAGCGGGCGGGCGATCGAGGTGCCGAGCAGATATTCACCCTCGTAAACGGTGTTGCAGCGGAACATCGGGAAGACGAAGTCGCGCACGAATTCCTCGCGCAGGTCGTCGATGAAGATGTTCTTCTTCTTGATGCCGAACTGCAGCGCCTTGGCGCGCGCCGGCTCGAGTTCCTCGCCCTGGCCGAGGTCGGCAGTGAAGGTGACGACCTCGCAGCCGTAGGTGTCCTGCAGCCACTTGAGGATGACGGAGGTGTCGAGGCCGCCCGAGTAGGCGAGGACGACTTTCTTGACGGCGGATGATTTTTTCTTCGCTTGAGTCATGATTGCTGGCTTCATTGGTTCAGGATTTCACGCGCCCGAGGAGCAGGTACTCCATGAGGGCCTTCTGGGTATGCAGCCGGTTCTCCGCCTCGTCCCACACCACGCTTTGCGGGCCGTCGATGACCGAGGCTTCGACCTCCTCGCCGCGATGGGCGGGCAGGCAGTGCATGAAGAGGGCCTGCGGGCCGGCCGCCCGCATCATCTCGGCGTCGACCTGCCAGTCCTCGAAATCGCGGCGCCGCTCCTCGTTCTCCGCTTCGAAGCCCATCGACGTCCACACGTCGGTCGTGACGAGATCGGCGCCACGCACGGCGTCCGCCGGGTCGGCGAACTCCTCGTAATGGTCGGTGCCATAGAGACCGGCGCGCTCGGGCTCGACTTCATAGCCGGGCGGGGTCGACACGTGCACATTGAAGCCGAACACCTCGGCCGCCTGCAGCCAGGTGTTGCAGACGTTGTTCGAATCGCCGATCCAGGCCACCGTCCTGCCTGCGATCGAGCCGCGATGCTCGATGAAGGTGAAGATGTCGGCAAGAATCTGGCAGGGATGGTATTCGTTGGTCAGACCGTTGATCACCGGCACGCGCGAATGCCGCGCGAAGCGATCGATGATGTCCTGCTCGAAGGTGCGGATCATGACGATGTCGCACATGCGCGAGATCACCTGGGCGGCGTCCTCCACCGGCTCGCCGCGGCCGAGCTGCGAGTCGCGCGTGCTGAGGAAGATGGCCGAGCCGCCGAGCTGGTGCATGCCGGCCTCGAAGGAGAGCCGCGTGCGCGTGCTCTGCTTCTCGAAGATCATCACCAGCGTGCGGTCGAACAGCGGGTGATAGGGCTCGTAGCGCTTGAACTTGTCCTTGATCCAGCGCGTGCGGGCGAAGACGTGCTCCAGCTCGTCGCGGGAAAGGTCATTCAGCTGCAGGAAATGCTTCGGCGCGGCCATGGTGCACTCAAGCCAGGAATTCCCGGATCAGGGGGGCAAGAATGGCAACGAGTTCCCGCGCGTCGTCATCGGTGAAGACCAGCGCGGGCAACAAGCGAACCACCTTGTCTGCAGTGACGTTGATGAGCAGGCCGCGCTGCAGCGCCCGCGTCACCAGTTCGCCGCAGGGGCGGTCGAGTTCGATGCCGATCATGAGGCCGTCGCCGCGGATGGCGACGACGCCGGCCTGTCCCTCAAGCGCCTTGGCGAAGTCGGCGCGGAGCGTCTCGCCGAGGGCGGCGGCCCGCTTGAGCAGGCCGTCCTCCTCGATCACCGCCAGTGTGGTCAGCGCCGCCGTACAGGCAAGCGGGTTGCCGCCGAAGGTGGAACCGTGGTTGCCCGGCTTGAATACGCCGGCGGCCTGGCCGGCAGTAAGGCAGGCGCCAATCGGCACGCCAGAGCCGAGGCCCTTGGCAAGGGTCATCACATCCGGCTTCACTCCGGCGTGCTGACAGGCGAACCAGCAGCCGGTGCGGCCGATGCCGCACTGCACCTCGTCGAACATGAGCAGCCAGCCGCGTTCGTCGCAGATGCGGCGCAGGCCCTGCAGGTATTCGGCATGGGCGATGTTGATGCCGCCCTCGCCCTGGATCGGCTCGATCAGGACGGCAACGACATTCTGGTTGTTGGCGGCGACATGCTCGACGGCGGCGAGATCGTCGAAGGGCACACGCACGAAGCCGCCGACCAGCGGCTCGAAGCCGGCCTGCACCTTGCGGTTGCCGGTGGCCGACAGCGTAGCCAGGGTGCGACCGTGGAAGGCCTTTTCCATGACCACGATGGCCGGCACGTCAACGCCCTTCTGGTGGCCGAACATGCGCGCCAGCTTGATGGCGGCCTCGTTGGCTTCGCAACCGGAGTTGCAGAGGAACACTTCGTCCATGCCGGACAGGGTGGCCAGTCGATCGCCGAGCTGTTCCTGTTCGCGGATGCGATAGATATTGGAGGTATGCAGGATGCGCCCGGCCTGTTCGGCGATGGCCTTGACGAGGCGCGGATGGGCGTGGCCCAGCGTGGAAACGGCGATGCCCGCCAGCGCGTCCAGATAGCTGCGGCCGGACTCGTCGAAGACTCTTGCGCCCTGTCCGTGCGTGAAAGCCACGGGCAGCCGGGCATAGGTGTTCATCAGGTGCGACATGATCGTGACGGCAATCAATCGTGACAGCAATTTTCCACTGCAAAAAGCGAAAGGCGGCTTGCGCCGCCTTGCTCACAGTTGCATCTTAAGTGAAAAAGCCCTACTTGTATATACTGGCCGACATGGCTCGCATCGCCGTTTTCAACCAGAAAGGCGGGGTCGGCAAGACGACGACCGCGCTCAACCTCGCCGCTGCCATGGCGCGGCGGAAACAGCAGGTTCTTCTGGTCGACCTCGACCCGCAGGCGCACCTTTCGGCTGTTCACGGCGAGGCGCTGGGCGATGTCTCCGACAGCGTCTACGCCTTCTACCAGGAAGGGCGCCCGCTGGCCCAACTGGAAATCGACTGGGACGGCATCGGCCGCCTGATACCCGCCCATGCCGAACTCATCAAGGTCGATTCAGTCTTCGGCAAGGGGCCAACCATCCTCAACCGACTCAACCACGGGCTCAACGATCTCGGCACCGACCGCGACGAGCGCAGCGTGGTGATCGACTGCTGCCCGTTCCTCGGCGTGCTCTCCCTCAACGCGGTGTTCGCCGCCGACAGGCTGCTGGTGCCGATATCCTCCGATTTTCTCGCCCTGCGTGGCGCGCTTCAGGTGGAGCGCACCCTGCAGGCGCTCGAACCGGTGCTGAAGCGCCGCGTCGAGCGCCGCTACCTGCTGACCCGCTTCGACCGACGCCGCAACATGAGCTTCGAAATACAGAGGCGTCTGACCGATCAGTTCGGCGAGGAAGTGTGCGAGACGGTGATCTCGGAGAACGTGGCGATCGCCGAAGCGCCGGCCTGCAACCGGGACATCTTCAGCCATGCCGCATCGTCGCGCGGCGCGCAGGACTATGCCGCGCTGACGGACGAACTGGCGGCGAAAGGCTTTCTGTAACGGCTTGCTAACGCGTGATCAGGGCGATCACGTCTTCGTAGCTGGCAGGCACTGCCTTGGCGGCGGGTTTCTGGCAGCTCCGGTCGAGGATTTGGCAGTCGCGATAAATCTGGCGCAGCTTGCGCTCTGCCTCGGCGGCGTCTCGTCCGGGTATCAACAGGTTATCCACAACAAGGCCAACCCGCGTCCTGATGCGGAAACTGTACTTTGTCAGCAAGGGTGCCTGCATATAAAACCCATATAGGTCAATGGGATTTTCGCAGTATATGCATCCATTCCTAAAAAAGCAAGCTAGCCCCTTATTTTTCCATGTGTTTTGCCGCACCGCCTATTTCTTAAGCAGAATCCACATTTCATGCACAGCGCCTCAAATCGGCTGATGCCGGCATAAGGGAATATGGGTTTTCTGTTAGAATCGCGCCTTCATTCCGGCGGCACGCATCTTTCAGGGCCCCGGCCGCCAGGCACCATGTCAGAGAAGCGCCCAGAAAACTTCATCATCGTCGGGTTGACGCTGGACGGAAAGAAATTCCGCCCCAGCGACTGGGCCGAACGCCTGTGCGGCATCATGTCGGCCTTCGGCGCCGACCACCGCATGAGCTATTCCCCCTACGTGCGGCCCGGCCTCCATCTCGGCGAGAAATGCGTGTATGTTGCCGTTCGCCTCTATGATGTCGAGCCGATGGCCTACAACTTCCTCACCAGCTTCGCCAGGGACAATGAACTTCAGGTGATCAACACGGGTCGTCCGGACGCAAAAACGGACGACTGAAAAGAAAATGGCGGCCGGAACCGGCCGCCAATCGCAGGACTTGCCTGAACTTACAGCGCCTTGATGGCGGCGGACAGGCGGCTCTTGTGGCGAGCTGCCTTGTTCTTGTGAATGATCTTCTTGTCGGCAATGCTGTCGATGGTGCTCATCGACTCGCCGAGAACCTTCTGGGCTGCCGCCTTGTCGCCGGCAGCAATCGCCTTGCGTATGCTCTTGATCGCGGTACGCAGTTCGGAGCGCTGGCTGAAATTGCGTGCGCGGCGCTTGATCGCCTGGCGGGCACGTTTGCGGGCTTGTGCGGAATTGGCCATGTGGAATCTGCTAAAGCTTGGAAAAGGGGCGCATTTTAGGCCTTTTCCAGATCGAATGCAAGCTGCGCGACGGGCTGCCAAAGCCGATACCATTGCGGCATGAATCTGCTCAAGGCCCTCGCCACGGTCAGCAGCATGACGCTGCTGTCGCGCATCCTGGGTTTCGTGCGCGATTTCGTCATCGCCCGGGCCTTCGGCGCCGGCGTCGC
The DNA here is from genome assembly GCA_016214145.1 of Rhodocyclales bacterium. Taxonomy (GTDB): domain Bacteria; phylum Pseudomonadota; class Gammaproteobacteria; order Burkholderiales; family Rhodocyclaceae; genus Desulfobacillus. The sequence continues at coordinate 922,070 of JACRPA010000002.1, forward strand.
TACCGACGCGTTTTTCGTCGCCTTCCGCCTGCCCAATCTGCTCCGTCGCATGTTCGCCGAAGGTGCCTTCTCGCAGGCCTTCGTGCCAATCCTGGCCGAATACAGGAACAAGCGGGGGGAGGAGGAAACCCGTCGACTGGCTGACCATGTCGCCACCCTGCTCTTCCTGGCGCTGCTGGCGGTCACCCTGTTCGGCATCGCCCTGACCCCGGTCCTGATCTACATTTCTGCGCCGGGGTTCGCCGCCGACGCCGCCAAGTTCGAACTGACCGTCGAGCTGACCCGCATCGCCTTTCCCTACATCCTGTTCATCTCGCTGGTGTCGCTGGCCGGCGGCATCCTCAACACCTGGAGCCGCTTCGCCGTGCCGGCCTTCACCCCAGTATTGCTCAACCTTTCCTTCATCGGCATGGCGCTGTTCGCCGCGCCGTATTTCGATCCGCCGGTGCTGGCGCTGGCCTGGGCGGTGTTCCTCGGCGGCATTCTGCAACTCGCCCTGCAACTGCCCTTCCTGGCGAAGATCGGCATGCTGCCGCGCTTTTCCCTCTCGCTCCAGGACGAAGGCGTCAGGCGCATCCTCAAGCTGATGCTGCCGGCACTCCTCGGCGTATCGGTGTCGCAGATATCGCTGCTCATCAACACCATCTTCGCCTCTTTCCTGCCGAGCGGCAGCGTCTCCTGGCTGTACTACGCCGACCGGCTGATGGAATTTCCCGCCGGCCTGCTCGGCGCGGCGCTGGGCACCATCCTGCTGCCCAGCCTGGCCAAAAGCCATACCGACAACGATCGCGGCGAATTTTCCGCCCTGCTCGACTGGGGGCTGCGGCTCACCTTCCTGCTGACCCTGCCGGCCGCGCTGGCGCTGGCCCTCCTCGCCGTGCCGTTGCTCGCCACCTTGTTCAATTATGGCGCCTTCCAGGCCGATGACGTGTTGAAGACGCGCGACGCCCTGGTGGCCTACAGCGTCGGGCTCACCGGCCTCATCCTGGTCAAGGTGCTGGCGCCGGGCTTCTACGCCCGGCAGGACATCCGCACGCCGGTGAAGATCGCCCTCCTCACGCTGGCCGCCACGCAGGCGATGAACGCCGCCTTCATCGTGCCGCTGCAGCATGCCGGACTCGCGCTTTCCATCGGACTGGCGTCCTGCCTCAACGCGGCGCTGCTCTGGCGCGGCCTGCGCCTCCGCGGCGACTATATGCCGCAGCCGGGCTGGAATCTTTTCGGACTGAAGCTGGCCGCCGCGCTGGCAATGATGGGCGCCGCGCTGTGGTTCGGCATGGGTCAGCAGGCAAACTGGATCGGCGCGGCGCCGCTGGAGCGCGTGATGCGCCTGGCGGCGCTGGTGACGGGGGGCGGCACGGCTTACTTCGGCACACTTTGGCTGCTAGGATTCAGGCTGAAGGATTTCACGAAGAAAGGAAGAACGTAAAGGAGGGGAAAATGAAGTTCTGGACCGACAGCTTCACCCGCATCATCCACGGCGACAACGCCTTCTGCATTCCGCACGCCCAGCACCATGTCAGCCTGGGCGGCAACCACAATCCCCACCTCGCCTGGTCGGATCTGCCGGCCGGCACGAAATCGCTGGCGCTGATCTGCCACGACCCCGATGTGCCGAGCCGCGGCGACGACGTCAATCAGGAGGGCCGTACTGTGCCTGCTTCGCTGCCGCGTGTGGATTTCTTTCATTGGGTCATGGTCGACCTGCCGCCGCAGCCGTCCCATATCGAGGCCGGCGAGTTTTCACAGGACGTCATGCCGCGCGGCAAGAACGGTCCCGGCACGGCGCGCGGGGCGCGCCAGGGCCTGAACGACTACACCGGCTGGTTCGCAGGCGACAAGGACATGGCCGGCGACTATTTCGGCTACGACGGCCCCTGTCCGCCGTGGAATGACGAAATTCCGCACCGCTACGTGTTCACGCTCTACGCGCTGGACATCGCGCATTGCCCGGTCGAGGGGAAGTTCACCGGGCAGCAGGTGCGCGAGGCCATCAGGGGCCACATCCTTGCGGAAGCCGGCATCACGGGCGTCTATGCGCTCAACCCGGGCGTAATGCCCTGAGTCACTCGCCCCGCGCCGTGCCCTCGCGGCGCGGATCGGCGGCGCCGACCCATTCGTCGCCGCGGCGCACGATGACCGAGAGCCCGCTGGTCATGTCGTGGATCGTCACTTCATGGCCGAGTTTCTCCAGCACCGGCCGCAGCCGTTCGGCCTCCTTGCCGCGCTCCAGTTCGGTCGGACCGTTGCGGCTGCCGAAATGCGGCAACGCGACAGCCTCTGCGGGCGGCAGGTTCCAGGCCAGCAGCGCCAGCACCGTCTTCGCCACATAGTTGATGATCTGCCTGCCGCCCGGCGAGCCGAGAATGGCGGCGATGCGGCCGGCCCCGTCCTTGCCCATATCGTAGATGACCGTCGGCGCCATCGACGAGAGCGGCCGCTTTCCCGCCTCGACGCGGTTGGCGACCGGCCTGCCACCCTCCTCCGGCAGGAAGGAAAAATCCGTGAGCTGATTGTTGAGCAGGAAGCCGTGCACCATGATGCGGCTGCCGAAGGCCGCCTCGACGGAACTCGTCAGCGACACGGCATTGCCTTCGGCATCGACGATGGAAAGATGGGTCGTGGCCGGCAGTTCGGGCGAAATGTCTTCGCCGAGGGATTGTTTGCCCGGCAGGGCGCCTGCCGCGGCGCGACCCATGCTGGCCTCGGCGCGAATCAGCTGCGACCGCGCCGCCAGATACGCCGGATCGAGCAGCGCCGGCACGGGCACGACGGCAAACGCGGGGTCGGCCAGGTAGCGGGCACGATCGGCGTAGGCAAGCCTCCCGGCCTCGGCGAAGCGATGCACGCTTTCAGGCGCGAGCGGCGCATGGCCTGCGATCCCCTCCGAAAAAGTCAGCATCTGCAATACGGCGACGCCGCCCGAGCTGGGGGGCGGCATGCCGCACACGCGATAGTTTCCCAGGCGCTCGCCGCAAAGGGGTTCGCGTTCCAGCGGCCGATAGGCGGCCATATCCGCCTCGCTCAGATCACCCGGATTTCTCGCGTGATTGCGCACCGCTGCGGCGATGTCGCGCGCGATCGGTCCCTCGTAGAAGATCTTCGTGCCGTGCTGCGCCAGCGCCAGCAGGACGAAGCCGTACTCGCGATTGACGATCTTCGCGCCGACCGGCTTGGGACGGCCGTCGGCCTCGTAATAAAGCCGGCGCGCGGCCGGGTCGGCGCGCAGGAAGCGGTCCTCAGCCAGCAGCTTGTGCAGGCGCGGCGACAGCGGGAAGCCCTCCACCGCCAGGCGCAGCGCCGGCGCGAACAATTTCGGCCAGAGCGTCCGTCCGTGATTGCGGTAGGCGAGATCGAGCAGCGCCGGCAGGCCCGGCACGCCGACGGAACGGCCGCCTACCGCTGCTTCAGCGAACGACAGCGGCTTGCCGTCTCCGCCGAGGAAACGCTCCGGGCGCGCCGCTGACGGCGCCGTCTCGCGCCCGTCGTAGGCGCGCAGCCTGTTCTGGCGCACGTCGTGGTAGAGCAGGAAGCCGCCGCCACCGAGGCCGGAAGACTGCGGCTCGACCAGGTTCAATACCAGTTGCGCGGCGATCGCCGCATCCGCCGCCGTCCCGCCGGCACGCAGGATTTCCACGGCCGCATCGGTGGCGAGCGGATTGGCGGTCACCGCCATGAAGAGGCGGCCGCGCGCTTCCTGTGCAGAGGAGTAACCGCTTGCCGCTTCGGGCTGCGGGGGGACCTCCGCCAGCGCGCGCATGCCTACGCCGGCCAAAAACCCGATCAGCCCTATTCCAATCAACTTGTTCATTTCAGCGCTCGAAAAAAAACGGGCAACCCGCAGGTTGCCCGTATTGTTGCAGCGATCAGCTTATCAAGCTATCAACGGCACGATCAGCAGCGCCACGATGTTGATGATCTTGATCAGCGGGTTCACCGCCGGGCCGGCCGTATCCTTGTACGGATCGCCCACGGTATCGCCGGTCACCGCCGCCTTGTGCGTCTCGGAACCCTTGCCGCCGAAGTGGCCGTCCTCGATGTACTTCTTGGCGTTGTCCCAGGCGCCGCCGCCGGTGGTCATGGAGATGGCGACGAAGAGGCCGGTGACGATGGTGCCGACCAGCACGCCGCCGAGGGCCTGCGGACCGAGCAGCACGCCGACCAGCACCGGCACCAGCACCGGCAGGAGCGACGGGATCATCATCTCCTTGATGGCCGCCTTGGTCAGCATATCGACGCAGGTGCCGTATTCCGGCTTGGCCTTGCCTTCCATGATGCCGACGATTTCCTTGAACTGGCGACGCACTTCGACCACCACCGCGCCGGCCGAACGGCCCACCGCTTCCATCGCCATGGCGCCGAAGAGGTAGGGAATCAGGCCGCCGATGAACAGGCCGATGATGACCATGTGGTTGGACAGGTCGAAGGTCAGCATCTTGCCGGCCGACTCCAGCGCATGCGTGTAGTCGGCGAACAGCACCAGCGCGGCGAGCGCGGCGGAGCCGATGGCGTAGCCCTTGGTCACGGCCTTGGTGGTGTTGCCCACCGCATCCAGCGGATCCGTGACGTTGCGCACTTCCTTCGGCAGTTCCGCCATCTCGGCAATGCCGCCGCCGTTGTCGGTGATGGGGCCGTAGGCGTCCAGCGCCACGATGATGCCGGCCATGGACAGCATGGAGGTCGCGGCGATGGCAATGCCATAGAGGCCGCCCAGCGCATGGGCGCCCCAGATGGACAGGCACACGGCGGCGACCGGCAGGGCGGTCGACTTCATCGACACGCCAAGGCCGGCGATGATGTTGGTGCCGTGGCCGGTGGTGGAGGCTTGTGCGATGTGCTTGACCGGGTTGAAGTCCGTGCCGGTGTAGTACTCGGTGATGACCACCATGGCGCCGGTGAGGATGAGGCCGATCACCGCGCAGGCATAAAGGCGCATCACCGCGCCGCCGCTGATTTTCAGCACTTCGTCGAGTGCATTGTCCGGCATGAAGTACTGCGTCAGCGGATAGTAGGCGATCAGCGCCAGCACGCCGGCGACGATCAGGCCGCGGTAGAGGGCATTCATGATCTTGCCGCCCTCGCGCGCCTTGACGAAGAAGACGCCGATGATCGAGGCGATGATGGAGAAGCCGCCCAGCGCCAGCGGATAGATCACCGCGGCTTCCGCATTGGCCTTCAGCATCAGCGCACCGAGCAGCATGGTCGCCACCGTCGTCACCGCGTAGGTTTCGAACAGGTCGGCCGCCATGCCGGCGCAGTCGCCGACGTTGTCGCCGACGTTGTCGGCGATCACCGCCGGGTTGCGCGGGTCGTCCTCGGGGATGCCGGCTTCGACCTTGCCCACCAGATCGGCGCCGACGTCGGCGCCCTTGGTGAAGATGCCGCCGCCCAGACGGGCGAAGATCGAGATCAGCGAGGAGCCGAAGCCCAGGCCGATCAGCGGATGGATGATGTGGTCGATGCTGGCGCCCGCCGGGGCGGTGGCCTTGAGGAAGGCATAGTAACCGGCCACGCCGAGCAGGCCGAGGCCGACCACCAGCATGCCGGTGATGGCGCCGCCCTTGAAGGCGACGTCGAGCGCCGGGCCGATGCCGTGGCGCGCCGCTTCCGCGGTGCGCACGTTGGCGCGCACGGAAACGTTCATGCCGATATAGCCGGCCGCGCCCGAGAGCACCGCGCCGATCAGAAAGCCGAAGGCGGTCGACCAGCCCAGCGCCGGCACCAGGCCGATGACCAGGAACAGCGCCGCGCCGACGATGGCGATGGTGGTGTACTGCCGGTTGAGGTAAGCCTGCGCCCCCTCCTGGATCGCCGCGGCGATCTCGCGCATGCGATCATTGCCCGTGGGCTGCGCGACAATCCAGCTCGTCTGCCAGGCACCGTAGGCGATGGCCACGATGGCGCAGACGAGCGCAAAAATCAGACCTGCTGACATTTACTCCTCCTCTATCTAGTCAATACCGACGGCTGACGCCGCCCCCCCTGCTTGCACGCGGCGCTCGCGCGCCGCGCATAACCTCTCAAACCTTGAACTCGCCCAGCTTCTTCTTCACGCCGACGTTCTTCAGGCGCACATACCTGGGCAGGCCGTTCCTGTAGGGCGGATAGTCCTCGCCCAGCATCAGCGGCGCCAGGTACTTGCGGCATTTCTCGGTGATGCCGAAGCCGTCTGCCGTGATGAAGTCGCGCGGCATGAACTTCTCCTTGTTCGCCACGTTCTTCAGCTCGGCCACTTCGATCTTCCACTTGTAGGGCTTGTCGGAGACGCGCTTGATGGCCGGCATCACCGAATTGCGGCCCTTGATCGCCAGTTCCACTGCCGCCTTGCCGGTGGCGTAAGCCTGGGCCACGTCGGTCTTGGAAGCGATGTGGCGCGCGGCGCGCTGCAGGTAGTCGGCCACGCCCCAGTGATACTTGAGGTTCAGTCCTTCCTTGACGATGCTGGCGATCACCGGCGCCACGCCGCCCAGTTGCGCGTGGCCGAAGGCGTCGCGCAGACCCTGGTCGGAGAGGAATTTGCCGTCGGCGCCCTTGACGCCCTCGGAGACGACCACCGTGCAGTAGCCGTACTTCTTGACCATCGCACCGACCTTGGCGAGGAACCTGGCCTTGTCGAAAGCGATCTCCGGAAACAGGATGACGACCGGCAGGTCCATTTCCTTGGTCGACGCCATGGCGCCGGCCGCCGCGATCCAGCCGGCGTGGCGTCCCATCACCTCGAGTACGAACACCTTGGTGGAGGTCTTCGCCATGGAAGCGACATCGAAGGTGGCTTCCAGGGTCGATACCGCAATGTATTTCGCCACCGAGCCGAAGCCCGGGCAGTTGTCGGTGATGGGCAGGTCGTTGTCGACCGTCTTCGGCACATGCACGGCAACGATCGGATAGCCCATCTTCTCGGAAAGCTGAGACACCTTCAGACAGGTATCGGCGGAATCGCCGCCGCCGTTATAGAAGAAATAACCGATGTTGTGCGCCTTGAACACCTCGATCAGGCGCTCGTACTGGGCCCTGTGCTCCTCGATGCCCTTCAGCTTGTAGCGGCAGGAACCGAAGGCGCCCGAAGGCGTATGGCGCAGGGCGGCGATGGCCGCCGCGGAGTCCTTGCTGGTGTCGATAAGGTCTTCGGCGAGGGCGCCGATGATGCCGTTGCGGCCGGCATACACCTTGCCGATCTTGCCCTTCTGCTTGCGCGCCGTTTCGATCACGCCGCAGGCGGAGGCGTTGATGACGGCCGTGACGCCGCCCGACTGTGCATAAAAAGCATTTTTTACCATATCATCTCCAATTATACCACTGCCTGGCCAACCTCCCGGGGCCGGCCTGCTCACCAATTATTTCAGCTCAGGGCAGCGAAGAGCGCGTTCTTGATGGTGTCGAGCGAGCCGACGCCTGCGATCCTGCGATACTTGGGCGCGCGCGCATCGCCACCCGCCGCCCATTTGGAATAGAAATCGACCAGCGGCTTGGTCTGGCTGTGGTAGACCGACAGGCGCTTCTTGACCGTCTCTTCCTTGTCGTCGTCGCGCTGGATCAGATCCTCGCCCGTGGCATCGTCCTTGCCGGTCACCTTGGGGGGGTTGAACACCACGTGGTAGGTGCGGCCTGAAGCCAGATGCACCCGGCGGCCGCTCATGCGCTTGATGATTTCCTCGTCGGGCACGTCGATTTCCAGCACATAGTCGAGATCGACGCCCTGTGCGCGCAACGCCTCGGCCTGCGGAATGGTGCGCGGGAAACCGTCGAAGAGAAATCCCTTCGCGCAATCGGGCTGCTGCAGACGCTCCTTGATGAGCCCGAGAATGATCACGTCGGACACCAGTTGACCGGCATCCATGACCTTCTTCGCCTCCAACCCGAGCGGCGTGCCCGCCTTGACGGCTGCGCGCAGCATGTCGCCGGTGGAAATTTGCGGAATGCCGTATTTTTCGGTGATGAACGCTGCTTGCGTTCCTTTGCCGGCGCCAGGTGCGCCGAGCAGGATTAATTTCATGACTACCCTCCCAAGGATTACTTATCTATCTGTATGATTTCTCGGGGATTTTCCCGAGGCGGCAAAGGTACCGCTAATTCTTCCTTACGTCAAACTTACAGCGGATACGCTCAAGATCCTCCGGCGTATCAACTCCCGCTTCGGGTGCATGGGCGATTATGGCGACGCGAATGCGGAAGCCATGCCAGAGCACACGCAATTGCTCCAGCGCCTCGAATCCCTCCAGCGGCGAAGGCGACAGTGCGCCATAGCGGCGCAAGAAGCTGCAACGATAGGCATATATCCCGATGTGGCGCCGCGCTGGCAGCGCTTCCGGCAGGCTCGTACGGTCGGCGGCAAAGGCATCGCGCGGCCAGGGGATGGGCGCGCGGCTGAAATAGAGCGCATGGCCGCGAACATCGCATACGACCTTGACGGCATTGGGATTGAAGAACTCCTCGACACTGGAAATCGGATGGCAGGCGGTGGCCACCGCGGCATCGGCGTCGCCCGCGAGTTCCGCCGCCACACGGCCAATCAGGGCGGGATCGATGAGCGGCTCGTCGCCCTGGACGTTCACCACGACGGTATCGTCGCCCCATCCCAGGCGGTCGGCGACCTCGGCAATGCGATCCGTGCCGCTGGCGTGGCCGACGCGCGTCATCACGGCAGCAAAGCCATGCCGCTCGACGGCGGCACGCACTTCCTCATGATCGGTTGCGACCAGAATTTCCGCCGCGCCGCTTTGCGCGGCGCGCTCGGCAACCCTCACCACCATGGGCTTGCCGGCGATATCGGCCAGCGGCTTGCCGGGGAGCCGGCTGGAAGCATGGCGGGCGGGGATGACAACCTTGAACGGCATCGCGTCTTTCTCGTCCCGCCGCGGACGCTCAGCCCGCCGCCTCTTCGTGGCTCAACTGGCGCGCTTCCTCCTCCAGCATCACCGGAATGTCGTCGCGCACCGGATAGGCCAGCTTGCAGGCCTTGCACACCAGTTCCTGATTGGCCTTGCGGAAATCGAGCGGTCCCTTGCAGACCGGGCAGACGAGTATTTCAAGAAGCCTGGCATCCATTGATTTTCTCCACCAGCCATTGCGCAAGATCGGGATCCAGCTGCGCCTCGACCGGAAGCATCCAGGTTTCCGGCGGCGCAAAGGCCTGGCATTTTACCGCATCTTTCTCGGTCATCAGCAGCGCATCCGCGTCGGCGAAGGCGAGATCGGATGGCTGAAAGACATGGTGATCAGGAAAGGCATGCGTCTTCACCGTCAGCCCCATGTGCTCGATGTGGCGGAAGAAGCGTGCAGGATGTCCAATGCCGGCCAGCGCGTGCAGCGTTCGGCCGCGCAAGTCCCCCGCGCCGCAGGTGCGTTGCGGATCGTGCAGATTGCGGAAGCGATCGCCGGCAAGTCGCATGCGGAAAACACGCTGCGGTCGCACTTCCTGCGGAACGGGCGCATCGCCGTTCAGCACCAGTGCATCCGCTTCGGCGATGCGCGCCGGACACTCGCGCAAGGGCCCGGCCGGCAGGGGCCAGCCGTTGCCGACGCCGCGCTCATCGACCACGACGATCTCGATGTCGCGCGCCAGGCGAAGATGCTGCAGTCCGTCGTCGGCGATCAGGACATTGCAGTCCGCATGCGCCGACAGGAGCGCCTGCGCCGCGGCAACGCGGTCACGGCCGACGAAGACCGGGCAGCCGGCACGACGAGCCAGCAGAAGCGGCTCGTCGCCGACGCGCGCCGCATCGCTTCCGGCAGTCACCGCCTCGACCCCCGTCACACTGCCGCCGTAGCCGCGACTGACGACGCCGGGCCGCCAGCCGCGTCCGGTCAGTTCCTGCACAAGGTAAAGCGCCAACGGCGTCTTGCCGCTGCCGCCGGCGGTGATGTTGCCGATCACCACCACGGGCACCGGCAGCTTCACGGCCGGCAACCAGCCGAGGCGATACGTCAGCCGGCGCAGATTGACGGCCAGCGCGAACGGCAGGGCAAGCGGCAGCAGCAGACAGGCGGCCATGCCCCGCTTCTGCCACCCAGCCGCTACCCATCGTTGCAAGCCCATGATTGTCCCGCCGGAAACTAAAACGCCACACGCAGGCGTGTGGCGCATGATACTGCCGCGACCCGATCAGCGCGACGGATTCTGCGTGGCAAAGGAGATGTGGCTGTAGCCGGATTGCTGCGCCGCCTGCATGACGTCGATCACGCTCTGGTGGGCCGCCTTGGCGTCGGCATTGATCACCACCACCGGCTCCTTCTCGCTGCCGCCGGCGCGGCGCAGCGCCACGCCGATGGCCTCGACATCCTTGGCGCCGACCGCCACGCGGTTGACCATCACGTCGCCGTTCGCGCTCACCACGACATTGATTTCGCTCGGTTTGTCCGGCGACTGGGTGGCGTCCGCCGTGGGCAGGTTGATCTCCAGGCCGGAGAACTTCGAATACGTCGTCGTGATCATCAGGAAGATGAGGATGACGAGCAGCACGTCGATCATCGGGATCAGGTTGATCTCCGGCTCTTCCCGGAAACGCCCGCGCTGAAAATTCATTGCCGGTTCGCCTTCAAGCCGTGCGCTGGCCGTGCACCAGCTCGACCAGCTTCACCGCCTGTTGCTCCATCTCGACGACGAAGCTGTCGACCAGGGCGCGAAAATGCCGGTAGAAAATCATGGCCGGAATGGCGATCAGCAGGCCGAAGCCGGTGTTGTAGAGCGCCACCGAGATGCCATGGGCAAGCTGTTGCGGGTTGGTGCCGGCGGCGGTCGTCGAGCCGAAGATCTCGATCATGCCGACCACCGTGCCGAACAGGCCCATCAGCGGCGCGATCGAGGCGATGGTGCCCAGGCTGGTGAGAAAACGCTCCAGTTCATGCGTAACGCCGCGCCCCGCTTCCTCGATGGCCTCCTTCATCGCCTCGCGCGTGCTCTTGACGTTGCGCAGTCCGGCCGACAGCACGCGGCCAAGGGGAGAATGCTTGGCGACGCGTGAAAGCATCTCTTCGGTTGCGCCGCTCTGGCGATATTCGGCCACGATGTTCTGCAGCAATCCCTCCGGGACGATCTTGCTCCGGCGCAGCGCAAGCGATCTCTCGATGATGAAGGCGACGGCGAGAATCGAGGCGAGCAAGAGCGGCCAGATGGGCCAGCCTGCAGCTTGGATGATGGCGAACACGCAAGGCTCCCGTTGTTTTTTGAATAACGGCGAACTGTATATTGGCGATCCTGTTTCGGCAAGAAAAACCGTGCGCAAACTGTCGGCGCAAGACGACAATTTAGTTACGGCCGCTGCGCTTAACGCCGATAAAACCAAGCCGGCGTTAGCCTTCACTGAAACTTCGTTTTCTTTATCCACAAAACTTGTGGATAAGTATGTGAATTAGGCGTGGGTGTTTTGAGTAAGTCGGCTTCCTGTAAGACTTTTTCTTACTTCGATGCAAAATGAAGCTCCATTTATTTTCATTATTATTCAATGTGTTAACTTCAAACGCCAGAGAGCGCGCAGTTGAGTTGGTTTACTCGATAACGAAAGCGACAGAAGGCATCGGCTAGAATCCACGGATGCCCTTGGAAACAGACAATCCACCCGGTTCCGGCGAGGAAATTCTCAGCGTTTCCGCGCTCAACCGCCTGGCGCGCCAGGCGCTTGAAAACCGCTTCCCGCTGCTTTGGGTCAGCGGCGAAATATCCAACCTGCGCCGGCCGGCTTCCGGCCATATCTACTTCGCACTGAAAGACGAAAGCGCCCAGGTCGATTGCGTCATGTTCCGCGGCCGCGCCCAGTTGCTTCCTTTCCGTCTGCAGGACGGCATGCGCGTGGAAACGCGCGCCCTTGTCACGCTGTATGAAGCCCGAGGCGGCTTCCAGCTCAATGTCGAGGCCATGCGCCATGCCGGCATCGGCGCGCTGTTCGAGGCGTTCGCCCGCCTGCGCGCCAACCTCGAAAGCGAAGGACTCTTCGCGCCGGAGCGCCGGCTGCCGCTGCCGCGCTTTCCGCGCCGCATCGGCATCGTCACCTCGCTTCAGGCAGCCGCCCTGCGCGACATTCTGGCGGCCCTGGCGCGGCGAGCCCCGCATCTGCCGACGGTGATTTACCCGACGCTGGTCCAGGGCGAGGAGGCCGCCGCCACTATCGCCGAGGCCATCCGCACGGCGGCAAGCCGCGACGAATGCGATGTCCTCCTCGTCGCCCGCGGCGGCGGCAGCATTGAGGACCTGTGGGCATTCAATGAAGAGGCCGTGGCCCGCGCCATCGACGCCTGCCCGATTCCGATCATCACCGGCATCGGCCATGAAGCCGACACCACCATCGCCGATCTCGCCGCCGACTGCCGTGCCGCCACCCCCACCGCCGCCGCCGAACTGGCCAGCGCCGGCTATGTCGAAGCGCAAAGCGACCTGCTCCGCCTCGCCACCGCCATGCGCACGGAAATGCGCCGTCGCCTTCAGGAACGCATGCAGCGCATCGACCTGCTGGGGCGCCGACTGATCCATCCCGGCGAGCGCCTGGGCCGCTTGCGCGCGGAAACGGCGCATCTCGCCACCCGTCTCAACGCCGGTCTGCGCCAGGGGATCGCATCCCGCTTCACAGATTTGCAGCGCCTTCAGGCCCGCTTCGCCTTGCGCCACCCGGATCTGCGCCATGCGCGGCGCGACCTGGATGAACTCGCCGTGCGGCTGCGTACATCAGCCTCGACCGGACTTTCCCGACAGCGAAACCGGTTGGAGCAACTCGCCGCCAGCCTCGATCATCTCAGCCCGCTGGCCGTGCTCCAGCGCGGCTACAGTCTCGTCCGCAAGGCCGACGGCAGCATCGTCCGAACCAGTACACAACTTGCCACGGGCGACGCGCTGCATCTCACCTTCGGCGAAGGCGAAGCCGACGCGCAGGTCACCCGGCTGGGCGATAATTGAACGCGCAATTATTGCCAAATGAATTTAACCCGACTAAAATGCTCGGGTATCGCAACCCTGACTGAAACCGGAGACTCAACATGGAACACACCCTTCCGCCGCTTCCCTACGCGATGGATGCGCTCGCGCCGCACATCTCGAAGGAGACCTTCGAATACCACTATGGCAAGCACCACCAGACCTATGTCACCAACCTGAACAACCTGATCAAGGGCGGCGAGTTCGAGAGCGCCGGCCTGGAAGACATCGTCAGAAAGGCTTCAGGCGGCCTCTTCAACAACGCCGCCCAGGTGTGGAACCACACTTTCTTCTGGAGCAGCATGAAGCCGAACGGCGGCGGCGCACCCGCCGGCGCCCTGGCCGACGCCATCAACAAGAAGTGGGGCTCCTTCGACGAGTTCAAGAAGGCCTTCCAGGCCTCGGCCGTCGGCAACTTCGGCTCCGGCTGGACCTGGCTGGTGAAGAAGCCGGACGGCTCGGTGGACATCGTGAATACCAGCAACGCCGCCACCCCGCTCACCACGGACAGCAAGGCGCTGCTCACCATCGACGTGTGGGAACACGCCTACTACATCGACTACCGCAACGCCCGGGCGAAGTTCGTCGAGACCTTCCTCGCCAGCCTGGCCAACTGGGACTTCGCGGCGAAGAATTTCGCCGGCTGACAGCAAACTGAAACAAGCCGCAGCGACGGGAAACCGTCGCTGCGGTTTTTTTGTTGCCTATTTCCCGTAGGCGGGAAAAAACAACTGCTCGCCGTTCACCCTGAAGCCGGCGATCAGCCCCTGCCCTTCCGGCGAGGTGAGCCACTCGATCAGCTTCATGGCGCCGTCGAAATTGATGTCCGGATATTTCTTCGGGCTGACGGCGATGATGCCGTAGGGGTTGAACATCTTCGCATCGCCCTGCACGAGGATTTCCAGGCCGGTCCTGGCGCGATAAGCGCCGAAGGTGGCGCGGTCGCTCAGCGTGTAGGCCTTCATCTCGCCGGCCATGGTCAACACCTCGCCCATGCCGAGGCCGGCCGAGACGAACCAGGCGCCCTTCGGCTCCACGCCCGCCTCCTTCCAGTAGGCCTTCTCCATCTGGTCGGTGCCGGAGTTGTCGCCGCGCGAGATGAACTTGGCGCGGCCTTCGCCCAGCTTGCGGAAGGCGGCGATGATGTCCCGCGTGCCGCGCAGGGCCAGCGGGTCTTCCTGTGCACCGACCAGGATGAAGTCGTTGTACATGACATCACGGCGGTTCACGCCGTGGCCATCAGCCACAAACTTGTCCTCCGCCGCGCGCGCATGCACCAGCACGACATCCACATCGCCGTTCTTGCCCAGCTCCAAGGCCTTGCCGGTGCCAACCGAGATGACATGCACCCGGATACCGTGCTTCTTTTCGAATGCCGGGAGGAGCGCCTTGAGCAGCCCGGAATTTTCCGTGCTGGTGGTGGTGGACAAGCGGATATCACGCGCCTGGGCGGGCAAGCTCAGGATCAGCAGCGCGCCGAACAGGGCTGCCGCCCAGCGAAATCCTTGTTGCATCGAAACACTCCTTTTTATCAATCGTGGCTGCTCATGCGCAGCCGAAGCGTCAGATTCTCAGTGGCGGACTTCGCCGCCCGCAAGCGGGCGTACCGGCGCATTTCCGCCACTTCCTCGCTCTGCGGCAGCGGCAGGGCCACCAGGCGGGCCTCGGTATAGCCATGGAACGGCCGTTCGGCGCCGAAAGCCACGTCGAGCACCAGATCGACGGCTTCGCTTCCGGCAGCGGTCCCGGGCATCGCGTAAAAGGCACAGCCGGCCACCTCGCCGATCCGGCGGAAGTCCCACAGCGCCATGAACTGCTCGCGCGGGCTCCAGCCGACGGTGCCGCCCTCTCCCACCGCGCTGTCGCTGAACAGCACGATCTCGCCGAAGCAGGCTTTCAACCAGCCGAGATAATGGCCGGCGCACTCGGTCAGCGCGACACCTGCAGTATCCGGAAGTCCGTCCATATCCATTATGCAATCCATTACATATGCAACCGCCAAATCTGCAGTGCGCAGTAGCAGCTACAATAGGCAAAATTGCCGGAGACGCAAATATGTCGCAGAAGAACATAAAGGGGCTGTCGCTGGTCTGCCACTGGAGCACGGGCGAGCGGCCGTCGCAGCCGGAGGAGGCGCGGCTGCTCGGCCTGCTCGAACGCATCCGGCTGGGCGGCTCGATCGCCGCGGCGGCGCGCGAGGCGGGCATCTCCTACCGCAATGCCTGGGGCCTGCTGGCGCGCTGGGAAGCCCGCTTCGGCCACCCCCTGCTGATTCCGGCGCGCGGCCTCGGCACCCGCCTGACGCCCTTCGCCGCGCGGCTGCTCGAACTGGACGTACAGATCCGCGACCTGCTGGCGCCGCATCTGGCAGCTGCCGCAGAACAGATGGCGCAGGGACTGGCCGAGGCTGTCGCTCCCGCGCGGGCAGTACCGCGCATCCACGCCAGCCATGACCTGGCGCTGGCGCTGCTGCCCGCGCGCATGGCGAAGCTGGGACAGCCTGCCGATCTGCAATTCCATGGCAGTCTGGAAAGCCTCGCTTCCTTCGCCGAGGGCCGCTGCGAGATCGCCGGCTTTCATTGCCCGGAGGGCGCCGTCGGCGCGACCTTGTGGCAGCAATACAAACCTTATCTCAGGCCGCGGCAGCAAGCGTTGATCCGGCTGGCAAAGCGCACCCAGGGCATCATGGTCGCGCCCGGCAATCCGAAGAAGCTGCGCGGCATCCGCGACCTGACGCGGCCAGGCGTGCGTTTCCTCAACCGCCAGAGCGGCGCCGGCACGCGACTGCTGCTCGACTGGATGCTGCGGGAAAACGGCATCGCGGCGCGGACCATCGCCGGCTACGGCGACGTGGAACTGACGCATTCCGCCGTGGCGGCAATGATCGCCAGCGGCCATGCCGACGCCGGGCTCGGCGTGGAAGCGGCGGCGCGCCAGTTCGATCTCGGCTTCGTGCCGCTGCTGAAGGAGGATTATTTTCTCGTCACACGGCGGGAGCTTCTGCGCCAGCCGGCCTTCGTGGCACTGGTCGAGTTGCTCAAGGGAAACGCCTTCCGTGGCGCCGTGCGCGCCCTGTCGGGCTACGATCCGGCGGGCAGCGGTATGGAAGAGCCGTTCTACGGAGACTGACTTTGTTCAGCGGCCCGGCGGCGCCTTGTCGAGGCCGTTGATCTTCGCGCCGGCGGCAAGCCCGCGGCTTTTGAACCAGCCGGCGTTCATCTCCAGGGCGAAACGCACCGGCTTGGCCGAACAGTGGTTGTCGAGCGACTGCGGCTGCATGTCGGCGATCTGCACGATGCGGCCGCTGTCGTCGATGAAGGCGATGCTGAGGGGGATCAGGGTGTTCTTCATCCAGAAGCACTGCACGCCGGGCTTGGGGAAGACGAACAGCATGCCGCGCTGCACGGGCATCGCGGGCCGGTTCATCAGGCCGGTGGCGCGGTCTCCCTGCGTGCTCGCCACCTCGGCCTCGATGCGGTGCATGCCGGCGGAGAGTTCGAGGGTCGGCGCGGCCAGCGCGGCGGCGCTCGTCAGCAGCAGGAAGAAAAAGAGGGACAGAGATTTCATCAGGGCGAGAGCTTACCAGCTTGGCGCCGCGCCCGGCATATAGGCGAGCGGCGCGGCTTCGACATGCCGCTGCGGCTTGAGGCGGGCCTCGATTTCCTCGCGCGTCGGCCGAGGTTCGCCGAGGCTTTCCGCGAGCAGATCGCGAAGTTGCTCGCACCAGGCAAAAGTCAGTCTCCCCAGCACGGCGAAGAAGGGCGTCTCGGCGCGTGCGGCAACACGCGCGGCGAAATCCGGCAGCCAGCGCAGCAGGTGCTCGTCCAGCACGGCCGCCAGCCGGTGCAGATCATCGGCAGCGGAGCGACGCAGGGCATGGGCGATGTAGAGCAATTGCAGGACGAGATGATCGTCGGGGCGCTTGCGCCAGTCCGCCGCCGCCAGTCCCGCCGCGGCATAGATGCCGCGCAACGCAAACATGGCCTCCTGGCAGACGAGGTGGTCGTCGTCGGTCCACACCGACTCGCAGGGCGAGGCGCCATAGGCGCCGGTGAGGTAGATGGCCGCGTAGTCCGCCGCCAACAGGTCGATCTCGGGCGCATCGGTTTCCGCCAACGCGGCGGCCATCAGGCGCCAGGCCTCCTGCGAACATTCGCCGGCCGGCAGCAGGCCGAGGTTCGACGGAAAGCCGACTTTGCGCAGGGCGGCAATCGTTTCCGCCGTCAGTTCGCGGTCGTGCAGCGCCGCGAGCGCTTCAGCGTCTTCGGCCAGCGCTTGCGCCAGTTCGCGATTCATAGGACGCAGTCCGGCCGCCTGGCCGCCCCAAGGCCGGACGGAGCGCCGCAGGAGGCGGCATCCATCCAGCGATAACCACGAAGCGCCCCGTAATACACGAGCGAAGCGAGCACGCAGACTTCCCCCCGAGAGGAGGGATTGAGGGGGGTGAGTGTCATATTTTGCCCTTGCTGTGCGGCACAAAGACGATCGACGGGCCGGTCAGTTCCGGATTCGCCATGTTCTTCACCTGCCGCACGGGCTTCTCGTTCGGCCCCAGCGCGGTCGTCTTCCAGGTGCCGGCGGCCAGCTCGTCGATAGGCCCGATGTCGAGCACGCGCATCATGCAGGCCATGACGCAGTAGGGCTTGCGCCCTGCCTCCAGTTCGTCGATGCACATATTGCACTTCTTGACGATCTGTTCCTTCGGATCCCACTGCGGCGCGCCGTAGGGGCAGGCCGCCTCGCAGCGGCGGCAGCCGATGCACAGCGTGGAATCGATATCCACCACGCCGTTGTCCGCCCGCTTCCAGATCGCGCCGGAAGGACAGGCCGGCAGACAGGCCGGCTCGGCGCAGTGGTTGCACGACATGTTCACCTTGTAGGCGTACACGTCCGGGAAAGTGCCGCCTTCGACATACATGACGCGGCGGAAGCGCGGCCCGGGCGGCAGGCCGTTCTTGTCCTTGCAGGCGATCTCGCAGGCGCGGCAGCCGATGCAGTCGACGTTGTGGTGGATGAAGCCGAGCTGGGTCTTCGGCTGAACCGGCCGAGTGGTCTGTGCAACCTTGCGCTGCAATGCTTTCTTGACTTCCTGGCGGTCGAGTTTATTGGCCACTTCAGTAGTCCCGGCGAAAGACGTGGGAACGCGCGGTGGCCTGGACATCCCAGCCCGGCTTGTGCGCCAGTTCCGTCTTCTTCACGTTGCAGAGGATGGTGTTGTAGGCGAAGGCGCCGGCCGGCGAGGGCTCGTCGAGGGTGAGGAAATCCGGGTTGCCGGCGCGGTCGACGCCATTCCTGTCGCGGTCCATCCAGGCGCCTTCGAAGACCACCACCACGCCCGGCATGCAGCGCTCGGTGACGTAGGCCGGCAGCACGATCCTGCCGCGCGCGTTCCAGGCCTCGACCCTGTCGCCCGTGCGGATGCCGAGCCGCTTCGCGTCGGCGGCGTTGAGGGTGATCTCCTGCTGGTAGGTCTCGCGCAGCCAGGGGATGTTGTGGAAGATCGAGTGGGTGCGCCAGCGCGGATGCGGCGTGATCATGTGGAAGGGGTAGATCTTCGCCAGCGGATGGTTGAGCGACTCGAAGGGCTCGATCCATTTCGGGATGGCGGGAATCGGATAGCCGTATTGGGTCCTGGTCCAGTCGGTCACTTTGGCGAGGGTCGTCGAGAATATCTCGATCTTGCCGGAAGGCGTCTGGAAGGGCTTGCCCTGCTCGATCTGCTCGCGGAAGGCCACCAGCGGCTGGTCGAACTGGAACTTGTAGACGCCGCGGCGCTTGAACTCCTCCCAGCTCATCGTCACGCCCTGGCGCGCCTGCACCTTGTCCTTCCACCAGGCCGCCAGATAGGCCTCGTCCGTCGCATCCGGATTGTCGAAATAGTCGCGCCCGGCACGCGGGTTGTAGCGCTTGCCGAAATCCTTCAGCGTCGGATCGAGCTTCTCCAGGCGCCAGGCCAGTTCTGTGAACACCTGGAAGTCGGTTTTGGCTTCGCCGAGCGGCGCGATCGCCTTGGGCCGGTGGATGTAGTAATGGCCCTTGTACCAGGGCAGCGCCACGCCGTGGCGCTCGAAATGCGTGGCGATGGGCAGCAGCACGTCGGCCCACAGGCCGGAGGGCGTGATGGTGGAATCCTGGCAAACAATGAACTCCAGCTTTTTCGCCGCCTCGATTTCCTTGTTGACGTTGGTGAGCTGGTTGAACCAGTCGGAGCCGTGCCACCAGATCGCCTTGATGTTCGGGATGACGCCGTCAAACTTGTCCGTGCGCGGCCACAGGCCGACTTCCTCGCGCTTCACATTCGGATAGTTCAGCACGCAATGCGCCCAGCGGTCGGACTTGATCGAGGCGTACCAGATGTTCGCGTTCTCGTCGTAAGGATAGGCCACGCTCTCGGCATGCCAGCCCTTGCCGACGCCCTCGGCGCTGCCGCCGAGGATGCCGATGTTGCCGGTCATCGCCTGCAGCGCCGCCGCCATGCGGTTGTACTGCTCGCCGTAGGCGGCGCGGCCGGGCGCCCAGGAGGCCTTCAGCGCCGCCGGCTTGGTCGTCGCATACATCTGCGCGAGCTTGCGGATGTCCGCCGCCTTCACGCCGCAGATTTTCTCGGCCCACTCCGGCGTCTTCGGCACGCCGTCGGACGTGCCGAGGATGTAGTCCTTGAAGTTCTCCTTCCCCTTCGCCCAGTCGGGCATGGTGCCGGCGTCCATGCCCTGCACGAACCTGTCGATGAACTTCTGGTCCTGCAGGTTGCTGGCGAAGATGTGGTGGGCCATGCCGGCCAGCATGGCGGCGTCGGTGTTCGGCTTGATGGGAATCCACCAGGCGTCGTAGCTCGCCGCCGAATCGGTGTATTGCGGATCGACCAGCACGAACTTGCAGCCGCGCTGCTTGGCCAGACGCATGTAGTAGAAGGTGTTGCCGCCATGGAAAGTGTAGGCCGGGTTCCAGCCCCACATGATGATCAGCTTCGAGTGGGCGAAGGCATCGTCCTCGTTGCCATCGTCGATGGTGCCGAAGGTCATGCGGCTGGAGAAGGTGGTGCCCTGGTAGGAAGGCACCGACCATGAATTGCTGCGGCAGCCGAACATGCCGAGGAAGCGCGCCAGCAGGCCTTCGATCTGGTCGGACTTGTGCAGCACGCAGTAGGAAGTGCCGGCGTACGCCTGGTCGAGGATCGCCGTCGGGCCGTACTTCTGCTTCAGCTCCACCATCTTCTTCGCGATGAAGTCGAGCGCCTCGTCCCACGACACGCGCTTGAACTTGCCCTCGCCGCGCTCGCCCACGCGTAGCATCGGGTAGAGCAGCCGTTCCGGCGAGTAGATGCGGGCGCGGTAGGAGCGGCCGCGCAGGCAGGCGCGCAGTTGCGGCACCTGCTCGGACTCGAAGCCGAAGGCGCCGCCTTCCTGATAGCGACCATCGTCGGTGGACAACCGCACGATGACGTCGCCCTTCTTGTGCGCGACCAGCATGTGGCGCGAGCCGCAGTTGTGGTCGCAGCTCGTCACCACCGTGGTGAGCTGGTCGTCGGTCGGATAAGGCTCGTAGGCATGGGCTTGCGCTTCCTTGCCGCCGAAAGTCAGTTCCGTCAGACCGCCGGCCGCCACGACCGCGCCGCCGACCGCGGCCGTCTTGAGGAAGCTGCGCCGGTTGGGGTTCAGCAGCAGATCCGGGGCGTACCTGTCGTTGGCTTTCATGGGCGGGTTCCTTGCACTGCGCTCCTGAGGAAGCGCGCCTCCGATTGCGTCGGCCGCTGCTTCGCCCATTCCGGCACCTCGGCCGGCATGTCCGGCCAGGGGGTGCGCGGATAGGGATATGCAATGCGGTACCAGCTGCGCCCGCCGTGGCAGCCGTGGCAGGCCTCGGCGCCGTCCTTGCCGGCCTGCTCGATCGCCGCTGCATTCAGATACACCACCTCGTGCCGCTTCGTGCGGATCGCGGCGTGGCAGGTCAGGCAGTTGTTGCCGAAGGCGGCCTTGTGCGCCTCCCACGGGCCGGGCAGTCCCATCAGCTGCCAGGGGAACTGGCCGTGGCACTTGAGGCAGGTGGTTTCCGGGTTCACCTGCTTCCTCAGGGTGAATGCGATGTCGTTCTGCTGTGCCGAATCGGCCGCCGCGCCCTGCGCTTCCTCGCGCGGCTCGTGGCCCTGGTGGCAGGTGTTGCATTGCAGGTTCATCAGCTGCTTCGCCAGCGGCGTGACGAGATGGCGCCGATGGAATGTTTCCTGCTCGCCGGCGTAGGTCGGCGTCTCCTGGTACCAGGCGCGCAGGGTCTCGCTCTTCAGGCCGGCGGGCGAAGCGGCGCGCACCTTGTCCTCCAGCACTTCGCGGTGGCAGGCCAGGCACTGCGCATCGGTCGCCGTCTCGATCGCCGGCCGGAAATGCAGCGGGCTGTAGACGGCGCGCAGGTAGTCGGGTTCGGCGACTTGCGGCGGCTCGACATGGGGCACGAATGCCGCCCGCGGTGCCATGTCGTTCGCGATCCACAGCACGAATCCGGCGGAAACGGCAAGGACGAGGAGTGCCGCGGCGATCGCCTGTTTCATGCGGCGTTCACCCGGCCAATGTGCAAGAGGAATGCATTATTGAATTGTGGAAACAACGGCAAAAGCTACGTTGACGCATGTCAATCAATTGTCGCGTCCGATTCCCGCCACTCGCCCGGTTGCAGCCCGCCGAGTTGAAATGGCCCGACGGTGGCGCGCACCAGACGCAGGGTCGGATAACCGACCTTGGCCGTCATGCGCCTGACCTGACGATTCTTGCCTTCGCGCAGGACGATCTCCAGCCAGGCGGTCGGGATGTGCCTGCGTTGGCGGATCGGCGGATCGCGCGGCCACAGACCGGCGGGCTCATCGATGCGCGCCGCCTCGCAGGGCCGCGTGACGAAATCGCCGAGGTCCAGGCCGCCCTGCCTGAGCTGCCGCAGTGCCTCGTCGGTCGGCTCGCCTTCCACCTGCGCCCAGTAGGTCTTCGGCAGCTTGTGCTGCGGATCGGCTATGCGCTGCTGCAGGCGGCCGTCGTCGGTCAGCACCATCAGCCCCTCGCTGTCGGCATCGAGCCGGCCGGCCGCATAGATGCCGGGGATGATGATGAACTCCGCCAGGCAACGGTGGCCCGACTCGGGCGTGAATTGACTGAGAACGCCGTAGGGCTTGTTGAACAGGACGATCCGGCTCACGCGGTCTCGGCCGCAGTCTGCGGGGCCTGTCGGGCTGCCTCGCCGAACAGCTTGCGGAAGCGCATTGCCTCGGGATAGGGAAAGAAGTCCGGCACGTAGCCGTCGAGGATCATCTGTTTCGTTTTCTGCCAGAATTCCGGATCGATCAAGTCGGCGTGGTGCTTCATGAACACCCGCTTCGTCTCCGGGTTGCCAAGCAGGAAAGCGCCGAATTCCTCCGGGAAAATGTCGTTCCGCGCCACCGAATACCAGGGCTCGCCGGACATCTCCGCTTCCGGGTTGGGCGCTTCCGGAATGCGGCGGAAGTTGCAGTCGGTCATGTACTCGATCTCGTCGTAGTCGTAGAACACCACGCGGCCGAAGCGCGTCACGCCGAAGTTCTTGAAAAGCATGTCGCCGGGGAAAATATTGGCATAGGCCAGCTCCTTGATGGCGTTGCCGTATTCGATCACGGCGTCCTCCCGCTTTTCCTCGTCGGCGCTGTCGAGGTAGAGATTGAGCGGCTTCATGCGCCGCTCGATGTACACGTGCCTGATGACGATCTCGCTTTCGCTCTCCTCCAGCAGCGAAGGGCATTCCCGCCGCAGTTCCTCGGTAAGTTCCAGGCTGAAGCGCGCTTTCGGCAAAGCCACGTCGGAAAACTCCAGCGTGTCCGCCATGCGGCCGACGCGGTCGTGCTGCTTGACCAGGACGTACTTGGCCTTGACCGTGGCATGGTCGACCTCCTTCGGCGGTGCGAAGACATCCTTGATAACCTTGAAGACATAGGGAAACGACGGCAGGGTGAACACCGCCATCACCATGCCGCGAATGCCGGGGGCGACGACGAACTCGTCCTGCGAATGCCGCAGATGGTGGATGAGGTCGCGAAAGAACATGGTCTTGCCCTGCTTGGCCAGGCCGAGCATGGTGTACAACTCCGCCGCCGGCTTGTGCGGCATCAGGCCGGAGAGGAACTTGACGTAGGCCGACGGCACTTCCATGTCCGTCATGAAATAGGCACGGCTGAGGCTGAACAGGGTGCGGATCTGCGCCGCGTCGAGCAGGATCGCATCGAGAAACAGGCGGCTGTTCGCATCGTGCAGGACCGGCACGACGAAGGGGTACTCGTAATCCCCGTTGATGGCCTTGCCGACGATGTAGGCGCCCTTGTTGCGGTAGAAAGCCGAGTGCAGCACCTGCAACTGGAAATTGGCCTCCGCGGCAGACAGCCGGCCGCCCATCTGGAGGACCACGGCGGAGATCACGTTTTCGATGTCGCGCTCGAGGTCGGCGAAGGGACATTGCCAGTCGAAATCGATGCAAATGTCGCGGATCGTCTGCCGCAAGCCCGCCCGGTTCGGATAGTAGCTGCGATAGGCCGGCGGATCCGACTCGATGAAATCCGTGGAGATTGCCGGTCGCACGAAAATGAAGTCGTTGTGGAAATACGTGCGATGCATGATCTTGCAGAAGACCGAGTTGAAGAAGGTCTCCGCCAGCTCCGGCTGCTTGTGATTGGTCAGCAGGCCGATGTAGAGCAGCTTGGCCCGCTGCCAGGTGATGTCGTCGATCGTTTCCGCGTGAAGGGCCTCGCGCAGGTAGGTCACGGTTTCGTTGACGCGGTCGTCATAGAAGGCGATGCGCTCGCGCACCGCGACCTGCACGCCCCGCCAATCGCCGGCCTCGAAGCGCGCCTTGGCCTGGGCGCTGCTTTCGCGGAACAGCCGGTAGTGCTTGTTGAAACCGTCCACCAGGGTCTGGGCGATCGCCTGGGCGACCGGGTTCTCGCCGGATGGAATGTCCATTTCCTTTTTCCCTATAAATCAATCATGCTGCACTGCGGAGAATAGCGGGAAAGCCGGGCCGGGAGCAATGAAGGGCGAACTGGCACAAAGATTCGGAAAGGCGGATAATAATATTTTATAGCCTGATTTTTCGTCTCAACACTACTGATGGAGTTGCAATGGGCGCGAGTTCTCTGATCAAGATTCCCCAGGACGGCAAGAAAATCATCCCCGGCCAGCCGGTGCCGGACAATCCGATCATTCCCTACATCGAAGGCGACGGCATCGGCGTGGACATCACGCCGGTGATGCTCAAGGTGGTTGACGCCGCGGTGGCCAAGGCCTACGGCGGCAAGAAGAAGATCCACTGGATGGAAGTGTACGCCGGCGAGAAATCGACGCAGAAATACGGCGGCGACGTCTGGCTCTCCGAGGAAACGCTGGGCCTGCTCAAGGAATATTCCGTCTCCATCAAGGGCCCGATGACCACGCCGGTCGGTGGCGGCATCCGCTCCCTCAACGTCGCCTTGCGCCAGGAACTCGACCTCTACCAGTGCGTGCGCCCGGTGCGCTACTTCAAGGGCGTGCCCAGCCCGCTCAAGGATCCGAGCAAGGTCGACATGGTGATCTACCGCGAGAACACGGAGGACATCTACGCCGGCATCGAGTGGGCTGCCGAAACCGAACCCTGCAAGAAGCTCATCAAATTCCTGCAGGAGGAGATGGGGGTCAAGAAGATCCGCTTCCCCAACACCTCCGGCATCGGCATCAAGCCGGTCTCGCGCGAGGGCACCTCCCGCCTGATGCGCGCCGCGATCAAGTACGCCATCGACAATGACCGCAAGTCGGTGACCATCGTGCACAAGGGCAACATCCAGAAGTACACCGAGGGCGCCTTCCGCGACTGGAGCTACGAAGTGGCGCAGCAGGAGTTCGGCGCCAAGCCGCTCGACGGCGGCCCGTGGTGCACCCTGAAGAATCCGAAGACGGGCCGCGACATGGTGATCAAGGACATGATCGCCGACGCCTTCCTGCAGCAGATCCTGCTGCGCCCGGCCGAGTACGACGTGATCGCCACGCTGAACCTCAACGGCGACTACATCTCCGACGCCCTGGCGGCCCAGGTCGGCGGCATTGGCATCGCCCCCGGCGCGAATATTTCCGACCAGTACGCCTGCTTCGAGGCCACCCACGGCACCGCGCCGAAGTACGCCGGCAAGGACTACGTGAACCCCGGTTCGCTGATCCTGTCCGCCGAGATGATGCTGCGCCACATGGGCTGGACGGAAGCCGCCGAACTGATCATCCGCTCGATGGAAGCCGCCATCGCCGACAAGATCGTCACCTACGACTTCGCGCGTCTGATGGAAGGCGCCACCGAGGTCAAGTGCTCGGCCTTCGGCCAGGCGATGATCGACAGGATGTAATGCTGGTGATGAAGGCAGAGCGCAGCGTCGGCGGCATCATGTCGCCCTTTCAGATGGTGGGCGGCGCCGAGACGGTGGATTCGGCCATGCACGTCATGCGCGAGCATGGCCTGAATGCCATCCTCGTCGAGCCGAACGCCGATGGCGAATGGGGCATCATGACCAAGCGCGACGTGCTGCGGAAGATCATCGTGCCCAACCGCCAGCCGGGCGGCATGACGGTGGACGAGATCGCCAATCGCTACCTCATCACCTGCACGCGCGACACGCCCCTGCTCCAGGTCGCGCGGCAGATGATGAACAACGGCATCCGCCGCATCGTGGTGATGGAAAACGGCCAGCCGCTCGGCATCGTCACCGAGGCGGACCTGTTCCGCCTCGTCGAGCAGTCGGGCTGGGGGGCAGGCGCCGGCTGACGCCGGCCTGGCTCGGCAAAAAAGGCCGGCGCATGCCGGCCTTTTTCATGTCTCGCGCAAGAAAAAGCCCGCACCCTGCGAAGGGGCGGGCTTCCGCAATTCCGGATAGCGCAAGCGGCAGCGGGCAGCGCCCGCAACCGGCCAAAAACCGCCTCAGGCGGCCTGGATGTTCGAGGCTTGCTTGCCTTTCGGGCCCTGCGTCACCTCGAAGGAGACTTTCTGCCCTTCCTTGAGCGTCTTGAAGCCGCCCATCTGGATCGCCGAGAAATGGGCGAACAGATCCTCGCTGCCGTCATCCGGCGTGATGAATCCGAAACCCTTGGAGTCGTTGAACCACTTAACAGTACCGGTTGCCATAAAGCTCTTTCCTCATGTTGAACGTCTGGCCGGGCGGTAAGCCCGGATGTTTGTTGCTAAAGCACGCGACAACCACGGGAGCGAAGCGGGATTCGGGAAGAAACGCAGCGTCCAACCAGCGGTATTGCATAGACTTTGTGACAAACACGCATGGATTTTTACGCCAATCAAATACGGCACGTCAAGGGTTTTGACAGGTTTTTTCATGCTGCACGACAGCAATTTGTGGCTTTTTTACACGACGCTTCACGGCTGCATTTTTTTGCATTGGCGCATCGCCTCGCATCCGCCGATCGATGCCGTATCTCGCATCGTGTTGCAGATTCGTTTTTTCTCATTAGAATTGGATCATGGCTACGCGCAAGCAGAGCGAATCGGTGCTCGAAGCGGAGCGGACCAAGACCAAGCCGCCACCGCTGTTCAAGGTTTTGCTGTTAAATGACGATTACACGCCCATGGACTTCGTGATCGTCGTGCTGCAAAAATTTTTTAGCATGAGCCGCGAACAAGCGACGCGAATCATGCTCAAAGTGCACAGGGAAGGCGCCGGCGTCTGCGGCGTCTTTCCGCGGGATGTGGCCGCCACCAAGGTTGAACTGGTGACCGGCTACGCCCGGGAGCACCAGCATCCGCTGGCGTGCGTGATGGAGGAAATCTGAAATGATTGCGCAGGAATTGGAAGTCAGTCTGCACATGGCCTTTGTCGAGGCGAGGCAGAAGCGCCACGAGTTCATCACCGTGGAGCACCTGCTGCTGGCCCTGCTCGACAACCCTTCGGCCGCCGAGGTCTTGCGCGCCTGCGCCGCCAACATCGAAGAGTTGCGCAAGGAACTCATCGCCTTCATCGCCGAGCACACGCCGACCGTCGCCGGCACGGACGAAATCGACACCCAGCCGACGCTCGGTTTCCAAAGGGTCATCCAGCGCGCCATCCTGCATGTGCAATCCTCCGGCAAGAAGGAGGTCACCGGCGCCAACGTGCTGGTCGCCATCTTCGGCGAGAAGGACTCGCACGCCGTCTATTTCCTGCAGCGCCAGGGCATCACCCGCCTCGACGTGGTCAATTTCATATCGCACGGCATCACCAAGGCGCCGGCGCAGGGCGGCCCGCGCAGCGAGGGCGAGCAGCAGGAGCAGGAGCAGGAGGGCCAGCAGGCCGGCGGCGCGCTGGAGAACTACACGCAGAATCTCAATGCCCAGGCCCTGATGGGCAAGATCGATCCGCTCATCGGCCGCGACAAGGAACTCGAACGCGTCATCCAGACCCTCTGCCGCCGGCGCAAGAACAACCCGCTGCTGGTCGGCGAGGCCGGCGTCGGCAAGACCGCCATCGCCGAAGGCCTGGCGCGGCGCATCGTCGAAGGCCGCGTGCCGGAGATCCTGGCGCACGCCCAGATCTACGCCCTCGACATGGGCGCGCTGCTGGCCGGCACCAAGTACCGCGGCGATTTCGAGCAGCGCCTGAAGGCGGTGCTCAAGCAATTGGTGGACAACCACAACGCCATCCTCTTCATCGACGAGATCCACACCCTGATCGGCGCCGGCGCCGCCTCGGGCGGCACGCTCGACGCCTCCAACCTGCTCAAGCCCGCCCTCGCTTCCGGCCAGATGAAGTGCATCGGCGCGACCACCTACACCGAGTACCGCGGCGTCTTCGAGAAGGACCACGCCCTGTCGCGGCGCTTCCAGAAGATCGACGTCAACGAGCCCTCCGTCGAGGAGACCGTCTCCATCCTGAAGGGCCTCAAGACGCGCTTCGAGCAGCACCACGGCGTGAAGTACTCGGCGCAGGCCATCTCCAGCGCCGCCGAGCTCTCCGCCCGCTACATCGGCGACCGCCACCTGCCGGACAAGGCCATCGACGTCATCGACGAGGCCGGCGCGGCGCAGCGCATCCTGCCGAAATCGAAGCAGAAGAAGGTCATCGGCAAGATGGAGATCGAGGAGATCGTCGCCAAGATCGCCCGCGTGCCGTCGCAGCACATTTCCACAGACGACCGCGCCGCGCTGAGAAACCTCGACCGCGACCTGAAATCCGTCGTGTTCGGCCAGGACAGGGCCATCGAGGCGCTGACGAAGGCCATCAAGATGTCGCGTTCCGGCCTCGGCAATCCGTCGAAGCCGATCGGCAGCTTCCTCTTCTCCGGCCCGACCGGCGTCGGCAAGACCGAGGTCGCCCGCCAGCTCGCCTACTGCATGGGCATCGAACTGGTGCGCTTCGACATGTCCGAGTACATGGAGCGGCATGCCGTCTCGCGCCTGATCGGCGCGCCGCCCGGCTACGTCGGCTTCGACCAGGGCGGCCAGCTCACCGAGGCCATCACCAAGAAGCCGCACGCCGTGCTGCTGCTCGACGAGATCGAGAAGGCGCACCAGGACATCTACAACATCCTGCTGCAGGTGATGGACCACGGCACGCTGACCGACAACAACGGCCGCAAGACGGACTTCCGCAACGTCGTCATCGTCATGACCACCAACGCCGGCGCCGAAATGCTGCAGAAGGGCGGCATCGGCTTCTCGATTTCGCGCGCGGCGGGCGACGAGATGGCGGAGATCAAGCGCATGTTCTCGCCGGAGTTCCGCAACCGGCTCGACGCCACCATCTCCTTCGCCGCGCTCGACCACGAGGTCATCCTGCGCGTGGTGGACAAGTTCCTCATGCAGCTGGAAGCCCAGCTGCACGAGAAGAAGGTCGAGGCCGTGTTCACCGACAAGCTGAAGGACTGGCTGGCCGAGAGGGGCTTCGATCCGCTCATGGGCGCCCGCCCGATGGCGCGCCTCATCCAGGACACCATCCGCTCCGCGCTGGCCGACGAGCTGCTGTTCGGCCGGCTCGCCAATGGCGGCCGCGTCACCATCGACCTGGACGGCGAGCAGAAAGTGAAGCTGCTCTACGACGAGGTGGCCGAGCCGGTCGTCTGATTCTTCCCTGCTTCGGCAAACGGCGGCTACAATGCCGCCGTTTTTATTTCAGGTACAGGCCCATGAATTACCAGACCGCCGATCTCTGCGACAAATACGAAGACCGGCTGCGCGCCGGCGAGCTGCGCGTGCTCGATCCGATGTTGAATTCCTATGGTGGCCTTGAAGCTTTTCACGGCCGCATCGCCACGCTCAAGCTGTTCGAGGACAACTCGCTGGTGCGCAAGGCGCTGGAGTCGCCCGGCGAGGGCCGCGTGCTGGTCATCGACGGCGGCGGCAGCCTGCGCTGCGCCTTGGTCGGCGACCAGTTGGCGGCGCTCGGCGTGAAGCACGGCTGGGCCGGCATCGTCGTGTACGGCTGCATCCGCGACTCGCGCGCCATCGGCGAGATGGACATCGGCGTGCTGGCGCTCGACACGCATCCGCTGAAGAGCATCAAGAAAAACGTCGGTGAAACGGATATCGCCGTCAGCTTTGGCGGCGTCACCTTCGTTCCCGGCCATTACCTGTACGCCGACGAGGACGGCGTGCTGGTTTCGCCCACTGCGCTACTGGCCTGAGCGCCGCGGCAGCCGCCGTATCACGGAGACTGACATTTGCTGCAATGCAGCACATATTTCATTTCACGAAATGAACTGCGTTTTACTATTCGGAATATTTTACGTATTTTATTGTTTTTAATAATTTAATAAATTATATATAAGACTTGGTTTTTTGGTGTTGCTTCGCAAAATCCCCTCTATACTTCCGCCCAGTGGCATCGCCGTCAGGCAACGACCGAACGGCCATTTTTCAACCCCCAAGCATTGACGAAGAGGATTGCGATGAACAACGAACTCGAAATTGCCAAGCTGAAAAAAGACTGGGCGGAGAACCCCCGCTGGAAGAACATCAAGCGCGGCTACACGGCGGAAGACGTCGTCCGCCTGCGCGGCTCGCTCGCCATCGAGCACACCCTCGCCCGCCGCGGCGCCGAGAAGCTGTGGAGCCTGGTGAACAACGAGCCCTTCGTCAATGCGCTCGGCGCCCTCACCGGCAACCAGGCCATGCAGCAGGTGAAGGCCGGCCTCAAGGCCATCTACCTCTCCGGCTGGCAGGTCGCGGGCGACGCCAACATCGCCGGCGAGATGTACCCCGACCAGTCGCTCTACCCCGCCAATTCCGTGCCGCTGGTGGTCAAGCGCATCAACAACACCTTCCAGCGCTGCGACCAGATCCAGTGGTCCGAGGGCAAGCGCCCCGGCGACGAAGGCTATCTCGACTACTACGCCCCGATCGTGGCCGACGCCGAAGCCGGCTTCGGCGGCGTGCTCAACGCCTTCGAACTGATGAAGGCCATGATCGAAGCCGGCGCCGCCGGCGTGCATTGGGAAGACCAGCTCGCCTCCGTCAAGAAGTGCGGCCACATGGGCGGCAAGGTGCTCGTGCCCTCGCGCGAAGCCGTCGCCAAGCTGGTCGCCGCGCGCCTCGCCGCCGACGTGATGGGCGTGCCGACCCTGGTCGTCGCCCGCACCGACGCCGAAGCCGCCGACCTCATCACCAGCGACGTCGACGCCAACGACAAGCCATTCTGCACCGGCGAGCGCACCGTCGAAGGCTTCTACAAGACCAAGCCGGGCCTCGACCAGGCCATCTCGCGCGGCCTCGCCTACGCGCCCTGGGCCGACCTGGTGTGGTGCGAGACCGGCAAGCCGGACCTCGTCTTCGCCAGGAAATTCGCCGAAGCGATCCACAAGCAGTTCCCCGGCAAGCTGCTCGCCTACAACTGCTCGCCTTCCTTCAACTGGAAGAAGAACCTCGACGACGCCACCATCGCCAAGTTCCAGAAGGAACTCGGCGCCATGGGCTACAAGTTCCAGTTCATCACCCTGGCCGGCTTCCACAGCCTCAACTACTCGATGTTCAACCTGGCCCACGGCTACGCCCGCAACCAGATGAGCGCCTTCGTCGAGTTGCAGGAGGCCGAGTTCGCCGCCGCCGAGAAAGGCTTCACCGCCGTCAAGCACCAGCGCGAAGTTGGCACCGGCTACTTCGATGCCGTCACCACGACGATCGAGCGCGACGCTTCCACCGCCGCCCTCAAGGGTTCGACGGAAGACGAGCAGTTCTTCGACAGGAAGGCGGCCAGTCACTAAGCCTGATCCGCCTCGGGAAAAAGCCACCCCGCGGGGTGGCTTTTTTTCGCATGTAAAATGGCCCCTGATCGCAGAAAAGGAAGCCTCATGAAAACGCATTGCCTCGCCGCCGCCCTGTCGCTGGGAGCGGCGCTCCCCGCCTTCGCCGACACCCTCGCCTGCCCCGATCCCGCCGCCGCCGTGCAGGTCGCCACCTGTCCCTCGGAAGGCGAGCTGCAATACACCTACACCGGCTACTGCGGCAACGATGCCCGCCTGTACGCCAAGGATGAGAACTGCGCCGACTACCAGAGCTACCGTCGCCTGAAGAACGTCGCGCTGTGGGAATCGGCCGACGGCGCCTTCCAGGCCTACATCTCCTGCGACCTGCCGGCCGGCGCGCTGAAGAATCTCAAGCCCGTATCCATCGCCGTCAGCAAACAAGGCAAGCTGACGCGCCTCGCCTGCAGCTATCCGGAAGGCATCCTCTTCACCCACCGCAGCAAGGCGCAATGCAAGGTGCAGGGCGACGGCAACTGCGCCGCCGACCCGGCCGCCTGCAAGGCCAGCTGCGACTGACGCCGCACCGGTCCAGCGGGCTTGACACCCCGGACTATGTACATATACTGTCCATGTCCATCATTACCATTTGGTGCAGCCATGGCAGCAGCAGTCGAACGCATCGTGGTCCAGGCCACGTCCCAGGACAAGAAAGCCATCGCCGCGAAGGCGAAAAAACTTGATCTCCCCGTCTCCGAGTTGATGCGGCGCGGCGCCTTCGCCTATCGATCCGACGAGACCGACAAGGAAATGGCCGCGCTGGCCGATGCCGCGAAAAAGGCAGCTGATCGGGCCGGCTCGGCCATCGACGACGCCCTGGATTTCATCGCCGCAAGCAACAAGCGCATCGCCGCTCTTGAAGCCAGGGCCGCGCGGAAAACCGCCAAATGAGCGTCACCGACAAGATCTGGGGCGCGCTGACTTCCATGATCAAGCTGGAAGACAAGGTGAACCGCCAGGCGGAAGCCATGAAATCGCAGCAGCAAAAGATCGAAGACCTGACCGGGCGCGTAATCCGGCTGGAAGCGCAGCTCGAACTGCTCACCGGCGCGGCCATGGTGAAGAAGCTCAAGGGGCAATAGGCAACCCGTTCGCCCTGAGTAGCCTGCGCAGCAGGCGTATCGAAGGGCCATTCCCTCGCCACAACGCCGTGCCGATCACCCCCTTCCACTTCGGCCCCGGCGCCCTCATCAAGGCCGCAGCGCCGCGGCACGTGAGCTGGACGGCCTTCGCGCTCGCCAACGGCCTCATCGACCTCGAACCCATCCTGCTTTTCTTCCTCACCGGCGAACCGGCGCACCGCTTCTTCCACACTCTGCCCGGCGCCACGCTGGTCGCCCTCGCCGCCGCCTGGCCGGGACGAATCGCCTGCGAAGCCTGGCTGCGTTTCTGGAACCGACAACTCAATCCGGCGCAGGCAAGATGGCTCGGCTGTCCGGCGACGATCTCATCGAAGCAGGCTTTCATCGGCGCCCTGCTCGGCGCCTGGAGCCATCTCGCGCTCGACATGGCGATGCACGCCGACGTGCGCCCGCTCTGGCCTGTCATCGAAAACAATCCCTGGCACGGCTGGATGTCGGTCGATGGCCTGCATGTGCTGTGCGTCGCGAGCGGGCTGGCGGCGCTGGCGGTCTGGAGCGCGATGAAAGCTGTCAGGCGAAGGTGAAGGCAGGCATCGGCAGGAAAAGTCAGTCCCTGTGATACGGCGATATATCAAGGCAGGGCGTGTGCTTTCGGCCAGGAGCGGCCTTGTAGGTCGGGCTTCAGCCCGACTTGAGCGCCCGAGCAACCGCCGCTGTCGGCCTGAAGGCCGACCTACAGACAAACGGCCGCAACGGGCACATAGCACTCCTTCGCCGTACTGGCGAGACTGACTTTTCCTGGACGATTCGAGCCCCCAAGCGGTTTTCCTCGCCGTATCGCAGGGACTGACTTTCCCGGTTGTTGCTGACGGAGCATTCGGGCGGGCGGAATGCGGAACGTGTTGCCCCTCACCCCTGCTGCCCTCTCCCCGCTCGCGGGGAGAGGGGGAATGTGAAGGCTAACGAACGAGATCCTCGACGGCGTCGAGCACCATGCTGCTGCCGACGGCGATGAGCAGGATGTCGGCGGCGACGCGGACGTAGCGGTGGCCGGCGGGCGGCGGGGGCAGGCGCATGAGCAGGTCGCGCGGCAAATCGTAGTAGCGCAGGTCGCCGGGCAGCGGGCGGCCCACGCCCCACTTCTTCGCCTGGCCGGGCGGCATGCAGCCGTTGTTCTTCTTGGCCAGGCCCGGCGGGCATTTTTTGCCGGGATGGCTTTGCCCGCCGTAGTACTCGGCGATAAGGTGGCGGTGCTGGTCGGTGAAGCGGGAGGCCGATTGGCCGCCGTGCTGCTCGACGCGTTCCTCGTGTTTCTTGCCTTTGCCTTTGCCGCCGCCGGCCCAGTCGGGCTTGTCGGCGAGGGTTGGGGTGGCGGCGAGTAAAGCGGAAAGTGCGAGTGAGGCGACGATTGAGTTTTTCATGGGGCTTCTCCTGCCTGGTTTGTGTGGGACATGGGGGTTGTTCCCCCTCTCCCCCGGCCCCTCTCCCACGAGGGGAGAGGGGAGTGTCTACAGAAAACGATCGAGCAGTTTGCGGCTGGCGGTGTCGAGGCCGTTGATATCGCGCACGAGGAAGTGGATGCCGTGGCTGTCCTCGATGAGCAGGCCGGACTTGCCGAGGCGGCGGATGAACTCTTCGCCCCACAGCACCAGGCTGGTTTCGCCGCGGTCGGTGTCGACCTGCCAGGTGCTCGGCGTGGCGAAGCTCGACACTGTGCGGATGCGGCGGATCTCCGGCATGAATTCGCGCCGGCCGAGTTCCTCTTCCACCAGTTGCCGCAGCGCCGCAGGCGCCGTGTCGAGATGCTCGATCCAGCCGGCCTCGTGGCCGTCGGGGCCGATCAGGGCGATGCCTTCGCCGGGCGCGGCGATGGGAAAGGCCCGCACCGGCACGACGCCTTCGACGACATCGCCGTCGGCGGCGGTGAGGACGAGCTTGCCGAAGGCGTTGCGCGTCAGTTGAAAATCCGTCTCCATCATTGTCCCTTTGCCTTGTGTTCGACGCGCGGCACCTCGCCGCCCGTCTCCTCGACGTCGACGTTGCGCGCCTGGGCCTGGTAGAGGCGGTAGTAGGCGCCTTCGCGCGCCATCAGCTCGTCGTGGTTGCCGACCTCGACGATGCGGCCGCGGTCCATCACCACCAGTCGGTCGGCCTTGCGCAGCGTGGACAGGCGGTGGGCGATGGCGATGGTGGTGCGGCCGCGCACCAGGTTGTCGAGCGCCTTCTGGATTTCCTTTTCCGTCTCGGTATCCACCGACGAGGTGGCCTCGTCGAGCATGAGGATGCGCGGATCGATGAGCAGCGCGCGGGCGATGGAGATGCGCTGGCGCTCGCCGCCGGAGAGCCCCTGGCCGCGCTCGCCGACGAGCGAGTCGTAGCCCTGCGGCAGGCGCAGGATGAATTCGTGGGCATGCGCGGCGCGGGCGGCGGCGACGATCTCCTGGCGCGTGGCGTCCGGCTTGCCGTAGGCGATGTTGTCGGCGATGGTGCCGAAGAAAAGGAAGGGCTCCTGCAGCACCAGGCCGATGTTGCGCCGGTAGTCGGCCACCGCCAGTTGGCGGATGTCGGCGCCGTCGAGGCGGATGGCGCCGTCGGTGATGTCATAGAAGCGGCAGATGAGGTTGACCAGCGTGGTCTTGCCGGAGCCGCTGTGGCCGACCAGGCCGATCATCTCGCCCGGCTCGATCGTGAGGTCGACGCCGCGCAGCACCGAGCGGTTGCCGTAGCGGAAGGCGACGTCGCGCAACTCGATGCGGCCCTTCACCTCGGGCAGGCGCAGCGGATTGGCCGGTTCGGGCACGCTGGAGACGTGATCGAGGATGTCGAACAGGCGCTTGGCGCCGGCGGCGGCGCGCTGCGTGGTGGACACGATGCGGCTCATCGAATCCAGCCGCGTGTAGAAGCGCGTGATGTAGGCGAGGAAGGCGGTCAGCACGCCCACCGTGATCTGGTCCTTCGACACCTGCCAGATGCCGAAGGCCCACACCACCAGCAGGCCGGCCTCGGTGAGCAGGGTCACCGACGGCGAGAACAGCGACCAGACGCGGTTCACGCGGTCGTTCACCGTCAGGTTGATGGCATTGGCGGCGCGGAAGCGCTGCGTCTCGCGGCTCTCCTGCGCGAAGGCCTTGACGACGCGCACGCCGGGAATGGTGTCGGCCAGCACGTTAGAGATTTCCGACCAGATGCGGTCGGCCTTCTCGAAACCGTTGCGCAGGCGGTCGCGCACCAGCTGGATCATCCAGGCGATGAAGGGCAGCGGCAGCAGCGTCACCAGCGCCAGCCAGGGGCTGATGGAGAACAGGATGACGGCGGTCATCGTGATCATCAGCACGTCGGTGGCGAAGTCGAGCACCTGCACCGAGAGGAACTGGCAGATGCGGTCCGATTCGGAGCCGATGCGCGCCATCAGGTCGCCGGTGCGCTTGCCGCCGTAGTATTCGAGCGAGAGCTGCATGAGGTGCTCGAAGGTGACGGTGCGCAGGTCCGAGCCGATGTGTTCCGCCACCAGCGACAGGATGTAGGTGCGCGCCCAGCCCAGGCCCCAGGCCACCAGCGCCGCGCCGAACAGGCCGGCCAGCAGCAGCACGACGACGTCGATGTCGATCGGCTTGCCGTTCTGGTAGGGAATCAGCACGTCGTCCATCAGCGGCATGGTCAGGTAGGGCGGCACCATGGCGGCGGCCGTCGACACCAGGGTCAGAGCGAAGCCCCAGAACAGTTGCCAGCGGTAGGGCCGGGCGAAGCGCCCCAGGCGCAGCAGGGTGCGCGTCGACGGCGGCGCGTGGATCTCGCGGGCGCAGACCGGGCATTCCTCTTCCCCGTCCAGTTGGGCGCCGCATTTGGGGCAGACATCCTCTTCCGGCCGCTCGACCTGCCGGCCGGTCAGATGGCTTTCCAGTTGCCGCTCGAAGGCGTCGACCAGGCGCAGCGCGGCCGGGTCGTGGGCGATGGTGTAGCGCCAGCCGCCCAGACGGGCGGTCTCGTCGTGCAATTCCAGGCTGCCGACGCCGGCATGGTCGTGATGAACCAGTTGCAGGCCCGGCCGGTAGGGCCATTCCTGCCATTCGGTCTGCCCCGGCGAAAGGGCCATCAGGCGCCGGTCGGTGACGGCCAGCAGGCCGCCGGCGTAGCGCAGTTCGGGGTCCAGATCGACTTCCAGCCCCGCTTCCAGGGTTTCGCCGGCCGCCAGGCGGGCGACCGCCCCGGCGCGCCACGGCTCGGCCGGGACGGCCGGACCAACTGTCTGAATATTCTCTGAAGTCATTGATTTTATAGGCCCGCCGCAGGCTCCCCGGGTTGTTGTTGCGGCGCAGTATGGATGATTTTCAATAAGTATAACTTTAGTAACGCAGCCGGAGTTCAGGCGGGATACACGCCGGCGGCAAGCTTTTTTATGGATCGGGTAAACCTAATACAGGGTTTCTCGTTATTTACCCCAAACATGACACACACCCTGCCGGGGCAACCGGCCCAGCGGCGGGGATTTATGAAATACAAAGACATCGAATTCCTGCGCCTTACCCCGCTTCGCGGGCCGAACATCTGGACCTACCGCCCCATCATCGAGGCCTGGGTCGACATCGGCGAACTCGAAGATGCGCCGTCCAACAAGATCCCCGGCCTCTACGAACGTCTCTCCGCCTGGCTGCCCTCCCTGATCGAACACCGCTGCAGCGAAGGCGAGCGCGGCGGCTTCCTGCAGCGCCTGAAGGAAGGCACCTGGGCCGCCCACATACTCGAACACGTCACCCTCGAACTGCAGAACCTGGCCGGTCAGCGCACCGGCTTCGGCAAGGCGCGCCAGACCTCGAAACGCGGCATCTACAAGGTGGTGGTCCGTTCGCGCCAGGAGCAGGTGACGCGCGCCTGCCTCGCCACCGCCCGCGACCTCGTCATGGCGGCCATCAACGACACGCCCTTCGACGTACCGGGCGCCATCGTGAAACTGCGCGAGACGGCGGATTCTCTCTGCCTCGGCCCCAGCACCACCAGCATCGTCGACGCCGCCACGGAACGCGGCATCCCCTTCATCCGCCTCAACGACGGCAACCTGGTGCAGCTCGGCTACGGCGCACGCCAGCGCCGCATCTGGACGGCCGAGACCGATTCCACCTCCGCCATCGCCGAGAGCATCTCGCGCGACAAGGACCTCACCAAGACCCTGCTCGCCTCCTGCGGCGTGCCGATTCCAGAAGGCCGCATCGTCACCGGCCCGGAAGACGCCTGGGACGCCGCCGAGGACATCGGCCTGCCGGTGGCGGTCAAGCCGACCGACGCCAACCATGCGCGCGGCGTGTCGCTGGAACTGACTTCCCGCGAACAGGTCGAGGCCGCCTACCACGTGGCCCTGGCAGAAGGCAGCGAGGTGATGGTCGAGCGCTACATACCCGGCGTCGAGCACCGCCTGCTGGTGGTGGGCAACCGGCTCGTCGCCGCCACGCGCGGCGAGATCGCCTCGGTCGTCGGCGACGGCAAATCGACCATCGTCGAGCTGATCGAGAGCCAGATCAATTCCGATCCGCGTTGCGGCGAGGACGAATCCTTTCCCATCGAGCCGGTGTATGTGGAGCGCGAGCCGGCGGTGCAGCTGGAATTGCAGCGACAGGGCTTCACCCCCGATTCGATACCGCCGGCCGGCAAGAAGGTCCTCATCATCCGCTACGGCAACATGGCGGACGACGTCACCGACGAAGTGCACCCGGAAGTGGCCGAGGCCGTCACCCTGGCCGCGCGCGTGGTCGGCCTGGACATCGCCGGCATCGACATCGTCGCCGAGGACATCTCGCGCCCGCTGGCGGAACAGCGCGGCGCCATCGTCGAGGTGAACGCCGGCCCCGGCCTGCTCATGCACCTGAAGCCGGCCCGCGGCAAGCCGCGCCCGGTCGGCCAGGCCATCGTGGACAACCTCTTTCCCGCCGGCGACAAGGGCCGCCTGCCCATTGTCGGCATCGCCGGCACGCGCGGCACCTCCCACATCGCGCGCCTGGTGTCCTGGCTGCTGCAACTGACCGGCCGGCATGTCGGCCTCGCCTGCGGCGACGGCCTGTTCCTCGACAAGCGCCAGGTGGAAAAGAAGGACAGCGCCCACTGGGCCGCCGGCCAGCGCCTGCTCATCAACCGCACGGTAGAGGCCGCCGTGTTCGAGAATGGCGCGGCGATGATCCTCGGCGAAGGCATCGCCTACGACCGCTGCCAGGTCGGCATCGTCACCGACGCGGAAGGGTTCGAGACGCTCGGCGAATTCGACATCCACAACGCCGAGCAGCTCTACCACGTGCTGCGCACCCAGGTAGACATCGTGCTGCCCGAGGGCGCCGCCGTGCTCAATGCCGCCGACCCGCTGGTGGCGCGCATGGCCGATCTGTGCGACGGCGACGTGATCTTCTACGGCCTGACGCCGGACCTGCCGGTCATCCAGGCGCACCGCGCCCGCGGCGGCCAGGCGCTGTTCATCCGCGAACACCGCATCATGCTGGCGACCGGCGCCGTCGAGGGCCCCTTCCTCGAACTGCCCGTGCCCGCCTCCGGCAAGGACGAGACCGATGCCGAGCATGCCGCCTGCCTGCTGGCGGCAGTGGGCGCCGCCGTGGCGCTCGACATCCCGGTCGACAAGATCCGCGTCGGCATCGAAACCTTCGAGCAGGAGCGCAAGCGCCCGCTCCGCAGCCGCCCGCGCCGGGTGGCCAACCAGTAAAAGACAACTTTCTCAGGATATCCATCATGGAAGTCTCCCGTATTCGAGCCCTGCGCGGTCCCAACCTGTGGAGCCGCCATACCGCCATCGAGGCGGTGGTGCGAACCGAAGGCGGCGAGTGCGCCATCGGCGCCCTGCCCGGCTTCGAGGAGCGCCTGCGCGCGCGTTTCCCGAACATCGGCCCGATGAAACCGATCGGCCACGAGGGCGACATCTCGGTCGCCCACGCCCTCGCCTTCGCCGCCCTCGGCCTGCAGGCCCAGGCCGGCTGCCCGGTGACCTTCAGCCGCGTCACGCAAACGACCGAGCATTGCATCTTCCAGGTCGTCGTCGAATATTCCGAAGAGGAAGTCGGCCGACTGGCCATGGAACTCGCCGAACGGCTCTGCCACGCCGCTCTCGATGACACGCCCTTCGACCTCGCCGACGCACTGGCGCGCCTGCGCGACCTCGACGAGGATGTGCGCCTCGGGCCGAGCACCGGCTCGATCGTGCATGCCGCCGCCGCGCGCGGCATCCCCTGGCGCCGCCTGACGCAAGGCAGCCTGGTGCAGTTCGGCTGGGGCTCGAAGCAGCGCCGCATCCAGGCCGCCGAGGTCGACCGCACCGGGGCCATCGCCGAGACCATCGCCCAGGACAAGCAGCTCACCAAGCACCTGCTGGAAGCCGCCGGCGTGCCGGTGCCGCAGGGCCGCCCGGTGGTCGACGCCGAGGATGCCTGGGCCGCCATGCAGGAGATCGGCAGCGCCGTGGTGGTCAAGCCGCAGGACGGCAACCAGGGCAAGGGCGTCACGGTGAATGTCACGACGCGCGAACAACTGAACGCCGCCTTCGCCACCGCCGCCGAATACGGCTCGACCGTGATGGTCGAGCGCTTCGTGCCGGGCCACGACTTCCGCCTGCTGGTGGTCGGCAAGCGCCTCGTCGCGGCGGCGCGCCGCGATCCGCCGCACGTCATCGGCGACGCTGTGCACACCGTGCGCCAGCTGGTCGACGAGGTGAACAACGACCCGCGCCGGGGCGACGGCCACGCCACCTCGCTGACGAAAATCCGCTTCGACGACATCGCCCTCGGCCGCCTGGCCCTGCAGGGGCTCGATGCCGAATCGATTCCGCCGCAGGGCACGCGCGTCGTCCTGCGCAACAACGCCAACCTGTCCACCGGCGGCACCGCCACCGATGTCACCGACGAGGTCCATCCCGAACTGGCGGCGCGCGCCGTCGCGGCGGCGCAGATGATCGGCCTCGACATCGCCGGCGTCGACATCGTCTGCGACACCATGCAGAAGACGCTCGAGGAGCAGGGCGGCGCCGTTGTCGAGGTGAACGCCGCGCCCGGACTGCGCATGCACCTGGCGCCGTCGTTCGGCAAGGGCCGCGCCGTCGGCGAGGCCGTCATATCCGACATGTACCCGGAAGGCGAGGACGGCCGCATCCCGGTGGTGGCGGTGACCGGCACCAATGGCAAGACCACCACGGTGCGCCTGATCGCCCATCTCCTCTCCGGCAGCGGCCTCACCACCGGTATGACCTGCACCGACGGCGTCTATGTCAATGATCGCCGCCTCGACACCGGCGACTGCAGCGGCCCGAAGAGCGCCCGCAACGTGCTGATGCACCCCGACGTCGACGCCGCGGTGTTCGAGACCGCGCGCGGCGGCCTGCTGCGCGAGGGCCTCGCCTTCGACCGCTGCAAGGTGGCGGTCGTCACCAACATCGGCGAGGGCGACCACCTCGGCCTGAACTACATCACCACGGTGGAGGACCTCGCCGTGCTCAAGCGCGTCATCGTGCAGAACGTCGCCCCCGACGGCATGGCGGTGCTCAACGCCGCCGATCCGATCGTGGCGAAGATGGCGGAGAACTGCCCCGGCGCGGTGACCTTCTTCGCCGCCGACCGCCACCACCCGGTGATGGCCACGCACAACGCCCAGGGCAAGCGCGTCGTCTATATCGACGGCAACAGCATCGTCTGCGCCGAACTGGGCACCGTCGTCCAGCGCATCCCGCTCGGCGACGTGCCGCTGACGCGCAAGGGCACCATCAGCTTCCAGGTGGACAACGCCATGGCCTCGGTCGCCGCCGCCTGGGCGCTGAACCTCGACTGGAGCGCCGTGCGCGCCGCGCTGAAGTCCTTCGCCAGTGACGCCGATACGGCGCCGGGCCGCTTCAACGTCTTCAGCTACCGCGGCGCCACGCTGATCGCCGACTACGGCCACAACCCCGACGCCATCCAGGCCCTGGTGCGCGCCGTCGAGGCGATGTCCTCCCAGCGCCGCATGATCGTCATCAGCGGCGCCGGCGACCGGCGCGACAAGGACATCCGCCGCCAGAGCGAAATCCTCGGCGACGCCTTCGACGAAGTCATCCTCTACCAGGACCAATGCCAGCGCGGCCGCGCCGACGGCGAAGTGCTGGCCCTGCTGCGCGAGGGCCTCAAGCAGGCCAAGCGCGCCAAGGCGGTCGAGGAGATCCGCGGCGAATTCCTCGCCATCGACACGGCGCTGGCGCGCATCCAGCCGGGCGAGCTGTGCCTGATCCTCATCGATCAGGTGGAGGAAGCGCTGGCGCACATCGCCGGCCGCCTCGCCGAGGTGTCGATCGACCGTCCCAAGGCCGCGATGCCGGCTGACGCGCCACCGCAGAAGAAGGCCGCCACCGCCTGAATCCGCTGATCATCCTGCGGTAAGATGAGGCGATGACCGCACGCAGACTCATCGCCCTTTTCCTTTTCGGCCTCGCCTCGACCGGCACGCTCGCCGCGCCCGAGCAGCACGAGGGCGTCGTTGTCGGCAAGCCCTCGGCGGTGCGCAAGCTGGTGCCGGCCGAAGGCCTCGAGCGGCAGGCCACCCAGGAATTCTCCCAACTCAAACAGCAGGCCGCGGCGAAAAAGGCGCTGGCGCCGGACGACCATCCGCAGACGCGGCGCCTGCGCCAGATCGCCAACCGCATCATTCCCTACGCAGCCCGCTTCAATCCGCGCGCGCAGCAATGGCAGTGGGAAGTCATCCTGATCGGTGCGCCGCCGGTCAACGCCTTCTGCATGCCCGGCGGCAAGATCGCCGTCTTCAGCGGACTGCTGCTCGGCCTGCAACTGACGGACGACGAGGCGGCGGTGGTCATGGGTCACGAGATCGCCCACGCCCTGCGCGAGCACGCCCGCGAGCGCATCGCCAAGAGCGAGCTGACGCGGCTGGGCGCCAACCTGCTCGGCGAGTTCGTCGGCCGCGGCAAGTACACGGGCCTGTTCGACATGGGCGGCCAGCTGATGTCCCTCAAGTTCTCGCGCGACGACGAGACGGAGGCCGACACCGTCGGGCTGGAACTGGCCGCGCGCGCCGGCTACGATCCGCGCGCCGGCGTGACGCTGTGGAACAAGATGATGGCGGCCAACAAGGGCGCGCCGCCGCAGTGGCTGTCGACGCACCCTTCCGGCAACAACCGCATCCGCGAAATCGAGAGCCACCTGCCCGAGGTCATGCCGCTCTACGAACGGGCGCGCCTCTCCGCACAAAGTCAGTCCCGGTAGTACGGCGAGGATCAGGCTGCTTCAGCCGCACCCCAGTAGCCGGGGTTGCCGTAAGTATTCTTCAGGTGATCGATGAGCAGGCGCACGCGCAGCGGCAGGTACTTGCGCTGCGGGAACACCGCGTAGATGCCGGTCGGCGGCGCGGCATGGTCGTCGAGCACCGGCACCAGCGCGCCGCGCTGCAGATCCTCGCCCACTTCCCACATCGAGCGCCACGCCAGGCCGCGCCCGGCCAGCGCCCATTCGTGCAGCACCGCGCCGTCGTTGCATTCGAGCTGGCCGGAGACCTTGATGCTGACGATCTCTTCGCCGTCGCGGAACAGCCAGCCGCGCTGCTGGCCGAGCGACAGGCAGTTGTGGATCGAGAGATCCGCCAGCGTATGCGGCGTGCCGCGCTTTTCCAGATAGGCCGGGCTGGCCACCACCACGCGCCGGTTCTCCGCCAGCCGGATGCTCACCAGGCTGGAGTCCGACAGCTCGCCGACGCGGATGGCGCAATCGACGCCCTCGTTCACCAGGTCGACCAGGCGGTCGGTGAGATCCAGGCTCGCCGTCACTTCGGGGTTGGCGTCGAGGAACTGCATGATGAGCGGCGCGACGTGCCTGCGGCCGAAGCCGGCCGGCGCGGAGATGCGCAGATGGCCGCGCGCCTTCACCCCGCCCAGGCTCACCGAAGCCTCGGCATCGCCGAGTTCGCGCAGGATGCGCTGGCAGTCCTCCAGGTAGGCGCTGCCCTCGAAAGTGAGCGTCAGCCGCCGCGTCGTGCGCAGCAGCAGCTTGACGCCGAGGCGCGCTTCCAGCGCATCCAGCCGCCGGCTCACCACGCCCGGCGCCACTCCCTCGGCCGTCGCCGCAGCGGTCAGGCTGCCGCGGCTGGCCACGGAAACGAAGGTTTCGATCTGCTTCAGTCGACTCATGTCAGTTTTGCTATTTTTGCAACAATGATTTGATTTTATCTGTATTTTATTAACAAACAAACCGGGGTATCTTGATTTCATGCCCCGTTTCGCCGCCAATCTGTCGATGCTGTTCACCGAAGCGCCCCTGCTCGAGCGCTTCGAGCGGGCCGCGCGCGCCGGTTTCACTGCGGTCGAAATCCAGTTCCCCTATGAAACATCGGCTGAAGAACTCCAGCAGGCGCTGTTCCGCAACAAGCTG
Source organism: Rhodocyclales bacterium (assembly GCA_016214145.1). Lineage (GTDB taxonomy): Bacteria > Pseudomonadota > Gammaproteobacteria > Burkholderiales > Rhodocyclaceae > Desulfobacillus. The sequence continues at coordinate 965,679 of JACRPA010000002.1, forward strand.
ACGCTGGTGCTGCACAACCTGCCGGCGGGCGACTGGGCCGCCGGCGAACGCGGCATCGCCTGCCATCCAGACCGCGTCGACGAATTCAGGCAGGGCATCGACACGGCGCTTGCGTATGCCGCCGCGCTGGGTGTGCAGCAGTTGAACTGCCTGGCGGGCATCCGTCCTTGGCAAGTACCGGCCGACACCGCACGCCATGTTCTGGTGAGCAACCTGCGTTACGCCGCCCTGAGACTGGAGGCGCACGGACTGAAGCTGCTGATCGAGCCGGTCAACACGCACGACATCCCCGGCTTCTTCCTCAGCGGCACGCGTCAGGCGCTCGACCTCATCGCCGAGGTGGGCGCCGACAATCTGTTCCTGCAATACGACGTCTATCACATGCAGCGCATGGAGGGCGATCTCGCCAATACCCTCGCCGCGAACATGGAAAAAATCGCGCACATCCAGATCGCCGATAACCCGGGCCGCCACGAACCGGGCACGGGCGAGATCAATTTCGATTTCCTCTTCGCCCATCTCGACCGCATCGGCTACCAGGGATGGGTCGGCTGTGAATACAAACCCGTCACCACCACCGAAGCCGGCCTCGGCTGGAGGAACCTGCCATGATCCGCGCCATCGCCTTCGATGCCTACGGCACGTTGTTCGACGTGTATTCCGTCGGCGCGCTCGCCGAGCAACTCTTTCCCGGCAAGGGATCTGAACTCACCGCCCTGTGGCGCAGCACCCAGATCGGCTACACGCACATCCGCACGCTGTCGGATCGCTACGTACCCTTCTGGCAGGTGACGGAAGACGCGCTGGTCTTCTCCGCGCGCAAGCTGGGGCTCGATCTGACGGAGGACGGACGCAGGCGCCTGATGAGCCAGTACACCTGCCTCTCCGCCTTCCCGGAAAACCTCGGTGCACTGAAGGAACTGAAACAGCTCGGCCTGCCGCTGGCCATCCTCTCCAACGGCACGCCAGAGATGCTCGACATCGCCGTCAAGAGTGCCGGCATGAGCGGCCTCTTCGACCACCTGCTGTCGGTCGAGGCGGTGAAGAAATACAAGACCACGCCCGAGGCCTACCGGCTCGGGCCGGATGCCTTCAAGCTCCCCACGAGGGAGATTCTCTTCGTCTCGTCGAACTGCTGGGACGCCATCGGCGCCACCTGGTTCGGCTACACGACTTTCTGGATCAACCGCAGCGGCCAGCCGCTGGAGGAACTGGGCGTGCAACCCACCGCCCAGGGCCGATTGCTGACCGATGTGGTTTCGTACGTGAACAATTCGCTCAAAAATTCAATCAAGGAGCCATCATGAGCCTCAACCTCCCCTCAGGCGTGCAGATCAACGCGCCGATCCATCCCCGCTTCGACGAAATCCTCACGCCCGAGGCGCTGGCCTTCGTCGCCAAACTGCACCGCGCCTTCGAGACGCGCCGCAAGGAACTGCTGAAGAAGCGCATCGAGCGCCAGGCGCGCATCGACGCCGGCGAGATGCCGGACTTCCTGCCCGAGACGAAGCACATCCGCGAGGGCGACTGGAAGGTCGCGCCGCTGCCGAAGGCGCTGGCGTGCCGCCGCGTCGAGATCACCGGCCCGGTGGAAGCCAAGATGATCATCAACGCCTTCAACTCCGGGGCGGACTCCTACATGACCGACTTCGAGGATTCCAACAGCCCGAACTGGTTCAACCAGGTGCAGGGCCAGGTGAACCTCTACGACGCCGTGCGCCGCAGACTGACTTTCACCAACGAGGCCGGCAAGGCCTACAAGCTCAACGACAAGATCGCCGTCATGCAGATCCGCCCGCGCGGCTGGCATCTCGACGAGAAGCATGTGCTGGTCGATGGCCAGCGCGTCTCCGGCGGCATCTTCGACTTCGGCCTGGTGTTCTTCCACAACGCCAAGGAGCAGATCGCCCGCGGCGCCGGCCCCTTCTACTACCTGCCGAAGATGGAATCGCACCTCGAGGCGCGCCTGTGGAACGACATCTTCTGCATGGCGCAGGACGAGATCGGCCTGCCGCGCGGCAGCATCAAGGCCACCGTGCTGGTCGAGACCATCCTCGCCACCTTCGAACTGGAAGAGATTCTCTACGAACTGCGCGAGCATTCCGCCGGCCTCAACGCCGGGCGCTGGGACTACATTTTCTCCTGCATCAAGAAATTCAAGAAGAACAAGGATTTCTGCCTGGCCAACCGCGGCGCCATTACCATGGAAGTGCCCTTCATGCGCAGCTACGCGCTGGCGCTGGTGAAGGCCTGCCACAAGCGCGGCGCGCCGGCCATCGGCGGCATGAGCGCGCTGATCCCGATCAAGAACGATCCTGTCGCCAACGAAAAGGCGATGGCCGCCATCCGCCACGACAAGACGCGCGACGCCAACGACGGCTACGACGGCGGCTGGGTCGCCCATCCGGGCCTCGTCTCCATCGCCATGGAAGAGTTCGTCAAGGTGCTCGGCGACCGGCCCAACCAGTGGGAGAAGCAGCGCAGCGACACCTACGGCCCGAAGGACTGGCTCAACTTCCAGCCCGAGCAGCCCATCACCGAAGCCGGCGTGCGCAACAACATCAACGTCGGCATCCACTACCTCGGCTCCTGGCTGGCCGGCAACGGCTGCGTGCCGATCCACAACCTGATGGAGGACGCCGCCACCGCCGAGATTTCGCGCTCGCAGATCTGGCAGTGGGTGGTCAGCCCGAAGGGCAAGCTCGACGATGGCCGCAAGGTCACCGCCGAGATGGTCAAGGGCCTCATCGTCGAGGAACTCGCCAAGGTCAAGGCCACCGTCTCCGCCGCCGGCGAAAAGACGGAGACCTACGACCAGGCCGCGGGCATTTTCGAGAAGATGAGCCTGTCGCCCGACTACCCGGAGTTCCTCACCCTGCCGCTGTACGAGGCAATGGAGTAAAGTCAGTCCCTGCAACACGGCGCCCCGCGGGGCGCCGTTGCCTTTCATGGCCCTCAAATCCACCATCTTCAAGGCCGAACTGCAGATTGCGGACATGGACCGCAACTACTATCAGGGCCACTCCCTCACGCTTGCACGACATCCGTCCGAGACGGACGAACGCATGATGGTGCGGCTGCTGGCCTTCGCCCTGTTCGCCGATGAATATCTGGCTTTCGGCAAGGGACTCTCCGCCGAGGACGAGCCCGATCTCTGGAAGAAAGACCTCACCGGCGCCATCGAGTTGTGGATCGAGGTCGGCCTGCCCGACGAGCGCGAGATTCGCAAGGCTTGCGGCAAGTCGAATCGCGTCGTGGTGCTGTGCTACGGCGGACGCGGCGCCGACCTCTGGTGGGGCCAGAACCGCGACAAGCTGGAGCGGCTGCGCAATTTGGTCATGATGAGCCTGCCGCCCGCCACCAGCCAGGGCCTCGCCGCGCTCGCCCAGCGCAACATGGGCCTGCAATGCACGATCCAGGACGGCCAGGCCTGGCTGACCGACGGTGAGCGCACGGTGCACATCGAGCCCGTGAAGTTGCTGGGGCTCGGCTAGACTTCCGCCATGGGCAACCACATCAAGCAGCTCAACGTCACCTTCATGGCGGCGGAGGACCGCATCCTGCTGCGGCTCAACACCACCGGCAAGGAAGAGTTCCGCATCTGGCTGACGCGGCGCATCGTGCGCACGCTGGCCGGCGAACTGGGCGGGACGGAGCGCAGGCTGCTCGGCCTGGAAAATCCGGAAAGCGGCTATGTCGCGCCGGGCGCCCGCGCCATCCAGGAGTTCCAGCGCGAGGCGCGCACGGCGAACGTCGATTTCGGCGAACGCTTCGAGGACGGCGCCGGCCAGTTGCCCTTCGGCGCCGATCCCGTCCTGGCGACCGGATGCGAGGTGAAGCTGGAGGGGGAAAATGCGTCCGTGGCGCTGGTGCTGGGAAACAAGCGCACCCTCAACTTCGTGCTCGACGTGCGCGGCATCCACGGCACCCTGGCGATGCTGCAGAAGGCGGTCGCCCACAGCGACTGGGATCTCGGGCTGGAACTGGAAAGCCCGGCGCCGCCCAGGGTCGGGCAGGCCGGATTGCACTAAGGGCCTGCTCAGACGCAGCCGGTCGGCTTCGGCATGCCGGCGTAGCGCGCGCCCTGCTTGGCCGGGCCGTAGGGGAACAGATCGAACAGGCGCCGCTTGTCCGACCATTCCTCGCCCAGTTCGTCCTTGAGCAGCTTCTGCATGATGCGCAGGTTCGGCGCCGTGCCGTTCTCCTGGTAATAAGCGCGGATCCAGTTGAGCAGCTTCCAGTGGTCTGCCGTGAGCGGCAGGTTGTCCTGCTGCGCCAGGTGGCTGGCGATGTCTTCCGACCAGTCGTCCAGTTGCGCCAGGTAGCCTTCCGCGTCGGTTTCGATCTCTTTGCCGTTGATGGTAATCATGATGTTTTCTCTCTGTCGGGATTGGGGTTTTCTTTATACTTGATATTATTAGTCAGGTATTATTCAATGTCAAACGAACATCCTGATACCCCCATCAAAACGGAGAGCCCCTATGAACAACCCCGACATCCCGCAGAAAGCCCCCTACGCCGTGGACGTGGAGGCCGGCAAGAGCTACTGGTGGTGCGCCTGCGGCAAAAGCAAAAGTCAGCCCCTGTGCGACGGCTCGCACAAGGGCACGGCCTTCACGCCCGTCGAATACAAGGCGGAGAAATCGGAAAAGGTGTGGTTCTGCGGCTGCAAGCACTCGGCGAACAAGCCGCTGTGCGACGGGACACACAAGAAGCTGCCTGATTAGCGACTATCCTCAACTCGGCATTGTGGGAGCGGCCTACTGGCCGCGATATTCGCTGCAATCGCGGCCAGTAGGCCGCTCCCACATGGGTGTTCGGGCGATGCTTGCCCTGGATGAAGTTTGCCGCCGCTTTCAGCCCAGTTCGGGCAGCAAATAGGTCCGCCACAGCGAGTGTTCGTACCTCGCCTTGAAGAAGCCGAAGTGCCCGATACGCTTCTCGCCGATCTCCTTCGGCGCGATGCGCTTCATGGTGCGCCGTGCATTGACATACTGGCCGTGGATCGACTCGGTGTTGCGCAGCGACATGAACTCGTCGTCGGTGAAGGACAGCGAGACGATCGGCGTCTGCACGGCGGCATACAGGGCGCGCGCCGACTCGCCCTCGACGCCGACCGCGTACTCCGGGTCGAGGCACCAGCGCCGCCACTGTTCCATCACGCCGCGCGGCAGATCGCCCACCTTGCGCAGGCGCTTGCCGGGAAAATAGCCGAACAGGCGCACCGACAGCGGCGCCGCGACGAACCACAGCCACCACGACGTGCGGCGCAAGGCCGCCGTGTTCTCGCGCCAGTAGCCGCTGCCGGTGGCCACTGTCACCACGCGCGACACCCGCTGGCGGTTCGGCACGAAGGGCAGGATCTGCCCGCCCAGGCTGTGCCCGACCCAGTGGAGCGGCTTGCCCTGAACCCGTGCAGTGAGAGCATCGATCATTGCCGCGCAATCCAGCTGCGCCCAGTCGAGAATGTCCGTCGAGACCTTGCGCAGGCTGCCGTGGCGCGACTGGCCGATGCCGCGGTAATCGAAGGTCGCCACGAGAAAACCCTGCGTGGCCAGCCATTCGGCGAAGGCCGCGTAAAAGGCCTGCGTCACGCCCATGGCCGGCACCACCAGCACCGCCGCCCTGGCTTCGCCCGGCGGCGCGAAGAAGCGCGCAACGATGTGCTGGTGCGCGCCGATGGCGATGTTCTCGCGCGTGAAGGCGCTCATGGCATCTTTCCGGCAATGGCGCGCAGGAATTCCGTGCGCAGCTGGTCCGAATTCTCGAACGCCCCGGTAAAGGCCTGCGTCACCACGCGCTCGTCGCCGCGCCGATCCTCGCCGAGCAGCAGGCAGAGCTGCTCGGCCTCGACCACGCAGGCGCCGCCGGCGGCCTTGCCGTGCGTCACCAGCGCCTCGGCGATGTCGCGCGTCATCCATTCCTGATAGGTGAAGCGGTGGCCGATGGCATCCACCATGCGGGCGATGCGGCCGAAGCCGTGCAGGCGCCCGCCCGGCAGATAGGCGACATGCGCCACGCCGCGGAAGGGCACCAGGTGGTGCGGGCAGACGCCGTGCACCGCGATGCCGCGCACCACCACCATGTCGCGGCGGTGGTCCTCGAAGCCCTCGCCCAGCGCCTCGGCCGGATCCAGGTCGTAGCCGCCGAGCAGGCGCTTCTGCCACAGCGTGCGCACGCGCTCGGCGGTGCGGCCCATGTGCTGCATGTCGGGCGCGATGCCGCAGGCGGCAAGCAGGTCTGTGACCGCCTGCTCGAAGGCCGCCGGATCGAAGGCATTCTGGCGCGGAATGCCTACGCCGGCGCGGGGCTGGGATGCGTGATCGGAACAGTCGGACATGGCGGCGATCCATCGGCTTGCGAAGCGGAAATCATACACGCCGGAATCGACGGTGTTTGAAGTGGCAAATTATTCACTTTATGACATTAATCAATATTTCAGTGCACCCCGTGACATATTGACGCGCCAGACGCGCGGAAATGGCGATAATGGGCGCAACAAAAAACAAGAAGGTCAAAAATGAACATCGGAATCCACATCAATGCTGAAGGATCACGTGAAGATCGGCTCGGCCATCCTCAACCGCGAGTATTTCTGGTCGGTCGAATGCGGCAAATGCAAGGAGCCGCCTGAAGTCTATTATCGTCCCGACGAAGACAGCCCCAAGCAGCGGCTCGACCCGAGAAGAGCCCCCGGCACCGGCAGCCATGTCTTCGATCTGCTCAGCCCCGGCCTGTACTGCCTGAAGAACTTCTGCGGCGGCGGCTTTCGCTTCGACGCCAAGGTCAGCGTCACGGAACACGCCATCGACATCCTCCACATCCTGGGGACGGCAGAGGTCTGAATCGCCGGGGGCGCGCGGCGTATAGTGTCCGTTTCCAGGACGCGCCGCCGCGATGCCGAGACCATCCCATCTCCACCCTACCGACCTGCGCGGCTTCAGCCGGCTGACGATCGATGCCGTCGCCGGCTTGACCGACCTGGTGGAAGCGATGCATCGCAACATCGCCAGCACGCCGACGCTTCTCGGCAAGCAGCCCTCCGGCCGCACGGGCGGCATCACCGGCCTCGTGTACAGCAGCATCCGCGGCATGACGAAACTGGTCGGCGGCGGGCTCGACGCGGTGCTGGGACGGCTGGTGCCGCTCTTCGGCGAAAAGCACTCTTCGCCGGAACGCGAGGCGGTTCTGGCGGCGCTCAACGGCGTAATGGGGGATTACCTCGAAGCCAGCGGGAATCCGCTGGCCATCCACATGCGCCTGCGCCGTGACGGGCACCCACTGCAACTCGACAAGACGGCGCTCTCCTCCGCCATCCCGAACGCCGGCGGCAAGCTGCTGGTGCTGGCGCACGGCCTGTGCATGAACGACCTGCAGTGGAAGCGGCAGGGCCACGACCACGGCGCCGCGCTGGCGTGCGACCTCGGCTGCACGCCGGTCTATCTGCACTACAACAGCGGCCGCCACATCTCGACCAACGGACGCGAGCTCGCCGATCTGCTCGAAGCCCTGCTCGCCAACTGGCCGGTTCCGGTCAAGGAACTGGCGATCCTCGGCCACAGCATGGGCGGCCTGCTGGCGCGCAGCGCCTGGCATTACGGCACGGCGGCGGGCCACGCCTGGCCGCGGCGGCTGAAGAAGCTCGTGTTCCTCGGCACGCCCCACCACGGTGCGCCGATGGAGCGCGGCGGCAACTGGATCGACATCGCCCTGGGCGCCAGCCCCTACACCGCGCCGCTGTCCCGCCTGGGCAAGATCCGCAGCGCGGGCATCACCGATTTGCGCCACACCTGGCTCCTCGACGAGGACTGGCACGGCCGCGACCGCTTTGCCCGTTCCGCCGGCCACCACGCGGTTGTCCCATTGCCCGAAGGCGTGCTGTGCTATGCGATTGCCGGGACCACCGGCAAGCAGGCGGGCGATCTGAAAGACAGGCTGATCGGCGACGGGCTGGTGCCGCTGGCCAGCGCGCTCGGCTGCCATGCGGAGCGCGACAGGAATCTGATGTTCCCCGCCGACAGGCAATGGATCGCCCTGGAAACCGGCCACCTCGACCTGCTCGATCGGCCCGAAGTGTATGAGCGGATCAGGCGCTGGCTGGATTAGCCGCCCTGCCCCAGCACCTCGCGCACGAGGTGGTAATACAGGTTGAACTGGCGGCTGCCTTCCGGCGTGATCGGATTGGGACAGTTGCTCATGCCGTACACGCCCAGCACGATCCGCAGCGGGCCGCCGTGGTAGATGACGGAATGCGCCTCGGCCAGCAGCCTGCCGCTCTCGCGCTCGCTGATGGCGGTGCGGCTGACGTGGATCGTGCGATCCCGGACTTCAGTCGCCGACTTCACGACATGGCGTGATTGCAACTCCGTCACCGGTTCGGTGTGAACCTTGTCGCCCACCTTGCGGAATCGAACGAACCGCCCTCGATTGTAGATGTCGTGCGTCTCGAACCAGGCGAAGCCTTCCTCGCCCAGGTAGCGTTGGCCGAAACTGTTGGCGGTGAGATCGTCGAGAAAGAATCCCTCGACGCGGACCCTCTCCAGGATGCGCGGCTCGGCAAGATCGGCGCAGAGACGCTCGAATTCGAGCCGCCCGGGAAGATAGCTGGCCAGCACGGCGCCCAGCACCAGGATGCCGGCCGCCGCAACATGCAAAAGCCTCGCATTGTCGGCACTCAACCCCAACCGGGCGCCGATGCCTGCGCGCCCGAAAAGGAAAAACAGCAGGGCGATCGGCAGCAGGAGCAACAGCGGTCCGAGTACCGCCAGCAGCAGCCCCGCGAGCATCATGCGATTACTTGAAGAGTCCCTTGACCGCCTTGCCGACGCCCCCGGCCGCACTGCCCGCCGCTTCGACCCCCTTCTGACCCACTGCACCGGCGCCCTTGGCCAGCCCCTCGATGCTGAGGCCCATCACGTCGCCCAGCGACGAGGCGACACGGGTGGAAAAGCCTTCGTTCAGCTTGAAGTTCGGGTCGTCGAGCTTGCCGTCGAGCGTGAACTTGACGGTGATCCTGTCGTTCTTGTCCTTCATGAGGCCGACCACCGCGGCGCGCGGCATGCCCATGAAGGTGCCGCCGGATTCGAGTTCGAGGCCGTTCAGCGTCAGCGTGCCGGGCGCACGCAGGTGGTTGGCCTTGATGGTGGACTGCAGGTCGAGATCGAGCGTGCCCTTCCTGACGCCGCCTTCCGAGGCCTTGAGCAGGTAGGGCTGCAGGGCGATGAGGTCGACGCCGCGCAATGTGTTGCGGAGATCGGAATCCTTGCTGGCGAACTCCATCCAGCCATCGATGAGAATCTTGCCGTCGCTCCTGACGCCCTTCAGGACACCGTCGAGATGCAGGTTCGATCTGGCCTTTAGATCGGGCAGATGGAGATCGGTGATTTTCGCCTGCAACTGTTCGAGGCGGATCTTGTGCGCGGGCTTTCTCACCGTGGCGTCGAAGAACTCCATCACGCCGTCCTTCAGTTCGATGGCGCCGATGCCGACTTCCGGCCCCTTACCGCTCTCTTTCTTGTCTTCCTTCTTTTCCAGCAGGCTGGGCACGACGCGCAGCTTCCCGTCGGCGCCGCGCAGCGCCGAGACATAGCCTCCCTCGATGACGATGCTGGAGATATTCACCCTGGCGGACAGCAGCCCGAGCAGGTCGGGCGCGATGCGGATGCGCTCGGCGCGCAGCGTATCCGGCGCCGGCCAGCCCGAAGGCGCCTTGATGCGCAGCTTGACGATTTCGACGGCGGTCAGGCCGAGGCGGATTTCGCCGATCTCGCTCTCCGGTCCGAGCGCCTGCTCCACCTTGCCCTTGAGCGCCTTGGCGCCAAAATACAGGCCGCCGGCGATCAGCACCGCCAGGCTGACGACGATAGCCAGGCCTATGACTGCCCAGCGCTGCGATTGCGGTGCGGCCATGATCGACTCCTTCAGTAATCGCAATGAACAGGCTGATTGTAATCCTCAGAAAGCGCCGATGCCGACTGTCAGCATGCTGAAGGAACCCCTGTCGATGCCCTCGACCGGGAAGCTCACCGGCTCGTCCTCCTGCTGCGTCGCGATGCAATACAGCAGGGGCAGGTAATGCTCGGGCGTCGGCACCGCCAGGCGCGTCTGCGCATCGAGCCGCTCCCAATCGACCAGCGCTGCATGGTCGCGGCGGAGCAGACGATCCTTGACGGCCTGTTCGAAACGCAGCGCCCAGTCATAGGCGGCATCCGGCGCATCCCACCGGAGCATGCCGAGGTTGTGCACGACGTTGCCGCTGCCCAGGATCAGCACGCCCTCGTCACGCAGCGCGGCGAGGCGCGCGCCTGTTTCGTAATGGAATTGCGCGGACTGCCTGTTGTCGATGCTGAGTTGCACGACGGGGATGTCCGCCGCCGGAAACAAGTGCGCCAGCACCGACCAGGCGCCGTGATCGATCCCCCAGCCGTCATCCGCTGTCGCAAGAGGATGCAACAGCGCCCGCACGCGATCCGCCAGCGCCGGGCTGCCCGGGGCGGGATAGCGGAAAGCGAAGAGTTCCTGCGGGAAGCCGTAAAAATCGTGGATCGTTCTCGGCGCCGCCATCGCCGTGACGGCGGCGCCGCGGATATACCAGTGCGCCGACACCACCAGCACCGCGGCGGGGCGTGGCAGCGCCTGACCGATGCGCCGCCAGGCGGCGGTGAAACGATTCTCCTCCAGCGTGTTCATCGGACTGCCGTGCCCGATGAACAACGCCGGCATGGTCATTGCCTGTTCGGCAGCTGGCGCGAGCCGCCCTCCTGCATCAGCGCGTCGATCCGCTCCGCCACCTGCTGCGCCGGCGTGGCATAGGCGAAGCGGACCACGGCGCGCCCGTCCGGGCCGAGGAGAATCATGCCGGCGGAGTGGTCGACGGTATAGCTGCCGGCGGGGGCGGCGGGATCGCGCACCTTCTCGTAGCGCACCCTGAACTCGGCGGCGGCGCGGCGCGTCAGATCCTCGGAGCCGCGCAGGCCGAGAATGCGCGGATCGAAGGCTGCGGTGTACTCGCGCAGCACCTGGGCGCTGTCGCGCTCGGGATCGACCGTGATGAAAATCGACTGCAGCTGAGCAGCCTTGTCACCGAGGTGTTTCAGCACCTCCTTCATTTCCAGCAGCGTGGTCGGGCAGACATCCGGGCAGGAGGTGTAACCGAAGCTGATCAGCTGGAAGCGGCCGAGGAAGTCCTCGTTCGTCACCGCCCGGCCGTTGGGATCCTGCAGGAGATAGCGCGGCACGACAGTATTCGGCGCGGTCTCCGCCGGGCTGTGTCCCTGCGGCACCTGGCCGGGCGCCGGCAGCGCCGTCTTCAGGCGCTGCGTCACCGACTCAAGCTTCCTGGCCAGTTCGGCCGGTGGCGGACAAGGCATGCCTTTGCCGTGCGCGACGAAGGACTCCTGCGTGCCTTCCTCGTAGGCCTCGCCATAGACCCGCGTCTTCGGCGCGTGGTTGAGCATGAGAATTCGCACCCAGGCGGCGCTGTCCTTCTGGCCGCAGGCGAGCGCCTGGCCGTTGAGGCGCCCCAGGTCGCGCACGGCGGCGAGGCCGGCTTCATCGGAGGCAAAAGCCATGGCGGAAAAAGTCAGTCCCCACAGCACGGCGAGGAGTTTATCGCGCATGTCAGCCTTTCAAAGGTTTGTAGCGCAGGCGCTTCGGCTTGGCGCCCTCCTCGCCCAGGCGCTTGACCTTGTCGGCTTCGTACTCGTGGTAGTTGCCGTTGAAGAAGGTCCACTGCGACTCGCCCTCGCAGGCCAGGATGTGGGTGGCGATGCGGTCGAGGAACCAGCGGTCGTGCGAGATCACCAGCACGCAGCCGGCGAATTCGAGCAAGGCGTCCTCGAGGGCGCGCAGGGTTTCCACGTCGAGGTCGTTGGACGGCTCGTCGAGCAGCAGCACATTGCCGCCTTCGATCAGCGTCTTCGCCAGGTGCAGGCGGCCGCGCTCGCCGCCGGAGAGATTGCCGACGATCTTCTGCTGGTCGGCGCCCTTGAAGTTGAAGCGGCCGATGTAGGCGCGCGAAGGCGTCTCGTACCTGCCGACGGTGAGGATGTCGGCGCCGCCGGAGATGGCCTCCCACACGCTCTTGTCGTTGGGCAGGGACTCGCGCGACTGCTCCACCGAGACCAGCTTGACGGTCGGGCCGGTGACGATCTCGCCGGCATCCGGCTTTTCCTTGCCGGTGAGCATGCGGAACAGCGTCGACTTGCCGGCGCCGTTGGGGCCGATGATGCCGACGATGGCGCCGGGCGGGATCTGGAAGCTGAGGTTGTCGATGAGCAGGCGCTCGCCGTAACCCTTGGAGACGCCGTTGAACTCGATGACCTTGTCGCCGAGGCGTTCGGCCACCGGGATGAAGATTTCCTGCGTCTCGTTGCGCTTCTGGTATTCCTGGCTCGACAGCTCGTCGAAGCGCGCCAGGCGCGCCTTGCTCTTCGCCTGCCGCCCCTTCGGGTTCTGCCGCACCCACTCCAGTTCCTTCCTGATGGCCTTCTGGCGGGCGGACTCGGAGGCCTCCTCCTGCTGGAGCCGAGCCTCCTTCTGCTCCAGCCAGGAACTGTAGTTGCCCTTCCAGGGGATGCCCTGGCCGCGGTCCAGTTCGAGGATCCACTCGGCGGCGTTGTCGAGGAAGTAGCGGTCGTGGGTCACTGCCACCACGGTGCCGGGAAAGCGCGTGAGGAACTGCTCCAGCCAGTCCACCGATTCGGCGTCGAGGTGGTTGGTCGGTTCGTCGAGCAGCAGCATGTCGGGCTTCGACAGCAGGAGGCGGCACAGCGCCACGCGGCGCTTCTCGCCGCCGGACAGATTGGCGATCTTCGCCTCCCAGGGCGGCAGGCGCAGGGCGTCGGCGGCGACTTCCAGCTGCTGCTCCGCGGTGTGGCCGTCGGAAGCGGCGATGATCGCCTCCAGGCGCGCCTGCTCGGCGGCCAGGGCGTCGAAATCGGCATCCGGCTCGGCGTAGGCGGCGTACACGGCATCCAGCTTCTGCTGCGCCTCGAACACTTCGCCGAGGCCTTCCTCGACCGCCTGGCGCACCGTCTTCTCCGGGTCGAGCTGCGGCTCCTGCGGCAGGTAGCCGATGGAGAGGTTGGGCATCGGCGTGGCTTCGCCCTCGATGTCCTTGTCCACGCCGGCCATGATCTTGAGCAGGGTGGACTTGCCCGAGCCGTTGAGGCCGAGCACGCCGATCTTGGCGCCGGGGAAGAAGGAAAGCGAGATGTCCTTGAGGATGTGGCGCTTGGGCGGGACGATCTTGCCCACGCGGTTCATGGTGAAAACGTATTGGGCCATGCTCGGGGTGCCTGCCGGGAAAAAAGAGGGATTTTAACGGAGAGCGGACGCTCAGGCGGGTTCTATCGTCAACAAGAGCTGGTCTTCGGCCACGGCGTCGCCCACGGCGACGAACACCTCGATCACCCGCCCGGCCCGCAGGCTGGGAATGTCCAGCGCCACCTTGCCGGTTTCCAGGGCAAGTATGGCGTCGTCGACGCCGATCAGGTCGCCTGGCTTGACCAGGACATCGAGAATCACCACATCGCCGCTGCCGCAGGAACCGCAGGTCTCCCAGCAGTCCGGATATTTGGGCATGCGAACTTCGGCCAACGCACTCATGTTCGAAAAACCATAGACCCTCCCGTTAATAGAATAAGGCTCAAATATGTTCCGTGATTGGGGCAATAAGAAAATTAATTGCTAGTCATGGGAATATCCATTAGATTCACAGGGACAAGAACAAGCCTCCCGGCGCAGTTGCGCACGCGGAGGCGGGAACAGCGCTTACCAAGCATCATTCACTCAAGGAGGAAGCCGATGAAGTACCGGAAGATCGCGCTCGCCGTTTCGCTGCTGGGCCTCGCCAGTGCAGCGTACGCGGACAACCACACCCTTAGCCGCAACATGGCCTCGGCCTGCGCCAGCTGCCACGGCACCAACGGCAACAGCGTCGGCGGCAACGACCCCCTCGCCGGCATGCCCAAGGACGAGATGATCCGCAAGGTCAAGGATTTCCGCTCCGGCGCCAAGCCCGCGACCGTCATGCATCAGCTGTCGAAGGGCTACACCGACCAGCAGATCGAGATGATCGCGAACTTCTACGCGGCGCAGAAATAAGGGGAGCGAGACATGACATTCAACAGACGCGATTTCCTCAAGATCAGCGGCGCCGCCGCGGCGGCAGGCGCCCTCTACGGCTGCGCCGGCGGCAGCAAGGCTTCCGGCAACGTGGTGGTCATCGGCGGCGGCTACGGCGGCGCCACGGCGGCCAAATACATCCGCATGTGGTCGAACGGCGGCATCAATGTGACGCTGGTCGAGCGCAACCCGGCTTTCGTCTCCTGCCCGATCTCCAACCTGGTGCTCTCGGGCGACAAGTCCATGGCCGACATCACCACCGGCTACGACGGCCTGAAGAAGCACGGCGTGCGCGTCGTGCAGGGCGATGCCGTGGCGGTCGATCCGGTCAAGCGCACGGTGAAACTGGCCAACGGCCACGAGCTCTCCTACGACCGCCTCGTGGTTTCCCCCGGCATCGACTTCATGTGGGAAAGCGTGCCCGGCCTGACGCCGGCGCTGGCCGACGGCAAGATCCTGCATTCGTGGAAGGCCGGCCCGCAGACCGTGGCCCTGCGCAAGCAGCTGGAGGACATGAAGGACGGCGGCATTTTCGCCCTCGCCATCCCGAAGTCGCCCTACCGTTGTCCGCCCGGACCCTACGAGCGCGCCTGCCTGGTGGCCGACTACTTCAAGGCAAAGAAGCCGAAGTCGAAGGTGCTGATCCTCGACGCCAACGAGGACGTGCAGTCGAAGAAGGGCCTTTTCATGAAGGCCTGGAAGGACCTGTACAACGGCATGGTCGAATACCGCCCGAACCATGTCATCACCGGCCTCGACGCCAACGCCATGACGCTGAAGTTCGAGTTCTCCGACGCCGTCAAGGCCGACGTGCTCAACGTCATCCCCGGCCAGATGGCAGGCGGCATCGCCAAGGCGGCCGGCCTCATCACCGCCAACAACCGCTGGTGCGGCATCGACTGGCGCACCATGGAGTCCGTCGCGCACAAGAACATCCATGTGCTCGGCGATTCCACGCTGTCCGCGGCGGCCATGCCGAAGTCCGGCCACATGACGACGCAGCACGCCAAGATCGCGGCCGGCGCCATCGTCGCCCTGATGTCCGGCGAGCAGGCGCCCGACCCGATGGTGATCGCCAACACCTGCTACAGCTTCGTCAGCGCCAAGAGCACGGTTCATGTCGCCTCGGTGCACGCCTACGACGCCAAGGACAAGACGTTCAAGACGGTGCCGGGCTCCGGCGGCCTTTCGGCGGCAGCCAACGAAATGGAGGCCAAGTACGCCATGGCCTGGGCGCACAACGTCTGGGCCGATGCTCTGCTGTAAGGCTCGTGTAGCACAACGAACGGCGACGCACCCTTGCGGGGCGTCGCCGTTTTTTTAGCCTGCCGCCAGAGCAGGCATGCACGAAGGGGAACACATGAACCGCCGCAAGCTGCTAGCAGGCATTGCCTCGCTCGCCCTGTGCGCCTGGCAACCGGCCGTGGCACAGGACAAGGCCTACCTCCTTGGCGTCATCAGCTACGGCGCCAGCGCGCAGATGATCGCCTCGGAGTATGAAGGGCTCACCACCTATCTCAGCAAAACGCTCAAGCGCTCCGTACGCATCGAGGGGGCGCGCGA
This sequence comes from Rhodocyclales bacterium, assembly GCA_016214145.1. GTDB lineage: Bacteria > Pseudomonadota > Gammaproteobacteria > Burkholderiales > Rhodocyclaceae > Desulfobacillus. Next base: position 981,369 of record JACRPA010000002.1, read on the forward strand.
TTTCACCACCTTCGCCGAGCGCGCCAAGGCCAAGCGCTACCACATGATGTTCGTCGCGCCCTCCGCCGTTCTCGATGCGAACAGATCGGCCGGCTATCTGCCGGTCGCCAAGATCCCCGGACTCCTCTCGGTGGCCTTCATGGCGCCGACCAAAAGCAATATCGCCTTTCCCGAAGACATGAAGGGCAAGCGCATCGGCTTCACCGGCAGGGACGCCATGATCACCAAGCTGGCTTTCGCCGAGCTGCAGAAGATGGGCGTCAAGGAGCCGGAGAAATATTTTTCCAGCATCGCCTATTACAACGATGCCGACGGCGTGCTGGCGGGCATGCAGATGAACCTGATCGACGTCGGCGTGGCCAATTCCGGGCTCTTCAACGTGTGGACCAACAAGGGGGAGAACATGAACCTCATCCACACCGGCAAGGGGGTGCCGCATCTGACCTTCGGCGTGCGCAGCGACCTGCCGGAATCCGAACGGCGCGCCATCACCGAAGCGCTGCTCAAGGCCAACCAGGACAAGGGCGCCCAGGAGTTCCTCCGCTTCAGCAATTTCCCCGGCTTCGAACCGGCCAGGCTTGCCGATTACGACGAGCTGGCGAAGATGCTCAACATCAAATAAGCGATAACGCAAAAACAAACGGCGGCGGAAGTCTTGCTTCCGCCGCCGTTTTCTTGCCCGGAATCCCGCTTTACAAACCGCTGATGTAGAGCGACACCGCCTTGACTTCCAGCTCGGTCAGCTTGGAGGCGATGGCGTGCATGATGGCGTTGTCGTTGGTGCGCTCGCGCTTGTTGAATTCCTTCAACTGGCCCTCGATGTAGGCGGCATGCTGGCCGGCCAGGCGCGGCAGCTGCACCGTGCCGTCGCCCTTGGGGCCGTGGCAGCTGGCGCAGGAAGCCACGCCGGAAAACGAGTTCCCCTTGTGGTAGATGTAACGGCCGACAGCGCCGAGATCCTCCTCGCGAATGGCATAGGACTTGGCCTTCTTCTCGCCGAAGAACACGCCGAGCGCCTTCATCTCGTCGTCGGTCAGCTCAGCCGCCTGGTCGTTCATGGTGCCCTTGCGCCGCCCCGCCTTGAAATCGGCGAGCTGCTTGGCGATGTACTCGGGATGCTGTCCGGCGAGACGCGGGAAAATGGGGCTGGCGCTCTCGCCTTCGGCGCCGTGACAGAGCGAACAACGGCCGTTGACGATTTCAATGGCGCGCTTGAGGTCGACGTTCGGCGCCGGCGCCCTGGCCAGGGGTTTGGCTGTCTGCGCGAAGACGGCTGGCGTCAGCAAGGCGAGTGCGACAGCGACTGCAAGAATGGGCTTGTTCACGTCGGGCTCCGGAATCGTTGAAACTTCAAAATCCTAGCAGAGCGCCGTGCCGGCGTGGATAAAACTCCGTTAGGCGGGCATAAAGCCCGGCCTCCTCAATGCTTGCCGGTGCTGCCGAAGCCGCCCGCGCCGCGGTGGGATTCCTCGAACTGATCGACGATGTTGAAGGCCACCTGCAGCACCGGCACGACGATCATCTGCGCCAGGCGGTCCAGCGGATTGATGGTGAAGGTCTCGCGGCCGCGGTTCCAGGTGGAGACGAATATTTCGCCCTGATAGTCCGAGTCGATCAGGCCGGTGAGGTTGCCGAGCACGATGCCGTGCTTGTGGCCGAGGCCCGAGCGCGGCAGGATCAGCGCCGCCAGGCCCGGATCGGCCAGATGGATGGCGATGCCGGTGGGAATCAGCTGGGTGTCGCCCGGGTGCAGCTTCACCGGCGCCTCGACGCAAGCGCGCAAATCCAGCCCGGCGGCGCCGGGCGTGGCGTAATGGGGCGGGTTGTCCTTCAGTCGCGGATCGAGAATCCGCACGTCGATGCGATGCATGGGACTCCTATACCCCTCCGTTGCCGGCGAGCAAAGCCCCGATGTGGGCAACGATGCCGCGGGCGATCTCGATCTTCGCGGCCGGACCGAGGGGGTGGCGGCCCTGATCGTCGAACAGGATCACCGTATTGCTGTCGCCGCCGAGGCCGTCCTTCACCAGGTTGCCGACCACCAGCGCCAGCTTCTTCTTCTGTCGCTTGCCCTCGGCGTATTTCTCCAGATCGCGGCTCTCCGCGGCGAAGCCGACGCTGAACGGCGCATTGGGCCGCGCCGCCACCTCGGCCAGGATGTCCGGATTGGGTATGAGCGTGATCTGCAGCGACTTGTCTTCCTTCTTGATCTTCTCCTGCCCCGGCTCCGCAGGCCGGTAGTCGGCCACGGCCGCCACGCCGATGAAGATGTCGCAGGCGGCAACGCGCTGCATCACCGCGGCATGCATCTCCTGGGCGCTCGTCACGTCGACGCGCGTCACGCCGGCCGGCGTCGGCTGCGTCACCGGCCCGCTCACCAGGGTCACCGAAGCGCCGGCATCGCGCGCGGCGCGCGCCAGGGCGAAGCCCATCTTGCCGGAACTCAGGTTGGTCAGGCCGCGCACCGCATCGAGCGCCTCGAAAGTCGGGCCGGCCGTGAGCATGAGGCGACACCCCGCCAGCACCTTGGGCTGGAAGAAGCCGGTCACCGCGTCATGGATGTCCGCCGCCTCCAGCATGCGCCCCAGGCCGGTCTCGCCGCAGGCCTGCTCGCCGCTGGCCGGGCCGAGGACGATCACGCCGTCCTCCGCGAGCTGACTTATGTTGCGCTGCGTGGCGGGGTTCTCCCACATCTGGCGGTTCATGGCCGGGGCGACGATCAGCGGACAGTCGCGTGCCAGGCACAGCGTCGACAGCAGGTCGTCGGCCAGGCCGTGCGCCAGCTTGGCGAGAAAATCCGCCGAGGCCGGGGCGACGACGATCGCATCGGCTGCACGCGACAGTTCGATGTGCGCCATGTTGTCCGGCATGCGCGCGTCCCACTGATCGCACCAGGCCAGCCTGCCGGTCAGCGCCTGGAAGGTCACCGGCGTGACGAACTGCGCGCCCGACCGGGTCAGCACGGCATGCACTTCCGCGCCATCCTTGACGAACAGCCGCGCCAGCTCCGCCGCCTTGTAGGCCGCGATGCCGCCCGTTACGCCCAGCACCAGCCGTTTTCCGTTCAGTTCAGCCATGACGATGCGATAGAATTCGGAATTCGATCTCACGATTCTACTGGATTGCCCCACGCATGGCGATTACGGACTGGCCCGAAAGCGAGCGCCCGCGCGAGCGGCTCATCAAGCAGGGCGCGGCAACGCTCTCCGATGCCGAACTGCTCGCCATTTTCCTGCGCGTCGGCGTCAAGGGTTCCAGCGCCGTCGACCTGGCGCGCACCCTGCTCGGCCATTTCGGCAGCCTGAATCGCCTATTCACCGCCTCCGCGCAGGAATTTTCGGCCATTCCGGGCATGGGCAGCGCCAAGTACGCACAGCTGCAGGCGGTGCTGGAACTGGCGCGCCGCGCCCTGCGCGAGGAGATGACGGCAGGCGACGCGCTCGCCTCGCCGCGCGCCGTACGCGACTGGCTTCGGCTGACGCTCGCCAGCCTGCCGCACGAGGTGTTCATGGTGCTGCTGCTGGATGCGCAGAACCGGCTGGTCGCCGCCGTGGAGCTGTTTCGCGGCACACTGACGCAGACCAGCGTGCATCCGCGCGAGGTGGTCAAGCTGGCCCTGTCCCACAATGCCGCCGGCGCCATCCTCGCCCACAACCACCCCTCCGGCGTGGCCGAGCCGAGCCGGGCCGACGAGGCGCTCACCCAGGCCCTCAGGCAGGCCCTGGCGCTGGTCGATGTGAAGCTGCTGGATCATTTCATCGTCGCCGGCGCCGCCGAGCCCCTCTCCTTCGCCGAGCGCGGATTGCTCTAAAGCCTCCGCCAAGCCTGCCGTTAACCGGGACATCAAGGTTCTCGGCGAGGTGAAAGCATGGATCGGCCAACTTCGAATGCGCAGGCATCGAGCCTGCGGAAATCCCTTCTTCCGCTGGGAACGGTTTTATTCATGATGGGTCTTTGCGCCCCGCTCGCCTGGTATGCCGGCCGGCTGCTCGATCGCCACGGCCCTGCCGCCAGCCTGGCCGGACTCCCTCCCCTGGAACTGCTGCTCGCCGTGGGACTGCTGGCCTTGCCCTTCGCCGCGCTCAGGCTGCTTGGCATCGACTGGCAACCGGATCGATAGCCTTTACCGGATCAGCAGCGCAACACCGCTGCAGATCAGCAGGATGCCGATGCCGCGCCGGAAAGTCTCCTGGCCGATCGTGGTGTGCACCTTGCCGCCGAGGTAGATGCCGGCCAGCATCACCGGCAGCGCCATGGCCAGCAATTTGAAGAACTGCAGCGTCAGCATCCCCGTGAAAAAATACCCCAGCAGCCGGTTCGCGCCGTCGAGCAGGAAGATGGCGGCGAAGGTGGCGCGAAACTGCGTCTTGTCCAGCTTGCGCATCTGCAGGTAGACCACGTAGAAAGGCCCGCCGGTGCCGAACGTGGTGCCGATCAATCCGCCGAGCCCCCCGGCGGGCAGCGCCCACCAGCGGCTGTGCGCCGATTCGGGCGTTTTGCCGGAAAGGCTGTAGAGGGCGTAGAGAATGATGAAGACCGCCAGGGCCTTCAGCAGCAATCGGGCGTCGACCGTCTGCAGCAGGTAGATGGCCCCCGCGACGCCGAGGACGGCGAACGGCAGCAGGGGCCAGATCTCGCGCCAGCGAATCGCCTGCCGGTCCTTGATGCCCTGGCTGGCGGAAGCGAGATAGTCCAGCGCCACCACCAGCGGGACCGCCATCGACAGGGGAAACCAGAGCAGCAGAAGCGGGATGGCGATGAGTCCGGACCCGAAACCGGCGACGCCACGCACGAAGTACGCCGCCGAAAGCACTGCGAAGGCGTAGAGATACTGGGCAATCCCGGACACTTCCATATCCGCCCCCCTGGCGATGTCTTTTGTCGGAATTCCCTGACTGGAAGTTCCGCGTTTATGACGGGATTCTACCTTGGCGGAACCATTCCACAAAGTCTGTTACCACCCTGGACGAGGGTATCCGTCCCGGCCGGAACGGGCGGGGAAACGCCAAAGAAACATCGGCTTGATTTTCCTGGGGAGGATCGCGTATAATGCGCGGCTTTGCTAAATCCGAATTCTGGAGCACAACATGGCCCGCGTTTGCCAAGTGACCGGTAAGGCACCGATGGTGGGAAACCACGTTTCCCACGCCAACAACAAGACCAAGCGCCGCTTTCTGCCGAACCTGCAGAACCGCCGCTTCTGGGTCGAGTCCGAAAACCGCTGGGTGAGCCTGCGCGTGTCCAACGCCGGCCTGCGCACCATCGACAAGAAGGGCATCGATGTCGTCCTGGCCGAGTTGCGCGCCAAGGGCGCTATCTAAGGAGACCTGCCATGCCCCGCGAAAAAATCAAACTGGAAAGCACGGCCGGCACCGGCCATTTCTACACGACGACCAAGAACAAGCGCACCAAGCCCGAGAAGCTGGAGATCAAGAAGTTCGATCCCAAGGCGCGCAAGCACGTCCTGTACAAGGAAACCAAGCTGAAGTAAGCCCCCTTCAGCCAATAAAAAACCCGCCGCCCGGCGGGTTTTTTATTGGCTGAATCGGCGGCTACAGGGCGTAGCTGCGCAGCCGCAGGGAAAACTCCTCCAGCTGCCGGATGCCGCTCGCCTCGGCGCGCCGGCACCAGTCCTGCAGGCGGGCGATCAGCTCCTCATGCGTTGCCGTGGAGCGCTGCCACAGTTCGGTCAGTTCGCGCCGCATCTCGACCCCCAGCGACAGGCGGCTGCTTTGTTCGAGCGCCGCTACGTAGCGCTGCCGTTCCTGTTCGGGAAGCTCCTCGGCGTCGCGCGCCAGCCAGCGCTTGAGCGCCCTGAGAGATTTGGCATCCAGCGAGACCTTCAGTTTTTGCGCTTCCTCGCGATAGATCTGCCGCAGCGACTTCATGTACTTCGCCATGACGTCGTAGCGGTGCGTGATGATCGCCTGCAGGTTGTCGAGGTCGACGGTCGGGCGCGCCGCGGTCAGGCGCGGCGTCGGCGCGACCTTCTTCACCCTGGCCTGGCCGAGCATTTCCAGCAGGCGGATGTAGAACCAGCCGATGTCGAACTCGTACCACTTGTTCGACAGCCGGGCCGAGGTGGCATAGGCATGGTGATTGTTGTGCAGCTCCTCGCCGCCGACGAGGATGCCCCAGGGCACGATGTTGGTGCTGGCGTCGGAACAGGCGAAATTGCGGTAACCCCAGAAATGGCCGATGCCGTTGATGACGCCGGCCGCCCAGAACGGGATCCAGACCATCTGCACGCCCCAGATCAGCGCGCCCGGCATGAGGCCGAACAGGACGAGGTCGATGGCCAGCATCGCCAGGATGCCGAGCTTCTGCCCAGGGGTATAAACGCGGCGCTCCAGCCAGTCGTCCGGCGTGCCGTGGCCGTAGCGCTCCATCGTCTCGCGGTTGTGCGATTCCTTCACGTAGAGGAACACGCCGCCCCACAGCACGCGGTTGAGGCCCAGCACCTGCGGGCTGTGCGGATCGTCGGCCGTCTCGCATCGGGCGTGGTGCTTGCGGTGGATGGCGGCCCATTCCTTCGTCACCATGCCGGTGGTCAGCCACAGCCAGAAGCGGAAGAAATGGCTGGGCAGCGGCCCCAGGTCCAGCGCACGGTGCGCCTGGGCGCGGTGCAGGAAGATGGTGACGCCGGCGATGGTGATATGCGTCAAGGCCAGGGTGACGACGATGTAGCCCCACCATGGGAGATCGAACAACCCTGAGAACAGCATGGGCGAGCCCGGAAACGAGAGAGTGTCCGGATTCTACTTCAAACCTAAACAATCCAGTACCACAGACCCAACTTCTGGCACCAGAAGCGGCCGGACATTGCTATGACCGGGGAAGCTCGCTTGCGTTCAGCACGCGCACTTCCTGCCGCGGATAGGGGATTTCAATGCCCTCCTGGCGGAACGCGCGCCAGATGTCGACACCGATGTCCGACTTGATGTTGAGGCTGCCCTCCTGCGGGTCGGCGATCCAGAAGCCGAGTTCCAGTTCGATGCCGGAGTCGGCGAAGCGCACCAGGTAGGCCTTCGGCGCCGGTTCGGCCAGCACGCGCGGATGGCGCCGCGCCGCCTCGACGAGGAGGGCCATGGCGCGCTCGGGGTCGCCGGCATAGCCGACCTGCACGGTGAGGGCGAGGCGCACGCGCGGATTGGTGTAGGTCTCGTTCTGCACCACCGAGCCGATCAACACGTCGTTCGGCACGATGGCCTCCACGCCGTTGTTGCCGCGCAGGACGGTGTAGCGCGTGGTGATCTGCGTCACTTCGCCGCTGACCTTGTCCACGGAGATGACGTTGCCGAGGCGGATCGAGCGGTCGAGCAGGATGATGAAGCCGGAGACATAGTTGCTGGCGATCTTCTGCAGGCCGAAGCCGATGCCCACGCCGAGCGCGCCGCCGAATACCGACAGGGCCGTCAGGTCGATGCCCACCAGCGGCAGGCTGATCAGCACCGCCAGCAGGATCAGCAGCGCCTTCGACAGCCGGGCGAAGACCAGGCGCAGGTTGCCGTCGATCGAGTCCGCCTTCAGCAGGCGCGCCTCGATCAGGCCGCCGCCCCACAGGGCCAGCAGCAGCGTGACGAGCACGGTCACGACACCCTGCAGCAGCAGCCACAGGGAGAGCCGCTGTTTGCCGACGCTGAAGCCGACCGATTCCAGCGCACCGATCAGTTCCGGCAGCAGGCCGAGGATGTGCAGCGCGACGACGCTCCACACCGTCAGGGCCAGCATGCGCTCGAAGGCCGCCAGCCAGCCGGACGGGGCGAAGGCCTGGCGCAGCGCGAACATCACGGCGCGGATGACGGCGAAGGAGCCGAGCAGCGGCAGCGCCACATTGAGCAGGTTCACGTGGTGCCATTGCCGCAACACCAGCCGCGCCAGCAGCACCAGACCGAGCGCGAAGAGCGGGAAGAGAATGCGGTTCAATCCCCTGTGGCCGGTGCGCCAGGCGCCCTCGATGACCGTCGGCTCGCGCCGCAGGGCGCGCGCCGCCAGCCAGGCCAGGCCCAGGCAGAAGCCCAGCGTGGCAACCTGCCACAGCATGTCGGGCTGCTGCAGGTCGCTCCACAGATCGCTCAGAAGATGGCCGATTTCGTTTTTCTGCATGTCAGTCCGTCAATATCGCCTCGGCGTAGGGCACGGCCTCGGCGCGATGGCGTTTCCAGTTGTCGAGATAGGCGCGCAGCACCGGCGGATTGCCGCGCAGGATCACCACGTTCTCCGCATTGCGCGTCCGTGCCGAGTACGTGAAGTTGTAGGAGCCGGTCACCACCGCCCCGCCGGCGTCCGCCGCGTCGACGAGGACAATTTTATTATGCGCGGCGGCATAGCGCACCTCCAGCGCGACGGGAATGCCCGCCGCGACGAGCAGCGGGATCTGGCTGTTCTCGCCGCGAGCCGTCTGTTCGCGGTCGGCCAGCACTTCGACATGCACGCCGCGCGCCTTCGCCTCGATCAGCGCGGCGGCGAGCGTGCGGCTGGTGAGCAGGTAGGCCTGCACGTGGATGCTGTGGCGCGCGCCGCGCAGCACGCGCAGGATGGCCGCCTCGATGTCGTCGTGCGGGCTGAACAGGATTTCAACCGTGCCCTGCGCGGCATGCGCCGTGGCCGGGCGCGGATCGAAGGCCGCGACCGGCTGCGCCAGCAGCAAAGTCAGTCCCGCCAGCACGGCGGCCCATCTCATCCCACAGGGCTTTCCTTCGGTCACCGGCGCACCGCCCGCAGCGCCTCGATCAGCTGGTCGACATCCTCGCGGTTGTTGTAGAGGGCGAAGGAGGCGCGCGCCGTGCCCTCGACGCCGAAGCGGCGCATCGCCGGCAGGGCGCAATGGTGGCCGCTGCGCACCGCCACGCCGTGCCGGTCGAGGACCGTGCCGACCTCCTGCGCCGTGAAGCCGTCGACGACGAAGGACAGAATGGCGCCCTTCTCCCGCGCCGTGCCGATGACGCGCAGGCCGTCGATCTCGCCCACCCGCGCCGTCGCGTAGTCCAGCAGCGCCGCCTCGTGTTCGCCGATGGCGGCCATGCCGATGCGTTCCACGTAATCGAGCGCCGCGGCGAGACCGACCGCCCCCTCCACGTTCGGCGTGCCGGCCTCGTACTTGCGCGGCGGCGCGTCGTATTCCGTGCGCTCGAAGGTGACGTCGCGGATCATGTGGCCGCCGCCCTGGTACGGCGGCAGCCGCGCCAGCCACTCGGCCTTGCCGTAGAGCACGCCGATGCCCATCGGCGCGTACAGCTTGTGGCCGGAGAAGGCGTAGAAGTCGCAGTCCAGCGCCTGCACGTCGACCGCCGCATGGGCGACGGCCTGGGCGCCGTCCAGCAGCACCGGCACGCCGGCGGCGTGGGCCCGCTCGACGATGCGCCGCACCGGCGTCACCGTGCCCAGCGCGTTGGAGACATGCGTCACCGCCACCAGGCGGGTGCGCGGCCCGATCAGTTTCTCGAACTCTTCGAAGAGGAATTCGCCGTCATCGCCGATCGGCACGACGCGCAGGCCGGCGCCGGCCTGCTCGCAGGCGATCTGCCAGGGCACGATGTTGGAATGGTGCTCCATCGCCGAGACGACGATCTCGTCGCCGACGCGCAGGCAGGCGCGGCCGAAGGTGGCGGCGACGAGGTTGATGGCCTCGGTGGTGCCGCGCACGAAGACGATCTCGTCGGCTCGCGCGGCATTGACGAAGCGCCGCACCCGCTCGCGCGCCGCCTCGTACAGATCGGTGGCGCGGTCGCTGAGGAAATGCACGCCGCGGTGGGTGTTGGCGTTGTCCTCCAGGTAATAGCGACGCAGCGCCTCGATCACTTCATTCGGTTTCTGCGTCGTCGCCGCGCTGTCGAGGTAGGCCAGCCGCCGGCCGCGCACCAGCCGGGCGAGCAGCGGAAAGTCGTCGCGCAGCCGGGAAAAGTGAGTCCCCGTCATGCGGGGCGAACGGGACGGACGACAATGACCTGCGGATCGCGCGCATGGTCGACGAGGATGGCGCGCACCCGCTCCTGCCAGAGGCGGCCGAACTCGCGCTGCACCTCGTCGCTGGCGCGGCCGGTGATGCAGGCCGCCATCATCTCGCCCACGTGCGGCGCGCTCGGCACATGCTCCAGATGCGCCGTGACATCCACCGCCGCGCCGCTGTCCTTGCGCGTGAAGCGGATCTCCTCGCCCACCGCGGCATTGAAGAACAGCAGGTTGCGCCGGTCGAAGCGCCCGGCCAGCCCCTTGAAACCGGTGTCGTGCGTTGCCCCCGTGACCAGGGTGACGATGTTGGCAATGACGCCCGTCACGCCGCTGGTGCTGTCGTGGCGGAAGTCGACGCGGATCGCGCCGCGCTCCGGCACGTCCTTCGGATAGAGCGCCTCCAGCGCCCGGATCGTCATCAGCCAGGCCGAAGCCACCGTCGGGCAGGAATGCCCCGCCACTTTCACCGCGTCGATGTAGCGGTATTCGATGATGCCGCCCTCCGTCGCGCCGAGAAACTTGGCGAGCGGGTCGAACATCGTGATGTGGGGTGCTTCATCGAAGAATTCGGGAGTGCGCATGGCGGAAATCCATTGATATCGCAGCCGGCATTGTGCCTTGTGCCGCATCCGATGGGAACAATTCGCGGGAATCCGCGCCACGCCTGGCTTTCGGCCCGGCTCATCCCATGAGCCAGCGGGGTGCTATAACAATAACCCCTGAGCTCTGGAGTTATGTCATGAACCCCAATCCCGCATTCGCATGGCGCCGCGCCACAGGCGGCTGGCTTCGTCTTTGGCTGGCAGGTCTGTTGTTTATCGCCCTGTTCTCCGCCACCCTCTTCCTTGCCTTCGCGCAGGAAGGTTTCGCGGCCGCCGACCTCGTCGTCGCAACGGCGGCAACCACGGCCTTCATCGGCGTGGCGCTCTTCCTGCTGATTTCGTTACTGCGGCTGGGCCTGTTCCTGCCGCGATGGGTGGAGGCCGGCTTCAGTGCCATCGAGCGCGAGACGGCCGCCCGCTACGCCCGACCGCTGCTGCGCGCCGGCGCCTTCCTCGCGGCCATGTCTTTCGTCGCCGTGTTTTTCCGCTACGAGGTGATTGCAGCGCGCCATGCCGGCGACGGCGTGGTGGCCTACGTGCGCTGGGACCGCTGGACAGCCGACGCGCAGATTGACTACCGCCGGGTGGACAAGCTGCCGGCGCAGTGGCGCGCGGAATACCGCCCCGGCGATGCTGCCCTGGTCGCCGTGGCCCGTGCGGGCGAGGCGGCCCGATGAAAACCTACGACGACAGCCGGATCGACACCCTCATCTGGCAGGCCATCGCCGAGAGCGATTGCCCGGAAGACTTCCGGCACTACCTGCGCCACAAGCCGGAAGGCGCCGCCCACCTCGAAGAAGCCATGGAGCGCCTGATTGCGCTCGACGATACCGATGCCGAAGGCAGGCCCCGCTATCCCGAGGCCGTCGCCGCCATCCGCGCGCTCGCCGGGCAGGGAGATGCGACGGCGCAGTTCCACATGGGCAAGCTGCATGGCCTGGGCTGGTACGATGACGGTCCGCAGGCCATGGAGAAGTGGTACCGACTGGCCATCCTGCAGAACGAGGCGCGCAGCATGATCAATCTCGCCAATGCCTGCGAACAGGGCACGGACGTCGAGAAGAACGCGGACGCCGCCCTGGCGCTGTATCGGACCGCCGCAGAGTTGGGCGAGCCGATGGCCCACACCCGGCTTGCCAGCCTGCATCTTGCGGGCGAAACCATCGAGAAGGACGCGGCGCAGGCCTACGAGCATCTGCTGCAGGGCTGGGAGGCGGGCGATGCCACGGCCGGATACTGGCTCTCCGTCCTGCACGCCCGCGGCGATGCCGTCGCCCGCGACAAGGCACTGGCGGCGGACTGGCTGCGGCAAGCCGCCGAAAGGGGCTGCGACGAAGCTGCTATGCGTCTCGGGCGCAAAGCGGAATTCGGCGGCGACGGCGCGGCCCGCGACATCGCCGCGGCGGAAGCATGGTACCGGCTCGGCGCCGAGCGCGGCGACCCCGAATGCCAGACCAGCCTCGGCATCCTGCTCCTGCGCGGGGAGGGCATCCCGAAGAACGGCGCCGAAGCCGTGCGCTGGCTCAAGCGCGCCGCCGTGCTGGACTACCCGCCCGCCCAGCACGCGCTCGGCATGGCCTATCACTGGGGCGTCGACGTCGTCCGCAACAAGGCCTTCGCCCGCAAGTGGCTGAGCCGGGCCGCCGGGCAGGGCGACGCGGATGCCTGCCTGCTGCTCGCCGACATGCTCCGCGGCGATAACACGCCGGACCGGGAATCCGCGGTGCGCCAGTACGAAAAGGCGGCGCGGCAGGGCCGCGCCGAAGCGCAATCGCGGCTCGGGCTGGCCTACTGGAAAGGCGAAGGCATCGCCAGGGACGAGCATGCCGCCTTCAAGTGGATTCGCCTCGCCGCCCTGCAGAACGAACCGCGCGGGCTATTCCTGCTGGGCTGGGCCTGCTAGACCGGCGTCGGCATCGCGGCGGACATCGACAAAGCCATCGCCTGGTTTCGCAAGGCGGCGGACAAGGGCAGCGCCGAAGCCCAGCACCGCCTCGGCCGCTGCTACCTCTCCGGAACGGGCGTCGAGAAGGATTTCGCCGAGGCCGCCCTCTGGCTCACCCGCGCTGCCGAGCAGGGGCTGCCGGAAGCGGAACACACCATCGGCGAAATGTTCCTCTTCGGCGACGGCGTGGAAACCGACGCGGGCGAAGCCTCGAAGTGGTTCCTCGCCGCCTCCGAAAAGGGGCTGGCTGACGCCCAGTACGCGCTCGGCGTCCTCTACGACGAAGGCCGCGGCCTGGCGCGCAACCCGGAGGAAGCCGGGAAGTGGGTCCGAAAGGCGGCGGAGGGCGGGCATGAGGATGCGCGGCGGTGGCTGGCAGCGCACGGCGCCGACCAAGCGCCACCGCCCTCTCCGGCCGCGCAACCCGTACCGTGAGTGCCGAACCGTGCTTGAACCGTCCGGAAAGGCGGCTATACTGTGCGTATTACTGTAATACAAAAGGTTGCCGTCATGCCCCTGTCCATCCGCCTGACTGCGGAAGAAGAAAGGCTTCTGGAAAAAGCCTGCCAGCGCAGCGCCCGCAGCAAGTCCGACATCGTCAAGCAGGGCGTGCGGGAAGTCTGCTCGCGCATCGTGCGCGGGGACAAGACCCCCTACGAGCTCGGCGCGGACCTGTTCGGCGCGGGCGACCTGGCCAAGCCGCCCGCCGACAAGATGAAGCGCGCCGTCTGGGAGAAGCTGCGTGACAAGCACCGCCGCGCTCGTTGATACCGGCTTCCTCGTCGCGCTGTTCGCCAAAAGCGACAAGCACCACCGCTCGGCGCGCGAATTCCTCGCCCAGGCCGGCAACATCCGACTCCATTCGATCTGGCCGGTCGTCGCCGAGGCCTGCCATTTCCTCGACACGAACGGCAAGGCTGCGCTGCTAAAATGGCTCGAACGCGGCACCGTCGCCATGCACGACATCGTCGTCGCCGACCTGCCCGCCGTCCGCAAGACGCTGGAGAAATACCGCAACCTCGACCCCGACTTCACCGATGCCGCCCTGGTAACGCTCGCCGGTTCGCTCGGCATCACCGGAATCATCACCGTCGATTGCCGGGATTTTTCGGCGTACAGAATAGGCAACGGGCAGGCGTTCCTGCGGCTGTGGCTTTAACTTCGATGCCTAAAGCTGGCAGGCGGATCTAAAGACTACGGATTCGGGACAATCTATGAAACCAAGGCTTTCCTCAATTGCGGGCAATGACAAAGTTCTAAGCTCGATCATCACATGTATTTCCAACATCAAGTGCCCGAAGGAGTTGATTGAATTACGCGGTCCTCAACGTGATCAGAAGGAAGTTGTCAAAAAATTTCAGGAAAAAGTCAAAACCAGACTTGCAGACAAAATAAAAACGATTACATGGCAAACAGAAGTTTGCCCAGGCTCGGAAAACGGTGACTCCGTCGACGTCTACGGAGCCGGACCAAAATGTGTGGTGGCGATTGAGCTAGACAAGGCTCGTGCTGACCAAGTTTCAAAGAAATTTGTTTCACGTATGGCAATCCTGAAATCAAACCCAGAGCGAACCTACTACATATCCCTGTGCTATCCAGGTACAGAAAATATGAACTCAGCGGAATGCGAGAAATATTTCGGTTACTGCTCGAAACTGGCACGTAGGATGAGGAGTCACTACGCTGGTTTGATTATTGGGCCTGCAAAGTAGCTGGCCGCCAGAATAGCCATGTTCCTGACCGCATCATCGCAAGGACGGCAAATACATTTTCACAGCCATATTGCACGTTTTTTTGTTAAGCAGATCTTAACTGCACGTGCTTGATGACTCACTTCGTAATCGGCTTCGACTAGCAAGACACGTCACCGTCTTCACCGGCGCCGGCATCTCCGCCGAGAGCGGCATTCCCACTTTCCGCGAGCGTTTCACCGGCCTCTGGGCCAATACCGATCCGCAGGAAGTGGCGACGCCGGAGGCGTTTCGCGCCGATCCGCAGCGCGTGTGGGACTGGCACGTGCATCTGGCCGGGACGGTGCGAAGGGCGGCGCCCAATGCCGGCCATCGGGCCATTGCGCGCCTGCAGGATGCTGTCGGGCGGGTGACGGTCATCACCCAGAACATCGACGACCTCCACCACGCAGCGGGCAGCCGCGATGTGCTGGAGCTTCACGGCAACCTCTTCCGCCTGGCGCCCTTCGTGGACGAGGCGGTCCTGTTCGCCGCGGAGCGCGGCCCGCTGATCTGCCATCTCTGCGGCGGCTATGCCCTGCGCGACGACTGCGATCCCTATGCCGGCCGGGAAGACCTGGCGTGCCTGCGCCTCGATGCCGGCCCCGTCCCGCGCTGCCCCGCCTGCGGCGCGCTGCTGCGTCCGGACATCGTCTGGTTCGGCGAGCCGCTCGACCCCCACGTGCTGGGCGCGGCCTTCGAGGCGGCCGACGCCTGCGATGCACTTCTATGCGTCGGCAGCTCGCTGGAAGTGGAGCCGGCGGCGAGCATCCCCTACCGGGCCATCCGGCGGGGCGCCGTCGTGGTCGAGATCAATCCCGCACCGACGGCCCTGACGGAACATGCCGATGCCGGCATCCGTGGCAATGCGGCCGAAGTGCTGCCGGCGCTGTTTCGGGAGGTATGGGGGCAGGACGCCTGACCGGGAAACAAAAGTCAGTCCCTGCGATACGGCGACGGGAATCATAGTCACGTCTCGTCGCAATCCAGCGCGACGCCCTGTTTGACCAGACTATCCTGCGCGGATGCCTGTTTGAAATCCGCATGGGCGGCTATACTTGCCGCACGGCCAATCTAACATTGCCCGGACAGACGCCATGAAACCCTCACAGGCACTGCAATCCCATCGAAACGCGATCAGGCGCATCGTGGAATCGCATCGCGCACGGAATGCGCGCATCTTCGGCTCGGTGCTGCGTGGCGAGGACGAAGAGGACAGCGATCTCGATCTTCTGGTCGAACCGCTGCCTGGCGCAACCTTGTTCGATCTCGGAGCCATTCAGGTGGAACTGGAAGAGACGCTTGGCGTTCATGTAGAGGTGCTGACGCCGGGTGACTTGCCCGAGAAATTCCGTTCCCGGGTTTTGGCCGAGGCTGTCCCGGTATGAAGGCTGGCTCGCAAGGGCTACGCCAGGCCGACTACCTGGGCCACATGCTGGAAGCCGTTCGTCTTGTCCGAAGCTATATGGAAGGTCTGAGCAAGGCCGACTTTCTGGACGACAGAAAAACCCAGCAAGCCGTGATTCTGAACATCCTGGTGATCGGCGAAGCCGCCACCAAGATCGCAGATGAATTTCCGGAGTTTGTCGCACGGTACCCTGAGGTGCGCTGGAAGGACATGCGCGGCATGCGCAATCGAATGGCGCACGGCTATTTCGACATCAACCTCGATGTCGTGTGGGAAACCGCGCAGCAATCGCTTCCAGCATTGGAGCAGCAACTGCTCGGGCTTCTCAATCGAGAAGCCTGATTCGCGGCTAGGCCGCCCGTTCCAGCACCGCCGCAAAAAACCCGTCCGTCCCGTGCGCATGCGGCGTCAGCCGCAGCGTGTCGCCGCATTCCAGCGCGATGCCCTGCTGGGCGAGGATGTCCTGCGCGGACACCTGTCTGAAATCCGGATGCGCGGCGAGGAAGCCGGCGACGATGGCTTCGTTCTCCTCGGGCAGGATGCTGCAGGTGGCGTACACCAGCCGCCCGCCCTGCTTCACCAGGCGCGAGGCGCCCTTGAGGATGTCGTGCTGCTTGCGCGACAGCTCGGCCACGCCTTCCGGTGTCTGCCGCCACTTGAGGTCTGGGTTGCGGCGCAGCGTGCCGAGGCCGCTGCAGGGGGCGTCTACCAGCACGCGGTCGATCTTGCCGGCGAGGCGCTTGATGCGGATGTCGTTCTCGTTGGCGATCACCACCGGATGCACGTTGGAGAGGCCGGAGCGCGCCACGCGGTCCTTCAGCCGCGCCAGGCGCTTGTCGGAAACGTCGAAGGCGTAGAGCCGGCCGGTGGAGCGCATCAGGGCGCCCATCAGCAGGGTCTTGCCGCCGGCGCCGGCGCAGAAATCCGCCGCCATCTCGCCGCGCTTCGGCGCCAGCAGATAGCCGAGCAGCTGGCTGCCCTCGTCCTGCACCTCGATGCTGCCGTCGAGGTAGAGCGGATGCTTCTGCAGCGCCGGCTTGGCCTTGAGGCGGATGGCGAGCGGCGAGAGCATGCCCGCCTCGGCGGCGATGCCCTCCTCCTTGAGCCGCGCCAGCACCGCCTCGCGCTCGGCCTTCAGCGCATTCACGCGCAGGTCGAGCGGCGCGGCCTGGTTGAGCCCCTGCGCCAGCTTGAGCAGGTCGCCCGCTTCCATGTGCACCAACAGCCGCTCGGCCAGCCAGTCGGGGAAATCGGCCTGCTCGGCGAGGCTGAGTTCGCCGGGCTGGCGGCCCTTCAGCTCGGCCACCCACTTCAGTTCCTTCTCGCTGACGACGCCTTCGAGCTGCCGCTGGCTGACGCCGGACAGGCGCGTCAGCGCCGCCAGCACCAGGCGGCGCGGCGTCGCCTCGGCGCCGAGCAGGTGCTCCAGCAGCCGGCGGCGGCGCAGCACGGCGTAGGCGGTCTCGGCGATGAAGCCGCGGTCGTGCTGGCCGAGCAGGCGGTTGTCGCGGAAGAATTTCGACAGCACGGCGTCGGCCGGATGCTCGAATTTGAGGAGCAGGTTGAGCGCTGTGGTCGTCGCGTCGAGGAGTTTCGGTGTGATGCGCATGCGGGCTTTCTATTTGTCCTGTGTGGCGAGCCGCGCGCCGTCGACTTCCAGCTCGACGGCATTCTGCTCGAACACCTCGCCCTTGCGGTCCAGGTAGCGGATGCGCACCGGCAGGTTGCGGTAGTCGGATGCCAACCACAGGTCCATGCCCTGTTCGCCCGGCAGGGCCGGCGTCTTCACGTGCCAGGTGCGCAGCTCGCCGAAGCGCGTGGCGATCTTCTCTTCGCCGACCGCCTCGTAGGCGTAGCGGCCGTAATTCTTGCCGGTGGCGATCATCAACTCGACCCGCGCGGCCGCGGTCAGTCCGATCTGGTATATCTGCGAGAGGATGTCCTGGCTGCCTGCCGCCAGCGGCGCCTCGCGCCGCACCCGCTCTCCCGAGAACAGCGTCACTTTCATGGCGTCCCGGTCGAAGCGCACCCGCTCGGCCGTCTGGCCCATGCGTTCGACGCGGAACTCCCGCGGCACGATGCCCTCCTCCCCCAGGACGCCTTCGCTCGTTTGCACGACCTTCGCGGGTCGGAACAGCGCCGCCAGCCCGACCGTCTCCGTCAGGGTCTGCAGCGTGTAGGTGGCGTCGTCATGCCGCCAGGTGTGCGTCGACTGGCCGACCAGCGTGGTCTGCTCGCCCTCGCCGCGCGTCACCGTGAAGCGGATGCGGCCCTGGTGGGGCCAGGGCAATTCGACCGGGGCCGGGGCCGGGGCGGCGGGCGGCGCCGACGGCAGCGCGGCGGCCGGCGCCGGTTCGGAGGACGCCGCCGGGGCGGCAACCTCGGGGACGGCGCGCTCCTCCGGCACGGGCTGCGGCGGGCGGGGCTTCGGCGCCGCCGGCCGGGTAGTGGACGGCTTGAGGGCGGGGGCCGGGGATGGCCTGGGGGCGAGGCGGGCCTCGAGCATGCCGCTCGGCTCCGGCTCGTCGAGGAACGGCAAGCGCCAGCCGGGACTGCCGATCACCGTGAGATGGACCAGCAGCGAGAGGAACAGCGCGGCAAGCAGGCGGCGGTCGGTCATCCCCTGCCGGAATCGGGCTCCGGAACCAGCAATGCGGACGCGCCGCGCCGCTCGCCGTCGAGCCGCACGCGGCCGTCGGCGGCGAGCGTCAGCCGCCCCTCGACGAACCAGCGCACCGCCTGCGGATAGGCGACGTGCTCCTGCGCCAGCACGCGGGCGGCGAGCGACTCTTCGCTGTCGTCCGGGTACACCGGCACGGCGGCCTGGATGACGACCGGACCGTTGTCCAGCGCCGGCGTGACGAAGTGCACCGTGCAGCCGTGGATGCGGCAGCCGGCTTCCAGCGCGCGGCGGTGCGTGTGCAGGCCGGGGAAGGCCGGCAGCAGCGAGGGATGGATGTTCATCAGGCGGCCGTGGTAGCGCCGCACGAAGGCGTCGCCGAGGATGCGCATGAAGCCGGCGAGGACGACGAGGTCCGGCGCGTGGCGGTCGATCTCGGCGGCGAGCGCGGCATCGAACAGCTCGCGCGAGGCATGTTCGGCATGGGCCACCACCGCGGTCGAAATGCCGTGGGCGCGGGCGGTCTCCAGGCCCTTGGCGTCGGCCTTGTTGCTGATCACGGCACTGATGCGGCAAGGCAGCTTCGCTTCGAGCATGGCCTCCATGTTGCTGCCGCGGCCGGAGATGAGGATGACGATGTTTTTCATGTTCAGAACTTGACGGGCAGGAAGATCGCGGTGGCCACGTTCTGGAACACTTTCGCCACGATGCGGTTGGTCTTGTCGGCGATGATTTTCGAGAGCAGGTCGAGGCTGCCGATGACCTTGCCGAACTCGCGCTCGAAGGAGAGGTTCTTCACCGGCCCGCCGCCCTCGTTGGAAAGCAGATAGAGCTCGCCGCCGGGCGCTGCCGCATTGGACAGCTTCCACACGGCGATCTCGACGTTGCGCGCGGCGTTGAACAGCGCCTGCGGATCGAGGTCGTCGAGAAGGAACAGTTCGGTCTTGTCGTTGAAGGCCGTTTGCACCATGCCGCCGAGGCCGACGATGAAGGCCATGACGCGGTCGCCCGCATAGTCCTCGCGGAAGGCAAGATGGATGACATCGGTGCCGCGCTTGTTCTCCAGCTCGGCGAATTTCCACTCGTGGTTGGTCTCGAAGATGCGCGCCACCGCCGCCTCCAGGCTGGCCTGTCCGCCCTTGCGCCACTCGCGCGGATTGCGCCGGTAGAGCTTTTCGGCGAGCAGCTTGAGGCTGGCGAAGACTTCGCGCTGGTGCGCCTCGGCGACGCGATCGATGTCGGACTTGGCGATCTGGTTCGGATCGAAACCGGATACCGGCTTGCGCGGCGTGGTGCCCGTGGTCACGCAAGCGGCCAACAAGGGCAGGAAAATCAACAAGACAAGCCGGATAGCCATGCTCAAAAGGGAGGGTTCGCTACGGGCGGCGCCGCGCCCAGTTTTTTCGCCTGACGGCCCAGCGCCTTGTCGAAACTGACCATGCCCGTGGCGCTGCCGCTCAAGGCCAGGTGCAGGGCATCGCCGAAATCCATGCCGGCTTCGTACCACTCCAGCGCCATGCTCACCGCCTCGCCCTGCAGCGGCTTGAAATTCGCCAGGCCCAGCAGCAGTCGCAGGCTCTCCACGATATCCTGCCGCGCATGGCCCCGCGTCTGCAGCACCCAGACCAGCTCCAGCATGACCGTGGGCGGCGCCGTGTAATCCTGTTTCTTCGAGAACAAGGCCACGGCGGCGCGATATTGCCCTTCGTGATCTTTCAGCAGAAGACGGGCCAGCACATTGGTGTCGACGGCAATCATTTCTTGCTGTCCTCATCCAGCCCGACCAGCATGCGACCGATGGCCGACGCGTCCTCCGCGCCCGTCGGCTTCCTGGCGCCCTTGCGCTGCAGCACGCCGGCCACCTGCCTGAGCGTGGCCTGGCGGCTGGCTTTCACCGGTTTCAGCCGCAGTTCGCCACCCACCGCCGTAATGATCAGCTCGGTGCCGGCGTCGATATGGTGGGATTCCCGCAGGGATTTCGGAATGACGACCTGCCCCTTGCTCGACACCTTGACGGTTTCCATGGCTGCACCCCGGCGGTAAGACAATAAGTAAGACAAGGATACCCCGGCCGGGGCGCGCTGTCTATGCGCGGCGGTGCTTGAGGTAGGCGATCGCCGCCGGCAGCGTCGACACGGCGATGATGCCGAGGATCACCAGCGTCAGGTTGTTCTGGATGATCGGCAGGTTGCCGAAGAGATAGCCGGCGACGGAGAGCGAGCCCACCCACAGCACGGCGCCGGAGACATTGAAGGCCTGGAAGCGCACGTAGGTCATGGCACCGATGCCGGCGACGAAGGGCGCAAAGGTGCGCAGGATCGGGATGAAGCGCGTGATGACCAGCGTCTTGCCGCCGTGACGCTCGTAGAAGTCGTGCGTCTTCATCAGCGCCGCCTTGTTGAAGAAGCGCGAGCCTTCCCAGTGGAACACCTTCGGCCCGAGGTAGCGGCCGATCGAATAATTCACGCTGTTGCCGAGCACGGCGGCGGCGATCAGCGTGCCGTTCAGCACCCACAAATCCATGCTGCCCGCCCCGCACAGCGCGCCGGCGACGAAGAGCAGCGAATCGCCCGGCAGGAAGGGCGTCACGACGAAGCCCGTCTCGGCGAAGACGATCACGAAGAGGATGGCATACACCCAGACGCCGTGCTGGGCCAGCAGCACGGCGAGGTGCTTGTCGAGGTGGACGGCGATGTCCCAGATCAGTGCGAGGAATTCCATGCGTTTGCGGAGCCAAAAAAGTCCGCAGAGTATAATTCATCCCGCTCCCATGCCCGCCATCAAGCCGCTCCCCGACCTTCTCATCAGCCAGATCGCCGCCGGCGAGGTGGTGGAGCGGCCGGCCTCGGTGGTGAAGGAACTGCTGGAGAACAGCATCGACGCCGGCGCGCGGACGATCTCGGTTCAGTTGATCGAGGGCGGCGTGCGGCAGATCCGCATCGTCGACGACGGCGGCGGCATCCCGAAGGAGGAACTGCCGCTGGCGCTGGCGCGCCACGCCACCAGCAAGATCGCCTCCCTCGAAGACCTGGAAAGCGTGGCGTCCCTCGGCTTCCGCGGCGAGGCGCTGGCCTCCATCGCCGCCGTGGCGCGACTGACTTTGGTGAGCCGCCTGCGCGAAACACCGCACGCCTGGCGCATCGACCCGGGGCTGGAGATCGCCCCCGCAGCGCTCGGCGGCGGCACGGCGATCGAGGTCGACGACCTCTACTTCAACACGCCGGCGCGGCGCAAGTTCCTGAAAAGCGAGCATACCGAATTCGCCCACTGCGAGGAGGCGCTGCGCCGCGTCGCCCTGGCCCATCCGGGTGTCGCCTTCCAGCTGCAGCACAACGGCCGCACGGCGCTGCATCTGGCCGCCGGCGACGCGGCACGGCGCGTGGCCGACGTGCTCGGCGAGGAGTTCGCCGCCCAGTCGCGCGGCGTCGACGCCGCGGCGGGCGGCCTGCATCTGAGTGGCTACGCCGCCCTGCCGGCCTACTCGCGCGCCCGCGCCGACGCCCAGTACTTCTTCGTCAATGGCCGCTTCGTGCGCGACAAGCTGCTCTCGCACGCCGTGCGCGAGGCCTACGCCGACATCCTGCACGGCCAGCGGCACGCGGCCTACGCGCTGTTCCTCGACATCGATCCGCGCGGCGTCGACGTCAACGTGCATCCGGCCAAGACCGAGGTGCGCTTCCGCGACGGCCGCGCCGTGCACCAGTTCATCTTCCATGCCCTGCAGCGCGCGCTGGCGGCGCCGCTGGCCCAGGTAGCCGCCGTGCCGGCGGGACTGACTTTTCCCGCGTCCGCGCCGCAGCAGCAGGCGCTGGCCGTCGAGCAGCCGGTCGCCGCGTACTACGACTTTGCAGGAGCCGGCTTGCCGGCGATGCCGGCCGATGATCTCGCCAGCAAGCTGGCTCCTACAGAAACGCCGCTGGGCTACGCGCTTGCCCAGTTGCACGGCGTCTACATCCTGGCGCAGAACGCCGCCGGCCTGGTGCTGGTCGACATGCACGCCGCCCACGAGCGCATCCTCTACGAAAAGCTGAAGACGGCGCTGGACGCGCGGCCGGCGGTGCAGCCGCTGCTGGTGCCGGTGGTGATCTCCGCCAGCGGCGAGGAGACCGCAGCCGCAGAGGAGCACGCCGACACGCTGGAACGCCTCGGCTTCGAGGTCGCCGCGGCCGGCCCGCGCGAACTCGTCGTGCGCGCCGTGCCGGCGCTGCTCGCCAACGGCCGGATTCCCGACCTCGTGCGCGCCCTGCTCGCCGACCTGGAAAAATTTGGCGCCAGCCGCGCCGCCGCCGAGCAGCGCAACGAACTGCTGGCGACGATGGCCTGCCACGGCGCGGTGCGCGCCCACCGCATGCTTTCCCTGCCGGAGATGAACGCCCTGCTGCGGCAGATGGAAGAGACCGAGCGCGCCGACCAGTGCAACCACGGCCGGCCGACGTGGACGCAGTTGTCGATGGACGAGCTCGACCGGCTGTTCCTGCGTGGTCGCTAGCGCCACCAACCGGCTCCCGCCTGCCATCTGCCTCATGGGGCCGACGGCGAGCGGCAAGACCGCCGTGTCGCTGGGACTGACTTTGCGTTTTCCCATGGAAATCGTCAGCGTCGACTCGGCCCAGGTGTTCATCGACATGGACATCGGCACCGCCAAGCCGGACCGAGCCACGCTGGCGAAGCACCCGCACCACCTGATCGACCTGATCTCCCCCGAGGAACGCTATTCCGCCGCGCGCTTCCGCGCCGACGCGCTGCGCGTCATGGCGGAAATCACGGCGCGCGGGAAGATACCGCTGCTCGCCGGCGGCACCATGCTCTACTTCAAGGCGCTGCGCGACGGCCTCTCCGACCTGCCGCAGGCCGACGCCGACCTGCGCCGGCAGATCGACGCGGAAGCGCAGCAGCGCGGCTGGGGGGCGCTGCACGCCGAGCTGGCGGCGCTCGACCCCGCCGCCGCCGCGCGCCTCAAGCCGACCGACGCACAGCGCATCCAGCGCGCGCTGGAGGTAGTGCGCCTCACCGGCGCGCCGCTGGCCGAGAGCCTGGCGCGCCGGAGCGAAGCCACCGCGCCCTACCGCTTCGTCCAGTTCGCCCTGCTGCCCTCCGACCGCGCCGTGCTGCATGAACGCATCGCACAACGCTTCGATGCCATGCTGACGGCCGGGCTGATCGACGAGGTGACGGCCCTGCGCCGCAAGTACCGCCTCGACCCCGGCCTGCCTTCGATGCGCTGCGTCGGCTACCGCCAGGTGTGGGAATTCCTCGAAGGCGGCTGCGACCGCGCGGCCCTGCGCGAAAAGGGCATCGCCGCCACGCGCCAGCTGGCCAAGCGGCAGATGACCTGGCTGCGCGGCTGGCCGGAGATCACCGCATTCGACTGCCTGGCAGAAGATCTCATGGCCCAGGTTGCGACAGCCGTGGAAGCCGCCCTGGCTTAAGTTCTCGACAGTAGTGCCGATATTTCCCCTGATATGGGAAATAGCCTGTCCGCTGCCAGCGAATCCGACGACGAAGCCGCCCCCCGGCCCGGCCTCGTCCTGCGCGCCAAACGCCTGCTGATCGCACCGCTGCTGCTGCTCAAGCGACTGCGCCGGGCAAAGGCTACGCCGGAGGACGAGGCGGAAGAGGCGAGTCCAGGCGCGCGCAACGCAAGGCGTGCGGAAAGCGACGACGCAACGGAAGCGCCCGCCGCCCCGCCGCTGTGGCGCCGCTTCCTGCCCTATGGCCTGGTGCTGCTGGCGGGCGCCGTCGCCGGCGGCGGCGCGATCTATTGGCTTTCGGCCCAGGTCATTGCCCTTCAGGCGACGGAACTGGGCGAGCGCCAGGATGAAATCGCGCGGCTGAAAGGCGTGCTCGCCGGCTACGACAGGATGATGCTGAAAAACAGCAGGAAGCTCGAAGAGGAACAGGGCAAGCGGGCGGAAACCGAGAACCGCCTGGCCATCGCGCAGACCGATCTGACGCGCCGTCCGCCGCCCGGGGATGCCCGCGGCACGGGCGGACAGGCCGCCGCCGGCGCCGGCAAGGCGGCGGACTGCACGCTGCGTCCGGGCAGCATCGGCAGCACGCTAAAGGGCTGCCTGGAAGAATTCAACCGGCAGTAAGCCGTTCCACGGACGCCGGGCCGCCCCACAGCCGCGGCAGCAGCGCCTCCAGTTGTCCAGGCTCGCCGCTGCTGAAGAAGCGTTCCGTTCCCTGCGGGCGGATGTCCAAAAAGTCAGCCTCCCCAATACGGCGAACGAGCTGGCGCGCCACGGCCGCACCAGACTCGATGATCGCAACCTCCTCGCCCACCAGTTCGCGCAGCAGCGGTTCCAGAAACGGGTAGTGCGTGCAGCCGAGCACCAGGGTATCCGCCCCCTCATCCAGCAAAGGCTGGACAAAGCCGGCCAGCAGGCGCCGCGTCAGCGGGCCCGCCAGGTCGCCCTGCTCGACCCGCTCGACCAGGCCCGGGCAGGGCTGGACGATGACGCGGGCGCGCGAACCGAAGCGCTGCACGAGTTCCGCGAACTTGCCGCTTTCCAGCGTGCCGCTGGTGGCGAGCACCCCGATCACGCCGGAGCGCGTCGCTTCGACCGCCGGCTTCACCGCCGGCTCCATGCCGACGATGGGCAGATCGTATTTCTGGCGCAGGCTTGCGATGGCGGCCGCCGTGGCGGTGTTGCAGGCGACGACCAGCGCCCTGGCGTCGCGCGCCACCAGAAATCCGGCAATGGCCAGGGCGCGCGACTCGATGAACTGTGCGGATTTGCCGCCATAGGGCGCATGCGCGGAATCGGCGACGTAGAGCAGGTCCTCGGCAGGCAGCATCGCGCGGACATGACGCAGCACGGACAAGCCGCCCACGCCCGAGTCGAAGACGCCAATCGGACGCCGCGCCACGGCTCAGCCCTCCGCCGGGCCGCCCCAAGGAGAGCTGAAGTCGACGACAGGGAAGCCGCTCAGCGGCTGAACCAGCGTCACCCCTTTCCGTCGGAAAGGGGCTGGGGGATAGGCCGTCATCTCAGGCCCCCGCCGCCCCGGCGGCAGGCGCCGCGGCAACATGACGCTCGCGGGCGAGCAGGCTGTAGACCGTCGGCACGACGAACAGCGTCAGCAGCGTGCCGAGCAGCAGGCCGCCGACGATCACGCTGCCGATCTGCTGGCGCGATTCCGCCCCGGCGCCGCCGGCGAAGGCCAGCGGGAGGGCGCCCAGCACCATGGCGCCGGTGGTCATCAGGATCGGACGCAGGCGCAGGCTGGTCGCCTCCACCAGGGCCTCGCTGACGGCGCGTCCCTGATCGCGCAGCTGGTTGGTGAACTCGACGATGAGGATGCCGTGCTTGGTGATGAGCCCCACCAGGGTCACCAGGCCGATCTGGCTGTAGACGTTGAGCGTGCCGCCGGGCAGCAGGAACAGCGCCAGCAGCGCCCCGGTCATCGACAGCGGCACGGTGAGCATGATGACGAAGGGGTCGCTGAAGCTCTCGAACTGCGCCGCCAGCACGAGGTAGATGAAGGCCAGCGCCAGCACGAAGGTCAGCGCCAGGCTCGCCGTCGAGGTGCGGAACTCGCGCGACTGGCCGGCGGTGTCGGTGGCATAGCCGGGCGGCAGGATGCGGCGGGCGGCGTCTTCGAGGAAGGCCAGCGCCTCGCCCATGGTGTAGCCGGGCGCCAGGTTCGCCGAGATCGTCACGGCGCGCCGCTGGGCGAAGTGGTTCAGCTCGCGCGGGCTCACCGTCTCGTCCACCCGCACCAGGTTGGCGAGCGGGATCATGCGCTCGTCCTTGCCGCGCACGTAGATCTCGCTGATGTCGCGCGGGGTGGCGCGGTCGCGCTCGGTCGTCTGCACGATCACGTCGTACTGCTCGGCGTCGCGCTTGAAGCGCGTCACCTGGCGCCCGCCGAGCAGGGTTTCCAGGGTGCGGCCGATGGTCTCGATCTGCACGCCGGTATCGGACGCCTTGTCGCGGTCCACCCGCACCGACAGCTCGGGCTTGTTGAGCTTGAGGTCGGTGTCGACGTTCACGAAGCCGGGATTCCTCGCCACCTCGGCGAGGATCTGCTCGGTGATGCCCTGCAACTCGGGGTAGGAGGCGGAGGTGACGACGACGAAATTCACCGGCCGCTCGCGCGGACTCTGGCCGAGCGAGGGCGGCGTGACGGGGAAGGCCAGCACGCCGGGAATCGAGAAGAACTTCGGCTGCAGTTCCTTGGCGATGGCGGTCGAGTGCTGCGACCGCTCCTTCCAGTCGGTCAGGCCGACGAAGGAGATGCCCTGCGACACCACCGGGTTGCCGGCCACCACGAAGTAGCGCTCCACGTTCGGCGTCTTCGCGTAGAGTCCCTCGATCTGCCGGGCGTACTTGCTGGTGTAGTCGAGCGTCGCGCCCTCCGGACCGAGGAAGACGCCGAGGATCACGCCGCGGTCCTCCACCGGCGCCAGTTCGGACTTGAGAACCTTGAGCAGCAGCGCGCTGGCGCCGGCCACCAGCACGAACACCAGCATGACGATCCAGCGGCGGCGCAGCGTCGCCGCCAGCAGCCGGCGATAGCCGGATGTCAGGCCGTTGAAGAAGTTCTCGAACCAGAGGTAGGCCTTGCCATGGCGCGTCTCGTGGCGCAGCAGCACCGAGCACATCATCGGCGACAGCGTCAGGGCGACGAAGCCCGACACCAGCACCGCGCCGGCCAGCGTCAGGGCGAACTCGATGAAGAGCTTGCCGGTGCGGCCGGTCATGAAGGCCACCGGCGCATAGACGGCGGCGAGCGTCAGCGTCATCGCCACCACGGCGAAGGCAATTTCCTTCGAGCCCTGCAGCGCCGCCTGCAGGCGCGGCATGCCGTTCTCGATGTGGCGGTAGATGTTCTCCAGCACGACGATCGAGTCATCCACCACCAGGCCGATGGCCAGGACGAGGGCCAGCAGCGTCAGGGTGTTGATGGTGAAGCCCATTGCCAGCATCAGGGCGAAGGCGCCGATCAGCGACACCGGGATGGTGACGAGCGGGATCAGCGTCGCCCGCGGCGAGCGCAGGAAGAGGAAGATGATCAGCGCCACCAGCAGGATCGCCTCGCCGATGGTCGTGAACACCGCCTCGATGGAGCGGTCGATGAAGACCGAGGAATCGTAGGCGACGTTGACCGCCATGCCTTCCGGCAGCTCGGCGATCACCCGCGGCAGCGCGGCGCGCAGGGCCTTCGACAGGTCGAGCGGATTGGCCGTGGCCTGCTTGATGACGCCCAGCGCCACGGCGTTCTTGCCGTTGAAGCGCACCGCCGAGCGCTCCTGCGCCGCGCCGACCTCGACGCGGCCGAGGTCGCGGATGCGCACCGGGTAGCCCTTCACCTGGCGCACGACGATGTCGGCGAATTCCTCCGGCTTGTTGAGGTCGGTGCGCGACACCACGGAGAACTCACGCTCGCGTCCCTCGATGCGCCCGGCCGGCACCTCGACGTTCTGCCGGCGCAGCGCGTCCTCGACGTCCGGCGGCGTCAGGCCGTAGGCGGCGAGCCGGCCCGGGTCGAGCCAGATGCGCATGGCGAACTTGCGCTCGCCGAAGATGCGCACGTCGGCCGCGCCGGGCAGGGTCTGCAGGCGCGGCTTGACGATGCGGCTGGCGAAGTCGGTGACCTCCAGCGGCGAATGGCGGTCGCTGTTGAAGGCCAGCCAGATGATCGGGTTGGCGTCGGCCTCGACCTTGGCGATGACCGGCTCGTCGATCGACTGCGGCAGCTTGTTGCGCACCCGGGCGACGCGGTCGCGCACGTCGGCGGCGGCCGAATCCGGATTGCGCTCCAGCTTGAAGCGCACGGTGATCTGGCTGTTCTCGGCGCGCGAGATGGAGGACAGCACGTCCACGCCCTCGATGCCGGCCAGCGAATCCTCCAGTGGCTTGGTGATCTGCGATTCGATGATCTCGGCCGAGGCGCCCTTGTAGGTGGTGTCCACCGTC
Source organism: Rhodocyclales bacterium (assembly GCA_016214145.1). Classification (GTDB taxonomy): domain Bacteria; phylum Pseudomonadota; class Gammaproteobacteria; order Burkholderiales; family Rhodocyclaceae; genus Desulfobacillus. Next base: position 1,009,551 of record JACRPA010000002.1, read on the forward strand.
ACCACCGGCTCGTCGATCTTCGGGTACTCGCGCACCGGCAGGCGCGAATACGACACCACGCCGAGCAGCATCACCACCAGGCTCATCACCGTCGCGAAGACCGGACGGCGAATGCAGATCTCAGGCAGCTTCACGAAGAACCTCTTTCAACGCGAAGAGCGCAAAGACGCAAAGGGCGCAAAGAAAACCGAATAATTTGACTCATCTTTGCGGTCTTTGCGTCTTTGCGTCCTTTGCGTTTAAGGCGGTTTCTGCCTCCGTGACACGCACCGGCACGCCGTCGCGCAGCTTCAATTGGCCGGCGGTGACCACTTCGTCGCCGGCCTTGAGGCCCTCGACGATCTCCACCATGGCGCCGCGGCGCTGGCCGATCTTCACCATGACGCGCTGCGCCTTGCCTTCGGCCACCTTGAAAACGAAGTTGTCGTTGCCGGCCGGCACCAGCGCCTCCTCGGGCAGCGCCAGGCCCTGCCGCTCGCCGCCGAAGGCCAGGCGCACGCGGACGAACATGCCGGGCCGCAGCTTGAGCTCCGGGTTGGCGAGGCGCGCGCGCAGCGAAATGGCGCGCCCGGAGGCGTCGAGCAGGGGATCGATGGCATCCAGCATCCCCCTGAACGCCTGCCCCGGCATGGCGTCCGCCGACACCTCGACGGTCTGCCCCTTCTGCAGGCGCGAGAGGTAGCTTTCCGGCAGGCGGAAATCCACCTTCAGCGAGCCGATGTCCTCGATGTTGATGAGCTCCTGGCCTTCCTTGACGTAATCGCCGACGCTGACGTTGCGGATGCCGACGATGCCGGCGAAGGGGGCACGGATCTGTGTCTTCTGCAGTTTTGCCTGGGCCAAGGCGACTGCCGCCTCCAGCACCTTGAGATTGGCAGCGGCCTCGTCGCGGGCGCGCTCGGCGACGAACTTCTTCTGGTAGAGGTCCTCGGTGCGCTTGAAGTTGGCCTGGGAGAGGGCGAGATTGGCTTCGGCCTGGCGCAGTTCGGCGGCCTGCGTCGCCGCGTCCAGCGCCACCAGCACGGCGCCCCTGGCGGCCGGCATGCCCTCGCGCAGGTGGATCGCCGCGATGCGGCCGGCGATCTCCGGGCGCAGCACGACCGATTCGTTGGATTTCAGGGAACCGACCGCGGCAACCTCGTCCTGGAAGCCGGAGGCCGCCACCTTCACGCTTTCCACGCCGACGGCGAAGCCGCCCGGCGGGCCGCCACCCGGCTTGCCCCCGGAGGGGGGGCCGGCGGGCGACTGGGGCGAGGATGAAGTCGACTGGTTGGCAAAGTAGGCATAGCCGCCGAGCGCCAGCAGGCCCAGCGCGGCAACGATCGCTACGAGATGTTTTTTTCTGGCTGCCATTGGGGAGATGCTTTCTCTGTTTTAAGGGTCTGTCCGTAGGTCGGGCTTCAGCCCGACATCAGCCGCGGTTGTCGGGCTGAAGCCCGACCTACAGCCCGACCTACGGCCGACCCGCAGCTTCGCTCAGGCGACGACCGTCTGCGCCTGGTCCGCGCCGCGCCGGCCGATCGTGCCGATGCTCCAGGCCGTCTCGCCGGCCTCGCGCAGCAGCTTCAGCGCCTGCGCCTCGTGCGACTGCGCGACGACCACCACCATGCCGATGCCGCAGTTGAAGACGCGGTGCATTTCCGAGTCCGCCACCTGGCCCTCGCGCTGCAGCCAGTCGAACAGCTTCGGTCGCGTCCACGCCGTGCTGTCCAGCGTCGCCACCAGCGAATCGCCGAGGATGCGCGGCACGTTGTCGAGCAGCCCGCCACCGGTGATGTGGGCGAGGCCTTTCACCGGCAGGGCGTTCATGAGGGCGAGCAACGGCTTGACGTAGATGCGCGTCGGCGCCATGACCGCCTCGGCCAGGGGGCGGCCGTCGAAATCGGCGTTCATGTCGGGTTTCGCGCGTTCGAGGATCTTGCGCACCAGGGAATAGCCGTTGGAATGCGCCCCGCTGGAGGCCAGGCCGATCACCGCGTCGCCCGGCTCGATGGTCGTGCCGTCGATGATCTTCGCTTTTTCCACGGCGCCGACGGCGAAGCCGGCGAGGTCGTACTCGCCGTCCGGATACATGCTCGGCATCTCCGCCGTCTCGCCGCCGATCAGGGCGCAGCCGGCCAGTTCGCAGCCTTTGGCGATGCCCTGGATCACGCTCGCGGCGATGTCCACGTCGAGGCGGCCGCAGGCGAAGTAGTCGAGGAAGAAGAGCGGCTCGGCGCCCTGCACCAGGATGTCGTTCACGCTCATCGCCACCAGGTCGATGCCGACGCTGTCGTGGCGGTTCAACTGGAAGGCCAGCTTGAGCTTGGTGCCGACGCCGTCGGTGCCGGCGACCAGCACGGGTTCGCGGAATTTCTTCGAGATTTCGAAGAGGGCGCCGAAGCCGCCGATGCCGGCCATCACTTCGGGGCGCATCGTCCGCTTGGCGAAAGGCTTGATGCGCTCGACGAGGGAATCGCCGGCATCGATATCGACGCCGGCATCGCGATAGGTGAGAGAGGTCAAGGGATATCCGCTTCGTGATAAAGTTGCGCTTCGCGCAGCAAAGGATGGATTTTATCGTATTCCCGCCGGCGCGCCGCCATCGATACGACCATGCCCCAGCAGCTGACGCTCGACATCCGACCCGAGCAGCACCCGACCCTGGTGAATTTCATCGCCGGCGCCAACGCCGAACTGGTGGCGCGTCTGCGCGCCCTGGCGCAACCCAGGGCTTTCGATGCCGTCTATCTCTGGGGCCCCTCGGGCTGCGGCCGCACGCACCTGCTGCGGGCGACCCGGGCGGCCGCCGACGCGGCCGGCCGCCGCGTCGTCCTGGTCGCCGGCGAGGAAGCCGGCGCCGAACTGCCCTGCCCGCCCGGCGGGCTGCTCATCGTCGACGACGTCGACCGCCTCGACGACACGGCCCAGGTCGCCCTGTTCCGCGCCTTCAACTCGGCCCGGCTGGCCGGACTGGCGCTGCTCCTCGCCGGGTCGGCGCCGCCGCTGGAACTCAAGCTGCGCGAGGATTTGCGCACGCGCATCGGCGCGGCCATCGTCTACCAGGTCAAGCCGCTCAGCGACGAGGAAAAGGCGGCAACCCTGCAAAGCCAGGCCAGCCAGCGCGGCCTGCGCGTGGAGGACGAGGTGATCGGCTACATGCTGCGCCACACCTCGCGCGACCTGCCCTCGCTGATGGCGGTGCTGGATGCCCTCGACCGCGCCTCGCTGGAGCGCAAGCGGCCGGTCACCGTGCCGCTGCTGAAGGAAATGCTGGGCAAATTCAATAAACCCTCATAGCCGCGGATTTCGCGGATCGACGCGGATTTGCGAAGGATTTGATCCGCGTTCATCCGCGTAATCCGCGGCTGGAATTGAAAAACCATGAACCTCGCCCTCTTCGATCTGGACAACACGCTCCTCGCCGGCGACTCGGACTTCGAGTGGGCGCAATACCTGATTTCCCGCGGCGTGCTCGACCGCGAGGTGTATGAGGCGCGCAACCTCGATTTCTACGAGCAGTACAAGGCCGGCACGCTGGACATCCATGAATTCCTCGACTTCCAGCTGAAGCCGCTGTCGCGCCATCCGCGCCGCGAACTCGACGCCTGGCATGCCGACTTCATGGCCACCCGCATCCTGCCCATGATCACGACCAAGGGGCGGGAACTGGTGCGCCGCCATCTCGACGAAGGCGCGCTCGCCGCCATCGTCACCGCCACCAACAGCTTCGTCACCGCGCCGATCGCCCGCGAGTTCGGCATCGCCCATCTGGTCGCCACCGAGCCGCAACGGGCGGGCGGCGAGTTCACCGGCGGGGTGGAAGGCACGCCGTGCTTCCGCGAGGGCAAGATCGCGCGGGTCGAAAGCTGGCTGGACGGCCTCGGCCACGGCTGGGGCAGCTTCAGGCGCAGCTGGTTCTACAGCGATTCGCTGAACGATCTGCCCCTGCTCGGCAAGGTGACGGATCCGATTGCCGTCGATCCCGACGCGACGCTGGAGCGGCACGCGCGGGAAAACGGCTGGCCCATCATTTCGCTGCGCTAGAATAGGGCCATGTTCACCGACGCCGATCGCGCAATCCTCGAGCAGAGCAAACTGTTCCGGCACATCAGCATCGACGCCGTCGAGGAGGTCCTGGCCGACTGCCCCGTTTACGCGCTGGCGCCCGGCGACGTTCTCATCGAGCCCGAGCAGGAGAATCACGCCGTCTACATCGTGCTCGAGGGCAGCCTGTCGGTGAAGCTCGCCGGGCGCGAAACCTTCGAGGTGACGCACCTGGGCCCGGGCGAGTGCGTCGGCGAGATTTCCATGGTCGACGGCCAGCGCCCGTCGGCGCGGGTCGAGGCAGCGGACAGGACGCGCGTGCTGGTGCTGGGCCACGCCTCCATGTGGGCGCTGCTCAACCGGTCGCACGGCGTCGCCTTCAACCTGCTCTGGATCCTGTCCGGACGCATGCGCAGCCACAACAAGGCGCTCGAAACGTCGCGCACGCGCAGCCTCGAGTTCGAGCATGCCGCCAGCGTCGACGTCCTCACCGGCATGCACAACCGCCGCTGGCTGGACGACACTTTTGTCCGCATGCTGCGCCGCTGCTACAACGATTCCCGGCCGGTCTGCCTGCTGATGATCGACATCGACCGCTTCAAGGCTTTCAACGACACGTGGGGGCATCTGGCCGGGGATGCCGTGCTGCGCCACGTTTCGCGCCAGATGGGCGCCCACCTGCGTCCGACCGACCTGATGGCGCGCTTCGGCGGCGAGGAATTCGCCGCCCTGCTGCCGGACACCTCCCCGGAGGAGGCGCTGGGCATCGCCGAACGCCTGCGCAACGGCATCGAATGGGCCTCGCTCACGCTGGGCGAGAGCGGGGAAACGGTCCGCGTCACGGTTTCCGTCGGCCTGGCCGAAGCGCGCCCCGAGGAGGGTCTGGAAGCGCTCATCGGCCGCGCCGATGCCGCCCTCTACCGGGCCAAGGAAAAAGGCCGCAACCGCGTCGAGTCCGCCGCCTGAGAAAGGCCTGAAGCCCCCCCTTTCCGGTATCATTGCGCCCTTTCCAGGAGCCCCCCGAGCAGGATGATCCGCAAGCTGTTGCGCCGTGTTTTCAGCAAGCCCCTCCCCACGCACGAACCGGCGCTGATCCCCGTCGAGAAACACCACATCCGCCGCGAATCGATTTCGGCCGGCGCGCGCCAGACGGTCGCCCGCCTGCAGGAGCACGGCCACGCCGCCTTCGTCGTCGGCGGCGCGGTGCGCGACCTGCTCGCCGGCATCGAGCCGAAGGATTTCGACATCGCCACCGACGCCACGCCCGAGCAGGTGCGCGGCATCTTCCGCCGCTCGCGCATCATCGGCCGGCGCTTCCGCATCGTGCATGTAATGAGCGGCGGCGAGACCATGGAGGTGTCCACCTTCCGCGCCGGCAACGACGTCGACTCGGAGACCGACGAGCATGGCCGCGTGCTGCGCGACAACGTCTTCGGCAATGTCGAGGAGGACGCGGCGCGGCGCGACTTCACCATCAACGCGCTCTACTACAACCCGACCGACGAGACCATCACCGACTACCACCACGGCGTCGCCGACCTGAAGCAGAAGACCCTGCGCATGATCGGCGACCCGAGAAAGCGCTACCGCGAGGACCCGATACGCCTGCTGCGCGCCGTGCGCATGGCGGCCAAGCTGGGGCTGGCCATCGACCCGGCGGCGCGGACGCCGATCCGCGAGATGGCGGACCTGCTGGAGAACGTGCCGGCGGCGCGCCTCTTCGACGAGATGCTCAAGCTGCTGCTCTCCGGCCACGCCGTCGAATGCCTCAGGCAGTTGCGCGAGGAAGGCCTGCACCACGGCCTGCTGCCGCTGCTCGACGTCATCATGGAGCAGCCGCTCGGCGAGCGCTTCGTCTGGCTCTCGCTGGCCAGCACCGACGCGCGGGTCAATGCCGGCAAGCGCACCTCGCCCGGCTTCCTCTTCGCCACCCTGCTCTGGCACGAGGCGCTCGCCGCCTGGGAGGCGCGCAAGCGGAACGGCGAGCCGCCCATCCCCGCCCTGCACGGGGCGATGGACGAAGTGCTCGACATCCAGGGCGGCAAGCTGGCCATCACCCGCCGCATCGCCGCCGACATCAAGGACATCTGGATCCTGCAGCCGCGCCTGGAAAACCGCGCCGGACGCCGGCCGCTGCGCGTGATCGAACAGCCGCGCTTCAGGGCCGGCTATGACTTTCTCCTCCTGCGCGTCGAAAGCGGCGAACTGGACCATGAACTGGCCGACTGGTGGCGGGATTTCATCGAAGCCGACACCGAGGCGCGGCTGGCCATGCTGACCCCGGAGAAAAAGTCAGCCCGCAGAAGACGGCGGCGCGGCAAGGGCGGCGGAGAGGACGCCCGTCCGGAAAGCGGGGAATGACGAGTAGCCCCCCCCGAAAACCTCGCTGCGCTCGGTTCTCCCCTCAGGGGGCCAAGAAACACTTGGGGCGGCCCGGCGTGTTTCTTGAGAGGGCCTATGTTGCGCTGGGCAGCAACCTCGGCGACCCGCAGGCCACGGTGCAGGCGGCGCTGGCGGCACTGAACGACCTGCCCCGCAGCAGCATCATCGCCGTCTCTTCGCTCTATCTCAGCGCCCCGGTCGGATTGCGCAACCAGCCGGATTTCGTCAATGCCGTCGCCGCCCTCGATACGCATCTCTCCGCCGACGCCCTGCTCGAGGAACTGTTCGCCATCGAGGCGCGCTTCGGGCGCCGGCGGGAATTCCACCATGCCCCGCGCACGCTCGACCTCGACCTGCTGCTCTACGGCGACGAGACGCGCGGCGCGGCACGGCTGACCCTGCCGCACCCGCGCATGCACGAGCGCGCCTTCGTCCTGCTGCCGCTCGTCGAGATTGCGCCGGACGCGGTGATTCCGGGACATGGGCCGGCCGCCGCGCTGCTGGAGGACGTCCGCGACCAGTCGCTGACCCGGCTCGAACCCGTACTGGCCGGCAAAACCGCCTGATGTTCCCGCAGATCCCGGTCATCCTGCAGACCGCCTTCCTCTTGGCGGCCTCGAACGTCTTCATGACTTTCGCCTGGTACGCCCACCTGAAGAACCTCAACGACCGGCCGTGGTGGTTCGCCGCCGTCTTCTCCTGGGGCATCGCGCTGTTCGAGTACATGCTGCAGGTGCCGGCCAACCGCATCGGCGCCGAGGAACTGTCGCTGGGGCAGCTGAAGATCCTGCAGGAGGCCATCACCCTGGCGATCTTCGTGCCTTTCGTGCTGTTCTACATGGAGCAGCCGCTCAAGCTCGACTATCTGTGGGCGGCGCTGTGCATCCTCGGTGCGGTTTATTTCATCTTCCGCTCCTAGCGGCGGGCGGCTATCATGCGCGCTCCATCCCTGAATCGGGCATGACATGAGCTACCTAGAGAATTCGCGGCCGGTGACCCTCGCCGAACTCGCGCGCATGCGCGCCGAGGGCGAGAAGATCGCCGTGCTGACCTGCTACGACTCGAGCTTCGCCGCCCTGCTAGACCGCTGCGGCGTTGACGTCGCCCTCGTCGGCGACTCGCTCGGCAACGTGCTGCAGGGGCATTCCTCCACCCTGCCGGTGACGCTGGAACAGATGGCTTACCACACCGGCTGCGTCGCGCGCGGAGCGAAGCGCTCCTTCATCGTCGCCGACATGCCCTTCGGCACCTACCAGGAAAGCCCCGCCCAGGCCATGCGCTCGGCCGTGCCGCTGATGGCCGCCGGCGCGCAAATGGTCAAACTCGAGGGCGGCGCCTACATGGCGGAAACCGTGCGCTTCCTGGTGGAACGCGGCGTGCCGGTGTGCGCCCACATCGGCCTGACGCCTCAATCGGTGCACCAGCTCGGCGGCTACCGCGTGCAGGGCAAGACGGACGCGGCAGCGCGCCAGATGAAGGACGACGCGGCAGCATTGCAACAGGCCGGCGCGGCACTGATCGTGCTGGAGATGGTGCCCGCCCCGCTCGCCGCAGAGATCACGCTCAGCCTGACCGGCATGGCCACCATCGGCATCGGCGCCGGCAAGGACTGCCACGGCCAGGTGCTGGTGCTGCACGACATGCTCGGCGTCTACCCCGGCAAGAAGGCGCGCTTCGTGAAGAACTTCATGGAGGGCGCGGCGAGCATCGACGACGCCGTCAAGGCCTACGTCGTCGCCGTCAAGGACGGCAGCTTCCCAGGGACAGAACATTGCTACTGAAAACTCAAAACCTTTAACCACAGAGGACACAGAGAACACAGAGAAGGCCAATTCTTTTGTTTTCTCTGTGCACTCTGTGTTCTCTGTGGTTCAAGCTTCTAATGCAAATCCACGACACCATTGCCAGTTTGCGCGCCGCACTGAAGGGCGCCGGCCGCATCGCCTTCGTCCCCACCATGGGCAACCTGCACGAGGGCCACATCGCCCTCATGCGCCAGGCGCAGGACCACGGCGACAGCGTCGTCTCCAGCCTCTTCGTGAACCGCCTGCAGTTCGGCCCGAAGGAGGACTTCGACACCTACCCGCGCACCTTCGAGGCCGACTGCGGGAAGATGGCGGCGGCCGGCGTGGCGCACCTCTTCGCGCCGGACGAGAAGGAGATGTACCCGACGCCGCAGGCCTACCACGTGCACCCGGATCCGGCGCAGGCCGACATCCTCGAGGGCGAGTTCCGCCCCGGCTTCTTCCGTGGCGTCGCCACCGTGGTGCTGAAGCTGTTTTCCGTCGTGCAGCCGCAGGCGGCGCTGTTCGGCAAGAAGGACTACCAGCAGCTGATGATCATCCGCAACATGGTGCGCGAGTTCGCCCTGCCCATCGAGATCGTTCCCGGCGAGACGGTGCGGGCGGCGGACGGGTTGGCCCTGTCTTCCCGCAACGGCTACCTCTCGGCGGCGGAACGGGCCGAGGCGCCCCGGCTGTATCGGGCTCTGGAAGCCGTTCGGCAGGGGGTGCGGGCCGGAGAACGAGATCTGGCGCGGCTTGAGCAGGGGGCCATGGCGGAACTCCGCGCCAGTGGCTGGATTCCGCAATATGTTGCGGTGCGAAAACAACTTGATCTACAATTGCCAGCCGCTCACGATTCTGGGTTGGTGGTGCTGGGCGCGGCACTCCTGGGGAGCACGCGCCTGATCGACAACCTGGAAGTTTAGGGTACCGTCTTGCGCTCAGGCCGTCGGTGCACCAGCAGCGCACCTTGCGGGAGAGGAAACCGCAACCTGCCAGCTACTGAGTACTGAGAGAAGGAGCGACCACGATGCAACGGATGATGCTGAAGTCCAAGCTGCACCGCGTAACGGTCACGCATGCCGAGCTGCACTATGAAGGTTCATGCGCGATCGACCAGGATCTGCTCGATGCCGCGGACATCCGCGAGTATCAGCAGATCGACATCTACAACGTCAACAACGGCGAGCGCTTCACCACCTATGCCATTTCCGCCGAGCGCGGCAGCGGCATCATTTCGGTGAACGGCGCCGCGGCGAGGAAGGCGTCGCCCGGCGACCTGCTCATCATCGCCACCTACGCGATGTACGACGAGGCGGAACTCGCAAAGTTCGAGCCGGACCTGGTTTACGTCGATTCACGCAATCGCATGATGAACCAGCGCCACAAGATTCCCGTGCAATTGGCCTGACCAAGGCCAAGGGATGACAAGCCCGCGCGACCCGCGGGCTTTTTTATTGCCGAACCGAGTGCATCAGGCTGGCTGCAGCGGCAAGCAGCAGGGCCGCGCCGACGTTGTGGGCGACCGCCAGCCAGAGTGAAAAGCCGCTCGCCACCGTCAGCACGCCGATCGCCGCTTCAAGGACGAGCAGCGACAACACGACCAGGGCAGCCTTGCGCGCGCGACGCACGGCGCGCAAACGCAGCGCCACGACGGCCAGGAGCACGGCTGCCAGCACGGCGGCGTAGCGGTGCAGGAGGTGCAAAGCCACTCCGCCGGCCTCGCCCGGAATGGACGGGCCGGACAGGGTGGCCAAGGGGTTCAGCGCCGACCAGCCCTGTGCTGCCGGCCACCAGACGCCCTGGCAATCCGGCAGACCGCCGCAGGCCGGCGCCGCATAGCGCGCACCGATGAGGCCGCCGAGCAGCACCGCAAGCGTCAGCGTCGTCAGCGCGACGCGGCAAAGCTGCCCGCCGATCCCCCGCTCCATCAACCGCGAGGGCTCCGACGTGATCGCCACCCGCCAGGAAAACGTCACCAGGCCGAGGCCGCCGACCAGGTTGATGAAGTTCACCCACGCCATGCGCGGATCCGAACTCCACACGCCGACGACGGAAAGAAACAGCATCAGCGCCAGCAGCAACGTTGCATAGCGCGCGGCCGGCTGCAAGGGTTGCGGCCGCCAACTGCGCCACGCCAGCAGAATGCCCGCCAGCAAGGCCAGGGTGGCGACGATGCGATGCACGAGCCGGGCGCCTTCCCAGGGCGCATGCGACATGCCGGACAGGATGCGCCCGTAACAGCCGGGCCAGTCGGCGCAGCCCAGCCCGGCGCCGGAAAGACGCAGGTAGGCGCTCACGCCGACCACCATGAGCGAGAGCAGGCAGGTCAGCAGCGCGAGCGCACGCACCTGCCGGGTTTTCATCAGAAACCTCTTTGCATGGGCGCCACGCGCAACTCGTGGTTCACCCAGAGGACGATGCCGAGCAGCAGCATGGCGCCGCCCTGGTGGGCCGCTGCCAGCGCAACGACCGGCTCGGGCACGAAAGTAAGCAGGGTGGCAATGCCCAGCGTGATTTGTCCGGCCAGCGCCAGCAGGAGGGCGTGTCCGGCGAACTTGGCGCGCGGGCTGGCTGCGGAGCCAAGCAGGCGCAGCCAGAACCAGGGCGCCAGGAAGGCCAGCAGCCAGGCGCCCAGGCGGTGGTCGAACTGCACCGTGGCCATGTTGTTGAACAGGTTGAGCAGGCCGAGTTCGGGCAGCCAGATTTCCGGCGGCACGACATGGCCGTTCATGAGCGGAAAGGTGTTGTAGAACTTCCCGGCGCGGATGCCGGCGACGAATCCCCCGCTGACCACCATGTAGAGCACCAGCAGGGTCATCCAGAAGCCGAGGCGCCTGAGCCTGAGGATGGCCTCGTCGACCATGCGTCCGCCCCGTTCCGCCAGCAGGCCGAGGGCCACCCACGTCATGGCGACGAAGATCAGGAAGGCGAGCGACAGGTGGGCCGTCAGGCGGTACTGGCTGACGCGCGGATCGTCGACCAGGCCGCTTTTCACCATGTACCAGCCCATCGCGCCCTGCAGTCCGCCCAGGATGAAAATGCCCACCAGCTTGGGCACCAGGGGACGATCCACCTTGCGCCGCAACAAAAAATAGAGCAAAGGCAGGAAGAAGACCAGGCCGATGGTTCGTCCGAGCACGCGATGGGCGTACTCCCACCAGAAGATGCCCTTGAATTCATCGAGGGACATGCTGTGATTGACCTGCTGGTACTCCGGCGTCTGCTTATATTTTTCAAAGACTTCGAGCCAATCCGCGTGGGACAGGGGGGGCACCGTTCCCACCAGCGGCTGCCACTCGACGATGGAAAGTCCCGAGTGGGTCAGGCGCGTCACGCCGCCGACGACCAGCGTGGCAAAAACCATGGCGGAACAGATGAAAAGCCAGACGGCGATCTGGCGGCGCGCGGCGGGATTCATGTTCGTAACCGGTGTTTTTCTGGAATTCTACGGCCTGGATTTTGAGTGCGGATTATATGCGACAACGTGCCGCACTGCCGCATGCAAGTTACTGCGTATTTGGGCATTTCTTAACCTAGATCAAACTATTCCCGACTGCCCCCGGGCACCATTTTGCCCGTTAAATCCCCGTAATTTGTCTGATCGAAAAACCGCGTCGCCCACGGCGCAAAAAAAGGAGGCTTACATGGCTGATCAAGAAGAACGCGTTCCCGTCATGCAGCAGGTGCTGGACAACCCGTTCCTGCTGCTCTTCCTGGGCATCACCCTTCCCACCGTGCTCTACATCCTGTGGGGCGTGATGGAAGTGGCGAACATTCCGGTGGCCCGATAAGCGGTCCGTAACCAATCAAAACACAGGGAGTATGAGATGAGCGCTATCAGCCCACCCGCAGAACGAATCTGGTGGAAAGCCCCGATCGACAAGCTGGAATTCACCTGGATCGCCATTGCCCTCGTCTGGTCGCTGACGATGTTCACGATGATGGTCTATTGGCATATCGCCGGCGGCCAGAACCTGTCGAACGAGACCTACAAGACGACCAAGGAGATGTTCGCCGCCAAGGCGCAGGCCGTGGTCGACAAATACACGGTGCGCACCGAGACGGATCAGCAGATTCCCGTCGTCAAGCCGCCCGCCGGCAGCGACATCTACCTGATCGGGCGCCTGTGGGCATGGTGGCCGATCTACGAACTTGAGAAGGGCAAGGCCTACAAATTGCACCTCTCCGCGATGGACTACATGCACGGCTTCTCGCTGCAGCCGCAGAACATCAACATCCAGGTTCATCCGAACTACGAGCACGTGGTGAAGATCACGCCGAACCAGTTGGGAACCTATTCCATCGTCTGCAACGAATACTGCGGCATCGGCCATCACACGATGGTCGGACGCATCTACGTGAAATAAGGGGCGCGTAAATGGCTACGACTTACCGCATCTGCCCGCGATCCGGGCTGCAATTCGACACCGCTGCCGAGAAACTGATGCGCTGGAACGCCGTTGCCGGCGTGCTGGCGCTGCTGCTCGGCGGCATCATGGCGCTGGGCGTCGTCCTCACCCGCTGGCCGGCGGTGCACCTGCTGCCGGCCGACCAGTTCTACCTGGCGCTCACCTCGCACGGCATCAACATGCTGCTGTTCTGGATCATCTTCTTCGAGATGGCCGTGCTCTACTTCGCCTCGTCCACGCTGCTGCACTGCCGCCTGGCGACGCCGAAGATCGCCTGGCTCGGCTTCATCCTGATGGCCATCGGCGCCATCATGGCCAATGTCGCCGTCTTCCAGGGCGAGTCGAGCGTGATGTTCACCTCCTACGTGCCGATGCAGGCCAAGCCGCACTTCTACCTCGGCCTGATCCTGTTCGCCGTGGGCGCGCTGCTCGGCTGCTTCGTCTTCCTCGGCACCTTGGTGGTAGCCAAGGCGGAGAAGACCTACGAGGGCTCGATCCCGCTGGTGACCTTCGGCGCGCTGACGGCGGCCATCATCGCCATCTTCACCATCGCCTCCGGCGCCATTATCCTGATCCCGACCTTCCTCTGGTCGGTCGGCTACATCCGGGAAATCGACACCATCATGTACCGCGTCGTCTGGTGGGCGATGGGCCACAGCTCGCAGCAGATCAACGTCTCCGCGCACGTCGCGATCTGGTACGCCGGCGCCGCCATCGTTTTCGGCGCCAAGCCGATGTCCGAGAAGGTGAGCCGCACGGCGTTCCTCCTCTACATCCTGTTCCTGCAGCTCGCCAGCGCCCACCATCTGCTGTCCGACCCGGGCGTCGGCTCCGAGTGGAAGGTGGTCAACACTTCGTACTTCATGTACTTCGCGGTGCTGGCCTCGATGATCCATGGCATGACGATACCGGGCGCCATCGAGCAGGCGCAGCGCGCCAAGGGCTACAACAAGGGTCTCTTCGAGTGGCTGAGGAAAGCCCCCTGGGGCAATCCGGCCTTCTCGGCGATATTCCTCTCGCTGGTCGGCTTCGGCTTCCTCGGCGGCATCTCAGGCGTCATGATGGGCACGGAACAGCTCAACCTGCTGATCCACAACACCATCTACGTGCCGGGCCACTTCCATGCGACGGTCGTCATCGGCACCACGCTGGCGTTCATGGGCCTGACCTACTTCCTCGTCCCCGTGCTGTTCAAGCGCGAAGTGCTGTTCCCCGGCTTCGCCAAGCTGCAGCCCTACCTCTTCGGCCTCGCCATGTACGTCGTGGCGCTGGTGATGATGGGCGCCGGTACGCTGGGCGTTTCCCGCCGCCACTGGGACATGGCCTTCGCCGGCTCGCCGATGGCCTATGAGTGGCCGGGCGCCGCCTACCTGATGATGGGCCTGACCGGCATCGCCGGCGTGGTCGCGATCATCGGCGGCGGCGGCTGGATCCTGCAGATCGTCTTCTCTCTGCTCTTCGGCAAGAAGCTGGACGATGGCGAGACGCGCAGCACGCCGATCCCGCTGACCCTGCCGCCGCAGACGGGCGCGCATGCCGCGCATATCGGCACCCCGGGCACCATGGTGCTGGCGCTGGTCTTCCTGGTTTCGTTCATCCTGTACTACTTCGTGAACTGGAAATACCTGTCCTCCCTGTGGGGCATGGCGTAAGAGAAGCAATCCGGCGGCAACGCCGGACGCTTCTGGAAAAGGGCCGCGGATGCGGCCCTTTTTTATTTCCGCTTGATGCAGACACTTGACGCTCTCCCGGGCGGCGGAGATCATTCGGCCATGCTCCGTGGACGCATTTTCCGGGCGGTCTGCCTGCCTGCCCTTCTGCTTTTCTGCTCGACCCCGCTCTTCGCCGCGCAGGACGGTGCGCAGAGCGTATCCTCGCGACCGCTCGACCCCGCGCTGGCGCCCAACGTCCCGGTCCTCGACCAGGGGAAGGCGCTGGAACTGTCGCAATCCGTCGTCAACCGGCCGGTCGGCGATTACGTGCTGCTCAATCGCGAGGGCAAGCCGGTGCGCCTGGCGGATTACCGCGGCAAGCCCCTGCTGGTGAGCTTCATCTACACCGGCTGCTTCGAGGTCTGTCCGACCACCACCAAGAACTTGCAGAAGGCGGTCACCAACACGGTGGCCGTGCTCGGCGCGGATCGCTTCAACGTCGCCAGCATCGGCTTCAACCAACCCTTCGATTCGCCCTCGGCCCTGAAATCATTTGCCACGCAGAACGGCATCGTCTTCCCCAACTGGGAGTTCCTCAGCCCGGCGCAGGCGATTCTCGCCGACCTGACGGCCGGCTTCGGCTTCAGCTACGCGGCCACGCCGGCCGGCTTCGATCACATCGTCCAGGTCACCCTCGTGGATGCGGAAGGCAATATCTACCGCCAGATCTATGGCGAAGCGCTGACGGCGGACATGCTGGTCGAGCCCCTCAAGCAGCTCATCGCCGGCGCGCCGGTGCCGCAAAGCGGCGCGGTGGCCGATCTGGCGGACCGCGTGCGCATCCTCTGCTCGGTGTACGACCCGAATACCGGGCAGTACCGCCTCAACTACGTCCTCTTCTTCGAAATCGGCGGCTTTCTCACTTTCATCGGCTACATGCTGTGGTATGTCCGGCGCGGCCCTCGCCATTCAAAAAACGCTTGATTCGCAAGCGGTTGACTCGGGTCAAGCAATTATTTGACCGCCAAACATATTATAAAACCCTAATACGCTTTAGCCTGACCCCATAGTGAGCACTTTCATCGCCTTCCGCGAAGGCGGCCAGTCCGTCCTGAAGCGCATCGAGGCCTTTTTCGACGCACTGTTCGGTTCCGCCGGCAATCCCTGGCGCCATCTCGGCGCGCTCGGCTTCTATTTCGCCTGGCTGGCGATGGTCACCGGCATCTATCTCTTCATCGTCCTCGATACCGGCATCGAGGACGTCTACACCTCGATCGAGTACTACACCCACCAGCAATGGTGGCTGGGCGGCATCATGCGCAGCATCCACCGCTATTCCGCCGATGCCCTGGTGGCGGTGATGCTGCTGCACCTGGCGCGGGAGTTCTTCTACGGCCGCTACCACGGCTTCCGCTGGTTTTCCTGGATCACCGGCGTGCCGGTCATCTGGCTGGTCTACGCCTCCGGCATCGGCGGCTACTGGCTGGTGTGGGACAAGCTCGGCCAGTTCTCCGCCATCGCCAGCGCCGAGTGGTTCGACTGGCTGCCCATCTTCAGCGACCCGGCGACGCGCAACTTCCTCACGCCGGAATCGCTCAACGACCGCTTCTTCTCCCTGCTGGTGTTCCTGCACATCGGCATCCCGCTGCTGCTCATGCTGGCGCTGTGGGCGCACCTGCTGCGCGTCTCGCGCCCCGACGTGTTTCCCTCGCGTGCCCTCGGCTGGGGCAGCTTGGCCATGCTGCTGGCGCTCGCGCTCGTCAAGCCGACGGTGTCGCACGGCCGCGCCGACCTCGCCGTCGTGCCGACCGCGCTCGACCTCGACTGGTACTACCTGTTCATCCACCCGCTGATGAATCTCACCTCGCCGGCCGGCCTGTGGGTCATCGCCGGCGGATTCACGCTGCTGCTGCTCGTGCTGCCGTTGCTGCCCCACCGCAAGCAGGAGCCGATCGCCGTCGTCAACCCGCCCAACTGCAACGGCTGCCGTCGCTGCTTCGAGGACTGCCCCTTCACCGCCGTGGTGATGGAGCCGCATCCGGACAAGCCCGGCCACGAGTTGGCCCGCGTCATTCCCGACCTGTGCGCCAGTTGCGGCATCTGCGCCGGCGCCTGTCCCTCCTCGACGCCCTTCCGCAGCGTCGAGGAACTGGTCACCGGCATCGACATGCCGCGGCAGCCGGTCTCGGCGCTGCGCGGGGAAATGGAGCGCAAGATCGCCGCGCTCGCCGCCGCGCCGAAAATCGTCGTCTTCGGCTGCGAGTGCGCCGCGGACGCGCGCGGCCTGGAGCGCGCCGACACCGCCGTAATGAACCTGATGTGCAGCGGCCTGCTGCCGCCGTCGTTCGTCGAGTACGCCCTGCGCGGCGGCGCCGACGGCGTGCTGGTCACCGGCTGCCGCGAGGGCAGCTGCGCCTATCGCTTCGGCACGCAATGGACGGAACAGCGCCTGCGCGGCGCGCGCGAGCCGCATCTGCGCGCCGCCAATGTGCCGCCGGAGCGGCTGCGCCTGGCCTGGGCCGATCCCCACGAAGGCGGCGGCCTGGAAGTCGCCTTGACCGAATTCCGCAAGCATCTGCAAACCCTGGGCGCTGACGAAAAACGTCCGCGCGCCTATACTCGGAGAATCGCCCACTATGGATAACGCCGCTGTGAGCCACGCCCACGCCTTCAAATTCACGCCTGCCTCGATCGTCGGCCAGGCCCTCTTCTACGGCCTCTTCGCCATCATCGTCGGCTACTTCTCGACCGGACCGAGATACCAGCATCTGGCGCCCGACCTGGCGCTGATCAAGCTCTCCTTCAGCCACCACGGCCAACCGGTCACCGAGTGCCGCAAGCGCACGGCCGAGGAGCTCGCCAAGCTGGCGCCGAACATGCGCGCGCCGATGGCCTGCCCGCGCGAGCGCTCGCCGGTGACCGTGCAGGTCGAACTCGACGGCAAGCCGCTGCACCGGAGCGTCACCGCGCCCTCCGGGCTGTCCAAGGACGGCACGTCCACCACCTACCAGCGCTTCGAGGTGCCGGCGGGCGAGCACACGCTGGCGGTGAAGATGAACGACAGCATCCGTGTCGAAGGCTTCAACTACGTCAAGGAAGAAAAACTGACGCTGAAGCCGGCGCAAATCGTGGTGATCGACTTCGCCGCCGACAAGGGCGGCATCTTCTTCGCGCAATGACGCTGTTCGCCGGCGCCTCCGGCGCCGATTACTCGCTGGACGTGGCGGACGCGGGCCTGCGGCGCCTCGCCCGCGGCTGGCTCTGGCTGGGCCTGCTGGCGCTGATCGGCTCGGGCCTGCTGTCCATCGTGCTGGTGCTCTCGCGGGCGCCGCAGTTCCAGAACCTGATGCCGACGGGCGACTTCTTCCGCGTCGCCCTGGTGGTGCATGTCGATCTTTCCGTGCTGGTGTGGTTCGTCTCCCTCGGCGGCATCCTGTGGACCCTGTCCGGCAGCACGCGCGCGCTCGGCCTGAACGTCGCCGCACTCGCCGTTGCCGGACTCGGCACCCTGCTCATGACGATCTCGCCCTTCGTCGGCCAAGGCGCGCCGGTGATGGCCAATTACATCCCCGTGCTGGAGAACCCGGTGTTCCTCTGGGGACTGCTGATCTTCGGCGCCGGTTCGCTGCTGCTGGTGGTGCGCAGCCTCGTCGCTCTTCCCGCCTGGGGCGCGCCGCAGGATGGCCATGCCGCGCTGCGCGCCGGCCTCACGCTCGGCCTCTTGCCGGCCGTCATCGCCCTCATCGCCTTCGCCTGGTCCTGGCTCACCCTGCCGGCCGGGCTCGACGGCAAGGCCTACTACGAGATCCTCTTCTGGGGCGGCGGCCACGCCCTGCAGTTCATCTGGACGCTGTTCATGCTGGTCGCCTGGCTGTGGCTGGCCAGCGCCTGCGGCGCACGCGTGCCGATGTCGCCGCGCGTCGCCCTGCTCTGCTTCGTCCTCGCCACGGTGTGCGCGCTGGCGATCCCCGTCGCCTATCTGCTGTGGCCGGCGCACGCCGTCGAGCACCGCAACCTGCTCACCTTCGCCATGGGCCTCGGCGGCGGGCTGCCGATCCTGCCCGTGGCGCTGGCCGTCCTGCTGGCGGTGCGCCCCGGCATGCCCGTCGCCGACGACGCGCGCCCCTTGCGCGCCGCGCTGTATTCCTCGCTCGCCCTGTTCTGCTTCGGCGGGCTGATCGGCTTCACCATCGCCGGCAGCAACGTCAAGATTCCGGCGCACTACCACGGCGCCATCGTCGGCGTCACGCTGGCGCTGATGGGCCTGGTCTACCACCTGCTGCCGCGCCTCGGCTACGGCCTGCCGGCGCGCAAATGGGCGACCTTCTCCTCCTACTGCTACGCGGCGGGCCAGGCCATGCACATCGGCGGCCTGATGTGGTCGGGCGGCTACGGCGTGCAGCGCAAGGTGGCCGGCGCCGAACAGGCGCTGAAGAGCGCCAGCGAGATCGCCGCCATGGGCATCATGGGCCTGGGCGGCCTCATCGCCATCGTCGGCGGCATCGTCTTCGTGCTGACGGTGATCGGCGCGATGCGCCGATCACCGCCGCAGAAAAACGCGTAGAACCTGAATCGCAAACGCGGCCAGCGCCGCGGCCGCCAGCCAACCCGCCGCCGGCTGGCCCAGCGCCACGGTTAACCCGGCCGCAACAAAAGTCAGTCCCCGCAGCACGGCGAAGCGGCCCAATGTCTCGCGCGCCGCGCGGTGCCAATCCGTCTGCACGCCGGGCGCAAGCCAGGTCGGCAGCAACTGGCTGGCGGCGCCGCTGACCAGCGGCAGGAGGAAGGCGAGCAGGAAGCCGAAGACGGCATCGCCGCCCGCCAGACGGCGCTGGGCATGCAGCGCACTCAAAACAAGCAGCGCCATCAGTCCGGCCAGCGCCAACGCGAGGGAAGGCGCGGCGCCGTGGGCGCGCAGCATCGCGCGCGGGAAACGCACTACCCAGGCCGTGCCGAGCAATGCAATCGGCAGGAACAGCAGCACCAGTCCGGCGTAGGCCAGCGGCGGCCACCAGGCGGCGCCCGCCGCCGTCAGCAGCACGCCGGCCACGGCCAGCGGCAAATCGCGGCGCAACCGCCCCGCCGCATCGGGATCCGGCTGGCCGACGGCGGTCGGCAGCAGCACGGTGAGCGTGCCCAGCGCGGTGAGGCCGACGAAGCCGAGCGTGTTGAGATGCAGATGGAACAGGCGCAGCGCAGCGCGCTGCGCGGGGAAGGCCGGCATCGCCAGCGCCGCGGCCAGGGCCAACGCGAGGCACAGCGCCGCCGCCAGGTACCAGTACAGGCCGGGATGCGGCGCGCCAAGCGCGGCGCGGCCGCGGCGCGCGATCCACGCCGCCATGGCGAGCGCGGCAACGAACGCCACACCGGCGCCGGCATGGATGAGCGCATCGAAGTGGGATGGCCGGATGAAAGCCGCCGCCGCCAGGATGCCGGCGGCGAGGAACGCCAGCGGCAGCCACCGCAACGCCGGCGCCGGCGTGCCGCTGCGCGTGAGCACCGGAACGAAATGCATCATGGCGCCGAAGATGAGCGGCATGATGCCGGCGGCAAGGGCGACATGCGCCGCGGCGGCGGGGGAAGCGCCGCCGGACAGGATCAGCGCCAGCGACGCCGCGAAGGCGGCGAAGGTCGTGGCGACGAGGAAGGGCAGCATGGAATTTGGAATTCGTCATTCCCGCGCAAGCGGGAATCCACTCTTTGGCAGAGACCCGGGTCCCCGCCTCCGCGGGGACGACAATACTCAGGCCTGCTTCTTGACGAAGTCGATGACGATGGCGCCCGGCTCGCGCTGCACGTACTTGATCTCGACCTTCTCGCCGTAGCGGGCGCGCAGCTGGTCGAGCAGGGGCAGTGGATCGTGGTCGTTGCAGAAGCGCATGGTCTCGCCGGCGAACAGCGCATCGAGCGCGCCGAAGATGGCGGCATGGCGGAAGCGCTTGGCGATGCCGCGGGCATCGAAGGGATACAATTGGTCGGCTTGCAGGTGCAGGTGGGGATGGGACATGACTGTTCTCCTGTTGGGGATATTCGCCGCGCTGCATGCACGGCGAACCGATTCTCCTTGCCGTATCCTTCCGCAGCCTTGATGCAAATCATGGAAGGTAAATTATTAAACCCTTATATTCCCTCACACTTTTTAAGGTTATCGCGCCCCCACCCCGGAAGAACGCAATGCTCAAGCTCATACAAAAAACCCTGCAATGGTTTTTCATGCGCGCCGAAGGCGTCTTCAACGTCGCCTTCGGCGACAAGCTGAATCCGCTCTACCACCTCGGCACCATCACGTTCTTCCAGTTCTGGCTGGTCTCGATCAGCGGGCTCTACCTGTACGTCTTCATGGATACGGGGGTGACGGACGCCTATCTGTCGATGGAGCGGCTCACCCACGACCAGTGGTGGCTGGGCGGCATCATGCGCAGCATTCACCGTTATGCCTCGGACGGCATGGTCCTCACCATGCTGCTGCACATGGTGCGCCACTTCGCCTTCGACAAGTACCGCGGCTTCCGCTGGTTCTCCTGGGTCACCGGCGTCATCCTCATCTGGCTGGTGTATATCTCCGGCATCAACGGCTTCATGCTGCCCTGGGACAGGCTGGCGCAGTTCGTCACCGTCGCCACGGCCGAGATGCTCGACTGGATCCCGATGTTCAGGGGCGCGCTGATCCGCAACTTCATCTTCGAGGGCGCGGTGAACGACCGCCTGTTCACCCTGCTCGCCTTCGTGCACCTCGGCGCGCCGCTGTTCGTCGTGATGCTGATGTGGATCCACGTGCAGCGCGTGCCGCGCAGCCACGTCAACCCGCCGCGGCCGATATGGATCGCCGTCGCCATCACCATGCTTGCGCTGTCGCTGATCAAGCCGGTGGTCAGCCAGGGGCCGGCCAATCTTTCCGTCGAGGTCGCTTCCCTCGATTTCGACTGGTTCCTGCTGCCCATCTATCCGTTCATTTACGAATGGCCGCTGGAGCGCCTCTGGATGTTCCTGATCGGCGCCAGCGCGCTGCTGTTCTTCGTGCCCTGGCTGCCGCCCAAGTTCCACCGCGGCATCAAGTCCGAACTGCTGATCAGCGTGCATCCCGACAACAGGACCGTCAAGGCGCGCTTCGACGAACCGATCCTCGACGCCGGCCTGCGCGCCGAAATCAACCTGCCCTACGACTGCCGCAACGGCGGCTGCGGGCTGTGCAAGTGCACGGTGCTCAACGGCGAGGTCGATCCCGGCGTCTACCAGCCCGGCGCGCTGAGTCCGGCCGAGCGCGCGCAGGGCAAGGTCCTCATGTGCTGCGCCACGCCGCTCTCCGACATCGAGATCGAGTACGAGCCGGAGGTCGCCCTGACGCGCGCCGCGGCGAAGGAATACGCCGGCACGGTCGCCAGCATGGCGAAACTCACGCACGACGTCATGGGCGTGGTCGTCAAGCTGCCCGCGGGCGAGCATATCTCCTTCACCGCCGGCCAGTACATCAACATCATCCTCGACGACGGCGAGCGCCGCGCCTTCTCCTTTGCCAGCGCGCCGCACATGGCCCACGACATCGAGCTGCAGATCCGCCTGGTGCCGGGCGGGCGCTTCACCAGCCACGTCTTCGAGAAGATGAAGGTCGGCGATGCCATCCGCTTCGAGGGGCCGCTCGGCGACTTCGTGCTGCGCGAATCGAACCGGCCGATCATCTTCGTCGCCGGCGCCACCGGCTTCGCGCCGGTGAAGAGCATGGTCGAGGATGCCTTCCACCGCGGCCTGCACCGGCCGATCCATCTCTACTGGGGCGTGCGGCGGCCGGAGGACCTGTACCTCGTCGGCCTGCCCGAGCAATGGGCGCGCGAACACGCCAATTTCAAGTTCGTGCCGGTGCTCTCCGAACCGCGCCCGGAAGACAACTGGAACGGCCGCACCGGCCTGGTGCACGAAGCCATCCTGCAGGATTTCCCCAGCCTCGCCGGCAACGAGATCTACGCCTGCGGCTCGGTGAAGATGGTCGAGGCGATCTTCCCGCAGCTCAAGGGCCAGGGCGCCGAGGAAGGCATGTGCTTCTCCGACGCCTTCACGATCTCGGCGCGCTCGATGGCCATTCAGGCGCCGGCGGAGGAACCGAAGATTTGACGGGCACTTCGATACGCCCGCTACGCGGGCTACTCAGTGCGAACGGAGATATATGAACTACCGTTCGTGCTGAGTAGCGCGAAGCGCGTATCGAAGCATGAACGGGGACAAGTGCCGTCAATCCGGCAGCGCGACCTTGCCGTCCTTGCTGAACTGATAGTCGCGGAAGATGTGCTCCGCCGTGAGCAGCTGGTAGCTGCCGTCTTCCAGCTTGCGCGAAGTGTCCTTCAGCCGGTAGGTGTAATGGCCGCAGGTCCAGCAGTCGAAGTTGCGCATGTGGGTGCACAGGCAGGTCTTGTCCCACACCGCGATCTTCTTCGCGCCGGGATGCGCCGCCACCTCGCGGTTGTAGGCGTTGATATAGGCGCAGTTGCCCGACGAATCGAGCAGGTAGCCGTAGGCCTCGCAGTTCGGGCGGATGCCGGCGCCGATGGCCGGGCTGTTCTTCAGCATGCGCATCGGATAGCCGGTCGGCGAGATGCCGTTGACCTCGATGTCCGCCTCGCTCGCCTTGAAGTACTCCTGCTGCACTTTCGCCGGCAGGCCGCATTCATCCGACACCGTGAAGCGCGTCGCCACCTGCACGGCGGCCGAGCCGGTTTCCAGGTACGACACCGCATCCGTGCCGGTGAAGATGCCGCCGGCCGGAATCACCGGGATGTCGAGCTTCTCCTGCCGCAGCCAGTCGAGGACTTCCGTCGTGATGGTGCGCAGGTCGTACTTCATCCAGTCGTCGAGGCCGAAGCCCAGATGGCCGCCGGCCAGCGGGCCTTCCACCACCACGTAATCCGGCAGCCGGCCGGTGCGCGCGCTCTTGCGCAGGAAGAGCTGCAGGGCGCGCAGGGAGGAAACGATGATGCCGAGTTTCACGTCGCGGAAGCGCGGATGCTCCTCCATCAGCGCGAAGGAGCCGAGGTGCAGGCCGGCCGCCAGGGTGATGCCGTCGATGCCGGCATCCAGCGCGGAGGCCAGGCGAACGCGCAGGGTTTCCCGCGGCGCGTTCATGGTGAGCTTCTCCATGCAGTTGATGAAGATCAGCCCCTCGCCCCGCTTGGCCTCCATGGTCCGGCCGACATGCAGGCGCGTCGCCTCGGCCACGTCGCCCAGGTCGAACTGCACCTGCGACTTGTCCGGATTGGCGACGTTGTACTTGTAGCGCTTCTGTTTCGCGCTGACGAACTTCGTGTCGAAGCGGCGGTCGGACACCGTCTTGATCATGGCGTCGGAGATGTGGCCCACGCCGCCCAGCCGCGCCGCCTCCAGCGCCAGTTCCGCCGTGGAGATATCCACGCCCATGCCGCCGATCATGATCGGCACCAGCTCCCGCTTGCCGAGCCGCAGGCGGAAATCATCCACGCATTTCATTATTGCCCCTGGAGTCCTGCCGTCGGGGTGGACGTCCGCCCCGGCGCAAAGGCGACATTTTACGCCATGCCCGGCGTCTTCACTGTGAAACGCGCAATATAATGGCGCTCGCCGGCCATGCCGGGAACCGCCCCGGGCGGCCCGCCGATCCCCAGGAGAAAACGACCATGCTCGGCCTCACTCCCTTCGACAAGCAGCTCGGCGAAATCGAGCGGGAAATTGTCCTGCGGGGCATTTTTCTCGCGATCGACTGGGCGGATGAAGTCCAGGTCCGGCAACTCGCGCGCGATGCGCTCGCCTGCCGCATGGACCCCAGCCATCCCGAGTGCCGGCCGACCGACAGAACCCTGCTGGCCCGGCTCGAACTGTTCGGGCTCGCCCAGCTGATGCTGACGCTCATGCGCCAGAGCGCCCAGGCCGGCATCGAGACCCACGGCGGGCCGGTGTGGAAGGCTTTCGGGCGGGCGCTGTGGCTGGAGGCGGAAAACCGCCAGCAGGACGACGCCGGCAAAACCGGCTAGACGGCCTGCGCTCCCTCGCCGGCTGTCCGCCGCGCGCCGGCAAACCGGACAATGTCCTCGGCGACGGCGCGGGAATTCATGATGAAGGTGTGCAGCGAAGGCACGGTTTGCAGCGGGATGTCCGCCAGCCGCGTCTCCGCGACCGCCAGCACGCCGTCGTTCGGCTCGCTGCCGAAGAAGGCATGGCGGCCGCGCGGCCCGCCCGTCCCGGCATAGATCCGGGTCGGCACCGCCGGCAGCGGCAGCGCATCCATGAAGGGCTGGCTGGCCAGCTTCTGCCCCATCTCCCCCGTGAGCAACCGATAGAGGCGCCGGGGCGCGAAGCGGCGCGCGGCCAGGCTGGCCTGCGTCGGCGGCGCCAGCAGGAAGCAGGCGACCGGCGGGCGCGCCAGCCTCGGCAATGCGGCGCGCAGCAGGACGGCGCCGAGGGAATGGCCGACGACCACAAAGTCAGTCCCCGCAGCACGGCGATCGATGAAGCCCCGCAGCCGTCCGACGCAACCCTCCCACCCCTCCAGCGCCGCCGAATAGGCGAACAGGTCGGAGCGCAGCCCGGCGGCCCGGAGGCGCGCCGCGAGGACCAGCATCGCCGCCGGCGTGCGGCCCATGCCGTGGACGAGAATGGCGCGAAGCGGCTTTTTTGACGGGGCGTTCATGGAAATGGATGGGGGGAACCTGTTACCCATGTCTCCGGACTTTTTGTTGCCTGTCTCCCCGACCGATCAACTATTGAGCACAAGGGTCCTTGAAAGGATCGTTTTTCCCATACGGGATTTCAGAAACACAGGCTAGGACAATCTGTGGAGGTGATGAATTTCTCAAGACACGGACCACTGGAAACACCGTCTTATCTCCAACAACATAAAGATGATATTCCGCGGTCGAGCTGCCCTTCTTTATTCCGGGGCCAACATGAATGCTCGCGGTCTTGATGCTTCCTGCTTTTGAAAGCACCTCGTTGTTTGTCTTAACGAAATCCACTACGGATACTGCTTCGTTTTTTGCCCCATATCTCGCGTTTGCATGGAAGGACATGTGGGCAATAGCAACAATAACTACGAGCGCAATGGCCGATCGATTCCATACACGATTTTGCAGAGGCGCTGGTAAGACACCTCTTATCGCTACTCCAACAGATGCGCCTGCTAGGGAGATAACCCCATAGGGTATTAACACCATTAGGAACACGCCGAAGATCATGCTATGCCCCTACTGCTGAGAACATGAAGAAAAATGCTGACAGTATCCCGACAAGCACACCCCAAAGAAATCGGTTTGTCAGAAAGGCAACGCCTGCACTTAGGAGAAAGGCGAGAATCATATGAACAAAAGGAGCTTCCATAATTACTAATACGTAAAGTAGCCGTCATTAAAAGGTTGCCATTGGTGAATCCGCATATATGGCAACCGCCGGGTATCCCTATCCGGACACCTTCCCTGCATTTTCCCGCTGTCAATATACCACCAGGATAATCCCGGGAGCGCCTCGATCCGGTCCGGTGCAACCATGATGTTCCCGCCCTCTCCCCGGCCTTCTCCCGCTCAGGCGGGAGAGGGGGAAATGCTTATTGAGCATACTCATAAAGCATAGGCTATACTCGCCTTGGCCTCGACAGAAAACCAAAAATCTGGCGCCCCGGCCGCGCGGCACGATGACATGAACGCACCTGAACCGGCAACGATCGACATGGCGGCTGCGCCCGCCGAGCTGGCCCTGCGCTTTCACGGCAGGACCGGCGAGTATTTCCGCATCTGGGTGGTGAATCTCTTTCTCACGCTGGCCACGCTGGGCGTCTTTTCGGCCTGGGCGAAGGTGCGCAAGAAGCGCTACTTCTATTCGCACACGACGCTGGACGGCACGCCCTTCCAGTACCTCGGCCAGCCGATCCCCATCCTCAAGGGGCGCATCGTCGCCGCCGCGCTGTTCCTGCTCTACTACTTCACCAGCCATTTCTTCACCGCGCTGCTGCCCTACGTGCTGGTCGCCGGCGCGCTGCTGGCGCCGTGGGTGGTGGCCGGCTCGGCGGCCTTCACCGCGCGCTATTCGGCCTTCCGCAACATGACGTTCCGCTTCGACGGCGGCTACCGCGAGGCGTTCAGGGCGGTGACCTTCAGCGGCCTGCTGGTGGCGGCGGCGGTGAGCCTGGGCTACGCCACCTACAGCAACAATCCGGTCTTCGCCGGCGCCGCGTTCGGCGTGTTCGGCCTGATCTTTCCCTGGTGGCAGCGGCGCACCAAGGCCTTCATCATCGGCAACATGTCCTTCGGCGGAAACAGCGGCGCCTTTGCCGCCACCGGCGGGCAGTTCTTCAAGATCTATTTCGTCGCGGGCCTGATCATGTCGGGCATCGGCGTCCTCACGGCGATATTCGGCGGCATCCTGACGGCGGCCTTCAAGAACCAGACGGTTTCCATGGTCGCCTTCCTGGTGCCGATCTACGTGGGCTACGTGCTGGCCTTCGCCTATGCCCAGGCGAAGATCGGCAACCTGGTGTGGAACAGCACGCAGCTCGGCCCGCTGCGCTTCGAATCCACGCTGAGCGGACGCGGGCTGGCGAAACTGTACGTGGTGAATGCGCTGGCCATCCTCGCCACGGCCGGGCTGCTGGTCCCCTGGGCGGTGATGCGCACGCTGGCCTACCGCGTCGCCTGCCTGAAGGTGCTGCCGGAAGGCGAGCTGACGGAGTTCGCCGGCGCGGAAGGCACGGCCGTACGCGCCACCGGCGCGGAAGTCGGCGAATTCTTCGACCTGGATCTGTCGCTATGAACGGCACGCAAACCCTGCCGGTGACGCATTTCGACGGCCGCCATCCGCTCGGCGCGCCGGCCACGCTGCTGTGGGGCGGGCGCGAGGCGACGCTCGTCAATGCCATGGTGATGGAACGCTATCCATTGCAGGTGCTGCGCGTCTCGCCGCGCATCGGGACGGCCGACCGCTTCATCGCCCTGCCCGACGGCGGCCAGTTGCAGTGCGCCGACGGCCCGCTGCTCGACGCCCTGCCCCAGGAAAGCCGCGCGGAGGGCGCGGTGGCCTGGCTGGAACGCAAGTGGGGCGTGGCGCTCGGCGCGCTGATCGCGCTGATCGTCGGTCTGGCCGCCCTGTACAACTACGGCCTGCCGGTGCTGGCGGACAATGTCGCGGAGCGCGTGCCGATCGACTACGAGGTGCGCCTGGGCAGCCATGCCCTGCAATGGCTGGACGGCAACGGCTTCTTCACGCCGAGCAAGCTGGATGCCGCCAAACAGGCCGTCCTGCGCGACGGCTTCGCGCGCCTGCGCCGCGGCCTGCCGCAGGAGCAGCACATGCAACTGGCGTTCCGCGCCGCGCCCGGCATCGGGCCGAACGCCCTCGCCCTGCCCGGCGGCACCATCGTGCTCACCGACGAGCTGGTGGCGCTGGCGAAATCGCCGGAGGAGGCGCTGGCGGTGCTGGCGCACGAGATCGGCCATATCGAGCGGCGCCACACCCTGCGCCAGCTCGTGCAGGGCTCGATCACGGCGGCCATCGCCGCCACCCTGGCGGGCGACGCGGCGACGATGAGCTCGGCCGTGGCCGGCTTTCCGGTGCTGCTGGCGCAGACCAAGTATTCGCGGGATTTCGAGGCGGAGGCCGACGACTTCGGCTTCCGCCTCCTCAAGGCCAACGGCATTTCACCGGACGCCTTCGCCGACATCATGGCGCGGATGTCCTCCGACGGCTGCGGCGACGCGGAAGAACCCTCCTCCGGCTTCCTGTCCACCCACCCGGTGACGCAGGAACGCATCGCCAGGGCGCGGGCGGCGGCGCGGTAGTTCCAGGCTAGTGGCTGGTGCCCTCGGAGCGGGTGATCTTGTTCCAGACGTTGTACTTGCCGACCGGGCGCTTCGCCGGGATGCGCTTGACTTCCTTGAGGGTGGCGGCGTCGAAGACGATGAGGGCGCCGTCGTTCTCCCACAGGCTGGCCAGGGCGTACCTGCCGTCCTTGGTGAACTCGATGTGCGCCAGGGTCTTGCCCGGCACGGGCTTGAGCCGGGCGACGACTTCCAGGGTTTCCTTGTCGATCACCGTCAGCGTGTCCTTGTGCTCGCGGCTCATCATGGAATCCACCCAGGCGTAGCGCGAGTTCTCGTGGCTGCGCATGAAGAAGCCGGGGCCGGGCGTCTTGATCTGCCTGATGGTCTTCCAGTCCTGCATGTCGATGATGCTGACGACGCCCTCCTTGAGGTTGGGCGTGGCCATGACGCGGCGGCCCTGCCAGGTCCAGGTGATGCCGGAACCCAGGTGCGGCATGCCGGGCAGGTCGAGCGTGGCGATGCTGCGGCGCACGTCGAGATGCACCACTTGGCCCTTGCCGCCCTCGCGGCTTGCGCCCATCACCTCGTTGTAGTCCTGCGTGAAGAAGAAGTCGTCGAGGTAATCGTCGAGGATCGAGCGCTTCGGGTTGAGGAAGCCCGGGATGAATGCGCCTTCGCGATACTGGAAGTCGTGGATCATGCCGGCGGGGATCTCCGGCGCCTTCGGGTCGTAGCTGATTTCCCAGGCTTCCATGACGTCCTTCAGCGCCGCGACGAAACTCTTGCGTGGCTCGGCGGTATAGACGGCGGAGACGCGCGAGCTTTGCTTGCCGTAGCGGTCGCGCACGGCGTGGATCTTCAGCGGGTTGAGCTCGGCATCGAGGATGACCAGGCTGTGCGGCAGGTAGTTGGCGACGGCGACGTACTTGCCGTCGCCTGAGACGGCGGCGTTGCGCGTGTTGATGCCGGCGCGCACCTCGGCCACCACCTTGAGGTTCCAGATGTCGAACTTGGAAATCCAGCCGTCGCGCGAGGCGAAGAAGACGTAGCGCCCGTCCGGCGTGAACTTCGGCCCGCCGTGCAGGGCGAAGCGCGAGGGGAAGCGATGGATGGGCTCGAATTTGTCGCCGTCGAGAACGGTGACGTGGTGGTCGCCGCCTTCCACCACGATGAAGAGGTTCATCAGGTCGGCGGCGAACTGCGGCCTGTCGGGCAGGCTGCCCGGCGCATGGTGCACGATGCGCGAGGCGCGGATATCCTGCTCGCCCCATTGCGGCATCGGCGTGACGGGCGTGTAGATGTAGTCGGCAAGCTGCTGGATCTCCTCCGGCTTGAGCACGTCCCTGAAGGGCGGCATCTGCACGGCCGGCCGGCTGTCGCGGATCATCGCGGCGGCCTCCGGCTTGCGCAGGCGAGAGAGGTTCTCCGGCAGCAGCGCCGGCCCCATCAGGCCGAAGCGGTCGGCGCCGTGGCATTCGGCGCAGTGCTTGCGGAAGAGCTCGGGAGCGGAGTCGGTGGCAAGACCCAAAGGCGAAAACAAAAAAGCTTGAACCACAGAGAGCACAGAGAACACAGAGAAAAACAAATCATACAAATCTCTGTGTTCTCTGTGTCCTCTGTGGTTAACGATTTTGCTCATTTGATTCCGATTTCCTCGTCGGTCAGGTAGCAGCCAGGGTCTTCCGCCCAGGGATCGCCGGTGAGCTGCTGGGCGCGCACGCGGGTGTTGCCGTCGCAGATGTCGAAATGGACGCAAACGCCGCAGCGACCGCCGATCTTGCGCGGCTTGGCCTTGAGGCCGGCCATGATCGGGTCGGACGTGTCCATCCAGATTTGCGAGAACGGCCGCTCGCGCACATTGCCGAGGGTGTGGTGCCACCACATGGTGTCGGGATGCACGTTGCCGAGGTTGTCGATGTTGGCGACGTTGACGCCGGAGGAATTGCCGCCCCACTGCGCCAGCTTGGCCCGCACGTGCGCCGCCTTGTCGGGGAAGCGCTTCTCCACCCAGTGCAGGAAGTACACGCCGTCGGCGTCGTTGTTGCCGGTGGTGAATTCCTTGTCGAGGCCGCGCTGTTGATAGGTCCGGCAGGTGTCGAAAAGCAGATCCATCGCCTCGCGCGTCATCTGGTGATGGGCGTCGTCCTTGCGGTTCTTGTTGCCGCGGCCGGCGTAGTTGAGGTGCGAGAAATAGAAGCGGTCTATGCCTTCGTCCTCGACCAGTTTCAACAGCCCCGGCAGGTCGTGGGCGTTGTCCTGCGTCATGGTGAAGCGCACGCCGACCTTGAGGCCGAGGTCGCGGCAGAGGCGGATGCCGTGCAGGGATTTCTCGAAGGCGCCCTGCATGCGGCGGAACTTGTCGTGCGTCTCGCGGATGCCGTCGAGGCTGATGCCGACGTAGTCAAAGTCAGTCTCCGCAATACGGCGAATGTTGGATTCGTCGATCAGCGTGCCGTTGGAGGACAGGCCGACGTAGAAGCCCATGCCCTTGGCGCGGCCCGCGATGTCGAAGATGTCCGGCCGCAGCAGCGGCTCGCCGCCGGAGAGGATCAGCACCGGCACGCGGAAGCGCTTGAGGTCGTCCATCACGCCGTAGATTTCCGCGGTGGACAGTTCGCCGGGAAAATCCTTGTCGGCGGAAATCGAGTAGCAATGCTTGCAGGTGAGGTTGCAGCGGCGGATCAGGTTCCAGATCACCACCGGGCCGGGGGGATTGCGTTTCTCGCCCAGCGGCGCGGGATGGGCGATTTCTTCCATGTATTGGGAAATACGAAACACTCAACCTCCGATGCGCAGGCCGGTCTTCTTCAGGATGCGGCTGCTGTAGAGCACGTCGTGGGCGCGGCAGTCGGCTCCGAGCAGCGTGGCGATCTGCTGCACCTGCGCCTCCACTTCCTCGCGGCTCTTGCCATGCACCATGGCGAACAGGTTGTAGGGCCACAGCGGCAGGGCGCGCGGGCGGTGGTAGCAGTGGGTGACGAAGGGCAGGCGGCCGACCTGCTCGCCCAGGGCGTCGATGCGCTCGTCGGGCACGTCCCACACGCTCATGCCGTTGGCGGTGTAGCCGAGGGCGTAGTGGTTGGGCACGGCGCCGATGCGGCGGATGACGCCGCTCTCCAGCAGGCGGCGCATTCGCGCCATGACGTCCTCCGCGCTCGTGCCGAGCTGTTCGGCGAGGGCGTGGTAGGGGCGCGGCAGCAGCGGCAGGCCGCCCTGGGTCGCCACGATCAGGCGGCGGTCGTCCGGATGTAGGTCGGGCTTCAGCCCGACATCGGCGGCTGTTGTCCCACAGGGATTTCCTTCGGTCATCGGGCTGAAGCCCGACCTACCGTCCGACCTACCCTGATTCATGCCGCCAGCCTCATTTCGACGAAGTACTCTTTCAGCTTGGGAAAGGCGTAGACCTTCAAGCCCGTCGCGCGTTCGATCTTTTCGATTGCCGCGGCGATGCCCCCCGGCGTTTCGGTGGCCAGGACGAACCACATGTTCAGCGCATGCTCGCGGCGGTAGTTGTGCGCCACTTCCGGCAGGGCATTCACCTGTTCCGCCACGCGCTCGTAGTCCGCCTCGGGCACCGCCAGTGCGGCCAGGACGAAGGCGCCGCCCATGCGCTCGACCTGGAACATCGGGCCGAAGCGCGTCAGCGTCTTCTCTTCGAGCATCCGCCTGAGACGGGCGATCAACTCGGCTTCGGCGATGCCGAGCTGCTCCGCCACCTCGCGGTAGGGCTCGTCGCTGAGCGGGAAGCCGCCCTGCAGCGCGTTGACGATGGCGCGGTCGAGCTCATCCATGGGCGGCTGCGGCCTGCGGGATGTAGTGGGCGCCGCGCTGTTTGAAGCGGCGGCGGGAAAACAGGATGGCGTGCGGGACATGGCCGAGTTGGAAGCGCTCGCGCAGCTCCGCCACGGCGCGCTCGACCCCGGCGCGCTCGCGGCCGTGGATCATGCAGTAGAGGTTGTAGGGCCATTCCGGCTGGTGGCGCCGGCGCTGGTAGCACAGCGTCACTTCCGGCTCGGCGGCGAGCAGTCCGCCGACGCGCTCCACCTCGTCGTCCGGCAGGTCCCAGACGACCATGGCGTTGGCGGTGTAGCCGAGTTCGTGGTGGCGCACGACGACGCCGAAGCGCTTGATCAGCCCTTCGCCGCGCCAGCGCTTGAGGGTGGCGATGACCTCCGCCTCGTCCAGGCCGGCCAGCTCGCCGAGCCGGGCGAAGGGCTGCGACACAAGGTCGAGGCCGTGCTGCAGCGCGCCCATCAGCTTCTGCTCCGGCAAAGTCAGTTCGCGCAGGTCGCCGGCTTCGATGCGGCGGCCGGCGTGCGGGGATTTGCAGATGCCGGCGAGGTCGAAACCGAGGTCGATGTAGAACTCGTGCTCCAGCGGCAGCGAGATGACCTTGCAGCCGGTGTCGCGCTCGATGGCGGCGAGCGCCCCGGCCAGGTGCGCCTCGTCGCGCGCGGTGACGACGAACCAGAGGTTGTAGCGGTGCTCGCGCTCGTAGTTGTGATTGACCTCGGGCCGCGCGCTGACGCGTGCCGCGATCTCCTCCAGGCGATCCGGCGGCGCCGCCAGCGCGGCGAGCGTGCTGGCGCCGACGCGGCGCGGCGCGAAGACGGCGCCGACGCGGCTGACCACGCCCTCCTCGCGCAGGCGCTGCAGGGCGGCGAGGATCGTCTCCTCGTCGGTGCACAGGCGCCAGGCGATCTCGGCGAAGGGCTGCGCCTCCAGCGGGAAGTCGCGCTGGAATTCGTTGATCAGGCGAAAGTCGAGGGAGTCCATGAAGGCGATCAGAAACCGATGCGCGCGGCGCGGCTGGTGAAGAAGATGCCCGACGGTGTCTGCGCCGGCAGTTCCGCCAACTTGGCGAAGTTCGCGGTGTCATACACCACGACACGGTTATCGTCGCGCGCCGAGATCCAGACGTGTTCGCCGCGCGGCGTGAACTCCATGTGCAGCACGGCCTTGCCGGGCGAGAGCGTCTGCACCACCTTCTGCTCGAGGGTGTCGATGACCTGTACGTGGCTGTAGTCGGGAAAGGCGAAGTTCACCCAGATCTGGCGGCCGTCCGGCCGCGCCATGACGAACACCGGCTGGCCCTTGACGGGAATGCGGCCGACTTCCTGCCACGTGGCGGTATCCACCACCAGCACCTCGTGCCTGCCGATGGCGGGCAGGTAGGCGCGCCCGCCGGCCACCGCCCAGCCGCGCAGGTGCGGCATCTTGAACACGGGGAGCTTCTCCTGTCCCTTGCCGTAGTTGGCGAGGATTTTCCGCGCGCCCTGCTCCGGCTGCCACAGGTCGACCAGCGCGAGTCCGTCCTCGCCGAAGAGGCCGGCGATGTAATGACGCCCGTCCGGCGTCACCAGTCCGTCGTAGGGCTGGCTGCCGATGTTGCGGAACTTCGTCACTTTCGGTTCGCGCGGCTTCGACAGGTCGGCGACCCAGATCTCGCCGGCCTCGAACAGGGCGAAGGCGAACTGGTTGCCCGGCACGTCGGCGAGGCCGACCACCTTGGAACGGCGGCTGCCGTCGCCGAACGTCGCGGGAATGTCGGCCAGCAATTCCAGCGTGTCGGCGTCGAATACCTTCACTCCGCCCGGTTCGTAGTTCTGCGATGCGACCAGGCGGCCGTCCTGCGAGATGGCGCCGCCGATGGAATTGCCGGCCTGGACGATGCGCCGGGCGATGCGCCGTTCGAGCAGGTCGACCTTGGTCAGGCCGCCGTCGCGGCCGAAGACGTAGGCGTAGCGGCCGTCGCGCGAATACACGGCGGAGGCGTGCGACAGATCGCCGAGGCCTTCGACACGGCCGAGGATGGCGCGGGCGCTGGAATCGACCACCACCACGCTGCCGCCGGCGCGTTCGATGACGATGCCCAGATCCCCCGTGCCGCGCAACGCGGGTGCGGCGCAGGCGGACAGCAGCAGGGCGGCGAGGATGGCAGTCGGGAATTTCATCAGCGTGTCTCTTCGGGAAAGCCGGCGATCAGTTGGCGCACGATCCAGTCGGCCTCGGCTTCGGTCAGGAAGGCGTTCCAGGGCGGCATGGGCGTGCCCGGCCGACCGAGGAGCACAGTATACCGGAGCGATTCCGCCGGCTTCTCGCGCAGCGTTTCCGGCAGCAGGGGCGGCCCGAGGCCGCCTTTCAGGGTCAGCCCGTGGCAGGAGCCGCAATCCTGTCGCACCATGCGCACCAGATCGCGAGAGCGACCGGGCGACGGGTCGGCCGTCAGCGCGGCGACGGGCGCCAACAGAATCAGGGCAACAAGCGCCTTGCCGGAATATTGGGTCATATGCACTGTCCAGCTGCAGAATGCCCGTTGCAGCCGGCCAAAGCTTTGACTTTTCTCAAAGCCCGAAAAAAAACGGGGGCCCGCAGGCCCCCGTTTCCCTCCTCCTTGGAGACTTCTCAATATACGTCTTTCTGGGTGTTATAGACGTTGAACTTGCCGGTCGGCGTGATCAGCTTCGGATCCTTGATGACGGCCTTCAGCTTGCGCGTCTTGTCATCGACGACCACGATGGCCGACTGCTGGTTCTTGGCGCTCCACACCGAGAACCACACTTCGTCGCCGGCCTTGTTGTACTCCGGCTGGACGACGCGCTTGGCGCCTTCGCCCAGGCCCGACCACTCGGCGATCGGCAGAACCTTGAAGCCCTTGTCGAGGCTGTTGATGTCGAACACCGCGATGCTCTGGCTGACCGCGGTTTCCGGGTTCAGCGTGGTGTCCACCCACAGGTTCTTCGACTTCGGGTGCGTCTTGATGAAGAGCGAACCGCCGCCCTGGGCCTTGAGGGTCTGCACGACCTTCCAGGCCTGCTTCGGATGCTTCTTCGGATCGGTGCCGATCAGGCTGACCGTCTCGTCGCCGAGGTGGCTGGTCGCCCAGACGGGACCGAATTTCGGATGCACGAAGTTGGCGCCGCGACCCGGGTGCGGGATCTTGCCCACTTCCACCAGGGCGGCCTGCTTGCCTTCCACGGTGTCGATGACGCTGATCTTGTTCGACTGGTTGGCCGCCATCATGACGTAGCGCTGGGTGGATTCCCAGCCGCCGTCATGCAGGAAACGCGCCGTGGCGATCTCGGTGATTTTCAGGTTGTTCAGGTCCGCGTAGTTGGCCAGCATGACCTTGCCGGTTTCCTTGACGTTCACCACGAACTCCGGCTTGTGGTGGTTCGCCACGATGGCGGCCACGCGCGGCTCGGGGTGATATTCCTGGGTGTCCACCGTCATGCCGCGCGTACTGACGATCTTCACCGGTTCGAGCGTGTCGCCCTTCATGATGACGAACTGGGGCGGCCAGTAGGTGCCGGCGACGGCGTACTTGTCCTCGTAACCCTTGTACTTCGAGGTTTCGACGGAACGCGCCTCGAGGCCGACCTTGATCTCGGCCACCACGGCCGGGGTCTCCATCCACAGGTCGATCATGTCGATCTTGGCATCGCGGCCGATCACGAACAGATAGCGGCCGGAAGCGGAGATGCGCGAGATATGCACCGCATAGCCGGTCTTGATGATCGCGACGATCTTCTTCGACGCGCCGTCGATCAGGGCGATCTCGCCGGCATCGCGCAGCGTCACCGAGAAGAGATTCTCCAGGTCCAGCTTGTTCATCTTCTTCGTCGGGCGCTTCTCCGGCGCGACGTTGACCTTCCAGGAGGCCTTCATTTCCTTCAGGCCGTACTCGGGTGGGGTGGGCGGCTCGTGCTGCAGGAAGCGCGCCATGATGTCGATGTCCTTCTCGGTCAGTTCGCCCGAGGTGCCCCAGTTCGGCATGCCGCCGGGCGTGCCGTAGTTGATGAAGACCTTGAGGTATTCGGTGCCGGCCTTCAGGGTGATGTCGGTGGTCAGCGGCTTGCCGGTGGCGCCCTTGCGCAGCACGCCGTGGCAGCCGGCGCAGCGCTCGAAGTAGATCTGCTTGGCGCGGGCGAATTCATCGGCGGAGAGCGGTGGCGCCTTCGGCGACAGCGTCTCCTTGGCTTCCTCCGGCTTGATCGGCACCGGGGCGCCCTTGTAGCGCATTTCCTCTTCCGGCGTGCCCGGATGGGCTGACTTGGACTGCGCCCAGGTAAATGCAGGCAGAGCGGCCAGCAAGGACAACCCTGCGGCCAGTGCGAGTTTGCGGCTTTGCATCGACTTCCTCCCTAACGTGGATAAGCAGCTTTAATCAGACGATGCATTAAAATTCCTGCGCCTCTCGCCAGCCTTGATATAGGTCAAGATAGCCTATTTTAACTATTTGATAATTATCATAATTTCTATATGATAATTATCAAAGTTTGCCTGCAGCCGCCATGTCATCCGGATTGCCCCCAGAGGTAACCATGGTCGAAACCGGGTTATTGGCTTTGGCTTCCTGACCCCTCACGAGCTGCTGCTCGCGGCGCTTGCGCCGGTCGATCAAAGGCAGGCAAACCTTGTCGTTGTAGTAGATGACCTGGCAATCCAGGCAGTAGTGGCATTCGTTGGCGTTGATCTCGCCCGTCGGGCGGACGGCGCGCACCGAGCATTGGTTGGCGCAGACCTGACAGGGCTTGCCGCATTCCTTGCGCCGCCTGAGCCACCATTCGAAGAGCCGGAAGCGGCCCGGGATGGCCAGCGCCGCCCCCAGCGGGCACAGGTACTTGCAAAAGAACTTGCGGTTCACCGCCGCCACGCCGATGAGGACGAGGGCGTAGAAGACGTAGTTCCATTCGCGCTGGAAGCGCAGCGAGATCACGGTCTTGAAAGGCTCGACCTCGGCATACCAGGCGGCCTCGGTAATCGACTGCAGGGATACGCCAAACAGAAAAATGAGAATGATGTACTTGAGCGCCACCAGGCGCTCATGGACCGCATCGCTGAACTCGATCTCCGGCAGCTTGAGCTTGCGCGAAGCGAGCAGGATCAGTTCCTGCAGCGCGCCGAAGGGGCAGAGCCAGC
Source organism: Rhodocyclales bacterium (assembly GCA_016214145.1). Classification (GTDB taxonomy): domain Bacteria; phylum Pseudomonadota; class Gammaproteobacteria; order Burkholderiales; family Rhodocyclaceae; genus Desulfobacillus. Next base: position 1,046,495 of record JACRPA010000002.1, read on the forward strand.
CGCAATAGACGCCGCGCCCCCACAGCAGGAGCGTCATGGCGACGAAGCCCCAGAGAATGAACAGCATCGGGTCGATGAGGAAGTTCTCCCAGCGGAATCCCTGCATCGCCGAGCTCACGAAAGTCAGCACGTTGATCACCGACAGCTGCGCCAGGCCCCACCAGCCGATGAAGAAAAGCGTGTAGACATGGAAGCCGTTGCGTACGTAGATCAGCGTGTTCGGGCGCTTCGCCAGCCAGTCCTGGAAGACGAGGATGAAGGAGAGCGTGGCCAGCCCGATGACCAGCACGGCAATGTCGAATTTGCGGTTCTGCCAGATGGCGATCCAGGCCGGCTCATCCTGCGGCGGCGTCCAGGTGCCCGGCCGGGCCGGCAGCGGCGCGACATTCCGCGGCGGGAAGTCGGATGTGAGCGGCACCGCGCCATGCACCGGGCGTGGGGGTGCCGCAGGCTTTTTCGCAGCGGCGGCATTCCCGGCGGGCGCGGGCGCAGCCACGGCGGGCCGGCGGGCGGGTTGCGGAGGCTGCGACCCGGTTTCCGGCGGGCTGACGGTCGGCGTCACGACCGCCGGCATGGGTGCCGGCGCCGTTTCGTCCTTGCCGCTCGCCACGGGCAGGCCGGGGTGGCGGATGCCGCGCGCCTCGGCAACCAGCCTGGCCGAGCGCATCACCGTGGCGTTCTCGACCATGACGGTGATGGTGGCGCCGGTGATGCCGTCGATGGCGACATGGCCCTCACGCTTGGCGCCGATGACGATCTTGTCGAACGCCGACTTGCCCTCGTACTGGGCGACATAGCGGTTCAGCCTTTCCGGCGTGATGCCGACGGCGAGGATAGGTTCGTCATGATTCACGATGGCCAGGCCGGCAATGCGTCCTTCGAGATCCATGCCGACCATGGTGTTGATCGGCTTGCCGGAATAGGCCGGGATGCGCAGCACGTCCTCGGTCAGATAAATGTAGCCGATCGGCTTGCCGCCCTTGAAGACGGCGACGGAAGGCGGCGTGCCTTCGAAGCCGCCATAGGCCTCGGCGTCGGGAAAGATACTGCGCACCTGGGGATAGACGGAGGGCAGATCGGCGGCCTGCGCCTGGCAGACGATGCCCGACACAACAATGAACAGCCAAAGTATCCGCGCGATCAACATGACTGACAGGTTCCCAGCTCGATTGCCGGCGGAGTGTATCGGGATTGCCCGCAAAAAACAAAAGCCGCGGGCGCGGCTTTTGTTTAGGCATGAAGATGCTGCGTCACTCGGTCACTTCGATCCTGCCTTTCATCTCCGGGTGCGGCCCGCAGGTGTAAACGTAGGTTCCCGGCCTGTCGAAAAGGCGCTGCCAGGATTCACCCGGAAAGATGCGATCGGACTCGAATCCGCCGGGGCCGGCAAACAGGATTGAATGGCTGGTGCGCTTTTCGAGGTTGACCCATTTCACCACCGTGCCGACCTTGACCTTGAGCTCGGACGGATCGTACTTGTAGTCCTTGATGCCGACATCGACCGACTGCGCCAGACACTGCAGCGGCAGCCCGGCAAAAGTCAGCCCGGCCAGGACGGCGATGGCCATGAAAATCTTGCGCATATCGATCTCCTGTCAAACAAACGGGGAGCATCTGCTCCCCGTTTGTTTGCATTGCGCCCGGAGAGTTCCCCCGGACCGCGCGATCACTGCTTGGCCGCGGTGATGTCCGCCTTGGCGTCGATGCCTAGCGTGTAGCCGAGCGAGACGTGGTGGAAACGGCCGCTGGTATGGTCGTCGTGGATGGCGAAGCCGATGTTGTAGGTCTTGCCGGCCGCCATGGCGATGTCGCCTTCGCCGCCAGCGAGCTTGCGGGTAAACGTGACGACCCATTCGTCGCCCTTCTTCTCGCCCTTCGCATCGACCAGGGCCTTGCCGCCCTCCATGACGCGCTTGTCGGCGACATAACCGTCGTGCTTGGCGCCCTTGCTGGTCCACTGGATCAGGTCATAGAACTTGCCGCCCTTGACGTCGCCGCCGGTGACGTACTTGGTCTTCTTGTCGTCCTTGCCGTCGGGCATGGTGCGGGCGTCCTGATGGCAGGTCTCCCAGCAGCCGGACAGGTTGGCGCGCTCGATCTTGTTGTCCTCGAACATCACGGCCAGCTTGACCTGGTTGTCCTTGTCCATCTTCTCGGCGCCGCCGGCCGGCTGCTTCCAGGAGAAGCGCAGGTACAGGTTCGTGCCGTCGTGCGCCGCCTGCACCGTGACGGGAATCGAGCCGGCCTTGCCCTTGATGACCTTGGGCTCGATCTTCTGGCCGGTCACCATCTTCTTGCCCATGTCGGCGGCTTCCTCATCGTGGCAGCTGGCGCAGGATTCGCCCTTCTTGAGGCCCTTGGCGCCGCCATGTTCGGTGCCCTTGGTGATCCATTCGATGGGGGAGACGCCCGGGTAGAACACGGTGATCTTCTTGCCCGGCGCCTTGCTCCAGTCGGGTGCGGCCATCGCGCCGCCCGCGCCCAGCGCGAGCACCAGTCCGACGGCTGAAGCGGTGATCAGTTTTTGCATGGTCAACTCCTTGGTGACAGGTTTGAATCAGGTTGTTAAGTATAGAACGAATCAACACCCCTCAAGATGACAGGGCCTACTCGTCGTCGTCTTCCTTCATGCCCTTGGGTTTCTGGTGGGCGATGCCCTTGTGGCACTCGATGCAGGTCTGCTTGTCGCGCTGCGCCAGCTCGTGCTGCTTCCTCGCGCGCTGCTTCTGCACCTCGGTGTTCATGCCGTCGAAGGTGTGGCAG
>JACRPA010000003.1 GCA_016214145.1 Rhodocyclales bacterium
CGGCTCGATCGAGCTGCCGGCGGGCACCGAGATGGTGATGCCGGGCGACAACATCACCATCACGGTGAAGCTGATCGCCCCGATCGCCATGGAAGACGGACTGCGCTTTGCCATCCGCGAAGGCGGTCGTACCGTCGGCGCTGGCGTCGTCGCCAAGGTCATTGAATAAAACTCCGACTGGCGCATGGTGCGCCGGCCATTGCTCTTTGGGAAACTGACATGCAAAGCCAGAAAATCCGCATCCGCCTCAAGGCGTTCGATTATCGACTGATTGACCAGTCGGCCTTGGAGATCGTGGAGACGGCGAAGCGCACGGGTGCAGTCGTGCGCGGCCCGGTGCCGCTGCCGACGCGCATCGAGCGCTTCGACATACTGCGTTCGCCGCACGTAAACAAGACATCGCGCGACCAGTTCGAGATCCGCACCCATCTGCGCCTGATGGATATCATCGACCCGACCGACAAGACGGTTGACGCGTTGATGAAACTTGATCTGCCGGCCGGAGTCGACGTCGAGATCAAGCTGCAGTAAAGCTTTATGCCGCGACCGGAGCAGTGGCCGCAACGTTGTTTCGATTGTTGTTTGTTAATAGGTCCCGGTCAATCGCAACCGGGGATAGGAGAATAAAATGAGTCTGGGCCTTGTCGGACGCAAGGTCGGCATGACGCGTATCTTTACCGACGATGGTGAAACCATCCCGGTGACGGTACTTGACGTGTCGAACAATCGCGTCACGCAAATCAAGACGCCTGAAGCCGACGGCTACGCCGCGGTGCAGGTGACCTACGGCAAACGCCGCGCCAGCCGTGTGAGCAAGCCGGCTGCCGGGCATCTCGCCAAGGCCGGCGTCGAAGCCGGCCATGTCCTCAAGGAATTTCGTATCGCGGCCGATCAGCTCGCCAACTTCAAGGCGGGTGACGTGATTGGCGTGACGATTTTCCAGCCGGGCCAGAAGGTGGACGTGACCGGCACCACATTGGGCAAAGGTTTTTCCGGCGCCATCAAGCGTCACCACTTCTCGTCTAACCGGGCCAGCCACGGCAACTCCGTGTCGCACAACTCGGCGGGTTCGATCGGCATGAACCAGGATCCGGGCCGCGTTTTTCCTGGCAAAAAAATGGCCGGACACTTGGGCGACGCGCAGCGCACTATGCAGAACCTCGAAATCGTCCGCGTCGATGAGGCGCGCCAGCTGTTGCTCGTCAAGGGCGCCGTTCCCGGCAGCCGCGGCACCGACGTCGTGGTCCATCCGGCGGTCAAGGGCTAAGGGGGCGCGATGGAACTCAAACTGATCAATGAACAAGGCAAGGCCGCGTCGACCCTGCAGGCATCCGACGCGCTGTTCGGTCGCGACTACAACGAAGCCCTGGTGCATCAGGTCGTTGTTGCCTACCAGGCCAATGCCCGCTCCGGCAACCGTGCGCAGAAGGACCGTGGCGAGGTCAGCCACACGACCAAGAAGCCGTGGCGTCAGAAGGGCACCGGCCGCGCTCGCGCCGGCATGTCCTCCAGCCCGCTGTGGCGTGGCGGCGGCCGCATCTTCCCGAATCGGCCGGACGAGAATTTCAGCCACAAGGTCAATCGCAAGATGTATCGCGCCGGACTGGCGGCGATTCTCTCGCAGTTGGCCCGCGAAGATCGCCTGGCCGTGATCGAGAATTTCTCGGTTGAATCGCCGAAAACCAAGCTGCTGGCGCAGAAGATCAAGGGCATGGGACTGGAGTCCGTGCTGGTGATCACCGATAACCTGGACGAGAACCTCTACCTGTCTTCGCGCAACCTGCCCAATGTCCTGGTGATCGAGGTGAATGAAACCGATCCGATCTCGCTGGTTCGCTTCAAGAACGTGCTGCTGACCAAGGGTGCGGTGGCCAAGATGGAGGAGATGCTGGGATGAGCACTTTCAACCAGGAACGTCTGCTGCAGGTCCTCGTCGCGCCGCAGATCTCCGAGAAGGCGACCTACGTCGCCGACAAGAACGAACAGGTGATCTTCATCGTTGCGCCGGACGCCACCAAGCCGGAGATCAAGGCCGCCGTCGAACTGCTCTTCAAGGTGCAGGTCGAGTCGGTGCAGGTCTCCAACCTGAAAGGCAAGGAAAAGCGCCACGGCCGCTTTGTCGGCCGCCGCAACGACGTCAGAAAAGCTTATGTCTGTCTTAAGCCTGGTCAGGAAATCAACTTCGCGGCGGGGGAGTAAACCATGGCACTCGTTAAAGTCAAACCCACTTCCGCCGGTCGCCGCGCCGTCGTCAAGGTCGTCAATCCAGACCTGCACAAAGGTGCGCCGGTTGCCGCGCTGATCGAGAAGAAAAACAGCAAGGCAGGCCGCAACAACCACGGCCATATCACCACGCGGCATAAGGGCGGTGGCCACAAGCAGAATTACCGCATTGTGGATTTCCGCCGCAACAAGGATGGCATCCCCGCCAATGTCGAGCGGCTCGAGTACGACCCGAACCGCAGTGCCAATCTGGCACTCCTCTGCTATGCCGACGGCGAACGTCGCTATATCGTGGCTCCCAAGGGAGTGGCGGTAGGTACGCAGGTGGTCAGCGGTTCCGAGGCCCCGATCAAGCCGGGCAACGCCCTGCCGCTGCGCAACATCCCGGTGGGCACCACCATCCACTGCATCGAAATGGTGCCCGGCAAGGGTGCCCAGCTGGCGCGCGCCGCTGGCACGTCGGTGCAACTTCTGGCGCGCGAAGGCAGCTACGCCCAGCTGCGCCTGCGGTCCGGCGAGATTCGCCGCGTGCACGTCGAATGCCGTGCGACGATAGGCGAGGTCGGCAACGAGGAAAACAACCTGCGCTCCATCGGCAAGGCAGGCGCACAGCGGTGGCGCGGCATCCGCCCGACGGTGCGGGGCGTGGCGATGAACCCGATCGACCACCCGCACGGCGGCGGCGAAGGCAAGACCGCGGCCGGCCGCGATCCGGTCAGCCCGTGGGGCACGCCGACAAAAGGTTACCGCACGCGCCGCAACAAGCGCACGGACAGCATGATCGTCCAGCGCCGACACAAGAAATAAGAGGTGAAGCATGGCACGTTCAGTTAAGAAAGGCCCGTTCGTCGACGCCCACCTGGAAAAGAAGGTGGAAACGTCGCGCGCCACCAACGACAAGCGCCCGATCAAGACCTGGTCGCGGCGCTCCACCGTCCTGCCGGATTTCGTCGGCCTGACCATTGCCGTGCATAACGGCAAGCAGCATATTCCGGTGTATATCTCGGAAAACATGGTCGGCCACAAGCTCGGCGAGTTCGCCCTGACGCGCACGTTCAAGGGCCATACCGCCGGCACAAAAAAAGCCGTGGTCAAGAAGTAAGGAGAGATGATGGAAACCAATGCGACATTGCGTGGCGTCCGCCTCTCGGCGCAGAAAGGCCGGCTCGTCGCCGACCAGATCCGAGGCTTGCCGGTCGACCAGGCGCTCAACGTCCTGACGTTCTCGCCCAAGAAGGGTGCCAAGATCATCAAGAAGGTGCTCGAGTCGGCCATCGCCAACGCCGAGCACAATGACGGTGCCGACATCGATACGTTGCAGGTCAGGACAATCCATGTTGAGCGGGGCACGGTGCTCAAGCGCTTCATGCCCCGCGCCAAGGGCCGCGGCTTCAAGATCCTCAAGCCGACCTGCCATATCTATGTCACCGTCGGTGACGCGCCGGCGAAGAAATCCGGAAGGAAGTAAGGAGAAGCTATGGGACAGAAGATACACCCGATCGGTTTCCGCCTCGCGGTCACACGCAACTGGGGCTCGCGCTGGTATGCCAACAGCAAGAACTTCCCGGGAATGCTCAACGAAGACATTGAGGTGCGCGATTACCTGAAGAAGAAACTGGCGCATGCCTCGGTCGGCCGCGTCGTCATCGAGCGCCCGGCCAAGAACGCCCGCATCACGGTGTATTCGGCCCGCCCTGGCGTCGTCATCGGCAAGAAGGGCGAGGATATCGAGCATCTGAAGGCGGACCTGCAGAAGATCATGGGCGTCCAGGTGCATGTCAACATCGAGGAAATCCGCAAGCCGGAGACTGACGCACAGTTGATTGCAGACTCGATCGCCCAGCAGCTCGAGAAGCGCATCATGTTCCGCCGCGCCATGAAGCGCGCCATGCAGAATGCCATGCGCCTCGGCGCTCAGGGTATCAAGATCATGAGCTCCGGTCGCCTGAACGGCGCCGAGATCGCCCGCCGCGAGTGGTACCGCGAAGGCCGCGTGCCGTTGCATACCCTGCGCGCTGATATCGATTACGGCACATCGGAAGCCAAGACCACTTACGGCATCATCGGCATCAAGGTGTGGGTGTTCAAGGGTGAGACGATGGCGCGCAACGAACAGCTGGCCGCCGCGCCGGAAGCCGCCCCCGCCGAGGAACCGGCGAAGAAGATGCGCAAGGCTCCGGCCCGTCCGGCCGTCAAGGCCGAAGGCGAAGGGGAGGCGAAGCCGGCCGCCAAGCCGCGTGTGCCGCGCAAGCCCGCCACCAAGTCTGCCGAAACCAAGCCGGAGGCCGCTCCCGCGGGCGAGGCTGCCGTGCCGGCCAAGGCGCCTGCCAAACGCGTGCGCAAGCCAGCCGCGCCCAAGGCAGAAGGTAAGGAGTAAGAGTCATGCTGCAACCAGCACGCAGGAAATACCGCAAGGAACAGAAGGGCCGCAACAAGGGCATCGCCACGCGCGGCACCAAGGTGAGCTTTGGCGAATACGGCCTCAAGGCCATCGGCCGCGGCCGCCTCACGGCGCGCCAGATCGAAGCCGCCCGCCGCGCCATGACGCGTCATATCAAGCGCGGCGGCCGCATCTGGATACGCATTTTCCCCGACAAGCCGATTTCGCAGAAGCCGGCAGAGGTGAGGATGGGCAACGGCAAGGGCAACCCGGAGTACTACGTCGCCGAGATACAGCCGGGCAAGGTGATTTACGAAATGGATGGGGTGGACGAGACGCTGGCTCGCGAGGCTTTTGCGCTGGCCGCGGCCAAGCTGCCGATAGAGACGACGTTCGTCGTGCGCCAGGTGGGGTGATCATGAAAGCGAATGAACTCAGGGCCAAGGACACGGCCGATCTGAACAAGGAACTGCTGGAATTGCGCAAAGCACAATTCTCGCTGCGAATGCAGGTTTCGACTCAGCAACTGCAGAACACCAGCCAGATCGGCAAGGTGCGCAAGGATATTGCGCGCGTGAAAACCCTCTTGCGTGAAAAGGCGGCAGCAAAATGAGCGAGGCAACCCAGAAAGTGCGACGCACCCTGACCGGTCGCATCGTCAGCGACAAGATGCAGAAAACCGTTACGGTCCTGGTTGAGCGCCGGGTCAAGCACCCGATCGGCAAGATCGTCACCCGTTCCCGCAAGTACGCTGCCCATATCGAGGGCCTCGAGGCGGGCGCCGGCGACGTCGTGCAGATCGAGGAATGCGCCCCTGTTTCCAAGACCAAGGCTTGGCGCGTGACACGCGTGGTGGAGAAGTCCCGCGCGATTTAATTTGTTCGGCCATGTTTACATGGCCGGCGAATTTCGCTAGAATACACGGCTCTTTTCTTCGTTCGGCGCCAGCATTGGTACTGAACGGATTTTATGCCTGACTGGTTCGCTGGTCGGGTCCAACCCAGACGGGTTCCAAGACTGACCGCGGCTCATGCTGCGATTAAGTTGGAGATTGAAAAATGATTCAAATGCAGACGGTGCTGAATGTCGCCGATAACACAGGCGCGCGTTCTGTCATGTGCATCAAGGTGCTGGGCGGCTCCAAGCGCCGCTACGCCGGCATCGGCGATGTGATCAAGGTGAGCATCAAGGATGCCGCACCGCGCGGTCGCGTCAAGAAGGGCGAGGTCTATAGCGCCGTGGTGGTGCGTACCGCGAAGGGCGTGCGCCGCCCGGACGGCTCGGTTGTCAAGTTCGACGGCAATGCCGCAGTGCTGCTCAACAACAAGCTCGAGCCGATCGGCACGCGCATCTTCGGCCCGGTGACGCGCGAACTGCGCAACGAGCGCTTCATGAAGATCGTCTCCCTGGCGCCCGAAGTTCTCTGAGGATTCAGGCCATGAACAAAATTCGCAAGGGCGACGACGTCATCGTCATCGCCGGCAAGGACAAGGGCAAGCGCGGCGCCGTGCTGCGCCGCTACGAAGATGAGCGCGTGCTCGTCGAGGGCGTGAACAAGGTCAAGCGGCACACCCGGCCGAACCCCGTCAAAGGGCAGCCCGGCGGCATTCTGGAGAAGGAAATGCCGATTCATGTTTCAAACGTGGCTCTGATCAACCCGGCCACGCAGAAGGCCGACCGAATCGGCTTCAAAACGCTGGACGACGGCCGCAAGGTCCGCATGTTCAAGTCGAACGGCGAAACCGTGGAAGCGTAAGGAAAGACTTATGGCGCGCTTGCAGGAATACTATAAACAGACCGTGATGGCCGATCTGACCAAGAAATTCGGCTACAAGTCGGTCATGGAAGTTCCCCGCATCACCAAGATCACGCTCAACATGGGCGTGGGCGAGGCAGTCGGCGACAAGAAGGTGCTCGAGCACGCGGTGGGCGACATGACCAAGATTGCCGGACAGAAGCCTGTCACGACCAAATCGAAGAAGTCCATTGCCGGTTTCAAGATCCGAGAAGGTTACCCAATCGGCTGCATGGTCACATTGCGCGGTGGCCGCATGTATGAGTTTCTCGACCGTTTGGTCAGCGTTGCCCTGCCGCGCATCCGAGACTTTCGCGGCATTTCGGGCAAGTCATTCGACGGCCGCGGCAACTACAACCTGGGCGTCAAGGAGCAGATCATCTTCCCGGAGATTGAGTATGACAAGATCGACGCCCTGCGCGGCATGAACATCAGCATCACGACAACCGCGAAGACCGACGAAGAAGCCAAGGCGCTTCTCGCCGCCTTCAAATTCCCCTTCAAGAACTGAGGGAAACATGGCGAAACTTGCACTCAAGAATCGCGAAGCCAAGCGCGCCAAGACGGTGGCCAAATACGCCGCCAAGCGCGCCGAACTGCTCGCCACCATCAACAATGCCAGGCTCTCCGACGAGGAGCGTATGGAGGCGCGGCTGAAGTTTCAGCAACTGCCGCGCAATTCCAGCCCGGTGCGACAGCGCAACCGTTGCGAGTTGACCGGCCGTCCGCGCGGATACTTCCGCAAATTCGGTCTTTGCCGCAACAAGCTGCGCGAAGTGGCCATGCGCGGCGAAGTGCCCGGCATGATCAAGGCCAGCTGGTAAGAGGAGATCGAGAATGAGCATGACTGACCCGGTCGCCGATATGCTGACGCGCATCCGCAATGCGCAGATGGCCCAGAAAAACTCCGTTGCCATGCCATCATCCAAGCTCAAGGTGGCCATTGCCGCCGTGCTGAAGGACGAGGGCTATATCGACGATTTCGCCGTGCGCGACGCTGAAGGCAAGTCGCAGCTGGACATCGCCCTAAAGTACTATGCCGGTCGTCCGGTGATCGAGCGCATCGAACGGATCTCGCGCCCCGGCCTGCGTGTCTACAAAGGCTCGGGCGACCTGCCCCGCGTGATGAACGGCCTGGGCATCGCCATCGTTTCGACGCCCAAGGGCGTCATGACCGACCGCCGCGCCCGTGCCACCAATGTCGGTGGCGAAGTGCTGTGCATCGTGGCGTAAGGAGAGAGCGATGTCACGTATTGCAAAATATCCGGTCGAACTTCCCAAGGGTGTGGATATCACTCTGACGGCGGCCGAAATCAGCGTCAAGGGCCCGCTCGGCACGCTCAAGCAGGCGGTGCATCCGGCGGTCAGCATTGAACGCGACGGCGACAAGCTGCAGTGCAAGGCTGTGGCGGGTGTCGAAAACGGCAGCGCCCATTCCGGCACGATGCGAGCCCTGCTGGCCAACATGGTGACGGGCGTCACCAAGGGGTTCGAAAGGAAACTGACCCTGGTCGGCGTCGGCTACCGCGCCCAGGCGCAGGGTGCCAAACTCAACCTTACACTGGGCTTCTCGCACCCGGTGGTGCATGACATGCCTGCCGGCATCAAGGTGGAAACGCCCTCGCAGACGGAAATCATCATCAAGGGCATCGACAAGCAGGTCGTGGGTCAGGTGGCGGCCGAAGTGCGCGGCTATCGCCCGCCGGAGCCTTACAAGGGCAAGGGCGTGCGCTACGCGGACGAGGTCATCGTTCTGAAAGAAACGAAGAAGAAGTAAGGGTACCGCAATGGACAAAAAGCAGGCGCGTTTGCGCAGAGCTCGCAAAACTCGAGCCAAGATTGCCGAACTCAAGGTGGTGCGCCTTTGCGTGCATCGCTCCAACAGCCACATCTATGCCCAGATCATCGACGGCGCCGGCGCGAAGGTGCTGGCGGCCGCCTCGACGGTCGAAGAGGGTGTACGCAAGCAGGCGCCCAGCGGCGGCAACGTCAAGGCGGCCACTCTGGTCGGCAAGCTGATCGCCGAGCGTGCCAAGGCTGCCGGCGTCGAGACGGTTGCCTTCGACCGTTCCGGCTTGATGTACCACGGCCGTGTCAAGGCGCTGGCCGAAGCCGCGCGTGAAGGCGGACTCAAGTTCTAAGCGAGGTTAGCAATGGCAAAACCGCAGACAAGGAAACCGCAGGCGTCCGAAGAGCGTGATGACGGCCTGCGCGAGAAGATGGTCTCCATCAACCGCGTCACCAAGGTGGTGAAGGGTGGCCGAATCCTCGGCTTCGCCGCACTCACCGTGGTCGGCGACGGCGACGGCAGCATCGGCATGGGCAAGGGCAAGTCCCGCGAAGTGCCCGTTGCCGTGCAGAAGGCGATGGAAGAAGCGCGCCGCAAGATGGTGAAGATTTCCCTCAAGAACGGCACGCTGCAGCATGCCGTGATCGGCGAGCACGGCGCTTCGCGCGTGTTGATGCAGCCGGCTTCGGCCGGTACCGGCATCATCGCCGGCGGCCCGATGCGCGCCGTCTTCGAAGTGATGGGCGTGACCGACGTACTGGCAAAGTGTCTCGGCTCGACCAACCCGTACAACGTGGTGCGCGCGACCCTCGACGGGCTCACCAAGATGAGCACGCCGGCGGAAGTTGCGGCCAAGCGCGGCAAGACCGTCGAAGAGATCCAGAGGTAAGCCATGGCCGAGAAGAAAGTCAAAGTCACCCTGGTGAAGGGCCTGATGGGCACCAAGCAGGATCATCGCGCCACCGTGCGCGGTCTCGGACTCAAGCGTCGCAACCATACGGTGGAACTGGTGGACACGCCGGCGGTGCGCGGCATGATCAACAAGGTCGCCTACCTCGTGAAGTGTGAGGGCTAAATGGAACTGAACAATCTCAAACCAGCGGCCGGCGCCAAGCACGCCAAGCGCCGTGTCGGACGCGGCATCGGCAGCGGACTCGGCAAGACGGCCGGTCGCGGCCACAAGGGCCAGACGTCCCGCGCCGGCGGTTTCCACAAGGTCGGCTTCGAGGGCGGCCAGATGCCGCTGCAGCGCCGCCTTCCCAAGCGCGGCTTCGTCTCTCTGACGCGTGCGCGCAATATCGAGGTGCGCCTATCCGATCTGGAGAAGCTGCCGGTTGGCGAGATTGACCTGCTGGTGCTCAAGCAGGCCGGTGTTGTGCCGGGCGATGCGCTTTCGGCCAAGGTCATCCTGTCGGGGAAGCTGACCAAGAAGGTCGCGCTGAAGGGCGTCGGCGCCACCAAGGGCGCCAAGGCCGCCATCGAAGCCGCCGGCGGCAGCGTCGCAGCGGAGTAATCGGGAAACGTCTTGGCCACCGAAACGGCAACCCTGGGCAAGGCCGGCAAGTTCGGCGATCTGAAGCGCCGGCTGGTGTTCCTGCTCGGCGCTTTGATCGTTTATCGCATCGGCGCGCACATTCCTGTGCCGGGCATCGATCCGGTGCGTCTGGCCGAGCTATTCCAGGGCCAGCAGGGCGGCATTCTCGGCATCTTCAACCTGTTTTCGGGCGGCGCGCTGTCGCGCTTCACCATCTTCGCGCTGGGCATCATGCCCTACATTTCCGCCTCGATCATCATGCAGCTGATGACGGTGGCGCTGCCATCGATGGAGGCGCTGAAGAAGGAAGGCGAGGCCGGCCGGCGCAAGATCACCCAGTACACCCGCTATGGCACCGTCGGACTGGCCCTGGTTCAAGGTCTCGGCATCGCCATTGCGCTCGAATCGCAGGCCGGCCTGGTGCTCGATCCGGGCATCCTGTTCCGCGTAACCTGTGTAACGACGCTGCTGACCGGAACCATGTTTCTCATGTGGCTGGGCGAGCAAATCACCGAGCGCGGCCTGGGCAACGGCATTTCCATCATCATTTTCGCCGGTATCGCGGCTGGCCTGCCCAATGCCATCGGCGGGCTGCTCGAACTGGTGCGCACCGGCGCCATGCACGCACTGACGGCGATCTTCATCATCGCCCTGGTGTTTCTGGTAACCGGCTTCGTTGTTTTCGTCGAGCGAGGGCAGCGCAAGATCCTGGTGAATTATGCCAAGCGTCAGGTCGGCAACAAGGTTTATGGCGGACAGAGCTCGCATCTGCCGTTGAAGCTCAACATGTCGGGTGTCATTCCCCCGATCTTTGCCTCGTCGATCATCCTCTTTCCCGCCACCGTGGCCGGCTGGTTCGGCTCCAGCGAAGGCATGTTTTGGCTGAAGGACATCGCGGCGACGCTCTCGCCAGGCCAACCGATCTACGTCATGCTCTACGCTGCGGCGATCGTTTTTTTCTGCTTCTTCTATACTGCACTGGTCTTCAACTCGAAGGAAACGGCGGACAACCTGAAGAAGAGCGGCGCCTTCGTTCCCGGCATCCGTCCCGGCGACCAGACGGCCCGATACATCGACAAGATCCTGATGCGTTTGACGCTGGCCGGCGCGATCTATGTCACTTTGGTCTGTCTGCTGCCGGAATTCCTCATCCTGAAGTGGAACGTGCCGTTCTACTTCGGCGGAACCAGCTTGCTGATTATCGTCGTGGTGACCATGGATTTCATGTCGCAGGTGCAGGCCTACGTTATGTCTCACCAGTATGAAAGCCTGTTGAAGAAAGCGAATTTCAAAGGGGCGGGGATCCCCGGCAGATAGGGCGCATGTCCAAGGAAGACGTTATCGAGATGCAGGGCGAGGTCCAGGAAAACCTGCCCAACGCGACCTTCAAGGTGAAGCTCGAGAACGGCCACGTGATCCATGCATTTATATCGGGCAAGATGCGCATGCACTATATTCGCATTCTGCCGGGTGACAAGGTGACGGTGCAGTTGACACCCTACGACCTGACCAAGGGCCGCATCACCTTCCGCGCCAAGTAAGGAAGCATTACGGGAGTAAAAACATGAAAGTTCTCGCTTCGGTCAAAAAGCTGTGCCGCAACTGCAAGGTCATCCGCCGCAAGGGCGTGGTCCGCATCATTTGTACGGACCCCCGCCACAAGCAGCGCCAAGGTTGATCAAGCAGGGCGGCTCGGATATAATTAACGGTTTCGCTTTTTTGGGATGACGAAAGGTCTACGCTTATGGCCCGCATCGCTGGGGTAAACATCCCCAACCATCAACACACCGCCATCGCGTTGACCGCGATATACGGCATCGGCCGCACGCGCGCGCAGAAGATCTGCACTGCCGCCGGCATTGCGCACGCGGCGAAGATCAAGGATCTGACCGACACGCAGATGGACAAGCTGCGCGAGGAAGTCGGCAAGTTCACGATCGAGGGCGACCTGCGCCGCGAAGTGACCATGAGCATCAAGCGCCTGATGGATCTCGGCTGTTATCGCGGCGTGCGGCATCGCAAGGGCCTGCCCTGTCGCGGCCAGCGCACGCGCACCAACGCTCGCACGCGCAAGGGTCCGCGCAAGGCGATCCGTATGACGAAGTAAGGAACTGACAGATGGTTACGAAATCCGCCACCACCAAGGCGCGCAAGAAGGTCAAGAAGAACGTTGCCGAGGGCATTGCCCACGTTCATGCGTCCTTCAACAACACGATCATCACGATCACCGACCGCCAGGGCAACGCCCTGTCCTGGGCAACTTCCGGCGGCGCCGGCTTCAAGGGCTCACGCAAAAGCACGCCATTTGCCGCCCAGGTCGCCGCCGAGCACGCCGGCAAGGCTGCACAGGAATGTGGCGTGAAGAATCTGGAAGTGCGCATTACGGGCCCTGGCCCCGGCCGCGAATCCGCGGTTCGCGCGCTCAACGCGATCGGCATGAAGATCACCAGCATCACCGACATTACGCCGATTCCCCATAACGGCTGCCGCCCGCCGAAAAAGCGCCGCGTCTGAGAGCCAGAGAACGTCAGGAGTTGAACCGTGGCCCGTAACCTAGATGCCAAATGCCGTCAATGCCGCCGGGAAGGCGAAAAGCTCTTCCTGAAAGGCGAGAAGTGCTTTACCGACAAATGCGCCGTTGAGCGCCGTTCCTATGCTCCTGGCCAACATGGCCAGAAGTCCGGCCAGCGCCTGTCCGGTTATGGTGTGCAACTGCGTGAAAAGCAGAAAATCCGCCGTACCTACGGCATTCTCGAGCGCCAGTTCCGCAAGGTGTACGCCGAAGCCGATCGCCGCAAGGGACAGACCGGCGAGAACCTCTTGCAGCTGCTGGAAAGCCGCCTGGACACCGTAGCCTATCGCATGGGCTTCGGCGCTTCCCGTGCCGAGGCGCGACAGCTGGTGCGCCACAACGGCGTGCTGGTCAACGGCAGGCGCGTGAACATTCCTTCCTACGACCTGCGTCCCGGCGACACCGTGGCGCTGGCTGATAAGGCGCGCGGCCATTTGCGCGTCAAGGCTGCGCTGGATGCCGCCGAGTCGCGCGGTTTCCCGGAGTGGATCGAGGTTGACGCCAAGGCCGGCAAGGGCATTTTCAAGACTTATCCGGCGCGCACCGACCTGCCGGCGACGATCAACGAAAGCCTGGTCGTCGAATTGTATTCGCGCTAACCCGACGTCTCGCTGACGCAACGAATCTGAAGGGAACCAGATGCAAGCGAATTCGCTGCTGAAACCGCGCATCATCGATGTGCAAACCCTCTCCCCGGTGCATGCCCGCGTCGTCATGGAGCCGTTCGAGCGCGGCTATGGCCATACGCTCGGCAATGCCCTGCGCCGCATCCTGCTGTCCTCGATGCCCGGCTCGGCGCCGACCGAGGTGAATATCGAGGGCGTCCTGCACGAGTACTCCACGCTGGACGGCGTGCGCGAGGATGTTGTCGACCTCATGCTCAACCTGAAGGGTGTCGTGCTCAAGCTGCACGGCCGCGGCGAGACCGTGCTGACGCTTGCCAAGTCGGGCGAGGGCGTTGTCACCGCTGCCGATATCGAAGCCGGTCACGACGTCGAAATCATCAACCCCGATCACGTGATCGCCCATGTCGCCCCCGGCGGCAAGCTGGAAATGCAGATCAAGGTCGAAAGCGGCCGCGGCTACGTCCCGGCGAACACCCGTCCGGTCGGCAGCGAGACCAAGGGCATCGGCCGCATCATGATCGACGCCTCCTTCAGCCCGGTCCGCCGCGTCGCCTATACGGTCGAGTCCGCCCGCGTCGAGCAGCGCACCGACCTGGACAAGCTGATCATGGACATCGAGACCAACGGCGCCATCGAGCCGGAGGAAGCCATCCGCTACGCCGCGCGCGTGCTGATGGAGCAGCTCTCCGTCTTCGCCGACCTCGAAGGCACGCCGATCGCCGTCGAGGCGCCGCGCCCTAGCCAGGTCGATCCGATCCTGCTGCGCCCGGTGGACGATCTCGAGCTGACGGTGCGCTCGGCCAACTGCCTCAAGGCCGAGAACATCTACTACATTGGCGACCTGATCCAGCGCACCGAGACGGAACTGCTCAAGACGCCGAACCTCGGCCGCAAATCGCTCAACGAGATCAAGGAAGTGCTGGCCTCGCGGGGCCTCACCCTGGGCATGAAGCTCGAAAACTGGCCCCCGATGGGCCTGGAAAAGCTGTCGTAACCACGGCAGCCGATAGAACAAGAGGTATCCAATGCGCCACCGTCACGGCCTACGCAAACTCAACCGCACCAGCAGCCATCGCCTGGCGATGCTGCGCAACATGACCAACTCCCTGTTGCTTCATGAGACGATCAAGACCACGCTGCCCAAGGCGAAGGAACTGCGCCGCGTCGTCGAGCCCATGATCACGCTGGGCAAGAAGCCTTCGCTTGCCAACCGCCGCCTGGCCTTCAACCGCCTGCGCGACCGCGACATCGTCACCAAGCTTTTCGACGAACTGGGACCGCGCTTCGCCAACCGCAACGGCGGCTACCTGCGCATCCTGAAATTCGGTTTCCGCCAGGGCGACAACGCTCCGATGGCGCTGGTCGAACTGGTGGATCGCCCGGAGCAGGCCGCCGGGGCGCCCGTCGCCGCGGAATAAGCGTTTCAGCTTCGAAACAAAGCCCGCTTCGGCGGGCTTTGTCGTTTCTGCGGTCGGCTGCTAAGCTGAGCTTATGGACCTGTCCCGCTTTCCGCGCGTTGCACTTTCCCTGCTGCCGACGCCGGTCGAGCCGCTGCCGCGACTGTCGGCGCATCTCGGGGGGCCGCGGCTCTACGTCAAGCGCGACGACCTCACCGGCCTCGGCCTCGGCGGCAACAAGCTGCGCAAGCTGGAGTTTCTTCTCGGCGAAGCACGGGCGCAGGGTGCTGACATCGTGCTCACGGTCGGCGCCATGCAATCCAACCATGCGCGTCAGACCGCGGCCGCCTGCGCGCGGCTGGGACTCGATTGTGAGTTGATCCTGCGCCGCGGCAGCCATGCCACGGAAGCCTACCTCCACGGCGGCAACGTGCTGCTAGACCGCCTGTTCGGGGCGCGGTTGCATGTGCTCGCAGCGCAGGAAAGCCGCGAAGCCTTCATGGCAGCGCGTGCCGAAGCGCTGCGCGGAGAGGGGCGCAGGCCCTACTGCATCCCCGTCGGCGGCAGTTGCGGCCTGGGCAACCTCGGCTATGTCGTCTGTGCCCGGGAAATCATGGCGCAGGGCGCCGAAAATGGCGTGACGTTCGAGTCGGTTGTTGTGGCCACCGGCAGCGGCGGCACGCAGGGCGGGTTGGTGGCCGGCATGCTGATGACAGGCGGTACGCCGGTGACGGGCATCGCCGTCGAGGGCAGCCGTAGCGAACAGGAAGCGCTGGCTGCCGCGCAGGCGGCCGGGGCGTTGCGCCTGCTCGGACACGACCATGACGACGTGGCTGCATCGGTGAACGTGCTGGATGACTTCGTCGGCCCCGGCTACGCCAGGCCGACCGACTCCATGCGCGAAGCCCTGTCTCTGGCGGCGCGCTTCGAGGGCCTGGTGCTCGATCCCGTCTACACCGGCAAGGCCTTCGCCGGCTTTATTGCGCTGGCGCGCAGCGGGCGCTTCGGCAAGGATCAGTCCCTGCTGTTCGTACACACCGGCGGCGCGCCCGGCCTGTTCGGTTATCCGGAAAGTCTTTAGACGATCATCCCCGCGCCGACGGTATTGTTCGTCGCTTCGTCGATGAGAATGAAAGCGCCCGTGGCGCGGTTGTCCCGGTAACGATCGACAAACAACGGCTGTGCCAGCTTGAACGTGATGCTGCCGATGTCGTTCATCGCCAGCCGGCCGCCCGATATGCGCTTGAGTTCGTTGATGTCCTGACGGTACTCGATGGCTGCCACCAGGGCCCTGGTTTCGCGCGTGGTGTGGCGCAGCAGGAGCTTGCGGCCGGCCTCCAGCGGCGTTTCCGCCAGCCAGCAGACCATCGCCTCGACCAGCTTCGTGACGCTCGGCGTATTGGCGGGACTGACTATCATGTCGCCGCGCGAAATGTCGACTTCATCTTCCAGCAGCAGCGTGACCGAGCGCTCGCTGGCGGCCTGCGGCAGGGACCGGTCGAGGAGGCGGATTTCCCTGATGCGCGTCGTGCGGCCGGAAGGCAGCACCTGCACCTCGTCGCCGACGGAAATTTCGCCCGACTCGACGCGGCCCATGTAGCCCCTGAAGTCGTGGTGCTCTGCCGTGCGCGGACGGCAGACATATTGCACCGGGAAGCGGAACGGCTCCCTTGCCTCGCTGTGCGCGGCCGGAGCCGCCTCGAGCAGTTCCATCAGTGTCGGCCCGTTGTACCAGTCGAGCCTGTCGCCGCGTTCCACCACCATGTCGCCGTTCAAGGCCGAGAGGGGAATGAAGCGGACGTCGTGGATGCCCAGGCCGGCGGCGAATTCGAGGTAGGCCTGGCGGATGCGTTCGAATGCTTCCCGCGAGTAGCCGACCAAGTCCATCTTGTTGACGGCAACCACCAGGTGCGGAATGCCGACCAGGTGGGCGATATAGGAATGCCGCCGCGTCTGCGTCTGCACGCCCTTGCGTGCATCCACCAGGATGACGGCCAGGTTGGCGGTGGACGCCGCCGTCACCATGTTGCGCGTGTACTGCTCGTGGCCGGGAGCATCGGCGATGATGTACTTGCGCGTGCCGGTGGAGAAATAGCGGTAGGCGACGTCGATGGTGATGCCCTGCTCGCGCTCGGCCTGCAGGCCGTCGGTGAGCAGCGACAGGTCGACCGCCTCCAGGCCGCGCCTTATCGACGTGCGCTCGATGGCATGCAGCGTGTCGGCGAGGATGGACTTGCTGTCGTAGAGCAGCCGGCCGATCAGCGTGCTTTTGCCGTCGTCGACGCTGCCGCAGGTGAGGAAGCGCAGCAGGCCGGCGTCGCGGTAATGGATGCCGGGGATTTTCTCGGGGGCGGACATCAGAAGTAGCCCTCCTTCTTGCGTTGTTCCATCGAGGCCTCGGAGGTCAGGTCGTCCAGCCGCGTTGCGCCGCGCTCGGTGATAGTCGAAAGGGCGGTCTCGGCGATGATCTTCTCCAGCGTATCGGCGAGTGATTCCACCGGCGCCGTGCAGGTGATGTCGCCGACGGTGCGGAAGCGCACTGAGATCTCCTCGATTGTTTCGCCGCCCCTCGGCGGCGTGAGCGCGGTCAGCGGCACCAGGGCGCCGTGGCGGCGCACCACCGGGCGCGTGTGGGCGAAGTAGATCGAGGGCAGTTCCAGCTCCTCGCGGGCGATGTATTGCCACACATCCAGCTCGGTCCAGTTGGAAATGGGGAAGGCGCGAATGTTCTCGCCCGGCTGGGTGCGCGCGTTGTACAGGCTCCACAATTCCGGCCGCTGGTTCTTCGGATCCCATTGGCCGAATTCGTCGCGGAACGAGAACAGACGCTCCTTGGCGCGCGCCTTCTCCTCGTCGCGGCGGGCGCCGCCGATGCAGGCGTCGAAGGCGAATTCGGCGATGGCTTCCAGCAGGGTTACCGACTGGTGCTTGTTGCGCGATTCGCCAGGTGACTTCAGCACCACCGTGCCGCGCCGCATCGAGTCCTCGACAGCGCGCACAATGAGGCGCTCGCCGAGTTCGGCGGCGCGCCGGTCGCGGAAGGCGATCACTTCCGGATAGTTGTGTCCGGTGTCGACGTGCAGCAGGGGGAAGGGGAATTTGCCGGGGCGGAAGGCTTTTTCCGCCAGGCGCAGCAGGCAGATCGAATCCTTGCCGCCGGAGAAAAGCAGCACGGGGTTGCTGCATTGACCGGCCACTTCGCGCAGGATGTGGATCGCCTCGGCTTCGAGCCAGTCGAGGTGATCCAGACCCGTGGCGGCCGGAGCGAAGGCGGTGCCAGGAGCATTCATGTTCGCGTTCCTCAGGCGGCGGCCTTGTTGCGCTTTGCCGGATGCAATCCGCACTCCCTGGTGGCAGGATCCTCCCACCACCATCTGCCGGCGCGGACATCCTCGCCCGCGGCGAGCGCACGCGTGCAGGGCGCGCAGCCGATGCTGGGGAAGCCGCGTTCGTGCAATTCGTTGGTGGGCACGCCATAGGCATGCAGATAGGCCCACACCTCCTCTTCGCTCCAGGCGGCGAGCGGGTTGAATTTCTCGATGCCGTGGGCGGCGTCGAATTCGCGTTCCGGCAGGTCGCGCCGGGTCACCGCCTGTTCGCGGCGCAGCCCGGTGATCCAGGCCGCCTTGCCCTTGAGGGCGCGGCCGAGCGGCTCGACCTTGCGCACCTGGCAGCATGTCTTGCGCAACTCGATGCTTTCGTAGAAGGCATTGACGCCGTGCCCGGTCGCATAGTGCTGTACGGCCTCGGGTTGCGGGAAATAGACGCGCAGGGGATGGTCGTACTGGTCGGCGACCTTCTGCATCAGGCGGTAGGTCTCCTCGTGCAGCCGGCCCGTGTCGAGGGTGAACATATCGATGCCGGGCGTGTGCCGCGCGATCAGGTCGGTCAGCACCATGTCCTCGGCGCCGAGGCTGTTGGCGAAGGCGGCCGGGGCGAACTCGCCTTCGATGCGCTTGAGCAGCGCGACCGCATCGAGGATGCGTTGTTGCGGGATTTTTTCCAGACTCATGACATTCCTCATTCAGGCTGTGGCCAGTTCCGCCTTGCGAGCGGCGGGCGCCTGCGCAGGCAGGGCGCCGCGCAGGTCCAGTTGCGGATCGCGTGCCTGGCACAGGGCAGCGGCGTCGACGATCCACTGATCGATCTCGGCGAACACCTGCTTCGCTTCGTCCTCGCTGGAATCGACAAGGCCAAACAGCGTTTCGGCAATCCGCCCGAGCCGTTCGCCCAGCGTTTCGGCAAAAGTCAGTCCCCGCAACACGGCGGCAATGTCGTCGAGCTCCTTCACCTTGCCGCCGCCGAGGAAGCCGGCCAGGCCTTCGCCGACAAGCTTGAGCTGCGCCTCGGCGCAGGCGGCGGCATCTTCGACTTTGCGCTGAAAAGTGAATGCCTCGCGGTAGGCCCGTTCGTGCGCCGCATCGAAGAAGGCGCGGCCGATGGCCACATCCGTGGCCGAGGCGCATTCGCCGCCGCCGAGCGAGACGACGCGGAAATCCGCCGCGTCACCGTGGTCGCGGGCGAGCTTGGCCAGCTCGAAGCGCGAGACCTGGGTCAGGTCGGCGAGCAGCGACTGGAAGCGATCGGCGCCCTGGCGCTGCGCCCAGCCGAAGAAGCGCTCGCCTTCGACGTGCTCCTCGTCGTAGGTTTTCTGCACGCGCTGGATCGCCTGCTCGATGCGGGCCGCGGGAATCGACGGCCCCTTCAGGGCGATCGCGCCGCAGGCGCTGGTGCCGTCGCCGCCGAAATACATCTGGTAGTGCGGGATCAGCTTGCCGTGCTGGCGCTTGCCCTCGCCGTAGATGCCGATGTCGCCCGACTCCGGCTGGGCGCAGCCGTTGTGGCAGCCGGAGACGCGGATGCGCAGGTCGTGCCTGCCGCCGGAGAGCTTGGGCGCGACGTGCATCGAGGTGGTGATGCCGAGCCGGCAGGTCGAGCTGCCGGGGCAGGCGACGACGTTGTCGCCGGCCTGCGGCGTCCTCAGGCCGAGCTCGGCCAAGCGAGCGGTCAGCGCCGAAATCTGCGCCGCCGGCACGTTGAGGACGATCAGGTTCTGGTCCTGCGTGGTGCGCACGTCGTTCAGGCCGAACTCGCCGAGCAGCGCGGCGAGACCGGCGAGCTGGGTGGATTTGAGCTGGCCGAGCGGCGCGGCGATCGGCAGCACATGCAGGCCGGCCTGTTTCTGGGCGAAGAAGACGCGCGGCGCGCCGGGACCTGGCACCGGCCCGCGCGCGGCAGCGCGCCATTCCCCCTGCGGCACCGGCTTGTCGGCCAGCGCTGCCCGCGTCCGCGCGAACTCCTCGTTGAAGCGCTCGATGAAGCCGGCCTCGCCGAAGCGGTCCACCAGGAACTTGATGCGCGATTTCGCGCGCTTGGTGCGATCGGAATACTTGTTGTGCAGGGTGATGACGGCTTCCATTGCCGGCAGCAGATCCTTTTCCTCGATGAATTCGGCGACGGTGATGGCCTCGTGCGGCTTGTGGCCGAGGCCGCCACCGGCCAGCACCGTAAATCCGGAACGTTCGCCGCGACGCGTGGCGACGATGCCGAGGTCGTGGATCAGGCCCTGGGCGCAGTCGGCCTCGCAGCCGGAGAAGCTGATCTTGAACTTGCGCGGCATCTGCTGATTCAGCGGGTTGCGCAGGAAGTGCGCCACGGCGCCGTCGAGATGTTTCGTCACGTCGGTGTGCTCGCGCGGGCAGACGCCGGCCAGCGGGCAGGCGGTGATGTTGCGGATGGTGTTGCCGCAGGCCTCCCGCGTCGTAACGCCGTCCTCCGCCAAGCGGTGCAGCACGGCACCGGTCTCGGCGAGCGGCACGTGGTGCAACTGGATGTCCTGCCGCGTCGTGATGTGCGCCACCTGCTGCGGCACATGCTTCTCGGCGACCTCGGCGATGGCCGCCAGACGCGCCGGATCGAGGCGGCCGCCCGGCAGCTTGATGCGCACCATGTTCACGCCCTCCTGGCGCTGGCCGTACACGCCCTGCTGCAGGCGCAGGGCGGTGAAGCGCTCGGCGTCGAGCTCCAGGTCGAGGTAGCGGGCGAGCGCTTCCTCGTAGTGGGCGATTTCGTCGTTGTCGGAGAGGGATTTGAGCAGTGACATGACGTTTCCTTTCGATGTAGGTCGGCCTTCAGGCCGACAGCGGCGGTCGATGTCGGGCTGAAGCCCGACCTACGAAACCGGGGAGGTTAGAAAACAAGCTTTCCCCCGATAAGAATCAGCAGCGCGGCGAGCCCCGAGCGCAGCCAGCGCTCCGGCACCTTCACCGCGAAGTGGCTGCCGAGCCAGATGCCGGGCAGCGAGCCGAGCAGCAGCGCCCCGAGCAGGCTCCAGTCGATGTTGCCGAGCAGCCAATGTCCGAGGCCGGCGACCAGGGTCAGCGGCACGGCGTGGGCAAGGTCCGAGCCGACGATGCGCACCGCCGGCAGGGTCGGGTAGAGGAACAGCAGGGCGGTGACGCCGAGCGCGCCGGCGCCGACCGAGGAAAGCGAGACCAGGACACCGAGCAGGGCGCCGACGGCCACCGTGATCGGTGCGGCGCGGCGCGTATGCCAGGCGTCGGAGAGGTGATTGAGAGCGAAGCGCTGCACGCGGGCCTTGAAGACGAGGGCGGCGGCGGTGAGTAGCAGCGCCACGCCGAGCGCACCTGAAATCAGGTGCGAGAAGATGGCCCGATCGACATTGAAATACCAGACGGAGGACAGCGTCAGCGCTGCCGCCGGCAGGCTTCCCGCGGCGAGGCGGCGGGTAACGCGCCAGTCCACCGTGCGGTGGCCGGCATGCACCGCCGTGCCGCCGGCCTTGGTCAGCGCGGCGTAGAGCAGGTCGGTGCCCACCGCCGTGGCCGGGTGCACGCCGAACAGCAGCACCAGCAAGGGCGTCATGAGCGAGCCGCCGCCGACGCCGGTCAGGCCGACGATGGCGCCGACGACGAATCCCGAGAGTGTGCAGGCCGCATCCATAGTAGGTACGGATGGTAGTGGCGGCCTATAGAATTGAAAAATACTTTAATGTTAGTATTAAATAACCAATGATTATATAGAGTGCCTTATGAACCTCCAGCAACTGCGCTATGTCTTCGAGGTCGCCCGCAGCGGCCTCAATGTCTCCGAGGCCGCCGCCGCCCTGCATACCTCGCAGCCGGGCGTGTCGAAGCAGATCCGTTTACTGGAGGAGGAGCTCGGCGTCGATGTATTCGTGCGCCAGGGCCGGCGCCTCACCGCCGTCACCGATCCGGGGCGCGAGGTGCTGAAGATCGCCGAGCGCATGCTGCGCGACCTCGACAACATGCGCAGCGTCGGCAAGGAGTTCGGCGCGGAGGAGTCCGGCACGCTGGCCATCGCCACCACCCACACCCAGGCGCGCTACGTCCTGCCGCCGATCGTCCAGCAGTTCATGCAGCGCCATCCGAACGTGAGGGTGAGCCTGCGCCAGGGCAGCCCGACCGAAGTGTGCGATCTGGTGCTGGCCGGCGCGGCGGACCTCGCCATCGCCACCGAGGCCATCGGCGAGCAGGACGAGCTGGTGATGCTGCCCTGCTACCAGTGGAACCGCTGCGTCATCGCGCCGCCCGAGCACCCCATCCTCAAGGCGAAGCCACTGACGCTGGAGGCGATCGCCAAATATCCGATCATCACCTATGACTTCGCCTTCACCGGCCGCAGCCAGATCAACAAGGCCTTCGCCGCGCGCGGGCTCGCGCCGAACGTCGTGCTGACGGCCATCGACGCCGACATCATCAAGACTTACGTGGGACTGGGACTGGGCATCGGCATCGTCGCCTACATGGCCTACGATCCGTCGACGGACAAGGGATTGCGGGCGGTGGACGCCGCCCACCTGTTCGAGTCGGCGACCACGCGCATCGGCATCCGCAAGAACGCCTGGCTGCGCGGCTACGCCTATGGATTCATTGAACTCTTTGCGCCGCACCTGACGCGCAGGATGGTGCAGTCGGCGCTGGCGGGGGAGGAGGGGAGCGATCCGGGGTTGTAACTTAAAATCGCGACATGACCCTCGAAGCTTCCCCTTACCCTTCAGCCGGCCCAATTTCAATGCATCCTTCTCCCACGCCCAGGCTCCATGTTCAGGCCGAGCCTTGGGATGCAGGTCTTCTGCCGGTCGGCCACGGCCACCGGATCGCCTATAGCCAGCGTGGCGCGGCGGACGGGATTCCGGTACTCCTGTTCCACGGCGGACCCGGCTCGGGCAGTTCGCCGTTGCAGACCCGTTTCTTCGACCCGCTGCGCTACCGGATCGTCCAGTTCGACCAGCGCGGCTGCGGGGCCAGCCGGCCGGCGGGCGAAATCCGCGACAACCGCACCGATCTGCTGCTGGAAGATGCGGATAGCCTGCGCCGCCACCTGGGCATCGATCGCTGGCTGGTGGCCGGCGGCTCCTGGGGCGCGACGCTGGCGGTCCTGTACGCCGCGAAGCAGCGGGAAGCGGTGAGGGGCGTCCTGTTGCGCGGCATCTATCTTGCGGAGAGCGGCGATCTGCGCTGGTTCTTTCGCGGTGCCGCCGCCCGCCACCCCGAGGCCTGGGAGCGATTTTCCCGCCTGGCGCCCGTCGCGGCCCGCGACAATCTGCTGTCCTGGCTGGCCGGCGCGCTGGCCAAGGGCGACACCGTCGAGCGCGCGCGCCTGGCATGCGGATGGAATGAGTGGGAACGGGCGCTGTCCGGCCTGCCGGCGGCAGCGCCACCGGAGGACGAAGCCTTGCGGGCGCTGGTGCTGCGATATCGCATTCAGGCCCATTATCTAACCCACGACTGCTGGCTCGGAGAAGGGGAAGTGCTCTCCGCCTGCGCCCGTCTCCGCGGGTTTCCCGTGCTCTTCCTGCATGGCGCCGAGGATTGCGTCTGCCGGCCCGAAGGTGCCGGGCGGGCGCACGCCTCGGCGGCGGGGAGCTCCCTGCAATGGGTGCAAGCCGCGGGCCACGATCCCTATCATCCGGCGATGGCCGAGGCGATGGCCGGGGCGCTCGAACGCTACGCCGCCTCGGGCCGGTTCTAGTGTCCCGAGTTGGAAGTTCGTTGCTGAATTCGTGCTAAATCGCCGCCATGCGGCGTTGCGAATCCTCGCCAGGTGTTCAACCTGGCTGCGGTTCGCGCCTTGCCTGTCGCCGATTGCGCACGAATTCGGAACGCTCCCACATTCTTGCTAACACCTTTCAACGAACTTCCAACTCGGGACACTAGGGTCTGATCACCTACCGCGCCAGATCGCGTCCGATGCGCCGGGCGATCAGCGGGGCGCCGACGAAGGCGCTGTAGATCTGCACCAGGGCTGCGCCGGCCGCGAGCAATTCCCGCACGTCGGCCAGGCCGCGTACGCCGCCGACGGCAATGATCGCGGGCGCCTCGCCGCGGGACGGAGGCGCGAATTCCCGCAGCAGTCGGGCCGCGTCGGTGAGGGGGCCATTCAGCGACACCAGCAGGCCGTCGAAGCCGGCTTGCAGTGCGGCCGCTGCTGCACGCCGATGCGACGCGCCGCCGGCGAGCGCGATCTTCGCCACCAGTGGCACGTAGCGCGCCGTGGCGCGGGCGCGCGATTCCTGCGCCGATTTCAACTGGCGCAGCAACGCCTCGAGCTCGCGACCGCCCTGCGGCCGCATGAGTTCCGCCGCGCTCGGCGCATGCAGATTGACGGTGAGGTAATCGGCATGCGCCCAGACGCGTTCCAGGCCGAACAGGTAGTCGCGCACCGCGCGCCGGGGAGATGTGCCCGCATTCATGCCGATGCTGACGCCGATGACCGGGGCACGGCTGCCCAGGCGGCGGCGCAGCCCGGGCAGCGTCGCGGCCAGATTGGCGGCCAGGATTTCGGCGCCGCGGTTGCCGTACTCCGGGCGCGGCGTCGTCGTGCCGACCTCGATGCAGCCGAAGCCCAGGTCGGCGAGCGTCGCCAGCGCGTCGCCGTTCTTGTCGAGGCCGGCCGCCAGGCCGAGCGGGGAGGGGAAGACCAGTCCCATCGCCTCGGCACCGCCCCCGTTTTCGGGACCAGAGGGAAATGCGCGCGCCACGGGCCGGGCCAGCCGCGCGGCGGTCAGCGCGAAGGTGCGCATCAGGCTTCCGCGCAGGCCAAGCCGTCCGTTCATGCAGCCATTACCGTCGCGCATCGTATGCCGCAGCGAATTCCGTCATGAATTCGCCCAGCGCGGCGGCGCCGGCTTCCGGCATGGCGTTGTACAGGCTGGCGCGTATGCCACCCACCGCGCCGTGGCCTTTCAGGTGGAACAGCCGGCGCTCGCCGGCCAGGGCCAGAAACGCCGCGGTCGCCGAAGCATCGGGCAGCGCGAAACAGACGTTCATGCGCGAGCGGTCGGCCGGGGCGGCCGCACATCGGTAGAAGCCGGCGCTGGCGTCGATTGCGGCGTAGATGCGGGAACTCTTGCGCGCGTTCGCCGCCGCCATGGCGGCGAGTCCGCCGCCCGCCTCCAGCCAGTCGAAGACCAGGCCGGCGAGATAGATCGCGTAGGTGAGCGGCGTGTTGAAGCGCGAGCCGTGCGCGGCCTGCACGCGGTAATCGAGCACGGAAGGCGTCGCGGCACAAGCCGGCCGACCCAGCAGATCCTCGCGCACGATGACCAGGGTCAGGCCGGCCGGGCCGATGTTCTTCTGCGCGCCGGCGTAGATCAGGCCGTAGCGCGTCACGTCGAGGGGGCGGCTGAGCAGATTCGAACTCATGTCCGCGACCAGGGGTACGGCGCCGGTGTCCGGCGTCCAGTGGTATTCGAGGCCGTCGGCGGTTTCGTTGGCCGTGACATGGCAATAGGCCGCCCGCGCATCACAGCGCCATTCATCCTGCCGCGGCAGGCGCGAGGAGCCGGACGATGCGGCGCTGGCGGCGATGTTGACCGGGCCGTAGCGCCGGGCTTCGGCGATCGCCTTGCGCGACCAGTGGCCGCTCTCGACATAATCCGCGCCGGCGCCGCCGCATCCCAGATTGAGCGGCAACAGGGAAAACTGCAGAGAGGCGCCGCCGTGCATGAACAACACGCGGTAATGCGGCGGAATATCCAGCAGACGGCGCAGCGCCGCCTCCGCCCGCGCCTGGATGTCGCGGAAAGCCGCGCAGTCGAAAGGCATCTCCCAGACCGTCATGCCGCCGCCCTGCCAGCCGGGCAATTCGTCGCGCAGCCGCGCCAATACCTCGGCCGGCAGCATGGCCGGGCCGGCTGCGAAGTTGAAGGCGGGGCCCTCAGCCGAAAAGGAGGCCGCCATGCGCGCCCGCCGCCATGAAAAACAGCAAGGGGATCGACAGCATGGTGTTGGTGCGCGAGGCGAGAAAGGTCGTGCGCGCGCAGGCGATGCGTTGCTCGACCGAAGCCGGGGCGAAGCCGAGCACTTTCTTTTGATTCGGCCACAGCACCAGCCAGAGATTGAGCAGCATCGCCGTGCCAATCCACATGCCGATGCCGATCGGAACGAGGGCGCCGCGCAGCAGCAAGGCATCGACGAGCCAACCGCGCTGCAGCAGCATGCCGATGCCTGCCAGCCATGTGACGATGGAGGCGTAGCGGAAAAAACCGTGCTCGCGGTTGAGGCGCGACATGAATTGCGCGCTTTCGCCGTCCACAAGATCGGCGCGCGTGAGCGGCCGAAAGGCGGGCTGCTGCACGACGCTCGCATAGTTGTGGCCGATCCAGACGATGCCGGCGGAAAAATGTATCCAGCGCAACAGCAGCTCGACCACGGCTTCCATGGCCGCTAGGCGTGCATCAGCAGCCGCGCCAGGAGGTAGAGCGCGACGGTGAGCGCTATCCCCATGAGTACGGTGCCGTGCGCGGAGTCGTAGGGGGTTTTCATTTCGCGGCGCAGGTCTGACGCATGACGAGCGGTTGAGCCGTGCGGCCGTGGCGTCCGCTTTCGGCGATCGCTTCCTCGATCAGGTGATGATGCTCCGACCTGGCGCAGGCCGGATCGGTATTCGCGGCATCGCCGGTGAGCAGGAAAGCCTGGCAGCGGCAGCCGCCGAAGTCGCGCTCCTTCTCGTCGCAGTTGCGGCATGGCGCCTTCATCCACGTGTCGCCGCGGAAGGTGTTGAAGGTGGGCGACTCCTCCCACAGCCACTTGAGACTGTGCTCGCGCACGGTCGGGAATTCCAGGCTCGTGATCTGGCGCGCCTCCTGGCACGGCAGCGCGGCGCCGTCCGGCGCGATGGTCAGGTGAATGGCGCCCCAGCCGTTCATGCAGGCCTTGGGACGCTGCTCGAAATAATCGGGGATGACGAAATAGATCGTCATGCGCTCGCCCAGGCGCGCGCGCGCGGCGACGACCGCCTGCTCGGCCAGCCGCATCTGCTCGAGCGTCGGCAGGAGTTCCGTGCGATTGAGCAGGGCCCAGTTGTAGTACTGGATGTTGGCCAGTTCGAGGTAGTCGACGCCGAGGCCTTCGGCCATATCCAGAATTTCCTCCACCTGATCCGCGTTGTGGCGGAAGAGCGGCACGTTGAGCACCATCGGGAACCCCTGCGCCTTGATTTTGCGCGCCACATCGATTTTCAGGTCGTGGCAGCGCGCGCCGACCAGGCTGTCGGTCAGCGCGCGGTCCGCCGACTGGATCGAGAGCTGGATCTGGTTGAGCCCGGCCCGCTTCAGCGCGGCGAGACGCCCGTCGTTCAGCCCGACGCCGGAGGTGATGAGATTGGTGTAGTAGCCGAGGCGGCTGGCCTCCGCCACCAGTTCTTCCAGGTCGGGGCGCAGCATCGGTTCGCCGCCGGTGAAACCGAGTTGCAAGGCACCCAGCTTGCGCCCTTCGGCCATTACCCGCATCCATTCGTCGGTGGTCAGTTCATTGGCGCCCGCTCGCCCGAAATCGACGGGGTTGCTGCACCAGGGGCATTTGAGCGGGCAGCGGTAGGTCAGCTCCAGCACCAGCCAGAGCGGTTTGCCTTGTCCGTCAAGACTTGATTCGGATCCAGCCTTTGGCATGGGCAACCTTGAGAAAGTGATGGACGCCGGCAGCGACTTGCTCATCGCCGCCGGAATAAACCTGCCGCAGTTCCTCGATCATGGCCGAGACGGCGGTCTCGCCGTCGCAATGCCTGAGGATCGCGCCTGCCGTTTCGTTGAGCTTGACCACGCCCTCGGGATAGAGCATCACGTAGGAGTCCTGCGACTCCTCCCAGCGAAACAGGTATAGCGGGTTGATGAAGGGGCGATCCTGCGGCTGGAAATGGAGGGCTTCGGTCATGATTCCTCGGCGGGAACGGGTGGGGACGGGCGCTCGCACGTCCCCACGTTTCGCTTATCGCACGTATACGTAGGCCGTTACTTCAAAGCCCAAACGGATATCGCTGAAGCCAGGCTCGATCCACTGCATTTTCTGCTCCTTGACGTTGAGTGATGAAAGGCAATCCAGAAGCGCGCATTGCCCGGAGACGCGAACGCAAACGCGCTTCGCCGCGATTGTGATCGAATGCGGCGGGACGCGGCAGCGGATTTACCGTATATAGGCCTCATGATTTTCTGGAGAGACGTCCGCTCCGGATGCCGGAATAGCCGGCAATGAGCCCATGGGCCCCGCCCGCCGCCCCTTGCGCTTGGAGAGCAGCATGGGCGCGCAGCGATCATCGTCGAAATAGATGCCGACGCAGTCCAGGCACTGGAAGCAGTCGTCGTAGCGGATCGCGCCATCGCGGTCGATGGCATCGTAGGCGCAGATATGGCGGCAGCGCTGGCACGGCTTGCCGCATTCCTGCCGGCGCGCCAGCCAGTTCCAGCGCCGCAGGCGGCCGCCGAGGGTGAGCGCCGCGCCCAGGGGGCAGACGAAGCGGCAGAAGAACTTGTAGATGAACAGCCCGGCGGCGAGCATGCCGATGCAGTACGCCACGTAGGGCCACTCCCGCGCGAAGCCGACGGTGATGGCCGTCTTGAAGGGCTCCGCTTCGACCAGGATTTCCGCGCTGGAAGGCGCCATGGCTGCCGCGCCGGCCAGCACCGCCAGCAGCGCGTAGCGGCCGCGGTCGAGCGCACCGGCGAGCCGCGCCGGCAGCCGCCATGCCGGAATCCGCAGCCGCCGCGCCAGCAGGGCCAGGAATTCCTGCAGCGCGCCGAACGGGCACAACCAGCCGCAGAAGACGCCGCGCCCCCAGACGGCGAGCGTCAGCAGCGTGAAAGCGATCAGCAGCAGCGACACGGGATCGTAGAGAAAGCTCGCCAGTCCCGTTCCCGCCGACATCGATTTCAGGGCGCCGGTGATCTGCACGATGGACAATTGCCCCTGCGCGTACCAGCCGATATAGCCGAGGGTGAAGGCGAGGAAAGCCAGACGGAAGGCACGCAACCGGCGCGGGTGCCGCGAGACGGCCCGGGGGCGCGCCAGTACGGCTGAAAGAACCAGAAGGGCCGCGCCGATCAGCGCCAGATCGGGCCAGCGCCCCTGCCAGGCCAGCAGCCACTCGGGCAGGGGTTTCGGCGGGTACTCGAACAGCGCGGCCGGCGGCGCATAACGGAGCACTGCGCTGCGATGCGTGACGACGGGCAGAATCAGGCCGCTGGCGCGGCTTAACGCAAAATGCAATTCCATCGGCTGGCCCGGATCGAGACCCGCGGTGGACGGCACAGTGAGAATCAGGGCGGCGTTGAGTTCGGGCAGTTCAGCCAGCCGCGGCGTATCGCGGTTAGCATCGCGCAGCTCGATCGGCAGCTTGCCCTGCATCAGCGCCAGTCGCGGCGGCGGCGTGCCGGGGACGAATCCCTCATCCACCAGCGCATAACGGCCGCGGGTGGCGACCCAGAAGGCCGGGCGGCCGTCGCCGAGATGCAACATCAGGTTTCGGTAGGCGGCATCGCCGAGCAGGTTGCGGCCGATCGTCGGCGCATTGAGATAAGCGACATAAATCTCGATGAAGAGATCCTGCGGGTTTTTCAGCGCTTCGTCGTCGAGTCCGGCGCCCGCGCTGCCGGAAAAAAGCTGCTCCACCTCGGCATTGCTCAGCCGCAGGCGCTGAATATGGCCGCGCTGCAACAGCATGGCGAATCCCAGCGGTTCGTATCGGCCGGCGCGCGGCACCGCCGGCGGGCCGCGCTGCCCGCCGGCGGCGAAGCCGAGACGCGCGCGCGCCACTTCGAGTGCCGCGGCCAGCACGGTCTGATTCACGATGCGCACCGAGGCGGTGGCCTTGGTCACGCCGTCGAGCACTACCCGATTGCTCCCGCCGCCGGATCGCGTGTCGCCATAGGCGCTGGCGATGGCGATTTCCTGCCGGAGACTCCTGCCCGTGTATTGCCGGGTGAATTCGCGCAGCGGCGCTTCCCCCAGGCCGCTCAGAAAAACCGGCTCGTGCTGATGCAGCACCTCGACGTCCATGAAAGTGCCCTGGGCATCGATGGCCACCAGGAGGTTGATGGGCGTGCCTTCGAAACCGGGGATCGGGGCGATGTCGATGGACTCGAAGACATAGCCGGTCGGCCCGCCATCCGGCTTGAGCTCGCTGGTCAGCGGCCAGGCCGGCACCTCGCGGAGTTTTTCACCGACGCGCAGCGGCGGCCCGAAGCGGCGTACGAGATCCGCCTGCGACAGGGTTCCGGCCTGTGCAGCGGCCGCTGTCAGCATAACCAGAACCAACCCCCAGATCGCGCAGCGGCCTGTTTGCCCGGCCAAGGTCGTCAACTCGCGTGCCATGCTCCTTCGCGTCGATTCGCGGAACGATCTCCCGGCCAAGCAATTTCAATACCCACCTACAATGCATAGACGGCGGAGAGACCGAGCAGCCAGTTGCGGCCCGGCGCCGGCTCGAAATAGCGGCCATTGCTCTCATTGACGATGACCGATCCCGAGTACTTCCGATCGGACAGATTGTCGACCCGGAAGAACTCCTTGAACTTCCAGCCGGCCGAATCCTGCTCGAAGCCCAAGCGCAGGCTGGCGATGGCGTAGCGCTCCGCGGCATCGCTGTTGGCATCGTTGACCCAGACCTTGCTCACGCTGCGCACTTCGAGCGCGGTGCTGAAGCCGCTCGGCCGGTGCGTCCAGGAGCCTTCGGCGAACAGCGCCTGGCGCGGAATTCCGGGAATGAAGTTGCCGGCGCGGATGGCGGAGCCCGGGATGGTCTCGCCATAGCGCGCGGTCAGGTAAGTGTAGGCCAGAGCGAGGCCGAAGCCGTTGCGCCAGGCGGCCGACAGTCCCGTTTCGAGACCCGAGCGGCGGGTGCGTCCGGCGTTACGGTAGGTGGTGCGGCCGCCGGAACTCGTGTCGACCGCGATCTCGTCCTGTGTGCGGACATCGAACAAAGCCGCATTGAGCTTGGCGTTTTCTCCCAGCAAAGCTTTGAGGCCGAGTTCGATATGGTCGCTCTTGGCCTGCCGCAGCGCCAGGTTGAGGCCGGCGGCCCCGCTGCGATAGGACAGTTCGTTCATGGTCGGTGTCTCGAAGCCGCGGCCGAAGCTGCCGTACAGGTTCAGGGCGTCGGCGGCGCGCCACGTCGCTCCGAGCACCGGCGTGAAGGCGGCGAAGTCGGTAGAGCCGCTGTCGTCGGGATTACCGGTCACGATGAACTTGTCCCGCGACGCGATTTTGACGGAGCTATGGCGGACGCCGGCCAGCAGAAGCCAGTCCGCGGACGGTTCCCATTGCGTCTGAACATACTGGTCGAAATTGAAGATCCGGTTGTCTTCGTCGCGCCGCAATGCGCCGAGCACGCCGGTCTGCGTTCCGATGAAGTTGCGGAAGCCCTTGCGCTCCTCGTCGAGCGTGTCGTAGTTGATGCCCGCGGTGGTGGTCCACGGCCGGCCGGCGAATTCGCCCTTGTGGGTCCAGCGCGCGTCGACGCCCCAGTAATCCCGCTGCAGATCGATCACGCCGCCCGGATGAGTGGGGGCGCCCTGCGGCGCGGTGGGTATTGCCTGGAACTGGACGGCATCCCGATGTCCGCGATAGACCGTGGCATTCAGCGCGTTGCCGTCGCCGAGCCTGCGCTCGTAGGCGAGCCCGAACTGCTCTTGCGAAACGCTCTTGCGCGTGTTGAATGTGTAGGCCGTCGGGGTGGCCTGGCGCGGGTCGGCCTTGTATTGGGCGCGCGTCAGGCCGAGCGGGTCCTGGATCTCCGGCATGTTCACGGTGTTGAGGACCAGCGTCAGGGTGGAAGAGTCGTCCGGTTGCCAGCGCAACTTGCCGTTTGCCGCGTCTCGCCGCGCCGCGCTATGGTCCCGGTAGCCGTCGGTGCGGAAGGTTGCCACGTCCAGGACATAGTTGAGCGCCCCATTGTCGCCGGCGAACTTGGCCGCGGCGCGCTGCGTACCGAAGCTGCCGAAAGCAAGTGTCGGAGTCGCCTGCATGCCCGGCTTGCCGTCCTCCGTAAACAGCGAAATGACGCCTCCCGAGGAGTTCCCGTAGAGCGACGAGAAAGGCCCGCGCAGCACTTCCAGACGGGCGGCCGAGCCGAGATCGAAATGCGAGACCTGGCCCTGGCCGTCCGGCATGGTTGCCGGGATGCCGTCCGAATAGAGCCGCAACCCGCGCACGCCGAAGCTGGCGCGCGCGCCGAAGCCGCGCGAGGAAATCTGCAGGTCCTGCGCGTAGTTCTGCCGGTTCTGTGCGACGACGCCGGGGACGCGCGCCAGCGCCTCGGAAAGGTTGACTTGGGGCTGCCCGTCCTGCAACTGAGCGCGATCGACGGTGTCGATGGCCACCGGCAGGTCGAACGCGGCCTGCTCGACGCGCGTGGCGGTGACCACCACCGACTCGGCGCGCAGGTCGGGTTCCGCTGCCGGAGCGGCGGCGGGGAACAGTGCCGGCAGCAGCGTCAACGAACGGCGGAAAAGCGATGAGGCCATGGCGGTTGTCCGGTTGATCCGAAAGCCGCATTGTGGGCGCGCGGCAGATCGCGCATGAGGCGGGATTCGCGTAATCGGCGCTCATGATTTTCATGAGCCGGCGCGTTCAGGCGTCGATGACGCCGTTGCGTATCGCGATCAGGGTGAGCTCGGCGGCGTTGGCGGCGCCGAGCTTCTGCTTGATGTTGTAGAGGTGGGTACCCACCGTGCGCGGCGAGAGAAACAGCACCTCGGCAATCTCGGCGACGGATCGGCCGCGCGCCAGCATGACGAAGACCTCGAATTCGCGCGCCGTCAGTGACTCCAGCGGGTTGCCCTGGCGGGCGACCTGCTGCAGCACGATTTCTCGCGCCAGCGCCGGTTCCAGATAGACCTTGCGTGCGGCCACTTGGCGGATGGCCTCGTTGAGGGCGTCGGCGGCGCTGCGCTTGGTCAGGTAGCCCAGTGCGCCGGCCTGCAGGGCGCGCCGAGGATGCGAGGTATCCTCATGCGCCGACAGCACGAGCACGCGCGCCTCCGGTTCCTTGGCGAGCAGGCGGGAGAGGGTTTCCAGGCCGCCCATGCCGTCCATCGACAGGTCGAGCACCACCACGTCCGGCCGCACCTCGGCATAGCGGCGCAGCGCCTCCTCGCCGCTGCCGCATTCGCTCACCACGCGCAGGTCGGCAGTGGTATCGAGCAGCGCACGGAAGCCCATGCGCACGACGGCATGGTCGTCGACCAGCATGATGCGCAGCAGCGGGTTCACGGCGCGTCGCGTCCCAGAGGTAGCGAAATCGCAACGCGAAAGCCGCCTTCCTCGCGTCCGCCCGCCTCCAGCGTGCCGCCCAGCGCGGCGGCGCGTTCCCGCATGCCGGCCAGGCCTCGGCGCGATCCGTTTCCCGCCTCCTCGCCGCTGCGGCCGTTGTCGCTCACGCTCGCCGTCAACTGCGTGTCGTCGCGTCTCACCTCGACCGCGACCCGGTCCGCTCCGGCATGCTTGAGCACATTGGTGAGCGCTTCCTGCATGAAACGGAACACGGTCAGCGTGACCGCCTCGCCCAGATCGCCGCAATCGCCCAGGAGCGTGAGCTGCAGCTCGATGCCGGCGTGGCGCGCGCGCCACTCGCGCGCCAGGTCGTCGAGCGCCGCGGAAAGATCAGCCTGATCCAGCACCGCCGGTCGCAATTCCCGAACGATGCGGTGGACGCCATCGTATAGTCCGGCGGCGATGCCGGCGATCCGTTCCGCGCCGGCAGCGATATCGGGCGCCGCGCCGGGGTTGCCCCGGAGCGAGGCGGCGATCAGGCGGATCGCCGTCACCGACTGGCCCAGTTCGTCGTGCAATTCTCGCGAAAGGCGCTTTCTTTCGCCTTCGATGCCATCCTGGATCAGCCGCGTGACCTCGCGGTTTTCGGCCAGGGCCCGGGTCGCCACCATCAGGGCGCGCTGCTC
The DNA here is from genome assembly GCA_016214145.1 of Rhodocyclales bacterium. Lineage (GTDB taxonomy): Bacteria > Pseudomonadota > Gammaproteobacteria > Burkholderiales > Rhodocyclaceae > Desulfobacillus. The sequence goes on from JACRPA010000003.1 coordinate 33,530, forward strand.
CGCCTCGCGCTGCTGCAGGACGGAGGCGACCGAGTTGAAACCGATCGTCAGCTCGCGCCATTCGGCAACGTCGGACACCGGTAGGCGCGCTTCGAGGCGCCCCTGGGCGAGCCGGTGCAGCCCGTCGAGGACGGTCTCCGCCGGCCGTAGCAGGCGGCGCAGAAACCACAGCAGGACGACATGCAGCAGGGCAACGAATGCGGCGCCGAGCAGAAACACCGGAATCAGGTTGTCCCAGGCGTCCAGGATGGCGCGCGAGGCATCGGGAATCACCTCCAGTCGCGCGCCCGGCAGCGTAATCACGACTGCGTCGATGCGTGGCGCCATCAGCTCCGCGAACCATTCCGGCGCTCGTCTGCCGGCCTTGTAGGTGGAAGGCGGCGAGACATAGCCGGGCGGGCCGGCTTCGGTGTAGAAGCGAATCTCGTTGGCACGCACGCGCCCCAGGCGATTCAAGAAGTCCTGCATCACCAATGGCGCAGGTCCGAACAGTGGGCTGGTCTGTGCCGCCGTGCCGAGCAACTGCACCGTAACGCGGTGCGCGGCCTCGATCTCATCCCGGATCGAGGTCTTCAGGTTGCTCGCAAGCAGCCCTGTCAATGCCGCGAGGAAGCCGAGGTTGAGCACCGCGAGCAGGATATTGAGGCGCAGACGAAGGCTCATGGGGCGGTAGTCGGAGGGGCTGTCTGTAACCAGAGGTATTGATCCGGCGCGTCAACCGGCAAGACGAAATACCACGGGGACATCGATGGTCAGCGGACGGCCGGCGAAGGCGTCGGGAAGCCGGGGCAGCGGCGTTGCCTCGCGCACCATGCTCATGGCCTGTCGATCGAGAATCTCATGACCGCTGGAGCTTATCACGCGCACCTCGGCCAGGTCGCCGCTCGCCGTCAGGTGCAATTGCAGCAGGGTGGTGCCTTGCCACTGGCGCACCTGCGCCACATGCGGGTAGCGCTGGTAGCGGCCTATGGTCTGCGCCAGGCGTTGACCGTAGGCGACCAGGATTTCGCCTTTATCGATGCCTTGCGTCGCGGCGCGCGGCGGGGCCGAGGGCGGCTCCGCCGCAGCTTCAGCGATCGGTGCGGCGGGGGCTGCAGTCTCGGGCTCCGCGATGGCAATGGCGGGGGCGCTCGCAGCCGTGCTGGCTGTCAGCGGATGCGTTGCTGCCACATGAGGGACGATTTTCTGCGCCGCAGGTGCCGGCATCAGGCTGGCGGATGGCGCTTCGGGCGGCGTGAGGGGAACCACCGCGAGCCGCACGTGCAGTGGCGGCGGCGCCGGCGCATTGCGCTCCGTCAGGACGGGCAGCCAGCCCAGCCAGGCTCCATGGAACAGGATCGAAAGGACAACAGCCGCGAGGAAGCGCCGATCGCGGCTTCGCGGCGGTCGCATCGACATGAAGAAAGCATCGGGCAGCGGGAGTGCGCGGGTGCTCATATTCCCGGCAAGTTAGACCATCCGGCGCCATGAGGAAGCGTTCGTGTCGTGAATCATGAAATTCATGAGACCGCCGGTGCCGGTTCGGTGTTGCATTCTGCGACAGTTGGCTGCTTTTGGCGCAGTGTGTGCCATGACTTGCGCCGGATTGCTGCCCATCGTCGGTTCGGCATGCGGTGATTGAGCATATTCATGATGTTTTCGTGCTGGCATCGAAATTGCAATGCGGTGTTCCACGAATGATGAACCGTTCATTCGAGGATACCCAGAGAACAACACAGGAGGTGGATGAAATGAAGCGCATTCTGATATCGGCCTTGCTCGGCGGCGCGATGCTGAGCCTGGCAGGAACACCGGCGGTGGCCAAGGTTACCGACAAGGACATCGAAAACGATGCGGCGACGACCGGGGACGTTGTCTCTTGGGGTCTCGGCACGCGAGGCCAGCGTTACAGCCCCTTGGCCAAGATCAACACGAAGAACGTCGGCGACCTGGTGCCCGTCTGGTCGTTCTCGTTCGGCGGCGAAAAGCAGCGCGGCCAGGAATCCCAGCCCGTGGTGCATAACGGCAAGATGTTCGTGACCGGATCCTACTCGCGGATCTTCGCGCTCGACGCGAAGACCGGCAAAAAGCTCTGGCAGTACGAGCACCGTCTGCCCGAGGGCATCATGCCGTGCTGCGACGTGGTGAATCGCGGCGCCGCCCTGTACGACAATCTCGTGATTTTCGGCACGCTGGATGCGCAGTTGGTGGCGCTGGATCAGGATACCGGCAAGGTCGTGTGGAAGGAAAAGCTCGACGACTACGCCGCCGGATATTCTTATACCGCGGCGCCGATCATCGCCAAGGGCCTGGTGCTGACCGGCGTCTCCGGCGGCGAATTCGGCATCGTCGGCCGGGTCGATGCGCGCGACGCGAAGACAGGCAAACTGGTATGGAGCCGGCCGACCGTCGAGGGCCACATGGGCACCAAGGACGGCAAGGACAACGGCATCAGCGGCACGACCAACGCGAGCTGGCCCGGCGATCTGTGGAAGACCGGCGGCTCCGCCACCTGGCTCGGCGGCACGTATGATCCCGAGACGGGTCTGGCCTATTTCGGCACCGGCAACCCGGCGCCCTGGAACAGCCACCTCCGCCCCGGTGACAATCTTTTCTCCTGCTCCACCGTCGCCATCGATGTCGCCACCGGCAAGATCGTCTGGCACTTCCAGGGCACGCCGAACGACGGCTGGGATTTCGACGGCGTGAACGAGTTCGTCACCTACAAGACCAAGGACGGCAAGGTCCTCGGCGGCAAGGCGGATCGCAACGGCTTCTTCTACGTGCTCGACGCCAAGAGCGGCAAGTTCCAGCGCGGCTTTCCCTTCGTGAGGAAAATCACCTGGGCCTCCGGTCTGGACGAGAACGGCCGTCCCAAGTTCGACGCCGGCAATCGGCCGGGCGATCCGGCCAAGGGCGATGGCAAGAAGGGCAGTTCGGTGTTCGCCGTGCCCTCGTTCCTCGGCGGCAAGAACCAGATGCCGATGGCCTACAGCCCCGACACCGGCTATTTCTACGTGCCGGCCAACGAGTGGGGCATGGAAATCTGGAACGAGCCGGTCAGCTACAAGAAGGGCGCGGCCTACCTCGGCGCGGGCTTCACCATCAAGACCATCGACGACAGCTACATCGGCGCCCTGCGCGCGGTCGATCCGGTCAGCGGCAAGATCGTCTGGGAGGTGAAGAACAACGCGCCGCTGTGGGGCGGTGTGCTGACCACCAAGGGCGGACTGGTGTTCTGGGGTACGCCGGAGGGCTACCTCAAGGCGGCTGATGCCAAGACGGGCAAGGAAGTCTGGCAGTTCCAGACCGGCTCCGGCGTCGTCGCGCCTCCCATCACCTGGGACCAGGACGGTGAGCAGTACATTGCCGTGGCTTCGGGCTGGGGCGGCGCGGTTCCGTTGTGGGGCGGGGATGTGGCGAAGAAAGTGAACTACCTCAACCAGGGTGGTTCGATGTGGGTATTCAAGCTGCACAAGAACGGCAAGTAGTTTCCTCCTGGCGGCCTACTCTCTCCCGGGCCGCCAAAGTTCAAAGCCGGCCTCGTGCCGGCTTTTTTTTTGCGGCCAGGCCGCGCGATCACGACTCCTTGATCGCCTCGATCGGGATGAGGATGCGGACTTCGTCGCCGATTCCCGGCAAGCCGTAATTCATGCCGAAATCGGAACGCCGGATCGTCGTTTCGAGATTGGCGCCGCAAAGCTGCCGCGGCAGAATGGGGTGTTTCGCGCAGCGCCATCGCGTTACCGCAAGCGTCAGCGGGCGCGTGACGCCGAGCAGGGTCAGCGATCCGGCGATGCGGGAGGGCTTGTCGGCATCAAGACGGAAGTCGCGGGCCGTGAAGCGCAGGGTCGGGTACTGCGCGGCATTGAAGAAACGCTCCCCGCGCATGTGTTTGTTCCAATCCTCGCTCCCCATGTCGACGCTGTGGGCGTCGATGATCACGTCAACCGACCCGGCCTGCCGCTCCGGATCGAAATCGAGCGAACCGCCGACTTTGCCGAAACGCCCGCGCTGAATCGAAAACCCGTAGTGGTCGACCTCGAATACGGGGAAAGTGTGGCGGCCGTCGATGTCGTAGCGCTCGGCCAGGGCGAGGGTCGGGCAGGTTAACAGCGTCAGCGCGATGATGAAGGCACTATTTTTCACGAGAGACTCCTGAAGGCGTGTGGGCAGCTTGCCGAAAATACGATGGGCATTCAACCACTCTTTGGAACCAACGCTGCAATGGCCGGTGCTTAGTCGAGTGCCGCACGGATTCCCACAAGAAAACTGCGCGGAGCGCCCGGTGCGTAGAAGGTTTCGCGCGACCAATTGTCCGAGTTGGCCAGAAATGCGCCGGCGGCATCGAACGGGTTTTCCGCCAGCGCGCCCGCCGTCGCATAGTGTTTGTCGAAAACGTTGTTCAAACGCGCAAACGCCTCCAGCCGGCGGTCGAGCCGGACGCGCGCGCCGAGGTTAAGCACGGCATGGCCCGGGACTTCGCCCGAACCCTGGAATGCGCGGGTGTTGCCGAACGCATCGGTCGCCACCCCGGCGCGGTGGGCGTTGTTCTCGTTGCCGCGCGCGAATTGGCGCGAATACGCCTGGAAGTCCGCATCCACCCGCCAGTCGGGCCCGAGCGCGATCTCGGCGCCAAACTTCAGGCTATGAGCGGGAATGCCGGGCAGGCGATGCCCCGCGCGAACGAGGATCTCGTCGTTCTGGCCGCCTGCGGTGCATTCCGGCGAGCGGCCGCGCGTGCTGTTGTTTTCCGCCAGCAGGCAGGCCGACGAGCGATAGGTGGCCTTGACGTAGCTGTAGTCGGCGCGCAGATCGAACGGTCCGAAGCGGCCGGAGGCGCCGAGTTCGGCGCCCTGTCGGCGGGTACGGCCGAAATTGGTGAAGTACCCGCGGCTGGTTGAGGTGCCGACAAACAGGATGTCGTCCCGGTTGTCGGCGGTGAATACCGCGGCGTTCCACTTCAGGTCGCCGCTGTGGCCGCGCACGCCGGCTTCCAAGGTTCGCGTAACCACCTGCTTCAGGAACGGATCGGCCTGCATCGCATTCGGCAGGGAGCAGGGATTGACCCGGTCGGCACAACCCAGTTCGATCGGGCTGGGTGCCCGATTGCCCTGGCCGGCTGTTGCGTAGAGGCTGGCCGCTGGCGTCATCGACCAGGTGGCGCCCAACGATGGATTGAGTTTGCTATAGACATAATCGCCATCCAGATTGGGGGCGGCTAGTGTGACTTCGTCCCGGGTGGTGACCCGGCTACGGTTATAGCGCAGGGATGTGGTGATCGCCAGATCGGCCCATGGCTTGTAGGTGTCGGTCGCGAACAGGCTCCAGTTCCGGGTCCGGCCGGCCAACTGGGTTTCCAATACCTCGCCGGTGCCGCCGGTCACACCCCGGTCGGCGTCGAAGATACCGGTCTCGACGGTTTGCCGAAAGGACGACCGGCTTTGATCCAGCGTCGCGCCGAATGCCACGTGGTTGTTGTCGTCCAGCCGCGACCACTGCAGTGCCCCGCCCCAACTGCGCTGGGTGTTGCGCGTCCGGTTGTTCGCCGCGGTTTCGGTGTCGAAGCCGAGGCCGCCGTTGGCGCCGCCGGCACCGTCGTTGACGCCCCCCTTGAAATCGTCATTGGCGTCGCCATTCAAGGTCCGTGTCCGGTTCCGGCGGTGATACAGCGTCGCCGACAGCCGCGCCCGATCGTCCAGCCAGTAGCCGGCGTTGAGGGCGAGCAGGCCGAGCCGGTTGCGCGTGTTGTCGGGTTTGGTGAAAATGCTTTCGCGGCGCGCACGCAACATCGACTCGGGCAGCAAGCCATTGCCGACCAGATCGGTATCCGCATGCGTGTAGCTCAGATCCATTTCCAGCGTGGCGCTGTGGTGCGAGAGCTTGCCGAACATCTGATCGACTTTCGAGGGCGAAAAGTCCCGCCAGCCCGTTTCCCGGAACGAAGTCCCGGCAAGATAGATGCCGTGCCCACCATGCTTGCCGCCGAACTCGGCCTCGATCGATCGGCGCCCGAAACTTCCGGCGTGGGTTTCCAGCCTGGCTCCTGGATCCGTCATTCCGTTCTTGGTGTGGATCGACAAGGCTCCGCCGAGCGTGTTGAGGCCGAACAGCGGGTTCGAGCCCGGTATCAGGTCGATGGCGGAGATCGCGGCGCGGGGAATCAAATCCCAATTGACGGTATCGCCGAACGGTTCGTTGATCCGCACGCCGTCCTGATAGACGGACAGCCCTTGCGGCGTGCCCAGCAAGGGGCTGGCGGAGAAACCGCGATAGTTTACGTCCACCTGGAACGGGTTGCCCTGTATTTCGTTGACCGTGACCGCGGGAACCCGGTTGCCCAGCAGTTCGGGAAGCGATCGCTCGGTCCGCTCGCGCAGGGAACGCGCATCGAGCGACTGGATATTGGCCGGAATCTCGTTGCGCGGCTGTTCGAGCCCTTTGATCGGCGACATGCCGACCACCTCGACCGCCGGCGTCTCGATGGCGCCGGCTACGGCCGCTGCCGGCCAGAACGCGATAGCGATGGTCAGAATGCGTTGCCGGCCGCAACGGCACGCGATGAAATCGCGGAACATGCCGACTACCGCCTCTCGATGAAGATGAAACTCAACATCCACGCAAATCCCGTGCCGGCAGGACTTGCGCCCGCCCGAATGTTCAGTGCCCCTGAAGCTTGCGGTAGAGGGTGCTGCGGCTGATGCCCAGTTCGCGCGCGGCAGCCGAGATGTTTCCGTCATGGTGGGTGACGGCATCGCGAATGGCCTGCAGGGCGAGATCCTGCAGCCGGCTGCCGCCGGGTTCCGTCACGCCGCCGCGCCGATCCGCCGGCAAATCCGCTGCCGGTGCAGCGGGGACTGCGGCCAAGCAGCCCTCGCCGATGTCTTCGATGAAGTCGTCGGGCAGATGCTCGCGGCCGATGATTTCCTCGCCATCCGCCATTACCACCGCCGTCCGCAGCAGGTTGACCAGTTGACGGATGTTGCCCGGCCAGGGATGGCGGTGGAACAGCTCCGCCACCTCGTCATCCAGGTGCAGCGATCGGTCTCCGCCGATTTCCGACAGTATTTGCACGATCAGTGTGTCGAGATCGCCCCGCACGCGCAGAGGCGGCAGGGTTACGGTCAGGCCGTTCAGGCGGAAATAGAGATCCTCGCGGAACCGACCTTCGCCGACCAGTTCGCGGATGCGTCGGTGGGTCGCGCAGATCACCACGATGTTGACCGGACAGGACTTGAGGCTCCCCAGCGGCGTGACCACCCGCTCCTGCAGTACTCGCAGCAGCCGGGCCTGCAGGGAAAGCGGCATATCGCCGATCTCGTCGAGGAACAGGGTGCCGCCCTCCGCCTGCTGGATGCGACCCGTATTGCCCTTGCGGCGCGCACCGGTGAAGGCGCCTTCCTCGTAGCCGAACAACTCCGACTCGATCAACCCCTCGGGGATGGCCGCGCAATTGACGGCGACAAAGGGCTTGTCGGCGCGCGGGCCGGCGCAATGCACGGCTTTGGCAAGGAGCTCCTTGCCGGTGCCGGTTTCGCCCTGAATCAGGATCGGGATGTCCCGCCCGACGACTTTGCGCACCTTCTCGACGACGGCATCGATTTGCGGATCGCCGGTCTGCAGCCGGGTCAGGCCGCACGGACGGGCGTCGCTACGCTCCGGCGCAGCCGGACGCAGCAAGGGCGATGCCGCAGTCGGGGAATCCATCGCCATGCGCGCGGACCGGCGCGGGCGCATATCGCAATCGGCACGCGCCAGCACGCGAACACCGTTGCTCAATGACAGCATGATCGGATCGTGGGGGCGGACCATGAGGTGATCGTAGAGCCGCGTGATCGGCATGCCGAAAAGCGCCGGGAAACCGCGGCCGCGCAGATGCTCGATGTCCTCGCCGAGCTGGAAGCAGGCATTGCGGTTCGCCGAAAGCAGGGTTCCGTCCTCGGTGAACGCCACCATTCCCTGACAGAGCGTGCCGATGAACTCGGGCCGCGCATGGAAGCGCAAGATCAGCATGTCGCGGAACGCAGAGGAAAACATGTTGTTTTCGATCATCTGCACGGACATGCGAACCAGTGCCATGGTATGCCGGTTGAAGCCGCGGTGATCGCCGGTGACATCCAGGGCGCCCGTGAGATGGCCGTGCGGATCGACGATCGGCGATGCCGAGCAGGTCAGGAAGCGGTTGGCCGTCACGTAATGCTGTTCGGCGTGAACCACCACCGGCGCCCCTTCCGCCAGCGCCGTCCCGATGGCATTGGTTCCCTTGCTCGACTCCGACCATTCGACACCGGGCATCAGGGCGACGCGCTGGGCCTGGGCAAGGAATTCGGCGTCGCCGCAAGTATGCAGGATGCAGCCGGAATTATTGGTCAGCACCACCATGTTCTGTGTATCCACGATCTGCTCGAAGAGCGACTCGATTACGGGCAGCGCATGGTGCAAAAGCTGGTGGTTCTTTTCACGATGATCGGTGAGCAGGTCGAAACCGAGCACGTCGTACTCGCTGCCGCTGTCCCCGTCGAGCCCATACGCCAGGCAGCGCTGCCAGGATTTCTCGATGATCGACGGCAGGACGCCGGCGGGAACTTCGCCGGCGCGCCGCAATCCGGCGCGTGCATGCTGCGCCATATCCATGGCGCCATGTGGGATGCTCATTCGACTCCTCCTCCATGTGCCGCGCCGCGATCGGGGTCATCCGGAAGGATGCCGCCGTCGTTCTTGTGATTTGCTTCATGGGCGCGGTCGGCCATGATACAGAACTCGTGCCGAGGTGCAACATGTCCCATTTTGAGTCACTCGGGCGATGTGCTCCCGCCTGATCGGCAACGAATTCTTTTGGCACGCAACCTGCTTAACAGGTCATCTCTGGAGCAGGCCCAAATCGCCAGCCCGTAACCCCGTCGTTTTTGGAGGTATTACCCGTGATCGCATCGCTGCGCTCGCCGATCCTGCTCGCTGCCCTGGCGGGCTGCATGGCTGCCCCGCCAGCCCACGCCCACGGCGACGTGACGCCGCAAGCCGTCGACGTTTCCACGCTCAAGAAGCTGGGCGACAACTGGCTGGACGAGAACCCCTACCACAAGGACCAGGAGGCCGAGCGTGTCGGCGCCTCGGCCTACAATCAGAATTGTGCCCGCTGCCATGGCCTCGAGGCGATTTCCGGCGGCATCGCGCCGGACCTGCGCAAACTGGATATCGACAAGGAAACCGACCAGTACTTCACCGTCTCGGTGAGACGCGGCAAGGTGCGCAATGGCGCCGTCTACATGCCCCCGTTCGAAGGGATTCTGTCGCAGGAGGCGGTATGGGCGATCAAGGCCTATCTGGAGACGCGGCGGGAACCCGAGGATGCCGGGCCGAGGAATCCGATGGAGCAACTGGCGAAGACATCCTCCTGCCTGTCCTGTCATGGCGTCGACAACCGGATGGTCGGCCCGGCCTATCGGGAAATCGCCAAGCGATACGAGCGTGACAAGAACGCGGAAGCGAAGCTTCTGCGGAAGGTCAAGAAGGGCGGTGTCGGGGCCTGGGGCAAGGTGCCGATGCCGCCGATGAGCGCCATCCCCGAGAAGGATCTCAGGGCGCTGGTGAAATGGATTCTCGCCGGCGCCAGGTGATCCGCCGGGTGGGCTACCTCCCGTCAGCGGGCGTCGTATGCTGCGATAATCAAACCCTTGGAGTGTGTGATATGAATTGTCGGGAAGACGATAGCGTGTGCCGCCGCGTCCTGTGGCGTGCCGGCTCGGCCGGTGCGCTGTGGCTGGCCGGAATGGTGCTGGCGGCGTGCGCCTTCGCCCAGGCGGCAACAACCATGGCCCCAACGCAGCAGCGCGGCATCCTGAAGGTCGGCCTCTACAAAAATTTTGCGCCGTTCTCCGACAACGGCAAGGGAGCCGACGTGGATATCGCCGAGGCGCTGGCAGCCCGGCTCGGACTCAAGCTGTCCGCGCTGTGGTTCGATGCCGACGAGAACATGGAAGACGATCTGCGCAATATGGTCTGGAAGGGACATTACCTCGGTTACGGTCCGGCCGACGTGATGATCCATGTGCCGATCGATCGCGAATACATGGCGAAGAACGACAAGGTCAGTTTCTTCGCTCCGTATCACCGCGAGCGTTATGGCATCGCCCGCAATCTCGAGCGCATTCCAACGCTCGAAACGCTGGCCGCCCTGGAGGGGAAGCAGGTCGGCGTCGAGGGCGACACCCTGGGGGCGACGGTGCTGCTCGCCGCGGACGGCGGCCGGTATCGCGAGACGCTGAAATTCTACAAGACCGCGGCGGAGGCCGTGGCGGCGCTGAAGGCCGGCGAACTCGCCGCCGTCCTGGCGCAGCAGGGCGAACTCGAAGGCGGGCTTGCCGGCGACGCGCGTTTCCCCATCGAGCCGGTGCCGGCCCCCCCCCTGCATTCGCGCCAGTGGCCGCTCGGGCTGGCGGTGAAAGCGCAGAACGCGGTGCTGGCGACGGCACTGCAGCAGGCCATGAACGAACTGCTGGCCGAAGGCGCCATCGGTCGGATCATGGCCCGCCACGGCGTGGCGCACCGCCGCCCATGAAGCCGCTGGCCGCCCTCCTCGGGGTGTTTCTGGCCGCGCTGTCCGGCGCCGCCGCCGCGGCGCCCTTCGCGTACGTCCCCAATGAAAAGTCCGGCTCGATATCGGTGCTCGACACCGCTACGCGAGAAGTGGTGGCAACCGTGCAGGTCGGCGGCAAGCCGCGCGGTATCGCGGTATCGCGCGACGGCAGGACGCTGTATGTCAGCGACCAGGCCGCGCATGCGCTGGCGATCGTCGACCTGGACAGGCGCCAGGTCTCGGAACGGATTTCCCTGGGCGAATCGCCCGAGGGCGTGAGCCTTTCGCCGGACGAGCGCTGGGTCGCCGCCGCCGTCGAATTGTCGAACAGCGTCGTGTTCATCGATACGGCGACCCGCAAGGTCGCGTTTTCGGTCAAGACCCAGGGCAAGAACCCGGAACATGCCGTGTTCAGTCCCGACGGTCGCTGGCTGTATGTCAGCGCGGAAGAAGCCGACAGCCTCGACATCATCGATGTGGCGGCGCGACGGCAAGTGAATTCGATCAAGGTCGGCGAGCGCCCGCGCGGCATCGGTTTTCTGCCGGACGGCAGCCGCGCCTACGTCGCTTGCGAGATCGCGAGCACCGTGTTCTCGATCGATGTGGCGCGGCAGTCCGTCGTGGCGGCCATCAAGGCGGGCCAGTTTGCCAACGGCATCGCCGTGTCGCCCGACGGAAAGCGCGTCTTTGTGTCGAACGGCCGCGATGCCACGGTGTCCACGATCGATCCGGCCGGTGATCGGATTGTCGCAACGACGCCGGTCGGCAAGCGGCCGTGGGGCCTCGCCGTAACGCCCGACGGCCGGGCGCTGTATGTGGCAAACGGCCGCTCCAACACCGTTTCGGTGATCGATACGGCGACGAACGAGTTGTCCGCCACGATTCCGGTCGGCGAAGCCCCCTGGGGCGTCGCTATCCGCTGACCGGGATTCGCGCACTGTCCCGCTTTGCAACACCTGTTCGATTTCACCACGTAACGACCGCCCGTTTTCCCCCGAACTTGTGTTGCGCCCATTTGAACATATGCATTGGCATGCCTATTGCTAATGCTTTCCTCCGCCGCCGGATTTTCCCGGCGAGTGCGCCATACATCCATGTGACAGGAGATTGAAACATGCAGAAGTCGCTGCGAATCGACGCAAACAAGTGCACCGGCTGTCTCCAGTGCGAGATGGCCTGTTCCTACGAGAACCACGGTGCTTTCAATATCTCCAAATCGCGCATCAAAGTCTTCAATTTCGAAAGCGCCGGGCGCAAGGTGCCCTACACCTGCACCCAGTGCGCGGAAGCCTGGTGCCTGCATGCCTGTCCGGTGGATGCTATCCGCATCGATGCCGCCACCGGGGCCAAGGTGGTGCACGAGAACGTTTGCGTCGGCTGCAAGGTATGCACCATCGCCTGCCCCTTCGGCACGATCAACTATGTTGCCTGGAGTGGGCGCAACAGTACCTGGGCCAGCGCGGACTGGCGACGAAGTACCTGGTGGCCGAGACGGATCCCAAGGTCGATCCGCTCTCGCCCGAAAACAAGCTGATCATGACCACCGGGCCGCTCACCGGAACGATGGCCTCCACCGGCGGCCGCTACTCGGTGGTTACCAAAGGGCCGCTCACCGGCGCCATTGCCTGCTCCAACTCGGGCGGCTATTTCGGCGCCGAGCTGAAGATGGCCGGCTGGGACATGATCATCTTCGAGGGAAGATCGCCGAAGCCCGTCTATCTCTGGCTGGAGAACGACAAGGCCGAGCTGCGCGACGCATCCCACCTGTGGGGCACCACCACCTGGCACACCGAAGAGACCATCAAGGCGGCGCACCAGGATCCGCAGATCCGCATCGCCTCGATCGGCCGCGCCGGCGAGAACGGCGTGCTCTACGCTTGCGTCATCAACGATCTGCACCGTGCCGCCGGCCGCTCCGGCGTCGGCGCCGTGATGGGTTCGAAGAACCTCAAGGCGGTGGCCGTGCGCGGCACCGCCGGGGTCCCCGGTATCAAGGACTTCAAGGCCTTCCTCAAGGCGACCACCGCGGCCAAGAAGGTGCTGGCCGACAATGCGGTCACCGGCCAGGGCCTGCCCAAGTTCGGCACCCAGATCCTGATGAACGTCATCAACGAGGTCGGCGCACTGCCGACGCGCAACGCCCAGGACGTGCAGTTCGAGGGCGCGCGCAACATCTCCGCCGAGGCCATGCACGAGAAGCGGCCCGGCGACGGCAAGTCGAATCTGGTCACCAACGCCGCCTGCTTCGGCTGCACCATCGCCTGCGGCCGCATCTCGCAGGTGGACCAGAACCACTGGAGCGTGACGAACAACCCGAAATACTGGGGCGCCACCGGCGGCCTCGAGTACGAGAACGCCTGGTCGCTCGGCGCCGCCAACGGCGTGGACGACCTCGACGCCCTGACCGTGGCCAACATGATCTGCAACGAAGACGGCATGGACCCGATCACTTTCGGCGCCACCGTCGGCGCGGTCATGGAGATGTACCAGATGGGCGTGCTGAAGAAGGAGCAGATCGGCATCGAGTCTCCCTTCGGCTCCGCCCAGGCACTGATCGAACTATCCCACATGACGGCCGAAGGGCGCGGTTTCGGCAAGGAGATCGCCCTCGGCTCGCGCCGGCTGTGCGAGAAATACGGCAAGCCGGAACTCTCCATGACCGTCAAGAGCCAGGAATTTCCGGCCTACGATCCGCGCGGCATCCAGGGCATGGGCCTGACCTACGCCACCTCCAACCGCGGCGCCTGCCACCTGCGCAGCTATACCGTGGCCTCGGAGATCCTTGGCATTCCCGTCAAGACCGATCCGCTGGCCACCGACGGCAAGGCCGATCTGGTGAAGGCCTTCCAGGATGCGACGGCCGCCTTCGATTCGGCGGGCGTCTGCGTGTTTACCACTTTCGCGTGGACGCTGGCCGACCTGGCGCCGCAACTCGACGCCGCCTGCGAGGGCGGCTGGACGCTGGAGCGCCTCGCCGAAATGGGCGAGCGCATCTGGAACATGGAGCGCCAGTACAACCTTGCCGCCGGCTTCACGGCGAAGGACGACGACCTGCCCAAGCGCCTGAAGACCGAGCCGGCCAAAACCGGTCCGGCCAAGGGGCGTGTGGCAGACATCGACAAGATGCTGCCGGAGTACTACAAAGCGCGCGGCTGGACGGCGGAAGGCGTGCCGACCAAGGACACCCTGAAGCGGCTGGGGCTGTAGCCTTCAACCTCCATCGCCAAGGTGGCCGGTGCAACCGGCGCCTTGGCGTTTTTGTCTGGGGAGTGCATATGAAACACCTCATCATCGGAAACGGCCCGGCCGGCGTGATTGCCGCAGAAACATTACGCAAGGCCGATCCCAAGGCCGAGATCACCCTCGTCGGCGACGAGCCGGAGCCGCCGTATTCGCGCATGGCAATTCCCTATTTCCTCATGGGCAACATCGGCGAGGACGGCACCCACCTGCGCAAGAACAAGGGGCATTTCGAGGCGCAGCGCATCCGGTTGTTGCGCGGTCGCGCCGCCTCGGTGGACACCAAGGGGCGCAGTGTGAAGCTGCAGGACGGATCCTCGCTCGATTTCGACCGCCTGCTCATCGCCACCGGCTCGCATCCGATCAGGCCGCCGATCGCCGGCATGGATGCGCCCAACGTGCACACCTGCTGGACGCTGGAAGACGCCCGCGCCATCGTCAAACTGGCGAAATCCGGCTCGCGCGTGCTGCAGATCGGCGCCGGTTTCATCGGCTGCATCATCATGGAGGCCCTCGCCGCGCGCGGCACGCAGCTCAGCGTTGTCGAAATGGGCGACCGCATGGTGCCGCGCATGATGACCGCGAAGGCCGGCGGCATGATCCGCCGCTGGTGCGAGTCGAAGGGCGTAGCGGTTCATTGCAACGCCGGCGTGACGAAAATCGACCAGGCAGGCGGCGACAAGGGTTTGCTGGGCAAGATCGTCGACGCCGTCACGGGCAATGGCAATGCCGGCGCTCCGCTCAAAGTGAGCCTGAGTACCGGCGCCACCGTCGACGCCGATCTCGTCATCTGCGCTGCCGGTGTTGCGCCCAACATCGATTTCCTCAAGGGCAGCGGCATCGCCGCCGAGCGCGGCATTCGGGTCGACACCGCGATGCAGACCAGCGTGCCCGGCATCTATGCCGCGGGCGACGTCACCGAAGCCGCCGATTTCTTCAGCGGCAAGCCGACGCTCAACGCCATCCAGCCGAATGCCGCCGACCAGGCGCGCATCGCCGCGACCAACATGGCGGGCGGGCAGGCGAACCTGCCGGGCAGCATGGCCATCAACGTGCTCGATACCCTCGGTCTCGTTTCGGCCTCCTTCGGCCAGTGGTCGGGCGAAGCCGGCGGTGAATCGGTCGAGCGGGTGGACGAGAAAGGCTTCAAGTACCTCAGCCTGCAGTTCAAGGGCGACGTGCTGATCGGCGCCACCAGCATCGGGCTGACCGAGCATGTCGGCGTGTTGCGCGGACTGACTATGGGCCGGGTGCGCCTGGGCGAGTGGAAGGAACGCCTGCTCGACGATCCGACCCGCATCATGGAAGCCTATCTGGCCTGTGCCCAGGGTGCCGAAACGCGCTACCTGGGGACGCGGCCGATCTGATCGGCGTCGATGGGATTGGAACAAGAGCGGGAGCGATAACCATGAAGGAAAGCGAAAAAGCCATCCTGGCGCTGTGCGCCACGCTGGCCATGACCTGCGACTTTGCCGTGGCCGGGGACGAAAAGGCTGCCGCGATGCTTAGAGTGGCGGGGAACGCCGGATGCCTCGTCTGCCACGCTGTCGAGGCCGGAGCAAAAGGCCCGGAAGGCCTGAAACCGGTAGGCCCCGCCTGGACAGACGTTGCGGAGCGCTACAGGAATGATTCCGGCGCGCAAGCGCGACTCGTCTCCGAAGTGATGAAGGGCACTTCGCTTTATGACCGCCACTGGAAGGACAAAGCCAGTGGCATCGCCATGCCGCCTAACGCGGTGGCGATCAGCGAGACCGATGCGCAGCGGCTGGTTGCCTGGATCCTCGAGCTGAAAAAATAAAGCAGTCCCGAACTTCGGACGCGGATGATCCACGGATCTGCGATCCGGAGTGGCTCCACACCCTGCGCGATACCTGCGCAATCCCGGCAACTCCTGTTTGGACCAGAGCCCTTCATGGCGTGATTCTTGCGATTGGGTTGCTGCGGAGAATCAAACCCGTATTCCCGCTGTCGCAAGCAGTTGCATGTGTCTGTGCCGCTGTCAGCTTATTCATTCATTTCAACAAAATTCAGGAGGCGTAACGTGACGATACTCATTGCTCTCACTCTATCCATCGGCCTGCTCGCAGTCGTTGCAACCTGGGTGTTCCTCGGACCGCTTGCCGCATTGAACGTCCAGATCTGGCAGGCGTTCATCGCCTGGGCTGCGTTCTATCACTGCGGCGGCAAGGGTACCGGGATGAAGAACACCATGATCGGCATGATCTTCGGCGCCGTCGTGGGCGCGCTGTCGGTGATGCTGGCCGGTCAACTCGGTGCGCTGGGCAGTTTCGCCGCACCGGTTGCCGTGGGCATCGGCGCTGGCGCCATCGTGCTGGCCGCGCATATTCCACTGCTGGCGACGATTCCGGCAAGCGTGTATGGGTTTGCCTCGATCGCCGGACTGATTCTGCTCAAAGGATTGTCACCCGTCGATGCGCTGCTGCCGACGATCATCTCGATTCTGCTCGGCGCGGTATTCGGTTGGCTCTCGGAATCGCTTGGCGGCAAGATGGCCAAGGCGTAGCGCCCCGGGGCGGGTGCGGGGTCCGGCGTGCGGATCTCGCACCCGGCATGGTTCTTTCTACCGGAATATGGCCAACACGCGGTTGCGTCGAAAACGTTCGAAAACGAGACACGATGACCGCGCTGTTGCAGGCTGGATCAGGGTGCGGCTCACCCGGACGAATTTGCGGGACCGTGCTTCCGATGGAGATTGTGTGCACCCCGCCGTGAAGCGGGTTCGGCTCGGGAGAAGAAAATGGCGCTCGAAAGAGAGCTGCTGAACAAGCTGTTGCAGGTTGCCGCACCGTGCGCGATCAGCGACATTCGTGTCGATGAACAACGCAGGCGGGTCGATGTCTGGATCGGCGTCAGGACGCCGCGTTCGTGGTTCGGCGGCAACGGCGGGGCGGCCGACGCGATCCGCGAAGCCGAATGGCGCCACGTCAATCTGGGCGGCTACCACTGCTACATCCACGCCCGGCTGCCCGCCGGCACCGAGCTGGCGGAGCAGCCATGGCTGGGCGACGACAAGCTGGGCTTTACCCGGGCCAAGGCGAAACAGATCTTTGCGCTGATGAGCGAGGGCGTGAGCTACGAGGGCATCTGCATGCTGCTCGACGTGCCGTTCAACGATCTGTGGAAGTTCAAATTCGCGCTGGACAGCGGCAGCGCCACGCCCGGCCTGCAGGGCAAGCCGGCCAGGCCGCGCGGCCAGGGCGCGGCCGAGCGGGCCCTCGCCGCGGCGCCCTCGCGCGCGCCGGCCGCGCCGGAGACCGCAGTGCCCGACGCGACCGATCCGGTCTGGCAGGAACTGGTCGAGGGCCGCCTGCCGGTCGATATCCGCGTGCTCAGCCTGCAGCTGCTGCTGACGCGCATGCGCTCGCAATTCGCCACTATCCACGACAAGGACGTGCGGCTGCTCAAGCTGCGCGACCTGCATCGCTACGTCATCCGCAACGAACGCGTACTCGACTATGAACTCTCACAACTCCGCCGCCATTAGCGCCTTGCCGGACCGCCTCGGGGAGGACGGCTTCGGCGCGGGCCGCCTCATGTCGCCGGACAGCGTGGCGCAATTGATCCGCAGCGGGCGTTTTCTCAGCATCGCGGCGGACGAAAGCCAACTGCGCCGGCTGCCGCGCGGCAACTGGATCGGCGGCACGATTCCCTATTTCATGGGGCAGGACGGCGGCGTCAGTTCGCGCGACGCGCTGTTCGTCACGGTCTTTCCGATGCTTGCCGCGCGGCCCTCGATCCGCTTCTACGATGCGGCAGAACTGCCGCGGGTCTGCGCCGACGCCCCGGAGAACGGCTTTTCGCTGGTCATCATTCCGGCCTTCTCGGCCCTGCACTCGCGCTTCGCCCACGACGCGCCCGGCTACGACGACATGTACGTCAAGCCGCTGGTCGGCTGGATCGCCGGCATCCACCTCGACGACCTGGCCACCGCCCGTCCGGCGGTGGTCAACGGCACGACCCTGGAGGCGGACTGCGAGCGGGCAATCGTCATGCATGTCGATCTGCCGCCCAGCCTGCACGCGCGGATCGACATCATCAACCTCTTCCGCCAGGGAAGCGGCGACCGCATCCGCTTCCCGGCCACCGGTTTTTCCGCCGACCGCTGCCTGATCAACGGGCAGCCGGCGAACTTCGCCGAGTACGTCGTCGCGCGCGGCATCGACACCCGGTTGCCGCTGGTGGCCGATTACAGCGGCGCCCTGGTCAATGTCAGTTTCAAGGGCGTCGACCGCGAGCGGCGCCGGGTGGATTTCTATGCACCGGTGTTCGACGAAATCGAGTATCGCGTCGCGGCGGAAGTGCCGGACTATGTGCGCGCGTTCCAATCCGCCATGCCGGATGCCGAGCGGCCGGTCGCGTTCTGCTGCAACTGCATTCTCAACTATCTCTACTCTGAACTGGAGGGCAAGCAGACCGGCCATATGCGCGGGCCGATGACCTTCGGCGAGGTCGCCTATCAACTGGTCAACCAGACGCTGGTCTATCTGAGCATCGACGCCGACTGAGCCCGCCCTCCGCCGATGCCGACGCGACAGGTGCGTTATCGCAGCCGTCAGCGGGGAGGAACGGCCTGCTGAACCTGATCGTCTATCAGTACCTGTCATCAACCTTCTGGGAAGTCAGTCCCCGCAGCACGGCGGGCCCGGCGGGTTCCTCAGATTGCGGCGACACGGAGTATGTATCCCCCCGACTTCTCGTCGCGCTGCAGTTCCAGCAGCTTGCGCGCTTGCGCCTCTTCCAGCAGTTCGCTGAAGGACTTGAAGCCGTAATAGGACTCGCTGAAGCCGGGTTTGCGGCGCTTGAGCGCCTGCTTCACCATCGAGCCCCAGATCGGTTCGCCGGCGCCGCGCTCGGCGATCAGCGCCTCGACGGTTTCCAGGGCGAGGTCGAGCGCTTCCTGCTTGCGGTCTTCCTCCTCGGCCGGCGCCTTGCTCTCCGGCTTCTGCGCGCCCTTGGCGGCCGCCGGCTTCGTCGGACGCTTCTTGGCGGTGCGTTTCTTCGTCTCTTCCTCGCGCACCAGGTCGTCGTAGTAGATGAACTCGTCGCAGTTGGCCATGAGGAGGTCGGAGGTGGACTTCTTCACGCCGACGCCGATCACCAGCTTGTTGTTCTCGCGCAGCTTGGACACCAGCGGCGAGAAGTCGGAGTCGCCGCTGATGATGACGAAGGTGTCGACGTGCGCCTTGGTGTAGCAGAGGTCGAGGGCGTCGACCACCATGCGGATGTCGGCGGAGTTCTTGCCCGACTGGCGCACGTGCGGGATCTCGATCAGTTCGAAGGCGGCCTCGTGCATCGGCGCCTTGAAGTCCTTGTAGCGCGCCCAGTCGCAGTAGGCCTTCTTGACGACGATGCTGCCCTTGAGCAGCAGGCGCTCGAGCACCTTGCGGATGTCGAACTGGGCGTACTTCGCTTCCTGCACGCCGAGGGCGACGTTCTCGAAGTCGCAGAACAGCGCCATGTTTTTCGTTTCGGTCTGTGCCATGTTGTCCGTTGCTCCCTTGGTAGGTCGGGCTTCAGCCCGACATCGGCGCCGTTGTCCCACAGGGATTTCCTGCGGTCATCGGGCTGAAGCCCGACCTACGATGCCGACCGTTCAGTGGTGAAGGATCTTGGAGAGGAACTGCTGCGCGCGCTCGGAGCGCGGGCTGCCGAAGAAGGCTTCCTTCTTGTCGTCCTCGACGATTCTGCCCTGGTCCATGAAGACGACGCGGTGCGCCACCTTGCGGGCGAAGCCCATCTCGTGCGTCACCACCATCATGGTCATGCCTTCCTGGGCCAGCTCGACCATGACGTCGAGCACCTCGTTGATCATTTCCGGGTCGAGCGCCGAGGTCGGCTCGTCGAAGAGCATGCAGATCGGGTCCATGGACAGTGCGCGGGCGATGGCGACGCGCTGCTGCTGGCCGCCGGAGAGCTGGCCGGGGAACTTGTCGGCCTGGGAACGCAGGCCGACGCGGTCGAGCAGCTTGAGGCCGCGCTCGCGGGCCTCGTCCGGGCCGCGGCCGAGCACCTTGACCTGGGCGATGGAGAGATTCTCCGTGATCGACATGTGCGGGAACAGTTCGAAATGCTGGAACACCATGCCGACGCGGGCGCGCAGCTTCGGCAGGTCGGTCTTCGGGTCGCCGACGGAAATGCCGTTGATGATCACCTCGCCCTGCTGGAACGGCTCCAGGCCGTTCACGCATTTGATCAGCGTGGACTTGCCCGAGCCGGAGGGGCCGCAGACGACGATCACCTCGCCCTTTTCGACCTGGGTGGAGCATTCGGCCAGCACCTGGAACTCGCCGTACCACTTGCTGACGTTCTTCATCTCGATCATGGGCATGATGGTGTTCCGGATTAGCGGATGATGGCGATGCGCTGCTGCAATTTCCTCACCAGCATCGACAGGCTGAAGCTGATGATGAAGTACAGCACGGCGGCGACGAGATAGGTCTCGACCGGGCGGTTGAAGTTCTTGCCGGCGACTTCGAAGCCCTTGAGCAAGTCGTAGGCGCCGATGGCGTATACCAGCGAGGTGTCCTGGAACAGGATGATGGTCTGCGTCAGCAGCACCGGCAGCATGTTGCGGAAGGCCTGGGGCAGCACGACGAGGCGCATGGTCTGGCCGTAGCTCATGCCCAGCGCGTAGCCGGCGGCGACCTGTCCCCTGGCAACGCTCTGGATGCCGGCGCGCATGATCTCCGAGTAGTACGCCGCTTCGAACAGGGTGAAGGTGATGATGGCGGACATCTCGGCGCCGAGCGGGCGGCCGATGACCAGCGGAATGAGCAGGAAGAACCAGAGGATCACCATCACCAGCGGGACGCTGCGCATGGTGTTCACGTAGCCGGCCGCCGGCAGCGTCAGCCAGGGTTTGCTGGAGAGGCGCATCAGCGCGAGGACGGTGCCCAGGGCGATGCCGCCGAGCATGGCGATCGCCGTCAGCTGCAGCGAGAAGACGAAGCCCTTGAGCACATAGCCGGAAACGACGGCTGGGGTGAAAAAAGCGAAATCGAGGTTCAGCACTACCCGCCTCCCCCGATCATGCCGGGCACGCGCACCCGCTGCTCGACGAAATGCAGCACGCGGTTGATGGCGAAGGCGGTGATGAAATACAGGCCGGTGACGGCGAGATAGATTTCGATGCCGCGCGAGGTTTCCTCCTGCGCCTGCAGGGCGAACAGGGTGAGTTCGGAGATGCTGACGGCAAAGGCCACCGCCGAGTTCTTGACGATGTTCATCGACTCGCTGGTGAGCGGCGGGATGACGATGCGGAAGGCCATCGGCAGCAGCACGTAGCGGTAGGTCTGCGGCAGGGTGAATCCCATCGCCAGCCCGGCCATGCGCTGCCCGCCCGTCAGCGACTGGATGCCGGCGCGCACCTGCTCGGAAATGCGCGCCGAGGTGAACAGTCCCAGGCCGAGCACCACCAGGAGGAAGCTCGGCACGCCGCGCAGCGGCGGGATCAGCGCCGGCACGACGTGGTACCAGAGGAAGATCTGCACCAGCAGGGGAATGTTGCGGAACAGCTCCGTCCAGGCATTGCCGAGCAGCACCAGGCCGCGATGCGGCGCGGTGCGCAGGATGCCCATGATCGAGCCGAGCACGAGCGCCACCAGCAGCGCCAGCAGCGATACCGAGATCGTCCAGCCCCAGGCGGAGAGCAGCCAGTCGAGGTAAGTGATGTCGCCGGCGCCGCCGAAGCAGCGCGGCACCATGTTGCCGTCGATGGTGTCCTTGCAGAAGACCTGCCAGTCCCAATTCATCGCGAAGAACGGCTCCGAAACTTCAATTCAACCACGGCGCATACGGCGACACGGCGAAAACCCGACGGAATTGGAATTTTGACTTCACGCCGTGTCGCCGTGCTCGCCGTGGTGGGCTGTTTGTTACGTCGTCACTTCTTCGCGTAGTCTTCCGCCGGCTTGTCGTTCGGGTTGGCCCAGGCCGCCTTGGTCGCCTCCGACGCCGGCAGGCCGATTGGCTTGTTGGCCGGCGGAATCGGCTGCATGAACCACTTGTCGTAGATCTTCGCCATTTCGCCCGACTTGATCAGCGCCTTCAGGCTGTCGTCCACCGCCTTCTTGAAGGCCGGGTCGTCCTTGCGCAGCATGATGGCGATCGGCTCGACAGCCAGCACCTCGCCGACGATCTTGAAGTCGGCAGGGTTCTTCGATTTGGCGATGTTGCCGGCGAGGATCTGGCCGTCCATGACGAAGGCGTCGGCGCGGCCGGATTCAAGCAGCAGGAAGCTGTCGGCGTGGTCCTTGCCGAACACCTCCTTGAAATCCACGCCGGTGGCGCGCTCGTGCTTGCGCAGGAGCTGCACCGAGGTGGTGCCGGTGGTGGTGGCGACGTTGCGGCCGTTGAGCTGGGCGATCGAGGTGATGCCGGAATTGGCCTTGACGGCGATGCGCACTTCCTCGACATAGGTGGTGACGGCGAAGGCGACGTCCTTCTGGCGGGCGGCGTTGTTGGTGGTCGAGCCGCACTCGATGTCGACCGTGCCGTTCTGCGTGAGCGGGATGCGGTTCTGCGAGGTGACGGGCTGGTACTTGATGTCCAGCCTGGCCAGGCCCAGCTGTTTCTGCACGTCGGCCAGGGCGCGCTGGCACAGCTCGACGTGGAAACCGGCGAACTTGCCGTCGCCGGTGGTGAAGGACAGGCCGCCGGAGGATTCGCGCACGCCCATGGTGGCGGCGCCGCTGTCCTTGATCTTCTTCAGCGTGCCTGTGTCCTGCGACAGGGCGGGAAGGGCGATGCACAGGCTGGCGGCAAAAGTCAGTCCCTGCAGTACGGCGATATTCCTCATGGCGGTCTCCTCCGGGATGGATTGTTCTTGGAGCGGGCATTCTATGCCCGCCGAATCGGTTTGTTAAGCCGTTTCCTGCTCCGCCTCCTCCTGCTGCTGCAGCGCCCACATCTGGGCGTAGGCGCCGTCCTCGTCGAGCAGCGCCCGGTGGGTGCCGCGCTCGACGATGCGGCCCTGGTCGAGCACGAGGATCTCGTCGGCGTTCATGACGGTCGACAGGCGGTGGGCGATGACCAGCGTGGTGCGGCCGAGGGCGATGCGCTCCAGTTCGGCCTGGATGGCTTTTTCCGACTTGGAGTCGAGCGCCGAAGTGGCCTCGTCGAAGATCAGGATGGGCGGGTTCTTCAGCAGCGCGCGGGCGATGGCGACGCGCTGCTTCTCGCCGCCGGAGAGCTTGAGGCCGCGCTCGCCGACGCGGGTCTCGTACTTGTCCGGCAGGGTTTCGACGAAGTCGTGGATGTGGGCGGCCTGCGCGGCAGCGATGACGTCCTCGCGACGGGCATCCGGCCGGCCGTACTGGATGTTGTAGTAAATGGAATCGTTGAACAGCACCGTGTCCTGCGGCACGATGCCGATGGCCGCGCGCAGGCTGGCCTGCGTCAGGCGGCGGATGTCCGCGCCGCTCACCTTCACCGCGCCGGACTGCACGTCGTAGAAGCGGAACAGCAGCCGCGACAGCGTCGACTTGCCCGACCCCGAATGGCCCACCACCGCCACGGTGCGGCCGGCGGGAATTGAAAAGTCGACGTCGAAGAGGATCTGCCGCTTCGCCTCGTAGGAAAAGCCGACATGCTCGAAGCGCACGGCGCAGGGGCCGGGCGGGAGCGCCGCCGCATCCGGCGCGTCGGCGATCTCGCGGTGTTCCGATTTCAGCGCGAACATGCGCTCGATGTCCGTCAGCGCCTGGCGGATCTCGCGGTAGAGCACGCCGAGCCAGTTGAGCGGGATGTAGAGCTGGATCAGCAGCGCGTTGACCAGCACGATGTCGCCCACCGTCATCGAGCCGTTGGCCACGCCGGTGGCCGCCCGCCACATGATCAGCGTCACCGCCACGGCGATGATGGCGGCCTGGCCGATGTTGAGGAAGGACAGCGAGAACTGGCTCTTCACCTGCGCCGCTTCCCACTTCTGCATCTCCTGGTCGTAGCGCCGCGCCTCGTACTCCTCGTTGTTGAAGTACTTCACCGTCTCGTAGTTGAGCAGGCTGTCGACGGCGCGCGAATTGGCGGCCGAGTCGATCTCGTTGGCCTCGCGCCGCAGCGCCGTGCGCCAGTTGGTCACCAGCACGGTGAAGGCGATGTAGAAGGCCAGCGCGCCGACGGTGATCCAGACGAAACTCGATTCGTAGCGCGAGGCCAGGATGCCGAGCACCAGTCCCACCTCGACCAGCGTCGGCAGGATGCTGTAGATGGTGTAGCTGATCAGCGTGCCGATGGAGCGCGTGCCGCGCTCGATGTCGCGCGTCAAGCCGCCGGTCTGGCGCTCCAGGTGGAAGCGCAGCGAGAGCGCGTGCAGGTGGCGGAACACCTGCAGGGCGATGCTGCGCACCGCCTGCTGCGTGACCCGCGCGAAGAGCAGCTCGCGCAGCTCGGTGAACAGCGACATCGAGAAGCGCAGCAGGCCGTAGGCGGCGAGCAGGGCCAGCGGCACGACGAGCGCCGCCCGCTCGGCGGTGAAGGTGTCCACGATCTCCTTGAAGATCAGCGGCACCCCGACGTTGGCGCCTTTGGCGGCGACCAGGCAGAGCAGGGCGAACAGCACGCGCCCCCGGTAGGCCCAGATGTAGGGCACCAGGCTGCGGATGGTCTGCCAGTCGCGGCGCTGGCCGGTGTCCGGGGCGGGCAGGGCTCGTGCGGAATAGGTGCGGCGCATCGTTCGATTCTAAAGTACTTATGGCCCGAAGCCGCCGCTCTTAGGCGTCGGCGCCTAATCCACCGCTTGACATCGTCCGAATCGGACGTATGATTCAAACAACCGTTTGAAACGAGCGTTCTATGAGCCTGATTGAAGCGAAGCAGTCCCCCGACACCCGCGAGCGCATCCTCGATGCCGCCGAAGCCCTCTTCGTCGAGCACGGCTTCGAGGCGACCACGATGCGCCTGATCACCGGCTGCGCCGGCGTCAACCTGGCCTCGATCAATTACCATTTCGGCAGCAAGGAAGCCCTCATCCAGGACGTTTTCCGCCGCCGCCTGACCTGGCTCAACGAGGAACGCCTGAACGCGCTCGACCGCTTCGAGAAGGAAGCCAAGGGCGCGCCGCTCAAGCCCCACCAGATCGTCGAGGCCTTCTTCGGCGTTTCGCTGCGCATGGCGGCGGATACCGAGCACGGCGGCCATACCTTCATGCGCCTGCTGGGCCGCACCTATACCGAGCCGACCGCCTTCGTGCGCCAGTTCCTCGCCGACGAATACGCCGCCGTGGTGCCGCGCTTCAAGCAGGCGCTGTTCCGCTCCTTGCCGGATGTGCCGCCGGAGGAAATCCTCTGGCGCTTCCATTTCATGCTCGGCGCCATGTCCTACGCCATCGCCGGCACCGACGCCCTGCAGCTGGTCGCCGAGTACGAGATGGACGAAAAGGACCCCGGCGCCCTGGCGCGCCGACTGATGCCCTTCCTGCTCGGCGGCCTGCGTGCACCGCTGGCCGGGCAGGCGGCCAAGGCGAAGGAAAAGGGCTCGCGCCGGGCCGCCTGACTGCGGAAATGTTCCAACCCGGCCGTAAACAAGTCAAGACGGCGAAGAATCCCGCCGGAGGAAGACAAAGGAGAACAGCATGACCTGGACCATTCTGATTGCCCTGCCCCTGATCGCCCTCGCGGCGCTCTTCGCCATCCGGCCGCTGCGCCGCGCCATCGTGACGCGGCCGCTCTTCGCCGCCTACCGCAGGATGCTGCCGCAGATGTCGCAGACCGAGAAGGAGGCGCTCGAGGCCGGCAGCGTCTGGTGGGAGGGCGAGCTGTTCCACGGCCGTCCCGACTGGAACAAGCTGCTGGCCTATCCGCAGCCGAAGCTCACCGCCGAGGAACAGTCCTTCCTCGACAACGAGACCGCGGAACTGTGCCGCCTGTCCGACGACTGGGTCTCCTCGCACTACGACCACGACCTCTCGCCGCAGGCCTGGCAGTACCTGAAGGAGAAGGGCTTCCTCGGCATGATCATCCCGAAGAAGTACGGCGGCCTGGAGTTTTCCGCCTACGCCCATTCCGAGGTGGTGACCAAGCTGTCCACCCGCTGCGCCGCTACCGCGGTGTCGGTGATGGTGCCGAATTCCCTCGGCCCGGCCGAACTGTTGCTGCATTACGGCACCGATGAACAGAAGAGCCACTACCTGCCGCGCCTGGCCAGGGGCCTCGACATCCCCTGCTTCGCGCTGACCAGCCCCTGGGCCGGCTCGGACGCCGCTTCGATCCCCGACCAGGGCATCGTCTGCCGCGGCATGTGGCAGGGCAGGGAAGTCGTCGGCATGCGCGTCACCTGGGACAAGCGCTACATCACCCTGGCCCCGGTCGCCACGGTGGTCGGCCTGGCCTTCCGCCTCTTCGATCCGGAACATCTGCTCGGCGAAACCGAAGATATCGGCATTACCTGCGCGCTGGTGCCGGCTGCCCATCCGGGCATGGAGACCGGCCGCCGCCACTTCCCGCTCAATGCCGCCTGGCACAACGGCCCGACGCGCGGCAAGGACGTTTTCATGCCGCTGGATTTCATCATCGGCGGGCCGAAAATGGCCGGCCAGGGCTGGCGCATGCTGATGGAGTGCCTCGCCGCCGGCCGTTCCATTTCGCTGCCGGCCTCCAACACCGGCATGCAGAAGCTGGCGGTGCGCACCGTCGGCGGCTATGCCCGCGTGCGCAGCCAGTTCAAGACGGCCATCGGCAAGTTCGAGGGCATCCAGGAGCCGCTGGCGCGCCTGGGCGGCAACCTCTATCTCTGCGACGCCGCCCGCGTCATGACCGCCGGCGCGATCGACCTCGGCGAGAAGCCCTCGGTGGTCTCCGCCATCGTCAAGTACCACGTCACCGAGCGCGCCCGCCAGGCGATGAACGACGGCATGGACATCCTCGGCGGCAAGGGCATCTGCCTCGGCCCGTCGAACTTCCTCGGCCGCGCCTACCAGCAGGTGCCGGTCGGCATCACCGTGGAGGGCGCCAACATCCTGACGCGCAGCCTGATCATCTTCGGCCAGGGCGCCATCCGCTGCCATCCCTACGTGCTGGTCGAGATGCAGGCCGCCCAGAAGAACGACCTCGTCGCCTTCGACAAGGCGCTCTTCGCCCACATCGGCCACACCGTCGGCAACGGCTTGCGCGCCTTCTTCACCGGCCTCACCGGTTCGAATTTCGTCGGCGTGCCGGCGCATGTCGCGCCGGAGACGCGCCGCTACTACCAGCAATTGACGCGCTTCTCCGCCGCCTTCGCCTTCCTCGCCGACGTGTCGATGCTGGTGATGGGCGGCGACCTCAAGCGCAAGGAAAAGCTTTCGGCGCGCATGGGCGACATCCTCTCGCTGATGTACCTCGCCTCGGCGGTGCTCAAGCGCTACGAGACGGAAGGGCGCCAGCAGGCCGACGCGCCGCTGATGCACTGGGCGATCTGGGACGCGATGTTCAAGGCGCAGAACGCCTTCGAGGGCGTGGTCTCGAATTTCCCCAGCAAGTTCGTGTCGACCCTGCTGCGGCGGACCATCTTCCCGCTCGGCCGGCCCTACGTCGTGCCGTCCGACCGACTCGGCGGCCAGGTGGCGGACCTGCTCATCGCCCCCTCGGCGACGCGCGACCGCCTCACCGCCGGCATGTACATTCCGCGCGACGAGGACGACGCCGTCGGCGTGATCGAGCTGGCGCTGGAGGCCACCCTCGCCGCAGAGCCGATCCACGCCAAGCTGCGCGCCGCGCAGAAGGCCGGCAAGCTGGAAGGCCGCAGCGCCCAGGACCTCGAAAGTCAGGCGCTGGCGCACGGCGTCATCACGAGCGCCGAGCATGCGCTGCTGGTGCGCGCCCGCGAACTGACGGGCGAAGTCATCAAGGTCGACGACTTCCCCTTCGATCTCGGCCTGCAGCGCAGCGAACCGAAGCCGGTCGCGCACCGCGCCGCTGCCTGACAAGCCAACCGCATTGAACGCAAAGTGCGCAAAGGTCGCAAAGAACGCAAAGGAAAAGCGTCAGCGATACCCGCATTTGACCGATTCTTCTTTGCGCCCTTTGCGACTTTGCGCGCTTTGCGTTGAAAGAGGTTCTTCATGACATACCAACCGGTCTACATCATCGACGGCGCGCGCACGCCCTTCCTCAAGGCGCGCAACGCCCCCGGCCCCTTCTCGGGGGGCGACCTCGCCACCGCCGCCGGCCGCGCCCTGCTGGTGCGCCAGCCTTTCGCCGCCGAGGAACTCGACGAGGTCATCCTCGGCTGCGCCTCGCCTTCTCCGGACGAGGTGAACATCGGCCGCGTCGCGGCGCTGCGCATGGGCTGCGGCCTCAAGGTGCCGGGCTGGACGGTGATGAGGAACTGCGCTTCCGGCATGCAGGCGCTCGACTCGGCCATCGCCAACATCCATTCCGGCCGCTCGCAACTGGTGCTGGCGGGCGGCGTCGACGCGCTGTCCCATGCGCCGCTGCTGTATTCCCGCACCATGGTGCTGTGGTTCGCCAAAATGGCGCAGGCGAAGACCGCCGGCCAGAAGGCCGCGCTGTTCGCCAGGCTCAAGCCCTCGGCGCTGCTCTCGCCGGTGATCGGCATCATGAAGGGCCTCACCGATCCGGTGGTGAATCTCCTGATGGGGCAGACGGCGGAGAACCTCGCGCACCGCTTCGGCATCACGCGCGAGCAGATGGACGCCTTCTCCGTGCGCAGCCACCAGCGCGTTGCCGCCGGCCAGGATGCCGGCCACTACGGCGAGGTGGTGCCGCTGGTCGGCCGCGACGGCCAGGTCTACGCCGCCGACGACGGCGTGCGGCGCGACTCCTCGATGGAAGGCCTCGCCAAGCTGAAGCCCTTCTTCGACCGCAAGTACGGCAAGGTCACGCCCGGCAACAGCTCGCAGATCACCGACGGCGGCGCCTGGCTGATCCTCGCCTCCGAGGAAGCCGTGCAGCGCCACGGCCTGCAGCCGCTCGGCCGCATCGTCGATTCGCAATGGGCCGGCCTCGATCCGGCGCAGATGGGCCTGGGTCCCGTGCACGCCGCCACGCCGATCCTGCAGCGCCACGGCCTCGGCCTCAACGACCTCGACGCCTGGGAAATCAACGAGGCCTTCGCCGCCCAGGTGATCGGCTGCCTCGAAGCGTGGAAGGACGCCGCCTACTGCAGGGAGCAGCTCGGCCTCGACGCCCCGCTGGGCGCGCTCGACGAGAGCAAGCTGAATGTCGACGGCGGCGCCGTCGCGCTCGGCCACCCGGTCGGCGCCTCCGGCGCGCGCATCGTCCTGCACCTGCTGCAGGTGCTGCGGCGCACGGGCGGCAAGCGCGGCATCGCCACGATCTGCATCGGCGGCGGCCAGGGCGGCGCCATGCTGGTGGAAGCGGTTTAACAAGAGGAATAGAGCGTCTTCAGGCGCCTTTCGACAACAATCAGGGGAGGGGAACATGAGGATAGGCATTGTGGTGGACTCGGCGTGCGACCTGCCGAAGTCATTCATCGAGGAGAACAACATCGTCGTCATGCCGATTTCGGTTCGCGTCGGCGAGCATCTGTTCGTCGACCGGCGCGATCCGGAGGAAACCTGGTCGTTCTACGCCAGCCACCTCGACACGCGCACGGAGGATCACGCCGAATCGATCCCCTGGTCGCAGCAGCAGATCGAGGACCTGTTCCTCGACAAGCTGGTGCTGGAATACGACCACGTCTTCTGCCTCACCATCACCAGCGCGCGCAGCCTGATCTACACGCATGCCAACCAGGCCTCGCTCAACATCGTCGGCCGCTACAAGGAGCGCCGCCGCCTGGCCGGCGTGCCGGGCCCGTTCAGCGTCGCCGTCATCAACACCCGCACCATGTTCACCGGCCAGGGCGTGCAGGCGGCCGAGGTGGTGCGCCTGATCCGCGAAGGCGGCACGCCCTCGCAGATCGGCGCGCGCATCCGCCAGCTCACCGAAGAGACCTACGCCTTCCTCATGCCGGCCGACCTGTTCCATGTCTACAAGCGCGCCTCCAAGCGCGGCGACAAGAGCATCAACTGGGGCACTTACACCCTCGGCCAGATGCTCGACGTCAAGCCCATCCTCTGCTCGCACCGCGACCAGACCGGCCCGGTGGGAAAGGTGCGCGGCTTCGACACAGGCGTCGAAAAGCTGTTCCGCAATACGGCGGACCAGATCCGCAAGGGCCTCAAGGCGCCGCAAGTATGCATCAGCTACGGCGGCAATCCCGAGCAGGTGAAGGCCATGCCCGGCTACGCGGAACTGGACCGCGCCGCGCGCCAGCACGAGGTCGACATCATGACTTCGGTGATGAGCATGACGGCGGCGGTGAACGTCGGCTCCGGCGCACTCTCCGTGGCCTATGCCGCAGGACCCCACGCCTTCCATTGAGATGAAGCCGGAGATCCGCCTCGACTACCGCGCGCGCCCCTCGGCGCTGGCCTTCATGGCGCGGGCGCTGCGGCCTTCGCCCGGCCTGAAGCGCGGCGTGCCGGCCATCGCGGCGCGCTGGCGCCACCGCGTCGCGCCGGCCGAGCTGGCGCGCTTCAACGCGCTCTCCGGCCTGCCCGGGAGCGAGACGCTGCCGCTGCTCTACCCGCACACCATCGCCTTTCCCCTGCATATGGCCATCCTCACCCAGCCGGCCTTTCCGGTGCCGATCTGGACGGTGCTGCAGGTGCGCAACCGCATCCAGCAACACGCGCCGCTGGCGCGCGACGCCACGCTGGACATCACGGTGCAGGTGGCCGGCCACCGCATCCTGGAGAAGGGCGCCGAGTTCGATTTGCACGCGACGGTGGGCGACGGCACGACGATCGCCTGGGAAAGCGTGAACACCTTCTACGTGCGCGGCCGCTTCGGCGCGCCGACGGCGCAGGCCGTGCCGGAGGCGCAAAAAGTCAGTCTCCCCGAGACGGCGAGCTGGCACATGCCGGCCGGCGGCGGCTGGCATTACGGCGGATTGTCGGGCGACTACAACCCGCTGCACCTGTGGAGCGGCTACGCCAGGAAGCACGGTTTCGCGCAGGCCTTCTTCCATCCGCAGCGGGTGCTCGGCCATTGCCTGGCGCGGCTGCCGCAGGTCGACTCCAGCCTGCCGCTGCGACTGGAGGCCTGGCTGAAGGGGCCGGTGTTCTACGGCGCGCCGGTGAAGCTGCGCAGCGAGACCGGACCGGACGGGACGCGCTTTGCCCTGCACGTCAACGAGGATGAGCGGCCGGCGATCGTCGGCCTTTTGAATACGGAAAGAGGTTGAGATGAGCGAACTCAAACACTGGCGCATCGAGCGCGAACCCGGCGGCCTCGCCTGGCTGATTTTCGACAAGGCGGGGGAGTCCACCAACACCCTCTCCGCCGAAGCCATGCTCGAACTGTCGCAGGCGCTGGACGAGTTCGGGCGCGAGCCGCCGAAGGGCCTGGTGATCCGCTCGGGCAAGAGCGCCGGCTTCATCGCCGGCGCCGACATCGAGGAGTTCACGAAGGTCGAGTCGGCCGAGGGCGCCAAGGCCCTGGTGAAGCGCGGCTGGGACCTCTACAACCGCCTCGCCGCCGTGCGCTATCCGACGCTGGCGCTGATCCGCGGCCACTGCATGGGCGGCGGCACCGAGCTGGCGCTGGCCTGCCGCTATCGCATCGCGGTGGACGAGCCGGGCACGCGCATCGCCCTGCCGGAAGTCATGCTCGGCATCGTGCCGGGCTGGGGCGGCATGCTGCGCCTGCCGCAGGTGATCGGCCCGGCCGCCGCGCTCGACATGATGCTCACCGGCCGCGCCCTCGACGCGAAGAAGGCCAAGCGCCTCGGCTTCGCCGACGAGTGCGTGCCGCCGCGCGTGATGGAGAACGCCGCGCGCATGCTGGTGCTGTCCGGCCAGGCGCCGCGCGCGCTGCCCTTCATGCAGAAGCTGATGAATGGCCCGTTGAAGGGTTTCGTCGCCGCGCAGGCGAGGAAGCAGGTGGCGAAGCGCGCCCGCCCCGAGCACTACCCGGCGCCTTACGCCATCCTCGACATGTGGGCCCACTACGGCGGCGATGCGCTCGCCGTGCCGGCCGACAAGCCGACTTCGATGGAGGCCATCGCCGCCTCGCCGACGACGCAGAACCTGGTCCGCGTGTACTACCTGCAGGAGCGCCTGAAGGGCTTCGGAAAAGACAGCGACTTCGCGCCGAAGCACCTGCACGTAATCGGCGCCGGCGTCATGGGCGGCGACATCGCCGCCTGGGGCGCGCTGCGCGGCCTCACGGTGACGCTGCAGGACCAGAACATCGAGCGCATCGCCCCGGCCATCCAGCGCGCGGCGGCGGCCTTCAAGAAGAAGCTGCGCGACGACACGCAGGTGCGCTTCGCGCTCGACCGCCTGATTCCGGATCCCTCCGGCCAGGGCGCGCGCCAGGCCGACGTGGTGATCGAGGCGATCTTCGAGAACCTGGAGGCCAAGCAGAAATTGTTTGCCGACATCGAGGCCATCGCCAAGCCCGATGCGGTGCTCGCCAGCAATACCTCCAGCCTGAAGCTGGAGGACATCGCCGTCGGCCTGAAGAACCCGTCGCGCCTGATCGGCATCCACTTCTTCAACCCGGTGGCGAAGATGCCGCTGGTCGAGGTGGTCGAGGGCAGGGAGTCCGATCCCGAGGTGCTGAAGAAGGGTCTCGCCTTCGTGCGCAAGATCGACAAGCTGGCGCTGCCGGTGAAGAGCGCGCCCGGCTTCCTGGTGAACGCCGTGCTGGCGCCCTACATGCAGGAAGCGATGCGCTGCGTGGACGAAGGCATCGCGCCGGAAGTGGTGGACGAGGCCGCGCTCGCCTTCGGCATGCCGCTCGGCCCCATCGAACTGGCCGACACGGTCGGCCTCGACATCGCGGTGGCCGCCGGCAAGCAGTTGGCGAGCGGCATTAGTGAGCCGCCGAAGAAGCTGATGGAACTCGTGAACGCCGGCCATCTCGGCCGCAAGACAGGCCGCGGCTTTTACACCTACAATCAGGGCAAGCCGCAGAAGGGCGCCGTGGGGCAGGTGCCGGCGGGACTGGCCGACCGGCTGGTGAAGCCCTTCCTGGCGGCCGCGCAGCGCTGTGTCTCGGAGGGCGTCGTCGCCGACGCCGAACTGGCCGACGCCGGCGTGATCTTCGGCACCGGCTTCGCGCCCTTCCGCGGCGGGCCGATGAACTATTTGAAAGAGCATCCGTAGGTCGGCTGTAGGTCGGGCTTCAGCCCGACTCGGCCGCTGTTGTCCCACAGGGATTTCCTTCGGTCATCGGGCTGAAGCCCGACCTACGACCAAAGGAAGTCCCGCGGGACAGGAAGAGGTGATGGATGAGCGATGAACTGACGCGGCTGCCGAACAAGCAGCCCACCCTGCGCGTGATGCCGATGCCGGCCGACGTGAACCACGCCGGCGATATTTTTGGCGGCTACATCATGGCCAACGTCGACCTGGCCGGCGGCATTGCCGCCATCCGCCGCGCGCGCGGCCGAGTCGCCACCATCGCGGTGAACCAGTTCCTCTTCAAGCAGCCGGTGTCGGTGGGCGACGTGCTGTCCTTCTACGCCGAGGTGATCAAGGTCGGCCGCACCTCGATGACCATCAACGTCGAGGTCTACGCCGAGCGCCACCCCACCAATCCGCTGGTGGTCAAGGTGACCGAAGCGCAGCTCACCTACGTCGCCGTCGACGCCGACGGCGGCAAGCGCGAGGTGCCGCCCGAGTAAGGTCGGACTCTTTCAACACAGAGGACACAGAGGCACAGAGAACACAGAGTTCTTCAATTCGCCTTTCTCTGTGACCTCTGTGCCTCTGTGATCTCTGTGTCAAAGGCGGTTTTGTCTTTTTGGAGAACAACGTGAGCAATTTCATCGTACGCAAAGTCGCCGTGCTCGGCGCCGGCGTCATGGGCGCGCAGATCGCCGCCCACTGCGCCAACGCCAACGTGCCGGTCGTGCTGTTCGACCTGCCGGCGAAAGAGGGCGATCCCAATGGCGTGGTCAGGAAGGCCCTCGACGGCCTCAAGAAACTCGAGCCGACGCCGTTCGCCGCCAAGGACCGCGTCAATTACATCGACGCCGCCAACTACGATTCGGGCCTGGAGCAGCTGCGCGGCTGCGACCTCATCATCGAGGCCATCGCCGAGAAGATGGAATGGAAGCACGACCTGTACAAGAAGGTCGCGCCCTTCGTCGCCGAGCACGCCATCTTCGCCAGCAACACCTCCGGCCTGTCGATCAACGCATTGTCCGAGGCGCTGCCCGCAGCCCTGCGCGGCCGCTTCTGCGGCATCCACTTCTTCAATCCGCCGCGCTACATGCAGCTGGTCGAGGTCATCCCCTGCAAGGCGAGCGCCGCGCCGATGCTCGACGCGCTGGAGACCTTCCTCACCACGACGCTGGGCAAGGGCGTGGTGCGCGCGCTGGACACGCCGAACTTCGTCGCCAACCGCGTTGGCGTGTTTTCCATGCTGGCCGTGATGCACCACACCGCGCGCCTCGGCCTCGGCTTCGACCTGGTGGATGCGCTGACCGGCCCCGCCATCGGCCGGCCGAAGAGCGCCACCTACCGCACCGCCGACGTGGTCGGCCTCGACACCATGGCCCACGTCATCGGCACCATGCAGGCGACGCTGCCGGAAGATCCCTGGCACACCTACTACGCCGCCCCGGCGTGGCTGACTTTGCTCATCGGCAAGGGCGCCCTCGGCCAGAAGACCCGGGCCGGCATCTACAGAAAAGAGGGCAAGGCCATCCATGTCGTCGACCTGGCGACGCAGGGCTACCGCCCCTCCGCCGGCGAGGTCGATGCCGAGGTCGCCGCCATCCTCAAGATCAGGAATCCGGCGGAGAAGTTCGACAAGCTGCGCGCGCACGCTTCGCCGCAGGCGCAGTTCCTCTGGGCCATCTTCCGCGACATCTTCCACTACTGCGCTTTCCACCTCGACGCCATCGCCGGCAACGCGCGCGATGTCGACTTCGCCATGCGCTGGGGCTTCGGCTGGAAGGAAGGCCCCTTCGAGACCTGGCAGGCCGCCGGCTGGCAGGCCATCGCCAACGCCGTGAAGGCCGACATCGAGGCCGGTCGGGCGATGAGCGCCGCGCCGCTGCCGGCCTGGGTCTTCGACGGACGCAAGGGCGTGCATGGCGCGACGGGCTCGTATTCGGCGAGCGCGAAAAGCGACAGGCCGCGCACGACGCTGCCGGTGTATGCGCGCCAGATCTTCCCCGAGCGCGTGCTGGGCGAGGCCGAGGAACGCGGCACCACCGTCTTCGAGAGCGAGGGCGTGCGCCTGTGGCACACCGCCGACGACAAGGACGTCGCCATCCTCTCCTTCAAGAGCAAGATGAACACCCTCGGCCCGGAGGTCGTCGAGGGCATCATCGAGGCCGTGGCCCGCGCCGAGCGCGAGCACAAGGGCCTGGTGATCTGGCAAATGAAGCCGCCGTTCTCCGTCGGCGCCAACCTGGCGGCGCTGGCGCCGGCCATCCAGGCCAGGGATTTCGCCGCGCTGGACAAGGCCGTCGCCCGTTTCCAGCAGATGACGCAGGCGCTGAAGTACGCCCAGGTGCCGGTCATCGCCGCGGTGAACGGCATGGCGCTCGGCGGCGGCTGCGAGATCGCGATGCACGCCAGCCGCGCGGTGGCGGCGCTGGAGTCCTACTTCGGCCTGGTCGAGGCCGGCGTCGGCCTCATCCCGGCCGGCGGCGGCTGCAAGGAGTTCGCCGTGCGCGCCTCCGACGCCGCGACGCGCATCGCCGGCGGCGACGTCTTCCTCTTGCTCCAGCCGCTGTTCCAGACCATCGCCATGGCGACCACTTCGCGCAGCGCCCTGGAGGCGCGCGAGCTGGGCTTCCTGCGCGAGTCCGATCCGGTGGTGTTCAACCCGCACGAGGTTTTGCACGTCGCCAGGCAGACGGCGCGCGCCCTGGCGGAAGCCGGCTGGCGGCCGAAGCTGCCGCCGCGCGCAATCAAGGTGGCGGGGCGCAACGGTATCGCCACGCTGGAGATGATGCTGGTGAACATGCGGGAGGGCGGCATGATCTCCGCCCACGATTACCGCGTCGCGAAGGGCGCGGCTGCCGCGCTGTGCGGCGGCGACGTCGAGACGGGCACGCTGGTGAACGAGGACTGGCTGCTCGCCGTCGAGCGCCACGAATTCGTCGAGCTGGCGAAGACCGAAAAAACGCAACAGCGCATCGCCCACATGCTGGAGACAGGCAAACCCCTTAGAAACTGAAAACCTTGAACCACAGAGAACACAGAGGACACAGAGATTTTTCGAACTGGTCTTCTCTGTGCACTCTGTGACCTCTGTGGTTCATGATTCTGGAGGCTATATGACCAAGCAAATACAAGACGCCTACATCGTCGCCGCCACGCGCACCCCGGTCGGCAAGGTCCGCGGCGCGCTGAGGAACGTGCGCCCCGACGACATGCTGGCCCACGTCATCCGCAATGTCATGGCGCGCGCGCCCGGCCTCGATCCCCAGCTGATCGGCGACGTCGTCGTCGGCTGCGCCATGCCGGAAGCCGAGCAGGGCATGAACGTCGCCCGCATCGGCCTCTTGCTGGCCGGCCTGCCGCAGAGCGTGCCGGGCATGACCATCAACCGCTTCTGCTCCTCCGGCGTGCAGGCCGTGGCGCTCGCCGCCGACCGCATCCGCCTGGGCGAGGCCGACGTGATGATCGCCGCCGGCACCGAGACCATGAGCATGATGCCGACCATGATGGGCAACAAGATCTCGCTCAACCCGGCGGTGTTCGAGCACGACGAGAACGTCGGCATCGCCTACGGCATGGGCCTCACCGCCGAGAAAGTGGCGGCGCAGTGGCAGGTCAGCCGCGAGGACCAGGACGCCTTCGCGGTGGCCAGCCACCGCAAGGCCTGCGCCGCCATCGCCGCGGGCAAGTTCCAGGCGGAGATATCCCCCTACACCGTGCGCGACCATGTGCCGGATTTCCGCAGCGGCGCGGTGAAGGTCGTCGAGCGCGTGATGGAAAACGACGAAGGCCCGCGCCCCGACAGCTCGATGGAGGGCCTGGCGAAACTCAGGCCGGTGTTCGCGGCGAAGGGTTCGGTCACCGCCGGCAACGCCTCGCAGATGTCCGACGGCGCCGGCGCCGTGCTGCTCGTCTCGGAGAAGATCCTCAAGCAGTTCAATCTCAAGCCGATCGCCCGCTTCCGCGGCTTCGCCGTGGCCGGCGTGCCGCCGGAGATCATGGGCATCGGCCCGATCGAGGCGATTCCGCGCGTGCTGAAGCAGGCCGGCGTGAAGCAGGACGAGGTGGACTGGATCGAGCTCAACGAAGCCTTCGCCGCCCAGGCGCTGGCCGTCATGCGCACGCTCGAACTCGACCCGCAGAAGGTGAATCCGCTGGGCGGCGCCATCGCGCTGGGCCATCCGCTCGGCGCCACCGGCGCCATCCGCACCGCCACCGTGATGGCGGCGATGCAGCGCGGCGAGGCGAAATACGGCATGGTCACCATGTGCATCGGCACCGGCATGGGGGCGGCCGGGCTGTTCGAACGGGTTTGAACGGGGGCAGGCATGAACGACCAGGTATTGCTTTCAATCCGCGGCGCCATCGCCACGCTCACCCTGAACCGCCCGCAGGCGATGAATTCGCTCGGGCTGGAAATGGGCCAGGCGTTCCTGGCGCGTGTCGAGGAACTGCAGAAGGCGGCGGGCGTGAAGGCCGTCGTCGTCACCGGCGCCGGCGACCACTTCATGGCCGGCGGCGACATCAAGGAATTCCACACCATGGTGGGCGCGGCGCCGGCGGAGCGCGAGCGCGCCTTCGGCAAGCTGATCGGCGAACTGATCAACCCGGCCGTCGAGATCCTGCGCGGCCTGCCGCAGCCGGTGCTGGGCAAGATCCGCGGCGCCTGCGCCGGCTTCGGCTTTTCGCTGATGGCCGGCTGCGACATGGTGGTGGCGGCCGACAACGCCTATTTCACCACCGGCTATTCGCTGCTCGGCACCACCGCCGACGGCGGCGGCACCTGGTTCCTGCCGCGCCTGGTCGGCGCCCGCAAGGCGGCCGAACTGACCTTTCTCGCCGAGCGCCTCGATGCGCAGCAGGCGCTGGCCCTCGGCCTGCTCAATCGCGTCGTCCCGCCGGCCGAACTCGACGCGGCCTGCGAGGCGCTGGCCATCCGGCTCGCCTCGGGGCCATCCTTCGCCTTTGCCAATGCCAAGCGCCTGCTCAACCGCTCGCTGACCGCCTCCCTCGCCGACCAGTTGACGGCGGAAGCCGCCTCGTTCGGCCGCTGCAGCGCCACCGCCGATTTCGCCGAGGGCGTCGCCGCCTTCGTCGAGAAGCGCAAGCCCGCCTTCAAGGGGGATTGATCCGTCCTGGTTTATTCACGAAAGGAGCAAGTTGAAATGAGAATTGCGACTACCCTGCTTTTCGTCGGCGCCCTGCTGGCCCTGCCCGTCGCGGCCGAAATCACCGCCAAGAAGGATCATGTCACGGGCAGCAAGAACCTCGATGTCATCCGCCTGGACGGCGCCACGCTGTTCGGCAGCGCCGAGGACGTTCTCACGCCGGGCGGCAAGAAGGCCCTCGACAAGGTGGTCAGCGACAATCCGGTGCTGGTCATGAGGAAGATCAAGGTCACCGGCCACACGGACAACATGGGCACTGCCGACGACAACCGCAAGCTCTCCCTGCGCCGGGCCGAGGCCGTGCGCAAGTACCTCATCTCGCGGGATGGCAATTTCCGCATCGACGTTGCCGGACTCGGCGAAACCAGGCCGCTGGTGCAGTGCGATGCCAAAAAGCCGCGGGCGGAGCTGATTCGCTGCCTGGCGCCCAACCGGCGAGTCGAAATCGAGCAGGTCCACGAGTGACCCTGTAGCGCGGCGGGCGGATCGAGGCCGGCGGGGCGCGCGCCGGCGTTCCCTCATTCGCCCTGTCCCAGCCGCAGCGCCTCCCTCACCACCTGGGGCGAGCCGATCACGCTGACGTGGTCGATTCCCTCCAGGACCGCCAGTTCCGCGGCAATGCCGCGCTGCCGCAGGGCCTTCGCATACTCCCGCGACAGGGCCGGCGGCGTCACCGCATCCCTTTCTCCGACCATCACCGCCACCCGCGCCTGCGCCGGGATGCGCGCCACCCAGTCGATGGCGGATTCGCTTGTCCATGGCGTTCCGGACCGCCCCGACATGGCGCGCCACGCCGGCACATTGCAGGGACAGGCCACCAGCACCGCGGCATCGGCCAGTCCCGCATGCCGGCCGAGCATGACGGCCGCCATTGCCGCACCGCCGGAATGGCCCAGCAGGACCAGCCGGTCCGCCTTGTGGAAGTCCTTCAGCCGGGCCACGGCGTCCGCAACGATGTCGATGTTCGCCGCCGTGAAGTTGTCCGCCCTGCCGGCGGCGTTTCCGCTGGATGAATTCCCCGTGTCGTCGTTGTAGCCGGGGCGGATCAGCGCCACCGCGACGGCGCCGGGCGCGCCCTGGGCGGCCAGCGCCTCCGCCACCCTGTATTGCGAGGTGGCCGGCGAGCCGGAGGTATGGTTGCCGTGCAGCAGGACATACAGCGTGCGGGGAGGGGGACCGCCCGCCTTGCCGTAAGTCCGGGCGATCAGGCATTCCGCGCCGCCGGTGACCCGCGTCACCTGGTCGGGCGCGGCGCAGGGCGCGGCGCAGGCCGGGCGGAAGGCCAGCGCGGCCAGGAGGAGTCCGGCGGCGCGGGAAACCCGCGGATTTCCGCGCCGCGTCGCGCAGGCCTTCGCCACCTTATCCGGTCACCTTGCGCACCAATGCACGGCTCACCATGCGCAGGCGCTGCGCCAGCGGGAAGCGCTTGAAGTTGGTCTTCACCGCGCCCTTGGTGAAGGCGGTGCGCTTGGAGTAGTCGATGTTCACATCCACCACCACCGGCCGTCCCGTCGCGGCGATGCGGCGCGCTTCGGCGATGCTGCCGGCGATGGCCGCGTCGTTCTCCATGCGGATGTAGGCCGCGCCGGTCGCCAGCGCGACGCCTTCGAGGTTCACCGAGCCGAGCACGGCGCAGGGCTTGCGGTTGTAGGGGATTTCCTGCGCCTGGGCGATCTGCGACAGCTCGCCGTCGTGGAAGACGAAGTAGGCGATGCCGAGGCTCTCCTTGGTCGCGGTGAGGATTTCCATGCAGGTCATCATGAAGGCGCCGTCGCCGACGATGGAGAACACCTCGCGTTCAGGGCAAGACAGCTTGGCGCCGACTGCGGCGGGAACGGCATAGCCCATGCAGTTGAAGTCGGTCGGCAGGATCAGGCAGCGCGAGGCATGCACGGGGAAGAGCTCGGCGGTGAGGAAGGTGTGGTTGCCGTCGTCCACCGTGGCGATGGCGTCGTCGGGCATCTGCTTTCTCAACTCGTCGAAGAAGCGCGCCGGGTTCACGCGGCCCTTGCCGTCGTGGGCATACCACTCCTCGCGGTAGGCCTGCTTGTCGCGGCGGATCTGTTCCTGCGGGCCGCTGCCGGCCGGCCGCGCCGCGCCGCGCGCGCGCAATTCAAAAGTCAGTCTCTGCAGCACGGCGGCGGCGTCGCCTTCGAGGGCCACTTTCGCCGGGTAGTTCTTGCTGAACACCTCGGGATTGATGTCGATGTGCACCAGGTTCTCCGGCACGGTCACACCGAAGCTGCCGGTGGCCAGCTCGCCGAAGCGCGTGCCGACGGCGAGCAGTGCGTCGCAGTCGGCGAAGGCGTTGCGCGAGGCGGGCGCCGCGTGCGGGCCGAAGCTGAAGCCGGCGTGCAGCGGATGCGCCGCCGGGAACACCGACTGGCCCTGCAGCGTGGTGGCCACCGGCGCCTGCAGGAACTCGGCGATTTCGGCCAGTTGCGGCAGCGCGTCCACCGCGCCCCAGCCGGCGAAGAGGCCGGGCCGCTTCGCCGCCAGCAGCAGGTCGGCGGCGCGGGCGATGTCGGCCTGCGCCGGCAGGGACTTCGCCGGCGGCGGCACGCAGGGGGGCAGTTCGCCCACTTCCTCCGGGAACAGCTGCAGGTTCACCGGCAGCTCGACGAAGACCGGGCCCGGTTCGCCCGTGGTGGCGATGCGATAGGCCTCATAAATCGTCGGCACGACGTCGGCGTGGCGCGTGATGTGGAAGCTGGCCTTGGTCAGCGGCTTCATGAAGGCGTGCTGGTCGATCTCGTGCAACTGGTAGC
Organism: Rhodocyclales bacterium; assembly: GCA_016214145.1. Lineage (GTDB taxonomy): Bacteria > Pseudomonadota > Gammaproteobacteria > Burkholderiales > Rhodocyclaceae > Desulfobacillus. Next base: position 74,414 of record JACRPA010000003.1, read on the forward strand.
GCTTGCCGAGGTCGGTGCGGATGCCGCCGGTGATCACCAGCATCGGCACGCCGGCCAGCAGCGCCTCGGCGATTCCGCTTGAAGCGTGGGTCAGGCCGGCCGCCGGCACGATGGCCAGCGTGCCGACCGTGCCGGAGACGCGGCTCACCGCGTCGGCGATGAAGGAGGCGCTGCCCTCGTGGGTGACGAGGACCGGCGTGATCTTTTCCGACTTGTTCAGCTCGTCGTAGAACTCGGTGTTCTGCACGCCGGGGATGCCGAAGGTGAACTTCACGCCGAGCTGCTCGAGGGCATGCACGGCGAGCCAGGCTGCGGTCTTTTTCATATTTCCTCCTTGCTCAGCAAATTGTCCCGTAGGTCGGGCTTCAGCCCGACAACTACCGCTGCAGTCGGGTTGAAGCCCGACCTACGGGGTGCGCCCGGCGATGGATTTTCCGGCGATGCGGCCGGAGAGCACGCAGCAGCCGAGGAAGGTGCCTTCCAGCGCGCGCAGGCCGTGGCTGCCGCCGCCGCCGAAGCCGGTCGCCTCGCCCGCCGCGTAGAGGCGCGGGATCGGGTTGCCGGCGCTGTCCAGCACGCGGCTGTGCAGGTCGGTCTGGATGCCGCCGAGGCTCTTGCGGCTGATGATGAATTCGCGGATGGCGATCAGCGGCAGCGCCTTGTGGTCGAGGATCTTCTGGAACTTGCAGGTGCGCACGCGATCGCCCTTCCACTGCCGCAGCAGGGCCAGGCGCTTGAGCTGCTCATCCTCGAAATGCGCCGGGCCGCGCGCGATCTGCGCGTCGTACCTGGTCAATGCCCCGGCCAGCGTCTCCAGGTCGACCGCCTTGTCGCCCTGCAGCGCATTCATCTTCGCCACCAGCGCCGGCAGCGTGTCGGCGACGACGACGTCCTCGCAATTCGCCGTCAAGGTGTCGACCAGCCAGCGGTTGCCGAAGAGCAGGTCGCGCAGGAAGGCCAGCCTCTTCTTGTCGCGGATGGACGGGTTGAACTCGGCGCCGGAGACGGCCAGCTCCTTCAGCGCGATTTTGCGGTTGAGGATCTGCCAGGAATACTGACGTTCGGTGGCGCAGACGCGGGTGACCAGGTCGCGCGTGTCGAAGCCCGTCACCAGCGGCGGGGCGAAGCGCTGGCCCTGCCAGTCCGTCCAGATCGCCGAACGCGGCGGCACGACGGAGAGGCCGTGATTCGGCTTCCTCGGCTGCCAGTGGCGCACGCCGGCGGCGTAGTCCCACATCCTGTCCAGGTGCGTGATGTTTCCGCCGATCCTGCCGACCGCGTCGTGCAGCGTGCCGTCGGCGTAGCGGTGCGAGCCGTTGAGGATGGTCTGCGGCGGCGTGCGCCAGTCGGCGTGCCAGTTCTGCCGCACCCGCTCCAGGCTGCCGTTGATGCCGCCCGCGGCGACGACGATGGCCTCGCCGAAGGCTTCGAAAGGCTCGCCGCCTTCTTCCAGCGCGCCGCTGCAGCCGCTGATGCCGCCCATCAGCGTGGTGAACGATTCGACGCGATGGCCGAAGTGCAGCGTGAGCTTCGCCGCGTTCGGATGGTTGCGCAGCCGCGCGATGAGCTGGACGGCCAGCTCGCGGCCGGTGCCCCAGACGATGTGGAAGCGCGCCACCGAGTTGCCCGGCGTGTGCAGGCCGCGCTCGATCCAGTGCGGCACCGGGAAGAAACCGATGCCGTTGGCCTTGAGCCACAGGTAGACCTCGTCGTGGCAGCGTTCGGTGTAGGCCTCGGCCCAGCGCCGCGGCCAGTGGTCCCCGGCGCCGAATTCGGCGAAGGCGCACCAGTCGGCGAAGGCCTGCGCGGGGGAATCCCGGATGCCGTTGCGCTTCTGCTCGCGGCTGCCGACGACGAAGATGCCGCCGAAGCTCTCCTTCGCCAGGCCGCCGAAGTTCTCCTCGCCGTCGCGGTCGAGGATCGCCACGCTCTTGCCGGCGTCCAGCAATTCCAGCGCAGCGCAGATGCCCGCCAGGCCGCCGCCGATGATGACGACGTCGCTCTTGTAGGTTCGCATGTGTGTCTCCTCGCGGACGGGAGGCCGCCCGGCGCGGGTTTTGTTTTGTGCCGATTACCCGCAAAACGAAAGCATAGCGCAATGCGGCGCGCGTGAGTCGTTGCCCGACGACACGCCAAGTCCTTGCCGCGCAAGGCTTCGTGTCGCAGGGCGGAATCGGCGTCGGCGGGGGACGACGGATTCTGCGGCGGATTCGCCAGGCGGCGCTGTGCTGCGACGCCATGCGTCTGATCCGTAGGCGGAAACGCGAACAGGCACGCCGCTTGCCTATGCCATTACCCGGGGCCGCCGGCATCGCGCGGCCCTGCAGCAAAGCGTTTCATTTCAAAAAAGGAGTCACTATGCTCGACAAGATGCAACTCTTCGGCAAACAGAACGAACCCCAGCGTCCCGGCGCTCCGGCACTCCGCAAACCCGGCGAGCCCGCCACCACGGCCAACATTGGGCCGCCACGACCCGAGTCGCCGTCCGCCCCTTCAGCGGCCGCCAGGGCCGGCGACAAGCCCGAACTCCCGGAGGGCAGCCGTCTCATTGTCGGTCCCGACATCAAGCTCAAGGGCGCCGAGATCAGCGATTGCGGCACGCTTGTCGTCGAGGGGCGGGTCGAGGCGGTGCTCGACAGCCAGGCCATCCAGATCGCCGAGCAGGGCGCCTTCTCGGGCCGCGTCGTCATCGACGTGGCCGAGATTCGCGGTCATTTCGAAGGCGACCTGCTGGCGCGCAAGAGGCTGGTGGTGCACGCGACGGGACAGGTCTCCGGCAAGATCCGCTACGGCAAGATCGTCATCGAGGAGGGCGGCGAAGTCTCCGGCGACGTGCGCTCGCTCGCCTCCGAGCAGGCCGCCCCCGCTGCGTCGGCGGTGCTCGACGAGACGAAACGGCCCGAGTTGCTGGTCGGGCTGGATGCCGCACGTCCCCGTACCGCTTCCTTCCAGAAGTAGACCCCACTCCTCCCCTTTTCGGGCGCCGCAAGGGTGCCCGTTTTTTTGGGGGGCCTGTTCACACTAATTCTGTCCGACAGAATTAGTGTGAACAGGCCCCTGCCGGGCTGGCATAATGGAAGTCGACACGGACCTCGGCGAGCGCCATGCCCGACAGGAAATACGGCTTCGAAACCCTGTGCCTGCACGCGGGCAGCCAGCCCGACGCCGCCACCGGCGCACGGGCGGTGCCGATCTACCAGACCACCTCCTTCGTTTTCGATTCCGCCGAGCACGCCGCCAGCCTGTTCAACCTGCAGACCTTCGGCAACGTCTATTCGCGCATTTCCAATCCCACGGTGGCGGTGCTGGAGGAGCGCGTCGCCGCGCTCGAAGGCGGCCGCGCCGCCCTCGCCGCCGCCACCGGCCAGTCGGCGCAACTGGTGGCCCTGCTCACCCTGTGCGAGGCCGGCGACCACATCGTCTCGGCCAGCACGCTCTACGGCGGCACCTACTCGCAGCTCGACTTCAATTTCCGCAAGCTCGGCATCGAGACGACCTTCGTCGATCCCGACGAGCCGGAGAACTTCCGCCGCGCCATCACGCCGAAGACGAAATGTCTCTATGCCGAGACCATCGGCAATCCGCGCGGCAACGTGCTCGACATCGCCGCCGTGGCGGCCGTCGCGCGCGAGGCCGGCCTGCCGCTGCTGATCGACAACACCTTCGCCTCGCCGTATCTGTGCCGGCCGATCGAGCACGGCGCCGACATCGTCGTGCATTCGGCCACCAAGTTCATCGGCGGCCACGGCACCACCATGGGCGGCGTCATCGTCGAATCGGGCAAGTTTCCCTGGGACAACGGCAACTTTCCGCAGATGACCGAGCCCTCGCAGGGCTACCACGGCGTGCGCTTCTTTGAAACCTTCGGCGACTTCGGCTTCACCATGCGCGCCCGCTTCGAGACGCTGCGCACGCTGGGGCCGGCGCTCTCGCCGCTGAATGCCTGGCTGCTGCTGCAGGGCCTGGAGACGCTGCACGTGCGCATGGAGCGCCATGTCGCCAATGCCCAGGCGGTGGCGGAATTCCTCGCCGCGCATCCGCGCGTCGCCTGGGTGAACCATGCCGGCCTGGCGAACAATCCGTACCATGCGCTGGCGCGGAAATATCTGCCGAAGGGCGCCGGTTCCATCTTCACCTTCGGCATCAAGGGTGGCGAGAAGGACGGGAGGCGGGCCGGCGAGAAATTCATCGAGAGCGTACAGTTCCTCTCGCACCTGGCCAATGTGGGCGACGCCAAGACGCTGGTGATCCACCCGGCCTCGACCACGCACCGCCAGTTGAGCGGGGAGCAGCAGGCGAAGGCCGGCGTCTCGCCCGACATGATCCGCCTGTCGGTCGGGCTGGAGACGCTCGACGACATTTTGTGGGACATCGACCAGGCGCTCGAAAAGAGCGCATGAGGAAGAATGAATATGGAGTTCTTCGAGAATTTCGGTTTGCGCGAACTGGTGATCGGCACCGCCGTCCTGCTCGGCGTCTATTCCGGCATCGTCATCATCCGCCTGTCGCGCCTGTCGCGGCCGCAGCCCCCCGAGCCGGTCTGGAAAAAGGATCCGGCCGAGTTCGGCCAGCAGATGGTGAAAAGCGGCATCGAGGCGGAACTCGCCGAGCTGCGCGGCGAAGTGGCCGCGCTGAAGGAGGAAGTCAGCCTGCTCAAGGCGGCGCGCAACGTCTCGCCGCAGTACGGCGAGGCGGTGGCCATGGCGCAGAAGGGCGTGGCGGCGCAGCAGATCGCCGAGCGCTGCGGCATCTCGGTGGCGGAAGCCGAGATGGTGTGCGCATTGAGCCGGGCCGGGAACGAATAGGGGAGGGGAGATGGCGGAAGCGGGACGGGATGACCGGGATGAATTGAAAAAGAAGCTGGTGCGCCGCATCGGCGTCGCCGGCGTGCTCGTCGTCGTGCTGCTCGGCGGGCTGGCGCTGCTGGAAGATGTCCTGCTGGAGAAGCCTGCGCCGCCGCCCGCAGCGCCGGCGCCCGCGGCGGCGGCCAGGCCGGAAGAAGCCAGGCCTGCCGAGGAAAAACCCGCCGAGGAGAAAAAGGAAGAGGCGGCCAGGCCGGAAGAACCCAAGGCCGAGCCGGAGAAGACCGAGATGCCTCTGGCGCCCGCGCCCGAACCGCGGCCCGCTTCCCGCGTCGTCATCAAGCCGCCCGCTGCCGCACCCGCCGCGCCGGCGAAGAAGGCGGCCACGACCCAGGTCGAAAGGGTCGCGCCGGCCGCGCCGGCCACGCCGGCGCCCGCCGCGAAGCCCGACCCCGCCACTGTGATCCCCCAAGGGGACTTCCTTCGGGGCGTTGCGCGCAGCTACCGCCTGCAGATGGGCGTGTTCACCGCCGCGTCGAACGCCGAGGAGCTGCATGCCAGGCTGGAGAAGGCGGGCATCCCGTCCTACGTCGAGTCGCGCGTGCATGTCGGCCCCTTCAGGACGCAGAAGGAAGCCGACGAGGCGCGCCGCAAGCTGAAGGAGCTCGGTCTCGGCCCCGGCCTGCTGATCCCGCCGCTGAAACGTTAAGGAGCTGTCATGAGCAGGAAGATCATCGCCACCGGCAACGCCCCCGCCGCCATCGGCCCCTATTCGCAGGCGGTGCAGGCCGGCGGCGCCGTCTATCTCTCCGGCCAGATCGGCCTCGACCCGGCCACCATGCAGATGGCCGAGGGCATCGACGCGCAGATCGCGCGCGTGTTCGACAACCTGAAGGCCGTCGCCGCCGCGGCCGGCGGCTCGCTCGCCGACGCCGTCAAGGTCAACATCTACGTCACCGACCTCGCCAACTTCGCCAGGGTGAACGACGCCATGGCGAAATATTTCAGCCAGCCCTATCCGGCCCGCGCCACGGTGCAGGTGGCGGCACTGCCGCGCGGCGCGCTGGTCGAGGTCGACGCCGTTCTGGTCATTGCGTGACTGTGGTCTCGCGGTCCCGTAGGTCGGGCTTCAGCCCGACATCGGCCGCAGATGTCCCACGGGGATTTCCTTCGGTCATCGGGCTGAAGCCCGACCTACCCGGACATATCCCAGGCGTCACCCCGGCCACCGCGGCCAAGCTCGCCCAGCTCGGCATCCGCACGCAGGCCGACCTCGTCCTGCACCTGCCGCTGCGCTATGAGGACGAGACGCAGCTCACGCCGATCGCCGATCTGCGTCCCGGCGTCCCCGCCCAGGTCGAAGCCGAGATCGTCGAATCCGGCGTGCAGTACCGGCCGCGCCGCCAGCTCGTCGTGCGCGTGCGGGACGATGCCGGCGGCGATCTGGTGCTGCGCTTCCTGAATTTTTACGGCAGCCAGCTGAAGCAGCTTGCCCCGGGACGGCGCCTGCGCATTTTCGGCGAGCCGCGCGGCGGCTTCCTCGGCGACGAGATGGTGCATCCGCGCTACCGTCTCGTTGCGGAAGACGATCCGCTGCCGCAGGCGATGACGCCGATCTATCCGACTACCGCCGGCCTCTCGCAGCTGGCGCTGCGCAAATGCATCGACCTCGCGCTGAGCGAGGCCGACCTCGCCGAGACCCTGCCCGAGCCGCTGCGCGGAAAACTCCATCTCGCGCCTTTCGCCGACAGCGTGCATCTGCTGCATCATCCGACGCCGGCCACCTCGCTGGCCGAGCTGTCCGACCGCGAACACCCGGCCTGGCAGCGCATCAAGTTCGACGAACTGCTCGCCCAGCAGCTTTCGCTGCGCCGCGCCCACGAAGCGCGCCGCGCCAAGACCGCGCCGCCCCTGCCGGCGAAAGGCACGCTGACGAAACAACTCCTCGCCGCGCTGCCCTTCAGGCTCACCGCCGCGCAGCAGCGTGTCTGGCGCGAGATCGCCGCCGATCTCGGCGAACATCACCCCATGCAGCGCCTGCTGCAGGGCGACGTCGGCAGCGGCAAGACGGTGGTCGCCGCGCTCGCCATGCTCGCCGCCGTCGAGAACGGCCACCAGGCCGCGCTCATGGCGCCCACCGAGATCCTCGCCGAGCAGCATTGGCGCAAGCTCTCGCAATGGCTCGCTCCGCTCGGCCTGGACATCGCCTGGCTCTCCGGCAGCCTGAAGAAGAAGGACAAGGCGGCGATGGCCGAGGCGATTTCCTCCGGCCGCGCACCGCTCGCCATCGGCACCCACGCCCTCATCGAGGAGGCGGTGGATTTCTCTCGCCTCGGCCTTGCCATCATCGACGAGCAGCACCGCTTCGGCGTGCGCCAGAGACTGACTTTGCGCGAGAAGGGCGTCAATCCGCATCAGCTCATGATGTCCGCCACGCCGATCCCGCGCACCCTGGCCATGAGCTACTACGCCGACCTCGACGTTTCGGTGATCGACGAGCTGCCGCCCGGCAGGAAGCCCGTGCTCACCAAGCTGGTGTCGGAGGCGCGCCGCGACGAGGTCATCGCCCGCATCCGCGACGCCTGCGCGGAAGGCAGGCAGGCCTACTGGGTCTGCCCGCTCATCGAGGAATCCGAGAAACTGCAATTGCAGACGGCGGTGGATACCTTCGAGCGTTTGCGCGCCGAGTTGCCCGCACTGAACATCGGCCTGGTGCACGGCCGCCTCAAGGGCGAGGAGAAGGCGCGGGCGATGGGCGATTTCGCTTCGGGGAAAGTGCAGCTCCTCGTCGCCACCACGGTGATCGAGGTCGGCGTCGACGTGCCCAACGCCTCGCTGATGGTGATCGAGCACGCCGAGCGCTTCGGCCTCTCGCAACTGCACCAGTTGCGCGGACGCGTCGGCCGCGGCGCCGACGCATCGGCCTGCATCCTGCTCTACGCCCATCCGCTCGGCGAGACGGCGCGGGCGCGGCTGAAAGTCATCTTCGAGAATGCCGACGGCTTCGAGATCGCCCGCCAGGATTTGCATCTGCGCGGCCCCGGCGAATTCCTCGGCAGCCGCCAGAGCGGCGTGCCGCTGCTGCGCTTCGCCGACCTGGAGGCCGACGCCGACCTGCTTGAAGCGGCGCGCGAGACGGCGGAATTGCTGCTGAAGGAATACCCCGACGTCGCCGACCGGCACGTCGAACGCTGGCTGGGCGGCAGAAGGGAACTGCTCAAGGTTTGATCTGGACAACCCTGAACTGCCTTGTAAGAACCCATTCCGGGCGCCTATACTTCGCACCATGCTGATGAAGAAAACCGCTCAAACGGACTTCCGCGAGACCCCTCTCTATACCGCCACCGAGGCGGCGCATTACCTGCGCGTTCCCGTGTCGACGGTGCGTGCGTGGGCGTTCGGCCAGGGCCACCGCAAGGATGGGTCCAGGCAGTTCAAGTCGGTGATCGAACTGAGCAAGCGCCAGGGGCGACAGCTCACGTTCATCAACCTGGTCGAACTGTTCGTGCTGTCCGCGATCCGCCGCCGGCATGGCGTGGCCCTGCCTCAAGTCCGGCGCGCCCTGGATTACCTGAAGAAGAGTTTTCCCTCGCCGCATCCTCTCGCCGACCACGAGTTCCAGACCAACGGCGTCGATCTTTTTGCCAAGAAGTTTGGCGAATACCTCAATCTGTCGCGCGATGGCCAGATCGAGATCAAGCAGCTGATCGAGGCGCGCCTGCGCTGCGTCATGCGCGACGCTGCCGGCGTACCCCTCAAGCTGTACCTCTCTCCGCGGAGCGCGGAGGGGGCGAATCTCGGCATTGTGCTGATCGATCCGCGATTCGGCTTCGGCCGGCCGGTCATCGAGGGCACCGGTATCCGCACGGAGGTCATCGTCGGCCGCTTCAGCGCCGGCGAGACGATCGACTCGATTGCCGAGGACTACGGCCGCTCGCGGGATGAGATCGAGGAAATCGTCCGCGGCGAACTGCCGCTGGCCGCGTGACGCCGAAGCCCGCCAGCGGCCTCGTCTTTTTCATCGACCGCAGTCTTGGCCGCAAGTATGTCGCGCAGGCGCTGCGCGAGACCGGTGCGACGGTCGAGGTCCACGACGATCATTTCCCCCAGAACACAACCGATGTCGATTGGCTGACGGAAGTCGGCCGGCGCGGCTGGGTGGTGCTCTCCAAGGACGAACGCATTCGCCGCAACCGGATCGAACGCGCCGCGCTGGACGCGACGCAGGTTCGCGCCTTCTTTCTGACCCAACAGGACATCACCGGTCCGGAGATGGCCGACCTGTTCAAGAGCGTACTGAAGGGCATGGAGAACCGGGCCGTCTCGCAGCCAGCGCCTTTCATTTACACGATTTCCCGCAGCGGGCAGTTCTCTCGGGTCAAATAGCGGCAGCTTGCTGCCTGGTATCGGCGCCAGGCGCGGCAGGAAAAGTCAGTCTCCATAGCACGGCGATTCAACGAGGGGCTGCTGCGCCGCACAGGGTTCAGGCCGCGTCCGTTCGCGGTGTAAAATCCGCCCATGTCCGAACTCACCCTGCGCCAGCGCCTCGACGCCTACGAACGCCTGATGCGGCTCGACAAGCCGATCGGCACGCTGCTGTTGTTGTGGCCGACGATGTGGGCGGTGTGGATCTCTGCAGAGGGTGCGCCGAGCCTGTTCATCGTCTGGATCTTCGCGCTGGGCACGCTGCTGATGCGCTCGGCCGGCGTGGTGATGAACGATTACGCCGACCGGCATTTCGATCTGCACGTGGAGCGCACGAAGAACCGGCCGCTGACCGCCGGCATCGTCTCGGAGCGCGAGGCGCTGTGGCTTGCCACCGGCGTGACGCTGTGCGCCTTCCTGCTCATCCTGCCGCTGCACAAGCTGGTGTGGGCGCTCTCGGTGGTGGCGCTGTTCCTGGCGGCGAGCTATCCGCTCACCAAGCGCTTCCTCGCCATCCCGCAGGCGTATCTCGGGGTGGCCTTCGGCTTCGGCATCCCGATGGCCTTCGCGGCGCAGCTCTACACGGTGCCGCCGCTGGCCTGGGTGATGCTATTGGCGAACATCTTCTGGGCCATCGGCTACGACACCTGCTACGCCATGGTGGACCGCGAGGACGACCTGAAGATCGGCATCAAGACTTCCGCCATCACCTTCGGCCGCTTCGACGTGGCGGCGGTGATGGCCAGCTACGCGATCACGTTGTCGATCCTTGCGTGGGTCGGCGCGCAAGCCGGGCGCGGCATGCTCTATTACGCCGGACTGGCGGTGGCGGCGGGGATGATGCTAAGGCATTACTTCTGGATCCGCGGCCGCGAGCGCATGCCGTGCTTCCGCGCCTTCATGGACAACAACTGGGTCGGCGCGGCGATCTTCGCCGGCCTCTTCGCCGACTACGCGCTGCGCTCCGGCCGCTGGCCGACCCTCTGAGTTCCGCTCAGCGCTTTCCCGCGCCCATCGGCGTCAGGCCCTTGCAGTCCGGGCCGAGATACGTCATCTGCGACTCCATCTGCATGGTGTGGCGGCCGGAAGCGTCCATCGTGACCGCATCCATGCGCGAGTTGATGGTGTTGCCCGAAACCGTGCTCTCGCCCTTGCCCTGGGTGCGGCGCCCTTCGATGGCGCAGTCGTACTCGTAGCGGGTGGTGCTGCCGCTGCGGCTCATCTTGGTCGGCTGGCAGCGCCCCTCGTGGTCGATCATGGGGGCGTCACGCTTGGCCATTTCCTCGCTGATGCACATGCGCGTGGCGCCGCCGGGCCCCATGCTCATGCCCTGGCGGCCCATCATGGCTTCCATCTGCTTGCGCTGCTCGGGCGGCAGGCCGGCCATCTGCTGCTGCATCTGACGCATCTGGGCCTGCATGTCCTGGCCGTCGATGATCTGCTTGCTGGTCTTCATTTCCCACAGGCCGGCCTTCATGTCGCCGGCGAAGGCGGGGGCGGCGAGCAGGGACAGGCCGAGGGCAAGAATCAACTTTTTCATCGCAGGCTCCTTTGCGTGGTTGGCCGGCCGGAAATGGCGGCATCATCAAGCGGACATTGTGCCAGAAGCCGGGCCTGGATTCTTCCTGGGGCCTGTTCACATTAGTTTTGCCGACAAAACTAACGTGAACAGGCCCTGGGGTTTCCATGCTTCAATCCTGCTTGAAGAGTGATAAATTGGCGGGCAGCCGGCGCGGACTATTGGGGTGATTACCTAGTTCTCCGGCGGTTGTCCCTGATTGATCCGGATGGGGAGGCTGTTAAGGTTGCATTGCACAATGGAGCAGTGTCGGCGAAATGATCACTGGTAGCGACGCGATGTGGCTGGGATTTGTTGCCCTGTGGGGCGCGCTGACGGTCGCGCTGATCGCCCTTGCGGTGATGCTGCTCCGCCTGCGCGAGGCGGAGCAGCGGCTGCGCGACAAGGAGGCCGAGCAGCAGGGCGTGCTGGACCGCCTGCAGGAGAACGAATACCGCCTTCGCACCATCATCGAATCCGAACCCGAGTGCGTCAAGCTGCAGGCCGCCGACGGCACCGTCCTGGAAATCAACCCGGCCGGGCTCAGGCTGGTGGACGCCGGCCGGCCGGAGGACATCATCGGCAAGAAGATCTATGACGTCGTCGCGCAGGAATACAAGGACATCTACCGGGAAAACATGCGGCGCGTCTTCGAAGGCGAAGCCGTGGTGTACGAGTTCAAGTCGATCACCCTCAAGGGCAGGACGTGCTGGATGGAGACGCATGCCGTGCCCTTGCGCGATGCGCGCGGCGCGGTCTACGCGCTGCTCGGCATCACGCGCGACATCACCGAACACAAGTGGGCCGAGGAGCAGGGGCGGCGGCACCAGACGGAACTGGCGCGGGTGGCCCGCCTGTCGACCATGGGCGAAATGGCCACCGGCCTGGCCCACGAACTCAACCAGCCGCTCTCGGCGATCGCCAACTTCGCGCGCGGCTGCATCCGCCGGCTGCGCAGCGGCGATGTGGCGCCGGCCGACCTGATCGAGCCGCTCGAGGAGGTCTGCGAGCAGGCGGAGCGCGCCGGGGAGATCATGCGCCACGTGCGCGATTTCGTCCGCAAGAGCGAGCCGAGGATGACGGCCGTCGACATCAACCAGGTCGTGCGCAGCGTGGTCAAGTTCACCGAACTGGAAGCGCGCCAGCATGAAACGGTCGTGACGCTCCACCTGGCGCCGCAGCAGCCCCGGGTGTGGGCCGATTCCATCATGGTCGAGCAGGTCATCTGCAACCTGGTGCGCAACGCCATGGAGGCGATGGCCGAGACGCGCTCCCTGCGCCGCGAGATCATGATCCGCACCGTGCCGCAGGGCGAGGACGCCATCGAAATCGAGGTCATCGACACCGGCCCCGGCATCGACGGCGCGGTCATCGACCAGGTCTTCGACCAGTTCTTCACCACCAAGCCGGAAGGCGTCGGCATGGGCCTGTCGATCAGCCGTTCGATCGTCGAGTCGCATGGCGGCAGCATCCGCGCCGAGTCGCGGGCGGGCGGCGCCACGTTCCGCTTCACCCTGCAGGCCATTCCGCTCAGGTTGAGCAGCGATGAGCGACGCTACAGTCTTCATAGTTGACGACGACCAGGCCGTCGCCCGCAGCCTGCGCTGGCTGATCGAGACGGTGCGGCTGAAGGTCGAGACCTTCGCTTCGGCGCAGGCGTTTCTCGACGGCTACGATGCGTCGAAACCGGGGTGCCTGGTGCTCGACGTGCGCATGCCGGGGATGAGCGGCCTGGAACTGCAGGAACGCCTCGCCGCGCGGCGCACCCACCACGTGCCGATCATCTTCATCACCGGCCACGGCGACGTGCAGATGGCGGTGCGGGCGGTGCAGGCCGGCGCCTTCGACTTCGTCGAGAAGCCCTTCAACGACCAGGACCTGCTCGACCGCATCCAGCGCGCCATCGCCTTCGAAGGCGAGCAGCGCGGGCGGGAGGCGCATCGCGCCCAGTTGCGGGCGCTCTTCGCCAGCCTGACGCCGCGCGAGCGCGAGGTGCTCGATCTCGTCGTCGAGGGTCTGTCGAACAAGGCCATCGCCAACGCGCTGGGCTTGAGCGCCAAGACCGTGGAAGTGCATCGCGCCAAGGTGATGGAGAAGCTGCACGCTCGCTCGCTCTCCGACCTGGTGAAGCTGGCCATGCAGCACCAGGCGGCATAGCCGCCATCCCGAACGCCGTACTACAGCGACTGACTTTTCCGCGGCGGCGGCAGGTCGGTGCACGAGCCGTGCGCGACGATGGCCGCCAGGCCCACGGTTTCCCCCAGCGTCGGGTGCGGGTGGTGGATGGCCTTGCCGATGGCGGCGGCGTCGCAGCCCCGGCTGATCGCGAGGGCGATCTCGCCGACCATGTCGCCCGCGCCGGGTCCGACGATCGCGCCGCCGAGCAGCGCGCCGCCCGCCGCATCGAACAGCAGCTTGGTCATGCCGTAGTCGGCGCCGTTGGCGATGGCCCGCCCCGAGGCGGCCCAGGGAAAGCGCGCCACCTCGACGGCAAGGCCCCTGCGTTTCGCCTCGTCTTCCGACAAGCCGACCCAGGCCACTTCCGGATGCGTGTAGGCGACGCCGGGGATCAGCGAGTCGTCGTGATGGCTCGCCAGCCCCGCGGCGGATTCGGCGGCGACGTGGCCCTGGTGCGCCGCCTTGTGCGCCAGCATCGGCAGGCCGACGATGTCGCCGACGGCGTAGATGTGCGGCACATTGGTCTCCATGCGGCTGCCGGTCGGGATGAAGCCGGCCGCATCGACGGCGAGGCCGGCCTTGTCGGCGTCGAGGCGCAGGCCGTTCGGCTTGCGCCCGACCGCCTGCAGCACCAGGTCGTAGCGTTGCGCCTCCGCCGGCGCCATGTCGCCCTCGAAGCGCACCCACACGCCCTCGTCGCCGGCGTGCGCCGCCACGGTGCGCGTGCGCAGCATGACGCTGTCGAAGCGGTGCCGGTTCTGCTGTTCCCAGATCGCCGCCAGGTCGCGGTCGGGGCCGGGCATCAGCATGTCCTGCGCCTCCACCACGTCGATGCGGGCGCCGAGCGCCGAGTACACCGTCGCCATCTCCAGGCCGATGATGCCGCCGCCGATCACCAGCATGCGGCGCGGCCGGCTGCGCAGTTCCAGCGCGCCGGTGGAGTCGACGATGCGCGCGTCCTTGGGCAGGAAGGGCAGATGCACCGGATGCGAGCCGGCGGCGACGATGCATTGGTCGAAACGGACTGCCTGCCGGCCCTCGGCGGTGTCCACCTCGACGCAGTGCGCGTCGCGGAAGCGGCCGCTGCCGGCGACGACGCGCACCTTGCGCGCCCTGGCCATCCCCGCCAGGCCGCCGGTGAGGCGGCCCACCACCTTCGCCTTGTGCGCGCGCAGCGCCTCGAGGTCGATCTCCGGCGCGCCGAAGCGGATGCCCGCGGCGGCCATGCCGGCGGCCTCCTCCATCGCCGCCGTCAGGTGCAGCAGCGCCTTCGACGGAATGCAGCCGACGTTGAGGCAGACGCCGCCGAGCACGGCGTGGCGTTCCACCAGCACGGTGTCCAGGCCGAGGTCGGCGGCGCGGAAGGCCGCCGAATAGCCGCCCGGCCCGCCGCCCAGCACCAGCAGCCCGCAGGCGATCTCCGGCAGTCCGGCCGTCTCGCGCGTGGCGGCGGTGAAGGCCGCGAAAAGAGAAAAGCGGGGCGGCGCGGCGGGCAATGCGCCGTCCCGCAAGGGCTGACTTTTCGGGCGCTGCTCGCGCGCCTCCTCCAGCACGACGACGATGCTGCCGGCGGCGACCGCGTCGCCCCGCGCCACGCGCACCTCGACGACGGTGCCGTCGACCGGCGCCTGCACGTCGAGCGCCGCCTTGCCCGATTCGACGGTGAGCAGCGCATCGTCGGCCCAGACGGCGTCGCCCGGGCCGACGAGGATTTCCGCGACGGACAGCGCGCCCTTGTCGCCGACGTCGGGAACGGCGATCTCGTGCAGGCGGCCCACGGCCGGCCTCAGGCCATGACGACGTTGTTGATCGTCACCTTGCCCGACACCTCGATCGGCCGCACCAGCGTGTCGAGCACCGGGCAATGCGACTCCACCGCCTCGATCAGCTTGCGCAGCTCGGCTTCCGGCGCGGCGCTCTTCAGCACGGTCTCGTAGGTGATCTTCTGGTAGCCGGGCGGCACCGACGGGTCCATGCCGAAGAGGCCCTTCAGGTCGAGCGAGCCCTTCAGGTTGACCTTCACCTCGTCGAGCTGGATGCCCATCATCGAGGCCATCGCCGAATACATGATCTCCTGGCAGGCGCCGAGCGAGACGAGCAGCAGCTCGACCGGGTTCGCCCCCCTGTCCTGTCCGCCCAGCTCGGGCGGCTCGTCCACGACGATGGGCGCGAAGTGGCGCACCTGGCCGGTGCAGCGCACGTCTTCCACCAGCGCCGTCTGCGCTTCGAACACCACGCGCGACATGACCGGGTTGTCCTGGATGCCCTTCACGGTCCTGCTCAGCGCTTCCTTCAAGGCTTGCTGCGTCATGCGGGTCTCCTCCTGTGGGTTATGGATCTTGCGGGGCGTTCGCCCGCAGGAGACTGTGCGGCAAGCCGGCGCGGAAAAATATCGGGACGATGCCCCCGTCCGATCCGGAATGTCCCTATGTCAGGTAATGGTCAACCAGCAGCGCGGCGAAGAGCAGGAAGAGGTAGGTGATCGACCAGCGGAAGCTGGCCTGCGCCGCGCGGTCGCTGTAGCGGCGCAGCATGCGCCAGGCGTGGGCGATGAAGACGCCGTTCAGGACCAGCGCCGCGGCGAGATAGAAGGCGCCGCTCATGCCGATGAGAAAGGGCATCGTCGTCACCGCCGCCAGGCCCAGCGTGTAGGCGAAGATGCAGCGCAGCGTGTATTCGCGGCCGTACACCACCGGCAGCATCGGCAGTTTGGCGTCGGCGTACTCGTGGGCGCGATAGAGCGCCAGCGACCAGAAGTGCGGCGGCGTCCACACGAAGACGATGAGGAACAGCAGCCAGGCCTCGCCCGGCGTCTGGCCGGCGACGGCCGCCCAGCCGAGCACCGGCGGCATGGCGCCCGAGGCGCCGCCGATCACGATGTTCTGCGGCGTGCGCGGCTTCAGGATCACCGTGTACACGACGGCGTAGCCGACGAAGGTGGCCAGGGTCAGCCACATGGTGAGCGGGTTGACGAAGGCATGCAGCAGGGCCAGCCCCGCGCCGCCGATGGCGCCGGAGAGGATCAGGGTCTCCAGCGAATTGACTTCCCCGCGCGGCAGCGGGCGGTTGCGCGTGCGCGCCATCGCCGCGTCGATCTCCTGCTCGACGAGGCAGTTCACCGCGGCGGCGGCGCCCGCCACCAGGGCGATGCCGAGCGCGCCGGCGAAGAGGATCTGCAGCGGCACCATGCCCGGCGCGGCGAGGAACATGCCGATGACGGCGCAGAACACGATCAGGGTGTTGACCCGCGGCTTGGTCAGTCGCAGGTAGCGGCGCAGGCGTTCGGCCGGGCCGGGGCGGGCGGTGAGGATCGATTCGGCCATAAGCGGAGATCTCCTGATCGTTAATGGCCCGGCCAGTCTAGCCCCCCTGCCACTTCGTTCAATCGGGAACATCCTCAGTATCACTAAGTAAACATCCTGATTGTTCCTCCCGGCGCCGCGGCCTATCGTTCGCCTACTACAAGAGCGGCCGGACAATCCGGCCGTACCGACAAATCCGAGGAGGAGGCAATCGCCATGTTGGACTACGTGTATACCGGCTGGGGCGCGTTCTGGGCGACCATGTTCATGTTCATCCCCTTTGCCCTGATGGCGTACTGGGTCATCCGCAGGAAAAGCCTGGTCGATACGGGCCCGACGCGGTTGCAGCCCAGCGAATTTGCGCCCATAGAGGGCATTTGGCTGACGTTCGCATTCATCTTCTTCGTCGTCGCCAACCTGGCCAGCCTGAAATTCATCCCGTGGGCCGCCGCCTCCGGCGCGACCGGCGGCGAGGCCGAGGTGCAAGTCGACTTCACGGCGAAGTCCTGGGCCTACGACATCTCCAACCGCCAGATCGAGGCCGGCAAGCCGGTGAGATTCTCCGGCCGGTCGAGCGACACCCAGCACGGCTTCGCCGTCTATCACCCGGACGGCAGGGTGCTGTTCACCATGCTGATGATGCCGGGCACCACCAAGCCCACGTCGGTCGTCTATACGTTCAAGGAGCCGGGCAAGTACGCGGTGCGCTGCCTCGAGTACTGCGGCATCGCCCACCACCGGATGCAGGACGAACTGACCGTCGTTAAAAGCAACTGAGGCAACCGAGCGCACCCCAGTCGAGGAGAATCCGAAATGAGCATAGCCACCACCATCGTCAAGAGCACGCCGATCTTCGGCAAGATGTTTGCGGTCGACAAGAGCACCGGCCTGGAGGAGATCAACGCCTGGCCGGCGCTGATGATCATGAGTTCCTTCGTCTGGCTCGTCGTCGCCGGCCTGCTTGGCCTGGTCATGCCGGCGACGCAGATCTTCGATCTCGGCTCCGACCACTTCTACACCACGCTGACGCTGCACGGCGCGGCGCTGACCTTCCCCTTCTCGTTCCAGCTCATGATGGGCGTCGGCCTGCACCGCTCCGGCGGCTGCGTCGGCAAGCCGGTCACCGGACTGTTTGCGGCGCTGTCCTGGCTGACGATGAACCTGGGCGCCGCCATCCTCACCGTCGCCGTCCTCATGGGCCTCAAGGTCAGCGTGGTGGTGATGTTCCCCCTGCCCCTGGTCGGTGCGCAGATGGGCGTCTGGAGCATGGAGTCGGTGATCGTCGGCTTCACCGGCATCTACCTGGTGCTTGCCTGCATGATCCTCTGCTACCCGCTGCTGGTGTTCAAGATGCTGTTCTTCGGCAAGAAGCGCGCGGAGCTCGTCCTCTCCGAGCGCTCGCTCAACGAGCCGGGCATGCTGGGCATGCTGCTCGCCGCCGCGACCCTGCTGCTGACGGGCCTGCCGCTGGTGGTGGTCGGCACGACGCTGCTGCTGGCGCTCTACAAGATCCTCCCCATGTCGCTCGCCGCCTGGGCGGCCGATCCGGTGGTGTTCCAATACACCTTCTATCTCTTCGCCCACAACCTGATGGAGGCGATGGCCCTGATGGTGGCGAGCGCGATGTATGCCACGCTGCCGCTCTACCTGGCCGACGGCTCGCGCAAGCTCTACAGCGAGAAGCTGGCCAACCTCGCCTTGTGGGTCCTGCTGGTGACGTCGGTCACCTCGGGCCTGCATCATTTCATCACCTTCTACCCGAACCAGCCGGCGGCCCTGTCCTACTGGGGCAACATCATGAGCTGGGGCACCGGCATGGGTGCGGCGATCAGCATCTTCACCATCCTCGCCACCATCTGGCAGCACGGCCTGAAGCCCGAGCCCGGCATCGTTGCCGTGCTCGTCGGCTGGGCGCTCTACATCCTCGACGGCGCCAGCGCCATCGTCACCTCCAACATCGCCTGGACCTACCAGCTGCATGGCACCATGTGGCAGAGCGGCCATTTCATGACGGTCGTCCTCTCCATGTCCCTGATGTGGATGGGCGTGCTGTATCACCACTATCCGGTGATCACGGGCCGCAAGCTCGACGCGGGGCTGGGCAGCCTGTATATCAAGCTGATGACCGTCGGCAGCTTCGGCGCGGCCATCGTCATGCTGGCGGGCGGGGCGGCCGGCATGCCGCGGCGCTTCGCCGACTGGCACCCGGAAGGCTGGATGCTCTACGGCAACCTCATCCTGGCCTTCGGCCTCATCATCGGCGCCTCGTTTGCCGTATATTTCTACAACCTGATGAAGTCGCGCGAGATCTCCGCGCCCATGGGCGAGCTGGCCCGGGCGTAAGACGATTCGGCAAACCGAAGCGTCCGCAGCGATGCGGACGCTTTTTTTTTGGCACCATCCCGATGCCCTGCAAGCTCTGCGGCCTGCCCCTGCCGAAACCGCCGGTGTCCGACGCCGGCCACGACTTCTGCTGCATCGGCTGCCGCGAGGTGTACCGCGCCTTCGGCGAGGACGCCCTAGCCAACCACGCGGCAAAAGTCAGTCCCCGTGATACGGCGCCGCCGCCCGGAAGCCGCGAGGCCTTCCTCTGGATCGACGGCATGCACTGCGCCTCCTGCGAATTCCTCATCGGCAAGCTCGCCCTGAAGCACCCCGGCGTGTTCGACGCCGCCTCCAGTTACGCTACTGCCACCGCGCGCATCGTCTACGACCCGGCGCGGGTGAAGGAAGCCGACCTGCCGGCGCTGCTCAGCCGCCACGGCTACCGCGCCCGGCTGCGCGGCGAGCCGGCGCCGGAGCACGAAGAGGGGCTCGACCTGCTGCGCCTGGTGTCCGGCGTCACCGCCGCCTCGCTGGTGATGATGCTGACCTTCATCTTCATCTACCCGATCCATGGCGGCTGGCTGACGGTGGAAGACTACGGCGCGATGCGCCGGCTCGCCTTCGAGGCCGTGCCGATCTTCCTGTTCTTCCTGACGACCATCCTGGTGTTCTTCGTCGGCTGGCCGATCCTGCGCGGGGCCTGGATCGGCCTGCGCGCCCGCCTGCCCAACATGGACGTCCTGCTCGCCCTGGCCATCCTCGCGGCCTACGGCTACAGCATCATCCAGTTCTTCAACCGCTCCATCGATCTTTACTTCGAGGTGGCCGGCACGCTGGTCATGATCGTCACCATCGGCCGCTACCTCGAGCGCGGCGCCCGCGCGCGCGCCACCGAATCGCTCAAATCCATCATGCGGGCCTGGGCGCCGCGCGCCTGCGTGCTGCGCGGCGGCCAGTATCTCGACTGTCCGCTCGACGAGGTGCGGCCGCACGACCGCGTTTTCGTGCGTCAGGGCGAGGCCATCCCCGTCGACGGCAGCATCGTCGCTGGCCGCGGCGCGGTGGACGAATCGCTCATGACCGGCGAGCCCTTCCCGGTCGCGCGCGGCGAGGGCGAGAAGGTGCTCGGCGGCAGCCGCCTGCTCGAAGGCAACCTGGAGATAGACACCGGCCCGCAGGTGGAAAGCCGCATGGCCAACCTCGCCCGCATCCTCTGGAATACGCAGAGCGCGAGCACCGGCCTGCAGGCCCGCGTCGACCGCCTCTCGCGCCGCTTCGTGCCCGGCGTGCTGGCGCTGGCGGCGCTGGTCGGCATCGGTTTCCTCGCCACCGGCGCGGGCGCCGAGAAGGCCCTGCTGGCCGCGCTCGCCACGCTCATCGTCTCCTGCCCGTGCACCTTCGGCCTGGCCATCCCGCTCACCACCGCGGCGGCGATCGGCGCCGCGCTGCGCCGCGGCATCGTCGTCACCGGCCCCGACCTCTTCGAGAAATCGCCGCGCGTCGACATCGTCGCCCTCGACAAGACCGGCACGCTCTCCAGCGGCGAAATGGCGGTGGTCGAGGTGATCGGCTCGGCCGAGCTCGCCGCCCGCGCCGCCGCCGTCGAGCGGCACTCGCCGCACCCGGTGGCGCGCGCCATCGCCCAACTCGACGCCGGCCGCAGCGCCGGCGAGGTCGCGCTCCACCCGGGGCGCGGCGCCATCGCCACGGTCGGCGGCAAGCGCATCGCCGTCGGCAGCCGCACGCTGTTCGCCACGCTCGGCTGGACGGTTCCCGAGTCCCTGTCGGAGCGCGCCGAGCAGAGCCGTCACGGCGAGGCCGTCGTCTCCTACGTCGGCTGGGACGGCGTCGCCGAAGGCGCCATCCTCACCCGCGACCGCTCGCGCCCGGCCTGGGACCGCGTCGTCGAGTCGCTGCGCCGCCACTGCCGCGTCGTGCTGCTCACCGGCGCCGAGCATCCCAACGGCTACCGCCAGCATGTCGACGAGGTGCACGCCGGCGTGCCGCCCGAGGCCAAGGCCGCCGTCATCCGCCGGCTGAAGGCGCAGGGCCGCGTCGCCATGATCGGCGACGGCAGCAACGACGCGCCGGCGCTGGCCGAAGCCGACCTCGGCATCGCCTTCGGCGCGCCCACCGCGCTGGCGGCCGAGGCCGCCGACATCGTCATCCCCGGCAAGCGCCTCGAGCGCGTGCTCGAAGCCTTCCTCCTCATCGGCGTCACCCGCCGGCGCATCCGGCAGAACCTCGGCTGGGCGCTGGCCTACAACGCCATCGCCATCCCGCTGGCGGCCACCGGCATGCTCAGCCCGCTCGTCGCCGCCGCGGCGATGTCGGCGAGCAGTCTCCTGGTAGTGATGAACGCCGCGCGGCCGATCCTCGGCAAGGACCCGTTCGAAGGCGAGGGTGAAGACGGCGAGCGCACCGAGCCCGTTCCCGGCGCGCCGTCCTCGGCGCGCTAAAAGTCAGCCTCCACGATACGGCGAGGAACGAGTTGCCGGATATACCCAATACGGTATACTGCTGCCATGACTTTGCCTGCACGAACCGAACGGCCTCTGTATTGGGTCGGTTCAGCAAAGCGCGACTTCCTGGCGTTTCCCGAGGCGGTCGTGGGCGACGTGGGCTATCTGCTCGGAGTAGTGCAAGCGGGCGGGCAACCGCCGTCCGCAAAACCATGGAAGGGCGAGGGCCCCGGCGTATTCGAACTGGTGGAGGATTTCCGCGGGGACACCTATCGCGTGACCTACACGGTGCGGTTCGCCAAGGCGATTTATGTCCTGCACTGCTTCCAGAAGAAATCGCCGTCAGGCATTCGCACGGCGAAAACGGACATCGAGCTCATCCATGAGCGATTGAAGACTGCAAGAAATGACTACGAGGTGCGCTATGGCAAGGAAGACTGAGAAAGTGGAAGCCGGCACGGGCGATGTGTTCCATGACCTGGGATTCGCCGACGCGGGCGAGCGCAAGTTGCGCGTCCAACTCGCCATGCGGATCAACGACCTGATCAAGGAACGCAAGCTGACGCAGTCCGCAGTCGCCGAAATCTTCGGCATTCCCCAGCCCCACGTATCCGAGCTGCGCCACTACAAACTCAAACGCTTTTCGTCCGAGCGCCTGCTGCACTTCATCACCCAGCTCGACAGGGACGTGGAAATCGTCATCCGCCCAAAGGCAGCGAATCATGCTTCGGGTTTGGTGTCGGTGCTGGTCGCTGCGTAAGCTGGCCGCGCGAGACGAACCGCAAAAGTCAGTCTCTGCGATACGGTGATGGCGTGCTGGTTTGGAAGTTGCGGATGACCTGAACTCGGCCGAAGCGGCCGGTCACGCGGCTCAGCTGAATGGCCGGTGTAGCGCAAACTGCCGCCGTCCAAGAAACCAGCCACCTGAAAAAACGCGTTCGTCAGCAGCGACGCGAATCCCCACCTCTTTGCCTTTTATCCCAAGGGCGAATCGGTCACTAACACCGCCAGTTGCACTCGTTGCTGTTTGCTTTGCCAATACTGAAGATGTCTGATCAGCGAAAACTAGCGACACATGCGTCATACGCTTCAGCGTATGACGCGCCAACATGATCAATCACTCTTACGCCCAGCGCAGACATAATTGACATTCTTGCTTCGTCTACAGTGCTTTGCTTTTTATCTGAACAGCGATGAAAAACGGCTTGGGCTATCGGAAACCGTTTCCGTTTCAGTCGCTCCTTCTCTGTAATGAGGTTCCAAAGGTGATTTTCTGTGTAATCCAGGCCGAATCCGATGATATGAACCTCATGCTCAAGGAACAGATCTACCCAGCTTTCAACGTCAGCCAGCGAGCCCTTATTGTTCCGCGAGAATTTCGAGAGATACGGCTTTCCGTCTCTAGCTTTCGCATTAGTCTCAACACCCGAAGTCAAAAAATTTCGAATCTTGTGGATATAGCCTGAATATTGCTCATGCCCGAGCATGATACTGCCGACAATGTCCAACTCCCCGTGAATGTGCCAGACATGACGATTACCCGAACTCCTTCGTCTAAATAAGCTGTAGAAGGTCTCGCGAGCCGGAAAGTTTGGAATCCAACTCCCACCATCTGCGGCTTCTAAGTTGTAGTCATAATTCGTAGTGAGTATGTGCTGAAAATTGAGCGCCATGAGATCTTTGTGATACTTGTTGGGCGCCACCCTGCTTTCTAAATCTTCAGCGATCTTCTGCTTCAATTGACTATGCAGGCCCCCCTTGGCAATTTCCTCGAACCAGAGGGTGAACGGCTTAGCTTTGCGTACTTCGCTTTCATGTTTCGTCTTGGGAGTTCCTGCCAAGTTATTTAGTAGAGCATTCCAGCTTGCGCCCCCATCTGAAACAAGATTGAAGCCGTTACCAATCAATAGAATTTTTTTCTTCGCCATTCTTTCCTCCCATTGTCTTCATTATGGCTTGAATAGCATATTCCACGACCATGAGGGACATTGGCAAAAGATGCCAAGAACGGCTTACCTCCGAGTGGCCGGTGAGATGCGAGTCGCTGACCGACATAACCAGAAAATCGCGTTGCAGTCTTGCCGACCTGTGGTCTGTTGCTCTTGGCATGAGACCTATTCTCAGCCTTTGCTGCCGGTTGAGACAGTCAGATCGAACGGCCGGTGTTATGCAGTTTGTCGACATTGATAGGGGAGTCGGTCAAAACAACCATGTTCAGAGGGTCCCGGTAGCACCCTCGGTATAGGGTGGCGTGGCTGGCTCGGGGCGTCGTGCAGCCAATTGCAACACCCGCCGTTAGATTCGAAAATATGGCCGGGAGCATGGTAACCTCGATTGCAATGGCAAAATCGCACAGCAAGTTTGACAGTGTCCGGGCCTCGCGGGATGGCCACGAATTCCACGAAGCGTGGGTTGCGCGCAAGTGTTTGGGGCTGTTACTTCCCAAGGACGATCTGACTGGCGTCGCGATCGAAGGATTCGCCGGAGACGACCAGGACAAAGTAACGACAGAGGCGAACGAGATCGCAGACGCAGTACTGTATTACGGCAAGCGCGCCTCCTTCGAGCAAGCCCGTAGTGTCGTCGTTGTGCAGGTGAAGTACTCGAAGGCTGCGGAGCTCAAGCCGTTTCGAGCTGCGGACGCCAAGAAGACGCTAGGTAAGTTTGCAAGGGCATATCGCGCGTACAAGCGCCAGCATGGCACGACACAGGCACGGCAGAAGCTCCGCTTCGAGTTGGTCACCAATCGACCAATCCTGGACGAACTGACTGAAGCGCTCCACGGACTAACTTCCGGCATGACACTGCGTGGCACGGCGAAAACGCAAGCCACGCAGATTAAGACAGCGTGCAAGCTCGACGGTAAAGACCTCATCGAATTTGTCAGCCGCCTTCAGCTCGCCGGACTGACGGGCAACCTGCGAGAGACCAAGCATCAGCTGGCGATGTCCCTTGCGGACTGGTCGCCCGCTCGTGACCCGATGGCCAGCGTCAGGTTGAATGCA
Source organism: Rhodocyclales bacterium (assembly GCA_016214145.1). Taxonomy (GTDB): domain Bacteria; phylum Pseudomonadota; class Gammaproteobacteria; order Burkholderiales; family Rhodocyclaceae; genus Desulfobacillus. Next base: position 98,471 of record JACRPA010000003.1, read on the forward strand.
ATTAGACAGTTGGCGCGGGACAAGGCCGGTCTGGCCAACCAGCGTAGAAACCTCATATCGCGCACCGACATCCTGACGGCATTGGAACTTCAGGACGAAAGCGACCTGTTGCCGTGTCCGGCCAGCTTTCCCCGCGTAGGGGCGGTCGTCGAGCGGCAACAACTCGCCGATACCGTCGCGAGAATCCCGCAACTGGAGCGGCCGTTGGTCGTCCACGCTGATGGGGGCGTTGGCAAGACAGTTTTCATAAACTCCATTGCGGCGAGCCTGGCGCCGTCGCACGAAGTGGTGCTGTTTGACTGCTTTGGCATGGGCCAGTACCGTGCGCCTGGCGATGCAAGGCACCTCCCGCGACGCGGGCTGGTTCATATTGCAAATGATCTGGCCTGCCGCGGCCTTTGTGACCCTCTGCTGCCGACAACAGATAATGGCGACGACATCATTCGTGCCTTTCGTGGTCGATTGAGTCAAGCGGCGGAGACAATTCGACGGGCGCGATCGGATCGACAACTGGTTCTGCTGCTGGATGCGATCGACAACGCTGACGAGCACGCCCGAGACCGCCGCGAGGATTCCTTCCCCAGATTGCTCCTTGAGAGCATCGGTCTTGCCGGATCAATTCCTGGCGTGCAGCTCGTGGTGAGTGCGCGCAGCCACCGGCGGCATGCCGCCACCGGTGGTGTCGCATGCGAAGAGCTGGCACTGAGCACGTTCACGCCTGCCGAAACGGCCGAGTTTCTGCGCCATCGAGTGAAAAAGCTGACCGAAGTCAGTGTGCAAGTTGCTCAGTCTAGATCTCGCGGAAATGCTAGGGTGCTTGAACATCTGGCTGGGGAAGGTGCAGATCTTCTAGCACCGTCCGAGATCAATAAAGTCATCGAACTGGATGATCTGCTTCGAAAGCGCATTGCTGGCGCACTTTCGGAGGCGAGAATTCACGGCTACCGCGACGAGGACATCAAGACTTTTCTCGCCGGCTTGGCCACACTGCCGCCTCCGGTGCCCGTCAGAGAGTTCGCTGAGGTCAATCGGCTCTCTGAAGGGGCGATCAAGAGCTTTGCCGCCGATCTGTCCCCGCTGCTGGAACAAACCAAGCATGGGTTGATGTTCCGCGACGAGCCGACGGAGACACTGATTCGGCAAGATTATTCCGCCGAACCGTCTGCTCTTCGCGCGCTCGCCAACAACCTATACGGCATGCAAGGCACGTCGGTGTACGCCGCGACTACGTTGCCCGACTTGCTACAGCAACTGGGCGATGGCGAGCAATTGTTTCGACTTGCCTTCGACGAGCGACTCCCTGCCGCCATCAAGAGCGCAGTGGGCCAGCAGGCCATTCGGCACGCCCGACTCAAGGCGGCCATTGCGCACGCGGCTAGCCAAAGCGACTTGGATCGCTTAGTGCCGTTGTTGGTGGAGATGTCCACCCTCGCCGCCGTGGACCAGCGCGGCACGCAATACCTCCTCGACCACCCGGATCTCACCGTCGCGTCGGGTGATATCGATTCGGTACGGCGCCTGTTTGAAGTACGCACAAAGTGGCCGGGAACCCGACATGCGAGGCTCGCTATCGCCCATGCCTTGACGGGTGATCTCGCGGACGCCTACCGCCACGTTCACCGGGTTGACGAGTGGAGATCGCACTACTTTGAGCAGGACGACGACTATCGACGGGACAACGGTAGTCCGAAGGCGCTGGATATGGCAGCAATTCCCTTTTGCCTGCTGGTCAAGGGCGATAGCGTCGCCGCAGCCCGGGACATTGCCGGCTGGGTGGACTGGTTCGCCTTCGAAGTCGCCGAGGAGGTGTTCGCGTTCGCGCGCTTAGGTGCCGCGGCTGGCGTCGTACGCCAGGACGCGCTCAGCAAGTTCATGACGGCACGGCCCACGCTCGGGGTGCTCGCCGCCGCCATTCGTTTCACCGACGGGGATGAAGGATCGCAACGATCGCTGATCACTTCTCTGGCGGGAGCGTGCGCGAAAGAGCCCAAGGGAGCGAACCTTGGGAAGGAAGATTATCGGCCGCAAGCGCGCCCGATCGTTCGCGGCCTGCTCCGTGCGGCGTCTGTCGCCGTGGTGCGGGGGATGGACGGGGAGGCGAGCGCGATTCTTTCAGCGATCCAGCTACCGGTGCCCTCACTTCATACGTACATGGACAGTTACTGGACCGGCGACGTCTATCCGTTTCTGGCTCGGCAGGTGCTCGTCCGTGTGGCGGCAGGTGCGGTCGTGGACGAGCGAGACCTGCTTCCCGCCGAACTGTCCGATCTGGCCCAGAGCGTGCCTGCCGAGCTCCACGGCTCGGAGTTTCGGCGGGTATTGAAGGCAGAGCTCGAGAAGCGCCTCCGAGCGCGTCGAGCGGAAGGTGTCGAGAACTTCGACTACAGCACGAACAGCTCGACCGAGCGGTTCATCGACAACCGTCTGGACGCCTGGCTACGGGTAGCGCTCGCGTTTGCGGAAGCCATCCGAGGTGTGCGCGGTGGTAAGAAGGGGTCGTTGACTCCATTGGTCGACCTTTGGACAGAGCTTCGCAACAAGCAGGACTACTACACCGGAGGCGTCGAAGCCCAGCGGCAACACAATGCGGTCGGAGAGCGCCTTCTGACGTTGGCGCTGGGCGCGGATTTCGCCTTGGACACGGTAGAGGTTCGGCGATACGTCGATGCCCTCAGCGGCGACGGGATGGTCGCCGTCCCGAGAGTCATTGAAGTCGTCGGGATTTTGGCCACGCGACCGGCGTTTCAAGCGCTTGCGGGGACACTCGCCGTCCAGGCAAAAGCGGCGATCGAGCGCGAGGATGAGGTCGACCAACGCGCAAGCTACTTCGCGGCTCTTGGCAGGGCGATCTCGCCGGCCAGCCGCGAGGAGGCCGTCGAATACTTCCGGCGCGGCCTCGAGCAGATGGATGCCATCGGCTCCGGCGATTACCAGTTCGCCAACGAGCTGATGCATTTCGCGAGTGCGCTTCATGGCGAGCAGCTCGCGGATCCGGACAGCCACACGCTGTCGAACATCTGCGAACTCAACCTGGGGGAGGAGCACAAGTTCCATTGGGCGATGTACGGGGCCGCGATGGCCAAGGCTTCTGGTCTGAAAGGTCTGGCCAAGCTCGCTCGCTGGGAGGATCGCGAACGGATTTCTCTCGACTATACCCTGCTGCCTTACCTGCGCGCTCTGCTCATCAATGAACAGGTGGATCCAGCCATTGCGCTGACGATGCTTCGGGTTTCCAATCCGGCCGAGCTTTATGTGTGTGGAACCGAACAGCTAGTCGAGTCGCTGGAAGACAAAGACAGTGGCCGTTTGGGCGAATGGGCTGAGGCGCTGATTGAGCAGTACCTGCAAGACAATCCTGGATCCTTCGCGTCCGATACACCACGAGCGCTGGCGCGTTTAGCGAAGAGCGCCCTGGGAGAGACATCCCGAGAGTACTCCTATCTCTCCGCTGTGGCCGCCAAGAACGAGGTGACGAGGGACGAGTACAACAACTTGAACAACTGGCGGGAGCCCTCGTCGCTCGTGCATGTCAAGGAAAGGCAAGCAGAGCAGGATGCGGCCTTGGGCTTTGTCCAGTCGCTGCTCGTCGATCTGGACCCTGTTGACGAACTGGCGGTCACTATGGCGATGACGTTCCTGGAGGGACGCGGCGTCGGAATGCGCCTGGAGCGGCACCTCCTCGATCTATTGCGGCTGAAAGTCGTGTTCGAGGATTGGCCGACCTATGTCAGGATGATTGCCCGCCAAGAGTCGCTTGATCTCTACGACAAGCTTCACGAGCTTCGTGCGTGCAAGGACGCCTGGTCTGGGGCATCGAATGCGGTCGTGGCGGCACTGCAGGAGTGCGCTGACATCCTCGTGCGAGAGAACGCGTTCGAGTTCATTACCTTCGATAGTCTGTCGGCATCGCAGCTTAACGACCTGTCCGCGCTCTCTGGTGTCGATCGCCAAGCATTAATCATCGGCCTGGTCCAGGAATTCTCTCGTCCCAACACATCGATTCCCGCGTCCGTGTGGTTGAGTCTCGCCGCTGAATTCAATCGAAAGGCGACCCCCGGGGTGGGCCAGCAAGCGCTAACGCGGCTACTTAGCAGTGGTCCCGCCAAACTGGCGTCCTCGGCGGCGGATGGCGCCTGGCAGCCTGGCCTCTATCCTTCGGGGGAGGCCGTCGACGCCGCGGCCGGGCTTCTCTGGTTTGCCTTGGGGTCGCCAGATGCTTCCCGCCGTTGGATGGCCGCCCACAGCCTTCGGACGGCGGTGAGGCTGGGCAGGGCCGATGTCCTCGAACAGGTCGTTGCGCGGTTCGACTGGACGCATGCGGGGGCGTTTCAGGCGAAGGAACTGCGGTTCTTCTACCTGCACGCGCAGCTCTGGCTCTTGATTGCTCTGGCGCGGATCGCGATCGATGACCCGGATAGCGTCGCCGGACATCAAGCGCTGCTCGAGAAGATCGTCGTCGACACGATGGACCGCCATGTGCTGCGGAAGCATTTCGCCGCACTGGCCCTACTGGCGTGCACTGGCCATGGCCGGATCACGCTGGGGCCTGCGGCGTTGAAGGCCCTCAGAGACGTCAATCGTTCGCCGCATTCGATGAAGACGTCGAAGGACTACACCGGCAATTCGTTCTACCAGTCGCGGCCCGAGGAGTACCCGGCGCCGGAGAGGGAGCTGCACCTGGATTATGACTTCGACAAGCACGAGGTCTCCGGCTTGAGCGATGTGTTCGGTCGATCGCGGTGGGAAACGGCGGATGCCATCAATGCCTGGGTGCGGCGGCACGATACAGAGATCACCTACATGTCGGATAGTGGAGCTCGGCGCGGATACAGCCGCGATGGCTTTCGTGGCAATAGCGATAAGCATCACTCGTATGGCGAGCAGTTGTGCTGGCATGCCTTACACGCCGTCGCCGGCGAGTTTCTGGCCAAGTACCCCGTGGTTTGCCGTCCCTACGACGAAGACAGCCCTTGGGCCGAGTGGCTCAGTCGCCGTGTGCTGACGCACACTGAGAGCTTCTGGCTGGCCGACGGCACAGATTGGCGGCCCGTGGATACCCGCATCAACCTGCGCGAGGCTGGCGAAAAGGGAGTGGTGGTGACCGGTGACCCGAGTAAGCTCCTTTCGCTACTGGGCATTGGATCGTCGATTGGTGAGTGGTTGGTCGTGGATGGCGATTGGAACGCTATGGATGGCGTTGGCGTGCACGTGCAGTCGGCATTGGCGCCAAGCCGTAAGAGCGCGAACCTGGCCACGACGCTGGCAGCAATGGATCCATTCCAAGCCTATTTGCCACGGCTGCGGGGGTATGAGGATGCTGACCGTGGTTCAGCGCGCTCGCACGCGCCCTATCTGCCGTGGGTGGTGACGCAGGAATTGGACGCTCGGCTCGACGCGGCCGATACACTGGGCGTGGCCGAGGCGGCGCAAAGAGCCAGGCTCGCGAGCGCAGTGAATGCGTTCGGGCAACTTGCCTCGACCGACCCATTCCACCGAACTTGGAGCGACCCCCCCGGCAACGTCGTTGTGCGCTCGGAGGTGTGGGCTAGCCACACCGAAGGCCGCGAGGGCGGGCGTGGCAGCGGCTCACGATTGCAGTGTCGCACGACGCTACTCCGGGATTTTCTTTCCGCTAACGCGTCCCATCTGTTGCTTCTGGTGATCCTGCGACGCTACGAGCCTGGGTCTGGCAGCCGCGCGTCACGGTTTTGGCACACGACGGCCGTGGTGCGGGTGACCGAGTCACTCGAGTTCACCCTTCATCCGGGTCGAGTGAACGAACTGCACGAATCGAAGTTATAAGCGGCCTTGCACGCTAATGGAGGGAGTCATGTGGTTCACTTCAAGCACCCTAAGGATCGTGTCGTGTATTTGCGAGGGACTGCTTCTGGGCGATAGTGGCCCGCGAGAAGATCATATGTGGCAGTCCGCTTCGGCCGAACAGCGGAAATACCCCCTGCTGCAATCTCGTTGCTTTTCCCGTGTAACACAGGCCGACCTCACCAAACATTCGGTTGATGTGACTGCCTCATCTGGCGGAGCCCAGGTTGATTTTGCTCCTTGCCCGCAAGTAGCTTAAAAGCTACAATACCCCATGATCGAAGTATTCCGCTACGTGGCCGAGCCCGGGTGCGAGCCGGTGACGGAGTGGCTCCAGACGCTGCAGGACAAGCGGGCGCAAGCCAGGATTCGTGTCCGTCTGAAGCGCCTGAAGGCCGGCATGTTCGGCGATTGCGAGGCGGTTGGCGACGGCGTGCTCGAATTGCGCGAGCATCTGGGTGCGGGATACCGGGTGTATTTCGGCCGGCACGGGCAGACTGTCGTGATCCTGCTGTGCGGCGGAAGCAAGAAAACCCAGTCGTCGGACATCAAGACGGCCAGGCAGTATTGGGCCGACTGGAAACGGAGGCAGACATGAGCAGGAAAGTGAAAGCGGCGGTTGCCCACCACGCGCGCGAGGTCGCGGAACTTCGCGCGGACCGCGAACTGGCGGTGGAATATCTCAAGGCCGCCATGGAATCCCTCGACGATCCGGACGATCGCGCGGCAGGGCTGCTCGCGCTGCGCACCGTTGCCGAGGCCTACGGCGGGCTCGGCGCGGTGGCGGCCGAGGCGGGCATCAGCCGTGAATCGCTCTACCGTGCCCTGTCCGCCAAGGGCAATCCGACCCTGAAGACCATCCTCGCCGTCCTCAAGGCCGTCGGCATGCGGCTGTCGGTGGAACCCGGCGAACGTCTCGCCGCCTGAACGTCGGCTGCCGCGATTGCGCGGCATCGCAATTCGCCAACCCAGCAGGGAAAGTCAGTCTGCGTGATACGGCGATCAACTGCCTTGCGATTTATCAGACGCTGTTTGATAAATTCGGACAGGTGGGAATTTTGCAGACAGTGTCTGCAAAATCTCCTTTGAAGACACCGTATCATGGCCGGCACACGGCGGTCGAGACGCTCATCGTCATGCGCGGGCGGTCATCTGGCAGGCTGAACCTGTGCTCCGGAGGCAGGAGCAGCCATGATTTGACCTGAATTACTTAAATTATCGCAAGCTTGTAAAGTCAATAAACTTGATATAACCTGCCGCCATGGATCCGATCAAGAACCCCTACGCCCCTGGAGCGGGCACGCAGCCGCCGGAATTGGCGGGACGCGACGAGTTGCGCGAAACTGTCCGCATCGCGCTTGAACGAGTGCGGGCTGGCCGGCCCACCAAGAGCATCCTGATGGTCGGACTGCGGGGTGTGGGGAAAACGGTATTGCTGGACCGGCTGCGAGACGACGCCGAGGCGGTTGGAATTCAGACGCTCCGCGTGGAGGCCCCCGAGAGCCGCTCTCTGCCGGCCATTCTGGCCCCGCAATTACGGCAGGCGTTGTTGCGGCTGTCCAGGAATGAGCAGGCGAAGGAGTTCGCCCAGCGTGCCTTGCGCGGGCTGGCCGGCTTCGCCAAGGCGCTCAAGATCAAGTACCAGGACATCGAGGTGGGGCTGGACTTCGACCCGGAGCCTGGGCTGGCCGACAACGGCGATCTCGAACACGACTTGCAGGCGCTGCTGGAAGTGACGGGCGCTGCCGCAAAGAAGGCCGGCACGGCGCTGGTCATGTTCGTGGATGAACTTCAGTATGTGGCCGAGGAAGAACTGGCGGCGCTGATCACGGCCTTGCACCGCACCGCTCAGCGCAGCCTGCCTGTTGTGCTGGTCGGCGCAGGCCTGCCTCAGTTGCCCGGCAAAATGGGTCGGGCCAAGTCTTACGCGGAGCGGTTGTTCGATTTCCCGCAAATCGGCCCGCTGCCCCGCGATGCTGCGCGCCTGGCGATCACCAAGCCGGCGCTGGACGAAGGGGTGAGCGTGGATGAAGGCGCGCTCGATCGGATCATTCAGGAGACGCGCGGTTATCCCTATTTCCTGCAGGAATGGGGCAAGCACGCGTGGGACACGGCCGATGCTTCCCCGATCACGCTTCAGGATGTCGAACAGGCCACCGCGAGCGCAATCGCCGCACTGGACGAGAGTTTTTTCCGGGTTCGATTAGACCGATTGACCCCGCTGGAAAAGAAATACCTGCGCGCCATGGCCGAGCTCGGCTCCGGCCCGCACCGTTCCGGCGACATCGCTGAACAACTGGGCCGCGAAGTCACTTCGCTCGGACCCACCCGGAGCCAATTGATCGTCAAGGGCATGATCTGGAGTCCGAGCCACGGCGACACGGCCTTCACCGTTCCGCTATTCGATGAGTTCATGAAGCGAATCATGCCCGGCGACGATTGGAAGAGCTGAGGAAAAGTCAGTCTGCGTAGTACGGCGATATGCAATTTCCCCTCTCCCTAACCCTCTCCCCGCATGCGGGGAGAGGGGATGGATTTGCGGCGCGCTAAGGGATAACCCCTAGCCCCCACTGGAATGATCCGGATTCCGCGCCTGTGCGGAGTTGGATAAATTCCAGCGACAACCTCCGGAGGGGAATCCCGCCCGATCCGGCATCGAAATCACCGAGGAGCGAACCATGGACGTACGCGCAGCCGTGGCCTGGAAGGCCGGCGCCCCCCTGACCATTGAAACGGTGCAGCTCGACGGCCCGAAGGCCGGCGAGGTGCTGGTGGAGATCAAGGCCACCGGCGTCTGCCACACCGATGCCTTCACGCTCTCCGGCGACGATCCGGAGGGATTGTTTCCGGCCATCCTCGGCCACGAGGGCGCCGGCGTCGTCGTCGAAGTGGGCGCCGGGGTGACCAGCGTCAAGCCGGGCGACCACGTCATTCCGCTGTACACGCCGGAATGCCGCCAGTGCGAGTACTGCCTGTCGCAGAAGACCAACCTCTGTCAGGCGATCCGTTCCACGCAGGGGCAGGGCTTGATGCCCGACGGCAGCAGCCGCTTCAGCATCGGCGGCAAGAAGCTGTTCCATTACATGGGCACGTCGACCTTCGCCAACTATTCGGTGATGCCGGAGATCTCGGTGGCGAAGATCCGCGAGGACGCGCCCTTCGACAAGGTCTGCTACATCGGCTGCGGCGTCACCACCGGCATCGGCGCGGTGATCTACACGGCCAAGGTGAAGCCGGGCAGCAGCGTGGTGGTGTTCGGCCTCGGCGGCATCGGCCTCAACGTCCTCCAGGGCGCGCGCATGGCCGGCGCCGGCATGATCGTCGGCGTCGACCTCAATCCGTCGCGCAAGACGCTGGCGGAGAAGTTCGGCATGACGCACTTCGTCAATCCGAAGGAGGTCGAGGGCGACCTCGTCGCCCACCTGGTCAACCTGACGAAGGGCGGCGCCGACTACACCTTCGAGTGCGTCGGCAACGTCAAGCTGATGCGCCAGGCGCTGGAGTGCTGCCACAAGGGCTGGGGCGTCTCCACCATCATCGGCGTCGCCGGCGCCGGACAGGAGATCGCCACGCGGCCGTTCCAGCTCGTCACCGGCCGCGTCTGGCAGGGCTCCGCCTTCGGCGGCGCACGCGGCCGCACCGACGTGCCGAAGATCGTCGACTGGTACATGGAAGGCAAGATCAACATCGACGACCTGATCACCCACGTCATGCCGCTGGAGCGCATCAACGAGGCCTTCGACCTGATGCACGAGGGCAAGTCGATCCGCTCGGTCGTGACCTTCTGAACATGGCGCTGACCACCGTCTCGCAGAACCTGTGCTTCGGCGGCGTGCAGGGCGTCTACAGCCACGCCTCGCCCGAGACCGGCTGCAGCATGCGCTTCGGGCTGTTCCTGCCGCCGCAGGCGCAGCAGGGGCTGGTGCCGGTGCTCTACTGGCTGTCCGGCCTGACCTGCACCGAGGAGAACTTCATCGTCAAGGCGGGCGCGCAGCGCGTCGCCGCCGAGCTCGGCATCGCCATCGTCGCGCCGGACACCAGCCCGCGCGGCGCGGATATTCCCGACGACAAGGACAGCTACGACTTCGGCAAGGGCGCGGGATTCTATGTGGACGCGACCCGGGAGCCGTGGAGCAGGAACTACCGGATGTATTCCTACCTCACGGATGAACTTCCCTGGCTCGTCGCATCGAATTTTCCTGTCGACCCGGCGCGGGCCGGCATCTTCGGCCACTCCATGGGCGGCCACGGCGCGCTGGTTCTGGCATTGCGCAATCCCCAGCGCTTCAAGTCGGTGTCGGCCTTCGCGCCGATTTCTTCGCCGATGCGCTGCCCCTGGGGCGAGAGGGCCTTCGAAGGCTACCTTGGCCTGGATCGCGACGCCTGGCGCGAGTACGACGCCACGGCGCTGATCGAATCACGCGGCTGGAAGGGGCCGCCGCTGCTGGTCGACCAGGGCAGCCAGGACCAGTTCCTCAAGACCCAGCTCAAGCCGGAATTGCTGCGCGAGGCCTGCGCGAAGGCCGGCGTGACGCTCGACCTGCGCCTGCGCGAGGGCTACGACCACAGCTATTTCTTCATCGCCAGCTTCATCGAGGAACACCTCCGCTTTCACGCGCGCCACCTGGCCGCGCACCAGCCCACGGTCGAGGGCGTGCTGCAGTAGTAGGAGAATTAACCGGCGCCCTTCGATACGCGCTTCGCGCTACTCAGGGCGAACGGGGGGGGTGTGCGGATTCCGTGCTTCGCGCAACTCAGGGCGAACGGAAGAGTGGTTGCCCATCCCACCCGTTCACGCTGAGTAGGCGGCTCTGCCGCCGTATCGAAGCGCCAGGATTTGGTGACTACGCCGCCTTCCTGCTCTTGGCGACGTGCGTGGATATCGCGTCCATCAGTGCCGGCGACAGGCAGTCGTAGGGTTCCAGTCCGAGCTGCTTCAGGCGTCCCCGCACGGCAGGCATTTGCGCCGGGTCGGTGCCGGTTTCGATGATGGAGGAAACGAAGGCCGCGAATTCCGGCGGCGACCAGCCGCTGCTGTCGGAGAGTTCGGTGTGCACGAAATCGAGGCCGTAGAACGGATGCGCCTTGTTCTCGATGCGGCCGAACATATGCACCCCGCAGCCGGTGCAGGCGTGGCGCTGGATGGCCGCGCTGCTGTCGACGATCTTCAGCTTTTCCGGATGGGCCGTGACCTGCACCTTGTCGCGCGAAACGACGGCGACCTGCGAGAACAGCGCGCCGGCCGGCTTCCAGCACTTGCTGCAGCCGCAGGCGTGGTTGTGCGCGGTCTGCGCGCCGATGGTCACTTCGACCTTGTCCTTGGCGCATTTGCAGTAAAGCTTGCCGCCGGCAAAACCGGCTGCGGCCGGCTTGATGCCGGCGTCGATCGACGGGTGAATCATTGCGGCATTGCTCATGAATCGCTTCCTCCTCCCCGATAGGGATACGTTAGCCAAAAGAGAGACCGCCTCCAAAATAATCCGGCCGCCTTGCCGGAACAATCAGGATGATTACCTAGGGACATGAAGGTTGTTCCTGACGGACGCGGGATTGTTCTGGATCGGGCAATCCTGCAAAATCCGTCCATGTCCCGCCGTCACCTCAGCCCCATACCGCCCGTTGCCCGTGAAGATGTCCGCGCCGTTCTCGGCGAGGCGCCGCCGCGCCGCGACCTGCTGATCGAGTATCTGCATCGTCTGCAGGACAGGCAAGGCTTCCTGTCGACCGACCAGCTTGCCGCGCTGGCCGAGGCGATGAAGCTGTCGCGCGCCGAGGTTTACGAGGTCGCCAGCTTCTACCATCACTTCGACGTCGTGCGCGCCGGCGAGGCGCCCCCGCCGCCGCTCACCGTGCGGGTGTGCGATTCGGTTGCCTGCGCGATGACCGGGGCCGACGAACTGCTCGCGGCCTTGAGTCAGTCCCTGGGAGACGGCGTTCGCGTGCAGCGCGTGCCTTGCGTCGGTCGCTGCGAAGCGGCGCCGGTGGCGGTGGTGGGACAAAATCCCGTCGAGGAAGCCGACGTGCATGCCGTGCGCTGGGCCATCGACGCCGGCGCGACGGAGGCGCCGCTGCCGGAGGGCGCGCGCCGCATGAATGACTATCGCGCCGCGGGCGGCTACCGGCTGTATGCGGATTGCGTCGGCGGACGGCGCAGCGCCGAGGAGATCATTGCCGCGCTGGAACACGCCGGCCTGCGCGGCCTCGGCGGCGCGGGCTTCCCGGCCGGGCGCAAGTGGCGCGCGGTGAAGGACCAGCCGGCGCCGCGCCTGATGGCGGTGAACATCGACGAGGGCGAGCCCGGCACCTTCAAGGATCGCTACTACCTGGAGCGCGAGCCGCACCGCTTCCTCGAAGGCATGCTGATTGCCGCCTGGGCGGTGGGCATCGACAAGATTTACATTTACCTGCGCGACGAATACGCCGGCCTGCGGGCGATGCTCGCGGAGGAGCTCGACGCGCTGCGCGCCGCCTTCCCGCAGGCGCCGGACATCGAGCTGCGGCGCGGCGCCGGCGCCTACGTTTGCGGCGAGGAATCGGCCATGATCGAATCCATCGAGGGCAGGCGCGGCCAGCCGCGCCTGCGCCCGCCCTACGTGGCAGAGGTCGGGCTGTTCGGCCGGCCGACGCTCGAACACAACATGGAAACGCTGTACTGGGTGCGCGACATCGTCGAGCGCGGCGCGGAGTGGTTTGCCGCGCAGGGCCGCCACGGCCGCAAGGGCCTGCGCTCCTTCTCGGTGAGCGGGCGCGTGGTGAAGCCGGGCGTGCATCTGGCGCCGGCGGGCATCACGCTGCGCGAACTCATCGACGAATTCTGCGAGGGCATGCTGCCGGGGCATGAGTTGTACGGCTACCTGCCCGGCGGCGCCTCGGGCGGGATATTGCCCGCTTCTTTGGCCGATGTGCCGCTGGACTTCGATACGTTGCAGGAATACGGCTGTTTCATCGGCTCGGCGGCGATCATCGTGCTCTCGCAGCAGGACAGCGCGCGTGCAGTGGCATTGAACGCCATGCGCTTCTTCGCCCACGAGTCCTGCGGCAAATGCACGCCCTGCCGCGTCGGCACGCAGAAGGCGGCCGAGCTGATGGCGCGCGAGACCTGGGACACCGGCCTGCTCGGGGAACTGGCGCAGACCATGCAGGACGCTTCCATCTGCGGCCTCGGCCAGGCGGCGCCGAACCCGCTGCTGTCGGTGCTGCGGTTTTTTGGAAACGAACTGCAAACCTCTTATATCGCGAAGGGCGCAAAGACGCAAAGATCGCAAAGGGAAGAACTGAAATGAGATTTCTCTGCATTTCTTTGCGTCCTTTGCGCCTTTGCGATCTTTGCGTTGAGGGCGGTTTGCGGCGGTGCCATGAGTGACGCGATCTGCTTCACGTTCGACGGCCGCGAGATCGAGGCGCGCGCGGACGAGAGCATCCTGCAGGCGGCGCAGCGCCACGGCGTCGACATTCCGCACCTCTGTTACAAGGACGGCCTGCGTGCGGATGGCAACTGCCGCGCCTGCGTGGTGGAAATCGCCGGCGAGCGCACGCTGGCGCCCTCCTGCTGCCGTGCGCCGAAGGCCGGCATGCAGGTGCAGGCGCAGAGCGTCCGCGCCGTGGCAGCGCAGAAGATGGTGCTGGAGCTGCTTGCCTCGGACATGCCGGCCGAGGCGGTGCGCGCGGATTCCGAACTCGACGGCTGGGTTCGGCGTATGGACGTAGGCGCGCCACGCTTCCCGCAGCGTTCGCAGCCGGCAGCGGATACTTCGCATCCCGCCATCGCCGTGCGGCTCGACGCCTGCATCCAGTGCACGCGCTGCCTGCGCGCCTGCCGCGAGGTGCAGGTGAATGACGTCATCGGCTATGCGAGGCGCGGCGAGATCGTTTTCGACTTCGGCGATCCGATGGGCGTGAGCTCCTGCGTCGGCTGCGGCGAGTGTGTGGCGGCTTGTCCGACGGGGGCCTTGCAGCCGGCGGAATCCGTAGGTCGGCCTTCAGGCCGACACGTCCCACGGGGATTTCCTTCGGTCATCGGGCTGAAGCCCGACCTACAAGTCCGGCCGGAGACGCACGTCGCCTCCCTCTGCCCCTACTGCGGCGTCGGCTGCCAGGTCACCTACCGCGTGCGCGGTGACTCAATCATCGGCGTCGACGGCCGCGACGGGCCGGCCAACCGCGGCCGGCTGTGCGTCAAGGGCCGCTACGGCTACGACTATGCGCGCCATCCGCAGCGCCTGACCCAACCGCTCATCCGCAAGCCCGACACGAAGAAGTCGGTCGACAACACGCTGGCGGCTTTCCGCGAGGCGAACTGGGAAGAGGCGCTGGACTTCGCCGCCGACGGCCTCAAGCGCATCCTCGCCCGCGACGGCAAAACCGCGCTGGCCGGCTTCGGCTCGGCGAAGGGCTCGAACGAGGAGGCCTATCTTTTCCAGAAGCTGGTGCGCACCGGTTTCGGCACGAACAACGTCGACCACTGCACGCGGCTCTGCCACGCCTCGTCGGTGGCGGCGCTGCTCGAGGGCCTCGGCTCGGCCGCGGTGTCGAATCCCGTCGCCGACGTGCAATACGCCGACGTGATCGTCGTCATCGGCGCCAACCCGACGGTGAACCACCCGGTGGCGGCGACCTGGATGAAGAATGCGGTGGAGCGGGGCGCCACGCTGATTGTCATCGACCCGCGCCAGACCGAGCTGGCGCGCCATGCGACCTACGCCCTGCAGTTCAAGCCGGACAGCGACGTGGCCCTGCTCAATGCCATCGCGAACGTGATTGTCACCGAAGGACTGACCAGCGAGGCCTTCATCGCCGAACGCACGGAAGGCTACGCGGCCTTCCGCGAGAACGTCCTTGCCGCCACGCCCGAGGCGATGGCGCCGGTATGCGGCATCGCTGCGGAGACGATCCGCATCGTGGCTCGCACCTACGCCAAGGCCAAGGCGGCGATGATCTTCTGGGGCATGGGCGTCTCGCAGCATACGCACGGCACGGACAACGCGCGCTGCCTCATCGCGCTGGCGCTGATGACAGGACAGATCGGCCGGCCCGGCACCGGCCTGCATCCGCTGCGCGGCCAGAACAACGTGCAGGGCGCGTCGGACGCCGGCCTCATCCCGATGATGCTGCCGGACTATGGCCGCGTGACCGATGACGCCGTGCGCGCCCGCTTCGAGAAACTGTGGGGCGTGGCGCTCGATCCGCAGCCAGGCCTCACCGTGGTGGAGATTCTCGACGCGGCCTGCCGCGGCGATGTGCGCGGTATGTATGTCATGGGCGAGAACCCGGCCATGTCGGACCCCGACCTCGCCCACGCGCGCGCCGGGCTGGCTTCGCTGCAGCATCTGGTCGTGCAGGACATCTTCCTCACCGAAACCGCCGCGCTGGCCGACGTGGTGCTGCCGGCTTCCGTCTTCGCCGAAAAGACCGGCAGCTTCACCAACACCGACCGCACGGTGCAGATCGGCCGCGCCGCCCTGGATCCGCCGGGCGAGGCGCGGCAGGACTTGTGGATCGTGCAGGAACTGGCGCGCCGGCTCGGGCTGGACTGGAACTATGCCGGGCCGCAGGCGGTGTTCGAGGAAATGCGCCGTGCCATGCCGTCGATCGCCGGCATTTCGTGGGAGCGACTGGAGCGCGAGGATGCGGTGACCTATCCCTGCCTGGATGCGGCGGACCCGGGGCAGCCGGTGATCTTCACGGAGCGCTTTCCGACGGCGAGCGGGCGCGGGAAATTCGTGCCTGCGCAGTTCAGGCCGGCGGCCGAACTGCCGGACGCCGACTTCCCCTTCGTGCTCATCACCGGCCGCGTGCTGGAGCACTGGCACACCGGCGCCATGACGCGCCGCTCGGAAATTCTGGATGCGCTGGAGCCGGAGGCGCATGTGGACGTGCACCCGCAGGACCTTGCCGGACTGGGCTGCAAAGCGGGGGAGTTCGTGACGCTGGAAACGCGGCGCGGAAAGGTGTCGGCCAGGGCGCGCGCCGATGCCGGGCTGGCGCGCGGCACGCTGTTCATGCCCTTCTGCTACGTCGAGGCGGCGGCCAACCTGTTGACCAATCCGGCGCTCGATCCCTTCGGGAAAATTCCGGAATTCAAGTACTGCGCGGCCAGGCTGGCCGGCGGCGGGGGGTAGGTGCAGCCCTTATCTGTGGAACGAGAGCAGGTCGCTTTTGCTCCGCCCCCAGAGGTCCGAGGGATTGCCGACCGTGCGTCGCAGTTCGGCCCGGGCCATTGATGCCGTGACGGGCTGCTTGAAAGAGATCAGTTGGGCGAAGGTCTGCCCAGCCAGCCGGTAGAGCCAGGTGCGGCGTCGTACGATCATGAATCCTCCTTCCGATCTGCCGTGTCGATGGTGCTCGCCTTCTATGCGGGCGGTGAATTCGACTTTACTCCAATTCGAATCGGGCAAGCATTTTTTGTTACGGGATGCAGCGACCTTTGTGCATCCGGATCGTGCAGTTCGCCTGCGGCGGCGCAGCATCCGCGCCGCGTTCGGCGGCCGGCTCGACGCCGTGGCCGCCGCGCCAGTCGGCCGGGCGCAGCGCCTGCATGATGACCTCGCCCGATTCCTCGCGCAGCGGCTTGAAACCGAGGCTGGCGGCGAGCCCCAGCATCGGGCGGTTGTCGCGCAGGCTGGAGAGCTGGATGCGCTTCAGGCCGCGCGACCAGGCGTGGCGCAACAGGTAGTCGAGCAGCGCGCGGCCGACGCCCTTGTGCCGCAACTGATTGGAGACGGCGATGCCCAGCTCCGCGCAGGAGAGGGCGCCGGGGCGGTTTTCCGGGCAGGTTTCGCCGCCGGGAATGGCGGAGAGCTCGGCCACGCCGACCAGGCGCTCGTCGAAGAAGGCGCCGAAAATCACGCAGCCGTTCCCGAAGCGCATCTGCGCCGCGTAGGCCTCCACGCTGGCGGGCGTCATGGTGCGGAAGAAGCGCCAGTAGAGCGCGACATCGTCCATTTCCCGCAGGAAGAAGCGCACGATGGCTTCCCGTTCGCCGGCGGCGAGCGGGCGGATCGTGACAGGCGGGGGCGCTGGCGTATTCATGTGCGATTTGCCACTGATGGAAGCATGGTTTCCATGCATCCTGCTTGCACTTTAAGACCTTTTGGCTATCCTGAAAAGGTACCGGAGGGGACTTTCGGCGCCCGCAGGATGCGGGCGCCAGAAGTCCACAAACGGGACCCACAGAGAGAGGAAACAACATGAAAATCACAACGTTCGCATTGCTGGGCGGCCTCGCCCTGGCCAGCGCCCAGGCCTTCGCCTTCCATTGCCCGATGGACATGAAGAAGATCGACGAGGCGATGGCGAAGAACCCGCAGCTCTCCGCTGCGCAGATGTCGGAAGTGAAGAAGCTGCGCGCCGAGGGCGAAACCCTGCACAAGGCCGGCAAGCACCAGGAGTCGGTGGACACCCTGGGCAAGGCGATGAAGCTCCTCAATTTGTAGGTCGGGCTTTAGCCCGACAAGTCGGCCTGAAGGCCGACCTACAACCCATCAGCGGTGCCGCGAGCCCGAATGATGCTGGGCGGCGTTGCCGCGCGAGGCGTTGCCCCGCTGCGGCTGGCCCGGCCGGGGCGGCGCGCCCTTCGGCGCATTCCCCGGGCGGTTGCCGCCGCGCGGGCTGCCCGAGCGCTGTCCCTGGCCGCGCTTGCCGTTCTCGATCGGCTCCGCGCGGATGCTCGGATCGGGTTCGAAGCCGGGCAGCACGATCTTCTCGATCGGCTTCTTCAGCAGGCGCTCGATGTCGCGCAGCAGTCCGAGTTCATCCACGCAAACCAGCGAGACGGCATGGCCGCTGGCCCCGGCGCGGCCGGTGCGGCCGATGCGGTGCACGTAGTCCTCCGGCACGTTGGGCAGCTCGAAGTTCACCACGTGCGGCAACTGGTCGATGTCCAGGCCGCGGGCGGCGATGTCGGTGGCGACCAGCACGTTGAGCTTCATGCTCTTGAAGTCGGCCAGCGCCCGTGTCCGCGCGCCCTGGCTCTTGTTGCCGTGGATGGCGGCGGCGCTGATGTCGGCCTTGTTGAGCTTCTCGGCCAGCGTGTTGGCGCCGTGCTTGGTGCGCATGAACACCAGCACCTGGTGCCAGTGGTGGTCGTCGATCAGCTTGATCAGCAGGTCGCGCTTCCTCGCCTTGTCGACGGGGTAGACGCGCTGGCTGACCAGCTCGGCGGTGGCATTGCGCGGCGCCACCTCGACCAGTTGCGGCTCGCGCAGCAGGCCATTGGCGAGGCCGCGGATCTCGTCGGAGAAAGTGGCGGAGAAGAGCAGGGTCTGCTTCTGCTTCGGCACCAGCGCAAGAACCTTCCTGATGTCGTGGATGAAGCCCATGTCGAGCATGCGGTCGGCCTCGTCCAGCACGAGGATCTCGATGCCGGAGAGGTCGACGGTGCGCTGGCCGACGTGGTCGAGCAGGCGGCCCGGCGTCGCCACCAGGATGTCGACGCCGCTCTTCAGCGCCTTGATCTGCGGACCGATGCCGACGCCGCCGAAGACCAGCGTGGATTTAAGCGGCAGGAAATGGCCGTAGGTGCGCACGCTTTCCTCGACCTGGGCGGCGAGCTCGCGCGTCGGCGTCAGCACCAGCACGCGCGGCTTGCCGCGAGCGGTGGCCGGCTTCGTGCTGAGCAATTGCAAAATGGGCAGGGTGAAGCCGGCAGTCTTGCCGGTGCCGGTCTGGGCGGCGGCCATCAGGTCGCGGCCGGCGAGAACGACGGGAATCGCCTTGGCCTGGATCGGCGTCGGCTCGGTGTAGCCTTCTTCGGCAATGGCGCGAAGAATCTCGGCGCGCAGGCCGAGTTCGGTAAAGCTCATGATGATGTTCCTGGATCAGCCTCGCCTTGGTGGCGATCAGTCTGGGCAGGATCTCGTTGGGGAGAAGAAAACGCGAATGAGTGAGACGCGGCGCGCGGCAAGCTGACTGATTGATGGCCAGCGCGGCGCGCAGTGTAACACCTTTATGCAGAGCGGAAGGGAATTATTCCGGTGGCGCGAGAACACGCAGCGCGCGAGGCAGGATCGAGAAGCGCACCGGCGCATGGCCGATCAGTTCGCCGTCGGCCTCGACGGGTTGCGCCGTGGCCGATTCCACGGCGCCCTCCGCCTCGCGCAATGCCAGCACTTTCGGATGCGTCAGCAGCGTGCCGTCGAAAAGGCGGCGCAGGCTTTTCAGCACTTCCCAGCGCGAGAGATCCTGAATCAGGGTGATGTCGAAGAGGCCGTCGTCGACCTCGGCCAGCGGCGCCACGTTCATGCCGCTGCCGCAGTAGCGGCCGATGGCGAAGAACAGCACGAAGGCGCGGGTGTCGATCTTCCTCTCGGCAAAAGTCAGTCCCAGCGATACGGCGCGGTAGTTGAGCAGGCCCTTCGCCAGGCCGACCAGATAAGCCATCGGCCCGAGCGTGCGGTCGGGCAGGGCCTCGACGACATGGGCGTCGAAGCCGAGGCCGGCGACGTTGATGAAGTGCCGCACGCTGCCGTCGGCGAAGGTAGCGACGCCGACATCCTGCAGGCGGCTCGCGCCGGACGCCATCAGCGCGGCGACTGCCGCGTAGTCCTTTGGAATGCGGTGGGTGCGCGCCCAGTCGTTGCCGGTGCCGATGGGCATGACGCCGAGCGTGACCTCGGCCGTCGGCACGTCATGCTGGCGGAAGATGCCGTTTGCGCATTCGTTGACCGTGCCGTCGCCGCCGACGGCGAGGAGGTGGCGGCAACCGCCCTCGACGGCGGCGCGTGCGAGGTCGACGGCATGGCCCGGATGCTCGCTGATGGCGAAGTCGAAATCGATGCCGTGCCGCCGCAGAACCGCCTCGATCTCGTGGCGATGGTGCATCGCCCGGCCCTGGCCGGAGATGGGGTTGGCGACGACGAGCCATGTGCCATTCATGTCGCTGATCCTTTGTAAATTCAGTGAGACGGAAATACCGGACGAGGCCGTTTCCGCTGTCTATAATGCATAGAAGCCGCTGGCCGGCCCGGACGCAACGCCAAACAATAAACCAAAGGAGGCGATCATGCGCAACACCCTGAACCTGTGTCGCGGAATGTTGCTGTCGGTTGCATTATTGATGTTGCCCGGCGCCGTGATGGCGGCTGGGTTTTCCGACAAGCTGGCTGAAAAGGTAACCAAAGATCCTCAGGCGCAAGAACAGATCAAAAATGCCGCCGACGCGCTGGAAGCCGCAGCCGAGAGTTTTGCCACCAAGGGTGAATCCACTGCTGGCGCCAGCGGGCCGATGATGCAAGTCATCTACAATATCGATACGTTGATCTGCAGTTCGTGGGTCATCGCCTTTCGCCAGGAACTGCAGCGACTCAGCATCAAATACTCAACACAGGAACCCTCGGTCAGGGACCTCAACGTCTGGAGAGCTGCCAGAGAATTGCTCAGTAGCGTGGAACGAGCCTGCCAGGACGTTCTGCAACCGGGAACGGGAACCAGCGTGACGACACCGGGAACGGGGGGCACCGTGACCCCGCCCTCAACCGAGGCACCCCCCGCAGGTCAGCCTTTCACGCCGCGGCCGGGCTGGACCATCACCGACGAGATCTGCGCCCGCAAGTGCTCGGCAGAGAGCGCGGCCACACAGCGCGCCGACTGGAACAAGTATCAAGCCGAAACCGCCGAAAAGAATGCGCGTGACCAACTGGCCAGGGATGAACGCGAGCTGGCATCGGAGCGGGAAAACCTGGCTCGTGCCGAAGCCCGCCTCACGAGCGCGAATGCCAGCCTGGCCCGTTATGAAGCCTTTGCCAAACGCTTGCCGGCGAGCGCGGATGGACGCAGCAACGTCGACAACAACCTGACGGCGGAGCGCGCCAATGCCCGCAGTGCGGCCAGGGAGGAATCGGTGGCTCGCAACCGCGTCGCCACGAAGGAAAGGGCCGCCGCCTCGTCACGCAGCGCGCTCGACCGCGCCACGGCAAACCGGGCCCGTGCCGAGCAGGATGCGGCGAATGCGCAGGCTGCCCTGGATAACTGCCTGCGCAACTGCTACAGGCAGGCGGCGGGCGCTGGCGGAACCTCTACCGGGACATCCACCGGCACGTCCACAGGAACCTCCACAGGAACCTCCACAGGAACTTCTACCGGGACATCCACCGGCACCTCCACCGGCACTTCCACGGGGACCTCGGGATCGGGGACCCATCTCCCGATAGGGGGCGGCTACTGACTGTTTCCCCAATGCCGGCCGGCGCGCAGGCTTGCCCGGTGAGATAGCGCAACAGAATCCTGAGCGCCGCCCCCGACGACAGGCGAAATGACGGGGACGCACCCCAGGAGTACTTCTTCAGGGTGGCTGCGCCAGCCCTTCTGGGCGCACCCCAGGAGTACTTCTTCAGGGTGGCTTCGCCAGCCCTTCTGGGCGCATCCGATCTAATCGGTCGCGTCCCCTTTCACTTTCCGCACCCATGAAATACCGCGACCTGCGCGACTTCATCGCTCAACTCGAGAAGCTCGGCGAGCTGAAGCGCATCGCCGCCGAGGTCGCCCCGCATCTGGAGATGACCGAAGTGTGCGACCGCGTGCTGCGCGCGGGTGGCCCGGCGCTGCTGTTCGAGCATCCCAAGGGCCACTCCATGCCGGTGCTCGGCAACCTGTTCGGCACGCCGCCGCGATCCTCGGGCAGGACGCAGGCGGCCTTGCCGCAATCCCGGCGGAACATCGAGAAGTGGCGCCACCAGATCCAGGCCAGCGCCGGCAGCGCGCCGATCAACACATAGTCGAGCATTCCCAATTCCGCTTCGCCACGCCACCAGGCCACGGTGGCGCGCACGGCCTCGATGAGCAGCACCATGTAGGCGAAGCCGGCGACAAGCAGCAGCAGGCGCCGCATCAACACGTTCTTTCGTAAACGCAGGCGAGCAGGGCGTCCTGCGCCGCCTTGGCGGCGCCGGCGTTGAGCACGGAGCCTTCGCGCAGGCCGCCTTCGATGCTGCCGCCCAGTTCGGCCCACAGTTGCCGGAAGACGCCGGCGACGAATTGCGGATGGACGAACGCGGCGACGTGGCGGCTCTTCTCGCCGCAGGCGGCCGGGTAGGTGCCAGTGAGGATCAGGCGTGCCGCCGCTCCAGTGTGGGCGAGATCCATGCGGATGGCCTCATACCAGGCGCTGCCGCAGGCGCCCTCGCCGAGCTTCACCAGGTTGACGAGATCGAGCTGTGCCGGCGCCGGCTCGGCATGGATCGCCACAGTTTTCTTCCCGGCGTCCGGCGCGAAGTCGAGGCGGATCGACTTGTAGTTGAGCAGCAGCGCGTCCGGCCCGACGTTGTAGGGCCGCAATGGCTCGCCGTCGAAGCGGGCCGGATCATGGTTGGCGGGCACGAAGTGGCCGCGGTCGAGCACCAGGTCGCCGCGCATCTCGCGCAGGCCCTTGCCGCGCAGCTGGCGCAGCAGCAGCCAGAACTGCTCGAAGCCCAGCTTGGGATCGCCATATCCCTTGAGCAGGAGGTCTCCCTCGAGCACACCGTCCTTCAGCGGCGCGCGCGAGGTCGACGGCATGGCCCGGGTGTTCGCTGATGACGAAGTCGAAATCGAGGTCGTGCCGCCGCAGCACGGCCTCGATCTCATGACGATGGTGCATCGCCCGGCCCTGGCCGGAGATGGGGTTGGCGACGACGAGCCAGCGGTTGTTCATCGGAGTAGTATTTGTTCGCTCTGGGTCGCCGTGCATGAGGATTCCGCTGCGGCGCTGCGTAAAACGATAACGCAAAGGAGGGCATCATGCGCAATACCCTGAATTTGTGTCGCCAACTCATCCTGTCGTCAATTGTTTTATTGGCGCCCGTTTCTGTCTGGGCGGACGGAGGCACAGGACAAGCTGCCCCCGTCCCACCGAGAGAGAGCATTCTCGACCAGATCGACGACGGGAAGTTTCGTGACAGACCAGTCGCATTTTCCGCCGCGTGCCCGGAATGCGCCGGTTTGGCCGACCGGATCGCCGAACAACGGAAATATTTGGAGCTTGACAGGGCTCAACTTGAGCATATGCGTGAATACATAACCGAAGCCCTCCTTAAAGGGAAAACGTCTATATTCGACATGGATGAATCTGGGAGTCTGAGGGCAATCAGCATTAAGGAGTACGAACGGTCTCTCCGCAGTCGGGCGGAGCGGGTGGAAAACCTCGAACGCGACATCGAAACCCTCCGCCGCCAGCTCGACGAATGCAACAAGCGATGCGCCCCGCAGCCCCCAGGCCCGGGCGCGCACATCACGCATTGTTCCGCCTGCAATCCTATCGGCCTCCGGCAGGGCGAACTGGAGCGGGAGCGCAAGGCAAAGGAGGCCGAGCGCGACAGGCTGTCGCGTGAGGCGCAGGAAATATCCGGTCGCATGATGGATGGCAAGGCGCAACCCGGCGACGGTTCGCAGCTTCAGGAAAGGCGCCGTCGCATTGTGACGCTGACCAATGAGATCGACGAGGGCAACCGGCAGATCGAACGCCTGGAGCGCGAGATGCGGGAATGCGAACGCACCGCCTGCCCGCCGCCCAAACCGGTCGGCGAGCCGCCCAGGCCTGTGGAAGGGCGCAAGGATGCGGCGGTACGGAAGGATTTGCAGCCAGCGCCAATTGGCGGGACGGGCTGCTCGTTCCCGCCGGCGCAACCCGTCACCATCGGCCCCAAGGAACAGTTCGGCTATACCGACGAGCAGAAGGCGGCAGAAACCGGCAAGGCCGTGCTCGGCCTGCTCGGCGGCTTCCTCGGTGGCCGGGGCGGTGGTGGCGGTGGAGGCGGCTCCGGCCCTGTCAGCCCGCCCGGCGGCGACAAGCCGCGTCTGGCCGACGACCCGATCCGCGACAAGCAGACCTTCACCGATGCGCAGACCGGCACGGCGATCAAGGTCGGCGCGCAGTACCGGCCCGACGGCAGGCTGCTGGTGAGCGTGGATGTCGACAAGGCCGAGGACAAGGGCGTGGTGCACCAGGCGGTGATGGAGCGCCTGCAACCCCAGCCCGACGGCGGCTGCAAGACGCAGGGTGCCGAGCCCATCGAGTGGCTGCACTACGAGATATGGGAGGACTGGTGGGCGAAGATCCGCATCCAGCGCTATGAAAGCGTCGACGGCGGGCCGTGGCGCAAGACCGCCGATACGGGCTGGCGCGACTGGGGCAGCGGCTCGCGCCTGCTGGAGAGCGGCACCATGAGGGCCGACCAGATCCCCCGCACGGCGTGGGGCTCGATGGGCGCCGACCGTGCCTTCGGCGGCCCGCGTTCCGCCGGCGCGCTGTTCGATCCGGGCAAGCCGCTGGTGCTGGACAAGCCCTCGCCCGAACGACTCGTGGTGCATGTTTCCCAGCCGGGCAAGGATCCCGTGACGACCATTCCGTTTACGCTGTACCCAACCTACGGCATGGATGGCAAGGTCTCCTATACCGATCAGCAGCCGGACTTCAGAGCCGCGCTGCGCGGCATGAAACTCGATGCCGGCGGCGGCATGCAACGCATCGATCCGCCCGCGGTCGGGGCTGAGCCGCAGGGAAGCATTCTCGACCAGATCGACTCCGGCGTGGGCAAGACGCCCCTGGCGAAATGAGTGCGGCAAAGGACGGGGGATGCTTCCGATATAATCGGCCGCATCCCTTTCTTCCCTCGCACCCATGAAATACCGCGACCTGCGCGACTTCATCGCGCAACTCGAACAACTTGGCGAACTGAAGCGCATCGCCGCCGAGGTCGCCCCGCATCTGGAGATGACCGAGGTGTGCGACCGCGTTCTGCGCGCGGGCGGCCCGGCGCTGCTCTTCGAGCATCCCAAGGGCCACTCCATGCCGGTGCTGGGCAACCTGTTCGGCACGCCGCATCGCGTGGCGCTGGGCATGGGAGCGGAATCAACTGAAGCGCTGCGCGAGGTGGGCAAGCTGCTCGCCACCCTCAAGGAGCCGGAGCCGCCGAAGGGATTGAAGGACGCCTGGGACAAGCTGCCGGTGCTGAAGCAGGTGCTCAACATGGCGCCGAAGGAAGTGTCCTCCGCGCCCTGCCAGGAAACGGTGTGGGAAGGGAAAGACGTCGACCTGTCGCGTCTGCCGATCCAGACCTGCTGGCCGGGCGATGTGGCGCCGCTCATCACCTGGGGCCTCACCGTCACGCGGGGCCCTATGAAGACGCGCCAGAACCTCGGCATCTACCGCCAGCAGGTGATCGCACGGAACAAGGTGATCATGCGCTGGCTGCCGCATCGCGGCGGCGCGCTGGATTTCCGCGACCATTGCCTGAAGCATCCGGGCCAGCCCTTCCCGGTGGCGGTGGCGCTCGGCGCCGACCCGGCGACGATACTCGGCGCGGTGACGCCGGTGCCGGATTCGCTTTCCGAATACCAGTTCGCCGGCCTGCTGCGCGGCGCGAAGACCGAAGTCGTGAAGTGTCTCGGAGAATTGCACAGAAAGGCGGACCTGCAGGTGCCGGCCTCCGCCGAGATCGTGCTGGAAGGCGTCATCCGCCCCGATGAAACGGCCATCGAGGGACCCTTCGGCGACCACACCGGCTACTACAACGAACGGGCCGAGTTCCCGGTGTTCACGATCGAGCGCATGACCATGCGCCGCAACCCGATCTACCACAGCACCTACACCGGCAAGCCGCCCGACGAGCCGGCCATGCTCGGCGTGGCGCTGAACGAGGTGTTCGTGCCGCTGCTGCAGAAGCAGTTTCCGGAGATCGTCGACTTCTACCTGCCGCCCGAGGGCTGCTCCTACCGCCTGGCGGTGGTGAGCATGAGGAAGCAGTACCCCGGCCACGCCAGGCGCGTCATGTTCGGCATCTGGAGCTACCTGCGCCAGTTCATGTACACCAAGTTCATCGTCGTCGTCGACGATGACGTGAATGTGCGCGACTGGAAGGAAGTGGTGTGGGCGCTGACGACACGCGTCGACGCCGCGCGCGACACGCTGATCGCGCAGAACACGCCGATCGACTACCTCGACTTTGCTTCGCCGGTGGCCGGCCTCGGCAGCAAGATGGGCATCGACGCGACCAACAAGTGGCCGGGCGAGACCAGCCGCGAGTGGGGCCGCGCCATCGCCATGGATGAGGCGGTGAAGCGCCGCGTCGACGCACTGTGGCGGGAACTGGGGCTGTGATGCGGCCGGTCCTCGCCGTATTGTGCGGACTGACTTTTTCCGGGTGGCCGCAGTGAGCGAAGGGAAGGTTGCCGGCGAGCGCTTCTGCCTCTACGACACGGCGGCGCTGCAGGCGGTGCTCGACCGCATGGCGGCGCAGGCGGCGACCTTCCTCGCCGGCGAAGCCGATCCGCTGCTGCTGGGGATACTCCGCCGCGGCATGCCGCTGGCGGAGACGCTGCAGGCGCGGCTGAAGGCGAAGCACGGCCTGGATGTGCCCTGCTACGGCCTGCGCCTCAAGCGCTACGCCGACGACCTGACCCTGCTGCATCCGGAGACGGAACTCACCGAAAACGCCGAGTTTTCTGCGCGCGACCTGACGCGCGCCACGGTGCTGGTGGTGGATGACGTCCTCTACGAGGGACATTCGCTGGCGCGCGTGCTGGCCTACCTGTCGCGGCGCGGCGCGCCGACGGTGCGCATCGCGGCGCTGGCCGACCGCTGTGTCGCCAGGCTGCCGATCCGCGCCAACATCGTCGGCGTCAAGCTGCAGATCGCGGCGGGCGATGTGGTCGAGTGCAATGTCCCGCCCTACGAGGAAACCCTGAAGATCGAACTGCTGCGCCCGGCGCGGCCATAGCCCGGGCTGGTTCGCCGCTCAAGCAAGTCGCTGGCGGATTTCCCGGGCGGCCGTGGCCGTGCGACCCAGCTTGACCGGGCCCTCGATCGGCGCCTGGCCGAGTATGCGCGTCAGGGTCGCCGTCACCGTTGCCGTATCGTCGTCGAAGGCGTCGTGCGCGGTGGCGCGCGAGGCTCCCGCGGTCCCGGCTGCTTCGTTGTTCGGCGCCAGCACCCAGTCCGCCCGGCCGGCGGCGAACAGTTGCCGCACTTCGTCATCCTTCTCGATGTACTTCTGCATGCCGAGCAGCGGCCCGCCGTCGGGCCGCACCAGGGGGATGCGGTGCGGTTCCTCGCCAGCGTTCGACACCAGGTAGAGCAGCGATTTGTTGTAGATGTGCTTGCAGTTGTCGTCCAGCTCCTTGCGGTCGGTCAGGGTGAACACGGCGAAGCGGCCGATGCCGCCGGAGGCGATCCCGGGCAGATAGGTTTCCTTGAAGAGGTCGACGCGGCAGGCCGGCGCCCAGAGTGTGCAGGTGCGCACTTTCAGGCCGAAGCCGGTCTCGCCCTTGAGCGGGCCGACGGCAATGGGGCCGCCGGACGACAGCAGCTGCACCAGCGGCGCCTGGAAGATGCCGCCGGCGCTGTGGGCGACGGCGTGGATCTCGACGGTCGGATCGGCCGCGCAGAGCCGGCGGATGCATTCGGCGGCGAAGCGCGCGCCGCCGTCCGTCCGCCGCGTGGCGAGCAGGGCGTTTTCCTTGACTTCTTCCCAGAGCGCCTTGCCGCCGCCGACGCGGGCGATGGCCTCCAGCGCGTCGTCGAGGCGGTCGAGCATGAAATCCTTGGCGGCCTCGAGCACTCCTTCGGGGCGTCGCTGGCGCAGCGCGTCCTCGAGGATGTTTTTCACCGTGCTCCAGAAGTCGGTGCGCCAGATAAAGCCTACCGGGTAGATGTGGTTGGCCAGCATGGCCGGACGATAGCTGGCGATGCGCGCCGCGGCCTCGTCCTCGCCGACCAGGCCGCCGTGGGCGTAGAGCAGCAGGCGTTTCTTCGGCCAGTTCGCCGTCAGGCGCGGAAAGTCGCTGTCGAAGATTTCGCGCACCTCGTCCGCGTTGGTGCCGTAGGCGCCCTTGTCGAACAGCCGTCCGTCGTTGCCGAGGCTGACGATGTGCGGGCGCAGGTCGGCCGAGACGTAGGCACGCGAACCGCGCCCGCCCGGCCCATGCAGGGTGGCGCCGCTCTTGGCCTCGGCCAGTTCGATCGGCACGCCGAGGCGCGCCACCCAGACATCGGTGCCGTTTTCCAGCCAGTCGTCGTAGCTGATGCGCCCGCAGCCTTTCAATCCCCAGGAACCGCCCCACGAATTCTGGATCCACAGGCCGTGCTCGTCGTAGGCGACGATGGCGAATGCGTGGCCGCCGACGAGCGTATGCGGCTCGCCGCTCTGCGGGTCGTTGCGGAGCACGATGCCGTTGCGGCCGACGCGGTCCCAGCCGGCATGCACGGCCGCGGTGGCGTAGAGGATGCCGGTTTCCGTCAGGGCGGCGTGAAGGGCGACGATGTCGCGATGGTTGACGCGCAAATAGGCGCCGAGCGGACGGCGCAGCGCGTCGCGGGCGCGCCGGCTGGTGAAGGCGCGGTCGGCGGTCGCCGCGTCGTAGGGCCAGGCCTCCTCGCCGCAGACGCCGTGCTTGTGCCAGCCCTTCATGGCGCCGCGCGCGCTGGAGCCGGCGTAGTCCTCGCCGCTCCATTCGTCATAGCGCCTGGCCATCTCGTAGAGCATGCGCGGGCTGACCGGCTGCGCGTCGGGAACCACCTTGCGCGTGCGCAGCAGGTAGTGCACCACGGTGGCCAGGCCGAAGCCGGTGCAGGCGCCTTCCTCGCCCTGGTCCAGCACCGGCACCTTCGCCAGGCGGTAATCCTCCAGGCTGCGCCGCAGCGGAACCTCTACCAGGGTCGGCTCGTACATGCGGTCGCGGAAATCCAGCGTGTCCGGGCGGGCATCGAGATTGCGCTTCACTGCGGGTTTCGCCTTGGCCACTTATTGCCTCCCTTCTTGTCGATTGTCTTCGGGCAAGGCGCACGCGGCCTTGCCGCAATCCTTGCGGAACATGGAAAGGTGTCGCCACCATATCCAGGCCAGCACCGGCAGCGCGCCGATCAGCGCGTAGTCGAGCCAGCCCAAGGCCGCTTCGCCGCGCCACCAACTCACGGCGGCGCGCACCGCCTCGATGAGCAGGACCATGTAGGCGAAGCCGGCGGCGAGGAGCGCGAGGCGCCGCATCAGCAACTCCGTTCGTAGACGCAGGCGAGCAGCGCATCCTGCGCCGCCTTGGTGGCGCCGGCGTTGGGGTGGTTGGCGAGGAACACCACGACGACGCGCCGGCCGCGCCGGTCCAGCACGTAGCCGGCGAGGGCGCGCACGCCGTCGAGGTAGCCCGTCTTGACGTGCGCCTGGCCGGCGACGCCGTTGCCGTTGAGTCGCTTCTTCATGGTGCCGTCGATGCCGGCGAGCGGCAGCGAGGCGATGAACTCCGGCATCACCGGGCTGGCGAAGGCGGCGGCGAGCAGGCGCCCGAGGTTCTCCGCGCCGATGCGGTCGCTGCGCGACAGGCCGGCGCCGTTTTCGATCGACAGCTCCGGCATCGGCAGCTGCTTCTGCACCAGCCAGGCGCGCACGGCCGCCTCGGCGTCCTCGGCGCGGGCCGGCCGCTTCGCCGCTTCCGCGCCGAGGGTGAGGTAGAGCTGGCGCGCCATGACGTTGTTGCTGTACTTGTTGATCTCGCGCACCACCTCGGCGAGGGCCGGCGATTCGCCGCGCGCCAGCAGGCGCGCCCCCGCGGGCACGGCGCCCTCGCGCAGGCCGCCGGAGAACTTGCCGCCCAGTTCGGCCCACAGCTGCCGGAAGACGCCGGCGACGAACTGCGGATGGTCGAGCACGGCGACATGGCGCTGCTTTTCGCCGCAGGCGGCCGGGTAGGCGCCGGTGAGGATCAGCCGCGCCGCCGCGCCGGTATGGGCGAGATCCATGCGGATGCCCTCGTACCAGGCGCTGCCGCAGGCGCCCTCGCCGAGCTTCACCAGGTTGACGAGATCGAGCTGCGCCGGCGCCGGCTCGGCATGGATCGCCACGGTTTTCTTCTCGACGTCGGGGACGAAGCCGAGGCGGATCGATTTGAAGTTGAGCAGCAGGGCGTCCGGCCCGACGTTGTAGGGCCGCAAGGGCTCGCCGTCGAAGCGGGCCGGATCGTGGTTGCCGGCCTCGAAGTGGCTGCGGTCGAGGACGAGGTCGCCGCGGATCTCGCTCAGGCCCCTGGCGCGCAACTGGCGCAAGAGCAGCCAGAACTGCTCGAAGCCGAGCCGGGGGTCGCCGTAGCCCTTCAGGGCGAGGTCGCCTTCCAGAATGCCCTCCTTCATCGGCCCGAGGGCGTAGGCCTCGGTCTTCCAGGTGTAGGCGGGGCCGAGCAGTTCCAGCGCGGCATAGGTGGTGACGAGCTTCATCACCGAGGCCGGGTTCATCGGCCGGGCGGCATTGAAACTGGCCCGCGGCATGCGCGCATCGGCGTCCTGCACGTAGACCGCCACCGCCGAAGACGGCACATTGGCCGCCTTCAGGACGCGGGCGACGGGGGCGGGCAGTCGCTCCTCCAGCTGGGCATGCGCGGGTGTTGCATGGGGCAACAGGGCGGCAAAGGCGGCGAGAAGAAGCGGAATCGGGCTCAAGGGACGCCTGCAAAGGGGATGGCTTCTGCATTGTAGCGGCAGATGCCGTTCGTCATTAATCTCGATAGTCATCTGCTTTGTTTTGTCGTTTAGTCGAACCATGCTGTGATAAATAGGCGGTTCAACCTTGAAGCGCAACGCGACTGAGGGATTGCATAAACACCTCGTGGGGTGTTCTGAAGCCGAGGCATTTTCGGGGTCGGTGATTGAGTCTTTGCATGGCGAAGGCAATCTCCTCAGGTTGGATGGTATCGAAGCGGCGTTTCTTGGGGAAGTATTGGCGCACCAGGCCGTTGGTGTTCTCGTTGGTGCCGCGCTCCCAGGAAGCGTAAGGATGGGCGAAGTAGAAGGCGGCATCGAGCTTCCTGGCGATGGTTTGGTGTTCGGCAAACTCCTTGCCGTTGTCCGTCGTCAGGGAATGCACGCGCGCCTTGAAGGGTTTGAGCAGGCCGGTGACCGCTTGGCCGACGAGACGGGCGGTCTTGTGCTCGACCTTGGTCAGCAGGGTATAGCGGCTCTTGCGCTCGACGAGGGAAACGATGGCCTGGCGGTGACGGGCGCCGATAATTGTGTCTCCTTCCCAATGGCCTACGCGAGTGCGAGCCTCGACCGTGGCCGGACGCTGCTCAATTGAGACCCGTCCGGGAATTGTGCCGCGGCGGTCATGGCGGCCGTAGCGTTTGCGCCGCAGCTTCTGGCAGCGCAGATGGCGCCAGAGGGAACCGCCGGCGCGCTTGTCGGCATAGATGCGCTGGTAGAGGGTCTCGTGACTGACGCCGGCCAGGCCTTGGACCTTGAGAAAGCCGGAGATCTGTTCCGGACTCCACTGCTCGGTGAGCTTGGCCCGGGCAAAGGCCCAGGTTTCCGGCGCGATCCTGCGGCCGTTGGCTGTGGCCCGCATGCGGGCCACAGCCAACCGGTGCGCCTGCCTGGGCCGGTAGCCGCGCTGCCCGCTGTTGCGGGCGAGTTCCCGGCTGATGGTGGATTTGTGGCGGTTCATCAGGGACGCAATGGCGCTTGGCCTGCGGGGTCAGCGCTTTCGGCCCAGGGCGACCTTCAACGCTTCGGTATCGAGCAGCGATTCGGCCAGCAGCTTCTTGAGTTTGGCGTTCTCCGCCTCCAGCTCGCGCAGCCGCCTGGCGTCCGGCACGCTCATACCGCCGAACTTGCGCCGCCAGGTGTAGAAGGCCGCATCGCTAAAGCCATGCTTCCGGCACAGATCCTTGACCGCAACCCCGCCCTCGGCCTGCTTGAGAAAGCCGATGATCTGCTCTTCCGTGAACCGCTTCTTCATGTCCGCTTCTCCCTTCAAAAGCGGACTTTACTAACTTCAGGCTGGTACTGGAAATGGGGGGCAGGTCATAATGGCGGGCTTGCGCTTGACAACTCAGTCGGTGTTGGTAACGCACGCTTAGGGTACGACCCTACAACAGGCCAACTGGTGATATTTAGACTTACACGGACGGATGAAGAAAATTGCGTCAAATACTGGCATGGGTATGTTGTATATCAACAAGACCTCGACCCTCAGCAATGGAAAGCTGGTCGCGACGCCGGTTTCCCAGATTGGCCAAGAAAGCCAAAATGATGAATGACGAAACTATTACTTACTCTCTGGAGTTCGCAGAGTTCTCTATTGATTTTGATGTTAAGAGGAATGCATCGATAGAACGGACACGCAGTTTCGATTCGCATGGCCCGGACTTTGTGTTCGCTGTCGCTGATACATGGTTGCGAATTGGGCATTCCAGGCATCTTCTTATTTCTGAGTTCAATAGTGGCAATTTGATTGAGACGCTGAGGGGTTTGGAAAAACAACTGGGTAACCTAATTTCCACGCCTGATATTGGCAAAGTTATTCCTCGTGGTGGCTTGGGTGTATGGATGTACGGATATTGGAATCGCCTTAATCTTGATTGCAGCGTCCCCGATGATGAAGTTATTTATGGTTTGCTGTTTCCTTTGTGTATATCGGCGCATAACGACGATTACATCGCAGCCTATCGCTATAATGGAATGCCAACAATTGAGGTTACAACGCGGCCAAGAACAGAGGAAAAGCCTATCCACGTTTGGTCTGAGTTTGATGCTGAAAAGATGGTATGTGAAGTGCGCGAATTGCGGCAATCCATAGAGACGAGATTAAACGCAAGCCAAAATGGGCCAGGTTCGAATTGATCTGATTGAAGAGAGAAGTGCCCACCCCCAGTGCGGTCCCCGCTGCCGGCACCACCCAGTACCGGGTGAACGCCCTCGGCCAGCGCGCGAGGAAGACCAATGCCGCGGAAGACGTCCTCTACCTCTACGACCGCGACGGCCGCCTGCTCGCCGAATCGAGCCCGGCCGGACAGATCCAGCGGACAGCATCAACACCACGCTCAACCCGAGATTCCCCGGACAGTACTACGACAAAGAGGTCAACACCCACTACAACTACTTCAGGGATTACGATCCTTCAACCGGACGTTACGTGCAGTCAGACCCCATCGGGCTTCGCGGGGGCGTCAACACATACAGCTATGTTGAGGGGAATCCAGTTACTAGAATTGATCCTAGTGGGCTTCTTTGGATAAATGGAAAAAAATACGTCCCTCCTTCCCCGAACTCAGTTTTCCCTCGGAGAACACCATCAATCCAATGTGTGTGCAAGCCCTCAACACCATCCTCACCGCCGCCGAACCCTGGAAACATCCTTGCAGGATCAGCGGCAGGTTTTGCAGGAATTGGTGGGCTATTAGGTGGAGCCGCAGGGCTGACCGTGGGTATAGGAGAGGTTGGCCACTTTGGAATCGTCGGTGGATTGGTCGTCAGTGAGGCATTGGTAAGCGGCACATTTGCCGGAATACTTGCGGGCGGAGCTGTAGGTGTTGTGGTTGGGGGAGTGGTAATTGGTGGGCTGTATATTACAGGAGCCTTTGACCCTCCAAGTTCAGTTTCAGTTTGCAATTTTTGAATATTACCTTGATGAAAGACGACCAAGTCGGATAATTTTTAACAGCACAAACTAAGGAACGTCTAAACAAGTAACGATTGTGCGAGGCGATGAAATCATTTGCACCTCAATGGCGAAGAATTTGCGGGGAATCGGGCGATTTGGCCTGGTGTGGCTCGATCCCCTGGGCCATTTTCCGCTCACTGGACACACCGATCCCCTTGGACTCTGAACAAGTGATGCCGGGCCATGAAGAGATTGGCCAAAGCGGCCACCACGAACAGGCGATTGCCGTTCTTGGCCAGGCTTCGATAAGCCACCTTGGCAAAGCCGAACACGCGCTTGATGACGAGGAAGGCATGCTCGACCTTGGCCCGCACCCGCGACTTGCTGCGGTTCTTCCCGCGCTCCCGCTCGGTCAGCGGCTTGTGCCGGCTGGCCTTCCGGTTGGTGAAGTCCTTTGCCTTCGGCGCGGCCTGGCTGATCAATGCCTTCTGGCTGGCATAGGCCGAGTCGCCATAGACCCGCTGCTCGTTGCCATGCAGAAGGTGGGGAATCGGATGCTTGTCATGGACGTTGGCCGAGGTGGCGACGACCGAGTGAATCAGCTTGGTCTTGCTATCCACGCCGATGTGCGCCTTCATGCCGAAGTACCACTGGTTGCCTTTCTTGGTCTGGTGCATCTCGGGATCGCGTGCCTTGTCCTGGTTCTTGGTCGAGGACGGGGCGTTGATGATCGTCGCATCGACGATGGTGCCGGTGGATACCTTCAGGCCCTTGTCCTGGAGATGGCGCCCGACTTCCTCGAACAGCCGCTGGCCCAGGTCGTGCGCTTCGAGCAAATGGCGGAAATTGAGCACGGTGGTCTCATCCGGCACCCGCTCCCGTCCCAAGTCGATGCCGACGAAGCTGCGCATCGACAGGGAGTCGTAGAGGGCTTCTTCCACCGCCGGGTCGGAGAGGTTGAACCAGTTCTGCAGGAAGTAGATGCGCAGCATCCGCTCCAGGCCGATCGGCGGCCGGCCGTTGCCGGCCTTCGGATACACCGGCTCGATCAGGGCGCACAGCGCGCCCCACGGCACTACCCGGGCCATCTCGGCCAGAAACACCGCTCGCCGTGTCGTCTTGCCGTACCGCTCAAATCCGCCTGCCGAGAGCGTCATCTGTTTCATCGTATCCGTCCCCGTGTTCGATATCGCTCGTCTGACATGCCCACGACAAAATCGTTCACACCTTATTCAGACCTTCCCTAATTATTGAAGATCAAATATGTCATCAAAGCTATTATCCCGGTTTGGTAAGTACATACAGAATAGGCGCAATTTCATAACTTATTCTGTGATTGGTATGGGCATCCCCGGCGCGGTTGGATCAGTGTGGTGGTTAGGTAAGTATGGCGGCATATTTTTTTCGG
Organism: Rhodocyclales bacterium; assembly: GCA_016214145.1. Classification (GTDB taxonomy): domain Bacteria; phylum Pseudomonadota; class Gammaproteobacteria; order Burkholderiales; family Rhodocyclaceae; genus Desulfobacillus. Next base: position 133,028 of record JACRPA010000003.1, read on the forward strand.
TATTTTTAGTTATCGTTGCATTTGCCGGTGCGTATCTTTGGGGTCTCATAATGTGGGAGTTTTTCATGAAAGACTTTTCACGTTGCGTCGACACGAAGGAAACCAACGCCAACTAAGAACTAAAGGGGCCGAGCTCGAATTAATTTCCACACTCCGCTGCCTGCCCCACACAAAAGTCGGAGAAAAAACGGGCCGGAGAAAAAACGGGCCAGGCTCGAATTACTTTCGAATTATTTCCCACGCTTGCCGAAGAGTCAGACCCCGCGACACGGCGATCCTCAACAAGAAGTGGCCGAGTGGCCGTCGTCGAGCCGAATAGGTGTGTTTGAAGAGAGAAACGCCTGAAGCTCTATTAGGGGGTTATACAGATGTTGTTTCAATGGGTGAGTAGAAAAATGCGCGGGAGCAAAGTACATACGGGGGGGCGAATGCTTCGCTGCTGGGCTACACGCGCAGTCTCATCATTTGTTCTAAGGTATCTATGTGTTCTTGCGGGAGTTGTTTTTGGCGGAGTAGCCTTCGCTGAGACATACTCGGCGCAGAAAATCTGGCTATGGCCTTGGGGTGGCGGTGAGCAAAAATTTTTTCGCTCTGTTGCCGCAGTATGTGCCGCTGACGCCGCGCTGCCTGCGTGGACCAACAATTTTGTAAATGTGTATTGCCATTCAGTCGTTCAGGGCGCCATGTCGGGTACCTATAAGATCCATGCCTGCAATCCTCAGAATCCCGCCTTATGCTCAGACACACCGAGAACCTCAAACGCCACTTACGCCTGCCCATTCAATGAGAATTGGACCTCATCCGGATCAGGCGTAGCAATGACCTGTACTCGCGGTGAAGCAAAGGATAACGGTCGCACTTGCCCCAGCGCCCCTAAACCCATCGCTTTTGGCAGTGGCAATAAATGGCTTACCGAGATTGATCAGCCAAACAGTGGGGCTTTCCGCCTGGTACGCACCTATAACAGCAATCCAGGCACCGTTCCATCCGCTTTCGGTAAAACCTGGCGCGCCAGTTATAGCCAGTTCATGGGTGTGGGATTCACAAACCCCGTCTGGCTGTATCGCCCTGATGGAAGAACGATCAAATTTGTCGTCTCTGGCACCACCTACACGCCTGATGCTGACATTACGGACCGCCTCTTTCAGGAGACCAACGCCGGTGGTGCACTGATCGGCTACCGTCTGGAGACCGCCGATCATCAAATCGAACGCTACAATCTGGACGGACGGTTGACCAGCATTACCAGTATTAACGGGCAAACTCAGGCGATGTCCTATGACGCCCAGAATCGCCTATCCACGGTCACTGACAATGTCGGTCGTCAGCTCGCTATTTCGTATGACGCAAACAACAGAATATCCACGGTAACTGAGCCCTCCGGAAATACTACGACCTACGCCTACGACACCAATGCCAATCTGGTGTCGGTGACCTACCCGGGAGGCGCAACCCGCCAATACCACTACGAGAACACCACCTACAAGAACGCGCTGACGGGGATCACGGATGAGCGCGGGGTTAGGTACATTACCTACACCTATGACGCCAATGGCAAAGCGGTAGGCGAAGTGCTGGCCGGCGGCGTGGAATCCTACGGCCTCACCTTCGGCACCAACACTACTATCGTCACCGACCCACTAGGCACGCAGCGCACCTACAACTTCCAGACGATCCTTGGGGTGATGAAGAGCACCGGCCAGTCACAGCCTGGCGGCAGTGGCTGTGGTGCAGCGGCCGAGGCCTTGACCTACGACGCCAACGGCAACGTATCGAGCCGGACGGACTTCAACGGCAAGAAGACCACCTACGCCTACGACCTCGCGCGGAACCTCGAGACCAGCCGCACCGAAGGCCTGAGCAGTGCCGGGGGGGGGCTGCCCGAAACGCGGACGATCACCACTGCGTGGCACGCCACCTGGCGCCTGCCCCTGCAGGCAAACGAATACATTGGCGCCACTGCCACTGGCAACCCGCTGCGCCGCACCCAGATCGCCTACGACAGCAAGGGCAATGTGACGAGCCGCAGCGTGACCGATGTTGCCGCCGGTATAACGCAGACCTGGACCACCACCTACACCTACTCGGCGGCGGTGCCCGGGCTGATACTCCAGAAGGTCGAAGACGGCCCGAGGACGGACGTCGCCGACACCACCACCACCGATTACTACCCGCACGACGAAGTGTGCGCCGGGGCCGGCACCGGCACCGGCCGCGACAAAGGCTGCCGAGGGCAGGTCAAGCGCGTGACCAACGCCCTGGGGCAGGTGACCCAATTCACCCGCTACAACGCCCACGGCCAGGTTGAAGAGATCATTGACCCCAACGGCGTCCTCACCACGCTCAGCTACGATCTCCGGCAGCGCCTGGCCAGCCGCGCGAACGCCGGCGAGACGACGAGCTTCCAGTACGACGGCGTGGGGCAGCTTACCCGGCTGACGCAACCGGACGGCAGCTACATCAATTACACCTACGACGGCGCCCGTCGCCTGACCGAGGTTGCAGACAACCTAGGCAACCGGATTACCTACACGCTGGATGCGGCGGGCAACCGCACGCAAGAGGCGATCCGCGACCCGCAGGGCACGCTGGTGAAAACGCTCAGCCGCGCCTACGACGCCCTGGGCCGGCTGCAGACGCTCACGGGGGTGGGCAATGACTAACCCCCGCCAACAGACACGCTCGAACAAAGCGGGAGTCCCCATGCACGCAACGCGCCCCCTCCATCCAGACGCCCGCTTGGCGCCCCTCGCGCTGGCGCTGGGCCTGGCCTTCGCCGCCGGCCCGCTCCTCGCCCAGTCGCCGGTCACCACCTACGAATACGATGCGGTGGGCAACCGTACCAAGGTGACGTCCCCCTTGAGCCGCATCACGCTGATGGGCTACGACGCGCTGAACCGCCTCAAGCAAACCATCGATCCGGCCGGCGGCGTGGTGCAGATGGGCTACGACGCCCTCGACCGGCTGGTCTCCGTGACCGACCCGAGAAACCTCGTCACCACCTACCAGTACAACGGTCTCGGAGATCTCGTCAGCCAGACCAGCCCCGACACCGGCACCACGCAGAACGTCTATGACGCCGCCGGCAACCTCACCGGCAAGACCGACGCCAAGGGGCAGGCGACGGCCTACCAGTACGACGCCCTCAACCGCACCACCCTGGTCACCCATGCCGACGGCAGCCAGGTGCGCACCACCTACGACCAGGGCAGCTACGGCATTGGCCGGGTGCGGCTCATCGAAGAGCTTACCGGCGGGATCGTCACCGCCTCGATCCAGTACGGCTACGATCCCCTGGGGCGCGTCACCAGCGAGACGCGCACCCTGGCCGGGGTGGCCTACGCCACTGCCTACGGCTACGCCAACGGCCGGCTGGTGTCCGTCACCTACCCCTCGGGCCGGCGCATCGACTACACGCACGATGGCCTGGGGCGGATATCCCAAGTCCAGCTCACCGAGAACGGCCAGGTCAAGGTGCTCGCCAGCAACATCCAGTACCAGCCCTTCGGCGGCGTGAAGAGCTTCATCAATGGCGCCGGCCAGGCCTACACCCGCAGCTTCGACCAGGACGGGCGCGTCGCCAGCTACAGCCTGGGCAGCCAGACCTGGCTGGTGGGCTACGATGCCGCCAGCCGCATCACCTACCAGACCGATGCCGGCAACGCCGCCAACACCGCCAGCTATGGTTACGACGCCGCCGACCGGCTCACCAGCGCCGTGCTGCCTGCGACCAATCTTGGCTACACGTACGACGCCACCGGCAACCGCAGCAGCCAGACCATCGGGGGGACGACCCGCACCTACACCACGGCCCCGGCGAGCAACCGGCTCACCGCCATCGACAGCGGCCCGCCGAAGAGCTACACCTTCGATGCCAACGGCGCCATCACCGGGGACGGGCTGAACACCTTCGGCTACGACGCCAGGGGTCGCATGACCAGTGCGGTCACCGCTGCCGGCACCACCCAGTACCGGGTGAACGCCCTCGGCCAGCGCGCGAGGAAGACCAATGCCGCGGAAGACGTCCTCTACCTCTACGACCGCGACGGCCGCCTGCTCGCCGAATCGAGCCCGGCCGGACAGATCCAGCTACTACGACCGTGAGACATCAACTCACTACAACTACTTCAGGGATTACGATCCTTCAACCGGACGTTACGTGCAGTCAGACCCCATCGGGCTTCGCGGAGGAATTAATACCTACAGCTATGCCACAGAGAATCCACTGTTAAGGGTTGACCCTCTTGGGCTGGTTGACTGGAGTGGGACGTTTGCAGGTGGAACCGTGGGGCGAGGTGGCACAGCAGGTTTGTATTATTTTGATCTAAAGTCACAATGCGTAAATGGGAAAAGAGGACATGTTAAAGGTTGGGCGCTAGGTGTTGGATTCGGTCTGGGTATCGACATAAGCTTCACGACTTCTCCTGCGAACTTCAAAGACCATGAAAGTACTCCAAACCCCGACATCTTCGAGGGAAATTTCCTATATGGTCAAGGAGGGTTATCTCTTTGTTCAAAAACTGGCTGTGGGGGGATTTCATATACAGGAATCCTACAATTAGGGGGTGCGTATGCAGAGGCGGGCTGGGGATCTTCTAAGGGATTAGATTTTGGAGCGAATATTATTGGAGGGCGTTCGAAAGTAACCTATCGTTTAGTCGAACCATGCTGTGATAAATAGAATATGAGATCACTATTGATGCGTTATGCCAATTTAATTGTTCAGGCTGCGGCTCTCACAATGTTATTGATCCTCTTAATCAGCTGGGCGACTACATTGATTGTTTCAGACTTTGAGATGGGTTCTGTCTTTAGCAAGTTCTTTGAGCCTTGGAGTTTTTCATTGGCGTACTTTTTTTCACTTGCAGTACTAATTTTTATCAAAAGAGCAAAGGGGCCACCAAACTAAACTAAACCAACTAAAGGGGTCAGGCTGAGGTATCCCGGATTTCACGGACAGATTTGAAAGTAGGCAAAATGTCTGTGGAGGTGATACATGGGAAAGCTGGTGGAGAAGGTGAACGCGGAGCGTAAGCGCATTCGCCACAACTAAAGGGGTCAGGCTCGGATTAATTTCTACTCGTTCGCGCCGACAATCGTCAAAAGTCAGTCTCTGCAACACGGCGACCATAGCCAAGCAGGGCTGTTGATTTCGGGAAACATAACACCAACGCAACACCGGGTGGCCAACTGCCCGCAAGGGAGAAGGGGGCGTCAATACATGCAGGGCCTCACACAAGGGAGAAGAGTTCTGCACCGCCTGCTGATTGCCGCGGCACTCGTGGCCCAAGCCATCCTCTCCCTCGCCCACGCCGCCCCCATGGTAAGCCTCACTTGACAAAATGGGCCAGGTTCGAATTGATCTGATTGAAGAGAGAAGTGCCCACCCCCAGTGCGGTCCCCGCTGGCGGCACCACCCAGTACCGGGTGAACGCCCTCGGCCAGCGCGTGAGGAAGACCAACCCCGCGGAAGACGTCCTCTACCTCTACGACCGCGACGGCCGCCTGCTCGCCGAATCGAGCCCGGCCGGACAGATCCAGCGCGAATACGTCTATCTCTACGACACGCTGATCGGGGTGGCGCGATGAAGGCGGGGATGAGGGTTGGCAACGGCTGCTCGGCGATGCGCCAGGCCGCCTGCGGCGTCCTGTTCTGTCTCACGGCAAGCCTGGCCTGGGCGGACATCCTGTATGTGCACACCGACCATCTGAATACGCCGCGGCTGGCCACTAATGAGGCAGGCCAAGTAGTGTGGAGAAACCTCCCCACGACCGAGCCCTTCGGCAACAGCCCCGTCGAGGAAGACCCGGACGGGGACAGCATCAACACCACGCTCAACCCGAGATTCCCGGGACAGTACTACGACAGCATCAACACCACGCTCAACCCGAGATTCCCGGGACAGTACTACGACAAAGAGGTCAACACCCACTACAACTACTTCAGGGATTACGATCCCTCTACAGGCAGGTATGAGCAGAGTGATCCCATAGGACTCGCGGGCGGGATCAATACGTACAGCTATGTCGGGGGGAATCCTTTAAGCTTTTTTGACCCGAAAGGTCTAGTGAAGTGGACAGGTACCGCCTACAACTTCAGTGTTATTGAATTGATTGGAGCTTCATTTACAGAGCTGGATCTCTGGTCTGAGTGTGGCGCAGATGGAAAACGTTGGCACATTATAGTTAAAGCGGTTGGTCCATCGGTTGGATTAGGAGTTAGGGTTGTTGCGAGTATTTCGGACGTGAGCTTTGATGATGGGGAGGCTTCAGCAAATCCGGATGCATTCAACGGCTGGTATAAAGGAGTAGGTGCGGGAATAACATTTGGCGGAATCCCGATTAAGTCAGCCCCTAGCGTTGGTTTCGGTAAGCCAGGCATCGGTATATCGCAAGGAATAGGCCAGTTTGGGAGCGTTACTTCAAACTTTAGCCCGGATCCGTCAGCAATCGTAGGGCGGGATTTTTCTATATCAGGAACAATTGGTAGCTCCACAGTTACTTTCGCCGAATCGAAGGACTGCAAATGCAAAAATTGATCCTGCACCGCTGTAGTAATTGCGGGCAATCCTTCGAGATGCCTACTATGCCAAGACCGGTCGACATTCTGATAACACCGAAAAATCATATTCCGTTAGAGGACTTCACTCATGTGGCTTGCCCATCGTGTGGCCATACGGACTTGGCGGTGGAGCGAAAATTCTTTGGATTTCTTGGGCCGAGAGGTATTCAGCTTGTTGTTGGTGCAATTGTGCTAGGAGTAATCGTAGCTATTGTAGTCAGCAGTTTCTGATTGCATGTTCGCATACTGAATTGAGCCACGGAACTAAACGGGTCAGGCTCGGATTAATTTCTACTCGTTCGCGCCGACAATCGTCAAAAGTCAGTCCCCGCAACACGGCGACCATAACCAAGCAAGGCTGTTGAATTCGGGACATAACACCAACGCAACACCGGGTGGCCAACTGCCCGCAAGGGAGAATGAGCGCGAGAACCGGCTGTTTGGTGTTTCCGGTTTCTTTTCACTTTCTTCCGGAGTTGTTTGCTTCCTGACAGTCGCGCCGGGCAAGCTACCCTCTTGAAATCAGGGGCGGATGGCCTTATTATTAGCACTCGTTAGCAATGAGTGCTAATGGCTGGCATCAGGATCAACCTAATGTGAGCGTTCGCTCACTTTCGTGAAAATTGTTCTGTAGAGAGGAGATAACTCCATGAAAATACGTCCTTTGCATGACCGCGTGATCGTCAAGCGCCTCGAAGAGGAGCGCAAGACGGCCTCCGGCATCGTCATTCCCGACACCGCCGCCGAGAAGCCCGACCAGGGCGAAGTGATGGCCGTCGGTCCCGGCAAGCGCGACGACAACGGCAAGCACATCGTCCTCGACGTCAAGGTCGGCGACAAGGTGCTGTTCGGCAAGTATTCCGGCCAGACCGTCAAGGTGCAGGGCGAGGAACTCCTCGTCATGCGCGAAGAAGACATCATGGGTGTCGTTGAAGGCAAGTAACGGATACACATAGAGGAGAAACGCAATGCCTGCTAAAGAAGTCAGATTTGGTGATTCCGCCCGCCACCGCATGGTGGAAGGCGTCAATATCCTGGCCGACGCGGTCAAGGTCACCCTCGGCCCGAAGGGCCGCAATGTCGTGCTGGAGCGCTCCTTCGGCGCCCCGACGGTGACCAAGGACGGCGTCTCCGTCGCCAAGGAAATCGAGCTCAAGGACAAGTTCCAGAACATGGGCGCGCAGATGGTGAAGGAAGTCGCCTCGAAGACGTCCGACGTCGCCGGCGACGGCACCACCACCGCCACCGTGCTGGCCCAGTCGATCGTGCGCGAGGGCATGAAGTTCGTCGCCGCCGGCATGAACCCGATGGACCTGAAGCGCGGCATCGACAAGGCCGTCATCGCCATCGTCGAGGAGCTGAAGAAGCTGTCGAAGCCCTGCACCACGTCCACCGAGATCGCCCAGGTCGGCGCCATCTCCGCCAACGCGGACAGCGACATCGGCAAGATCATCGCCGACGCCATGGACAAGGTCGGCAAGGAAGGCGTCATCACCGTCGAGGACGGCAAGTCGCTGCAGAACGAGCTGGAAGTGGTCGAGGGCATGCAGTTCGACCGCGGCTACCTGTCGCCCTACTTCATCAACAACCCGGACAAGCAGATTACGATTCTCGACAATCCCTTCGTCCTGCTCTTCGACAAGAAGATCTCCAACATCCGCGACCTGCTGCCGGTGCTGGAGCAGGTGGCCAAGGCCGGCCGCCCGCTGCTGATCGTCGCCGAGGACGTCGAAGGCGAGGCGCTCGCCACCCTGGTGGTGAACAACATCCGCGGCATCCTCAAGACCTGCGCCGTCAAGGCGCCGGGCTTCGGCGACCGCCGCAAGGCCATGCTCGAGGACATCGCCATCCTCACCGGCGGCCAGGTCATCGCCGAGGAAGTCGGCCTGTCGCTGGAGAAGGCCACGCTGAAGGACCTCGGCCAGGCCAAGCGCATCGAGATCGGCAAGGAGAACACCACCCTCATCGACGGCGCCGGCGAAGCCAAGGCCATCGAGGCGCGCGTCAAGCAGATCCGCGCCCAGATCGAGGAAGCCACCAGCGACTACGACAAGGAGAAGCTGCAGGAACGCGTCGCCAAGCTGGCCGGCGGCGTGGCGCTGATCAAGGTCGGCGCCGCCACGGAAGTCGAGATGAAGGAGAAGAAGGCCCGCGTCGAGGATGCCCTGCACGCCACGCGCGCTGCGGTGGAAGAGGGCATCGTCCCCGGCGGCGGCGTGGCGCTGATGCGCGCCCGCGGCGTCAAGGTGAAGGGCGACAACCACGACCAGGAAGCCGGCATCAAGATCGTGCTGCGCGCCCTGGAGCAGCCGATGCGCGAGATCGTCGCCAACGCCGGCGAGGAGCCGAGCGTGGTGGTGAACAAGGTCACCGAGGGCAAGGGCAACTTCGGCTACAACGCCGCCACCGGCGAATACGGCGACATGGTGGCGATGGGCGTGCTCGACCCGACCAAGGTCACGCGCACCGCGCTGCAGAACGCCGCCTCCGTGGCCGGCCTGATGCTGACCACCGACTGCATGGTGGCCGAGCTGGTGGAAGACAAGCCGGCCGGCGGCATGCCGGGCGGCATGGGCGGCATGGGCGGTATGGGCGGCATGGACATGGGCATGTAATCGGCCAAGCCGCCTGCATGTCCGGTTGAGGAACAGGGGAAACTGAGGTTTCCCCCGTTACCCCCTTCCGAACCAAGACAGACCCCGCTGCGGCGGGGTCTGTCGTTTTGGCGACACTGGTTTGGCAACCCTCTGCATTCGGGCGTGATATATTGCTATCACTAAAGTAGAGCCGAAGGGGATGTAAATGGACTTGAATGCCGTTTACAAAAAAACCCAAAAAGGTCAGGAGGAGATGGCGCAACGCACCGTGCTCGGAATGCGTGAGCGCACTCTGCTGGTGATGGTGGATGGCAAGATGACCGCCGCCGACCTGCTCGCCAGGGCGAAGCACATGCCCGATCCCCCAGGCCTTCTTGCGAAACTGATCGATGGCGGGTTCATCGCCGCCGACGCGTCCGCAGTCGCGGCAAGCACGGCAGTCGCAGCCGTATCCGCATCGCAGCAGGAGCAGCGCATCCTGCAGGAGACGATGCGCTACGCGGAACATTTCCTCGACGAAGTCCTCGGGCCGGAGGCCGACATGCTGTCCGAGGCCATCGACAAGTGCAAGACCCTGCCGGAATTGCGGGCCAGGCTCGAAAAGACGCGCGACGCGGTCGAGGGAATGGGCAAGAAACGCAAGGCCGAGGAGTTCTGGTCCAGCGTCGAGGCGCGCCTCGCAGGCAGGCCCCCTCCCGCTCCGGCGGCGCCTGCCCCCGCACCGGCCGCCGCCGCGCCGCAGCCGGCCGCTCCCCCGCCTGCTGCCGCACCGGCTCCCGCCGCGCCGCCGCAGCCTTCCATCCAGGAGGCGGTGCGATTCGCGCGGCGCTATATCAGCGACACCCTGGGACCGAACGGCGACATGCTGATCGAGGTTCTTGAAAAATGCAGAACGGCGTCCGAGCTCAGGGCGGCAATGGAAAAAACCCGCGATGCCCTGCAGGGGGGCGCGGGCAGGCGCAAGGCCGAGGAGTTCTGGAACGGCGTGGAACCCCGCCTGCCGGCAGCCTGATTCGAGGCGACACATCTGGAAAAAAACGGCAGGGAGCGGAGCGATGCTGCCTTGTCCGCCCCCCGGGGCTCGCCGGCGGTGCCGGCCAACCCCCTAAGTCCGAGTAAAAGGAGAACAGCGATTCAAGGCTAAACTGTATCGCTTACAGTTGCCTTACAAGCGCCAGCTTTCCCATGCATATCCTGCTCGCCGAAGACGACCGCATCATTGCCGACGGATTGGTGCGCACCTTGCGCAAGTCCGGCTACGCCGTGGACCATGTCACCAATGGCAGCGACGCCGATGCGGCGCTGCTCTCGCAGCAGTTCGACCTGCTGATCCTCGATCTCGGCCTGCCCAGGATGCATGGCATCGAGGTGCTCAAGCGCCTGCGTGCGCGCAAATCGCCCTTGCCGGTGCTGATCCTCACCGCGCAGGACGGCCTGGAAGACCGCGTGCGCGGCCTCGATGCGGGCGCCGACGACTATCTCACGAAGCCTTTCGCCCTGCCGGAACTCGAGGCGCGGGTGCGCGCGCTCACCCGTCGCGGCACGGGCAATCCGACCAAGATCGAGTTCGGGCCGCTCACCTACGACCAGACCGAGCGCAGCGCCCGGCTGGACGGCCAGGCGGTGGACCTTTCCGCCCGCGAGCTGGCCCTGCTGGAGATCCTGCTCCTTCGCGCCGGCCGGCTGGTGAGCAAGGAGCAGCTGGTCGATCATCTGTGCGGCTGGGGCGAGGAAGTCAGCACCAACGCCATCGAAGTTTATGTGCACCGCCTGCGCAAGAAGCTGGAGGCCGGCGGCGTGCGCATCAGCACGGTGCGCGGACTCGGCTACTGCCTGGATCGGCCGGATGGCGCTTAGCGACCGGCTGCGCCGACGACGGCCCGAGGAGGCCGAGCGCCAGTCGGTGTTCGGCGAAATCCTCGACTGGATGCTGATGCCGCTGCTGCTGATCTGGCCGCTCAGCGTCATCCTCATCCAGAATGTCGCCAACAGCATTGCCGACGATCCCTACGACCAGGCCCTCGCCGAGAACGCGATGACCATCGCGCGCATGGTGTCGGTTGCCGACGGCAAGGTCAGGGTCGGCCTCCATCCCCAGGCGCGCAGCATCCTGCGCACGGATGAGATCGACACGATCTACTTCCAGGTGCTCGGCTTCAGGAACGAACTGGTGGCCGGCGACCTGGCCATCCGCTGGGTCGAGCCGCCGCTGAAAATCGTCGCCGAGCAGGTGTATTTCCGCGACGACGACATCAAAGGGGAGGAGATTCGCGTCGCCTACCTTTACCTGATGCCGAAGCCTGGACAGACGCCGATCATGGTGCAGGTCGCCGAGACGCGCAACAAGCGCAATGCGCTGGCGAGCCGCATCCTGTCCGGCGTGACGCTGCCGCAGTTCGCGGTGATTCCGCTGGCCGTGCTGCTGGTATGGATCGGCCTCGGCCGCGGCATCGAGCCGCTCAACCGGCTCGGCCGCATGATCCGCCGCCGGCTGCCGACCGACCTCTCGCCGATCCCGACGGCGGGCGTGCCGGAGGAGGTCAAGCCCGTCATCTACGCCTTCAACGACATGATGGCGCGGCTCGAACAGAACCTGCAGGCGCAGCAGCGCTTCATCGGCGACGCGGCGCACCAGTTGCGCACGCCGCTCACCGGCCTGAAGATGCAGACCGAGCTGGCGCTCTCGGAAACCGACCCGGAGAACATGCGCATCCTGCTGCGCCAGATTGCCGAGAGCACGGACCGCGCCGCCCACCTCACCAGCCAGCTGCTGGCCCTGGCGCGCGCTGAATCCAGCCACGAGAAGACGCATGCCATCGAGCTGGTGGACCTGGAGGCGCTGGTGCGGCAGGTCACGCTGGAATGGGTGCCCGCCGCCATGGCGAAGAAGATCGACCTCGGCTTCGAGGGCACCGGCTGGCCGCTGCAGATCAGCGGCAATCCCGTTCTTTTGCGCGAGCTGGCCGCCAACCTGATCGACAACGCCGTGAAGTACACGCCGCAGGGCGGCCGCGTCACGGTGCGCACGCGGGCCAGCGAATTCGCCGTCATCGAGGTCGAGGACGACGGGCCGGGCATCCCGGAGAGCGAGAGCGAACTCGTTTTCGAGCGCTTCTACCGGGTGCTCGGCAACGAGGCGCCGGGCAGCGGCCTCGGCCTCGCCATCGTGCGCGAGATCGCCGAGCTGCACCTGGGCAGCGTGCAGTTGAAGCCCAGCCCCTCCGGCCGCGGCACCCTGGCGCAGGCGGTGTTTCCGCGCCGCCGTTTCACCGTCTCCGCGCTGCTGGCCCAGTCCCCCGAGAAGTTCCAGCCGAATCTGTGAACGGTTCCTAGCAGGCCGCCAGGCCGTTCAGCACGCACAGCTGGCCCTTGACCCAGGCGAGCAGGATCCACAGCCAGAACATCAGGAAGAAGGCGACGAAGGGCACGTGCTGGTCGAGGATCACCTTCGGCGTGAACCAGCGCGTGAAGCGGATTACCGGCTTGGTGACGACCTGGAACAACACGTAGATCGGGTTAGTGGCGCGCCGCGCGCCTGAGAGCAGGCCGACGGCGCCCTGGCCGAGCAGGGCCAGCAGCGCCACTTCGACGAGGGCGCGCAGGATGGAAACGACGAACAAATCGGGGGGAGTCATGGTATTGTTCCTGCCTTCGATTTCGAGGTGTTGCAATGGATTTTGAGCACTGGCGACATTATGCCCGCGGTTGGCTTCTGCATTTCTTCGGACAGGAAGAAAAAGCCTTCAATGAATATGCCGCCGCCTACCGTCTGAAGCCGGACGACGTCCAGGCCGCCCGGCATCTTGCCCACATCGCCGCACGCAAAAAGCAGTTCGACGTCGCCGACAAGTGGTTCGTCGAGACCCTGCGCCTGGCGCCCACCGACGCCGACACGCATTTCAACCATGGTTTCGTTCTGGAGCAGGCCGGCCGTTCGCGCGAGGCCATCGCCGCCTTCTCCGAGGCGGGGCGGCTGAAACCCTCCCTCGACCGCGCCTGGTACGGCATGGGTCTGGCGCACGCACGACTGGGCGAACATGCGGAGGCGGCCGCGGCCTTCGCCAGGTCCGTCGAGCTGCAGCCCATGAGCGGCGAGGGCTACTACCAGTGGGGCATGGCCTGTTATCACGCCAACCAGCCCGACCAGGTCAAGGCCATCGTCGAGCGCCTGGTCACTTTCGATCCGAAGCGGGCGCAAAAACTGGTGAAGGATGCCCAGCGTACCGACCTTAGGCATCTGATTCCCGAAATGCCCTTCTGATCCCTGCTGCCGACGTTCCAGGTTCCTTGCAGGAGCGGCGTCCTCGCCGCGATAACAGCGTCTGAAATCGCGGCGGGGACGCCGCTCCTACAGGGTGCTTATTTCTTTTTTTGAGGGCTCCGTGAAGCCCTCAAAAAAAGAGCCCGCCGCAAGGCGGGCTCTCAAGGGGTTCCCCCCTCCTCGTATTAACGTCCGACCGAGTCGATGTCGCCTTCCAGGTTCGGATAGCGCACGTGGTCGACCAGCTCCTGCACTTCCTTCGACGGCGCCGGTGAGATCAGGCTGCCGATGATCACGCCGATGAAGCCGGCGGGAATGCCGAAGGTGCCGGCCGAGATCGGGTTGATGTCCCACCACAGCGGCGCATTGACCTTGAAGAACGGGTAGGTCATGTACATGTAGTAGGCGCACACGCCCAGGCCGCCCGCCATGCCGAGGATGGCGCCGAGCTTGTTGGCGCGCTTCCAGAACACGCCGCAGACCAGGGCCGGGAAGAAGCCCGAGGCCGCCAGCGAGAAGGCCGCGCCGACCAGGAACAGGATGTCGCCCGGCTTCAGGCTGGTGACGTAGGCGGCGAGAGCGGCCACCACGAGCAGCAGGCCCTTGGACACCGCCAGACGGCGCACCGTCGGGGCGTTCGGGTCGATCATCTTGTAGTACAGGTCGTGCGACAGGGCGTTGGCGATGGTCAGCAGCAGGCCGTCGGCGGTGGACAGCGCGGCAGCCAGGCCGCCGGCCGCGACGAGACCGGAGATCACGTAGGGCAGGCCGGCGATTTCCGGCGTGGCCAGCACGATCAGGTCGCCGCCGATGGAGATTTCCGCCAGCTGCACGATGCCGTCCTTGTTGATGTCCACGATCGACATCAGGGTCTTGTCCACCGTTGCCCAGTTCTGCACCCAGGCCGGCAGCGAAGCGAAGGACGAGCCGACCAGATTGGTGTACACCTCCTGCTTGGCGAGGATGCCGAGCGCCGGCGCCGTGAAGTAGAGCAGGAAGATGAAGAACAGCGACCAGAACACCGAGACGCGCGCCTCCTTGACCGAGGGGGTCGTGTAGTAGCGCATCAGGATGTGCGGCAGGGCCGCCGTGCCGACCATCAGGCACATGATCAGCGCCAGGAAGTTCTTCTTCTTCTTGGCGCGCGTCGCCTCGTCGCCGGAGAAAGGCTCGGCATGCGCGGCGATGTTGCCCGCCTTGGCGGCGGCGCCGCCTTTCGCGGCAGTCCAGGCGGCCTTGGCCTTGGCCGGGTCGGCCGGGAAGTCCTTGACGGCCTTCTCGGCGGCTTCGACAGCCTTGACGTCCGGCGCGGGGGCGGCCTTCAATTCGCCGACCCTGGCTTCCAGCTTCTGCTTCTCGGCGGCGAGGAACCCCGCACCGCCTTCTGCCAGACCCTTCAGCTTGGCGTCGGCGTCAGCTACGCGCTGACGGAAGATGGCGCGCACCGATTCCTCGGCGGCCCCCTTCGGCGTGGCCTTGTCGTTGAACTGCTTCTCCAGCGCCGTCACCGCCGGCAGGGCCGTGACGTAGGCGGAGATCTGCGGGATCGGGTTGCCGGTGTTCTTCGCCGACAGCCACACCACCGGGATCATGTAGGCGAAGATCAGGATGATGTACTGGGCCACCTGGGTCCAGGTCACCGCCTTCATGCCGCCGAGGAAGGAGCACACCAGAATGCCCGCCAGGCCGACGAACACGCCGACGCTGAACTCCAGGCCGGTGAAGCGGCTGGTGATCAGGCCGACGCCGTAGATCTGCGCGATCACGTAGGTGAACGAGCAGACGATGGCGGCGACGACGCCGATGAAGCGCGGGATGTGGCCGCCGAAGCGCGCGCCGAGGAAGTCCGGAATGGTGAACTGGCCGAACTTGCGCAGGTAGGGCGCGAGCAGCAGCGCCACCAGGCAGTAGCCGCCGGTCCAGCCCAGCACGAAGGCGAGGCCGTCGAAGCCGGACAGGTACAGCGTGCCGGCCATGCCGATGAAGCTGGCCGCCGACATCCAGTCCGCGCCTGTCGCCATGCCGTTGAAGAAGGCCGGCACGCGGCGACCCGCCACGTAGTATTCCGACACTTCCGCCGTCTTCGACATGAAGCCGATGCCGGCGTAGAGCAGGATGGTGGCGAAGAGGAACAGGTAGCCGAGGATCTTGTTCGGCACGCCCAGTTGTTCGAGGATGCCGACGATGATGACGAAGGCGATGAAGCCGCCCGTGTAGAAGCTGTAGTACTTCTTCAGGTTGGCCTTGAATTGCGATTGGGATACCTGGGACATATTAGTCATCCTCCCCTTCGTGGACGCCGTATTCCTGGTCCATGTTGTTCATGGTGCGGGCGTAGTACCAGATGATGAGCACGTAGATGATCAGCGAGCCCTGGGCGGACATGTAGAAGCCGAGCGGTCCGATGAAGGTGATTTCGTTCAGTTCCCGGGCGTACCAGCCCATGACGAAGGTGACGACGAACCAGATCGCGAGCAGGACGCCCGTGATCCGCAGGTTCTTCTGCCAGTACTCCTTGTGCTTTTCGGTAAGTTGCATGGAAGCGACTCCTCCTTGTTTGACAAGCTTCGCCGCGGCACCCTCCCGCTCGCGCGGGCGCCTGCTGCGGCCATTCCAGTGCGGGCCAGGGGTTCCCCTCTTGCGCGCACCGCTCTCCTCACCCAGAAGTCGATGGAGCAGAATTCTCCGGGTAGCGCGCATTATCGGCTCGGGAAACTGACAGATTGCTTACAGAAGGAAAGTTAGCCGAAAGCGATAGGATGAGCGGCTTCCCTTTATTGCGTTGCAGCATGCGCACAATCGAATGATTCATTGCGGTTTATTCCTGTCTGCCTGGCCTTGCAGGGAGAAATTTGATTTGCTGCAATGGAATTCTCACGCATGCAAGCTTGGCGTAAGGCTGGACTGCCATGATGCGCCGCCAAAGGGAAGAGAAGGCTGCTTGCATCAATCACCATTCGGAGAGTTCTATGCGTTGGAATCGTTTTTTGCAGTTTTTTGCCGTAATGGCCGCCATGCTCGTGCTGGCCGGCTGCAAGTCGGACTATCCGCGTGGCCAGTTCTCCGGCTACGTCATCAACCACACCGAGGACGAAATTCTTTCCCAGGTGGGCAAGCCGGATGAAGTGGATAATGCCAATCCGGACCGCCCGATCTGGGTGTACAAGAAAAAGACTTTCAATGTCGACGACTACAACAAAGTCGACGATACGACGCTCGTGTACATGAAGAAGGGCCCGAGCGGCAAGCTGGTCGGCCAGGACACCAGTTTCCTGTAACAGAGCGGAATGTCAGGACAAAACACCCGCCGCGGCGGGTGTTTTGTTTTGCGGCAGGCGTTGCCAGAAATTTGCGAATGCCGGCGAAACCAGTATAATTTCGCCTCTTTTGCGGCAGACCGTAGTCACAACACGCCGCGTAGCGGCTTGTAGCAGCGAAGACAAATGTGAGCGTAGCGAACGTTATGTCGAAGCCAAAATCCGCGTTGTTAGTGGCAGCAGACAGTTTCAAGGCCAAGTAGCTCAGTTGGTAGAGCAGCGGATTGAAAATCCGCGTGTCGGTGGTTCGATTCCGCCCTTGGCCACCAGGATTTTGCCCTGCGCGATAGCGCGGGGCAAAATACGGCCAAGGCGATTCCGTCCTTGGCCACCAAATTTCCCTGAACGGCCCGCAATCTCGCGGGCCGTTTCTATTTCCTCGGCCGTTGATCTGCGTCAGACCGTTGTTCCCAGGGCCTAATGCTATAATTTCCTTGGAAAATTCCGACGCAGCCACCCCCAATGCAGCTTTATGCCCTCGGCCTTAACCACCATACCGCGCCGCTTGCCGTGCGCGAACAGGTGGCGTTCGACCCGATGCGCCTGCCCGAGGCGCTGGTCGAACTGACGCATGGCCGCGAGGTGCGCGAAGCGGCGATCCTGTCGACCTGCAACCGCACCGAGCTGTATTGCGCCGCCGAGGCGCCCGAGGCGGCGGCGCAATGGCTGGCGGAATACCACCAGTTGCAGCCGCAGAAAATATCTCCCTACCTGTATACACTGCCCAGCCGCGATGCCGTGCGCCACATGTTCCGCGTCGCCAGCGGGCTGGATTCGATGGTGCTGGGCGAGCCGCAGATCCTCGGCCAGATGAAGCAGGCGGCGCGCGTGGCGGAGAACGCCGGCACGCTGGGCACGCTGCTGCACAAGCTGTTCCAGAAGACCTTCGCCGTAGCGAAGGAGGTGCGCTCCACCACGGCCATCGGCGCCAACATCGTCTCGATGGCGGCGGCGACGGTGCACCTGGCCGAGCGCATCTTCGAGAATGTCGCCGAGCAGAAAGTGCTGTTCATCGGCGCCGGCGAGATGGTCGAGCTGTGCGCCGCGCACTTCGCCGCGCGGCAGCCGAAGAAGATGACCGTGGCCAACCGCACGCTGGAACGCGGCGCGGCTGTCGCGGCGCGCTTTTCGGGCGACGCCATGCGGCTCGACGAGATCGGCGGCCGCCTGGCCGAGTACGACGTGATCGTTTCCTGCACGGCGAGCCCCCTGCCGATCATCGGCTTGGGCATGGCCGAGCGCGCCATCAAGGCGCGGCGCCACCGGCCGATGGTGATGGTGGACCTGGCCGTGCCGCGCGACATCGAGCCGGAAATCGCCAAGCTCGACGACGTTTTCCTGTACACGCTGGACGACCTCGGCGCCATCGTCGAGTCCGGCCTGGAATCTCGCGAGAAGGCGGTGGTCGAGGCCGAGGCGATCATCGCCTCGCGCGTGGACGGCTTCCTGCACTGGCTGGACGCGCGCGAGACGGTGCCGACCATCCGCGCGCTGCGCGATACCGCCGAGCGCACGCGCCGCCACGAGGTCGAGCATGCGCTGAAGCTGCTGGCCAAGGGCGAGGATCCGCAGCGCGTGCTGGAGGCGCTTTCGCACGGCCTCACCAACAAGCTGATGCACGGCCCCACCGCCGCTTTGAACCAGAGCGAGGGGAAGAGCCGCGGCGAACTGGCCGAGCTCATCGCCCGCCTCTATCACCTGCATCCCGAAGAATAGGGTTCCGGAGTTCAGGCGGGCCGTAGGTCGGGCTTCAGCCCGACATGTCGGCCTGAAGGCCGACCTACAGTCCAATGAAAAAAAGCATCCGCGACAAACTTGAGCACCTGAGCCGCCGCCTTGCCGAACTCGACCTGCTGCTGGCCAGCGAGACGGCGACGAAGGACATGGACGCCTATCGCCGGCTGACGCGCGAGCACGCCGAGATCGCGCCGGTGGCGGCGCTCTTCGCCGTCTGGCGCAAGGCGGAGGCGGGCGTTCAATCGGCGCAGGCCATGCTGGCCGATGCCGAGATGAAGGAGCTGGCCGAGGAGGAGATGCGCGCCTGCCGCGAGGAGATGGCGCGCCTGGAGGACGACTTGCAGCGCGCCCTGCTGCCGTCCGATCCCAACGACGAGCGCAACCTCTTCCTGGAAATCCGCGCCGGCACCGGCGGCGACGAGTCGGCGCTGTTCGCCGGCGATCTCTTCCGCATGTATGCGCGCTACGCCGAGCGCCAGCGCTGGAAGGTGGAGGTCATTTCGCAGAGCCCGTCCGACCTGGGCGGCTACAGGGAGGTGATCCTGCGCGTCGTCGGCCAGGGCGCCTACTCGAAGCTGAAGTTCGAGTCCGGCGGCCACCGCGTGCAGCGCGTGCCGGCCACCGAGACGCAGGGCCGCATCCACACCTCGGCGTGCACCGTGGCGGTGTTGCCGGAAGCGGACGAGGTGGCCGACGTCGTCATCAACCCGGCCGAGTTGCGCATCGACACCTACCGCGCCAGCGGCGCCGGCGGCCAGCACGTGAACAAAACGGATTCCGCCGTGCGCGTGACGCACCTGCCCACCGGCATCGTCGTCGAGTGCCAGGACGACCGCTCGCAGCACAAGAACAAGGCGCAGGCGCTGTCGGTGCTGGCGGCGCGCATCAAGGACAGGCAGACGCGCGAGCAGGATGCAAAGATCGCCTCGACGCGGAAATCGCTGGTCGGCAGCGGCGACCGCTCGGAGCGCATCCGCACCTACAATTTCCCGCAGGGCCGCATCACCGACCACCGCATCAACCTGACGCTGTACAAGATCGACGCCATCATGGACGGCGATCTCGGCGAGCTGATCGGCGCGCTGTCGGCCGAGCACCAGGCGGAGCAGCTGGCGGCGCTGAGCGAGGAAGCGGCGTGACGGCACCCTTGTGGGAGCGGCCTACTGGCCGCGAATCCGCGGCCGATCGCGGCGAGTACGCCGCTCCCACAGTGCGGAGCCTGCTCGACGAGGCGCGCACTTCGATTCCGCTGAGCGAAGCGCGCCTGTTGCTGCGCCACATCCTCGGCGTGTCGCATGCCGCGCTGGAGGCGCACCCGGAAAGAAAAGTCAGTCTCCAGGATACGGCGAGCTTCCGCGCGCTGGCGGCGCGCCGCGCCGAAGGCTGCCCGGTCGCCTACCTCACCGGCTGCCGCGAGTTCTACGGGCTGGATTTCCACGTGACGCCCGCCGTGCTGATCCCGCGCGAGGAGACCGAGCTGCTGGTGGACATCGCCGTCGAGAGGCCGGTGCGGCGCATCCTCGACCTGGGCACCGGCAGCGGCTGCCTGGCCATCGCGGTGGCGAAGCAATTGCCGCAGGCGCAGGTGACGGCCGTCGACGTCTCCGCGGCGGCGCTCGACGTGGCGCGGGAGAACGCCGCGCGCCACGGCGTGGCGGTGCGCTTCCTGCAGGGCGACTGGTTTGCGTCGCTTGAGGGCGAGCGCTTCGATCTGATCCTGGCGAATCCGCCCTACGTGGCCGAGGCCGATCCGCATCTCGCGCAGGGCGACGTGCGCTTCGAGCCGCGCGGCGCGCTGGCCGCCGGGCCGGAGGGGCTGGACGACATCCGGCGCATTGTTGCCGGCGCGCCCGCGCATCTTGCGCCAGGAGGGCGGCTGTATTTCGAGCATGGCTACGACCAGGCGCCGGCGGTCGCGGCTCTGCTGGCGCAGGCGGGCTTCGTCGATATCGAGCAGCGACGGGACCTGGCGGGGATTTTGCGCGTGAGCGGCGGTGCGCAGCCTTGACGAGCTTTACCAGCAAAAGCTATACTTGACAAAATTACTAGGTTTATTGAAAGGATTCACGATGGAAGACGTGCAGCACCTCCTCAAGGAACAAGTTTCCACCCACCCGGTGGTGCTCTACATGAAGGGCACGCCGACGTTTCCGCAGTGCGGTTTTTCCGCCAAGGCGGTGCAGGTGCTCAAGGCCTGCGGCGTGAAGGATTTCTTTGCCGTGAACGTGCTGGAGCATCCGCAAATTCGCGCCAGCATCAAGGATTTCTCCAACTGGCCGACCATCCCGCAGCTCTACGTCAAAGGCGAGTTCATCGGCGGCTCGGACATCATGAGCGAGATGTTCCAGGCCGGCGAACTGCAGAAGAAGCTGGAAGGCATCGCGGCGTAGGTCGGGCTTCAGCCCGACAACCGCGGCCATGTCGGGCTGAAGCCCGACCTACGGATCAACCCTTCAGTTCCGCGAGGAGTCTGTCGATCATCCGCTCCGCCTGGCGCAGGTAGCCCGCGCCGAACAGGTTGAGGTGGTTGAGGACGTGGTAGAGGTTGTACAGCGTCTTGCGCGTTTCATAACCTTCCGCCAGCGGCCAGGCCTCGCGGTAGGCGGCATGGAAAGCCTCCGGAAAGCCGCCGAACAATTCCGTCATCGCCAGGTCCGTCTCGCGGTCGCCGAAGTAGGCGGCCGGATCGAAGACGGCCGGCGCCCCTCCGCTCATCGCCGCATTGCCATGCCAGAGATCGCCGTGCAGCAGGCTGGGCTGCGGGCGGTAGTCGAGGAAAAAGGCCGGCAGCTTTTCCGCCAGGCTTGCCCCCTTTGCCTGCAGCGCGCGGCCGTGCGCCGCGGCCCGTTCGATCTGCGGCAGCAGGCGCGCCGCGGCGAAGAAGCGCGGCCAGCTGTCGCTCTCCGCGTTGATCTGCGGCGTGGCGCCGATGAAGTTGTCGCGGCGCCAGCCGAAGCGTTCCGCAACAGTGCGGTGCAGGGCCGCCAGGGCGCGGCCGAAGGCGATGGCGTCGGCGCGTTGCGAGACCGGCTTCAGGTCCAGATATTCC
Source organism: Rhodocyclales bacterium (assembly GCA_016214145.1). Taxonomy (GTDB): domain Bacteria; phylum Pseudomonadota; class Gammaproteobacteria; order Burkholderiales; family Rhodocyclaceae; genus Desulfobacillus. Next base: position 154,551 of record JACRPA010000003.1, read on the forward strand.
AGCACCAGACAGGCCTGCTCCGAGGCGATGCCGCAGCACAGCGGCCGCGGCACGCGGAAGGCGCCCGCTTCGGCCAGCGCCGCCAGGCCGTCGCGCTCAGACTCGAACATCGGCAGGGCCTCGGCGGCATTCAGCTTGACGAACCAGCGTTCGCCATCGCCCTCCAGCACCAGGGCGCGATGGATGCAGCCGCCGCCCGCCTCGCGAATCGCTGCGGCGCGAAAAGGCCGCCCCAGCGCCCGGCTGATTTCCGCCGAGAGCGCTTCCGCCAGATTCATCAGACCGATGCGAGGCGGGCGTTGGCCAGCGCCAGGCGGTTGGCCAGCACCTCGAGGAAGGCGGCGTAGAAATGCATGCGGCAGACCTCGGAGGCCTGCCGCAGCGCATCGCCGCGGATGGTGATGATCTTGGACGGCGTCTGGGCGACGACGTCGGCGTTGCGGCTGCTGCTGGTCTTGCTGATGACGGCCATTTCGCCGAAGCAGTCGCCGGGGGTAAGGATGCTGAGGATGCGTCCGCGCTTGGTGATCTTCATTTCACCCTCGGCGAGGAAGCAGAAGTAGTCGCCCGGCTCGCCGTCCTTCATGACCACGGTCTCGGGCGCCACCTGCTCCCAGTCGGAGAAGCGCACCACTTCCCAGATCTCGACGTCGCTGAACTCGGCGAAGAAGGGCAGGCCGCGCAGGGTCTCGAATTTCTCCGTGTCGGCGAAATCGCGCTCGCGCGCCTTGAGCTGCTTGTTGCGGAAGGCTTGCGCCAGGTCGTGCGAAAACTCCTCCCAGTTGGCATAGCGCGCGCCGAGGTCCTTCTGCATGGCGCGGGCGACGACAGCGTCGAGGTTGCCCGGGATATCGTGGCGGAAATCCGAGGGCGGCGACGGCTCGACGTGGGTGATCTGATAGACCATGCTGTAGTTGTTGCTCGCCTGGAAGGGCAGGCGGCCGGTGAGCAGCTGGTACATCACGACGCCGAGGGAATAGATGTCGGTCTGGTGGTTGAGCGGTATCTCGCGCACCTGCTGGGGCGACATGTAGGCCGGCGAGCCGATGCCGGAGACCTGCGTGCGCGACTGTTCGCCGCTGGTGAACAGCGCCGCGCCGAAATCCGAGATCTTGATGTCGCCGCCCAGGTTGTCGGAAGCGGCCAGCAGGATGTTGGCCGGCTTGATGTCGCGGTGGGTGATGCCGAGGTGGTAGGCGTAGTCGAGCGCCCGCGTGCACTTGAAGACGATCTCCACCAGCCGGTCCAGCGGCAGCAGGTTGTCCGGCGAGCAGAAGGGCTCCAGCGTGCCGCCGGCCACGTATTCCATGACGATGTAGCTTTGCTCATAGTCGACCACGGCGTCGTAGATCTGCACGATATGCGGATGCAGCAGCTTGCCGGCGAGCGAGGCCTCGTTGACCAGCAGGTGGCGGTAGAGCTTGCCGCGATCCTTGTCGCGCAGCACCTCGGGGGAAATGACCTTGACCGCCACTTCGCGCTGGGCGAACGGATCCCAGGCGAGCCACACCGTGCTGGTGGCGCCCTCGCCGAGCCGGCTGCGCACCTCGTACTTGCCGATTTTTTCCGGCTGTTCCATGACGAAGAACTCCTAACAGGACGAAACGCGTGTGCGGCTAAGGCGTTTGGGTGCAGCGCTAGGCGCGGCGGCGCAGGCAGTGGTTATTCCACGACAAGCCGACGCAACGACGCGATGCGCCCAAACGCCGACGCCCCGAAGGGTTGTGCTTGGATGGCGCGTCTGCGGCGTTGCGGCGCTTGCCCGCAGAATGACTGCGGGCGGCGCACCGCGCCTTGCATCCATCGCCATCCAAGCACAACGCATCACGCGTTTCATCCTGTTAGGAGTTCTTATACCGCCGTCAGGCGCGTGTTGGCAAGCGACAGGCGCTCGACCAGGATGCGCAGGAAGGCGCGGTCGAAGCTGTGGCGGCAGGCATCCGAGGCGCGCCGCAGCGCCTCGGTCGGCACGGTGATGACGGTGGCCTCGCGCAGCGTCGATACGTCCGCGCCGCGCGTGCCGGCGGCCTCGTTCAGGTAGGCCATCTCGCCGAAGCACTCGCCGGCCGAGAGCACGTTGAGCAGCTTGGCGTTCTTGGTCACCTTCACCTCGCCGGCGGCGAGGATGCAGAAGTTGTCGCCCGGCTGGCCTTCGCGCATCAGGAGCGTGCCCGGCTTGACGCGCTGCCAGTCGGAGAAGCCGAGCAGCTCCCATAGCTGCACGTCGTTGAAGCCGCGGAAGAAGGACAGCCCGCGCAGCGTGTTGAATTTCTCGGTGTCGGCGATCCGCTCGCGCGCTTCCTCGAGGTGCTCGTTGCGGAAGGTTTCGGCGAGGTCGAAGGAAAACGCGTCCCAGGTGGGATAGCGCTCCTCCAGCGACTTCTTCATGGCGCGCATGACGATGGCGTCCACGGCCGGCGGAATGCCTTTGCGCAATGCCGAAGGCGGCGGCGGCTCGACAGTGGTGATCTGGTAGATGATGCTGATGTTGTTGCTGCCCTGGAAAGGCAGCTGGCCGGTGAGCAGCTGGTACATCACCACGCCGAGGGAGAAGATGTCGCTCTGGTGGTTGAGCGGATGGTCCTTCACCTGCTGCGGCGACATGTAGGCGGGCGAACCGATGCCGGCGACGGCGGTCTGGTCGCTGGAGGCGGACAGGGCGGCGCCGAAATCCGAGATCTTGACGTCGCTGCCGCTGCTGCCGGCGCGCAGGATGTTGGCCGGCTTGAGGTCGCGATGGATGACGCCGAGGCGGTAGGCGAAGTCGAGCGCCCGCGTGCACTTGAAGATCATCTCGACGACGTCGACCAGCGGCAGCAGCCTGTCGGGCGTGCAGAAGGGCTCCAGCGTGCCGCCGGCGACATATTCCATGACGATGTAGCTGGGATCGGCGTCGGCCACCGCGTCGTAGATCTGCACGATGTGCGGATGCACCAGCTTGCCGGCCAGCGAGGCCTCGGTGACGAAGAGGTTGCGCGCGATCTTGCCGTGCTCGCCCTCGGAGAAGACGCTGCTGGCGACCACCTTGATGGCGACATCGCGCTCGGCAAAAGGGTCATGCCCCAGCCAGACGACGGAGGTGGCGCCTTCGCCGAGCTTCTTGATGATCTGGAATTTGCCGATTTTGTCCATGGTGTGCAAGTCGGGCTGTAGGTCGGGCTTCAGCCCGACTTTGGCCTCAGTTGTCGGGCTGAAGCCCGACCTACAAGGTTTTCCGCGCCTTGGCGATCGCCGCGCGCACCTGCTCCGGCGCGGTGCCGCCGACGTGGGCGCGCGAGGCGAGCGAGCCCTCCACGGTCAGCACGGCGAGGGCGTCCTCATCGATCAGCGGCGAGAAATTCCGCAGGATGCCGAGGCCGAGATCGGCCAGGTCGCAGCCTTTCTCCTCGGCGGCGCGCACGGCCAGGGCCACCGCCTCGTGGGCGTCGCGGAAGGGCAGGCCCTTCTTCACCAGGTAGTCGGCCAGGTCGGTGGCGGTGGCGTAGCCCTGCCGCAGCGCCGCGCGCATGGCGTCGGGCTTGACGCGGATGCCGCCGACGAGGTCGGCGAAGATGGCCAGCGTGTCGCGCACCGTGTCGACCGTGTCGAAGAGCGGCTCCTTGTCCTCCTGGTTGTCCTTGTTGTAGGCCAGCGGCTGGCCCTTCATGAGGGTGAGCAGGCCCATCAGGTGGCCGAAGACGCGGCCGGTCTTGCCGCGCGCCAGCTCCGGCACGTCGGGGTTCTTCTTCTGCGGCATGATCGAGGAGCCGGTGCAGAAGCGGTCGGCGAGGTCGATGAAGCCGACACGCGGGCTCATCCACAGGATCAGCTCCTCGGAGAAGCGCGAGACGTGGGTCATGATCAATGCGCCGGCCGCGGCGAACTCGATGGCGAAGTCGCGGTCGCTGACGGCGTCGAGCGAATTGGCGCAAATGCCCTCGAAGCCCAGCTCGCGGGCGACGAACTCGCGGTCGATCGGATAGGAGGTGCCGGCCAGCGCCGCGCTGCCCAGCGGCAGGCGGTTGACCCGCTTGCGGCAGTCGGCGAGGCGTTCGCGATCGCGCGCCGCCATCTCGAAATAGGCCATCAGGTGGTGGCCGAAGGTGACCGGCTGCGCCACCTGCAGGTGGGTGAAGCCCGGCATCGGCGTGGCGGCGTGCGCCTCGGCCAGGTCGAGCAGGGCCGTTTGATAGGCGCGCAGCAGGCCGTCGAGGCCGTCGATCTCCTCGCGCAGCCAGAGGCGGATGTCGGTGGCCACCTGGTCGTTGCGCGAGCGGCCGGTGTGCAGGCGCTTGCCGGCGTCGCCGACGAGGGCGGTGAGGCGCTTCTCGATGTTGAGGTGCACGTCCTCGTCGTCCGCCGACCACTGGAATTCCTCGGTTTCGATTTCCAGCTTGATCGCCGCCATGCCGCGCTCGATGGCGGCGAGGTCGGCCTTGCCGATGATGCCCTGCCGGGCCAGCATGCGGGCATGGGCGAGCGAGCCGCGGATGTCGTGGAAGGCCAGGCGCCGGTCGAAGGATACCGAGGCCGTGTAGCGCTTGACGAGTTCGGCCACCGGTTCGCTGAAGCGCCCCGACCAGGCCTTGCCGCTGGAATCGTTGCTGTGATCTGTCATAATTCTCGAAGGTCTTCTTGAGTTGGGACTGTAGGTCGGCCTTCAGGCCGACTCGGCCGCTGCTGTCGGGCTGAAGCCCGACCTGCGAAATCCGAAACCCGGAACATTGAATGATACGGCAAAACCCCCAACCGACGCGCCTGCCGGACTTCGCCAACCTCGGCGTCATGCTGCGCATCCTGCTGGCGGTGAACCTGCTGGCCCTGTGCGCGGCGCTGGCGCGCAACGCGGAACTGGCCCTCCTGCCGCAGGAACTGGTCGAGTTGGCCGCGCTGGTCGAGCCGCCGCTGATCGCCTGCGTGGCGCTGTTGTACGCGGCGGGGAAAAGCCTCGCCCGGCTGTCCTATGGCGCGGCGCTGGCCGTCGTGGCGGCGGCCAGCGCCCTGGTCTCCGCCCTCTTCCATGTCCTGTTCAATCCGCCCGGCCTGCCGCTGACGGCCACGCCGCGCGCGGCCTTGTGGGGCGCCGCCGCGGCGCTGGCCATCCTGCTCTATTTCGATCTGCGCAGCCGGGCCTTTTCGCCGGCAGTGGCCGAGGCGCGCCTGATGGCGCTGACGGCGCGCATCCGGCCGCATTTCCTGTTCAACAGCCTGAACGCGGTGCTGGGCGTCATCCGCTCCGACCCGCGCCGCGCCGAGCAGGCGCTGGAGGAGCTGTCGGATCTGTTCCGCGTGCTGATGGGCGAGAACCGGGAACTGGTGACCCTGGGAGAGGAGTTCGCATTGTGCCGGCAATACCTCGAACTGGAGCGTCTGCGCCTGGGCGAGCGGTTGCGGGTCGACTGGAATGTCGACGCCTGCCCGCCGGATGCGCAGGTGCCGCCCCTCATGCTGCAGCCGCTGCTGGAAAATGCGGTCTATCATGGCGTCGAGCCTTCTCCGCAGCCGGCGACGGTGACGATCCATGCGGCGCGCGAGGGCGAGGAGATCCGCATCGCCCTGTCCAATCCCTATCATGGCGAGAATGCCCACCACGCCGGCAATCGCATGGCGCTGGACAACATCCGCGAGCGCCTGATGCTGTTCTACGATCTCGAGGCGCGGCTGGAAACCGAAGCCAAGGAGGGCCTGTTCCGGGTCGCGATACGGCTGCCTTACCGGAAGGGGGAGGTCGCGTGAGCGAGGCGCTGCGCGTGTTCATTGTCGATGACGAGGCGCCGGCGCGGGCCCGCCTGAAAGCCCTGCTGGCGGACATTGCCGGCGAGCTGCCCAACGATATCGTCGGCGAAGCGGCGAACGGCATCGAGGCGCTGGAACGGCTGGCGAATGCGCCGGCCGACGTCGCGCTGGTGGACATCCGCATGCCGCAGATGGACGGCATCGAGCTGGCGCGCCATCTTGCCGGCGCCGAGAATGCGCCGGCGGTGGTGTTCACGACCGCCTACGACCAGTACGCGGTAGAGGCCTTCGAGTTGAATGCGATCGACTACCTGGTCAAGCCCGTGCGGGCGCAGCGGCTGGCCGCGGCCCTGGAGAAGGCGCGCCGCGCCGCGCCGACGCCGCGCGAAACGCTGGCCCGGCTGGCGCCCGAGGCGCGCCGCCACCTTTCCGTGGCCGAGCGCGGCCGCATCCTGCTGGTGCCGGTGGCCGACATTCTCTACCTCAAGGCGGAGCTGAAGTACGTGACGGCGCGCACGCGCGAGCGCGAGCACCTGCTCGACGAATCCCTTACCCACCTGGAGCAGGAGTTCGCCTCGCGCTTCGTGCGCGTGCATCGCAACTGCCTGGTGGCGCGCGAGGCGATCGCCGGCTTCGAGAAGAGCGCGGCGGAGGACGGCGAAACGCACTGGTCAGTGTTGCTGGCGGGACTGGAGGAGAGGCTGCCGGTGTCGCGCCGGCAATGGCCCACGGTGAAGGCGGCGTTTGCCGGCGAGGGGAAGGCATGATGCAGGAGTTGATGCAGCCGGCATGGGCATTCTTCTGGCGCGAGGAATCGCCCTACGTGGTGTCAGCGGCGCTGCTGCTGGCGGCCCTGCTCTGGCACCTGCGCCCGGCCGACCGGCGCTCGGTCGGCTATACCCTCGGCGTTTTCGCGCTCTGCCTGGCGGGCCAGTTCGCCGCCGGCGTGATCGATGCCCGCGGCCTGAGGACCGGCGCGGCGGCGGCGCACGAGCTGTTCATCATCGGTTCCGGCGTGGCGCTGATCCGCCTCGCCGGCCTGTGCCTGTTCCGCGCGCTGCTGCCGGCGGCAGGGCTGCGGCCGCCGCGCATCGTCGAGGACATCGTCGTCATCCTCGCCTATGTCGGTTTCGCCCTGGTGCGCATGCGCCTGGCCGGCGTGGACCTGTCGGGCATCGTCGCCACCTCGGCGGTGATTACCGCGGTGGTCGCCTTCTCGATGCAGGACACGCTGGGCAACATCCTCGGCGGCCTGGCGCTGCAGCTCGACAGCTCGATCGAGCTGGGCGACTGGGTGAAGGTCGACGACATCGTAGGGCGCGTGGTCGACATCCGCTGGCGCTATACGGCCATCGAGACGCGCAACGGCGAAACCATCGTGGTGCCCAACAGCCTGCTCATGAAGAGCAAGTTCACCGTCATCTGGAGCCTCGAACAGGCGACCCAGCCGTGGCGGCGCTGGATCTGGTTCAACGTCGACTACAGCGCGCAGCCGGCGCGCGTGATCCAGGCCGTCGAGCAGGCCATCGCCAGCGCCGACATTCCCGACGTGGCGCGTACGCCGCAGCCGAACTGCGTCCTCATGGAATTCGGCCCGAGCTACGCGCGCTATGCCCTGCGCTACTGGCTGACCGATCCGCGCGCGGACGATCCGACCGACTCGGCGGTGCGCAGCCATGTGCTGGCCGCGCTGCAGCGCGCCGGCCTGCGCATTGCGGAGCCGGAATATTCGGTGCACATGATCAAGGAGAACGAGGCGCACCGAGAGGCGGTGCATGCGCGCGAGCTGGGCCGCCGGCTCAAGGCGCTCTCCGGCGTGGAGATTTTCTCGTCCTTCAGCGAGGAGGAGCGCAAGGCGCTGGCCGACCGCCTCGTCCATGCGCCGTTCGCCCGCGGCGACGTCATCACGCGGCAGGGCATGGTGGCGCACTGGCTCTACATTCTGGTGGCCGGCGAGGCCGAGGTGTGGCTGGAGCAGGAGGGCGCGCGCCGCCTGCTGACGGCGCTGCCGGCGGGGAGCGTCTTCGGCGAAATGGGCATGCTCACCGGCGAGCCGCGCCGGGCCACCGTCACGGCGAAGAGCGACGTCGAATGCTATCGCCTCGACAAGGCCGGCTTCGAGGAAGTCATCCGCTCGCGTCCGGCCATCGCCGAGGAGATGGCGGCGATCCTCACCGAGCGCAACATGCAAATCGAGAACATGCAGGCAACACTCGACGGCGAAGCCAACGCCAGGGAGCGCCTGCGCCAGCGCGCCAGCCTGCTCGGCAAGATGCGGACATTCTTCAGGCTGTCGGGCTGAACGTGCGGTACAGGAATCCATGGTGTTTCCCCGAAAGTCAGTCCCGCCAGGACGGCGCGCACGATCCGGCGGGCACCTGCGGCGCTGCCTAGTGCCGCGATACGCCTGCGATGCGGATTGCCGCCGCATGGAAAAACGTGCGTGCAGCTACGACGCGTTGAGGATTGGTTTCGACCGCGAAACCAATCTCACCTGCAACGCCATCAAGGGCTACATTCCGGCTGCGCGGAGATGCATTCAGGCCGGTCCAATGGGGCTGGCTGCAAAAGTCAGTCCCTGCGGGACGGCGATCCGAGGCGCGCCAGGCCTTCCTCGACGGCGTGGTTTACGTACTCGGCATAGAAGTCGGTCAGGCGGAAGCCGACGATGGGTTCGGCCAGGCGCGTGCCGTCGGGTCCGTAGACAATCAGGGTCGGCGTGAAACTTGCCCTGGCTGCAGCGGCAAAGCGGCGGTGAGTGGTTCGGCGGCCGGCAAAGTCGGTCAGCGGTTCGTCGTTGTCGAGCGCGACCTCGCGCAGCACGACGCGCCGGCGCGAAGCGGGATCGTTCTGCAGGGGCAGCAGCACTTCACGCCTGGCGCGTTCGCACCAGCGGCAGTCGGCCTGGCTGAAGAGCACCAGCATGACCGTGCCCTGCGCCCGCATGTCGCGGGCATCGGCGGCGAGGTCGCGCGCCGGCGCGAGGTGCGGCTGCGCCGCGCCGGGGGCCATGGGCAGCCATGCTAAAATCAGCAGCACCGCACGCACAACCGTCATCTCCGTGAGTCTCCGAAAGTGAACCAGCCGCAACCCGAGCGCATCGTCATTGCCACGCGCGAATCCCGCCTTGCCCTGTGGCAGGCCGAGCATGTGCGCGACCGTCTCAGGGCATTATATCCACGCTGTTCCGTCGAGCTTCTCGGCATGACGACGCGCGGCGACCAGATCCTCGACCGGCCGCTGGCCAAGGTCGGCGGCAAGGGCCTCTTCGTCAAGGAACTGGAAACCGCCCTTCTCGATAGACGCGCGGACATCGCGGTTCATTCCATGAAGGACGTGCCGATGACGCTGGAGCCGGAATTCGCCCTGGTGGCCATTTCGGCGCGGGAGAATCCCCTCGACGCCTTCGTCTCCGGCAAGTACGCCTCCCTCGAGGACATTCCGCCCGGCGGCGTGGTGGGCACTTCCAGCCTGCGCCGCGAATCGCAATTGCATGCGCGCTATCCCCATCTCTCCGTCACCAGCCTGCGCGGCAACCTCGATACGCGGCTGCGCAAGCTCGACGAGGGGCAATACGACGCCATCATCCTGGCGGCCGCCGGGCTGACGCGCCTCGGCCTGGCGTCGCGCATTCGCGCCGTGCTGCCCGCCGGGCAGTCGCTGCCGGCGGCGGGGCAGGGCGCGCTCGGCATCGAGGCGCTGGCGAACCGGCCCGAGGTGGCGGCCTGGATGGCGCCGCTCGCCGACGCCGGCACCGCCGCCTGCGTGCGCGCCGAACGCGCCGTCTCGCGGGCGCTGGCGGGAAGTTGCGAGGTGCCGCTGGGCGCCTTCGCGGAAATGGAGGCGGGACGCCTGCGCCTGCGCGGCTTTGTCGCCGCGCCCGACGGCAGCCGCATGGCCAGCGCGGAATTGCGCGGCGATCCTTCCGAGCCGGAGGCGTTGGGCCAAACCCTGGCAAATGAATTGCGGGCGCGCGGCGCGGAAGAGATCCTGGCCGCGCTGGGCGGATGAGCGGCCCTGTCGGGCCGCTCCCGGGAACGACACCCCCTCCCGACCTCCCCCGCCAAGCGGGGGAGGCGACTGTTACTCCGCCCTTGAGGGCGGGACATTGGAAGCAGGCGAAGGTGAGTGAATCGCAAACACTGGCAGGGAAACGCATCGTCGTCACCAGGCCGGCGGAGCAGGCCGGCAGTCTGGCGCGGGAGATCGAGGCGCGCGGCGGCATCGCAGTGCGCTTCCCGGTGCTGGCGATCTTCGATGCCGCCGACCCGAGCCCCTTGCAGGCCGCGGCGGAGCGGATCGACGGCTTCGATATTGCCGTCTTCGTCAGCCCGAATGCCGTGGAGAAGGCGCTCTCGGCCATCACGGCGCGGCATGTGTGGCCCGAGCGGGTCGTGGCGGCCGCGATGGGGGAGACGAGCGCGCGCGCCATAGCGCGCTTCGGCGTGACGCAGATCGTCACGCCGGCCGGCGGGCGCTTCGACAGCGAGGCGCTCCTGCAGCGGCCGGAATTCTCGGCGGATGCAATTCGCGGCAAGCGCGTGGCGATCTTTCGCGGCGACGGCGGCCGCGAGCTGCTCGGCGATACGCTGGAAGCGCGCGGCGCGCAGGTGGAGCGCGTATCCTGCTACCGGCGCGGCCGGCCGGACATCGATGTGGCGCCGCTGCTCGCCCTGCTGGCACAAGGGGCGGTCGATGCCGTGACAGTGACGAGCAGCGAGGGGCTGCGCAACCTGGTGGCGATGGTCGGCGCGGCGGGAGAAGCGGCGCTGAAGGCGGTGCCGCTCTTCGTCGCCCACCAGCGCATCGCCGAGGAAGCCCGCCGGTTCGGTTTCGCCGCGGTGCTCGTGACCGCGCCGGGCGATGCCGGCCTGCTGGCGGGGCTGGCAGCGCGATTTGGCGGCAACGAAATGGATCAATGATGGAACGATCATGGAACAGGATGCTCTGACTTCCCCGGCCCGGCCGGGCCGCCTGCAGCAGGTGCTGGCCGCCCTGCGGCAGCCCGTCGTGTGGGTGGCGGTTGCCGCCCTCGGCCTGCTCGCCTGGCAGGCGATCGAGACGCGCGGCCGCATCGCCGGGCTGCAGCAGGAAGTGGCCCGGCGACTGGCCGCCGGGGACGCGGCGGCCGGCGAGGCGCGCGTCATCGCGAAGCAGAACCAGGAGGCGCTGGCCGCCCTGCAGGCGAAGACCGGCGCACTGGAAGCCAAACTGGCCGAATCGCAGAGCCAGCAGGCGGCGCTCGATGCGATGGTGCAGGAGCTGACGCGCAACCGCGACGAGCGGCTGCTGGCCGAGATCGAGCAGGCGCTCAACACGGCTGCGCAGCAGCTGCAGCTCGCCGGCAACGTCGAGGCGGCCCTGATCGCGCTGCAGGGCGCCGATGCGCGCCTGGGCGCCGCCGGGCGGGCGCAATTCCTGCCGCTGCGCAAGGTGATCGCGCACGACATCGAGCGGCTGAAGGCGCTGCCGCTGGCCGATGTGCCCGGCATCGCGCTGCGCATCGAGGGCATCGTCCGCGCCGTGGACACCCTGCCCCTCGCCTTCGAAGCCAAGCCGCGGATCGAGCCGGCCGGGGAGACGTTCGTGCCCGCCGCCGCGACCGGCTACTGGGAGGCGCTGCTGGGCGAGCTGTGGCGCGAACTGAAGAGCCTGATCCGCATCGAGCGGCTGGACCGGCCCAACCCCGCATTGCTGTCGCCCACCCACGCCTTTTTCCTGCGCGAGAACCTCAAGCTGCGCCTGGTGAATGCCCGCCTGGCGCTCCTGCAGCGCGACGGCAAGTCGTTCCGCCAGGACGTCCAGCAGGCGCAGGCCTGGGTCGAGCAGTATTTCGACACGCGCGCCCGACCGGTGCAGACGGCGCTGGCGACGCTCAGGCAGCTTGCCGCGGCGGATGTCGGCCTGACCCTGCCCAACCTGTCGGAGAGCCTGACCACGCTGAGGAACTTCAAGGTGGCAAGAGAGGCTGTGCCAGCCTTGCAGCCGCGCGGCAAGGGAGAACGCTGAGATGAACGGCCCCCACGCTCACTTTGTTCGAGGTGGGCCAGCTTTGCACAGCCGGCCCGTTACGCAGGCGCGGAGCCGTGCTCCGCGAAACCCCTGCTTCACCCCCCCGAGGGGGCGCTCAGCGCCCTTCGGGCACCCCAAGAGTACTTCTTCAGGACGGCTTCGCCTGCCCTTCAGGGCGCGGCCGGGCGGGCGCTGAGGCATGCGCATCCTGCTCTGGCTGCTGGCGCTGTTCGCCCTCGCCGTCGGCGTGTCGCTGGCGTTCGGCTACAACGAAGGTTACGTGCTGATCGTCTTGCCGCCCTGGCGCGTCGAGTTGTCGCTGAATTTTTTCATCGTGCTGGCGGTCGGCGGTTTCCTGCTTGGCCATATCTTGTTGCGCCTGCTGTCGCATACGCTGCGCCTGCCGCAGGCAGTACGTGCGTTCCGCGAGCGCAAGCGGCGCGAGAAGGGCGCGCGGGCGCTGCGCGAGGCAGTGCAGCAGCTCTTCGAAGGACGCTACGGCCACGCCCTGAAGAATGCCGCACTGTCTCACGCTGCCCACGAGGCGCAGGCGCTTTCGGCGCTGGTGGCGGCGCGCGCGGCGCATTTCCTGCGCGACAGCCGGCGCGAGGAAGAGTGGCTCAGGCGTGCCGCCGAACATGACGACGAGGCGCATGCCGCGCGCCTGATGACCGAGGCGGAGCTTCACGTCGATGCGCGCCGCTTCGAGGCGGCGCTGGAGGCACTGAATGCCTTGCAGGAAGGCGGCGGACGGCACATTGCCGCGCTGCGCCTGGCGCTGCGCGTGCATCGCGGGCTGGGCCGCTGGGACGACGTGCTCAAGGTGGCGCGCCAGCTCGAGAAGCATCGCGCCCTGACGCATGATGCCGCCGTTCCGCTCAAGCAGCGCGCCCACCTGGAGAACCTGCGCGGCCGGGAAGGCGATGCTCGCGCGCTGGTGGCCTACTGGGAGGCCGTGCCCGCCGAAGAGCGGCGCGTTTCCCGCTTGGCAGCGGCGGCGGCGCGGGCGCTGATTGCCTCCGGCGACGGGGCGAGGGCGCAGCGCATCATCGAGCAGCAGGTCGATGTCGAATGGGATTCCGAACTGGCCGGGCTGTATGCCGAGTGCCGCGGCGGCGACACGCTGGGGCGGATCGCCCGAGCGGAAAAATGGCTGGAGAAGCATCCCGAGGACGCACGCCTGCTGCTGGCCCTGGGGAAGCTTTGCCGCGAGCAGCAGTTGTGGGGCAAGGCGCAGAGCTATTTCGAGGCGTCGCTGGCCCTTCAGCCCAGCCAGGATGCGCATGTCGAGCTGGCCATGCTGTTTGCCCAACTGGGCCGCAGCGAAGAATCCAACCAGGCCTACCGCAGCGCGGCCGCGCTGTGCCGGCAAGGCTGATCAAGCCCAGTCGCGCGGCCTGAGAAAATCCGTGTAGAGCCTTTCCTCGGCGCTGCCCGCTTCGGGCTTCCAGTCGTAGCGCCACTTCACCAGCGGCGGCAGCGACATCAGGATCGATTCGGTGCGCCCGCCCGACTGCAGGCCGAACAGGGTGCCGCGGTCCCACACCAGGTTGAACTCGACATAGCGGCCGCGCCGGTAGGCCTGGAAGTCGCGCTCGCGCTCGCCGTAGGGCAGCGCGCGCCGTCGCTCGGCGATGGGCAGCCAGGCATCGAGGAAGGCGTCGCCGACGGCCTGCGTCAGGCCGAAGCACCGCTCGAAGCCGCCCTCATTGAGATCGTCGAAGAAGATGCCGCCGACGCCGCGCGGCTCGTTGCGGTGACTGAGGAAGAAGTAGTCGTCGCACCACTTCTTGTAGCGCGCATGGACATCCGGGCCGAAGGGCGCCAGCGCCTGCCTGCAGGTGGCGTGGAAATGGCGGGCATCCTCCTCGAAGCCGTAGTACGGCGTAAGGTCCATGCCGCCGCCGAACCACCAGATCGGATCTTCATTTTCCTTGCGGGCGATGAAGCAGCGCACGTTCATGTGCGCCGTCGGGCAATAGGGATTGCGCGGATGCAGCACCAGCGAGACGCCCATCGCCTCCCAGGCGCGTCCGGCCAGGGCGGGGCGGGCGGCGCTGGCCGAGGGCGGCAGGCTGCTGCCCGTGACGTGGGAGAAATTGACGCCGCCGCGCTCGAAGAAGTTTCCCTCCTCGATCAGGCGGGTGCTGCCGCCGCCGCCCTCCGGGCGCGTCCAGGAATCGGTCAGGAAGGGCTTGCCGTCGAAGGTCGCCAGGTCGGCGGCGATGCGGTCTTGCAGGCCGCGGAGGTATGCCAGAACCGGCGCGGCGTCCATTGCTAGCGCCGAATGGCGCGATGTCCTATGTCGCGCCGCATCTGCAGGCCGTCGAACTCGATCTGCTCGGCGATAGCGTAGGCGCGCATCTGCGCCGCCCTGACGTTGTCGCCCAGCGCGGTGACGCAGAGCACGCGCCCGCCCGCCGTGACGACATCCTTGCCCGAGAGCGCGGTGCCGGCATGGAAGACGTGGTAGTCGTCGCCATTGCCGCCATGGGAGGGCAGGCCGTGGATGGGGTCGCCCTTGCGCGGCGCCTCCGGGTAGCCGGCCGCCGCCATGACGACGCCGAGGGCGACGCGGCGGTCCCACTCGGCCTCGATGTCCTTCAGACGGCAATGGATGGCCGCTTCGACCAGGTCGACCAGGTCGCTCTTCAGGCGCAGCATGATCGGCTGGGTTTCCGGGTCGCCCATGCGGCAGTTGAATTCCAGCGTCTTGACGCTGCCGTCCGGGGCGATCATCAGGCCGGCGTAAAGGAAGCCGGTGTAGGGAATGCCGTCCTGCGCCATGCCGTTGAGCGTCGGCATGATGACCTCGCGCATGGCGCGGGCGTGCACGGCCGGCGTCACCACCGGCGCCGGCGAATAGGCGCCCATGCCGCCGGTGTTGGGCCCCTCGTCGCCGTCGCGCAGCCGCTTGTGGTCCTGGCTGGTGGCCAGCGGCAGGGCATGCGTGCCGTCGCACATGACGATGAAGCTGGCCTCCTCGCCTTGGAGGAATTCCTCGATCACCACGCGGGCGCCGGCGTTGCCCATCTTGTTGTCGACCAGCATCAGGTCGATGGCGGCGTGCGCCTCGGCGGAATCCATGGCGACCACGACGCCCTTGCCGGCGGCCAGCCCGTCGGCCTTGACGACGATGGGCGCGCCCTGCGCATCGACGTAGGCATGCGCCGCCTCGGCATCGCTGAAGGTTGCGAAGGCCGCAGTGGGGATCCTGTGCCGCTGCATGAAGCGCTTGGCGAAATCCTTGGAGGATTCGAGTTGCGCCGCTTCGCGCGTCGGCCCGAAGATCGCAAGGTTCTTGGCGCGGAAGGCGTTCACCACGCCGGCGGCGAGCGGCGCCTCGGGGCCGACCACGGTGAGGTGGATCTGCTCGCGTTCGGCAAAGGCGACGAGGTCGTCGACCGCCGTGATCTGCACGTTCTCCAGGCCGTTTTCTCGCGCCGTGCCGGCGTTGCCGGGGGCGACGAAGACTTTCTGGATGCGCGCCGACTTCGCCAGCCGCCAGGCCAGCGCATGCTCGCGGCCGCCGGAGCCGATAACAAGTAACTTCATGAAAACACCTTTACCACCAAGGCACCAAGACACCACGTAGCACCAGGATTTTCTTTGTGGCCCTTGGTGCCTTGGTGTCTTGGTGGTTCAAGATTCAGTGCCTGAAATGGCGGAAGCCGGTGAACACCATGGCGACGTTCTGCTCGTCGGCCGCGGCGATCACCTCCGCGTCGCGCACCGAGCCGCCCGGCTGGATCACCGCCGTGGCGCCGGCCTTGGCCAGCACGTCGAGGCCGTCGCGGAAGGGGAAGAAGGCATCCGAGGCGACGACCGAACCGGCTACCGTCAGGCCGTTGTTCTCGGCCTTGATGGCGGCGATGCGCGCCGAGTCGACGCGGCTCATCTGGCCGGCGCCGACACCCATGGTCATGCCGTCCTTGCAGTACACGATCGCATTCGACTTGACGTACTTGGCAACGTGCCAGGCGAAGAGGAGGTCGGTCATCTCCTGCGCCGTCGGTGCGCGCCGGGTCACCACCTTGATGTCGGCTTCGGCGATGCGCGCCGAATCGGCCGTCTGCACCAGCAGGCCGCCGCCGACGCGCTTGTAGTCGTAGGCGTTCTCGGCGCGTCCCAGGGGCACGATCAGTACGCGCAGGTTCTGCTTGGCGGCGAAGACGGCGCGGGCGTCGGCCGTGATCTCGGGGGCGATGATCACCTCGGCGAACTGGCCGGAGACGGCTTCCGCCGTCGCCTTGTCGATGGCGCAGTTGAAGGCGATGATGCCGCCGAAGGCCGAGGTCGGATCGGTCTTGAAGGCCTTCTGGTACGCCTCCAGTGCCGTCGGCGCGATGGCGACGCCGCAGGGATTGGCATGCTTGACGATGACGCACGCGGCCGTCTTGCCAGCTGAGTCAAAGGCCTTGACGCATTCCCAGGCCGCGTCGGAATCGGCGATGTTGTTGTAGGAGAGCTCCTTGCCCTGCAGCTGCGTGTAGTTGGCGATGCTGCCGGGGACGGCGACCGGTTCGCGGTAGAACGCCGCCTGCTGGTGCGGGTTCTCGCCGTAGCGCATGGTGTCGACCTTGTCGAAGGCGAGTTGCAGCCGCTCGGGGAAGGTGCCGGGTTTGTTGTCGGCGTCGAGGCTCGTCAGCCAGTTCGAGATTGCCGCATCGTAGCGCGCCGTGTGGGTAAACGCCTTCTTGGCGAGGGCGAAGCGGGTCTGGTAGGAAAGCGCGCCGCCGTTGGCCTTGAGTTCCTCGATCAGCGGACCATAGTCTTCAGGGTCGGTGATGATGCCGACGCCGCCAGCCTCGTTGCCGTGGTTCTTGGCCGCTGCGCGCACCATGGCCGGGCCGCCGATGTCGATGTTCTCGATGGCGTCGGCCAGCGCGCAGTCCTTCTTCGCCACCGTCTGCGCGAACGGGTAGAGGTTCACGATCACCAGATCGATGGGCGGGATGTCGTGCTTCTGCATGGTCGCTGCATGCTCGGCGTTGCCGCGGATGCCGAGGATGCCGCCATGCACCTTCGGGTGCAGCGTCTTGACGCGGCCGTCGAGCATTTCCGGGAAGCCGGTGTAGTCGGAGACCTCCGTCACGGGCACGCCGGCCTCGCGCAGCATCTTCGCGCTGCCGCCGGTGGAGAGGATCTTGACGCCGAGCTCGGTGAGGCCGCGGGCGAAATCGACGACGCCGCGCTTGTCGGAGACGCTGATCAGGGCTTGGGTGGTTTTCATTTTTCAGTGAGGAGTGAGGAGTGAAGAGTGAGGAGTGGTTGATGCGCGGTTTTTTTACGCCTCACTCCTCACTCCTAACACCTCACAGGAGTTTGTGTTCGACCAGCTTGCGCCGCAGGGTGTTGCGGTTGATGCCGAGCATTTCCGCGGCGATCGTCTGGTTGCCGTCGGCTTCGCGCATGACGACCTCCAGCATCGGACGCTCGATGTTGTTCAGGACCATGTCGTAGATGGCGCAGGGCTTCTCGCCGTCGAGATCCTTGAAGTAGCGGTCGAGCGAACGCCTGACGCACTCGGCGATTTCGCTGCGACTTGCAGGGGTGGCGCGGCTCATGCAGCGAGCTCCTCGATGTAGAAGAGACGATCGTTCTGCGCGGCGAGGTCGAGGAAGAAGGTGTCGACCGCGGCAAGCTGCGCATCGATCGTCGGCAATTGGTTCATGGCGTGGCGGAACTGGGCCGAGCCCGCCAGGCCCTTGGTGTACCAGGAGATGTGCTTGCGCGCGACGCGGACGCCGGTTTCAAAACCGTAGAAATCGTAGAGTTCGGCGAGGTGGCCGCGCAGCACCTGGTGGATTTCGTCGACGCGCGGCGCCGGCAGCTTCTCGCCGGTGGCGAGGAAGTGCTCGATCTCGCGGAAGATCCACGGCCGGCCCTGGGCGGCGCGGCCGATCATGACGGCATCGGCGCCGGTGGCGTCGAGCACCTGCTTCGCCTTTTCCGGCGAGGTGATGTCGCCGTTGGCGATGATCGGGATGCGCGCCTCCGCCTTCACCGCGGCGATGGTCTCGTATTCGGCGTCGCCCGCGTAGCCGCAGGCGCGGGTGCGGCCGTGGATGGCCAGCGCGCGGATGCCGGCGCGCTCGGCGATCTTCAGGATCGCCAGGGCATTCTTGTTCGACTTGTCCCAGCCGGTGCGGATCTTCAGCGTGACGGGGACTGCCGCCGCCTGCACCACGGCGTCGAGAATCCGCTCGACCAGCGGCTCGTTCTGCAGCAGCGCGGAGCCGGCCATGACGTTGCAGATCTTCTTCGCCGGGCAGCCCATGTTGATGTCGATGATCTGCGCGCCCTGGTCGACGTTGTAGCGGGCGGCTTGCGCCATCATTTCCGGAACGGCGCCGGCGATCTGCACGGAGACCGGCTGCACTTCGCCCTCGTGGTTGGCGCGGCGCTTCGTTTTGGCGCTGCCGTAGAGCAGCGAATTGGAGGTGACCATTTCCGAAACGGCGAGCCCGGCACCCATGCGTTTGCACAGCTGGCGGAAGGGACGGTCGGTGACCCCGGCCATGGGCGCGACGAACAGGTTGTTGCGTAGCGTGTAGCCGGCGAATTGCATCGGGCGCTCTGCGTTCGGGGGTCTTGGGGAAGGCGCGAATTGTAACCCAATTCGCCGCATGCCGGCATCAACTGTCGTGAAGCCGAATGGGGAGAATTTTATTGCCGGACCTTACCAACCGCGGGCGCCGAAAATCATGCGCCGCGCAAGAAAGCGGCGCGCGGCAGGCAGGAGATCGAGCGCCAGCAGGCCGGCGCCGCGGGCATGCCCGGCCAGGCCGCCGCGCAAGCCGAACAGCCGCACCAGGCCGTCGGTGAAGCCGATGGTGCCGCGCCGATCGAGTTGCCGCGCCGCGGCATGGCGCGCCAGCAGCGCAGCGCTGCCGCAATCGGCCGGGCCTTCCTGCAGGAGACGGGCCAGTTGCGTCACGTCGCGCAGGGCCAGATTGAAGCCCTGCCCGGCGACCGGGTGCAGCGTCTGCGCGGCATTGCCCAGCCAGACGGCGCGCCCGGCCACGGGCGTTTCGCGGTAGCGCAGGCCGAGCGGGAAGGCCGTGCGCTCGCTGGCGCCGGCGAATTCGAACCGGCCGGAGAAAGCGTCGTTCAGGCACGACAAAAAATCCCGGTCATCGAGGGCCAGCAGACCGGCGGATTCGTTGTCGGGCACCGTCCACACCAGGGCGTAGCGGTCGCTCAGGGGCAGGAGCGCGACGGGGCCGTTTGCCGTGAAGCGCTCGTAGGCCATGCCGGACGGCGCTTCGCGCGTCTGCACGCTGGCGATGATCGCCTGCTGGCCGTAGTCGCGGCGGCGGATGTCAGTCTCTTCACTGATGGCACCTTCCGCCCAGGCGACCAGTTGCGCCGGGATGGCCTCGCTGCCCTGCGGGGCGGCGCACTGCAGCAGCACGCGGTCCGCAGCGGTTTCGCTGTCCGTCACGCGCGTCCCGTGCCGGATGGCCACGCCGGCGGCCGCGCAGGATTGGGCGAGCGCCGCGCCGACCCTGCCCGCCTCGGCCACGTAGCCGAGCGCCGGCACGCCGGCCTCTTCGGCCTTGATCAGCGTTCTGCCGAGACGGCCCTGCTGCGAGACGTGGATGGTCGAGATGGGCGTGGCGCCGATCGCCGTCCAGGCGCCGAGGCGATCGAGGATCTGGCGCGAACCGTGCGAGAGGGCGAGCACGCGCCGGTCGCTGCCTGCGTCGCCGGACTGTCGCGCATCGATCACTTCGCAAGCGATGCCGGCCTGCCGCAGGAGCAGCGCGAGGGCAAGGCCGACCGGCCCTCCCCCCACGATGGCGACGGGAAGCATCAGCCTCGTTGCGCCATCAGCGATTCGATTTCGCCGATGGTTCTGGGCGCGGCGGTGGTGAGGATTTCGCAGCCGCCGGCGGTGACGAGCGCGTTGTCCTCGATGCGAATGCCGATATCCCACAGCGCCCGCGGCACATCATCCGAGGCGCGGATGTAGCAGCCGGGCTCGACGGTGAGCGTCATGCCGGGTTGCAGGGGACGCCAAGCTCCGTCGACCTTGTATTCGCCGGCATCGTGGACGTCCATGCCGAGCCAGTGGCCGGTGCGGTGCATGTAGAAGCGGCGGTAGGCGCCCGACTCGACGATGCCGTCGACGCTGCCGGAGAGCAGTTTCAGGTCGAGCATGCCCCGGGCCAGGACGCGCAGGGCTGCTTCGTGCGGCGCGTCCCAGGCATTGCCGGGAGCGATCCGGGCGATCGCCGCCTGCTGCGCGGCGAGCACGAGTTCGTAGACGTCGCGCTGGGCCGGCGAGAATCTTCCGTTCACCGGAAACGTGCGCGTGATGTCCGCGGCGTAGGAGTCGACTTCGCAGCCGGCGTCGATGAGCAGCAGATCGCCGTCCCGCAGGGGCTGACTATTGCCGACGTAATGCAGGATGCAGGCGTTGGCGCCGCCGGCGACGATGGGGGAATAGGCGGGGGCCTGCGCGCCGCAGCGGCGGAACTCGTGCGCCAACTCCGCCTCGATCTCGTATTCGAAGCGGCCGGGCGCGGCGGCGCGCATGGCGCGGCGGTGCGCCGCCGCGGAGATGTCGGCGGCGCGGCGCATGTCGGCGATCTCGTGCGCATCCTTGACGAGGCGCATCTCGTCGAGTTCGACGCGCACGTCGCGGATCTCCGCCGGCGCATGGGCGCCGCTGCGCACGTCGGCGCGCACGCGGTTGAGCGCGGCGACGAGGCGGTCGTCCCAGTCGGCATCGTGCCCCATCGAGTAGTGCAGCACGGACTGGCCGGCGAGCAGCTCGGACAGCTTCTCGTCGAAGCTGCCGATCGGGTAGGCGGCATCGAAGCCGAAGACCTCGCGAGCAGCCTCAGGCCCGTGGCGGAAACCGTCCCACACTTCCTTGTCCGCATTTTTTTCGCGACAGAAGAGCAGGGCCTGCGGATTGTCCCCCGCGACCAGCACGACGACGGCTTCCGGCTCGCCGAAGCCGGACAGGTAATAGAAGTAGCTGTCGTGGCGATAGGGGTAGTGCGAGTCGCGGTTGCGCACGCGCTCCGGCGCGGTCGGGATCACGGCGATGCCGCGCCCCATCGTCCTGATCAGGCGTACACGGCGGTCGACGAAGGCTTGGAGGTTCACGGGCGAAACCGGTCGTTGAGGTTGAAACGATTATAGAACCTAACTCACGAATTTTTGTGAGATAGGTTCTCACCCGAGAGGAGCCGGTCGAGTTCGGCGAGGCGCTCGGGCGTGCCGACGTCCATCCAGCGGCCGGCATGCAGTTCGCCGCTGACGGCGCCTTCGCCCATGGCCGCGCGCAGCAGCGGGGCGAGCTTCGCCTTGGCGCCCCGCACGATGCCGGCAAACAGTGCGGGCGAGTAGAGGCCGATGCCGGAGAAGGTGAGCTTCGGTTCGCCTGCGTCGGACACCCTGTCGTCGCGCAGGGCGAAGTCGCCTCGCGGATGCTGCGGCGGATTGGGCACCAGCACCAGATGGGCCTGCAGATGGCGGTCCGGCAGGGTGCGGGCAAGTTCGGCCAGTCGCGCGTAGTCGAAATCGCAGGCGATGTCGCCGTTGATGGCCATGAAGGGCTCGCTGCCGAGCAGCGGCAGGGCGTTGGCGATGCCGCCGGCGGTTTCCAGCGCCTCCCCTTCCGGCGAATAGCGGATGGCTGCGCCGAAGCGCGCGCCGTCGCCCAGCGCGGCCTCGATCAGGCGGCCGAGGTGGGCGTGGTTGATGACGATGTCGCGGATGCCGGCGCGCACCAGCGCCTCGATGTGCCAGACGATGAGCGGCTTGCCGCCTGCGCGCAGCAGCGGCTTCGGCGTCTCGTCGGTGAGCGGACGCATGCGTTCGCCGCGGCCGGCGGCGAGGATCATCGCGCGCATCAGAACGTGTAGCCCACTTGCGGCGTGAGCTTCTCCAGTTCATCGAAGAGGCGCGCGAGCGGCGCAAGCTGGTTGTAGCGGGCGGCGACCTGTCGCACATAGTTTACGAAGCGCGGCGTGTCGGCGAGGTACTTCGGCTTGCCGTCGCGGTAGTGGATGCGGGCGAAGATGCCCAGCACTTTCAGGTGCCGCTGCAGGCCCATCCACTCCAGGTCGCGGTAGAAGGCGCCGAAGTCGGCATCCACCGGCAGCCCGGCGCGCCGGGCCTTTTCCCAGTAGCGCGCCGCCCAGTCGAGTACGCGCGCCTCCTCCCAACTGACGAAGGCGTCGCGAAAGAGCGAGGCCACGTCGTAGCTGACGGGGCCGTGCACCGCATCCTGGAAATCCAGCACGCCGGGATTGTCCGCGCAGACCATCAGGTTGCGCGGCATGTAGTCGCGGTGCACATACACCTTCGGCTGGGCGAGGATGTTCCGCAAAAGGAGGGTGTGCATGCGCTCCAGCGTTTCCTGCTGTTGCGCAGTGAGCGGCGCGCCGAGATGCCGGGCGACATACCAGTCGGGAAACAGGTTCAGCTCGCGCCGCAGCAGGGCCTCGTCGTAGGGCGGCAGTGCATCGGGACGGCTGGCGAGCTGCCATTTGACGAGGGCGTCGAGGGCGTCGCGAAACAGGCTGTCGGCGTTCGCATCGTCGAGCGCGTCGAGGTAGGTGGTGCTGCCCAGATCCGTCAGCAGGAGCAGGCCGCGCTGCAGATCCTGGGCAAGGACCTGCGGCGCATGCACGCCGGCGCCGTGCAGCAGTCCGGCGACATGCACGAAAGGGCGGCAGTCCTCGTGCTCGGGCGGGGCGTCCATGACGATGCGGGTGAGGCCGTCGTCGAAGGTGATGCGGAAATAGCGCCGGAAGCTGGCGTCGGCGGAGGCGGGGGCGACCGCGTGCGGCCGTCCGGGGAACAGCCCGGCCAGCCATTGATGGACCAGTTCGAGGCGTTGCATTGCCGGTTTGGCGCAGGTTTCGAAAGGCGCGCTTGATGATAAACTACGCGATTCTACCATTGCTGCCGTAGCGTCCTTCCCGGTTACGCAGCGGCTAATACGAAAAAGAACGCAGAATGCACGCTTCGGCGCGGCTTGCTCTTGTTTTCGCTCTCGGCTTGTCCGGCACCCTGCGGGCTGCCGAGAATCTGCCGCTGCTGCGCGTCGATCCGGCACTGCTCGGATCGGGCGCGGTGACGGCGCCGCCGCCGCGCCCGGCCGAACCGTCCGCCGCCGAGGCGAAGCCTGTCCAGGCTGTCCCGCAGGCACCGCCGGCGCGCGAGGAGACGGTGGCCCGGCCGGCCGTCGCAGCCCCGGCGCAGCCGGAAAGAAGGAGCGAGCCCCCCGTTCCCGTGGCGCAGCAAGCAAAGCCCCCGGTAAGCCAGCCCGTTGCCGCGGAAAAAATCGAGCCGCGCAAGGAAACGGCTGCATCCGCCAGGCCCGCCGCTCCGAAGGAAGCGCCCAAGGCGGCTGCATCCGTCGCGCCCCAGGCGTCCGAGGCAAGTCAGGCCCAGATCGCACAGCCCCCCCTGGTGGAGGAGCAACCGGCACTGCAGCCGCTGTATTCCGCCCACGCGGATGCCGGGCTTGTCCCGGCGCTCAGGCCTGCCGGCCAGCTTTCCCCTCTGCAGGTTGACAAGAACGCCGTCTACCCGACCTTCATTGCCGCTTCGCGCCTCGACGGCCGCAACGACAACGAAGTCGTCGCCCAGGGCGAAGCGGAGCTGCGCAAGGCCAATACGTCCCTCACCGCCGACCGCCTGACCTACTGGAAGGTCGAGGACGAGATGGAAGCGGTGGGCAATGTGCGGCTGGCCAAGGATGCCGAGGTTTTCACCGGACCGAAGCTGCGCCTGAACATGACGGACTACACCGGATCTTTCGAGCAGCCCAGCTACTCGATCTCGAAACTGGCCAAAACCACCAAGCAGCCCTATTCCGTTACAGAGGGCGGGAGCCTGATACCGGGCAAAAAATTGCCGTCTTTCCTCCCCAAGGACAAGAGCGAGAAGCCCGTCTTGACAGTGATTGCGGGCGAAGTGATGGATGATCCCGGCAAGGTGACGACAGCTTCCGGCACGGCGGATCGGATCCAATTCCAGGGGCATAACCACATGCGCCTGACGAATGCCACCTACAGTACTTGTGCCGCGGACGACCCGGACTGGTACGCCAGGGTGGCCGAACTCAGCCTCGATTACGACAGGGAGGTTGGCGAAGGGCGCGATGCCAGCGTCGTATTCAAGGGCGTGCCGCTATTCTATACGCCGTGGCTCAGCTTCTCGCTGAACAACAAGCGCAAATCGGGTCTGCTGGCGCCGACCATCGGCAGCAGCACCAAGTCGGGCCTCGAATTCGCCCTGCCCTACTATTGGGACATCGCGCCGAACATGGATGCGACGATTACGCCGAGGGAGATGTCCAAGCGCGGCCTGCAGATCAATGGCGAGTTCCGCTACCTGAATCATGACTACCGCGGCCAGGTCAGGGCCGAATGGCTGCCCAACGACAAGCTGACGCAGACGAATCGCTACGGCTATTCGATTGCTCACAACCAGAATTTCGGGGGCGGCTTAACGGGCACGCTGAACCTCAACGGCGTTTCGGATGCCACCTATCTTTCCGATCTGCATACCCGGATAGGGTCGTCCTCGCAGGTCAATCTGCTGCGCCAGGGCACCCTGTCCTACAGCGGCGGCTGGTGGTGGGCCGGGGCGAACGTGCAGCGTTACCAGACCCTGCAGAACCCATTGCTGGCTTTCGTCGACAAGCCCTATGAGCGCGTGCCGCAGCTTACGCTGATGGCCAGCCGTCCTGAATTCCTCGGCGGCACGGCCTTTGCCTTCACCGGCGAGTATGTCAACTTCGACCATCCCACCAAGGACACCGGCCGGCGCCTGACCTTCTATCCGCAGCTGTCCCTGCCGTTGCAGACGGCCGCCTGGCACCTGACGCCGAAAATAGGCCTGCATACGACGCGCTATGACCTCAACCGGGTGGTGCCGGGGAGCGGACCGGATACCATCGTGCGCAGCCTGCCCATCCTAAGCGTCGACTCCGGCGTGGCGTTCGAGCGCGAGGTGTCGTGGTTCGGCCATTCCCTCGCGCAGACGCTGGAGCCGAGGCTGTATTACCTGCTCGTGCCCCAGCGCAACCAGGACAAGATACCGCAGTTCGACACCGGCGCGATGGACTTCAACTTCGCGACGATATTTTCAGACAACGTTTATTCCGGCGTGGATCGCATCGCGGACGCCAACCAGCTTACTGCCGCGCTCACCTCGCGGCTGATCGATCCGCAGACGGGAGAGGAGTATGTCCGCGGCATGGTCGGGCAGCGTTACTACTTTGCCAAGCAGCAAGTCACTTTGCAGGGGGAATCGGCGCGGCCCGCCGGCACATCCGATTTCCTTGCCGCACTGTCCGGACGGATCCTGCCCAATACCTTCGCCGATGTCGCCTGGCAGTACGATCCGCGCGAACGCGCAACCGAGCGCTTCGCCGTCGGCGGGCGCTGGCAGCCGGACTTCGCCAAGGTGCTGAATGCGAGCTATCGCTATACCCGCGACCATAGCGGCATCACGGGCGGAACCGCAGGCATACGCCAGGTGGATTTCTCCGGTCAGTGGCCGCTGGGTCGCGGCTGGTATGGCGTCGGACGCTTCAATTACTCGCTGCGCGAGAGCAAGATCGTCGAAACGCTCGGCGGCCTGGAGTACAACGGCGGCTGCTGGGTCGGCAGGGTGGTGCTGCAGCGCTACGCCACGGCTACGGGCGATGCCAACAAGGCGATATTCGTCCAGCTCGAGCTCAACGACTTCGCGAAGATCGGCTCCAATCCGCTCGAACTGCTGGCGCGCAGGATTCCGGGCTATGGTCTGATCAACAAGTCCGCGTCGGATCCCGTGTTCGGCTACGATTGACGACGACAGGAAGGTGTTTCAGTGATCCGCCATTCGGTTTGCGCAGGTTTCCTTATTGCCGCAGCGGCTCTATGGTGCCTGCCTGAAGGACAGGCGCTCGCGCAGGGGCGCGCCGCGCAGGCGATCGAGGCCGATCGCATCATTGCGGTGGTCAATGATGAAGTCATTACGCTGCATGAGCTCAGCGCCAAGGTGGCGTCCGTCGAGCGGCAACTGAGGCAGCAGGGCACGCAGATGCCGCCGCGCGACGTGTTCGAAAAGCACATTCTCGAGCGGCTCATCGTCGATCGCACGCAGGTCCAGTTCGCCAAGGAGACGGGCTTGCGCATCGATGATGCGCAGCTTGACCAGACGCTCGTGCGCATTGCCGAGGGCAACCGCATGGGGCTGGCCCAGTTTCGCGCTTCGCTGGAGCAGGACGGCATTTCCTGGGCCAAGTTCCGCGAGGACATTCGCGAGGAGATTGTCATCAGCCGCCTCAGGGAACGCGAAGTCGATAGCAAGATTGTCGTGTCGGAGGGCGAGATCGACAATTTCCTCGAAACCGCCGGGATGGCGGGCAGCGAGGAGTTCAATCTGGCGCATATCCTCCTGCGCGTACCGGAACAGGCGAAACCGGAGCAGTTGGCGCGCCTCCAGGCGCGTGCCGAGGAGATCATCTCCCAGCTCAGGCGGGGCGCGGATTTCGCCCAGTTGGCGGCGAGCTACTCCGATGCGCCGGATGGCCTCTCCGGCGGCGGGATGGGATGGCGGCCCCTGGAGCGATTGCCCGCGCTTTTTGCCGAGGCGGTGCCCAAGCTCAAGCCGGGCGAGGTATCCGAGGCGCTGAGGAGTCCGGCGGGGTACCACATTCTCAAGCTCCTCGACCGCCGTGGCGGGGCGATCAAGGTGCAGCCGGTGGAGCAGACGCGCGCGCGCCACATTCTGATCAAGACCAGCGAGCTGGTGTCCGAGGCGGAAGCCAGGCGGCGCCTGCTGGCGCTGAAGGAACGCATCACCCACGGCGCCGAATTTGCCGAGCTTGCCCGCCTGCATTCGAATGATCTTTCCGCGGCGAAGGGCGGCGATCTGGGCTGGCTGAATCCGGGCGATACCGTACCCGAATTCGAACGGGCCATGAACAGCCTCAAGCCGGGAGAGGTCGGCGAGCCCGTGCAGTCTCCCTTCGGCTGGCACCTGATCCAGGTGACGGAGCGCCGCATGGACGTCTCCCAGGAACGGGTGCGCCAGAGTGCGCGCCTGGCGCTGCGCGAACGCAAGGCGGACGAAGCCTATCAGGACTGGCTGCGGCAGATGCGCGACCGGGCATACGTCGAATACCGGCTGGAAGATAACCGGTAGCGACATCGCCAGCCGGCATGCAGCGCCTTCCCGTCATCGCCGTGACCAGCGGAGAGCCGGCCGGCATCGGGCCGGAGATCTGCGCCAGGCTGGCAACCCATCCCTCTGCTGCCCGTCGGGTGATCCTCGGAGATCGTTCGCTGATCGAGGCTCGTGCCGGCCGGATCGGGGCTTCCCTGACGCTCGCCGAATACCGTCCCGACCGCCTTCCCGCTGACGGCGCGCTGGAAATCCTGCATGTACCTCTTTGCGCGCCCTCCCGCGCCGGCCGCCTCGACGTCGCCAACGCCGCCTACGTCCTGGCGCTGCTCGACCGCGCCCTCTCGGGATGCCGGCAGGGCGAGTTTTCCGCCATGGTGACGGCACCGGTGCACAAGGGTGTGATCAACGAGGCGGGCGTCGCCTTCACCGGCCATACCGAATATCTGGCCGAGAAGACCGGCACCGCCCGGGTCGTCATGATGCTGGCCGGCGCCGGCCTGCGCGTCGCCCTGGCGACGACGCATCTGCCGTTGAAAGACGTGCCGGGCGCCATTACGCGATCGGAACTGGAAACCACGATCCGCATCCTGCACGCCGACCTGGTGAAAAAATTCGGCATCGCGAGGCCGCGCATCCTCGTGGCCGGACTGAATCCGCATGCGGGCGAGAGCGGGCACATGGGTCGCGAGGAGATCGATGTTATCGCGCCAGTGCTGGAAAAGCTGCGCGGCGAGGGCATGGACCTGGTCGGCCCGTTGCCGGCGGATACATTGTTTACGCGGGGGGTGCTGGCCGGTTCCGACGCGCAGCTTGCCATGTACCACGATCAGGGCCTGGCGGTCCTCAAGTACGCGGCCTTCGAGGACGGCATCAACGTCACGCTGGGCCTGCCCATCATCCGCACTTCGGTCGATCACGGCACCGCGCTCGATCTGGCCGGCACCGGCAGGGCCGATCCGCGCAGCCTGTTTGCCGCGCTGGATCTTGCGGTTGATCTGGCAGGGCGCCAATGAAGCCCCACGTCGCGCGGAAAAGATTCGGCCAGAACTTTCTTGTTTCCCCCGGCGTGGTCGCAAAGATCGTCGAGGCGATCCATCCCCGGACGGACGACATAGTCGTGGAGATCGGCCCGGGCCTTGGCGCCCTGACCGAGCCCTTGCTGGCGCGGCTGGACCATCTGCACGTCGTCGAGATCGACCGCGACCTGATTGCCCGGCTGCGCGAGCGTTTCCCGCCGGCGAGGCTGGCGATTCACGAGGGCGATGCCCTGCAGTTCGACTTCTCCGGCCTCGGCCCCGGACTGCGCGTGGTCGGCAACCTGCCCTACAACATCTCCACGCCCCTGCTGTTCCATCTTGCCGCCTTTGCGGATCGAGTGAGGGACATGCACTTCATGCTGCAGCGGGAAGTGGTCGAGCGCATGGTGGCGGCGCCGGGCGGATCGGAATACGGACGCCTGTCGGTGATGCTGCAGTACCGCTTCGAGATGGAGCGTCTGTTCCTCGTGCCGCCCGGCGCCTTCAATCCCGCCCCGAAAGTCGAATCGGCGGTGGTGCGCATGACGCCGCGGTCGCAGGCGGCGCTCACTGCCGTCGACGAGGATAAGCTGGGAGAGGTGGTGAAGGCCGCCTTTTCGCAGCGGCGCAAGATGCTGCGCAATACGCTGCGGGAGCGGTTGCGCGAAGAGGATTGGGCCGAGCTGGGAATCGATCCGACGCGGCGAGCGGAGGAACTGGCGGTTGGCGATTACCTGCGCATCGCCAACCGCCTGGCCGGGCTCAGGCCTCCGCCGGGCAGCCCCAAGGAGGCCTGAAGTCAACGGAATGGAAGCCGCTTCGCGGCTGAACCGTTGCCAC
Source organism: Rhodocyclales bacterium (assembly GCA_016214145.1). GTDB lineage: Bacteria > Pseudomonadota > Gammaproteobacteria > Burkholderiales > Rhodocyclaceae > Desulfobacillus. The sequence goes on from JACRPA010000003.1 coordinate 183,287, forward strand.
CCCTTTCCTCGGGAAAGGGGCTGGGGGATAGGTGCTCAGCCTTATTGCTTCTTCGTCGCGCAGGTGCTGATGCCGAAGGGCAGGTAGGCCGGGCACCAGCCGATGGCGCCGGTGGCGACCGGCACCACGCCGATCCAGGCCCACACCGGGCCGCCCATCACGGCCCAGGCGACGAGGCCGAGGCCGACCACGATGCGGAGAATGCGGTCGATGCCGCCGACATTGCTTTTCATAGAGCCTCCTGTTGCGGGTTGGGACAACGCGATCATTTGACCGCAATTCCGGTCAGGCGTCTGTAACCAAGGTTACACAGCTTCGGCAATGCGCCGCAGGCCGGCGGCGTCGCGGATTTCGATCTGCTCGCGTCCCAGCGTCACCAATCCCTGTTCGGAGAATCCCTTCAGCAGGCGGCTGATCATTTCGCGCACGCTGCCCAGTTCGTCGGCGAGCTGCTGGTGGGTGGCGTGCACGATGCGGCCCTTGCCGAGCAGCAGCGCGGCGAGCCGCTGATCCAGCTTGCGGAAGGCGACTTCCTCGACCAGTCGCATCAGATCGGCCATGCGCTCGGCGAAGAGATTGAAGATGAAGTTGCGGAACGGCGCCTGCGCCAGCAAATCGTTGAACAGGCTCTGCGGCAGCAGCACCAGGACCGTTTCGCTTTCCGTCGTGCCGCGGGCATTGTAGGGGACGTTGCCGAGGAGGCAGCTTGACGTGATGATGCAGGTTTCGCCCGGAGTGACGCGATACAGCGGCAGTTCGCGGCCGGCGGCGGAGACCTTCGCCACGCGGATGGCGCCGGCGAGGACGAAGGGAAATCCCTGGCAGGGCTGGCGTTCGTCGAACAGCATGGCGCCGGAGGGTACGGTCACGGCCTGGGCCGCAGCGGCGATTTCCTTGCGCAGGGTCTGCGGCAATTCCGCCAGCACGGGGTAATGCCCATCGAGTTGCTGTAAAGGGATGCTCATTTCAGTTCGGCAATGACCGGGGCGTGGTCGGAGGGTCGTTCGGCCTTGCGCGGTTCCTTGTCCACCGTGCACGCCGTGCAATCCGGCGCGAGATCATTTGATAGCAGGATGTGATCGATGCGCAAGCCCCTGTTGCGCCGGAAGGCCATCATGCGGTAGTCCCACCAGGAGTAGATTTTCTCGGGCTGCTCGAAGAGCCGGAAGGCATCCCGCAAGCCCAACTCGATCAGACGCCGGAAGGCGGCGCGCTCGGGTTCGGAAAACAGCACCTGGCCCTCCCAGGCCTGCGGGTCATGCACGTCGCGCTCCTCCGGTGCGATGTTGTAATCGCCAAGGAGCGCCAGCCGGGGATGGCGCTCCAGTTCCCCGCGCAGCCAGGCCGTCAGCGCTTCTATCCAGCTCAGCTTGTAGGCGTACTTGTCCGAGCCGACACTCTGGCCGTTGGGGAAGTAGCCGCAGACGACGCGGACCCCATCTGCCGTTGCGGCGATGAGCCGCTGCTGCGGGTCGGCAAAGCCGGGGATGCCGATGGAAACATCATTCAGCGGGTGGCGGGACAATATGGCGACGCCGTTGTAGGTTTTCTGGCCGGCGAACGCAGTCACATAGCCGGCGGACTCAAGCTCCGCGCGGGGGAATGCCTTGTCTTCCAGCTTGGTTTCCTGCAGGCAGACGATGTCCGGCTGACGGGAGGCCAGCCATTCCAGCACCTGCGGCAACCGGACCTTGAGGGAATTGACGTTCCAGGTGGCGAGCTTCATCGCCCGTCGGGCGCGGTCCTGCTGGCGGCGCCCGGGATGGCGGTGCGTGGATAGCCGGCAACGTCGAGCAGGCTGTGCCAGGTGTCCTCCTCGAAGCCCAACTGCCGTTGCGAGCCGACGGTCATCGCCGGGAAAAGCAGCTTGTCGGTTTTCAGGGCCTGCTTGAAGGCGTCGCCGTCGGTCGGCGTCACGACGCGGCTTTCCCTGAACGGAATGCCGCGGCGGGAGAGAAATTCGCGGGCCGAAGCGCATGCGGCCGAGCAATCCGGCGTGGTGTACAGCGTCACCGGGAAGTCCTGCGCGGCCTTCTGCGCCTCATAGGGCAATCCGCTGGTTTCGATGGTGGAGGCGCCGAGGCGAGGCTGGTCCACCTTCTTGATTTCCTTCGGCGGCGGCTGGTCGGAATAATGCACCTTGCCGTTCTTGTCCACCCATTTGTACAGGGGCTGGGCGCTGGCGACCAACGAAACCGCCATCATTGACAGCAGACAGAGTCGAACAATCCGCATGGCGTACCTCCGAAGTCCGGTTACGCCAGAATCATACCACTGTGCCGCAGCAGGGCATCGACGCTGGGCGCGCGGCCGCGGAAGGCCTTGAAGGACTCCAGCGCCGGGCGGCTGCCGCCGACGGCGAGGATCTCGTCGCGGAAGCGGCTGCCGGTGGTCGGGTTGAGCACGCTGCCGTCCGTCCGCTCGTCCTCGAAGGCGGCGAAGGCGTCGGCCGACAGCACCTCGGCCCACTTGTAGCTGTAGTAGCCGGCGGCGTAGCCGCCCGAGAAGATGTGGGAAAAGCTGTTGGGAAAGCGGTGCCAGGGCGGCGGAAAGATGACGGCCACCTCGCGACGGACCTCTTCGAGCAGGGCGATGACGTCCTGCTGGCCGGCCGGCTCGAAGTCGCTGTGCAGCAGCAGGTCGAAGAGGCTGAACTCGAGCTGGCGAACCGTCTGCAGGCCGCTCTGGAAGTTCTTCGCCGCGATCATGCGGTCGAAGAGCGCGCGCGGCAGGGCTGCGCCGCTGTCCACATGGGACGTCATCCCGGCGAGCACTTCCCATTCCCAGCAGAAGTTCTCCATGAACTGGCTGGGCAGTTCGACCGCGTCCCATTCGACGCCGTTGATGCCGGAGACGCCGAGTTCCTCGACGCGGGTGAGCAGGTGGTGCAGGCCGTGGCCGGTCTCGTGGAACAGTGTGATCACCTCGTCGTGGGTGAACAGGGCGGGCTTGTTTCCGACCGGCCGCGAGAAGTTGCAGTTGAGGTAGGCCACCGGCGTCTGGATGCCGCTGTCGGTGCGCCGCCGTGTGATGGCATCGTCCATCCAGGCGCCGCCGCGCTTCGTGTCGCGGGCGTAGAGATCGAGGTAGAACTGGCCGACCAGTCCGCCTGTGGCATCCTCGATGCGGAAGAAGCGCACGTCTTCGTGCCAGGCCGGCGCCGTGTCGGGCCGGATGCGCACGGCGAACAGGGTCTCGACGACATGGAACAATCCTTCCAGCACCTTGTGCTCGGGGAAGTACTGGCGCACTTCCTCGTCGGAAAAGCTGTAGCGAGCCTGCTTGAGTTTCTCCGAGGCCCAGCCGATGTCCCAGGGTTCGAGCAAAGTCAGTCCCTGCAATACGGCGAAGTCGCGCAGCTCGGCCATGTCGCGCTCGGCGAAGGGCTTGGATTTCACGGCCAGTTCGCGCAGGAAGGCCAGCACGTCGGCCGGCGATTCGGCCATCTTCGGCACCAGCGACACCTCGGCGTAGTTGCCGTAGCCGAGATGGCCGGCCTCTTCCGCGCGCAATTCGAGGATGCGGCGGATGAGCGGCATGTTGTCCCACTCCGGCTTGCCGCCGAGATCGTGGAACTCGGCGGCGCGGGTGGCGTAGCCGCGATAGAGCTGTTCGCGCAGGCGGCGGCTTTCGGCGTACTGCATCACCGGCAGGTAGGAGGGCATGTGCAGGGTGAACTTCCAGCCCTTGATTCCCGCCTTCTCCGCGGCGTCGCGCGCCGTTTCGACGGCGTCGGCGGGAATGCCGGCCAGTTCCGCCGCGTCGGTGACGATCTCGGCGAAGGCGTTGGTGGCGTCGAGCAGGTTTTCGGAGAACCTGGCCTGCAGACTGGCCAGTTCCTCCTGGATGGCCTGGAAGCGCGGCTTGGCGTCTTCCGGCAGTTCGGCGCCGGAGAGGCGGAAGTCGCGGATCTCGTGTTCGACGATGCGGCGCTGCGCGGTCGAGAGATGGATGAAGCCAGGGCCGTCCTTGAGCGCCTTGAACTGGGCGAAGAGGTGCTGGTTCTGCCCCAGCTCGGCGAAGAAGCGCGTCACCTCCGGCAGGTTGGCGTTGTAGGCCTCGCGCCATTCCGGCACGTCCATCACCGAGTGCAGGTGGCCGACGACGCCCCAGGCGCGCGACAGGCGCTCGCTGCCGTCGAAGAAGGGCGCGGCGAAGTCCGCCCAGGAGGCGGGCGCCGTCTCCAGGCGCGCCAGCTGGGCGCGGTTTTCGGCGAGCAGTTCGGTGATCGCGGGCGTGACGTGTTCGGGCCGGATGGCGTCGAAGCGCGGCAGGCAGGAGAAGTCGAGCAAAGGGTTGGTCGTCATCATGGTTTTTCTAAAAGAGAAGGGCGCTTGGCGCGCCCTTCATAGTTGGGGTTGGGTTGCGCTCAATCAAGCTTCCGGCCGGTGAGCCGCTCGTAGGCCTCGCGGTACTTGGCCGTCGTCTTGGCGATGATCTCGGCCGGAAGTTTCGGCCCGGGCGCCTGCTTGTTCCAGTCCAGGGTCTCCAGGTAATCGCGCACGATCTGCTTGTCGAAGCTGGGCGGGCTGATGCCCTCGCGGTACTCGTCGGCCGGCCAGAAGCGCGAGGAGTCGGGGGTGAGCGCCTCGTCGATGAGGTGCAGCCGGCCTGAACCGTCGAGGCCGAACTCGAACTTGGTGTCGGCGATGATGATGCCGCGCGTCAGCGCGTAGTCGGACGCCTCGCCGTAGAAGCGCAGCGTGACGTCGCGCACCTGTTCGGCCAGCGCCTTGCCGAGGAGCTTCTCCACGGTCGCGAAATCGATGTTCTCGTCGTGCGCGCCCATCTCGGCCTTGGTCGACGGCGTGAATAGCGGCTGCGGCAGCTTCTGCGCCATATTCAGTCCGGCGGGCAGCGAAATGCCGCAGATGGCGCCGGTCTTCCGGTAGTCCTTCCAGCCGCTGCCGATGAGGTAGCCGCGCACCACCGCCTCGACCGGCAGGGGCTTCAGGCGCTTCACCACCACCGAGCGGCCGCGCACCTGCGCGCGCTCGTCCTCGCCCTTCACCACCGTCTCCGGGTCGATGCCGGTGAGGTGGTTCGGCACGATGTGGGCCAGGCGTTCGAACCAGAAGCTGGAGACGGCCGTCAGCACGCGTCCCTTGTCCGGGATCGGGTCGGGCAGGATGACGTCGAAGGCCGACAGGCGGTCGGTGGTGACGATCAGCATCTGCTGCTCGCCGACGGCGTAGATGTCGCGCACCTTGCCGCGGGCGATGAGGGGCAGGCTGGCAATGCGGGATTCGTAGACGGTCTGGCTCATGGGAGGGGGATGTTGCGGCGGCAAAAGCGCGATTATACGGTGGCCGGCGCTCCAGACAACCATGCCTGCAGGTCGGGCATGGTCACCCTCTCCAGGCTTTCGAGAATGGCCGCCGCGCCGCTGAAATCCTGCCCGCGCGTGCACCCCAGGAGTGCTTCTTCAGGGCGGCTTCGCCGGCCCTTCCGGGCGTAGTCGCAGGGGGCGACGACGGTGGCCAGTCCCGCCCCCAGGGAGGCCTTCAGGCCGTTCTCCGAGTCCTCGAAGGCCAGGCAGGCGGCGGCGGGCAGCCCCAGGCGCTCCAGCACCCACCAGTAGATGTCCGGCGCCGGCTTCTTCGCCGGCACCACGTCGCCGGCGCCGATCACCTCGAACCAGGCCATGGCCTCCGGCCCGAGGGCGGGCACCAGCAGGGCCGAGACGTTTTCCGGGGTGGTGGTGGTGGCCACCGCCAGGCGCAGGCCGGCCGCACGCGCCTCGGCGAGCAGGCGTGCCACGCCGGGACGCAGGGGAATCGCCCCGGAGGCGGCCAGTTGCGTGTAGTGACGAGTCTTCGCCTTGTGCAGGGCGGCGATCCGTTCGGCGACATCCGGCAGCCGGGCGAAATCCGGCCGGTGGAGAGCAACGAAATGGGCGATGCGTTCCTTGCCGCCGGTGACGGCGAGCAGCTCGCCGTAGAGCGCCTCGTCCCAGTGCCAGTCCAGTCCGGCTTCGCGGAAGGCGGCGTTGAAGGCCGGCCGGTGGCCGTCGCGCTCGGTGTCCGCCAGCGTCCCGTCCACGTCGAAAATCAGTGCCTGTAGTACGGCGCTATTCGCGGACATAGGGCCGGTCACGGCTCTCCTGGTCCTCACGGTAGGGGAACTTGACGTGGCCGAAGCGGATCGCCAGCACGGCGACGGTGAGCAGGAAGATCGCGCAGGCCACTGCCAGCATGCGCCATTCGTTCATGTCCTTCACGTCGAGGATCATGTAGCGCGCCAGCGCCACCATGGCGATGTAGAGCGGGTAGCGCACGGGAATGTGGCCGGAACGGAAGTACTGGCCGATCATCGCCAGCACCTCGAGGTAGAGGAACATCAGCAGGAGGTCCGCCAGGGTGACCTTGTGCGCTCCCAGCATGACCAGGATCTCCTGGTAGATCGCCACGGTGGTGGCGAAGGCGATCACCAGCAGGCCGGCGAACTCGACGATGTCGAGGCCGCCGCTGAAGAACTTGCGGATGCGGTCGAGGGTGTGCGAGCGGATGTCCATGGTCAGGGCCTTTGAAAAAACAAGCCGCGGATTACGCGGATTCTCGCGGATATTCTCGTGATTCTATCCGCGTTCATCCGCAAAATCCGCGGCCACTGTCATTCCGGCGCTTACTTGACGATCTGGTTCAGCTCGCCCTTCTTGTAGCGCTCGGCCATCTTCTCCAGCGACAGCGGCTTGATCTTCGCCGCCTGGCCGGCGCAGCCGAAGGCCTCGTAGCGCAGCTTGCAGATTTCACGGGCGGCCTTCTGCGCGTCGGCGAGGAACTTGCGCGGATCGAACTCGGCCGGCTTCTCGGCCATGTGGCGGCGCATGGCGCCGGTCATGGCGAGACGGATGTCGGTATCGATGTTCACCTTGCGTACGCCGTGCTTGATGCCGGTGACGATCTCCTCGACCGGCACGCCGTAGGTCTCCTTCATCTGGCCGCCGTACTTGCGGATGACCTCCAGCCACTCCTGCGGCACGCTGGAAGAGCCGTGCATCACCAGGTGGGTGTTGGGGATGCGCGCGTGGATTTCCTTGATGCGGTCGATGGCGAGGATGTCGCCGGTCGGCTTGCGCGTGAATTTGTAGGCGCCGTGCGAGGTGCCGATGGCGATGGCCAGCGCGTCGCACTGCGTCTTCTGCACGAAGTCGGCGGCCTGGTTGGGGTCGGTGAGCAGTTGCTCGCGCGTCATCCTGCCCTCGGCGCCGTGGCCGTCCTCCTTGTCGCCCTGCATGGTTTCGAGCGAGCCGAGCACGCCCAGCTCGGCTTCCACGGTGACGCCGATCGAGTGGGCGATGTCGACGACGCGGCGCGACACCTCGACGTTGTATTCGTAGGAGGACGGCGTCTTGGCGTCGTCCATCAGCGAGCCGTCCATCATGACGCTGGAGAAGCCGGAGCGGATCGCCGCCACGCACACCGCCGGGCTGGCGCCGTGGTCCTGGTGCATCACCACCGGGATGTGCGGATAGGCCTCGATGGCGGCCTCGATGAGGTGGCGCAGGAAGGCTTCGCCGGCGTATTTGCGCGCGCCGGCCGAGCCCTGCATGATGACCGGGCTGTTGGTCTCGTCGGCGGCCTCCATGATGGCGCGCACCTGTTCCAGGTTGTTGACGTTGAAGGCGGGCAGGCCGTAGCCGTTTTCGGCGGCGTGGTCGAGCAGTTGGCGCATGGATACGAGGGGCATGGCGGGGTCTCCTAGGGTTTAAAGGCTGCTGCGGCCGGGCGAATGACTATGTTCGCCGACACGCACGATTTTCATGGTGTTGGTGCCGCCCGGCGTGCCGATCGGCTCGCCGATGGTGAGCACGATGGTGTCGCCGATCTCGACGGCGCCGGACTCGATCAGGATGTGCTCGGCCTCGCGCAGCAGCTCGTCGCGGTCGTGGCCGATGTAGCGCATCAGCAGCGGATAGACGTCGCGGTAGAGGCTCATGCGGTAGCGGCTGCGGATCTCCGGCGTCAGGGCGAAGATGGGCACGCCGCAGTGGATGCGCGACATCCACAGCGCGGTCGAGCCGGACTGCGTCAGCGCGGCGATGGCCTTGACCTTGAGGTGGTAGGCGGTGAACAGCGCCGCCATGGCGATCGACTGGTCGATGCGGGTGAACACGCGGTCGAGGAAATGGTGGTCCAGCTTGATCTCGTGCGATTTCTCGGCTTCGAGGCAGATGCGCGCCATGGCCTCGACCGTTTCCACCGGATAGGCGCCGGACGCGGTCTCGGCCGAGAGCATCACGGCGTCGGTGCCGTCGAGCACGGCGTTGGCGACATCGGAGACTTCGGCGCGCGTCGGCACCGGGCTGGAAATCATCGATTCCATCATCTGCGTGGCGGTGATGGCGATCTTGTTGTGCTCGCGCGCGGCGCGGATCAGGCGCTTCTGCAGGGCCGGCACGGCGGCGTCGCCCACCTCCACGGCGAGGTCGCCGCGCGCCACCATGATGGCGTCCGAGGCATGCAGGATGTCCTCCAGCGCGGCGATGGCCTCGACCCGCTCGATCTTGGCGACAAGCAGGGCGTCCGATCCGGCGTTGCGCAGCAGCTCGCGCGCCAGGCGCATGTCGGCGCCGGACTTGGGGAAGGAGACGGCGACGAAATCGCAATTGATCTCCGCCGCGGTGCGGATGTCCTCCATGTCCTTGGCCGTGAGCGCCGGCGCCGAGAGGCCGCCGCCCTGCTTGTTGATGCCCTTGTTGTTCGACAGCACGCCGCCGATGCGCACGCGGCAGCGCACTTCGCGCTCGATGATCATGCCCACTTCGAGCACGATGCGACCGTCGTCGAGCAGCAGCACGTCGCCGGCGGCCAGGTCATCGATCAGGTCGGGGTAGTCGAGGCCGACGCGTGTCGCGTCGCCGGGCGTACCCGACGCATCGAGAACGAAGTCGCTGCCAGGCTTGAGTTCCGCCTTGCCGGCGGCGAACTTGCCGACGCGGATCTTGGGGCCCTGCAGGTCGACCATGATGCCGACGGTGCGGCCGACCTTGCGCACGATTTCGCGCAGCAGGGCGACGCGCTTGCGGTGGTCGTCGGCCGTGCCATGGGAGAAATTGAGGCGCACGACATCGACGCCGGCGGCGATCATCCGCGTCATTACCTCCTGGCTGGAACTGGCCGGGCCGAGGGTGGCGACGATTTTGGTCGAGCGTTGCATTTAAAAAGCCTTCACCACAGAGAACACAGAGGGCACAGAGGGCACAGAGAGATCAAGAGATGGTTTCCTCTGTGTACTCTGTGTACTCTGTGACCTCTGTGGTTCGGGATTTTTCAGTTCTTTGCCCTTTGTTCCAGAATATCCACTGCCGGCAGGGTCTTGCCTTCGAGGAATTCCAGGAAGGCGCCGCCGGCCGTCGAGATGTAGGACACCTTGTCGTAGATGTCGTATTTCTGGATGGCGGCGATGGTGTCGCCGCCGCCGGCCAGGGTGAAGGCCTTGGTCGCGGCGATGGCTGCGGCGATCTTCTTCGTGCCCTCGCCGAACTGGTCGAACTCGAAGACGCCGACGGGGCCGTTCCACACCACGGTGCCGGCCTGCATGATGATGTCGACCAGTTCCTGCGTGCTCTTCGGGCCGATGTCGAAGATCATGTCGTCGTCGGCCACCTTGCCTGAGTCCTTCAGTACGGCCGGTTCGGCGGCATCGAATTTCTTGCCGCAGACCACATCGACGGCGATCGGAATGGTGGCGCCGCGCGCCGACATCTTCTGCATCAGCGCCTGGGCGGTGGGCACCAGGTCGTGCTCGCACAGCGATTTGCCGACATTCTTGCCGCTGGCCTGGAGGAAGGTGTTGGCGATGCCGCCGCCGACCACCAGCTGGTCGACTTTCTCGGAGAGGGATTCGAGCACCGTCAGCTTGGTGGAGACCTTGGAGCCGCCGACGATGGCGACCATCGGCCGGGCCGGGCTGAGCAGGGCCTTCGACAGCGCGTCGAGCTCTTCGGCGACCAGCAGGCCGGCGCAGGCCGCCGGGGCGAACTGGGCGATGCCGTAGGTGGTGCCCTCGGCGCGGTGTGCGGTGCCGAAGGCGTCCATGACGAAGAGGTCGCACAGCGCCGCGTACTTCCTCGCCGTCGCCTCGATGTTCTTCTTCTCGCCCTTGTTGAAGCGGCAGTTCTCCAGCAGCACCACTTCGCCGGCCGCGACCTCATTTACCCATGAGCCGCCGTCGACCCAGTCGCGCACCAGGCGCACCGGTCGGCCGAGCTTGGCGGCCATCACGTCGGCCACCGGCTTGAGCGAATTCTCCTCGGTGAACACGCCCTCCTCGGGGCGGCCGAGGTGGGAGGTGACCATCACCTTTGCGCCCGCCTTCAGGCAGTGCTCGATGGTGGGCATGGAGGCCGTGATGCGGGCGTCGGAGGTGACCTTGCCGTCCTTGACCGGCACGTTGAGGTCGGCGCGGATGAAGACGCGCTTGCCGGCGAGGTCGAAATCGGTGAGTTTCTTGAATTTCATAAAGAACAGTGAGGGGTGAGGAGTGAGGGGTGAGGAGTAGGGCAGCGAGGGTGTACTCCTAACCCCTCACGCCTCACTCCTCACGCTTTGCTGCTTACTTGGCGACGTGCTTGACGAAGCGCAGCATGTTGCAGGTGTAGCCGTACTCGTTGTCGTACCAGGAGACGACCTTGACGAAGGTCTTGTCCAGGGCGATGCCGGCGTCGGCGTCGAAGATCGACGGCTGCGAGCAGCCGCGGAAGTCGGTGGCGACGACCTTGTCCTCGGTGTAGCCGAGCACGCCCTTCATGGCGCCTTCGGAGGCGGCCTTCATGGCCTTGCAGATGTCCTCGTAGGAGGCTTCCTTGTTCAGCTCGACGGTGAGGTCGACCACCGAGACGTCCGAGGTGGGCACGCGGAAGGCCATGCCGGTGAGCTTCTTGTTGAGTTCGGGCAGCACCACGCCGACGGCCTTGGCGGCGCCGGTCGAGGACGGGATGATGTTCTCGAGGATGCCGCGGCCGCCGCGCCAGTCCTTGCTGGAGGGGCCGTCGACGGTCTTCTGCGTGGCGGTGGCGGCGTGAACGGTGGTCATCAGGCCGCGCTTGATGCCCCAGTTGTCGTTGAGCACCTTGGCGACGGGAGCCAGGCAGTTGGTGGTGCAGGAGGCGGCGGAGACGATGGTCTGGCCGGCGTACTTCTCGTGGTTGACGCCATAGACGAACATCGGCGTGTCGTCCTTCGACGGGGCCGACTGGACGACTTTCTTCGCGCCGGCGTCGAGGTGCTTCTGGCAGGTGTCCTTGGTCAGGAAGAAGCCGGTGGATTCGATGACGATGTCGGCGCCGACCTCGCCCCATTTCAGGCTGGCGGGATCCTTCTCGGCGGTCAGGCGGATCTTCTTGCCGTTGACGATCAGGTTGCTGCCTTCGACGGAGATGCTGCCGCTGAAGCGGCCATGCACGGAGTCGTACTGCAGCATGTAGGCCAGGTAGTCGGGATCGAGCAGGTCGTTGATGGCAACGACCTCGATCTCGGGAAAGTCCTTGGCGATTGCGCGGAATGCCATGCGTCCGATGCGTCCGAAACCGTTGATGCCGACTTTGATTGCCATGAGGTGATCTCCAGATTAGAAATTACAGAACCGATTCCACGGCTTTCACCACGTTCGCCACGGTGAAGCCGAATTCCTTGAACAGCACGCCGGCCGGGGCCGACTCGCCGAAGCGGTCGAGGCCGATCACCACCCCATCCAGTCCGACGTATTTGTACCAGCCGCCGGTGACGCCGGCCTCCACGGCAACGCGCCGCAGCCCTTTCGGCAGCACGCTTTCCCTGTAGGCCGCATCCTGGCGGTCGAAGGCGTTGGTATTGGGCATGGAAACCACGCGCACCGGGATGCCTTCCTGGGCCAGCGCCGCCTGCGCCTTGAGAGCCAGGTCGACTTCCGATCCGGTGGCGATGATCGCGGCCTTGGCCTGTCCTTGCGCCTCGGAGAGGACATAGCCGCCGCGCGCAACGGCGGCGACCTGGGCGTCGTCGCGCTTGACGAAGGGCAGGTTCTGCCGCGACAGGCACAGCGCCGACGGGCCGCTGCGCTTCTCCACCGCCTGCGTCCACGCCACCATGGTCTCGACGGTGTCGCAGGGGCGCCAGACGTCCATGTTCGGGATCATGCGCAGCGTGGCGGTCTGCTCGACCGGCTGGTGCGTCGGGCCGTCCTCGCCGAGGCCGATGGAGTCGTGCGTGAAAACGTAGATCACCCGCTGCTTCATCAGCGCCGACATGCGCAGGGCGTTGCGGGCGTATTCCGAGAACATCAGGAAGGTGCCGCCGAAGGGCAGGATGCCGCCGTGCAGGGCCATGCCGTTCATGATGTGCGACATGCCGAACTCGCGCACGCCGTAGGAGATGTAGTTGCCGGGGGTGCGGCCGGAGACGTGCTTGCAGCCGCTCCAGTTGGTCAGGTTCGACCCGGTCAGGTCGGCCGAGCCGCCGACGAATTCGGGCAGCGCGGGCGCCAGCGCATTGATGGCGATCTGCGAGGCCTTGCGCGTGGCGACGGTCTCGCCCTTGGCGTTGATCTCGGCGAGGGCTTTTTTCGCATGCCCGGCCCAGTTGGCGGGCAAGTCGCCGGCCATGCGGCGCTTGAATTCGGCCGCCAGTTCCGGATATTGCTTCGCGTAGCGCGCGAACGTCTGGTTCCAGTCGGATTCCAGCGTGGTGCCCTTCTTGCGCGCGTCCCAGGCCTCATAGACTTCCTGCGGAATCTCGAAGGGCGGGAACACCCAGCCCATGTGCGGGCGGGCGGCGGCGATCTCGGCGTCGCCCAGCGGCGCGCCGTGCACGTCATGGGTGCCGACCTTGCCGGGGGCGCCCATGCCGATGCGCGTCTTGCAGCAGATCAGGGTCGGGCGCGAGGCCTCGGCCTGGGCCTTCTTGATGGCGGCGTGGATGGCCTCGGGATCGTGGCCGTTCACGTTGGGGATCACCTGCCAGCCGTAGGCCTCGAAGCGGCGCGGCGTGTCGTCGGTGAACCAGCCTTCGACGTGGCCGTCGATGGAAATGCCGTTGTCGTCCCAGAAGGCGGTCAGCTTGCCCAGGCCCCAGGTGCCGGCGAGCGCGCAGGCCTCATGCGATATGCCCTCCATCAGGCAGCCGTCGCCGAGGAAGGCGTAGGTGCGGTGGTCGACGATCTCGTGGCCGGGCCGGTTGAACTCGGCGGCAAGCAGCTTTTCCGCCATGGCCATGCCGACGGCGTTGGTGATGCCCTGGCCGAGCGGGCCGGTGGTGGTCTCGACACCGGGGGTGTAGCCGTATTCGGGGTGGCCCGGCGTCTTCGAATGCAGCTGGCGGAACTGCTTGATGTCGTCGATGGAGACGTCGTAGCCCGTCAGGTGCAGCAGGGCGTAGATGAGCATCGAGCCGTGGCCGTTGGACAGCACGAAGCGGTCGCGGTCGGCCCACTTCGGGTTGGCCGGGTTGTGGCGCAGGTGGTGGTTCCACAGCACCTCGGCGATTTCCGCCATGCCCATGGGGGCGCCGGGGTGGCCGGATTTGGCCTTTTCCACCGCGTCCATGGCGAGGGCGCGGATGGCGCTGGTCAGGTTGTTGAACACGGGCTTCTCGAAGTCGCTGAAAGTGGCGCTCTGGATGGACATCTGTTTCCCCTTGATTTCCTGGATCAGTGGTGCCCGCCGGAAAACTGCAAATTATCTTCCAAACCGGGCTGTTTTGGTAGTTCAGGCCTTCCTGCGCTTCTCCATCAGATGCAGGACCAGCGGGGTGAGGACGAGCTGGATGGCCAGCTCCATCTTGCCGCCGGGCACGACGATGCAGTTCGGCCGCGACATGAAGGAGTCGTGGATCATGGTCAGCAGGTAGGGGAAGTCCACGCCGTGCGGGTCGCGGTAGCGGATCACCACGAAGGACTCGTCCAGCGTCGGGATGTCGCGCGCGATGAAGGGGTTGGAGGTGTCCACCACCGGCACGCGCTGGAAGTTGATGTGGGTGCGCGAGAACTGCGGCGTGATGTAGTGCACGTAATCGTACATGCGGCGCAGGATGGTCTGCGTCACCGCCTCGACCGAGTAGCCGCGCGTGCTGGTGTCGCGGTGGATCTTCTGGATCCACTCGAGGTTGACCGTCGGCACGACGCCGACGAGCAGGTCGGTCTGCCGGGCGACGTCCACCGTGTCGGTCTTGACGCCGCCGTGCAGGCCCTCGTAGAACAGGCAGTCGGTGCCTTGGGGGAGGTCCTCCCAGGGCGTGAATGTGCCCGGCTTCTGCTTCCAGGGTTCGGCTTCCTCGTCGTTGTGCAGGTAGTAGCGGCGCTTCGTCGTGCCGGTTTCGCCGTAGCCCTTGAAGGTGGCCTCGAGTTCCTCGAAGAGGTTGGCTTCCGGACCGAAGTGGCTGATGTGTTCGCAGACGCCGGCTTTCTCCGACATCTGGATGGCCTTCTTCATTTCCTCGCGGTCGTATTTGTGGAAGCTGTCGCCCTCGATGACGGCGGCGAGGATGCTTTCGCGGCGGAAGATGTGCTCGAAGCTGCGCTTGACGGTGGACGTGCCGGCGCCGGAGGAGCCGGTGATGGCGATGACGGGATGCTTGGCGGACATGGCTAACCCCTTGCTGAGTGTTTGAATCCTTGGGCGGCGCCGGGCAACAAGGCAGGCATCGCTGCCCGGCGGCCGACGATAGCGGAACTGTAATGGGGGCGATGCATAAGTTCCATTCAAAAATTGTTATGGAACGAATAAGAAAGCTCTTATACAACGAGCCTCCGAACCGGATCCGTCTGAGCCACAGAGGATGGGTTCAGAGGCTCGCTAGCGCGTCAGCGCCATATAGAGCAACGGCAGCTTTTCCGGCAGGCGTGCAACCCGGTCGAGCACCAGATGGCGCTTGCCGAAGATTTCGCGCACGTATTCGTCGGCCTTCGGATCGAGCGAAAGGCAGAAGGTGGCGATGCCTTGCGTGTCCAGTTCGGCGACGGCCTTTTTCGCATCGGCGCGCAGGCTCTCGGGATCGGCCACGTCGATGTCGGACGGCTCGCCGTCGGTGAGCAGCAACAGGATGCGCTTGTCGGCCTTGCGCGCCGAGAGATAGTGGCCGGCGTGGCGCAGGGCCGCACCCATGCGCGTCGACCAGCCCGCCGCCATCGCCGCCAGCCGTGCCTTGACGGTGTCGTCCCAGCGCTCCGAAAAGCCCTTGATGTGCTGGTAGCGCACCTCGTGGCGGGTATTGGAGTGAAATCCGGCGATGGCGAGCGGGTCGCCCAGGCAATCGATGGCCCAGGCCAGCAGCGAAACGGCTTCCTGGCTGAGTTCGAGGATGGTTTGCCCGCTTGCGTTGTCCGCGCCTCCCGCCTGCTGGTTGAGCGACTCGGACAAGTCGAGCAGCAGCAGGACCTGAATGTCGCGGCCGTCGGTGCGGTGGCTCATGTTGATGCGCGGGTCGGGCATGGCGCCGCCCTTGAAGTCGATCAGGGAACGCAGCGCCACATCGAGGTCGAGCTCGCTGCCTTCTTCCTGATAGCGAATGCGCACCTTGTCCTGCGGCTTGAGCAGGTCGAGCAGGCGCTTGAGGCGTTTGGCCAGCGCGGCGTGCTTGGTCAGCAGCCTGTCGATGTCCGCGGGATTGCCGCTCGGGTGCAGGGATTCGTAAAGGCTCACCCAGTCCGGCCGGTAAGTCTGGCTCTGATAGTCCCACTCCGGATAGTGGCGCGGCGGCAGGCCGGCCACCTCCGATGGTTTCTTGTTCTTCTTGTCCGGATCGTCGAAGAAGTCTTCGTCGTCGCTGTCCTCGATGTATTGCCACAGGTGACGGTTGTCGTCGCGGTAGTCGATGACGGTGTCGTCGAAATGAACCTTGGCGAGCTGATCGCTCTGGCGGCGGGTTTTCGCGACGTAGGCGAGCGCCAGGTCGGCGATTTCCGTCGTGCCGGCTTCGGCGTGATCCGCCAGCAGTTCGTGAAAGCGCCGGGCGTACTCCAGCAGGTCCGCGTCGGTGTAGCCGTGCTGCGGATCGATCAGGGCGCGGGACAGCATCGCCAGACGGTGGCGCAGGCAGGAGGTGGTCTCCGGGTCGCAGGCATCCGCGACGGGCTTCGGGTGCAGGGCGAGGAAGATGCGGCGCAGGCCGGGGTATTCGCGGATCAGCAGGGTCTCGATGCGGCAGTCCTCGAAGCACTCCACCGCCATGCGCTGGAACGGGCTCCAGTTGTCGGCGATCTGCGGCCGGCTCCAGCGGCGGTGGCCGACCATGTGGGCGAGCACGGCGCGGTAGCGGTCGAGGCCGCTCACTGTGCCACCGGGCCCATGGGCGTCGTCGAGCACGTCGGGCACGCGCAGGCCCAGACTGTCGTAATAGGGAATCGGCTTGCGCAGTTCGTCGAAGGCGGTGGAATAAGGCACCAGTTGGTCGCTGTCGCGCCACAGCGCGCGCAGGTAGAGATCGAGCCGCCGCTCGACGTCGGCGAACAGCGTGCCGTGACGCTCGCGCTGCAGCACGGCGCGGCTGTCGGCCGATTGCAGCTTGAAGTAGTCGGTCTGCCGTTCCGGGTGATTGCCGTAGTGGCGGACGCCGTATTCCACCCAGTTCCTCACGCCGGCCATGGACAGCATGTTGGCGAGGAAAGGCGCCCGGGCAAAAAATTCCGGCAGGCCCGGGCTGGGAAAGGTGGTGTGATGGCCGTGGATGGACCCCGTGGTGCGCACCATCAGGTCCTGTGCAATGTCGATGTAGAACTGCAACTGTTCCGCGGATTGCAGGCGCCGCGCCACGGCCGCCAGGGTCTGCAGGAAGGGCGCGATGGCGTTGCCGTTGGGCGACTTCTGCATCGCGCGCACCAGGCCCATCACCGGCGGCAGGACATCGCCGCCGATGGCGGTGGCGACACTCGGCCATTCCTCGAGAAAAGCCAGCATCGGCTCCGGGCCGCGCCCGAGTTTGCCGAGGACGCGCGCCGCCTCGAGATAGGCCTTGATCTCCTCCCTGGAAAAGGTGCTCAGCGCCTCGTAGAGGCATTCCTCGAAAACATCGGCCACCTGCTGAAAGCCGCAGTCGATTTCCTGCCAGTAGGCCTGCACCTGCGGGTGCAGCATGGCCTGCTTGCGGGTGTCTGTCGCGGGGCGGATTCCGGCAGTCATCGCCGTATCCCCGGCACTGACTTTTCCATGGCTTGCGCCGGGCGCTCAGGCCGGGCTTGGGTCAAACGTCGCGTCGATCGCATGATCCAGCGTCGCGCGGATGTCGGCGTCGTCGGTGATCGGTCGCGCCATGGCCATGCGGCAGGCATCCTGCGGGGCGACGCCGCCCCTGATCAGCGTCGCGGCATATACCACGAGGCGGGTGGAAATGCCCTCGTCGAGTCCGTGGCCCTTGAGGTTGCGCGCGGCCTGGGCGATCTTCACCAGCCTGGCTGCGCTGGCCTCGTCCAGGCCGGTTTCCTTCGTCACGATCAGCGTTTCCAGCGCCGCTTCCGGGTAATCGAAATCGAAGGCGGTGAAGCGCTGCTTGGTGGATTGCTTCAGGTCCTTCATCAGGCTCTGGTAGCCGGGATTGTAGGAAATCACCAGCTGGAAGTCGGCATGCGCCTCGATCAGCTCGCCCTTCTTGTCGATCGGCAGCACGCGGCGGTGATCTGTCAGCGGGTGGATCACCACGGTGGTGTCCTGGCGCGCCTCGACGATCTCGTCGAGATAGCAGATCGCCCCGATGCGGGCGGCGGTGGTGAGAGGGCCATCGAGCCAGCGCGTGCCGTTGGCTTCGAGCAGGTAGCGGCCGACGAGATCGGACGCCGTCATGTCCTCGTTGCAGGCCACGGTGATCAGCGGCTTGCCCAGCTTCCAGGCCATGTATTCGACGAAGCGCGACTTGCCGCAGCCGGTCGGGCCTTTCAGCATCACCGGCAGCCGGGCGGCGTAGGCGGCCTCGTAGAGGATCACTTCCCTGCCCTGCGCTTGATAGAAAGGCTCCCGGTGAACCTTGTACTGATCCTGGTTGGACATGGTTTTATCCGATCAAAACGGTCAGGTATGGCGAGGCAAAAAACCCCGCCGTGGCGGGGTTGTTTCTATCAGAGTCCGGATTACTTGTGGACACCGAGTTTTTCACGCCAGCCGGGGAATAGCTTGTCGGCATCCTTCGGGAACGACTCGAAGGCGCGGGCGAATTCCTTGTGCTCTTTCGCGAATGCGATCGGATCGGCGCCGGACTTCCAGCATTCATACGACTGGCGCAGGGAGATCGCGCCGGCGGCCGGGCTGTCGATGTGGCCGTAGGAACCGCCCCCGGAGGTGTTGATCACGTTGCCGTGGCCGAGGTTCTCGAAGAAGCCGGGCAGGCGCAGCGCGTTCATGCCGCCGGAGATGATCGGGGTGGTGGGCTTCATGCCGTGCCATTCCTGATGGTAGTAGGGGCCGTCCGCGGAGTCCCGCTCGATCATGTAGGCGATGTTGCGGTCATCCTTGCCGCCTTCCATCTTGCCGTAGCCCATGGTGCCGACGTGAATGCCGGAAGCACCCTGCAGACGCGACATCTTGGCCAGCACGAAGGCGGTATAGCCGCGCACCGAAGAAGGCGAGGTGACAGCGCCGTGACCGGCACGGTGATAGTGCAGGTACTGGCCGGGGTACTGACGGCGCGCGGTGGTGATCATGCCGGGGCCGCCGACATAGCCGTCCACCAGGAAGGCGACCTTGTTGGCATCCGGACCGAAGGTTTCCAGAATGTAATCGGCGCGGGCGAGCATTTCGTAATGGTCGTCAGCGGTGATGTTGGCGGAGAACAGCTTGGCCTGGCCGGTTTCGTCCATGGCGCGCTTCATCGCGTCATACACCAGCGGGATGACCTTCTTGGTCGGGCAGAACACCTGGTTGCCCTGGGGTTCGTCGTTCTTGATGAAGTCGCCACCGAGCCAGAACTGGTAGGCGGCCTTGGCGAAGGGCTCGGGACGCAGGCCCAGTTTGGGCTTGATGATGGTGCCGGCGATGTAGCCGCCATTGACGCGGGGGCGACCCAGAATGTCCCACAGGTCGGTGATGTCCTTGGCCGGGCCGTCATACATGCGCAACATCGACCAGGGCACGTAGAAATCCTGCATCTGCAGATGCTTCACATCGCCCATGCCCTGGTTGTTGCCGATCGCCAGCGTCAGGAACGACACCAGCATGGCGCGGCCGTCGGTCAGGTTGCGGTCGAACAGGTCATTCGGATAGGCAACCTTCATCACGCCGTTGGCTTCGTCGATGAAGTACACCAGCGCATCCACCCCCTTGGTGAAGTCGTCCGTGGTGCTGACTTCCACGTTGGTGCCGGTGGACGATTCGGCGGCAATGTGCGCCGCCACTTCAAGGTAGCCGTAGCCCGTGGCGGGCTGCATGTGATAGGCGACCAGCACATGCTTGTCGCCCTTGATCAGGTCTTCTTCCTTGAGGCTCAGGTCGGCGTAGCGGTTCGACTGGTCCATGCTTTCTCCTTCGGTTCTCGGTCGCGTTGAATATGGGGCGAACTGTAGTCCCGAATATCCATAAGGTGAACTAAATGTTTGTTATGGTAATCTTGCGCTAAACCTTATGGAAAGAGGCGTCCCATGCACCTGACCCTGCGCCAGTTGAAGATCTTCGAGGCGGTGGCGCGCCACCTGTCTTTTTCGCGCGCCGCCGACGAATTGCACCTGACCCAGCCGGCAGTCTCCATGCAGGTGCGCAGCCTGGAGGAGGCGGCCGGCCTGCCGCTCACCGAGCAGGTCGGCAAGCGGGTCTTCCTCACCGAGGCCGGCAACGAACTGGCGCGCCACGCCCGCGTCATCGCCCAGCAGTTGCGCGAGGCCGAGGAGGCGCTCTCGGCGATGAAGGGGCTGCGCGGCGGGCGGCTCAACATCGGCGTGGTGTCCACCGCCAAGTATTTCGCGCCGCGCCTGCTCACGGCCTTTCGCACTGCACACCCGGAAGTCGAGCTGCGCCTCGGCGTGCACAACCGCGGCGCCATCGTGCAGCAGCTTGCCGACAACGAAATCGACCTCGCCATCATGGGGCGGCCGCCGCAGGAACTGGAGACGGTGTCGGAGCCCTTCGCCGAAAACCCGCTGGTCTTTGTCGCGGCACCGGATCATCCGCTGGCCGGGGCGAAGCGCATTGCGCCGAAGCAACTGGCCGAAGAGAGCTTCCTGCTGCGCGAGCCGGGTTCGGGCACGCGTGCTGCGATGGAGCGTTTCCTGACGGAAAACGGCGTGGTGCCGCAGCGCACGGTGGAGATGACCAGCAACGAGACCATCAAACAGGCGGTGATGGCCGGCATGGGGATTTCCTTCATTTCGGAGCGCACCATCGCGCTCGAGCTGGCGACGGGCAATATCGCACGACTCAACGTGACGGGGACGCCGCTGAAGCGCCACTGGTACATTGTTCACCGCTCGGAGAAGCGCCTGCTGCCGGTGGCGGAGGCGTTTCGCCAGTTCCTGCTGCGGGAAAGCGGCGGGCTCGCCGAGCCGCCCGCGCCGATCACCGGCGCGAGCGGATCCAGTCGCGCCAGGCCGAAAAAAGCTGCGGGTCGACCGCGGCGATGACCGAGCGCTTCCACAGGTCGTCGGCGTCGAAGTCGGTAAGGGGGTTGAGCAGATCGCAATCAAAAAGAATTGACGTCTAGACGTCAGGCAGATAGTATCGGGTTGAACTCGATATGAAGCCTTGTCAGAGATGAGAAAACGCCCCGGAGAAGTACGAGACGCCATAGTGAGCGTTCTGAAAGCTCGCCCGCAGGGGGCGAGCGTTGCAGACATAACCCGGCAAGTTACGGCGCTCATTGGAGATGTTCCGTCTTCGTCGGTAAGGTCATATTTGCAATTGAACACCCCGCAGCTCTTCGCTCGGATGAATCGCGCCCAATATGTGCTGAACGGTTTTGGATACCAACCTGAACACTTCAGCGAAAAGCCGGCGAGCCGCTCAATTACCATCGGTAAGGCCACTCTGGTCCAGGACGATGGTCTTGCGTGGCTGGCGCGACAGCCGGCGCACTCCGTGCATGCGATCGTTACCGACCCGCCTTACGGCTTGGTGGAATACTCGGACTTGGAGCAAAAGAAGTTACGGGCCGGTAAAGGTGGGGTTTGGAGGATGCCGCCTTCATTCGACGGCACTACGAGATCTCCCTTGCCCCGCTTCACGGTGCTAAAGCAGACCGACCTCGATGCACTCGAACAATTCTTTACCGAGTGGGCTGCGCGGGCGCTTCCGGTATTGGTGCCAGGTGCGAATGTCGTCGTGGCGAGCAACCCACTCCTGTCATACCTGATATCCGGCGCGCTGGCGCGTGCGGGGCTTGAGCGGCGGGGAGAGATCGTCCGATTGGTCATGACAATGCGCGGTGGTGACCGACCCAAGCACGCGCATGAAGAGTTTTCCGAGGTCAGTGTCATGCCGCGGTCCATGTGGGAGCCTTGGCTGGTATTCCGCAAACCCTTGGAGGGGCGTGTCCAGGACAACCTGCGGAAGTGGGGCACGGGTGGGTTTAGGCGGATTTCTGCGGATCGCCCGTTCGGTGACGTGATTGAATCCTCTCCAACGCGTCCCGCGGAGCGGGCGCTGGCACCCCACCCGAGCCTTAAGCCTCAAGCTTTTCTTCGACAACTTGTGCGGGGCGTGTTGCCGCTTGGAAAAGGCATCGTGTTGGATCCCTTTGCCGGTTCCGGTTCCACGTTGGCAGCTGCGGAGGCTACGGGATATGAAAGCGTCGGCATCGAGAAAGATGCCGCGTATTACGACGTGGCCGTCAAAGCGATACCGAAGTTGGCCAAACTACCGTCAATCAACGGCTATAGCCGGTAGATCCAGCACCGTCGAAGTTTCGCGATTCCTTCGGCGTGAAGGGTGGCGGTCCTCGTGCCAAGTTCCCCCCGGGCGTTCTTGCGGAAATCGGCTATTTCAACTTTGCCCAAGTAAATTTCCGTAAATCGGAGCGGAGCCCGGTCGCTTGCGGGTTCGGAGGTGTTGTCGACTTCATAAACGAACACGCACATCCATTGATTGCGGGCACCGTGAGTGTCAACAGCCCCTCCCGCTTTGCGCGTAGTCTTGATTTCAATTCCTTGCTCGCCGGCCTTGACACTATTGCCGGGGTATTTGCCTTTGACGACGAGATCAGGGTGCCCGTTGAAGTAGCGATTCTCTGCCAATGAACGCGAATGCTTGGCGAGACTGGCTGTCAGCATATCGGACAACACGCCCGACATGATTGCAGGTCGAAGCATGTCGTCGAGGCGATCAAGTCCTTTCTCGACCAGACGGGAATTTACGTCAAAGAAGAAATCGTAAACATCCTGAATGGCGAGCTTGAAATCTTCAAGACGAAGTTCGTAGGGCAAGACCGCTGCCTTGTTGAGCCCCTCCGCAACAACTTGATTGCGAGTTACCGGCATGGTTGGGTTAGTCGAGCACTGGAAGAAACGCCAGGCCAGCTTCCCACCTTTCTCATGCCAGTGTCAAGGATAGACAATGCCTAGGGCGTGTTCTCATTCAATCTGTCGGATGCGTTGTGGCCAAAAGCGTCGACCGCTAGGCGCGCGACGCGGCCAAGGGTCATTCCCTTGGCGAGGAGCGCAACGACGCGGCCGGCGCTTTTGGCCACAACCCGAAGGGAACGGGTCTTTCCGGGCGCATGGCCGCGTTGCGGCGGCTCGCCGTAGAATAACTACTGTCTTCGCCGTCGCGCCTTGCCCTGCGCCCGGAAAGACCCGTTCGCACCGACAGATTGAATGAGAACACGCCCTAGCGCCGCGAGCGGATCCAGTCGCGCCAGGCCGAAAAAAGCTGCGGGTCGACCGCGGCGATGACCGAGCGCTTCCACAGGTCGTCGGCGTCGAAATCGTCGTGCTTCAGGGTGCACATGCGCCCGCCGGCTTCTTCCAGGATGAGGCGGCCGGCGGCGTAGTCCCACAGCTTCTGCCCGCCGTGCAGCAGCAGATCAAGCCGGCCGGCGGCGACGTAGGCCCATTCCAGCGTGCTGCAGCCGAAATTGCGCTGCGAGTAGTAGGGCGGCCGGGTGGCGAGGTCGTCGCCGAGTTTTTTCGGGATGCGCTTGAAGTCGACGCCGGCGACGCATTCCTTGAGGTTGGCCGCCGGCGGACGCAGGGGCAGTTTCAATCCGTTCATGGTGACGCCGCCGCCGCGCGAGGCGGCGAACATCTCCCGTGTGGCCGGGTCGTAGACCACGCCGACGACGGCGCGGCCCTCGATGAAATAGGCCACCGAGATGGCGAAGAAGGGCAGACCGGCGACGAAGTTGGTCGTGCCGTCGATGGGGTCGACTATCCACAGGCCCTCGCCGCCTTCGTTCCACAGCCGGCGCTGCTCGGCCTCGCCCATTTCCTCCTCGCCCAGCAGCGGACGCGGGCGCAGCCTTTGCAGCCGCTCGGCGAGCGCATGCTGGGCGGCGATATCGACTTCGGTGAAGATGCTGCCGTCGGCCTTGTGCTCGCGCACCACCTGCAGGTAGCGCGGCATCACCACCTGCGCGGCGACTTCGCGCACCACCTGGGTGACCGCTGCGCACAACTCGTAGCAGGCAGAGCTCAAGGCGTGTCCTTCCATTTGATCGAGCAGCCCATGCCCGGGATCTGCTCCTGCGGCCCGGCGCCGGTTTTGGCCACCTGCAGCATGGCCTCGAACAGGTCGCGCCGTGCTGCGGGGACTGACTCCTTGCGCGAGGCATCGAGCCGGCCGCGGTACTGCAGCTCCAGCGCGGCGTTGAAGCCGAAGAAGTCCGGCGTGCACACCGCGCCATAGGCCTTCGCCACCTCTTGTGTTTCGTCGAGGACGTAGGGGAAGGGGAAGTCCATGCGGCGGGCGACCCTGACCATGTTGTCCCACGAATCCTCGGGGTAGTCGCTCGGGTCGTTGGCCATGATGGCGACGGAGCCGATGCCGTGCGCGGACAGCTCGCGGCAGTCGCGCACGATGCGGTCGAGCACCGCTTTGACGTAGGGGCAGTGGTTGCAGATGAACATCACCAGCAGGCCGTTGGGACCGCGCGCGCCGGCGAGGCTGTGGCGGCGGCCGTCGGTGCCGGGCAGGTCGAAGTCCGGGGCCTTCCAGCCGAAGTCGCAGAGGGGGGTGGTGAGGCTGACCATGGCGAAGAGTGGTGGGAAAAATCCGATGGCTGCGGAATAATAGCATGATGAATCCACGCTTCTTCTGCCCGCAATCGCTGGCACCGAACAGTTTGGCCGAACTGCCGTCCGCCGCCGCGCACCATGCGCTGCGCGTGCTGCGGCTGTCGGTCGGCGATGCCGTGACGCTGTTCAACGGCGAGGGCGGCGAGTATCCCGGCCAGATCGCCGAGGCCGGCCGCGCCGTGCGCGTGCAGCTGGGCGATTGGCACGCCGTCGAGCGCGAATCGCCGCTGGAACTCACCCTGGCGCAGGCGCTGCCCTCGGGCGACAAGATGGATTTTGTCGTGCAGAAGGCCGTCGAACTCGGGGTCGCGCGCATCCAGCCGCTGCTGGCGTCGCGCAGCGTGGTGCGGCTGGCGGGCGAGCGCGCCGGCCGCCGCATCGCGCATCTGCGCCAGGTGGCGGTGGCGGCCTGCGAGCAGTGCGGGCGCAACCGGGTGCCGGAAATCGCGCCGATTCTTGATCTGCGGCAATGGCTCGGCCGGTTGCCGCACGACAATGGCGTATGCCGCCTGATGCTCTCGCCCCATGCGGGGCGCCGGCCGCGCGAACTGGTCGGCGAAGGCGGATTCATCCTGCTCGTCGGGCCCGAAGGCGGGCTGGGCGAGGAGGAGGCGGCGACGGCAAGGGCAGCGGGTTTCACGGACCTGTCGCTGGGTCCGCGCATCCTGCGCACGGAAACCGCGGGGCTCGCGGCGCTGGCCGCCCTGGGCGCGCTGCACGGGGATATTTGAAAGGGGCAAGCATGTTCGAATCGGCGGAACTGGGACACAAGATCGACAAGGCGACCTACGACAAGGAAGTGCCGAAGCTGCGCGCCGACCTGCTCGACGCGCAGTTCGACGTCGGCGAGCTGAAGAAATTTCCCGTCATCATCCTCATCAACGGCGTCGATGGCGCCGGCAAGGGCGAGACGGTTAACCTGCTCAACGCCTGGATGGACCCGCGCCACATCCAGACGCACGCCTTCCCGCCGCCCTCCGACGAGGAGCGCGAGCGCCCCTTCATGTGGCGCTTCTGGCGCGCCCTGCCGCCCAAGGGCAAGATCGGCATCCTCTTCGGCAACTGGTACACCGATCCCATCGTCAACCGCGTGCTGAAGAACACCAAGTCCGCCGACCTCGACCAGTCCATCGAGGAGATCAACCGCTTCGAGCAGATGCTCGCCGACGAGGGCGCGCTGGTCCTCAAGTTCTGGTTCCATCTTTCGAAGGATGCGCAGCGGAAGCGGCTGAAGGCGCTGGAGAAGGACAAGGACACGCGCTGGCGGGTGACCCGGGCCGACTGGGACCACTTCAGGATCTACGACAAGTTCCGCGCCGTCTCCGAGCACACCCTGCGCAACACCAGCACGGGCCATGCGCCGTGGATCGTCGTCGAGGGCGCCGACGAGCGCTATCGCTCGGTCACGGTGGCCAAGACGCTGCTGGACGCCCTGCGCAAGCGCGTCGACCAGGAGAAGAAGGGCGGCCGCCGCGCCATCGTCAGCGCGCCGCCCGCGCCGATCGCCACCGACCGGCGCGATCTCATCAACTCGCTCGACATGCGCCTGGCCCTCACCAAGAAGCGCTTCGACAAGGATCTGGAGAAATACCAGGGCCGGCTCAACCTGCTCACGCGCAACCCGAAGTTCAGGGAGCGCTCGCTGATCGTGGTGTTCGAGGGATCGGATGCCGCCGGCAAGGGCGGCAGCATCCGCCGCATCACCGGCGCGCTCGACGCGCGCCAGTACCAGACCATTCCGATCGCCGCGCCGACCGAGGAGGAGCGCGCCCAGCCCTACCTGTGGCGCTTCTGGCGGCACATTCCGCGCGTCGGTCGCGTCACCATCTTCGACCGCTCCTGGTACGGCCGCGTGCTGGTGGAGCGGGTCGAGGGCTTCTGCCAGGAAAGCGACTGGATGCGCGCCTATTCGGAGATCAACGACTTCGAGGACCAGCTGGTGCGCTCCGGCGCCATCGTCGCCAAGTTCTGGCTGGCGACGACGGCCGAGGAGCAGCTGAAGCGCTTCAAGGAGCGCGAGAAGACCCGCTTCAAGCGCTTCAAGATCACAGCGGAGGACTGGCGCAACCGCAAGAAATGGGACGACTACGAACACGCCGTGTGCGACATGATCGACCGCACCAGCATCGAGATCGCGCCGTGGACGCTGGTCGAGGCCAACGACAAGTACTACACCCGCATCAAGGTGCTGAAGACCCTGTGCGACCGCCTGGAGGGCGACCTGAAGTGACTGCCTGAGACGGTGAGATCGCCGACGAACGGCGCAAATACGGGGCAAGGCGGTACGGGGGCGTGAAATAATTCCGCCCCCGTGCTGTTTTCATGGGCTAAAATTCAAGCAAAACATTGGGTTGGCTGGGCTGTTTAATAAAATTTCTCGGCATGCTGACATGACTGCGCCTGAATCGACTCGGCAGTACGTTTCCTGGTTCCGCCAGGCGGCGCCTTATATCCACGCCTTTCGCGGCCGCACCTTCGTCATCGGCTTCGGCGGCGAGGTGGCGCAGGGCGCGCTGGCGCAGGCGCTGGCGCAGGACTGCAATCTGCTCGCCGCGCTCGGCATCCGGCTGGTGCTGGTGCATGGCGCACGCCCGCAGATCGAGGCGGAACTCAAGCGGCGCGGCCTCAAGGGGAAATATCACAAGGGGCTGCGCGTGACGGATGCCGAGGCGCTGGAATGCGTCAAGGCGGCGATGGGCGTCACCCGCCTGGAGATCGAGGCGCTGCTCTCGCAGGGCCTGCCCAACACGCCGATGGCGGGCGCCTGGATGCGCGTCACCGGCGGCAATTTCATCACCGCCAAGCCGGTCGGCGTGGTCGACGGCGTCGACTACCAATACACGGGCGCCGTGCGCAAGATCATCGCCGAGGAGATCTGCGCCGACCTCGACCAGCAGAACGTGGTGCTGATCAGCCCCATCGGCGTCTCGCCCGCCGGCGAGATTTTCAACCTCAGCATGGAGGAGGTGGCCGAGGCGGTGGCCGTCGCCCTGCAGGCCGAGAAGCTGATCTTCCTTTGCGACGCGCCGGGCGTGACGGACGGCCGCGGCAAGCTGGTGGAGGCGATCACCGCCGACGAGGCGGAGCAGGTGCTGAGGAAACCGAAGCGCCTGACCGAGGACCTCGGCCTTTACCTGCCCTGCTGCATGCGCGCCACGCGTGCAGGCGTCAAGCGCGCCCACCTGGTCGACCGCGACGTCGACGGCGGGCTCCTGCTCGAGTTGTTCACCCACGAGGGCGTCGGCACGGTGGTGACGCGCGACCCGCTGGCGCGCCTGCGCGAGGCGACCATCGACGACGTCGCCGCCATCGTCGGCCTGATCGCCCCGCTGGAGGCGGACGGCACGCTGGTGCGGCGCGGCCGCGAGCGGCTGGAGATGGAGATCGGCCGCTTCTCCGTGCTCGAGCACGACGGCGTGGTCCTCGGCTGCGCCGCGCTGTATCCGTTCAGCAAGGACAAGGCGGCGGAACTCGCCTGCCTCGCCGTCAACCCCGAATACCGCCGCGTCGGCTACGGCGAAGAACTGCTGCGCTACATGGAGGCGCGGGCCCGCAAGGCCGGCCTGAAGCGGCTGTTCGTCCTGACGACGCGCACTTCCCACTGGTTCATCGAACGCGGCTTCAGGGAAGCCGGCGTCGACTCTCTGCCACGCGAGAAGCGCGAACTGTACAACTGGCAGCGTCGTTCCAAGGTGCTCGGCAAGGCCTTGTAAGGGGCAGCATGCTCGAATCGCTCAAGGGGCTGACCGTTTCACTGCGCTTCCGCCTCGTCGCGGCGGCCTGCTTCGTCCTGGTGCTCATGCTGTGGGTGCAGGTGGCCAACAGCGTGCGCCTGATCGACGATGCGCTGGTGGCGCGGGAGAACCGCCACTTGGCGGAATTGCAGGTCCTGCACAACGCCTCCCTCTCGGCGCCGCTGGCCGAGGGCGATGTCGTCAAGCTGACGCGCCTGGTCAGGCAGCTCGGTCAGCAACATGGCATCAGCTATGTCGTGCTGCGGGATGCTTCGCAGCGCATCGTGGCCGCCGAGGGCTGGGAGCCCGCCCGGCCCCTGCCGACGCCGATCGAGGATTTTTCCCGCCTGCCGCGCGAAGCCGAGCGCTTCGACGGCATGACCTCGCTGCGCATCGGCGATCGCGAGATCGGCAGCGTGCACTTCGGCATCGACACCCGGTTCCTGCGCCAGGCCAGCTACCAGCTGCTGTGGCAGAGCGTCGCCATCGGCTGGGTGGCCTTCCTGCTGACGGTGGTCCTGCTCTCGGTGATCGGCTACTGGCTGACGCGCAGCCTGCGCGTCCTGCAGCGCGGCGTCGGCGCGCTGGAAAGCGGCGAGTCCACCGTCCGCCTGCCGGTGGGCAGCAACGACGAGATCGGCACGCTGACGCGGGCCTTCAACCGCATGTCGCAGGCGCTCGACGAACGCGTCGAGGCTCTGAAGAAAAGCGAAGCGCGCTTCCATGCCATCGCCGACTACACCTACGGCGTGGAGGGCTGGTTCAACCCCCAGGGCCGCCTCATCTGGATCAACCGCTCGGTCGAGCGGATCACCGGCTACTCGCCGCTCGAGTGCCTGCTCTCGAACAACCTGGTCGACATGCTGGTGTTCGACAAGGACCGCAAGCTTGCGCTGGAAGTCGCGCTGAAGGCCCTGCGCGGCAGCACCGGAGACAACTTCGAGGTGCGCCTGAAGCACAAGAACGGCAGCGTGGTGTGGACGGTGATCAACTGGCAGCCGATCAACAGCCCGACCGGGGAGTACCTCGGCCTGCGCGTCTCCGGCGACGAGATCCAGGGCCGCAAGGAAGCCGAACTGAAGCTGCTCGACACGGTGGTCGAGCTGCGCCGCGCGCAGGCCCTCAAGGAATACTACCTGACCCACAGCAACGAGGAGCGCTCGCGCCTGGAGGCGCTGCTCAACGTGATGAAGATCGGCGTGCTCTTCGTCGACGGCAGCCACCGCGTCATCTATATCAACAGCGCCTGCCGCGACATCTGGAAGCTGCCGCGGGACGAGAACCTGACCGGCCTGCGCGACAGCGGCATGATCGATCGCACGGCGCACCTGCGCAAGGAGGACGCCGCCTATCGCAGGCATGTCGAGGAGGTGCTGGCCGGCGAGGAGATCAGCGGCGCCTTTGAAATCGCCCTCCAGGACGGCCGCATCGTCACGGACGTCTCCGCCCTGGTGCCGGGGGAGAAGCCGGGCCAGTTCATCGGCCGCGTGTGGATCTACGAGGATGTCACGCGGCAGAAGCAGCTCGAGGGCCAGCTCATCCAGCTCGCCGAGCGCGATCCGCTCACCAACCTCTACAACCGGCGCCGCTTCCACGAGGAGATCGAGCGCATCATCGCCGACGCCTCGCGGCGCAAGGCCCATGCCGGGCTGCTCGCCATCGACCTCGACGGCTTCAAGCCGATCAACGACGAGTACGGCCACCAGGCGGGGGACGAGGTGCTGATGAAGCTGGCCGAGGAGGTTGGTGCCATCGTGCGGCGCAACGAGATCTTCTTCCGCGTCGGCGGCGACGAGTTCGCCATCCTGGCGCCGGACGCCGACGAGGAGGAAATGGTCGGCCTCGCCCGCCGCGTCGGCGGCAAGATCGCCGACATGCGCTTCAATTTCGCCGGACGCGACGTGCAGCTCACCGCCAGCCTCGGCATCGCCCTCTATCCCAAGCACGCCGCCAGCAGCGAGGAGATCATCGCCCGCGCCGACTCCGCCATGTACCAGGCCAAGCTGAGCGGCAAGAACCGCTGGGCCATTTTCGGCAGCGCGAAGCTGCACTGATCGGGGTAGAATATTCCGCTGTTGCCCGCTGTCGCGGGCGCTTCAATTCACGAAAGGATTCGCAATGGGCCGCATGGTGAAATGCGTCAAGCTGGGCCGCGAGGCGGAAGGCATGGACTTTCCGCCGGTGCCGGGCGAGCTGGGCAAGCGCATTTTCGAGAATGTCTCGAAGGAAGCCTGGCAGGGCTGGATCAAGTTCCAGACCATGCTGATCAACGAAAACCGTCTCAGCCTGGCCGACGCCAAGGCGCGCAAATACCTCGTCGAGCAGATGGAGAAGCACTTCTTCGGCGGCGGCACCGACCAGGTGCAGGGCTACGTCCCGCCGAAGCCCTGATCCCCGCCGGGACCGACAAAAAAGCCGCGCGCTGCGCGGCTTTTTTATTGCCCTATGGCCCAAGGAGGCATTCGATCGGCATAATGTGGATGTGGCGCCGTGTTGTGGGGGCTGACTTTTACTAGGATGGATTGCGGTGCGGGGATTCAAATGGGGAGGGAGATGAACGCTAAAGCGATACTGACCCCGTTAGTTCGAGGGGTGTTTCATATAAGCTCAATTCGTTTCGGCATTTGCTCTCTATGTGTAGTGTTCATTGCTTGTGCAAGCGATACTCCGTCAAGAGCTCGTTTCGTTGATCTGATTGAAAGTTATATCGGGTATGAGATTGAACGTCTTCCGCCATCTTCAAGCATAAGATGGCAGGACTTGAAAGAAACGGGGTTACTTATGAATGGAAACGAATTGAGGAGGTATCGGTTCATTACCAATGTTAATGCGGAACCATGCCAATATTTTCTTGAGATTGATCGATATTCACGGAAGATTATTAAAGCGCACATAGACCCAGATGCGAATCAGGGTTGCTATGTTCGATAAATGATAACTAAAAGGTATCGGAGTAGATTTTTTCGATGTAGCCGCCGTATCAGGGAGACTGACTTTTCCCTGCAGGAAGTTTGACGCATAAAAAAGCCGCGCATTGCGCGGCTTTTTTATGCCTGAAAATACTCGGTAGTATCTGTGGGAGCGGCGTCCACGCCGCGATATTGGCGACTGCTGTCGCGGCGTGGACGCCGCTCCCACATCGTGACTTCAGCGCTTCAGCGTCTTCACGCCGTCCGCCCCAGCCAGCAGGGCGACATCGGCGCCGCGCAGGGCGAAGAGGCCGTTGGTGACGACGCCGACGATGGCGTTGATGCGGGTTTCCAGCGTTCTGGGGTCGGTGATGGAGAGCCCCTTCACGTCCAGGATGAGGTTGCCGTTGTCGGTGGTGAAGCCTGAGCGCAGCACCGGTTCGCCGCCGAGCTTGGCCAGCTCGCGCGCGACGTGGGCGCGAGCCATCGGGATGACTTCCACCGGCAGGGGAAACTTGCCCATCGTCTGCACCAGCTTGGAGGCGTCGGCGATGCAGACGAACTTCTGCGCCACGGCGGCGACGATTTTCTCGCGCGTCAGTGCGCCGCCGCCGCCCTTGAGCATCGCCATGTCCGCCGTGATTTCGTCCGCGCCGTCGACATAGACCGAGAGGTCGCTGACGTCGTTGAGGTCGAGCACCTTGATGCCGTGCCCGGCGAGGCGCTTCGCCGTGGCCTCCGAACTGGCCACGGCGGCCGGAATGCGGTCGCGTATCTTGCCCAGTTCGTCGATGAAGAAATTGGCCGTCGAGCCGGTGCCGACGCCGATGATGGCGCCCGGCACTACGTAGTCGATGGCGGCGCGCGCCACCGCCTGCTTGAGTTCGTCCTGGGTCATTGCGTATAAATGATTGTCTGAGGGCAGGAGGGATTTTACTTCTTCTTCGCCGGCGGCAGGTCGGTGCACACGCCTTCGTACACTTCCGCCGCCATGCTGATGGATTCGCCCAGAGTCGGGTGCGGGTGGATGGTCTTGCCGATGTCGACGGCGTCGGCGCCCATCTCGATGGCCAGGGCGATCTCGCCGATCATGTCGCCGGCGTTGGGGCCGACGATGGCGCCGCCGACGATGCGATGCGTCTCTTCGTCGAAGATCAGCTTGGTGAAGCCGTAGTCAGCGCCGTTGGCGATGGCGCGGCCTGAGGCGGCCCAGGGGAACTTGCCGATGCCGACTTTCACGCCCTTTTTCTTTGCTTCGTCCTCGGTGAGGCCGACCCAGGCGACTTCGGGATCGGTGTAGGCCACGCCCGGAATCACGCTCGCATCGAAGAAGGACTTGTGGCCGGCGGCGGCTTCCGCCGCGACGTGGGCCTCGTGCACCGCCTTGTGCGCCAGCATCGGCTGGCCGACGAGGTCGCCGATGGCATAGATGTGCGGGATATTGGTGCGCATCTGCTTGTCGACAGTGATGAAGCCGCGCGCGTCCACCGCCACGCCGGCCTGGTCGGCGCCGATCTTCTTGCCGTTCGGGCTGCGGCCGGCGGACTGCAAAATCATGTCGTACAGCTGCGGCTCGGCCGGCGCCCTCTCTCCTTCGAACCAGACCTTCAATCCCTCCTTCAGCGCCTCGACCTTGACGGTCTTCGTCTTCAGCATCACCTTGTCGAAGCGGCCGGCATTCTTCTTCTCCCACACCTTGACGAGATCGCGGTCGGGGCCCTGCATGAGGCCGTCGAGCATCTCGACGACATCGACTTTCGCGCCGAGCGTCGAGTACACCGTCGCCATCTCCAGGCCGATGATGCCCCCGCCGATCACCAGCATGCGCTTCGGCACGAAGCGCAGCTCCAGCGCGCCGGTGGAGTCCACGATGCGCGGATCGTCCGGGATGAAGGGCAGGCGCACGGCGCTCGATCCGGCGGCGATGATGCATTTCTGGAAGCGGATGACCTTCTTTTCGCCGATCTTGTGGCTACGGCCGCCGCTTCGCGGCTTAACGCTCGCTTCGCGAGCATTAGCCTCCGCCGAAACTTCGTTTTCCTGGCCGGAATCAACAATCAGTTCGACCTCGAGGTGGTTGGCGTCGAGGAAATGGCCGTAGCCGCGCACGATGTCGACCTTGCGCGCCTTGGCCATGCCGGCGAGGCCGCCGGTGAGCTTCGAGACGACCTTCGCCTTGTGGGCGCGCAGCTTGTCGAGGTCGAGCGCAGGCTGAGCGAACGATACGCCGCAGTCGGCCATGTGGGCGGCTTCCTCCATCACCGCGGCGACGTGCAGCAGCGCCTTGGAGGGAATGCAGCCGACGTTGAGGCAGACGCCGCCGAGCGAGGCGTAGCGCTCCACCAGCACGGTCTTCATGCCGAGGTCGGCCGAGCGGAAGGCGGCGGAATAGCCGCCGGGGCCGGCGCCGAGGACGAGCATGTCGGTTTCGATGTCGGCGGCGCCGGCATGGCGGGCGGCCTGTGGCGCCGGGGCCGTCGGCTGTAGGTCGGGCTTCAGCCCGATGACCGAAGGAAATCCCTGTGGGACTTCGGCCGCCGGCTGTCGGCCTGAAGGCCGACCTACGGATTCGTCCGCGCCCGTCTCCAGCAGCAACACCAGCGTGCCCTCGGCGACCTTGTCGCCGATCTTCAGTCTGATCTCCTTCACCACGCCGGCGGCGGGCGAGGGCACTTCCATGGTGGCCTTGTCGGACTCCAGGGTGACGAGCGGGTCCTCCGCCTTCACCGTGTCGCCGGGACTGACTTCTATGCCGATCACCGGCACGTCCTTGAAGTCGCCGATGTCGGGAACCTTGACCTCGATGATGGAACTCATTTGCGGCTCCTGGCCAATTTGACGGTATGCAGGACGATGGGGCCCTGCGTGGCGGTGTCGAACTCGGCGCCGGCCATGACGCCGATCTTCGCCACCTCCGCCGCGGTCTTGCAGCGGTCGTAGGCGGCGAACATGGCGCCCAGCGCGAAGTTGCGCCCGGAACCGATACCCCAGAAGCGGTCGTAGTCGAACACTTCACGATAGGAGTACACGCCGTAGATGCCGCTGCTGTTGGCGATGATGGCGGTGATCTGAGAGGACTCGTAGGGGTCGTCCTCGTCTTCCTTGGGATTCAGGTAGCCCTGTTCCTTGAGGATCGGGTGCAGGCGGCGGAAGGTTTCGTACACCTCCATGCGGCTGCCGAGGCGGACGTCCTCCAGCTTCGGCAACAGGGAACTGATCACCAGGGGGTGGGCGCTGCTGCCGCACAGGCCGATGAAGGAGCCGTTGATCTCCAGGATCTTGTCGTGCTCGCCCTTGTACTGGCGGCCCAGCCGCGTGTCGCCGAAGGTGGTGAGCGAGTCGGCGGCGATGGCCACCGTGCCGTTTTTCTTGACTGCAACAATAGTCGTCATGGAAAAAGCCTCAACACAGAGTACACAGAGAAGAACAAGAAGAACACAGAGAAAACTCCAGGAATTCTCTGTGCACTCTGTGTCCTCTGTGGTTCAAGATGTTCACAGCAGGGTTCGCCGCATGTCGGCCAGCACCTGCGCGAGATAGGCCGTGAAGCGCGCCGCCGAGGCGCCGTCGATGACGCGGTGGTCGTAGGACAGCGAGAGCGGCACTAGCAGGCGCGGCTGGAAGGCCTTGCCGTCCCACACCGGTTTCGTCTGCGACTTCGACACGCCGAGGATGGCCACCTCCGGTGCGTTGATGATCGGCGTGAACGCCGTGCCGCCGATGCCGCCGAGGCTGGAGATGGAGAAGCAGCCGCCCTGCATCTCGGCCGGGCCGAGCTTGCCCTCGCGCGCCTTGGCGGAGAGCGCGCCCATTTCCTTGGCGATCTCCAGCACGCCTTTTTTGTCGGCGTCGCGGATCACCGGCACGACCAGGCCGTTCGGCGTGTCGGCGGCGAAGCCGATGTGGAAGTACTGCTTGTACACCAGATTCTCGCCGTCGAGCGAGGCGTTGAAGTCGGGGAATTTCTTCAGCGCGGCGACCGCCGCCTTGATGAGGAAGGCCAGCATGGTCAGCTTGATTCCCGACTTCTCGTTCTCCTTGTTCAGCTGCACGCGCAGGGCTTCGAGGTCGCTGATGTCGGCCTCGTCGAACTGCGTGACGTGGGGGATCATCACCCAGTTGCGCGCCAGATTCGCGCCGGAGATTTTCTTGATGCGCGAGAGCGGCTTTGCCTCGATCGGGCCGAACTTGGCGAAGTCGACCTGCGGCCAGGGCAGCAGATCGAGTCCGGTGCCGCCGCCGGCGGGCGCCGCAGCGCTGCGCGGCTGCGCCAGCGCGCCCTTGACGTAGTTCTGCACGTCCTGCTGCAGGATGCGGCCTTTCGGTCCCGTGCCTTTCAGCAGTGCGACGTCGACGCCGAGCTCGCGCGCGAAGCGCCGCACCGAGGGGCTGGCGTGGGCGCGATGGCCGCCGATGACCTCGGCGGCGATTGCGGCCGGCGCTGGCAGCGGAGAAGGCGGAGGCGGGGCGATGGGCTCGGCCGGTGGCTGGGCGGGGGGCGCCGCTTGTAGGTCGGGCTTCAGCCCGATGACCGAAGGAAATCCCTGTGGGACTTCGGCCGCCGGCTGTCGGCCTGAAGGCCGACCTACGGATTCGTCTGCGCCCGTCTCCAGCAGCAACACCAGCGTGCCCTCGGCGACCTTGTCGCCGATCTTCAGCCTGATCTCCTTCACCACGCCGGCGGCGGGCGAGGGCACTTCCATGGTGGCCTTGTCGGACTCCAGGGTGACCAGCGGATCCTCCGCCTTCACCGTGTCGCCGGGACTGACTTCTATGCCGATGACCGGCACGTCCTTGAAGTCGCCGATGTCGGGCACTTTCACTTCGATGACGGACATGGCGGCTCCTCAGACGGTGACGGGGTTGGGCTTGTTCGGGTCGAGGCCGTACTTCGCGATGGCCTCCTTCACCTTGGCCTTGTCGAACTGGCCTTCGTCGGCCAGCGCCTTCAGCGCGGCGACGGTGACGTAGTGGCGGTCCACCTCGAAGAAGCTGCGCAGCTTCTCGCGCGTGTCGGAGCGGCCGAAGCCGTCGGTGCCGAGCACGGTGTAACGTCGCCCATGGTGGCAAATGAAGGGGCGGATCTGCTCGGCGAAGGCGCGCACGTAGTCGGTCGAGGCGATGACCGGGCCGCGCGTGTCCTTGAGGCATTGCTCGACGTGCGAAAGCTGCGGCTTGTCGGCCGGGTGCAGCAGGTTCACGCGCGCCGCGGCCTGGCCGTCGCGCGCCAGTTCGGTGAAGCTCGGACAGCTCCAGATGTCGGCCTCGATGCTCCAGTCCTGTTTCAGCAGTTCCGCGGCGGCGATCACCTCGCGCAGGATGGCGCCGGAGCCGAGCAGCTGCACGCGCGGGTTGTTGCCGGCCGGGCCCTTCCTGAAGCGATACATGCCCTTGAGGATGTCCTTCTCCACGCCCTCCGGCAGGGCCGGATGTTCGTAGTTCTCGTTGAGCAGGGTGAGGTAGTAGAAGACGTCCTCCTGCTCCTGGTACATGCGGCGCAGGCCGTCCTGCACGATCACCGCCACCTCGTAGCCGAAGGTCGGGTCGTAGGAGATGCAGTTGGGGACGAGCGCGGACTGGATGTGCGAGTGGCCGTCCTCGTGCTGCAGGCCCTCGCCGTTGAGGGTCGTGCGGCCCGAGGTGCCGCCGAGCAGGAAGCCGCGCGCGCGCTGGTCGCCGGCGGCCCAGGCCAGGTCGCCGAAGCGCTGGAAGCCGAACATCGAGTAGTAGATGAAGAACGGCATCATCTGCACGCCGTGCGTGCTGTAGGAGGTCGCGGCGGCGATCCACGAGGCCATGGCGCCGGATTCGGTGATGCCCTCCTGCAGGATCTGGCCGTCCTTGGATTCCTTGTAGAACATCAGCTGGTCGGCGTCCTGCGGCGTGTAGTTCTGTCCGACGGACGACCAGATGCCGAGCTGGCGGAACATGCCTTCCATGCCGAAGGTGCGCGACTCGTCGGCGACGATCGGCACGACGTGCCGGCCGACCTTCTTGTCCTTCACCAGGGTGCTGAGGATGCGCACGAAGGCCATGGTGGTGGAGAACTCGCGCCCCTCGCCGGAGGCCTTCAACTGCGCCTCGAAGGCAGACAGCGCCGGGATCTCCAGCGGCGCGGCCTTCTGCCGGCGCTGCGGCAGGTAACCGCCGAGCGCCATGCGCCGCTCGCGCATGTATTCGATTTCGGGCGAGCCGGCGCCCGGGTTGATGTACTCCAGCTTGTCCACCTGCTCGTCGCTGAGCGGCAGCGCGAAACGGTCGCGGAAGGCCTTCAGCGAGACGGTGCCCATCTTCTTCTGCTGGTGGGTGATGTTCTGCGCCTCGCCCGCCTCGCCCATGCCGTAGCCCTTGATGGTCTTGGTCAGGAGCACCGTCGGCTGGCCGGCGTGGGCCACCGCCGCGGCGTAGGCGGCATAGACCTTGTGCGGATCGTGGCCGCCGCGGTTGAGGCGCCAGATGTCGTCGTCGGACCAGTTGGCGACCATCGCCTTGAGTTCCGGCGTGTTGAAGAAGTGTTCGCGCACGTAGGCGCCGTCCTTCGACTTGAAGGTCTGGTAGTCGCCGTCGACGCATTCCTCCATGCGCTTCCGCAGCAGGCCCTGCTTGTCCTGCGCCAGCAGCGCATCCCAGTAGCCGCCCCAGATCACCTTGATGACGTTCCAGCCGGCGCCGCGGAAGTCGGCTTCGAGTTCCTGGATGATCTTGCCGTTGCCGCGCACCGGGCCGTCGAGGCGCTGCAGGTTGCAGTTGATGACGAAGACCAGGTTGTCGAGATGCTCGCGGCCGGCCAGGCCGATGGCGCCCATGGATTCCGGCTCGTCCATCTCGCCGTCGCCCATGAAGGCCCACACCTTGCGGCTGCCGGCCTGGATGATGCTGCGGTCGTTCATGTACTTCATGAAGCGCGCCTGGTAGATCGCCTGCAGCGGCCCGAGGCCCATCGACACCGTCGGGAACTGCCAGAAATCCGGCATCAGCCACGGGTGCGGGTAGGAGGAGAGGCCGCGGCCGTCCACCTCGCGGCGGAAGTTGTCCATCTGCTCCTGGGTCAGCCGGCCGAGCATGAAGGCGCGCGCATAGACGCCCGGGCCCGAGTGGCCCTGCACGAAGACCATGTCGCCGCCGTGGCCAGTGTTGTCTGGCGAGGGCGAGTGCCAGAAGTGGTTGTAGCCGACGTCGTAGAGCGTGGCGGCGGAGGCGAAGCTGGCGATGTGGCCGCCGAGGTTGGAGTCGCCCTTGTTGGCGCGCAGCACCATGGCGAGCGCGTTCCAGCGCACATAGTTGCGGATCTTCTGCTCGAGCTCGTGGTTGCCGGGCGCGGGCGTTTCCTTGCCGGGCGGGATGGTATTGATGTAGGCGGTGGTGGCCTTGTAGGGCAGGTTGATGCCGGTGCGGCGGGCCAGCTCGACGAGGCGCTCGATCAGGTAGTGGGCGCGCTCCGGCCCCTCCTGCTCGATGACGGCTTCGAGCGCGTCGAGCCATTCCTGGGTTTCCTGCATGTCCGGGTCGGACGGCAGCAGGTTGTTCGGCAATGCTGACATGGTCTTGTCTCCTCGTCAGATGTTTGAACGGGCGCATCGTGTGCGCCTTTGCTTCCACTCTAGTACGGGGTAGCGTGCCGGGGAAGCATTCCGTATAGTAAGATATTAAACCGGATAGTGCAATACCTAAAAAGCGGTCCGGGAAAAGCAAAGGGCCAGCCCGCAGGCTGGCCCTTTGCGATGGGGATGGCCGGATGGTTTACTTCTTCGCCTCTCCCTTCTTGCCGTCCACAACCGGGCCGCCTGACATGCCCGCCATGCCCTCCATGCCCTTGTCCGACGGCATTCCTGACATGGCAGGGCCGCCTGACATGCCCGACATTCCTTCCATGCCGCCCATGCCGGACTGGGCAGGCGCCGGGGTCGCTGCAGGAGCGGGTGCGGGTGCCGGAGGGGGTGGCGGCGCCTCCTTCTTTCCACAGGCAGTCAGGGCTAGCGCAACCATACCGGCAAGCAATAGTGAGCGTTTCATTGGACTCCCTTTCAAGAATGAGATTGACGTCATGTGAGCGGTGAATGGATTCCGCGCCATCCGGCGAACCGACTCAACATGCGTAACCATGACATTAACCGGGAAAAATACAAGTGGCCTCGGGTTTCGGCGCGCGGTTCAGTTCGCCCGCTTGCGCCCGACGATGGCGGCCTTCTCGTCTTCCTTGTAGGCGAAGGTGATGATGCCCTGCCGAACCTCGCCCATCGCGACCATGCTGGCCGTGACGGCTTCGTGGTCGGTTTTGGTGAAGGGGTGCTCGTAGGTGGACACCACGCCGGGAATGCGCTCCCGGAGATCCTCCAGGGCGGCGCGGATCCTTGCGCCGTCCGTGACGCCGGCCTGGCGGATGGCGGCGGTGAGGATCAGCATGGCGTCGTAACCCTGGGCGGCGGAGACGGCCGAGGACATGCGCTTCAGGTTGTACTTGCCGAGATAGGTGAGGATGAACTCGGTGCGGCGCGAGCTGGTCGGCTCCTCGATGAAGGTCTGCGGCATGCGGGCGCCCTCGGCATTGCCCTTGGCGGTGTTGAGGTAGTTGGTCCACGACAGCGGCCAGCTGCCGACAATCGGCGCCTTCCAGTTGATTTTCGCGCGGCTGTTGGCGATGACCGCCAGCTCGGGGCCGACCGTGTAGGTCAGGATGATTTCAGCGCCGGCCTTGCGCGCCTTGTCGAGGGCGCCGGCGAGGTCCTGCACCCCAAGCGGGAAGGCCTCCACCGCGACGGGCTTGACGCCGAGTTTGTCCAGCGCGGCGAGGAGGAAATCCTTGCCCTGCGCGCCGTAGGCCGTGGTGTCGTGCAGCACGGCGACCTTCCTGAAGTGCCGCCGTTCGACTGCCTCGCGGGCGACGAGTTGCGCCTGGATGTCGTCGTTGGCGGAGTTGCGGAAGATGTAGTGCTCCGCTTCCTTGGCGAAGGTGGTGGTGATGGCCACGCCGGTGGCCACCGGCACCAGAAGCGGAATTTTCGCCTTCTGGTAAAGATCGATGGTCTTCAGCACCACGCCGGTGTTGCAGCTGCCGATGGTGGCGACGACCCTGGCCTTGCCGGTGAGTTCCTCGGCAAAGGCGCGGCCCTTGTCGGGATTCCCCTCGTCGTCGCGCTCGACCAGTTCGATGGGGCGGCCGAGCACGCCGCCCTTCCAGTTGATTTCCTCGGCGGCCATGCGCACGCCGTTGCGCATCGATTCTCCCATCGGCGCGGAGCCGCCGGTGAAGGGGCAGGTGAGGCCGATGCGGATCGGTTCGGGGCCGGCGGCCTGGCAAGGTGGAATTTGAATGCCCGCCAGACAGGCAAGCAGGGACAGTTTGAGCCTCATGGTTTCTCCATTTAATGTTTTTGGATCCCCGCTTTGCGGGGAGGGAGCCGAAGCGGCGTTACTTCGCCGTCTTCTTCTTGGGTTCTTCCGTGGCGCGCACGACGCGGCCGCCGCGCACTTCGCCCATCGCCACCTGGCCGGGGCCGTCGATGGCCTCGTGGTCGCTGCGCGAAAAGGGGCGCTCGTAGGTCATGACAACGCCCTCGACCCTCTCCTTCAGGTTCTCCAGCGCCTCGCGCACGCGCGAGCCGTGCGTGGTGCCGGCCTGGCGGATGGCCGCGGCCAGCAGCAGCACGGCGTCGTAGCCCTGCGCGGCGGCCGAGGGCGAGGGCATGCGCTCGGCGCGCGACAGCTGCTGGTAGGCCTCGATGAAGGCGCGCCGCTTCGGCGTGGTCGCTTCCTGGATGAAGGTCTGCGGCATGCGCGCGCCTTCGCCGTTGGGCCCGGCGTTGTCGATGAAGTTGGACATCGACAGCGGCCAGCTGCCGATGATCGGCACGGACCAGCCGAGCTTGGCCGCGCCGTTGGCGATCTGCGCCAGCTCCGGACCGATGCCGTAGGTGAGCAGGGCCTCGGCGCCGGCCTCGCGCGCGGCGAGGAGCTGGCGCGTCATGTCGACGTCGCGGATGTTGAACTTGCCCACCGCGACGGGGCGGATGCCCTTTCTCTCCAGAGCGCGTTCGAGGTCCTCGCGGCCGAGCTGGCCGTAGTTGGTCGAGTCGGCGAGGATCGCCACCTTCCTGAACCTGCGCCGCTCGACGGCCTCCTCGACGACCATGGCGGCCTGGATGGTGTCGCTGGCGGAGACGCGGAAAATGAAGTTCTCCGGATGCTGCGGCGGCAGGAACTGGCGCGTGACGATCGAGCCGGTCGCCACCGCCGTGATCATCGGGATGCGCGCCTCCTGGTAGAAGCGCTGGCTGGCGAGCGCCACGCCGGTGTTGACGATGCCGATGCCGGCGACGACCTTCTCCCTGCCGACCAGTTCCTGGGCGATCTGCGCGCCGCGCTCATTGCGCGCCTGATCGTCGCGCTCGACGAGCAGGAGCGGCCGGCCGAGCAGGCCGCCCGCG
The DNA here is from genome assembly GCA_016214145.1 of Rhodocyclales bacterium. Classification (GTDB taxonomy): domain Bacteria; phylum Pseudomonadota; class Gammaproteobacteria; order Burkholderiales; family Rhodocyclaceae; genus Desulfobacillus. The sequence continues at coordinate 224,471 of JACRPA010000003.1, forward strand.
GCGTTGATCTCCGCGGCGGCGACGCGGATGCCGTCGCGCATGGAAATGCCCATCGGGCTGGAGCCGCCGGTGAACGGGCCGGAGACGCCGATGCGGATCGGCTCGACGGCCAGTGCCGCGGCACTGGCGGCGCACCAGGCGATTGCGATCAGGCGCAGCAGCTTCAATTCGCATTCTCCATCGCAACGGGTGGGAGCGGCGTCCACGCCGCGATATCGGCGGCTGCCATCGCGGCGTGGACGCCGCTCCCACATCCCGAATGCAGGTTAGCGACGGAGTTGGTTGAGGCAAATGAGGGTTAACCCCAAGAGCGTGCGAAAATCCCCGGTGCCATTCTGCAAACCGTGATGAAACAAGCACAAACCACCGCGAACCAGCGCAACTGGGTCCTGAGCGTTCCCTACGTCGCCATCGGCGTCTTCGCCCTGGCCATGCTGGCGCTCGTCTGGGGCCTGCAGAAGCGCGAGACCGACCTGCAGAACGACGCGCTCGGGCGCGACGTGCAGTGGGCCGAGCAGACCATGCGCCTGCACATGCAGGGCACGCAGGACTACCTCGCCCAGATGGCGCGCGAAATGGCCGAGGGCAAGCTCGATCGCGGCGCCTTCCAGGTGCGCGCCACGCAATACCTCGCCAACACGCCCGAGCTGGCCAACGTCGTCTGGGTGGATTCCGGCCAGATCATCCGCTGGACGGCGCCCTTCGAGACCACCGACTGGATCGCCGGCGAGCGCCTTGCCGGCGCGCAGCCGTCGAGCTTCGCCCACGCCCTCACATCCGGCCTGCCGACCTACGGCGAGGCCTACGTGAACCATCGCGGCGCCGCCCTGCTGGAAGTGTACGTGCCGGTGCAGTTCGGGCGCACCCACCTGGGGGCGCTCGTCGGGGTGTACACCGTCGAGGGCATGGTGCGTCATCTGGTGCCGCACTGGTTCGGCGAGAAATACAGCCTGAGCATTGTCGACGCCCAGGGCCAGGTGCTGGCGTCCAACACGGCGGTGAAGCCGGCCGACGACGCCCTCAGCTATTCGATCGACTTCGACCCGCCCGGCAACGGCCTGGCGCTGCGCGCCAAGGCCTTCCGCACCGACCCCGGCGTGGCGCGGGTGGTGCCGCTGTTTCTCATCGCCGGCCTGACGCTGCTGGTGGTGTGGAGCCTGTGGGCCCTGCGCAGCCACTTCCAGCGCCGCGTCCGGGTGGAGAAGGAGCGCGACCGCCTCTTCAACCTCTCGCTCGACATGCTCTGCATCGCCGGCATGGACGGCAGCTTCCGCCGCGTCAATCCGGCCTTCGGCAGGGTGCTCGGCTACGCCGCGGAGGCGATCACCGGCAAGCCGATGCTCGATTACGTGCATCCCGAGGACCTGGCCGCCACCGTGGATGAACTGCGGCAGCTCGCCTCCGGCAAGCCCTCCAGCTTCGAGGGCCGCTGGCGCGGCGCCGACGGCCGCTACCGCTGGCTGCTGTGGGCCATCAACCCGGTGCCCGAGGAAAAGCTGCTCTACGCCGTCGCCCACGACATCACCGACCGGCGCGAGGACGAGGAGAAGCTGAAGAGCGCCTATGCCTTCCGCCGGGCGATGGGCGAGTCGCTCGTCACCGGCCTGCGCGCCATCGACCTGGAGGGCCGCATCACTTTCGTCAACCCGGCCTTCTGCCGCATGATCGGCTGGAGCGAGCAGGAGCTGCTCGGCATGCGGCCGCCCTTTCCCTACTGGCCGCCCGAAGGGGCGGAGCAGTTGCGCCACGACCTGGAACTGACGCTGGCCGGCCAGGCGCCGCCGGGCGGCTTCGAGATGCGCATCATGCGCCGCGACGGCCATCGCTTCGATGTGCGCATGTACATCTCGCCGCTCATTGACAGCGCCGGCCGCCAGATCGGCTGGATGGCCTCGATGAACGACATCACCGAGCCGAAGCGCGCACGCGCCGAGCTGGAGGCGGCGCACGAGCGCTTCGTCGCCGTGCTCGACGGCCTCGACACGGCGGTCTACGTGGCGGACGTGGCGAACGACGAAATCCTCTATGCCAACCGCGCCTTCAAGAACCTCTGCGGCTTCGACGCGATCGGCAGGAACTGCTGGCAGGTGACCACCGCCTGCCATCCGGAGCGCGGCGATTTCCTGGTCGATCCGCGCAGCCTCGATCTCGACGGCGTGCCGTGCGAGCTGTTCGACGGCGAGATCCGCCACCGGCTTGCCGGCCGCTGGTTCCACCTGCGCGACCGCGCCATCCGCTGGGTGGACGGCCGCATCGTGCGCATGGAAATCGCCACCGACATCACCGACCGCAAGCACATGGAGGAAGCGGCCCTGCAGCACCAGGAGCGGCTGGAACAGACCTCGCGCCTCATCACCCTGGGCGAAATGGCCTCCTCGCTGGCGCACGAGCTGAACCAGCCGCTGTCCGCCATCGCCAACTACTGCATGGGCAGCGTCAACCGCCTCAAGTCGGGCGACTACCGGCAGGAAGACATCCTCGCCGCCATGGAGAAGGCCAGCGCCCAGGCCGAGCGCGCCGGCAAGATCATCCGCCGCACCCGCGAATTCGTGAAGAAAAGCGAGCCGGTGCGCGCGCCCGTGGCGCTGGCGGAGATCGTCGAGGAGGCCATCGGCTTCGCCGACATCGAGGCGCGCAAGGCGGCCGTCGCCATCCGGGTGGACATCCCGCCCGATCTGCCGCCGGTGTTCGCCGACCGCATCATGATCGAGCAGGTGGTGCTGAACCTGGTGAAGAACGGCGTCGAGGCCATGCAGCAGGCGCACGCCGGCGAGCGCGAGCTGAAGGTGACGGCCCGCCTCGACGGCAGCACCGTCGAGGTGGCGGTGGCCGATCGCGGCTGCGGCATGACCGACGAGCAGCTGGAGCGGCTCTTCGTGCCCTTCTTCACCACCAAGGCCGAGGGCATGGGCATGGGGCTGAACATCTGCCGCTCGATCGTCGAGTACCACGACGGCCGCCTCTGGGCGCAGCCCAATCCGGGGGGCGGCAGCGTGTTTCGGTTTACACTCCCCATCCGATCATCGCGCGAAGCGCCACTTCACTCCCCTCTCCCCTCCGTGGGAGAGGGGTAGGGGGAGAGGGGGAGAAGCGCAGGAATCGAGGTTGAATCATGACTGACCAGCGCGTTTACATCGTCGACGACGACGAAGCCATGCGCGACTCGCTGCTGTGGCTGCTCGAGTCGCAGGGCTTCGCCGTGACGGCCTATTCCTCGGCGGAGGACTTCCTCGCCGCCTGCCGCGACGGCATGGCCGGCTGCATCGTGCTCGACGTGCGCATGCCCGGCATGAGCGGCCTGGAGCTGTACGAGAAGCTGAACGCGCGGCAGTGCACGCTGCCGGTGATCTTCATCACCGGCCATGGCGACGTGCCGATGGCCGTCTCCGCGCTGAAGAAGGGCGCCGTGGACTTCATCGAGAAGCCGTTCAGCGACAAGGACATGCTGCGGCTGATCGCGCAATGCCTGGAGATCGACCGCAACGCCCGCGAGAAGAGCCAGGCGGGCGCGGCGGTGGCGCGCCGGCTGGCGAGCCTGACCGAGCGCGAAGTCGAGGTGATGGACCTCATCATCGCCGGCAAGCTGAACAAGCAGGTCGCCGATGTGCTGAACATCAGCATCAAGACGGTGGAAGTGCACCGTTCCCGCATCATGGACAAGATGGAAGTGCGCACGGTGGCCGAGCTGGTCCAGGCCGTGATGCGCGGCAGACAGTGATGACATGAAGGAGAAACGCAAGTGACGCAAGGCAGTCTGGCAGGAAAGGCGGCGATCGTGACGGGGGCCGCGAGCGGCCTCGGCAAGGCCATCGCCGAGCGGCTCGCCGCCGACGGTGCGCAGGTAGTGGTGGCCGACATCAGCGACAAGGGCGCGGAAGTCGCGGCTGCCCTCGGCGGCATCTTCGTCAGGGGCGATTCGGCGAAGCGGGAAGACTGCAAGGCGCTGGTCGACGCCGCCCTGGCGAAATGCGGCACGGTGCACATCCTGGTGAACAACGCCGGCTTCCAGCACGTCTCGCTGATCGAGGATTTCCCCGAGGACATGTGGGACAGGATGCAGGCGGTGATGCTCACCGCACCCTTCCTGCTGACGCGCTACTGCTGGCCGGCCATGAAAAAGCAGCAATGGGGCCGCATCGTGAACATCTCCTCCATCCACGGCCTCATCGCCTCGCCCAACAAGGCCGGCTACATCGCCGCCAAGCACGGCCTGGTCGGCCTCACCAGGACCGCGGCGCTGGAAGGCGGCGCCTGCGGCATCACCGCCAACGCCATCTGCCCGGCCTATGTGCGCACGCCGCTGGTGGACAACCAGATCGCCGACCAGGCGAAGACGCGCGGCATCCCCGAGGCCGAGGTGATCGAGAAGGTTTTTCTGGAGCCGGCCGCCATCAAGCGCCTGATCGAGCCGGCCGAGGTGGCGGACTTCGTCGCCTACCTGTGCAGTCCCGCCGCCGGCGTCATCACCGGCGCGGCGCTGACCATGGACCTGGGCTGGACGGCGCGGTAAACCCCAATAGCGCCGGCTGCGGCCGCTGGCTAGACTGTTCCTTCTCTGGAGAATTCCTTGCGCGTCGCCCTCTTCGTCACCTGCCTCGCCGACCTGATGCGGCCCGGCGTCGCCTTCGCGGCGATCCGCCTGCTCGAACACGGCGGCTGCACCGTCGAGGTGCCGCAGACACAGACCTGCTGCGGCCAGCCGGCCTACAACTCGGGCGATCGCGCCACCGCCATCGCCCTGGCGCGCAAGGTGCTCGTCGAGTTCGAGGGCTTCGACTACGTCGTCGCCCCCTCCGGCTCCTGCGGCGGCATGATCCGCGCCCACTATCCCGAGCTGTTCCGCGACGATCCCGCCACGCTGAAGCGCATCGAGGCGCTCGCCGCGCGCACCTGGGAGCTCACCGACTTCCTGGCCAATGTGCTCAAGCTCGACAGCGTGCCCGGCGACTTCAAGGGCACGGTGACCTACCACGACTCCTGCTCCGGCCTGCGCGAGCTGGGCGTCAAGGCGCAGCCGCGCGCGCTGCTGGCAAAGCTGCCCGGCCTGAAGTTGACCGAGATGAACGAGGCCGAGACCTGCTGCGGCTTCGGCGGCACTTTCTCGCTGAAGTTCGGCGAGGTGTCGACGCAGCTCGCCGACAACAAGTGCGGTCACGCCTGCGCCACCGGGGCCGACGCCATCGTCGGCGGCGACCTCGGCTGCCTGCTCAACATCGAGGGCCGCCTGCGCCGTCGCGGCGACCTGAAGACGAAAGTGCTGCATGTGGCCGAGATATTGGCCGGAGATGAAAGGCTAAAAAGCTAACCACCAAGGCACCAAGACACCAAGTTACACCAAGGTTTTCTTGGTGCTTCTTTGTGTCTTGGTGCCTTGGTGGTTCAAGGATTTTATGGAACTGCGCTCCAACGAATTCAAGACTCGCGCCGCCGCCAACCTCGGCGACGAGAAGCTGCAGCGCGGCCTCGGCCTGATCAAGGTGAAGGCGGTGGTGAACCGCGCCAATGCCGTCGCCGAGTTCGGCGACTTCGAGACGCTGCGCGAAGTCGGCAAGGCCATCCGCGACCGGGCGCTGGCCGACCTCGACCTCTACCTGGAGCGCTTCGAGCGCGAGGCCGTCGCGCGCGGCGCCGTGGTGCACTGGGCGGAGAACGCCTCCGAGGCCTGCCGCATCGTCGTCGACATCGCCCGCGAGAACGGCGTCAGGACGGTTGCCAAGGCCAAGTCCATGGTGAGCGAGGAAGTCGGGCTCAACGACGCGCTGATCGAAGCCGGCATCGAGCCGATCGAGACCGACCTCGGCGAGTACATCCTGCAGATCAACGACGCCGAGCCGCCCTCGCACATCGTCATGCCGGTGATCCACAAGACCGCCGAGGATGTCGCCGATCTCTTCCACGCCAAGCACGGCACGCCGCGCAAGACCGACCCGGCGGCGCTGACGCGCGAGGCGCGCGAGATCCTGCGGCCGAAATTCCTCTCCGCCGACATGGGCGTCTCCGGCGCCAACTTCCTCATCGCCGAGACCGGCTCGACGCTGATCGTCACCAACGAGGGCAACGGCCGCCTATGCACCACGCTGCCGCGCCTGCACGTCGCCATCACCGGCATCGAGAAGGTGGTGGCCACACTCGAAGACGCCTCGACCCTGCTGCGCCTGCTGCCGCGCTCGGCCACCGGCCAGGCCATCACCAACTACGTCTCGCTGCACACCGGGCCGAAGCGCCTGGAGGAATCCGACGGCCCGCAGCAGTTCCATATCGTGCTGGTGGACAACGGCCGCTCGAAGCTGCTGGCCGGCGAGATGCGCGAGATGCTGCGCTGCATCCGCTGCGGCGCCTGCATGAACCACTGCCCGGTGTACCAGGCCGTCGGCGGCCACGCTTACGGCTGGGTCTATCCCGGCCCGATGGGCAACATCCTGACGCCGTCCTACGTCGGCCTGGAGAACGCCATCGCCCTGCCCAACGCGGCGACGATGTGCAACCAGTGCGGCGTCGTCTGCCCGGTGAAGATTCCGCTGCCCGACCTCATGCGCAAGCTGCGCGAAGAGCAGATGGAACGCGGCCTCAAGCCATGGCCGGAGCGCCTCGGCCTCGCCCTGTGGGGCTGGGCGGCGCAGCAGCCGGCGCTCTACGCGCTCGGCACGCGCATTGCCGTGCGCTTCATGAAATGGCTGGGCGGCCGCGAGAAGCTCATCCACCGCCTGCCGCTCGCCTCGGGCTGGAGCGACGGGCGCGACTTCCCCGCGCCGGAAGGCCAGACCTTCCGCGAGCTGTACAAGGAGCGCCGCCAATGACCGCCCGCGAAAACATTCTCAACCGCGTGCGTTCGGCGCTCGGGAGAAAAGTCAGTCCCCAGGACACGGCGAGCATCGACGCCCGCATCGCCGCCCACCCCCTCGGCATGCAGCCGCCGCGCGACTGGGAGCCGGAGCTGCGCTTCCGTGCCCGCGCCGAGGCGCTCGCCAGCACCGTCGAGAAGGTGTCGAGCCTGCAATCGGTGCCCGGCGCCGTGGCGCGCTATCTGGTGACGCACGACCTGCCCACCGGCGGCATCTGCTGGCCCAGCCTGCGCAAGCTCGACTGGATCGGCGCCGGCCTCGGCATGGAAGACCGCCCGGCGCGCGGCGACGACTTCGTCGGCGTCACCGGCTGCTACTGCGCCATCGCCGAGACCGGCACGCTAATGCTGCTCTCCGGCCCCGATACCCCGGCCGCCGCCAGCCTGCTGCCGGAGACGCACATCGCCATCGTCGAGACGGCGCGCATCGTGCCCTTCATGGAAGACGCCTGGGCGCTGCTGCGCGCCGAGCGCGGCCGCCTGCCGCGCGCCGTGAATTTCGTCTCCGGCCCCTCGCGCACCGCCGACATCGAGCAGACCGTGACGATGGGCGCGCACGGGCCTTATCGGGTGCACATCATCCTGGTTGGCTGAATCCTCGCCGTACTGCGGGGACTGACTTTTTGTTCGGGAATGTTAGTGCCGGCAGGGAATCGGCCGAAGCGGCGCTGCCGGATGCGCCGCCGGGCGCTATGACCTCCCCAGCCTCTCGTGAATGTCAAACGCCATGATTGCCAGAAAACCCGCCAGCAACAGGTACTGCATGCCGTATTGCAGGCGAACTGCAAGCGGTGCTCGATAGTATGCGGAGTCCTGCACATTTCGATTCTTGAAAACAGCCCACACTTGCGGAATTGCGACAATGGCAATCAGGATCAGCAGCGGGCTCGGCCGCCAGAAGAAGAGGCCGACTAGCAATGGGATGCCAAGAAACCAGATCCGAGGCGAAATAACGGAGACAATGCGCCCGCCATCCAGCGGCGAGAGTGGAATCAGGTTGAACAGGTTAAGCATGAATCCGGCATAGGCCAGCGCCAGCAGCAGGTTGCTTCCCAGTTCGCGTGCCAGGAGGTAGCAGACAAATGCCGCCGCACTCCCCAATATCGGTCCGGCAATTCCCACGAACGCCTCGGTTTCGGCATTCATGGGCTGCTCTTTCAGTTCGATCCAGGCGCCGACGAATGGAATGAAAGTCGGGGCCCCGACGTTCAATCCCCGCTGCCTGGCGGCCAGGAAGTGCCCCATTTCGTGGAGAAACAGCAGCACCACGAAACCTACCGCATACCACCACCCGTAGACGAATGCATAGGCAAATATGGAAAGCAGCATCGTGCCGCCGGTGGTGAGGAATTTCCCGAGTTTTCCGGCGAGCAACAGGGCGGCCAGGGCTTTCACGTATTCCCCTCCCGCTGACGCAAAGCCTGCTGGTAGGCGCCGTTGATTTCCCTGGTCTTGCGTTCAGCCAGGAGCTTCAATTCATCACCCAGTTCCGCCACCTTGTCGGGGTGGTATTGGCTCATCAGGGTCTTGTACGAACGCCGAATTTCATCCACCGTGGCGTCAGGCGATACGTTCAGAATGCGATGCCATTCTTCGGGGGTGGCGTCCCTGTCTCCCGATGTTTCTAGCCTTGCCTCATGCTCGGGTTCAGTTGGCTTGGGCTTTCCGGCGTTACCCAGCAAGAGCCGCGAGACTATCCAGTAGCCGACAAAAAGGCCGAAGAGTATTACCAGAATTTCAGTGACGTTCATGATTCGGCTTCTTCATGAAGTCTTCGGCGATGCGCCTGCAGCAAACACATGCGCTCCGTTCCCTCTTCCTCGCACTCGATCTCGGAATCCAGCCGCGCCAGGCACCCTGCGCAGGTTGCATGCCAATGACTTGGTTTTTGCAGTCGCCGTGCCGCAATGACGAGATCCTCTGCCACCGGGATCGACACAGATACATGCCTGATCATATTCAGCGCAAAAGGGGGGCAGATCAACGACTCAAAGGCCAAGGCGGCAAATCGCCTGTGTGAAATAGAGAGCTGCTCACGCTTATGCCATAGCAACACCAGCGCGACAAGGATGCTGAGATAGAGCGAACCAATGCCCATAAGCAGCATTCTGTCGCCAAGCCTCGAGAAGAACCCCAAGGGGAAAAGGACAAAGAGGCTGATTGCCATAATCCACACCCAGGGAGCCAGCGCCATGAAGGCGCCCCTTGGCGGGTCGCAGGCCTCGCTCAGTGGCGCCCCTTCGAATTTCCAGGACAGACGAAACAGAGGGCGGTGGGGCAGAAATGGATTGGGGAGAAAGGGCTCTTTCCCCATGATCTGAAAGTTGCGTGAACCGAAACTGACGCCCCAACCATTGCTTCTCCTCGGGAACAGAATCCCCTCATTGCCGCGAAGCAGAAGCGCGGAATCGTAAACATACAATCCAATGGCGGCTGCCATCAGCAGAATCTCCGCCTGGAAAACCATTACGGCTTGTTGCGCTTGAATATCGACCTGAGCCCAGCCATTGCGGCAATTGCCACCCCGACAATCACTTTCCAGAAAGCCGCGAGGAAACCGCCGATCACGGCCCAGAAGCCTTTCTTGGTGGCGACAGCGGCTGCGCCCCCGACGATCAGGGCGGCAAGTCCATACTCCGCAATCTTGTCCCCCTGCTTGAACTCGGCGTACTTTTCGCCGGAAACATAATCGAATTGGTTGAGCGAGGCCTTGAAATCCTGGGTGTTCGCGGTGAGCGCATCCAGATCCGATACCAGTATTGCGCTCATGACGCCCGATCTGCCCAGCAATCGGCTGGTGTAGTTGGCGACCGATTTGCCATTCTCTGCTTTGAGTCTCAAGCCCCATTCCAACCGCTTGGATTGGGCATCGTAGTGCGGGGGAACCACCCATCCGTCGGTATAAATTGCAGGCATCCCCAAGCGCTTGCGTTCCTCGTTGCCCGGGCCGTCGGATTCCTTCAGCGATTTCAAAAGTGCATCCGGATCGATTTTTTCATCGTCCTTCACATAACCGGAGGGCTTGAATGTAAATACCGCGAACCAGTCCAGTGTCTGGGGCCCGAACATGTAGTGCCCGTCCACGGGCGGGTTTCCCTGCAGCTCGAGGAATCGGCGAGTGTTGGTTGCGTCGAGGAACACATGTCCCTCGGGGACCTTGATGGTTGCCTTGTCGGCGATGCGGCCTTCAGTCGGACCGACTTGCCAGGCAAGATTTTTTAGCGCAGTTGCTGCCGCTGAATCCGCCTGGCCCCAAACGACCAGCGGCCATATCAGCAACATCCCGAGAACGTATCGCATATCTCCCCCTTGCTGAATTATGCTTCGAGGAAAGCTCCTCGAATAAATGCTATTGCAATACTATACCCTCGCCATTTCACAATGAACAGCATTCAGCGCGCCGTGCAAACTTTCAAAATGAAGCAGTCGGCTTCGGTTTTTTCAGTGAAATGCGAAGCTGGGCCTTTGGATTCTCCGGCGCGCGGCGGCGACCTCGTCGGCTGGACAAGTCTGAAAAACTACCCCCAGGGATTGACCACGGCCAGTCCTGCAATGCCCTTGAAGTCCTTGCCGTTGCGGGTGGCCAGGCCCAGGTTGTGGCGCAATGCCGTGGCGGCGATCTGGGCGTCTTCGGTGGAGATGGCTTGCCCGCTGCGCATGCGCGCGGCGACGAGCAGCGCGTACTCGGCGGCGCAGCAGCCGTCGAACGGCAGGGTGCTTCCGGCGAAGTCCTCCACGAACATCTGCTCGGCCGCCGATGCCAGGCCATTGCGGCGCTTGCCGGCGGGTAGCAGCGCGATGCCCAGCAGTATTTCGGCGCGGGTGACGGCGCTGACGAAATAGGACGCCCTCTGCTGACGGCCGAACCAGTCCAGCACCTCGGCCGCGGGTTTCGGCCGCATGAGTTCGGACAGCACGTTGGTGTCGAGCAGGATGCCGCCCATGCTCAGCCTTTCGGCGCCGGGGGCAGGCGCGCCGCGCGCCGCTTCGGAATCGGCAGGGTGTCGGCCTTGAGGCCGGCGAAACGCCGGTGTATCCGTTGCGCGAAGTCCGGCCCGGCGGCCTGCGTCTGCACGGCCCGGCGCAGAATGTCGCGCGCCTCCTGTTCCATCGAACAGCCATGGCGCGCCGCCTGCTGGCGCAGCAGGCTTTTCAGTTCATCGTCCAGATTGCGGATCGTCAAATTGGCCATGGCATTCCCCCGAGTGCACGCAATGCATGCATTGTAATCAACCAGGCCGCCTCCGGCAAGGCGGGCGCATGGCTTCTCCCGCACCGCCGACATCGAGCAGACCGTGACGATGGGCGCGCACGGGCCTTATCGGGTGCACATCATCCTCGTCGGTTAGCCCCCTTCATTCCCGCAGAAGCGGGACGCCGCCCGCCGGCCGTTTGCCCGCCGCCGCCCCGGCTTCCTTGCGCTGATTTGATGTAGCGCAATGATCTTCGTAAAACTTGATCCAACCCCTTTTCCCAGTCGGAAGCCGCTTGTATCATCGCGCGACTTCTGACGGCGTCCGCATGAATTCGGCTGGCCGCGAGATTTTCTGCTTTCAATTATTTCCGTTTAAAGGAGGACTGCATTGATGAACTCCAACGAGACTCCCCCGGCCGATCCGGCCAAGGAGCTATCGGCTGAATGTCCGGCGCCGCCGGCGTCGGCGGATCCCGCCGCCAGCGCCCTGAAGACGTCGCGCCGCGACTTCCTCAAGGCCGGCGGCATGCTGAGCCTGTCCTCGCTGATGGGCACCGGGGCGCTGATGGCCCAGTCCGAGGACGCCCACGCGGCGGCCGAATGGGCCGAGCACTTCCAGAAGAACTACCGCCTGATGACGCCCGAGGAGAAGAACGAGGCGCGCCTCCGGCTGGAACGGCGCCATTCCCAGGAATACGGCAAGCAGGTCACGGTCGATATCACCGATGCCCAGCCCGGCATGCTCATGGGCTACGCCCTGAACATCCGCAAGTGCATCGGCTGCCGCCGCTGCGTGCATGCCTGCGTCGCCGAGAACAACCAGTCGCGCGGCAGCAAGCCCGGCGAAAAGATCGAGTGGATCCAGGTGCTGCGCATGGAGCGCGGCGAGTTCGCCAAGGACAAGATGAACCACGGCTATCCCGAGGGGCTCGGCATCCAGGTCGGCGGCAACGCCTACACCCCGGCCGGCCAGGTGCTCGAGGGCCAGTACCACTACCAGCCCGAGGCGGTGCCGGAGAAGGACGCCACCTACATGCCGATCGCCTGCATGCAGTGCGAGAAGCCGCCCTGCGTCAAGGTCTGCCCGGTGCGCACGACCTACCGCGAGGCCGACGGCCCGGTGGTGATCGACTACAACTGGTGCATCGGCTGCCGCATGTGCATGGGCGCCTGCCCCTACTGGGCGCGCCGCATCAACCTGACCAGCCCGGTCCTGCCGAAGGAAGAGATGAACCCGGTGACGCACTACCTCGGCAACCGCCCGCGCATGCGCGGCGTCGTCGAGAAGTGCCACTGGTGCCTGCAGCGCACCCGCCACAACCGCTACCCGGCCTGCGTCGAGGTCTGCCCGGTCGGCGCGCGCAAGTTCGGCAACCTGCTTGATCCGGAAAGCGAAGTGAGCAAGATTCTCGAGCGGAAGAACGTCTTCCGTCTCAAGGCCGAGCTCAACACCTTCCCGAAATTCTTCTACTTCTACGATTGAGGAGCGAGCCGTGCAACAACTGACCAGTTTCGCTGCCGACTACACGCGATACGTCCTCAAGGGCGGCACCAAGTTCTACGCCTGGATGGGTTCCCTCGCGGTGCTCATCATTGGCATGATGTACGTGTTCTACCTGCAGAACACCGAGGGCCTGATCGTCACCGGCATGACCAGCCAGATCCACGACGGCCTGTATTTCGCCAACCTGGTCTTCCTCGTCGGCGTCGCCGCCGGGGCGGTGACCATCGTCTTCCCGGCCTATGTCTACCACCACGAGGGCATGCACAAGGTCACGGTGCTGGGCGAGATGCTGGCGATCTCCGCGGTGATCATGGTGACCATGTTCGTCTTCGCCCACATGGGGCGGCCGGACCGCCTCTGGCACATGATCCCGCTCATCGGCATCTACAATTTCCCGCACTCGATGCTGGGCTGGGACGTGCTGGTGCTCACCGGCTACCTGATCCTCAACGCCATCTGCGGCTTCTACTACCTGTGGGTGAAATACACGGGCGGGGAGATCAACAGGAAGTTCTTCATGCCGCTGGTGTACATCTCGATCGTCTGGGCGCTGTCCATCCACACCGTCACGGCCTTCCTGATCGCGACCATGCCGGCGCGCCCGATGTGGTTCCACGGCATGATGCCGATCCGCTTCATCGCCACGGCGTTCGCGGCGGGCCCGTGCCTGATCATCCTGGCCTTCCTGATCGTCCGCAGGAACACCAAGATGTGGGTCGAGGACAGCGCGATCGACCTGCTGTCGACCATCGTCACCTGGTGCCTCGGCATCGCGCTGTTCCTGACCATGTCGGAGGTCGTCGTCGAGCTGTACGCCCGCACCGAGCACGCCAACGGCCTCTACTACCTGATGTTCGGCCTGCACGGCCTCACCGCTCTGGTGCCGTGGTTCTGGAGTTCCATCGTCCTCATGGTCGCCTCGTTCGTGCTGTTCCTCATCCCGGCCGTGCGCAAGAACTACAAGCTGCTGCCGATCCCCTGCGTCATGGCCTTCGCCGGCATCTGGATCGAGAAGGGCATGGGCCTGATCGTTCCCGGCTTCGTCCCGACGCCGATCGGCGAGGTGACCGAGTACTACCCGACCTTCGTCGAGTGGCTGCTGACCCTCGGCATCTGGGCCTTCGGCTTCTTCATCCTGACCATCCTGCTCAAGGGCGCCATCGGCATCCTGCAGGGCGAGATCAAGTACGGCGCGGCGAAGTGAGGCAACGACCATGAAAAAACTTGCTATTTACACAGTGATTCTCGCCTTCTGCGGCAGCGCGTTCTACGCCGTCTCCGCCGCGGAACAGGCGGCAGCACCGGCTGAACCGGCAAAGCAGGAGGCCGCAAAAGAGCCGCCCGTCTGCTTCGAAAGCCGCAAGGGCGCCTCGGAAGTCACCCAGCGCGAGATCAAGCCGGGCTGGCCCAACGTCAAGTGCTCGCCGACCACCGGCGCGGCGCTCTGGTACGGCGACCCCTACGAGGGCACCGTGCCGATGGGCAAGATGCCGGGGCTGGAGAAGATTCCCGAGGGCCACGCGCTCATCAAGCCGCGCTCCGAGAAGCTGGCCCTGATGCCGATGTGCGGCACCGCCTGCCACAACGGCGTCGGCCCGCAGTTCAATCCGCCCAAGCTGCCGAAGGACAAGCGGCCGACACCGATCCCGACCATGGGAGCGATGGTGCCCGACCTCGCGAATTTCCAGCACGGCCGCGGCCGCATCTGGTGCCTCGATTGCCACCATACGACCAAGCGCAACATGCTGGTCGACCACTTCGGCGACCCGGTCAGCTTCGACCAGCCGCAGCTCCTGTGCGGCAAGTGCCACGGCGACAAGCTGCGCGACTGGCGCGACGGCATCCACGGCAAGCGCATCGGCGAGTTCGTCAGCAGCGGCAAGAAGCGCTGGTTCACCTGCACCGAGTGCCACAACCCGCACAACGTGCAGGACGGCGAGCGCAACCGCGGCTTCGTGCAGTTGCAGCCCGAGCCCTCGCCCCAGCTGCCCAAGGGCATGAAGGATGCGAAGCATGAGAAGCTGCATCCGATTCCGCACTGATGTCCGATACACCCGAGAAGCCGAATCCGCTCAGGGGCGATCCAGCCTGGGTCGCCCCGGCGCTGACGCGCGAGGAAAAAACCCGCAGCGTCGGCAAGACGCCGGTCTTCTTCGGCCCGCCGCTGGCCATCCTCACGGAAGGCCAGAAGAACACCATGGAGATCAGCGGCAAGCTCAACCGCACGGCGGAGCGCTACCTGGAAATCCAGCGGCACCACGGCCTCGATCTCTCGGAGCCGGAGCGAAAGTGCATCGCCCACATCTGCCACATCGGCTTCATGTCGCCGCTGGAAATACGCGAACTGCCCTTCGAGGTCAGCCTGAGCAAGTTCGAATGCGAAGGGCTGGACAAGGCCGCGCTGGCAAAGAAGCTCGAAGCGGTCAGCTTCGCCGACCTCGTCGCCGTCGTCGAGTCGCTGGGGTTTTAAGGCCATGCCGAACCGCGTGCAATGGGATCCGCGCCTCAGCGTGGGCAATGCAACCCTCGACGCCCAGCACCGGAACCTCCTGGCGCACTGCAACGCCCTGGCCGACTGCCTCGCCGAGGCAGGCTCCGAAGGCGACCGCAAGTTCCGCCAGGCCTTCGAGGAACTGATGGCCCTCGCGCGCGAGCACTTCGCCGCCGAGGAGGCGCTGCTCGCCTGCGGCGGCTATCCCGAGCTGGAAGAACACCGGCATGAGCGCGACGAGTTCGATTACCTGGCCGCCGAGATCGTCACCACGGAGAATTTCGACAAGGACGAGCTGCAGACCTTCCTCGCCCTGTGGTGGACCGGGCACATCCTCGGCTCCGCCAAAAAGCAGCGCGCCTTCCTGGAGCAGCAGCCGGCCGGCTGAAGCCGGCCGGCTGTGCCAGCCCCTTCCGTACCGCAGCGGCTGACTTTTCAGCACGGGAGGGCTGCATTGACATGCGCTTGTCGATGCGCATAAACTGTGCGCATCATAATGTTGGGGCCCTCCCATGCCATCCACCCACAACGCCAATGCGCCGAAAAAAGCCACCAACCTCAGCATCAACGAGGATCTGCTGGCCAAGGCCCGGGAAATGAACATCAACCTCTCGGCGACCCTGGAGCAGGCCCTGGGCGAGGCCCTGAGGCAGCGGCAGCGGGAGCAATGGCTGGCCGAGAACAAGGAGGCCATTTCGGCCTATAACGCGCACGTCGAAAAGCATGGCGTGTTCAGCGACCGGCTGCGGAGCTTCTGATGGCCCAGTTCAGCGTTCACCGCAACCCCAACCCGCAGACCAGGGCGCTCATGCCTTTCCTGCTCGACGTGCAGAGCGACCTGCTGGCCGACCTCGGCACGCGCGTGGTCGTGCCGCTCTGCCCGGCCTCGGCGATGAAGGGAAAGCTCGTCAGGACCCTGATGCCGGTTTTCCAGATCGACGGCAAGTCCTGCGCGATGCTCGCGCCGCAGCTTGCCGGCATCGAAAAGAAACAGATGGGGTCGGAAGTCGCCAGCCTCGCGGAACACCGCAACGAAATCATCGCCGCCCTCGATCTGCTGTTCACCGGCATCTGACTCGACTCGTCATTCCCGCGAAAGCGGGAGTCGTGCGCCCGCAAAGGCTCCTTCTCGCCGTCCTGCAGCGGCTGACTTTTCCCGGAATGGAACCAGGGCATCATGCTTGATTGAAGCGCTATGAGAGGAAAGCCCCCGGTCGAGCGGACCCGGCTACTCCGTCAAAATGCCACGGCCTGCTCAGGCCGAGGACCAGGCCATATCTGCAAACCGCTGAGCAATAGTCAGTCTCCGCAGGACGGCGAGGAGAATGGTTTTTGCAAGTACATGCGCGCCTGGCGCGCCGGAACGCGGCGGGGATGCCGCCTTCACATTGCCTGCCTACCTGCCGGCCCGTAACAATCCCGTCACATTGACGACATAAACTTCGCTCCGCAATCACAGACAAGGAGCGAAGACATGGTAGAGAAGCACATCAGGCGCGCGGTGCCCGCGCTGATCCTCGGCCTGGTGGCCGCAGGGGTTGTCCAGGCCCAATCCACTCAATCCAGCGTCGTCAGGATCGACGGCTCGTCCACCGTCTATCCCATCACCGAGGCGGTCGCCGAGGAATTCCAGAAGGCCGAGAAGAACGCCATCAAGGTCACCGTCGGCATTTCCGGCACCGGCGGCGGCTTCAAGAAATTCTGCCGCGGCGAGACCGACATTTCCGACGCCTCGCGCCCCATCCTGAAGAAGGAGATGGAGGCCTGCGCCGCCGCCGGCATCAAGTACTTCGAACTGCCGGTCGCCTTCGATGCGCTGACCGTGGTCATCAATCCGAAGAACGCCTTCATCAAGCAGATGACGGTGGAAGAGTTGAAGAAGCTGTGGGAGCCGGGCGCGCAGGGCAAGATGACGCGCTGGAATCAGGTCAATCCGGCCTGGCCGGATGCGCCGGTGAAGCTGTTCGGCGCCGGTTCCGATTCGGGCACCTTCGACTACTTCACCGAGGCCATCGTCGGCAAGGCCAAGTCCAGCCGCGGCGACTACACCGCCTCGGAAGACGACAACGTGCTGGTGCAGGGCGTTGCGCAGGACATCAACGCCATCGGCTACTTCGGCTATGCCTACTATGCCGAGAACACCGCCCGGCTGAAGGCGGTGCCGGTGGTGAACCCGAAGGGCAAGGCGGTGCTGCCGTCCATGGACAACGTCATCAACGGTTCCTACGAGCCGCTGTCGCGCCCGATCTTCATCTATGTAGCCGAGAAGGCCTACGCCCGCGCCGAGGTGAAGAAGTTCGTCGAGTTCTACCTGAAGCACGGCGCCAAGCTGTCGCGCGAGGTGAAGTACGTGCCGTTGCCGGAGAAGGCCTACACCGGCAACCTGGAGCACCTGAAGAAGGGCAAGCTGGGCACCGTCTTCGGCGGCACCGCCGAGGTCGGCATCACCATCGACGAGTTGATGAAGCGCGAAGCGAAGCTCTGATGTCCGTCAGCGCCGCCAGTTCAGAGACCCTGGATTCCCGCTTTCGCGGGAATGACGGCGCGGCCTCTGCCGCAGGCCGCCTGGCCCGCCGCGCCTCGCGCCGCCTCAAGGAAAAGGTCATCGAATCGATCCTTTTCCTGGCGGCGCTGGTGTCGGTGTTCACGACGCTGGGCATCGTCTACATCCTGGTGTCGGAATCCGTGGTGTTTTTCCGCCACGTGCCGCTCCGGGATTTCCTCACCGACACGCAGTGGACGCCGCTGTTCGACGACGCCCACTTCGGCATCATGGTGCTGCTGTCGGGCACGCTGGTCAGCTCGGCGGTGGCGTTGCTGGTCGCCATTCCGCTCGGCACCGTGATCGCGGTGTTCCTCTCGGAATTCGCCGGGCCGCGCCTGCGCGAAACCGTCAAGCCGATGCTGGAGCTGCTCTCCGGCGTGCCGACCATCGTCTTCGGCTATTTCGCCCTGATGTTCGTCACGCCGCTCCTGCAGAAGTTCATCCCCGGACTGCCCGGCTTCAACCTGCTGTCCGCCGGCATCGTCATGGGCATCATGATCATTCCGACCGTCAGTTCCATCGCCGAGGACGCCATGCGCGCCGTGCCGATGAATCTGCGCGAAGGCTCCTACGCCATGGGCGCCACCCGCCTGCAGACCGCCCTCAAGGTCGTCGTGCCGGCGGCCTTCTCCGGCATCATGGCGGCCTACATCCTCGGCATCTCGCGGGCGGTGGGCGAGACCATGATCCTCGCCGTCGCCGCCGGCATGCAGCCCAACCTGACCTGGAACCCGACCGAGCCGGCCGCCACCATCACCGCCTACATCGTGCAGGTGGCGCTGGGCGACCTGCCGCACGGCAGCGTCGGCTACCAGACCATCTTCGCCGCCGGCCTGACGCTGATGCTGATCACGCTGCTGTTCAACATCCTCGGCTACTGGCTGCGCAAACGCTACCGGGAGCGGTATTGATGGCTTTGCAAAGCGCCGCCGAAATCCGCGCGCTGATCGCGCGCCACAAGCGCCGGGACGTGATCTTCGGCCTGTTTGGAATCCTTTGTCTGGCGATCGGACTGCTGACCTTCGCCACCCTCTTCGTCGACATGCTGATCGACGGCTACGCGCGCCTGACGCCGGAGTTCTTCACGAACTTCCCCTCGCGGCGCGCCGGCCAGGCCGGCATCCTCTCGGCCTGGGTCGGCACCGTCATGGTGATGTTCGTCACCGCCGCCGTGGCCGTGCCGCTCGGCGTCGCTTCAGGCATCTACCTGGAGGAGTATGCGTCGAAGAACTGGGTGACCGACGTCATCGAGATCAACATCAGCAACCTGGCCGGCGTACCCTCGATCGTGTACGGCCTGCTGGCGCTGGGCCTGTTCGTGTACCAGTTCGGCCTCGGCCAGTCGGTGGCTACCGCCGGCCTGACGCTGGCGCTGCTGATCCTGCCGGTGGTGATCGTCGCCACGCGCGAGGCCATCCGCGCCATCCCCGCCGCCATCCGCGAGGCGGCCTATGCGCTCGGCGCCACCCGCTGGCAGGTGGTGCAGGGCCACATCCTGCCCTACTCGATGGGCGGCATCATGACCGGCGTCATCATCGGCATGGCGCGCGCCATCGGCGAGACGGCGCCCATCATCACCATCGGCGCGCTGACCTTCATCGCCTTCCTGCCGCCCTCGCCGGTGGGCGCGGAGTTTCCCTTCGTTTCCTTCGAGTGGCTGACATCGCCCTTCACGGTGATGCCGATCCAGATCTTCAACTGGACCTCGCGCCCGGACCCGGCCTTTCAGGCGAATGCCGCCGCGGCCGGCTTCATCCTCGTTTTCATGACCCTGGCGATGAACGGCCTGGCCATCTGGCTGCGCTATCGCATCCGCCGCAACATCAAGTGGTGATCCACGATGCCTGACCCCAAACCTGCTCTCGACTCGCTGCCGCTGAAGGCCCACGCCGCCGGCCTGAATTTCCACTACGGCGACTTCCACGCGCTGAAGAACATCGAGATGCCGATCCACGACAAGCGCGTCACCGCGCTGATCGGGCCCTCCGGCTGCGGCAAGTCGACCTTCCTGCGCTGCTTCAACCGCATGCACGACCTCTACCCGGGCAACCGCTACGAGGGCGAGATCCGCCTGCAGCCGGACAACGTGAACCTGCTCGACCGTGCGGTCGACCCTATCGAGGTGCGCATGCGCCTGTCGATGGTGTTCCAGAAGCCGAACCCCTTCCCCAAGACCCTCTTCGAGAACGTCGCCTACGGCCTGCGCGTGCGCGGCATCAAGCGGCGCGCCGTCCTCGAGGAAAAGGTCGAGGAGGCGCTGCGCGGCGCCGCGCTCTGGAACGAGGTGAAGGACCGCCTGCACGAGCAGGCCTTCAACCTCTCCGGCGGCCAGCAGCAGCGCCTGTGCATCGCCCGCGCCCTGGCCACCGAGCCGGAGCTCCTGCTCTTCGACGAGCCGACCTCGGCGCTCGACCCGATCGCCACCGCCAGCATCGAGGAGCTGATCGCCGAGCTCAAGGAAAAGGTGACCATCCTCATCGTCACCCACAACATGCAGCAGGCGGCGCGCGTTTCCGACTTCACCGCCTACATGTACCTCGGCGAACTGATAGAGTTCGGCTGGACCGACGACATCTTCATCAAGCCGAAGAACCCGCAGACCGAGGCCTACATCACAGGCCGTTTCGGCTGAAGACAGTCAAGGAACCAATATGCCCAACAGCGAACATCTTTCGAGACAATACGACTCCGAACTGGAGGACATCCGCTCGCGCGTGCTGCAGATGGGCGGCCTGGTCGAATCGCAGATCCTCGCCGCCATCGAATGCCTCGCCAGCGGCAACGTCGAACTGATGGCCCAGGTGACGGACACCGACCGCCGCGTGAACAGCTGCGAAGTGGAGATCGACGAGGCCTGCTCGCATGTCATCGCCCGGCGCCAGCCGGCGGCGCGCGACCTGCGCCTGATCATGGCGGTGAGCAAGATCGTCACCGACCTCGAGCGCACCGGCGACGAGGCGGAGAAAATCGCCCGCATGGCGCGGCAGATCCACGGCAGAGGCCGCCTGCAGATTCCGCGCTCGGCCGACGTGAGCCAGGCCGGCCAGCTGGCGGTGGCCATGCTGCGCCGCGTGCTCGACGCCATGGCGCGGCTGGATGCCACCGAGGCCGAGCGCATCATCGCCGAGGACGTCACCATCGACGACGCCTTCCGCGGCATCGTGCGCCAGCTCGTCACCTACATGATGGAGGACCCGCGCACGATCTCCACGGCGCTCGACATCGTCTGGATCGCCAAGGCCATCGAGCGCATCGGCGACCATGCCAAGAACGTCGCCGAACAGATCATCTACATCGTACACGGCACCGACGTGCGCCATACCACCCGGGAGGGACACGGCGAACCGGATGGGGCAGAATAACGACGGCGTCGCCTGCGGGAGCGGCGTCCTCGCCGCGAAAGCAGCCGCCGAGATCGCGGCGTGGACGCCGCTCCCACAACGACTTTCGGGCATTCTCGCCAGGGATTCATGACAACCAGAGTACTTGTCGTCGAGGACGACCCCGCCATCCAGGAACTGATCCGCTTCACCCTGGAGAAGGCCGGCTTGAAGCCGGTTGCCGCGGCGAGCGCCGAGGAGGCGCAGGCCGCCCTCAAGGCGGAGCTGCCCGATGTCGTCCTCATCGACTGGATGCTGCCGAAGATGTCCGGCCTGGCGCTGGCGCAGCAGCTGCGCGCGACGCCGCGGACGGCGAAACTGCCGCTCATCATGGTCACCGCGAAGGGCGAGGAGGCCGACCGCGTCGCCGGACTGGAGAGCGGCGCCGACGACTACCTCGTCAAGCCCTTCAGCCCGCGCGAGCTGGTGGCGCGCATCCAGGCGGTGCTGCGCCGGCGCGCGCCGCATGCGGCCGAGATGAAGCTGACGGCCGGCCCGCTCAGCCTCGATCCGATTTCCTATGAAGTGACGCTGGACGGGCGCGCCGTCGAGCTGGCCTCCGCCGAGTTCAAGCTGCTGCGCTTCTTCATGGCGCATCCCGGCCGCGTCTTCAGCCGCGCCCAGGTGCTCGACCAGGTGTGGGGCGACCACGTCTTCATCGAGGAGCGCACGGTGGACGTGCACATCCGCCGCCTGCGCCAGGCGCTCGGCGCGCAGGGCGAGCAGCTCATCGAGACGGTGCGCGGCGCCGGCTACAAGCTCGCCATGCCCAGGGCGGGGTAGCGCCGCGATGCCTTCGGCCTGGCTTTCCCTGCTGATCCGCCTGCTTGCCGCCGTCCTGGCGGGACTGACTTCTGGTTTCATCCTCGGCGCCGTGGCGGGCGTGGCCGCCGCCGCCGGCCTGCTGCTGCTGATGCTGCTTGCGCATACGGCGCAACTGGCGCGCCTGCAGCGCTGGCTCAAGGCGCCCGACGAGCGCGACATCCCCGACGCCCGGGGCGTCTGGGGCAGCGTCTTCGTCGAGCTGCATCGCCTGCTGCGGCGCGAGCGCAAGGTGCGCGCGCGCATCGAAGCCGAGCTGGAGGTTTTCAGCCAGGCGGCGGAAGCCTCGCCGGACGGCCTGGTCTTCCTCGACATCGACGACCACATCGTCTGGTGCAACCGCGTCGCCGAACAGCACCTCGGCCTGCGCGGCGAGCGGGATAGCGGCCTGCTGGTCACCAACCTGATCCGCCTGCCGCGCTTCGCCGAATTCCTCGCCAATGCCAGGGAAGGCGAGTCGCTGTCGTACCGGCCGGCGGAGAGGAAGGGCCGGGTTTTCTCCATCGAGGCCATCCGCTTCGGCAAGGACCGCAAGCTGCTGATCAGTTCCGACGTCTCGCACATCGAACGGGCGGAGACGATGCGCCGCGATTTCGTCGCCAACGTCTCGCACGAACTGCGCACGCCGCTGACAGTGATTTCCGGTTTCATCGAGCACATGGCCGACGATCCGGCGCCGGACCCCGCCGAGTGGAAGCAGCAGATGGCCATGGTGGACGAGCAGGCGGGGCGCATGCTGAACCTGGTCGACGACCTGCTGACCCTGTCGCGGCTGGAGGACGAAACGCAGATGCCGCGCGAGGAGGAGTTCGACGTGCGTGACCTGATCTACGACGTGTCGGCGGAAGGGCGGCGGCTCTCCGCCGGCCGCCACTCCATCACCTGCGAAGTGGTGCCGGCTTTCCTGAAGGGCAGCCGGGAGGAACTGCGCAGCGCCTTCGCGAACCTCGTCAGCAATGCCGTCCGCTACACGCCGGCGGGCGGGCGCATCGTGCTGCACTGGGCCATGCGCGACGGCAAGGGCGTCTTCAGCGTCGAGGACAGCGGCATCGGCATCCCCGAGGAGCACTTGCCGCGCCTGACGGAGCGCTTCTACCGCGTCGATCGCGGCCGCTCGCGCGAATCGGGCGGGACGGGACTCGGCCTGTCCATCGTCAAGCACATCCTGCTGCGCCACCAGGCCGCGCTCGATATTGGTTCCGTCGCAGCGACCGGCAGCACCTTCAGCGCCGTTTTTCCGGCCTGGCGCGTCAAGCTGCCGATGGCCTGAGGCCAGGGTTTTCCTGATTCATCCGCCTCTCTGAAACACCTTTGACCTGTATCAAGGGATAAACCCCCTGGCCAAAGTAGTTTCGTCTCTCTTTTCTTGATTTCATTCAACGGGGTGGTGCAGATGGCAGCAGTCATGCTGGCGCCGGCGGCGAGCCGGCTCCTGATGTCGGGCAACGAGGCCGTGGCGCGCGCGGTGTGGGAGGCCGGGACGAAAGTCGCGGCGGGGTATCCGGGCACGCCGGCGACCGAGATGCTGGAGCAGTTGTCCACCTACCCGGACATGTACACCGAGTGGTCGGTGAACGAGAAGGTGTCGCTGGAAGTCGCCATCGGCGCCTCGATGATGGGCTCGCGTTCCTTCAGCGCCATGAAGCACGTGGGACTCAACGTCGCCTCCGACGCGCTGATGACGCTGACGCTGACCGGCGTCGAGGGCGGCCTGGTGATCGCCGTCGCCGACGACGTCGGCATGTCGTCCTCGCAGAACGAGCAGGATTCGCGCTTCTGGGGCCGCTTCGCCCACGTGCCGATGCTCGAGCCGGCCGACTCGCAGGAAGCCTACGACATGACCCGCTACGCCTACGAACTCTCCGAGGAGTTCCAGGTGCCGGTGATCCTGCGCCTGACCTCGCGCATCTGCCACGTCAAGGGCCTGGTCACCGTCGGCGAGCGCATCGAGCGTCCGGCGAAGGGTTTCAACAAGAACGCCGAGCGCTGGGTGATGGTGCCGGGCCACGCCAAGCGGCGCATTCCCCTCATGCTCCAGCGCGAGCAGGAATTGAAGCGCCTTTCCGACCGCTCGCCGCTGAACATGCTGGAGCCTGGCACGGACCGCCGCGTCGGTTTCATCACCAGCGGCCCGGCCTACATGCATGTGCGCGAGGCCTTCCCGGATGCGCCGGTGCTGAAGCTCGGCCTGTCCCATCCCTGGCCCCTGGAAAAAGTGGCGGCGCTGGCGGAGATGGCCGACACCCTCGTCGTGGTGGAGGAGGTCGAGCCGATCCTCGAAACCGAACTGAAGGCCGCCGGCTTCGCCGTGCACGGCAAGGACTTCCTGCCGCGCATCGGCGAGCTCGCCCCCGAGGTGGTGAAGCCCGCCGTCGAGCGCCTGCTGCGCAAGGAAGCGGCGCCCGAGCCACAATCTGCCTTGGCGCCGCCGCCGCTCTTCCCGCGGCCGCCGACCCTGTGCGCCTCCTGTCCGCACATGGGGGTGTACTACACGCTGTCGCAGCTGAAGAACCTGACCATCTCGGGCGACATCGGCTGCTACACGCTGGGCGCCGGCCACCCGTGGAACTCGCTCGACTCGACCATCTGCATGGGCGCCTCGATGGGCATCGCGCTCGGCATGGACAAGGGCCGCGGCGAGCAGGACAGGAACAAGCGCATCGTCGCCGTCATCGGCGACTCGACCTTCATGCACATGGGCATGCAGGGCCTGCTCGACCTCACCTGGAACCGCGGCAACGTCACCATCCTGCTGCTCGACAACGGCACGGTGGGCATGACCGGCGGCCAGAACACGCCGGCCAACGGGCGCGACATCCACGGCCAGGGCGCGCCGCGCATCGACTTCCCCCGGCTGGTCGAGGCGCTCGGCGTGAAGAAGGAGCGCATTCATGTGCTCGATCCCTACCAGCTGCCGGTGCTGTTCAAGGCGCTGCGCGACGAGACGAAGATCGACGACGTCTCCGTCATCATTACCGACCGCCCCTGCGTGCTGATCGAGGAATTCAAGCCGTTCAGGCCCTACGTGGTCGAGGAGGACAAGTGCACCGGCTGCGGCAACTGCGTCGAGGTCGGCTGCCCGGCCATCCATGTCACGCGGCGCGAGAAGGTGGTGAAGCCGTCGGGCAAGGAAGTCGAGCTGGCCTTCACGCGCATCGACAGCGTCGCCTGCACCGGCTGCGGCCTCTGCGTGCAGCCCTGCGCACCGGAGGCGATCGTGCATTTCGCGCCGGCGGGTTCGGTCATTTCCATCCAGCCGGCCTGAGGATTGCCATGAACTTCGTTACCACCAACATCCTCGTCTGCGGCATCGGCGGCCAGGGCGTCATGACGGCCACCGAGATACTGTCCGAGGCGGCCATCGCCGAGGGCCACGACGTCAAGAAGACCGAGGTCGCCGGCATGTCGCAGCGCGGCGGCGTCGTCACTTCGCACCTGCGCTTCGGCAAGAAGGTGCTCTCGCCGCAGATCGCGCCGGGCACGGCCGACGTGCTGCTCGGCTTCGAGGCCGCCGAGGCGCTGCGCTGGTCGCATTACCTCAAGCCGGGCGCCATGGCGCTGGTGAACGACGCGCGCATGGTGCCGCCCGTGGTCGAACTCGGCCTCTTCAAGTACCCGGACGATCCCATCGGCGACATGCGTTCGCGCGGCGTGAAGACCGTCTCTTTCGATGCCGCCACAATCGCGCACGACCTGGGCGACCTGCGCCTCGGCAACACCGTCATGCTCGGCGCCATCGCCGACCAGCTGCCTTTTTCCGCCGACGTGCTGCTGGCCTGCGTCGTCAAGCGCTTCGCGCGCAAGGGCGAGCAGGTGGTGGAGATGAACCGCAAGGCCTTCGCCGCCGGCCGCGCCGCCGCGCAGGCGGCGACGCCGGCGACCGCTTAGAAGACACCGCCTTTAAGGCAAAGCGCGCAAAGACGCAAAGACGCAAAGATCGCAAAGGTACCCCGTTTTTTCTTTGCGTCCTTTGCGTCTTTGCGATCTCTGCGTTGAAAGAGGTTTCCTTCCCGGTGGTAAAATAACGGCGTAGGCGGAGCCCCTCGGCTCCGCGCTTATTTCCGCTTTTCCATGACTGCCAAAATTCTCGACGGCAACGCCCTTTCCGCGAAACTCCGCGAATCCCTCCGCCACCGCGCGGCCGAGCTCGCCGCCCAGGGCCATCGTCCCGGCCTCGCTGTGATCCTCGTCGGCGAGAATCCCGCCTCCCAGGTCTACGTGCGCAACAAGATCAAGGCCTGCGAGGCGGTCGGCGTGCATTCGGAGAGATACGAATTCCCCGCCGACACGCCGCCGCAGAAGGTGCTCGACAGGATCGCCGCGCTGAATGCCGACCCGAAGATCCACGGCATCCTGGTGCAGTTGCCGCTCCCCGCCCAGTTCGACGAGGACGAAGTGCTGGAAGCCGTCTCGCCGGAGAAGGACGTCGACGGCTTCCACGCCGAGAACGTCGGCCTGCTCGCGCAGGGCAATCCGCGCTTCATCTCGTGCACGCCCTACGGCGTCATGGAGATGCTCGGCGCAGAGGGCATTTCGCTGCGCGGCAAGGAGGCGGTGGTGGTCGGCCGCAGCAACATCGTCGGCAAGCCGATGACGCTGCTGCTCATCGGCGCCAGCGCCACCGTCACGGTGTGCCATTCGCAGACGAAGGACCTGGCCTTCCACACGCGCCGCGCCGACATCCTGGTGGCGGCGGTGGGCAAGCCGAAGATGATCACCGGCGACATGGTCAAGCCCGGCGCGGTGGTCATCGACGTCGGCATCAACCGCCTGCCGGACGGTAAGCTGTGCGGCGACGTGGATTTCGAATCGGCGAAGGAAGTCGCCTCGCTCATCACCCCGGTGCCGGGCGGCGTCGGACCGATGACCATCACCATGCTGCTCGCCAACACCATCGAGAGCGCCGATCGCGCCGCAGGAAAATAGGGAGAACGAATATGGTCAAGCATCCCCTCGTCGGCATCGTCATGGGCTCGGATTCGGACTGGCCGATCATGAAGGCCTGCGCCGAGACGCTGAAGAGTTTCGGCGTCCCGCACGAAGCCAAGGTGCTCTCCGCCCACCGCACGCCGGATGCGGCGCTCGACTACGCCAGCATGGCGGCGGGGCGCGGCATCAAGGTGCTGATCGGCGCCGCCGGCGGGGCGGCGCACCTGGCCGGCGTGCTGGCGGCCAAGAGCGAGCTGCCGGTGCTCGCCGTGCCGATGCCCTCCAAGCACCTGCAGGGCCTGGATTCGCTGCTGGCCATGGTGCAGATGCCCGGCGGCATTCCCGTCGCCACCTTCGCCATCGGCGAGGCCGGCGCCACCAACGCCGCGCTGTTCGCCGTCGCCATGCTGGCGCTGAACGATGCCGACCTGGCCAGGAAACTTTCCGAGTTCCGCGCCCGCCAGACCGAGAAGGTGCTGGCGAAGACGCTGCCAGCAGTGTGATTTTCCTTGTAGGAGCGGGCTTGCCCGCGATCCGGCACTGATATCGCGGGCAAGCCCGCTCCTACGCAAAGACACCATGCATCCTGACATTGAACGCGCCGTCGCGCTCCTTCGCACAGGCGAACTCGTCGCCTTTCCCACCGAAACCGTCTATGGCCTCGGCGCGGATGCCGCCAATCCCGCCGCCGTGGCGAAGATCTTCTCCGCCAAGGGCCGCCCCGCCGACCATCCGCTGATCGTTCACCTGCCCGATGCTGGCCACATGGCGCGCTGGGCGCGCGAGATTTCGGTCGACGCCGAAAAACTCGCCGCCGCCTTCTGGCCCGGTCCGCTCACCCTGATCCTCAAGCGACAGCCGCGGGTGCCGGACGCCGTCACCGGCGGCCAGGACACGGTCGGCCTGCGCGTGCCGAACCATCCGCTGGCGCTGGAACTGCTTGCCGCCTTCGACGGCGGCGTGGCGGCGCCCTCCGCCAACCGCTTCGGCCGCATCAGCCCGACCACCGCCGCCCACGTGCGCGAGGAACTCGGCGATCGCGTGTCGCTGGTGCTCGACGGCGGCGCCTGCCCGGTCGGCATCGAGTCGACCATCCTGGATCTTTCGCGCGGCACGCCCGTGCTGCTGCGCCCCGGCGCCATCGGCTCAGCGGACCTGGCGCGCGTGCTCGGCCGCGCGCCTGAAACTGCTGCGCCGCACGCCGACGCACCGCGCGTGTCGGGCTCCCTCGACGCCCACTACGCGCCGCGCACGCCGCTGCAGCTGGTGTCCTCCGACGGGCTGTTGTTCGCCCTGAGGAACGCGCTGGTGGCGGGCGAGCGGGTGGCGGTGCTGGCGCCCACGGCGCAGGCCATCAGCCACGACCTCGTTACCTGGAAACGGACGCCCGCCGAGCCGGCCGGCTTCGCCCACGACCTTTACGCCAGCCTGCGCGAACTCGACGCGCTGGGCTGCGTCCGCATCCTCGTCCAGCAGCCGCCCGCCGGCGAGGCCTGGCTGGCCGTCAACGACCGCCTGCGCCGCGCCGCCGCCGGCTCGGGCGAGGACGACGAGACCTGATGCATTTCCCCCTCTCCCCGAGGAGAGAGGGCAGGGGGGCGGGGGCGACTGGCGGCCCCCTGCAAAACTGGCTATAATCCGCGCCTTCTTCGGGGAAGTAGCTCAGCTGGGAGAGCGTCGCGTTCGCAATGCGAAGGTCGGGAGTTCGATCCTCCTCTTCTCCACCAAACATCGAAAGGCCAACCCATCCGGTTGGCCTTTTTCATGCCATGCCGACCGATCAATAGCCGTCCGGCCCTTCCTCGTTGTTTCGTTCGGGCGACTCGGGCACACTCCCGGGCATGAATTCCGTATCCCCCGCCCGGCAGCCCAAGCGCGTCAAGGCCAGGTTCATCGGCCCGTTCGCGCTCATGCTGGTCTTCGTCATGGGCGTCTTCGCCTTCGCTATCTTCGGCATCGAGACGCGCATCCGCGACCGCGACCTGGCCGAGCGCTCGGCGGCGGTGGTCAAGCTGTTTGCGCAGAAGCTCGACAAGGACACCCACAAGATGATGGCGACGGCGCGCGCCATGATGGTCAACGAGGCGCTGGAGGAAGCCTTCCGCCGCGGCGATCGCGGCGCGCTGGCGCTGCAGGGGGGCGAGCTGTTCCGCAGCCTGAGCGAGGAGCACAAGATCACGCACCTGTATTTCATCCGCCCCGACCTGGTCAGCCTGTACCGCTTCCACAGCCCGGCCGTGTTCGGCGACGAAATCCGGCGGGTGTCGTTGCAGCAGGCCAGCGAGAGCCAGAAAGCGGCGCATGGCCTGGAACTGGGGCCCATGGGAACGCTGACACTCAGGCTGGTCATGCCCTGGCGGCACGAAGGCGAGCTGCTCGGCTACCTGGAGATCGGCGAGGAAATCGAACATCTGCTCGAAGAAATCCGCTACAGCCTCGGCATCGATCTGCTGGTGCTGGTGGACAAGCATTTCATGACGCGCGAGCAATGGCAGCGGGGCCTGGACATGATGCTGCGCAGCGGCGACTGGGCGCGCTTCGGCGCCCACGCCGTGCTGGCGCAGACGACCGAGCAGCTGCCGGCGGCCCTGGAGGAGCGCCTGCTGCAGCGGCTGCTCGCCGGCGGCACGGCCGAGATCCGCGATCGCGGCCGCTCCATCCATCTGGCCAGCGTGCCGATCAACGATGCCGGCGATCGCCATCTCGGCGACCTCGTGGTGATGCGCGACATCACCGCGCTGGAGTCGACCTTCCAATGGTCGATGATTGCCGTGATTCTGATCAGCCTGCTGGCGGCCGGCGGCGTCCTCGGCGTCTTCTATCTCGCGCTCGATCGCGTCGAGCGCGATTACCGGCGCCAGCATGACCTCGAGCACCAGCTGCTGCGCCTCGACAGCGAGCACCGGCGCATCCTCCAGCTGGAAAAGCTGTCCGCCGTGGGCACCATGGTCGGCGGCATCGCGCATCAGCTCAACAACCCGCTGGTGGGCGTGGTCAACCTGGCCCAGCTGGCCGAGCGCGAGGCCGACGATCCGGCGCGCACGCGCGAGCTGCTGCGGGAAATCCGCAGCGCCGGCGAGGACTGCCGCGACTTCGTCAAGCGCATGCTGGGGTTTTCCAAGGTCTCCTGCTTCGAGAGCAAGCCGACGCCGATGGCCGAGCTGATCGAGGACACCGTGCTGCTGTTCCGCCAGGCCGAAAGCAGGCACCTGCCAGTGGAGGTGAAGCTGCCGGCGGAGCCGGCGGTGCTGACGGTCGATCCCGTCCTGATCCGCCACGCGCTGTTCAATCTGCTGGTGAATGCGGCGCAGGCGACTGCGGACGGGGAGGGCGGCGGCATCGAGATCAGCCTCGAGCGCGGTGAAGACAAGGAGCGGAACCGGCCCGGCTGGACCCTGGCGGTGTCCGATCACGGCCGCGGCATGGCGCCCGAGGTCATGGAAAAAGTGTTCGTGCCTTTCTACACCACGCGCAGCGACGGCACCGGCCTCGGATTGCCGGTGGTGCAGCATGTGGCCCTGCTGCACGAGGGGCAGGTGACGGTCAGCAGCGAGCCGGGGCATGGCACGCGTTTTGCACTGTGGTTGCCTGATCCCAATTGAAATCGTCCCGCGCCGACATGTCGCAGAAAATCCTGGTGGTCGACGACGACCGCCACACCCGCATCCTGCTCGACCGCCTGCTCGCCAGGACGGCGACGGTGAGTCTGGCCACCGACGGCGCCGAGGCGCGCCGGCTGTTTGCCGCCGACGATTTCAACCTGGTGCTGATGGACCAGCGCCTGCCCGACGCCAACGGCATCGACCTGCTGCGCGAGTTCCGCGCGCACAGGCCCCATCTCGTCGGCATGCTCATGACCGGCTTCGCCGAGGTGCGCGATGCCGTCGCCGCAGTGCGCGAAGGGCTGTTCGATTACCTGACCAAGCCCTTCGACGACCTGGAAGCGCTCGAGGCCGTCATCGGCAAGGCGCTCGAACTCGACCGCGCCTACCGCGAGATCGACGGGCTGCGGGCGCGGCTGGCGGTCGAATCGGGCATGCCGGCCGTGATCGGACAGTCCGCCGCCATGGAACGCGTGCTCGGCCAGATCCGCCAGGTCGCCGGCCTCGACACCACCGTGCTGCTGGAAGGCGAGAGCGGCACCGGCAAGGACCTCGCCGCGAAAATGATCCATGCCCTGAGCACGCGCGCCGACAAGCCGTTCCTCGAGGTCAATTGCGGCGGCCTGCCGGAAAGCCTGCTGGAAAGCCTGCTCTTCGGCTACGAAAAGGGCGCCTTCACCGGCGCCAGCCAGGCGACGGCCGGCTATTTCGAAAAAGCCCACGAGGGCAACCTGTTCCTCGACGAGATCGCCGACATGAGCCCGAAGCTGCAGGCGAGCCTGCTGCGCGTGCTGCAGGACCACAGCTTCGTGCGCATCGGCAGCACGCAGCCGCGCCAGGCCGATTTCCGCCTGATCTGCGCCACCAACCGGCCCCTGCTCGACGAGGTCCGGGCGGGCCGCTTCCGCGAGGATCTGTATTACCGCATCGCCGTGGTCTCGATCGCCCTGCCGCCGCTGCGCAGCCGCGAGGGCGACATCGTGGCGCTGGCCACCCACTTCCTCGATGTCTACAACGCCAAATTCGGCAAGGCTTGCGGGCCGTTTACGCCGGCCGCCATGCGGGCGATGGAAAGCTGCCGCTGGGAGGGGAACGTGCGCCAGCTGCAGCACTGCATCGAGCGCGCGGTGGCCCTGCATGCGGGCGGGCCCGTTGACAGCAGCCATCTGTTTCCATCGGGGGTGTCCAAGCCGATGGAGGCGCAACAGGCGGGCAGCCAGGCGCCGGAAGCCAGCCTGGGTTATCAGGAGGCCCGCGCGGAGTTCGAGAGGGATTATCTGCTCCGACTGCTGGACGCTACGGGGGGGAATGTTTCGGAGGCGGCACGTCTCAGCGGCATTCCCCGGCAGAATTTTTACGTGAAAGTGAAACGCTGGGGATTGTCACTAAAAAGCGACAACTGACACTAATTAACGACAGTTTTATCACGGCTTGAATTCATTATGCACTGCAACATAAGGGAAAAATGAATTGGCACAAGGATTGCATCATCGAGGTTATCCGTAAGACAACCTACAAGGGGTGATCAAAATGGACCAACGCGCATTGATTCTCGGCTTTTCCATGCTGGCTTTCGGTTCCGCCATGGCGGCCGATCCGGCCTCCATCGACTGGGGCAAGATTCCGGCGACCAAGCTGACCCTGTTCTATCCGGGCCAGTCTTCCTACGAATGGCTGCGCAGCGAGGGGCACAAGGGTGCTTCGAGCGAAACGGCGCGAGGCGATTCCTGCGTTTCCTGCCACGACGACGCCAAGGAAGAGCAGCGCCAGGGGGCCAAGATCCTGCGGGGGAACCACCCGCTCGAGCCGACGACCATCGCCGGCAAGAAGAACGGCCATGTCGACCTGAGCGTACAGGCGGCATTCGATGCCAAGAATGCCTACCTGCGCTACCAGTGGAAAACGCAGAACCCCTTCCCCGGCAACGAGCACCAGTACCTGCGCTTCGATGGCAAGGAATGGAAGGTCTACGGCTTCCCGAAGCTCGACAAGGTGGTGCAGGAAGGCAAGCAGCCCGGCATCTACGAAGACCGCATGTCGATCATCATCGACGACGGCAAGGTGCCGGGCTTCGCCAAGCAGGGCTGCTGGCTGACCTGCCATGACGGCCAGCGCGACATGCCGAAGCAGTTCACCAAGGAAGAAGTGGCGGCCAATGCCCTGCTCACGGCGATCAAGAAGAACGACGTGCGCAAGTACCTGCCCGACACGCGCACCAATCCGTCGGACTGGAAGACCGGCAAGTCGGTCGAGGACATCGCCAAGCTCAAGGAAGCCGGCGCCTTCGTCGAGCTGATCCAGTGGCGCGCCCATCGCAGCCACGCGGTCGGCATGGCCGACGACGGCTACGTGCTCGAATGGCGCCTCGCCGATGCCGGCAAGGACATGTTCAGCGGCAACGCCGACAGCAAGACCCATCAGCCCAAGTTCATGTGGGACGAGAAGAAGGTCGGCTACAAGTCGATCACCGCCGACCAGTTGCGCAAGGGCGACCACTTCCTGATCCGCGAACAGAACGCCGTGCCCTTCGACCCGAACGCGGGCTGGAAGGAAGGCGACATGATTCCGGATTACGTGACCAGCCGCGAGGATGCCAAGGGCTCGGCCGCCGACAACAACGCCATCGCCAACTGGAAGGACGGCATGTGGACGGTGGTGGTGGTTCGTCCGCTCGGACTGGCCAACAGCGACGACAAGGCGCTCAAGGCGGGCGGGGTCTACAACGTCGGCTTCGCCGTCCATGACGACAACATCACCACGCGCGGCCACTTCGTGTCCTACGTCAAGACCCTGGGGCTCGGCGCCAAGGCCGACATCCAGGCCGTCAAGCTGCCCTGATGCGGCCCGCCCCGGCCGTCCGCGGACGGCCGGGTTTCCAACCCCCGACGGCAGCGCCGTCGTTTTCATGAAACGAGAAATGGAGAACCTGAAATGTCGCATCCAGCCAAGCATCGCCCCCTGATCGCGCTCGTCGCCCTCTTCGGCCTGTGCCTGTCCGTCCCGGCCTTCGCCCAGTTCGATGCCGAAGCGGCGGAAAACACGTTCAAGGATAACGACTGCCACAAGTGCCATCACGCCACCAAGGCGAAGAAGGGACCGGCCCTGAAGAAGATCGCCGCCAAGTACAAGGAGAAGAAGCTCGACGAGAAGGAAGCCATCAAGCACATGACCGCCGGGCAGAAAGTGAAGCTGGACGACGGCAAGGAAGAGGATCACAAGATCATCGACACCAAGGACGTCAAGGTGCAGACGAACGTCGCCAGGTGGATGCTCTCCCACTGAATCTTATTGGTGATTACAAATTCCGGTGACTATGGAGCCGTCATTCCGGGGCCGCGCAGCGGAACCCGGAATCCATGCAGCTTCTGGATTCCCGCTTGCGCGGGAATGACGAGTCTGGTGCCGGAACATTCCATGCGGTTTCCAAATTCTCGATAGGAGCGCCGGACCATGAAAAGGGGATTTTTCCTGTCGCTGATCCTGGCCGGCGCAGCCGGCCTGGCTTTTCTGGCGCCGGCGTCCGCGCTGGCCGCCGCCGACAAGCTCGACAACGCCGGCTGCCTCGCCTGCCACGACAGCGGCAAGAAGAAAATCGAGGTGCCGGGCAAGGACGACGAAAAACGCGTCCTTGCCCACATCAACGCCGGCAAGTTCGGCAAGGGCATCCACGGCGACATGCAGTGCGTGGCGTGCCACAAGGACATCACAGACAACCAGGCCAATCACGTCAAGGCCAAGGACATCAAGCCCGCCAACTGCGTCACCTGCCACGAAGCGCTGTGGGAAACCGCCAGGAAGGAAAAGCTCACCGAGGAGAAGGAGCGCCTGGGGCAGGTCGTCCGCAACGTCGAGGCCTACAAGAATTCCTTCCATGCCAAGCCTGACAAGGACGATCCCTCGCGCCCGATGGCCACCTGCGAGGACTGCCACAGTTCCCACGAATTCAACGTGCCGCCCAAGGGCACGGCCCGGCGCACCGTCTGGCACAAGGGCATCCCGGACACCTGCGGCGCCAAATGCCATGAGGATCAGCTGGAGGCCTATTCCGCCTCCGCCCATGGCGAGGAAGTGCTGGAAAAGGGCAACGTCAAGGGCGCGGTGTGCACCGACTGCCATACTTCCCACAACATCGCCGCCACCGGCTCGGAAGCCTTCAAGCTCGCCAACGTCGAGGCCTGCGGAAGTTGTCACAAAGAGGGCCTGAGGAGCTACGCCGACACCTATCACGGCCAGGTGAACCGCCTCGGCTACGCCTACGCGGCCAAGTGCGCCGACTGCCACGAGAGCCACAAGATCCTGCCCGCCGACCACCCGAAGTCCTCGATCCACCCGAAGAACCGGCTGAAGACCTGCTCGAAGTGCCACAGCGACAAGAAACCCGGCATGCGCAACGCCACGCCGGGCTTCGTCTCCTTCGGCCCGCATGCCAACACGCACGACTTCGAGAAGTATCCGCAGATGTGGATCGCCTCGAAGTTCATGGTCGGGCTGCTGATATTCGTCTTCGCCTTCTTCTGGGCGCATTCCGGCCTCTGGTATTACCGCGAGTGGCAGGATCGCAAGCATGGCAAGCGCGTGCAGCACGTCAAGCTCGACGGCCTCGGCTTCGACACGAGCAAGCATTTCCGGCGCTTCCACTGGGGCTGGCGCATCGGTCATCTGGCCTTTGCCATCATCACCATGACCCTGGTGCTGACCGGCACCACCGCGCTGTTCGCCCAAAGCGCCTGGGCGCCCGGCGTGGCGGCCCTGCTCGGCGGCCCGAAGATGCTCGGCCTCATTCACCGCGTCGCCGCCGCCCTGTTCATCGGCATCTTCCTCATCCACTTCGTCTACGTGATGCAGAAGCTGCTGCGCGACAGGAGCTTCCGCTGGTTCGGGCCGGATTCGCTGATTCCGAACTGGAAGGACTTCTACGACTGCTGGGGCATGTTCAAGTGGTTCGTCGGCAAGGGGCCGCGGCCGCAGTTCGAGCGCTGGGCCTACTATGAAAAGTTCGACTACTGGGCGGTGTTCTGGGGCGTGAACATCATCGGCTGGAGCGGACTGATGCTGGCCTTCCCGCACGTCACCGCAACGTACCTGCCGGGCTGGGTGTTCAACGTCGGCACGCTGATCCATGGCGAAGAGGCCTTCCTCGCGGCGGTGTTCCTCTTCACGGTGCATTTCTTCAACAACCACTTCCGTCCCGACAAGCTGCCGCCGCCGGACGTGGTGATGTTCACCGGCACCCAGTCGCTCGACGAGTTCCGCCACGACCATCCGGCGCACTTCCAGCGCATGCTGGAATCGGGCGAGTTGCAGAAGCATCTGGTCGACCAGCCGTCACGCCCCTTCCATGTCGGCTCGGTGATCCTCGGCCTGACGCTGATCGGCATCGGCCTGATCCTGCTGGCGCTGGTGGCAGTCGGCTTCTTCGGCGGCTAGCCGGCCGGTTTTCGACGCCACCAGGGAAAAAGGCCAACCTCGCGGTTGGCCTTTTTCATTTATCCGCAAGAATCGGGTGGCCGGATGCGTGGAATTCGATGAGAATCGCCCCACACGTTCAACTTGCAGAGGCAGCGATGGGGGAAACGGGACTCGCGCCGGAGCGGCAGGCGGCCTACGCCACGATTGCCCGGGCCATTGCCTTCATCCGCGCCAACGCAAGACGTCAGCCTTCCCTGGCGGATGTGGCGCGGCATGTCGGACTCAGCGATTACCATTTCCAGCGCCTGTTTTCCGAGTGGGCCGGGATTTCGCCCAAGCGTTTTCTGCAGTACCTCACCAAGGAGCACGCCCGCCGTCTGCTGGCCGAATCCCGCGATGTGCTGAATGTCGCGCTCGAATCCGGGCTCTCGGGCGCCGGCCGCCTGCACGACCTGATGGTGGCCTGCGAGGCCATGACGCCGGGAGAGATGCGCGCGCAGGGGGCGGGCCTGTCGATTCGCCACGGCTTTGCGGAAACCCCGCTTGGCACGCTGCTCGCGGGCGAAACCGAACGCGGCATTTGCCATCTGCACTTTGTCGAAGCGGCGAGCGAACAGGGCGCCGAGGACCGACTGCGGCAGGATTGGCCGCGGGCCGCATTTCAGCGCGATGACGATGCCGCCGGGCGCCTGGCGGGGCGGATGTTCGCCGGCGCTGCGCCCGGCAGGCCGCTGCGCCTTCTGCTGCGCGGCACGAACTTCCAGATCAAGGTGTGGGAGGCGCTGCTGCGCATCCCGGCCGGCCGGGTGCTCTCCTACGGTTCGCTGGCGCAGCTGGCCGGCGCGCCGCGCGCGCCGAGAGCGGTGGGCAGCGCGCTGGCGATGAACGGCATCGCCGTGCTGATTCCCTGCCATCGCGTGATTCGCGGGAACGGCGAGAGCGGCGAATACCGCTGGGGCGCGTCGCGCAAGGCGGCGCTCCTGGCCTGGGAGCAGGCGAACAGGCCCTAGCTCAGGCGATGCCGAGTTCGCCCTCGAACGGCCGGCCCGGCATGTGGAAGGCCACCGGGCCGTCGGCCTGTCCGTCCACGAACTGGCGCACGAAGGGATCGGTCGAGGCGCGCACCTCGTCGGGCGTGCCCTGGGCGACGACCCTGCCGTCGGCGATGAAGTAGACGTAGTCGACCACCTTGAGCGACTCGGCGACGTCGTAGGTGACGACGATGGAGGTGACGCCGAGGGCGTCGTTCAACTTGCGGATCAGGTTGCCGATCTGGTTGAGCGAGATGGGGTCGAGGCCGGAGAATGGCTCGTCGTACATGATCAGCATCGGATCGAGCGCGATGGCGCGCGCCAGCGCCACGCGGCGCGACATGCCGCCGGAGAGTTCGCTCGGCATGAGCGGGTAGGCGCCGCGCAGGCCGACCGAATGCAGCTTCATCAGCACCATGTCGTGGATCAGCTCGTCGGGCAGGTTGGTGCGCTCGCGCATGGGGAAGGCGATGTTCTCGAAGGTCGAGATGTCGGTGAACAGCCCGCCCTGCTGGAACATCATGCCCATCTTGCGGCGCATCTCGTAGAGATCGTCGGTGCCCAGTTCGTGGATGACCTTGCCCTCCACCTTGACGTGGCCGGCCGCCGGCCGCAGCTGCCCGCCGATCAGCCTGAGCAGGGTGGTCTTGCCGCAGCCGCTGGCGCCGAGGATGGCCACAACCTTGCCGCGCGGCACGTCGAGGTCGAGGCCCTTCAGCACCTCAAGGCTGTTGTAGGAAAACTTGAGATTCGAAATCTCGATCAGGGCGTCCTGCTTGGCTTGCATGGCGGCTTCCGTATTCAGTTTGAGCGAACGTACCCCAGCTTGCGCAGGGCGTCAAACGCCTTGCCGGCGAGCGCCTGGTGTCCCTCGGCATTCGGGTGCAGCTGGTCGAGCTTGAGTTCTGGATCGGAGAGCACATCCGACACCGCTTCGTCGATCAGCGGGACCTTGCGATCCCTGGCGATCTCGGCGTAGAAGGGCGGCGGGGAGAGGTTCTGGAAGACGACGCCCGCCACGCTCGGTCGCGGCGTGGCCAGCAGGACGGGCTGGGCGTTGCGGCCGCGCACCAGTTCGAGGATGCGCGCCAGGTTGCCGCGGGTCTGTTCCTCCGGCAGCCTGCGCAGCATGTCGTTGCCGCCCAGCGTCACCAGCACCAGCTTCGGCGCGTGTTCATCCATCAGCGCCGGCAGGCGAGCCAGCGCGTCGGCCGACTTGTCGCCGCTGACGCCGCCATTGACGATCCGCCAGCCGGTCTTCTCGGCGAGCCGGGCCGGCCAGGCCTGTTCCGGCGACAGGCCATAGCCGGCGGTGAGGCTGTCGCCGAGCGCCAGTACAACGGTGCCGGCGGGCAGCGGCTCGACCTTCTTTGCCGAACAGGCAACGAGCAGCGCAAGGAAAAGGGCGAGCGACGCGGCGCGCATGGCCTCGGCGCTTCAGGTACCTGTGTAGGGATGTCTGAGCGGCACGCTGCGCCGCAGCGGCGCCCGCGACCGGTTTTGCTCCAGCCGGTCGAGCTTGCCCTCGATAATCTCCATGGTCAGGCGGCCGACGTATTCGCCGCCCGTGTCGTCGAGCTTGGAGGACCGCTCCAGCGCCTCGAGGTAGGACCGGCCGATCAGCCGGCCCAGCGGCTGCGGGTTGTAGAGCAGCTTCTTGATGGTGAAGGGGTTGAGCGTCAGCGGGTTGTAGCCGCGCTTCAGGTAGCCGGCCTCGATCAGCTTGCTCTCGATCGGCGTGTTGGGCTGCACGCCGATGAAGAAGATGAAGGGCAGCACGTTGTCGCGGCCGAACAGGGCGTAGAGCTCGCGGATGCGCGCGGCGGTCGCGCGCAGCGTGTCGGGCGTCTCGCCCGGGGCGTTGAGCGGCATGTAGAGCTTGACCTTCTGGCCGGCCCAGCCGCCCTCGCTATGGGCGGCAGCCTCCTTGAACAGGTGGAAGGCCGCCATCTGCTGCTCGAGGTCATAGCCCAGCGTCAGGCTGTCGATGATGTCCTGGGTGCCGGTGAACGAGAGGTCGATGCTGGCCAGGCCGGAGCGCAGCATCTTCCCGGCGATCTCGGGCGTCAGGAAGTTGAGCCGCAAGTAGCCGGTCCAGCGCACGTCGGTCCGCCGCGCCAGCATTTCGTCGAGGATGGCCTCGACGTGCTTGATGCTGCGCCGGGTCGAGCAGAACTGGGCGTCGGTGAACCAGATGCTCTTGACGCCATAGACGTGGTTCAGGGTCGCGATTTCCTTCGCCACCTCGACCGGGTCGCGGAAGCGCTGGCGGCCGCCCTCGATCTTGTTGTAGAGGCAGAAATGGCACTGGAAGGGGCAGCCGCGCTTGGTGTGCACGCCGATGGCGCCGTCGAGGTATTCGCGGAAGCCGGGGAAGACGGACTCGATGTAGGGAAAGTCAGCCGCGGTGAGACGGCGCAGGTCGAAGCTTTCCTCGGCCGGATGGTGGCTGACCCGCCCGGCGGCATCCTTGTAGTAGTGATGGCCGGCCGGCCGCTCGAAGCCGTCGACGATGGAGAGCATCGCTTCCTCGCCCTCGCCGACCACCACCACGGTGTCAGGCGGACATTTTTCGGCGATGTACTTGCCGAAGATGGACACCGCCGTGCCGCCCACCACGAGGCGCGCGCCGGGCGCCAGGCGCCGCGCCAGGCGCAGCCAGGCGAAGTTGCGCAGCCGGGCCGTCGCATAGTCCCAGATGATGCCGACCGCCTCCCAGGCGGCCTTCAGGCGCTTCCAGGGGCTGGGCGAATGGTCGAAGCTCATCACGACATCGAGCGCATCGTTCTCGGGATGCGGCCCGAAGGTCTGCATGTTGCGCCAGGAGAAGGCGACGACGTCGGGCTTCGCGGCCTGCAGACGCTCGCTCAAAACGGCACGCCGTCGCGCGGCCGGAACCAGCGCCAGGTCGAGAATTTCCTGGCGGAGATGCGGGCGCTCCTTGTGTATGAAATCGGCGAGATAGACCACCCCGCCGGGCCAGATCTTCCATACCGGCAGACGCACATAGAGAACCGATAGAGCGGCTTTTGACACAGCACAATTCCCGGAGCGACGATGCATTTATCGTAAATACATTAGAAATTGCTGATATTGCGGGAGATCAAACACGCATCAGAAAACCGGCACTCCGGCCCGCTGGGCCGCGCCATTCCCGGATCCAGCGCGGGCCTTTCCCGGCGTATTGCGCAGACTGACTATTGTGCTTCTTCGGGCAGCAGGGCGGCAACCATGGCCACCATTTCCGGATCGAGGTCGAAGCCCGGCGTCTGGTCGGGGTTGATGGCGATGGAGATACCCGAGCCCATGCGGCGCAGGATCCAGGAAAACTCGGCGAGCATGCCGCCGCCGTAACCGGGAAAGGCAGCAAGGAAGTCGCGGGCGCGATCCGGGGAGGAGAACAGCACCAGGATGCTGCTGCCCGTGTCGTCCTCGACCAGCAGGGGCTCGGCCTGCGTCGAAGCCTGGAAGCCGGCGATGCCGTGCCTGTCGTCCTTTATGGGAATGAATACCTGCGCGTCGAGCAAGCGCCGGGCGAATTCCTCCGGCGCCATTTTTCCGGCATGGAATTCCAGCAGCAGGGCCTCCAGTTCGTTGCGCGTGAACGCGGCGTCGCTCATCGGGATTTCCTTCGGTTGGATGGTCAGGTGCGCACCGCGGCACGGGCGGGCCGGCTGCGCAGGGATTGGACTTCCAGCAACTGCTTCAGGTAGCGGCCGGTGTGGCTGCCGGCCTGCTGCGCGACATCTTCCGGCGTGCCCGTCGCGACGATGCGGCCGCCGCCTTCGCCGCCCTCCGGGCCGAGGTCGACGACCCAGTCGGCGGTCTTGATGACGTCGAGGTTGTGCTCGATGACGACGATGGTGTTGCCGTGGTCGCGCAGGCGCGAGAGCACCTTGAGCAGCATCTCGATGTCCTGGAAGTGCAGGCCGGTGGTCGGCTCGTCGAGGATGTAGAGCGTGCGGCCGGTGTCGCGCTTGGACAGTTCCAGCGCCAGCTTGACGCGCTGCGCCTCGCCGCCGGAGAGCGTGGTGGCCGACTGGCCGAGCTCGATGTAGCCGAGGCCGACGTCGAGCAGGGTGTCCAGCTTGCGCGACACAACCGGCACCGCCGCGAAGAACTCATGGGCCTGCTCCACGGTCATGCGCAGCACGTCGTGGATGGTCTTGCCCTTGTAGCGGATTTCCAGCGTCTCGCGGTTGTAGCGCTTGCCGTGGCAGACGTCGCAGGGCACGAAGATGTCCGGCAGGAAATGCATTTCCACCTTGATCAGGCCGTCGCCCTGGCAGGCCTCGCAGCGGCCGCCCTTGACGTTGAAGGAGAAGCGCCCCGGCCCGTAGCCGCGGTTGCGCGATTCCGGCACGCCGGCGAACAGCTCGCGGATCGGCGTCAGCAGGCCGGTGTAGGTGGCCGGATTGGAGCGCGGCGTGCGGCCGATCGGCGACTGGTCGACGCTGATGACCTTGTCGAAGAACTCCAGCCCCTCGATGGCCTCGTGCGGCGCCGGTTCGGCGCTGCTGCCGTAGAGGTGTCGCGCGGCGGCGGCGTAGAGCGTGTCGTTGATGAGCGTCGACTTGCCGGAGCCGGAGACGCCGGTGACGCAGGTGAGCAGTCCCACCGGCAGGTCGAGGGAGACCTGCTTCAGGTTGTTGCCGCGCGCGCCGATGATCTTCAGCAGGCGCGCCGGGTCGGGCGCCTGGCGCTTTTTCGGCAGCGCAATGGCGCGGCGGCCGGACAGGTAGGCGCCGGTGAGCGAGTCCGGGTGCGCGACGATCTGTGCCGGCGTTCCCTCGGCGACGATGCGGCCGCCGTGCTCGCCGGCGCCGGGGCCCATGTCCACCACGTGGTCGGCGGCGTGGATGGCTTCCTCGTCGTGCTCGACGACGATCACCGTGTTGCCCAGGTCGCGCAGTTCGGCCAGCGTGGCGAGCAGGCGCGCGTTGTCGCGCTGGTGCAGGCCGATCGAAGGCTCGTCGAGCACGTACATGACGCCGGTGAGGCCGGAGCCGATCTGGCTGGCCAGGCGGATGCGCTGGGCTTCGCCGCCGGAGAGCGTTTCCGCCGAACGGTCGAGCGAGAGGTAGTCGAGACCGACGTTGATGAGGAAGGTCAGCCGCGCGGTGACCTCGCGCACGATCTTATCCGCCACCTGGGCGCGCTGGCCTTCGAGGGCCAGCAGGTTGAAGAAGTCGCGCGCGGCGATCAGCGACAGGGCGTTGAGCTGCGGCAGGTTGCGGCCGCCGATGAGGACGTGGCGCGCCTCGCTGCGCAGGCGCGTGCCCTCGCACTCCGGGCAGGGCCGCGTGTTGAGGTATTTCGCCAGTTCCTCGCGCACGGCGACGGAGTCGGTTTCCTTGTAGCGGCGCTCCAGATTGTTGATGATGCCCTCGAAGGCGTGTTCCTTGATGCTGCTGCGGCCGGACTCCGACAGGTAGCGGAAAGGGATCTTCTCGCGGCCGGAACCGTAGAGGACGATCTGGCGCATCTCCTCGGGCAATGCCTCGAAGGGCTGCTCGATGTCGAAGCCGTAGTGCGCGGCGAGGCTGGCCAGCAGCTGGTAATAGAACTGGTTGCGCCGGTCCCAGCCGCGGATGGCGCCGGAGGCCAGCGAAAGATGCGGGTAGGCGACGACGCGCGCCGGGTCGAAGAAGCTGATCTGGCCGAGGCCGTCGCACTTCGGGCAGGCGCCCATCGGGTTGTTGAAGGAGAACAGCCGCGGCTCCAGTTCCTGCAGCGCGTAGCTGCACACCGGGCAGGCGAAGCGCGCCGAGAAGAGGTGCTCGGCGCCGGAGTCCATTTCCACCGCCACGGCGCGGCCGTCGGCATGGGTGAGCGCCGTCTCGAAGGATTCGGCCAGGCGCTGGCGCGCATCCATGCGCACCTTGAGGCGGTCCACCACCACGTCGATGGAGTGCTTGCTGTTCTTGGCGAGTTTCGGCAGGGCGTCGATGTCGTGCACCTTGCCGTCCACGCGCAGGCGCACGAAGCCCTGCGCGCGCAGCTCGGTGAACAAATCGAGCTGCTCGCCCTTGCGGCCGGCCACCACCGGGGCGAGGATCATCAGCTTGGTGTCCTCCGGCAGGGCCAGCACGTGATCCACCATCTGCGAGACGCTCTGCGCCTCCAGGGGCTGGCCGTGCTCCGGGCAGTGCGGCGTGCCGGCGCGGGCGAAGAGCAGGCGCAGGTAGTCGTGGATCTCGGTGACGGTGCCGACCGTCGAGCGCGGGTTGTGGCTGGTGGCCTTCTGCTCGATGGCGATGGCCGGCGAGAGGCCCTCGATGAGGTCGACGTCCGGCTTTTCCATCAACTGCAGGAACTGCCGCGCGTAGGCCGAGAGCGACTCGACGTAGCGGCGCTGCCCCTCGGCGTAGAGCGTGTCGAAGGCGAGCGAGGACTTGCCGGAGCCGGACAGCCCGGTGATCACCGTCAGCCGGTTGCGCGGCAGGTCGAGGTTCAGGTTCTTCAGGTTGTGCGTCCGCGCGCCGCGGATGCGGATTTCTTCCATTGTCGAGCAGTC
Source organism: Rhodocyclales bacterium (assembly GCA_016214145.1). Classification (GTDB taxonomy): domain Bacteria; phylum Pseudomonadota; class Gammaproteobacteria; order Burkholderiales; family Rhodocyclaceae; genus Desulfobacillus. Next base: position 267,737 of record JACRPA010000003.1, read on the forward strand.
TCGGGGCAAGGCGCAAAGGGCAATCTGCTAATATACGCAATTACGCAGTCTCAAGCCAAGTCTCATTTCATGCCCCTTTCAACGCCCGACCGCATGACCCGGCTGGAGCTTCGCGCCGGCCTGTCGCTGGCGTCGATTTTCGCCCTGCGCATGCTCGGGTTGTTCCTCATCCTGCCGGTGTTCGCGCTCGATGCGCGCAAGCTGCCGGGCGGCGACAACCTGACCCTGATCGGCATTGCGCTGGGGGCCTACGGCCTGACCCAGGCGATGCTGCAGCTGCCTTTCGGCATGGCCTCGGACCGCTACGGCCGCAAGAAAGTGATCATCCTCGGTCTGTTGATCTTTGCCGCGGGAAGCTTCCTCGCCGCCGCCGCGCCGGACATCTGGTGGACCATCGCCGGCCGCGCCCTGCAGGGCGCCGGCGCCATCTCCGCGGCGGTGACGGCGCTGGCGGCGGACCTGACGCGCGAGCAGCACCGCACCAAGGTGATGGCGCTGATCGGATCGAGCATCGGCCTGGTGTTCGCGCTGTCGCTGGTGGGTGCGCCGGCACTGAATGGCGTCATCGGCCTGCATGGTCTGTTCATCCTCACCGGCCTGCTGGCGCTGGCGGCGATCCTCCTGGTGACGAAGGTCGTGCCCGATCCGCCGCCGGCCGAGCATCACGACCTTGAGCCTGTCGGCTTCATGGACGTGCTCCTGAATCCGCAGTTGCTGCGCCTGAACTTCGGCATCCTGACGCTGCATTTCATCCAGATGGCGATGTTCGTCGTGGTGCCCGGCGCCATCGTCGCCACCGGCGGCCTGCCGGTCGCCGAACACTGGAAGGTATACCTGCCGGTGGTGCTGGCCAGTTTCGTTCTCATGCTGCCGCCGATCTTCTATGCCGAGCGGCGCGCGCGCATCAAGCCGGTCTTCGTCGGTTCCGTGCTTGTGTTGCTGCTGGCGCAGGGCGGCTTCCTCTACGGCAGCGGCATGTTCCGTTCGCTGGTGGCGAACCTGGTGGTGTTCTTCGTCGTCTTCAACATCCTCGAGGCGAGCCTGCCCTCGCTCGTCTCGCGCATCGCCCCGCCGCAGGCCAAGGGCACCGCACTGGGCATCTACAACACGACGCAGTCGCTCGGCCTCTTCCTCGGCGGCGCGGCTGGCGGCGTCCTGGCGAAGCATTACGGCGCCTCGGGCGTCTTCGGCGTCGGTATCGTGATGGCATTGCTCTGGCTGGTGATCGCGGTTACGATGCAGGCGCCGCCGGTGGTGGCGCTGCGCGAGTTCTGCATCCAGCCGCACGTCGATATCGACAGGCTGCGCGAGCAGCTCGCCGGCCTGCCCGGCGTGCGCGAAGCGGTGGTGGAGCCCGAGCGGCGGATGGCCTACTTGAAAGTCAATCTGGAACGTTGGGACGAACGGCGCGTGCGCCAGTTAATTGGAGGGGAAGCATAAATGGCATCGGTGAACAAAGTGATTCTGGTCGGCAATCTGGGCGCGGACCCGGAAACCCGCTACGCGCCGAGCGGCGACGCGATCTGCAACATCCGCATCGCCACCACGGACACCTGGAAGGACAAGGCCACCGGCGAGAAGAAGGAGGCCACCGAGTGGCATCGCGTCGTGTTCTTCGGCAAGCTGGCCGAGATCGCTGGCCAGTACCTGAAGAAGGGCAGCCAGATCTACGTCGAGGGCAGCCTGCGCACGCGCAAATGGCAGGACAAGGACGGCCAGGACCGCTACACCACGGAAATCCGCGCCGACGAAATGAAGATGCTGGGCAGCCGCCAGGGTTCGGGCGAGGCGCCGCCGCGCGAGCGCGAAGCCGCACCGGCGCCATCTTCGGGCGGCGCCAAGAAGGCGCCGGCATCGAATTTCGGCGACATGGACGACGACATCCCGTTCTAACCCCGAGCCTGTCAGCGTGGCGAAAGGCGGACGGGGAGAAAATGGACCTCCCCGCTCCGAATTGAAGCCGGCCATGTCGCAATCCGATTCGCAACACAGGAGCAGCCGTGCCGCACTGACGCTGGCTGCGCTCGGCGTGGTCTACGGCGACATCGGCACCAGCCCGCTGTATGCCCTGAAGGAAGCCTTCGCCGGCACCCACCCGGTGCCGTACACCCCCGACAACGTGATCGGCATCCTCTCGCTGATCCTGTGGGCGCTCATCGTCGTGGTGGCGGTGAAGTACGTCACCTTCATCATGCGCGCCGACAACCGCGGCGAGGGCGGCATCATGGCGCTCATCGCGCTGGCGCTGGCCGACGCCAAGGGCAATCCGCGCCAGGAACGCTGGATCATGATGGTCGGCATCCTCGGCGCGGCGATGTTCTTCGGCGACGGCATGGTGACGCCGGCCATTTCCGTGCTGTCGGCGGTGGAAGGGCTGGAAGTGGCGACGCCGGCGCTCAAGCCCTTCGTCATCCCGGTGGCGCTGCTGGTGCTGTTCTTCCTGTTCTTCGTGCAGAAGAAGGGCACCGCCCGCGTCGGCGCCTTGTTCGGCCCGGTCATGCTGCTGTGGTTCGCCACGCTGGCCACGCTCGGCGTGATCAACCTGGTGCAGAACCCCGACGTGCTGAAGGCCATCAACCCGCTCTACGGCCTCGGTTTCCTGCTGCACAACACCGGCGTCGCCCTGATCGCCATGGGCGCCGTCGTGCTCGCTGTGACCGGCGCCGAGGCGCTGTACGCCGACATGGGCCATTTTGGCCGCAAGCCGATCCAGCTCGCCTGGTTCGGCTTCGTCCTGCCGTCCCTGATGCTGAATTATTTCGGCCAGGGCGCGCTGATCCTGCGCGACCCGCAGGCGATCTGGAACCCCTTCTATTTGTCGGCGCCGCCCTGGGCGCTCTATCCGCTGATTGCCCTGTCGACCCTGGCCACCGTGATTGCCTCGCAGGCGGTGATCTCGGGCGCTTTCTCCATCACGCGCCAGGCCATGCAGCTGGGCTTCGTGCCGCGCGTCGAGGTGCAGCACACCTCCGACCAGGAGCAGGGCCAGATCTACCTGCCCGGCGTGAACTGGGGCCTGATGCTGGCCGTGATGGTGCTGGTGCTCGGCTTCCGCTCGTCGAGCAACATGGCGGCGGCCTACGGCCTGGCGGTGACCGGCGACATGGTCATCACCTCGCTGCTGGCGACCGTGGTGGCGGCCAAGGGCTGGGGCTGGGGCTGGTGGCGCGCCGGCGCGCTCTTCTCCTTTTTCCTGGCCGGGGAGCTGGTTTTCCTCGTCGCCAACATCGAGAAGATTCCCGACGGCGGCTGGTTCCCGCTGGCCGTCGGCGTGGTGGTGTTCACGCTGATGACGACCTGGAAGCGCGGCCGCGATCTGCTCTTCGAGCGCCTGAAGGCCGACGCCTTCGACCTGAACGGCTTCATCGAAAGCCTGAAGGTCGCGCCGCCGCCGGCGGTGCCCGGCACCGCGGTGTTCATGACCTCGAACCCGAACGGCGTGCCGCATGCGCTGCTGCACAACCTGATGCACAACAAGGTGCTGCACGAGCGCGTCGTGCTGCTCACGGTGCAGGTGCATGATGTGCCCTACGTGCCGGAGGTCGACCGCGTCGAGGCGCATCGCATCGACGAACAGTTCTGGAAGGTGATCGTGCAATACGGCTTCAAGGACGAGCCGGACATTCCGGCCGCGCTCAATCAGTGCCGCGCGGCGGGCTTGCCCTACGAGCTCATGGAGACTTCGTTCTTTCTCGGCCGTGAGACACTGATCGCGCGGCTGCAGGTGAAGCCCGAAATGGCCTACTGGCGCGAGAAGCTGTTCGTCGCCATGTTCCGCAACGCCGGCAGCGCGACCGCCTTCTTCAAGATCCCCTCGAACCGGGTGGTCGAACTGGGCACTCAAGTGGAGCTCTAAGATGCGACGAATGGTCAAGCTCAAGCCGCTGCGCGAATTCTCCCTGCGTGATCTTCTGATGGTCGGCCTGCCGGCGCTGGCGCTGCTGGTCGGCGGCTTCTGGCTGGCCGCCCAGTTCATCAAGCCGGCGCCGCCGAAATTCCTGAACATTTCATCGGGTGCGGCGGGCGGCTCCTACCAGCTGTATGTCGAGCGCTACCGCCAGGTGCTGGCGAGGAACGGCGTCGAGCTGCGCGAACAGCCCTCGGCGGGGTCCATGGAGAACCTGCAGCGACTCCTCGACGAGAGCGACGACACCGAGATCGCCCTCCTGCAGAGCGGCACGGCCAACGGCGTCAACGTCGAGCGGCTGCAATCGCTCGGCTACCTGTATTACGAGCCGCTCTGGGTGTTCTACCGCGGCAAGCAGGAACTCGACCGCCTGACCCAGCTCAAGGGCCGCCGCCTGGCCATCGGCGCGGAGGGCAGCGGCACGCGCAAGCTGGCCCTGCAGCTGCTCGAGGCCAACGGCGTCGACGCGAAGAACGCCACGCTGCTGCCGCTTGGCGGACTGTCGGCGGTCGAGGCCCTGCAGGGCCGCAAGGCGGATGTGGTTTTCCTCGTCGGCGCCGAGCGTTCGGCGGCGGTCTGGTCGCTGCTGTACTCGAAGGGCGTGCACCTCATGAGCCTGGCCCATGCCGACGCCTACGTGCGGCTGTTTCCCCATCTCGCCAGGCTGACGCTGCCGCAGGGGGCGATCGACATGATGCGCAACGTCCCGGCGCGCGACGTGACGCTGGTGTCGCCCATGGCCACCCTGGTGGCGCACGAGTCCGCGCATCCGGCGCTGATCCAGCTCCTGCTCCAGGCGGCGCAGGAAGTGCATGGCGAGGCGGGGGTTTTCCAGCGTCCGGGCGAGTTTCCCCGTATCGGCCAGGCTGACTTTCCGCTCTCGCCCGATGCCGAGCGCTACTACAAGTCGGGCAAGCCCTTCCTGCAGCGCTACCTGCCGTTCTGGGCGGCGAACCTGATCGACCGCATGGTGGTCATGCTGGTGCCGCTCTTCGCCCTGCTCATCCCCATCATGAAGTTCGCGCCGGCGCTCTACAGCTGGCGGGTGCGCTCGCGCATCTACCGGCGCTACGGCGAACTGAAGTTCCTCGAGGCCGAAGTCGAGTCGAACCCGGAACGGCACAGCCGGGCAGAGTGGCTGGAGAAGCTGGAACGCATCGAGGAGGACATCCAGCATATCCCGACGCCGCTGGCGTTCGCCGACATGCTGTACACCCTGCGCAGCCACGTCGGACTGGTGCACGCCACCATCCTGCGGCGGGCGCCGTCATAGAGGAAATTCCTGGCCGCGGATTACGCGGATTTTTCCTGTTTTCTATCCGCGTTCATCCGCGTAATCCGCGGCCATGCCTTTAAAGCGAGCGGATCTTCGCCAGCAGGGCGGTGGTGGACCGCTCGTGGCGGAAGGGGATGGAATGCACCTGGCCGCCGCGCGCCAGCACGAGATCTGAGCCGACGATGCGTTCCGGCGGCCAGTCGCCGCCCTTCACCAGCACCTCGGGCTGCACGGCGCGGATGAGTTCCAGCGGCGTGTCCTCGTCGAACCAGGTCACCAGCGACACGCTCTCCAGCGCCGCCAGCAGCGCCATGCGGTCTTCCAGGCAGTTGACCGGCCGGTCGGCGCCCTTGCCGAGACGTTTCGCCGAAGCATCCGTGTTGACGCCGACGATCAGGCTGGTGCCGAGGGCGCGCGCCTGCGCCAGATAGGTGGCATGGCCGCGATGCAGGATGTCGAAGCAGCCGTTGGTGAACACCAGCGGGCGGGGCAGGCGGGCGAGGCGCGCCGCCAGCTCGCCGGGCGGGCAGAGCTTGGCCTCGAAGGCGGGCGCGGCGTACTGCATTTGCGGATTACTTTTGTTCCGCCGGCCTGGCTTTCGTTTCTTCCGGCGGGCGGTTGTCGAGCCGCTGCGCGTCCTTGAATTCGATGTACTCGAAGACGCGCACGACCTTCTTCACGCCGGCCGTGGTGCGGGCGATCTCGGCCGCGTCGTCGCCTTCCTTGCGCGTGACCAGGCCGAGCAGGAACACCGTGCCGGCTTCGGTCACCACCTTGACGTGGTTGACCTGGAACTTGCTGGCGTCGATGAAGCGCGCCTTCACCTTCGAAGTGATGTAGGTGTCGTTGCTGCGGGCGCTGAAGCTGCTGATGCCGCCGACCGTCACCTCGTTGGTGACGCCCTTGACGTTGATCACGCCGGCGATGGCCTTCTCGAGCTCGTCCCGGATGCCGGCATCCGGCACCTCTCCGGTGAGCAGCACCTTCATGTTGTAGCTGGTGACGTTGACGTGCACCTTGTCGCCGAACTTCTCGTTGATGCGGTTGAACGAGCGGATCTCGATGGCCTCGTCGGCGAGATAGGTCTCGCCGGCGCGCCGGTCGATGATCATCAGGGCGCCGGCGCCGACGCCGGTGGCCACCGCCGGAACGCAGCCCTGCAGGGCCGGCAGCGAAAGGGAAATCAGGGCGGCGGCAACAATCAGTTTCTTCATGCGTCCTCTCCTAGCAACATGCAATCGATTCCGTCGCACAGGCAGTGCAGCGTGAGGAGATGCACTTCCTGGATGCGCGACGTGCGGTCGGCCGGCACGCAGATGTGCACGTCCGTGGTCTTCAGCAGCGGGCCGACGGCGCCGCCGCCCTTGCCAGTGAGGGCGACAACGCGGACTTCGCGTTCGTGGGCGGCGCGGACGGCCTCGACGACGTTCGGCGAATTGCCGCTGGTCGAGATCGCCAGCAGCACGTCGCTCGGCTGTCCCAGCGCGCGCACCTGCTTGGCGAACACCTGGTCGTACGAATAGTCGTTGGCGATCGAGGTGAGCGTCGAGGTGTCGGTGGTCAGCGCCAGGGCGGCGAGCGGCGGGCGCTCCTTCTCGAAGCGGTTGAGCAGTTCGGCGGCGAAGTGCTGCGAGTCGGCGGCCGAACCGCCGTTGCCGCAGGCCATGATCTTGCCGCCGGCGAGCAGGCTTGCCACCATCGCCTCGACCGCCTGCGCGATCGGGCCGGCGAGCGCTTCCATGGCGGCCAGCTTGGTCTGGGCGCTGTCGTTGAACTGCCGGGAGATGCGTGCGAGAAGATTCATGGCGATGTTGCATCCGATTCTAGCATGGCAGGGAAGGTTCCCTTGTGTCGCTACAGCACGACATACACCTCGACCTGGATGCGTTTCCAGGGATCGAGATGCCGGTTCAAGCGCGCGATGCGCGCCGTCACTTTGCCGCCGCGATCCATCTCCGCCGCCACGGCGCGGTTTTCCGCGCGCGGGAGGTAGCCCAGCTTGCGGCCGCGCCATTCCACGCGCACGGCGTTGGCGTCGTGCGCGTTTTCAGGCTCGCGCGCCAGCACCAGCGCGTCGCCGGCTTTCATGTCGTCCCACAAGTCCCGGCCGGCGTAGAACTGGAAGCCCGCCAGCGGCGAGCTTTGCACCAGCACCTTGATCGTCTCCGCCTGCGCCGGCAGCGTCAGGCAGGCGGCGCAGCACAGCGCCAGGAGCCTATGCCGCATCGAAGGCATTGCGGATCCAGTCGAGGTTCGCGCCGTCGAGCAGCACCGCGTCGAAGCGGCAGGCGGGCAGGGGCTTGCCGGCGAGGTAGTGGTTGGCGGCGAGCGCGATGCGCCGCTGCTTGGCCGGCGTGATGCTGGCCGCGGCGCCGCCGAAGCCGGCGTTCGTGCGCAGGCGCACCTCGACGAAGACCAGGGTGGCGCCGTCGCGGCAGACGAGATCGATCTCGCCGCCGCGGCAGCGGTAGTTGCGCGCCAGGATTTTCAGGCCGTGCCGCTCAAGGTGCCGCGCCGCCTGTTCCTCCGCTTCGCTGCCGCTGCTGATCATGGCTTGCGCCCCGGCGCGGGCCGCCCGACAATGCGGCAGTTCGACAACGGCTCGGTGACGGCATGAAGGACCACGGCGAAACCCCGGCGATCAAGACAGCGGCATTATATGTGGTGGCGACGCCGCTCGGGAACCTGGATGACATCACGCTGCGCGCGCTGGACGTGCTCAAGGGTGTTGACGCCATCGCCTGCGAGGACACGCGCCACAGCGGCAGGCTGATGCAGCATCTCGGCATCCAGGCGCGGCGCATCGCCCTGCACGAACACAACGAAGCGGAGGCGGCGCAGAAGCTCATTCGCCTGCTGCGGGAGGGCAAGGCCGTGGCGCTGGTGTCGGACGCCGGCACGCCGGCCGTCTCGGATCCCGGCGCGCGCGCCGTGGCGGCGGTGCGCGAGGCCGGCTTCGCGGTGATTCCCGTGCCCGGACCGAATGCCGCCATCGCCGCGCTGTCCGTTTCGGGCCTGACCGATCCGCATTTCCTCTTCTACGGCTTCCTGCCGACGAAGGAGGCGGCGCGGCGCAAGGCCATCGCCGCGCTGAAGGCCCTGCCCTGCGCCCTGGTCTTCTACGAGGCGCCGCACCGCATCGAGGAGGCCGTCGCCGACCTGGCGGCCGAACTGGAGCCGCAGCGCACCCTGGTCATCGCGCGCGAGCTGACCAAGTTGTTCGAGTCGATCGTCAGCCTGCCGCTGGCGGAGGCGCCGGCCTGGCTGGCAGCGGACGCGGACCGCCGCCGCGGCGAGTTCGTGCTGGCCGTGTCCGCGCCGCCGCCGGCTGAGGGCGTACCCGTCGAGGCCGAACGGACGCTCGACCTGCTGCTGTCGGAGCTGCCGCTCAAGCAGGCGGTAAAGCTGGCCGCCGAGATCACCGGCGCATCGAAGAATGCGCTGTACGATCTGGCCCTGACGCGCAGGGGCGAAGAATGAGGCAGGTATAATTTGACGCCATGCAGACGCTCACCCTGACCCGCCCCGACGACTGGCATCTCCATCTGCGCGACGGCGCCGCGCTGGCGACCGTGGTGCCGCACACGGCGCGGCAGTTCGCCCGCGCCATCGTCATGCCGAACCTCAAGCCGCCGGTGACGACTACCGTGCAGGCCGCCGCCTACCGCGAGCGCATCCTCGCCGCCGTGCCGCGGGGACTGACTTTCGCTCCGCTGATGACGCTGTACCTCACCGACAACACGCCGGCGGAGGAGATCGACCGCGCCATGGCCTCCGGCTTCGTGCATGCCGTGAAGTACTACCCGGCCGGGGCCACCACCCACTCGGATTCAGGCGTCACCGACATCGGGAAATGTTCCGCCGTGCTGGCGCGCATGGAGGAAGCCGGCCTGCCGCTGCTGGTGCACGGCGAGGTGACCGACGCCGAGGTCGACATCTTCGACCGCGAGCGCGTCTTCATCGAGCGCGTGCTGGCGCCGCTGCTGCAGCGTTTCCCGCGCCTGCGTCTGGTGCTCGAGCACATCACCACGCTGGAGGGCGTGCAGTTCGTCGAAGTGACGGGGCCGAACGTCGCCGGGACGCTCACCGCGCACCACCTGCTGATGAACCGCAACGCGCTGCTGGCCGGCGGCGTGCGCCCGCACCACTATTGCCTGCCGGTGCTCAAGCGCGAGACGCATCGCCAGGCGCTGGTTGCCGCCGCCACCTCCGGCAATCCGAAATTCTTCCTCGGCACCGATTCGGCGCCGCATGCGCGCAACGCCAAGGAGGCGGCCTGCGGCTGCGCCGGCTGCTACACGGCGCTCAATGCCCTCGAGTTGTATGCCGAGGCCTTCGAGGCGGCCGGCGCACTCGACCGCCTGGAAGCCTTCGCCGGCTTCCACGGCGCCGACTTCTACGGCCTGCCGCGCAACACGGACAAGATCACGCTGGAGAAGGCGGCCTGGCGCGTGCCGGACAGCCTGCCTTTCGGCGACGACATGCTGGTGCCGCTGCGCGCCGGCGAAACCCTGGAATGGAAGATGAAGGCATGAAAGTCTGCGCCGCTTTGCTCCTGCCGCTGTTGCTGGCCGGCTGTCTGAACGACACCGCCTCCCTGCGCCTGGGCGGCAACGACCATGCCCTGACGCTGCAGGCGCGCCAGCCGTATTTCTGGAGCCAGGCGGTCGAAGTGGACGCCGTCATGTCCCGCCAGCCCGATTGCCATCGCCGCAGCCGTCTCGACGGCGTGAAGCTGGCGGATGTCAATGTGGACGTCTATCGCCCGGACGCGGGCGAGTATGCCGAGCCGATCCTGATTCTCAAGCAGGGCGCGAATTTCTACGCCATCAGCACGGCGAACTGCGAGATGCAGAAATTCAAGGCGCCGCCGGCGAAGGCCGGCGCGCGCCTGGGCGCCTTCCAGCGCGAGGGCGAGAAGCTGAAATTCGTCGCTTCGCCGGCAGCCCCGGTCGCGGCGCCACCGGCTAGCCCGCCGCCGCGGTAATTCTTTCCGCTCTTTCCGCGCGGTCCGAACGCAGCGCGGAGCGGCGCCCGCGCGCCATGTTCACCCCCGAGAGCAGCAGCAGTCCGACAATGAAGTAGGCGCCGGTGAAGAGGATGGCCTGGCGGTGATTGCCGCCGGAGAGCCAGTTCACCAGTCCGTAAGTGAGCGGGCCGAAGATCGAGGCGAGTTTCACGGCGAAGCCCCACAGGCCGAAAAACTCCGCCAGCCGCGAAGGCGGCGCCAGGTAGCCGACCATGGCGCGCCCGGCCGACTGCGAGGCGCCCATGCACAGGCCGGCGATGTTGGCCGCCACCCAGAACAGCGTCGCGCCCTCGGCCAGCCAGGCCAGCGTCACCATCAGGATCCAGCCGCACAGGGTCAGCGCGATGGCGCGCACGTGGCCGATGCGGTCCTGCAGGTAGCCGAAACCGAAGGCGCCGAAGGCCGCCGTCAGGTTCACCACCAGGATCAGCACCAGCGTGTCGTGGGTGGTGAAATGCATCGCCTCCTGCGCGTAGATCGCGGCGAGGGTGATGACCGCCGCGATGCCGGCCTGGTAGAACAGCGTGCAGACGAGGAAGCGCGACAGGTCGCGGAAATGGCGCGCGTGATGCAGCGTTGCCGCCAGGCGAGACCAGGCAGTGCGGGCAATGCCGCCGGCGGTCGCCTGCGGCACGGCGCGCTCGCGCAGGAAGAGGAAGGTCGGCAGGCTGGCGATGGCGAACAGGGCAGCGGTGATGAGCATGGTCTCCGGCACCGCTTGCGCCGTCTCGCGGCCGGCCGCCCTGGCCTGGGAGAGCCAGGCCAGGCAGGCGCCGAGCGAGAGCAGGCCGCCGACATAGCCCAGGCTCCAGCCCCAGCCGGAGACGCGGCCCATGGCGCGACTCTTCGCCAGCTCGGGCAGGAAGGCGGCGATCAGGTTCTCCCCCGTGCCGAAGAAGAAGTTGGAGGCGATGACGCAGAGTACGGCGACGGCCAGCGTGCCAGGGCCGGTGAAGTAGAGCGCCGCCGTGAAGATCACGCAGCCGGCGGTGGTGAAGGCGAGCAGCCGCTTCTTGGCGGCGCGGGCGTCGGCCCAGGCGCCGACGAGCGGGGCGGTGAGCACGATGAGGGCATAGGAGACGGCGAGCGTCGCCGTCCACGCCAGCGTGGCCCACGGCGCGCGCTGCGCCACCACGGCGACGAAGTAAGCGTTGAAGACGGCGGTGATCACCACCGTCGTGTAGCCCGAGTTGGCGAAGTCGTACATCGCCCAGGCCCAGGCCTCGCGCGGCCTTACATCATCGGTCAGCGTGCGGGATCGTTTGTCGGCGGCCATGGCGTGGCGCGTAAAATGGTTGGAACGGATTATGGCTCCAATCACCGATCTCGGGGCGCTGGCGGCGCGCCCACTCTTCGAACCCGTCGCCGAGTGGCTGCGCATCTTCGGCGGCGAGGCGCCGCCCGATGTTGCAGCCCTGAATGCCGCGCTGGCGTCCCGGGAGATGCCGGCGCAGGCAGCCAGCGGCGCGCCCATCCGCTTCGTCCTGCCGGCGGACAGCGCGGCCGGCTATGAGGAGCGCGTCTTCACGCATGGAGAAGTGGAGACGCGGGCGGACAACTGGCACGACTTCTTCAACGCCCTGGCCTGGCTGGCCTATCCGCGCACCAAGCGCGTCCTCAACGGCCGCCACCATGCCGCCCTGCAGGCGCAGCGCGCGGCCGGCAGCAGCGCGCGCGGCACGGTGCGCGACGCGATCACGCAGTTCGACGAGTGCGGCATCGTCGTCGCCTCCGCTTCGCCGGAACTGGCCGGCCTGATCCGCGCGCACGAATGGAAGGAACTGTTCTGGCAGCGGCGCGCGCAGCTGGCGCGCGACATGCGCTTCTTCGTCTTCGGCCACGCCACCTGGGACCAGTTGCGCGCGCCCTTCGTCGGATTGACCGCGAAGGCAGTCTTCCTTGAGGTGGAGGCGGCGTGGCTGTCGCGATCAATCGAACACCAGCTCGCCGACGTGGACGGCCGGCTGGCCGGCATTTTTTCGCGGCCCGATGCGTATGCCATGCCGCGCGATTTCCAGCCGCTGCCGCTGCTCGGCATCCCCGGCGTGGCAACGGGGAATGCCGAGCCGGCCTACTACGACGACACGCGGCAGTTCCGCCCGCGGCGGAACCTGGCCGCGCTTCCTTCCGGCGCGCCGCCTTTCGGCTAAACTGCCGCTCGCACGCAGGTGCGAAGGAAATTATCCGACCAACCTTTCGGGATTCGAATCATGTCCGGACATCACTTTCACGTTCATGGGCCCCACGATCATGCGGTCGAGCATGCCGGCCATGGCGGGGGCGACGCCTTCGCCTCCCGCATCGCCGCCATGACGGCGGTTCTTGCCACGATCGGCGCGCTGTTCAGCTACAAGGGCGGCAGCACGCAGAACGATGCCCTGATCTACAAGAACGAGGCTGCGATCAGGAAGACCGAGGCGTCCAACCAGTGGAATTACTACCAGGCGAAGAGTTCCAAGCAGAACATGGCCGAACTGGCGATCACCCTCACCGGCGGCGAGACGAAGGAGCGCTATCGCGCAGAGGTCGAGCGCTACAAGGTCGAGAAGACCGAGATCAAGGAGAAGGCCGAAGCGCTGGAATCCGCATCCGCCGCCGCGGAAAAACAGAGCGAGCGGGCGATGCATGAGCACCACCGCTGGGCGCAGGCCATGACCGCGCTGCAGGTCGCCATTTCGCTCGCCGCCATCACGCTTTTGGCGCGGCGCACCTGGATGCAATGGGCGGCGATCGGCGTGGCCGCCGCGGGTTGCGTCATCGGCGTCCTGGCGATGATGCACATCTGATTCGCCGGAAAAAAAAGGCCCCGCCGAAGCGGGGCCTGCAATGGAAGCGGAGGTTTGAGATGGCCCCTGCTAAGAAAGCCTCATTCCGTTCCCCCTCTATTTTCGGATGAGCCCGGTGGCAGATCAAGGCAAGCCTGAAAATAAATTGTAAGGTATTGAAAATAAAGAAGGTAGCTACGATATAATAATCTTGGAAGTCCGCCAGGCAGCCGCTGTGCGCCTCGTGCGCATGGAGGAAAGTCCGGGCCCCCCAGAGCAGGATGCCGGCTAACGGCCGGGCGCAGCAAGTCGAAAGACCCAAGGCGATGGAAAGTGGAACAGAAAGCAAACCGCCGATGGCCCGACCCGACTTGTCGCCGTAGGCGACAAAGTCCCTTAAATAGAGCAAGTGGGCAACCACCGAGACTAAGTTTGGGATTGGTCGGGGCGGGATCAGGCAAGGGTGAAACGGTGAGGTAAGAGCTCACCGCAGTCCGTGGCAACACGGCTGGCACGCTAAACCCCATCCGGGGCAAGGCCAAATAGGGAAGCAATAGCGCTGCTCGCGCTGCTTCCGGGTAGGCTGCTATTGCGCCGCTGAAAAGCGTCGCTAGAGCGTCGCGGCAACGCGTCGCCCAGAGGAATGGCTGCCGGACAGCTTCGGCTGTCTTACAGAACCCGGCTTATCGGCGGACTTCCAACTCCCCCATATCCGGCAAGATGGCGCCAGGCCGCCACTCTTCACATTCAACTTTCACTTCACATCCTATCCATATTGTTTTTTAAGGATTAATTTTTCAAGATTTTGTCTCGATTCACCTCCTTAAGTCTTTGTTGTGTCTGGAAAAAATCGCAAATTTCCGCTTGACCCTGCATTAGAGTTCATCTAAAGTGGGAAATAGTGGAAAAAAGTGGGAAACCGGAGTTGCAGGTTTCTCGTCCAAGGAGGGGGTCGGATGTTCCAGGGGGCTGCAGCGCTGAATCTCGACGCGAAAGGGCGCCTGGCGGTGCCGTCGCGGCATCGCGAGAGCCTTGCAGCTGCCGCCAGTGGCACGTTAGTGCTCACTGCGCACCCCCACCGCTGCCTTCTGATGTATCCCCTGCCGGCCTGGGAGCCCATCCGCGACAAGGTGCTCCAGGCGCCCAGCCTCGAACAGCAATCCGCCCTGCTGAAACGCCTCCTCGTCGGTTTCGCCCGCGAAGAAACGCTGGATGCGGTCGGCCGCGTGCTGATCGCGCCCGAGCTGCGCCAGTACGCCGGACTGGAAAAGGAAGTCTGGCTGGTCGGCCAGGGCAATCATTTCGAACTCTGGTCGGATGAAGGCTGGAAGAAGCAGCAGGAGGCGATCTTTGCGCTCGGCGACAAGCTGCTGCCGCCGGGGCTGGAAACGCTCACGCTGTGAGCGGGGATTTGCAGCACAGGACAGTGCTGCTGGAGGAGGCGGTCGACGCCCTGGCGGTGAAGCCGGGCGGGGTGTACGTGGATGCGACCTTCGGCCGGGGCGGACACAGCCGGCTGATCCTCAGGCAGTTGAACGAGCAGGGGCGGCTGATTGCGCTGGATCGGGATCTGGCGGCGATCGGGGCGGGCAGGGAGATAGCCGATCCGCGCCTGAAATTGATCCATGCCGCCTTCGGCAGTTTGCAGGAGGTGCTGAAGGCGGAGGGTGTGGAGCGGGTGGATGGCGTGCTGCTGGACCTGGGCGTGTCCTCCCCGCAGCTGGACGAGGCGGCGCGCGGCTTCAGTTTCCGGCTGGATGCGCCGCTCGACATGCGCATGGATACGAGCCGCGGCCAAACGGCGGCGGAATGGCTGGCGCAGGCGAGCCGGCAGCAACTGGCGGAGGTGATAAAAAACTATGGCGAAGAACGGTTTGCTAATGCGGTTGCAAAGGCGGTTGTTGCTGCTCGGGCAGGGGGGGCTATCGCAACCACACGACAACTTGCCGAGATCGTGGCATCGGCCGTCCGCACGCGCGAGCAAGGCCAGCATCCGGCGACGCGCAGCTTTCAGGCTATACGGATTCACGTCAATCAGGAGCTTGAGGAATTGTCGCTAGTCCTGCCTCAGGCCGTGGCAGCGCTCAAATCCGGCGGCCGCCTCGCCGTCATCAGCTTCCACTCCCTCGAAGACCGCATCGTCAAGCGCTACCTGCGCGACGAGTCCCGGCCCGCCCAGCTGCCGGCGCGCCTGCCGGTGCGCGCCGCCGACCTGCCGCCGCCGCGCCTGAAGCTGGTCGGCAAGCCCATCACCCCCTCCACGGCGGAAGTCGCCGCCAATCCCCGCGCCCGCAGCGCCGTGTTGCGGGTGGCGGAAAGGAACTGATCCAGTGCTTCGCTTGAACCTCGCCCTCATCGCGATTGTCCTGGCCAGCGCGCTGGGGGCGGTGGCCTCGCAGCACAAGGCGAGAAAACTGTTCACCGAAATGGAGCGCGAGCAGGAGCGCATGCGGAGCCTCGAAGTCGAGTGGGGCCAGTTGCAGCTCGAGCAGAGCACCTGGGCCTCCCATGCGCGGATCGAGAAGGTCGCCCGCGAGCGTCTGCGCATGAAGCCGCCGGCGGCGGGGCAGGTGCTGGCGGTGGAGGCGCCGCGGTGAAATTCGCCAACAGCCCGCTGCTGTCCCAACTCCTGCCGGCCTGGCGCGCCCGCTTCGTCGCCGCCCTGATACTGCTCGCCTTCGGCATCCTGGCGGCGCGCTCGGTCTGGCTGCAGGTGGTGAGAAACGACTTCCTGCAGCAGAAGGGCGAGTCGCGCTATGCCCGCGTGATCGAGCTGTCGGCCACGCGCGGCCGCATCGCCGACCGCAGCGGCGACATGCTGGCGGTGTCCACCCCGGTGAAGTCGGTCTGGGCGATTCCCGAGGATGCCCGCCTGGCGCCGGCGCAGGCGCGCGAACTCGCGGCCCTGCTCGAAATGGAGGTGGGCGAACTGAATCGCCGGCTCGCCGCGGAGAAGGACTTCGTCTTCATCAAGCGGCAGATTCCGCCCGACACGGCGGAGAAGATCGCCGCGCTCAACCTGCCCGGCATCCACCAGCAGCGCGAGTACCGCCGCTACTATCCGGCCGGCGAGGTGACCGCCCACATGCTCGGCTTCACCGGCGTCGAGGACCGCGGCCAGGAAGGCATCGAACTGGCCTTCGATGCGCAGTTGTCCGGCAAGCCGGGCAGCCGCCGCGTCATCAAGGACCGCCTTGGGCACATCGTCGAGGACGTCGAGAGCATCAAGCCGCCGCAGGACGGCAGGGACATCACGCTGGCCCTCGATGCGAAGATCCAGTACCTCGCCTTCACGCACCTGAAGCAGGCGCTGGCCGAGCACAAGGCCAGGGCCGGCGGCGTCGTCGTGCTCGACGCCAAGAGCGGCGAAGTGCTGGCGCTGGCCAACCTGCCGGCCTACAACCCGAACAACCGAGGCAAGCTGACCGGCGCGCAACTGCGCAACCGCGCGCTGACCGACGTCTTCGAGCCGGGCTCTACCATGAAGCCCTTCACCGTGGCGCTGGCGCTGGAGAAGGGGCGCTTCCGCTTCGACTCGCAGATCCAGACGGCGCCGGGCCGCCTCACCATCGGCAATGCGACGATTTCCGACGCCCATCCGCACGGCCTGCTGACCGTGGCGCAGGTCATCCAGAAGTCGAGCAACGTCGGCGCGGCGAAGATTGCGAGCGTGTTCGCGCCCGAGGAAATGTGGCAGATGTTCGACGCGCTCGGCTTCGGCCAGCCGATGAAGCTCGGTTTCCCGGGCGAGGTCGGCGGCCGCCTGCGCCCCTACAAAACCTGGCGGCCGATCGAACAGGCCACCATGTCCTACGGCCACGGCATCTCGGTGACGCTGATGCAGCTGGCCCGCGCTTACCTGGCATTTGCTCGCGACGGCGACTTGATTCCGTTGTCTCTGACCCGGCTGGAATCACCGCCGCTCGCGGGCAAATCCATTTTTTCCGCACAGACGGCGCGGGAGGTCCGCGCCATGCTCGAGATGGCCGTGCTGCCGGGCGGCACCGCGCCCAGGGCGCAGATTCCGGGCTATCGCGTCGCCGGCAAGACCGGCACGGCGCACAAGCTGGAAGGCGGCCAGTACGCCGAGCGCTATGTCGCCGCCTTCGTCGGCTTCGCCCCGGTGTCGGACCCGCGCCTGGTGGTGGCGGTGATGATCGACGAGCCCTCGGCCGGCAAGTACTACGGCGGCGAGGTGGCGGCGCCGGTCTTTGCGCAAGTGATGGCCGGCAGCCTGCGCACGCTTGGCGTGGCGCCGGATGCGCCGCTGAAGCCCATTCAGGTGGCGCGGGATGTCGCGCCGGTGCCGGAGAGTCTGTGATACGTGAACCGGGAGAAGCGCAACGCGTGCTCGATGAACTGCAAAGGCAAGGCGTGACGGCGACAGGGCTCTGCGCGGATTCCCGCGCGCTGGCGCCGGGAGAGGTGTTCGTCGCCTTTCCGGGCGCGCGCGCCGACGGCCGCCGCTTCATCGCCGACGCCGTGGCGCGCGGCGCTTCCGCCGTGCTGTGGGAGCGGCAGGGCCACGCCTTTGATGCCGCCATCACGGTGCCCAACGTGGCGGTGGACGATCTGCAGGCGCTGTCCGGCTGGATCGCCCATCGGGTGTATGGCCGTCCTTCGGAGAAGCTGTGGATGGTCGGCGTCACCGGCACCAACGGCAAGACCTCGGTGAGCCAGTGGATCGCCCAGGCGTTCGCGCAACTCGGCCGACGCTGCGCGGTGGTCGGCACGCTGGGCTGCGGCTTCCCGGAGCAACTGGAAGAGAGCCTCAACACCACCCCCGACGCGCTCACCCTGCACCGCCTGTTCGCAAACTATCTCGCGCAGGGCGCGCAGGCGGCGGCGATGGAAGTCTCCTCGATCGGCCTGCACCAGGGCCGCGTCAACGGCGTGCATTTCGACGTGGCGGTGTTCACCAACCTCACGCGCGACCATCTCGAGTACCACGGCAGCATGCAGGCCTACGGCGCGGCGAAGGAACTGCTGTTCGACACGCCCGGCCTGAAGGCGGCCGTGCTCAATCTCGACGACGCCCTCGGCCGCAAGATCGCCCGCGACCTTGCCGGCCGCGGCGTGCAGGTGACCGGATATGCGCTGAATCCCTCGGCAGCGGCGGGCATCGATGGCGCACTGATCGCCGAGGGCATCGCGGCGACGCCGCGCGGCTTGCGCTTCACGGCAGTCACGCCGCAGGGGCGCGCCGACATCCAGGCCACGGTGGTGGGCGAGTTCAACGTCTCCAACCTGCTCGCCGTGCTCGGCACGCTGCTCGCCTCGGGCGTGCCGCTCGACCGGGCGGCCGCCGTGCTGCAGGGACTGACTTCCTCGCCCGGCCGCTTGCAGGCCATCGGCGGCGACGGGCGGCCGCTGGCGGTGATCGACTACGCGCACACGCCGGATGCCCTCGACAAGGCGCTGACGGCGTTGCGCGAAACCGCACAGGTGCGCGGCGGGCGCCTCGTCTGCGTCTTCGGCTGCGGCGGCAATCGCGATCCGGGCAAGCGCCCGCTGATGGGCGAGGCGGCGACGCGCCGGGCCGACGCCGTGATCCTCACCAGCGACAATCCGCGCGACGAGGACCCGCAAGCCATTCTCGCCGAGATCGCCCGCGGCGCGCCGGGTGCGCGCACGATCGCCGACCGCGGCGAAGCGATCCGCGCCGCCCTTGCCGAAGCCGATGCGCGCGATGTCGTGCTGATCGCCGGCAAGGGCCACGAGTCCTACCAGGAAATCGCCGGCCGGCGCCTGCCGTTCTCGGATGTCGACTGCGCCGCCGCCGTCCTGGCGGCGCGGGGAGGGCCGTCGCGGTGATGAACCTGATGGAAGCGGCCCTCGCCACCGGCGGCACGGCGCTCAACGGCAATCCGCGCATCGAGGGCGTGTCCACCGACACGCGCACGCTCGCCAGCGGCGAGCTGTTCATCGCCCTCAAGGGCGAGCGCTTCGATGGCCACGAATTCATCGAGACCGCCGCCGGGCGCGGCGCCGCCGCGGTGATGGTCGACCGGGAATGGGCCGACGCTCATGCCCTCGCCCTGCCGGCGCTGGCGGTGGCCGACACGCGCCTGGCGCTGGGCGCTCTCGGCGCCTGGTGGCGCGCCCGCTTCGACATCCCGCTCATCGGCGTCACCGGCAGCAACGGCAAGACGACGGTGAAGGAGATGATCGCTTCCATCCTGCGCGCCCAGGCCGGGGCCGACGGCTACGACGCGGAACTGGCCGTGCTGGCGACCGCGGGCAACCTGAACAACGACATCGGCCTGCCGCTGATGCTGCTGCGCCTGCACGGCAGCCACCGCGCCGCGGTGATCGAGATGGGCATGAACCACCCGGGCGAGATCGCCTACCTGGCGCGCCTGGCCCAGCCGACCGTGGCGCTGGTGAACAACGCCCAGCGCGCGCATCTGGAAGGGCTGGGCGGCGTCGCCGAGGTGGCGCGCGCCAAGGGCGAGATCTTCGGCGGCCTGCGCGAAGGCGGCACGGCCGTGATCAACGCCGACGATCCCTTCGCCGGCCTCTGGCGCGACCTCAACGTTGGCCGCCGCACGGCGAGCTTCGGCCTCGATCATCCCGCCGACGTGCAGGGGCGGGTCGAGCTGAAGGCGCTCGGCAGCACGCTCGCCATCACGGCGGCGCAGGGCACGGCCGAGGTGGCGCTGCGCGTGCCCGGCGTGCACAACGCGCGCAATGCGCTGGCGGCCGCGACGGCGGCGCTGGCGGCGGGCGCCTCGCTGGCCGCCGTATCGGCGGGACTGACTTTGTTCGGCGGGGTCCGCGGGCGCCTGCAGGTGCGTCCGGCCGCCGCCGGGGCGGTGCTCATCGACGACAGCTACAACGCCAATCCGGATTCGGTGCGCGCAGCCATCGACGTGCTGGCGGCCACGCCGGGCCGCAAGATCCTCGTGCTCGGCGACATGGGCGAGATCGGCGGACAGGCCGGGCAGTTCCACGACGAGATCGGCGGCTATGCCAAGAGCCAGGGGGTGGACCAGCTGTACGCCCTGGGCGAGCAGAGCGAGCTGGCGTCGCGCAATTTCGGCGCCGGCGGCCAGCATTTCGACGGCGTCGAGGCGCTGCTGGCGGCGCTGGCGCCGCAGCTGGACGGCAACACGGCGGTGCTGGTGAAGGGCTCGCGCTTCATGCGCATGGAGCGGGTGGCGGATGTCATCGCGGATGACGGCAAGTCGGGAAACGGAGCGCATTGATGGTGAACACGGAGGGCATGGTAGCGGGGATGGGCGGACGAGCCAGCATTGATGCTGCGGCCCGGAGGGGTTGCTTGGAGAATCCATTGACGCCGTCTGCCGTGCCCTCCGGTTTCCCCAGCGATGCGATTGCGGAAGGCGGGCAGCATGCTGCTTGAACTGGCGCAATGGCTGTCGAAGGACTTCCGCGTCTTCAACGTCTTCGGCTACATCACGCTGCGCACGGTGCTGGCGGCGATGACGGCGCTGGTCATCTCCTTCCTCTTCGGCCCGGCGGTGATCCGCTGGCTGGCGGAGAAGAAGATCGGCCAGGCGGTGCGCGACGACGGTCCGCAATCGCACCTGACCAAGACCGGCACGCCGACCATGGGCGGCGCGCTGATCCTCATCGCCATCGGCGTCACCACGCTGCTGTGGGGCGATCTCTCCAACCGCTACGTCTGGGTCGTGCTGCTGGTGACGCTGGGCTTCGGCGCGGTCGGCTGGGTGGACGACTGGCGCAAGGTGGTGCAGCGCAATCCGAAGGGGCTGTCGGCGCGGGCGAAATTCTTCTGGCAGTCGCTGATCGGCGCGGCGGCGGCGATCTTCCTCGCCGCGACGGCGACGCTGCCGGCGCACACCGAGCTGATCGTGCCCTTCTTCAAGACGGTGGCCTATCCGCTCGGCATCGTCGGCTTCGTCATCCTCAGCTATTTCGTCATCGTCGGCACCAGCAACGCGGTCAACCTCACCGACGGCCTCGACGGCCTCGCCATCATGCCGACGGTGATGGTGGCCGGCGCGCTCGCCATCTTCGCCTACGTCGCCGGCCATGCCGGCTTCGCCAAGTACCTCGGCCTGCCCTACATCCCCGGCGCCGGCGAGCTGGCGGTGCTCCTCGGCGCGCTGTGCGGCGCGGGGCTCGGCTTCCTCTGGTTCAACGCCTATCCGGCGGAAGTCTTCATGGGCGACGTCGGCGCGCTGGCGCTGGGCGCCGCGCTGGGGACGGTGGCGGTGGTGGTGCGCCAGGAGATCGTGCTCTTCATCATGGGCGGCGTCTTCGTCGTCGAGACCCTGTCGGTGATGATCCAGGTCGCCTATTTCAAGGCCACCGGCGGCAAGCGCATCTTCCTCATGGCGCCGCTGCACCACCACTACGAATTGAAGGGCTGGAAAGAGACCCAGGTCGTCGTCCGCTTCTGGATCATCACCATCATGCTGGTGCTGTTCGGCTTGTCGACATTGAAACTGAGATGAAACCTCTTTCGACGCAAAGGGCGCAAAGGCGCAAAGGGCGCAAAGAAACCGAAAGAACTTGCTTTCGATGTCTTCCTTTGCGTTCTTTGCGCCTTTGCGATCTTTGCGTTGAGAGCGGTTCGCTATTATGCGTAATTTAGCTGGCAAAACCGTTTTAGTGCTCGGGCTCGGCGAGTCGGGCCTGGCCATGGCGCAATGGCTGCATCGGCAGGGCGCCCGCGTGCGCGTGGCCGATTCGCGCAGCGAGCCGCCGTTCGCCGCCGAACTCAAACGCAGCGCCCCCGGCGCGACGCTGCTGACCGGCTCCTTCAACGACGACATGCTGGCCGGCGCCGACCTGATCGGCCTCTCGCCGGGCCTGTCGCTCAATGAACCCGTCGTCGCGGAGGCCGCACGGCGCGGCATCCCGATCGTCGGCGAGATCGAGCTGTTCGCCGGCGCCCTGCGCGAACTCGGTGCGTGCAACGGCTGCAAGGTCATCGCCATCACCGGCACCAACGGCAAGACCACCACCACGGCCATGGTCGGCGCGCTCTGCCGCGCCGCCGGCAAGGTGACGGCGGTGGCCGGCAACATCAGCCCGGCGGCGCTCTCCGCCCTGATGACCTGCCTCGACTCCGGCAAGCTGCCGGAAGTCTGGGTGCTGGAGCTGTCGAGCTTCCAGCTGGAGACGACAGTGAGCCTGGCGGCGGACGCCGCCGCGGTGCTCAATGTCAGCGACGACCATCTCGACCGCTATGCCGGCCTGGACGACTACGCCGCAGCCAAGGCGCGCATCTTCGCCGGCTCCGGCGCGCAGGTGCTCAACCGCCAGGACGCGCGCGTCATGGCCATGGCGAGCGCCGTGTCGCGCAGACTGACTTTTGCTGTGGACGCGCCCGCCGGCGCCGACGACTTCGGCATCGCGGACGGCTGGCTGATGCAGGGCGGCGAGCGCCTCCTGCGCGCCGACGAGTTGGCGCTCGCCGGGCTGCACAACGCCGCCAACGCGCTGGCCGCGCTGGCCCTGTGCCGCGCCATCGGCCTGCCCCTGGCGCCGCTGCTGCCGGCGCTGCGCGCGTTCAAGGGCCTGCCGCACCGCGTCGAGCGCATCGCCGAGATCGACGGCGTCGCCTGGTACGACGATTCGAAGGGCACCAACGTCGGCGCCACGGTGGCTGCGCTGGAGGGATTGGGCCGCAAGGTGGTGCTGATCGCCGGTGGCGATGGCAAAGGCCAGGATTTTTCGCCCCTGACGCCGGCCCTGGCCGCGCACGGCCGTGCTCTCGTGCTGATCGGCCGCGACGCCATGAAGATCGAGGCCGCCGTGGCCGACTGCGGCGTGCCGATCATCCATGCCCAGGACATGGAGCAGGCCGTGTGCAAGGCGGCGGTGGCCGCCCGCGCCGGCGATGCCGTGCTGCTCTCGCCGGCCTGCGCCAGCTTCGACATGTTCCGCAACTACGCGCATCGCGCCGAGGTGTTCGCGCAGGCGGTGCGCGAACTGGCCGCGGCGAGGCAGAAGGAGGCCTCGTGAGTACCCAGGCCATGCAGGGTTTCCGCGCCGGCAGTCCGGCCCAGCCGCAGGAGCTGGATGCCATGCTGCTGTGGCCGGCGCTGGGGTTGCTGCTGTTCGGCATGGTGATGGTGTACTCGGCTTCCATCGCCACGGCCGAGGGCAGCCGCTTCACCGGCCACCAGCCGGCCTACTTCCTCATCCGCCACGGCGTCTTCCTCGCCATCGGCCTGATCGCCGCAGTGGTGGCGTTCCAGGTGCCGCTGCGCGTCTGGCAGCAGAGCGCGCCGTGGCTGTTCCTCGTCGGCGTGGCGCTGCTGGTGCTGGTGCTCATCCCGCATGTCGGCCGCGAGGTCAACGGCGCGCGCCGCTGGCTGTCGCTCGGCCTGGTCAACCTGCAGCCGTCCGAGCTGATGAAGCTCTTCGCGGTGCTCTACGCCGCCGACTACACGGTGCGCAAGCTGGCCGACATGGGCAGCTTCCGCCGCGGCTTCGTGCCGATGGCCCTGGTCATGGCGCTGGTCGGCGGGCTGCTGCTGCGCGAGCCGGATTTCGGCGCCTTCGTCGTCATCATCTGCATCGCCATGGGCATCCTCTTCCTCGGCGGCATCAACGCGCGGCTGTTCACCGTTCTGTTCCTCTTCCTCGCGCTGGCCTTCGTCGTCCTCATCTGGGTGTCGCCCTACCGGCGGGAACGCATCTTCGGCTTCATGGATCCATGGTCGGACGCCTTCGGCAAGGGCTATCAGCTCTCGCACGCCCTGATCGCCTTCGGCCGCGGCGAGTGGTTCGGCGTCGGCCTCGGCGGCAGCATCGAGAAGCTGTTCTACCTGCCCGAGGCGCACACCGACTTCCTGCTGGCGGTGATCGCCGAGGAACTCGGCCTGGCCGGCGTGCTGGCGGTGATCGTGCTGTTCGCCCTGATCGTGCAGCGCGCCTTCGCCATCGGCCGCCAGGCGCTGCTGCTGGAGCGCATCCATGCCGGACTGGTGGCGCAGGGCATCGGCATCTGGCTCGGCGTGCAGGCCTTCATCAACATGGGCGTGAACATGGGCCTGCTGCCGACCAAGGGCCTGACCCTGCCGCTGATGAGCTTCGGCGGCTCGGGGATTCTGGCGAACTGCGTGGCGCTGGCGATCCTGCTGCGCGTGGACTACGAGAACCGCGCGTTGATGCGGGGGCAGTCGGTATGAGAAAAACTCCACCACCAAGACACCAAGACACCAAGGTACACCAAGATTTCATTGGGGTTTCTTGGTGCTGCTTGGTGTCCTCCAAGGGGATTTCCTTCGGGGCATCTTGGTGCCTTGGTGGTGAAGAATGAATCGAACAATTCTCATCATGGCGGGCGGCACCGGTGGCCACGTCTTTCCGGGGCTGGCGGTGGCGGATTTCCTCCACGCCCAGGGCTGGCGCGTGGTGTGGATGGGCAACCCCGAGGGCATGGAAGCGCGGTTGGTTCCGATGCGCGGCTACGAGATGGCCTGGGTGCGCTTCGCCGCGCTGCGCGGCAAGGGGTTGCTGCGCGCGCTGCTGCTGCCGGCGAACCTGCTGCGCGCCTTCAGCCAGGCGCTGCGCGAACTGTCGCGCGTCAAGCCGAACGTCGTGCTCGGCATGGGCGGCTACGTCACCTTCCCCGGCGGCATGATGGCGGCGCTGACCGGCCGGCCGCTGGTGGTGCACGAGCAGAATTCCGTGGCGGGACTGGCCAACCGCGTGCTGGCCGGCGTGGCCGACCGCGTCCTCAGCGGATTCCCGGGCGTGCTGAAGCGGGGCGTGTGGACCGGCAATCCGGTGCGCGCGGAAATCGCCGCGTTGGCGGAGCCATCGCAGCGCTACGCCGCGCGCAGCGGGCGCCTGAACGTTCTGGTGGTGGGCGGCAGCCTGGGCGCCCAGGCCCTCAACGACGCCGTGCCGCGGGCGCTGACTTTGCTGGCGCCGGAACAGCGGCCGCGGGTGACGCACCAGTCGGGCGCGAAGCAGATCGAGGCGCTGCACGCCGCCTACGCGGTGGCGGGGGTGGAAGCGGAACTGCTCGGCTTCATCGACGACATGGCGGCGCGCTATGCCGCGGCGGACCTGGTGATCTGCCGCGCCGGCGCGCTCACCATCGCCGAACTCTCGGCTGCCGGCGTCGCCAGCGTGCTGGTGCCCTTCCCGCATGCGGTGGACGACCACCAGACCGGCAATGCGCGCTTCCTCTCGGAAGCCGGCGCGGCCATCCTGCTGCCGCAGGCGGAGCTCACGCCGGAGAAACTCGCCGGCCTGCTGCGCGAGTTGACGCGCGAAAAGCTCGCCGCTATGGCAGGGAAGGCCCGCGCGCTGGCCAAGCCCGAAGCAACGCGTGCCGTGGCGGAGATTTGCATGGAGGTGGCGAGATGAAAAGGCAACCTCTATTAACGCAGAGATCGCAAAGACGCAAAGGACGCAAAGAAATTCATGAAAGGTTTTCTTTGCGCTCTTTGCGTCTTTGCGTCCTTTGCGTTGTATGCGGTTTGCAGGCGGAGGTTCGGACATGAAACATAAAGTCCGCCACATTCACTTCGTCGGCATCGGCGGCTCCGGCATGAGCGGCATCGCCGAGGTGATGCTCAACCTCGGCTACGAGGTGAGCGGCTCCGACCTCGCCGAGAACGCCGCGACGCGACGCCTGGCCGGACTCGGCGCGCGCGTCGACATCGGCCATCGCGCCGACAACATCGCCGAAGCCGATGCGGTGGTGGTGTCCACCGCCGTCAAGGACGACAACCCGGAAGTGCTGCTGGCACGCGAGCGCCAGATTCCCGTCGTGCCGCGCGCGTTGATGCTGGCCGAGCTGATGCGCCTGAAGCAGGGCATCGCCGTGGCCGGCACCCACGGCAAGACCACCACCACCAGCCTGGCGGCGAGCATCCTCGCCGAAGGCGGCCTCGATCCGACCTTCGTCATCGGCGGGCGCCTGAACAGCGCCGGCGCGCACGCCGGCCTCGGCTCGGGCGAGTTCATCGTCGCCGAGGCCGACGAGTCCGACGCCTCCTTCCTGCACCTGCAGCCGGTGATCGCCGTGGTGACCAACATCGACGCCGACCACATGGAGACCTACGGCCACGACTTCGGCCGGCTCAAGCAGGCCTTCGTCGACTTCCTGCAGCACCTGCCCTTCTACGGCGCGGCCATCCTCTGCGAGGACGATCCCAACGTGCGCGAGATCATGCCGGCCGTCTCCAAGCCGATCGTGCGCTACGGCCTGGTCGAGACGGCGCATATACGCGCGGTGGACATCCGCCACGAGGGCGCGCGGATGAAGTTCTCGGTGCTGCGGCCGGGTTCCGCGCCGAGGCTCGACATCGTGCTCAACCTGCCCGGCGTGCACAACGTGCAGAACGCCCTGGCGGCGATCGCCGTGGCCGACGAGGTGGGCGTGTCCGACGCCGCCATCGTCAAGGCGCTGGCGGACTTCAAGGGCGTCGGCCGGCGCTTCCAGCGCTACGGCGAGATCCCGCTCAAGGCCGGCAGCAGTTTCACCCTGATCGACGACTACGGCCACCATCCGGCGGAAATGGCGGCGACGCTGGCCGCCGCGCGCGGCGCCTTCCCGGGCCGCCGTCTGGTGCTGGCCTTCCAGCCGCACCGCTACACGCGCACGCGCGACTGCTTCGAGGATTTCGTCCGGGTGCTGACGACGGTCGACGTGCTGCTGCTGGCCGAGGTATACCCGGCCGGCGAGGCGCCCATCGTCGCGGCGGACGGCCGCTCGCTGGTGCGGGCGATCCGCGTCACCGGCGCGCTGGAGCCGATCTTCGTCGAGGACATCGCCGACATGCCGCAGCAGATCATGAACGTGGCGCGCGACGGCGACGTGGTGCTGACCATGGGCGCGGGATCGATCGGCGGCGTGCCGGGGAGGCTGGTGGAAAAATGATGAAGGCGCTTCTGACACAGAGAACACAGAGGCACAGAGAGCACAGAGAAAGGCTTTTTCCCGGTTCTTCTCTGTGTCCTCTGTGCCTCTGTGCCCTCTGTGTTGAAAGAGGTTTGACGTTTGCTGACGGTTTAAGCGTATGGACATGTCCGAGCTGAGGCATCTGGAGAGCGTGTTGCGCGGCGAGCTGCGGTTCAACGAGCCGATGGCGCGGCACGTCACCTGGCGCGCCGGCGGCGCGGCGGCGCGCGCCTATGTTCCGGCCGACCTCGACGACCTCGCCGCCTTCCTGCGCGCCACCCGCATCGACGAGCCGCTGCTCTTCGCAGGGCTGGGCAGCAACCTGCTGGTGCGCGACGGGGGCTTCGACGGCACCGTGGTCTTCCTGCACGCCGTGCTGGGGAGACTGACTTTGTCGGAAGACGGCCTCGTGTATGCCGAGGCCGGCGTCGCCAGCCCGAAAGTGGCGCGCTTCGCTGCCAACCACGATCTCGCAGGCGCGGAATTCCTCGCCGGCATTCCCGGCACGGTGGGTGGCGCGCTGGCCATGAACGCCGGCTGCCATGGCGGCGAGACCTGGGCCATCGTCGATCGCGTGCTGATGCTCGACCGCCACGGCAAGCTGCGCGAGCGCCGGGCGGAGGATTTCGAGATCGGCTACCGCCATGTCGGGCTGCGCGAGGCGAGCGACGAGCTGTTCGCCGCCGCCTGGTTCCGCCTGCCGGCGGGCGAGGGCGCGGCCTCGCGCGGGCGCATCCGCGAACTGCTGGAAAAGCGCATCGCGAGCCAGCCGCTGCAGTTGCCGAATGCCGGCTCGGTGTTCCGCAATCCGCCGGGCGACCATGCGGCGCGGCTGATCGAGGCGGCGGGGCTGAAGGGCTTGCAGGTCGGCGGCGCGCGGGTGTCGGAGAAGCATGCGAACTTCATCGTGAATCCGGAGCGGCGGGCGACGGCGGCGGACATCGAAATGTTGATCGAACGGGTGCAGGAAGTCGTGTGCGGGAAGTTCGGCGTCGAACTGGTGCGGGAAGTGAGAATTGTTGGGGAAAAAGCATGAACCACAGAGGACACAGAGAACACAGAGATTTCGAAAAGAAAAGATTTCTCTGTGAACTCTGTGCTCTCTGTGGTTAAAGGTTTTAGGAGCAACAAGTGAATACTGTGGATTACGGGAAAGTGGCGGTGTTGATGGGCGGCTCCTCCGCCGAGCGCGAAATTTCGTTCATGTCCGGCAAGGCGGTGCTGGCGGCGCTCGTCAAGCGCGGCGTCGATGCGCACGCCTTCGATCCGGCCGAGCGGTCGCTGTGGGCGCTGAAGGAAGAGGGCTTCGGCCGCGTCTTCATCGCCCTGCACGGCCGCGGCGGCGAGGACGGCACGGTGCAGGGCGCGCTCGAGCTGATGGGCATCCCCTACACCGGCAGCGGCGTGATGGCCTCGGCGCTCTCCATGGACAAGTGGCGCACCAAGATGGTGTGGCACGCCAGCCACCTGCCGACGCCGGCCTGGCACATCCTCAAGGCCGACACCGACTGGAACGCCGTCGTCGACGAGCTTGGCCTGCCGCTCTTCGTCAAGCCGGCGCGCGAGGGTTCCAGCGTCGGCGCCACAAAGGTGACGCGCGCGGCGGACCTGCGCGCGGCCTACGAGGACGCCGTCAGGCACGACCCGCTGGTGCTGGCCGAGCAGTTCGTCGAGGGCGAGGAACTCACCGCGGCCTTTCTCGGCAGGCGGGCGTTGCCGCTGGTGCGCATCGTCGCGCCGGGAGGCAACTACGACTGGCAGAACAAGTATTTCAGCGACGAGACGCAATATTTCTGTCCGAGCGGCCTGCCCGAATCGGCCGAAGAGACGATCCAGGACCTGGTGATGGAGGCGGCGCAACTGCTCGACTGCCGCGGCTGGGGACGCGCCGATCTGATCATGGATGCCGCCGGCAAGCCCTGGCTGCTGGAGATGAACACTTCGCCGGGCATGACGGGGCATTCGCTGGTGCCGATGGCGGCGCGCGCCGTCGGCATCGGCTTCGAGGATTTGTGCGTGGAAATTCTGGAGCAGGCGACGCTTGGCTAAAAGGAAGACGAACGATGCCACGGGTTTTTGGGACAGGCCGCAACTGATGAACCTGATCGCCGATCTGCTGTTCTTCGCCTCGGCGCTGGCGCTGGGCTATGCCGCCACGCTGGCGCTGGCGCGCCTGCCCTTCTTTCCGCTGCGCGCGGTGACCGTCGCCGGCCCGCTGCAGGAGGTGACGGCGACGCAGGTGGAATACGCCGCGAGCAGCGCGGTGGCCGGCAATTTCTTCACCGTGAATCTCGACGCGGTACGGGCGGCCTTCGAGAAGCTGCCCTGGGTGCGCAAGGCGGAGGTGCGGCGGCGCTGGCCGGACGGCCTTGAGCTGGCCATCGAGGAGCATGTCGCCGCGGCGCGCTGGAAAAATGCCGAAGGCGTCGAGGCGCGACTGGTGAACCGCGAGGGCGAGGTGTTCGCCGCCGCCAGCAACGCGACGCTGCCGCTGTTCGTCGGCCCGGAGGGCACGGCCCCCCTGATCATGGCGCGCTATCACGAACTGCGGCCGCTGATCGAACCGCTCGGGCGGCAGCCGCAAAGCCTGGTGCTCAGTGCGCGGCAGGCCTGGCAGATGAAGCTGGACGACGGCGTTCTGCTGGATCTCGGCCGCGACCAGGCCAAGTCGCGGGTGAGCGAGCGGCTGCAGCGCTTCACGACTGTCTATGGCCAGGCGGCGGAGCGGCTGAAGGCGCGCGCCGACGTCATCGATTTGCGCTATCCGAACGGCTTCGCCATGCGCGTGGCCAGGGCGGGGGAAGGGAAGAGATGAGCGCCGTACGCCGGGCCGCCCTGACCGAAGGAAATCCCTGTGGGACAAGTGCGGCGCAGTCAACAACATGGAACGAGCGCGGCTCGCGAACAAACGTCACCCCCTTCCGTGGGAAGGGGGATGGGGGAAAGGTGGTTCATGTCTAAGGAAGTGAAGAACCTGATCGTCGGCCTCGACATCGGCACCTCGAAGATCGTCGCCATCGTCGCGGAACTCACGCCGGAGGGACGGCTGGAAATCCTCGGCATGGGCAGCCACCAGGAATCGCGCGGGCTGAAGAAGGGCGTGGTGGTGAACATCGAGGCCACGGTGAACGCCATCTCGCGCGTCATCCAGGAAGTCGAGCTGATGGCCGACTGCAAGGTGAAGGAGGTCTACACCGGCATCGCCGGCAGCCACATCAGGAGCTTCAACTCGAACGGCATGGTGGCGATCAAGGACAAGGAGGTCTCGCCGATGGACGTCGACCGCGTCATCGAAACGGCCCGCGCCATGCCGATTCCCTCCGACCAGCAGATCCTGCACATCCTGACGCAGGAGTTCATCGTCGACGGCCAGGACGGCGTGCGCGAGCCGATCGGCATGAGCGGCGTGCGCCTCGAGGTGAAGACGCACATCGTCACCGGCGCCGTCTCGGCGGCGCAGAACATCGTCAAGTGCGTGCGCCGCTGCGGGCTGGAGGTGGTCGACCTGGTGCTGCAGCCGCTCGCCTCCAGCTATGCCGTGCTGACCGAGGACGAGAAGGAGCTGGGCGTCTGCCTGGTCGACATCGGCGGCGGCACCACCGACATCGCCGTGTTCACCCAGGGCGCCATCCGCCACACGGCGGTGATTCCGGTTGCCGGCGACCAGATCACCAACGACATCGCCCATGCGCTGCGCACGCCGACGCCGGAGGCGGAGGAGATCAAGATTCACCACGGCGTCGCCCTGCAGCAGCTGGCCGACCCCAACGAGATGTTCGAGGTGCCCGGCATCGGCGAGCGCGGGCCGCGCCGCCTGTCCAGGCTGGCGCTGGCCGATGTCATCGAGCCGCGCGTGACCGAACTCTACGAACTGATCCAGTCCGAACTGCGCCGCAGCGGCTACCAGGAGCTGCTGTCCTCGGGGATCGTCCTCACCGGCGGCAGCGCCGTGATGCGCGGCATGGTCGAACTGGGCGAGGAAATCTTCCACATGCCGGTGCGGCTGGGCATGCCGAAATACGGCGGCAGCCTGGCCGAGGTGGTGCAGCACCCGCGCTACGCCACCGCCATGGGCCTGCTGCTGGAGGGGATGGCGCAGAAGAAGCGCGGCATCCAGGCGCACCGGACGCGCACGTTCAAGCAGGTGCTGGGAAACATGAGGTCGTGGTTTGAGAAAAACTTTTAACCACCAAGGCACCAAGACACCAAGGTACACAAAGAAAGCTTGGTGCTACTTGGTGCCTTGGGTCTTGGTGGTGAAACGATTTTTTTGTTGTAGTTTCTTTGAAGGAGGCGAGCATGTTTGAAATCATCGATAAGGAACCGAACGGTACGGTCATCAAGGTAGTGGGCGTCGGCGGCGCCGGCGGCAACGCCGTCGATCACATGATCCGGGAAGGCGTGCAGGGCGTGGAGTTCATTTGCGCGAACACCGACGCCCAGTCGCTCAACCGCAGTGCGGCGCACCAGAAGCTGCAGTTCGGCCCGGGGCTGGGCGCCGGCGGCAAGCCGGACAAGGCCCGCGCCCTGGCCGAGCTGGAGCGCGAGCGCATCGCCGACGCCCTGCGCGGCGCCCACATGGCCTTCATCACGGCCGGCATGGGCGGCGGCACCGGCACCGGCGCCGCGCCGATCGTCGCGGAAGTGGCGCGCGAACTGGGCATCCTCACCGTCGCGGTGGTGACCAAGCCCTTCGAGTTCGAGAACGCCAAGCGCATGCAGGTGGCCGAGCAGGGACTGGCCGAGCTGTCGCGCCATGTGGACTCCCTCATCGTCATCCTCAACGAGCGCCTGACCGAAGTGCTCGGCGAGGACATCAGCATGATCGCCGCCTTCAAGACGGCGGACAACGTGCTGAGGAACGCCGTCGGCGGCATCGCCGAGATCATCAACGTGCCGGGTCTGGTGAACGTCGACTTCGAGGATGTGCGCACGGTGATGGGCGAGATGGGCAAGGCCATGATGGGCTCGGCCGCGTCCTCCGGCATGGACCGCGCGCGGCTCGCCGCCGAGCAGGCGGTGGCCAGCCCGCTGCTCGAGGGCATCGAGCTGTCGGGCGCGCGCGGCGTGCTGGTGAACATCTCCGCCAACAGTGCGCTCGGCATGAAGGAAGTGCGCGAGGTGATGAACACCATCCGCGCCTACGCCGCCGACGACGCCCACATCATCTTCGGCACGGTGTTCGACGACGCCATGGAGGACAACCTGCGCGTGACGGTGGTCGCCACCGGCCTCGGCGCCGCCGAGCGGGCGCAGCAGCTCAGGCCGCGCATCGAGATGGTGGCGCAGAAGACCGGCACCGACAATGCCGCGATCATCGAGACCATCAACTACGGCGAACTGGAGGTGCCGGCGGTGATGCGCAGCGGGCGCCGCCATGCCACCGTCGAGGCGATGGCCGCCAGCGGGGTGGACAAGCTCGACATCCCGGCCTTCCTCCGCAAGCAGGCGGATTGATGTTATCGGTAGGTCGGCCTTCAGGCCGACTACGGCGCTATTGTCGGGCTGAAGCCCGACCTACGCGGCGCGTTCGGTGTGCCGCGAGCGCGGCAAGAAGGCCCGCTATGCTAAAATTCGCCTCTTTGTCATAGCGTTGTCATCATGCTGCAGCAGCGCACGCTGAAATCGCTGATCCGCGCCACCGGCGTCGGGCTCCATTCCGGGGTCAAGGTCACCATGACCTTGCGTCCGGCGGCGCCCGACACCGGCATCGTCTTTCGCCGTGTCGATCTCGACCCGCCGGTGGAGCTGCGCGCCGACCCCTTCGCCGTCGGCGACACGCGCCTGGCTTCCTGCCTGGAGACGGATGGGACCAAGATCGCCACGGTGGAGCATCTCATGTCCGCGCTCTCCGGCCTGGGCATCGACAACGCCTGGGTCGACGTGGATGCCGCCGAGATCCCCATCATGGACGGCAGCGCGGCGCCCTTCGTCTTCCTCATCCAGTCGGCCGGCATCGAGGAACAGAAGGCCGCCAAGAAGTTCATCCGCGTCAGGAAGCCGGTCCGCGTCGAGGACGGCGACAAGTGGGCGGAGCTCACTCCCTACGACGGCTTCCGCCTGACTTTCTCCATCGTCTTCAGCCATCCCGTCTTCGACAAGTCGAATCCGAGCGTGACGGTGGACTTCGCCGAGCACTCCTATGTGCGGGAAGTGGCCCGCGCCCGCACCTTCGGCTTCATGCAGGATGTCGAGGCCATGCGCTCGCAGGGCCTGGCCCTGGGCGGCAGCCTGGAGAACGCCATCGTGATGGACGAGTACCGCGTGCTCAATTCCGACGGCCTGCGTTACGGCGACGAGTTCGTCAAGCACAAGGTGCTGGATGCGGTGGGCGACCTCTACCTGCTCGGCCACCCCCTGCTGGGCGCCTTTTCCGCCCACAAGTCCGGCCACGCCCTCAACAACAAGCTGCTGCGCGCGCTGCTGGCGGACAGAACGGCCTGGGAAATGGTGAGCTTCGAGCGCATCGAGGACGCCCCCGCTTCGG
Source organism: Rhodocyclales bacterium (assembly GCA_016214145.1). Classification (GTDB taxonomy): domain Bacteria; phylum Pseudomonadota; class Gammaproteobacteria; order Burkholderiales; family Rhodocyclaceae; genus Desulfobacillus. Next base: position 301,062 of record JACRPA010000003.1, read on the forward strand.
TCGCGCGGCTGTTCGCCCAGCCGGCCTGAGGCGCTCCCCATGTTGCTGTTAAGGGTGGTCGGCGTCCTGGTGGCGATCACCATCGGCGCCGGCATCGTCGCCTTCCTGTTTACCCAGGACCGGCGCTATCTGCACGTTTCCTGGCAGGTGACCAAGTACGCAGCCGTATTTGTCCTGCTCGTCCTGGCGTTGATGTTCCTGGAGCGGGTGATCGTTCTGTAGGTCGGGCTTCAGCCCGACAACGGCCACCCAAGTCGGCCTGAAGGCCGACCTGCGGGAAGCCATCAGCGCGACCGTTTCACCAGCCGCTCCAGCGCTTCCTTCAGTGGCGAATCCGCCGGCAATTCGCCTGCCAGGCGACTCAGATCCGACTTGGCAGAGGCCCCGACCGAAGCGGCGACCCCCGCCTTTTTATGTTGCGACGCAGCATGGCCGGGTTGCACTTTCACCTGTATTTCGGTAACCTCGGCACCCTTCAAAGAGAATTCGTCGACGAGGCTCGGCAGCATCTGTCTCAGCTTTGCGGCGACCGCGCCGGAATCGGCGTGGATAACAACTTTCCCCAGCTTGAAATTGGCCACGTGGCTCGACGCGGCCAGATAGGAAGGCGCGATTTGCTCGAAAACGCGCTGTAGTTTGACCAGCCGCCCGGCATGCGCTGACAAGCGCGCCAGATCGCCGGCGGAATTCAGGTAAGCGTCCAGAGAACGCGCTGCCATTTGAGATTATTTTAGGAGGGACGGCGTGCATATTATTCTCGTCTCCGACCGTCTGGCAACTGCCAGAACCCTGACCATTACCGCGCGTCATCTGGTGCTGGCAGCCGCCGGCTTCGTGCTGACGGTGCTGGCCGTTTCTTCGCTGTTTTCCTACGTCACCGTGCGCCACGCGGCGGAAGTGCGCCTGCCCTTCCTGCAAAGCCTGTTGATGAGCGTGCGAGAGCAGGAAACCCAGAAGACGCAGGAGTTTCTGCGCGAAAACCTCAATGCCATGGCGGTGCGCCTGGGCCAGATGCAGGCGCAGCTGATGCGCCTCGATACCCTCGGCGAGCGCCTGGGCCAGATCTCCGGCATCAAGACGCCGGAGGCCAAGGCGGTCGACAAGTCCGGCCAGGGCGGCCCCCTGATCGCGCCGACCAGGCCGCTGACGCCCGACGACCTGCAGCGCCAGCTCGACCAGCTTTCCCGCCAACTGGAGTCGAAGAGCGACTATCTGGGCCTGATCGAGTCCGAACTGATGGACGAGCGGGTGAAAAAGAACCAGTTGCCGACGGCCCTCCCGGTCGAGGCGCAATGGAACGCCTCCGGCTTCGGCTGGCGCATCGACCCCTTCACCGGCGAGCAGGCCATGCACGAAGGCATCGATTTCATTGCCGACACCGGCACGCCGATCCATGCCGCCGCGGCCGGCATCGTCGTCACCTCCGAGCGCCATCCGCAGTATGGCAACCTGGTCGAGATCGACCACGGCAACGACCTGATCACCCGCTATGCCCACGCCTCCAGGGTGCTGGTCAGGCAGGGCGCCCTGGTCAAGCGCGGCCAGAAGGTCGCCGAAGTGGGCACGACCGGCCGCTCCACCGGCCCGCATCTGCATTTCGAGGTGCGCTTCAAGGGCGCCGCGCAGAACCCCAACCGCTTCCTGCAGAACGCCCAGCAGCAGAAGCTGGCCGCCTTCCGCCGCAAGTAGAAACCTCCTTTAGCGCAGAGGACGCAAAGGCGCAAAGAGCGCAAAGGAGACTTTTTTGCTTTTCTTCGCGTCCTTTGCGTCTTTGCGTCCTCCGCGTTGACAGCGTTGGTTTGCGGCCTGTCGGGTTTGCCGGGGGCGGCATGCTAAAATCCGCTTTTTTTCCAGCCTCCTACCGCGTTTCCGCATGATCTCCGGCCTCCTCAAGAAAATATTCGGCAGCCGCAACGACCGGCTGATCCGCCAGTACGGCCAGGCCGTGCGCGCCATCAACGCGTTCGAGCCGGCCGTCAGCGCCCTTTCCGACGAACAGTTGCGCGGCAAGACCGGTGAATTCCGGCAGAAGCTGGCGGACGGAGCGGCCCTCGACGACCTCCTGCCGGAAGCCTTCGCCGTGGTGCGCGAGGCGGGCAAGCGCGCCCTCGGCATGCGCCACTTCGACGTGCAGCTGATCGGCGGCATGGTGCTGCATGACGGCAGGATCGCCGAGATGCGCACCGGCGAGGGCAAGACCCTGGTCGCCACCCTGCCGGCCTACCTGAACGCCCTCTCCGGCAAGGGGGTGCACGTCATCACGGTGAACGACTATCTGGCCTCGCGCGACGCCGAGTGGATGGGCAAGCTTTACCGCTTCCTCGGCATGAGCGTCGGCGTCAATCTCTCGCAGATGCCGCACGAGGAGAAGCAGGCCGCCTACGCCGCCGACATCACCTACGGCACCAACAACGAGTTCGGCTTCGACTACCTGCGCGACAACATGGTCTACTCGGCCAAGGACCGGGTGCAGAAGAAGCTCGCTTACGCCATCGTCGACGAAGTCGATTCCATCCTCATCGACGAGGCGCGCACGCCGCTGATCATTTCCGGCCAGGCCGAGGACCACACCGACCTCTACGTGCGCATGAACCAGGTGGCGCCGCTGCTCACCCGGCAGAAGGAGGAGAAGGGCGAGGGCGACTTCTGGGTGGACGAGAAGGCGCACTCGGTGCTGCTGTCGGAAGTCGGCCACGAGCACGCCGAGGAGATCCTTGCCCGCCTGGGCCTGCTGCCCGAGGGCGGCAGCCTCTACGAGCCGGCCAACATCCTGCTCATGCACCACCTCTACGCCGCGCTGCGCGCCCACAGCCTGTTCCACCGCGACCAGCACTATGTCTCGCAGAACGGCGAGATCGTCATCGTCGACGAGTTCACCGGCCGCCTCATGCCGGGCCGGCGCTGGTCCGACGGCCTGCACCAGGCGGTCGAGGCGAAGGAGGGCGTGGCGATCCAGAACGAGAACCAGACACTCGCCTCGATCACCTTCCAGAACTACTTCCGCATGTACGGCAAGCTGTCCGGCATGACCGGCACGGCCGACACCGAGGCCTACGAATTCCACCAGATCTACGCGCTGGAAACGGTCGTCATCCCGACCAACCAGCCGATGGTCCGCGACGACCGCATGGACCAGGTCTACCGCACCGCGCCCGAGAAGCACCGCGCCATCATCGCCGACATCCGCGACTGCCACCAGCGCGGCCAGCCGGTGCTGGTCGGCACGACGTCCATCGAGAATTCCGAACTGCTTGCCGGCATGCTGGAGAAGGAGAAGCTGCCGCACCAGGTGTTGAACGCCAAGCAGCACGCCCGCGAGGCCCTCATCGTCGCCCAGGCCGGCCGTCCGGGCATGATCACCATCGCCACCAACATGGCCGGCCGCGGCACCGACATCGTGCTCGGCGGCAATGCCGAGAAACAGGTGGATGCCCTCCTCGCCGAGGGAGCGCTGGCGGAAAACGACAGGGATGCCCGCATCGCCCAGCTGCGCGGCGAATGGCAGGCGCTGCACGAGCAGGTGGTGAAGGCCGGCGGCCTGCACATCATCGGCTCCGAGCGGCACGAGTCGCGGCGCATCGACAACCAGCTGCGCGGCCGCGCCGGCCGCCAGGGCGACCCGGGTTCCAGCCGCTTCTACCTGTCGCTGGAAGACCCGCTGCTGCGCATCTTCGCCGGCGAGCGGCTCAACGCCATCATGGTGCGCCTGAAGATGCCCGAGGGCGAGGCCATCGAGCACCCGCTGGTGACGCGCTCCCTCGAATCCGCCCAGCGCAAGGTGGAACAGCGCAACTTCGACATCCGCAAGCAACTGCTCGAATACGACGACGTCGCCAACGACCAGCGCAAGGTGATCTACCAGCAGCGCAACGAGCTGCTGGAGACGGACGACATCTCCGAGACCATCACCGCCATGCGCCAGGGCGTGCTGCACGATACTTTCCGCACCTACGTGCCGGCCGACAGCGTCGAGGAGCAGTGGGACATCGCCGGCGCGGAAGCGGCGCTGGCCGCCGAGTACCAGCTTCAGTTGCCGATCGGCGAGTGGCTCAGGGCGGAGCCCAATCTGTCGGACGACGGCATCGTTCGCCGCATCCTGGAGGAAGCCGACAGGCGTTACGCCGCCAAGGTCGACCTGGTGGGCGGCGAGTCCTTCCACCACTTCGAGCGCAACATGATGCTGCAGAGCCTCGACACGCACTGGCGCGAGCATCTGGCGGCGCTCGACCACCTGCGCCAGGGCATCCACCTGCGCGGCTATGCGCAGAAGAATCCGAAGCAGGAATACAAGCGCGAGGCCTTCGAGCTGTTCGAGGGGCTGCTGCAGACCATCCGCAACGAAGTCACCAAGCTGCTGATGACGGTCGAGATCCGTTCGCAGGAGCAGATCGAGGAGAGCGAGCCGCAGGCGGCGGTGGAGAACGTGCAATATCACCACGCCGACTACGACGAGGCGCTCGGCGCAACGGCTGACACGGAGAAGCCGGCCCAGCCGCAGGTTCGCCATGGGCAAAAGGTCGGCCGCAACGATCCCTGTCCCTGCGGTTCGGGCAAGAAATACAAGCACTGCCACGGCAAACTGAGTTAAGCCCCCCCCGCTTCCGATGACGCAGGACAAGAACGGCTCTCACGGCCTGAACGCCTGGCTGGGACGCATACGTGACCAGGAACTGCCCATCTTCGGCCGCACGGCCGAGCAGATTCGCGACCTGACCGACAGCGACAGGGCGGCGGTGTCAGAGCTGGCCGACGCCATCCTGCGCGATCCGGGCATGACGGCCAAGCTGCTGCGCATCGCCAACAGCGTGATCTTCAACACCTCCGGCATCCATATCACCACCGTCAGCCGCGCCGTGGTGATGCTCGGCTTCGACATGGTGCGGCAGGTCGCGCTCTCCGTGGCCTTCGTCGATGCCCTGCTGCGCGGGCCGGTGCGCGAGCGGGTGCTGCGCGAGATGGCGCGCGCCTGCCATGCCGCCGTGCAGGCGCGCTGGCTGGCGGTGCGGCGGCACGACGTCCTGCCGGAGGAGGTCTTCATCGCCGCCCTGCTGTTTCGCTTCGGCGAGATGGCTTTCTGGTGCTTCGCCGGCGAGGCCGGCGACGAACTGGATGAGGCCCTTCGCCACAACCCGCAATATCCCGGCGATGTCGAGCAATCCCTGCTTGGCTTCCGCCTGCATCAGCTGACCACCGCCCTGGTGCGGGACTGGCACGTCAGTCCGCTGCTGCAGAGCGTCATCAAGGGCGACTACCCGAAACGCTCGCGCGAACAGGCCGTGGTGCTTGCCTTTCGTCTCGCCGAGGGCTCCGAAGGCGGCTGGGGCGCCGAGCACGCCCGCGCCCGCATGAAGGAGGTCGCCGACTATCTGCAGTTGCCGGTCGACGACATCGCCGAGCCTGTCATGAAGAATGCCGCCGAGGCCGCCACGGTCGCCGAGTGCTACGGGGCGGGCGGCGCGGCGCGCTTCATTCCGCAGTAGCGCTCCGGCTTCGGCTATGATCCGCTTCGAACGAACTTGAGCGCCGAGACAGGACCATGCCCGTCAATCTGAAGCCGCCCGTTGCGGCACAGCTTCTCGCCGTCCCCGGTGTCGCGCTGGGCATCGCCCAGGCCGGCATCCGCAAGGCCGGCCGCCGCGACCTGCTGCTGATCCGCCTCGACGAAGGGGCCGCCGTTGCCGGCGTGTTTACGCAGAACCGCTTCTGCGCCGCGCCGGTCGTGGTCTGCCGCGATCACCTGCAAGGCGGCGCCATCCGCGCCCTTGTCGTCAATACCGGCATCGCCAATGCCGGCACCGGCGAGCCCGGCATGCAGGCGGCGCGCGCCACCTGCGCCGCCGCCGCGCGGCTGCTCGGCTGCGCGCCGGAGCAGGTGCTGCCGTTCTCCACCGGCGTCATCATGGAGCCGCTGCCGGTCGAGCGCATCGAGGCCGGCCTGCCCGCCTGCGCCGCCGACCTGCGCGAGGACAACTGGGCCGCCGCCGCCGAGGCCATCATGACCACCGACACCCTGCCCAAGGCGGCTTCGCGAAAAGTCAGTCTCCGTAATACGGCGATCACCGTCACCGGCATCGCCAAGGGCGCCGGCATGATCCGCCCGAACATGGCCACCATGCTCGGCTTCGTCGCCACCGACGCCGCCGTGGCGCAGCCGCTGCTCGCCCGCCTGGTGCGGGAGGCGGCCGACGCCTCCTTCAACTGCGTCACCGTCGATGGCGACACCTCGACCAACGATTCCTTCGTGCTGGTCGCCAGCGGGCGGGCGGGCAACCCCGCCATCGCCGATGCCGCTTCCGCCGACTACGCCGCGCTGAAGGAGGCCGTCACCGCTGTCGCGGCCGAACTGGCCCAGGCCATCGTGCGCGACGGCGAGGGCGCCACCAAGTTCATCGCCATCGAAGTGCGCGGCGGGCGCGATGCGGCCGAGTGCAAGGCGGTCGGCTACGCCATCGCCCACTCGCCGCTGGTGAAGACGGCCTTCTTCGCCTCCGACCCCAACCTCGGCCGCATTCTCGCTGCCATCGGCAACGCCGGCATCGCGGACCTCGACGTGTCGCGCGTCAGGCTCTGGCTGGACGAGGTGCTGGTTGCCGAGAACGGCGGTCCCGCCGCGAGCTATCGCGAGGCAGACGGCGCGCGGGTCATGCAGCAGGAAGAGATCGCGGTGCGCATTGATCTGGCCCGCGGCGCCGCGCAGGCCACGGTGTGGACCTGCGACTTCTCCTACGACTACGTGAAGATCAACGCGGATTACCGCAGCTGAACATGTAGGAGCCAGCTTGCTGGCGATGCTGCGCTGAAATCGCGGGCAAGCCCGCTCCTACAAGGGCGATGTGCGCGACGTCTGTTGCAGGAGCCGGCTTGCTGGCGACGCCCGAAGGAAGTCCCCTTGGGGGATTCAACGGCGGAATCGCTATTGGACCTTGAATTCCATCAGCTCGACGGAATCCCTGTCCGCCGGGAAATACCCCCCCGCAACCACATGCGCGGCGAAGGTCAGCTTGACGAAGCGCTTGACTGCCGGGGCATACCATACCGTGACGGTGTAGGGCCGTTCGGCGGACTCGCCGACCAGGGGCTGTCCGCCGTAGATGACGATCTTGCGCGTCTCGAAGGAGCCGGCCGGCACCTGCACGGTTTCCGTGCCCGCGAGTCGGGCAGTGAACGGCCGGGCGTCGCTGAGGATCGTGACGTCCTTCCATTCGGATCTTCCCTCGAAGGGACCGAGGGAAAGAAAGTAAGGCGATATCTCGCGCACCGGCAGGACGCCCAGGCTCCGGGCGGCCAGTTCGAGTCCCGGGCCGAAAGCGGCGGCATGGCGGGCTTTCCCCAGGCTTGCCTCGTCCGTGATTTCTTCAGCGGAAACCGCCGAAATTCTCACTGAATAAGTGCCGGATTTGTTGTAACCGTCGGAAAAGCGGTAAGTCCAGCTGTCGCCGACCTTGGGCAGGGCGGTCCCTGAACCCTGCGCGGCGGCATGCGCCGACATCAGGAACAGGGCGATACACCACAACACACCAGGCAGCGATCTGATGGACATCATGGCGGCCCTGGCAGGTTCAGTTCAGCTTGAACTCCGTCAGTTCGATAAGATCGTGCTCGGCCGGGAAGGCAGAGGAAGGCGCCGAGACGGTCAGCTTGACGAAGCGTTTGGCGGCCGGGGCGTACCAGACCGTGACGGTGAAGGAACGCGAGGGGTTGCCATAGGCAGCCCGCAATACCTGCGTGCCCTCGATGACCACCTTGCGCGCCTCGAAGGTGCCGGCCGGCACCTGCACGGTTTCCGCGCCTGCCAGGCGGGCGCGGAAACCGGCTTCGCCGCTGAGGACGTTCACGTTTCTCCACTCCTCGGTCGGCTCGGTCGGCCCGAGGCTTTGCAGGTAGGGCGAGATTTCCCGGATGGCGAGGCCGCCGAGCGTGCGGCTGGACATCGCCAGTCCCGGCTGGAACTTGACGGTGACGCGGCTGTTGCCCACGCGCGCCTCGTCGGAAACCTCGTCGCCCGAGACTGCGGCGACGCGCACGGTATAGGAGCCCGACTTGCTGTAGCCATCGGAAAAGCGGTAGGTCCAGCTGTCTCCCGTCTTCGGCAAGCCGGCCTTGTCCAGCGAACCGCCGCCGGTGTCGGCAGACCTGCCGAAAAACGCGGTGCGCTGCGATTCGGCAGGCTTCGCCGCCGCAACCGGCGTCGGCGCGACGGCCATGTTCATGGCGAAGTTGGTCTCGACCAGTTCGATCGTGTCGTTCTCCCCGGGATAGGCGGTGCCGGAGGGGGTATGGAAGGACAGCTTGACGAAGCGCTTGGCGGCGGGCGCGTACCACACCGTGACGGTATAGGGGCGCGTGGGATTTCCGTACGCCGCTTTCAAGGTCTCGCGGCCTTCGATGACCAGCTTGCGGGTCTCGAAGGTGCCGGCCGGCACCGTCACGGTTTCCGTGCCGGCGAAGCGGGCGGCGAAGGGATCGCCGCCGCTGAGGATGGTGATGCTTTTCCAGTCGGCGGTCGCTTCGAGCGGGCCGAGGCTCTGCAGGTAGGGCGAGATTTCGCGTACCGAAAGTCCGCTGAAGCTGCGGCCGGACAGGGCCAGGCCCGGCGAGAAGGTGCCGGCATGGCGGCTGTTGCCCATGCGCGCCTCGTCGCTGATTTCCTCGGCCGAGACGTCGGTGATGCGCACCGTGAAGGTGCCGCCCTTGCCGTAGCCGTCCGAGAACCGGTAGGTCCAGGCATCGCCCACTTCGGGGTTGGCGCCGCCGCTGCGTTGCGGGGCGGGTGCCGCGGCGGGCAAGGGCGCGGGCGGGCTGACGCGCGCAACAGGCGCCTTGGCCGGCACGGGCGCCTTCTCCTTCTTCGCCGCCTCGGCGCGGGCGGTCTCCGTGCGCAGAGTGGCGCGATCCGTCTCGGCGCGGGCGGTCTCCGTGCGCAGGGTGGCGCGATCCGTTTCCAGGCGCTGGCGCTCCTGGCGCAGGCTTTCCCGCTCGGTGGCCAGCCGCTCCGATTCCTGCCGTGCCGCCTGGGATTCCTGCGCCGGCGCCGGGCGGCTCGCCTGTTCGCGCGCCATGCGCTCGGCGGTGAGCGTGGCGGCGCGCTCGGCCGCCGCCCGCACCGCCTCCTCGATCATCTGGTCCTGGGAAGCCGCCGTCTTGCCCCGCGGCGCTTCCTTGAAGACGAATTCGCCCTTCAGCGAGGAGCTCTCCCACGGCACCTGCGTCTCCCGCGTTTCCTGCGCCACGGCGACGCGCACCCGCTTGAACAGCTGCTCCACCGCCAGCCCCTCGCTGTTGAGGTTGGCAACCAGGTGCTTGGTGTAGACGCCGTTCTCGCCGCCGTCGCGCGCCACCGAACCGGGCGCGGTGGCATAGGCGAGCAGGGTGCCGATGGGAGCGTCCATCTGGGCCAGGCCCGTGTTGGCCGGGCGGAAACGGCGGGCGAAGGGGTTGTCGCGGCAGGCATCGAGGATGACGATGTTGGCCGGGCTCTTCGCCTGTTCCATCTTGCCCAGCAGCAGGCCGACATCGATGGTGGAGTAGGGCACCTCGTCCTCGGCCTGCACGTCGGCGTCCACCGGGATGAGGAAGTTGCGCCCCTGCACCTGCATGCCGTGGCCGGCGTAATAGAAGACGGCTGCCGTGCCCGGCGTCAGGCGCGCGCCGAACTGGCGGATGACGTCCGCCATGGATTTCTGGTTGAGGTTCTCGCGATGGGTGACGTCGAAGCCGAGGTCCTTCAAGGCCCGCGAGATGGCGCGCGCGTCGTTGACCGGATTCTTCAGCGGCGAGACGGGATAGGCGCCGTTGCCGATGACCAGCGCCACCCGCTTCAGGCTTTCCGGCGCGTTGCGCTGGGCGAATGCCGGTGTCGGGCCGGACAAGGCGGCGACCGTACAGATGAGTGCAAGCAAGGCTGAACGCAGGAAGGCCATCGAACCCGAACCCCTATCGAGAATGCTGGTTTATGATGCCACAATTGTGCCGGCCGATGCGTGCAATGGATCACGTTTCTTGGAGGTTATTCCTGAATTCACCATCGAAACAGCCCGCCAGCAACGCCTCGCCCAACGGTTCCGCGCAAACCAGCCCGATGCCGCCGAAATGGCGCTGGTACGGGCTCGGCGCCGTCATGCTCTTTGCTGCGCTGCAGCCGCTGACCGGCCTGTTCGCCCTCGCCGACCTGAAGGCCCTCGATTTCCAGTTCCGCCTGCTGCGCGCCTATTTCCCTGCGCCGGCGCCGGAAGTGGTCGTTATTGGCATCGACGAGGCCACCGTCGCCCGGCTTCCCGAACCACTCGCGCTCTGGCATCACCACCTCGGCAAGTTGGTGCGCGGCGTGGCACGCGCGAAGCCGGCCGCGATCGGTGTAGACATCATCCTGCCCGACCGCAGCTTCAACGCCATCGTGCCGGGCTATGACCGGCAGCTGCTTGCGGGAATCATCGAAGCCCGCCGTAATGCTCCGGTGGTGTTCGGTCTGACGATCGGTCCGACAGGGGCGACGCGCAACGTCTATCCGCCCTTCCTTTCCGCGGCGGGACAGGAAGGCGTCGGCTATGCGCTGTGGCGCCTGGATATGGACGGTTCGGTGCGCTGGTTCGACGAGGCGCTCGGTGCCGAAGGCCATGCGGTGGCAACCCTGTCGGGGCAGATAGCTCGCCTCATGAAGACGGTGCCCGGTCGCGGTCTCATCGATTACAGCCGCGGCCCGCGCTTCGACTACCTGCCCTTTCACGACGTGCTGGACTGGATCGACGCCGGCGACGGCGACAAGTTGGAACGCGCGTTTTCCGGGCGGCCGGTGCTGGTGGGCAGTGTCACCCTGTTCGAGGACCGGCAATTGCAGCCGGTCGATCTTTTCGTCCGCAACGAGCCGGGCGACCGACGCATCCCCGGCGTGCTGGTGCACGCCCAAGTCCTGCGTTCCATCCTGGGCGGCACGCTGATCCAGCCGCTGCCGGTCTGGCTGGCGCCGGCCCTGGCCATGCTTGCCGCCTTGTTCTGGCTGTGGCCGATAAAGCCCCTGCGTGCCGTGGTCGTTACTGCCGGCCTGGTGGCAGGCGTCTTCGGCGGCATCACGGCTTTGCAGCGCCTCGGCTTCTTCCTGCCCGTTAGCGGCCTGTTGGCGACGATCGCTGTGGCCCTGGTCGGACGCTCGCTGGCCGACCAGGCCGCCAACGCCCTGGAGCGCTTGCGGCTGCGCCGCGCCTTCGGCGCCTACGTCAGTCCGCAGATCATGGACGAGATCGTCGGCGGGCGGCTGTCCGGCAGCCTGGGCGGCGACCGGCGCGCATTGTGCGTGCTGTTCGCCGACATCCGCGACTTCACCACCCGCAGCGAGACGCTCTCCCCGGAAGCGGTGATCACGCTCCTGAACCGCTATTTCGAGGAAGTCACCGGCGCCATCCACCGGCACGACGGCACCGTCGACAAGTTCATCGGCGACGGCATCATGGCCTTTTTCGGCGCGCCCAAGGCGCTGGCCAACCCTTCCGCGGCGGCGGTGGCGGCCGCACAGGAAATGCTCGACCGCCTGGCCGGCCTGAACGAGACGCTGGCGCAGGAAGGCCAGACGCCGATACGCATCGGCATCGGCCTGCATGCCGGCGATGCCGTGGTCGGCCACGTCGGCTCGACGGCGCGACATGAATACACCGCCATCGGCGATACGGTGAACCTTGCCTCGCGCATCGAGAGCCTGACCAAGGAAGTCGGCTATCCGCTGGTCTGTTCCGAGGCCGTGATGCATTCCCTTGATTCCACCGAGGGATTCGTTAATCTAGGGGCGAAGCCGGTCAAGGGGCACACCCCGGTGATAGTCTATGGCTGGCCCGCCCAGGCAGGACAGCCGTCCGGCAAGCAATCGACGACCTGAAAGAAAGAGAGCGCAGCAATGTTGAAGACACTACGTGCCGCCGCCGCCATGCTGGCCTGCGTCCTGCCCATCGCCGGCGCGCTGGCGCAGCCGGCAAAACAGTCCGCGGTGGCGATGATCACCGACCTGGTGGGCGAGGCCTCCCTGGTCACCGAAAAGCGCACTGCTTCCATACTCGATGAAATCGCCGTCGACCAGCGCATCAAGCTCGACGCCGGCGCGCGCATGGTGCTGGTGTTCCTCAAGACCGGCGAGGAGTTCGATTTCCGCGGCCCGTCGCTGGTGCATGTCAAGATCGGCCTGGCCGAGGCCCTGTCCGGGGCCCAGCCGGAGCGCCGCAGCACGCGCTTCGGCGGCGGCAAGGCCATCCGCATCAGTCCCATCAACATCAACCAGGGGGCGGTGCTCATGCGCAACGTGCAGGGCGAGACGCGCCTGCGCCTGCTCAGCCTGGCGGACACCGTGACGCTGGACGCCTGGCCCGAGTTCCGCTGGAACGGCTCGCAGCCGGGTACGCTGCTGCGGCTGGAACTGTTCGACGACAAGGGCAAGCGCATCCTGGAGCGCGAAGTGGGCGGCGTGTCCTTCGTCCTGCCCGGCAATGTCCGGCTCAAGTCCGGCGTACGCTATCGCTGGCTTCTCAGCGGCAAGGCGGCCAACGGCCAGGCGATCAGCAATTCCGCGCACTTCACCCTGGCCAGCCTGGAACTGCGCGCCGATGCCGAGAACCTGCGGCCGGGCGCCGCCGCCACCCTCTCGGAGCAGGTCATCTACGCGGCCTGGCTCGAACAGAAGGAATTGCGCGACGAAGCGCGCAAGTACTGGCGCATTGCAGCCGGCGAACGCCCCAACGACTCGCGCCTGCGGGAACTGGCCGGGCCGTTCTGATCTCCTGCAAGGGCATGCACCGGATTTTGTAGGAGCCAGCTTGCTGGCGATAAGGCGGCTGCAGCGCGGGCAAGCCCGCTCCTGCAAGGGCATGCACCGGATTTTGTAGGAGCCAGCTTGCTGGCGATCCTGCGGCAGCTACAGCCAGGCCGCATCCCAATGGGCATATTCGCCCAACGACCTCGCAAGACCGGCACGCACCGGATTGGAGACGACATAGCGCGCCGTCTCGCGCAGGTCCTCCTCCCGGCGCAATGCATGATCGTGGAAGCCGCGCTGCCATACCTGCCTGCCGGCCGAGCCGGCCAGGCGGTTCAGGCGAATGGCGGAGCCGGATTTGACCCGGCGCATCGCGGACGGCAGGCTGTCCGTTCCCAGTTCGACCAGCCAGTGCATGTGGTCCGGCATGACGACGAATGCCCAGGTGCGCGTGAGGCCGGCCCGGTCGCAGGCGGACAATTCGCGGATCAACGCCCTGGCGGCGGGAAGATCCGAGAAGAGCGGGCATCGCGCGCGCGTGACGGCGGTGACGAGGTAGATCCTCCCGGGCTCGGAGAGGCGGCCCTTGCGCAGATCGGCGCCATGCGGGAACCGGTTCGCATCCATGATGAACGCATTATTGCAGATCGCGGGCAAGCCCGCTCCTACGAAAGCGGCATGCACTGGGTATTGTAGGAGCCAGCTTGCTGGCGATAAGGCGGCTGCATCGCGGGCAAGCCCGCTCCTGCACAATCAATGCAGAACCCGCGGCATCGCCAGGGTGAACCCGGCGATGGCCGCCTCGAACTGCGTGCCGTCCTCCGCCACCATCTGGTAGCTGCCGCGCATGGTGCCGACGGGGGTGGTGAGAACGCAGCCGCTGGTGTACTCGAAGCTCTCGCCGGGCTTGAGCAGGGGCTGGTGGCCGACCACGCCGAGGCCGCGCACTTCCTGCACATGCGATTCGGCGTCGGTGATGATCCAGTGGCGGGAAATCAGCTGGGCGGGGATGGTGCCGGTGTTGCGGAGGGTGATGGTGTAGGCGAAGACGTAGCGCCCGTCCTGCGGGTCGGACTGGTCGGCCAGGTACTGCGTTGCCGCCGCGACGCTGATCTCGTATTTCTTGCTTTCCGCCATGCGGCCATTATAGGGGCGGGCCGGGGAGGCCGGCTTATGGCTGCCATAATTTCTTTTAGCCGGCGGTTGCCGCGAATCCGTTTAAAATCATCGGGTCAAAAGGGGAATATCAATGGCCTACCGCATCGCACCGAGCATCCTATCCGCCAACTTCGCCAGGCTGGGCGAAGAGGTGGACAACGTCCTCAAGTCCGGCGCCGACATCGTGCATTTCGACGTGATGGACAACCATTACGTGCCCAACCTGACCATCGGCCCGCTGGTCTGCGAGGCCCTGCGCAAGCACGGCGTCACCGCGCCCATCGACGTGCACCTGATGGTGAAGCCGGTGGATCGCATCATTCCCGATTTCGCCAAGGCGGGCGCCACGTACATCACTTTCCACCCGGAGGCCTCCGAGCACATCGACCGCACCATCGGCCTGATCCGCGAGTCCGGCTGCAAGCCCGGGCTGGTGTTCAATCCCGCCACGCCGCTGGACGTGCTGGATTGGACGCTCGACAAGCTCGACATGGTGCTGCTGATGTCGGTGAACCCCGGCTTCGGCGGCCAGAAGTTCATCCCCCATGTCCTCGACAAGGCGCGCCAGGTGCGCCGGATGATCGAGGAGCGGGGGCTGTCCGTCAGCCTGGAGATCGACGGCGGCGTCGGCCCGGCCAACATCCTGGAAGTGGCGAAAGCCGGCGTCGACACCTTCGTCGCCGGCTCCGCCGTCTTCGGCGCCGGCAAGGACAGCGACCCGCAGCGCTACAACTCCATCATCGCCGCCCTGCGCGCGGAGCTGGCGAAGGTATAAAGCAACCGCCCTCAACGCAGAGGACGCAAAGACGCAAAGACGCAAAGAGAAGCAAATCAAGAATGGTTTTCTTTGCGTCCTTTGCGTCTTTGCGTCCTCTGCGTTGAAAGCGGTTTAACCCATGCCCATCAAAGCCGTCCTCATCGACCTCGACGGCACGCTGCTCGACACCGTTCCCGATCTCGCCGACGCCGCCAATGCCATGCTCGCCGAGCTGGGGCGGCTGACTTTGCCGGTCGACGCCATCCGCGACTTCGTCGGCAAGGGCATCCCCAATCTCGTCGCCCGCTGCCTCGGCTACCCGGGCGAATCCGACACCATCGAGGCGCGCGATGCCCTGGCGGTGTTCAAGCGTCATTACGCCGCCGTCAACGGCCGTCGCACCCGCATCTATCCCGGCGTGGTCGAGGGCCTGCAAGCCCTGCGCCGCGCCGGCCTGAAGACCGCTTGCGTCACCAACAAGGCCGCCGCCTTCACCGAACAGCTTCTGGCTTCCACCGGACTGGCCGACCTGCTCGACATGACGGTCAGCGGCGACACTCTCCCGGAAAAGAAGCCCCATCCCTTGCCTTTCCTGCACATCTGCACAAGCTTTGGCATCGCGCCCGCCGAGGCGCTGGTCATCGGCGATTCGCGCAACGACGTCGCCGGCGCGCGCGCGGCGGGCTGCCCGGTGTTCTGCGTGCCCTACGGCTACAGCGAGGGCGAGGACGTGCGCGATCTCGGCGCCGATGCTATAGTTGGCACCCTCGAAGAGGCGGCGGGATTGATTACCGCCATGCAGGTCGGACTGTAGGTCGGCCTTCAGGCCGATGACCGCAGGAAATCCCTGTGGGACAGCAGCGGCCGAAGTCGGCCTGAAGGCCGACCTACGGGAACAGCAAACATCGTGCTCACCATGAACCTGAAACGCGTGAGGAAATACGCCATCGGCGGGGAGGCCTGGCCCTGGCGTCGCTTGCCTGACTGACCGTCGCAAGCGGCGGGCCGTGTTGTTTGCGCCCGCGTATCTCAAGTTTCAAGTAGTGGAGTCATGATGACCGAAGCCGAATTCAATCAGCTGGCCGCCCAGGGCTACAACCGCATCCCGGTGACCCTGGAAACCTTCGCCGACCTCGACACCCCGCTCTCGATCTACCTCAAGCTGGCCGACCGTGCCTGGACCTACCTGCTCGAATCCGTCCAGGGCGGCGAGCGCTTCGGCCGCTATTCCTTCATCGGCCTGTCCGCGCCCACCCGCATCGTCGCCTACGGCCGCAACGTCATGGTGCTCACCGGCAACCGCATCGCCGAGCAACGCGACGACTGCGATCCGCTCGCCTTCGTCGGCGAGTTCATGGCGCGCTTCAAACTGGCGCCGCGCGCCGGCCTGCCGCGCTTCTGCGGCGGCCTCGTCGGCAGCTTCGGCTACGACACGGTGCGCTGCATCGAGCCGAAGCTGGCGAAGACGCAGAAGCCGGACGACCTCGGCACGCCCGACATCCTGCTGCTGCTCTCCGAGGAAATCGCCGTCGTCGACAATCTCTCCGGCAAGCTGACCCTGGTGGTATACGCCGAGCCCGGCGTGCCCGGCGCCTTCCGGCGCGCCCAGGCGCGGCTGAAGGAGCTGCTGGCCCGGCTGCGCGAGCCCGTCGCCATTCCCGCCGAGCGCCCCGCGGCGCCGCAGGCGGCCACATCCTCCTTCGGCGAGGAGGCCTTCAAGCAGGCCGTGGCGCGCGCCAAGCAGTACATCGTCGACGGCGACATCATGCAGGTGGTGCTCTCGCAGCGCATGTCGAAGCCCTTCGCCGCCACGCCGCTGGCGCTGTACCGCGCGCTGCGCACCCTCAACCCCTCGCCCTACATGTTCTACTTCGACTTCGAGGACTTCCACGTCGTCGGCGCCTCGCCGGAGATCCTCGTGCGGCTCGAAGACGGCAACGTGACGCTGCGTCCCATCGCCGGCACGCGCCGGCGCGGCAGGACCGTCGAGGAGGACGAGGCGCTCGCCGCCGAACTGCTGGCCGACGAGAAGGAGCGCGCCGAGCACCTCATGCTGCTCGACCTCGGCCGCAACGACGTCGGCCGCGTCGCGCAGACCGGCAGCGTCAAGGTGACCGAGCAGTTCGTCATCGAGCGCTACTCGCACGTGATGCACATCGTCTCCAACGTCGAGGGCAGGCTGAAGCCCGAACTCGACGCCCTGGCCGTGCTGCGCGCCACCTTCCCGGCCGGCACCGTATCGGGCGCGCCGAAGGTGCGGGCGATGGAGATCATCGACGAGCTGGAGCCGGTCAAGCGCGGCATCTACGCCGGCGCCGTGGGCTACCTCGGCTTCCACGGCGACATGGACCTCGCCATCGCCATCCGCACCGCCGTCGTCAAGGACGGCCGCATCCACGTCCAGGCCGGCGCCGGCATCGTCGCCGATTCCGATCCGGCCTCGGAGTGGCAGGAGACGCAGAGCAAGGCCCTCGCCCAGCTGCGCGCCGCCGAGATGGCCGAGTCGGGCCTCGACACGCGGTTGGAATAAACCGCTTTCAACGCAGAGAGCACAGAGGCACAGAGAACACAGAGATGGAAGATAGTGTCCTTTCCGGCCAGGTAATTGGCGCCGCGATAGAAGTGCATAGATTGCTGGGGCCGGGACTGCTTGAATCAGCTTACGAGCTTGCGCTTGAGCGAGAGTTGGGGATGCTCGGAATTGATGTTCGCCGCCAGGTACCGGTGCCCCTTCAGTACAAGGGATTGAATTTGGGCGATGGATTCCGCATCGACATGCTTGTGAATGAGTTGCTGCTGATCGAGGTCAAGGCCGTAGAGCGGCTTATACCTCTGCACGAGGCCCAGCTATTGACTTACTTGCGTTTGACGGGCAAACGCCATGGGCTGCTCATCAATTTCAACGTTGCAGCGCTAAAAAATGGCATCAAACGGGTGGTAAATGGTTTCTAGGCCCTTCTCTGTGCCCTCTGTGCCTCTGTGCCCTCTGCGTCGAAAGAGGTTCCCCCCATGCTCCTGATGATCGACAACTACGACTCCTTCACTTACAACCTGGTGCAGTATTTCGGCGAGCTGGGCGAGGAGGTGCGCGTTTTCCGCAACGACGAGATCACGGTCGACGCCATCGCCGCGTTGAAGCCGGATCGCCTCGTCGTCTCTCCCGGCCCGTGCTCGCCCGCCGAGGCCGGCATCTCGGTGGCGGCGATCCAGGCCTTTGCCGGAAAAATTCCGCTGCTCGGCGTCTGCCTCGGCCACCAGAGCATCGGCGCGGCTTTCGGCGGCAGGATCGTGCACGCCCGCCAGCTCATGCACGGCAAGACCTCGCCCGTGCATCATCTCGACAAGGGCGTCTTCCGCGGCCTGCCCGACCCCTTCACCGCCACGCGCTACCATTCCCTCGCCATCGAGCGCGACTCGCTGCCGGACTGCCTGGAAGTGACGGCATGGACGGAAGACGGCGAGATCATGGGCGTGCGTCACCGCGAATTCGCCGCGCATTGTTGTGTAGAGGGCGTGCAGTTCCACCCCGAATCCATCCGCACCGAACACGGCCATCGTTTACTGAAAAACTTTCTTGAACCATGAAATCCAACCTCTTTCAACGCAAAGGGCGCAAAGACGCAAAGGACGCAAAGAGAACCGAAATGAAACGCCTTGTTTTCTTTGCGCTCTTTGCGTCTTTGCGTTCTCTGCGTTGAAGGCGGTTTGCCTTTAGGAGTTGTAATCATGATCACCCCCCAGGAAGCCCTGCAGCGCACCATCGAGCACCGCGAGATTTTCCACGACGAGATGCTGCACCTCATGCGGCAGATCATGGGCGGCGGGATCACGCCGCTGATGGTCGCCGCCATCCTCACCGGCCTGCGCGTGAAGAAGGAGACCATCGGCGAGATCTCCGCCGCCGCCAGGGTGATGCGCGAGCTGTGCACCCGCGTCGACACGCCCCACAACCCGCATTTCGTCGATGTCGTCGGCACCGGCGGCGACTCGGCCCACACCTTCAACATTTCCACCGCCTCCGCCTTCGTCGCCGCCGCGGCCGGCGCCACGGTGGCCAAGCACGGCAACCGCAGCGTCTCCTCGAAATCCGGCTCGGCCGACGTGCTGGAAGCCCTCGGCGCCCGGATCGACCTGACGGCGCCGCAGGTGGCCGAGTGCATCCAGGCCACCGGCATGGGCTTCATGTTCGCGCCCAACCACCACCCGGCAATGAAGAACGTCGCGCCGGTGCGGCGCGAGATGGGCGTGCGCACGATTTTCAACATCCTCGGCCCCCTCACCAACCCGGCCGGCGCGCCCAACACCCTGATGGGCGTCTTCCATCCCGATCTCGTCGGCATCCAGGTGCGCGTCATGCGCGAACTGGGCGCCAACCACGTCATGGTGGTGTGGGGCAAGGACGGCATGGACGAGATCTCGCTCGGCGCGGCGACCCTGGTCGGCGAACTGAGGAACGGCGAGATCGTCGAGTACGAGATACATCCGGAGGACTACGGCCTGCAGATGGTGTCCAACCGCGGCTTGCGCGTCGCCGACGCCGCCGAATCGAAGGCCATGCTGCTGGAGGCGCTCGCCAACACCCCCGGCACCCCGCGCGAGATCGTCACGCTGAACGCCGGCGCCGCGCTGTACACGGCGAACCTCGCCGGCTCGGTCGCCGACGGCATCAGTCGCGCGCGCGAGGCCATCGCCAGCGGCGCGGCGCGCGCCAAGCTCGAAGAATTCGTGAGCTTCACGCGCCGCTTTGGATAAAACCTCTTTCAACGCGAAGTACGCAAAGACGCAAAGGACGCAAAGAGAATCGAAATGAAAAGCCTTGCCTTCTTTGCGCTCTTTGCGTCTTTGCGTCCTCTGCGTTTAAGGAGGTTGGTTTTTATATGTCCGATATCCTGAATAAAATTCTTGCCGTCAAGCGCGAGGAAGTCGCCGCCGCGCAGGCGCACAAATCGCTGGCGGCGCTGCGCGCCGAGGCCGAAGCGCAGGCGCCGCCGCGCGACTTCGCCGGCGCCATCCGGGAAAAAGTCAGTCCCGGTGATACGGCGGTCATCGCCGAGATCAAGAAGGCCAGCCCGTCGAAGGGCGTCATCCGCGCCGATTTCCGCCCTGGCGAGATTGCCGCGTCCTACGCCGCCCACGGCGCCGCCTGCCTCTCGGTGCTGACCGACCGCCAGTTCTTCCAGGGCGCGCCGGAATACCTGATCGAGGCGCGCGCCGCCTGCGCGCTGCCGGTGCTGCGCAAGGACTTCATCGTCGACGAGTACCAGGTGGCCGAGGCGCGCGCCATGGGCGCCGACTGCATCCTCCTCATCGTCGCCGCCTTCGAAGACCGTGATTCAAACCGTAGGTCGGGCTTCAGCCCGACATCGGCGATTGCAGTCGGGCTGAAGCCCGACCTACGGGGAGCCGTTGCCCGCATGCGCGAACTCGAATCCCTCGCCCACGATCTGGGCATGGCCGTGCTGGTCGAGGTGCATGACGCCGCCGAGCTCGATCTCGCCCTGCAGTTGAAGACGCCGCTCATCGGCATCAACAACCGCAACCTGCGGACATTCGAGGTTTCCCTGCAGACCACGCTGGACCTGCTGGCGCGCATTCCGGCGGAGCGCATCGTCGTCACCGAGAGCGGCATCCTCGCCCCGCCCGACGTCGCCCTCATGCGCGGCCATGGCGTGAATGCCTTCCTCGTCGGCGAGGCCTTCATGCGCGCGCCCGATCCGGGCGTGGCGTTGGGGCGGCTGTTCGCCCTGTAGGAGCGGGCTTGCCCGCGAAAATATGGCTTGTTGCAAAAAAGCAACAAACCCGTCTTCCATCCCTCCGAAAAGCCCCTTTTCCCTTGCTCCGCCCAAGGCAGGCTGGGCACAATGGCCGCGACTTCCAAGGTTTCCGGGAAGCAAGGCAGGCGGGGTGTGGTGGTGCAGTACCTTATGTGCACATGGCGCCAGGACAACCCGCTGAACTTTCAAACAAAGAGGAGATTCACAATGCAAAAGAAACTCATCGCTGCTGCCGTCGCCGGCCTGCTGTCCCTTCCGGCCCTGGCGCAGACCAACGTGACCATTTCCGGTCGCGCCGTGGCCGGCTGGGAAAGCTACAAGCTGCAGGACTGCGGCGTCGGCCTCAGCTGCAGCAACGAATCGCGCGTGTCCGACCAGTCCTCGCGCATCATCTTCAACGTCCTCGAGGACCTCGGCGGCGGCCTGAAGGCCTGGGCGCAGATGGACATGCGCTATTCCAATGACCTGGGCGGCATCGGCATGACCGGCAACACCGGCATCGGCATGATGCACCAGAGCTGGGGCAAGTTCACCATCGGCCGCTGGGACGTGCATTACGGCGAGATCGACGGCGCCATCGGCGGCAACCGCGCCGGCTCCCTGCAGACCCTGCTGGGCAACGGCATCATGTCCCAGGTTTCCGGCACCGGCCTGACGACGATCGCCAACGGCACCCGCACCCCGAACCTGCTGATGTGGGACAGCCCGAACTGGAACGGCTTCACCGCTCGCCTGGGCTACTCGACCTCCTTCGCCGCTACCGAAGGCACGGGCCTGCACCTTACCGGCACGCCGAACCCCGGCGGCGGCAGCGCCTGGACCGGCGCCGTGCGCTACAACAACGGCCCCTGGGCCACCGGCCTCAGCTACTGGAACGGCAAGACCGAAGCCCGTCCGGCTGTCGGCGCTTCCTCGAACGACCAGCACAGCTGGCGCGCCTGGTTGGGCTACACCTTCGCCATGGGCCTGAAGCTCGGCATCGCCTATGACAAGAGCCGTATCGACCGTTTCGCCGGCGACCAGAGCCGCGGCGCCTGGAACATCCCGGTCAGCTACGAGTTCGGCCCGCACAAGGTGTATGGCGCCTGGGCTCGCGCCGGCCACACCAGCAACATCGCCAACAGCGGCGCCACCGCCTGGAACCTGGGCTACGACTACGCCTTCTCCAAGCGCACCAGCGCCGGCGTGTTCTACACCAAGGTCAACAACAAGTCGGGCTCCTTCTACGACATGTTCGGCCTCGGCGCCAACGGTGCGACCCCGACCATGCTGGGTCAGGACGCCCGCCAGTGGTACTTCGGCATGGCCCACAACTTCTAATCGTCGCGGCGCAAGCCGCACGACGGAAGTCTGTGTTGAACGGCCGCCTTCGGGCGGCCGTTTTTATTTCCGCTGGCTTCCTTATCCTGTTGTGCTATGTTGAAGTTTGCCGGCGCATGCCGCCCCGGCACGGACATGGAGGAGGGACCAATGTACGGACCTATGCGCAGGATGGCCGCGGCGCTGGCGCTGCTGGCCACGCTGGCCGGCGGTTGCGCCCAGCAGCAGACCTCGCCGCACCCCGACGCCTGGCAGAACGATCCCGCCGGACGGCAGAGCACGACCAGCGGCGGCGGCGGGAAATAAACCGGCATTCGCGGGAGGGGGGATCATGCTGAAACGTTCAAGCTGGCTTGCCGCGGCACTGCTGTTGTTGTCCCTGCTGGCGGGCGGCTGCGCCCAGCAGCAGACAACGCGAAACCCGGACGCCTGGCAGAACACCTCGGGCGGCGGGGGAGGGCGCTAGGAATAGCCGACGCCCGGCCTGTTGCAACGGCCGCCCGCGGGCGGCCGTTTTAATTTCCGCTGGCCCGAAGGTCGTTGATCGCGGGCAAGCCCGCTCCTGCAACGGCATGGTTCTGTAGGAGCCAGCTTGCTGGCGATCCAGCGGCCGATATCGCGGGCAAGCCCGCTCCTACAGGGGAGGTGTTCCGGTGTAGGAGCCAGCTTGCTGGCGATTATCGCGGGCAAGCCCGCTCCTACATTGTTGTCTTCAGCGCAAGACCAGATTGTCCCGGTGGATGATTTCCGGCTCGTCGAGATAGCCGAGGATGGCCTCGATTTCGGCGCTGGGCTGGCGCGCGATGCGGCGCGCTTCGGAGCTGGAATAGTTGGTCAGGCCGCGCGCGACCTCGCGGCCGTCGGCCGTGCGGCAGGCGACCGCCGCGCCGCGCTCGAATTCCCCTTCCACGGCGGTGACGCCGACCGGCAGCAGGCTTTTGCCCGCCTGCAGCGCCTTGGCCGCGCCCGCATCCAGGATCAGGCTGCCGGCGAGCTGCAGGTGGTCGGCCAGCCATTGCTTGCGCGCGGCCAGCGGCGTGGCGGCGGCGTGGAGCAGGGTGCCGAGCGCCTCGCCCCGCGCCAGGCGCGGCAGCACGTCGGCCTCCCGGCCGCTGGCGATGAGGGTGTGGGCGCCGCTGCGGGCGGCACGTTGCGCGGCACGGACCTTGGTGATCATGCCGCCCCTGGAAATGCCGCTGCCGGCGCCGCCGGCCATGGCTTCCAGCGCCGGGTCGTCGGCGCGGTGCTCGGCGACCAGGGTGGCGGCGGGATCCTTGCGCGGGTCGGCGGTATAGAGCCCCGCCTGGTCGGTGAGAATGACCAGCGCCTCGGCTTCCACTAGGTTGGCGACCAGCGCGCCCAGCGTGTCGTTGTCGCCGAACCTGATCTCGTCGGTGACGACCGTGTCGTTCTCGTTGATGATGGGGACGACGCCGAGTCCGAGCAGAGCGGTCAGTGTCGAGCGGGCATTGAGATAGCGCAGCCGGTCGGCCAGGTCCTCGTGGGTGAGCAGGATCTGCGCGGTCTTCAGGCCGTACTGCGAGAAGCAGGTCTCGTAGGCCTGCACCAGGCCCATCTGGCCCACCGCGGCGGCGGCCTGCAGTTCGTGCATGGCGTGCGGGCGCGCCGTCCAGCCGAGGCGCTGCATGCCGGCGGCGATGGCGCCGCTGGAGACCAGCAGCACCTCGCGGCCGCTTTCGCGCACCTGGGCGATTTGCCGCGCCAGTTCCTCGATGAACGCGATGGCCAGCCCGGCGCCGTTGTCGGTGACGAGCGCGCTGCCGACCTTGACGACAAGGCGGCGCGCCCGGCTAATCTTCTGTCTCATCGCTCGATTCCATCCCCTGTAGGTCGGGCTTCAGCCCGACTGCAGCCGCCGATGACGGGCTGAAGCCCGACCTGCGTTCTTCCTTCTCGCGATCGATGTGCTCCATGATAGCGAAAGTCAGCTCGCGGCAGCCGGCGCCGTTGATGGCGGAGATGGCGAAATGCCTGTCCACCGGGCCGTAGCCCTCGACCAGCGCGGCGAGGCGCGCCGCGCGCTCGCCTTCCGGCAGCAGGTCGATCTTGTTGGCGACCAGCCAGCGCGGCTTGTCATATAGCCCCGCATCGTACTTCTTCAGCTCGTCGAGGATGGCGCGCGCGTCATGCACCGGGTCGGCGCCCGGATCGAAGGGGGCGATGTCGACGATGTGCAGCAGCAGCCGGGTGCGCTGCAGGTGGCGCAGGAACTGGTGGCCGAGGCCGGCGCCCTCCGCCGCGCCCTCGATGAGGCCGGGAATGTCGGCGACGACGAAGCTGCGGCTGGTGTCGACGCGCACCACGCCGAGATTCGGATGCAGGGTGGTGAACGGGTAGTCGGCGACCTTCGGCCGCGCCGAGGAAACGGCGCGGATGAAGGTGGACTTGCCCGCATTGGGCAGGCCGAGCAGCCCGACGTCGGCCAGCACCTTCAATTCCAGCTTGAGGTCGCGCCGCTCGCCCGGCGTGCCCGGCGTGCATTGCTTCGGGGCGCGGTTGATGCTGGATTTGAAGTGGATGTTGCCGAGGCCGCCCTTGCCGCCCTGGGCGATGAGCGCCCGCTTGCCGTCGCAATCGAGGTCGGCGATCGGCTCGCCGGTTTCGAGGTCGCTGATGACGGTGCCGACCGGCATGCGCAGGACCAGGTCCTCGCCGCCGTGGCCGTAGCAGTCCGCGCTCATGCCGTTTTCGCCGCGCTCGGCGCGGAAGATGCGCGTGTAGCGGAAGTCGATGAGCGTGTTGAGGTTGCGGTCGGCGATGGCCCAGATGCCGCCGCCGCGCCCGCCGTCGCCACCCGACGGCCCGCCCTTCGGCACGTACTTCTCGCGCCGGAAGGTGGCCGCGCCGTTGCCGCCATCGCCGGCAATGACCTCGATCTTGGCTTCGTCGAAAAATTTCATGAGAGGCAAACCGCTTTCGACACAGAGGACGCAGAGACGCAGAGGGCGCAGAGAAAGACCATGAAAACGAAATCGCTCATCTCTGCGTTCTCTGCGTCTCTGCGATCTCTGCGCTGGGAGAGGTTAACAAAAAAGCCCTGCCGCGACGGCAGGGCTTTTTGTCGCGGCGACCGGGCTGCTTAGACGGCCGGGACGATGTTCACCGTCTTGCGCCGCTCGGCGCCCTTGACGGCGAATTCGACCTTGCCGGTGACCTTGGCGAACAGCGTGTGGTCGCGGCCCATGCCGACGTTGTCGCCGGCGTGGAACTGGGTGCCGCGCTGGCGCACGATGATGCTGCCGGCGTTGATGATCTGGCCGCCGTAGCGCTTCACGCCGAGGCGCTTGGACTGCGAGTCGCGGCCGTTGCGCGAACTGCCGCCTGCTTTTTTATGTGCCATGTCTGCTCCCCGTTACGCCGAGATGCCGGAGATCTGGATCTCCGTGAAGTTCTGCCGGTGGCCCTGATGCTTCTGGTAGTGCTTGCGCCGGCGCATCTTGAAGATTTTCACTTTTTCATGCCGGCCCTGGGCGAGGACCTTCGCCTGGACAGAAGCGCCTTGCACCAGCGGCGCGCCGATTCTCACCGACTCGCCATCGCCGACCATGAGAACCTGGTCGAGGGTGATTTCAGCGCCCACTTCTGCCGGTATCTGTTCTATTTTCAGTTTTTCGCCGGCCGCGACGCGATATTGCTTGCCGCCGGTTTTTATGACCGCATACATGATGGACTCCGTGGTTCGTGTTGCAACAGAACCGCGCATTATACATATGCAAGACGTTCTGGTCAAAGGGGAATCCGCTTTGCTTGACGCCGCGGAGGCAGCCCCCTACCATGCCGCTTTTGCCGCGTTTGCCCCGCCCCCTGCCTTGAGCCTCGAAACCCTCTATGCGCCGATCGCCGCCGACCTGCGGGCGGTGGATGCGGTCATCCGCGCCCGGCTGCATTCCGATGTGGTGCTGATCCGCCAGGTCGCCGAGTACATCATCGGCGCCGGCGGCAAGCGGTTGCGCCCGGCGCTGGTGCTGTTCTCGGCGGGCGCGCTCGGCTGCCGCGGCACCCATCACCAGGAACTGGCGGCGGTGGTGGAGTTCATCCATACGGCCACGCTGCTGCACGACGACGTGGTGGACGAATCCGATCTGCGCCGCGGCAACCGGACGGCGAATGCCCTCTTCGGCAACGCCGCCTCGGTGCTGGTGGGCGACTTCCTCTATTCGCGCGCCTTCCAGATGATGGTGTCGGTGGGCAGCATGCGCATCCAGCAGGTGCTGGCCGACGCCACCAACACCATCGCCGAGGGCGAGGTGCTGCAGCTGCTCAATTGCCACAACGCCGACGTCGACATCCCGCAGTACCTGCAGGTGATCCGCTACAAGACGGCCAAGCTGTTCGAGGCGGCGGCGCGGCTGGGCGCCATTCTCTCCGGCGCGCCGGCGGACATCGAGGAGGGCATGGCGCGTTACGGCATGCACCTGGGCACGGCCTTCCAGCTGATCGACGACGTGCTGGATTATTCCGGCGACGAGGCGGCCACCGGCAAGCACCTCGGCGACGACCTGGCCGAGGGCAAGCCGACGCTGCCGCTCATCCACGCCATGAAGCACGGCGGCGCAGCGCAATCGGCATGCGTGCGCCATGCCATCGAGGAAGGCGGGCGCGAGGCATTGCCGGGGGTGCTGGCGGCAATACGCGCCACCGGCGCGCTGGACGAAACGCGCCGCCATGCCGAGGCCGAAGCGAAGCGGGCGCTGGCGGCCGTTGACCCGCTGCCGGCTTCGATATTCAGGGATTCTCTGGTACAATTGGCGTCGTTCGCAGTCGCACGTGACTTCTGATTGGAAGGCGCGGTCGCGGCTGCATTCGTTTAGTTTCGGCATAACGCCCGCTGACGCGGGCATTAGCCTTCACTGAAACTTCGTTTTCGGCGGGCGATTGTCCATAGCGCCCAGCCAAGACGTCGGGGTGTAGCTCAGCCTGGTAGAGTACTGCGTTCGGGACGCAGGAGTCGGAGGTTCAAATCCTCTCACCCCGACCAATCCAAACATCGCCCGCCGATGCCGGGCGGCAACGGAGCCAGGCATGTCAAAGCTGATCCTGCTGCTCTTTCTCGGGCTTCTCGCCTATCTTGTCTTCAAGGGTTTGCAGCGCGCTGCCAAACGCCGGCAAGGCGGGGCCGACAGGCCGCGCGCGCCGGAGCGCATGGTGGCCTGCGCCCGCTGCGGGGTGCATCTTCCGGAGAGCGAGGCCCTCGAAGGCGACGGCGGGCGCTTCTGCAGCGAAGAGCACCGCCGGCTCGGCGCCGCATGACTGCCGGCCGGCCCGGCATACCTTATACGGCCGGCCGTCCGGTTTCGGTCTGGACCTCGCTTCACTACTTCAACATCTACCGCCTGATCGTGGCGAGCCTGTTCCTGCTCGCCGTGGCCTTCTATCCGAAAACGAGCGGGCTCGGTTCGCAGAATCTTCCGCTGTTCGTCTGGACCAGCCTGGCCTACTGGCTGCTGGCCATCTTTTTCTACGGCGCCCTGAAAAGGCTGCGCATCGGCTTCAACAAGCTGCTGACCCTGCAGGTGTCGGTGGACATCCTGGCGGTCACCTTGATGATGTACGCCAGCGGCGGCGAAAAGAGCGGACTGGCTGTCATGCTGCTGGTCGTCCTGGCGGGAGCGGGTCTCGTCGGCCAGGGACGGCTGACCCTGTTCTATGCGGCATTGACGACGGTCGCCGTTCTCCTCGAACAGAGTGCGCGCGTACTCGAGTTCGGCGCCGACCTGGCCGATTTCGTGCAGACCGGCATCCTGTGCACCGGCTTCTTCGCCACGGCGATTACCGCCCGCCTGCTTGCCAGGCGCGTCATCGCCAACGAAGAACTGGCGCGCCAGCGCGGCATCGACCTGGCCAACCAGTTGTCCGTCAGCGAGCGGGTGATACGCGACATGCAGGACGGGGTGATGGTGGTGGATTCCGGCGAGAAGGTGCGGCAGTGGAACCCGCAGGCCGAGGCGATGCTGGGGGTGCGGGCGCCGGCCCAGCCGGACCTGGCCTCCTTTTCGGTTACGCTGGCCGGCCAATACCGGGCCTTCAAGGGCGGCTCGAGGGAGAGGATGGCATCGCTGCGCGTGCCGGGCAGCGGAGCGCTGTTGCGCGCGCGCTTCGTCCATGCCGGGGAAAGCGGCGACGTTCTCATTTATATCGAGGACATGGGCCGCATCCAGCAGCAGGCCCAGCAAATCAAGCTGGCGGCGCTCGGCAGGCTGACGGCGAACATCGCGCACGAGATTCGCAACCCGCTTTCCGCCATCAGCCATGCCGCCGAATTGCTGCGCGAGGAGAAACGGACAGAGGGACAGGATCGCCTGTCGCGCATCATCAACGACAATGCCCAACGCCTGGAACGCCTGGTGCGGGATGTGCTGGAACTGGGGCGGCGCGACCGGGCCTCGCAGGAGCCGATCCGGCTGGCCGGTTTCCTGGAAAGCTTCCTCGACGAACTGGCCGTGCACGAGCAGACCGACAGGGCCGCCTTCGCGCTGTCGGTTGAAGCCGACGCGGCGCTGCTCTTCGACCGCACCCACCTGAACCAGGTGCTGTGGAACCTGCTGTCGAACGCACGGCGCTATTGCAGCGGCAAGCCGGGTGCGGTGAGAATCGAGGTGCGCGAGCTGCCTTCCTCGGAACGCGTCGAATTGCATGTCATTGACGACGGCGCGGGGGTGGACGAGGAGACGCGGGGCAAGATCTTCGAGCCGTTTTTCACCACGTACGGCAAGGGAACTGGGCTTGGCCTGTATATTGCCCGCGAACTTTGCGAGGCAAACGATGCCGTCCTCGAGTGGGTCGGCAACGCGCCGGGCGCGCATTTCCGGATTATCGGGAGAAACCAGCAGTGGCAGGAAAACAGGAACGCAGGGGACAGCCAGGACTAGGCCGGGTGCTCGTCGTCGACGATGAGGACGACATCCGCGAGCTGCTCGACATGACCCTGTCGCGCATGGGGCTGGATGCCGACTGCGCGGCGAACGTGGCGGAGGCGCGCCGGCTGCTCTCGGAAAACGCCTACCAGCTCTGCCTGACCGATATGCGCCTGCCCGACGGCGACGGGCTGGAACTGGTGCGCTTCATCGGCGAGGAGTGCCGCGACCTGCCGGTGGCGGTGATTACCGCCCACGGCAGCATGGAAAATGCCGTATCGGCGCTCAAGGCGGGCGCCTTCGACTACGTGCCGAAGCCCGTTTCCCTTGAACAGCTGCGCGCCCTGGTGAAGTCGGTGCTCAATCTGCCCAGCCAGGAAACGGCCCGGGCCGAAGCGGCAGGCCGCACGCTGCTGGGGGAATCGCAGGCAATCCAGCAGGCTCGCGCCATGATCGAGAAGGTGGCGCGCAGCCAGGCGCCCGTATACATCAGCGGCGAGTCGGGCAGCGGCAAGGAACTGGCGGCGCGGCTCATCCATGAACAGGGCGCGCGGCGCGGGCAGGCCTTCGTCGCCGTCAATTGCGGCGCCATTCCGGAGAACCTGATGGAGAGCGAGTTCTTCGGCTACAGGAAGGGCGCCTTCACCGGGGCCGATGCCGATCGCGACGGATTCTTCCAGGCGGCCCACGGGGGCACCCTGTTCCTGGACGAGGTCGCCGATCTGCCGCTGACCATGCAGGTCAAGCTTCTGCGCGCCATTCAGGAGAAGCGCGTGCGCAAGGTCGGCGCACCCGCCGAGGATCCGGTGGATGTCCGCATCATCAGCGCCACTCACCAGAACCTGAAGGAACTGGTGGCGGCCGCCCGTTTCCGCCAGGACCTGTTCTATCGGCTCGACGTGATCGAGCTCAAGATGCCGTCCCTGCGCGAATGCCGCGAGGACATCCCGCTTCTGGCCGGGAACATCCTGGCGCGCCTCGCGCGCGAGTCCGGCATGCCGCTCCCGCGCCTGACCGCCGGGGCGCTCAAGGCGCTGGGCGAATACCCTTTCCCCGGCAACGTGCGCGAACTGGAGAACATCCTGGAGCGCGCCCTGGCCTTGATCGGCGGCAGCGAAATCGGCGTCGAGGATCTTCATATGGCTCCGTTGGTCGAGTCCGACGGGGCTTCCTCCTCGGCGCAGGCGGGGGGCGAGGATTCGCTGCAGGACCACCTGGACCGGGTCGAGAAGCAGGCGATCCTGGAAGCCCTGCAGAAAACGCGCTTCAACCGGACGGCTGCCGCCAAGCTGCTCGGCGTCACCTTCCGCTCCCTGCGCTATCGCATGGAGCGGCTCGGCTTGAATGAATGAGCTTGACGCCGAAGGCTGGTTGGCGGGCGCACGGCGCGCCCCCTCGCCCAATTGCGATGAGCGACCCGCCGGGGAGCCGCTGCGACTGATCGTCGTCCATGCCATTTCCCTGCCCCCCGGCGAATTCGGCGGCGACGGCATCGAGCGCCTGTTCTCCAATACGCTGGATCCCGCAGCGCATCCTTATTACCGCGAAATCCAGTCCCTGCGCGTCTCCGCCCATTTCCTGATCCGGCGCGACGGCGGGATCGTGCAGTTCGTGCCCTGCCGCTTGCGCGCCTGGCATGCCGGCGCCTCCAGCTGGCGCGGCGTCGAATGCTGCAACGATTTCTCGATCGGCATCGAACTGGAGGGCAGTGACGCGTCTTCCTTCGATCCGTCGCAATACCCGGCCCTGGCGAGGCTCGTCCGCATCCTGCGGCAACGCTATCCCATCGAAGACATCGTCGGCCATGCCGACATCGCGCCCGGTCGCAAGACGGATCCTGGTTCGCGTTTCGATTGGGCGCATCTGCATCGACTCCTCGCCTGATTCGAGGCGCGACAATTCACCGGTTGACTGCGATGGCCGATGCGCGCGAGCGCATCGCGCGGGTTTTTTTTGCGACACCGATTTGCAAGACATGACAAAAAAAGCAAAAAATGCAAAAAACACTTGCATCCGAAAAGTCAAGCTACTAGAATTAGGTCGAAATCCTTGCCGGGGCACTAGATCTAGTAGGTTATGGCAGTGTCGAATGAAGGGCGGCTGCGGCAGGCTGCAAAGGGAATGAGGCAGTCCAACGAACCAGGCAGCAGGAGAAACACGGAGACCGCTTGATGCAGATTGCGATATTCGTCGGCCACAGGCCGCGACCTCCCTCCAGTTCCGGCATCCCTCTTTTTTCTTTCTTTTCCCTTTCTTCTTTTCCCTTCTTCAGCCGCGGCGGCATCGCTGCCGGCGCCCAAACCCCCCGAATCAAGTCGCATGCAGCGCGTCAGGAGCGTTGTGCGGCTTCGCATCTTCCGGACACCGGGATGGGGAGCGGGTTTTTGAATTCAATCGGGGCGGCTTTGCTGCACCGTTGGATAGTCCGTGCCAGTCGGGACGGGCTGTAGTTGATGTTGTTTCTGTCCTGTTACTTCATATAGGAGGTTTGAGATGGCTACTGCTAAGAAACCCGCCAAGAAACCGGCGGCCAAGAAACCGGCGGTGAAGAAAGCTGCCGCCAAGAAGCCGGCCGCCAAGAAGAAGGCTGCCGCCAAGAAGCCGGCCGCCAAGAAGAAGGCGCCTGCGAGGAAACCCGCCGCCAAGAAGCCGGCGGTGAAGAAGGCTGCGGCGAAGAAGCCGGCCGCCAAGAAGAAGGCGCCTGCGAAGAAGAAAGCCGCTGCGAAGAAGAAGCCTGCAGCCAAGAAAAAAGCGGCTAAGAAAAAGCCTGCGGCAAAAAAAGCGGCTAAGAAAAAGCCTGCGGCAAAGAAAAAAGCGGCGAAAAAGAAGCCTGCGGCAAAGAAAGCTGCGAAAAAACCTGCGGCAAAAAAAGCGGCCAAGAAGAAGCCTGCGGCAAAGAAAGCTGCGAAGCCTGCTGCGAAGCCGGCAGCCCCCGCGCCCGCCGCATCTGCGCCGTCAACCGCTGCAACTCCCGGCCTGAAGTCGTCGCTCAACCCGGCGGCAGCGTGGCCCTTTCCGACCGGCTCGCGTCCTTCCTGAGCTCGTGCGGACCGCCCGGATGGGCGGCCTGGTCACATCGTGACCAGGCCGCCTGTCCGCGGTTTATTTCCCTTCATTCCCGCTTTGCCGACCCGGCAACCCTTTCTCCTGATCAGAACCGGGCGCGCTGTGCGACGCACAAATATTTTTCGTATTTATTGACTAATATTCATTAAATCAATATAATGCATCGTATTGCATAGCCGTATTTAGAAGCAAATGCCAAAGTTTGAGGCAATTGCCAACTTAATATGGCCGTCAGTTCAAATCGGTTCTTCCGGCAACCGAGATCGAGTGCGCAACTAACGCGCACCTTATTTCATCCCCCGTTCTTCCCGCCATGGCGTCCAGCGTCAGGTGAATCAGTGCGGGGGCGTGGCCCGGACCTGAAAGGAGCAAGCATGCTGAACGCAACAGGACTGAAGAAGTTCATGAGGGAAGCGGCATCTTTCGCGATGCACTTTGCCCATGGCGGGCTTTTGGTGACCGGGATTCTTGTCACGGTTTTCCTGTTCGCGCACGTCGGGTCCGCAGAGCGCAATGAACGCGGCCTGCTGGGACTTGGTGACATGATCGCCGAGGGGCGCGCATACAAGACGGCATCCCCGGCGCCGGAGCCTGTCGCAGCGACGTCGGGGTTTCGCAGCACCGTCGAATATCTTTCGCGCAAATACCGCGTGGCGTCATCGGCCATCGAGCCGCTCGTGCTGGCGGCCCAGGCGGCGGGCGAGCGGGCAGGCCTCGACCCGCTGCTGCTCGTCGCCGTCATGGCGATCGAGTCGGGCTTCAATCCGATTGCCGAAAGTCCGATGGGCGCCCAGGGGCTGATGCAGGTGATCCCGCGCTTCCACCAGGACAAGGTGGAGGCGGTGTCGGGCAACAGCAGCCTGCTCGACCCGGTTGTGAACATCCACGTCGGCGCGCTCGTGCTGAAGGAATCCATCCGTCGTGCCGGTTCGCTGGAAGCCGGATTGCAGCAGTACGCGGGGGCGGTCAGCGATGATGAAGGCCTCTACGCCGCCAAGGTGCTGGCGGAGAAGCAGCGCATCGAATCCGCTTCCCGGCGCGGACGCCAGAACGGCGCCTGAGGGCGGGGCAAACCCCGCCCGAGGAAGTACTCCTGGGGTGCGCCTGAGGGCGGGGCAAACCCCGCCCGAGGAAGTACTCCCGGGGCGCGTCCAGTCCTACTTACCCAAGTGGCGCGCCAGGCGCGCCACGCCTTCCTCCAGCTTGTCCCGCGCCACCGTATAGGCGAAGCGCATGTGGCGTTGCGGGGCGTTATCCCCGAAGTCCAGCCCGGGCGTGATGGCCACGCCGGCCTGCTCGATGAGCTCGCGCGCGAAAACGTCGCTATCCGGCGCGAGATCGGAACAGTCGGCGTAAAGATAGAACGCCCCGCGCGGTTCGGCGGCGATGCGAAAGCCCAGGCGGCGCAAGGCCGGCAGCAGGAAGTCACGCCGCGCCTGGAACTCGGCGCGCCGGGTTTCCAGCAGGGCAATCGTTTCCGGCCGGAAGGCGGCCAGCGCGGCATGTTGCGCCGGCGTCGAGGGCGAGATGAACAGGTTCTGCGCCAGCTTTTCGATGTCGCGGACGAAGCGCGGCGGGACCACCAGCCAGCCCAGGCGCCAGCCGGTCATGCCGAAATATTTCGAGAAGCTGTTGATGACGAAAACCTCGTCCGACAGGGAAAGCGCCGTCCGTGCATCGCCACCACCCCCCAAGGGGGTTTCCTTCGGGGCGTATGTGAGTCCATGGTAGATCTCGTCGACCAGCAGCGCGCCGCCGCGCCCGGCGACGCAGTCGGCCAGCCCGGCCATCGCCTCGGGGGAAATCATGGTGCCGGTGGGATTGGCCGGCGAGGCGACCAGCAGGCCCTTGCTGCGGTTCGTCCAGTGCTGCGCGACCTGCTCCGCCGTGGGTTGATAGCCGGTTTCCGGTCCGACGAAGAGCGCGCGCGGCACGCCTTCCAGCGTGCGCACGAAGTGGCGGTTGCAGGGATAGCCGGGGTCGGGCAGGAGCAACTCATCGCCGGGATCGAGCAGCGCCGCCAGGGCCAGCAGCAGCGCCCCGGAAGCGCCGGCGGTGACGGCGATGCGCTCGGGGGAGATGCGGACGCCGTAGCGATCGGCATAGAAGCGGGCAATCGCCTCGCGCAGTGCGGGAATGCCCAGGGCCGGCGTGTAGAAGACCTGGCCGCCACGGATGAATTCGCTGGCCGCCTCGATTACTGGCTGCGGCGTCGGAAAGTCCGGTTCGCCCACTTCCATGTGGATGATGCTGCGGCCCTCGGCTTCAAGTTGCCTTGCGCGCGTGAGCAGTTCCATCACATGGAAGGGCGCGATGTCGACCATGCGCCGGGCGGAAGCCGGCTGGTTGTCGCGAGTCATGGGGTGTTGCCTTGTAGGAGCGGGCTTGTACCCCAGGGGTGCTTCCTGCGGGGCGCAATCGCCAGCAAGCTGGCTCCTACACGGCGGGGGTCACTCGAGGCCGCCGAAGTTCATGCGGAAGAGTTCGCGCTTGAGCACCAGTTGCTTGGGCAGGCGCTCCTTCAGCTTGTCGAACAGTTCGCCGTGCAGGTCGAGCTCCTCCTGCCACATTTGCGTGTCGACGCGGGTGAGTTCCTGGAACTGCTCGCGCTTGACGTCTTCCAGCCCCGT
The DNA here is from genome assembly GCA_016214145.1 of Rhodocyclales bacterium. Lineage (GTDB taxonomy): Bacteria > Pseudomonadota > Gammaproteobacteria > Burkholderiales > Rhodocyclaceae > Desulfobacillus. The sequence goes on from JACRPA010000003.1 coordinate 335,372, forward strand.
CCAGTCGAGATCCTCGAAGCGCGGCATCCAGCCGAGCGGGGTCTGCTGTGCGCCGATGCGGCCCTTGACGCGGTCCACGATCCATTTCAGCACGCGCATGTTCTCGCCGAAGCCGGGCCACATGAAGTTGCCCTTCTCGTCCTGGCGGAACCAGTTCACGGTGAAGATGCGCGGCGGGTTGTCGACGACATGCCCCATGCGCAGCCAGTGGTTGAAGTAGTCGCCCATGTGATAGCCGCAGAAGGGCAGCATGGCGAAGGGGTCGCGGCGCACCTGGCCGATCTTGCCGGCGGCGGCGGCGGTGGTCTCCGAACCCAGCGTGGCGGCCATGTAGACGCCGTAGTTCCAGTTGAAGGCCTCGAACACCAGCGGCACGGTGGTGGAGCGGCGGCCGCCGAAGATGAAGGCGGCAATGGGCACGCCGGCCGGATCCTCCCAGTTCGGGTCAAGCGACGGGCACTGGCTGGCGGGTGCGGTGAAGCGGGCGTTGGGGTGCGCCGCCGGGCGGCCGCAGCCGGGCGTCCACTCCTTGCCGGTCCAGTCGGTGAGCTTCTCGGGCGGCTGCTTGCTCATGCCTTCCCACCAGACGTCGCCGTCCGGCGTGAGCGCCACGTTGGTATAGATGATGTTGGCGTGGAGCGTCGCCATGGCGTTGAAGTTGGACTTCTCCGAGGTGCCGGGGGCGACGCCGAAGTAGCCGGCCTCCGGGTTGATGGCGTAGAGGCGGCCATCCTTGCCCGGCTTGATCCAGGCGATGTCGTCGCCCACGGTGGTGACTTTCCAGCCGCCGAGAGTCATCGGCGGAATCAGCATGGCGAAGTTGGTCTTGCCGCAGGCGCTGGGGAAGGCCGCCGCGACATAGCTCTTTTCGCCTTCGGGGGACTCCACGCCGAGGATCAGCATGTGCTCGGCGAGCCAGCCCTGGTCGCGCGCCATGGTCGAGGCGATGCGCAGGGCGAAGCACTTCTTGCCGAGCAGGGCGTTGCCGCCGTAGCCTGAGCCGTAGGACCAGATCTCCCGCGTCTCGGGGAAGTGCACGATGTACTTGGTGTCCTTGTTGCAGGGCCAGCGCACGTCCTGCCGGCCCGGTTCGACCGGGTGTCCGACGCTGTGCAGGCAGGGCACGAACTCGCCGTCCTCGCCGAGGACGTCATACACCGCCTTGCCCATGCGCGTCATGATGCGCATGTTGGTGACGACATAGGGCGAATCGGAGATTTCCACGCCGATGTGGGCGATCGGGCTGCCGAGGGGGCCCATGCTGAAGGGGATGACGTACAGGGTGCGGCCGCGCATGCAGCCGCTGAAGAGGCCCTTCAGGGTCGCCTTCATCTTCGCCGGATCTTCCCAGTTGTTGTTGGGGCCGGCGTCGTCCTTGTGCTGCGAGCAGATGAAGGTGCGGTCTTCGACGCGCGCCACGTCGGACGGGTCCGACCAGGCCAGGTAGGAATTCGGACGCTTTTCCGGGTTGAGCTTGATCAGGCTTCCCGAAGCGACCATCTCGCCGCACAGGCGGTCGTATTCCTCCTCGGAACCGTCGGCCCAGGCGATGCGGTCGGGCTGGGTGAGGGTGGCGATTTCCGCAACCCAGGCCTTGAGGCGGGCATGGCGGACGTAGGCGGGTGCGTTGATTGCGGCGGGATCGGAAAAGCGCTGGTTCATGGTGCTGAATCTCCAGTACGAATCGTTGCTTGAAGTCGGTTTGCGGCTGGCCGGGATCGCTTTGCTTCGGCGGCAGCGGGTTTGGGCGGGATGTGCGCGATTTGAGGCGGAAAGTGCAATGCAATATTATGCCACAACCCCAATGACCCGATAAACTCCACTATTCAGCCGGGCGTCCCGTGCCCGGTAGTGCAACGACAAGGATCGACGAAGATGGATGAAGCAATCCGCGCCGCAGCCCTCGAATACCACCGCAAGCCCCGCCCCGGCAAGATCGCCGTCACGCCGACCAAGCAGCTCATCACCCAGCGCGACCTGGCGCTGGCCTACTCGCCCGGCGTCGCCGCCGCCTGCGAGGAAATCGTCGCCAATCCGGCGGAAGCCTATAACCTGACCTCGCGCGGCAATCTGGTGGCGGTCATCACCAACGGCACGGCGGTCCTCGGCCTGGGCAACATCGGGCCGCTGGCGGGCAAGCCGGTGATGGAGGGCAAGGGCGTGCTGTTCAAGAAGTTCGCCGGCGTCGACGTCTTCGACATCGAGGTGAACGAGCTCGACCCCGACAAGCTGATCGACATCATCGCCTCGCTGGAGCCGACCTTCGGCGGCATCAACCTGGAGGACATCAAGGCGCCGGAGTGCTTCTACGTCGAGAAGAAGCTGCGCGAGCGCATGCGCATTCCCGTCTTCCACGACGACCAGCACGGCACGGCCATCATTTCCACCGCCGCGGTGCTCAACGGCCTGCGCGTGGTGGGCAAGAAGATCGAGGAGGTGAAGCTGGTCTGCTCCGGCGCCGGCGCGGCGGCGATCGCCTGCGTCGATCTCATGATCGCCCTCGGCCTGCGCCGCGAGAACGTCTGGATGACCGACTCCAAGGGGGTGGTGAGCAGGAAACGCCTGGCCGGACTCGACCCGAGCAAGGCGCAGTTCGCCCAGGATACCGAAGCGACCACGCTGGGCGAGATTGTCGCCGGCGCGGACATTTTCCTCGGCCTGTCGACGGCGGGCGTGCTCAAGCCCGGGATGGTCAAGACCATGGCCGACAAGCCGCTCATCCTGGCGCTGGCCAACCCGGTGCCGGAGATCCTGCCGGAAGACGCGAAAGCGGCGCGGCCGGACTGCATCATCGCCACCGGCCGCTCGGACTACCCCAACCAGGTCAACAACGTCCTCTGCTTCCCCTTCATCTTCCGCGGCGCGCTGGATACCGGCGCCACCACCATCACGCAGGAAATGGAACTGGCGGCGGTGCGCGCCATCGCCGACCTGGCGCATGCGGAGCAGTCCGACGTGGTGGCGGCCGCCTATGCCGATTCCGACCTGCGCTTCGGGCCGGAATACCTGATCCCGAAGCCCTTCGATCCGCGCCTGATCGTCAGGATCGCGCCGGCCGTGGCCAGGGCGGCGATGGATTCCGGCGTGGCGACGCGGCCGATCGCCGACTTCGATGCTTACCGCGAGCAGCTGCAGCAGTTCGTTTACCACTCAGGCATCATCATGAAGCCGGTGTTCGCCGCGGCCAAGAAGATCGACAAGCGCATCGTCTATGCCGAGGGCGAGGACGAGCGCGTGCTGCGCGCCGTGCAGGTGGTGGTGGACGAACATCTGGCCCGCCCGATCCTGATCGGACGCCCCGAGGTGATCGAGCACCGCATCCAGAAATGCGGCCTGCGCCTCCGGCCGGGCGTCGATTTCGATCTGTGCAATCCGCAGAAGGATCCGCGCTACAAGGATTTCTGGCAGACCTATCTCCAGCTCACCGAGCGCAAGGGCGTCTCGCCCGACTATGCCCAGATCGAGATGCGCCGCCGCCACACCCTGATCGGCGCCATGATGATCCACAAGGGCGACGCCGACGGCATGCTCTGTGGCACGTTCGGCACGCACGCCCTGCACCTGCACTACGTCGACCAGGTCATCGGCCGGCGCGAAGGCGTCTCGGCCTACTACGCCATGAACGGCCTCATGCTGCCGAAGCAGACGGTGTTCATCTGCGACACCTACGTCAATTACGATCCCACGGCCGAGCAGCTGGTCGAGATGGCCATCCTCGCCGCCGAGCAGGTGCGCCGTTTCGGCCTTACGCCGAAAGTGGCCCTGCTGTCGCATTCCAGTTTCGGCAGCTACGACACGCCCAGCGCGCGCAAGATGCAGCGCGCCACGCAACTGCTGTGGGAGCGCGCGCCGGAACTGGAGGTGGAAGGCGAAATGCACGGCGATGCCGCCCTGTCAGGAGAGGTTCGCAGCCAGGTGTTTCCGAACGGGCGGCTGAAGGGGGAGGCCAACCTGCTTGTCATGCCGACGCTGGATGCGGCCAACATCGCCTTCAACCTGCTCAAGCAGGCCGCCGGAGATGGCGTCACCATCGGCCCGATCCTGCTCGGCACCCGGGCGCCGGTGAACATCCTGACGCCGACGGCCACCGTGCGGCGCATCATCAACCTGACGGCGGTGACCGTGGTCGAGGCCGCCGCCAGGGCTTGAAGGAGGAACACAATAGCCTTCAAGGCCGCACCGCCTCGGCCGTTACTGTTGAAATGACCGAAGGAAATCCCTGCGGGATGAAAGTCAGCCCGGACAAGACGGCGTTGATCCTGACCGGGGGCGGCGCGCGCGCCGCCTACCAGGTCGGCGTGCTGGGGGCCATCAGCGAGTTGCTGCCCGACCCCGGCCGCAACCCCTTTCCGATCATATGCGGCACCTCCGCCGGCGCCATCAATGCCGCCTCGCTGGCCTGCTTCGCCCAGGATTTCGACAAGGGCGTGCGCTATCTGCAGGATGTCTGGCGGAACTTTCATGCCGCCAAGGTCTATCGCGCCGATGCGCTGGGCATAGGCGCCAGCGGCCTGAACTGGCTGTCGGCCTTCATGTTCGGCTGGCTCTTCAAGCACAGCCCGCGCTCCCTGCTCGACAACACCCCGCTGCGGCACCTGATCGAGCGCAACCTGGATTTCGGCAAAATCGACGCCGCCATCGAAAGTGGCGCGCTGTATGCCGTGTCGATCACCGCATCGGGTTACCTGACCGGCAACAGCGTCAGCTTCTTCCAGGCCGCCGAGGCGGCGGAAACCTGGAAGCGCACCCATCGGGCCGGCGCGCGGACGCGCATCGGTGTCGACCACCTGCTCGCCTCCAGCGCCATTCCCTTCATTTTCCCGGCCATCAAGATCCACCGCGAGTACTTCGGCGATGGTTCGATGCGCCAGCTGGCGCCCGTATCTCCCGCCATCCATCTCGGCGCCGAGCGCATCCTGGTGGTGGGCGCCGGCCGCATGGAGGACGAGAAGCGGTCAAGACGGGGCGACGTCTATCCGCCGCTGGCCCAGATCGCCGGCCACGCCCTGTCGTCGATCTTTCTCGACAGTCTGCACGTCGATCTGGAGCGCCTGCAACGCATCAACAACACGGTCTCCATCATTCCCCGGGACGTGCGGGAGAAAGCCGGTTTGCCGCTGCGCAGGATAGAGGCGCTGGTGATTTCCCCGTCGCAGCGCCTGGATTACATGGCCGCTCGCCATGTCAAAAGTTTGCCCTGGCCGGTGCGGGCCATGCTGCGCGGCATCGGCGCCACCAGCAAGGCCGGCTCGGCACTGGCAAGCTACCTCCTGTTCGAGCAGTCCTACACCCGCGCCTTGATCGAACTCGGCTATACGGATACGATGGCGCGCCGGGAGGAAGTGCGCACTTTTCTCAAAATAGCCTAGGCTTCAAATATCGAAGCCACTTGAGGAAAGCAAGCTAACAGGCTATTTTTTATTGTAAATTTCGTTTTTGGTGCTAAACTCGAAAAACCTTGGGCACAATAAGGAAGATTGCGTGAAATTCAAGCTGACGACCCTGCTGGCGATGTGTGCGGCCCTGGCCATCGGCACGCTGAGCCCCGCCGCGCCGGCCCAGGCGGCCACGATCAAGAAACCGGCCAAGCCCAAGGCCAAGCCCGCGAAGAAAGTCGAGAAGCGCGCCGAGGCGCAGGATTCCGACAACCTGCTGCTGCAGTCTTCCGCCGTGCTGGTGCAGGACCAGTCCTCCGGCGACGTCCTGTTCGAGAAGAATTCCGACGCGGTGCTCCCGATCGCCTCCATCACCAAGCTGATGACGGCGATGGTCGTGCTGGATGCCCAGCTTTCCCTGACCGAGACGCTCACCATCGGCCAGGAGGATGTGGACACCCTGAAGGGGACCCGTTCGCGCCTGAAGGTCGGCGCCCAGCTTTCCCGCGAGGACATGCTGCTGCTGGCGCTGATGGCGTCCGAGAATCGCGCGGCTTCCGCGCTGTCGCACCACTACCCGGGCGGCGCCGCGGCGTTCATCGAGGCCATGAACCACAAGGCGGCCGCGATCGGGCTCAAGGACACCCATTTCTCCGATCCCACCGGGCTGACCGCCGCCAACGTTTCCAGCGCGCGCGACCTGACCAAGATGGTGTCCGCGGCTTCCCACTACCCGCTCATCCGCGAACTGTCCACGACGAGCGAGCGCACCATGCTGGTGGGCGGGCGCCCGATCGCCTTCCATAACACCAACACCCTGGTGCGCAGCCCGGCCTCAGGCTGGGAAATCGCCGTGTCGAAAACCGGCTACATCCGCGAGGCGGGCAAGTGCCTCGTGATGCAAGCCTGGCTCAACAACAAGCCGGTGGTCATCGTGCTGCTGGATTCCTGGGGCCGGCTGACGCGCATCGGCGACGCCAACCGCATCAAGCGCTGGATCGAGAACGCCTCGACCGGCGCGGGACGGCCGAGCGCCGCGTTGAATCGGCGCACGGCCGGCTAGACCGCCTCGACAAGGACAACAGGCCGGCAGATCGCCGGCCTATTTTTTTGGCGTGTAGCCGAGGGCGTGCGAGATGCCGTCGGCGGCCTGCTTGATGAGCGGGATCCATTCGGCATCGTAGCGCTCGGCGGGCGCCGAGACGGAGAGGCCGGCGACCAGCTCGCCGGAATCGTCGTGCACCGGCGCGGCGATGCAGCGCAGGCCCTGCTCGATTTCCTCGTTGTCGAAGGCGACGCCGTGGCGGCGCACGCGGTCGAGTTCCTTTTCCAGGGCCGGCAGGCTGGTCAGCGAGGTCGGCGTGAAGCCGGGCAGGCCGCTGCGCTTGGCGTACTCGCGCAGTTTCTGCAGGCCGTCCTCGACGAGGAACAGCTTGCCGACGGCGGTGGCGTGCAGCGGCGCGCGGGCGCCGACGAGGTGCACCACGCGCACCGAGGAGCGGCCGCTGGAGGTGCGCTCGACGTAGATGATCTCGTCGTCGTGCCGGATGCCGAGGTTGACGCTCTCGCCGATCTGGCCGTGCAGGGCCTGCATGTAGGGCAGCGCCACCTGGCGGATGTTGATGCGCGACTTGACGATGTTGCCCAGCTCGAGCAGGCGGATGCCGAGGCGGTAGGCGCCCGGTTCGGCGCGCTCGACGAAACCGCTGGCCGTCATGGCGCCGAGGATGCGGTGGGCGGTGGACGGATGCAGGCCGGTCTCCTGCGACAGCAGCTTCAGGCTGACGGCGTCGTGGTGGTGCGCCAGCACGTCGAGCAGCGTCACCATGCGCTCGATGACCTGGATGGAGCTTTTCGCTTCGGGCTGGGGCAAGATCGGCTTCCGTTGAATCGAATGGCGGAATACTATATCAGATCGTGAAAACCGGACTGCGGCAGACAGCCGCGGCGCGCAACGGAGAGAGGATGAAAGTAGGCCTGTTCGTCACCTGCCTGGTCGACCTGATGCGGCCGCGCATCGGCTTCGCCGCGCTGCGCCTGCTGGAGGCGGCCGGCTGCGAAGTGGTCGTGCCGACGAGCCAGACCTGCTGCGGCCAGCCGGCGTACAACTCCGGCGATCGCCGCGCCGCCCGCTTGCTGGCGGAGAAGCTGATCGCCGAATTCGAGGGCTGCGACTGGGTCGTGGCGCCTTCCGGCTCCTGCGCCGGCATGATCCGCGCGCACTATCCCGATCTGTTCGCCGACGATCCCGCCTGGCTGGAGCGCGCCGCCGCGCTGGGGTCGCGCACCTATGAGCTCGCCGACTTCCTGGCCTCCGTGGCGAAGCTCGACAAGGTGCCGGGCGATTTCACCGGCACGGTCACCTACCACGACTCCTGCTCCGGCCTGCGCGAGCTGGGCGTGAAGGCGCAGCCGCGAGCGCTGCTGGCGAAGCTGCCCGGCGTGATCCTCAGGGAAATGAACGGCGCCGAGGAATGCTGCGGTTTCGGCGGCGCCTTCGCCGTCAAGTTCGGCGAGGTCTCGGCTCGCATCGCCGAGAAGAAGTGCGACAACGTCCGCGCCAGCGGCGCCGACGCCGTGGTGCTGGGCGACCTCGGCTGCATGCTCAATATCGAGGGCAAGCTGCGGCGCATGGGCGACGAGAAGACGCGGGTGCTGCATATCGCCGAGGTTTTGGCGGGGGATGATGCAAAAGGCTGAACCACCAAGGCACCAAGACACCAAGAAGCACCAAGATTGCTTGGTGAAACTTGGTGTCTTGGTGTCTTGGTGGTGAAAGGGTTTATGGAAATACGCTCCATGCATTTCAAGGCGCGCGCGTCCGCCGCCGCCGCCGACAAGGCGCTGCAGGCCAAGCTGGCGACCGCCAAGGGGCTGTTCGTCGAGGGGCGCCGTCGCGCCGTGGCGGAGATCGACCTCGAGGCGACGCGCGAGGCGTCGAAGGACATCCGCAACCGCTGCCTCGCCGACCTCGACCTGTGGCTGGAACGCTTCGAGCGGGAAGCGACGCGGCGCGGCGGCCAGGTGCTGTGGGCGCGCGACGGCGCCGAGATCTGCCGCCTGGTGACGGACATCGCCCGCCGCCACGGCGTCAGGAAGGCCATCAAGTCGAAGTCCATGCTCTCGGAAGAGGCCGGCCTCAACGCCGCGCTGGAAGCGGCCGGGGTGCAGCCGGTGGAGACCGACCTCGGCGAGTACATCCTGCAGATCAACGACAACGAGCTGCCCTCGCACATCATCGCCCCCGCCATCCACAAGACCAAGGAGGAGGTGGCCGAGCTGTTCGCGCGCGTGCACCACAGGCCGCGCAAGACCGACATCGGCGAGATGACGCGCGAGGCGCGCGAGATGCTGCGCGCGCACTTTCTGTCGGCCGACATGGGCATCTCCGGCGGCAACTTCCTCGTCGCCGAGACCGGCTCGGTGGCGCTGGTCACCAACGAGGGCAACGGCCGCATGGTGACGACGCTGCCGAAGGTGCACGTCGTCATCACCGGCGTGGAGAAGGTCATCCCGACGCTGGAGGACCTCGCCACGCTGATGCGCATCCTGCCCCGCTCGGCCACCGGCCAGACCATCTCCAACTATTTTTCCGTTCTGACTGGGGTGAAGCGGCCTGAAGACACCGATGGCCCCGCACACCTGTATTTCATCCTGGTCGACAACGGCCGCGTCGACCTCGTCGGCAGCGGCTTCCAGGACATGCTGCGCTGCATCCGCTGCGCCGCCTGCATCAACCACTGCCCGGTGTACCAGACCATCGGCGGCCATGCCTACGGCTGGGTCTATCCCGGCCCGATGGGCTCGGTGCTGACGCCGCTGTATGTCGGCATCGAGAACGCCATCGACCTGCCGCACGCCGCCACCCTGTGCAACCAGTGCGGCGTCGTCTGCCCGGTGAAGATTCCCTTGCCCGAGCTGATGCGCAAGCTGCGCGAGCAGCAGGTCGAGCGCGGGCTGCGGCCCTGGGGCGAGCGCGCGGCGCTCAAGCTGTGGGCCTGGCTGGCGCGGCACCCCAGGCTGTATGCGCTGGCGGCGAAGCTTGGCGTGCGCTACCTGAACTGGCTGGCGGAAGGCGGGGATCGCATCCGCGTCATGGGCATTGCGCCGTCGTGGACAGCCGGCCGCGATTTCCCCGCGCCGGAAGGCAGGACCTTCCGCGAGCAGTATTTGTCGAGGAGAAGCAAATGAGGGCAGTCATGCAGTCCGCGGCGATGCCGCAGGTTCCCCTGTGGATCGACGGCCGGACGCAGCCCGCCAGCGCGCAGCGTTTCGGCGAGGTGTTCGATCCGGCGCGCGGCGCGGCGATCCGACTGACGCCGCTGTGCGAGGCGCAGGACGTCGAACTGGCGGTCTCCGCCGCCGCGCGGGCCTTCCCGGCCTGGCGCGACACGCCGCCGCTGCGCCGCGCGCGCATCCTGATGCGCTTCCGCGAGCTGCTGGAGGCCGACAAGGAAGCCCTGGCGCGGCTGGTGACCGAAGAACACGGCAAGACGCTCGATGACGCGCTGGGCTCGGTCATCCGCGGCATCGAGGTGGTCGAGTTCGCCATGGGCATCCCGCATCTCCTCAAGGGCGAGTTCGCCGAGAACGTCGGCGGCGGCGTGGATTGCGTGTCGCTGCGCCAGCCCCTCGGCGTATGCGCCGGCATCACCCCCTTCAATTTCCCGGTCATGGTGCCGTTGTGGATGTTCCCGGTGGCGCTGGCCTGCGGCAACACCTTCGTGCTGAAGCCCTCCGAGAAGGTGCCCTCGGCCAGCCTGCGCATGGCCGAACTGCTGCACGAGGCCGGCCTGCCGCCGGGCGTCTTCAACGTCCTCCACGGCGACCGCGTCGTGGTGGACGCCCTGCTGAATCATCCCCTGGTGAAGGCGGTGTCCTTCGTCGGCTCGACGCCGGTGGCCAGGCATGTGTACGAAACCGGCACGCGCGCCGGCAAGCGCGTGCAGGCTCTCGGCGGGGCGAAGAACCACGCCGTCGTCCTGCCCGATGCCGACATGGAGTTCACCGCCGACGCCCTCATCGGCGCCGCCTACGGCTCGGCCGGCGAGCGCTGCATGGCCATCTCCGCCGTGGTGGCGGTGGGCGCGGCGGGCGATGCGCTGATCGAAAAGCTGAAGGCGAAAGCCTCCGCCATTCGCGTCGGCCCGGGGAATGCACCGGGCGTCGGCATGGGGCCGGTGATTTCCGCGCCGCACCGCGCCAGGGTGGCCGGCTACATCGACCAGGGCGTGAAGGCCGGCGCCGAGCCGGTGCTCGACGGCCGCGGCCTCAGGGTGGAGGGAGCCGAACAGGGCTTCTTCCTCGGCCCGACGCTGTTCGACCGCGTGCGGCCGGAGATGGCGATCTACCGCGACGAGATCTTCGGCCCGCTGCTGGTGGTGCTGCGCGCCGCCACGCTGGCCGAGGCCATCGCGCTGGTGAACGCCAATCCCTACGGCAACGGCACGGCGATCTTCACGCGCGACGGCGCCGCCGCGCGCCGCTTCCAGAACGAGATCGAGGTCGGCATGGTCGGCATCAACGTGCCGATCCCGGTGCCGATGGCCTTCTTCTCTTTCGGCGGCTGGAAGGCCTCGCTTTTCGGCGACACCCACGTGCACGGCCCGGAAGGCGTGCGCTTCTACACGCGCGGCAAGGTCGTCACGACGCGCTGGCCGGAGAGCGCAGCCGCCGCGCCCGGACTCGACATGCCGACGCTGGGATGAAAAGCATTCACCACGGAGGGCACGGAGCGCACGGAGAATTCATAATTCCTGGTGTTTCTCCGTGTCCTCCGTGGTTCAAGCTTTTTGGGGTTTTCCATGATTAAGCACCACATCGTCTTCCTCGAGCGCGACTCGATCCGCGGCGACTTCCGCCGGCCGGACTTCCCGCATGCCTGGGACGAATATCCGCTGACCAAGCCGGAGGAACTGGCGCAGCGCGTGCGCGACGCCAGCATCGTCATCGTGAACAAGCTGCAGCTGCGCGGCGAACTGCTCGCCACCCTGCCCAATCTCAGGATGATCGCCGTCGCCGCCACCGGCACCGACAACGTCGACCTCGCCTGGTGCCGCGAGCATGGCGTCGTCGCCTCGAACATCCGCGGCTACGCGGTGAACACCGTGCCGGAACATGTCATCGCCCTGACCATGGCGCTGCGGCGCAACCTGCTCGCCTACCGGCGCGACGTGCAGGCCGGCAAGTGGCAGCAGGCGCCGATGTTCTGTTTCTTCGACCACCCGATCGGCGACCTCAACGGCGCGACGCTGGGCATTTTCGGCCGCGGCTCGCTCGGCGAGGGCGTGGCGCGCCTTGCCGAGGCCTTCGGCATGCGCGTGCTGTGGGGCGAACATAAAGGAGCGGACAAAGTCAGGCCCGGCAGGACGGCGTTCGAGACGGTGCTGCGCGAGGCCGACGTGATTTCGCTGCACTGTCCGCTCAACGACGCCACGCGCGGCATGATCGGCGAGGCGGAACTCAGGCTGATGAGGCGCGATGCCGTGCTCATCAACACCGCGCGCGGCGGCCTGGTGGACGAGGCGGCGCTGGCGCGCGCATTGAAGGAAGGCTGGATCGGCGGCGCCGGCTTCGACGTGCTGACGAAGGAGCCGCCGCGCGAGGGCAATCCGCTGCTGCAGATCGACCAGCCCAACTTCATCCTGACGCCGCACGTCGCCTGGGCCTCGGCGCGGGCGATGCAGACGCTGCTCGACCAGCTCACCGGCAACATCGAGGCCTTCGCGCGCGGCGAGCCGCGCAACAGGGTTGCGTGAGGAGTGAGGAGTGAGGAATGAGGAATGAGGAGTTGAACGATTCGCGGGAGGACATTCTCGGCCGCATCCGCAGCCGGCTCGGACGCACGGCGGAGAACGCTGTCCCGGCCCGCGCCGATATCGAAGCCTGCCTGGCCCGCCGCGAGCAGGGGCCGCGGCCCGCGGTCGAGGACGATCTCGTCGCGCGCCTGCGCAGCCGCTCCGAAGCGCTTGCCAGCACCGCCGAGATCGTGTCGCGGCCGGAGGAAGTGCCGGCAGCCGTCGCGCGCTACCTCGCCGCGCTGAGCCTGCCCCTCGCCGCCGTCGCCTGGCCGCAACTGGCCGGCCTCGACTGGGCCGGCGCCGGCCTGCAGGTGGAAGGGCGCGCCGCGTGCGGCGACGACCTCGTCGGCATCACCGGCGTGTTCTGCGCCGTCGCCGAAACCGGCACGCTGGCGCTGCTCTCCGGCCCCGACACGCCGGCCAGCGCCAGCCTGCTGCCGGAAACGCACATCGCCATCGTACCGGCCTCGCGCATCCTGCGCGGCATGGAAGAAGCTTTCAATCTGATCCGCGCCGAATGCGGCGAACTGCCGCGCGCGGTGAACTTCATCTCGGGACCGTCTCGCACCGGCGACATCGAGCAGACGCTGGTCCTCGGCGCGCACGGCCCGTATCGGGTTCACATCGTCATTGTCGCTGGCGCTTGAATCGGATGTAGGAGCCAGCTTGCTGGCGATTCGGCCGAATATCGCCAGCAAGCTGGCTCCTACAGCGCCGTCTCCACTGAAAAGCGCCGCTCGGGGCTGTCCGCGCTGACCCAGTGCCTGCTCCACCAGGCGTCGACCTGGCCGCGCGTCCACGGCATGTGCACCAGCAGCGCGTCGAGCGCGCCGGCGACTTCCGCGATGCTCTGCGGCCGCGCCGCCGGGTCCTTCTCCAGGCAGCGCCCGATCAGGGCATCCAGCTCCGCCGGCACGGCGAAAGGCGAGCAGGCCGAGGCCAGCGGCGGCACCGTGTGCAGCACCTGGTACGTCAGGTCGTGCTCGGTCTCCGTCTCGAACAGGCGCTTGCCGGTGAGCAGGAAGAAGCCCACCGCCCCCAGTGCGTAGATGTCGGCGCGGCCGTCGGCGTCCGACGGATTGCGGATGCGCTCGGGCGACATGTAGAGCGGCGTGCCGAGGATGCGCATCACGCCGGTGAGGTCGCGCGTCTTGTCGCCGGACATCTGCTTGACCAGGCCGAAATCCAGCACCTTGACCACGTCGCGCTCGCCGCGGATCTCGCACAGCATGATGTTCTGCGGCTTGATGTCGCGATGCACCAGGCCGCAGGAATGCGCTTCCCAGAGCGAGGCGCAGGCCTGGCGCAGGATGTGCGCCGTGCGCGCCGGCGGCAGCGGCCCGTAGCGCTCGACCAGGTCGGCCAGCGACAGCCCCTCCAGGTATTCCATGGCGTACCAGAACTCGCCGTTCGAACCGGTGCCGTAGTCGTAGATGGTGATGGTGTTGGGGTGGGAGAGCTGGCTGGCCAGCTGGACTTCGCGCTGGAAGCGGGCGGTCCACTCGTCCGAACTCGTCTGCTGCTTGAGCACTTTCACCGCGGCCGGACGCTTGAGCAGGCGGTGCCGCGCCAGATACACGTTGCTGATGGCGCCCTCGCCGATCTGCCGCAGCAGGCGGTAGGGGCCGAGCAGTCGCGCGCGGCCATCCCGCCGCAGCATGGCCGCCAGCACCTGCGGCGGCAGGAAGCCCGACAGCCAGACCGCGCCCATCAGCAGCAGCACGGCGGCGTAGGCGATTTGCAGGTAGGTGAGCGGTGCAAAGGCTTCGCCGGCCTCCATTTCGACGGCCACGCCGATGTCGTGGGCAGGCAGCCAGCGCCAGGCGCCGATGGCGTCGCGGCCGAGGTAGTTCGGGTAGGGCGCGAGGAGCAGGCCCTCGCGCACGCCGGCGCCGGCCGTTCGCGCGGCGACGGCTTCGGCGGCGAGCCGGGTGGGAATGTCCGTGTCGGGCTGGAGCAGCCGGAGCGCCAGGCCGCGCTGCGCCAGCGCCTCGGCATGGCGGCTCTCCGACAGCAGCCAGCCGTCGGCGTCGAAGGCCAGCGCTTCCCCCGTGCGGCCGGGGCGGGCGGCCCTGAAGAGCGCCGCGAACCGCCGGTCTGCCGGCGAACCCAGCGCGATGATGGCGATCACCTTGCCGCTTTTCGCGCGCACCGGTGCGGCGACCCAGGCGCGTCCGTGCTGCGCCGAGCCGGCCCCGCCGCCACGATAGGGCCTGACGAAGACGGACTTTCCGCCCAGGGCAGGGGAGAGATGCGAGAAGAAGTCGGGCGTCACGCCGTGGCCGATCCGTTCCGCATCGCTCGAGGCGAGGATGCCGCCCTGGGGATCGACGACATGGGCCGCCGTCGCGCCGATGCTGCCGGCCGCGCGCAGAATGTCCTCGACGATGCGGGAGCCCTCGCCGCCGCCGCGACCGCCGCGGGCCAGCCTGGCGATGGCCGCGCTCAACTCGGGTTCGGCGGCCAGTTGTTCCGCCTCGTGCCGGCCCTCCGCGATCCACTGGTCCAGCGCCTCGATCTGCGTGTTGAGCAGGGTGCTCAGGCCGGTCGAGCGGATCTCGCGCAGCGAATCGCCGACGCCGCGATAGGCCCACAGGCCGACGCCGAGCACGGCGGTGAGCAGCAGGAGCAGGGCGAGGCGGGCGCGGTCGATGGAGGGATTCACGGCTTGGTAGTGTAGATCAGCCCGCGCCGCACCAGCCATTTCTCGATTTCCATCGCGAAGAACACCACGCTGGAGGCCGCCAGGCAGATCGCCAGCTCGTCCCAGTCGAGCGGCTCCGTCCTGAAGACCGGGTTGAGCGCCGGCAGGTAGATCGTCGCCAGTTGCAGGCCGAGCGTGAATACCACGGTCGCCATCAGCATCGGGTTCGACCAGAAGCCGAGGGAGAAGGTCGACTCCTGCTCGGAGCGGACGGCCAGCGCCACGCCCAGCTGCGACAGGCACAGCACGGTGAACACCATGGTCTGCCAGTGGGCGCCGCTGCGGATCGCCCAGGCCTGCGTCAGCAGGCACACCGCGCCCATGGTCAGGCCGACCCAGACGATGTGCTGCCACATGCCGTGGGCGAAGATGTTTTCCGAAGGTTTCCGCGGCGGGCGGCGCATGATGTCCTGCCCGGCCGGCTCGGCCGCCAGCGCCAGGCCGGGCAGGCCGTCGGTGACGAGGTTGATCCACAGGATGTGGATGGGCAGGAGCGGGATGGGCAGGCCGAGGAAGGGCGCCAGGAAAATGGTCCAGATCTCGCCCGAGTTTCCGGTCATGACGTACTTGATGAACTTGCGGATGTTGTCGAAGATGCGCCGGCCCTCGCGCACGGCATGCACGATGGAGGCGAAGTTGTCGTCGAGCAGCACCATGTGCGCCGCCTCGCGGGCGACGTCGGTGCCGCCCTTGCCCATCGCCACGCCGATGTCGGCGCGCTTCAGGGCCGGCGCGTCGTTCACGCCGTCGCCGGTCATGGCGGCGAACTCGCCCGCCGCCTGCAGCGCCTTGACGATGCGGATCTTCTGCTCCGGGTCGACGCGGGCGTAGACGCGGATGTCGCGCACCTGCGCCGCGAAGTCCGCGTCGGAGAGCGCGGCGAGTTCGACGCCGCTGACGACGCGGCCGCCCTGGTCGAGGATGCCGAGCCGCTCGGCGATGGCGCGCGCCGTGGCCGGATGGTCGCCGGTGATCATCACCGGCACGATGCCGGCCGCCTGGCATTCGTCGACGGCGCGCGCCGCCTCGTCGCGCGGCGGGTCCATCAGGCCGACGAGCCCCAGGAAAGTCAGGCCGCTCTCCGCCTCCGCGATGTCCGCCGGCAGCGCGTCCAGGCGGCGCTCGGCGAAGGCCAGCACGCGCAGCCCGTGGGCCGCCATGCGTTCGGCCTGGGCCAGCGCTTGCGCGGCGTCGAACGGCGCGCGCCCGTCCGCGGTCAGTCGCCAGGCGCAGCGTTCCAGCACGGCTTCCGGCGCGCCCTTGACGCAGACGAGGAAGCCTTGTTGGAGCGGGCTTGCCCGCGATTCGGCGTCTTCATCGCGGGCAAGCCCGCTCCTGCAGGTATCCTGCGCCAGCCGATGCACCGTGGCCATGCGCATGCGCTCGGAGTCGAAGGGGAATTCGCCGTGTCGCGGAGACTGACTTTCCAGCGCGGCGCGGTCGACGCCGCGCGCCATGGCCGCCTCCAGCAGCGCCACTTCGGTCGGGTCGCCTGTGATCGTGCCGTCGGCGGCAGGCGCGGCGTCATTGACCAGCGCCAGGGCGCGCAGCAGGCTGGGCCAGGGCTCGACCCGAGCGTCCTCGCCGTCCACCCAGAAGGCTTCCGCCCGCATGCGGTTCTGCGTCAGCGTGCCGGTCTTGTCGGAGCAGATGAAGGTGATGGAGCCCAGCGTCTCCACCGCCGGCAGGCGCCGGATGAGGGCGTTCTGGCCCACCATGCGCGCCGCGCCCATCGCCAGCGAGATGGTCACCACCGCCGGCAGCGCCTCGGGGATGGCCGCCACGGCCAGGCTCACCGCGGTGAGGAACATCAGCACCGGCGGCTCGCCGCGCAGCAGCCCCGCGACGAAGACGACGGCGCAGATGGCGAGGATCGCCCAGGCCAGCCGCATGCCGAAGGCGGCCAGGCGCTTCTGCAGCGGCGTCTTCACTTCCTCCTCGTCCGAGAGCAGCCGCGCGATGCGGCCGAGTTCGGTGGCGAGCCCGGTCGCCACCACGACGCCGGCGCCGCGACCGTAGGTGACGAGGGTGCCCTTGTAGGCCATGTTGCGCCGGTCGCCCAGGGGCAGCGCCGCGTCGGCCAGTTCCGCGATGGTCTTGTCCACCGGCTGGGATTCGCCGGTGAGCGCCGCTTCCGCCGCCTTGAGCCGGGCCGCCTCGATCAGCCTCAGGTCGGCCGGGATCACATTGCCCGCTTCCAGCAGGACGATGTCGCCCGGCACCAGCCGGTCGGCCGGCAAGGCCGCCACCGCGCCGCCGCGCCGCACGCGCGCCGAGTGCGCGGCCATCTTGCGCAGCGCCGCCATGGCGCGTTGCGCCCGCCACTCCTGGGCGAATCCGATGGAGGCGTTCAGCAGCACGATGACGACGATGGCGAGGGTGTCGGCCGGCTCGCCGACGATGCCCGAGACGATGGCCGCGGCGATCAGCACCAGGATCATGAAATCCGCGAACTGGTCGAGCAGCATGCGGATGGCGGAGCGCGCGCGGCCCTCCGGCAGTGCGTTCGGCCCGTGGCGCGACAGCCGGCCGGCCGCCTCATCCGCGCTCAGGCCGTCGGCCGGGGTCACGCCGAGCCGGCGTGCGGCGTCCTCTTTCGTCAGCGTGTGCCAGACGGTTTCCGTCGTGTCGGACGCTTGCGCGGGTCGGGTCATGCAGTTCGTTCGGGTAAGCCGCAGGGAAAGCGGCATTGCCTCCCATGCTACAATGCCGCGCGATTTTCGCAGCAGTTTCCGAACCCATTTCAGGGGAAAAAAAGTGATTTCGTCCTTCGCCCGCACGTCCTTGCGCCTCGTCCTCCTGTCGCTTGCCTTCCTGGCCATGCCGGCCTGGTCGGCCGACGGCGCCGTGCCGGAAGGCCCGGCCGTGATGGGCATCCCGCTGGAGTTCATCCTCTTCGCCCTGACGCTGCTCGGCGTGGCGCTGTTCCACAACTACACCTTCTACGTCGGCCTCACGGGCATGTTCACCATCGCCCTCTACAAGATCGTGTTCACCGGCTTCAAGACCGGCGCCGGCCTGATGGGTTTCGTCGGCCACCTCGGCCACGAGTGGGTGATCCTGGCCAACCTGTTCTGCCTGCTGACGGGCTTCGCCCTGCTGGCGCGCCACTTCGAGAAGAGCCACGTGCCGGTGATCCTGCCGAAATACCTGCCGGACGACTGGAAGGGCGGCTTCGTCCTGCTGGTGATGATCTTCTTCCTCTCCAGCTTCCTCGACAACATCGCCGCCGCGCTGATCGGCGGCGCCATGGCCCACCAGTTGTTCAAGGCCAGGGTGCACATCGGCTACCTCGCCGCCATCGTCGCGGCGTCGAACGCCGGCGGCGCCTGGTCGGTGGTGGGCGACACCACCACCACCATGATCTGGCTCTCCGGAATTTCGCCGGGCGAAGTGTTCGAGGCCCTCGTGCCGGCCCTGGTCGCGCTGGTGATCTTCGGCATTCCGGCGGCCAAGCAGCAGCACGCCCACTCGCCGATTCTGAAGAGCGCCCATGCGCACACCCATGTCGACTGGGCGCGGGTCGGCATCGTCGGCCTGATCCTGGTCTTCGCCATCGTCGCCAACGTCACCATGAACCTGAGGTTCGCGCAGCTGGCCGACAGCTTCCCGGCCATCGGCGTGGCGGTGTGGGCGGCGATCCTGCTCACCGTCGGGGTGCGCCGGCCCGACTGGGAGGTGCTGCCGGAAACCGTCAAGGGCACCGTCTTCCTGCTCTCGCTGGTGACCTGCGCCTCGATGATGCCGGTGGAGAAGCTGCCCCTGCCGTCGTGGCAGGCGGCCATGGGCCTCGGCTTCATCTCGGCGGTGTTCGACAACATCCCGCTCACCGCGCTGGCCATCAAGCAGGGCGGCTACGACTGGGGCTTCCTCGCCTACGCCGTCGGCTTCGGCGGCTCGATGATCTGGTTCGGCTCCTCGGCCGGCGTGGCGCTGTCGAACATGTATCCCGAGGCCAAGTCGGTCGGCCAGTGGCTGCGCCACGGCTGGCACGTCGCCGTCGCCTACGTCATCAGCTTCCTCGTCATGGTGGCGGTGGTCGGCTGGCATCCGCATGCGCCGCACAAGGCGGGCGCCGAACCGGCGGCCGTCAGCCAGCCTGCGCCCGCTGCCGCGACGGCGCCGCAGTAGTTCAGGGCAGCGCGGCCGCCGGCCGCGATTGCGGTATCCTTTCGACGCCGGGCGATCCGCCCGGCGTTTCGCTTTGATCCGCCGCCGACACGCGCATGCACGAAGGCCTGAAAATCGTTCTTGTCCTGCTGACTTCAGCCGTCCTCGTGGTGGCGCTGGCGAAGGCGTTTCGCCTGCCCTCGGTGCTGGCCTATCTCGCCATCGGTGTCGCCGTCGGTCCGCATGCGCTGGGCTGGCTGCGCGAGAGCGAGCAGACCGAGCGGCTGGCCGAGTTCGGCGTGGTGTTCCTGATGTTCACCATCGGCCTCGAATTTTCCCTGCCGCGCCTCATGGCCATGCGCTGGCAGGTGTTCGGCCTCGGCGGCGCCCAGGTGGCGACGACGACGCTGGCGACCCTGCTCATCGGCCTCGCCGGCGGCATTCCCTGGCAGGCGGGGCTGGCGCTGGGGGCGATCCTCGCCATGTCGTCGACCGCCATCGTCGGCCGCCTGCTGGCGGAGAAGCTCGACCTGCACTCCGCTTCCGGGCGGCGCACCATGAGCGTGCTGCTGTTCCAGGATCTCATGGTGGTGTTCATGCTGATCCTGATCCCCGCCCTGGCCGATGCGTCGCGCGTCGCCGCGGCGCTGGGGATCGCGCTGGCGCAGACGCTGGCCGTCCTGCTGCTGGTGATCGCCGTCGGGCGGCCCATCCTGCGGCGCTGGTTCGACCTGGTGGTGCGGCGCAAGTCGGCCGAACTGTTCATGCTCAACGTGCTGTGGGTCACCATGGGGCTGGCCTTCCTCACGGAGTGGGCCGGGCTGTCGCTGACGCTGGGCGCCTTCCTCGGCGGCATGCTGATCTCCGAGACGATGTACCGCCACCAGGTGGAAGCCGACATCCGCCCCTTCCGCGACGTGCTGCTCGGCCTGTTCTTCATCACCATCGGTGCCCAGCTCGACCCGGCCATCGTCTGGCAGCGCATCGAATGGGTGGCGCTGGTGCTGGCCGGACTGGTGGCCGGCAAGGGCCTGCTCATGCTGATCGTCGCGCGCCTGTCCGGCGCGGACGCGTCCGTCGCCTTTCGCACCGCGGCGCAGCTGGCGCAGGCGGGCGAGTTCGGCTTCGTGCTGATCACGCTGGCGGCCGAACACAGGCTGCTGGGGCCGGAGGTGGTGCAGCCTTCGCTCGCCGGCATGCTGCTCTCCATGCTGCTGGCGCCCTTCGTCATCGAGCGGGCGCGGCACTGGAGCACGCGGCTGTCGGGGGACGAATGGCTGCAGCGCTCGGCCGCCCTGCAGGAAGTGGCGGCCCGCGCCTTCAATATTCAGGACCATGCCATCGTCTGCGGCTACGGCCGCACGGGCCAGAGCGTCGCCCGCTTCCTGGCCAGGGAGCGCATCCCCTTCATCGCCCTCGACATGGACGCCCATCGCGTTCAACAGGCGCTGACGGCGGGCGAGAACGTGGTGTTCGGCAACGCCGACCGGCGCGAGGTGCTGCTTGCCGCCGGCCTCGATCGGGCGCGCATCGTCGTCGTCACCTATCCGGACCTGCCATCGACCATGAAGGCGCTCGCCATCGTGCGCGGCCGCCGCCCCGATCTGCCCGTTGTCGTGCGCGCGGCCGACGATGCCCACCTGGATGAACTCAAGCGCGCCGGCGCGACCGAGGTGGTGCCGGAGGTCATGGAGGGCAGCCTGATGCTGGCGGCGCAGACCCTGTTGCGGCTCGACGTGCCGCTGCGCCGCGTGCTTCACGATATCGAGGAGGTGCGCGGGCAGCGCTATGAACTGCTGCGCGAGCGTTATCGCGACGCCGCACATAAGGAATGATTCTTCCCCGCACCGTCTCCTTCATCACCGTCGCGCGTCCGATGCGCCCGGCCGATTGACGCCATTCCCCCATGAATTGCAGGGGGATAGGGGTTTACCCTAGACGCCTTGATTTGGTGCATTCGAAAGTTTAGGATCAAACGATCTTTTGAATGGCGCGGTCGCAGGCCATCCCTGCCCTGCCTGAAGATGAGAGAGGCAAACAGCCTCCGTTTGTTCCAATCACAACAACACACCGAAGGAGAGAGTCATGAGCAATGAGAACAAACCCGAAGACAAGAAACTGTCCCGTCGTTCCTTCCTGAGCAAGGCCGCCGCCGGCACCGCCGGCGCCGCCGCGCTGGGCTTCCCGATGATCTCGGTGGCGCAGTCGCCGATCTCCATGCGCTGGCAGTCGACCTGGCCGGCGAAGGACATCTTCCACGAATACGCGCAGGACTTCGCCAGCAAGGTGAACGGCATGTCCGGCGGCCGCCTGAAGATCGAGGTGCTGCCGGCCGGCGCCGTGGTGAAGGCCTTCGACCTGCTCGACGCCGTTTCCAAGGGCACGCTCGACGGCGGCCATGGCGTGGTCGCCTACTGGTACGGCAAGAACTCCGCCGTGGCGCTGTGGGGCTCCGGCCCGGCCTACGGCATGGACCCGAACATGGTGCTGGCCTGGCACAACTACGGCGGCGGCAAGCAGCTGCTCGACGAGGTCTACAAGAGCCTCAACCTCGACGTGCAGTCCTTCCTCTACGGCCCGATGCCGACGCAGCCCTTCGGCTGGTTCAAGAAGCCGATCACCAAGGCCGAGGACGTCAAGGGCATGAAGTTCCGCACCGTCGGCCTGGCCGTCGACATCTACAAGGACATGGGCGTGGCGGTGAATCCGCTGCCCGGCGGCGAGATCGTGCCGGCGATCGACCGCGGCCTGATCGACGGCGCCGAATTCAACAACGCCTCGTCCGATCGCCTGCTCGGCTTCCCCGACGTCAGCAAGGTGTGCATGCTGCAGAGCTTCCACCAGTGCTCGGAGCAGTTCGAGATCCTCTTCAACAAGAAGAAGTACGATTCGCTGCCGGCCGAGCTGAAGACGATCATCAACCATGCCGTCGAAGCCTCCTCGGCCGACATGTCGTGGAAGGCCATCGACCGCTACTCGAAGGACTACATCGAGATGCAGGAGAAGCAGGGCGTCAAGTTCTACAAGACGCCGGACGCCATCCTGCGCCGCCAGCTCGAGGCCTGGGACAAGATCATTGCCGCGAAGAGCGCCGAGAACCCGACCTTCAAGAAGATCAACGACTCCATGCGCGACTTCGCCCAGCGCGCCTGCCGCTGGCAGAACGACACGCTGGTCGATTACAAGATGGCCTACAACCACTTCTTCGCCAAGAAGGGCGCCGCGCCCGCCAAGAAGAAGGGCTGAGCATCGCCCGCCGATTCCGCCCGGCAGCCGCCGGGCGGATTGTCTCCGCCAGGAATCCCCCATGCAGAAGCTGCTGCTCTTCGTCGACAAGGCGAGCACCCTGGCCGGCCATGTCACCGGCTGGGCCATCGTCGTCCTCACCGGCCTGATTTCCTGGGAGGTGTTCTCCCGCTATGTGCTGAACGTGCCGCACGCCTGGGTGCTCGACGCCCAGATCATGCTCTACGGCCTGCTCTTCATGATGGCCGGCGCCTACACGCTGGCCAAGAGCGGCCACGTGCGCGGCGACGTCCTCTACGGTTTCTTTAAACCGCGCACCCAGGCCGTCATCGACCTGGTGCTCTACATCCTGTTTTTCCTGCCCGGCATCTTCGCCCTGACCTACGCCGGCTGGATCTTCGCCAACGAATCGCTGGCGATCCACGAGCAGACCTTCAGCCCCGAGCCGCTGCCGCTGTATCCCTTCAAGTTCGTCATTCCGCTCGCCGGCATTTTCCTGATGTTCCAGGGGGTGGTCGAGATCGCCCGCTGCGTCATCTGCCTGCGCGACGGCGCCTGGCCCTCGCGCGAGGAGGACGTCGAGGAGGTCGACGTCGACAAGCTGAAGGAGATGGTGCACGTCAAGGACGAGGACATCGCCAAGCTGGATGAATTCGTCCTGAAGCAGGAGGCGCACAAGTGAAGAAGGAACTGCGCTTCGGCTTCGGCCTGATGGCCCTCATCCTCCTCACCACGGCGGTGCTGATGCCGTGGGGCAACCTGACCAACGGCCATCTCGGGCTGCTCATGCTTTCGCTGGTGGTGGTGGCCATCATGCTCGGCTTCCCCACCGCCTTCACCCTGATGGGCATGGGCGTCTTCTTCGCCTGGCTCGCCTACAACAGTTCGAGCCCGGAGCTCGCCGTGCGGCAGACGCTCGACCTGATGGTGCAGCGCGCCTACTCGGTGATGAGCAACGACGTGCTGATCTCGATTCCGCTGTTCGTCTTCATGGGCTACCTGGTCGAGCGCGCCAACCTGATCGAGAAGCTGTTCAAGAGCATCCACCTGGCGCTGGCGCGCATCCCCGGCTCGCTCGCCGTGGCCACCCTCATCACCTGCGCCATCTTCGCCACCGCCACCGGCATCGTCGGCGCGGTGGTGACCCTGATGGGCCTGCTCGCCTTCCCGGCCATGCTGCGCCACGGCTACGACATCAAGCTGTCGGCCGGCGTCATCACCGCCGGCGGCTGCCTCGGCATCCTCATCCCGCCCTCGGTGCTGCTGATCGTCTATGGCGCCACCGCCGGCGTCTCGGTGGTGCAGCTCTATGCCGGCGCCTTCTTCCCCGGCATCATGCTGGCCGGCCTGTATGTCGGCTACGTCATCCTCATGGCCAAGTGGAAGCCGCAGCTGGCGCCGCCGCTGTCGGCGGAAGACCGCATCGTGCCGCTGCCGCCGCACAACCGGACCATCGCCGATGCCCTCGGCCGCAAGGCGCTGCCCGCGCTGCTCGCCGCTCTCAAGGGCCGCATCAACGCCACTGTGCCGACGCGCGCCATCCTCAAGCAGCTGATGATCGTGCTGCTGCCCGCCGCGGTGTGGTTCGGCGGCATGGGGCTGATGTACCGCACGGTCACCGCGCCGCCGGAGGTGGTGGACACGTCCGGCCTGCAGGAAATGGGCTCCGGGTCGGCCGCCGCCGGGGAAGAAGCCGACGAAGGCGAGAAGGAGAAGGCCGAGGGCATTTCCGAGCCCGAGGAGGAAGGGGCGGAAGGCGTCAAGGAGCCGCCCGCGGACGGCGTCAAGGAAGCGGCCACCGCGGAGAAACCCGCCGCCGCGGAAAAGCCCGAGACGCCCGCGCCCGCCGTCGAGGCCGAACGCCAGCCGGCGCCGCTGGGCTACTGGATCGCGCTGGCCGCCGGCACGCTGGCCGTCGCCTCCTTCTACTGGATCTTCGACTTCGCCCGGCTGGAAATCTTCAAGATGCTGCTGGCGTCGTTCTTCCCGCTGGCGGTGCTGATTCTCGCCGTGCTCGGCTCCATCGTCTTCGGCCTGGCCACGCCGACCGAAGCGGCGGCCGTCGGCTCGCTCGGCGGCATCCTGCTGGCGGCGGCCTACCGGCGGCTCAACCTGGGCGTGCTGAAGGAGTCGGTGTTCCTCACGGCGAAGACCTCGGCCATGGTGTGCTGGCTGTTCGTCGGTTCCTCGATCTTCTCGGCCGCCTTCGCGCTCCTCGGCGGGCAGGAGCTCATCGAGCGGTGGGTGCTGTCGCTCGACATGACGCCGCTGCAGTTCATGATCCTCGCCCAGTTCATCATCTTCATCCTCGGCTGGCCGCTGGAGTGGACCGAGATCATCGTCATCTTCATGCCGATCTTCATCCCGCTGCTGGCGCACTTCAACGTCGACCCGCTGTTCTTCGGCCTGCTGGTGGCGCTCAACCTGCAGACGGCCTTCCTCAGCCCGCCGGTGGCGATGGCGGCGTTCTACCTGAAGGGCGTTTCGCCGCCGCACGTCACGCTGAACCAGATCTTCGCCGGCATGATGCCCTTTATGGGCATCCAGGTGCTGGCGCTGGCGCTGCTCTATGTCTTCCCGGACATCGGGCTGTGGCTGCCGAGGGTTCTCTATAAGTAAGGATTGCATCTCGTCATCTGATGTTGTAGCATCAGCGCATCAAACTGAGGTTTGGAGGTTTCGATGCGTACCACTCTGGATATCGACGATGAGGTGTTGATGGCGGCGAAGGAACTGGCGCGCCGTGAAAGCAAGACGGCCGGCCAGGTCATTTCCGAGCTGGCCAGGCGAGCGATGACGCAGCACGTCCAGGCGGACGGTGCGCAATCGGTGCGCGAGCCGGAGGCCTTCTATGGCTTTCGCCCCTTCGCCTCGCGGGGCGCGGTGGTAAGCAACGAACAGATCGATCGCCTGCGCGACGACGAGGGCATCTGATGCGGGCCTTGCTCGACGTGAATGTGCTGATCGCGCTGCTCGACCAGGGCCATCTGCACCACGCCGCCGCGCGCGACTGGCTGTCGCGCAACATCAAGCACGGATGGGCCTCCTGCCCGCTGACGCAGAATGGCTGCATCCGCATCCTTTCCCAGCCGGCCTATCCCGGCGCGCTGCCACCGGCGGCGGTGGCAGCACGGTTGACTGCCGCCACGACAACCGACTGGCACGACTTCTGGCCGGACTCGCTCAGTCTGCTCGATGGCGGCAGCGTGAACTGGAACGGCGTGCTCGGTTCGCGTCAGGTGACGGATATCTACCTGCTTGCGCTGGCCGTGAATCGGCGCGGGCGACTGGTCACCTTCGATCGTGCGATCCCGCTGCAGGCTGTGCCCGGCGCCAAGGCAAAACACCTCGTCGTTATCTGAGATCGGACTGTGGCTGCCGAGGGTGCTGTATAAATTGTCGGCTAGATGCGAGCGACGGCCGGACTGACCGCGGCTTCCTGGCGGTGCCGTCCGGCCACGGCGGCCAGGACGGCAAGCGCAAGCATTTTTGGACGTTCCGCGATGCCGAACGATCTTGCCGGATCGCCGCGCGGGTCGATCTCCACCACCTTGGTGCCGGCCTTGACCGAAGCCCCGGCATGGGTGATGCCGCGCAGGCAACCGTCGAGCGGCGCCCGGATGACGGCAGTGCCTATGCAGGCCACCGTCTCCCCGCGACTGACTTTTGCGCCAATGACGCAGCCGGTCTCGAAACGGCCGTCGGCCGGCGCATAGACGTAGCGCTCGCGGCCGTGGCCGTCGATCGGCCGCGGCTCGCCCGATAGCGGCAGCGAGGATCCGGCCTCGATGATCCTGCCCAGCGCTTCCCAGGCCGTTTCCACGACGAGATCGGTGGTTTCACCGGCG
The DNA here is from genome assembly GCA_016214145.1 of Rhodocyclales bacterium. Classification (GTDB taxonomy): domain Bacteria; phylum Pseudomonadota; class Gammaproteobacteria; order Burkholderiales; family Rhodocyclaceae; genus Desulfobacillus. The sequence continues at coordinate 361,455 of JACRPA010000003.1, forward strand.
ACGAAATTGGGTCCGAGGCCGATGGTCAGCGGCGCCAGGCCGGCCTGCCTTTCGGGCACCGATCGCTTGTTCATGCGCGCATCGATCAGAACCTGCGGCCGGAGATAGTCGATGAGCTTCATGAAACCCAGCGCCGCGAGGGGCACCTCCCTGCGCTGCTCCAGCATCCGGCGGATCGAGAAGACATCTGCCGTCCGCCTGCCGGTAACGCCATCCAGGGTCGCGCTTTCGTCGAACATGGCGTTGGTGAAGGCCATGCCGCGTCGGGCGAAGCTCGGCTCCGCGACGTCGTGGATCAGCACCGCATGTCCCGCTGAGAAAAGCGCATGGGCCACGGCGGAACCGATGTCGCCACAGCCGCGAACGAGACAGAGCGTCATCTTTTAGCCGTTCGACACGATTTGCCGGTGATGCTCGGCGACCGAGTCGAGCGCCTGCTCCAGCGGCATGCCGGCTTCGACGCGATCCATGATCAGCCGCTGCAGGATGGCGCCGAGCATCTCGCCGTTCGGCCGCATCGGCTCGGCCATCTCGCGCAGGAACTCGCAGGTCGGCGGATCGTAGGCGAGGCTGGCCAGCATCGACTCCACCGTTTTGTTGGTGGCGAGGACGTGGCAGAGGTCATAGAGAAGGTCGGCCGTCTGCGCCGCCTGCTCGGGCGAAGCCGGGCCGAGATTGCCGCGCACCTCCGCGGCGAGATCGCGGCGGAAATCCTCCAGCGCGTAGCCGACTTCTCCCTTGACGACCTGCTCGGGCGTGAATTCCCATTCCATGGTCAGTTCCCAAATATTGCCGTGAAGGCATCCGCGTCATCGGTGCACACCGGGCAGGTTTCGCACGATTCGGACGAGACGAAGAAACGGTCGCAGCGATTGCAGCGCTGCTTGGCAAGCTGGCGCAGGACGGCCGGTTCGCGTTCGGGCGTGGCGTCGAACGATTCCGCGGCGTACAGCACGCGCGGCTGGCAGACTTCCAGGCAGACGCCGCAGCCGACGCAGCGGTCGATGGCGAAAGCCAGGTTCCAGCTGTCGCTTTCCTCGCGGATCTGCAGGGCGCCGGTGGGGCAGACGCGGAAGCAGGCCTCGCAGGCGGTGCAGCCCTGCCGCAGGCGGATATCCATCAGCGGCAGGGCCGCCTGCGGCGCGATGCGGAACGCTTCGCCCCTTCGACTTTGCTCAGGACAGGCGTCCTTGCGCTTGCAGACGATGGCGAGCAGTTCGCGCATCTCCGGCACGAACCAGGCGCCGGCGCGGATGGCCTTTTCCTCCACCGGCAGTTCGGCGGCCGGCGCTGCCGCGCGCGCCACCTCGTCGACGCCGCGTCCGATCAGGCGGCGGAACAGCTGGCGGCGGCCGGCGCGGAAATCGGCTCCGGCACCGCTCCCGCCGGGCGCTTCCGCCAGCACGGCGGCCCGCCATTCCTCCGGGGCGGCCTCGGCTTCCAGCGTGTCGGCGGCTTCCATCCGGGCGGCGAGCTGCGCCTCCCCTTTCGCGCCGTGGGCGCACTGCGCGCAGTGCCGGCTGCCATGCAGTTCCACCGCGATGCGCCGCTTGGCGAGATAGGCCAGCATGGCGGCATCCAGCGCGCCGAGGCAGGGCACGATCGCATCGGCGGCCAGACCCGAGGGCGCGCAGGCGAAGCTGAAGCGCTCCGTCTTGATGGCGCGGCGGAGCAGGTCGAGGCGCGGCAGGTTGTCCGCCCCCAGCGCGGCGGTCGGACAGGCCGCGGTGCACAGCGCGCAGTTCTGGCAGCGCGCCGCATCGAGGCGGATGCCCTCGTCGAGGAGCTCCACCGCTTCATGCGGGCAGGCCTCGGCGCAGCGCCGGCAGGCGCTGTAGCGGTAGCGGTAGCGGACACAGCGCTCGGCATGGAACCCGGGGGCGGAGAGTGTCATTTGATCCGCAGTTCCTGCAGCGGCGTGCCCTGCTCGCAGGTATTCTTCGGGATGACGAAACTCTTCGGCCGGGTCTTGAACAGGCTGGAGACCGAGGCGGCATTCCAGGTGGTGATGCCGCCCTTGACCGCGTAGACCTCCTGCGCCTTGCTGCCGGCCGCGAGAAGTTCGCCCACCTCGAGGGCGCGCGCATCGGTGTCGGCGATGACGACGACGACGCCGGTCGGGTTGATCTTCAAATCCTTGCGGTAGGCGAGCGTGTCGGCGAGCGGCGCGCGCTTGCGTGCGGCAGCGGGGCGCGCGTCGATGACGCAGCAGGGCGTGTCGCCGGCGAGGAAAGCCTTCAGCGCCGCCGTGTCACGGAGACTGACTTCCGCGGCGGCGGGCGCCGCGATCCACATCGCGGCGATCACCGCGTAAAAAGCCCTCACCCGATGCCCTCGTTCGATTTTCCGGTTTCCGGCGCGCTGCGCAGCGCCTTCAGGTAGGGACTATTCTGGTAGATTGCATCGGGCACCGCAAGCCGGGATGCCCGGCCGAGGCCGACCCAGGCTTCCAGGTCCGGATTCGCTTCATTCAGGGGCGCCAGCCAGAGGCGGTCGCCCCAGCGTTCGGTCAGGCCGGCCAGGATGTTGAGGTCGGCGTCGTCCTCGATATCCACCCGTATCAGGGCGCCCGACGCACCCAGCCCGAACATTTCGCCGATCCACCACGCCGCATGGGTGCCGCTGCCCGAGCCGTCCGCCCTGAGGATTTCCCAGCACGGCTCGCACACCGAGGGCGTCATGACGCGGAAGTCGGCGTTGGAATCGATGTCCATGCTCCAGCTCGCCTGCATGCGCCGGGCCGGCACGTAGACGCCGATGCGCCCGCTGCCGTATTCGGCGACGAGCTTTTCGACCAGCGCGCCGTCGAGCAGGGCGTCCTCGCCGATGAAGACGTGCTGGGCGCCGGCATCCAGGATCGCGCGGATGCCGGCCTCGCCGCCTTCCGGCGGCAGCATTCCGCTCAGGCGACGTACCGCGACGGGAGTTGCCAGTGCGGCGGGCTCGACGGGTGCGTTCATCGCGAATACTCGAACTTGTTGTACACGAAAGGCCACAGCGGGCATTCCGCGTCGGGCGCCAGGCCGGCCAGCAGCGGGCGCAGTTCTTCCAGCGTGGCGATGATCGGATCGACCCGCACGCCGAGGAAGCCGGGGCGGAAGCGGTTGAGGGACATCAGTGCGTCGTCGATCATCATGACGGCGCCTTCCTGGTTGGCGTGCTGGGTGAAATACAGGGCCAGCACGGCGAAGGCCAGCGCCTGCAGGAACTGCGCCTCGGGGTCCATCTGACCGGCGACGCTGTTGCGGATCAGCCGCGACCAGCGTTCGTTGATCCAGTCATGGGCGGCGGCCAGGTCGTTGCTGTCCCACAGGCGGGCCAGTTCCTCCCACAGGAAGTGGGCGCGCGACGGCGCTTCCGGCGGCGCGAAAACACGGGGTGCAAGGTCAAGAAGGGAAGTCATTGAATCGTCTCCATGTAGGTCGGGCCGTAGGTCGGGCTTCAGCCCGACAACTGCGCTTGTGTCGGGCTGAAGCCCGACCTACGCCGACCCCGGGCAGGCGCCGCACACCGGCTCGTCCGGATTGAATTCGACCTTGATTTCGCTCTTCGGCACCACCGGCTTGCCCTTGTCCTGGTCGTCGATGCGCAGCCGCAGGGCGGCGATTTCCGACTCGGCGAATTCACCCAGCAGCTTGGCCATCTCGCGGTAGAAGGAATGCTCGGCGGCGCGCTCGATCAGCCGCGCATAGCCGCGCACCCATTTGCCCAGATGCACCGTCCAGAAGCGCTTCAGTTCGCGTTCCTGCCGCGTGTATTCGGCCGGGTCGCCGGCGGCCAGCGCGGCGGCGCAGCGATCGAGCAGTTCGGCGATGAAGGTCAGCTCGACGCCGAGCTGGTCCTCGAAAACGAAGAAGCGCCCTTTCTGCAGCGCGAAGCCGGCGCGCCTGTAGGTTTCCTTCACCGCGAAGTGCGGCTCCTGCTGGTAGCGCCCGGTCAGGCGCACGGATTCCACCGGCGGGAAGCCGCCGGAGGCGGCGAACAGCGTCGTGTACTCGACTGACAAGTCGTAGGCCAGCTTGCCGGGGTTTTCCAGGAGGAAATCCTCGCCAAAGCAAAGCCCGGCTTCTTCAAGGCTGCGCAGCGCTTCGGGCGCGCGCAGGGCGGCGAGGAATTCAATTGAAGGTTCCTCGACAAAGACGCCGGCCAGCAGGCGGCAGATGCCGGCGCGGGCCTGGCAGTCCTCCTGCGTCGCCTCTTCACGCGTCGCCACGGGAATGGGCAAGGGCGCGCGCGCGGCCGGTTCCAGCGCCATATCGTTCAGCATTCGTATCCTTTCAGAAAAAAACCGGTCCGCCGGAGGGGTCGAGGCGGACCGGCAACTCTCGTTGCTCTGCTCGTCAGTGCCCGCCGCCACCCGCCTTGTGCTTGACGCTCTCGGGGCCGCCCCAGGCGGCCATCTCCGGATGCATCTTGCGGTGCAGGTCGCCGGTGTAGGCGTAGCGCATCGTCTCCTTGTAGGCCTCGACGTGCTTCTCCCAGGAACCCTCGATGTCGCCGTACTTGTCGTTCGGGCCGGCCTTGGTCACCTTCGCCACCGTGTCGTACCAGCCCTGCGAACCGCCGATCGGGTCGGCCACCACCGGGATGATGTCGTTCGGGTGCACGCCGCGGTCGTCCCACCAGACGTTCTGCAGGTCCGCATCCTCCGTGCCGCCGAAAGCCGGCTTGTCCTTCAGCTTCAGCGTCGCCAGGCGGCCGTACTCCCAGTGGCCGAAGGCGGTCGGAATCGAGATCACCTTGGGATGGATGCCCTCGGTCACGTAGGCCTTGGTCACCATGTGGCCGACGCGGGTCTCGATGCGCACCAGGTCGCCGGTCTTCACGCCGAGCTTCCTGGCGGTCACCGGGTTCATCCAGGCCGGATTGCTGTGGGCGATCTCGGCCAGCCACTTCACCGCCGCCGTGCGCGACTGCTTGTGCACATTGAGCTTGAAGGTGGAGAGGATCATCTCGTCCTCCTTCATGGTCTCGTGCCAGGGAATGCGCTTGAAGGTCGGCATCGGGTTGAAGCCGTACTCGGCCCACTGCTCGACGCGGATGTTGATGAGGCGGTTGCCGGTCGGGAAGCCGACGTAGTTCCTGCCGTTGCGCTTCACGCCGATGGTCTTGCCGTTCTTGGCGATGGCGCCGTCCTTGCCTGCTACCGCCCCGGCCATGTCGGCTTCCGACAGCTCCTTTTTGTGCAATCCGTAATCGGCCTTGATCTCGCGGCCGGTCTTGTCGGTGACCTTGCCGCTCTTCGGGTCGAGCTTGCCGTAGATCGGCCAGCAGCCGTGCTCCTTGAGGAACTTCAGGCCGCCCGCTTCCTTCAGGCCGGGAATGCCGTCGAAGTGCTGCTTCATGTAGTCTTCGCCGTCCTTGAAGTTCCAGAACTGCTTCATGCCGCGCTTGCCGTCCGGATCCAGCTTGTGGATGAGGTCGCGCAGCAGGATGCGGTTTTCGCGCGACTCGCCGAGGGAGGCATGCACCGGCTGGCGCACGCCGAGCCACGGCCACAGCGAGTTGGGCATCGACTCCGGCTCCCAGCGCTCGAGATACGGGCAGTCGGGCAGGATGAGGTCGGCCAGCGCCGCTTCCTCGCCCATGTGCGAGGTCATGGCGACGTAGTAGGGGATCAGCTTCTCGTCCTTGAACAGCTTGCCCCATACCACCCGCGCGCCGGGATTGGTGTAGACCGGGTTGTCCTGGTAGGTGAAGTAGACATTGATCTTCTGCTTGCCTTCGGCGATCCAGAACGGCACCAGGTGGCTCACCTTGTGGGCGGCCAGCGGATAGTCGGGCGGAGTCGACAGGTACGAGCCATGCTTCGGGCCCGGCGGCTGCGGGTTCGGCTGCGGCCAGCCCATGCCGCGCGGCAGGCAGTAACCACCCTTCTTCTCGATATTGCCGGTCATGATCGGCAGCATCATGCACGAGCGCTCGTTGTAGGAACCGTACAGGTGCTTGGCCGGGCCGCGGTAGGTGAACAGCGTCGCCGGCTTGGTGGTGGCGAATTCCCGCGCGACGCGCTCGATGGTTTCCGCCGGCACACCGGAGATCTTCGAGGCCCATTCCGGCGTGAACTGCTTGTAGTGGTCCTTGAGCTCCTTCACCGTGACGTTGGTCCAGGTCTCGATGAACTCCGAGTCCTGCAGGTCCTCGCGCAGGATGACATGGCCCATCGCCAGCGCGACCGCGCCGTCGGTGCCGGGGAAGACTGGAATCCACTCGTCCGAGAAGCCCGCCGTGTTGGACAGCCGCACGTCGAAGGTGACGATCTTCGCGTGGTTGTCCACGCGCCCTTCGGTGATGCGCTGGGACAGCGGATTGTGGAAGTAGGCCGCCTCCAGCACGTTGGAACCGAAGTTGAGCACGTACTTGGCGTTGGCGAAGTCCGGCGTTTCGATGTCCGGCCCCCAGGTCGGTTCCATGCCGATCTTTTTCGACGACTCGCATACCGAGGTGTGGTTCACCACCGTGGCCGATCCCAGCGTGTTCATGAAGCGGCCCCAGGTGCCGCCTGTGCGATCGCGCCCTTTTTTCACCATGATGGTGTTGGGATCTTCCTTGAGCGCCGCATCCAGCTTCTGCGCCACCTCCGTCAGCGCCTCATCCCAGGTGATGCGCTTCCACTTGCCTTCGCCGCGGGCGCCGACGCGCTTCAGCGGGTAGAGGATGCGGTCCGGGTCGTAGCTGTACCACATGCCCGAGTTGCCCTTGGCGCAGAGCCGCCCGCGCGTGGACACATGCTCCGGATTGCCTTCCAGCTTGACCACCCGCCCGTTCTCGACGTAAGCGATGGCGCCGTCCTGGATGTTGCAGACGTGGCAGGTGATGGGGATGGCCTTGCGCTCGGCCAGCGTCTCCGGGTTGAAGTCCTTGCCGCCGAGATCCTTTTCCATTGCATTGAGCAGGCGAGGCGCTGCGGCCGCCGCCGCCGTGGTGCCGGCACTGACTTTCAGGAAGGTGCGACGCGTTACTTTTGGCATTTCCATGTTTTTGTCTCCTCGTCAGTACAGTGTCTGCAGTTGTTGCGGGCCCATCAGCAGGGCGTAGCGCAAGGCGGCGCTGCCGAGCAGGATGAGCAGGGCGGCAATCATCAGTCCGGTAGTCTGCTGCTTCAGGTGGGCGAGGAACAGCATGGCCACCGGTGCGGCCGTTCCCGCCAGAATTCCGACCCCGACGAAGATCATGCCCATCGTTCCGGTGGTCAGGATCATGAAGGTCAGTTCCTGCGCCGAGCCGCCATAGTTGGTGGTGCCGAGGATCGAAACCAGGATCACGCCGACGCCGGCCGTCGACCACAGCATGTATTCACGCAGCACCTTCTGCGCCTCGGCATTGCCGCCGGACAGGAGCGAGCCGACAGCCGAGCCGGAAGCGATGGCCAAGGCAACGAACAGCACCGGCATCACCGGCGTGTTCCAGACCGGCCGCGACTGGTGCACCGTGAGGTCGTAGCCGGTGTAGATCGGCAGGCCCAGCGCCAGCAGGGCGGTGACGAGCGCCAGCAGCTTGCCGCGCGCGCTGTCCTGCCCCTTCCTCAATTCGAGGATGTAGAGCACCGACGCGACACCGAAGGCGACGATATTGAGCGCGCCCCAGGCCAGCGGCGAGGTGAAGCTCAGGTACATCGGGTTGAGGGTGTTGAGGAAGCGCAGCGGCTGCGACAGGTCGGCGATCAGCAGCAGGCCGCCGATGGCCAGCAGGGCCAGGGAGAGGTAGGCCGCCTTCTCGCGCAGCGGGCGCAGCGCCGGCGTGATCCAGGAACCGTAGGACAAAAAGGACAGTCCGGCGAGGATGCCGATGACAAAGAAATAGATGGCGTAGCTTGCGTGCCACGACACATCGTGAAACCAGACGTAATCACCCATGATTCATCCCCTAGATTTTGAAGTGGCGGTTGAAGGCGGAACGTTCGGGTTCCATCACCTCGGGCTGGCGGTAGGCGTCGCGGCCGAACTCGGTGGCGTTGCGATCGGCGCCGATGTAGAAGACGTGCGGCTTGGTGCCTTCCTCGGGGCGCAGCACCTGGGTCGCGTTCTTCGCCACCAGGTACGACACCTCGCTCGTCGGATCGTTGAGGTCGCCGAAGACGCGCGAGCGGCCGATGCAGGTCTGCACGCAGGCGGGCACCAGGTTCTGCGTCACGCGATGGAAGCAGAAGGTGCATTTGTCCACCACGCGGGTGATCGACGAGTAGGTGCGGTGCGCCGGCAGCATGAAGCGCGCGTTGTAGGGACAGGCCGCCATGCAGCTGCGGCAGCCGATGCAGCGCTCGTACCGCTGCAGGACGAAGCCGCCGTCCTCGACCTTGTAGGTGGCATCCACCGGGCAGTTGCGCACGCACGGCGGATCGTCGCAGTGGTTGCACAGGCGCGGCAGGAACTGTTTCTTGACGGTGGGATAGGTGCCGACCACCTTGTAGGGCACCCAGGTGCGATTGACGCCGAGCGGCGTGTCGTACTCGGCCTTGCAGGCGACCTGGCAGGCCATGCAGCCGATGCAGCGGCGCGTGTCGACCACCATGGCGTAGCGCTTCTTGCCGGCCACGCCACGCGTCTCAATTGGCGAAACCCTCAGTTCTTCACTCATGTGACCTTCTCCTCCTTGTTTTCTCCCGGCGACCGATCGATGACATCGGAAGATGTCCTGTGTCCAGCGGTGGTCCTATCAGCAACAACCGTGCCTTTCGGTAAAGTCCCTGATTTGATTGGGGTGATCCCGGGATGGGCGAGGGTCGATGGTTACGATTCAGTAACATCATGCGCCGCAGCAAGTCACCGGTCGGTAACCGTCTTCCTGACATGACGCATGTCTGCCTTGCGGCCCGCATGGCGTCGACCGTCACGACCGCCGGCGCGTCTGCTAGCATCACGACTGCTCAATCATTCGTGCCGCGCAGCAGAAGGCGGCCATCCTCAAGGAGGAATTCTTGGATCGCAGAACTTTCCTGGCCCTGACTGCCGCAATATCGGCGTCGCCGCTGTGCGTCGAAGCGCAGACCAACGCCGCAGTGCGCATCGGCCTGACCCCGGTGTTTCTCGATGACCAGCTCTCCTTCCTCAGCGACTGGCGCGATTACCTCCAGGGGCGAATCGGGCGCGCCGTGCGCTTCGTGCAGCGCGGCAGCTACCGCGAGATCATGGACCTGCTGCTGGAGCAGAAACTGGACTTCGCCTGGATTTGCGGCTACCCCTATGTGCGCCACAAGGTGAAGCTGCGCCTGCTGGCGGTTCCCGTTTCCGACGGGCGCCCGCAGTATCGTTCGTATCTGATCGTTCCCGCGTCGGATGCGCAGACGGGCTCCGTTCTGGATCTGCGCGGCAAGGTGTTCGCCTATTCGGATCCGGATTCCAACTCCGGCTTCCTCTACCCGCGCTACGCGCTCATGCAGTTGAAGGAGAACCCGGACCGTTTCTTTTCCAGGACCTTCTTTACCTGGGCGCACCGCAAGGTCGTCGAGGCCGTCGGATCGAACCTGGCCCAGGGCGGCGCGGTGGACAGCTACGTCTGGGACACGCTGCGCATCTATCATCCGGAACTGACGGGGCGCACGCGCATCGTGGAGAAATCGCCCTACTTCGGCCATACGCCGGTGGTGGCGAGGAACGGCGTGTCGCGGACGGAATTCGATGCCATGCAGGAAGCCCTGCTCGGCATGTCGCAGTCGGCGGCGGGAAAGGAACTGCTCAAGCGCCTCAACCTCGATGGCTTCGTTGCAGGAGAAGAGGCGCTTTTCGACGGCATCGCGCGCATGATGCGCGCCCTCAACGGCCGATCCTGAAATGTTCCGCCTGCACGACCTCAGCTTCCGCTACAAGATACCGCTGCGCGGCAGCGTGCTGGTGCTGATCACGGCGCTGCTGGTGACCGCCTCGCTCATTTTCCGCGAGTACGACGAACTGCGGCAGGACCTGGCGACCACCTCGGCGCACCTGGGCCGGGTGCTGGCCAATACGCTGGTGTCGCCGCTCACGCACGACGATCCCTGGCGCGCCTACGAGATCATCAACTCTCCCTTTCACGGCGGCCCGCCGGAAGCCAGCCCGCAGACGGCGGCGCTGGTCATGGTGCTCGACGCCAACCAGCGCGTTTTCGTCGCGACGGATCCCAACCAGTACCCGATGCTGTCCGATCCCTCGCGCGCCAATACCGATTTCTATGAACTGTGGCAGGCGGTGGCAAAGTTCAACGAGCCGGACACGCGCGCCGTCGAGGTCAAGGGATCCAAGGCCATCTACATGGTCACGCCGATCATCTCCGACGGCTTTCGGCTCGGCACGCTGATCATGGGCTATTCCAAGGACGCCTTCCTGCCCCGCTTTTTCGGCATCGCCAAGCGGGCCGGCCTGATCACCGTGGCGGTGCTGGTGCTGCTGCTGCCGGCCAGCTGGTACTGGGGGCAGCGCTTCGCCAGACCGCTGGTCGATCTTTCGCAAAGCATGGGGAAAATCGGTGTGGAAATTCCCGCCGAAGGGGATATCCGGTTGTACGAATCGAAGGACGAAATCGGCCAGCTCGGCGCCGCCTTCAAGAACATGCTGCAGGGCCTGCGCGAGAAACAGGCGCTGGAACGCGAGGTGATGCTGTCCGAACGCCTCGCGGCGGTGGGCCGGCTGGCGGCCGGCGTCGCGCACGAAATCAACAATCCCCTCGGCGGCATGCTCAACGCCATCAGCACCTATCGCCGCCACGGCAACGACGATCCGCTGGCGGCGCGCACCCTGTCGCTGGTCGAGCGCGGCCTCGTGCAGATCAAGGATACGGTTTCGGCATTGCTGGTCGAGTCGAAGGTGCAGAGCCACCAGCTGACGCGGCAGGACATCGAGGACACGCACACCCTGGTGCAGACCGACGCCAATCGCAAACAGGTGCGCTTCGACTGGCGCAACGGCATCGACGAGACCCTGCCGCTGCCGTCCACCCTGGTGCGGCAGATCCTGATCAACCTCATGCTGAATGCCATCCGCGCGGCGCCCCGCGAGGGCACGGTCGCCTGCCGGGTGGAATGCGATGGACGGGCCCTGCTCGTGCAGGTCGGCAACAACGGCGACTACATTCCGCAGGAGCGCATGGAGCACTTGTTCGAGCCCTTCTCCAGCCAGAGCGAGGACGGCCACGGGCTCGGCCTCTGGGTGACCTACCAGATCGTGCACCAGCTCGGCGGCGAGATCGCCGCCGAGAGCGTGCCCGAGGAGACGCGCTTTACCGTCACGTTGCCCCTGGCCGAGGCTGTATGAGCCTAAACCCCTCACCACAGAGGCACAGAGACACAGAGAAAGGCACGGAATCAGCAGCTCGTCCAGCCAAAGGCATTCCCCATCAGGTGACCGCTTTGCTCCTGGCAGGGTCTTTCCTCTGTGTTCTCTGTGTCTCTGTGGTGAAACCAGGGTTTTCAGCATGAGCGAGAAACCGCACCCCGTCATCTGCCTGGTCGAGGACGATCCCATCATGGGCGAGTCGCTGTGCGACCGCTTCCAGCTCGAGGGGCTGGCCTTCGACTGGCATCAGACCGCCGCCGGCGCCATGGCCGCCATTGGCAATCATCACTATGCCGCGGTGATCAGCGACATCCGCCTGCCCGATCTCGAAGGTGGCGAGATGTACCTGCAGCTGCGCGCCGCGCACCGCGCGCTGCCGCCCTTCATCTTCATCACCGGCTACGGCGCCATCGACCGGGCCGTCGAATTGCTCAAGGCGGGGGCGGCCGATTACGTCACCAAGCCTTTCGATCTCGAACAATTGATCGAAAAGGTGAAGGCCCTGATCGGCGCCTTCGCGCCGGCGGCCCCAGGCACGCAACTCGGCGTCTCGCAGGCCATGCGCAGGATCGGGGACATGCTGCCCCGCCTGGCCGTGCATGCGAACACCATCCTCATCAGCGGCGAATCGGGCGTCGGCAAGGAGCATGTCGCGCAGGCGCTCGACCGCCTGGCGCGCAAGAGCGAGCAATGCCCCTTCGTCCCGGTGAACTGCGGCGCCGTCACCGAGAGCCTGTTCGAGGCCGAGCTGTTCGGCTACGAGAAGGGCGCCTTCACCGGCGCCGTGCGCACCAAGAAGGGCTTCTTCGAGCAGGCGCACTGCGGCACGCTGTTCCTCGACGAGATCAGCGAGCTGCCGCCGTCCATGCAGGTCAAGCTGCTGCGCGCGATCCAGGAGCGGCGCATCGTCCGCGTCGGCGGCGAGACGCCGATTCCGCTCGACATCCGCCTGTACTGCGCCACCAACCGCGACCTGAAGGAGATGGTGGAGCTGGGCCAGTTCCGCGAGGACCTGTTCTATCGCATCAACGTCATCCAGCTGAGGATCCCGCCGCTGCGCGAGCGCAAGGAGGATGTCCTCTGGTTCGCGCGCATCTTCCTCGACGAGTTTGCCGCGAAGCAGGGCGGCGGCCGGCGCGCATTGACGCAGCGCGCCGAGCAGGCGCTGCTGGAATACCCGTGGCCCGGCAACATCCGTGAACTGCGCCACGCCATCGAGCGCGCCTGCATCATTTCGGCCGACACGACGCTCGGCCCGGAGGCCTTCTTCGGCGACGGACTCACGCACTGGACGCCGCCGGCCGCCGACGGCAACCTCGGCGCCTACCTGCAGGAGTGCGAGCGCAACTACATCGGCCAGGCGCTGATCCTGAACGGCGGCCATATCGCCCATACCGCCGAGAGCCTCGGCATCAGCCGCAAGAGCCTGTGGGAGAAGATGCGCAAGCTCGGCCTGCAGGCGGGCGGCGAGCGGTCGCAGTAATTACTGTTTCTCGAAGCGGCACGACCACCCGCCGACGCGGGCATTGGCGGGGGCGCACAGCACCGGCGTCGGTTTGCGATTGGCGGCGGCCTTGGGCGGCACGATGCCGAGCCTGAGCCAGGCGCAGCCTTTTCTGTCGCGGCTGGCGCTGCGGATGCGAAAGCGGCTGTAGGCGTCATCCGGTTCGGCGTCGCCGCAGCCCATCGGGGTGTATTCGATCAGGTCGTAGAGCGCCGTGTGCAACTGGGCGGTCACGCTTTGCTCGCCGCCGCGGTTGAGTTTCATCAGATAGTCGCTGACGGTCTGGTCCTTGTCCGGCAGCGGCAGAGGGCAGCCGGCCCTTGCCGTCAACGCGGCGCAGGCGAGCAGCAGGGCCGGCAGGATTTTCATGCTCAGCAGTTGCAGGGTTCGACGGGCAGGCCGCGCTTGAACCAGCCCGCCCCGGCCTCGCTGCCGGCCACGCCTTCCTTGACGTGGTACACCTCGGCGAAGCCCTTCGACAGCAGGAAGGCGCGGGCGCGCGCCGTGCGGTTGCCGGTGCGGCAGATCAGCACCAGGGTCACGTCGCGCCTGTCGGCCGTGATCTCCAGCACATCGTGCAGGAAGCCTGCCGGGCCGTCCTTCTGGCTGGCGTCGGCGCGCCTTGCGCCGGCCGGAATGCCGGTGGCGCGCCACTCTTCCGGCGTGCGGATGTCGATCAGGATGGCGCGGCCGCTGCCGGCCAGCGCTTGCGCCTCGGGCGCGGAGATCACGCCTTCTTCCGCGGCTGCCGGCGTGACCGTCAGCAGCGCCGCCAGGATGATCAGGATGGGCCGGAACATGGTCTTCAAACTTCAGCCAAATCAAGCACAGCCTTGAAACACCGCTGTGGGAGCGGCGTCCTCGCCGCGATATTGGCGGCTGTCATCGCGGCGAGGACGCCGCTCCCACACAGTTGCCGAGCATTGTCGCTAATCATTTCGTCTCTAGTCGTTGATCTCCGGCGCCGCGGAGGCCTGCGAGCGCGACAGCCAGTTCCCGCCCGGGGCGCGGCAATCCATGCACAAATCCAGATGCGCCGACGGCAATCCCTGCACCTGCAGCGCTTTCGCCATGATCTGCAGTTCCTTCTCGCGCGCGTAGGGCTTGCCGCAGGTCTTGCAGGCCCGCCACACGCCGAGTTCGGTATCTGCGCGCTTCTCCGCCCGCTCGCGCCGCCGGTTGCGCTCTTCCGGCAGGGCATAGGGCGCCAGGGTCGCCTGCGCGATGCGCACGAGGTGCAGCCAGGGCGAATCGTCCTCGTTCTCCGCGATCTGCGCTTCCAGGCGCGGCAGGGCCGGCAGCAGGAAGGCGCGGGCGAATTCCGCCGTCTCCTGGGGACTGACTTTTTCCGCGGCAATCAGCGCCAGCACTTCGAGCAGCACTGCGAGATGGTCCGGCATGTCGTGGAATCCCTCCGCCTTGCCGACACCATGGCGCGTCATGGCGTCCTCGATGGCGTCCATGGCGGAGCCGTTGAGCGATCCGTCGAGATGGATGGCGATGTTCAGCGAGGCCCTGGCCGAGGGCGGCAGGAACAGGCCGCTGAAATGGACGAGCAGCGCATCGGCCGTGCCGAGCAGGTCGAGGGATTCGGCGAGGGCGCCGATGTCGGGGAGCGCATCGACGCCGACTGCTTCGCACAGTTCCTCCAGTTCCCCCGGCAGCGATTCGAGAAGCGCCGTTGCGACCTCGCGGTCGGTCGGCGGCAGGAAGGCGCGCGAGAGGGCGAGCCAGAGTTGGGTATGGGGTGTCATCGTGTTCTCCATCCGTCGGGGCCGGCAGCCCTGCGCAAAGCGGCCGGCCCCACCGTCATCGTCAGGCTTTCGCCGGCTCCGGATAGACCGCCTGATCCGGCACGGCGGAGAGATGGAACACCTTCTCGCCGAGGGCGTAGAGGCCCAGCGCCATGGCGAAGCCGAACACCGTCAGCGCCCATTCCGTCAGCGACGGCGTGTAGGAGATCAGGCTGCTGACCCAGTTGCCCTTGAACATCGGCACGATCTGGCCGCCGACGATGAACTCGTAGCGGTTGATGAACATCGCGCCGAGCACCAGGAAGGCGGCGATCAGCTGCTTGCCGGGCTGCGTCTGCATCGACGGCGAGAGCATCATCCAGAAGGGCAGGGCGAGACCCAGCCACACCTCGGCGTGGAAGAGCGGGTCGCGCACCAGGGCGTGGAAGCCTTCCATGCCGTCGAGGTTGCTCCACAGGCCGGTCCAGAAGCGGGTGAGGATCATCACCAGGGCGATGCCGATCAGGGTGGCGAAGACCTTGGGCAGATCGGGGCTCTCAGCCAGGGCTTTCAGCGGTTCCGGCATCCTGTTGCGGTTGAAGTCGTAGGCCATGTAGGAGGTGACGACGATGGCCGCCGCGCCGGAGAGCGCCGCCGTGAGCATGTAGTAGATCGAGGTGAAGCTGCCGAACCACATCGGCCGCATGGCCACCGAGCCAAACACCATGCCGAGCATGCCGCTGGCGAAGATGACGCAGACGAAGCTGGCCGCGCCGAGCAGGTGGGCGAGCGGGCTGTCCCAGTCCTCCTGCCAGATCAGGTAGAACTTCCAGATCAGCAGCACCAGGTCGATCGAGTAGAACACCCCCATCCAGAACATCGGCGACTGCACCTGCATGCCGGTGGGCATGGCCCAGAGCATGCGGAAGGGGTGGCCGAGTTCCAGCGCCAGCACCGAGAAGCCGGCGACCAGGGTGATGATGGCCAGATAGATGCAGCGCTTGGCGACCGGCTGGAACTGCCTGAAGCCGAACACCAGGGGCAGCGCGGCGATCATCGTCAGGCCCGACGAGGTGAGGGCGAAGAAGACATAGGTCGAGATGGCGATGCCCCAATTGATGCCGTCGCTCGAGGTGTTGAAGGAGGCGTGGCCGACGGTGATCAGCATAGTCAGCACGAACAGGCCGCTGGCCGCGCCCAGCACCAGGCACAGCTTCCACCAGGTGCCGGCGGCGGAGGGTTCCTTGCCGAGGTTGAAGCAGATGCGCAGGAACTCGGCCGTGCCGACCTCGCGACGCAACTCGCCGAGGTACTTGAAGACTTCGGCGAAGTCCTTCGGTTCGCGTATGGCAATCATGATGAATCCTCCTTGTCAGGCCTTGTTGGTGGCGCGGTTGGACGGCACGGCGCCGCCCACGCCCGTGAGGTAGTACACCTGCGGCTTGTTGCCGAGGTGGTCGAGCAGGCGAACGCCGTTCTTGTTGCCGATCATCTTCGACACTTCCGAGTTCGGGTTCGACAGGTCGCCGAAGAAGCGCGCGCTCGGCGCGCAGGTGACGACGCAGGCCGGGGTGAACTCGCGCAGCGCGGGATTCGACGGATCCAGGTCGGCCGTGCCCTTGGGCGCCTTGCTGACGCGGTGGTAGCAGAAGGTGCACTTGGAGACCACGTCGTGCGGCTGCACGCCGACGCCGTGCTTCCAGTCCTCCTTGCTGTCCGGCATGCGCCAGGGCGGGTTCCACGAGCGCCCCTGCTCGCCCTTGAACACCTGCTTCATGTCCGGGCCGCCGTAGGCCGGCTTCTCCTCCGTGTAGAAGCGCACGCCGTAGGGGCAGGCGACCATGCAGTACTTGCAGCCGATGCAGCGCTCCCAGTCCACCAGCACCACGCCGTCCTCGTTCTTGTAGGTGGCGCGCACCGGGCAGACCGCCACGCACGAGGGGTTCTCGCACTGCATGCACGGCCGCGGAAACCACTTCACCTGCGGGCTCGGGTACTCGCCCTCGTTGTAGAAGATGACGTCCTGCCAGTGCTCGCCCGGCAGCCGGCTGTTCTCCATGCCGCATGCCATCGTGCAGGCCTGGCAGCCGGTGCATTTTTCCAGGTCGATGACCATTCCCCACTTAGCCATGATGTTCTCCTTTTTCCTCAAACCTTTTGGCTTCGGCCGCTGCGCTTAACATTCGCTTCGCTCATGTTAGCCTCCGCCGAAAACTACAGTTTTTCGACCGACACCTTGCCGGAGTAGTAGCACGCCAGCCCCGAGATCGGATCGGACACGTTCTCGATCAGCTCGTTGACGCTGTTGCGCTGGATGCGCTCGTCCGCCTTCGCCCAGCGCCCCTGCGCCCAGTGGCCGGCGTAGAAGGGCAGGAAGACGGTGTCCGGCCGCACGCCGGCGAAGACGCGCGCCGGCACGATCACCGAGCCGGTCTTGCTCTTGACGCGCACCTTGTCGCCGCTCTTGATGCCGAGCTTCGCGGCGGTCTCCGGATTGATCTCCATGAAGACGTCGCGCTTGCCGCCCTGGGTCGGCTGCGCCGTGGCGATGGCGTGCGCCAGGTTGCTCGAGCGGCCTTCGGCGGCCATCGGCAGCTTGGCGGTGATGAAGTGCAGGTCGCCGCTGCCGGAGTATTTCGGCTCGATCCACTGCGGGAAGCCGACCCGGTCCTCGGCGATGCCGTGCTTCTCGTGGATGTAGTGGGCGTATTTCTCCTGCTCCATGTAGCCCGACTTGAACTCGAACTTGCCGGTCGGCGTCTTGAGGATCTTCTCCTTCACCTTGGCGGCATCCATCGGCAGGGAATGCGACTTGGTTTCCTTGTCCCATTCGAGGAATTCGCCGCGCACCTGGCGGTAGGCGACCGGCTTCTTGTACCAGACGCCCTTGGCCTTGAAGGACTCGAAGTCGTTCACCCCGTTGTCGCCCGGTTTCTCGGCGAAGCCGGCGGCCATGGCCCTGATGATGTTCTCGGTGTTGCCGACCTGCTTGTAGTAGTCTCCCATCGGCCCCTTGATGCGCTTGCCGATCTCGATGACGACGTCGCCGATGACCTTGGTGTCGTACACCGGCTTCACCGCCGGCGTGCGGATCATGGACATCGGCCAGCCCTGGAAGGAATAGGTGTCGGCCACCTGCAGCCGCTCCAGGTAGGTGTGGTCGGGCAGGATCAGGTCGGCGAACATGGCGTTCTCGCCCGGGTAGGGCGAGGTTTCAATGACGTAGAGGTCCTGCAGGGCCTGCTCCCACTTGTTGCATTCGGGCGAGGAGAAGATCGGCGCCGTCAGGTAGAACATGATGGTGTCGAGCTTGTAGGGGTCGCCCTTCATGTGGTACTCGCCGATGCGCTGGATCTGCGCGCTGGCCATCTTGTAGGTCTTGCCGACGCCGTCGATCTTGGGCTTTTTCCGGTCGTCCGACTTGGCATAGTCGTCCATGAAGTCGTCCGATTTGATGTCGAGCTTGCCCCACGGTGTCTTCGCCGTCTGGTGGAAGATGCCGCCTTCCGCCCACAGGCTGCCGACCAGCGCGTTGAGCGAATGGATGGCCATGCCGTTGTAGACGCCGTTGGTGTGTGCCGTCGGTCCCCGCTCGAACAGCGCGATGGAGGGCTTCACCGTCGCCAGTTCGCGCGCCACGGCGGCGATTTCCTTCGCCGATACGGTAGTGATCTTCTCCGCCCACTCCGGCGTGCGGTCCTTCAATTCGGCGTTCCACCACTCGATCAGGCCGTGCGTCCATTTCGCCTCGAAGACGGCGGGGTCGAGTTCCTTGCCGGCCTCGAACCTGTGCAGCGGGATGCGCGGCGCGTCCGGGTCCTTCGGCTGCACCACCGGCTTGAAGTCGCCGACGAACTTCCTGTCCCACAGTCCCTCGGTGAGGATGACGTGGGCCATCGCCAGCGCCATGGCGCCGTCGGTGCCCGGCTTGATCATGATCAGGCGGTCGGCGGCGGCGCCGGTGGTGGACATGTGCACGTCGACCACCGTGACCTTGGTCTTCGCCGCCTTGGTGCGCATGTGGCCCCACACCTGCATGTTGTAGTTATAGGGGCGGTAGGCTTCGAGAAAACCGGCGCCGAAGATCAGCAGGTTGTTGCAGTTGGCGTAGTCGTAGGCGCTGTAATCGTAGGTGCCCTCGGTGTAGAGCTTGGCCTTCTTCGAGCCGTCGGCGCAGGTGGAGGAGTGGCCGAGGCCGATGTTGGGCGAGCCGTAGAGCTTGCCAAAGCTGCCGAAGAGGCCGGCGTCGACGGCGCCCCAGCCGCGGCCGAAGAGCAGGGCGAAGCGGTGCGACTCGCCCTTGTCGCGCAGCGCGTTGAGGCGGTCGGCGACGGTCTGCAACGCTTCGTCCCAGGAAATCGGCACGAACTTCGGATCCTCGTTGCGGCCCTTCTTCGGGTTGGTGCGTTTCATCGGCCCCCTGAAGCGGTCGGGGTCGTAGAGGAGATAGGTGCCGAGGTGGCCCTTCGGACACAGCTTGCCGTTGGAGAGCGGGTTGTCGAGCGTGCCGTAGATGGCGTGCACGCGGCCGTTGGTGGTGTACACGTCGATGCCGCAGCGCGCCGGGCACTGGTGGCAGAAGTTTTTCGTGATCACCGTCTCGCCGCCTTTCTCCGCGGCGGGCTGGGCATGCACCGTCGAGATGGTATTCAGCGCCCCGCTCTGTTCCAGCGTCAGGCCGGCGGCGCCGGCCGCGCCGGCGATGCCGGTCGCCTGCAGGAAGCGGCGGCGAGTGATTTTCGGATTCAACGTCGATTGGTCCATGGTCGGCTCTCCTCGTCTGGAAAGGTCATTCGGGTCTCGTTTGTGCACCTGCAATATGCGTGCCAAAGAGGTTTTGCGACATCTGCTGACTGCGTTTGCAGGCCGGGCAAAGCGTCGCGCCGCGCGCGGCGGCGAAGGGCGTCAGGCAGTTCCCGCAGCGCGCGAGCGGGAACCGCGTCAGGGTGTGCGCGGCGACGGACTGGTCGGGCGCTCCGCTCGGCCGAACCTCGATGGCCTGCGCCGGACAGGCCTGCACGCACAGGCCGCAGGCGACGCAGTCGCGCGGCTCGAAGCCGATGCCGGCGTGGTCCTCGTCTTCATACGCATACAGCGCGCCGGTCGGGCACATGCCGGCGCAGACGCCGAGGTGATCGCAGTCCTTTTGCAAAGTCAGTCCCGGCAGCACGGCGGCGGGCAGGCGCGCGGATGTCTCGCCGGAGATGGATTCCATCGCCGCAAGCCAGCGCTCCCGCTTGGGCAGCGGAAAGCCGCTGCCCCGCCGTGGGCGCGGCGCAGCAGGGCGCGGCGCGGCCGGCAATGCGCCGGCCGCTTCCGCGGCGAAGCGGCGGAAGAAGTCGCGCCGGCCGATTTTTTCCTGCGTGGCCGGCTCGGGAATCGCCTCCGGCATGAGCAGCATGGGCAGGGGTTCGCTGACGAGTGAAATCCGCCCGGTTGCGTCTTGCCCGCAGGCGCGGAGGATGCGGACGACTTCTTCAAGGGCGGGCAGAACAGGATGAGCGGAACCGCCCGCAAGACATTGGCCGCACCAGCCGCGGTCCACCAGATGAAGCGGTCTGTTGCCGGCGCTCGCCAGCCATTCCAGTATCTGTTCGATGCCGATGCCGCCGAGGCAGGGCACGCGCAGGGCGGTATGGCCGGTAAACGATGCACGCACTTTCCAGCATTCGATCCGCAGCGGCGCGTTACCGTCCGGTAACGTTCCGTCCTTGGGAAAGCCCCTGAGATAGAGCGCGCCGGTGGGACAGGCAGCCGCGCAGCGCCCGCAGCCAAGGCAACCGGCCACCAGTTCGGGGCCGGCTTCGCCCACCCTGACTGCGCCGGCCGGGCAGGCCTGGGCGCAGCGCTGGCAGGCGCTGGGCAGAGACCTTGCGGCAATGCAGGCCTCGGCGGCGAACGCGACGCGTCTATCCCCCGGCAACGGCAGGTAGCGGGCCGGCATGCTGCTTGCGATGGGCTGGGCGATGGGCATGTCCATGCGTTACTTGACCTCGAACAGGGAATTGCAGGATTCGCGCCAGACTCGGCAAAGTCCGCATGGACAGGGCGCCTCCGGCCGATTTCCGAGTGAATCGATCAAACGATATGTGCCTGCGATTTGATCTGAATCAGACTGAAACCAGCTTCGGACGGGAGAATAGTTACCATCCGGTAACGCGGAGCCGATATGAATGCAAATTCGTTACCTGCAGGTAACGCCAGGCGATTCCTGGCAGGTTTTTTGGTGTTCTGCGCCCTGGCGTTCGGTGCGGCGACGGGCGCGCTGGCCGCCGAACCGCAACGCAACACGCCGGTTCGCATCGGCCTGACGCCGGCCTTCCTGCACGACCAGCACGGCCTGATGGAGGAATGGCGCCGCTATCTCGAAGCCAAACTGAAGCGGCCGGTGGTTTTCCTCCAGCGCGACAGCTATCGCGAAACCATGGACCTGCTGAGGCTGGAGAAGCTGGACTTCGCCTGGATCTGCGACTACCCCTTCGTGCACCTGAAGAAGCAGGTGAAGCTGCTGGCGGTGCCGCTCTACCAGGGCCGGCCGTATTACCGCTCCTACTTCATCGTGCCGGCCTCCAACCCGCACACCACCTCGATCCTGCAATTGAAGAACATGGTGTTCGCCTATGCCGACCCGTATTCCAACACCGGCTACCTGGCGCCGCGCTACGAGCTGTTCAAGGCGGGCGAGGACCCGGCGCGCTTCTTCGGCAAGACCTTCTTCACCTGGTCGCACCGCAAGGTGGTGGAGGCCGTCGCCTTCGGCCTGGCCAACGGCGGGGCGGTGGACAGCTACGTCTGGGATACGCTGGCGGTGGTGCAGCCCGATCTGACGGCGAAGACGCGCATCGTCTCGCGCTCGCCGGAATACGGCTTCCCGCCCTTCGTCGCCCATCGCTCGGTCGGCGACGACGAATTCCGCGTTTTCCAGAAAGTGCTGATCGGCATGACCACCGATCCGGCGGGCAAGGCCCTGCTCAAGCGCCTCAACCTGGACGGCTTCGCCACCAACGATCCAAAGCTCTACGACAGCGTGGCGCAGATGATGCGGGCCTTTGGCGAGGAATGAGTGCCCCCGCCGGGCCGCCCCAAGGGGGCGCAACCAACAACATGGAGCGGGCGCACCCCGAGAGTACTTCTTCAGGGCGGCTTCGCCAGCCCTTCAGGGCGCAGCCCGCGAATGACCGTCACCCCCTTCCACGGGAAGGGGGTTGGGGGGAAGGTAGATGAATCGGCTCTTCGACCTCAGCTTCCGTTTCAAGCTGCCGCTGTGGGGCAGCTTCCTCATCGTCGCCACGGCGCTGGCGGTGTCCGGCGCGCTGATGCTGCGCGCCTACGACGATCTCAAGGAAGACCTGCTCATCAGTTCCAAGAGCCTCGGGCGCACGCTGTCGAAGTCGCTGTTCCGCGCCATGCTCCACGACGATGTCTGGCGCGCCTTCGAGCTGGTGCAGGCGCCGTTCCACGGCGAAGCCGGCGACAACCCGGTGCAGCCCGACGGCATCATCGTGCTGGATCGAAGCTACCGGATCGTGGTTTCCTCGCGGCCGACCGTGATGCCGATGCTGGCCGATTTCCGCCGTTTCGGCCCCGAGCAGGCGGCGCTGGCCGACGCCATCGAGGCGCTGCAGGGGCGCGATGCGCACACCGTCGAGCTGCCGGACGCCGGGCATCTCTATGTCGTGGTGCCCATCGCCGACGAGGCGGCGCTGCTCGGCGCGCTGGTCATTTCGCATTCGAAAAGCGCCTTCGTGCCGCGCTTCTGGCGCACGGCGCAAAGCGGCGCGCTGATCGGCCTGCTGGTGCTGGCGGTGCTGCTGCCGGCGAACTGGTACTGGGGACGGCGCATGGCGGCGCCGCTGGTGAAACTGGCCGATCATCTCGACGGCCTTGGCCAGGGCTTGCCGGAGGATCTCGATCCCGGCCTGTACGCCTACCGCGACGAGCTGGGCCGGCTGTTCCAGAGCTACCGGCGCATGGTGCAGGAGCTGCGCGAGAAGGCGCAATTGGAGCGCCGGGTGGTGCAGACCGAGCGGCTGGCGGCGGTCGGCCGCCTGGCGGCGGGCATCGCCCACGAGATCAACAATCCGCTGGGCGGCATGCTCACCGCCATCGACACGCTGAAGTGCCATGCTGACGCCGATCCGCTTACGCTGAAAACCATCGACCTCATCGAGCGCGGCCTGGTGCAGGTGAAGGAGACGGTGGCCGCCCTGCTGGTCGAGGCGCGCCTGAAAAGCCGCGATCTGGCAAAACAGGATATCGAGGACGTGCGCACACTCGTCGCCCCGGCATCGCACAGGAAGCGGCTGAAGACGGCCTGGTGCAATGACCTGCCGGATTCCCTGCCGCTGCCGGCCACCCTCGTACGGCAGATATTCATCAACCTCCTGCTCAACGCCATCCAGGCGGCGAACGAGGACGGCGACGTCGGCTGCCTCATCGAGTTCGATGCGAACGAGCTGGCGATCACCGTGACGAACGATGGCAGGCTGCTTACGACGGAGCAGATGGAGCATCTCTTCGAGCCCTTCTCGCCCCTGTCCGAAAGCGGCCACGGCCTCGGCCTGTGGGTCACCTACCAGATCGTGCACCAGCTCGGCGGGCGGATTTCCGCGAAGGTCAAGGAGAACCTCATGGTGTTTGAAGTACGCCTGCCTGTCGGAGCCGAAGCATGAACCAGCGGCCGTACCGCATCTGCCTCATCGAGGACGACGCCATCATGGGCGAGGCCCTGATTGTCCGCTTCAGGCTGGAGGGCTTCGAGTGCGACTGGTTCAAGGAGGGCCGGCCGGCGCTGGAGACGCTCGGCCGCAAGCGCTTCGACGCGGTGGTGAGCGACATCCAGTTGCCCGACATCGACGGCGAGGCGCTGTTCGAGCAGGCGCGCGCCGCGGGCGGGGAGCTGCCGCCCTGGATCTTCATCACCGGCTACGGCGCCATCGACGGCGCCGTGCGCATGCTCAAGCTGGGCGCCGAGGACTATCTGACCAAGCCGCTCGACATCCGCGCGCTGCTCGACAAGGTGCGCGCCCTGTGCGTGCGGGGGCGACCGTCGGCCGCCGGCGAACCGACGCTGGGCATCTCCGGCGCCATGCGCGCCATCGAGGCCATGCTGCCGAAAATCGCCGGCAGTTCCGGCACGGTGCTGATCACCGGCGAATCGGGCGTCGGCAAGGAAGAGGTGGCGCGCGCGCTGCACCGCGCGCGGGACGCCGAAGGGTCGCGGCCGTTCGTCGCGGTGAACTGCGGCGCGCTGACGGAATCCCTGCTCGAGGCCGAGCTGTTCGGCCACGTCAAGGGCTCGTTCACCGGCGCCGTGCGCGACCGCAAGGGCCTCTTCGAGCAGGCCGACGGCGGCACCCTGTTCCTCGACGAGATCGGCGACACGACGCCGGCCATGCAGGTCAAGCTGCTGCGCGCCATCCAGGAACGGCAGATCGTGCGCGTCGGCGGCGACACGCCGATCCCGGTGGACATCCGCCTGGTCTGCGCCACCAACCGCGATCTCAAGCAGATGGTCGAGGCGGGCGAGTTCCGCGAGGACCTCTATTACCGCATCCACGTCATCCACCTGCACGTTCCGCCGCTGCGCGAGCGCAAGGAAGACATCCTCTGGCTCACCGAGCGGCTGCTCGCGCGCTGCGCGGCCGAGCACGGCGGCGTCGTGCGCCGCCTTCACCGCAGCGCGGAAAAGCCCCTGCTCGACTACCCCTGGCCGGGCAACATCCGCCAGCTCAAGCACGTCCTCGAACGCGCCTGCATCCTCACCACCCAGCCGGTGCTGACGCCCGAGCTGCTCTTCGGCGAGCTGCCCGTGCCGCAGGACGACGCCCCCGCCGAGCTGCTGACCGATTACCTGCAGGCCTGCGAACGGCGCTACATCGAGAGCGCCCTGCGCGCCAACCACTGGCGCATGGCGGAGACCGCCGCGGTGCTCGGCATCAGCCGCAAGAACCTGTGGGAGAAGCTGCGCAAGCTCGGTATTGCGGGGGAGGAAGGGTAGTGCAGCAGGCCCCGGGCGCAGACAACGCCGCTGGCCGAACCAACATCCCCCCGGCCATCTGGGCGCTCGGCTTCGTCAGCCTGCTGATGGACGTCTCTTCGGAGATCATCCACAGCCTGCTGCCGGTGTTCATGGTCACCGTCCTTGGCGCGAGCGCATTGACAGTCGGATTGATCGAGGGCGCTGCCGAGGCCACCGCCCTGATCGTGAAAGTGTTCTCCGGTGTGCTCAGCGACTGGTGGGGCCGGCGCAAGCCGCTGACCCTGCTCGGCTACGGCCTGGGGGCGCTCTCCAAGCCGCTCTTCGCGCTGGCGACGGGCGCCGGCTTCGTTCTCGCCGCGCGGCTGATCGACCGCGTCGGCAAGGGCATCCGCGGCGCGCCGCGCGATGCGCTGGTGGCGGATCTCGCGCCGCCCGGGATCCGCGGGGCGGCCTTCGGCCTGCGCCAGTCGCTCGACACCGTCGGCGCCTTCCTCGGCCCCCTGCTCGCCATGGGATTGATGCTCGCCTGGGCGAACGATTTCCGCGCCGTGTTCTGGGTGGCGATCATTCCCGGCTTCCTCGCCGTGGCGCTGCTCGCCTTCGGCGTGCGCGAGCCGGAAAGTCAGCCGCGCCAACACGCCGTCAATCCGATCCGCCGCGACAACCTGCGCCGGCTCACCAGGCCTTACTGGTGGGTGGTGGCGATCGGCGCCGTGTTCACCCTGGCGCGTTTTTCCGAAGCCTTCCTCATCCTGTGCGCCCAGCAGGGCGGGCTGCCGATCGCCTTCACGCCGCTGGTGCTGATCGGCATGAATGTCGTCTATGCGGCGGCGGCCTATCCCTTCGGCCGGCTCTCAGACGGCATGCGCCATGACCGGCTGCTCGCGCTGGGCCTGGCGGTGCTGGTCGCCGCGGATGTCGCCCTGGCGTACAGCAACCACTGGATCTGGGTGTGGGCCGGCATCACGCTGTGGGGTCTGCACATGGGCATCACGCAGGGGCTGCTGGCAACGATGGTGGCCGATACCGCGCCGGCGGATCTGCGCGGCACCGCCTACGGCTTCTTCAATCTGGTGAGCGGCGTGGCGATGCTGTTCGCCAGCGTCCTGGCGGGGTTCCTCTGGGATGCCTTCGGCGCCGACCGGACCTTCATCGCCGGGGCCGTGTTCAGTGCGCTCGCGCTGGCGGCGATTCTGTTGCGCGGCGGCGGCGCGGCGGCGCAACCCTGAGGAGCGCCGGAGTCGTTCTTGCCAGCCGGCTAACAATTCTATTATTATGGAAATATGGAACTGAAACGGACGGTCGCGTGCCTGGCGGCGCTGGCGCAGGAAACGCGCCTGGCGATTTTCCGCCTGCTCGTCGAGGCCGGGCCGGAAGGGTTGTGCGCCGGCGATGTCGGCGGGAGGCTCGGCGTACCCGCAGCGACGCTGTCGTTTCACTTGGCGCAACTCGCCAATGCCGGTCTGGTGCGCGCGCGCCAGCAGAGCCGCTTCATCTTCTATTCCGCCGACTTCGAGGCGATGAACGGTATCGTCGCCTTCCTCACCGAGAACTGCTGCGGCGGAAAACCCTGTCCGCCGGCGAAGGCGAAGCGCCGCAAATCCGCCGTCTCCTGAACCGATCATGACGCAACGCACTTTCAACATCCTCGTCCTGTGCACCGGAAATTCCGCCCGCAGCATCCTCGGCGAGGCGCTGTTCAATCATCTGGGCGCTGGCCGCGTGCGCGCCTTTTCCGCCGGCTCGAAGCCGACCGGGCGGGTGAATCCCGTCGCACTGGAAACGCTTGAGAGGCACGGCATTTCGCTGCCCGACGCGCGCAGCAAATCCTGGGACGAAATTGCCGTCTCGCCGGGACTGACTCTTGATTTCATCTTCACCGTCTGCGACAACGCGGCGAACGAAGCCTGCCCGGTGTGGCCGGGACACCCGGCGACGGCGCACTGGGGCATTCCCGATCCGGCGCATGTCGAGCCGCTGGAAGCGCGGCGCGCCGCTTTCGAAGAGGCTTACCAATCGCTCAAGCGGCGCGTCGAGGTCTTTCTTGCCCTGCCGCTTGAGACGATGATGGCGGAGGAAGCGAAGGCCGCGGCGCAACGGATTCACAGGGAGGCCGGACAATGAGCGCGCAATGCGAAGTCACCGCCAAGGCTGCCGCGAACGCGCCGATGGGCCTGTTCGAGCGCTACCTGACCGTCTGGGTGTTCCTCTGCATCGTCGCCGGCATCGCCCTCGGCCAGCTCCTGCCGGCGCCGTTCCAGATGTTGGGCCGCATGGAAGTGGCGCGGGTGAATCTCCCCGTCGGCCTGCTCATCTGGGTGATGATCGTCCCGATGCTGGTGAAGGTGGACTTCGGCGCGCTGCACGAGGTGCGCAAGCATGTGCGCGGCATCGGCGTGACGCTGTTCGTGAACTGGCTGGTGAAGCCCTTCTCGATGGCCTTCCTCGGCTGGCTGTTCATCCGCCAGTTGTTCGCGCCATTGCTGCCGGCCGACCAGATCGATTCCTACATCGCCGGCCTGATCCTGCTCGCCGCGGCGCCGTGCACGGCGATGGTCTTCGTCTGGAGCCGGCTCTCCGACGGCGACCCGCTGTTCACGCTCTCGCAGGTGGCGGTGAACGACACCATCATGATCTTCGCCTTCGCCCCCATCGTCGGCCTGCTGCTCGGCATCTCGGCCATCACCGTGCCGTGGGACACGCTGGTGACTTCCGTCGTGCTCTACATCGTCATCCCGCTGGCGCTGGCGCAAGCGTGGCGGCGTTCGCTGCTGCAGAAAAGTCAGTCTGCGTACGACGGCGCCATGGCGAAAGCCGGGCCGTGGTCGATCGCGGCCCTGCTCGCCACGCTGGTGCTGCTCTTCGCCTTCCAGGGCAGGGCCATCCTCTCGCAGCCGCTCGTCATCGCGCTGCTGGCGGTGCCGATCCTCATCCAGGTCTTCTTCAATTCCGCGCTGGCGTATTGGCTGAACCGCGCCGTCGGCGAGCAGCACAACGTCGCCTGCCCCTCGGCGCTGATCGGCGCCAGCAATTTCTTCGAGCTGGCGGTGGCGGCGGCCATCAGCCTGTTCGGCTTCGAGTCCGGCGCGGCGCTCGCCACGGTGGTCGGCGTGCTGATCGAGGTGCCGGTGATGCTGGGGGTTGTCAAGGTGGTGAATGCCAGCAAGGGATGGTACGAACGCGGCGCGGCGAGCGCCTGAGGAGGAACAATGACAACTTCGTCTGAAGACATCCCGGAAACCCCGGAGGCGCCCGAGGCGCACGCCGCGCGGCTGTTCGCCGCCGGGCATTTCTGCGCCGAAGCGGTGCTGATGGCCGGCGCCAGGCATCTTGGCGTCGAGTCTCCCCTGATTCCGGCCATCGCCACCGGTTTCTGCAGCGGGCTGGCGCGCACCTCCGGCCTGTGCGGCGCGCTCAGCGGCGGCGTGATGGTGCTCAACCTCGCCTACGGCCGCGAACGCGCGGGCGAGTCGGTCGAGCAGAGCTACGCCGCGACGCGCAGGCTGATCGATGCCTTCCGCGGCGAGTTCGGCGCCACCGGCTGCACCGATCTGCTCGGTTGCGACCTCGCCACGCCGGATGGCCAGCGGATGTTCCGGGAGCAGGGCCTGGGCGAGCGCTGCCTTCGCTACACCGCCACGGCGGCCAGGCTGGCCACAGGACTGGCGGATGAGCAGAAGCCGATTCGATGAGCCAACGCCAGTGATGCCAATTCTTCCCGAATCCGAGCTTGTCTGCCCGCACTGCGGCCATCGCAAGACGGAAACCATGCCCGCCGACGCCTGCCAGTGGTTCTACGAATGCGAAGGCTGCCACGCGCTGCTGAAGCCGAAGTCCGGCGACTGCTGCGTCTTCTGCTCCTACGGCAGCGTGCCCTGTCCGCCGATACAGGCGCGCGGCGCAGGACGCTCATGAATCCGCTCGCCGCCGGTTCCCTGCCCGCGAGCCGCGCCGCCTGGGCCGCCACGCTGGCCTTCCTCACGGCGTGGGTCGTCCTCTACGCCAGCCTGACGCCCATCGCCGATGCGGCGCTCGCGCTGCTGCCGCTCACGCGGGGCACGCATTTCGCCGAGGCCGTCCATTTCTTCATCTACGATACGCCCAAGGTGCTGCTGCTCCTGACCCTGATCGTCTTCGTCATGGGCGTGATCCAGACCTTCTTCTCGCCCGAACGCACGCGGGCGCTGCTGGCCGGGCGGCGCGAGGGCGCGGGCAACGTCATGGCGGCGGGCCTCGGCGTCGTCACGCCGTTCTGCTCCTGCTCGGCGGTGCCGCTGTTCATGGGCTTCCTCATGGCCGGCGTGCCGATGGGCGTGACCTTCTCCTTCCTGATCTCGGCGCCGATGGTCAACGAAATCGCGCTCGGCCTGCTCCTGGCGATGTTCGGCTGGAAGGTGGCCGCGCTCTACCTCGGCCTGGGGCTGTCGGTGGCGATCCTCGCCGGCTGGGTCATCGGCCGGCTGAAGCTGGAGCACCTGCTGGAGGACTGGGTGCGCGAGATGGCCCAGGCGGCCAATGCCGAGGAGGCCGAAGTCCCCGAGGGCATGGCCTGGCCGGAACGCTTCGCCGCCGGCCGGCACCATGTGAAGGAAATCGTCGGCAAGGTCTGGCCCTACATCATCGCCGGCATCGCCGCGGGCGCCCTCATCCACGGCTACGTGCCCGAGGATTTCATGGCCTCGATCATGGGCCGCGAGGCCTGGTGGTCGGTGCCGGCCGCCGTGCTGATCGGCGTGCCGATGTACACCAACGCCGCCGGCATCATCCCGGTGGTGGAGGCGCTGCTGGCCAAGGGCGCGGCGCTGGGCACGGTGCTGGCGTTCATGATGAGCGTGATCGCGCTCTCGCTGCCGGAGTTCATCATCCTGCGCAAGGTGCTCAAGGTGAAGCTGATCGCGATTTTCGCCGGCGTGGTGGCCGGCGGCATCCTGCTGGTCGGCTTCGTGTTCAACGCCGTGCTATAGGAAGTATCCGCCATGAAGAACATCAAGGTGCTCGGCACCGGCTGCGCCAACTGCCGCAACACGCTCAAGCTGATCGAGGACGTGGCGCAGGCGAAAGGCGTCGACATCCGGCTTGAAAAGATCGAGGACATGAAGCAGATTGTCGCCCATGGCGTGATGAGCACCCCGGGCGTGGTCATCGACGGCAAGGTGGTGCATGCGGGTGGCGTGCCTTCCCGCGCCAAAGTCGAGAGCTGGTTCTGAGGACTGATCGATCATGAAACGAATCTTCGCGCTGCTGGCAACCTTGCTGATCGCAGCCGGCGCCCACGCCGCCGGCAAGCCGGATTTCCTCGTCGATGCCGACTGGCTGTCGGACAGGCTCAAGGATCCGAAGCTGGTCGTGCTCGAAGTGCGCTACCACCCGCACCGCCACGCCACGGTCGGCCACATTCCCGGCGCGATCCAGGTGCAGCGCTTCGCCGACCTCGGCGCCAACGACGAGCTGCCGATAATGCGCTTCCCCTCGCGCGAAGCCTTCCAGGCGACGCTGCGGCGCTGGGGCGTGAACGACGACTCGACCCTCGTCGTCTATGACGATTCCGTCACGGCGCTGGCTTCGCGCGTGCTGTTCCTGCTCGATCTCCATGGCTTCGACATGCGGCGCGTCAAGCTGCTCGACGGCGGCACGGTGGGCTGGACCGGCTTCAACGAACTGACGAAAACGCCGACCCCGCCGAAGAAACCCGGCCGGGTGACGCTGAAGGCCGCCGATCCCGGCCGCCTCGTCGCCTGGCCGGAGGTCTACCGCCGCGCCGTCGCCGGGCGCGATGCGCGCATCACGCTGGTCGACGCGCGCCCCGCCGACATGTACGAGGGCAGCCGCATCCAGCATTCGGTGC
This sequence comes from Rhodocyclales bacterium, assembly GCA_016214145.1. Taxonomy (GTDB): domain Bacteria; phylum Pseudomonadota; class Gammaproteobacteria; order Burkholderiales; family Rhodocyclaceae; genus Desulfobacillus. Next base: position 391,765 of record JACRPA010000003.1, read on the forward strand.
AGGGCGGCCACATTCCCGGCGCCGTCAACATCGTCAGCCTGCAGGGCGTCGACGGCCAGTCGCAGCAGTGGAAATCGCTGGAGGAACTGGCCGCGCTCTACAGGGACGTGCCGAAGGACAACACGGTGATCGCCTACTGCCACGACGGCTTCCGTTCCACGCTGGCCTGGCTGCAGCTGAAGGCGCTCGGCTACCGCGACGTGCGCGTCTACAACGGCGGCTGGTCCGACTGGGACCGCACCCTGACCCTGCCGGTGGTCAAGGGCGGCAAACCTTTCGATGCCGAATTTGAACTATGAATAAGTCATCAATCCAGCTCGGGCAACCTGCCCGCGGGCCGTTGGCGCGGCCGGCATCAATCAATGACGCGATCGCCGTTCTGCGGGGACTGACTTTTTTGCTTATCGCCTAAAACGAAAAACTGATTCTGCCGGTGCTGCCGGAGGTGGTAAATTTCCGCCTGAGTCTTTCGCCACGGAGGGGACCATGACACGCAATAGGATGCTCGGCGCCGCGCTGGCGCTCATGCTTGCAGCCGGAACGGCTGCCGCGCAGGACGCCACCTACAACATCCGCACCCTGACGCCGGAAACGGCGTTGAAGGCCGCGCAGGCGGCGCTGAAGTCCTGCCGCGACGGCGGCAACCAGGTGGCCGTCGCGGTGGTGGACCGCTCCGGCGTGACCCAGGTGATGCTGCGCGACCGCTATGCCGGCGCGCACACGCCGAGGACGGCCATCGGCAAGGCGTGGACGGCGGTGAGCTTCCGCAGCAGCACCACCGGCATCGCCGAGATCAGCCAGCCTGGCAAGCCGTCCAGCGGCCTGCGCAATCTGCCCCACGTCGTGGCGCTCGGCGGCGGCATGCCGATCGAGGCGGGCGGCAGCATCCTCGGCGGCATCGGCGTCTCCGGCGCGCCGGGCGGCGACATAGACGAGAAGTGCGCCAAGGCCGGCATCGACGCCATCAAGGACGCGCTGGAGTTCTAGGGTTTCTGTAGGAGCGGGCTTTGGCCGCGATACGGCGGCCGATCGCGGCCAAGGCCGCTCCTACAGGGCGATGCTGCAGCCGTATCGCGGGCAAGCCCGCTCCTATATTCAGTACACCCGGTAACCCGCGTGGCAGGCCACGCATTGCGCCGTCGTTGAAGCAAGCGCGGCCAGCGCCGGCCTGACGTCGCCGGTGGCGCCGGCGTCCTTCGACGCGACGGCGAAGCGGCTGGCGTTGCGATGCATCGCGGTGCCGGCGTCCTGCATGCCCTTCGGCATGTACTTCGCCACCTCGTGCGCGCCGTGCAGGGCGAGCGAGCTCATCCCCAGCCGCTGCTCGGCGATGTCGCCGGCCTTGTCGTATTCCTGCTTCGCCAGCGCCTCCTGGATTTCCTGCAGCGCCAGCAGGTGGTCGCGCATGTTGGTCAGCGTGTGTTCGCGCAGCGTTTTCGGAAACCTGACGGCCTGGCGGGTGTCTTTCGGCGCCGCCTTCGCAGCCGGCTTGGCGGCTTGCGCCTGATGCTGCATGTGCATGGCGGGGTCGTGCTTCTGGGCGTGGGCGGTGCCGAAGCAAAGGCCGGCGGCCAGCGCGACACGCAGTTTGCGATTCATGAGGTTTTCTCCCGGATTTTGTCAGCCCGCAGGGTAGGGCGCGCGGCCCGGCCTGCGTTATGATCCGGATCATATGACCTGGCCCGCCCTTGCCGCCGCCCGTCCCGAACTGGCGCACATTCCGGCTGCGCTGCGCGACGCCGCCCGCGTGCGCGCGCTTGCCGCCGGCGAGACGGTTTTCCGCCAGGGCGATCGGCCGAAGGCGATGTTCTGCGTCCTCGACGGCGAGGTGCGCCTGCTGCGACGCTCGCGCGAGGGCGGCGAAGTCATCCTGCAGCGCAGCCGCGGCGGCTTCTTCGCCGAGGCCAGCCTGGAATCGAAGGCCTATCACTGCGATGCCGAGGCGACGGCGGCGGGGCGCCTGCTGGCCTTTCCGCTGCGCGCCTTCCGCGAGGCGCTGGAAGGCGACGCCGCCTTCAGCAATGCCTGGATGGCGCAACTGGCGCGCGAGGTGCGCAAGCTGCGCGCGCGCTGCGAGCGCCTCAGCCTGCACGGCGCCGAAGCGCGCATCCTGCACGCCATCGAGTCCGAGGGAACGGCGGGAACGCTCGCGCTGGCCCGGTCGCGCAAGGCCTGGGCGGCCGAGCTCGGCCTCACGCACGAGGCGCTCTACCGCGCGCTGGCCCGGCTGCAGGCGGCGGGCACGCTCAGCCTCGACGGCGAGCGCTTGACGCTGCGTCAACCGCGCAAGCGTTTATGATGATGAAGCCCCCCTTTGTCCCACGGGGATTTCTTCGGTCAGAAAAGGGGGGTTGGGGGGATTTATCAGCGGCGTCGCGTTGCCGGCGGCTTTAAAATCCCCCCTCGCCCCCCTTTTCCAAAGGGGGGAATTATTTGTGGACGGCTTATGAGCGCACGCCCCTGGAACATCCTCGTTCTCTGCACCGGCAATTCGGCGCGCAGCATCCTCGCCGAGGCGCTGTTCAACGCCCTCGGCGGCGGGCGCGTGCGCGCTTTTTCCGCCGGCAGCAAGCCGGCCGGGAAAGTGAATCCCTTCGCGCTGGCACTGCTGGACGAGCAGGGCCTTGACACCGCCCATCTGCGCAGCAAGAGCTGGGACGAGTTTGCCGCGCCGAGCGCGCCGCAACTCGACCTGGTGGTGACGGTGTGCGGCAACGCCGCCAATGAAGTGTGCCCGGTGTGGCCGGGGAATTTCCTGCGCGCGCACTGGGGCGTCGACGATCCGGCTTCGGCCACCGGCAGCGATGCTGAAATCCGCGAAGCCTTCATGAAGGCCTACGCGCTGCTGGCCGAGCGCATCCTCACCTTCCTCAGCCTCTCCTTCGAGGAGATGGAGCGCGCCGAGCTGCAGCAGCACCTCGACGAGATCGGCCGCGCCGGCGCCGCCGCCGCCGTGCCGGGGGGACTGACTTTCTCCGACGATGCCGATTGAACTGACACCGGCGCAGAAGCGCCTGCGCAGCCTGGCCCTGATTCTGGCGATCGGCGCCTACCTGCTGTCCTTCTTCCACCGCGTCGCGCCGGCGGCCATCGCCGGCGACCTGGCGGCGAGCTTCCAGACCACCGCCGCCTCGCTCGGCGCGCTGGCGGCGACTTATTTCTACGTCTACACGGTGATGCAGATCCCCACCGGCGTGCTCGCCGACACATTGGGCCCGCGCAAGATCCTCACCCTCGGCGGCATCGTCGCCGGCGCGGGTTCGCTGCTCTTCGGCCTGGCGCCGAGCTTCGAGCTGGCGGTCGCCGGCCGCACCCTGGTCGGCCTCGGCGTCTCGGTGGCCTTCATCGCCCTGCTCAAGCTCATCGCCGTCTGGTACGAGGAGCGCCGCTTCGCCACGCTCACCGGCACGGCCATGTTCATCGGCAACATCGGTTCGGTGACGGCCGGCGCGCCGCTGGCTTGGGCGGCGCAGGCGGCCGGCTGGCGTCAGGTATTCGTGGTGGTCGGCGTGCTCTCGCTGGCCATCGGCCTGTTGTCCTGGTTCTTCGTCAAGGACAGTCCCGCAGCGGAGACGGCCAGACCGGCGACCCATGTCGACCGCACCGCCTGGCTCGGCAATCTCGTCGTCGTCATGAAGAATCCCGCCACCTGGCCCGGCTTCTTCGTGAACCTCGGCATCGCCGGCAGCTTTTTCGCCTTCGCCGGACTGTGGGCCGTGCCCTTCTTCACCCAGGTGCACGGCATGACGCGGGCCGTCGCCTCGAACCACATCAGCGTGTACTTCATCGGCTTCGCCGTCGGCTGCGTGCTGGTCGGCCGCATCTCCGACCGCATGGGCAAACGCAAGCCGGTGATGGTCGCCGGCGCCGCCCTGCATGCTTTTGGCTGGCTCGTCTGGCTCCTCGCCGGGCCGCTGCCGCCAGCGCTCACTTACGCGCTGTGCGGCGCGATGGGCGTGCTGACGGCGAGCCTGACGCTGTCCTGGGCCTGCGCCAAGGAAGTCAATCCGCCGCTGCTCTCCGGCATGGCCACCAGCGTGGTGAACGTCGGCGTCTTCCTCGGCCCGGCCATCCTGCAGCCGCTGGTCGGCTGGGCCATGGACCGCAGCTGGCAGGGCGGCATGGAAGGCGGCGCCCGCCTGTATGCCGCCTCCGACTACCAGACCGGCCTGCTGCTGATGGCCGGCGCCGCCGTCCTCGGCGCCATCGCTACGCTCTGCGTGCGCGAGACCGGCTGCCGGAATATCTGGCGGGAAAAGGTTTAAGCTTGAAAAAATAGATCGCGGTTATAGGAGCATTACTATCGCGATTCAGGCCGGTCGCGCAGGGGCTGGATAATGGCCGGCGGCAGCAGTTCAACATAATTCAAAAATGAGGAGGCAAGGATGGCACATGTTGTAATCATGGGCGCCGGCATCGGCGGTTTGCCCGCGGCGTTCGAACTGCGGGAGTTCCTGCGCAAGGAAGACCGCGTCACGGTCGTTTCGAATTCGCCGACTTTCCATTTCGTGCCGTCCAACCCCTGGGTGGCGGTCAACTGGCGCAAGCGCGAGGACATCGAGCTCGACCTGGCGGCCATCCTCGGCCGCAAGAACATCGATTTCTCCGCCGCCGGCGTCAAGCGCGTGCATCCCGAGAAGAACCAGCTCGAGCTGGGCGACGGCGGCACGATGGACTACGATTATCTCGTCATCGCCACCGGGCCGAAGCTGGCCTTCGAGGAAGTCGAGGGCCTCGGCCCGAACGGCCACACGCACTCGATCTGCCACGTCGACCACGCGGTCGCGGCGGAAAAGGCCTGGGGCGAGTTCGTCAAGGATCCCGGCCACGTCGTCGTCGGCGCGGTGCAGATGGCGTCCTGCTACGGCCCCGCCTACGAGTTCGCCATGATCATGGACACCGACCTGCGCAAGCGCAAGATCCGCGACAAGGTGCCGATGACCTTCGTCACCGCCGAGCCCTACATCGGCCATCTCGGCCTGGGCGGCGTCGGCGACTCGAAGGGCCTGATGGAATCGGCCATGCGCGACCGGCACATCAAGTGGATATGCAACGCCAAGACCACCAAGGTCGAGGCCGGCAAGATGTACGTCACCGAGCACAACGACGACGGCACGCCGAAGAAGGAACACGTGCTCGACTTCAAGTACTCGATGATGCTGCCCGCCTTCAAGGGCGTCGATGCGGTGTTCGGCATCGAGGGCCTGGCCAATCCGCGCGGCTTCATCCTCATCGACCAGCACCAGCGCAACCCGAAGTTCAAGAACATCTACTCGGTCGGCGTCTGCGTGGCGATCCCGCCGGTCGAGGCGACCCCGGTGCCGACCGGCGCGCCGAAGACCGGCTACATGATCGAGTCGATGGTCACCGCCACGGTGCACAACATCCGCGAAGAGCTGGATGGCAAGGAGCCGAGTCACAAGGCGACCTGGAACGCGGTGTGCCTGGCCGACTTCGGCGACACCGGCGTGGCCTTCGTCGCCCTGCCGCAGATCCCGCCGCGCAACGTGAACTGGTTCTCCGAGGGCAAGTGGGTGCACCTGGCCAAGATCGCCTTCGAGAAATACTTCATGCGCAAGATGAAGAAGGGCAGCTCGGAGCCGGTGTTCGAGAAGATGGTGCTGGGCGCGCTCGGC
>JACRPA010000004.1 GCA_016214145.1 Rhodocyclales bacterium
AGGCCTTGGCCTCGCCACCAAACTTGGTCGACAGCACCGTCGTGATCGCCGCCGTCAAGGTCGTCTTGCCATGGTCCACGTGTCCAATCGTCCCCACGTTCACATGCGGCTTCGTACGTTCGAATTTGCCTTTAGCCATGTCGTTACCTGTCCCAAAACAAAGTTTCAGTGAAGACTCCCCTGCAAAGCAGGTTATGTCGGAACCAAAAAGTCATCAAACCAATGCTGCTAGTGGTGCCCATGGCGTGGATTGAACACGCGACCTCTCCCTTACCAAGGGAGTGCTCTGCCACTGAGCTACATGGGCAGTCAAACTGCTGCTGGAGCGGCGAACGGGAATCGAACCCGTGTCATCAGCTTGGAAGGCTGAGGTTCTACCATTGAACTACCGCCGCCCGCCGTCCCCCGGAACCCGCCACCGCCATGCCGGCCCCTACTATTCTGCTGGTGGAGGGGGAAGGATTCGAACCTTCGAAGGCAGAGCCGACAGATTTACAGTCTGTTCCCTTTGACCGCTCGGGAACCCCTCCAGCGAAACCGCGAATTTTGCTTGTTTTCACCAGAAAAGTCAAACAACTGTCGGAGCAGGCAAGAAAATCGCTTGGGGGCCATAAACCCCTCTGGCCGTATGCCTGATACACCCGGTTTCCGACCCCGGCGTAGAATCCAGGCTCCATTTCGAAGAGAGCAGGAAATGAATGCGCCCCAACTGAGTTCGCAAGCCCTCGACACCCTTTTCCTTCAGGCCCGAACCCACAACGACTGGCTGGACAAGCCGGTCGACGATGCCCTGCTCCGACAGGTTTGGGGCCTCGCCCGCATGGGGCCGACCTCGGCAAACTGCAGCCCGATGCGGGTTGTTTTTATCAAATCCGCCGAGGCCAAGGCCCGCCTGCAACCGGCTCTGATGGAAGGCAACCGGGCCAAAACCCTGGCGGCACCTGTCACCGCCATTTTCGGCAACGACAGCCGGTTCTACGATTTACTGCCCAAGCTGTTCCCGCATACCGACGCCCGCCCCTGGTTTGACGGGCCGGGCAAGGAGGCGATCGCAGCCACCACCGCCTTTCGCAACGGCACCTTGCAGGCCGCCTATTTCATGTTGGCCGCACGCGCCCTTGGGCTCGATTGCGGTCCCATGTCCGGTTTCGACAACGTCTTGGTCGACCGCGAGTTCTTCCCCGATGGCCGGATCAAGTCGAATTTCATCTGCAACCTCGGCCATGGTGACCCCGATCGCTTGTTCCCGCGCAGCCCGAGACTGGATTTCGAGGAAGCATGCGGTATTGCATGAGAGTGAGGGCTTATTAATGAACCATCCTTACCCGCCCCATCCGCCCCTGCCCACCCCCCTGGCCGTTGCACTGTCGCAGCGCTTCGGCAGCCGTTTCTCAGTCAGCCAGGCCGTGCGCGATCAGCACGGCCGCGACGAATCCGTGCATCCGACGGCCGCCCCCGACGCCGTCGTGTTCGCCGAATCCACGGAAGAGGTCGCCGAGACGGTACGCCTCTGCCGCACTCACAGGGTGCCGGTGATTCCCTTCGGCGCCGGCAGTTCGGTGGAGGGCCACTTCCTTGCCATCCACGGCGGAGTAAATATCGACCTCACCGGCATGAACCGCGTCATCACTATCCACCCCGAGGACCTCGATGCCACGGTGCAGCCGGGCGTCACCCGCAAGCAACTCAACGCCGAGCTGCACGACACCGGACTGTTTTTTCCCATCGACCCCGGCGCCGACGCCTCCCTCGGCGGCATGGCCGCGACCCGAGCCTCCGGCACCAACGCCGTGCGCTACGGCACCATGCGCGAGAACGTGCTCGGCATGACCGTGGTGCTGGCCGACGGCCGCATCATCCGCACCGGCGGCCGCGCGCGCAAATCCTCCGCCGGCTACGACCTGACCCGGCTATTCATCGGCTCGGAAGGAACGCTCGGCATCATCACCGAACTGACCGTCAGGCTGTATCCGGTGCCGGAAGCCATCTCCAGCGCGGTATGCGCCTTCCCGAGCGTGGACGCCGCAGTCGATACCGTTATCCAGACCATCCAGCTCGGTGTGCCGGTGGCGCGCATCGAACTGCTCGACACCCTCACCATTTCCGCGGTGAACCGCTACAGCAAGACCACTTTGAAGGAAGCCCCTACGCTGTTCTTCGAGTTCCATGGCTCGCCCACCGGGGTCGAGGAGCAGGCCGCCCTAGTGCAGGAACTCGCCGCCGGCCACGGCGGCATGGATTTCGAATGGGCCACTCGTCCCGAGGACCGTTCCCGGCTCTGGCAGGCGCGCCACGACGCCTACTTCGCCTGCCTACAGCTGAAACCCGGCTCACGCGCCTTCCCCACCGATGTCTGCGTGCCGATCTCGCGCCTGGCCGAATGCATACGCGCCACCAACGAGGATATCGCCCACTGCACGATTCCCATCCCGCTCTTCGGCCATGTCGGGGACGGCAATTTCCATCTCGTCGTGCTGATCGATCCGGCCAACCCGCAGGAGGTGGCGGAGGCCGAGAAGATCAACCGCGCCGTCGTCGAGCGGGCACTGGCCATGGAAGGCACCTGCACGGGTGAGCATGGCGTGGGAATCGGCAAGCAGAAATTCCTCATCGCGGAACACGGCGAAGGCGCGATCGACGTCATGCGCGCGCTCAAGCAGGCGCTCGATCCGGAAAATCTGCTCAACCCGGGCAAGATCCTCCCCTAGCCGAAGGGCACTGCGTGTAGAATTTCGCCGCGGCGGAGTCCACAAGACGTCCGACCGGTCGGGGCCACACAATCGGCCCCACGTCAAAAACACGATTTTTGCGGAGGAAACACTTATGGCGGACACCGCCACCCCGGCCCGTTCCGGACCGGAAGCCGACACCACGCTCGACACCAAGTACACCCTCGAATCCGGCCGCGTCTACCTGTCCGGCACGCAGGCGCTTGCCCGCCTGCCGATGATGCAGCGCAGCCGCGACCTCGCCGCCGGGCTCAATACCGCCGGCTTCGTCTCCGGCTACCGCGGCTCGCCGCTGGGCGGCCTCGATCTGACGCTGTGGAAGGCGCGCGCGCATCTCGAAGCGCACCACATCAAGTTCCAGCCCGGCGTGAATGAAGATCTTGCCGCCACCGCCATCTGGGGCACCCAGCAGGTCAATCTTTTCCCCGGCGCCAAATACGACGGGGTCTTCGCGTTGTGGTACGGCAAGGGGCCGGGCGTCGACCGCTGCGGCGACGTCTTCCGCCACGCCAACGCCGCCGGCAGCTCGAAGCACGGCGGCGTGCTGGTGGTGGCCGGCGACGACCACGCCGCGCGCTCCTCCACCGTGCCGCACCAGACCGAGCACGCCTTCAAGGCGGTGATGATGCCGGTGCTGGCGCCCTCGGGCGTGCAGGACTACCTCGACCTCGGCCTGCACGGCTGGGCCATGTCGCGCTATTCCGGCTGCTGGGTCGCCTTCAAGGCGGTGGCTGACACGGTCGAGTCCTCCGCCTCGGTGTACGTCGACCCGCATCGCATCGGGATCGTGCTGCCCGACACCGTGCTGCCGCCGGGCGGACTCAACATCCGCTGGCCGGACGACCGTCTCGTGCAGGAAGAGCGCCTGTTGCACCACAAGCTCTACGCTGCGCTGGCCTATGCCCGCGCCAACAAGCTGAATCAGATCGTCATCGACAGCCCGAACCCGCGCCTGGGCATCATCACCTGCGGCAAGTCCTACCTCGACGTGCGCCAGGCCTTCGACGACCTCGGCATCGACGAACGGCTCGCCGCCGAGATCGGCATCCGCCTCTACAAGGTCGGCATGGTCTGGCCGCTCGAGTCCGAGGGCGTGCGCCAGTTCGCCGAAGGGCTGGAGGAAATCCTCGTCGTCGAGGAGAAGCGCCAGCTCATCGAATACCAGCTGAAGGAGGAACTCTACAACTGGCGCGAGGATGTGCGTCCACGCGTCATCGGCAAATTCGACGAGAAGGGCGAGTGGGCCCAGCCGCACGGCGAATGGCTGCTGCCGGCCTGCGGCGAACTGACGCCGGCCATGATCGCCCGCGTCATCGCCGCGCGCATCGGCCGCTACGTCACCTCCGACCGCATCCAGGCGCGCCTGGCCTTCCTCGAAGCCAAGGAGCGCGCCCTGGAGAAATCCGTCATCCCGATCCAGCGCATCCCGCACTTCTGCGCCGGCTGTCCGCACAACACCTCGACGCGCGTGCCTGAAGGCAGCCGCGCGCTCGCCGGCATCGGCTGCCATTTCATGGCGACCTGGATGAACCGCAGCACGGCCACCTTCTCGCACATGGGCGGCGAGGGCGCGGCCTGGGTCGGCCAGGCGCCCTTCACGGAAACGCGCCATGTCTTCGCCAATCTCGGCGACGGCACCTATTTCCATTCCGGTTTGCTCGCCATCCGCCAGGCAGTATCGGCCGGGCATCCCATTACTTACAAGATCCTCTACAACGACGCCGTCGCCATGACCGGCGGCCAGCCGGTGGACGGCAATCTCAGCGTGCCGCAGATGGCGCAGCAGCTCGTCGCCGAGGGCGTAAAAATGATCGTCGTCGTCACCGACGGCACCGAGCGCGCCTACACGGCGGCCGACCTGCCGCAGGGCGTGCCGCTGCGCCACCGCGACGAACTCGATCTCGTTCAGCGCGAACTGCGCGATTTCCCCGGCGTCTCGGCGCTGATCTACGACCAGACCTGCGCGGCGGAAAAGCGCCGCCGCAGGAAGCGCGGCAAGTTTCCCGACCCGGCACGACGCGTCTTCATCAACGAGGCGGTGTGCGAAGGCTGCGGCGACTGCTCGGAGCAATCCAACTGCCTGGCCGTCTCGCCGGTCGAAACCGAATTCGGCCGCAAGCGCGCCATCGACCAGTCCGCCTGCAACAAGGACTACACCTGCCTCAACGGCTTCTGCCCCAGCTTCGTCACCGTCGAGGGCGGCCGGCTGAAGAAGGGCAAATCCCTGCAGGCTGACGAGAACGCCTTCGCCGCCCTGCCCGAGCCTGTGCTGCCCGACACGAAGGAGCCCTGGGGCATCCTCATCACCGGCGTCGGCGGCACCGGCGTCATCACCATCGGCGCGCTGATCGGCATGGCGGCGCACCTCGACGGCAAGGGCGTCACCGCCCTGGACATGACCGGCCTGGCGCAGAAATTCGGCGCCGTCTTCTCTCACGTGCGCATCGCCGAGCGGCCGGAGGACATCCACGCCGTGCGCGTCGCCGCCGGCGAGGCGGACGCCCTCATCGGCGGCGACATCGTCGTCTCCGCCAACGCCGAGGCGCTGGCCAAGATGCAGGCCGGCGCCACGCGCGCCGTCGTAAACTGCACGGAAACGCCGACGGCGGAATTCATCCGCAACCCGGACTGGCAGTTTCCGCTGGAGAAGATGCAGCAGACCATTTTGGAAGCCACCGGCGAGGGACGCGCCGACTTCATCGATGCCGGCGGCCTCGCCACCGCGCTGATGGGCGATGCCATCTTCAGCAACCTGTTCCTGCTCGGCCATGCCTGGCAGAAGGGGCTGGTGCCGGTCTCCCTCGCGGCGATGCAGAAGGCCATCGAACTCAACGGCGTGGCGATCGACGCCAACCGCAAGGCCTTCCTGTGGGGCCGCCGCGCGGCGCACGATCGTGCCGCCGTGGAGCGTTTCGCCCGTCCGGCAACCGTCGTCGAACTGCCGCGCACAAAAACACTGGACGATCTCGTCGCGCGCCGCGTCGAGTTCCTCACCGCCTATCAGGATGCCGCCTACGCCGGCCGCTACCGGACGCTGGTGGGCAAGGTGCGTTCGGCGGAGTCGTCCCTCGGCTCGACGCGGCTGTCCGAGGCAGTGGCGCAGAATTACTTCAAACTGCTCGCCGTCAAGGACGAATACGAGGTGGCGCGGCTGCATGCCGACCCGGCTTTCCACGCCCGCATCGCCGCTACCTTCGAAGGCGACTACCGCCTCAACTTCCACCTCGCGCCGCCGCTGCTGGCGAAAACCGATCCCGTCACCGGCCTGCCGAAGAAGCGCGCCTACGGGCCGTGGATGCTCACGGCCTTGCGCGGGCTGGCGAAGCTGAAGTTCCTGCGCGGTGGCGCGCTGGACATCTTCGGCAAATCCGCGGAGCGCCGCGCGGAGCGGCGCCTCATCGCCGAATACGAACGGGACGTCGCCGAACTCCTTGCCCGCCTGGATGCGGCGAATCTCGATACCGCCGTCGAGCTGGCCGGCCTGCCCGAGCACATCCGCGGCTTCGGCCACATCAAGCTGCGCTCGGTCGACGCCGCGCGGCAAAAGCGCGAAGCCTTGCTGGCCGCACTGCAGGGCACGGCCAAACCTGCCGCGAAGGCGGCCTGAGGAAGCGGGATTGGCGGCTCTCAAGGCGCTGGCCGCACAACTCCTGGCCTGGGTTCTGGTCGCCGCCGGGTGCGTCGTGCTCGGCCGGCCCCTCGTTCCGTCGCTGCCGCTGGCCGTCGTCCAGGGCGTCCTCGCGGCGTGCATCGGCGTCCTGCTCCGGTCGGAGCGCTGGTGGATCGCCATCCATCTCCTGTTCTCGCCGGCGCTCCTCGCCGCGCTGCGGCTGGATCTGCCCCCGGTGTTCGCGCTCGCCGTGCTGGCGGGACTGACTTTTGTTTTCTGGACGACGTTTCGCGGGGAAGTGCCGTTGTTCCTTTCCAGCCGGGCCGCTGCCGACGCCCTCCTCGACCTGCTGCCGCAGCAAGCCGGCCTGCAGGTTGTCGACCTGGGCGCCGGCACCGGCGGCCTGTTGCGCCGGCTGGCGCAGGCGCGGCCGGATGCCCGCTTCACCGGCATCGAACATGCGCCCCTGCCGTACCTCGCTGCCCGACTGAACGCCCGCGGACTGGCCAACCTCGCCATACGGCGCAGCGACCTGTGGCGCCGCCCGCTCGGCGGCCAGGACGTCGTGTATGCCTTCCTGTCGCCCCGTGTCATGCCCCGCCTGTGGGAAAAGGCCCGTGCCGAGATGCGGCCCGGCACCTTGCTGGTCAGCAGCAGCTTCCCGGTGCCGGACATTGCCCCTGAACAGGTGATCGAGGTTCCCGACCGGCGCGGCACCCGCCTTTTCTGCTACCGGATGTAAAGAGGATTTACCGGAATAGCTGGCAATTCCGGCCTCAATTCGCCATATTGGAATGGCGCCCGCCGGAAAATAATGCTTTCGTCACCAAGGATCCGTCATGGCTGAAATCGTCTGCATCATCGGCAACAAGGGCGGCACGGGGAAGACCACCCTCGCGCACATGCTGTGCCAGGGGATGGGGCTGCTCGGACAGCGTTCCGTCTGCGTGCTGACCGACACGCACCGCGAGCCGCTCGATCCGGACGGGCGGCGCTATCTGGTCGCCGACGCGCGCACGCGCGAGGCGCTGGGCAAGGTGGTGGACAAGATCCGCACCCTGCAAGGCTGGCTCGGCGTCATCGACGGCGGCGGCAACCGCAGCGAAATGGACCGCAAGCTCTACAGCCTGGCCTCCGTCGTGCTGCTGCCTTTCCGCGATTCGCACGAGGACATCCGCACCGTCATCAGGGACCTGGAAACCTTTCCCCGCGCCTGGGCCATCCCCTCGCAATGGCCGGCCAACCCCTGGCAGCAGGAGGCGGCGGAGAAGACCATCCACGAGCAACTCGGGCCCTACGCGGACCGCATCCTGCAGCCGGTCAACGCCCTGTCGGCCAGCAAGCTGCTGCTGCAGAGAAACATTCCCGCCAAGCTGCCGACGCCGCTCGGCAACGCCTGCCGTGCGCTGGCCTGCCAGGTGCTGGACATGCTGGAGATCGCCTGCCAGGCGCCCGAGGAGGAAATCGAGGATGAGCCTGACGGAGACGGCATGAACGAGGCGGCAGCGCCCTCCGCCGCCGAGGCCTTCGACCCCGCTCCCACGCGGCACTGAAGCGGGCTACAACCTGCCGCGCTGGCGCTGGAACAGGGCGATCGCTTCCGCCCGGCTGACGACGCCCATCTTGCGGAAAATCTTCGAGACGTGGACCTTCACCGTGCCCTCGGTCAGGCCCAGCATATCCCCGATCTCGCGGTTGGATTTTCCCTCCCGCAGGAGTTCCGTCACCCGTCTCTGGCCTTCGGTCAGGCCATAGCGGTCCGACAGGGAACGGCCCCGTCCGAGGCCGCTGCTCAGGGTCACCGACAGCTTGTCGTGCAGGTGCGGGGGCAGATAGACCTCGCCGGCCAGAACCCGCTTGAGCGCATCCAGCAGCGTGTCGCCATCGCCGGACTTGGTCACGTAGCCGGCGGCCCCCAGGCGCATGGCGCGGTTGACGGTATCGAGATCGTCGAGTGCGGAGAGCACCATCACGGGGGCGGCGGGAAAGCGCTTGCGCAGGATGCCCAGGAGGGACAGGCCGTTGGTGCCGGGCAGCATGATGTCGAGCAGGACGAGGTCGAACTCCTTCTCCGTCTCCATCAGGAGCAGGGCGCTCTCGGCGTCCTGCGCCTCGTACTGGACGACATTCGGGCCGAGCTTGCGCAATATCTGCAGCAAGCCCTCGCGGACCATGGCGTGATCGTCGATTACCAGCAGCCTGAGCACCACTCTTCCCCCAAGGCAACGCGCTGTTTATTGGTTTTGTCCAGCCAGATCATACGGGAAGGCCGGGCCGCAGCCAACCCGGAAAAAATCCGGTTTCTCCACGGCCGGGCAGGTTATGCTGATCGCAAAACAAGAAGGGGGGCGGATGAAGGTCGGCATCATCTCGGTATTCATGGACTACCACCGCCGCGGTGCGCATCACCGCGGCGTGCTGCAGCCGCAGATCGGCCCGCTCATCGCCGCCCTGCTGCCGGACGATGCCGAAATCGACATCGTCAACGACACTTGGGGCGACCCCGACTGGGGACGCGACTACGACCTGCTGTTCCTCTCCTGCCTGCATTCGGATTTCGACCGCGCCCGGCAGATCGCCCATTATTGGCGCCGGCGGGGCGCCAAGACGGTGCTGGGTGGCATCTTCGCGAGCACCTATCCCCACCTGTGCGCCCCCTATTTCGACGCCGTGGCGGTCGGCGACCCCGAGACCACGGTACCGGCGATCTGCGCGGATTTCCGCCGCAACAGGCTGCAGCCCCTCTATGTTGCGCGAGCCTACGATGCGAGAGCGACGCCGACGCCGCGCTTCGACCTCGCCGCGCGTCAGCAAATCCTCCCCATCGCCCTGGAGGCGACGCGCGGCTGCCCTTTCGTCTGCGACTTCTGCTCGCTCACCGGGCAGGGCACCCGCTACCATACCCGTCCTGCGCGGGACGTCGTGCGCGACATCCGCGCCGCCCTCGCCGTACTGCGCGGACTGACTCCCTGGCACAAGCGCAACATCGTCGCCTTCTACGACAACAATCTCGGCGGCAGCTTCGCCCACCTGCGCGAACTGTGCGAGGCGCTGGAACCGCTGCGGATGTACTGGGGGGTGTGCGTCACCTTCAACGTCCTGCGCAACGAGCGCATGCTCTCGCACCTGGCGCGCGCCGGCTGCCGCGGCCTGTTCGTCGGCCTGGAAAGCTTCAACCCGGGCGCCATCGAGGACATGCGCAAGGGGCAGAACGTGCTGCCGGAAGTCCGCCAGGCGATCGCGCGCGCGCACCGCCATGGCATCATCGTCATGGCCGGACTGATGCTCAGCCCGCTCATGGACGACCTCGCCTGCATCGGCCGCATTCCGGCCTGCCTGCAGGAATGCGGCCTGCACGTGCCGACCTACATCTCCTTCGAAACGCCCTTCCCCGGCACGCCGCATTTCACCCGTCTGGCCGGACAGGCGGAGCCGGCCTTCCTGCCCAATGCGCTGCTGCGCGACTTCAACGGCTACACCCTGGTGACGCGGCCGCGGCATGCCTCGCCGGAGGCGTTCGTCGCCGCCTACCGGCAGGTCTCCGGACAGGTCTTCTCGCGCGGCGCGCGCCTGCGCAAGCTCGCCCTCGACGCCGCCTCGCTGCTGCCGCGCGGCCACCTCCTGCCGCTGCTCTACGATGCCTTCGAACTGGCCTCGGAGAGCGCCGAACTGGCGGACAAGCGCAGCTTCATCGCCGGCACGGACATCGTTCCGCCGGAATGCGGCCAGGTGCCGCTCGCCGACGCCGATTTCGCCTCGGCCAGGGAACGCGCGGCCATCCTCGACCCCTGGCCGGTCACCGATGCCGCAGGACGGGTGCTGCCGCAGTGGCAACACGCCCGCCGCACCTACCTTGCCTACGGGCAGGTCGCGCCCGTGATATCGCCGCAGGTGCAGCAGCCGCATTCGAACGATCGACCCGCACACACTATCGCAGGAGCCATGTCATGACGTTCCCCGCCATGCCGCAGCCAATCAACCTCGACCGCCTGATCCGTCTTGAAAAACTGCGCATGATGTACCAGCAGATGCCGACCTCGGTCACCGGCACCATGGTCGGCGTCGTGCTTGTCGTCGCCGTGATGTGGCCGGTGCTGCCGCATGCGCTGCTCCTGGCCTGGGCGGCCTGCATGGGCGCCAACCAGGCCTGGCGGTTGATGCTCTTCCTGCGCTTCCGGCGCCGGAACGTCGACCTGGACAACCTCGACCGGTGGGCAAGCTACTGGCTGATCGGCGCGGCGATTTCCGGCGCGGTGTGGGCGGCGGCGGGGCTGCTGTTCTTCGTGTCCAACTCGCCCCTGCACCAGATGGTGCTGATCGTCTCGATCTTCGCCATCACCTCGGTGGCCGTGCCGCTGCTGGCCGCCCACCGGCCTTCGTTCTACATCTTCGTCATCCCGACCCTGTCGGCCCTGATCCTGCGCAACGCCTGGGAAGGCGAGGGCCTGCACTTGCTGCTGGCCTTCATCACCGCCGCCGTGCTGCTGGGCATCCTTGCCGTCGGCCGCAAGTACAACCAGCTGCTCACCGAATCGCTGCGCACGCGCTTCCAGAACGAGACCATGGCGCAGCAGCTGGCCGTCCAGAATACCGAGCTGGAGGAGGCGCGCAATACGGCCGAACTGGCGAGCCGTGCCAAGACGCAGTTCTTCGCCGCCGCCAGCCATGACCTGCGCCAGCCCCTGCACGCGATGGGGCTCTTCGCCGCGGCGCTGGCCGACAAGGCGCACGATGACGAGGTGCGCAACATGGTCGGCAGCATCAACGCCTCGGTCGACGCACTCGAGGCGCTGTTCAACGAGCTGCTCGACATCTCCAAGATCGACGCCGGGGCGATCCGCCCGAAGATCGAAACCTTCGCCCTGAACCCCCTGCTGCAACGCCTGCACATCGATTTCAAAGCCGAGGCGGAGGCGAAGAATCTCGAACTGCGCGTTCGCCGCAGCGAGGCGCTGGTGTGCAGCGACGCCCTGCTGATCGAGCGGGTGCTGCGCAACCTGATCAACAACGCCATCCGCTATACCCAGGCCGGCGGCATCCTGGTCGGGGTGAGGCGGCACGGCGCCCATTGGCGCATCGAGGTCCGGGACACCGGCATCGGCATCGTGCCGGAACAGATCGACAAGGTCTTCGAGGAGTTCTACCAGATCGGCAACCCTGAGCGCGACCGCCGCAAGGGGCTCGGCCTCGGTTTGTCCATCGTCCGCCGTCTTGCCGAACTGCTCGGCCATCCGCTCACCCTCCGCTCGATGCGCGAGCGCGGCACTGTCTTCGCCCTCGAGTTGCCGGCGGCCTGTGCGCAGGCGCCCGCCGTCCGCCCGGCACCGGCAACGATGCCCTCGATCAGCTTTGACGGCCGCCTGATGCTGGTTATCGACGACGAGGAGACGGTACGGGAAGGCATGCGCACCCTGCTCGACGGCTGGGGGGCGGAGGTGGTCGTCTGCGCCGGCATGGCGGATACGCTCGTCGAGATTGCCCGGCTCGAGAGGGCGCCGGACATCGTCATCGCCGATCATCAGTTGCAGGAAGGCAGGGTGGGCGCCGACGCCATCCTCGCCGTTCGGGCGCATTTCGGCAAACAGGTGCCGGCCATCATCATCACCGGCAGCACGTCGCCGCTGCTTACCGGAGCAGCCCAGGCCCTGGACTGCCAACTGCTGCTCAAGCCGGTCATGCCGGCCAAGCTGCGCAGCCTGCTCAACGCCACGCTACAGGCGTAACATCCGCATACGACTCAGCAGGAGGACGCCATGTCCGCAGAAAACCAGAACACCGACCCGCTCGAATTCCTCAAGGGCATGTGGGGCAGCATGGGCTTCGCCGTGCCCGGCATGGTGACGCCGACGCTGGATGTGAATGAAATCGACAAGCGCATCACCGACCTGAAGACCGTCGAGGGCTGGCTGCGCATGAACCTCAACATGCTGCAGATGAGCATCCAGGGGCTGGAGATGCAGCGCGCCACGCTCGCCGCCATGCAGGCCATCAGCCAGTCGGCCAGTTCGCCCGAGGCCAACGCCAATCCCTTCGCCAATCCGGCCTTGTGGCCCTGGAACATGATGCAGCCGGGCGCCGCGCCGGCGGCGGCCGAAGCGCCGGAAACCAAGGCGGAAAAAAAGTAGGTTCAGGCGGCGCCCAGGGCAACGAGCCAGAGCGGCATCGTCAGCATGGCGCCCAGGGTCGAGGCCGAAATCAGCCAGGCCACGCCCGCCCCGTCCCCGCCCATGCGCATCGCCAGGATGTAGGCCGAACTGGCCGTCGGCAGGGCGCCGAACATCACCACCACGTCGAAATACACGCCCTGCAGGCCGAGCGCGCGCGCCGCGCCCCAGGCAATGGCCGGCACGGCCAGCAGCTTCACGCCCACGAAGTATCCTGCCGCGCACCGCCCCGCCGCCGGGCCGCCCCAAGGCGGGGCAGTCAACCAACTGCGAGCGAAGCGAGCCTCCGTCACCCCCGCCCTCGGGGCGGGGGTGGGGGGGTGGGCACTCGTCCCGCCGCGCAGCTTGAGCGCCGCTCCTACCGCCAGGAGGCCGAGCGCGATCGATGCCTCGGACAGGCGCCCCAGGAACTGCCCCGCCACCTCCGGCAACGCCAATCCACTCAAGTTGAACAGCAGGCCGGCCAGCGTGCCAAGAATCAGCGGATTGCGCGCGATCTCGCGCAGAACGCCTGACTGGCCGTGGCGCGCCAGCATCCACACCGAGGCGAGGTTGGCCAGCGGCACCATCGCGCCGATGAGGATGCCCAGCGCCGCGATGCCGGCCTCGCCGTGCAGCTTGGCCGCGACGGCCAGGCCGATATACGAATTGAAGCGGAAGGCGCACTGGAACTGCGAAGCGAAGGCCATTGGACGCGGGCCGAACAGGGGGCGCGCCAGCAGGCCCAGCAGCATGCCGCCGCACATTGCCGCCATGCCGCTGGCGACGAACGGCGCGGCGGCGGCGAAGTCGATGCGGGTGCGCGCAATGGCATGGAACAGCAGGGCCGGGAACAGCACGAAGTAGATCAGCTTCTCCAGGCCGCTCCAGAAATGGTCGCCCAGGTGCATCTGCCGGCGCAGGCCGAAGCCGAGCAGGATGAGGGCGAAATCGGGGAGCAGGAGCAGGATGGAGGACACTTCGAAAGCCGGGGATGCAAAGGCCGCTATTTTAGCGTTCAGGCCCTAGTCTCCGACGAATACGAATGGCGCCCAGAAGAAGGGGTGCGCCCGCGAGACCGGCCGTCCTGCCGTCTGCGTCGAAGTGGCGCGCACCGCGCGCTGCGCCTCGGCCAGCGCAACCACCGCGTCCGAGCCGGCGCGCAGGCGGCGGAACAGCTCGACCATCAGGTCGCGCGTGGCGGCGCTTTCCACGGCCCAGTGGCTGACCACCAGGCCGCGCGCGCCGGCGTACATGAAAGCGCGGCTGAGACCGGCAAAGCCCTCGCCGCCGCCGGCGCCGCCCGCCGTGTTGCAGGCCGAGAGCACGATCAGTTCGGCTTCGAGGCGCACCTGTTCCATGACTTCCCGCATGGTCAGCCAGCCGTCCTCGCCGCGCAGATCGCCCGCCATCGACAGCGCCAGGGCCGGCTGCTGAGCGGCCGACTCGGCCTCCTCGATGAACTCGCCGCCCAGCACGCCGTGGGTGGCGAACAGCACGTAGCGCGCGTCCGCCATGGCAGGCTGCTTGGCGGCGTGCTCCTGCGCCGCCTCGCCGATCAGCAGGCGCGTCTGCGCACTATCGAGAATGCCGGCAATGCGGCGCGCCTCTTCCGCCGTTTCCGGCAATGGCGCCAGGCCGCCGCGCAGGGGTGCCGGCGAACCTGTCTTGCCATGGAAGCGCGGATCGGCGAAGGCCACCAGTTGCTCGGCGTAGCGCTTGCGCGAGGCCGCCGACTCGCGCAGCGCCGCCAGGGTCGCCGCCGACGGCAGGTAGCCGATCCGGTAGCGGTCGCCCAGGTAGGGCAATGACGCATATTCGCCAAACGGCGATCCCGTCTCCCGGCTGGCGAGGAAGCGGCGCCGGTCCTCCTCCTCGTAGCGCTCGACCAGCATGCCCAGCGGCAGGGTATAGAGCGGTCCGTCGCCGATCACGATCAGGCGGGAAATTCCGCCGAGATGAGCGGAAGCCGGCTGGAACATCTCGCGGTAAAAATCATGCAGCTTTGCCGGATCGAGGCCCAGGAGGCCGGCCGGATCGCCCTGGGCAGCGACGGTTTCGAAGGGGGCCCGCAAGTCGCGGATGCGGGACGAAACGTCGGCGCGCCCCGGCGACAGGGGCACGGCGGCGAACTGCTCGCGCGTCATCACGAATACGACTGAACGCTGACGCAGCAGGGCGAAGCTCAGCACGGCTTCGCCCGGCCGGAGCTGCGACTGAATCCGCGCCGCGTCGAGCCGGCGCGGCGCCACCAGCTCCATGTATTGGGGAAATTCGCGCCACAGCGCCTCTTCCGTTTTTGCGAGCGCTGCCTCCGATTCCGTCAGTCGTCCATCCGTTCCGGGCGGAACCGGCGCGACAGGCTGCGTCTCGCCATCGCTTTCCTCGATCGCCTCGGCCTCGATCGTTTCGCCGCCTTGCATCGCGGCGGCCTGGCGGTCGAGCAGCCGGTCGCGCTGCGACTTGAGGAGACGGAAACGCTCGCTGCGCGAATATTCGCTCACCTGGGCCTGCCGCAGCATTTCGCTGAAGATGCGGCTCTGCGTGAGAGCGGTGACGGAAAACGCCTCGCGGTCGCGCCCGGCCGCCGGCTCCTGCTGGTGCAGGCGCAGCAGCAGGTCGATCAGTTCGCGGTACATCTGGAGAAACTGCCCGATCACGCCGTGCCGCAGCTCCTCCGGCAGGCCGCGCGTCTGCGCGAACAGTTTCTCCGCCGCCGCGACGCCGCCGCGATAGATGTCCGCCGCCTCACGCAGCCGGCCCTGCTGCGCCAGGAAATGCCCGTAGCGCCGGGACAGGTGCGCCTGCGATGCCGGGATGCCGCCCAGGCGGGCATTCTCGAGGGCGCGGCGATGCCAGGATTCGGCTTCCTCCACCCTGCCCTGCGCCTCCAGCGCCAGCGCCAGAACCGACATGGCGCTCATGGCCGCTTCGGTCCGCTCGGCCTGCCGCTTGATGAACGCATCGGTGGCCGCCCGCAACACGTCAACCGCTTCGGGCCGGTTCTGCTGCAGGAGGAGATGACCGATCTGGAAACGCGTGCGGGCCGTCAGCCGATGCTCGGCGCCGTGCAGCGCCTCCTGCAGGCGCAACGCCTCGCGCAGGTTGCGCTCCGCCTCCTCAAGACGCTTCTGCTTCATCTGCAGCCGGCCGAGGAAGAACAGGGTGCCGGCGCGCGCATTGAGCATGGCCCGCTCGCTGCGCCCCTCGCTCAGGGCCAGCGCCCTGCCGAGCAGGGGTTCCGCCTCCCGGTACTGGCCCATTTCGCCGTAGAGATGGGCCGCCTGGTTCAGCGTGGCTATGCGCAGCCCGGCGGCGCCTTCGGGAAGCGCCTCGACCCACGCCAGCGCCTGCCGCAGCGATGCATGGGCTTCGCCGAAGCGTCCCAGTTTCTGCAGGATGTTGGCGTGCTGCACCTGTCCGCCCAGGCAGAGCTTCGCGTCGTCGCCCCGCACGCGCTGGCACAGGGCGACGCCTTCCGCCATGACGGCGTCGGCCTCGTCGTTGCGGCCTTGCAGCCAGAAGCTCTTGCCGAGCAGAAAAAGCAGCCGCGTGGCAGCGCCGCTCTCGCCGCGCCGTTCGCGCACGCGTTCGAGCATTTGCCTCGCCTGCCGCTCGGCGTGCGCATACTCGCCGGCAGAGATTTGCCTCTGAATCTCCTTGGCGGCGCGCTGGAAGCGGCTCGTCTCGTCGCCGCCGCGCCGGCCCGACTGGGCATGGGCCGCAGTCGCAAGCACGACTGCGCACAATACGGATGAGAATCGGCGCCACATCGCCATCGGCGCTACTCGACTGCGCGCTCCTTGAGCAGGGGCTCATTGGGTCGCTCGGCATGCAGCTTGCGCCACTCCGCGCGGGCGAGATGGAACGCTTCGTAGCGCTCCAGCATCAGCGCATAGGCAACGCGGTCCGAGAACTTCGCGCCTGCCGCCGGCTGCAGCCGGCCGAGCTTCGCCCAGGCGTCCGCATCGAGCACGGCGAAGTCGGCGGTGCGGCTCAATCGGCGTCCGTTGGCCAGGCGCGCTTCGACGCTCCAGGAATAGGCCTCGCCCCGCTTCAGTTGAATGCCCGCGGGAAGCTGGCCCGCCTCACCCTTCTGCTCGAACTCGGCAATCGGCAGGCCTGCGCTGTCGATGACCTGCACGCGGTAGGTTTCGGCGCCGGTCACCGGCGCCCAGCGAAACGGCGGGCGCTCCTCGAGCACCCGCGCCGAGACCGGCTCGAACAGCTTCACCGTGGCGCCCGCCCCCAGGCTGCGCATGACGATGGTCGCCTGCTGCACCGAGGCCGGCCTGACCCGCACCGGCGGAATGGCGTCCACCGGCAGCTTGTGCTTTTCGGGTTTCGCCCCCTGCAGGGCCGTGGGCGCCTTCTCGCCGATCAGGTAGCGGCCGGCGCCCTTCAGCCGGAACTCTTCGCCGCTGGCCAGGTAGAGCACGGTCGCGGCCGCGCCCTGGGCCAGGCGCAGTTTCGCGCCGCCCTCCAGTTCAGCCAGCACGCCAAGGACGGTGCCGTCCTGTTCCGCCTCAATCCTGCCGCTTGCGTCCGTGATCATGGCCACGCCGGCCGCGAAAACCGCAGGCGCCAGCAGGCCGCACAGCCCCGCAATGAAAAGTCGCACGATAGCGAGCATGGTCAACCCCTCCCCTTGAAAGTCAGTCCGCAGGATACGGCGCGGGACGCCAGCCGAACACCTCCACGGCGGCGCGCCCCTTCACCGCCAGCTCGCCGAGCGGCACGAAGCCTTCCTGCTGCGGCAGCCGCTCCTGCACGGTGCGCGAGGCCAGCAGCGGATAGCCGGCCTCCTTGGTCAGCCCCTCGATGCGGGAGGCGGTGTTGACCGCATCGCCGATCGCCGTGTATTCATGTCTGTCGGCCGCACCAATATACCCCACCACCGCCGCGCCGTAGTTCAGGCCGATGCCGATGGCCAGCGGCGCACGGCCCTCGTGCGCCAGTTCGCGATTGAATTCGGCCAGCGCGGCAAGCATCGTCCGGGCGGCGGCGAAGGCGTCGGCGCAGGGATTGTCGCGCGGCTGCGGCGCGCCGAAGAAGGCCATGATGCCGTCGCCCATGAACTTGTCGAGCGTGCCGCCGTGCGCATGGATCGCCGCCACCATGCGGGTGAAATAGCGGTCGAGCAGCCGCGTCACCTCCTCCGGCGGCAGCGATTCGGACAGCGTGGTGAAGCCGCGAATGTCGGAAAACAGCAGGCAGATCTCGCGCCGCTCGCCGCCCAGCTGCGGCTGCAGGTTGCCAGTGAGGATTTCCCGCAGCACGGCAGGGCTGACCAGGCCGGCGAAGGCCGCCCGCAGCCAGCGCTTCTCGCGCGTGGCGTGCCAGGCTTCCAGCGACGCGCGGGAACCCGCCGCCAGAATGGCCGCCAGCGCCGGCCAAGCCAGCGGCACATGCACGCTCTGGCGGAGCAGCGCCATCTCGATCGCCAGCGCAGCCAATGCGACGGCCCCCAGCAGCAGGGCGCTGCCGCCGCCGGGACGCAGCCACCAGGCCAGCGCCGCCGCGCACACCAGCAGCAGCGCCGCCGCAGCGCCCGCCGACCGCACGATGCGCCCCTCGATCAGGCTGCGCATCTGCTGCGCATGCATGAGCACGCCGTGCGTCGTCTCGCGGTCCCGGTCCCAGGCCGCCAGCCGGACCGGCAGCTTGAGCTGATCCTCGTACGGGAACACATTGCCGAGGATCACCACCCTGCCGCCGAAATGCCGCGCCAGGCCGGCGCTGTCGCCGGCCGCCTGCATCGCCAGCACGTCGCGCAGCGGAACGTAGTGGAAGTCCGGTCCCAGGGCGAATTGCACCAGGCCGTATTCCACCGGCACGCCCAGGCGGCGGGCGAGCTGTCCCGCCAGCGTCGGCACGACGGCGCCGCCCTCTGCCAGCCGTTCCTCGAAACGGCGCGTGGCGCCATCCTCGTCCAGCTGCACCAGAACGTAGCCGACGCCCTCGCGCCCGGCCACGGTCAGAAAGGGCTGATGCACGGGGCGGGTAGCGCCGGTGGCATCGATGGTCACGCCCAGCACCAGCGGCGCCACGTTGCGCAGGCGCAGCATGCCGCGCAGCAACGCCGCGTCGAGGCCCGGCTTGAGGCCGTCGTAACTGGTTTGCGGCAGGGTGACGTCGAGGCCGACGGCGCGCGGCGCGGCCAGCGCCATCGCCTCCAGGAAGCGTCCCAGCTCGACATGCATGGTGGCGAGGGGCCGGTTCATTTCGCGCACGGCCGCATCGTCGATGCCGACCACAACGACCTCCTGCGAGACGGGCAGCGGCGCGTAATGACGCAGCAGACGAAACTGCAGGTCGAGCCAGTTCAGTTCGAGCAGGCGCGCCGGAGGAAGAAAGCTCGCCGCGAGCAGGATGGCGAACACCAGCGCGAAGCCGATGCGCAATTGCATTGCCTGGGAACCGCCCTGGGAAGACTGAGAGACCGTCATGGTCCTCGAGCCGGAAAAAACTAGATTATGCCCTGTGCGCGCAGACTGTCGATCTCCGCGTCGGCATAGCCGGCCTCGCGCAGGATGTCCTCGCTGTGCTGGCCCGGCGCGGGCGCGCTGCGGTCGATGGCGAATTCGTAGCCGGAGAGCTTCCAGGGCGGCGCCAGCTGGGGCAGGCCGTCGGCCTCGACCACCATGCCGCGCGCCTGCAACTGCTCGTTGTCGAGCGCCTCGGCGATGGTCAGCACCGGCGTCACGCAGCAGTCGACCCCGGCGAACCTGGCGATCCAGTGGCTTTGCGGCTGGCCGGCGAAGACGGCGGACAGTTCCGCCTTCGCCTTCTCCCCCTTCGCGCCGAAGGCCAGGTGAAAGGGCTTGAGGTCGGGCCGCTCGATCGTGTCGCAGAGCAGCTCCCAGAATTTTTTCTCCAGCGCGCCCACCGCCATGTGGCGGCCGTCCGCCGTGGCGTACACGCCGTAGCAGGGCACCCCGCCGGAGAGCAGGTCGGCGCCGCGCGGCGGCGGCGCCAGGCGCGCCAGCAGGCCGGCGAGCGGAAAGACGGCGTGCGCGAACACCGCGTCGGTCATGGCGACATCGACGCAGCGGCCGCGGCCGCTGGCGCGCGCGTCGATGACTGAAGCGAGCAGGCCGACCAGCGGCGCCAGCGCGCCGCCGAGCAGGTCGCCGATCTGGAAATTCGGCACCGCCGGCGCGCGCCCGGCCTCGCCGATCTGGTCGAGGACACCCGCGTAGCCGATGTAGTTGATGTCGTGCCCGGCGCGCTGCGCGTAGGGGCCGTCCTGGCCGTAGCCGGTGATGGAGCAGAAGACGATGCGCGGGTTGATCGCGGCGAGCGCCTCGTAGCCGATGCCGAGCTTGTCCATCACGCCGGGGCGGAAGCCCTCGATGACAACGTCCGCCGACAAAGTCAGTCGCTGGAACACGGCGACGCCCCCGGGCTTTTTCAGGTCGAGGCGCAGCGCGCGCTTGTTGCGGTTGACGAGCCTGAAGAAGGTGCTGGTTTCACCGGGCCTGGCGCCCATGCTGCGGGCGTAATCGCCCTCGCCGGTGTCCTCGATCTTGACGACGTCCGCGCCGAGGTCGGCCAGATGCTGGGTGGCAACGGGGCCGGGCAGCAGCCGGGTGAGGTCGAGCACGCGCAGGCCGGCGAGCGGCTTGGCGCGTTCAGTCATACTTCCGCGCGTCGTCGATGACCTTGCCATCGTTGGGCAACTCACCCGGACGACGAAGCAAAACCTCGCCGCGCAGCTTGGTGATGTCGCGAATGCTGCCGGCCAGCGCTTCGGCCAGGCCGTCCGGCTTGCCCGCCAGTTCGCAATGCAGAGTCATGCGGTCCTGGCCAGTCTCGTTGTCCACCACCAGGCGTGCCTTGCCGACTTGCGGGTGGCGCTTGATAACCTCCGCCACCTGGCTGGGATGCACGAACATGCCCTTCACCTTGGCGGTCTGGTCGGCGCGGCCCATCCAGCCCTTGATGCGCACGTTGGTCCGCCCGCAGGGGCTGATGCCCGGCAGCACGGCGGACAGATCGCCGGTGCCGAAGCGGATCAGCGGATAGTCGGGGTTGAAGCTGGTGATCACCACCTCGCCGACTTCTCCCGGCGCCACCGGATCGCCGGTGCCGGGACGGACGATTTCGAGAATCACCGCCTCTTCCAGCACCAGGCCCTCGCGCGCTTGCGTCTCGTAGGCGACGAGGCCAAGGTCGGCCGTGCCGTAAGCCTGCAGCGCATCGATGCCGCGCTCGGCGCAGAGCGCCTTCTGGTTGGGGAAGAAGGCCTCGCCGGAGACCACCGCCTTCTTCAGGCTGGAGATGTCGGCCTTCAGTTCGTCGGCCTTCTCGATGATGATCTTGAGGAAGGACGGCGTGCCGATATAGCCGCTCGGTTTCAGCTCGGCGATGGCCTGCACCTGCATTTCGGTTTGCCCCACGCCTGCGGGAAAGACGGCACAGCCGAGTTTGCGCGCCGCGCCGTCCGTCATGAAGCCGGCCGGCGTGAAATGATATGAGAAGGTGTTGTGCACCAAGTCGCCTGCGCGAAAGCCTGCCGCATGCAGCGAGCGGGCGAAGCGCCACCAGTCCTCGGCCGTGCCTTCCGGATCGTAGATCGGGCCGGGCGAGCTGAAGACGCGCCCGAGCCGGCCGACCGGCGTGGCGGTGAGTCCGCCGAAGGGCGGCAGCGCCTTCTGCCGCTCGATCAGTTCGTTCTTGCGGATGACCGGCAGGCTGGCCAACGCGGCGCGGCTGTTCACGGCAGCGACATCGATGGCGCCGTAGAGCTCAGCGAAGGCCGGTGCATTTGCCTTGGCGTGCGCCAACTGTTTCGGCAGCGCGGAAAAGAGATCCCGCTCGCGCTGCTCGGGATCGCGGGTTTCGAAGGTATCGTAGTATTTCATTCGGTAAGAGAACCTCTTTCAACGCAGAGGTCGCAAAGACGCAAAGGACGCAAAGAAAAGCGAATTACCAAGCGATTTCACTTTGCGTCCTTTGCGTCTTTGCGCACTTTGCGTTAAATGCGGTTTCCTGTTTTTCAAGCCAGCCAGCGTTTTCTGCGGCGATAGTGTTTGACGTCGCGGAAGCTCTTGCGCCCGGCGGAGGACAGGCCGAGGTAGAACTCCTTGACGTCCTCGTTGGAGGCCAGTTCCTTGGCGTCGCCTTCCATGACGACGCGGCCGTTTTCCAGGATGTAGCCGAAGTCGGCAAAACGCAGCGCGACCATGGTGTTCTGCTCGGCCAGCAGGAAGCTCACCTTCTCGCGCTGGTTGAGGTCGCGCACGATCTCGAAGATTTCCTCGACGATCTGCGGCGCCAGGCCCATCGAGGGCTCGTCGAGCAGGATCATGGTCGGCTTGGCCATCAGGGCGCGGCCGATGGCGGTCATCTGCTGCTCGCCGCCCGAGGTGTAGCCGGACTGCGAACCGCGGCGCTGCTTGAGCCGCGGGAAATAGGTGTACACCATCTCCAGGTCGCGCTTGATGTCGGCGCGCGAAGCCTTGCGCGTATACGCGCCCGTGAGCAGGTTTTCCTCGACGGAAAGGTGCTGGAAGC
Source organism: Rhodocyclales bacterium (assembly GCA_016214145.1). Taxonomy (GTDB): domain Bacteria; phylum Pseudomonadota; class Gammaproteobacteria; order Burkholderiales; family Rhodocyclaceae; genus Desulfobacillus. The sequence goes on from JACRPA010000004.1 coordinate 22,002, forward strand.
AATGGCGGCCTTCCATCACCTGGATGACGCCGCGCTTGACCAGGTCGGACGGCGTCATCTGGTCGATGCGCACACCCTGGAACTCGATGCTGCCCTTGGTCACGTCGCCGCGCTCGGCGCGCAGCAGGTTGGAGATGGCCTTCAGCGTGGTGGTCTTGCCGGCGCCGTTGGCGCCGAGCAGCGCGACGATCTTGCCCTGTTCGACCTGCAACGACACGCCCTTCAGCACCAGGATCACGTGGTCGTAGATGACCTCGATGTTGTTGATGTTGAGGTAGGGCGTGCCGGCGGCGGCTGCAGTCTGTGCTAGTTGCATGGCGAATCCGATGGTTGCGCTGCGCTATCGAAAGGGTTGGGGTGAAAGGACGGGCGCCCCCTCACCCCAACCCTCTCCCGTCCGGGAGAGGGTTGGGAGCGCTATCAGCTCTCCTTCGAGCAGTCGCGCGGCGTGATGCCCTTCTCCTTGGCGTACTTCGCCGCCGATTCCTCGATCATGCCGCGCACCAGTTTCTGGTCGGCGTCGATCCAGTCGGTGATGACCTTCCACTGCTTGCCGTCCCACTGCTGGAACTTGACCTTGCCGGAGCCCTCGTGGTCCAGGCAGGACATCTTGAGCTCGGGCATGAAGCCCTCGGCGCCGAGCTTCTTCAGCATGGCGTTGTCGATCTTCAGGTTCTCGATGCCCCAGCGCATCTGCTCGCCGGTGATCGACTTGCCCTTGCCGTACTTTTCCTGCGCCTTGCGGATGGCCTCGACGGTGATGATGCCGTGCACCACGCCGCGGTTGTAATACACGCTGCCGATGCGCGACTTGTCCTCCATGTTGGTCTTGCCCTTGGCCACCACGAATTTCTGGATATCCTTGATCACCGGATAGTTGGTGCCGGCGACGTTGAAGCCCGCGGAGATGTAGCCCTTGGCGGCAGCGCCGGCCGGAATGGTGTCCTCCTCGGCGCCGGACCACCACACGCCGACGATCTTCTCGCGCGGGAAGCCGATCTTGGCGGCGGCCTTGAGCGCCGTCGGGTTCATCACGCCCCAGCCGCGCAGGATGACCCAGTCGGGCTTCTCCTGGCGCACCTGCAGCCACTGCGACTGCTGCTCGTTGCCCGGATGGGCCACCGGGACATGCTTGACGGTGAAGCCGTACATCTTGGCCTGCGCGTCGAGCACCGGAATGGTTTCCTTGCCGTAGGCCGAATCGTGATAGATGTTCACGATCTTCTTGCCCTTCAGCTTGTCCATGCCGCCCTCTTTGGAGCCGATGAACTTGATCTTGGCGGTGTTCTGCGACCAGTAGTTCGTCAGCAACGGGAAGACGTAGGGGAAGACGCGGCCGTCGGAAGCATCGGTGCGGCCGTAACCCAGCGAGATCACCGGGATCTTGTCGGCGGTGGCCTTGTCGATGACGGAGTAGGTGATGCCGGTGGACAGCGGGTGGAAGACCGTGTTGCCGGTCGGGCCGCCCTTCTTCATGCGCTCGTAGCACTCGACGCCGCGGGCGTTGTTGTACTCGGTCTCGCACTCGTCCCAGGTCAGCTTGACGCCATTGACTCCGCCGTCGCGCTCATTGACCAGCTGGAAGTAGTCGATCATGCCGCCGAAGATGCCGGTGCCGCCTGCCGCATAGGGGCCGACGCGGTAGCTGGGCAGGCCGATGTACTGGTCAGCCGCCTGCACGGCGGACGCCCCGAGCGCCGCGGCGATCGCGAACCCGATCAGGGCCGATTTTTTCATTTTCATGCTTTGTCTCCTCACATTGTTAGCGATACGTAAAACGATGCAGACAGGGTGTGCAACAAGCCAATTCTAATACCATTGACCCAACGGCTGGCACTAGTGCGGGAACGGCCACAGACGCAGCTTTTCCTTGCCGATCTGCCACAGGCGGGCCAGGCCGTGCGGCTCGACGATCAGGAAGAATATGATCAGGCCGCCGAAGACGATCAGTTCGAGGTTGGAACTGATGCCCTGCGGAACCAGGCCGCCGAGGGCATGCATGGCGACGTTCAGGAAGATCGGCAGCAGCACGATGAAGGCGGCGCCAAGGAAGGAGCCCATGATGCTGCCGACGCCGCCGATGATCACCATGAACAGTATCTTGAAGGACAGGTCCAGGTTGAAGCCTTCCGGTTCCACCGTGCCCAGGTAGGTATAGGCATACAGCGCGCCCGCCACGCCGCAGTAGAACGAGCTCACCGCGAAAGCCATCAGCTTGGTGTGCATCGGCCGGATGCCGATCACCTCGGCCGCCACATCCATGTCGCGGATGGCCATCCAGGAGCGGCCGATGCTGCTGCGCACCATGTTCTTTGCCAGCAGCGCGAGAACGGTGACGACGGCCAGCGTAAGCAGGTACTTGGCCTCCGGCGACTCGAAGGCATAGCCGAAGATCTCGACCTTCTGGGCCGTGATGACGCCGGACGAGCTGTTGTTGGAGAACCAGGGGAACTTGGTCAGCGCCCAGACGATGAAGAACTGCGCCGCCAGCGTCGCCACCGCCAGGTAGAACCCCTTGATGCGCAGGCTCGGCAGGCCGAACACCATGCCCACCGCCGCCGCGCACAGGCCGGCCAGGATGAAGGCCGCCAGGATCGGCATGCCGGGCACGCGCAGCACGAAATTGTAGGCGGCGAAGGCGCCCACGGCCATGAAGGCGGCCGAGCCGAGCGAGAGCTGGCCGGCATAGCCGGTCAGGATGTTCAGGCCGATGGCCGCCAGCGCGAAAATCAGCGTCGGGATGAGTATCCCCTGCAGCCAGTACTGTGTTGCGAAGTACGGCACCACCAGATAGAAGAAGGCGAGAATCAGCGCGATCGCGATGCGATCCTGCCGGATCGGGAAGATCTGCTGGTCTTCCCTGTAACTGGCCTTGAACTGGCCTGCTTCACGGTAAAGCATCGTCGGTTTCCTTACACCCTGTCGATATGCTTCTCGCCGAACAGGCCTTCCGGCCGGACGAGGAGGAAGAGGAGCGCCATCACGTACGGGAACCAGCCTTCGATGCCGCCCAGGCTCGTCTCGATGCCGAAGGTGCTCTGCACGAAGGGCGGGATGTAGATTTCGCCCAGCTTTTCGCTGGCGCCGATGATCAGCCCGCCGACGATCGCCCCCGGTATCGAGGTGAATCCGCCGATGATCAGCACCGGCAGCGCCTTGAGCGCGACGAAGGTCAGGGCGAACTGGACGCCGTTGCGCGCGCCCCACATGACGCCGGCCACCAGCGCGACGAGGCCGGCCACGGCCCAGACGATGCGCCAGATATCCTGCAGCGGAATGCCGATGGCCAGCGCCGCCTGGTGGTCGTCGGCCACCGCGCGCAAGGCGCGGCCGACGCGCGTCTTGTTGAAGAAGATGGCCAGCACGACCACCAGGATCGCCGAGACGCCGGCGGCGAACAGGTCGAATTTGGAAACGCCGATGCCGGTGGCCTCCATCATCCACTCCAGCGGCTCATCCTGGATGCCGGGGATTTCCAGGCCGCGCACGCTGGCGCCCCACATGCCCTGGGCCAGTCCTTCGACAAAAAAGGTGAGACCGATGGTGGCCATGAACAGCGTGATCTGCGGCTGGTTCACCAGCTGCCGCAGCACCACGCGCTCGGTCGCGATGGCCAGCAGGATCATCGCGCCGAAGGCGAGAATCAGCGCAAAGCCGAAGGGCACGCCCAGCTCCGTGATGCCGACGAAGGTCAGTGCGGCGAAGAACACCATGGCGCCCTGGGCGAAGTTGAACACGCCGGACGCCTTGTAGATCAGCACGAAACCCAGCGCGACCAGCGAATACATCACGCCGCTGAGCAGACCGCCGATGAGCACTTCGAAGAAAAATTGCATGTCGATTTACCCCTTCCCCGCCCGTTCAATGCGTCGTGCCGAGATAGGCACGGATGACGACAGGATCGGTGCGGACTTCGTTCGGCGTCCCCTCCGCGATTTTCTGGCCGTGGTCCAGCACGACGACGAAATCGGAGATATCCATGACCACGCCCATGTCGTGCTCGATGAGGAGGATGGTCGTGCCGAACTGGTCGTTGACGTCCAGGATGAAGCGGCACATGTCCTGCTTCTCCTCCACGTTCATGCCGGCCATCGGCTCGTCGAGCAGCAGCAGGATCGGCTCCGCGGCCAGCGCCCGCCCCAGCTCGACACGCTTCTGCAGGCCGTAGGGAAGGCGCCCGACGGGTGTCTTGCGGATGTGCTCGATCTCGAGGAAGTCGATGATCTCCTCGACCTTCTTCCGATGCGCCAGCTCCTCGCGCTGCGCCGGCCCCCAATAGAGCGCCTGCTGCAGGAAGTTGCATTTCATTTTCAGGTTGCGCCCGGTCATCAGGTTGTCGAGCACCGACATGCCCTTGAACAGGGCGATGTTCTGGAAGGTGCGGGCGATGCCCTGGGCGGCCGCTTCGTGGGTTTCCATCTGGTGGCGCGGGTGGCCGAGGTAGGTGACGGTGCCTTCCTGCGGGTGATAGACGCCGTTGATCACGTTCAGCATCGAGCTCTTGCCGGCGCCGTTCGGGCCGATGATGGACGAGATCTCGCCGCGCTTGATTTCGAAACTGACGCCGGTGATGGCCTTGACGCCACCGAAGCGCAGGTTGACGTTCTCGACGCGCAGGAACGTCTCCTCGGCCGCCGCCTGCGCATCGCGCCGGCGCTTGCGCATTTCGCCGAGGGCCACGATAGCCTGTTCGCGCGTATCGTAGATGTTGGCGCGGAAGGATGCGCGCGCGGCATGTTCGCGAATGGCATCCCGCGTCTGCGACATGGCGCCCACGCGCACGGTGCCGAGGCCGTGGGCCACGTTGGCGCCCTTGCCGCGCTCGGCAAAGCGCTCCCAGGCCTGCGGCAGGATGGCGCAGTCGGTGTAGACCACCAGGAAGTACCAGCGCCGGCCCGTAGCGGCCAGGCGATTTTCCACTTCGTCAAAGAACGCATCCACCTGGGCCGTATCGGCCATCGTCAGGTGCGAAAAGTCCACCTCCATCGTTTCGATGGCGTCGTGGAAGGTGATGCGCTCGGCTGGGGTTCGCTCGTTCATGTGTCGTTCGGAGTGTTCTTGCCCGGCTACGCGGCCTGTTTCGCCGCCTGCGGCAGGCAGGTCTTCGCTTCCATGATGCGCAGGTCGGCGCTGACCCTGCCCCTGCGGCCGTCCTCGAACTTGACCTCGGTCTCGATGAACTGCGACGTCTTGCCCGAGTACAGGGCCTCGATCAGCACGGCGTATTTCTGCGCGATGAAGCCGCGGCGCACCTTGCGCGTGCGCGTCAGCTCGTCGTCGTCCGGATCCAGTTCCTTGTGCAGGATGAGGAAGCGATGCACCTGCGAGGCGCTCAGCATGGCATCGTGCGCCAGCTCGGCGTTGGCCTTCTCGACGCAATCGCGGATGAGGTCGTACACTTCCGGCTTCAGCGCCAGGTCGGTGTAGCCCGAGTAGGCGATGTTGCGCCGCTCGGCCCAGTTGCCGACCGCGCCCATGTCGATGTTGATGAAGGCGCAGACCTCCTCCCTGCCGTCGCCGAAGGCCACCGCCTCCTTGATGTGCGAGAAGAACTTGAGCTTGTTCTCGATGTAGTTGGGCGCAAACATGGCGCCGTTGGCCAGCTTGCCGACGTCCTTGGCGCGGTCGATGATCTTGAGGTGGCCGTCCTCGTCGAAGAAGCCCGCATCGCCCGTGTGGAAGTAGCCCTGGGCGTCGATCGCCTCGGCCGTGTCCTCGGGGCGCTTGTAGTACTCCTTGAGCATCACCTGGCCGCGCACCATCACTTCGCCGTTGTCGGCGATCTTCACCTCGACGCCGGGCGCGGGGGGGCCGACCGTGTCGAACTTGATCTGGCCGTCCGGCTGCAGGCAGACGGCGGCGCAGGTCTCGGTCGCGCCGTAGAGCTGCTTGAGGTTGACGCCGATCGAGCGGTAGAAGCGAAACAGGTCCGGCCCGATGGCGGCGCCGGCGGTGTAGGCGACGCGGATGCGGCTCATGCCGAGCACGTTGCGCAGCGGGCCATAAACGAGCAGGTTGCCCAGGGCATAGAGCAGGCGGTCGCCGGAGCCGACGGCCTTGCCGTCGAGGATCTCGGCGCCGCAGCGGCGCGCCACGCCCATGAAGTAATGGAACAGGTTGCGCTTGACGGCGCCGGCGTCCTCCATGCGGATCATGACCTGGGTCAGCAGGTTCTCGAACACGCGCGGCGGGGCGAAATAGTAGCTCGGGCCGATCTCGCGCATGTCGGTCATCACCGTGTCGCCGGATTCCGGGCAGTTGATGGTGAAGCCGGCGTAGGTCGCCTGGGCGAAGGAGAACAGGTGGTCGCCCACCCAGGCCATCGGCAGGTAGGACAGGATGTTGTCCTCGGGAACAAGCTTGTCGAACTCGCAGCCGCTCTGCGCCGCGGCGATGAACGAGGCATGGGTCTGGCAGACGCCCTTCGGCTTGCCGGTGGTGCCGGAGGTGTACAGCATGACCGCGACGTCTTCGGCCTTGCCCAGGGCGATTTCGCCGTCGAGGAATTCGGGGTGGTTGCGGTTGTGGATGCGCCCCATCTCCTGCACTTCGTCCAGGCCGTGCAGGAAGGGCTGGTTGTAGTGGCGCATGCCGCGCGGATCGTCGTAGAGGATGTGCTGCAGGCCGGGGCACTCGGCCCTGTTCTCGAGCAGCTTGTCGACCTGCTCCTGGTCCTCGACGATGGCGAACTTGATGCCGGCGTCCTGGAGGACGAAGACCATCTCGGTCGCCACGGCATCCTGGTAGAGGGGAACGGGCACGCCGCCCAGGCACTGCGCGGCGCACATCGCCCAGTACAGGCGGGGGCGGTTGTCGCCGATGATGGCCAGGTTGTCGCCGCGCTTGAAGCCCAGCTCCGCCAGTCCGCTGGCCATGGCGCGCACTTCCTCGGCCACCTCGGACCAGGTCCAGGTCTGCCAGATGCCCATGTCCTTCTCGCGCGTCGCCGGATGGTTCGGCCGAACCTGGGCGTGATGCAACAAAAGACGAGGAAACGTGCTGAGCGACGGCAGTCGAACGTTGTCCGACATTGACTCCTCCTGTTCCTTGCGCGCCGACACTGGGTCAGCCGTGGCGCCTTGACGGTGGGCCGTCCGGCGCTGTCTTATTCACTGCTGCGGCCGATGATTCTCCATCGGATCGATCCGCCGAGTCAAACCGGACGGCCGCGCCAGGGCGACCCCGGGCAAGAAAGCGAGGTTACTGGACGCCCTGCAGCCACGCTGTCATCCGACAGACAATCCGGTAAACTGCGATTTATGTTCACTCTCGGCGAAATGCTGCACGCCAGCCTCTGGTCGCGGTCCCTCTCTCCCGAGCAAATGAAGCGGGTGGAAAGCGAGATCAAGACCCGCCAGGTCCCGGCCGGGGGATTCGTCTGCCGCAAGGGGGAATCCGTCGACCACTGGATCGGCGTCATCGACGGTCTGGTCAAGATGACCAACCTCTCCGCCGACGGCAAGCCCACCACCTTTACCGGCCTGCCGGCCGGCGGCTGGTTCGGCGAGGGTTCGCTCTTCAAGGAAGAGCCGCGCCGCTACGACGTTGTTGCACTGCGCAATAGCGTAGTGGCCTACATGCCGAAGTCCACGTTCATCCGGCTGCTGGACACCAGCATCGACTTCAACCGCTTCCTCCTGATACAGCTGAACGAGCGCCTGGGCCAGTTCATCGCCATGGTCGAATACGACCGGCTGCTCGAACCGGACGCCCGCGTGGCGCGCAGCCTTGCCGCGATGTTCAATCCCTACCTCTATCCGGGCATCGGGCCGCAGTTGCAGATCTCTCAGGAGGAAATCGGCTATCTCGCCGGCCTGTCGCGGCAGCGCGCCAACCAGGCCTTGAAGACGCTGGAGAAGGCCGGTCTGCTGCGCGTCGAGTACGGCAGCATCACCGTGCTCGACCTGGAAGGCCTGCGGAATTTCGAAGGGTAGGTCGAGCCGTAGGTCGGCCTTCAGGCCGACAAGGACGGTCGACGATCGGCCGTTGCCGTCGGCCTGAAGGCCGACCTACGGCCAGACCTACATGCTGCGCCGGTACTGCCCGCCCACCTCGAACAGCGCCGAGGTGATCTGGCCGAGCGAGCAGCAGCGCACCGCATCCACCAGCACCGCGAAGACGTTATCGTTGCCGATGGCGGCCTGGCGCAGGCGCGCCAGCATCGGCCCCGACTCGGCGGCGTGACGCTGCTGGAAGTCGGCCAGCCGGGCAAGCTGAGACTGCTTCTCTTCCTCCGTCGAGCGCGCCAGTTCGATCTCGATCTGCGCGTCGCCTTTCGGGTTGCGGAAGGTGTTCACGCCGATGATGGGGTAGGAGCCGTCGTGCTTGCGGTGCTCGTAGTAGAGCGACTCCTCCTGGATCTTGCCGCGCTGGTAGCCGGTCTCCATCGCCCCGAGCACGCCGCCGCGCGAACTGATCGCCTCGAACTCCTGCAGCACCGCCTCCTCGACCAGGTCGGTCAGCTCGTCGATGACGAAGGCGCCCTGGTTCGGGTTCTCGTTCTTCGCCAGGCCCCATTCGCGGTTGATGACGAGCTGGATGGCCATGGCGCGGCGCACCGACTCCTCGCTCGGCGTGGTGATCGCCTCGTCGTAGGCGTTGGTGTGCAGCGAGTTGCAGTTGTCGTAGATGGCGATCAGCGCCTGCAGCGTCGTGCGGATGTCGTTGAAGGCCATCTCCTGAGCGTGCAATGAGCGGCCGGAGGTCTGGATGTGGTACTTCAGCTTCTGGGAACGCTCGTTGGCGCCGTACTTGTTCTTCATCGCCACGGCCCAGATGCGGCGCGCGACGCGGCCGATCACCGAGTACTCCGGGTCCATGCCGTTGGAGAAGAAGAAGCTCAGGTTCGGCGCGAAATCGTCGATGTGCATGCCGCGCGCCAGATACGTCTCGACGTAGGTGAAGCCGTTGGCCAGCGTGAAGGCCAGCTGCGAGATCGGGTTGGCGCCGGCCTCGGCGATGTGGTAGCCGGAGATCGACACCGAGTAGAAGTTCTTCACATCATGGTGGACGAAGAACTCCTGGATGTCGCCCATCATCTTCAGCGCGAACTCGGTGGAGAAGATGCAGGTGTTCTGGCCCTGGTCCTCCTTGAGGATGTCGGCCTGCACCGTGCCGCGCACGTTCGACAGCACCCACTCGCGGATCTTGTCGGCCTCGTCCTCGGTCGGCTCGCGCTTGTTGTCGGCGCGGAACCTGTCGAGCTGCTGGTCGAGCGCCGTGTTGAAGAACATGGCGAGGATCACCGGCGCCGGGCCGTTGATGGTCATCGACACCGAGGTGGTCGGGCAGACCAGATCGAAGCCCGAGTAGAGCACCTTCATGTCGTCCAGCGTGGCGATGGAGACGCCGGAGTTGCCGACCTTGCCGTAGATGTCCGGTCGCCGGTCCGGATCGCAGCCGTACAGGGTCACCGAGTCGAAGGCGGTGGACAGGCGGTGCGCCGGCATGCCCTCGGACACCTTCCGGAAGCGGCGGTTGGTGCGGAAGGCGTCGCCCTCGCCGGCGAACATGCGCGTCGGGTCCTCGTTCTCGCGCTTGAAGGCGAAGACGCCCGCCGTGAACGGGAAGGAGCCGGGCACGTTCTCCTTCATGAGAAACTTCAGCGTCTCGCCGTCGTCCTCGAAGCGCGGCAGCGCCACCTTGCGGATCTTGGTGCCGGACAGGCTCTCGGAGACGAGCGCGGTGCGCACCTCGCGGTCGCGGATCTTCACGACGTACTCGTCGCCGGCATAGGCGCGCTGCATGTCGGGCCACATCTCGAGCAGCTTCTTCGCCCTGGGATCGAACTGGCCGTCCTTCCAGGCAATGAGTTCTCCGAACTGCGCGTCGAAATCCGCGCCTAATTTGCCGCGCCCCTCGAAGAGCGCCCTGGCTGTGCGCAGGCTCTGCCGTTCGCGGGCGACGGCCGCCTGCTCCCCGGCGTGCCGGTGATAGCCGCGCACGGTCTCGGCGATGTCGGCCAGGTAGCGCACGCGCTCCGCCGGCACGATGGCGCGGCCGCGCGAGGACTGCCTCACCGTCACCGCAGGCAGTTTGCCGGCGACAGCCTTGAGGCCGAGCGCATTGAGCTTGGGCAACAAGGCCTGGTACAGCGCGCTGACGCCGTCGTCGTTGAAGCGCGCCGCCATGGTGCCGAACACCGGCATCTCGTCCACCGGCACGGTGAACAGTTCGCGGTTGCGCTGCACCTGCTTGCGCACGTCGCGGAAGGCATCCTCGGCGCCCTTGCGGTCGAACTTGTTGATGGCCACGAAGTCGGCGAAATCCAGCATGTCGATCTTCTCGAGCTGACTGGCGGCGCCGAACTCCGGCGTCATGACGTAGAGCGACACGTCGACCAGCGGCACGATAGCGGCGTCACCCTGGCCGATGCCCGAGGTCTCGACGATGACGAGATCGAAGCCGGCCAGCTTGCAGGCGGCGACCACCTCCGGCAGCGCGGCGGAAATTTCCGAACCCGTGTCGCGCGTCGCCAGCGAGCGCATGAAGATGTTCGGGTGGTCGATGGCGTTCATGCGGATGCGGTCGCCGAGCAGGGCGCCGCCGGTGCGCTTGCGCGACGGGTCGACGGCGACGACCGCGATCTTCAGGGAATCGTTCTGGTCGAGGCGCAGGCGCCGGATCAGCTCGTCGGTCAGGCTGGACTTGCCCGAGCCGCCGGTGCCGGTGATGCCCAGCGTCGGCACCCCGGCCGCGGCGCCGTCCTGCAGAAGCTGACTTTTCAGCTTGTCGGACACTGCGCCGTTTTCCAGGGCGGTCATGAGGCGGGACAGCGCACGACGATCGCCCGCGGCAACGGCCTTCAGGTCCGTTGCGGACTTCGACAAATCGAAGTCGCACTGCGCGACCATGTCGTTGATCATGCCCTGCAGGCCCATCTTGCGGCCGTCCTCGACTGAATAAATGTGGGCGACGCCGTACTCGTGCAGTTCGCGGATCTCGGCCGGGACGATGACGCCGCCGCCGCCGCCGAAGACCTTGATGCCCTCGCCGCCGCGGCTACGCAGCAGGTCGACCATGTACCTGAAGTACTCGACGTGGCCGCCCTGGTAGGAGGAGACAGCGATGCCCTGCACGTCCTCCTGCAGCGCGGCGGTGACGATCTCCTCGACCGAGCGGTTGTGGCCGAGATGGATCACCTCGCTGCCGGTCGCCTGCAGGATGCGCCGCATGATGTTGATCGAGGCGTCGTGGCCGTCGAACAGCGAGGCGGCGGTGACGAAGCGCACCTTGTGCTTCGGCCGGTAGGCGGTGATTTTGTGGCTCACGCTCAGGTCGGTCATGGCGGACGCTCCTGTGGGGATGAGGCAATCTATCTTACGTTGACGTCAACGTCAACCTGCCCGAAACGCCAAGTGCCTGTCGCGGCACGGGATTTGTCACAAGGAAGACAATCTTGCGCCGTCAAAGACGCTCGCGCAACTCGGTTTTCAGCACCTTGCCGGTGGCGTTCTTCGGCAGGGCCTCCAGGAAAACATAGCGCTTCGGCCGCTTGAAGCGGGCGATGTGGTCGAGGCACAGGGCGTCCAGCCCGGCCGCGTCGACCTGCGTCCCCGGCCGCGGCACGACGAAGGCCAGCACGACCTCGCCCCACTCCGCGTCCGGCGCGCCCACCACCGACGCCTCGGCCACGGCCGGATGGCGCAGCAGCACCTCCTCCACTTCGCGCGGATAGATGTTCGAGCCGCCGCTGATGATCACGTCCTTGCTGCGGTCGCGCAGGGTGAGGAAGCCTTCCTCGTCGAGAAAGCCGACGTCGCCGGTGTGCAGCCAGCCGCCGCGCAGCGTCTGCGCCGTCGCCTCGGGCTGGTTGAGGTAGCCCGCCATCACCGTCGCCCCGCGCACCAGCACCTCGCCGATTTCGCCCGTCGGCAGCGGATGATCGTCGGCATCGGCGACGCAGACCTCGATGCCGGTGAAAGGCAGCCCGACCGAAGCCAGCCGCTGCTCGTAGCGCGGATGCGCCGTGTCGGCGTGCAGCGCCTTGTCCATGGCCGTGATGGTCATCGGGCTCTCGCCCTGGCCGTAGATCTGCGCCAGCCTGCAGCCGAAGACGCGCATCGCCGCCTTGCAGTCCTCGACGTACATCGGCCCGCCGCCGTAGACGATGGTCTTCAGGTTCGTGCAGTCCGCTCCGGCCTGCCCGGCATGGGCGACGAGGCGCTTGACCATGGTCGGCGCGGCGAACAGCGTCACGCCGCGATGCGCGCGCAGCAGAGCGAAAATCTCCGCCTCGTCGAAGCCGCCCGACGCCGGCGCCACGTTGCAGGCCGCCTTCGCCACGTGCGGCAGGATGTACAGGCCGGAGCCGTGCGACATCGCCGCCGCGTGCAGGATGGCATCGCCCGGCGCGATCGTGTCGACGTCGGAGAAGTAGGCCAGCGTCGCCGCCAGCAGGTTGCCGTGGGTGAGCATCACGCCCTTCGGCTTGCCGGTGGTGCCGCTGGTGTAGAACAGCCAGGCCAGGTCGAGCGGCCCGCTGTCGTCCGGCGCCATCGGCGCGTGCCGCAGCAGGCTTGCATAGTCGACGCCGGCGACGTCGATCACGCGCTGCAGCGCCGGCGCCTCCGCCTGCGCCGCGGCGGCCGCTTCGGCCAGGTCGGCCGTGACGAAGCAGACGCCGGCCGCCGTGTCCTGGAAGATGAACGCCAGCTCGCGCGGATGCAGCTTGGCGTTGATCGGCACCGCGCACAGCCCGGCATGCCAGCAGGCGAAGAGCAGCTCGACGTACTGCGGGCAGTTCTTCATCGCCAGCGCCACGCGCTGCTGCGGCAGCAGGCCGAGGCCGGCGCGCAGGCCGCCGGCCAGCCGCGCCACGCGCTCCGCCAGGGCGGCGTAATCGTGCAGCACATGCTCGCCCAGCGCGACAGCCGGCAGATGCGGAAAAGCCCGGGCGCTGCGCGCGAGAAGCAGGGAGAGATTCATCTTCGGGCGATGTCTATTCCCCGACCTTGCGGCAGAGCGGCCCGTCGATCGGGTTTTCCAGGCTTTGCGCGATGGCGGAAACGATCTCGTGGACCTCCTCCGGCGCAAAGTGCTCGAAGAGCCGGCGCGCAACCGGCGCGGGGAGCCGCACGACGCGCGAGCGGCCGTCCGCCAGCGTCACCGTCACGCCGGCGACCCGCTTGCCGACCAGCTCGCCACTCGACTCGGCGAGGAGCATCTGTTCATCCATCAGCGACTCGTACTCGTCGTCGACAGCCTCCTGCATGGCGTCGGCGAGCCCGTCCGGCAGCGCCACGACATAGCCCTCGATCTCGTCCTTGCGCACGCTGCTGGGAATGCCGTGGCCGGACGCGAAACGGACGAAGCGGTCGCGCAGCGTTTCATCGAAAAAAACGTAGTCGAAACTCAAGGCTTGCCTCCCGTCGGAATTCGGCGCAGGGGATGGAGCATCGCGCAGGAGAGAGTATATTTCACTTCATCGAGACCAACCCGGAAGAACGCCATGACGGCAAGATGGAATGCGCGACACCTGTGGATGGCCCTGCTGCTGGCGGTTTCCGTCACGCTGGCCGCCTGCGCCGGCCTGACCCTGCAAGGCGAGATCGACGGCCTGATGAAGGAAGGCCGGCAGCTCTACTCGGAAAAAAAGTACGACCAGGCCGTCGACAAGTTCGTGACGGTCATCGGCAAGGACCCCACTTACTGGCAGGCCTACCTGTGGGCGGCGCGTTCGTTCATCGCCAGGGGCAACTGGAAGGACGCCATCGCCAACGGCAGGAAGGCCTTCGAGTTGTCGCCCAAGGGCCAGGACGTGATCCTGGTGTTTGCCGAGGCGCTATACGGCGGCGGTTCGGACGCCCTGAAAAACGGCCACTATGCCGAATCCGTCAACCTCTTCGTCGAATTCCTCAAGCTCGAACCCGGCAACACGCGCGCCTGGCTGAACGTCGGCAAGGCCTATCTCGGCCAGAAGGATTTCCGCCAGGCGCTAAGCGCCTTCGCCCAGGGTCTGGCCAACGGCGGCGGTGCGGAACGCCAGGAACTTGTCCGCGAACTGCTCGACGGCGGCGTGCAGGCTTTCACCAGCGGCAAGTACCGCGAGTCGATCGACCTGCTCAAGGAATTCCTCAAGTACGACTCGAAGAACCTGCAGGCCTACCTGAACCTCGCCAAGGCCCACTGGGAATCCGGCGACAAGGGCAAGGCGCTGGACGCCTTCAAGCAGGTGCTGCAGCTCGACCCGCGCCACGAGGAGGCGCTGCGCTACATGCTGCGCCGCTGACTCACTCCACCACTTTCACCAACTGTCCGGGCGGCGGCTCGCCGCCTGCGTAAACGCCGTTGATCAGGCGCAGTTGCTGCTCCGCGTTGCCGGAAAGCGGCGACTGCCGCGCGAACTGCGCAAAGCCGCCGCGCTGGTACGCCACCGTCCTCAGCACCCAGGGGCGCGCCGCGGCGATGTCGGCCCCGGTGAGGGCGCGGAACGAACCCTCGGCTTCCCGCATCCTGCCGCGGGCGCGTTGCAGGGCCTGCGCATCCTTCGCCCCGTAGAACAGCAGGAAATGCCGGTTGGCCGGGCCGGTCGCCACGGTAGCCTCGACCGCCTGCGCCTGGCCCTGCCGGTTGCGGGCGATGCCGGCGAAGTGCGTCGCCTGAAAGCCGCCCAGCGCCAGCCGCTCCGTGCGACCCTGCTCGAGCCTGAAGACGTTGCGGATGATCTCCTCGTGCGAATTGCCGGCCTTCGGCGGCACCACGTGCACGATCAGGCCGGCATCGCCGGCGGCATTCACCAGCGCCACGGCTTCATGCGTGTTCTGCACTCTCCAGCCTTCCGGCGCCGTCAGCGCGATGCTCAGCGGCTCGTGGTAGAAATTCCGCCCGCGCGTCACCCCCTGCTCGCGGCTCTCGCCGAAGGTCATGCCATTGATGACCTGCAGATAGCGGGCGCGGCCCTCGTCGGCATACTTGCCCTTGTACTGCGCGGAGTACTGGATGATGTCCTGCAGCCGCTTGTCGTTGCTCGGATGCGAGGCCAGCCAGCCGGCACTGGCCGGCGGGTTGCGGCCTTCGGCGCGCGCCGTGTCGGCGGCGTACTGCTCCTGGCTTTTCAGCACGCGGATCACGTCGACCATGTTCTTCGGGTCGTAGTTGATGCGCGCAAGGTACTCGGCCCCCAGCTTGTCCGCCTGCGATTCCTGATCGCGGCTGTAGGAGGCGATGTAGCCCGCCGCCACGCCCTGCGACACCGTGCTGGCCATATCGGTGGCGCCGCTCACCCCCTTGACCTCCAGCACCGCGCCGAGGATGGTGGCGGCGATGACCCCGAGGCCCGCCGTCTGCTGGCGCGTGGCGCGCTGCGCGCCGTGGCGGGCGGTGACATGGCCGATCTCGTGGCCGATCACGCCGGCCAGGTCGGCCTCGCTCTCCATGTAGGCCATCAGTCCGCGCGTCACATAGACGTAGCCGCCGGGCAGCGCGAAGGCGTTGATCTCCGGGCTGTCCAGCACCGTGAAATGCCATTCCAGATTCTGGCGGTGGGACTGCTTCGCCAGGCGCTGGCCGAGTTCATTCACATACGCCTGCAGGCGGGGGTTCGCGTAGGCGCCGTATTCCTGCAGCACCTCCTCGTGCGCCTTCCTGCCCTCGGCGATTTCGCTGCGCTCGTCCATCACCGAGCGTTCCTTCTGGCCCGTCACCGGATTCGTCACGGTGGCGCAGCCGGCCAGCAGGGCGGCAGCCAGGGCGATCGGCAGAAATCGGTTCATTGCGTGTCTCCTTCAGTCGGGCCGGCGGCGAGGCGCGGCCCTCGCCTTTGCGTGGATTCTAAACGCCATCGCAGGCAGGCCGGGTGATTATGAACCCGCTTGGGATATCACGGACTGCATGATAAGGTGTGGCTCCTCTATCCAAATATCATCAACCGGGCGGGCAGGCTCACTCGCCGTGAACAGGAGACATCATGGCAAACGGAAAACATGCAGGGCTTCGCGTGCGGAAATATTTAGGCCTTCCGGCGATAGTCGCCTCGATGCTTTTGCTGCAGGCCTGCAATGACACCGGCACGGTTTTCACTATCAGCAAAATCGAACTGGGCAACACCGAGCGCCTCGCCAACCCCATTTGCGATTCGCGGGATCCGCAGGTTCAGCCGTCCTGCACCCCGGAGCTGTACCAATCCCTGCTGTATGCCCCATTGGACAAGGCATCCCTGATCAATGTCTTTGGCGTGGGCACCTGCAGCGAAGTGATCGTCGATTACGGCGATGGCACGCCCAGGGAAACGTACCAGAACGTAACGTTTCGCGGCTCATGGCAACGGACACACACCTACAGCGGCTGGCCCGGCCACAAGCTGATCCGCGTCACCGGATGCGGAATCGAGAGAACCCGGCAGATTCTGGTCGGGCACATACCGGATGGAAGAGCCACTTACGTACTGGGCTTTACGCCGAACACTTCCGTATGCAACTTCATCACGAGCCCGGGCAGTCCGCCGCCGCTGCGCAAAGGGACTGTCGTGCGCATTGAAACCGACGGAAGCAAGATCAAGTACGGCCTGCCCGAATTCGATGCCAGCGGGGACAGCTCGCAAGTCACGCCGCCGGATTACCCCTTCCCGGGGCACAAGGTGTTTTCCCTCGTCTATCGGGTGGGAACAGCCCCGCCAATTCAGGGCGAAGCCGGCCCGGTGGTTTTCAGGGTCGCCCAGACCGCGCCCCTTGAAATCTGCGTCAACGATCACGCCAGACTGCTCGGCGACAACAGGGGAAAAGTTCGACTGGAAATTACGGTCAATGAAAGCAGCGCTGAGTAATGCGTTTGCTGTCCAGCCGCACGAAGAGGAAATAAGCGCGCCAGATCAACGGCGCATCGATGGCCTGGAAGCCGCGCCCCGCCTGGCTTCCAGGCCTCTTCTCAGAGCGTGAAGTAAAACGTGGCGCCCTGCCCCACTGCGCCTTCCGCCCATATCTTTCCCGCATGCCGCCTGACAATGCGGTCGACGATGGCCAGCCCGATGCCCGTGCCCTCGAACTCGTGTTCCGCATGCAGCCGCTGGAACTGCTCGAACAGCTTGTCGCCGAAAGCCGGATCGAACCCGACGCCATTGTCCCGCACGAAATAGGCCGGCATGCCATCGACTGTGACAACGCCGAACTCGATCCGCGCGTTTTCGGATTTCGAGGTGAATTTCCAGGCGTTTCCGAAAAGATTCTCCAGGGCGATGCGCGTCAGGCCCGGATCCGCCCTGGCGGGCGCGGCGGGGGCGATGACGATGTCGACATTGCGTTGCGGGTCGGCGCTTTTGAGAGTGCCTGCCACCGCATGCGCCACGGCGCTCAGGTCGATTTCATCCCGGCGCACTTCGGCCCTGCTGACGCGCGTCAGATCCAGCAAATCGTCGATCAGTTCCCCCATCCGTTCGGCTGCCGTCCGGACGCGCTGCAGATAATCCTGGGCCGTGGCATCGAGCGCCTTGCCGGCATACTCCTCGGACAATATCGCGCTGAAGCCGTTGATGGCCCTGAGCGGCGAACGCAGATCATGCGCGACGGAATAGGAAAACGACTCCAGTTCCCTGTTCGTGAATTCCAGCTCGTCGTTGGCGGCCTCCAGTTGCCGCGTCCGTTCCGCCACGCGCGCCTCGAGCTCGTTGTTGAGGCTGCGGATTTCCTCTTCCGCCCGCTTGCGCTCGGTGATGTCGGCCGCGATCGCCAGGTAGCCGCTGAGCTGCCCCGCGGAGTCGCGCAGCGGCGCCAGGGTCGTGCTGATATCGATGGGCGATCCGTCGCGCTTCTGCCGCCTGACCTCGGCCTGAACGAAGTTCTCGCCGTTAAGCACTCTCTGGCGCAGGCTTTCCGTTTCATTGCGTTTCTCCCTGGGCACCGTCAGCAACGGCATCCCCAGGATCTCGTCGGCGCGCCAGCCGAACATTCTCTCGGCCGCCGGATTCCAGCCCGTGACGATGCCGTGCACATCCCTTGTATAGATGGCCAGCGGGGAGCCCTGGATGATCATCTCCAGTTTCTGATTCGCCTCGCGCAGGGCCTGTTCGCTTTGTTCCAGATGCACGCGGCTGGCCTGCAGCTCCTGCGTCATGGTCTTCGCAATCGCGGTGGCGCGCAGTTGCAGCGTCTCGTCGAGCGCGGAAGTAGCAAGGGTGAACAGGAAAATCAGGATTGCGCCGCCGCCGACGATGACGGCCAGCCCCTGCGGGTCGAGCCCCCCGGGAGAGGCGAGGCAGACGCTTTGCGCATCGAACAGCGCCGCCGCCATGCCCGTGTAGTGCATGCCGGCGATCGCCAGCCCCATCACCGCGGCGCCCGCCAGCCTGTGCCACATCGCGGCGGCGATCGATTCCGCCGGCCGATGTCTCAACGCCAGCTTCAGCGCCGCCATGGAGGCGGCGATGGCCACCAGAACGGACGCCGTGAACAAGACCGGATCGTAGCGTATGGGCGGCGACATCCTCAGGGCGGCCATGCCCGAGTAATGCATGGCCACGATGCCCAGCCCGATGGCGACGGAACTGATGAGCAGGGCGCCCCGGTCCGCGCTGCCCCGCCGTATGACGAACAGCGCCAGCGCCGACGCGAGCACCGCGGGAACCATCGAGCCGAGCGTGATGGGAATGTCGTTGGCAAGCGGTATGGGGAGGCGGAACGCCAGCATGCCGATGAAATGCATGGCCCAAATGCCGATGCCCATGGACAGCGCGCCGCCGACCAGCCAGTAGGGCGCGGCGCTGTCCCGGGAAGCCGTCAGCCTTGCGGCCAGGTCGAGGGTGGCATAGGAAGCGATGATCGCAATGACGATCGAGAGACCCACAAGCCAAATGTCGTAGGCGCCGGCCACCCAAGCTCCCCTTCTATCCAGTACGGCTGCTCGAAGACGCGGCTTGAACGAGCTGCCCGCCAATGCCGCCTCAGGCGGCAATCATATGCGATTTATCAATCTATGACGATGCCGTGTGGATTGACTCGCGCCCGCACCGGCCTACAATCCCCCTGATCCCCGCCCGCGCGGCGGTCTCCGGCAAGGCCCTCCGCCGCCACCGCACCCCACCGAACCCAGGAGAACAAGATGACCCTCTGCCCCATCGCCATCGTCGCCGGCTGCCAGAAATGCCCGGCGCTCAAGATCTGCCCCCTGAAAGGCGTCCTCGGCGACTACGCAAAGCCGGAAGAGAAATCAACGAAGCAGCCTGCCAAAAAGGGCGGCGCAAAAAAACGCCGGTAGCCGTTCGCCCGCGCAGGAGCGTGGGCGGGCAGGCGTATTGCGGGGCAATGCCCCATCCACTAGACTTCATGTCATGCCAACCGTATTGCGAGCGCTCGGGTTCCGGTTCTTTTTCTTCAGCGGCGAGGGCTCGGAACCACCCCATATTCACATCGAGCACGGCGACAAGGTGGCAAAATACTGGCTGAACCCGGTCGAGCTGGCGGAGTCTGAGGGATTCAGAAGCCACGAACTGACCAAGATCCGGGCTTTGGTAATCGAGCATCGGAACCTGTTTCTGGAGAAATGGCATGAGCACTTTGGCAATTAAGTTCGATCCGCACGCGGTGGACGTCATGTTCGCCAACGACGCGCTGCATTTCGTGCTGGCCGATGGCCGTGAAATCTCCGCGCCGCTGGAGTGGTTCCCCCGCCTGCGCGATGCCTCCGAGGCGCAACGGCGCAACTGGCGGCTGATCGGAAAGGGCGTCGGCGTGCACTGGCCCGAGATCGACGAGGACATTGCAGTCAATACATTGATGCGGGGCCAATAAGAGGGCTCAACAAGAAGGCCGCAAATGCGGCCTTTTTTATTCCCGTGAGCCAAGGACTCGACATAACAAGCGTCACGAACCATGAGGGACACCGACATGAATATCGATGCTGGTACTTCTGCTCTCACCCAATACCGCACTGTCCCAAAGTCGTGTCGTTCAATCGCACTGCTCACAACCACCCTCCTCCTGCTCGGCGCTTGCGCCGGCACGGGCACGGCGCCCGGCGCGGCGACGCTGTCCAAAGAGCGCATTGCCGAGATCGTCGCCAGCCCGGACCGCAGCGCGGCCGACCGGACCAACGACCTGCGCCGCAAGCCCGAGCAGATGCTCGCCTTCATCGGCCTGCGGCCGGGCATGGTCGCGCTGGACCTGAGCGCGGGCGGCGGCTACACCACCGAACTCCTGGCGCGCGCGGTCGGGCCGACCGGGCGCGTGTACGGGCAGAGCGCGCCGCGCAACCCGGCCGCCCAGCCGCCGGCCGCGCCCGAAGGCGGCGCGGCTGCAGCGCCGCGTCCCGCCGCGCGGCCGAGTTCGCCCCAGGCCCTGGCCGAACGGGCGAAGAACCCGGCGCTCGGCCACATCGTCGCCGTCGTGCAGAAATTCGAAGACCCCGTCCCCGCCGCCGTCGCATCGAACGGGCTCGACCTCGCCACGCTGATGTTCAACTACCACGACCTCGGCCACATGGGCGTGGATCGCGCGCAGATGAACCGCGCCGTGTTCGCCGCGCTCAAGCCGGGCGGCGTCTTCGTGATCGCCGACCACTCCGGCCGGCCCGGCACCGGCATCTCCGAATCGGGCACCCTGCACCGCATCGAGGAAGCCTTCCTGCGCAAGGAAGTCGAAGCCGCCGGATTCAGGTTGGCCGACGAAGGCCATTTCCTGCGCAACCCGTCCGACCCGCGCGACAGGAACACGCCCGAACCGCCGCAGCCGAAGGACGAGTTCGTGCTCAAGTTCGTCAAGCCATAGGTTAGAGGGGCGTAAATCGTGTCTGGCGCGCCTCACGATTCAACTATAATTTCGGCATGAACAAGCCCGCCCACAAGACTGAGTTCGTGCTTGACCACGCTCAGTGGTTGCCGTCGGAGATTGGCGAGATCACCGATCACCAGACCGATCTGCCGCGGATCGCCAAGGACCCCAAGCTCACGGCGGCAATCGAAGCTCAGCTTTCCCAGATTCCGACCACGCATGACCTCCACCGGCACGATTCACGCGCCATCGATTTTCTCGCCCAGAACAGCGTTCACCTGGTCGTAACCTCACCGCCCTACTGGACACTCAAGGACTACAACCCGAGCGAAGGCCAGATGGGTTACATCGAGGACTACGAGCACTTTCTGACGGAGCTCGATAGGGTCTGGCAGTCCTGCTACGACGCGCTGGTTCCCGGCGGCCGGCTTGTCTGTGTGGTCGGCGACGTCTGCCTGTCGCGCCGCAAGAACAAGGGCGAGCACGTGGTGATGCCGCTCCACGCTTCCATTCAGGAGCATTGCCGGATGATCGGGTTCAACAATCTCGCCCCGATCATCTGGCACAAAATCGCCAATGCCGTGTATGAGGCCAGCGGTAATGGCGGCGGCTTCCTCGGCAAACCCTACGAGCCAAACAGCGTCATCAAGAACGACATCGAATTCATCCTGATGGAACGCAAGCCCGGCGGCTATCGCAGCCCGTCTTTGGCCACGCGGATTCTGAGCGTCGTTCCCGCCGAACGTCACAAGGTCTGGTTCCAGCAGATATGGTCGGGCGTCACCGGCGCATCGACCAAGCACCACCCAGCTCCCTACCCGCTGGAGCTGGCGGAACGCCTCATTCGGATGTTCAGCTTCGTCGGCGACACCGTGCTCGATCCCTTCATGGGAACGGCCACGACCAACGTGGCCGCCGCCAAGTGGGGCCGCAACAGCATCGGCGTGGAAGTCGACCAGCATTACTTCGTGATGGCCGCCAAGCGAATCGAGCGGGACCTCCCGAAGCTTTTCTCAGGCCACGCGGTGCGGCTGCACGGGGTGTGACTTGATCGACGTCGAAACCGAACTCGGCAAGGCGGTCAAGCACTTCTGGAAGACACGCACCCACCAGAAGAAGCGGCAGGGAGCGGAAACCGGACGGAAGGATGCGGGCAACCGCGGCGCCGTCACGGGCGGCAAGCACGCCGACGGTTTCGTGAACCTCATCGCCGGCATCGTCCGCGATGCCGGGCTTCCCGACGCAGCGATCTTCACCACGCAAAAAACGCAGCGCACCCTGCCGGGTTTTTTCCGCCCGACCAAGGAATGGGATCTCGTCATCGTTTCCGGCTCCGATCTCGTCGGCGCCATCGAAGTGAAATCGCAGGTCGGCAGCTTCGGCAACAACTTCAACAACCGCGTCGAGGAAGCCCTCGGCAACGCCACCGATTTCTGGACGGCCTACAAGAAAGGCGTGTTCAAGCCGTCGCAGAAACCCTGGCTCGGTTATCTCTTCATGCTGGAGGAAGATGAAAAGTCGGTGCGATCCACCCAGCGCATCGATCTGAAGCCGTTCGGCGTGGACGAGGCATTTCAGGAGCGGAGCTACGCCAAGCGCTACGAGCTGGTCTGCGAACGCCTGGTGCGCGAACTGCTTTACGACGCGGCCTGCTTCTTCACCTCCAGTGCGAAGACCGGGATTCGCGGCGCCTACGATCAGCCGAACGAGGAATTGAGCATCCGCAATTTCGCCATTTCATTGCACGCGAGAGCGGCGGCGTTTGCGAAGCTGCAGCGGAAGTAAAGCTTCTGAAGCCGGTCTGGGCTAAGGAAAACGACTCCGGTGCATTTGCTCTCTCACCTTTACGTTAGCTTTCACAAATAGGACTGGTACTCGTTATGGCCAAGATACCCAAAAAAGTCGCTCCTGCAATACCAGCGAAGCGTGCCTACCTGAAGCAGGCTGACGTGCCTTCTGCATCTTTGGATGAAGCCTTGCGAGTACCGCAGGCAATTCTTGACCACTATGCAGGTAAGCCTAGTGCGCCACTCCAACTAGCAAAAGCGTTGAACATGGACCCAAAGGGGTCGCAGGTCCGTGTGCTATCTGGTGCGGCTATAGCCTTCGGTTTAATAGACGGCGGGGCGCAAGCAACGTCGATCTCAATTACTGAACTGGCAAGACGCATTCTTCGTCCCAAGAAGGAGAACGATGATCTCGCCGCAAAACGCGAGGCCGTATTGAAGCCACGAGTCTTTGGCGATTTCCTCCGTCAGTACGATGGGCACGCGTTTCCGCGGCAAGATATCGCTCTAAATGTTATCGAGGAGATGGGGGTTCCGCGCGATAAGGCTGAGGAAGTCCTTGAACGAATAGATTCGAGTGCAAGATCCGTCGGGTTTTTAGAGGAGATAAAGGGCAAGAACTACGTAACGCTGCAAGGAGCCGCGCAGCCTTCGAAGCCGACCCAAAATGAGGCAGAGGCCGACAAGCAACCTGACGCAGACGACACGCGTCTACCAGAAACTCCTCGATCCACCGTACCCCCGCCCATCATTCAACCAAAGGGGGCAGCACTAACTGCCGCGATCGCTGACGATCAGCGCCGCCGGCGTGTGTTCATCACCCACGGCAAGAACCGTGATCTGGTGGAGCCGATCAAGAAACTATTGGAGTATGGGGAGCTAGAACCCGTTGTTTCTGTTGATCGTCAGTCCGTCTCGAAACCTGTTCCAGAAAAAGTTTTGGACGATATGCGCGGCTCCGGAGCTGCGATCATTCACGTCGACGCTGACCGGACTATTTTCGACAAGGACGGAACCGAACACGTCCTTCTCAATCCAAATGTTCTTATAGAGATCGGCGCTGCCATGGCGTTCTATGGGCGGCGGTTCATTCTCCTCGTGCGCGAGGGAGTGAAATTGCCATCCAATCTACAAGGGCTGTACGAGGTTCGATACAGTGGCGAAACGCTAGACGCGACCGCAACGATAAGGCTTCTCGAAGCAATCAAGGATATCAAGAACTATGCGCTCCCAACCCAGGCGGATGGTGAGGGCTAACCCGGCGCGTCCCTGAACTCAGACATTACACCCTCCCCTCAACCCCCCACCCCAACCGCCTCTCCTTCACCAGCGCATAGATCGCCGGAATCACGATCAGCGTCAGGATCGTCGAGGAGATCATGCCGCCGACCATCGGCGCGGCGATGCGGCGCATGACTTCCGAGCCGGTGCCGGTGCCCCACATGATGGGCAGCAGGCCGGCCATGATGGCGACGACGGTCATCATCTTCGGCCGCACGCGCTCCACCGCGCCTTCCATCACCGCGGCGTAGAGATCGGCCGGCCCCGCTCGCCGTCCCGCGGAGACTGACTTTTGCTGCGCCGCCGCCCAGGCGTGGTCGAGGTAGATGAGCATGACCACGCCGGTCTCGGCGGCGACGCCGGCCAGGGCGATGAAGCCGACGGCGACGGCGACGGAGAGGTTGTAGCCGAGCAGCCACATCAGCCAGACGCCGCCGACCAGGGCGAAGGGCACCGAGAGCATGACGATGAGGGTTTCGGTCAGGCGGCGGAAGTTGAGGTAGAGCAGCAGGAAGATGGTGAGCAGCGTCACCGGGATGACGACCTTCATTTTCGCGATGGCCCGCTCCATGTACTCGAACTGGCCGCTCCAGGCGACGTAGTAGCCGGCCGGAAATTTCACCTTCTCCGCCACCGCCCGCTTCGCTTCGGCGACGTAGCCGCCGATGTCGCGCTCGCGGATGTCGACGTAGATGTAGGCGGAGAGCAGCGCGTTCTCGGTGCGGATGCCCGGCGCACCCTTGACGATGCCCACCTTCGCGACCTGGCCGAGCGGAATCATGGCGCCGTCCATGGTCGGCACCAGCACCTCGCGGGCGATGCGCTCGGGATCGGCGCGCAGTTCGCGCGGATAGCGCACGGCGACGCCGTAGCGCTCGCGCCCCTCGACGGTGGTGGTGACCATCTCGCCGCCCAGCGCGGTGCCGATGACGTCGAGCAGGTCGCCGACGGCCAGCCCGTAGCGGGCGAGCTGCGCGCGCTCCGGCTCGATGTCGAGATAGAAGCCGCCGGTGATGCGCTCGGCGAAGGCGCTGGTGGTGCCCGGCACGGCCTTCACCACCGCCTCGATCTCCTTGGCCAGCCGCTCCATCTCGTTCAGATCCTTGCCGAACACCTTGATGCCGATCGGCGTTCGGATGCCGGTGGACAGCATGTCGATGCGCGCCTTGATGGGCATGGTCCAGGCGTTCGACACGCCGGGGAACTGCAGCGCGCGGTCGAGTTCGGCGATGAGCGTGTCGACAGTCATGCCGGCGCGCCATTCGGCTTCCGGCTTGAGGTTGATGACCGTCTCGAACATTTCGGTGGGCGCCGGATCGGTGGCGGTGTTGGCGCGGCCGGCCTTGCCGTAGACCGAGGCCACCTCGGGGAAGCTCTTGATGATCTTGTTCTGCGTCTGCAGCAGCTCGGCCGCCTTGGTGATGGACATGCCGGGCAGCGAGGTCGGCATGTAGAACAGCGTGCCCTCGTTGAGCGTCGGCATGAATTCCGAGCCGAGCTTGCTGGCGGGGATGAAAGTCAGTCCCAGCGACACGGCGGCAAGCGCGATGGTCAGCCCCTTGCGGCGCATCACCCAGGCGATGATCGGCCGGTAGGCCCAGATGAGGAAGCGGTTCACCGGATTCTTCGCCTCGGGCAGGATGCGGCCGCGGATGAAGAGCAGCATCAGCACCGGCACCAGCGTGATCGAGAGCAGCGCCGCCCCGGCCATGGCGAAGGTCTTGGTCCAGGCCAGCGGCGCGAAGAGGCGGCCCTCCTGCGCTTCGAGGGTGAACACCGGCAGGAAGGAGACGGTGATGATGAGGAGCGAGAAGAAGAGGGCTGGGCCGACTTCCTTGCAGGCGGCGATGATGGCTTCGGCGCGTTGGCGGAACGCTGCCCCCTCTCCCCCTGCCCCTCCCCCGCCGGGGGGGAGGGGGGTTCTTTCGAGGTGCTTGTGGGCGTTCTCGATCATGACGATGGCGGCGTCGATCATGGCGCCGATGGCGATGGCGATGCCGCCTAGGCTCATCAGGTTGGAGTTCATGCCGAGCAGGCGCATGGCGATGAAGGCGATCAGCACGCCGACCGGCAGCATGAGGATGGCGACCAGCGCGCTCCTCACGTGCAGCAGGAAGACGATGCAGACCAGCGCGACGATGAGCGCTTCCTCGATCAGCGTGCGCTTGAGCGTGTCGATGGCGCGGTGGATGAGGTCGGCGCGGTCGTAGACGGTTTCCACCCTCACGCCGGCAGGCAGTCCGGAGGACACTTCCTCGATCTTGGTCTTGAGGTTGTGGATGACCTCGAGGGCGTTCTGGCCGTAGCGCGCCATGGCGATGCCGGACACCACCTCGCCCTCGCCGTTGAGTTCGGTCAGACCGCGTCGCTCGTCGGGCACCAGCTCGACACGGGCGATGTCGCGGATCAATACGGGCGTGCCCTTCTCCGCCTTGACGACGAGCTGCTCGATGTCCTCCCGCCCGCGCAGGTAGCCGCGGCCGCGCACCATGTATTCGGTCTCGGCCATTTCGACGACGCGGCCGCCGACGTCGCGGTTGGAATCGCGGATCGCCTGGGCGACCTTCATGAGCGGGATGCCGTAGGCGCGCAGCTTCACCGGATCGACCGTCACCTGGTAGGTCTGCACGAAGCCGCCGATCGAGGCCACTTCGGCGACGCCGTGGGCCTTGGTCAACTGGTAGCGCAGGTACCAGTCCTGGATGGAGCGCAGCTCGGCCAGCGTCTTGTCCTTCGCCAGCAGGGCGTACTGGTAGACCCAGCCGACGCCGGTGGCGTCCGGGCCGATCTGCGGCGTGACGCCCTTCGGCATGCGGCCGGAGGCGAAGTTGAGGTACTCCAGCACGCGCGAGCGCGCCCAGTAGATGTCGGTGCCGTCCTCGAAGATGATGTAGACGAAGGAAGCGCCGAAGAAGGAGAAGCCGCGCACCACCCGCGACTTCGGCACCGACAGCATGGCCGTGGTGAGCGGATAGGTGACCTGGTCCTCCACCACCTGCGGCGCCTGGCCGGGGTATTCGGTGTAGACGATGACCTGCACGTCGGAAAGGTCCGGCAAGGCGTCGATGGGCGTGCGCAGGATGGC
Source organism: Rhodocyclales bacterium (assembly GCA_016214145.1). GTDB lineage: Bacteria > Pseudomonadota > Gammaproteobacteria > Burkholderiales > Rhodocyclaceae > Desulfobacillus. Next base: position 48,851 of record JACRPA010000004.1, read on the forward strand.
GAAGATCCCCGCCAGCACGACGAAGAGCGTGGCCAGCAGCACGAGGAAGCGGTTGCGCGCCGACCATTCGATTATTGCGTTCAGCATTCAATGTCCCTGTACGACTCGTCATTCCCGCGCAAGCGGGAATCCAGGATGCCTCTCAGCGCGCTGCTGGGTCCCCGCTTTCGCGAGGACGACGGGTATTTGTCAGGCATTTGCACAATCCTCATTAGTGCCCCGCGTGGGCCGAGGGCCGCGCCGCGCCGCGCGCCTCCATCTTGTAGATCACCCACTCGCCCGGCTTGCGCTCGACGAACTCGAAGGCGATCGGGCTGCCCGGCTTCATTGTCGCGACCAGCGAGGGATTGGCGAGCACGAAATCCATGGTCATGGCGGGCCAGCCGAGGCTGGCGACGGGATCGTGGCTGACGCTCACCGTGCCGGCGGCGGCGTCGATGGATTTCAGCGTGCCCTCGGCCTTGTGCGAGGCCGCAGCTGGTTTCGCCGTGTCCCCGGGACTGACTTTTGCGAAACCGCCGATGGCGGCCTTGAGATTGCTTTCCGCGTCGATGAGGAAGTTGGCGGCGACCACCACCGGCTCGCCCTCTTTCACGCCTTCCAGCACCTCGACGTAATCGCCGGCGCGCGCGCCGAGCTTCACCTCGCGCGAATCAAATCTTCCTTCGCCCGTTTGCACCAGCACGATGCGGCGCACGCCGCTGTCGATCACCGCCGACTGCGGCACCGCCAGCACCTTCGCCGCCGCCGTCGACGCCAGCTCCAGCGAGGCGAACATGCCCGGCTTGAGCAGCCCGCCGGGGTTCGCCAGCTCCACCCGAACCGGCACGCTGCGCGTCTCCGCCTTCAGCGTCGGGTAGACGTAGCTCACCGTGCCCTCGAAGGACTTGTCGGGATAGGCGTTGATGCGCACGGCCGCCTTCTGGCCGACGCGAACGCCGCCGATGTCCTGCTCGGAGACGTCGGCGATCGCCCACACCGAGGACAGGTCGGCCACCTGGTACAAGACCTCGCCGGGCATGAAGCGCATGCCAGCGACGGCCTTCTTTTCCATGACGATGCCTGAAGCCGGCGCGCGCAGCGTGAGCGTGCGCCGCACTTCGCCGCCCTCGCGCAGGCGGGCGATCTGCTCGTCGGAGATGTCCCAGTTGCGCAGGCGCGAGAGGCTGGAGTCGGCGAGCTGCTTCATGCCGGCCTGCGCTTCCGGCCCGGCGTCCCTGAGCGACTCGCGGCCCTGGGCGGCGATGGCGTATTCCTTCTGCGCCGAGACGAGTTCCGGGCTGTACACCTCGGCCAGCGCCTGGCCGCGTCCGACCGGCTGGCCGGTGGCGTTGACGTGGAGCTTTTCGATCCAGCCCTCGAACTTCGGCGCCACGGTGTGCAGGCGGCGCTCGTCCGCCTCGATGCGGCCGCTGGCGCGCACGCTGCGGGACAGCTCGCGCATCGCCGCGATTTCCGTGCGCACGCCGAGCTTCTGCACTTTCTCGGTGCTGATGACGATGCCGCTGCCCGCGTCGGCGGTGTCCTCCCCTTCGTACACCGGAATGTATTCCATGCCCATCGGGTCTTTCTTCGGCACCGGCGAGGTGTCGGGCAGGCCCATGGGGTTGCGGTAGAAGAGCAGCCGGCGCTCCTGCTTCGCGCCCTCCATCTTCGCGGCGGCTGGCGGCGCGGCCGCTTCATGGCCGCCGCGGCTGCCGAGCCAGTAGCCGGCGCCGAGTGCGGCGGCCACAAGGACCGCGGCCAACGCCATGCCGGATTTACTTTTCGGATTCATCGGGACTCCTTTGCGTTGCGGGACGCGGCTCCCCCTCTCCCCCTGCCCCTCCCCCGCGAGGGGGGAGGGGAGAGCTTGCCCCCTCTCCCTTGATGGGAGAGGGCCGGGGAGAGGGTGGAGAAATATTCGAAGGGCTGTTATTCACAGTTCTTCTCCCAGCAGCCGTTCGATGTCGGCGAGGCGGAATTGCGCCTCGGCCTGCGCCTTGAGGCGGTCCAGCCTGGCCTTGCGGATCTGTCGCTGCGCGTCGAGCAGCGTGGCGAAATCCAGCTTGCCCGTTTCGTAGCCCGCCAGCGCCGCCTTGAAGGCGAGCTCGGCCTGCGGCAGCAGGGCGGTGGCGACCAGCGCTTCCAGGCGCCGTGCGGAATCCAGCGCGGAGAGGTTCTCGGCCAGCTCGGCGGAGACCTGGTTCAGCGCCGCGTCCTTGCGCGAGCGCGCGGCGGAGGCCATCGCCGCCGCCTCGCGTTCCTGCGAGCGGCGCGATTCCTGCTGCAGCGGAATGTTCACCTCGAACATCAGCTCCCATTCGGTGACGCGGTTGCGCGTCTGGATCGGCGAGACGCCGACGGTGAGGTCAGGATAGCGGTTCTTCGTCACCAGTTCGCGGTTCTTCTCGGCCGCGGCGATCTGCGCCTCCTGCGCGGCCAGCTGCGGATTGGCCACCAGCAGGCGCGCTTCGAGCGCGACGTAATCGAGCTTCGCCGGGGCGGGGAGCGGGCGCAGGGCCTGCGGCTCCGCCAGCGGCGCGACGGGCGGCCGGCGCAGCAGCGCGTTGAGGCGCGCCGCGGCATGGTGGTGCTCGGTCTCCTGCATCAGCAGCTCGCTCCTCAGTGCGGTCTTCTCGACCTGGGCGCGCACCACGTCCTGCTGCGGCACCAGCCCGTCCGCATAGCGCGCCTGGGCGAGCTGCTCCAGGCTGCCGCCGAGGCGCAGCAGTTCCTCGGTCAGTCTCCGGCTGTGGCCGGTCAGGTAATACTGCGCGAAGGCGGCCTTCACCTTCGCCGCCAGTTCGGCCCAGGTGCCGCTGCGGCGCGCCTGCGCCTGCGCCGCGTCGGCTTCGGCGACCTCGCGCTTGAGATCGCGCTTGCCCCACAGGGGAATGGTCTGCGCCACGGTGTACTTCGCGCTGCCGACGCGCGCCGGCAGCAGATTGAAGTCGCCGCCGCTCATCTGGTTGCCGACGTCGCGCAGCTCCAGCCGCCCCATCGGATCGGGCAGCGCGCCGGCCGGCTGCACGCGCGCCTGCGCGGCCTCGGCCTCAAAGCCCATCGCCGCCAGTTCCGGGTTCTGCCGCCGCGCCAGTTCGAGCAGTTCCTCGACGCGCGCGCCGGGCGGGGCCTGCGAAGCCGCCTGGCCGCTCCAGAGCAGGGCGCAGAGCGCGCCGGCCATGAGGTGTCGTGTCTTCATGCTGTCTCCCGCTGCGGAAACTATTTCGCCGCCTCGATGCGCGAAATGACGTATTGACCATCCGCGCCCTTGACGAGGCTGAAGTTCACCTTCTGCTCCGGCTTGATGCCCGTCAGCAGTCTGGCGTCCTGCACCTTGATGTCCATGGTCATGGCCGGCCACTTGATGGCGGGAATCGGCTCGTGGGCGAGCTTGACGACGCCGGCGGCGGCGTCGACCTTCTTGACGACGCCCTTGCCCGGAATGTCGTCGGCAGCAAGGGCGGCGAAGGGAATGGCTGCGGCAAGCAGCGCGGAGATGATCAGTTTCTTCATGTGAGGCTCCTTAAAAACATTCAGCGATGACTTTCATAGACGGTGCTCTTGCCGGCTTTTTCGAATGTCACGACGTCGTAGGCATCCTTCTTCCCCGGTACTTCCATGCCGGGCGAGCCGAGCGGCATGCCCGGCACCGACAGGCCCGCCACCGCCGGCTTCTCGCGCAGCAGACGCTTGATCGCCGTCGCCGGCACATGGCCTTCGATGACGTAGTCGCCCACCGTGGCGGTGTGGCAGGAAGTCAGTCGCTGCGGCACGGCGAAGCGCCGCTTGACCGATTGCATGTCGACCGTTTCGACGGTCTTCACGCGGAACCCCTGCGCCTCGAGGTGCTTCGCCCAGGCGCCGCAGCAGCCGCAGTCTGGATCCTTGTGCATGAGCACCTCGGGCAGCGCTTCCCCGGCGGCATAGGCCGTCGGCGCCGCCAGGACAGCGCCCAGGAGCGCTGCAAGCCACAGATTCGAGAACCGCTTCATCATTTACCGCTCCCGGACAGTCGTTGCACAATTATCGCCGACATATCGCGCCCCCTGAACAAGCTTTCAACAACGTAATCGCCCCGTCACCCGGCTGTCGGCATCCGGCGAATAGCATGGCTTCACCGTCGTTACCCGGCGGTGCTCGCAAGGGCAAAACGCATTATTACCTTACTTCAGGAGAGCAACCATGTTCATTCGCAAACTCGTTTCACTCACGGGCATCGCCGCCCTGTCCGCCGCATTCTCCCTGCCCGCGCTGGCGCATACCCATCGCGGGATGCCGGTTCAATCGGGCATCGCCGACCGCGAGGTCACACTGGCCGACGGCGCGAAGTACCTCAACGTCACGCGCAACGAAACGGTCAGGATCAACGTCGCCGGGAAGAGCTTCACCTGGCGCTTCGACACGTTCGGCACGCCGGTATTCCAGCTCGGCGAGATTGCGCCGCAAGTCGCCGGCGCGAAGGACATTCAGGTCTACGTCGCCGAGGATCCCGGCCTGCTCAGCGGCGAATAATACGGCCCCGGCCGTGCCTGGCTCCCGCAGCCGGTCCGCATCACGCGGCGCCGGCTGCGGAGTCGCCGCCGAACTTCGGCACGAACGCCGGCGTGGCGGCGCGATACCGCGCAAATTCCTCGCCGAATTCGGCCTCTGCCTCGCGCTCCTCGCGCAGGGCCAGCCGCCAGTACATGAACACCAGGATCGGGAACATGGCCAGCGTCACCAGCGTCGGCCATTGCAGCAGGAAGCCGAACATGACGAGGACGAAGCCGGCGTATTGCGGGTGCCGCAACCGGGCATAGGGGCCAGTCGTCGCCAGGCGATGCGCCTGCTGGGCCGCGTACAGCACCTTCCAGGCGGCCGAGAGCAGCAGGAAACCGCCGAAGATGAACAACGTGCTGAGGATATGGAAGGGGCCGAAGTGCGGGTTCGACTTCCAGCCGAAGATCATTTCCAGCAGGTGGCCGGAGTCGTGGGCCAGCCAGTCGACGCCGGGAAAGCGGCTCGTCAGCCAGCCGGAAAGCAGGTAGATGGTCAGCGGGAAGCCGTACATCTCCGTGAACAGGGCGACGAGGAAGGCCGAGAAGGCGCCGAAGGAGCGCCAGTCGCGCGTGCTCTGCGGCTTGGCGAAGCTGAAGGCGAAGATGATGAAGATCGCCGAGTTGAGGACGACCAGCGGCCACAGGCCGTAGGCGGCGGGTTCGTTCATTTCGGCTTTCCTTCCGTCTGGTCGCGCGACTCGCCGCCGTGCCCGCCGTGCCCGCCGTGTCCGCCGTGATGGAACAGATGCATCAGCGGGCAGGCGAGCAGCAGCAGATAGGGCAGCACGCCGAAGAAATGGGCGCGGTGCTCCGTGAACAGGAAAAAAGCGGCAATGGCCGCGAAAGCCAGGAAAACCCACTTCCCCCTGGCATTGGCGTGCCCGTGCGAATGGTCTTTGCTTTGCGTCGATTCCATGGTGCCTCCCCGGGAACCCTCTCTGTCGCCGTCGGGAGAGAGGGGCGCGTCTTATTCCATTTCTCGACCAATGCTGCAATTGTAGGTCGGCCTTCAGGCCGACATGTCGGGCTAAAGCCCGACCTACAAATTATCGGATTGAAATGGAAATGGAATTATTTCCCGTCGCGCGGATGGTAGTGCTTGCTCATGTCCATGGCGGGGTTCTTCTTGGCCGCCTGCCTGACGGGCGCCTTCTGCGGCACGCCGGTCTTTTCCTCGACATGGGAATGCGGCCTGGCCTGCTGTGCAGCCGCCGCCGGCGCCGTCTGCGTTTCACCCGCCTTGTCCGAGGCGGCCGCGGCGGCCAGCGGCAGGGCGGCGGCGAACAGGCCGGCGAAAAGTATGGCATTGCGTTTCATGACGATCTCCTTGTAAAAATGGGCAAGGTCAGTTTGCGCCGACGTCCCCGTTGTCGAGATGACGGCAAGATTACAGTTGCGTCAGGTTGCCGCCGCGTTCAGATCGCCGCCCGCCGCAGCCGCAGCGCATTCGTCACCACCGACGCCGAACTGAAGCTCATCGCCAGCGCCGCGATGAGCGGCGAGAGCAGCAGGCCGAAGAAGGGGTAGAGCACGCCGGCCGCGATCGGCACGCCGAGCGCGTTGTAGAGGAAGGCGAAGGCCAGGTTCTGGCGCATGTTGCGCACCGAGGCCTCGGACAGGCGGCGGGCGACGGCGATGCCGCGCAGGTCGCCCTTGACCAGCGTGACCTGGGCGCTGTTCATCGCCACGTCGGTGCCGGTGCCCATGGCGATGCCGACGTCGGCGCGCGCCAGCGCCGGCGCGTCGTTGATGCCGTCGCCGGCCATGGCGACGACGCGGCCCTGCGCCTGCAGCCGGGCCACCAGATCGTTCTTGTCCTGCGGCTTCACCTCGCCCAGCACCTCCTCGATGCCGAGCCGGCGACCGACGGCGCGGGCGGTGGTGAGGCCGTCGCCGGTGGCCATGATGATGGTCAGGCCGCTGGCGCGCAGCAGATCCAGGGCTTCCGGCGTGGAGCGCTTGATCGGATCGGAGACCGCAACGAGGCCGGCTGCCCGGCCGGCGACGGCAAGGAACATCACGCTGGCGCCTTCCAGGCGCAGGGCTTCGGCTTGCTTCTCAAGCGGATGCCAGTCGACGCCGTCTTCCTCCATCAGCGCGGTGTTGCCGAGCGCGATAGTCAGTCCCTGGAGGACGCCGCGCACGCCGATGCCCGAGGCGGATTCGAATTTCTCCGGCGCGTCGAGCTTGAGTTCGCGCCGGCGCGCCTCGGCGACGATGGTCTGCGCCAGGGGATGCTCGGCGCCCTGGTCGAGGCTCGCCGCCACGCGCAGGACATCCTCCTCGCGCCAGCCGGCGGCCGCCGCCAGGCCGTGGAAAGCCGGCTTGCCCTCGGTCAGCGTGCCGGTCTTGTCGACGATCAGGGTGTCGACCTTGCGCAGGTTCTCGATCGCCGCCGCGTCGCGGAACAGCACGCCGTGGGTGGCCGCCTTGCCGGTGGCGACCATCACCGACATCGGCGTCGCCAGGCCGAGCGCGCAGGGGCAGGCGATGATCAGCACGGCCACGGCATTGATGAGGCCGTAGGCCCAGGAGGGCTGCGGGCCGAAGAAGCCCCAGCCGAAGACCGTGATGAGCGCGATCGCCACCACGCCGACGACGAAATAGCCGGCGACGACGTCGGCCATGCGCTGCATCGGTGCGCGCGAGCGCTGCGCCAGCGCCACCATCTGCACGATCTGCGCCAGCACCGTCTGCGCGCCGATCTTCTCGGCGCGCATGATCAACGCGCCGCTGGTGTTGAGCGTGGCGCCGATCAGCTTGTCGCCGGCGGACTTGCCGACCGGCATCGGTTCGCCGGTGAGCATGGATTCGTCGACCGCGCTGGCGCCTTCGATCACCGTGCCATCCACCGGCACCTTCTCGCCCGGGCGCACGCGCAGGCGGTCGCCGGGATGCACATGGGTGAGCGGAATGTCCTCCTCGCTGTCGTCCTCACGAATGCGCCGCGCCGTTTTCGGCGCGAGTCCCAGCAGGGCGCGGATGGCGGCGCCGGTTTCCGAGCGCGCCTTGAGTTCCAGCACCTGGCCGAGCAGGGTGAGCGAAATGATGACGGCCGCTGCCTCGAAATATACGGCCACACGGCCGTCGATTCGGAACGAGGGCGGAAAGATGTCCGGCAGCACGGTCGCCGTCACGCTGTAGACCCAGGCCGCGCCGGTACCGAGGCCGATCAGGGTCCACATGTTCGGGCTGCGGTTCGCCACCGATTGCGCGCCGCGCACGAAGAACGGCCAGCCCGCCCACAGGACGACGGGCGTGCCCAGGGCGAGTTCCACCCATGGGCGGGCGGCGCCCAACCACGCGTCGAAGGCGCCACCCGACATGGCGATCAGGGTGACCAGGACGGTCAGCGGCAGCGACCACCGGAAACGGCGGCGGAAATCGGCAAGTTCCGGGTTTTCTCCTTCTTCGAGTTCCGGCAGCACCGGCTCCAGCGTCATGCCGCACTTCGGGCAGGTGCCGGGACCGATCTGCCGCACTTCCGGATGCATCGGACAGGTGTATTCCGCGCCGGACTGCGCGGCTTCCGCCGGCGCCGGCGCGGGCGCCAGATAGCGCTGCGGCTCGGCCTCGAACTTGGCCAGGCACTTGGCGCTGCAGAAGCGGATCGTGCGGCCGGCATGCACGGTCTGGTGCGGCGAATCCGGCCTCACCGTCATGCCGCAGACCGGATCCTTTTCCGCCGCGGCGTCCTGCCCTGCAGCGGCAGGGTGGCCACCCTCAGGCACCGCGCGGTGATGGTGCTCGTGTTCCATCTCCTGCAATCCGCCGGCTTATTTCATCCCACGGGGATTTCCTTCGGGCATCGGCTGCGGCTGTCCTTCCTGGCGGTGCATCATGTGTTCCATCATCATCTGCATCATGTCCATGCGGCGTTCCATCTGCTGCATGCGATCGGCCCCGCCGGCTTGCGGCCCGCCCATCATGCCCATGCCGCCCTTGCCCATCATGCCGCCTTCCATCATCGGGCAGCCCATCATGCCGGCCTGCATGCCGCGGGCCATCTGCATCTGCTCCTGCATGGTAATCAGGTGCTCAGTAGTGGCCTTCCGCCGTTCCTCATCCGTCTTGGCCTTGCCGATGCGATCGAGCTGGTCCATCATCTTCGTCACGTTCTCCTGCATCTTTTTCACTGCCTGCTCGGGCACCTTCGCCACCGGCCTGGCGGGGGCGGCCTTGGCCTCCTGACCCTTCTCCGGATGGTGGGCGTCGTCGGCGAACACGGGCGTCGCAAACGCAAGCGAAGCGGCAATGGCTGTCATGGCGAATTTGTTCATGGTCGTTCTCCTTCCTAAATAAAGTTCAGTGCGCGTGGTCGGTATGCCCGTCCTTGGCGACGGCGAGCGGGGTGAAGCGCGCCTGTTCGGCTTGCTTGCCGGCCAGGGTGACGGACACCACCACTTTCGTGTCGGGCGACGACGCGTATTTGGCGAAGCCCTTCAGCATGTTCCCGCCTTCCGGTTTGAGCGTGGCCGCGGCCTTTAGTTTCCCGGCGAGGATCGTCGCAGTGCCGCTGGCGCCCGCGGTGGGGATCTTCGCACCGGCATGGTCGGTGACATAGACCACGACCGGATTTTCCTGCGCCGCCGTGGCGTCCTTCGCCAGCACCAGCTCATAGTGGTAGGGCCCCGCCTGGCGCAACTGGCCGCCGTTGGGCGCCTTCCGCGTGTCGAGATAGGCGTCGTCGTGGGCCAGGACGGCGCCCGCGGCAAAAGTCAGTCCCAGCAGGACGGCGAGGGATGCGATGCGTTTCATTGCGTCTCCTTTCAAGTTGCGGTCAAAAACTTTCCTGCTCTTTCATGGCGAGCAGGCGCTCCAGGGCCGGCTTGCCCCATAGCCAGAACATCAGCGGCGTGAGCAGGGTGTCGAGCAGCGTCGAACTGATGAGGCCGCCGAAGATCACCACCGCCACCGGGTGCAGCACCTCCTTGCCCGGCGCATCGGCCGAGAGCAGCAGCGGCACCAGGGCGAAGGCGGCCACCAGCGCGGTCATCAGCACCGGCGTCAGGCGTTCCAGCGAACCGCGCACGATCATGTGCTGGCCGAAGGTCTCGCCCTCGAAGGCGCACAGGTTGATGTAGTGGCTGATCTTGAGGATGCCGTTGCGCGTGGCGATGCCGGTCAGGGTAATGAAGCCGACCAGGGCGGCGACGGACAGGGGCTGGCCGGAGATCCACAGGGCGATCACGCTGCCGATCAGGGCCAGCGGGATGTTGCCCATGATGATGAAGGTCAGCGCCGCCGAACGGTAGCGGCTGTAGAGCACCATGAAGATCATGGTCAGCGACACGGCGGCGAGCAAGGTGATGAGCCGCGCTGCCTGCTCCTGCGCCTGGAACTGGCCCTCCAGCGCGGTGAAATAGCCCTCCGGCAGTGGCTTGGCGGCGAGTTCGGCGCGGATGTCGGCGATCACCTTCGACAGGTCGCGACCGTCTGTGTTGGCCGATAGCACGATGCGCCGGCGTGAGTTCTCGCGACTGACCTGGTTGGGCCCGTCGCTCTCTTCCACGCTGGCAATTCTCGACAAGGGCACGTGACCGGTCGGCGTTTCGATCAGCAGATCGGCCAGCGCCTGCGGGCCGCGCGCGGACTCCGGCAGGCGCACCAGCAGGTCGAAGCGGCGATTGCCCTCGATGATCTGGGTAATCCGCTCGCCCTCGATCATCTGTTCCAGGCTGCGCAGCAGGTTGCCGGGCGCGACACCGTAGCGCGCCGCCTGCTCGTAATCGAGGCGGATCTTTATCTGCGGAATCAGCACCTGCTTCTCGATCTGCAAGTCGGTGATACCCGGAATTCTTGCCAGCCGCTCGCGCAGGCCGGTGGCCAGACCGCGCAGGGTGTCGAGGTCGTCGCCATAGACCTTCAGCGCGATCTGGGCGCGCACGCCAGAAAGCAGGTGGTCGAGACGGTGCGAGATCGGCTGACCGACATTGGAGGCGGCCGGCAGGGTGGCCAGACGTTGCCGGATGTCGGCGATGATTTGCTCGCGGCTGCGGTCGGAAGCCTTGAGGTCCACGTCCATCTCGGTGTAATGCACGCCCTCGGCGTGTTCGTCGAGTTCGGCGCGACCGGTGCGGCGTCCCATCTGCGTCACCTCGGGCACCTGCGCCACCAGTTGCTCCGCCAGCGTGCCGATGCGGTTCGATTCAGTCAGCGAGGTGCCGGGGTTGAGCAACACGTTGACCGTCAGCGTGCCTTCGTTGAAGGGCGGCAGGAAGGAACGCGGGAAGAAGGGCACGCTCGCCGCGACGATCACGACCAGTGCGGCAGCGCCCGCGATCAGGGCGCGCGCATGCTTGAAGGACCAGTGCAGCAGGTGGGCATCCCGGCGCTTGAGCCAAGTCACCAGCGGGCTGTCCCCGGCGTGCAACTGTTTCATCCCCGGCAGGAGGTAGTAGGCCATCACCGGCGTCAGTGTCACCGAGACGATCATGCTGGCGAGTATCGAGACGATGAAAGCGATGCCCAGCGGCGTAAACAAGCGGCCTTCCATGCCCGGCAGGACGAACAGCGGCACGAACACCAGCACGATGATCACCGTGGCATAGACAATGGCCGACAGCACTTCACGGAATGCCGCCGCGATGACGTCCAGCACCGGCTTCGGCTCCGCCCGGGCGTGATTGGCTTTGAGCCGGCGCAGCACGTTCTCCACGCCCACCACCGCGTCGTCCACCAGCGCGCCAATGGCGATCGCCAGACCGCCCAGCGTCATGGTGTTGATCGATAGATCGAAGTAGCGGAAGACAACGGCCGTCATCAGCAGCGACACGGGAATCGCCGTCAGCGAAATGAGCGTCGTGCGCAGGTTGAGCAGGAACAGGAAGAGGATCACCGCCACCAGGATCGCGCCATCGCGCAGCGCCTCTTCGACATTGCCCACCGAATGCTCGATGAAGTCCGCCTGCTTGAACAGGAAGGACGGCGCTTCGATGCCCTGCGGCAGGCTCCTGCCCAATTCGGCGATGGCCTTTTCCACCTCGCGCGTCAGCGTCACGCTGTCGGCGGCCGGCTGCTTCTGCACCGACAGGATCACCGCCGGCTTGCCCTGGTAGCTGCCGTCGCCGCGCTTGATGGCCGGCGCCAGTTTCACGTCGGCGAGCTGCTTGAGCAGGATCGGCTGGCCGTTCTTTACGCTCACCACCAGGTTCTGCAGGTCCTCGATGCGCGAGCTGCGGCCGATCTGGCGGATCAGGTATTCGCGGCCCTGCGCTTCGAGAAAGCCGCCGCTGGTGTTGGCGCCGAAATCCTTCAACGCGGCTTCCAGCTTCTCGCGTTCGATGCCCAGCGCCTGAAGCTGCGCCGGGCGCAGCTCGACGCGGTACTGCCGCACTTCGCCGCCAATGGGAATTATCTGGGCGACGCCGGGAATGGTCAGCAGGCGCGGCCGCATCACCCAGTCGGCGTATTCGCGCACCGCCATCGGACTGACCTTGGCCGGATCGGCCGGAATGGCGATCAGCAGGATTTCGCCCATGATGGAAGAAATGGGGCCAAGCTGCGGCACGATGCCGGGCGGCAATTGCTCACGCACCAGGTTCAGGCGTTCGGCGATCTGCTGCCGGTTGCGATAGATGTCCGAGCCCCACTCGAACTCGACATAGATGATCGACAGCCCGATGCCGGATACGGAGCGCACGCGCGTCACGCCGGGCATGCCGTTCATGCTGGATTCGGTGGGAAAGGTGACCAGTTGCTCGACTTCCTCCGGCGCCATGCCGCCGGCCTCGGTTATCAGCGTCACGGTAGGCTTGTTGAGGTCGGGGAAGACATCCACCGGCATCTGGCGCAGCGTGATCGCGCCGTAGATGATCAGCAGCAGCGAAATGCCGAGGACGATCAGCCGCTGCTTGAGGGCGGCATGGATGATGTAGTCGAACATCTCATCTCACCTGAGACAGCAGGCCGGCGCCGTCGGTGACAACCCGCTCGCCGCTCGCGAGGCTCGAAGTCACTGCCACGTTCGTCGCATCGAGCGACTGGACGCCCACCTTGCGCAGGAAGAAGCGCTCCGCCCCGGCATGCAACCAGATCGCCGTCTCGCCGGCACTGACTTTCACCAGGGCGGCCTGCGGCACGGCCGCGCCCTTGACGGTACGCGAGGTCTGGGCGATCACCTTGAGCGGCTGGCCGACCGCCACCGGAACGTCCGCCGACTTGACGCGGAACAGCAGCGGCAGCGCCTGTTCGCGCAATTGCCGGCCGCCGCCGACGAACTGCAGCTCCAGCGCGCCGCCGGGCAGCGGCGCGGAGGCCCGGGCGATGCCCTCCGCCAGCGCCGCGTCGTAGGCCAGCGCCTCCACTGCCAGGCGCGCGGGGTCGATCACCTCGAACAGGATCTCCTTCGCCTCCACCACCTGGCCGGCCACCACATTGGCCGCGCCGATCACGCCGGACACCGGCGCGACAAGCAACTCCGCCGCGCCGATGCTGGCGCCGACGGCGGAGCGGCGCTTCTTCAGCGCCTCCGCCTCGAAGCGCGCCGTCTCGATGGCCGCTTTCGACACGACGCCTTCGAGCTGCTCGTAGCGGGCCAGCTTTCGCTCGGCGATGGCGAGCTGCGCATCGATCTCGGCGAGCTGCGCCTGCTGGTTGCCGCGCTCGATGCTCGAGGCCGTGGGGCGCAGGAAGGCGAGCACCTGTCCCCGGGCGACCTTCTGTCCCAGCGTCGGCAGTCCTTTCGGCCCGGCTTCGATGCGGCCGGACTGGGTCGCCTGGATGCGCCCGCCGGCGTTCGGGTCGGCGATGACCTTGCCGTTGAATTCGACGGTCGCCGCCAGATCCTTGATTTCGGCCACCACATGGCGCAGGCCGAGCTGGCGTTGCACCGCCTTCGGCACGAACAGGCTGCCGTCGGGGAGCCGCTGCGCCGCCGTCGCTTCGGCGGGCAGGGCCCCGGCCGCAGCGGCTTTGGCGGTCACCGCCGGCTTCTTGTCCTGGCTGTGGTCCTCGTCGCCGTGGGCGGCGGCCTGCCCGGCGGCGAACCCGAGAAGGATAACCAGCGCGACAACGGCAAGTTGAGATTGCCTCATTCCATTTCTCCTGTAGGTCGGCCTTCAGGCCGACTCGGCGGTCGTCGGGCTGAAGGCCGACCTACGAAAATCGAAAATCATCATTCCCCCTTCAGTACTTGCGATTCTGTTTGCGGCGGCGCACGGCGACGAGGCCGGCGCCGGCCAGCAGCAGCGCGCCCGAGGCGCCCCACACCGCCCATTCGCCCCAGCCGTGGGCATGCTCGACACCGGCTTCCGGCAGGGCGAGATCGAGCGTGGCGGTGAGCAGGTCGGCGGCATCACCCGCCTGCACGGAAATCGTCAGCAGGTGCCTGCCGGGTTGGGCGAAGGCCTGGCCCGGCACCGAATACACGCCCGGCGCGATCTGGGCCGCGACGGCCTTGAAGGCGCCGCTCTCGATCTCGACCTCGGCGTCGGGCACGGGCGCGTTGTCGGCGTAGCGGTCGAGATAGAGGGTCAGCTTCCCCGCCGCCAGCACGGCGACCAGCTCGAATTCGTCGGACTGGGCGGACGTGCGCGGCGCGATGCCGGCAGTCATTTCAGGCTTCGCCGCCTCGCCATGGCTGTGGCCGTCGCTGCTGTCCCCGCCCGCGTAGGCCAGGGCGGATATGAGAAAGGCCATCGAAACAATAATCGTGCGGACGTGCTTCACGGCAGAACCCCCAGAACTTGTTTGAGACGGGATTGGGCCGCGGCGCGCGCGACCTGCTGACGATTGAGGAAGGCTTCGGCCTCGAAGGCGTCGGCGCGCACGCGCAGCAGCGTCGTCAGGTCCGATTCGCCGAGGGAGAAGGCCTTCTCGGCGAGGCGCAGGTTGTCGGCAGTCAGTTCGCGGCGTACCGAAGCCATGGCGAACTGGCGCTCCGCGGCAGCGAGGTCGAGGCGGGCCTTTTCCGTGTCGAGCTGCAGCCTGAGCCGGGCCAGCGCCAGTTCGGCATCGGCCTGGGATGCCTCGGCGCGGGCAGCCGAGCTTTCCTGGCGCACGCGCGCGCCGGAGGAAAAGGGAATCGTCAATTTCACGCCGACGGTGCTGGCGTAGGGCTCGGCGAATTCACCCCGCTCGCGGACCACGCGCAGCGCGATCTCCGGGGCATCGCGGCGGGTTTCCTCGGCGACCCGGAGCTTGGCGCGCGCCGTCTGGGCAGCGGCGGCGACGGCGGCAAGTTGCGGATGATCCGGCCCAGGCAAGTCGCGCAGCGACTCACTACGCTCCCCTCTCCCCTCGCGGGAGAGGGGTTGGGGGTGAGGGCCGACCGGCTCGCGCGCCGCAAGGGCGGCCTCCGCCGCCAGCACGGAGGGCGCGGCGGCGCCCGTGAGATTGCGGTAGATATGTTCCGCCCGCAGCAGCGCGGCCTCCGCCTCAATCGCTTCCGCTTCCGCGGCAAGACGTTCGCCTTGCGCCAGATTGGCATCGATCCGCGCCAGATCGCCGGCCTTGAAGCGGCGCAGCACATCCGCCTCCAGCGCGCCGGCCGTCGTCGCCCGACGCCTGGCCAGGTCGCGGGCATTGCGGGCGTCGGCAACGGCCCACCAGGCTTCGCGCACCTCGCCCGCGATCTGCAGACGCAGCGCTGTGCGGCGGGCGGCGACTTCCGCGAACGTACTCTCCGCCTCGGCGACGCGCGCCGACTGCTGCCCCGGCAGCCAGAGCGGAACGGCCATTTCGGCCTCCCATTCCTGTTTGCCGCGATTGCGATTGAGCCGATCGTTCAGGCTGGAGAGGGACAGCGAGGCCGGGCCGGGGGTGATGCCGGCCGCCACGTCGGCGCGGGCCCGCGCTTCATCCTCGCGCGCCGAGACAGCGGCTGCCTGCGGATGGCGGGCCCAGGCCTGCTCCAGCGCGTCAGCCAGGGTCTGGGCCTGAGCAGGAAGCACAATCAGAATCCCGAGAAGCATTGCAATCGCTTTATTCATACGGCTGTCATCTTGCTTTCGGCCGCCCAACAAATAGCTGACAGCACCATTACAAGTTTGTAATCTTCGGAAAGAGGAGCCCGGCGCATGCACAATTGGCCTATGTCACCACGGCTTTAAGAGAAACGATGAAAATCCTGATCGTCGAAGACGAGCAAAAGACCGGCGACTACCTGAAGCAGGGCCTGTCCGAGGCCGGCTTCGTGGCGGACCTGGTGCGCGACGGGGTTGACGGCAGGCACCTGGCGCTGACCGACGACTACGATCTGGTAGTGCTCGATGTCATGCTGCCGGGACTCGACGGCTGGCAGGTGCTGCGGGAAATCCGGCAGGCGGGGCGGCACATGCCCGTGCTGTTCCTGACCGCCCGCGATCAGGTCGAAGACCGGGTGAAGGGACTGGAACTGGGCGCGGACGATTACCTCGTCAAGCCGTTCGCCTTCTCGGAACTGCTGGCGCGGGTGCGCACGCTTCTGCGCCGGGGCAAATCCAAGGAACCTGAACTGCTCCAGGTTGCCGACCTGGATCTGGACCTCCTGCGGCGCCGGGTGACGCGCGCCGGAAAACGCATCGATCTCACCGCCAAGGAATTCGCCCTGCTCGAACTGCTGCTGCGCCGTCAGGGCGAGGTGCTGCCGCGTTCCCTGATCGCCTCCCAGGTCTGGGACATGAATTTCGACAGCGACACCAACGTCATCGAAGTCGCCATGCGGCGGCTGCGGGCGAAGATCGACGACGATTTCGAGCCCAAGCTGATCCGCACCGTCAGGGGCATGGGCTACGTCCTCGAAATCCCGGAAGCGGCATGATGCGCCCGAGGTCGATCACCTTCCGACTGACGCTGTTCTTCTCCACGGCCTCGACTGTCGTCCTCATAGTGATCGGCTACTGGGTCGGCGTAGCGGTGGAGATGCACTTCGAGGAGCAGGACCGGCACGAACTCGAGGGCAAGCTGGCGCTGATCCGCCACACCCTGTCGAAGGCGCACTCGCCGAACGATCTGGAAACCATTGCCCAGCGGCTTGAGGACGCCCTCGTCGGACATCACGGCCTGTCAGTCTCGGTCGTCGGACCGGATCGGCGTACGCTGTTCGCGTCGCCGGATGCGGCGCTGCTTGCGCCGCTGCTGGAGAAACAGTCCGGCCTCGATGCTTCCAAATCGTCGAGGCCCGTGGTGTGGTCGCAGGACGGGCAGGCCTACCGGGGCATTGTCGAAGAGGCGGCAACGGCTATCCCCGGCGTGGCCCCCGCCACGGTCGCCCTCGCCCTGAATATCGGTCATCACCTTGACTTCCTGGCGGCATTTCGCAAGAGCCTCTGGCTTGCCGTCGCCATCGGCATCCTGCTGACGGCGCTGCTCGGCTGGATCGCCGCGCGCAGGGGACTGGCGCCGGTGCGCGACATGGCGCGGGTGGCCCGCGGCATCTCCGCCAGCCGCCTCGAAAACCGCCTGACGCTGGATAGCGTGCCGGCGGAACTGGTCGAGCTGGCGTTCGCCTTCAACGAGATGCTTGCCCGACTGGAGGATTCCTTTCGGCGCCTGTCGGACTTCTCCTCGGATCTGGCCCACGAACTGCGCACTCCCATCAGCAACCTGATGACCCAGACGCAAGTGGCCCTCTCAAAGGCCAGATCGGCCGACGAGTATCGTGAAGTGCTCTATTCGAACCTGGAGGAGTACGACCGGATTGCCCGCATGATCGGCGACATGCTGTTCCTGGCCAAGGCCGACAACGGCCTGATCGTTCCGCACAGCGAGCCCGTCAACCTGGCCGAGGAAGTGCGGCAGCTTTTCGACTTTTACGAAGCTCTGTCGGAAGAACAGGGCGTTCGCCTGTGCCTCGCCGGCGAGGGCGGAATTCAGGGCGACAGGCTGATGCTGCGCCGCGCCCTCGGCAACCTGCTGTCGAATGCCCTTCGCCACACCCCGCGCAACGGTACGATCGAAGTCCGCATCGACCGGCCGGCCCCGGGAAGAATCCGCCTGACCATCGAAAACCCCGGCGAGACGATCCCGCCCGAGCACCTGCCGCGCCTGTTCGACCGTTTCTACCGGGTAGACTCGTCCCGACGCAGGGCACAGGAAGGTGCCGGCCTGGGCCTGGCCATCACCCGATCGATCGTCGAAGCGCACGGCGGCGAAATCGCTGCGGCGTCGGCGCAGGGCCTGACCCGATTCGAAGCGGTTTTCCCGGCCCTCACTCCACCGTAACCGACTTGGCAAGGTTGCGCGGCTTGTCCACGTCGGTGCCCTTGACCAGCGCGGCATGGTAGGCGAGCAGTTGCAGGGGCACGACGTACAGCACCGGCGAGAGCAGGCCGTAGTGCTCCGGCATGCGGATGATCTGCACGCCCTCCGACTCGGCGATCCCGCTGCCGGCGTCGGCGAAGACGAACAGCTCGCCGCCGCGGGCGCGCACTTCCTGCAGGTTGGACTTCAGCTTCTCCAGCAGCGCATCGTTGGGCGCGACGGCGATCACCGGCATGTCCTTGTCCACCAGGGCGAGCGGGCCGTGCTTGAGTTCGCCGGCCGGATAGGCTTCGGCGTGGATGTAGGAGATTTCCTTGAGCTTCAGCGCGCCTTCCAGCGCGATGGGGTAATGCAGGCCGCGGCCGAGGAACAGCGCATGCTGCTTGCCGGCGAAGCCCTTGGCCCACTGCGCGATCTGCGGCTCCAGCTCCAGCACGCGGCCCACCGCCAGCGGCAGGTGGCGCATGGCCGCGAGGTGCGCCGCTTCCTCGCGCGCGTCGATGCGGTCGTTCAGCCGGGCCAGCGTCACTGCCAGCAGGAACAGGGCGGCGAGTTGCGTCGTGAAGGCCTTGGTCGAGGCGACGCCGATCTCGGGGCCGGCGCGGGTGAGGAACTTCAGCGCCGCCTCGCGCACGATGGTCGATTCCGCCACGTTGCAGAGGGCCAGCGTGCGCGACTGGCCGAGGACGCGCGCGTGCTTGAGCGCGGCCAGGGTGTCGGCCGTCTCGCCCGATTGCGAAATGGCGACGACCAGCGCCTCCGGATTCGGCACCGAGGCGCGGTAGCGGTACTCGCTGGCGATCTCCACGCTGCAGGGCAGGCCGGCGAGCTGCTCGATCCAGTAGCGCGCCGTCAGGCCGGCATGGTAGCTGGTGCCGCAGGCGAGGATGAGCACGCTCTTGGCGTCGGCCAGCATTTCCGCCGCCCCGGCGCCGAACAGTTGCGGCGCGGCGGAATGCGCCGCGCCGATCATCTCCAGGGTGTTGGCCAGGGCCTGCGGCTGCTCGAAGATTTCCTTCTGCATGTAGTGCCGGAAGCGCCCCAGTTCGACGGCGTCGGCGGAGAGGGTGCTCTCGTGCCGCGGGCGGTCGACGGGCGAGCCGTCGGCGCGCACGATGCGCACGCCGCCCCGGGCGATCTCTGCGATGTCGCCGTCCTCGAGGTAGATCAGGGTGCGCGTCACCTGCAGCAGCGCCGCGGCATCCGAGGCGGCGTAGTGGCCGTCCTCGCCCAGGCCCAGCAGCAGCGGCGCGCCGTGCCGCGCGACGACGACGCGCTGCGGCTCCTTTTCCGAGAGGACGGCGATGGCGTAGGCGCCGACCAGTTCGGCGCAGGCGGCGCGCACGGCAGCAAGCAGGTCGGCCTGCGACTTCAGCTTGTGCTCGATGAGGTGGGCGATGGCTTCGGTGTCGGTCTCGGATGTGAAGGCGTAGCCGAGGCCGGCCAGGCGGGCCTTGATCGCCTCGTAGTTCTCGATGATGCCGTTGTGCACCACCGCCAGGTCGCCGGAAACGTGGGGATGGGCGTTGCGCTCGGAGGGCACGCCGTGCGTGGCCCAGCGGGTGTGGGCGATGCCGGCGCAGGCGGTCAGCCCTTCGGCGCGGGTGGCCAGCTCCGCCACGCGCCCGACGGCACGCAGTCTATGCATGCCGCCGCTATGCACGGCCAGGCCGGCCGAGTCGTAGCCGCGGTACTCGAGTTTCCTCAGACCCTCGATCAGGACGGGAACGATGTTGCGGTCGGCGACCGCGGCGACGATGCCACACATATTAGTGAGGAGTAAGGGGTGAGGAGTGAGGAGTTGAATCCTCGCCCTTCGGCGCTTCGCGCCGTGGCGAGGTCGATACGGTACGCAAGGACAGCAACATGACGATCTTACGCCTCACTCCTCTCTCCTCACTCCTCACTGTTTCTTTGGCCGCTTCCAGCCGGGCACGGTCACCTGCCGCGCGCGCGAGATCGTCAGCTTGTCCGGCGGCGCATCCTGGGTCAGCGTGGTGCCGGCGCCGAGCGTGGCGCCGCGGCCGACGGTGACCGGCGCGACGAGCTGGGTGTCGGAGCCGATGAAGACGTCGTCCTCGATCACCGTGCGGTGCTTGTTGGCGCCGTCGTAGTTGCAGGTGATGGTGCCGGCGCCGACGTTGACGTTTTTTCCGACGCTGGCGTCGCCGACATAGGCGAGGTGGTTGGCCTTGGAGCGGTCGGCCACCGTGCTGTTCTTCACCTCGACGAAGTTGCCGATGTGCACGTCTTCGCCCAGCTTCGTGCCGGGGCGCAGGCGCGCATAGGGGCCGATGATGCAGCCGCGGCCGGCCTCGGCCTCTTCGATGTGGCTGAAGGGGGCGATGCGCGTGCCGGCGCCGATGACGGCGTTCCTCAGCACGCAATGCGCGCCGACCTCGACGCCGTCGCCGAGCACGACGCGGCCTTCGAACACGCAGTTCACATCGATGGTCACGTCGCGGCCGCAGTCGAGCTCGCCGCGCACGTCGATGCGGTCCGGGTCGAGCAGCGTGACGCCCTGCTCCATGAGCAGCAGCGCATTGCGGTACTGATGCAGTCGCTCCAGCTCGGCCAATTGCACCTTGCTGTTCACGCCGAGCACTTCCCAGGAATCGTCGGGTTGCGTCGTCGCCACCGGCATGCCCTCGCCGATCGCCAGCCCGACGATGTCGGTGAGGTAGTACTCGCCCTGCGCGTTGTCGTTGCCCAGCGCCGGCAGCCAGCGCATCAGCGCCGCGGTCGGTGCGGCCATGAAGCCGGTGTTGATCTCGCCGATGGCGCGCTCCGCTTCCGAGGCGTCGCGTTCCTCGACGATGCGCAGGATGTTGCCGTCGTCGTCGCGCACGATGCGGCCGTAGCCGCCCGGATCGTCCAGCTCGTCGGTCAACACGCCGAGACCGCTGCCGGCCGCTTCGATCAGGCGCGACAGCGTGGCCGCGCCGATGAGGGGCACGTCGCCATAGAGCACCAGGGTGGGTGCGGCGGGATCGAGAAAAGTCAGTGTCTGCAGGACGGCGTGGCCGGTGCCCAGCTGCGGTTCCTGCCTGACCCAGACGATATCCGTCGCATCGAGGGCTTCGCGCACGGCTTCGCCGCCATGGCCATAAACAACGCAGATTTTCCCCGCGCCCAGTTCGCGCGCCGTGTCCAGCACATGCGCCAGCAGAGGCCGGCCGCCCAGGCGGTGCAGCACCTTGGGCAGGTCGGAGCGCATGCGCTTGCCCTGTCCGGCGGCGAGGATGACAACGTTGAGATTGGACATGCCAAAACCTTACCACCAAGACACCAAGACACCAAGGGTCACAAAGTGGTGCTTATTCTTGGTGCTCCTTGGTGTCTTGGTGTCTTGGTGGTTTAGCCGTTATCAGCGCGGCAGAGTCGAACTGCCCATGAGGAATTCGTCGACGGCGCGGGCGCACTGGCGGCCCTCGCGGATCGCCCACACCACGAGCGACTGGCCGCGGCGCATGTCGCCGGCGGCGAAAACCTTGTCGATGTTCGTCCTGTAGCAGCCCTCGCCATCGGTCGCCGCCCTCGCATTGCCGCGGGCGTCCTTGTCGACACCGAAGGCATCGAGCACGCCACCCACCGGCGAGACGAAGCCCATGGCGAGGAAGGCGAGGTCGGCCTTGACGATGAATTCGCTGCCGGGAATCTCGGCCATCCTGCCGTCCTTCCATTCGAGGCGGACGCATTTGAGCGCCTTCAGCTTTCCCTTCTCGCCAATGAATTCCTTGGTGGCGACGGACCAGTCGCGGCTGCAGCCTTCCTCGTGCGAGGAGGAGGTGCGCAGCTTCATCGGCCAGTAGGGCCAGGTGAGCGCGCCGTTTTCCTTCACCGGCGGCTGCGGCAGCAGTTCGAACTGGGTGACCGAGGCGGCGCCATGACGGTTGGAGGTGCCGACGCAGTCGGAACCGGTGTCGCCGCCGCCGATGACGACGACCTGTTTGCCTTTCGCCGAGATCGGGTTCTTTCCGTCGCCCGCGACTTCCCTGTTCTGCGGGACGAGGAATTCCAGGGCGAAGTGCACGCCGGCGAGATCGCGGCCGGGAACGGCCAAGTCGCGCGGATGCTCGGCGCCGCCGGCCAGCACGACCGCGTCGAAATCCTTCGCCAGTTTGTCGGCGGCAACGGTCGTCGCTGCGTCGTTGGCCACGCCCTGCGGCAGGGCCGATTTCGCCACCATCACGCCGGTCCTGAACTTGACGCCTTCGACCGCCATTTGCGCCATGCGCCAGTCGATCAGGCGCTTGTCGAGCTTGAAGTCGGGGATGCCGTAACGCATCAGGCCGCCGATGCGGCTGTTCTTCTCGAACACCGTGACGTCGTGGCCGGCGCGCGCCAGCTGCTGGGCGGCGGCGAGGCCGGCCGGGCCGGAGCCGACGACCGCCACCTTTTTGCCGGTCTTTTTCTGCGGCGGCTGCGGCAGCACCCAGCCGTTCTCGCCGGCCTTGTCGATGATGGCGTGCTCGATCGACTTGATGCCGACCGCGTCGTCGTTGATGTTCAGCGTGCACGCCGCCTCGCAGGGCGCCGGGCAGATGCGGCTGGTGACTTCCGGGAAGTTGTTGGTCGAGTGCAGCACCTCGATGGCCTGCTTCCAGTTGCCGCGATAGACCAGGTCGTTCCAGTCCGGAATGACGTTGTTCACCGGGCAGCCGCTCGAACAGAACGGGATGCCGCAATCCATGCAGCGGGCGCCCTGCTGGGCGGCCTGCTCGTCGGTCAAATGGTGTACGAACTCCCGGTAGTGCTTGAGACGCTCATCCTTCGCCTCATAGGCCTCGGAGAGGCGCAGAAACTCCATGAATCCGGTCGGCTTTCCCATCACGCTGCCTCTAACTGGTTTTTCTGAGCGGCCATTTCCCCGAGCGCGCGGCGATATTCGTTCGGCATGACCTTGACGAACTTGCCGCGGTAGCGGTCCCAGTTCGACAGGATGTGACTGGCGCGCGCGCTGCCGGTTTGCTGGGCGTGCTTCTCGATCAGCGAACGCAGCAGTTCGTCGTCGGCGCGGCCGAGGTGGCGCACATCCACCTTGCCGTGGGACTCGATCTCGCCCGTCTCGCTGGCGGCTTCCTCTTCGGGCACCGGCTCGAGCGCCACCATGGAGAGGTTGCAGCGCTTCTCGAAGCCGCCCGCCTCGTCCAGCACATAGGCGACGCCGCCGCTCATGCCGGCGGCGAAGTTGCGTCCGGTCTGGCCGAGCACCACCACCGTGCCGCCCGTCATGTATTCGCAGCCGTGATCGCCGACGCCCTCCACCACGGCGGTCGCGCCGGAGTTGCGCACGGCGAATCGCTCGCCGGCGACGCCGCGGAAAAAGCACTCGCCGGCAATCGCGCCGTAGAGCACCGTGTTGCCGACGATGATGTTCTCCTCCGGCGCGCCGCGGAAGGCCGGCGACGGCCGGACGACGATGCGTCCGCCCGACAGGCCCTTGCCGACATAGTCGTTGGCCTGGCCGGTGAGCTCCAGCGTGATGCCCTTCGCCAGGAAGGCGCCGAAGCTCTGGCCGGCGGTGCCGTCGAGCTTGACGTGGATGGTGCCGTCCGGCAGGCCGGCATGGCCGTGGCGGCGGGCAACCTCGTAGGACAGCATGGTGCCGACGGTGCGGTTCACGTTGCGCACCGGCGTTTCGATCACCACTTTGCGGCCCTTCTCCAGCGCCGGTCCGGCTTTCTCGATCAACTGGTGGTCGAGCGCCCGGGCGAGGCCGTGGTCCTGCGTCTCGGCATGGTGGCGCGCCACTTCGGCCGGCACTTTCGGCTGCGCGAAGATCCTGCTGAAATCAAGGCCCTTGGCCTTCCAGTGGGCGATGCCCTGCCGCATGTCGAGCAGGTCGGCGCGGCCGATCAGTTCGTCGAATTTGCGGATGCCCATCTGCGCCATCAGTTCGCGCACTTCCTCGGCGACGAAGAAGAAGTAGTTCACGACGTGCTCGGGCTGCCCGGTGAATTTCCTGCGCAGCGCCGGATCCTGCGTCGCCACGCCCACCGGACAGGTGTTGAGGTGGCACTTGCGCATCATGATGCAGCCCTCGACCACCAGCGGCGCCGTGGCGAAGCCGAACTCGTCGGCGCCGAGCAGCGCGCCGATCAGCACGTCGCGGCCGGTCTTCATCTGGCCGTCGACCTGCACGACGATGCGGCCGCGCAGGCGGTTGAGCACCAGCGTCTGCTGGGTCTCGGCCAGGCCGAGTTCCCAGGGCGTGCCCGCGTGCTTGATGGAGGACAGGGGCGAAGCGCCGGTGCCGCCGTCGTAGCCGGAGATGGTGACGTGGTCGGCCTTGGCCTTCGACACGCCCGCGGCCACCGTGCCGACGCCCGTTTCCGACACCAGCTTCACCGAAATGGAAGCTTTCGGGTTGGCGTTTTTCAGGTCGTGGATGAGCTGGGCCAGGTCCTCGATGGAGTAGATGTCGTGGTGCGGCGGCGGCGAGATGAGGCCGACGCCCGGCACCGAGAAGCGCAGCTTGGCGATGTACTCGGAGACCTTGTGGCCGGGCAACTGGCCGCCCTCGCCGGGCTTGGCGCCCTGCGCCATCTTGATTTGGATCTGGTCGGCGCTGGCAAGGTATTCGGCGGTGACGCCGAAGCGGCCGGAAGCCACCTGCTTGATCCTGGAGCGCAGCGAATCGCCCGCCGCCAGCGTGATGTCGCGCTCGATACGGCTCTTGCCGATCAGCCCGGCCAGCGTCTCGCCGCCCTTGAGCGCCTGGTAGCGCGTGGCGTCCTCGCCGCCCTCGCCGGTGTTGGACTTGCCGCCGATGCGGTTCATGGCGATGGCCAGCGTGGTGTGCGCCTCGGTCGAAATCGAGCCGAGCGACATGGCGCCGGTGACGAAGCGCTTGACGATCTCCTTCGCCGGCTCGACTTCATCGAGCGGCACGGCCTTGCCGGCGGGGCGGATCTCGAACAGGCCGCGCAGGGTCATGTGGCGCTTCGTCTGGTCGTTGATGAGCCTGGCGTATTCCTTGTACGTCTCGACCTTGCCGGTGCGCGTGGCGTGCTGCAGCTTGGCGATGGATTCCGGCGTCCACATGTGCTCTTCGCCGCGCGTGCGCCAGGCATATTCGCCGCCGGCCTCCAGCGCGTTGGCGAGCACGGGATCGGCGCCGAACGCCGCGCGATGCATGCGCATCGTCTCCTCCGCCACTTCGGCGAGGCCGATGCCCTGCACATTGCTGGCGGTGCCGCTGAAGTACTCGCCGACGAAGGCCGAGTTGAGGCCGATGGCCTCGAATATCTGCGCGCCGCAATACGACTGGTAGGTGGAAATGCCCATCTTGGACATGACCTTCAGCAGGCCCTTGTTGATGGCCTTGATGAAGCGCTTCCTGGCCTCTTTCGCCTCGACCTTCAGGGCCGGCGCCATGTCGGTCAGGGTCTCGAAGGCGAGCCAGGGGCAGACCGCCTCCGCGCCGTAACCGGCAAGCAGGGCGAAGTGGTGCACCTCGCGCGCAGAGCCGGTGTCCACCACCAGGCCGGCGCTGGTGCGCAGGCCGCTGCGCACGAGATGGTGATGCACCCCCGAGCAGGCCAGCAAGGCCGGGATGGCCACGCGGTCGCGCGACACGGCCCGGTCGGAGAGGATCAGCACGTTGTACTTGCCCACCGCCTTCTCGGCGGCGGCGCGCAACGCGGCCAGGGCTTTCCCCAGGCCTGCCGCGCCCTGCCCGGCGGGATAGGTCATGTCCAGCACCAGGGCGCGGAAGTGCCCGCCGGTCAGCTTGTCAAGGTTGACAAGTTTGGCGAGATTTTTGCCGGACAGCACCGGGTGATGCGCTTCGAGGCGCAGCATCGGGTCGGTTTCGTCGATGCCCAGCAGGTTCGGCTTCGGCCCGATGAAGGACGTCAGCGACATGACGATCTCCTCGCGGATCGGGTCGATCGGCGGGTTCGTCACCTGCGCGAACAACTGCTTGAAGTAGCCGTAGAGCGGCTTGTTCCGGTCGGACAGCACGGGCAGGGCGGAATCGTTGCCCATCGAGCCGGTGGCCTCCTCGGCGGCGGTGGCCATCGGCTGCAGGATGAACTTGATGTCCTCCTGCGAATAGCCGAAGGCCTGCTGGGCGTCGAGCAGCGACGCCTGCATGGCCGGTTTGTCGCCTGCGGCCGGCAGGTCGTCGAGGAAGTAGCGCGACTTCTCGATCCATGCCCGGTAAGGCTTGGCCGAGGACAGGCTGTGCTTGAGCTCGACGTCGTCGATGATGCGGCCCTGCTCCAGGTCGATGAGGAACATCTTGCCCGGCTGCAAGCGCCATTTCTTGACGATGCGCTCCTCCGGGATGGGCAGCACGCCGATCTCCGAGGACATCACCACCAGGTCGTCGTCGGTGACGAGATAACGCGCCGGACGCAGGCCGTTGCGGTCCAGCGTGGCGCCGATCTGGCGGCCGTCGGTGAACGCCACGGCGGCGGGGCCGTCCCACGGCTCCATCATGGCAGCGTGGTATTCGTAGAAGGCGCGCCGCTCCTCGTCCATGAGCGGATTGCCGGCCCAGGCTTCGGGAATCAGCAGCATCATGGCGTGGGCCAGGCTGTAGCCGCCCATCACCAGCAGTTCCAGCGCGTTGTCGAAGGAAGCCGAGTCCGACTGGCCGTCGTAAATCAGTGGCCAGACCTTGTCGAGATCCTTGCCCAGCACGGGCGAGGAGATCGCTTTCTGCCGGGCGCGGATCCAGTTGACGTTGCCGCGCAGCGCATTGATCTCGCCGTTGTGGGCGATCATGCGGAATGGATGGGCCAGGTCCCAGGTCGGGAAGGTGTTGGTGGAGAAGCGCTGGTGCACCAGGGCCAGCGCGGTTTCCATGCGCGGGTCCTGCAGGTCGATATAGTACTCGCCGACCTGGTAGGCCAGCAGCATGCCCTTGTAGAGGACGGTGCGCGCCGACAGGGAGGGCACATAGAACATCTTGCCGTCCGGGAGCTTCAGCGCCTGGATGTGGTGGCCCGAGGCCTTGCGGATGATGTAGAGCTTGCGCTCCAGGGCGTCGGTGTCCTTGACGCCCTTGCCGGCGCCGATGAAGACCTGGCGCACCACCGGCTCGATGTCCTTGGCGGCCTGGGCGAGGCCGCGGTTGTCGCGCGGCACATCGCGCCAGCCAAGCACCGTCTGGCCTTCCTCGCGGATGGTGCGCTCGATTTCCTGCTCGCAGGCGCGGCGGCTGGCCTGGCTTTGCGGCAGGAACACCACGCCGACGCCGTATTTGCCGAGGGCGGGAAGCGTGACGCCCTGCTTCGCCATTTCCTCGCGGAAGAAGACATCCGGCGTCTGGATCAGGATGCCGGCGCCGTCGCCGAGCAGCGGATCGTAGCCGGTGGCGCCGCGATGCTCGAGGTTCTTCAGGATCTGCAGGCCCTGCTCGACGATCGAGTGGCTTTTGCGATTCCTGATGTTGACGACGAAGCCGACGCCACAGGCGTCATGCTCGTTGGCGGGATCGTAGAGACCCTGCTGCTGGGGGAGGACCATCTCAGTTTCCTCAACGCAAATCTTCCCCGGCCGGTCAGCCGGAGCGCCGCGCCACAGGCCGGATCGGCATGCGGGCCGCGGTCGTGAAAAAAGCCGGCGCATAGTGGGGCGCACCGGCTTCTCCTAAACCGTTAGGGCGAACCATGAAATATACCGCCAAAAAGCGGCTTCTTCAAGAAGGAATACTTCTGGGCGGGGGCAGGCTGATTTATATCTCGCCGACGGCGAACAGGCGGCGATGCTCGCGTATGGCGTAGCGGTCGGTCATGCCGGCGACGTAGTCCGCAATGGCCCGCGGCTTGTCGGTCCTGGCCATCTGCTGGTATTGGGGCGGCAGCAGGCGCGGATCCTCCATGAAGGCGCCGAACAGGTCGCTGATGATGCGGCGCGCCTTGTTGGTCATGCGCAGGACCTGGTAGTGCTGGTAGAGATTGATGCGCAGGAAGTGCTTGAGCTCCTTGTGCTCGGCATGCATGGCAACGCTGAAGGCGGCCAGCGGCTTTGCCTTGCGCACGTCTTCAATTGTGGCAACGCCTGCCTCCGCGATGTTGCGCCGGGTTTCCTCGATCAGGTCGACCGCCAGCGAATTGATCATGCGGCGCACCGTTTCATGAATCAGGCGGCGGCCTGCAATCTGCGGATAGTCCTGCCTGACGATGGCCACATGGCGCGCCCAGATGCCGACTTCGTCGAGCTGCTCCAGCGTGATCAGCCCGGAACGCAAGCCATCGTCGACGTCATGGTTGTTGTATCCGATCTCGTCAGCCAGGTTGCACAGCTGCGCCTCGAGGGAGGGTTGCGTGCCTTCGATAAAGCGCCGGCCGAGCTCCCCCAGTTCACGGGCCCTCTTCGGTGCACAATGCTTGAGAATTCCTTCGCGCGTCTCGTAGGTCAGATTGAGGCCGTCGAATGCGCCGTAGCGCTCCTCCAGCAGATCGACGGTGCGCAGGCTCTGCAGGTTGTGCTCGAAGCCGCCGTGATCCCGCATGCAGGCATTCAGCGCGTCCTGGCCGGCATGGCCAAACGGGGTATGGCCGAGGTCGTGGGAGAGGGCGACGGCCTCGGCCAGATCCTCGTTGAGGCGCATCGCGCGGGCCAGCGTGCGGGCAATCTGCGCCACTTCGATGCTGTGCGTGAGGCGCGTGCGGAAGAGGTCGCCTTCGTGGTTGACGAAGACCTGGGTCTTGTATTCCAGGCGGCGGAACGCGGTGGAGTGGACGACCCGGTCGCGATCGCGCTGGTATTCGCTGCGCGCGGCCGGGGAAGGCTCCGGGTGTTGCCTTCCCCGGGAGTTCATTTCGCTGACGGCATAGGGCGCCAGTTCAGCCATGGCAGCACGCCTCGATGGCGGCGCGAATATCCGGCGTTCCGGTTTCGGCGCTGATGACGCCCTCGCCAATCTTCTTGAGCAGTACCAGGCGCATTTTTCCTGCGGTGACTTTCTTGTCGAAGGCCATCAAATCCAGATAGCGATCCGCGCCCAGCGCAGGTCCCTGCGTCGGCAGGCCCGCCCGCTGCAGCAAGGCAGCGGTTCTGTCGCAATCCTCGCTTGATAGCCATCCCAGTCTCCGGGACAGTTCGGCGGCCATCACGGTGCCAACCGAGACGGCCTCGCCATGCAACCACACTCCATAGCCCAGGCCCGCCTCGATGGCGTGGCCGAAGGTGTGACCGAGATTGAGCAGGGCGCGCACGCCGGCTTCGGTTTCGTCGGCCGCCACCACGTCCGCCTTGTTGGCGCAGGAGCGCTCGATGGCATGGGTCAGCGCCTCGGGATCGCGCGCGCGCAGGCTTTCCATATTCCCTTCCAGCCACTCAAAAAAGGGCAGGTCGCGGATCAGGCCGTATTTGATCACCTCGGCCAGCCCGGCGCACAGTTCCCGCTCGGGCAGGGTGCGCAGGGTGTCGGTGTCGGCGAGCACCAGCCGCGGCTGGTAGAAGGCGCCGACCATGTTCTTGCCGAGCGGATGGTTGATGCCGGTTTTCCCCCCCACCGAGGAGTCCACCTGCGCCAGCAATGTGGTCGGCACCTGGATGAAGGGAACACCGCGCTGGTAGGTCGCGGCGGCAAACCCGGCAAGATCGCCGACTACGCCGCCGCCCAGGGCGATGATCGTCGTGGCGCGCTCGCAGCGGCTTTCCAGCAGCGCATCGTAGATGCGGTTGAGCGTCTGCCAGTTCTTGTGCTGCTCGCCGTCGGGAAGGACGATCTCGGTAACCTGCACCCCGCTGGCCCGCAAGGCGCCGGCCAGGGCGGGGAGGTAGAGCGGCGCCACCGTCTCATTGCTGACAATGGCGGCAAGGGGTGCCTTCAGGTGCGGCACAATGAGATCGGCCCTCTCCAGAAGGCGATTCCCGATATGGATGGGATAGCTGCGCGCGCCGAGCGCGACCTTCAAGGTTCGCATCTTTTCAGTATTTCCTGTTCGAGGTGGCGCGCCACCGCCAGAGGCGACCGACCGCCGCCCTCCAGCACGATGTCCGCAATTTCACGATAAAGCGGGTCGCGCTGTTCGTGAAGTTCGCGAATCTTAGCCAGGGGATCCGCTACCTGCAGCAGCGGACGGTTGCGATCCTGTCGCGTGCGGGCATACAGCCCCTCCGGCAGCACGCATAGATAGATCACCAGGCCGGTTTCCGCGAGACGCTTGCGGTTTTGCGGATCCAGCACGGCCCCGCCGCCCGTGGCCAGCACCAGATCGTGTTCCCCGGTCAGCGCCTGCAGCACCTGCGACTCGCGGCGGCGAAAACCGGGTTCACCCTCGATCTCGAAGATCAAGGGAATGCGCACCCCGGTGCGCGCCTCGATTTCATGGTCGCAATCGACAAAGCGCTTCTTCAGGCGCCGTGCCAGCTGCCGGCCGATCGTCGTCTTGCCCGCGCCCATCATTCCCACGAAATAGATGTTGTCGCAGGTTTTCACGTAAGGATTCTATCAGGCGGAAATGGCGCCCGTAAAAAGAAAGGGCCGGCAAAGCCGGCCCAAGCATTGATGCCTTGCCTTCAGCGCAGACTGACTGACTCGCTGAGAATTTTCGGAGTAATGAACACCAGCAACTCCGTCTTGTTATCCCTTCTTTCCTGGGTCTTGAAGAGGAATCCGACGTAGGGGATGTCGCCCAGCACCGGCACGCGCGTCACGATGTTTCGCTCATCCTGGGTGTAGATGCCGCCGATGACCACCGTGCCGCCGTTTTCCACCATGACCTCGGTCTTCACGTGCTTGGTGTCGATCGCCACGCCGGCGCCGGTGGCGATCGAGGTGTTCGGCGAATCCTTGTTGACGTCCACCGTCAGATTGACCCGGCCGTCCGGAGTGATCTGCGGCTTCACCTTGAGCGCCAGGTTGGCCTTGCGGAAGGAAATGCTGGTGGCGCCCGAGCTTGTGGCCTGCTGGTACGGAATCTCGACGCCCTGCTCGATAAGCGCCTCGACCTGGTCGGCCGTAACGACGCGCGGACTGGACACGATCTTGCCCTTGCCATCCGCCTCCAGCGCGGACACTTCAAGGTTCAGGAATCGCGTCGCAGCGCTGTTGAACAGGACGAAGGAAAACTGCCCGGCCTGCTTGCCGGCGATACCCGACGCCGGCAGGCTGGTCATAAGCGTATTGGTGTTGAAGTTGGGGGTGGTCGAAATCTGCCCGGTATGAAACCCGGTATCCGCTATGCCGCCACCCAGGGTGAAGGGCAGATTGCCGATCTTGTTTCGCGAGGTGAGCGGGGAGGCATCGTGATAACCGAATCGCACGCCGAGGTTCCGCGTGAAGTTGTCGTCGGCTTCGACGATTCGCGCCTCGATCATGACCTGCCGGGCGGGGATGTCGATTTCATTTATCAGGCGCCGGACATCTTCAAGCCGGGTGGGGGAGTCGGACACGAACAACTTGTTCGTGCGTTCATCGACTATGACCGATCCGCGCTTGGAGAGAACGGTTTGCTCCTTGTTCTTCAGGAAGTCGAATACCGACTTCGCCTTGTGGTAGTTCAACTGGAAGGTTTCGGTGCGCACCGGCTCCAGATCCGTGATCTGCTGGCGCGATTCGAGCTGCAGCTTTTCCTTGGCGGCAAGCTCGTCGCGCGGGGCGATCCAGATGACGTTGCCGTTCTTGCGCATGTCCAGGCCCTTCGCCTGCAGAATGATGTCCAGCGCCTGGTCCCACGGAACGTCCTTCAGGCGCAGCGTCAGGCTCCCCCCCACGGTGTCGCTGGTGATGATGTTGAAGTCCGTAAAGTCGGCAATCACCTGCAGAACCGCGCGCACGTCGATGTTCTGGAAATTCAGCGACAGTTTCTCGCCCTGATAGCCCCGTCGGCTGCTCTGCACGAGCTTGTTGGGGTCCTCAAGCAACTGTTTCACTTCGACAACGAACTGGTTGTCGCTCTGGTAGGCGTTATGCTCCCACAGTCCCTTGGGCGCGATGATCATCCGGGTGTTTTCGCCCTGCGGCAGGGTATTCACCGAGGATATCGGTGTCGCGAAATCGGTGACGTCCAGACGCTTGCGCAAGGTTTCAGGCAGGGAGGTTTTCAGGAATTCGACCACCAGATTGGGACCCTGCTGGCGAATGTCGATGCCCACGTTGCTGTCGGACAGGTCGACGATGATGCGGCCTTCGCCGTTGCTCCCGCGGCGAAAATTGATATCCCGCAGGCTGGCCTTCTCCGCGGAGGGCTTCACCTCCGCAAAGTGTTGCGTAGTAGCCTGTTCAGCCTTCGCTGCGGCGTCGCTTGCAACGCCGCTGATGGTGATGTACAGATCCTTCCCGTCGACTCGGGTCGCGGCCTGGCGCACCTGCTTCAGGTTCAGCACGACTCGTGTGCGGTCGCCGACCTGAACCAGATTCACGCTGCGCAAGTCGCCTTCGTTGATTGTCTGCGCGTTGCGGCCCAGCGCATTCTTCACTCCCGGAAAATCAAAGGCGATCCGCGGCGGATTGGCCACGCTGAAGCTCGCGGGTGCGGTCGCAAGGGGCTGGCTGGTGGTCAGCTTCAGGACAACGTCACTGCCTTGCTGGCTCACGCCAAGGGCTTCAATGGCATTCTGCGCCCAGGCTGGCTGAGTCAGCAGCAAGCACAAGGGAATAAACAACCGGCTGAGAATCGATTTTACTGTGTTCATTTCTTGCCCTCCTGCTGCTGCTTTTCCTGCAACTGCAATGTACTCGTGCGCTCCATGTAGTCCCCCAGAGAATCGGGAACCAGTTCTTTCAGTTTGACCTCGGATTCGTTTAT
Organism: Rhodocyclales bacterium; assembly: GCA_016214145.1. Taxonomy (GTDB): domain Bacteria; phylum Pseudomonadota; class Gammaproteobacteria; order Burkholderiales; family Rhodocyclaceae; genus Desulfobacillus. The sequence continues at coordinate 81,270 of JACRPA010000004.1, forward strand.
GTCCGTAATGATTCCGAAGTTCTGCCCCATGTAATTCCCGATCTTCACCTGATGCAGATTCTTGTCGGCCTGGACCAGGGCGTGGACCATTTTCCCCTTGATCAGCGTCCCGACCATTTTGAGCGACTCGAGCGGATAGGCCTCGAGCGGTTCCTTGCGACGGTCAAGGTCCGGCTTGATGCCTCCCCCTCCCGCCTTCCGTTCGGGTTCGATCTTGGTGGCGTTATAGGGGTCGAGAAGGTCTCCCGCCTCATACGCTACCGGGGGGAAAAGCTTTATCTCGGGAAGGGGAGGAATCTTGCCCTTGAAATCCTTGGTTGATTCCTTCATCCATTGCCGAAGATCCTGATGTTCCTCGCTCCCGCATGCTGTCAAGCCAAGACACGCCAGGAAGATGGCTGTCCGCCTCATTTCTTGGCTCCTTTTGCCTTGTCAGCGGCCACTTTGGCCCGTCGCTGCGCCGCCAGTTCTTCTTCATCTAGATAACGATACGTCATGGCCGTTGCATCCATCTTGAGCAGCGCCCCCTTTTCGGGCGCAACGGCGACATTGGTCAGCGACACGATGCGGGACAGTTTTGCCACGTCCGCGGAAAAGGCTCCCAAGTCATGGTAGGTGCCGGTTATTTTCAGCGTGATCGGCAATTCGGCATAGAAATCCCTTGTCGTTTCCCTGCCGGGTTTGAACAGTTCGAACTGCAGCCCGCGGCCGAGGCCGGCCTGGTTGATGTCGATCAACAGGGCTTCCATCTCGGCCTTGTTCGGCAATTGCTTCAGCAACGCTCCGAACGACTTGTCAATTTCAGCCAGCTGCTTGCGGTGCTCCTCGAGATTCACCGCCTGTTTTTTCTTGTCGAGATATTCGTCCTTGAGTTTGGCTTCCTGCTGCTGTTTGCCATCCAGATCCTCAAGCTGGGACTTCCAGTCGAGCCACCAGCCGCCGACGAGCAGGGCGACGAATACACCAAACAGCACGGTCACCCGCGGCAGAAGCGGCCACGTGCCGATATCCTTGGGATCAAGGTATTTGAAGTCTTCGGCCAGCGCGCCGAAATCGATCTTCGGGACCGCCGGCATTTGGGGCATGTTGGGCTTCTTCATACTCGCTTGTCCTGCTGCTTCGGTGGCTGCGCTCCCGCCCCCGGCTTCTTGTCCGCGACGGCCGCAGTCCGGGTAATGACCACGTTCAGGACGAATTCGGCATAGCGCCTGTTGCCCTGGGTGACGGCTTTGATCTCGACAAGATCGGGCTGCTCGAGCAGTGGCGAAGCCTCGAGGTTGCGCATCAGGGTCGACACCCGGGCGTTCGACTGCGCAATCCCGGTAAAGCCGATTTTATTGCCCGTCTGCTTCAGCGATTTCAGGTAGATGCCGGCGGGAACCTGGCGCGCAAGCTCGTTGAACAGCTGAACGGTCTCGGCACGGCTGCCCTGCAGGGATTCGATCACGCCCTTGCGCGACAGCAGCGCATTTGTCTGTTCCTTCAGCCGCTTGATTTCGTCGATCTCCTTGTCCAGCGCGGCAATCTCCTTCTTGAGGAACTCGTTCTTGCTCTCCTGCTGGCTGATATAGCCGGCGATCACGCCATGCACCAGCACGACGATCAGGATGGCCAGGACGGCAATCAGGCCGGACAGCGCAAAAAACTGCTGGCGCAGGGCTTTGCGCTTTTCCTCGCGGTGAGGCAGTAGGTTGATGCGGATCACTGGTCGAACCTCCGCAACGCAAGCCCGCAGGCGACAAGCAGCGACGGGGCGTCCGTCGCAAGATTTTTCGGGCGAATGCGCTGAGACAGCGCCATGTTGGCAAAGGGGTTGGCGACGATCGTGCTGATCTGGGTGCGTCCCGATACCGCCTCATCGACTCCGGGAATGACCGCGCAGCCCCCTGCCAGGATAATGTGGTCCACCTGGTTGTACTGGGTCGAGGTGAAGAAGAACTGCAGCGCCCGGGAGACTTCCAGGGCGAGATTGTCCATGAAAGGCCTGAGCAGATCCGATTCGAAATTCTCCGGCAAATTGCCGGTCCGCTTGGCGGCCTCGGCCTCTTCCTGGCTCATGCCGTACTGCCGAACGATATCCTGCGTCAGCTGGCTGCCGCCGAAGGCCTGCTCGCGCGCATAGACCGGCTGGTCGTTGCGCAGGATCGTGACGTTCATGACGTTCGCGCCGATATCGACCAGGGCAATGGTCTGGTTCTTGCCACCCTCCGGAAACTGGCTTTCGACCAGTTCGAATGCCGCCTGGGCGGCATAGGATTCGACATCCATGACCAGGGGTTTCAATCCCGCCGCTTCGGCAACGGCAACACGATCCTCGACCTTCTCCTTGCGGGAGGCGGCGATCAGCACCTCCACCTCTTCCGGGCTGCTCGGCGCAGGACCGACAACCTGGAAATCCAGATTCACCTCGTCAAGCGCAAAGGGGATGTACTGGTTGGCTTCCGACTCGACCTGGACTTCCAGTTCGCGCTCGCGCTGGCCTGCCGGAACGATGATTTTCTTTGTGATGACGGCTGCCGCGGGCAGCGCCATGGCGACAAACTTGGTCGACGTGCCCATGCGCTTCCACGCCCGCTTGATCGCCTCTGCCACCGTATCGAGGTTGGTGATGTTTCCATCCACCACCGCATCGCGTGGCAAGGTCTCGATCGCGTAGCGCTCGATCCTGTAGCTCCCTTTGGACGCCTCGGCCAGCTCGACCATTTTGACTGATGACGAACTGATATCGAGCCCCAGCAGCGGCCGGGCCTTCGGGTTGAATATGGAGAGATCTATCTGCAAGGAAAATCCTTATGAATTCTCGTTAGTTAGGCGCATTACAGATAATTTACATTAAATCCTAGCAACAACTATGACCTGTGTAAAGTTTTTTTTCCAATTGGCTGTCGTCCTTCCCCGACAAAGCATTATGCGTCTCCGAATGCCTATATAAGTATATGATTATCAATATTAATAATGGCACCGAATGGAAAGTAAAATCCCCGCCGATCGCCTGCGGCAATCAACGGGCGGCAGGGGCAGCATATAATTGCCCGCTTTCCTGATCCATTGAGCCCTTCCTTGCCCGCCGCGCTACGCTGGATTGCCTATCCGATCCTGTTTCTCGCAGGTCTTGCCCTCATCGGCATTGCCTTGCTGGCGATCATCGTCGTCCTGGCCTATCCCCAGTTGCCCTCGATCGAGGTGCTGACCGACTACCAGCCCAAGATTCCGCTGCGTGTCTATACCGCCGACGGCCACCTGATCGGCGAATTCGGCGAGGAACGGCGCGCGCTCGTGCGAATCCGCGATGTGCCGCAAACCATGAAGCAGGCCATCCTGGCGGCCGAGGACGAACGGTTCTATCAGCACCCCGGCGTGGATACCCTCGGCGTGCTGCGCGCCGCCTACGCCAACTTCACCAGCGGCGGCAAGCGCCAGGGGGCCAGCACCATCACCATGCAGGTGGCCCGCAATTTCTTCCTCTCGAGCGAGAAGACGCTCTCGCGCAAGGTTTATGAGGCATTGCTCGCCTTCAAGATCGAGAACAATCTTTCGAAGGATGAGATTCTCGAGATCTACATCAACCAGATCTACCTCGGTCAGCGCGCCTACGGATTTGCCGCAGCATCGCAGATCTATTACGGCAAGCCGCTGAAGAATATCAGCCTGGCGGAGGCCGCCATGCTGGCCGGTCTGCCGAAAGCCCCTTCCAGCTTCAATCCCGTGGCCAATCCCAAGCGCGCCAAGCTGCGCCAGCTCTATGTGCTGCGCCGGATGCGCGAGCTGGGCTTCGTCAATGACGGTCAGTTGGCCGAAGCGCAGAAACAGGACCTGCATATCAAGCGCGACGTGAATGAATTCGCGGTGCGGGCAGACCACGTCGCCGAGATGGCGCGGCAAATGGCCTACGAACGCTTCCAGGAAGAAACCTATACGCGGGGGCTGCGCGTCATCACCACGATTCTCAAGGCGGACCAGGAAGCCGCCTACGCCAGCGTCAGGCGCGGGGCGCTCGATTACGACAAGCGCCACGGCTATCGGGGCGCCAAGGGCTATGCGGACCTCGGCCAGCCGGGAACCGCGCTCGACGAGGCGCTCGAGGAGGCGTTGCAGGAGGAGCCCGATTCCGACGACATTCATGCCGCGGTGATCCTCGAAGCCGCACCGAAGCTGGTGAAGGCCTATCGGCGCGGCGGCGAAACCGTGCAGATTTCAGGCGACGGCCTGAAGTTCGCCCAGCGCATGCTCGATGACAAGGCGCCCGCCAACAAGCGCTTGCGCCGCGGCGCCGTCATTTACGTGCAAAAGGACGACAAGGGGAATTGGCAGATCGTGCAACTGCCCGAGGTCGAGGCCTCCTTTGTCTCCGCCAGCCCGATCGATGGGGCCATCCACGCCCTGGTAGGGGGCTTCGACTTCAATCGCAACAAGTTCAACCACGTCACCCAGGCCTGGCGCCAGCCGGGTTCCAGCTTCAAGCCCTTCATCTATTCCGCCGCGCTCGAAAAGGGCTTCACGCCCGCCAGCATCATCCAGGATGAACCGCTGGTCGTCTCCGCCGCCGAAACCGGCAGCCAGGCGTGGGAGCCGAAAAACTACGACGGCAAATACGAAGGCCCGATGAGCATGCGCACGGGTCTGACGAAATCGAAGAACCTGGTCTCCATCCGCATCCTCAAGTCGATCGGCACGCAATATGCGCAGGACTACGTCACCCGCTTCGGCTTCGATGCCGACAAGCATCCGCCCTACCTCACCATGGCGCTGGGCGCGGGCAGCGTGACGCCCTGGCAGCATTTGGCCGGCTATGCCGTGTTCGCCAACGGCGGCTACCGCATCCAGCCCTACATCGTGAAGCAGATCCTCGACGACAAGGGCAACATCCTGGCCGAGGCCCAACCCGTCACGGCGGGCGACGAAAACCTGCGCGTCATCGACCCGCGCAATGCCTACCTGATGGACAGCATGATGCACGACGTCGTGCGCCGCGGCACGGCGACGCGGGCGCTCCAGCTCAAGCGCGGCGACCTGGCCGGCAAGACCGGCACCACCAACGATTTCGTCGATGCCTGGTTCTGCGGCTACCAGCCGACCCTGGTGGGCATCGCCTGGATCGGCTTCGACCAGCCGAGGAAGCTGGGCAACGGCGAGACGGGTGGTTTCGCCGCCCTGCCGATCTGGATCGGCTACATGGAAAAGGCGCTGAAAAACGTGCCCGAATCCTTCATGGAAACGCCGGGCGGACTGGTGACCATCAAGATTCCGTCGGATGGCGCCGGCGAAGCCGCCGGCAAGGGAACGGAACTGATCTACAAGGAAAGCCTGCCGCCGCCACCGCCGGAAAGCAGCGAACCCGACTCCCCCCAGAGGATGACCATTCCGCCGCCGAACGTGTCGGGCTAGCCGGAAAAGGCGACGCGCTCGCCCGCCTGCTCGGACGCCAGGCGTTCCAGGGTCGCGAAGAGTTCCGCCCCGTCGCGGGTGCCGACCCAGCGGCCGTTATCGTGGCGAAAGTGAAAACCGCCGGAACGCGCCGCCACCCAGATCTCGCGCGCGGCCGCATGGCGATTGATGATGATCCTGCTGCCGTCGCCGAATTCCAGCTCCAGCACGCCGCCGGGCTGCAGTTCGTAATCGATTTCCGCTGCGCAATCGTCCAGCGCCCGCTCGATTCGCGCCAGCGTCGTCTCGGCCAGGGCGTTGAACTCGGTTTCTTCCATCACAATCCTTCTGCTAACATCTGAATTTTAGTTCCGGCATAACGCCAGCCAGCGCTGGCATTAGCCTTCTCTGAAACTTCGTTTTGGCGGGCATCATGCGTACATTGCGTAGCTTCGCAACCCTTCTCGCACTCATTCTGCTTGGCGCATGCGGCACCAAGTCCTCGCTCACCCTCCCGCCCAAGCCGGCCCAGGCAGTCGCTGCGCCAGCGACACCGTCGTCGCCACCCGTCGATGATAGCAAAGCCGGCGGCAGCGCAACGCGATGAACTTCTTCGCCTATCGTGACGGCACACTCCGTGCCGAGGAAGTGCCTTTGCCGCAGATCGCCGCGGCGCACGGCACGCCCTGCTACATCTACTCGCGCGCCGCTCTGGAGGACGCCTTTGCCGCTTACCAGCGGGCGCTGGCCGGACGCGATGCGCTTGTGTGTTATGCGGTAAAGGCCAATTCAAACCTTGCCATCCTGAATCTCTTCGCCCGACTTGGCGCCGGATTCGACGTGCTCTCCGGGGGAGAGTTGGCGCGGGTCATCGCCGCCGGCGGCGACCCGGCGAAAGTGATCTTTTCCGGCGTCGGCAAGAGCGAAGCGGATCTGCGGCAGGCGATCGAGGCCGGGGTGCATTGCCTCAACGTCGAATCCCCGGCCGAACTCGATCGCGTCAACGCCGTTGCCGGCATGCTGGGCAAGCGCGCGCCGATCTCGCTCAGGGTGAATCCCGACGTCGACCCGAAAACGCACCCTTACATCTCAACCGGTCTGCGCAGCAACAAATTCGGCGTGGCCTACGACGAAGCATTGCCGCTCTACCGGCGCGCGCGCGACCTGCCGAACCTCGATATCACCGGGATCGCCTGCCACATCGGCTCGCAGTTGCTCGATCCGGCGCCGGCAGCGGAAGCAGCGGCAAAGGTGGCGTTGCTCGCCGACGCCCTGGCAGCCGAGGGAATATCGCTGAAGCACATGGATCTGGGCGGCGGAAAGGGCATTCGCTACCGCGACGAGGACGCGCCCGATGCCGCCGCCTATCTCGCCCCGCTTTTGGCGGCGCTCGACGGGCGCAGGGAAAAGCTCGTATTCGAGCCGGGGCGTTCGCTGGTCGGCAACGCCGGGGTGCTCCTCACGCGCATCGAGTACCTCAAGCACGGCGAGGAAAAGAACTTCGCCATTGTCGACGCCGCCATGAACGACCTGCTGCGGCCCGCGCTCTACGATGCCTGGCATGACATCCGGCCGGTGCGCCAACGCGCCGTCGATGAGGATATCTACGAAGTCGTCGGCCCGGTATGCGAGTCGGGGGATTTCCTCGGCCATGCCCGCTCGCTGGCGGTTGAGGCGGGGGATCTGCTGGCCATCATGTCGGCCGGCGCCTACGGCATGGTCATGAGCTCGAACTACAACACGCGGCCGCGCGCCGCTGAAGTCGTTGTCGACGGAAACCAGGTCCGCCTCGTGCGCGAGCGCGAGCGGATCGAGCAACTTTTCGCCGGCGAGCGTGTCTTGCCTTGATCGGAATTCCCCCTGCTCGCAAGCCCGATGAATAGCCGACTTGTCATTTTCGCCGCCGCCCTGGCGCTGGCGGCCTGCCAGAAGGCCGAGGAAAAGAAGCCTTCCGGCCCGCCGCCGACCCTGATCACCGTCACCCAGGCCAAGGCCGGCGCGATGGAAATCGCCGAGGAGACGCTGGGCACGCTGGAAGCGTTGATCGACCCGAAGATCGGCGCCGAAGTCGCCGGCAAGGTCGTCCAGGTGCTGGCCGGCGCCGGCAAGGCCGTCAGGAAGGGCGATCTCCTGGCGGTCATCGACGACGCCGACATCGCGCTGCAGCACCGTGCCGACGAGGCGGAGCGCAAGCGCGCCGAGGCCCTGCTGGCGCAGCAGGAACGCGTCGTCGAACGGCAGCTGCAACTGGTGCAGAAGGGCTTCATTTCGCAGAACGCGGCGGACGATGCCCGCGCCCAGCGCGATGCGCTGCGCCAGCAGCTCGCCGCCGCCGGCGCCCGCGGCGACCTGAGCCGCCGCAGCCAGGGCAAGGCGCGCGTCCTCGCGCCCATCGACGGCGTGGTGGAAATCCAGATCGCCTCGGCCGGCGACTACGTCAAGGTCGGCGATCCGCTCTTCCAGCTCGTCTCCGGCCGCAAGCTGCGCGCCCACCTGCCCTTTCCCGAATCCGCCGCGCCGCGCCTGAGGAAGGGGCAGACCGTCGTCCTCACCTCGCCGCAGCGGCCGGGCAGCGCATTCAGAGGCGTCGTCAGCGAGATCAAGCCCAGCGTGTCGGAGTCCGGCCGCGCCCTCGATGTTCTCGTCGACATCGACAACACTGAAGGCTTCCGTCCCGGCGGCACGGTCAACGCCGCCGTGGTGGTCGCCGTGCGGGAAGACGCCGTGCTGGTGCCGGAGCAGAGCGTCGTGCTGCGGCCGGCCGGCAAGGTCGTCTATGCGATCGCGGACGGCAAGGCGGTTCAGCATGTCGTCGAGGTCGGCGCCAAGCGCGCCGGCATGGTGGAAATCGTCAAGGGCCTGCCGGCCGGCGCCACCGTCGCCCTCGACGGCGCCGGTTTCCTCACCAACAACGCCGGCGTCAGCGTGCAGGAGCGCGGCAAGCCGGCGGCGGGCAAGCCCGCCGAAAGTCAGTCTCCGCAGCACGGCGCCGCTGAGGCCCAGGCGCCCGCCGAAGCGAAGAAATGAACCTGCCCGAGCTCTCCATCCGGCGCCACGTGCTGGCGTGGATGCTGTCCGGCGTGCTGGTGCTGTTCGGCGTCATCAGCTACCAGCGCATCGGCATGGACCGGCTGCCCTACATCGAATTCCCGGTCGTCTCGATCACCACGGCATTGAAGGGCGCCAACCCGGACATCGTCGACGCCAGCATCACCAACCTGCTCGAGACCTCGGTCAACAGCGTGCCGGGCATCGAGCACATCCAGTCCACCTCCTCGCCCGGCATCTCGGCGATCAACATCACCTTCGGCCTCGAGAAGCGGATCGACGTCGCCTTCAACGAGGTGCAGGCCAAGGTCAACCAGGTGCTGCGCCGCCTGCCGAAGGATGTCGATCCGCCGGTGGTGGCCAAGGTGGAGACCAACGCCCAGCCGATCATGTGGATGGCGCTGCAAGGCGACCGCACCCAGCAGCAGCTCAACCAGTACGCCATCAACATCGTCAAGAAGAAGCTGGAGACCATCGACGGCGTCGGCGAAGTGCGCCTCGGCGGACGGCGCGACCGCACCCTCCGCGTCAACCTGCGGCCGGATCGCATGGCCGCCTTCGGCGTCACGGCGCAGGACATCAACGAGGCCTTCGCCCGGGAACATGTCCAGCTCGCCGGCGGCTTCGTCGTCGGCAAGACCACCGAGAGCCTGGTCAAGCTGGACCTGGAGTTCCACCGGCTCGACGAACTGGCGCAGATGATCGTCGGCTACAAGGACAAGTCGCCGATCCGCCTGAAGGACATCGCCGAGCTGGAAGACGGCCTCACCGACTACCGCCAGCTGGCACGCTTCAACGGCGAGACCACCATCGGCCTGGGGATTGTCAAGATCGCCAACACCAACACCGTCGAGACCGTCGAGAAGATCAAGGCGCGGCTGGAGAACGAGATCAGGCCGCAGCTGCCGCCCGGCATGCGCATCAGCGTGGTGTCCAACGACGCGGTGTTCATCCTGGAGATCGTCAACTCGCTGAAGGAACACCTCGTCGAGGGCACGCTGCTCGCCGCGCTGGTGGTGTGGTTCTTCCTGCGCTCGGTGCGCTCGACGCTGATCATCTCGCTGGCGATCCCGGTCTCGCTGATGGGCGCCATCGCCGTCATCCATTTCTTCGGCTTCACGCTCAACTCGCTCACCATGCTGGCGCTGCTGCTGCTGATCGGCGTGGTGGTGGACGACTCCATCGTCGTGCTGGAGAACATTTTCCGCCACCGCGAGGAGCTCGACCCCGATCCGGTTTCGGCGGCCGTCAACGGCAGCCGGGAAGTGGTCTTCGCCGTCATCGCCGCCACGCTGTCGCTGGTGTCGATCTTCGCGCCGGTGATTTTCATGAGCGGCATCATCGGCCAGTTCTTCCGCTCCTTCGCCGTCGTCGTCACCTTCGGCGTGCTGGTCTCGCTGTTCGTCTCCCTGACGCTGACGCCGATGCTCTGCTCGCGCTACCTGCGGGTGGAGAAGCAGCACGGCGCGCTCTACCACCGGCTCGACCGCCTCTTCGCCGGCCTCGACGCGCTCTACCGCAGCCTGCTCGACCGCGCGCTGCGCCATCGCTGGAAGGTGGTGGCGCTGACGCTGGCCGCGCTGGCGTCGAGCTGGCTGCCCTTCGCCACCATCGGCAAGGGCTTCGCCCCGGAGCAGGACGAGGGCCGTTTCCTGGTCTACCTGCGCACGCCGCTCGGCTCGAGCATCGAGTACACGGACTCCCGCCTGCGCATGGTCGAGGAGATCCTCAACCGCCACAAGGAGATCGTCACCGAGTTCGCCCTCATCGGCCTCGGCAGCGCCGGCCAGGTGAACCAGGGCACGGTGGTGGTGCGCATGGCGCCGCGCGAGGAGCGCAGCGTGAAGCAGCAGGAGATCATCCCGCTCATCCGCAAGGAGCTGGCGACCGTTCCCGGCGCGCGCGCCTTCGCCGCGCCCTATCCGCTGGTGCAGGGCCAGCGCGGCGAGCCGCTGCAGTTCGTCCTGGTCGGCGAGAACCTGCAGGAAGTCGGCCGCCTGACGCGCGATCTGCAGCAGAAACTCGCCGCCGAACCCGGCATCGGCCGCCTCGACACCGACCTGCAGCTCGACCTGCCGCAGCTCGTCTTCCAGCCCGACCGCACGCGCATCGCCGCCGCCAACCTGACCTCGCAGGACGTGGCGCTGGCGGTCAACATGCTCACCGGCGGCATCGACATCGCCAAGTTCAACGACGAGCCGGGCGACGGCAGCCGCTACGACATCCGCGTCAAGGGGAGAGAGGGCGAATTCACCCAGCCGTCGGACATGTCGAAGATATTCCTGCGCGCGAAGGACGGCAGGCTGGTGCGGCTGGATTCGGTGGCGGGCTTCAAGGAACAGCTCGGCCCGGCGGTGATCGGCCGCTTCGACCTGCAGTATTCGGCCACCTTCTTCGCCTCTCCGACGATTCCGCTGGGCGATGCCGTCGGGACGGTGCGCGCGGCGGCGCGCGAGGTACTGCCGCCGGGCTACCAGGTGAAGTTCATCGGCCAGGCCGAGGAATTCGGCAAGACCCTGAAGAACATGGTGTTCGCCTTCTCGCTGGCGATGGTGCTGCTCTACATGGTGCTGGCCAGCCAGTTCAATTCCTTCCTGCAGCCGCTGATCATCATGCTGGCGCAGCCGCTCGCCATCATCGGCGGGGTCGCCGCCTTGTGGCTGTTCGGCCAGTCGCTCAACATCTACTCGATGATCGGCCTGGTGCTGCTGATCGGCCTGGTGGCGAAGAACTCGATCCTGCTGGTCGACCTCACCAACCAGCGGCGCGAGGAAGGATTGAATGTGGACGAGGCATTGCGCAACGCCTGCCCGATCCGCATGCGACCGGTGCTGATGACCTCGGCCACGATCATCCTCGCCCTCTTCCCGGCCGCGCTGGGTCTGGGCGCAGGCGCCGAGACCAACCAGCCGCTGTCCATTGCCGTCATCGGCGGCATGATCTCCTCGACCCTGCTGACGCTGGTGGTGGTGCCGGCGGTGTACTCCCTGGTGGAAGCACGCCGCGCTCAGCGCTGAGCCGGATCGGTGACGAAGCCGATCCTCACCAGCCCCGCCTTCGCCGCGGCCGACATCACCTGCGCCACGCGCTCGTAGCGCACCTCCCGGTCGGCGCGGATGTGCAGTTCCGGCTGCGGCTCCTGCATCGCCGCTGCGGAGAAGTGCGATTCGAGTTCCTCCAGCGCCACCGGCGCGCCATTCCAGTGCAGGCTGCCGTCCGCACGGATGCCGAGCTGGACATGCTCGGGCCGCGTGATGTTCGGGCTGCTCGACGCCTTCGGCAGGTCGATCTTCACCGAGTGCGTCAGCAGCGGCGCCGTGACGATGAAGATCACCAGCAGCACCAGCATCACATCCACCAGCGGCACCACGTTGATGTCCGCCATCGGCCCCTGCTGGGCTCGTCCGTTGAAGCTCCCGATCGCCATCGCAGCCTCCTTCAGCGTTGCGCCGCGGTACGAAGCTGACGCACCTCGCCCGCCGAGCTGTTGGCCTTGGCGCCGACGGTCATCAGCGCGTAGAGGTCGTGGGCGAAGGCATCCAGCTGCGCCAGCCAGATGCGGTTGCGCCGGTTGAAAGCGTTGTAGGCGAGCACCGCCGGGATCGCCACGGCCAGGCCGAGCGCCGTCATGATCAGCGCCTCGCCGACGGGGCCGGCCACCTTGTCCAGCGTGCCCTGCCCGCTCATGCCGATCTGCACCAGGGCGTGGTAGATGCCCCACACCGTGCCGAACAGGCCGACGTAGGGCGCCGCCGAGCCGGCGGAAGCCATCAGCGTCAGGCCGTGCTCGACGCGCGCCGCCTCCTGGTCGATGCCGTTCCTCAGCACGCGGGTGAGGAACTCGCCCGGCCCGCCGGCGGCGGCCAGGCGCTGCAGGCCTTCCTGGCCGCTCTCGTCCACTTCCAGCGCCTGGCGCGCCAGCCCGGCGAAGGCGTTGTCGGCCGGCTGCCGCTGCAGCATGGCCCGCACCTCCTGCAGCGAGGCGGCGCTCCAGAATTGCCTCAGGAAATGCGTTGCGCGCCGTCCGGCCAGCAGGTTCGCCAGCCCCTTGGTCAGGATCAGGTACCAGCTCGCCACCGAAAGGCCGAGCAGCAGGAACAGCACGATGCGCCCGACCGCATCGGTCTGGGAGAGGAAATGGGCGAAGCCGAGACTTTCATTCATGGCGAATCCTTCAAATCAAAAAAGTCAGTCTCCGCAGGACGGCGAAGAATCTCACTGCAGCACGAACTTGAACGGCTGCAGGGCGACGGCGCGCACCGGCTGGCCGTCGCGCCGCGCCGGGTTGCAGCGCCAGGTTTTCACCGCGGCCAGCGCCGCTTCGTCCAGACGCGGAAAGCCGCTGGCCGTGGCCACGCGCGCCGCGCTGACGCTGCCCTGCTCGTCGAGTTCCACGCGCAGCACCACCTTGCCTTCCTCGCCCAGGCGGCGCGACAGCGGCGGATAGGCCGGCGCGCTGCGCTCCGGACAGGCGACGGCCAGTTCGGAACCGAGCGCGACCGGTCCCGCCGGCCGCGCCGGCGGCGCCTCGATGGCCGGCGCCGGCGGGGGCGGCGGCGCCACCGGTTCCGCCGGTGAAACGGCGGCGGCGTTGGCGACCAACTGCTGCGGCTGCGACTTCTCCACCGGCCTGGGCCTGTCCAGGCGGGCCGGCTTCGGTGGCTCCTTCGGCGCAGGCGGCGTGGCGATCGTTTCGACGAACAGCGTCACCACCTCATCCGGCATCACCAGGATGCGATGGCTCCACAGCCCGTAGAACACCACGGCATGCAGGGCGACCACGGCGGTCAACCCCGCAATCCGTTCGGCGCCGATTCTGCGGTAAGGGAACATGCCGCCTCAGTAGTCGATGCGCAGCTCGGCATGCAGGGTGCGCTGCGGGAAGGGATGCGGGCCGATGAAGTACTTCGCGTTATTGAGGTTGTCGACCCCGAGCGAGGCGCGCATCAGCTTGTTGAAGCGATAGCCGAGCCTGGCGTCGAGCACGGCGTACTTGCCGACGCTGCCCGTGTCGCCGTGGTTGGTATCGGAATTGTCCAGGTTGCCGTACTGCAGGCCGCTGTAGCGGGCGCCGAGCGAACCCGTCCAGTGCTCGTCGAAGCGGTAGACGACGAAGGCTGAAGCGCGCCAGTTCGGAATGCGCGGCACCCATTTCCCCTCGCTGGCCGGCATGCCGGGGTTGGAGAGGATGCGCGAGCCGGCATAGGTCAGGCTGCCGCTGAAATCCAGCCCATGAATGAAAACATTGCTCGCCTCGACGACGGCCTCGGCGCCGCGCACGCGGATGCGGCCGATGTTCTGGATGCGGGTGACGTTGGGTACGACGGACAGGTCGGTCTGGCTGTAGAGCGCATCGCCGACCTGCTCCTCGAACAGCGACAGGCGCAGCAGGCCGTTGGCCAGCGCCCGCTCCGCCGTCAGGTCCTTCGCCAGCACCTTCTCCGGCTTCAGCGAGGGATCGCTGATGAAAGTCACGCCGCCGCGGGTTTCCGTCTGGAACAGCTCGCTCACCGTCGGCATGCGCCAGGCCCGGCCCAGCGAGGCGCGCAGCAGCCAGTCCTGCGACGCCTGGAAGGACAGCGAGGCCTTGGGCGAGTTGAAGCGCCCGCTGCGGGAAGGGTAGAGCCAGGTTGCGCCCAGCAGGGGCGCGGCCGTATCGAAACGCTCCCCGTCGAAGGCGCGCCAGCGCTCGTGGCGCCAGCCCAGCGTCGCCGTCCAGCGCGGATCGAACTTCCAGGCGTCCTGCACGAACAGCGCGTCGGTGGCGGTCTTGCCGGAAAAGCTGTTGCGCCGCGTAGTGATCGAACTGTCGGAAAACCACTGCGTGGCGTTGTACTGGGCGCTGGCAATGCGGTACTCGTCCCGGTGGTAGCCGAAGCTGACGGCATGGCCCGCCTTGCCCTGCGACGGCTTCCAGACGGCCTTGAGGTCGACGTTGCGCCAGCCGGTGCCGTCGGCAAAGGTGATGCGGCCGGCCCCGCCCAGCGAGCCGGGCTGGCAGAGCCCGCCGCAGGCCGCGGTCGTCGGCGTGCGCGAAATGTCGGTCGGCGTGCCGTAATCGGAGGCAGCCAGTTCCAGGCGCCAGTCCGGCGACAGGCGGCTGTCCAGGGTCAGGCCGAGCAGGCGGTTCTCCGTGTTGCTGTCGCTCGGCGCAAAGGCGGTCGCGGCAAGGTTGTAGCGAAAGCCGCCGATGTTCACGTTGCCCGACCAGACCGGCCGGCCGGCCGCATCGCGCAGATAGGTTTGCGTGTCGGAGTAGGAATCGTTGCGCCACAGGGCGTAGGTAAACGCGGCGCGCGTGTCCGGCGTGAAGTCGTAGGCCAGGCGCAGCTTGGCGGTGTTCTGCACCGTGTGGTCGAGGCTGGTGGCGCCGAACATCATGCGCGGCACGTTGGTCGGATCGCTGTAGCGGATGCCGCCGCTGACCGGCGTGCCGCCGGCCGCCAACGACAGCGCCGAGGTGGCGAAGCTCATCGGCTGCGAAAAGGTGTCGAGATTGTTGGCGAGCAGCGACCAGCTCAGCTTGCCGACGCGCCCGCCGATCATGGCCTGTTCCTGGTGTCCGCTGAAGGTGTCGTCCGTGCCGTACACCTTGAAGTCCTGCGTGAAGGCCTGGACGCGCGCATGCGCCTCGAACCGCTCGGGCCGGCGCGTGGTCATCAGGATCGTCGCCCCGGCCGAGTTGCCCGGCAGCAGGGCCGAGAACGGGCCGTAGAGCACCTCCATGCTCTCGATTTCCTCGGCGCCGACGACGTTCCAGCGCGGCGGAAAGCTGAAGGTGTTGCCGAGCAGGTTCGACAGCAGCAGGCCGTCGGCGTACACCAGCGAACGCGCGCTCTGTGTGCTGCCGCTGCTGCGCGTGGCGATGATGCCGTTGCGGTCGCCGATGTAGCGCTTGCGGATGAACAGGCTGGGCGCGTACTTGAGCGCATCCTCGACGTTGATGACGTTGATCTCGCGCATCTGCTCGGCGGTGACCTGCGCCTGCGGCGAGGGGTTGTCGACCGCCACCGTCGGCCGCGCCTGGCGCACGGTCATTTCCGGCAGGGATTGCGCCTCGCCGTCTGCCGCCTGCGCGGCGGAAACGCCCAGCGCCGCCAGCAGCGTGAGGACGACCGGTTGTTGTTTCATGCTTTCCGCTCCATAAATAAACGCCTCAGCCGAAGCGCTGGCGTTTCAGCCAGGCGCGCAACTGCGCCTCGTCCATCAGCCCCGAATGCACGGTGCGCCGGTGCGCGGCATCGAACAGATAACTCCTCGGCAGCTCACCGCGCCAGGCCGGATCGATGCCAAAGCGCAGGCGATCCGGCACCGCGTCGGCGAAAACCCAGGTGTCGAAGCGCTCGAGGCCGAAGCGCTTCAGCGCTGCCCGGATCTCGCGCGCCTCGGCTGGGCCGTCGGTGGACACGATCACGAGCGGCAGGCCGCGGTCGGCGCGGGCGAGCCTGCCCAGCGTCTGCAACTCCTTGACGCAGTGGTGGCAGGTCAGCGACCAGAGGGTCAGGATGAAGGGCCGGCCGGCGAACTGCTTCTGGATGGCCGGCAGGCTGTCGCCGGTGAAGGGGCGCAGTTCGCCCGCGCTCGCCGTTGCGGCGGCCAGCGCGAACAGCGCGGCCAGGCATCCTCTGCTCACGGCCTGCCCTCCGCCACCGGCAGAACGCGCAAGCCCTCGGCGGCCGTGTTCCACACCACCAGCGCCTGCTGCGCGTCGACCAGCGGCAGCGCGTAATCGGCCTGCTGCGCCGCCTCGGCGAGTTTCCGCGGCGGCGCCCACGTCGCGCCGGCATCGTGCGAGAGCATGGCCCAGGCGGAAAAGCGCCGGCCGTCGAATTCGCGCCAGGCCAGCAGCACGCGGTCTCCCTGCGCCACCACGGCGGGATGGCCGGCCTGGCGCGCGGGATCGCCCAGCGGCAGCGGCGCGCTCATGTCGAGTCGAGAGGCCGATTTTGAAAAGTCAGTCTGCGCAATACGGCGATGGAAGATGCCCTTGCGCTTTTCGCCGTTGGTGAACCAGACGATATGCAGGTTGCCGCGCCCGTCGACGGCGATGCCGCCGCCGTGGTGCGGGCAGCCGTCGATCTCCCATTCGTCGTCGGTGACGCGCAGCACGGGCCCGCCGTTCAGGTCGGCGATGGCGAAGTCGCGGATGTTGCGGCCGAAGACGTGGCGCCAGAAGGCGATCGGTCCGGCAGCCGTCCAAGTCAGCGCCGTGCGGCAGCACTGGCAGCTGTGGTCGGCTACCCTGTGGTTGGGCGCAAAGCGCGCGCCGCCATCCTGCGACAGCGCCGCGTAGACGCCGACGTCGGTCTGCGGGGATTTGTTGGCCGTCCTGCCGCTGCGTCCGCGCGCATCGAGCCAGGCCACGGCGACGCGGCCGCGGCCATCCCACAGGGATTTCCTTTGGTCATCGACGGCGAGCGCATCGAAGCGGTGGCTGATGACCTGGCGGTCGTCGTTGAGGATGACGGGCAGAGAGAAGCTCCTGCCGCCGTCGGTCGAGCGGGCGTAGCGGATGTGCCCGGTCATCGGCTTGCCGAGGTTTTGCGTCCACGTCACGTGCACGATGCCGTCGGCGCCGACGGCGATCTTCGGCCGGTTCTCGGCATCGGCGGTGACGGCTTCCGGCTGCGGCGTGACGGCGACGGGAGGCGAGAAGCTGCGGCCGCCGTCGGTGGAATGAGAGACCACCAGCAGGCGGTTCTCCACCCGCGCCAGCCACAGGCGCCCCTCGCCATCGAGCGCGGCGCCCACCGCCAGCGCCGGCTTTTCCGCCGCGCGCGCCTGATGTTCCGCATGCGTCTGGGCCATGGCCATTGCCGGCAGCAGGGCCATCGAGACGCAAAGCCAACCATTCCGCCAACGCATGCCATGTCTCCGGAGCAAGGCCGCAAGGATAACGAAGCGCGGCTGCCCGGGACTGCGACATATCGTCGCAGAAACGCCGACGGCGCCCGCAGGCGCCGTCGGCTGGAAGAAGAAAAATCCCTTTTAATGCTTGTGGCCGTGGTCCATCGTCGCCGGCGTGGCGAGATCGCGCACTTCGGCCTTGACCTCGATGGTCTGCACCTGCTTGTCCTTGCCCTCGACTTTCAGCGTGATGGGCACGACGTCGCCCTTCTTCATCTGCTGCCTGAGGTCCATCAGCATGATGTGGTTGCCGCCCGGGGCGAGCTTGACGCCCTTGCCGGCCGGCAGGTCGAGCTTCGGCATGGCGCGCATCTTCATCACGCCGTCCTCCATCTTCATGGTGTGGATCTCGACCACGCCGGCCACCGGGCTGCTGGCCGACAGGAGCGAAGCCGCATCGCTGCTGGTGATCTCCATGAAGGCGCCGGTGGCCTTCTGCGCCGGGGTGGTGCCGCGCACCCAGGATTCCTTCACCGTGACATCCGCTTGCGCCGCCGCGCCGCAAAGCATGAGGGAGAGTGCCAGTACCGTCTTGCGCATCGTCATTGCCTCCATAAAAGAGCGATATTACGCCAGCTCCCCCGCTGCGGGCGAAGCGCCGTCATGCGACAAATTGCCGCAGGGGGCGGGGCGTGCATCGGCTAGAATCCCCGCGGAAGCACGCACGATGACAACCGCCCCCACCCAACCCGAGAAAGGCGCCGACCCGCTGCGGCGCCTGCTGCTGATGCGCTGGTTCGCCGTGGCCGGGCAGCTCGCGCTCATCGTCGCGGCGCGCCCCCTGTTCGACATTGAACTGCCGCTGGCGCCGATGCTGGCCATCGTCGCGTTGCTCGCCGGCTTCAATCTCGCCACCCGGCGGCGCCTCGCTCACGGCGGCGCCGTCGCCGACGGCGAGCTGTTCGCCCAGTTTTGCGTGGACATCACGGCTCTGACGCTGCTGTTGTTTTTCAGCGGCGGCGGCGCCAACCCGCTGGTGTCGCTCTATCTGCCGGGCATCGCCATCGCCGCCGTGGTGCTGCCCGGCCGCTTCGCCTGGAGCATCGTCGCCCTCAGCGTGCTCGCCTATTCGCTGCTGGTCTTCGTCAACATTCCCCTGCCCGTGCCGGATGCCGAGCGCGCCACGCGCCTGCACCTGGCCGGCATGTGGCTGATTTTCGTCGCCTCCGCCGCGCTCATCGCCTGGTTCGTCGCGCGCATGGCCGCCGCCATCCGCAGCCGCGACCTGGAACTCGCCGCGGCGCGCGAGGAGGCGCTGCGCAACGAGCGCGTCGTCGCGCTGGGCAGCCTGGCCGCCGGCGCCGCGCACGAACTGGGCACGCCGCTGGCGACCATGGCGATCCTCGCCGGCGAGCTGGCGCGCAACGCGGGCGACAATGCCGAAATGCGGGAAGACCTGGCCCTGCTGCGCGAACAGGTCGAGCACTGCAAGGGCATCATCACGGGCCTCGCCGCGCGCGCCGGTCAGACCCGCGCCGAGGGCGGCCGGGCGCTTGCCCTCGACCGCTGGCTGGAACAGGTCGTCGCGCGCTGGCGTCAGCTGCGGCCGCACGCCGAGGCGAAAGTCAGTCTCCACGGCACGGCGACGGCGCCGCAGGTGGTGGGCGAGGCCACCCTCGAGCAGGCCCTGCTCAACCTGTTCAACAACGCCGCCGACGCCGGCGACGGCGAAGTGGACATCGCGGCGGAATGGGACAGCGAGCGGCTGCGCATCGAAATACGCGACCATGGCCCGGGCTTCGACGAGAATGCCCTGCTGCAGGCCGGCCGGGCCTTCTTCACGACGCGGGAGGAAGGCACCGGCATCGGCCTGTTCCTCGCCCACGCCGCGGTGGAGCGGCTCGGCGGCCGCATCGCGCTGGCCAACCGCGCGGGCGGCGGCGCCGTCACCCGCGTCGAACTTCCGCTGGA
This sequence comes from Rhodocyclales bacterium, assembly GCA_016214145.1. Classification (GTDB taxonomy): domain Bacteria; phylum Pseudomonadota; class Gammaproteobacteria; order Burkholderiales; family Rhodocyclaceae; genus Desulfobacillus. The sequence goes on from JACRPA010000004.1 coordinate 100,500, forward strand.
GGGGATACTGGCGACATGAGCGAGGAAACCCGGATCCTGGTCATCGACGACGACCCCGTCTTCAACCGCGTGCTCGCCCGCGCCTTGAAAAGCCGCGGCTTCGATGTCATCGGCGCCCACAGCGTCGAGGAGGCCGAAAAGCTGATTCCCGCGACGCGCGCCGCGCGCGCCGTGCTCGACCTCAACATCGCCGGCACCTCCGGCCTGACGCTGATCGCGCCGCTGCTCGCCGCCAACCCGGACTGCCGCATCGTCGTGCTGACCGGCTACGCCAGCATCGCCACGGCGGTCGAGGCGATCAAGCTCGGCGCCACCCACTACCTCGCCAAGCCGACCGATGTGGACGCCATCCTGTCCGCCTTCGAGGCGGCGGCGCCGCAGGCGGATTTCGCTCCACCCAGCCAGCCGCTCTCGGTGGACCGCCTGGAATGGGAGCACATCCAGCGCGTGCTCAAGGAAAACGGCGGCAACATCTCGTCGACCGCCCGGGCGCTGAAGATGCACCGGCGCACCCTGCAGCGCAAGCTGATGAAGCGGCCGGTGAAAAGCTGATAAGGCAGCCGCGGATTACGCGGATGAACGCGGATTAAAAACCAAATAATCCGCGTTCATCCGCGTAATCCGCGGCTAATGCCTTTAAAGCGCTATCGCCAGGGCGGCAGAGATGAAGACCAGCGCGGCGACATTGCCGATCATGACGATCGAGGCCACCTTCTCCGGCTCCTGCCGGTAGCGTTCGGCGAACACGTAGTTGAGCACCGCCGGCGGCAGCGCACCGAAGATCAGCAGCATGCCGCTGTGTTGGGCATCCAGGCCGAGCAGGCGCGCCGCGCCCCAGGCGATGGCCATGCCCAGCAGCGGCCGCAGCGCGGCGCCGGCGACGCCGATGCGCCAGGTTTTGAAATTTGCATCGATCAGGCGCACCCCCAGCGAGAACAGCAGCAGCGGGATGCAGATTTCGCCGAGCATGCGGATCGCCGTCAGCAGCGGCGGCCACAACTCGATGCCCGCCACGCTCACGCCCAGCCCGGCCAGCGCCGCCAGCACCACCGGCATGCGCCACAGGCTTGACAGGCGCGCCCGGTGGTCGAGGATGTATATCCCCAGCGAGAAGTGCAGCAGGTTCTCCACCAGGAACAAGACCACCGCCGCCGGCAGCGCCGCCTCGCCGAAGGCCAGCACGGCCAGCGGCAGGCCCATGTTGCCGGAGTTGTTGAACATCATCGGCGGCACGAAGGTTTTCGCCTCGACGCCCATCAGACGCGCCAGCGGCCAGGCCAGCAGGCCGGAACCCAGCATGACGATGAGCGCGCCGAGGGCCAGCGGCTGGTAACTCGCCAGATCGAAGGATTTGCCGGCCAGCGTGGCAAACACCAGCGCCGGTACGAAGACATCCATGTTGATCTCGTTGGCGAAGCGCATGTCCGGCCGCTTGGCGCGGCCATACAGCCAGCCCGCCAGGACGATGGCGAACAGCGGGAAGATGATGGAGATAATACGGATCAGCATGGTTTCGTGTAGGTCGGGCTTCAGCCCGACAACGCCGCCAGCGTCGGGCTGAAGCCCGACCTACAGGACGTAGCGGGCGAGGTCCTCGCTCTGCGACAAATCCTTCAGGCGGGCGTCAACGTAAGCGGCGTCGACGGTCAGCGCCCTGCCATGGCCGCCTGCATCGAAGGCGACTTCCTCGAGCAGTTTCTCCATGACCGTGTACAACCGGCGCGCGCCGATGTTCTCGGTCTTCTCGTTGACGGCGAAGGCGATCTCGGCGAGCCGGCGGATGCCGTCGGCCTTGAAGTCGAGCGCGACGCCTTCGGTTGCCAGCAAAGCCACGTATTGCAGCGTCAGGCAGGCGTCCGTACTGACAAGAATCTGCTCGAAATCCTCGACCGAGAGGGAATCCAGCTCGACGCGGATGGGAAAGCGTCCCTGCAGCTCGGGGATCAGGTCGGAAGGCTTGGAGAAGTGGAAGGCGCCGCTGCCGATGAACAGGATGTGGTCGGTCTTCACCATGCCGTACTTGGTGGCGATGGTGGTGCCTTCGACCAGCGGCAGCAGGTCGCGCTGCACGCCCTGGCGCGAGACATCGGCGCCGTGCATCTCCGACCTTGACGCGATTTTGTCGATCTCGTCGAGGAAGACGATGCCGTTCTGCTCCACCGCCTGCACGGCGGCGATCTTGATTTCGTCGTCGTTGACGAGCCGCGCGGCCTCCTCGTCGGCCAGCGCTTTTAGCGCCTCCTTGATGGCCATCCGCCGCGTCTTGCGCTTGCCCCCGCCGAGGTTCTGGAACATGCCCTGGATCTGCGAAGTCAGCTCCTCCATGCCGGGCGGGGCGAGGATTTCCATCTGCGCGCTGGGGGCGGCCACCTCGATCTCGATCTCGCGCGCGTCGAGCTCGCCTTCGCGCAGCTTCTTGCGGAATTTCTGCCGCGCGGCGGACTCCTCCGTCGTCTCCGCATCGCCGTGGAAGCCGACGCTGCGCGCCGGCGGCAGCAGGACATCGAGCACGCGATCCTCGGCCGCATCCATGGCGCGGTCGCGCACGGCGCGCATGGCCGCCTCGCGGCCGTCCTTGATGGCGATCTCGACCAGGTCGCGCACGATGGTGTCCACATCGCGGCCGACATAGCCGACCTCGGTGAATTTCGTCGCCTCGATCTTGATGAAGGGCGCGTGGGCCAGCCGCGCCAGGCGGCGCGCGATCTCGGTCTTGCCGACCCCGGTCGGGCCGATCATGAGGATGTTCTTCGGCGTGATCTCCGAGCGCAGCGGCTCGGCCACCTGGGCGCGGCGCCAGCGGTTGCGCAGGGCGATGGCCACGGCGCGCTTGGCGCGGCTCTGGCCGACGATGTTCTTGTCCAGCTCGTGGACGATTTCCTGGGGGGTCATGGAGGACATAGTGAGGAACAAGGAGTGAGGGGTTAGGAGTGAGGTGTCCGCGACAGGAGGGGTTTCTCCTCACCCCTCACGCCTCACCCCTCACTCAAGCACTTCAATCACGTGGCTCTGGTTGGTGTAGATACACAGGTCGCCGGCGACGGTGAGGGATTTTTTGACGATCTCCTCAGCCGTCAGATCGGTGTTCTCCAGCAGGGCGCGCGCCGCCGCCTGGGCGTAGGGGCCGCCGCTGCCGATGGCGACGATGCCCTGCTCGGGCTCCAGCACGTCGCCGTTGCCGGTGATGATGAGGGAGCATTGCCGATCGGCGACCGCCAGCATGGCTTCCAGGCGGCGCAGGATGCGGTCGGTGCGCCAGTCCTTGGCCAGCTCGACCGCGCTCCTCAGCAGGTTGCCCTGATGCTTCTCCAGCTTGGCCTCGAAGCGCTCGAACAGGGTGAACGCGTCGGCGGTGCCGCCGGCGAAGCCCGCCAGGATCTTCTCCTGGTAGAGCCGGCGCACCTTGCGCGCAGTCGCCTTGACGACGATGTTGCCGAGCGTCACCTGGCCGTCGCCGCCCAATGCGACGCGTTCGCCGCGGCGCACGGAAAGAATGGTGGTGCCGTGATATTGCTCCATGGGACTGCCCGATAGAAACGAAGGGATAGGAACAGGCGTCAGAACTTGCGCTGCTCGACGTGCGCCACCTGGTTGATGCCGAGCACGCCGAACAAGGCAAACAACAGCTGGTTCGGATTGCGGATCGTGACGCTGCTGCCGGTGATCTGCAGATTGGTCAGCGTGTTGAGGAAGAGCCCGGCGCTGACGAAGTCCATGCGCTTGAGCGCGCCGCAGTCGATGATCACCTGGTCGCGATCCGTGGCGAAATCCACCAGCTGCCGGAACGCATCGGAGCCGGCGCTGTACATTTCTCCCGCCAGCGGGAAAACCTCCGGATCGGCCGACGCGGCCAGTGCGGCCGCTTGCTTGGGCGGCGGCCGGTTTTCCCAGGAGGGCGGGGAAACCTCGAAGGTGATGGCGTAATTCACCGCCCACTCCTCGAACGGATCCTGCTGGGCCATGTGCTGATACAGCTCGAGCAGCAGCATCCACAGCGTCTCGTCCTCCCGCTTGCCGACCTCGATCTTGCCTTTCAGCAATTCGGCGAGCTTCTCGGCGCCGCTCATCACCAGTTCGCACTTGCGCTTGCGCGCCGCCTTCATCGCCCGCAACAGCATCTCGGCGCCCAGCGTGTCCGCGTTCTGCAGCTTGCCGAAGTCGACGCGCGCCACCGGGTTGCCGGCGATGATTTTCTCGAGCTGCCTGACCGTCTTGTCGGCGCCCTCGCCCAGCATGCCGACGAAGGACACGAAGGCCGTGCCGCCGGTGGTCAGCGCGGGCCCCAGCGACTGCCGCACCGGTTCGACCCAGGTCGGCGGCGACTTTTCGTACTTCATCGAGTACTCGAGGGCGCGCTTGTCGAACTCCTCGCGCCCGCCCAGGAGCTGGTAAAGGTCGAACAGCATCGCCCACACCTGGTCGGCTGCGGTTCCCAGGCCGCCCGCGCTGGCGGCAGCTTCCAGGGTCGCCAGCGCCGCCTCGTCCTGGCCGTTGGCGAAAAGAATGGCGGCTTCCTCGACCACCGGATGCATGGTCGCCGAGCTCTCGCGAATCTGGAAGTGGTCGGAATGATCCTCCTCGCGCACCTCGATCGCGCCGGGGGCGGTGAAATCCAGGGATCCCAGATCCTCCTTCGGCGCCGGCGGAGTTTCGGGCGAAGGCCTGGGCGCCGCCGGGCGTGACGGGACCGGCGCCTCGGGCGCCTTTTTCCTGGCCGCCGGCTTCGCCGGTTCTGGCTGGGGTTTCTTGCCGAAAAGTGAGAAAGCCACGTTGTCCGTCAGGGGGTGTCCAAGTACCGATCCGGCTTGGCTAAAACGGCAAACCGGATATCGCTTTTAGCATATCGGCCGGGGCGGCGCAACGCTGGAACGGACGAGAGCGAAAACCAGGCCCGCCGCGGCCAGCATCCAGACGCTGGCGGCGCCGGCCGGCAAGTCCGCCAGCGCCGCCAGGGACAGCCCGGCGATGTAACCGGCCGCCCCGACGCCGAAACCCGTCGCCAGGCGCCGCTGCCGCATGCCATGGGTCGCCAGGGCGGGAACAATCAGGCTGGCGAACACCAGATACACCCCCACCAGCTGCACTGAAACGGTTACGGCAACGGAGAACAGCATGTAAAACGCCAGGCCGCCGCCCTGCCGGCCCAGTGCCTTCCAGGCCAGCAGGAGCCCCGCGCTCGCTGCCGCCGCGGCCAGCAGTTGCCCGCGCGACACCCACAGCATCTGGCCGACCAGCAGGTCGCGCAGTTGCTCGCCGCCGTGGGTGTCGCGCGCCAGCAGGAGCACCGCGCCGCTGGCCGCCAGCACGAAGAGCAGGCCGATCAGCGCCTCCTGCAGTTGCGGCCAGCGCTTTTCGCTCCATTGCAGCAGCAGCGCCGCCCCCAGCGCCGCGCCGACCGCCGCGCCCTGGACCATCCATGGATTGTCGCCATGATCGGCCAGGTGCGCCAGCAGGGCGCCCAGGCCGGCCACCTGCGCCACGGCAAGGTCGATGAAGATGATGCCGCGCGCGAGCACCTGGATGCCCAGCGGCACGTGCGTGGCAAGGACGATCAGGCCGGCGGCGAAGGCCGGCCAGAGCAGGTCGAGCTGCGTGGCGAGCGTATTCATGGCGTTCGCTCCTTCACCGTGGTCGCATCAGTACCGCCGCGCTGTCGCTCGCTGGCGTCATTCGCGGCCGGTCGCATCCCCACTGCGTGGGGCCCCTGCTCCCTGCTCATGGCGCCCCCTTGAGTTTCGCAAGCGTGTCGTCGAAGAGGCCGAACAGGTCCTGCGCCCGCTCGCTGCCGCCGACTGTGAACGGCAGGGTGGCGAGCGGGATGCCCGAACGCTCGGCCAGCCACTCGCCCGGGCGGGGCGAATCGTACGGCGTGCGCACAATGAGCCTGGCCTGCTGAGCCTTGGCCTGCGTCAGCAGTTGCGCCAGGTGGGCGCTGCCCGGCTCGATGCCGGGCTTGGGTTCCAGCGTGCCGGCCTCGACCAGGCCGAGCCAGTGGAAGAGATAGCTGAAGCTCTTGTGCTGCGCGATCACGCGCATGCCGCGCAGCGGCGCCGCCTCCTTCTCCCAGCGGGCGATGGCCGCGCGCATGCGTTCGGCGAACGCCTGCTGCCGCGCCGCGTAGTGCGCGGCATTGGCCGCGTCCAGTTCGCCCAGGCGCTTCGCCAGAGGCCCGGCGACCGCCAGCAGGTTGCGCGGATCGAGCTGGATGTGCGGATTCCCGGCGGCATGGACGTCGCCTTCGGCACGGTCGAGCTTCAGCGGAATCTCCAGCCGCACGACGAACTGCGCCGCCTCGAAGTAACCCGGCCGTCCCGGCTGCACGGCGGCATTGCCCGACTCGCGCAGCACCGGCGGCAGCCACCCCGCTTCCAGGTCGGCGCCGGTGCACGCCACCAGTTGCGCGCTGCGCGCCCGGGCGATCAGCGAGGGCCGCGCCTCGATGCGATGCGGGTCCTGCAGGGCATGGGTGGCGGAGTACGCGCTCACCTTGTCGCCGCCGAGTTCCTTCGCCAGCGCCGCCCATTCCGGCTCGCAGGCGAACACGCGCAGCTCGGCGCGCACGGGCAGCGCCGCCGCCAGCAGGAACAGCAGTACGAATCTTTTCATGTCTCTCTCCTAGAACTTGTGGGCGCCGTGGGCGCCCAGGCTCATGATGTACTGCAGGGTCACCTGGTTGTCGCTGAGGCCCTGCATCGAACGGTCGCGGGCGAACTGCAGACGCAGGCGGGAAAACTCGCTTTGCGACCAGTCGGCCATGATCGAATGGCGTTGCGGCCGGTAGCCGCTGAAGTAAGCGTTGGCGGGATCGAGGGCGGCAAAGACGCTGGCCGGGTCATAGCGCTTGCTGCCTGCGTTCAGCCAGTCGTAGCGGTAGCCGACGCGCCACTGCGGCATGAACTGCCAGACCGCCTGCGCATAGCCGCCGGTCTGGCGCGAACGCAAATCGCCGAGGGCGAGCCCGCCCAGGCAGGGCGAGGTCGCCACCCCGGATGCGCAGGCCAGATCGCCGCTCTCGCTGCGGCGGAAGAGCTCCGTCTGGAATTTGAAGTTGCGTTCCTTAGGATTGCCCTCCGGCGCCCATTTCCAGACAAAGTCAGCCACCAGGGTACGGCTGCGGCCGGTGAACAGGCCCGCCACCTCGTTCGGGCCGGCCGCATCGGTGTCCGCGAAAGGCGCTTCGCGGTCTTTCGCCCGCGTCGACAGCCAGGACAGGCCGGCGCGCCAGGCATGGGAGCGCCCGACATCGTCGCCGACATGGGCGAACAGCGCGCTGGCGCCGGCCGAGTTCCTGTTGCGGTCGGTGCCGGGGAATCCCGCGCCGCGGCCGAGCTCGGCGCCGAGTTCCATGAACAGATCGGTCGGCGCCACCCACTTCAGCTGCAGGCCGTCCTGGCCGTACGCGCCGCCGAACAGCGCCTGCGCCATGAGCGGGGCGTCGGCGAAATCCCAGGCGTGCGGATGCTGCTCGTTCTGGTAGCCGATGCCGGAGAGGAAGCGGCCGCCCTTGAGCGTGAAGCCGTTGCCGAGACCCAGGGTCTGGAACCAGGCCTCCTCGACTTCGGCCTGGCCGTCCTTCAGCGCGACGTTGAGCAGGCCGCGATAGTAAGGGTCGATGTTGGCCGAGACGACCAGCTCGGACTCGTCCAGCGTCAGGCCGCGCCCGGCGCCCTCCGCGCCGCCCGGCCAGTAGCCGGCGATGGCGCGGCCGGACGTATCCCGGCCGCGGCGGTACTGCCCCTGCAGGATGAGCGAGATCTCCGGATTGAAGCCGCCGGCCGCGTGCGCCGCACCGGCGCCGCTCTGCGCAGGCTGACTTTTCGCCGGCGCCGTGTCGGCCGCGGCCAGCCGCTGTTCCAGCGCCTCGATGCGCTGCTCGTAGGATTTTTTCATCTGCGCGATTTCCTCGCGCAGGGCTTTCAGGTCTTCGTCGCCGGCCGCGGCGGCGGGCAGCGCCAGCATGGCCACGACGGCAGAAAGGCAGATTCGGTGCATGGCGCCTCGCGCCGGGCCGCCCCAAGCGAGGCGAGCGCCCCCTCGGGGGGCAGCGAACGAATAGTGAGCGTGGGGGTACATACATTTCTCCAAAGCAAATGAAACGCCGCCACGCACGGCGCGGCAGACGGTCAACAGCAGGCTTCAGAGAACGGCGGGAGGAGCGCGGGAATCGTAGCGCCGTATCGCGCGGACTGACTTTTCCGGCGGCGCAGGAAAGGCGGATTCGACGTGTGCAGATGCGTCCGCTGCGGACAGCGTGCTGCCCGGCAGCGCCGCGTCGAGGCTGGCGAAGGCGGTGCAGCTGGTGCAGGACTGGCCGAGGACCGCCGCGGCGGCATGCTCGCCATTCTGCGATTCGAGACCGACGACCGCCGGCGCGCCGAGGTGCGCCGCCCAGTGGGCGAACGCCGCCTGCTGCGCCCCGGTGAGGCACAGCACGGCGAGAACGGCAATCAGCTTGCGGAAGCGGGTCATCGAGCGGCGATTATACGACCTGGCAGAGCAGGCCCTTCAGGTATTCGCCTTCCGGGAAGGCCAGCGCAACAGGATGGTCGGGCGCCGCCGAGAGGCGCCGCAGGATGCGCGCATCCACACCGGCATCGCCGGCGGCGCCGGCGACGATCTTCTGGAACAGCTCGAGGCCGATGCCGCCCGAGCAGGAATAGGTCATCAGCAGCCCGCCCGGATTGAGCAGGCGGAAACCGAGCAGGTTGATGTCCTTGTAGGCGCGCGCGGCGCGCGCGGCGTGGGCGGCGGAGGGCGCGAACTTGGGCGGGTCGAGGACGATCAGGTCGAAGCGCGCGCCGCTCTTCTTCAGCGCGCGCAGCTCCTCGAAGACGTCGGCGTCGCGCCACTCGGCGCGCGCCCCGTCGAGTTGCGGATTCAGCGCCAGATTGCGCCGCGCCGATTCCAGCGCCGGGCCGGAACTGTCGATGGAAAGCACCTGCGCCGCACCGCCGGCCAGCGCCTGCAGGCTGAAGCCGCCGGTGTAGCAGAAGCCGTTGAGCACGCTGCGGCCGGCGGACAGCTCGCGCACGAGCCGCCGGTTCTCGCGCTGATCGAGATAGAAGCCGGTCTTGTGGCCGCCCGCGATGTCCACCTCCAGGCGAAGGCCGTGCTCCTCGATGACGACGCCGCCCTCGGGCGCCTCTCCATGCAAAAAACCGGTACGGGCTTGCAGGCCTTCGAGCCCGCGCACATCCGAGTCGGAACGCTCGAAGATCCGCGCGCAGCCGGTCGCCTGCACCAGCGCGGCAACGAGGGCGTCGCGCCACTTCTCCGCGCCGGCGCTGTTCAGCTGCAGCACCACCGTCTCGCCGTAGCGGTCGGCGATGACGCCCGGCAGGCCGTCCGACTCGCCGTGGATGAGGCGCAGACCTTCTTGATTGGCGAGTTCGGGCAAGGCTGCCCGCGCCGCGACGGCGGCGGCGACGCGGCGCTTGAAGAAGGCATGGTCGACGGTTTCTGCCGCATCGAAGGTCCACAGGCGGGCGCGGATCTGCGAGTGCGGGCTGAACGCCGCCCGTCCCAGCGGCCGGCCGTCGTGGGCGAACACCTCCACGGTGTCGCCGAGACGGGCGCGCCCCTTCAGATGCGCCACCGCGCCCGCGAAAATCCAGGGATGGCGGCGCATGGCGGAGCGCTCCTTGCCGGGGTTGAGTATGAGTTCGGGCATGATTGGCCTTGTTTTTAAGCCGCGGATTACGCGGATACACGCGGATCAAGAACAGAAATGAAAATCCGCGTTCATCCGCGTAATCCGCGGCTATAGCTTTTCATCGTGTTCTTTCCAGCATTCTGTCGAGCCCCGGATAGCGCTGCGGCGTCAGGGTCGCCTTGCGCGAGGTCTCGCCCCACTTCTCGCCGGCGGCGCAGCGCGCGAGGAAGGCGTCGGCATCGACCACCCAGGCCGTGCCGACGGCGGACACGCCGGCGGCGAAGAGCGGATCGGGCGGACAGCCGGCCGAGGGACCGACGATGGCGACGGCTTCCGCCCCGCGCCAGCAGCCGGCCACCGCCTCGAAGGTGTCGTTGAGCAGCAGCGTGCTGGTCGACACGATCTTGTTGCAGCCGGCGAGACGCTTCGCGTCGAGCGTGACGACGAGCCCCGGCTCCTCGCGCACGAGTTCAGCCTTCAGCTCCAGCACGGTGACGGGAATGCCCAACGCGCGCGCCTGCTCGATGAGCGGCGTGAAGTGGCCGACCATGCCGAGGCGGTCGCCCGGCTTGAGGCCAAGCGAGCCGAAGGAATCGATGGCGTCGTCGGGCACGAAGCCGGCGCGGTCGTAGAGGCGGCGCGTCAGGGCGTTGATCGTGGCGAGACCGATCGCGCGTTCGGCGGCGCCGCCCTCTGCATAGCCGCGCACCAGCGCCAGCGCCGCGCGGCCCTCCAGGGCGCCCGCCCCCCGCGCGTGCAGCGCGGCCAGCGTGCCGTCGAGCAGCGTGAAGGCGAGGCCGACGCTGCCGTCGTCGAACTGCACGGCGCAGAACTCGCCCTCCTTGGCCGGCCGGCCGGCCGGCGGCGGCAGGACGATGCGCTTCACGCGCGCCGGGCCCAGCGCCGCATCGATGCGCTGCGCGGCGTCGACGAGCCAGCGGCGTACGGACGGTGCTGCGCTCATTTTCTGCCTGTGGGAGCGGCGTCCTCGCCGCGATAACAGCCGCCAATATCGCGGCGAGGACGCCGCTCCCACAGCAGCGTTTCAACGCCATGCCTGCCCTGGCCCGCATTCATTTCTTCTTGGCTCTCGGGTGGGCTGCGTCGTAGACCTTGGCCAGGTGCATGAAGTCGAGGTGCGTATACACCTGCGTCGTGCCGATGCTGGAATGGCCGAGCATTTCCTGCACGGCGCGCAGGTCGCCGGAGGACTGCAGCACGTGCGAGGCGAAGGAGTGGCGCAGCATGTGCGGATGGACGTGGGCGCCGAGGCCGGCCTTTTTCGCCCAGCGGTCGAGGCGCAGCTGGATCATGCGCATCGACAGTCGCGTGCCGCGCCGGCTGACGAACAGCGCCGGGCAGTCGGCGGCGGCCACCTCGCCGCGTCGTGCCAGCCATGCCGCCAGCGCCGCGCGCGCCTTGGCGCCGACCGGCACGGTGCGCGTCTTGGCGCGCTTGCCGGTGACGGTCACTTCGCCCGCCGCCAGGTCCTGCGCCAGGTTGCAGTCGAGGCTCGCCAGTTCGGCCAGGCGCAGCCCGGAGGAATAGCACAGCTCGAACATCGCCTTGTCGCGCAGTTCCAGCAGGCCGTCGGCCTCCCGCTCCAGCAGCGCGTTCGCCTGGTCGGCCGAGAGCACCGAGGGCAGGGCCTTTTTCGATTTCGGCGCGCGCACGCTGAGGCAGGGATTCTGTTCCAGGCCGCGATGGCGCGCCAGCCAGTTGAAGAAGCCGCGCCAGGCCGACAGCACGCGGGCCAGCGAGCGGCCGGACAGTCCGCGCCCGTGCAGCTGCGCGACGAAGCGGCGGATGTCGTGATGCTTAAGCCGGTCGAGCGGGGCGGCGCCGGCCAGCGCCAGCAGCGCGGCGATGTCGTGGCTGTAGCTTTCCAGGGTGAGCGGGCTGACGCGGCGCTGGTGGGCCAGCTCGTCGAGCCAGTCCGCGGCCGCGGTCTTGGCGCCCTCGCCTGTCAGCCCGGCCGGAACCATGGTTATTCGAGTGATCTCAACAGCGCCGCGCTCGCCAGGTCGCCGATGTGGCCAAGATACAGTGTGCCCATCTCCGGGTAGAAGCGCTGCACGTCCTCCGAGCCCAGGGCCAGCAGGCCGACCGTCTCGGCTTCGCGCCGCAACGCCACCAGCGCCACCGAGCGCACCTGGTCGCCGGCTTCGCCGAACCAGGCGGCGGCCTCGAAGCCGGCATTGGCACCGCAGTAGGGATGCGCCAGCCCGGCGGCGAAGATGCGCGTCTGTTCATTCACTTCGGCGAACTCCGCCGCATCGGCCTGCGCCGGCAGGTTCCACAGGCGGAAGGCGACATGCGGCACGGCGAAATCCTCGCCGAGATGCCTGAAGAGCGCCTGCCGCGCGGCGGCGAAATCGCGCGCGCCGGCCAGCGCGGTGGCCAGGCGATGCACCTTCTCGCCGATGGCGTCGTTCTCCTCGCCGAAGCGGATCAGCTCGCCCAGCTTGCCCTCCAGCAGCTTGGCCTTCTCGCGCAGCGTGAGGATCTGCCGCTCGGTGATCGAGATGGCGCGGCCGCCATGCGGATGCGGGATGTAGAGCTGCGCCAGCAGGTCGGCGTACTCCTCGAAGAACTTCGGGTGGTCCTGCAGGTAGCGGGCGATTTCGTCGGCTTTCATTCTTGTCCTTCCCCCTCTGGTTAATTCCGTAGGTCGGCCTTCAGGCCGACATGGGCGGCCGGGCACGCGCGGTTGTCGGGCTGAAGCCCGACCTACAACTCCAACTCGCCATCGAACACGCTCACCGCCGGGCCGGTCATCAGCACGGGCTGGCCGGGGCCGCCCCAGGCGATCGTCAGTTCGCCGCCGCGCGTCGCCACCCGCACCGGCGAATCGAGCAGGCCGCGAATGACGCCGGCGGCGACGGCGGCGCAGGCGCCGGTGCCGCAGGCGAGCGTCTCGCCGGCGCCGCGCTCGAAAACGCGCAGGCGGATGGCGTTGCGATTCACCACCTGCATGAAGCCGGCGTTCACCCGCTGCGGAAAGCGCGGGTGGTTCTCGATGAGCGGGCCTTGCTCCGCGACCGGCGCGGCATCGACGTTCGCCACCACCTGCACCGCATGCGGATTGCCCATCGACAGGGCGGTGATGTCGACGCTGGCGCCGTCGAGCTGCAGCGGCTGCACCAGCGCATCGCTCCCGGTGACGAAGGGCACATGCGAGGGCTCGAAGCGCGGCACGCCCATGTCCACCGTGACGAGGCCGTCCGCCTCCAGGCGCGGCTCGATCAGGCCGCCCTTCGTCTCGACGCGAATGGCGCGCTTCGCCGTCAGGCCCTTCTCGTGCACGAAGCGCACGAAGCAGCGCGCGCCGTTGCCGCATTGCTCCACCTCGCCGCCGTCGGCGTTGAAGATGCGGTAGCGGAAGTCGGCGTCCGGAAGCAAAGGCTTCTCGACGACGAGGATCTGGTCGCAGCCGACGCCGAAGTGGCGGTCGGCGAGGAAGCGCGCCTGTTCCGGCGTGAGATCAATGGCCTGCGTGACTGCGTCGAGCACGACGAAATCGTTGCCGAGGCCGTGCATCTTGGTGAACCGAATCATCATGGCTTGTCACCACTTCCAAGAGTGAAAGCCGCGCCGCACCCCCCCTCTCCCCTAGCCCCTCTCCCGCGAGGGGAGAGGGGAATTTCGTGAGCCGCTGGCGCGACTTGAGTTTTAATCCGCATCGGCCACCTCGGCGCACAGCCCGACATAGTCACGCCAGATGCAGCGGTCCATCACCACCGTCATGCCAGCGGCCGAGGCCTTCGCGGCCGCTGCTTCATTGACGATGCCGTCCTGCAGCCAGATGCGCTTCAGGCCCAGGCGCAGGCATTCGTCCACGAGCGGGCCGACATGCTCGGCGGCGCGGAAGACGTCCACCAGATCGATTTTTTCCGGCACTTCGGAAAGCGAGGCGTAGGCCTTCTCGCCCAGCACCGCCGCCACCTTCGGCCGCACCGGGATGATGCGCAGGCCCGCGCCCTGCAGGGCGCGGGCGATGCGAAAGGCGGGACGGGCGGGATTCGGCGAGAGGCCGACCACGGCGATGGTCTTCACCTCGCGCAGCAGGGTGCAGATCGCCTCGGGATCGGGGTTGCGGAACATCGGGCAATCTTACCTCAACCGCTTTCAACGCAAAGAGCGCAAAGACGCAAAGGGCGCCAAGAAACACAGGAATCTTTGCGATCTTTGCGTCTTTGCGTCCTTTGCGTTGAAGGAGCTTAGTAGGGCCGCTTCTCGCCCTTGGGGCGCGTCTTGAAGCGCTTGTGCACCCAGTAGTACTGCTCGGGCATCTCGGCGATGCGCTGCTCGATCCAGGCGTTCATGCGCAGCGTGTCGGCCTCGATGCTCTCGCCGGGATAGTCGACCCACGGCTCGCCCAGTTCGACGGCGTAGCCGGCTTCGCCCGGCAGCATGCGCGTGATGCAGGGGATCACCGCGGCGCCGGTCATGCGCGCCAGCCGCGAGAGGCCGGTGATGGTCGCCGCCGGCACGCCGAAGAAGGGCACGAAGATGGTGTCGCGCTGGCCGTAGTCCATGTCCGGCAGGTAGTAGAAGGGCCGGCCGTCCTTCATGCCGCGGATGGCCTGGCGCACGCCTTCCTGGCGCGAGAGCAGCCTCGAATGGCCGAAGCGCAGGCGGCCCTTGTAGAGCGCGGCGTTGAAATAGAAATTCTTCTGCTGGGCGTAGATGCTCACCATGTCCAGTTCCAGGGTGAGCCGCGTCCAGCCCATGTCGAGGCCGACGAAATGCGGCACGAAGAGGATCACCGGCCTGCCCTGCAGGGCGCGCACCCGCTCCAGGCCGTCGACGCGCACCAGGCGGCGAATTTCCTCCGGCGGCGACCACCAGAGCAGGCCGCGCTCGAGGAAGCTGCGGCCGAAGGCGCGGAAATGCGCGCGGGCGAGTTGCTCGCGCTCCGCCTCGGCCATCCGCGGATAGCACAGGCGCAGGTTGGTCAGGGCGACATGGCGGCGCTCCCGGCCGAAGGCGTGGAGCAGGCCGCCGAAGGCCTCGCCGAGCGGCGCCAGCCGCTTCAGCGGCAGGAAGTGCAGCAGCCAGATCAGGCCGAGTCCAAGGCGCGTCATCATGCCGGCGGCGGCGCGGCGCCGCGCGGCGCCTTGTAGCGGTTGTAGCCCCACATGTACTGCTCCGGGCAGCGCCGGACCAGCGCCTCGATGGCGCGGTTGAGCGCTGCCGCACGCTGATCCAGCGACCCTTCAAGCTCGTCTTGCAGCGGCAGGAAGTACACGTGGAATCCCGCGCCCCGCGGCAGGCGCTCGGCGTAGGTCAGGATCACCGACGCCTTGCTGGTCTCGGTCAGGCGCGCCGCCAGGGTCATGGTGAATGCCGGGCGGCCGAAGAAGTCCGTCCACACCCCCTCGCCCTCCCCCGGCACCTGGTCGGGCAGCATGCCGATGGCCTCGCGGCGCTTCAGCGCACGCAGCAGCAGGCGCACCCCGGAAAGATCGGCCGGTGCGAGATGCAGGTCGCCGCCGCCGCGCCCCTCCTCCATGAGCGGCTTGAGCCATGCCAGCTTGGGCGGCCGGTAGAGCACCGTGAGCTTCATCCGGACGGCGAGGTACTGGGCAATGATGTCGAAGCAGCCCAGGTGCGGCGTCAGGAAAAGGATGCCCTCGCCGCGCGCCCGGGCCTGCTCCACGATCTCCCAGCCGGTGACGTGCATCACCCTGTCCGTCACCTCGCGCCTGTCGCGCAGCCACACCCACGGCAGTTCCAGCACGCCGCGCCCGGCGTGGGCGATTGCCGCCGGCAGAATGGCCGTGGCATCGGCAGGGTTATACGCAAGCGCCAGGTTTTCCTTCATGTTCCGCCGATAGGTCGGCGAGGCGAACCAGGCGGCCCAGCCGAGCAACGCGCCCAGGCCATGCAGCAGACGCAGGGGCAGACGGCCAAGGAGACGAAAGAGGAATGCCATTGGAGAAAATGCAGTTTCAGTGAAGGCTGATCTTCAGGTTACGCCGTAACTAAAAATACCGTGTTTGACCCGAACCGGGCCAAAAAACTATAATTATATTTCCGCCGAGTTAATGGGGCAGCAAATGTTCCCTTGGACAACTTGCAGGGCGGCCTAATAAATACTGCTAAAGCGTCACCTGCTTGTCTTCCCGGGGCCGGTAACGTCGGTGCAACGGGAAAACAAAAGGAGCAGGACAGATGTCCAGAGAATTTCTATTTTCATCCGAATCGGTTTCCGAAGGCCACCCCGACAAGGTCGCCGACCAGATTTCCGATTCCGTCCTCGACGCCATCCTGGCCGTCGACAAGCACAGCCGTGTCGCCTGCGAAACGCTGGTGTCGACCGGCCTCGTCGTGATTTCCGGCGAGATCACCACCACGGCGCACATCAACTACCGCGAGATCGCCCAGGAAACCATCAAGCGCATCGGCTACGACAACTCCGACATCGGCTTCGACTACAAGTCCTGCGCCGTGCTCGCCGCCATCAACCGCCAGTCGCCCGACATCGCCCAGGGCGTCAATGAGGGCCAGGGCCTCGACCTCGAGCAGGGCGCCGGCGACCAGGGCCTGATGTTCGGCTATGCCTGCACGGAGACGCCGCAACTGATGCCGATGCCCATCTATTACGCCCACCGCATCATGCAGCGCCAGGCCGAGGTGCGCCGCGACGGCCGCCTGCCCTGGCTGCGCCCCGACGCCAAGAGCCAGCTCACCGTGAAGTACGTCGACGACAAGCCGGTGTCCATCGACACCGTCGTGGTATCCACCCAGCACGACCCCGACGTCTCGCACGCCCAGCTCTCCGAGTCGGTGATCGAGGAGATCATCAAGCCGGTGCTGCCGAAGGAGATGCTCCAGGGCAACGTGCGCTACCTGGTCAACCCGACCGGCCGCTTCGTCGTCGGCGGCCCGCACGGCGACTGCGGCCTCACCGGCCGCAAGATCATCGTCGACACCTACGGCGGCGCCGCCCACCACGGCGGCGGCGCCTTCTCCGGCAAGGACCCGTCGAAAGTCGACCGCTCGGCCGCCTACGCCTGCCGCCACGTCGCCAAGAACATCGTCGCGGCCGGCCTCGCCGACCGCTGCGAGGTGCAGGTCGCCTACGCCATCGGCGTCGCCAGGCCGGTCTCGCTGATGGTGCACACCTACGGCACCGGCCGCATCGCCGAGGAGAAGATCGAGGATCTGATCCGCAAGCACTTCGACCTGCGGCCGAAGGGCATCATCCAGTCGCTCGACCTGCTGCGGCCGATCTACCTGAAGACCGCCGCCTACGGCCACTTCGGCCGCGACGAGCCGGAGTTCACCTGGGAGGCGCTGGACAAGGTGGCGGCGCTGAAGGCTGACGCGGGGCTGTAAGCCCGACCCGCAGGGCCTGTCAATGTTTCGGCGAAGGCTAACCTTCGCAACCAGCGAAGGTTAAGGCGCAACGCGCCGGCCGAAGCCAAAACATCGACAAGGCGGCCGCGCTGCGCGCGGATGCCGGCCCGTAAGGCGGCGCCGAAGGCCGACGCCGGACTGCAATCAAAAGCAAGGCAAGAAAGACGGGCGCCGCCGGCGCCCGTTTTCATTTCGGAAAAGTCAGTCCCGGCGGCACGGCTCCGGATGCTGGGCCTTGAACCAATCGCGCTTTCCGTTGCCACAATCAGGCTGAAAGGAGGAACACGGGTCGGATCGGCAAGAGACCCTGTGAGTGGCAGCAGCATTCCGTCACCGCGACCCAGACCAAGACCCCATGAGCAGCGATTGTATTTCCGCTGTCCGGAAAATCGGCCTGTAAGCAATCAACCAACAGCACGGTCTACTGAGTGACGGACAACCGTCATCCCCAATCCCAACAGGAGACAGATATGAAATCGAGAAACCTGGCGCTAACAGCCATCACCGTCGCTTTTTCAGCCATCGCCGCATTCCCGGCCGTTGTACAGGCGGCAGACGAGAACACTCCCCGCGCCAATCAGTGCCGCACGGCAAACGACATACGTATGCAGTACGGCTTGCCGACCGTCGATTGCGCCAAGGCTGCGGAAGGGGTCATGGGCCCGGTCCGCACCATGGACGCCAAGTCGGCCGGTCATCAAGCCGGCAGAGAGCAGTCCCCGACCCCCGGGTCTGCGGGCAACCTGCTCCAATTCTGAAATCGATTGCAGTCGTGCGGCCCGCCGATGACGCTTGACGTACCGGGCCGCACTTGAGACAAACGGGAATCCGGAGGCGCTCTCCGGTTTCCCGTTTTTTCATATGGGCGGCCGGGCGAAGCGGATCCGGCATCGCGACGGATTGGACGAATCGCCAATCGGCCGCTAGCATGCTTACTTGATGGCTGCCGGGGCCTATCGCCCTGGCTGTCGCAGCACCGGCAAGGGCACGCCGGATGTTTGTGGAGAGTATTTGCATGCGGTTGCCTCTTTTGATCTCGTCGGTCCTTTTCTGGGTGGTACTGACCCCCTCTGCCAACGCTGTGTCCGGCTTGGCAGAGAAATCGTCCAAGACACGCAAATCGGACATCACGATCCGCGTGGAGGACGGGGGTTGGGGCGAGGCCGACACGGAGGAGGTCGAATCCGTCCTGCACGCGGTTGCCGACGAGCTGGCAACCTGGGTGCCCGTGCGGCTGCCGATTTCCATCGTGGTATCGCACACCGACCGCGAGCCCATGGTGCTGTATGAAAAGGACGGCACGGGGGAGTACCGGGTGCGGCTGCATGCGAACGACCGGCGCTGGGGCGAATATGTCTATGAGTTCGCACATGAACTCTGCCACATCATGTCCAACTACGATGCGCACCGGAGCCGCGATTCGCGCAAATACAACCAGTGGTTCGAGGAGACGCTCTGCGAAACCGCTTCGCTCTACACGCTGCGCTCCATGGCGCTCACCTGGGGCAGCGCCCCGCCGCGTCCGGGCCTGGAAGGGCACGCGGCCAAACTGAAGGCATTTGCGCAGCAACTGATCATGGAAGAACACCGTAACCTGCCGGATGGCACACCGCTTGCCGAGTGGCTGCGGGAAAACGAGGAAGCGCTGAGGAACGATCCTTATCTGCGCGAAAAAAACGAAATCGTCGCCAAGCTCCTGCTACCGCTGTTCGAGCAAGACCCGGAGAACATCGACAGCCTGCATTACCTGAACCTCGACCCGGCCGAGGCCAGGGCCGACTTGCAGCAGTACCTGCACGCCTGGTATGACAACGCGCCTGCCCGGCACAAGACCTTCGTCGCCAGCATCCTGAAATTGCTCGGCGTGGAGACGCCCTTGGGCGTACGCGCCCACGCCAAGCCCGCCGCGCCGCAGTATCCGGAAGGCGGCGCCGGGTCTGCCGGCCAGGCGGGGCCCAGCAAACACTAATTTGGCAACGCTTCGGCCTGCGGCCGATCTACCGCAAGACCGCCGCCTGCGGCCACTTCGGCCGCGACGAGCCGGAATTCACCTGGGAAGCCCTCGATAAAGTAGCTGCGCTGAAAGCCGACGCGGGGTTGTAATCTCCCGCAAGAAAGCAAATGAACGGGCGCCCTTGGGCGCCCGTTTTGTTTCCGGCAAAAGTCAGTCCCGGCAGTACGGCGAGAAAATGGCGTTGTTACTGCTTGCCACGGTCAAACCGCGACGGTTGCTGCCAACTGCATTGCAGCAATGAACTCTTCCGGCGACACGTCCGCCTGCCTGAGGATTCCCGCCAGAGTGCCGACCTTGACTTCGCTGTGAATGGGAACGACACAGCCTTTTGAACCTCGGCGCATGATGACGTGGCTTCCGGATTGGCGGAGCTTCTCGAAACCGAGACGCTCCGGCACCCGTACTACCGTTGCCCCGGAAACGCGGGGCAGTTTAGGCATGCGCGGGAACGCTGAACATCGTAATCAGCGGATGTCCCGATGCGGGCAGGGGAAACTCGGTCAGATAGAGCGCCGTAGCCTCCTGCAGATTGGAAAGGGCTTCCTCGACCGTTTCACCTTGCGTGGTGGTTCCCGTCTCGGGATTCAGGGCGACGTACCCGCCTTCTTCTGCGGGAGTGAGTACCGATGTCAGTTCCATGACTGGACTCCGGTGGAAAAATCCAATTGTCGCTCATTCCGGGCATCGCCGCCCAAAGCGGCTAGCGCCGCGGCCAAGCGCGTCAGCCTCTGTTCCTGAAGGCGCACGCCGCGAACCCGGCGACGCCGAGCGCAAACAGGAGGCCCGTAACCACAAGGCCGCTGTCGATCAGGAAAATGCCCAGCAGGAAAACAGCCGTCAATATCAGCCACAGCAGCCCCTCGAACAGGCCGACCACGCATCGGATCAGTTGCTCGAACAACATGGCAGGCCTCCCTTTACTGGTTCAGGCGGCCCATTATGGAACCGGGAGAGGCTCAGGAGATGATCCCCTCAGACGCCCATCCAGCCGTCGCCCGACTGACGGGCGCGGCCCAGCGCGACGAGGGTGTCGAGGAGCTGCGGCAGGCGCTTCTTCCACGGCCCTTTGCCGGTGAAGCGTGCGGCGAGGTCAGCTTCGGCAAGCGGCGCGCGGGCCTCGGCCAGGGCGCGCGCCACGGCGGCGACCTGCTCGGGGAGGGTGGCGGGCCAGGGTTGTTTGGCGGGTACCTGTAGGTCGGGCTTCAGCCCGATGACCGAAGGAAATCCCTGTGGGATATCCAGCGTTTCTTGTCGGCCTGAAGGCCGACCTACGACGGCTGCGGCCTCGGGATGCTGGAACGCCGGCCGCAGCCAGCGCACCACACCGCGCGCCTCCTCGGCGGCGCGCTCGGCATTCAGCGCGACGAGGCGTTCGAGGATGGTTTCGTCGGAGGGCGCATCGCGCCAACCGTAAGCCTCCATCACCGCCGCATCCAGCTCGTCGTGCAGGCTCTTCAGCACCGACACCAGCCCCATCTCGTGAATCGCCTTCTCCTTCGCCGTCATGGGGAGACTGACTTTCAGTTTTTCGAGAACGTTGTACATCCCCGTCAGCGTCAGCCCCGCATGCGCCGCCTGCTGCCGCTTGCGATGCGCGTCGATCTGCTCCGCCAGATCGCGAATGCGCGCCTGATGTTCGGGCGTGGCGGCGGGGAAGGGGAAGGCGTCGAAGCACTTGGATTTGTTGTAGACAGGATCGTTGCCAACCCCCAGCCAACCACCCGCAGCCAAAGCCCAAGCAACATGAATGTGGCTAGAAAGCACCCCAAGAAAATAAGCATCATCGAGAGCGATTGCGATGAGCTTGTCGTCGGGCAGGATGCTGGCATCAAGGAACTGGAAGATGCGGTGCTTCGCGGTCTGGCCAGTAGCGATGTAGCGGGACAAGCCCTCGACGCTGGCACGCATGCGAGGTTGGTTCTCGCCAAACAGCCACCAATTTTCTCTGCGGTTTTTGCGCGGGTTGTGATCGCGCTCCGGCTTTACGCGGTCATACAGCCATTGCCAGCTTGCGGGGTAGCGTGAGCGAAGTCCCGCTTCCGACAACCCGAAGGTGTCGATCACCATCACACCTCGCGGGCGGTCGGTCAGATCCTTGCCGTTACGGTAGGGGCGGAGCAAGGAACCGCCATCAAGCGCAGCGCCTTCCTTGGGCGCAATAAGAAAACCTTCGCCATGTGGAATCATGCCGCGAAAACTCAAGCCACCATTCGCCTGCATGGGTTTTGCAGACGAAACATTCGCGCCAATGGTCAGATCGGCATGGATCACGCCTGCACGCTCGACTGCCTGCACCTCCAATCCATCGCCGCCGCCTTCGCGTTCATCGGTCACGCTCAGCAACCGCCCTTCTCCCGCCCCCATCGCCCCCACGGTCATGGCAATCCGCACCGCCGCCCCATCCGCGCTGTCCACCCAGGGGTGATCCGGCACCGCAAACGCCAGATGGAGGGGGACGGGGCTGCCCCGACCGACGCATTCGGCGCTTTCTGCCGCTAAGGAGGGCGGGGCAGCCCCGTCCCCCGCCGCGAGATGACGCTCCAGCACGCGCCGGTTGAACGCCTGCGTAACGCTGTTGGTGGTGATGAACCCGAAGCGCGACAACGCACCCGCACAAACCAGAGAAGCAGCCTTGTGCCACCAGTACATGACGAAATCCGCCGACTCGGGCATTTCCGACCACGCCCCACGCAAGGCCTCGACATAGCCGTCGCCCAGCGCCGCGCGCATGCGCTTGTTGCCGATGAACGGCGGATTACCCACCACCACGTCGGCCTGCGGCCATTCGGCGCGGCGCGGATTGACATAGCGCTCCAGCGGCACCTGCGCGGCCTCGTCCGGTACTTGCTCGCCCGTGACCGGGTGCGGCTTCGTCGTCTTGCCATCCCAGCGCGACACCGGCACGCCGCGCGCGTCGGTGACGTATTCCATGCGGTCATAGGCCAGCACGGCGTCGCGGCATTCGATGTTGCGGAAATCCTTCAGCACCGGCTGCGGCGGCATGACATGGCCGCGCGTGCGGAAGTGCCATTGCAGATAGCCGATCCACAGCACCATCTCGGCCACCGCCGCCGCGCGCGGATTGATCTCCAGGCCGAGGAACTGGTGCGGATCGACGGAGAGGCCCTCCGTCTCCAGCATGGCCTGGGTGTGGCCGATCTCGTCGAGCTGGTTGAGCACCTCGCCTTCGAGGCGCTTCATGTGCTCCAGCGTCACATACAAAAAGTTGCCCGAGCCGCAGGCCGGGTCGAGCACCTTCAACTCGCACAGTCGATGGTGGAAGGCGCGGACTTCGGCGATGGCCTCCTTCACTTTGCCCTCGTTGGCGAGCATCAGCGCGGCGGCCTGGACGTGGCTCCAGCTCGCGCGCAGCGGCTCGATGACGGTGGGCAGCACCAGCCGCTCGACATAGGCGCGCGGCGTGTAATGGGCGCCCAGCGCGTGCCGCTCGGTCGGATCGAGGGCGCGCTCCAGCAGGGTGCCGAAGATGGCCGGCTCGACCTGCGTCCAGTCGGCCCTGGCGGCCTTGATAAGCAGTTCGATCTGGTCGCGCGTGAGCGGCAGCACCAGCGGTTCCTTGAACAGCTTGCCGTTGAAGCGCGGCAGCGCGGCGCGGATGGCGACGGAGAAGGCGCCCTTGTCCATCGCCTGCCACAGCTCGCCGACCAGCGGCACGAACTGCGCCGGATTGTCGCGCAGGCTTTCGATCAGGCCGGAGAAGGCGCGCTTCGGCAGCAGTTCCACGTCCTCGGCGAACATGGTGAACAGGCAGCGGCTGAGGAAACCGGCGACGACCTCAGGCGCGTGGCCCGCGCCTTCCAGCGCCTTCGCCACCTCGGCCAGGCGCTCGGCCACCTCGCGCGTGACGCGGGCGGTGGCGCGCGTCGGGTCGAGCGAGAGCGGGTCGAGCCAGAGCGCCTTCAGCCGCGCGCGGACGGCCTCGTCGCGAAAGTCAGTCAGCCGGATACGGTGCGAGCGCGGATCGGGAAAGGGCGTGTAGGTGGCGCCGGAGCGGGAGAACTCCGCATACAGCTCGATGACATTGCCGACGTCCACCACCACCAGGAAGGGCGGGCGGCCCTCCTCGGCCGGCAGGGCGCGGGCGTAGCTCTCGGCCTGGCCGCGAGCGCGCTGCAGGGCGTCGTCGAAGGCTGTCGGGCTTAAGCCCGACCTACGCAGCTTCTTCGCCTCCAGCACGAAGGCGCCGCGCCGGTAGCAGTCGATGAAGCCGTGGGATTCGGCTCCGTCGCCGTGGCGGAAGCGCACGCGGCGCTCGAAGACATAGGCGTTGTCGCGCGTGTCGTCGCGGGCGGGATCGGGCCGGGGCAGGCCGAGCAGTTCGGTGAGTTCGCCGACGAAAAGCTGGTAGTTGGCGCGTTCCGACCCGCCGGCGGCCTGCCAGCGGGAAATGAAGCGCTCGATGCTTTCGTTTGTCATGGCCACAGGGGAGTTTATCGGAATCGGCCCAAGGCGTATAATGCGCAGCTTCCGAGGAGCGCTGCGAGGCGCCGCATCAGTCGGCCCCCAGGCTCGGAGTTCTTCAAACTGCGCTCACCTCAACCCGTGCCGGCACGGGAAGGCAGGTGAGCCAGGTCTCCCCCTCCCCCCGGCTGCTTTGACAAGGAGCCAAGCATGACCGCCACCGCAAAAGCCGTACCCAGCTTCACCGACTACAAGGTCGCCGACATCGCCCTCGCCTCCTGGGGGCGCAAGGAAATCGCCATCGCCGAAACCGAGATGCCCGGCCTGATGGCCGTGCGCGAGGAATTCGCCGCCACCCAGCCGCTGCGCGGCGCGCGCATCGCCGGCAGCCTGCACATGACCATCCAGACGGCGGTGCTGATCGAGAGCCTGAAGGCGCTCGGCGCCGACGTGCGCTGGGCCTCCTGCAACATCTTCTCGACGCAGGACCACGCCGCCGCCGCCATCGCCGCCGGCGGCACGCCGGTGTTCGCCTACAAGGGCGAGAGCCTCGAAGAGTACTGGGACTACACCCACCGCATCTTCGAGTGGGCCGATGGCAAAGGTCCGAACATGATTCTCGACGACGGCGGCGATGCCACGCTGCTGCTGATCCTCGGCAGCAAGGCCGAGGAGAACCCGTCGGTGATCGCCCACCCGACCAACGAAGAGGAAGTCGCGCTGTTCGCCGCGATCAAAAAACGCATCGCCGCCCAGCCCGGCTGGTACGCAAAGATGCTGGCCGGCATCCAGGGCGTGACGGAAGAGACCACCACCGGCGTCAAGCGCCTCTACCAGATGGCGGCCGAGGGCCGGCTGCCCTTCCCGGCCATCAACGTCAACGACTCGGTCACCAAGGCCAAGTTCGACAACCTCTACGGCTGCCGCGAATCGCTGGTGGACGGCATCAAGCGCGCCACCGACGTCATGATCGCCGGCAAGGTCGCCGTGGTGGCCGGCTACGGCGACGTCGGCAAGGGTTGCGCGCAGTCCTTGCGCGGCCTCGGCGCCACGGTGTGGGTGACGGAGATCGACCCGATCTGCGCGCTGCAGGCGGCAATGGAAGGCTACCGCGTCGTCACCATGGACGAGGCGGCGGCCCACGCCGACATCTTCGTCACCGCCACCGGCAACCTGCGCATCATCGGCCACGAGCACATGAAGGCGATGCGCAACAACGCCATCGTCTGCAACATCGGACACTTCGATTCCGAGATAGACATCGCCTCGCTGCGCCAGTACACGTGGGAGAACATCAAGCCGCAGGTCGACCATGTCATCTTCCCCGACGGAAAGCGCATCATCGTGCTGGCCGAAGGGCGGCTGGTGAACCTGGGCTGCGCCACGGGGCATCCCTCCTTCGTCATGAGCAACTCCTTCACCAACCAGGTGCTGGCGCAGATCGAGCTGTTCACCCGTGGCGGCCAGTATGGCAAGCAGGTCTACGTGCTGCCCAAGCACCTCGACGAGAAGGTGGCGCGCCTGCACCTGAAGAAAATCGGCGCGCACCTGACCGAGCTGTCCGACGAACAGGCCACCTACCTCAACCTGTCGAAGGACGGTCCGTACAAGCCGGACCACTACCGTTATTAGTGAGGCGTGAGGAGAGAGGGGTGAGGAGGAAACACCACGAGCTGCAGGCTTGGCAGCTGGCCATTCAACTGGTCAAGGGCATTTATCAAATCACCGCCTCTTTTCCAGCTTCGGAAATGTATGGCCTGTCCGCCCAGATGCGGCGCAGTGCGGTTTCGATTCCATCCAATATCGCTGAAGGAGCGGCCCGAAACACCACCAAGGAGTTCTTGCATTTTCTTGGCATCGCTCGCGGGTCGCTCAGCGAATTGGAAACACAGGTCGTCATCGCCAGGGAACTGGGCTTTATAGTCGACTCCGAGTCTATCGAAAAGCTGATTGACGACGCATTCGGCCTTCTGGGCGGCCTGATCAACTCGCTGCGCGCCAAAGAACAATGAACCCCTCACTCCTCACTCCTCACCCCTCACGAACTCTCTCCTTCGAGTTCTTCCCGCCGCAGACGGCGGAGGGCATGGACAAGCTGCGCGCCACGCGGCGCCAGCTTGCCCAACTGAAGCCGGCCTTCTTTTCCTGCACCTTCGGCGCCGGCGGCTCGACGCGCGACCGCACGCTGGAGACGGTGCTGGAGATCCAGTCCGAAGGCCATCCGGCGGCGCCGCACCTGTCCTGCATCGGTTCGACGCGGGACAACGTGCGCGCCGTGCTCGACCGCTACCAGGCGGCCGGCATCCGCCGCATCGTCGCCCTGCGCGGCGACCTGCCCTCGGGCATGGCCGATCCGGGCGAGTTCCGCTACGCCAACGAGCTGGTGGCGTTCATCCGGGCGGAGACCGGCGACTGGTTCCACATCGAGGTGGCGGCCTACCCGGAATACCACCCGCAGGCGAAGAACCCGCGCGACGACCTGCTGAATTTCAAGCGCAAGGTGGACGCGGGAGCGGATTCGGCCATCACGCAGTATTTCTACAACGCCGACGCCTATGACCAGTTCGTCGACCAGGCGCAGGCGCTGGGCGTCAACGTGCCGATCGTGCCGGGCATCATGCCGATCGCCAATTTCAGCAAGATCGCCCGCTTCTCGGATGCCTGCGGCACGGAGATTCCGCGCTGGATGCGGAAGAAGTTCGAGGGCTTCGGCGACGACAGCGCCTCGGTGCGCGCCTTCGGCCTCGACGTGGTGACGGCGCTGTGCGACCGCCTGCTCGCCAGCGGCGCGCCGGGCCTGCATTTCTACACCCTCAACCAGGCCGGGCTGACCTCGACGATCTGGCAGCGGCTGGGCTTGTAGGTCGGGCTTCAGCCCGACATCGGCGCGGGCGTCCCACAGGGATTTCCTTCGGTCATCGGGCTGAAGCCCGACCTACGCGAACCGCCCGCCCGCTCCAAGGAAAAGTCAGTCCCCGCAATACGGCGATCAGCGCCGCTTGCTGCCGAGAATGGAACCGAGCACGCCGCGCAGCACCTGGCGGCCGAGTTCCGAGCCGATGGCGCGGGCGGCGCTCTTCACCGCCGCCTCGGCCACTGTCTGGCGGCCGCCGCGCGCACCGCCGCCGAACAGATCGCCCAGCCCGCCGAGAATGCCGCCGCCGCTTGACTGCGGCTGCGCCGGTGCCGGTGCCGGCTGGGGCGCGCTTTCCGCCGCCTGCGCGGCGCGCGCCTTGAGCTTCTCGTAGGCCGACTCGCGGTCCACCGCCTTTTCGTAGTGGCCGTAGAGCAGCGAGCCCCTGATCGCCGCGTTTCTTTCTTCGGCCGTGAGCGGCCCGATGCGCGAGGCCGGCGGCAGGATGAAGGCGCGCTCGACGACGCTCGGCCGGCCCTTCTCGTCGAGGAAGGACACCAGCGCCTCGCCCACGGCGAGTTCGGTGATGGCCGTCTCGGTGTCGAGCTTGGGGTTCTGCCGCAGTGTCTGCGCCGCCGTCTTCACCGCCTTCTGGTCGCGCGGCGTGAAGGCGCGCAGGGCGTGCTGCACGCGGTTGCCGAGCTGGCCGAGCACCGTCTCCGGCACGTCGAGCGGGTTCTGCGTGATGAAATAGACGCCGACGCCCTTGGAGCGGATCAGCCGCACCACCTGCTCGATCTTCTCCAGCAGCGCCGGCGGCGCCTCGTTGAAGAGCAGATGCGCCTCGTCGAAGAAGAACACCAGCTTCGGCTTGTCCAGGTCGCCCGCCTCGGGCAGCTGCTCGAACAACTCGGCCAGCAGCCAGAGCAGGAAGGTCGAGTAGAGACGCGGGGCGTTGAGCAGCTTGTCGGCGGCGAGGATATTCACGACCCCCTTGCCGCCATCCGTCTGCATCAGGTCGGCGATGTCGAGCATCGGCTCGCCGAAGAAACTGCCGCCGCCCTGCTCCTCGATCTGCAGCAGGGCGCGCTGGATGGCGCCGACGGAGGCCGCCGAGACATTGCCGTACTCGGTGGTGAACTGCTTCGCGTTCTCGCCGACGTGCTGCACCATCGCGCGCAGGTCCTTCAGGTCGAGCAGCAGCAGGCCGTTGTCGTCGGCGATCCTGAAGACGATCTGCAGGACGCCGGCCTGCGTGTCGTTGAGGTTGAGCAGGCGCCCGAGCAGGAGCGGGCCCATGTCGGAGACGGTGGCGCGCACCGGGTGGCCAGATTCGCCAAAGACATCCCAGAACACCGCCGGGAAGGCGGTCGGCTGAGGCTCCGCGATGCCATGCGCCTGCAGCCTTTCCTTCAGCTTCGGCGTGATGCTGCCGGCGGCGGCGAGACCGGAGAGGTCGCCCTTGACGTCGGCCATGAACACCGGCACGCCGATCGAAGAAAGCCGCTCGGCGAGCACCTGCAGGGTGACAGTCTTGCCGGTGCCGGTGGCGCCGGTGATGAGGCCGTGGCGGTTGGCCAGCGCCGGCAGCAGCGCCAGTTCGAGTTCGCCGGATTTGGCGATGACGAGCGGCTGGACCATGCGACTTCTCCCCTGAGTGTAAAATCGCATTTTAACAGCGCATTTTTTGACGAAAGGTTCGACATGGCCGGCCACTCCAAATGGGCCAACATCCAGCACCGCAAGGGGCGCCAGGACGCCAAGCGCGGCAAGGTCTTCACCAAGCTCATCAAGGAAATCACCGTCGCCGCCAAGATGGGCGGCAGCGACGCCGACAGCAACCCG
Organism: Rhodocyclales bacterium; assembly: GCA_016214145.1. Lineage (GTDB taxonomy): Bacteria > Pseudomonadota > Gammaproteobacteria > Burkholderiales > Rhodocyclaceae > Desulfobacillus. The sequence goes on from JACRPA010000004.1 coordinate 128,652, forward strand.
CGCCTGCGCCTGGCGATGGACAAGGCCTTCGACAGCAACATGTCGAAGGACACCGTCGAGCGCGCCATCAAGCGCGGCGCCGGCGAGCTGGACGGCGCCAGCTACGAGGAAATCCGCTACGAAGGCTACGGCATCGGCGGCGCGGCGGTGATGGTGGATTGCCTCACCGACAACAAGACGCGCACCGTGGCGGAAGTGCGCCACGCCTTCGCCAAGAACGGCGGCAACCTCGGCGCGGAAGGCTCGGTCGCCTTCCAGTTCAAGCATTGCGGCCAGTTCGTCTTCGCCCCCGGCACCAGCGAGGACAAGGCGATGGAGGCGGCGCTGGAAGCCGGCGCCGAGGACGTGGTGGCCAACGAGGACGGCAGCATCGAGGTGGTCTGCGCGCCGCAGGACTTCCATGCCGTCAAATCCGGCCTGGAAAAGGCCGGCCTCAAGGCGGAAGTCGCCGACATCACCTTCAAGTCGCTCAACGACTCCGACCTCGCCGGCGAGGACGCCGCGAAGATGCAGAAGCTGCTCGACGCCATCGACGCGCTCGACGACGTGCAGGAAGTCTATACAACCGCAGTCATGAGTGAGGAGTGAGGGGTGAGGAGTGAGGGGGCAAATCCCGACAGCACTCCTGCCATCCGCATTCTCGGCATCGACCCTGGTCTCAGGATTACGGGCTTCGGCATCATCGAGAAGACCGGCAGCCGCCTGAGCTATGTCACCAGCGGCTGCGTCCGGACACCCCCCGACGGCGCGCTGCCGCTGCGCCTGAAGGCCATCCTCGACGGCCTGCGCGAGGTGATCGCCGAACACCGGCCGCAGCAGGTCGCCGTCGAGATCGTCTTCGTCAACGTCAACCCGCAGTCCACCCTGCTGCTCGGCCAGGCGCGCGGCGCGGCGATCTGCGCGGCGGTCGACGCCGCGCTGCCCATCGCCGAATACACCGCCCTGCAGGTGAAGCAGGCGGTGGTCGGCAACGGCCATGCCGCCAAGGAGCAGGTGCAGCACATGGTGCGGCGCCTGCTCGCCCTGCCGGGCGATCCCAGCCCGGATGCCGCCGATGCGCTGGCCTGCGCCATCTGCCACGCCCATGGCGGCCAGGGGCTGGGCGCCCTGTCCACCGCCGGCATGAGCGTGCGCCGCGGCCGGCTGCGATAGCCCCCCTCTGCAGGCCTATCACTTTAGTCGTCATCCAAACGGATGATGCGCGTTCCTCCCCGCTTGGGTTCTAATCCTATTGCAGGAAATATCTTCCTCCCCTGCAAGTTTTCACACACGCCGTCCGTGTGCCAAGCGCCCGCAAGGGCGCTTTTTTTTGCCGCTGCCGCTACAATCCCTCACCTCTTCTTCCACGGAACACGACCATGATCGGCCGCCTGACCGGCATCCTCGTCGAGAAGAACCCGCCGCAGATCACGCTCGACGTGGCGGGCGTCGGCTATGAAGTCGACGTGCCCATGAGCACCTTCTACCACCTGCCCGCCGCCGGCGAGAAGGTGACCCTGCACACCCATCTGGCGGTGCGCGAGGACGCGCACCAGCTGTTCGGCTTCGCCTCGGAAGCCGAGCGCGCCGCCTTCCGCCAGTTGCTGAAGATCTCAGGCATCGGCGCGCGCACGGCGCTGTCGGTGCTGTCCGGCCTGTCGGTGGCCGAACTCGCCCAGGCGGTGGCAGCGCAGGAAACCGGCCGGCTGACGAAAATTCCCGGCATCGGCAAGAAAACGGCGGAACGCCTGCTGCTGGAACTGCGCGACAGGATGAAGGGGATCGCCGCCGTCGCGCCGGCGGCGGCGCAAACCGCCTCGAACGACATCCTCAACGCCCTGCTGGCGCTCGGCTACAACGAGCGCGAGGCGCAGGCGGCGCTGAAGGCCCTGCCCGCCGGCGTGTCCGTCTCCGACGGCATCCGCCAGGCGCTCAAGTCCTTGTCCAAGGCCTGACGGCTTGAACAGTCCGCTGGGGTACAATGCCCCGGCATTTCACTTATCCGGCGCATGGACAACACACGACTCGCCCGCATCGTCCTGGTCACCCTGCTGGCGCTCGGCTGCTTCCTGATCCTGCAGCCCTTCGTCGCCGCGATCCTCTTCGCCGCCATCGTCTGCGTCACCACCTGGCCACTGCATGCCTGGCTGCTCAAGCGCCTCGGCGATCGCCCGGCGCTGACTTCCAGCCTCATGACGCTGCTGCTCATGCTGGTGGTGCTGCTGCCGATGATCTTTCTGGCCGCCAGCCTGACCGATGCCGTGCCGCCGCTGGCGGACAAGCTGCGCACCTTTCTCGACCACGCCGCCGTGCCGCCGGAATGGCTGCGCCGGATCCCTTTCTTCGGCGAGCAGATCGACGCCTACTGGCGGGGTCTGGCGCAGAACCGCGAGGAGTTCAACAAGCTGCTCCTGCAGTTCTACGACCCGGCGCGCAAGCTGCTGTTCAAGATCGTGGCCCTCACCGGCGAGGGCCTGCTGCAGCTGCTGCTGGTGCTGTTCATCGCCTTCTTCTTCTACCGCGACGGGCCTGCGCTGGTCGACCGACTGAAGAGCGGCAGCCGCATGCTGGCCGGCGCGCTGGGCGAACAGATGCTGGCCCTGGCGCGCAGCACCGTCATGGGGGTGATGATCGGCATCGTCGGCACCGCCGCCGCCCAGGCGCTGGTGGCGCTGATCGGCTTCCTCATCGCCGGCGTGCCGGGCGCCGTCCTGCTCGCCGCGGCAACCTTCTTCCTCTCCATGATCCCGATCGGCCCGCCGCTGATCTGGGGCGGCGCCGCCTTCTGGCTCTACGACCAGGGCCAGGCCGGCTGGGCGATCTTCATGGTGATCTATGGCGTGGCCGTCATCAGCAGCGTGGACAATTTCGTCAAGCCGCTGCTCATCAGCCGCACCGCCAGCCTGCCGATCCTGCTCATCGCGCTGGGCGTCTTCGGCGGCGTGCTCGCCTTCGGCTTCATCGGCATCTTCCTCGGCCCGGTCCTGCTGGCGCTCGGCCACGTTCTCACCGAAAAATGGACTGCGGCGCAGCCATGATCGAAACTGACCGCCTCATCTCCGCCGCGCCCGAGTCCACCCAGGAGGCGCAGATCGAGCGCGCGCTGCGGCCGCGCCGGCTGGAGGAATACGTCGGCCAGCAGAAGATCCGCGAGCAGCTTTCCATCTTCATCGAGGCGGCGAGGAAGCGCGGCGAGGCGCTCGACCATGTGCTGCTGTTCGGCCCGCCGGGCCTGGGCAAGACCACCCTGGCGCACATCATCGCCCACGAGATGGGCGTCAACCTGCGCCACACCTCCGGCCCGGTGCTGGAGCGCGCCGGGGACCTCGCCGCCATCCTGACCAACCTCGAGCCGCACGACGTCCTCTTCATCGACGAGATCCACCGCCTCTCGGCGGTGGTGGAGGAGATCCTCTACCCGGCGCTGGAGGACTTCCAGATCGACATCATGATCGGCGAGGGCCCGGCGGCGCGCTCGGTGAAGCTCGACCTGCCGCCGTTCACCCTGGTCGGCGCCACCACCCGCGCCGGCATGCTGACCAACCCCCTGCGCGACCGCTTCGGCATCGTCTCGCGCCTGGAGTTCTACACGCCGGAGGAGCTGACGCGCATCGTCACGCGCTCCTCGCAGCTGCTCAACGTCGAGATCGCCGCCGAGGGCGCCTTCGAGATCGCCCGCCGCGCGCGCGGCACGCCGCGCATCGCCAACCGCCTGCTGCGCCGCGTGCGCGACTTCGCCGAAGTGAAGGCGGAGGGGGCCATCACCCAGCCGGTCGCCGACGCTGCGCTGACCATGCTCGACGTCGACCACATCGGCCTCGACATCATGGACCGCAAGCTGCTCGGCGCCGTGCTGGAGAAGTTCGGCGGCGGCCCGGTCGGGCTGGACAACCTGGCGGCGGCCATCGGGGAAGCGCGCGACACCATCGAGGATGTGCTCGAACCCTACCTGATCCAGCAGGGCTATCTGCAGCGCACGCCGCGCGGGCGCATGGCCACGGCGTCGACCTGGCGGCACTTCGGCCTGCCCGTGCCCAGCGCCGGTCAGAACACCGAATTATGGAACCAGTAGGTCGGCCTTCAGGCCGACATCGGCCGTCGATCAACCGCCCAGTCGGGCTGAAGCCCGACCTACAGTAAAATGCCGGCATGTCGCCTGTCAGCCAATCCGCGCCCGGAACGTTCACCTTTCCGGTGCGCGTGTATTACGAGGACACCGACACGGCCGGGATCGTGTATTACGCCAACTACCTGCGCTACCTGGAACGGGGGCGCACCGAGTGGCTGCGGGCGCTGGGCGTCGAGCAGCTGAGGCTGGCGCAGGAGACCGGCCTCGTCTTCGCGGTGCGCTCGCTCAGCATCGAGTACCTGAAGCCGGCGCGCCTCGACGACCAGCTCGCCGTCCTGACGGAACTGACTTTGCCGGGGCGCGCCCAGGTCACGCTGAAACAGTGGATTGAACGCGATGGCGAAACCCTGGTCGAAGCCACCGTCCGCGTCGCCTGCCTGGACGCCAGGAAAATGAAGCCGGCCGCCTTGCCGGCCGAGATCAGAAGAAAGATGGGAGCGGAATGAACGTCACCACAGACCTGTCCATAATTTCCCTCATCGCCAACGCCAGCATCCTCGTCAAGGGCGTCATGCTGCTGCTGGCGGGGGTGTCCTTCATGTCCTGGTACTGGATCTTCCGCAAGGGCTTCGCCATCCGCGATGCGCGCGCCAAGACCGACCAGTTCGAGCGCGACTTCTGGAGCGGCGGCGACCTCAACGCCCTCTTCCAGAGCGCGGTGAACGACCGCCACAGCGCCGGCGCGCTGGAGCGCATCTTCGAGGCCGGCTACCGCGAATTCACCAAGCTGCGCGGGCAGAAGTCGCTCGACCCGGCGAGCATCGTCGATGGTTCCCGCCGCGCCATGCGCGCCACCTACCAGCGCGAGATGGACCACCTCGAGGCGCACCTCGCCTTCCTCGCCTCGGTCGGCTCGGTCAGCCCCTATGTCGGCCTGTTCGGCACGGTATGGGGCATCATGAACGCCTTCCGCGGACTCGCCAACGTCAGCTCGGCCACCCTGGCGCACGTCGCGCCGGGCATCGCCGAGGCGCTGGTGGCCACCGCCATCGGCCTCTTCGCCGCCATCCCCGCGGTGGTCGCCTACAACCGCTTCGCCCACGACATCGACCGCATCGCCATCCGCTTCGAGAGCTTCACGGAGGAGTTCTCGAATATCTTGCAAAGGCAGCTGCGATGAAACCACTTTCAACGCAAAGAGCGCAAAGACGCAAAGGCCGCAAAGGTGAAAGGACAGGTGTCTTTCTTTGCGCCCTTTGCGTCTTTGCGTTCTCTGCGTCGAATGCGGTTCGTTTCTGAGGTCAAGCAATGCGCCAGCGCCGGCTAATGAATCAGATCAACGTCGTCCCCTACATCGACGTGATGCTGGTGCTGCTCGTCATCTTCATGGTGACGGCGCCGCTGATCCAGGTGGCGTCGGTGGACGTGCCGACGGTGGGCAAGGCGGCCCAGGCCCCGGCCGACCCCCTGCAGGTGATCGTCAAGGCCGACCAGACGCTCGCCTTCCGCGCCACGCCGAACGCCACGCCGCGCGACGTCTCGCGCGACGAGCTGATGCGCCTGGTGGCGGAAGCGCAGAAGCGGAACCCGCAGCAGCCGGTGGTCGTCGCCGGCGACAAGAACGTGCGCTACGAGGCCGTCATGCAGGTGATGGACGATCTGCAGAAGCAGCAGGTCGCCCGCGTCGGCCTGCTGGTGCAGCAGGGCAAATGAGCACCGTTTTTTTCGAAGACAGGGAAGATCCCGGCAAGAAAGCCTCCGCGGCGCTGGCCGCCGCCGTGCATGTCGCGCTGATTGTCTTGCTGATCTACGGCATCCGCTGGCAGACGCGGCCGCCGGAGGCGGTCGAAGTGGAGCTGGTGCGGGCCGTTCCCGCGCCGCCTGCCGCTGTCACAGAACCGCCACCCGAACCCGCGCCGCCGCCGAAGGTCGAACCCAGAGCCGAGCCGAAAATCGAACCGAAGCCCGCGCCGCCCAAGCCGGACATCGCGCTGAAGGAAAAGGAAAAGCCCAAGCCGGAGCCGAAGCCGGTTCCCAAAGTCGAGCCGAAGCCGGAGCCCGACAAGGCCAGCCGCCAACTTATGGCGGAAGCCCTGAAGCGCGAGCAGCAGCAGCTCGAAGCGCGCAAGGCCGAACAGGAGCTGGCGAACCTAAAGGCCGCCCAGGCCGCCTCGGCGCGCAGCAAGGCAACGGCGGACTATATCGGCAAGATCCGCGGCAAGATCAAGGGCAACATCGTGCTGCCGCCCGACATCAAGGGGAACCCCGAGGCGATCTTCGATGTCGTGCAACTGCCCAGCGGCGAGATTCTCAGCGTCAAGCTGAAGAAGTCCAGCGGCCATGCCGCCTATGACAGCGCCGTCGAGCGGGCCATCCTCAAGTCGAGCCCGCTGCCCAGGCCCGAGCAGGGCGATCTCTTCAGCCGCAGCCTGGAGCTGAAGTTCCGGCCGCTGGAAGAGTGACAAATGTATAATTCTGCCGTTCTCCATTCTGTCGAGCGATGATGACCGCACTCAAACGCGCCGTATTCGCCTTATTCCTTCTCGCGCTGTCCTTCGCCTCGCGCGCCCAGCTCACCATCGAGATCACCGGCGCCGGCGCCAACCGCATTCCCGTCGCCATCGCCGACTTCGCCGGCGAGCCGGGCATCGCGCGCGCCGTCGCCATGGTGGTGCGCGCCGACCTCGAGCGCAGCGGCCTGTTCAAGCTGGTCGAGGCGGGCGCCCCGCTGGCCGAAAACGCCCCGGTGAATTTCGCCGACTGGAAATCGCGCGGCGCCGACGCCCTCGTCGTCGGCAGCGTTCAGCCTGCCGCCAACGGCCGCTATGAAGTGCGCTTCCGCCTGCACGACGTGCAGAAACAGGCCTCCCTCGGCGGCCTGGCCTACGTCATGACGGCCCAGCAGGGGCGCACCACGGGGCACCGCATCGCCGATTACGTCTATGAAAAGCTGCTCGGCGAGCCGGGCATCTTCTCGACCCGCATCGCCTACGTCGTGAAGAGCGCCGGCCGCTTCGAACTGCAGATCGCCGACGCCGACGGCATGAACGCGCAGACCGCGCTGGCCTCGAAGGAGCCGATCATCTCGCCGGCCTGGTCGCCCGACGGCAGCCGCCTCGCCTACGTCTCCTTCGAATCGAAGAAGCCGGTGATCTACGTGCATTCCCTCGCCACCGGCAGCCGTCACGTCGCCGCCAACTTCAAGGGCTCCAACTCGGCCCCGGCCTGGTCGCCCGACGGCCGCAAGCTGGCCGTGGTGCTGACCAAGGACGGCGCCTCGCAGCTCTATTCGGTGAGCGCCGACGGCAGCGGCGTGGTGCGCCTGGCCTCGTCCGCCGGCATCGACACCGAGCCCTACTTCTCGCCCGACGGCCAGTTCATCTACTTCACCTCGGACCGCGGCGGCAGCCCGCAGGCCTACCGCATTTCGTCCGGCGGCGGCGACGCCCAGCGCATCACCTTCGAGGGCAGCTACAACGTCACGCCGCGCCTGTCGCCCGACGGCAAGAACATGGCTTACGTCTCGCGCAACGGCGGGCGCTTCCAGCTCGCCCTGATGGACCTCGCCACGCGCCAGACGCAGATCCTCACCGACTCGGACAAGGACGAATCGCCCAGCTTCGCGCCCAACGGCCGCATGATCCTCTATGCCTCCGAGGTCGGCGGGCGCGGCGTGCTGGCCGCCGTTTCCAGCGACGGCCGCGTCAAGCAGAAGCTCTCGGTGCAGGCAGGCGACGTGCGCGAGCCGGCGTGGGGGCCCTTTTTGAAACAATGATTTTTGAGTGGAGACGACCATGCGCAAGGAACTGATGATTATTTTGGGCGCCGCCCTGATCGCCGGCTGCGGCACCACCGGCGGACCGGAGCAGCCCGGTGCGGACGTGGAAGACCGCAGTGCGAAGAAGATCGACGGCACCGAAGTCCGCCCGGTCACGGCGGGCGACCCGATGGGCGCGGCGCTGGCCGCCGTCAAGCAGGGCGTGCTGGCCAAGCGCAGCGTCTTCTTCGACTACGACAGCTACGTCATCAAGGAGGAGTTCAAGTCCCTCGTCGAGGCGCACGCCAGGTTCCTCGTCGCCAACCCGAAGGTGAAGATGCTCATCCAGGGCAACGCCGACGAGCGCGGCAGCCGCGAATACAACCTGGCCCTCGGCCAGAAGCGGGCCGAAGCGCTGAGGAAGATGCTCGCCCTGCTCGGCGCCCGCGAGGACCAGATCGAGGCCGTCAGCCTGGGCGAGGAGAAGCCGCGCTGCAGCGAAGGAAACGAGGGCTGCTGGTCGCAGAACCGCCGCAGCGACATGCTCTACACCGGCGAGTTCTGAGCAATGCGCATTCGGCGCCTGCTGCCCCTGCTGCTGCTCGTCGCCGTCCTGCCGGCGCGGGGCGCGCTGTTCGACGACGAGGAAGCGCGCAAGCGCATCGAGGCGCTGCGCACCGAGGTCAATGCGCGGATGGACAAGCTGGAAGCCGCCTCGCGCGGGCAGATCGAGCTGGCCAACCAGATCGAGGCGCTCAAGGCGGAGGTGGCCAAGCTGCGCGGGCAGATCGAGGTCATGACGAACGAAATCGAGTCGACGCAGAAACGCCAGAAGGATTTCTACGTCGACCTCGACAACCGGCTGCGCAAGCTGGAGCCGCAGGCCGGCGCGGAAGCCAAGCCCGCCGATGCCAGGCCGGCGGTTGATCCTGCCGCGGAAACGCGCGACTACGAAGCGGCGCTGAATCTTTTCAAGGCCGGCAAGCACAAGGACGCGCTCAACGCCTTTCTGAACTTCATCAAGACCTATCCGGCCAGCCCCTTCCTGCCCTCGGCGCACTATTGGGCCGGCAGCGCGCATTACCAGCTCGGCGAGTACAAGAAGGCTGTAGAGCTCTTCTCCAAGCTGGCCGCCACCTGGCCGGACGACACCAAGGCGCCGGATGCACTGCTCGGCCAGGCCAATTGCCAGCAGGAATCCGGCGACGCCAAGGGATCGAAGAAGACGCTGGAGACCCTCGTCGCCAAGTACCCCTCCAGCGCCGCGGCCGCGGTCGCCAAGCAACGCCTGGCCAAGAGGCGCTAGGGCAGCCTGTCGCGGCGCGGACGCCGCCCAGGCAATCCGGACATCCGCAGCGTGATCGACCACTCCGCCAAGCTGCGCATCAGCGAAATCTTTCATTCCCTGCAGGGCGAAAGCACCCGCGCCGGCCTGCCGACGGTGTTCGTGCGGCTCACCGGCTGCCCGCTGCGCTGCGCCTGGTGCGACACGGAATACGCCTTTTCCGGCGGCGAGACCCAAACCCTCGGCGACGTATTGATCGAGGTGGCCAGGCACGGCGCCCGCCAGGTCTGCGTCACCGGCGGCGAGCCGCTGGCGCAGAAGGCCTGCCTGCCGCTGCTCACGGCGCTGTGCGACGCCGGCTATTCGGTGTCGCTGGAAACCAGCGGCGCGCTGGACATCTCCGCCGTCGACCCGCGCGTGTCGCGCATCATGGACCTCAAGGCGCCGGCCTCCGGCGAGGCGGACAGGAACCACTGGGAAAACCTCGCCCGACTTGCCGGACACGATGAACTCAAGATCGTGCTGGCCGACGAGGCGGATTACGAGTGGGCAAAGTCAGTCCTCGCGGCACGGCGGCTGGATGCGATCTGCCCGGTGCTGCTCTCGCCCGTGGCGGGGAAGCTGGATGCGAAACTACTGGCCGAATGGGTGCTGCGCGACAAGCTGCCGGTGCGCGTGCAGTTGCAGTTGCACAAGATCATCTGGGGGAGTGAAAGAGGTCGCTAATGCGGGAGCGGCCTACCGGCCGCGATCCGGCGTCCCATCGCGGCCGGTAGGCCGCTCCTACTCAACAGACCGGCGCGCCGTAGGCCCGCGAGAAGGGAATCGGCCCGGACAGCGCCAGGCGGTCGCCATGGCCGAGCCGGACGCCCTCCTCGAAGCTGCCGCCGAAGGATTTCAGGATGTTGTGGCCATTGTGCCAGGCCGCGAAGATTTCCCGCTCGGGGATGCCCAGCCGGCGTGCCACCTCGGCGGGGGCCGCGCCTTCCGGCAGGCTGACCCGCAGCGGCTCGTACTTGCGCACGAAACGCACCAGGCTGTTGTAGAGATGGACTTCGACTTCGATCATGGCCGGACATGATAAGGTGCCGCCTGCATCCGTTAATTGACCCGCGTCAAACCCGATGACCGACAAGAAAAAGCGCGCCGTCGTGCTGCTTTCCGGCGGCCTCGATTCCGCCACCACCCTGGCGATCGCCCGCGGCGAGGGTTACGCCTGCCATGCCCTGTCCGTGGATTATGGCCAGCGCCATTCGGCCGAACTCGAAGCCGCCGCCCGCGTCGCCATGGCGCTGGGCGCCTGCGAACACCGCGTCGTCGACGTCGACCTCGGCCAGTTCGGCGGCTCGGCGCTCACCGACACCGCCATCGACGTGCCGATGCGCGGCGTGCAACCCGGCATCCCGGCCACCTACGTGCCGGCGCGCAACACCGTCATGCTGTCGCTGGCGCTGGCCTGGGCCGAGGTGCTCGGCGCCCATCACATCTTCGTCGGCGTGAATGCCGTCGACTACTCCGGCTACCCGGACTGCCGGCCGGAATACATCGCCGCCTTCGAGGCGATGGCCAACCTCGCCACCAGGGCCGCCGTCGAAGGCGCGCGCCTGCGCATCCACGCCCCCCTCATCTCCCTCTCCAAGGCCGACATCATCCGCCGCGGCAGCGCGCTCGGCGTGGACTACGGCCTCACCGTCTCCTGCTACCAGGCCGACGACGCCGGCGCCGCCTGCGGCCTGTGCGACGCCTGCCGCCTGCGCCATGCCGGCTTCAAGGCTGCCGGCCTGCCCGATCCGACGCACTACATGACTGCTTGATCCCTCAAATACAGTGCGGTTATGCAATAGCAAACAAGACTAATCCACGGCACCATCGGTTTCTTTAGAATCCGTTGGTTGCGAAATCACAAGATGGCGCAAATCGCGGAGGAGAAAACATGGAATTCACGATTCACCATCAGGTGCTGACGACCATCTTTGTCGTCGCCATCGTCATGGGCGCGGTAGTGAGCAAGACCGACTTCTGCACCATGGGGGCCGTCTCCGACTGGGTCAACATGGGCGACACCGGCCGTCTGCGCGCCTGGCTGCTGGCCATGGCTGTGGCGATTATCGGCGTCGCCGCGATGTCCGGCACGGGCATCGCCAGCATCGGCAACAGCACTTTCCCCCCCTACCGCACGACCAACTTCGCCTGGCTGCGCTACCTCCTCGGCGGCCTGATGTTCGGCATCGGCATGACGCTCGCCTCGGGCTGCGGCAACAAGACCCTGGTGCGCATCGGCGGCGGCAACCTCAAGTCGATCGTCGTGCTGATCATCGCCTCGGCCTGCGCCTACCTCATGCTGTGGACCGAGTTCTACGGCCAGGTCTTCAATTCCTGGATCGTCGCCACCACCATCGACCTCGGCAAGTCGGGCTTCCAGAGCCAGGCCGTGAGCGAATTCTTCGGCGCCGGCGTTGTCCCGCAGGTCGCCACCGGCGCCGCGCTCGGCCTGCTCCTCGCCGGCTTCGCCTTCGCTTCGAAGGATTTGCGCGGCAGCTTCGACAACCTCCTCGCCGGCCTGGTCATCGGCCTTGCCGTGGTGATCGGCTGGTATGTCACCGGCGGCTCGATGGGTGCGTCCTGGAAGGAGTGGGCGGAACTCGCCGAAACCGTGCCGAGCCGCGTCGAGGTGCAATCCTTCACCTTCATCAGCCCGATGGGCGACACGGCGCGCTATCTGATGAGCCCGGGCAATTTCGCCAATATCAACTTCGGCGTCACCGCCCTGGCCGGTGTCATCGTCGGCTCCTTCCTCCATGCGCTGCTCTCCGGAAAATTTCGCATCGAATGGTTCGCCTCCGGCGGCGACTTTCTCAACCACGCCATCGGCGCGGTGCTGATGGGCATCGGCGGCGTGCTGTCGATGGGCTGCACCATCGGCCAGGCCATCACCGGCGTGTCGACCCTGGCCATGGGTTCCATCCTGACCTTCGTCGCCATCGTCGCCGGCGCCGCCGCGACCATGAAATTCCAGTACTGGCGCATGATGCAGGAGGCGTAGCGCGCCCGAAAAATTGACACCGCGCAGACCGGCTTCTATAATGCGCGGCTCTTTCGGGGGTCGTTAGCTCAGCTGGTAGAGCAGCGGACTTTTAATCCGTTGGTCGGCGGTTCGAATCCGCCACGGCCTACCACGAAAATCAAGGGCCTGAGAGCAATCTCAGGCCCTTGTCCATTTCGGGCTAATCCCTTCAGGTTATTCAAGCAGCCTGCCCCGGCAGCTAGGATGGCGAACTTCTGACTGGAAGGCGCCATGCGGCTCGATTTCCTCGCTTCAATGCTGTTTCCCGAACAGGCCGCGGTCAGCGGACGTGAGAAGGTCATTTCCGCGCTGGCGGCATGCATCGCCATCGCCGCGGTCATCTGGGCCAGCCAGCAACTGGCCCAGTCGGAGCACCGCCCCTTCGTGATCGCCTCCATGGGATCGTCCGCCGTGCTGCTCTTTGCCGTCTTCCACAGCCCCCTGTCGCAGCCCTGGGCGCTGGTCGGCGGCCATCTCGCCTCGGCGGCGATCGGCGTTCTGTGCGCGCATCACATCCCGAATCCGATCGTCGCCGCCGCCGCCGCGCTGGGGTTCGCCATGCTGGCCATGCACTGGCTGCGCTGCCTGCATCCGCCGGCCGGGGCCACCGCCGTCTTCGCCGTCATCGGCGGACAGCCGATCCAGGCGCTGGGATGGGGCTATGTCTTCTCCGTGGTCGGCGCCAATGTCGCCGTCCTGCTGCTCGCCGCCCTCGCCCTCAACAACCTGCTGCCCGGGCGGCGCTATCCGATGCAGCGGCCGGGGCCGGCCACCGACACGCCGCTTGGCCGCGTCTCAAGGCCGGAGCACGAGGATATCGTCGCCGCGCTGAAGGGGATGGACACCTTCATCGACGTGGCGGAGGAGGACCTCGATCGGATCTACCTTCTGGCGACGATCAACCGGCAGAAGCGCAACCTCGGTTCCGTCTTCTGCCGCGACATCATGACCCGCAACGTTACGTCCGTATCGCCGCAAACGTCACTGTCCGCGGCCTGGGAGGTCCTGCGCCAGCGCAACATCCGCGGCGTGCCGGTGCTGGATGAGGATCGCCGCGTCGTCGGCATGGTGGCGATCTCGGATTTTCTCAAGAATACCGACTGGGACTGGAACCGCCGCAGCCGCCTGCGCTGCCTGCTGACCTCCCCGCGCAAGGCGCCGGCGACGGCGGCCGACATCATGACGTCTCCGGTCGTCACGCTGCACGAAGACACGCACGCGGCGGAACTTTTCGCGACGTTCGCCGGCCATGGCATCAATCACGTCCCGGTCACCGACGCTGCGGGCCGCCTGACCGGCATCATTACCCGGCTCGACCTGCTGAATCTCTTCGGCGACCCGTTGCGCGCACACGGGACGGCTTCGAGCCAGACCCTGTTTTCAAAAGCCTGAGCAATCCCGTCGGGCATTTCTCCGTTTCGGCCGGCATTGCGGATAACCGCGATTGCCCACACGGCGCTTCCCCGCCCATAATCACACTATCTTCCAGGCAAGGAGGCCACATGTTCCAGGTGCGCATTCACGGTCGCGGCGGGCAGGGCGTGGTCTCGGCGGCGGAAATGCTGTCGGTCGCCGCCTTTCTCGAGGGCAAGCATGCGCAGGCCTTTCCCAGCTTCGGCTCGGAGCGCATGGGCGCGCCGGTGATGGCCTTCTGCCGCATCGCCGACCGCGAAATCCGCCTGCGCGAGCCGGTCATGACGCCCGATGCGCTGATCATCCAGGACACGACGCTGCTGCACCAGGTCGACCTCTTCAGCGGCGTCACCACGGAGGGGCTGATCCTCATCAATTCCACGCGCAGCTTCGCCGAGCTGGGCATCGGCGACTTCGTCGAGGGCTTCCACCCCGACCTGCTGTGCACGGTGCCGGCCACCGAGCTGGCGCTGAAGCACGTCGGCCGGCCGGTGCCGAACGCCGCGCTGCTGGGCGGCTTCGCCGCGGTATGCGACCAGGTCCGGCTGGAATCGGTGTTTGCCGCCATCCGCGAGAAATTCACCGGCAAGGTGGCGGAAGGCAACGTCGCCGCCGCGCGCGAGGCCTACGACATCGTCAAGGCGGAAAGACAGGAGGCTCTGCATGCTTAAGCAGACGGAAGGCTCCCACGCCATCGCCGAGTGCGTCGCCCTGTGCCGGCCGGAAGTGATCTGCGCCTACCCGATCACGCCGCAGACCCACATCGTCGAGGGCCTCGGCGAAATGGTGAAGGCCGGCGATCTGGCGAACTGCGAGTTCATCAACGTCGAATCCGAATTCGCCGCGCTGTCGGTGGCCATCGGCGCCTCGGCGGCCGGCGCGCGCACCTACACGGCCACCGCCAGCCAGGGCCTGCTCTTCATGGCCGAGGCGGTGTACAACGCCGCCGGCCTCGGACTGCCCATCGTCATGACCATCGGCAACCGCGCCATCGGCGCGCCGATCAACATCTGGAACGACCACACCGATTCCATGTCGATGCGCGACGCCGGCTGGATCCAGCTCTACGCCGAGACCAACCAGGAGGCGGCCGACCTGCACATCCAGGCCTTCCGTCTGGCCGAGGAGCTGTCGATCCCGGTGATGGTCTGCGTGGACGGCTTCATCCTGACCCACGCCTACGAGCGCCTCGACATCCCGACGCAGGCGCAGGTGGACGCCTACCTGCCGCCCTTCGAACCGCGCCAGGTGCTCGACCCGCGCGAACCCGTCTCCATCGGCGCCATGGTCGGCCCGGAGGCCTTCACGGAAGTGCGCTACCTTGCCCACCACAAGCAGATGCGCGCGCTGGAACTGATTCCGCGCCTGTCGCGGGAATTCAAGCAGGTGTTCGGCCGCGATTCCGGCGGGCTCATCCGCAGCTACCGCGCCGAGGATGCCAAGACCATCGTCGTCGCGCTGGGCTCGGTGAACGGCACCATCAAGGACGTCATCGACGAGCTGCGCGAGGAGGGCTGCGCCATCGGCGCCGCGGCCATCCTCTCCTTCCGCCCCTTCCCGAGCGACGCCCTGCATGAAATCCTGTCGCATGCCAAGCGCCTGGTGGTGATCGAGAAATCGCTGGCGGTGGGCATCGGCGGCATCGTCTCGCACAACCTGCGCATGGCCTTGTCCGGCATCTCGCTGCACGCCTACACGGTGGTGGCGGGGCTGGGCGGCCGCGCCATCACCAAGGCCAGCCTGCGCGGCCTGTTCGAGCGCGCCCTGCGCGACGAGCTGGAACCGCTCACCTTCCTCGACCTCAACCAGGCGGCGATCGAGCGCGAACTGGAACGCGAGAAGGCGCAGCGCCGCTCCGGCCCGTCGGCCGAGAACATCCTGCGCGACATGGCCGGCGGCGCGCGCTCGGCCCTCTGAGGCAGGGGAGGAACGCCATGGATAAGCAATATGTAGGTCGGGCTTCAGCCCGACAGCAAGCGCCAAAGTCGGCCTGATGGCCGACCTACAGAGACGGGGTTTACACATGGAAACGCAGCAGATCAAGTTCTACCAGACCGGCACCTTCACCGTCGGCAACCGCCTGCAGGACGAGCAGCAGCGCAGCGTGCAGGCCAACATGCAGCGCACCAACTCGCTCAACTCCGGCCACCGCGCCTGCCAGGGTTGCGGCGAGGCGCTCGGCGCGCGCTACGCCATCGACGCGGCGATGCGCGCGGCGAACAACCAGATCGTCGCCTGCAACGCCACCGGCTGCCTGGAAGTGTTCTCCACGCCCTACCCGGAGACCTCCTGGCAGATCCCCTGGATCCATTCGCTCTTCGGCAATGCCGCGGCGGTGGCCACCGGCGTCATGGCGGCCATGAAGGTCAAGGGCCGCAGCGACGTGCGCGTCATCGCCCAGGGCGGCGACGGCGGCACCACCGACATCGGCTTCGGCTGCCTCTCCGGCATGTTCGAGCGCAATGACGACGTGCTCTACATCTGCTACGACAACGAGGCCTACATGAACACCGGCGTGCAGCGCTCCTCGGCGACGCCGCCGGCGGCGCGCACCGCCACCACCATGGCGATCGGCGCGGCGCCGGGCAACACGTTCGGCCAGGGCAAGAACGTGCCGCTGATCGCCATGGCGCACGGCATCCCCTACGTCGCCACCGCCTCGGTGGCCTATCTGCGCGACCTCGAGGAAAAAGTCAGCCGCGCCATGACGGTGAGGGGGGCGCGCTACATCCACATCCTGGTGCCCTGCCCGCTCGGCTGGGGCGCCCAGCCGCACGACACCATCAAGCTGGCGCGCCTGGCGGTGGAGACCGGCCTCTTCCCGCTGTTCGAGGCCGAGCACGGCGAGGTGGTGCGCACGACGCCGATCCGCCACCGCGTGCCGGTCGAGGAATACCTCAAGCCGCAGAAGCGCTTCGCCCACCTCTTCGGCAAGACGCCGGCGGTGGACACCATCGCCCGCATCCAGGAAATGGCTGACCGCAACATCCGCAAATACCGGCTCGTAGACGAAAGACGCCATGGATAAGCCCTTCGCCATCACCCTCGACCCCGGCTCCTCGCTGGCCAATCGCACCGGCTCCTGGCGCACGAACCGGCCGGTGTATGTCGACCGCCTGCCGCCCTGCAACCACGCCTGCCCGGCCGGCGAGAACATCCAGGCCTGGCTGTTCCACGCCGAATCGGGCGACTACGAGGCGGCCTGGCGCGAGCTGGTGAAGAACAATCCGCTGCCTGCGATCATGGGCCGCGCCTGCTACCACACCTGCGAAAACGCCTGCAACCGCGGCAGCCTCGACGAGTCGGTGAGCATCCACGCTGTCGAACGCTTCCTCGGCGACGAGGCGCTGAAGCGCGGCTGGAGCGTCGCCCCCGGCCCCGACAGCGGCAAGCGCGTGCTGGTGGTCGGCTGCGGCCCGGCCGGGCTGTCCGCCGCCTGGCACCTGCGCCTCGCCGGCCATGCCGTGACGATCTTCGAGGCCAGCGCGCAGAGCGGCGGCATGATGCGCTTCGGCATCCCCAAGTACCGCCTGCCGCGCGAAGTGCTCGACGCCGAAGTGCGGCGCATCGTCGACATGGGCGTGGAACTCAAATTCGACAGCCGCGTCGACGACCTGCTCGCGACGATGCAGGCGGGCAAATTCGATGCCTGCTTCCTTGCCGTCGGCGCCCACATCGCCAAGCGCGCCTACATCCCGGCCGGCGACGCCAGCAAGATCCTCGACGCCGTCTCCGTGCTGCGCGGCATGGAGGATGACGCGAAACCCCTGCTCGGCCGCCGCGTCGTGGTGTACGGCGGCGGCAACACCGCCATCGACGTCGCCCGCACCGCCAAGCGGCTCGGCGCCGAGGAATCGATCATCGTCTACCGCCGCACGCGCGAGAAGATGCCGGCGCACGACTTCGAGGTCGAGGAGGCGCTGCAGGAAGGCGTGCAGATGAAATGGCTGACCACCGTCAAGGAAGCCGGCGAGGCCAGCCTGATGGTGGAGAAAATGGCCCTCGACGAGAACGGTTTCCCGCAGCCGACCGGCGAGTTCGAGACCATCGAGGCCGACTCGCTGGTGCTGGCGCTGGGGCAGGACGTCGACCTGGGCCTCCTCGCCAAGGTGCCGGGACTGACTTTCGACAACGGTTCGGTCGCGGTCGACGCCGGCATGATGGCGGGACATCCCGGCATTTTCGCCGGCGGCGACATGGTGCCGGGCGAGCGCACCGTGACGGTGGCGATCGGCCACGGCAAGAAGGCGGCGCGCAACATCGACGCCTGGCTGCGCGGCGAAACTTATGCACCGCCGCCCAGGCACGAGGTCGCCACTTTCGACAAGCTCAACACCTGGTACTACGCGGACGCGCCGAAGACCGTGCAGCCGGTGCTCGACATCATCCGCCGCCAGGGCACCTTCGAGGAGGTGCTGGGCGGGCTCGACGAGGGCAATGCCCAGTTCGAGGCGCGCCGCTGCCTCTCCTGCGGCAACTGCTTCGAGTGCGACAACTGCTACGGCGTCTGCCCCGACAACGCCGTCATCAAGCTCGGCCCGGGCAAGCGCTTCCGCTTCAACTACGACTACTGCAAGGGCTGCGGCATCTGCGTCGCCGAATGCCCCTGCGGCGCGATCCGCGTGGAGCCCGAGACGATCTAAAGTTCCTCCGCCGCGGGCCGTTAACGTCGGAGCAGCCTTGTTCTGCCCCGACATGATCAAGAAAATTCCATTAAGCCAGCTCAAGCCTGGCATGTTCATCCACGACCTGAGCTGCGGCTGGATGGACCACCCCTTCCTGCGCAAGCAGTTTCCCATCGAATCCGGCAAGGATATCGCGAAGATCGGCGATGCCGGTATCCATGAGGTCTATATCGACACGGGCAAGGGCCTCGATGTCGGCGATGCGCCGACCGAGGCAGAAGTGCGGCGCGCGCTGGAGCAGGAAATGATCGGAGTGGCCGAGCGCGAACCGGCCGCCGCCGCCGGCGCCTCCACCCGGGAAGAGCTGGCGCGGGCGCACAAGGTCCATGCGGAAGCCAATCTGATCGTGCGCGGCATCATGCGCGATGCGCGCCTGGGCCACCAGGTGCGGGTCGAGCAGATGGAGCCGGTGGTGGAGAAAATCACGGCGTCCGTCCTGCGCAACAGCGGCGCCATGCTTTCGCTGACGCGCATCAAGAACAAGGACGATTACACCTTCCAGCACTCGGTCGGCGTCTGCGCACTGATGGTGGCGTTCAGCCGCGGCATGGGGCTGGACGACGAGACCATCCGCCAGGCCGGCATCGGCGGCATGGTGCACGACGTCGGCAAGATGCAGACGCCGGACAAGGTGCTCAACAAGCCGGGCAAGCTGACGGACGAGGAGTTCACCGTGATGCGCCACCATGTCGTCGCCGGCCGGGAAATCCTCGAAATCACGCCCAACATCTCGCCGACCGCCCTGCAGGTCGCGGCGCAGCACCACGAGCGCTACGACGGCAGCGGCTACCCGAACCGGATGAAAGGCGACGACATCTCGCGCATGGGGCAGATGGCGGCCATCGTGGATGTCTATGACGCGATCACCTCCGACCGCGTCTATCACAAGGGCATGGCGCCGACCGATGCGCTGCGCAAGATGTTCGAGTGGAGCAAGTTCCATTTCAACCCGGAGCTGGTGCAGGCCTTCGCGCGCGTCATCGGCATCTACCCCGTCGGCGCGCTGGTCAGGCTGGAAAGCCAGCGCCTCGCCGTGGTGGTGGAGCAGCGCGAAGCCAGCATGCTGCAGCCGCTGGTGCGCGTGATCTTCGATGCCAAACGCAACTACCACCTGAAACCCGAAGACGTCGATCTCTCCCGGCCCATGGGCAAGGGCGGCGCCGATAAAATCGTCGGCCACGAGCTGCCGGAAAAATGGCTGATCGACCCGATGAAATTCCTCTGAAACCCGCCCCATGCCGGCCTTGTCGCCCTGACGCCAATCCCCGAACAGCGGAAGCTCTATAATCCTTCGTTATCCGCCCATCAGGCGGCCGCTGACAGCCAGTTACAGGAGGGGATCATGGGAGCCAAATACCTGGAATTTCACCGCCGCTCGATCGAAGACCGCGACGCGTTCTGGACCGAACAGTCGAAAATGATCGACTGGCACAAGCCGTTCGGCCAGGTGCTCGACTATGGCAAGCCGCCCTTCGCCAAGTGGTTCGTCGGCGGCGAGACCAATCTCTGCCACAACGCGGTGGACCGCCACCTGAAGGATCGCGCCAGCCAGGCCGCGCTGATCTACATCTCGACCGAGACGGGCGAGGAGAAGACCTACACCTACGCCGAACTGCACGCCGAAGTGCAGCGCATGGCGGCCGTGCTCGTCAGCCTCGGTGTCGGCAAGGGCGACCGCGTGCTGATCTACATGCCGATGATCGCCGAGGCCATTTTCGCCATGCTCGCCACGGTGCGCATCGGCGCCATCCACTCGGTAGTGTTCGGCGGCTTCGCCGCCAACTCGCTCGCCACGCGCATCGACGACGCCCGGCCGAAGGTCATGATCACGGCCGACGCCGGCATGCGCGGCGGCAAGGCGGTGCCCTACAAGCACCTGGTCGACGAATCCCTGCGCCTGGCCGAGACGCCGGCGGAGAAAGTGCTGATCGTCAACCGCGGCCTCGACAAGGACATGCCGCTCGTCGCCGGCCGCGACCTCGACTACGCCACGCTGCGCGCGCAGCACATGAACACGCAGGTGCCCTGCACCTGGGTCGAGTCGAGCCATCCCTCCTACATCCTGTACACCTCCGGCACGACCGGCAAGCCCAAGGGCGTGCAGCGCGACACCGGCGGCTACGCCGTGGCGCTGGCCGCCTCGATGAAGCATGTCTACGCCGCCAACCCGGGCGAAACCTACTTCGCCACCTCCGACATCGGCTGGGTGGTGGGACACAGCTACATCGTCTACGGCCCGCTTATCAACGGCATGGCCACGGTGGTGTACGAAGGCACGCCGCTGCGCCCAGACGCCGGCATCTGGTGGAAGATCGTGCAGGATTACAAAGTGACGGTGATGTTCTCCGCGCCGACCGCCATCCGCGTGCTGAAGAAGCAGGACCCGGCCTTCCTCAAGAAGTACGATCTCTCCTCGCTGCGCCATGTCTTCCTCGCCGGCGAACCGCTCGATGAGACGACGGCGCAATGGATCGCCGAGGCCCTGCAGAAGCCGATCTACGACCACTACTGGCAGACCGAGACCGGCTGGGCGCTGCTCACCGGCCTGCCCGGTGTCGAGCCGCATGCGACCAAGTTCGGCAGCCCCTCCTTCCCCGCCTACGGCTACGACGTGCGCCTGCTGCACGAGGAGACCGCCGAGGAAGTGCCGGCCAACGAAAAGGGCGTCGTCGCGGTGATTCCGCCGCTGCCGCCGGGCTGCATGACCACGGTGTGGGGCCAGGACGAGCGTTTCGTGCAGACCTATTTCACCAGCTTCAGGAACAAGCTGATCTACACCACCTTCGACTGGGGCATCCGCGACGAGGACAACTATTACTTCATCCTCGGCCGCACCGACGATGTCATCAACGTCGCCGGCCACCGCCTCGGCACGCGCGAGATCGAGGAGGCGGTGAGCGCCCATCCGGCCATCGCCGAGGTGGCCGTGGTCGGCGTCGCCGACCAGTTGAAGGGCCAGATGCCGCTGGCCTTCGCCGTGGTCAAGGATGCGGCCAGCGCCGCCACGCCGGAACTGCGCGCCGCGCTGGAGAAGGAAGTCATGGCCAAGGTGGACAGCCTGCTCGGCGCCATCGGCCGGCCCAAGCGCGTGTACTTCATCACCCAGTTGCCCAAGACCCGCTCGGGCAAGGTGCTGCGCCGTTCCATCCAGGCCGTCGCCGAAGGCCGCGACCCCGGCGATCTGACCACACTGGACGATCCGGTCGGCATCCAGATGGTGAAGGACGCTGTCGGCGGCAAGTAACTTCATCGCCGAAAAAAAACGGCCCGGTCGGCTCGTCCGCCCGGGCCGTTTTCTTTGCCGGCGGGACAGGTATCATCAGCACTCCACACCCGTCGAGAAGCCGCCATGCCCGCCATACCCGTCGAATCCATTCGCAACGTCGCCCTGCTGGGCCATGCCGGCGCCGGCAAGACCAGTCTGGCGGAAGCCCTGCTCGGCGCAGCCGGCGCGATCCCGTCCAGGAACGGCGATGGCGTCCTCGATTACGACCCGCTGGAAAAGGAGCACCGTCACTCCATCAAGCTGGCCTGCGCCCATTTCGACAGTGAGGGCGTGCGCGTGCACCTGCTCGACTCTCCGGGCTATCCCGACTTCACCGGGCAGGCCATCGCCGCGCTCGATGCGGTGGAGACCGCCGCCATCGTCGTCAATGCGCAGAACGGCATCGAAATCACGGCCAGCCGCATGGCCCTGTGGGCACAGACGCGCAAGCTGTGCCGCATCGTCGTCGTCAACAAGATCGACGCCGAGCGCATCGACCTGCAGAAGCTGCTGGAGGAACTGCAGGCCGCCTTCGGCCGCGAATGCCTGCCGGTAAACCTGCCCGCCGACGGCGGGAAGCGGGTGGTCGACTGCTTTTTCAACCTGGGCGGCGAGGCCACCGATTTCTCTTCCGTGCAGGGCGCCCATCGCGCCCTGGTCGAGCAGGTGGTCGAGGTGGACGAGACGCTCACCGAGCGCTACCTCGGCGGAGAGGAAATCGCGCCGGCGGACCTGCACGACGCCTTCGAACAGGCTTTGCGCGAAGGCCATCTGCTGCCGGTGCTGTTCGTGTCGGCAAAAAGCGGCGCCGGCGTGCGTGAGTTGATCGACTTCATCCGCCGCCTGGCGCCCAATCCGCGCGAGGGCAATCCGCCGCTGTTCGAGAAATGGGCCGGGGGCGACGCGGCCCGCGCCGAATTCTTCCAGTCCGTTCCCGGCCCGGGCGGCCATGTGCTGGCGCACGTCTTCAAGGTCGAGGTCGACCCTTACCTGGGCAAGGTCGCGGTGCTGCGCGTGCACCAGGGCACGGTTGCTGCGGGCATGCCGCTCTACGCCGGGGAAGTGCGCAAGCCCTTTCGCGTCGCGCATCTGTATGCCGTGCAGGGGAAGGCGCTGGAGCCGATCGGCGCGGCCGGCCCCGGCACGATCTGCGCCATCAACAAGGTGGACGAACTCGGCTTCGACATGGTGCTGCACGACGCGCCCGAGGACGCCGCCATCCATTTCCGCCCGCTGCCGATCCCGCATGCGGTGTATGGCCTCGCCGTCCGCGTCAAAAAGCAGAGCGACACGCAGAAGCTGGCCGAGGTGCTGCACCGTCTCGTCGCCGAGGACCCGGGCCTGCACGTCGAGCACGACCCGATCACCCACGAGGCGGTAATCCGCGGCCTCGGCGAGATGCACCTGTCGCGCGTCATGGAAAAAATGCGCGCCCAGTACAAGCTCGACGTCGACAGCCACCCGCCGACCATCCCCTACCGCGAGACTGTCACGATTCCCGCCGAGGGCCACCATCGCCACAAGAAGCAGTCGGGCGGCGCCGGGCAGTTCGGCGAAGTGTTCCTGCGCATCCGGCCGCTGGCGCGCGGCGAGGGTTTCCGCTTCGTCGACGAGGTCAAGGGCGGCGTGATCCCCGGCACTTTCATCCCCGCGGTCGAAAAGGGCGTGCGCGAGGTGCTGGGACAGGGCGCCGTCGCCGGCTTCCCGGTGCTGGATGTCGAGGTCACCGTACACGACGGCAAGACCCATCCGGTCGACGGCAAGGAAATCGCCTTCATCGTCGCCGGCCGCAAGGCTTTTCTGGATGCCGTGGCAAAGGCCCGCGCCCAGGTGCTGGAACCGATCGTCGCGCTGAAGCTGACCGTTCCCGAGTCCGCCATCGGCGACACCTCCGGCGAAATCGCCGCGCGGCGCGGCCATGTTACGGCCACCGGAACGGCGCGCGGCGGCATGGCGGCGCTCTCGGCACGCGCCCCGCTGGCCGAACTGACGGATTTCCAGAATCGCCTCAAGGCGCTCACCAGCGGACAGGGCAACTACACCATGGAACTGGTCGGCTACGAGCCGGCCCCGCCCGCCGTGCAGTCGCGCCTGATGGCGGCCTTCCGGCCGCGCGATGAGCAGTAATCGCCGTATCGGGGAGACTGACTTTTTCCTTCCCTGCTGCTGGAAGGGGTTTTCGTTCAGGCCCCTGGCTTTGATCCACGTCAATCACGCCCGGCCGGGCCACCCCTAGACTGCCACCTCCCCGGAAGATTTCACGCCCATGCTCACCGGCAAGCCCTTCGAACTCGTCTGCCCGGCCGGCGCCCTGCCGTCGCTGAAGGCCGCCGTCGACAACGGCGCCGACTGCGTCTACACCGGCCTCAAGGACAACACCAACGCGCGCAACTTCACCGGCCTGAATTTCGACGATGCGCAGTTGCGCGAGGGCATCCGCTACGCCCACGACCGCCGCGTCAAGGTGCTGCTGGCGCTCAACACCTATCCGCAGACGTCGACTTGGGGGCGCTGGACCGCCGCCGTGGACAAGGCGGCCGACTTCGGCGTCGACGCCGTCATCCTGGCCGACCCCGGCCTGATGGAATACGCGAAGACGAAGCATCCGCAGCTGCGCCTGCACCTCTCGGTGCAGGGCTCGGCCACCAGCTACGAGGCGATCAATTTCTACCACGAGCAGTTCGGCATCCAGCGCGCCGTGCTGCCGCGCGTGCTGGCCATGCCCCAGATCGAACATGTGGTGAAGAACACGCCGGTGGAAATCGAGGTGTTCGGCTTCGGCGGCCTGTGCGTCATGGTGGAAGGCCGCTGCGCGCTGTCCGCCTACGTCACCGGCGACTCGCCCAACACCGTCGGCGTCTGCTCGCCGGGCAAGGCGGTGCGCTACGAACAGACCGAGCGCGGCATGGAGACGCGCCTCAACGGCGTGCTCATCGACCGCTTCGCCGAGGGCGAGAAGACCGGCTATCCGACGCTGTGCAAGGGCCGCTTCGAGGTGAACGAAGAGACCTATTACGCCATCGAGGAGCCGACCAGCCTCAACACCCTCGAACTGCTGCCGAAGCTGATGGAGATCGGCGTCAAGGCCATCAAGATCGAGGGCCGCCAGCGCAGCCCGGCCTACGTCGCGCAAGTGACCAAAGTCTGGCGCGAGGCGATCGATTCCGCCCTGCGCAATCGCCAGGGCTACGCCGTGCGCGAATCCTGGATGGCGGAGCTGAACAAGGTCTCCGAGGGCAGCATGCACACGCTCGGCGCCTATTACCGCCCATGGAAATAAACGTAATTCGGACATGTAGGTCGGCCTTCAGGCCGACAACAATGGCTGAAGTCGGCCTGAAGGCCGACCTACGAAAGCGGCAGCCATGAAATTGGCCCTTGGTCCTCTCCTCTATTACTGGCCGCGCCAGCAGGTCATCGATTTCTACGAGGAAATTGCGAAGACACCGGTGGACATCGCCTACCTCGGCGAAACGGTCTGCGCCCGCCGCCATGAATTGCGCGTGCAGGACTGGGCGGAGATCGCAGCCAAACTCGCGGCCGCCGGCAAGCAGGCCATCCTCGGCACGCAGACCCTGATCGAATCCGAATCCGACCTGAAGACCCTGCGCCGCGTCATCGACGAGAAGGGCTTCCTCACCGAAGCCAACGACATGGGCGCCGTGCGCATCCTCGCCGCGGAGAAACGCCCCTTCGTCGCCGGCCCCTTCCTCAACGTCTTCAACGCCGCCACCCTGTCCATGATGGCGCGCCTCGGCGCAAGCCGCTGGGTGATGCCGGTCGAGATGTCGGCGGCCTCGCTGGCCGATTTGCAGGCGGCGCGCCCGGCCGGACTGGAAACCGAGGTGTTCGCCTACGGCCGACTGCCGCTGGCCTTCTCGGCGCGCTGCTTCACCGCGCGCCACTTCAACCTGCAGAAGGACGACTGCCAGTTCAAGTGCCTCGATTTCCCCGACGGCCTGCTCATCAGGACGCGCGAGGGCGAGGAATTCCTCACGCTCAACGGCATCCAGACGCAATCCTCGAAGGTCTACAACCTGATCGGCGAAGTCGACGCCATGCGTGCGCTGGGTGTCGATGTGCTGCGCATCAGCCCCCAGTCACAGCACACGATCGAACTGCTGCAGGCATTCCACGACCGCATGCACGGCACGCTCGATCCGTCCGCCGCACGCGAAAGGCTGGCCGGCCTCGGCCTGGCCGAACCCTGCAACGGCTTCTGGTACGGCAAACCCGGCCTCGACCAAATTGCCGCCTAGGCGGACGCACGGTAGACTGCTCGCATGGACATCATCGAAACCCTGCGCCGCGCCCGCATTCCCCAATTCGAGCTGCCCCGCCTGGTCGGCAGCATCAACGCGCGCCTGCCGCAGCTGCCGCCCACGCTCGGGCTGGTCAGCGCGCTCAATCTGGCGCTGGACCGCATCCTCCCGCGCGACACCCTGGAGCCCCTGACCGGCAAGCTGGTCTGCCTGCGCGTCACCGACGGCGGCCTCACCCTGCAATTCACCCTGACGCCGAAGGGTTTTCGCCCCGCGGTCAGCAGCGCCAGGCCGGATCTGATGATCTCCGCCAAAGCGCGGGATTTCCTCGCCCTGGCCCTGCGCGAGGAAGACCCCGACACCCTGTTCTTCAACCGCCGCCTCGTCATGGAAGGCGATACCGACCTCGGCCTGCTGGTGAAAAACACGCTGGACGCGGTCGACTGGCCGCGCCTCGATCCCGAAGACCTGCACCCCTTCCGCCTGTTCGCCCAACTCAGGCTGCGGATGGGGCCGTCGAGCCGATAGCCAGTTCTACTTCGCCAGGATCTCTCCTTCCTTCGCAATCACCTCCGACAAGGGTTGCGCCGCAGCCTGCTTGAGCCGCGCCGCGCGCGAGAGCAGGAACCAGGCGATGGGCAGCACGCCGCCCAGCACGAACAGGGCGCCGCCGACCACCCGCGCCCAAGTCAGCGTCTGGAACACGGCGCCCTCGATATAGGCCTGCGAGCGCGCCCGCCAGTAACCGTCCTCCAGCACCGTGGCGAACTGGTGGATGCCGACCGGAAACAGATCGATCGCCACCATCAGCAGCAGGCCGAGGTTGATCGACCAGAAAGCGCGCCGCAATAGTTCGCCGTTCCAGCTTCCCGGCGCGACCAGGTAGCGCCCGCAGAACAGCACCGCCGCCAGCGCCAGATTGCCGTACACCCCCATCAGCGCGGCATGGCCGTGGTTCACCGTCAGATAGGTGCCATGCTCGTAGTAGTTCACGATCGGCAGGTTGATGATGAAGCCGAACACGCCAGCGCCGAGGAAATTCCAGAAGTTCACGCCGAGCAGGAACAGGAAGGCCTCGTGCTGGCCGAAGCGCTGCGCGCCTTCACCCTGCATGGAGCGCTCAGGCGTCTTGCGGAACTCCCAGGCCTCCAGGGTGAGCAGGATCAGCGGCACCACCTGCAGCGTCGAGAAGACGCTGCCGATGGCCAGCGTCGCCACCGGCTTGGCGTTCCAGTAGAAGTTGTGCGAGATGCCGAGCAGGCCCGAGCCGAGGAACAGCAGCGTCGCCAGGTAGACAATGCGCGAGGCCGCCGCGTGGCTCACCAGTCCCATCATCACCATGAAATAGGCCAGCAGCACGGTGGTAAACACCTCGAAGAAGGCCTCGGCCCACATGTGGATCACCGCCCAGCGCCAGAAGTCGGCGATGACGAAGTTGGTGGTTGGCTTCGCCACGAAGGCCGAGAGGAACAGCAGCACGATCGAGAGCACGGCGTAGAACAGCCATTTCGGCAGGATCCAGGCATCGCCCTGGTGCCACACCCTGCGCACGCCGCGCCAGACGATCGCCGCCCAGAGCACGAACACCGCCATCAGCAGCATTTGCCACAGCCGGCCCAATTCAACGAATTCCCAGCCCTGGTTGCCGAGCAGGTTCCAGTATTCGCCAAGCAGGTTCTTCGGCCCCATGAAGACGCCGACCAGCATGCCCGCCACCAGCACCAGCACCATGCCGAAGAGCAGGTTCACCAGCCGCGCCTGCCCCGGCGGCTCGCCTTCCGCCACGGCCGAGAGCACGAAGATCGAGGCGCCGATCCAGCAGGCGGTAATCCACAGCAGGGCGAGCTGGATGTGCCAGCCGCGAGTGATCGTGAGCGGCAGCGCCTGGGCGATGTCCACGCCGAAGAAGCTGGTGAAGCCGATGAAGTCGTGCACCGTCAGCACCCCGGCGACGATCTGCAGCACGAACAGGGCCGCCGCCGCCGCGAAGAACTTGTAAGCGACGCGCTGGGTTTCGCTCGGCCGCCAGCCCTCGACCCGCGCCAGGGTGGCGAGGTTCTCCTGTTCGCCGCCGCTGCGCCAGCCGGCCATGCGGCTGTAGCGGCCGTAGAGGAACAGCACGATGCCCAGGCACAGCACCAGGGCCAGCGCGGCGATCACGCTCCACAGCATCACCGGCGCGCCGGGCCGGTTGCCGGCCAGTTCGTCATAGGGCCAGTTGTGCGTGTAGCTGTAGTTCACGCCGGGGCGCTGCGCGCCGCAGACCCAGCCGCCCCAGAAGAAGAAGGCGGCCAGTTCGCGGATCTCCTGCGCATCGGTGATGTAGCCGGCGGGATGAAAGGCTTCCGGCCCCTCGCCGCGGAACATCGCAGTGTAGTGGCGCACCAGCGCCGCGTAGGCAATGGCCTGGCCCTCGCTCAGCGTCACCCGGTTGCGCGCCGCGTCGTAGCGGTTCTGCCTGATCTCGGCCTGCACGCGGGCTAGCGCCGCCGAACGCGCCGCAGTGCCGTTCTCCTGCTGCGGCGGACCGGCGTAATGATCGAGCATCGCCTCGGCCGTGCGGTGCAGGGCGTCGGCGGTGAAATCGACGCCGCGCGCCGCGCCGTCGCCGAACAGGCTGCCGTAATCCATCAGGGCGTAGCGCTGAAAGGCAAGCTGGCCGCGCAGGATCGCCTCCTGCGTAACCACCGGCGCGCCGGCGACATCGACGAAGTCCGGGATCGGCGGCGCATCGTCGTAGGTCTTCGCGCCGACGAAGATCATGCTGCCCATGCCGATGACCATCACCACGGCGAGCGGCAACCACCAGTTGCGCCGGTCCATCACCAGCCGGTTCCAGATGTTGCCCAGCCTGTTTCCCGTTTCCATCGGCTCCCCCCTTTCGTTGTGCATGCCGGGGCATTATTGGCGCCTGCCGCCGGGCCGATTAGTGCCAAGCCCTGCATAACTCTTGGCGCCAGCCGGTGCTCGCCGGCCTGGCACCAAGGCCGGCACGAAGTGCGGTGCCGACTGGCCCCATTGGCACCATCAGATGTTTCCGGCGCGGCGCTTTCTTCCCCGTTCGGCGAGTCCGATGATGGACGCTCGCGAATTCCGTTTGGACGCGTTCAATAAGGGAGGAGACCCCGATGATCGTCAATCTGTGGCAGAAATGCGCAATGCTCCTGCTTGCCTGCGGCATGCTGTTCGCGGCAGGCGCGCAGGCGGACATTCCCAAGGAAACCTACGATGCGCTGAAGCTGGACAAGTCGGCCACGTCCAAGCAGCTCTATGAAGCGCTGGTGAAGCGCTACAAGGATCCGGCGGAGGGCGCCGGGCGCGGCACGCATGCCAAGTACTGGGAGCCGATCGCTTTCGACAAATATCTCGATCCGGCCAACTCCTACAAGCCGCCTTCGTCGGTCAAGGAAGTCTCCTCGCGCCAGCAGTGCGTCAAGTGCCATGCCGACGAGACGCCGGTATGGGTGAATGCCTGGAAGAAAAGCACGCACGCCAACCTCGACAATATCCGCAAGCTGACGCCCAAGGATGCGACCTACTACAAGAAGGCCAAACTCGAGGAAGTCGAGAACAACCTGCGCTCGCACGGCAGGCTGGGCGCCGGCGAGCAGCTCAAGGAGGTCGGCTGCATCGACTGCCACGTTGACGTAAATGCCAAGAAGAGCGCCGACCACCGCGCCGACCTGCGCATGCCCACCGCCGACGTCTGCGCCACCTGCCACCTGCAGGAATTCGGCGAGCGCGAGTCCGAGCGCGACACCATTACTTGGCCGAAGGATCAGTGGCCGAAGGGTCGTCCGTCGCATGCGCTGGATTTCAAGGCCAATATCGAGACGACGATCTGGGCCGGCATGCCGCAGCGCGAAATCGCCGCCGGCTGCACCACCTGCCACCAGAACCAGAACAAGTGCGACGGCTGCCACACCCGCCATGAGTTCTCGGTGGTCGAGTCGCGCAAGCCGCAGGCCTGCGCCACCTGCCACAACGGTGTCGACCACAACAACTGGGAGGCCTACACGCTCTCCAAGCACGGCAAGGTGGCGGAGATCATGGGCGGCAAATGGAACTGGGATGTGCAGTTGAAGGACGCCTTCGCCAAAGGCGGCCAGACGGCGCCGACCTGCCAGACCTGCCACATGGAGTTCCAGGGCAAGTTCAGCCACAACATGGTGCGCAAGGTGCGCTGGGCCAACTACCCCTCGGTGCCCGGCATCGCCGAGAACATCAAGGGCGACTGGTCCGAAAAACGTCTGGAGGCCTGGGTGAAAACCTGCACCCAGTGCCACAGCGAGAGCCTCGCCCGCTCCTATCTGGACTTGATGGACAAGGGCACGCTGCAGGGGCTGGCCAAGTTCCAGGAAGCGCACAAGGTGGTCGAGAAGCTCTACGCCGACAAGCTGCTGCCCGGGCAGACGACCAATCGGCCGGCGCCGCCGCCGCCCGACAAGGAAGGCGTGGCGCAGTTCTGGCAGCTGTTCTGGACCAAGGGCAACCAGCCGTCGTCAATCGAGTTCGAAGCCATCGAGATGGGCGAGAACGATCTGGCCAAGCTGCATGTGGGGATGGCACACGTCAATCCGGGCGGATGGACTTACACCGAGGGATTTGAGCCCCTCAACCGGGCCTATTCCAAAATCATGAGCGAGGACACCAAGATCCGCGAGATGGCGGCACTGAAGGACCGGGTGGCCAAGCTTGAAGCCAAGCGCATCAGCCTGCTCGATCCCGACAATTCGGGCTCCCGCGCATCGCTCGGCGGGCTTGGCGGCGCCCTGCTGCTGGCCGGCGGCGTGGCGCTGGTCGGCTGGCGCCGGCGCGACAAGTCGGCGCGCTGACCGACCGTCATGGAAGCGGTGCTCGAACGGCCCGGCAACCGACTCCTTCCGTCACTGGGACTGCTCCTGGTGGCGGGAGGGCTGTTGCTCCTCGGCTGGATAGCCTACGCGGCCTGGAAACCCGGCCCCGCCCCCTATCGCTATCAGCTGGTGGAAGAGGGTGGCTCGGACAAATTCGCCAAGCTCAGGCTCGAATCCTGGACCGATCTCAAGATAGGCAAGTATGAGCTCCGCGTCGAGGGGGTGGACCAACCGGTAGCCGTGGCGCATGTCGCGCGCCGCGGCGACGCCGCACCAGTGATGCTCGGCTGGGAGAACCGCAGCGATGAACCGGCGTTGTTCGTCGACACCAGGACATCCGAACTGGCGGCGCTGGCCAAGGCGATCGGCAAGCACACGCCTAAGGAAGCCGTTGTGCTCGCCTGGTGGGACACCTCGCGCCAGATGCGGCTGCTGAGCGGGCGCGAGACGGTCTTCGACACGCACCTGGGTGAGCCCTTCATCGCGCCGGCGGCCTGGCAGACGCGCAGCGGGCCGATCGGCAACTACGAGCGCGAGTTCTGGGGCGCAGCGGCGAACGCCGAGGAACAGCGGAAATTGCAACGCTTCGCCGACGCGCTGTCCGGCGGGGTGGAAACGGGCGTGGCCGCGTTGCGCGAACTGGTGGGGGGGGGCGAAGCCTATGTCGCGGTTCACGTCTCGGACCTCTTCAAGCTCGGGTTGATGCGGCCCGACCGTCTCGGCGTCGCCTATAAGGACTTCCCGGTGAAGGGCGACCTGCATGGACCGATCGGCTTCGTCAAGCAATGGATGCACGGCAACAAATACGCCGCCTACGCACTGCATGAACTTGCCGATGACCAGGTGCGCGTCTTCTTCCTGACCGATGCGAAAAGCAGCGACACGCTGCTGGCGAAAATGCTGCCGCTCACCACTTCCAGGCCGGCCGAGCTGCAGGCCTTGCAGCTCGTCTATCAGCACGGCGGCTACTGGGTATACAAGATCCCGCCCCGGCAGTCCTGAGCATCTTCCCTCTGGCACCAGCATCCGGCCCCCGGGTGGTTCTACCACCTGGCGGGGTCTGCGCATAAATTACAACCAGTGCGTTACGCAAGGAGTGTGTCATGAAGCTTCATTTTGCCGGCATGCTGGCCGCCGCCTTATTGCTGACCGCCGCCACTGCCGCGGCGGCCCCCAACTACGAGGGGCGCAAGAAATGCGGCTCCTGCCATCGCAGCCAGCTCGAATCGTGGGAAAAGACGGCGCACGCCAAGGCCCTGGATTCGCTCGCGCCCAAGGCCAGGACCGAGGCCAAGAAGAAGGCCAAGCTGGATCCGAACAAGGACTACCGGCAGGACGCGGACTGCGTCGGCTGCCACTCGACCGGTTTCAACTACGAAGGCGGCTTCGACCCGAAAGAGCCGAGCAAGTACCTCACCGGCGTCGGCTGCGAGAACTGCCACGGCCCCGGCTCGGAATACCGCCTGCTCCACCGCAAGGCGGGCCAGGCCTTCGAGAAGAAGAAGCAGAGCACGCCGCGCCAGCAGCTCGCCGATGCGGGACAGGAATTCCAGTTCGAGGAGCGCTGCGCCTCCTGCCACCTGAACTATGAAGGCTCGCCCTGGAAGAGCGCGAAAAAACCCTTCACGCCCTTCGCGCCGAAGGTCGACAAAAAGTACGGCTTCGACTACGGCAAGGCGGTGCGCAACGACAAGGTCATGCACGAGCATTTCAAGCTCGAGGAGGTGTTCGCCGGGCCGCCCGTGCCGCCCTTCCGCGACGAGTTCCAGTCCAAGGCCAAGCCGGCCGTGAAGGGCAAGGAGGAGTGATGGGCGGCGGGTTGCGCCCATACCTGAGGCAGCACGGCGGCGCGCTGCTGCTTGGTGCAGCGGGTACGCTGGCGCTGATTGCCGCCCTCTTCGGCGGCGAGGCGGCGCTGTCCACGACGCAGTTCTGCATGAGCTGCCATTCGATGAGCTACCCCGCCGAGGAACTGCAGAAGTCCTCGCATTACGGCGCCCTCGGCGCCAACCCCGGCTGCAAGGACTGCCACATCCCGCAGGGTCTGGCGAACTTCCATCTCGCCGTGGCAAGCCATGTCATCGACGGTGCCCGGGAACTGGTGCTGGAGTTGAAGAACGACTACTCGGACATCAGGAAATTCGACGCCCGGCGGCCCAAGATGGCCCACGACGCGCGCATGAATCTGAAGCGCTGGGACAGCGTCACCTGCCGCGCCTGCCACAAGGACCCGCAGCCGCCCGGCGCCGACGCCCGGGCGGCGCACGAGAAAATGCGCACGCAGAAGGCCACCTGCATCGACTGCCACCAGAACCTGGTGCACAAGGAGGTGGCCGAGACCGACCTCGACGCCAGCCTGGCGCAGGGAAGGCGGGTGGTCAAACCCTGATCCCTGGTACCAGCAGCGCTTTCCGCCGTGGCCCTATGGACATTGCCGATTTCGGGTCTACCATGAAACCATTCAATTCATCCGGCCTCCAGAGCCGGAGGAGGGCGACGTGGAAATCCCGATCTTGCTCGACCCGAAGAGCCGGCAGTCGCTGCAGGCCCAGCTGTATGAACAGGTGCGCAAACTGATCCTCGGCGGACGCCTGAAGCCCGGCACGCACCTCCCCGCCAGCCGCGCGCTTGCCGACCAACTTGGTGTTTCCCGCAATACCGTGCTGCTGGCCTATGACCGACTGGCCGCCGAGGGTTATCTACAGACGCGTGAGGCCATCGGCACTTATGTCAGCTTCGAGCTGCCCGAGGACTGCCTCACCGCCAAGCGCCTGCCCTTGGCCGCCGGGGCCGGCGCGCAGGATTTCTCCGCGCGTCGTCCGATCGCCTTCGAGGGCCGCGCCCAGGCGGTGGTCAACCAGCGGCGTCTGGCCTACGACTTCTGGCTCGGCCGGCCCGATCCGCATTCCTTCCCGATCAAGGCCTGGCGCCGACTCATCAACCGGATGCTGGTCACTGCGGGCACGCGCCTGACCGAGTATCGCGATCCCGCCGGCCTGATCGACCTGCGCAAGGCGATCGCCGACCACCTCGGCCCGGCGCGCGGCATCAACGTCGACCCGGACCAGATCATCATCGTCGCCGGCTGCCAGGAGGGGCTCAACCTGACGGCGCGGCTGCTCCTGCGCGAGGGCATGAGCGTGGCGATCGAGAACCCCGCCTACCAGGGCGCCGCCTACCTCTACGAGAGCTACCGCGCGCACCTGGCGCCGATCGCCGTGGATGACAGCGGGCTGTGCGTGGATGAATTGCCGGAAGCGGGCGCGGCACTGCTCTACGTGACGCCCTCGCACCAGTATCCGATGGGCTTTACGCTTTCGCTGGAACGCCGCCTGCGCCTGCTCGACTGGGCCTGGCGCACGGGCACCTACATCGTCGAGGACGACTATGACAGCGATTTCCGCTACCGCGGCTCGCCGATCGAAGCGCTGATGGGGCTCGACAGCCACGGCTGCGTGATCTACCTGGGCACCTTCTCCAAGTCCATCGGCGCCGGCCTGCGGCTCGGCTACCTCGTCGTGCCGAAACATCTCGCCGCGCCGGCCCGCGCCGCCAAGGCGCTGCTCGACAACGGACACCCATGGCTGGAGCAGGCGGTGATGGCGGAATTCATCTCCGGCAACGGCTACAACAACCACCTGCGCCGCATTCGGCAAAGCTACGCCGAGCGCCGCGACTGCCTGGTCGACAGCCTGGGGCGGCATTTCGGCGAGGTCGTGGTTTCCGGCACCGAATGCGGCATGCACATCGCCTGGCACCTGGCCGAGGACCTGCCGCGCGCGGCCGAGCTGCAGGCCATGGCGGCCGAGCAAGGCGTCGGCATCTACACCCTGCAGTCCGGGGCGGCCTGCGACTTCGGCGGCTGCATCTATTCCGAGCGGGCCATCATGCTCGGCTTCTCCTCGCTCAACGAGCGGCAGATCCGCAGCGGCGTTGAGCGCATCGCAGCGGCCGTCGATGCGGCGCGCAGCCCGTCACTCGCTACGACAAACTCGCGCAGACCGCTCCCGACTGCTTCGCGAACGCACACCTGGCTCCCCCTGGCTAATTCATAGAAAGACTGCGCAAATCACCGTCACCGCGTCCCAACGGGTAAAATTCTATGTTTTCGGGCTGTTACGGCCCGTTTTGATTTTAGACAAGCTCCTCCCCGGCGGAGTCCTGCAGAATTCACCATGCTTGAAGCCAGCAACCTGGAGTGCGTGCGCGGCGAGAAAAGCCTGTTTCGCGGCCTGTCGTTCCGGCTCGACCCGGGCGCCTGCCTGATGGTGCAGGGCGCCAACGGCAGCGGCAAGACCAGCCTGTTGCGCATGATCTGCGGCCTGGCTCAGCCGGAGCAGGGCGATATCCGCTGGAACGGCGAGCCGATCCGCAAGCTGGCGGAGGATTACCGCGGCGAGCTGCTGTATTGCGGCCACGCCGGCGCGGTGAAGGACGACCTGACGGCGCTGGAGAACGCGCGCATTTCGGCCACATTGGCCGGCACGCCGGTCGATGTGGAGGCGGCGCGACTGGCGCTGCGGCAACTGGGCCTGAAGGGGCGCGAAGACCTGCCGGCGCGCGTGCTGTCCGCCGGCCAGAAACGCCGCGTGGCGCTCACCCGCCTGCTGCTGGAGAAGCGGAAATTGTGGGTGCTCGACGAGCCGCTCACGGCGCTGGACAAGACCGCGGTGGCGAACCTGGGCGGCGTCATCGACGCGCACCTGGCTTCGGGTGGCATGGCAGTGCTGACCAGTCACCAGGACCTGCCGCTGGCGGCAGGCCGTGTCGAGCAACTGCGGCTCGACTGATGGCTGAGACGAGCCTTCTGTCGGCGCTCGGCGCGGTCATCCGGCGCGACCTGCTGCTCGCCATGCGGCGCAAGTCGGACGTGCTGACGACGCTGTTCTTCTTCGTCATCGTCGTCAGCCTGTTCCCGCTCGGCATCGGGCCGGAAATGGCCATGCTGCGCCAGATCGCGCCCGGCGTGCTGTGGGTGGCGGCGCTGCTGGCGACCATGTTGTCGCTGAACCGCCTGTTCGCCGCGGATCACGCCGACGGCACGCTGGAGCAGATGGCCCTGTCGGCGGTGCCGCTCGGCGTGCTGGTGACGGGGAAAGTGGTCGCCCACTGGCTGCTGTCCGGCCTGCCGCTGGCGCTGCTGGCGCCGGTGCTGGGGCTGCAGTTCGACCTGGCGGCCGGCTCGCTGGGGGTGATGGTGGTCGCGCTGCTCATCGGCACGCCGGTGCTCAGCCTGATCGGCGCCATCGGCGCAGCGCTGACCCTGGGCGTGCGCGGCGGCGGCGTGCTGGTGTCGCTGCTGGTGCTGCCGCTGTATGTGCCGGTGCTGATCTTCGGCGCCGGCGCGGTGGAGGCCGACTTGGGCGGCCTGGGCGCGACGGCGCACCTGTCGCTGCTGGCGGCCTTCCTGGCGCTGGCGGCTTTTTTCGGACCGTGGGCAACGACGGTTGCATTAAGGATTGCATTGGAATGAACAAGAATCTTCACCACCAAGGCACCAAGGCACCAAGATGCACCAAGAAGTTCTTTGTGCCCCTTGGTGCTCTTGGTGTCTTGGTGGTTTGCTGTTAAAAATGTCGAATCGCATCGTCAATTGGTTCAAGTTCGCCTCGCCGCAGACCTTCTATCCGCTGGCGGGGAAGATGATTCCCTGGTTCTGGGCGCTGACGGCCGTGTTCGGCCTCGTCGGCCTCTACATCGGCTTCTTCGTCGCGCCCACCGACGCCCAGCAGGGCGAGGGCTACCGCATCATCTTCATCCACGTGCCGGCCTCGTGGCTGTCGATGTTCATCTATCTCATCATGGCCTTCTGGGCGGCGCTCGGCCTCGGCTTCAACACACGCCTGTCCGGCATGATGGCTTCCGCCTTGGCGCCGACCGGCGCGCTGATGGCCTTCCTCTCGCTGTGGACCGGCGCCCTCTGGGGCAAGCCGATGTGGGGCACCTGGTGGGTGTGGGACGCGCGGCTGACCTCCGAACTGATCCTGTTCTTCCTCTACCTCGGCTTCATCGCCCTGCAGTCGGCCATCGACGATGCGCGCCGCGCCGACAAGGCCGGCGCCGTGCTGGCGCTGGTCGGCGTGGCCAACATTCCCATCATCTATTTCTCGGTGAAATGGTGGAATACCCTGCACCAGGGCGCCTCGGTCAGCCTGACCCGCTCGCCCTCGATGGCGCAGACCATGCTGTGGGGCATGCTGCTGATGGCGCTGGCCTTCTGGATGTATTCCATTGCCGTGTCGCTGACCCGCGTGCGCGCCATCATCCTGGAGCGGGAGCGCCACGCCGGCTGGGTGGAAGAACTCAAGGAACTGAAATCATGAAGTGGAACAGCTTCTCCGAGTTTCTCGCCATGGGCGGCCACGCGCTCTACGTCTGGGGCTCCTTCGGCGCCTGCCTGCTGCTCATGATCGTGGAACCTATTCTCGCCAAGGCGCGTCGAAGCAACGCCCTCACCGAACTCAAGCGGGAAATCGCCGCTCGCAAGGAAAATGTGAATGAAAATTTCTGAAATGAACATTTCGGCGCAGGCTAACCTTGGCGCAGCCAAGGTTAAGCCGCGCAGCGGCGGCCGGAGCCAAAATGAAACCGAGACATAAACGCTTCGCCCTCATCGGCGGCGGCCTCGCCGTGCTGGGGCTAGCCGCCGCGCTGGTGCTCAATGCCTTCCAGAGCAACCTGGTGTTCTTCTTCACGCCGACGCAGATCGCGGCGGGCGAGGCGCCCAAGGGCAAGGCCTTCCGCATCGGCGGCCTGGTCAAGGATGGCAGCCTGAAGCGCCAGCCCGACGGCCTCACCGTGCAGTTCATCGTCACCGACACGGCGAAGGAATTCCCGGTCGCCTACACCGGCATCCTGCCCGACCTGTTCCGCGAAGGGAAAGGCGTCGTGGCGCAGGGCAAGCTGGGCGAGAACGGCCTGTTCACCGCCAGCGAAGTGCTGGCCAAGCACGACGAAAATTACATGCCCCCTGAAGCGCAGCATGCGGTCGATGAGGCGCACAAGGCGGCAAAGACGGTGAAGCAATGATGAAAACTCTTTCAACGCAAAGAACGCAAAGACGCAAAGAACGCAAAGGGTCTTTGGTTCATGTTTTGCGATTTCTTTGCGACCTTTGCGCCTTTGCGCCCTTTGCGTCAGGAGCGGTTATCCGATGATCCCCGAACTCGGCCACTTCGCCCTGATCCTCGCACTGCTCGTCGCCCTCGTGCAGGGCACCCTGCCGCTGGCCGGTGCCGCCAACGGCAGCCGGCCGTGGATCGCGCTGGCGCGACCGGCGGCGCGCGCGCAGTTCCTGCTCGTCGCGCTCGCCTTCGGCTGCCTCACCTGGGCCTTCGTCGCCAACGATTTCTCCGTCGTCTACACGGCGCAGCATTCCAACTCGCGCCTGCCGCTGATGTACCGCATCGCCGCTGTCTGGGGCGGCCACGAGGGTTCGCTGCTCTTGTGGATGCTGATGCTCTCCGGCTGGACGGTGGCGGTGTCCTTCCTCTCGCGCCACCTGCCCGACGCCATGGCGGCGCGCGTGCTCGGCGTGCTCGGCCTGGTCGCCGCCGGCTTCCTGCTCTTCATCCTGCTCACTTCCAGCCCCTTCGAGCGCCTGCTGCCAGCCGCCGAAGACGGCCGCGACCTGAATCCCCTGCTGCAGGATCCGGGCCTGGTGTTCCATCCACCCATGCTCTACATGGGCTATGTCGGCTTCTCGGTGGCCTTCGCCTTCGCCATCGCCGCGCTGCTCTCCGGCCAGCTCGACGCCGCCTGGGCGCGCTGGTCGCGGCCGTGGACCACGGCGGCCTGGGTCTTCCTCACGCTCGGCATCGCCCTTGGTTCCTGGTGGGCCTATTACGAGCTGGGCTGGGGCGGCTGGTGGTTCTGGGACCCGGTGGAGAACGCCTCCTTCATGCCCTGGCTGGTGGGCACGGCGCTGGTGCATTCGCTGGCGGTGACGGAAAAGCGCGGCGGCTTCAAGAACTGGACGGTGCTGCTGGCCATCGCCGCCTTCTCGCTCTCGCTGCTCGGCACCTTCCTCGTGCGCTCGGGCGTGCTCTCCTCGGTGCACGCCTTCGCCACCGATCCGCGCCGCGGCATCTTCATCCTGATCTTCCTCGCCGCGGTGGTCGGCGGCTCGCTGTTCCTCTTCGCCCTGCGTGCGCCGAAAGTCGGGCTGGGCGGCGCCTTCGGCCTGGTCTCGCGCGAATCGCTGCTGCTGATGAACAACGTGCTGCTGCTGGTGGCCGCCGGCAGCGTGCTGCTCGGCACGCTCTACCCGCTCTTCATCGACGCGCTGGGCATGGGCAAGCTGTCGGTCGGGCCGCCCTATTTCAACTCAGTCTTCGTGCCGCTGATGGTGCCGGCGCTGCTGCTCATGGCGCCCGGCCCGCTGATGCGCTGGAAGCACGCCAGCCTGGCGGACACGCTGAAGCCGCTGTGGCCCGCCGTATTGGCGGCACTGACTTTTGCCGTCGCCGTGCCCTTCGCCTACGGACGCTGGTCGCCGCTGGTGGCGCTGGGCATCGCGCTGGCCGCCTGGATCGTCGGCGCCAGCGCGGTCGGCATCGTCGCCCGCCTGCGCGGCAGCCAGGGCGGACTGCTTGAACAGCCGCGCAGCTGGTGGGGCATGCATCTGGCGCACATCGGCATCGCCGCCTTCGTCCTCGGCGTCACGCTGGTGTCGGCCTACCAGGAGGAAAAGGATGTGCGCATGGAGCCGGACGACACGGTGACGGTGGGCGGCTACACCTTCCGCTTCGTCGGCGTGCGGCCGGAGATGGGGCCGAACTACCGTGCCATGGTGGGTGAAGTGGAACTCTCGAAAGAGGGCAAGGCGCTGAAAACCATGCACCCGGAAAAACGC
Organism: Rhodocyclales bacterium; assembly: GCA_016214145.1. Lineage (GTDB taxonomy): Bacteria > Pseudomonadota > Gammaproteobacteria > Burkholderiales > Rhodocyclaceae > Desulfobacillus. Next base: position 168,141 of record JACRPA010000004.1, read on the forward strand.
AGCTACTTCTCCTCGGCCATGCCAATGACCGAGGCGGCCATCGACGCGGGGGTTCTGCGCGACGTCTATGTCTCGCTCGGCGAACCGATTGACGAGCGCGCCTGGAGCGTGCGCGTGTACTACAAGCCCTTCGTCGACTGGATCTGGGGCGGCTGCCTGCTCATGGCGCTGGGCGGCCTGCTTGCCCTGAGCGACCGGCGCTACCGACTGAAGAAGGCCGTGAGCGCCGTGCCGGCCATGCAAGGAGCCAAGGCATGAACCGTTTTCTCCTGCCGCTCGGCATCTTCATCGTGCTGGTGGCCTTCCTCGCCATCGGCCTGAACCGCGATCCGCGCGAAGTGCCCTCGCCCCTGGTGGGCAAGCCGGCGCCGGCCTTCGAGCTGCCGCAATTGCACAGGACGGAGGCGAAATTCGCGCCGAAGGACCTGCAGGGCAAGGTCTGGCTGCTCAACGTCTGGGCCTCCTGGTGCGTCTCCTGCCGGCAGGAGCATCCGATCCTGGTCGAACTGGCGAAGTCGGGCCTCGTGCCGATCTACGGCCTCAACTACAAGGACCAGCGCGCCGACGCCCTGAAATGGCTGCGGCAGTTCGGCGATCCCTACGCGCTGTCGATCGTCGACGCCGAGGGCCGCGTCGGCATCGACTACGGCGTCTACGGCGTGCCGGAAACCTACGTCATCGACAAGGCCGGCGTCATCCGCTACAAGCAGATCGGCCCGGTGACGCAGGACGCGCTGGAGAAGACCATCCTGCCGCTGGTGAAGGAACTGCAGAAATGAGGCGCCTCGTTTTCGCACTGGTCTGTTTGGCTGCGTTCAGCCTGGGTTTCGCCAGGGAAGCCGCGCCGCTGGCGCAGGACGAGGCGGTGGAAAAGCGCATGGTGACGATCTCCGAAGAACTGCGCTGCCTGGTCTGCCAGAATGAATCGCTGGCCGCCTCGCGCGCCGACCTGGCGCAGGATCTGCGCCGCGAAATCCGCGAGCAGATCGGCCAGGGCAAGTCGGACAAGGATATTCTCGAGTTCATGGTGGGCCGCTATGGCGACTTCGTGCGCTACCGGCCGCCGCTGAAGGGCACCACGTTCCTGCTCTGGTTCGGGCCGTTCCTGCTGCTCGTCGCCGGCGTCGCCGCGCTGGTGATCGTGCTGCGCAGGCGCGGGCGGCGCGTCACCGCGACAACGCTCAGCGCGGAGGAGCAGAAGAAGGCGGATGAGCTGCTCCAGCTTGCGGAGAATGACAAGCCATGACCGGTTTCCTCATTGCGGCAGCGGTTCTGCTTGCCCTCACCCTGCTGTTCCTGATCCTGCCGCTGGTCCGCCAGCGCGCCGCCGGAGCCGAGGCCTCACGCAACGCCATCAACGCCGGCATCTATCGCGATCAACTGGCCGAACTGGATCGCGATTTCGCTTCGGGCAGTCTGAACCAGACCGATTTCGAGGAAGGCCGGCGCGAACTGCAGCGCCGCCTGCTGGAGGATGCCGGCGGCGACGGCTCGGCAAGCGCCAGCCCGCGCCCGGCCCGGCGCAGCGCCCTGCTCATCGGCCTGACCCTGCCGATCGCCGCCGCCGCGCTTTATTTCGCGCTGGGCAACATTCCTGCGCTGTCGCCCGAGAGCGCGCAGCCGCCGAAGGTGACGGCACAGCAGATCGAGGAAATGGTGGCAAAGCTGGCGGCACGCATGGAGCAGAACCCGGACGATCCCAAGGGCTGGATAATGCTGGCGCGCTCGTACAAGGCGATGGGGCGCTACGAGGAATCGACGCGCGCCTTCGGCAAGGCCGAAAAGCTTGTAGGCACAGATCCCAATCTGCTCACCGATTATGCCGAGGCGCTCGCCCTGTCCACCGGCGGCTCGCTGCGCGGGCGCCCCAGTGAACTGATCGCCCGCGCCCTCAAGCTCGATCCGGAGTTCCCCGACGCCCTCGTCCTGGCCGGAACGGCCGCCTACGAACGCGAGGACTATGCGGCGGCGGTCGCTTACTGGGAGCGCCTGCTCAAGCAACTGCCGCCCGATTCCGAGGATGCTGCGTCCTTGTCCGAGAGCATCAAGAAAGCCCGCGCCGCCGCCCAGAAGCAATCCAGGAAAGGGATGAAATCCGGCGCTGGCAAGGCACAATAGCCCCCGTCAAACTACTCGGGAATTTTGGCAAACCTTGCGTCAAATCAATGTCGCACCACAGCAATTGCACCATTATCCGTCCAGTTTTTTCAATCCAGTCTGGCACTTAGATTAAATCATCCGGCCAAAAGCCGGATGATCGGATAAAGGAGCAAACATGGCCGAAAGCAAAGGCATGGTCGGACGTTGCTGGAGCGCATTGAAACAGCCCAGCGCCAAATATTCGTTGCTGACCCTGCTGGTGGCCGGTTTCTTCTCCGGCATCATTTTCTGGGGCGGCTTCAACACCGCGATGGAAGCCACCAACACCCTGGAGTTCTGCATTTCGTGCCACGAGATGCGCGAC
>JACRPA010000009.1 GCA_016214145.1 Rhodocyclales bacterium
GTCGCGCATCTCGTGGCACGAAATGCAGAACTCCAGGGTGTTGGTGGCTTCCATCGCGGTGTTGAAGCCGCCCCAGAAAATGATGCCGGAGAAGAAACCGGCCACCAGCAGGGTCAGCAACGAATATTTGGCGCTGGGCTGGCGCAGCATGCGCCAGAATCCGCCAGAAGACGAACCGGTGTCGGACATATTGAAGTCCAGTCCTTGAAAAAAATCGGCTTCCAACAAACACCCGGGGGCGCTAGGCCCCCGGGATGTCTTGTCGCTGGATGACGATCAGTAGATGTCGTGCTGCGTGTTGTAGACGTTGAACTTGCCGGTCGGGGTGATCATCTTCGGATCGGTGATCACCTTCTTCACGGCCAGCGTCGCGTCGTCATACACCACGATGGCCGACTGGTCGGTCTTGCCGCCCCACAGCGAGATCCACACTTCCTTGCCATCGGCGCTGTACTCGGGATGCACGGCGCGACGGGTCGCCTTGGTTTCAGGCAGGCCGGAGTCCTTGGCGACGTTGATGACCTTCTTCGGCTTGGACAGGTCGGCCATGTCCCACACCGCCACGGATTCGGCGAGCGCCTTCTCCGGATTCTGCGGCGCGTCAGCCCAGAAATGCTTGGACTTCGGATGGGTCTTGACGAACAGGTTGCCCGGAACGTGCTTCATTTCCTGGACGACCTTCCAGTTGTGGCTCTTGTACTTGGCGAACTTCGGATTGTCGGACGGCGTGCTGATCAGGGTCACGACATCCGCGCCGAGGTGGCCGGTGGCCCAGACGGGACCGAACTGGGGATGCACGAAGTTGGCGCCACGGCCCGGGTGGGGGAGCTTCTTGGTGTCGATCAGGGCCGCCAGCTTGCCCGACTTGGTGTCCACCGCGGCGATCTTGTTGGAGGCGTTGGCCGCCACCAGGAAGTAGCGCTTGGAGGCATCCCAGCCGCCGTCATGCAGGAACTTGGCCGACTCGATGGTGGTGGTCTTCAGGTTCTTGATGTCGCTGTAGTCCACCAGCAGGATCTGCCCGGTTTCCTTGATGTTGACCACCCACTCCGGCTTGATCTCGGACGATACGATCGAGGCCACGCGCGGCTCGGGGTGATACTCGCCATCCACCGTCATGCCGCGGGTGCTGACGACCTTGAGGGGCTTGAGGGTATCGCCGTCCATGATGACGTACTGGGGCGGCCAGTAGGAGCCGGCGATGGCGTACTTGTCCTCGAAACCCTTGAACTTGGAAGTATCGACGGAACGCGCATCGAAGCCGATCTTGACTTCGGCCACCACGGCGGGTTTTTCCATCCACAGGTCGATCAGGGACAGGCGGCCGTCGCGGCCGATCACGTACACATAGCGGCCGGACTTCGACAGGCGGGAAATGTGCACCGCATAGCCGGTCTTGACGATGCTGCGGATATCCTTGGTGTCGCCGTCGATCAGGGCGACTTCGCCGGTGTCGCGCAGGGTGACCGAGAACATGTTCTTCAGGTTGAACTTGTTCATCTGCTTGGTCGGACGGTCCTTGACCGGCACGATCACCTTCCAGGAGTCGGTGGTTTCCTTGAAGCTGTACTCGGGCGGCACATCCGGGGTGTTCTGGATGTACTTGGCCATGAGGGAGAGCTCTTCCTTGGTCAGGATGTCGTCGAAGTTGACCATGCCGCCCTCGGTGCCGTAGGCGATGATCTTCTCGAGGCGGTTCTGGCCCAGCTTGAGCGTGCCGCCCTCCTGCATCGAGCCGTCAGGCAATTTCTTGCTCCAGTGCGGCTCCAGGTTCTTGCCCGTCGCGCCCTTGCGCAGCACGCCGTGGCAGCCGGCGCAGCGCTCGAAATAGATCTTCTTGGCGGTCGCCTTCTCTTCCGCCGTCAGCGTCGGCGCTGCGGCAGGCGCCTGCTGCGCGTAGGCGACATTGAACAGGCCGGCTACTGCCAGGGGCAGGGCCGCCAGGCGCAGGGAACCGGAAATCGAATTGCGTTTCTGCATGTGTTTTCTCCCTCAACGAAGAACCCAATAATGGAAAGAGCCCAAAAATTATACGGTTTTTGTGCTGACGCAAGATTCTTCCTTATAAGCTCCTGCTTCCTTGATTTTTATCAAACTAATGCCATGTCTGGCCGCCAAAGGGGATCCCCCTCCAAATAGGTTGGATTATCGATAACGCCAGAAAGCAATCTGATGGTGCGGGAGGGGGAATCGAACCCCCACGCTGTTGCCAGCGGCGGATTTTGACTTCGGCCGGCCTGCGGCCTTAACCTGCTGCGCAGGTTAGCCTGCGCCGCAACAAGCCGCTGCGCGGCGTGTTGTGAGTCCGCTTGAACCGTGGTGCCGGGAGGGGGAATCGAACCCCCACGCTGTTGCCAGCGGCGGATTTTGAGTCCGCTGCGTCTACCAATTCCGCCATCCCGGCCTGGGGTGCGCCTTGCGGCGCTAATGGGCGATCCCGCGTAAAATCACGGGCCGCGTAAAGAGCGCGCATTATCCCGCATCCGGCACCCGCGAATCAAACAAAATGCCGCTCTCCCTGGCCGACTTCGATTACGACCTGCCGCCGGAACTGATTGCCCAGTTCCCGCTGCCGGAGCGTACGGCCAGCCGTCTGCTGGTTGCAGACGGCGGCCAACTGGAAGACCGGCGTTTCAGCGACCTGCCCGATCTGCTGCGCGGGGGCGACCTGCTGGTGTTCAACGACACGCGCGTCCTGCATGCACGCCTGCATGGCATCAAGGACAGCGGCGGACACGTGGAGGTGCTGATCGAACGTCCCGTCGGCCGCCACGAGGCGCTGGCCCAGGTGCGCGCCAGCCATGCGCCCAGGCCGGGCAGCCGGCTCATCCTTGAGGACGCGCTGGAGGTGCGGGTGGTGGCCCGCGACGGGGAGTTTTTCCTGCTGCGCTTCCCCGGCACGGATGACCTGGTCGATCTCCTCGAACGGCACGGCAAGCTGCCGCTGCCGCCCTACATCCAGCGCCAGGCGGCGGAGGCCGACGAGGCGCGCTACCAGACGGTGTATGCGCGGGAGCGCGGCTCGGTGGCCGCCCCCACGGCCGGCCTGCACTTCGATCCGGGCCTGCTTGAGACGCTGCGCGCCAAAGGGGTGGAGTTCGCCTGGCTGACGCTGCATGTCGGCGCCGGCACCTTTCAGCCGGTGCGCGTCGAGGACCTGTCGCATCACCGCATGCACCGCGAGCGCTACGTGATTCCGGCGGACACTGCCGATGCCCTCTCCGCCGCGCGGGCGCGCGGCGGGCGCATCGTCGCCGTCGGCACCACCAGCCTGCGCGCGCTGGAAGCCGCCGCCCAGGAAGGCGATATCCTCGCCGGACCGGGCGAGACCGAGCTCTTCATCCTGCCCGGCTTCCGCTTCCGCACGGCCGACGCCCTCATCACCAACTTCCATCTGCCGAAATCGACCCTGCTGATGCTGGTGTCGGCCTTCGGCGGCATGGAGAATATACGGCGGGCCTACGCGCACGCGGTGGCCGAACGCTACCGCTTCTTCAGCTACGGCGACGCCATGTTCATCACCAGGCACGACATATGAAACGACCCCCACGCTCACTGCGTTCGCTGCCCCCCGAGGGGGCGCAGACCTCCCTTGGGATGGCCCAGCGGGAGGCTCTGGGATGAAATTCGAACTGCTCGCCACCGACGGCGCCGCCCGCCGCGGCCGCCTGACCCTCGCCCACGGCGTTGCCGACACGCCGGCCTTCATGCCGGTCGGCACCTACGGCGCGGTGAAAGCCATGGCGCCGGACGAAGTGAAGGCCCTCGGCGCCCAGATCGTGCTCGGCAACACCTTCCACCTCTGGCTGCGGCCGGGGCTGGAGGTCATCGCCGCCCACGGCGGCCTGCACCGCTTCATGGGCTGGGACGGGCCGATCCTCACCGACTCGGGCGGCTTCCAGGTCTTCAGCCTGGGCGCACTGCGCAAGATCGGCGAGGAAGGCGTCAAGTTCGCCTCGCCGGTGAACGGCGACCGCCTGTTCCTCACGCCGGAAGAATCCATGCGCATCCAGCGCGTGCTGAACTCCGACGTCGTGATGATCTTCGACGAATGCACGCCCTACCCCGCCACGCACGACGAGGCGGCCAAGTCGATGCGCCTGTCCCTGCGCTGGGCCGAGCGCTCGAAACGCGCCCATGAGGGAAACGCGAACGCCCTCTTCGGCATCGTCCAGGGCGGCATGTTCGAGGATCTGCGCGACGAGTCGCTCGCCAGCCTGGCCGGGATCGGCTTCGACGGCTACGCCATTGGCGGACTCTCGGTCGGCGAACCGAAGACCGACATGCAGCGCATCCTCGCCCATACCGCGCCGCGGCTGCCGCAGGAGCGGCCGCGCTATCTGATGGGGGTCGGCACGCCGGAAGACCTGGTCAATGCCGTGCAGCAGGGCATCGACATGTTCGACTGCGTCCTGCCGACGCGCAACGCGCGCAACGGCTGGCTGTTCACCCGCCATGGGACGGTGAAAATCCGCAACGCCGCCCACGCCGCCGACACGCGGCCGCTCGACGAAACCTGCCCCTGCCCGACCTGCCGCCACTTCACCCGCGCCTACCTGCACCACCTGCAGCGGGTCAACGAAATCCTCGGCGCGCGACTGAACACCCTGCACAACCTCTTCTACTACCAGCAGCTCATGGCCGAACTGCGTGAAGCGATAGCCGCGGGCCGGCTGGCGGACACCGTCGCCGCCTTCCACGAAGCGCGTCGCAAGTAGTCGGCGGATACGACAGCCAAGCTGTTATAATTTCGCGGTTTTTCATACCTCTCACGGAGACCAACGTGCTGATTTCCAATGCCTGGGCGCAAGCTGCGCCTGCCGCCGGCGGCGACCCGACCGGCGGCCTGATGGGCATGCTGCCCATCGCCCTGATGTTCGTCGTCCTCTGGTTCCTCATGATCCGGCCGCAGATGAAGAAGGCCAAGGAGCACAAGGCCATGGTCGAAGCCATGCAGAAGGGCGACGAGGTGCTGACCAATGGCGGCATCGCCGGCCGCATCACCCGGATGGGCGAAACCTATATCGGTGTCGAGATCGCCGAGAATGTTGAGATCTCGGTGCAGAGGAACGCCATCACAGCCATCCTGCCGAAGGGCACATTGAAAAACTTGTGAGCGGCAAGCGGTAAGCGGTGAGCGGAAAAAACCGCCCGCCCTTGCCGCTCACTGCTCACTGCTCACCGCTCACGCACCGATGAACCGCTACCCGCTCTGGAAATACATCCTCATCGCCGTGGCGCTGACCCTCGGCCTGCTGTACACCCTGCCCAATTTCTACGGCGAGGCGCCGGCGGTGCAGGTCTCCAGCGTGAAGGCCACGGTCAAGGTCGACCTCAAGCTGCTCGGCCGCGCCGAGGAAATCCTCAAGGCCGCGGGCATCGCGCACCAGGGCGTCTTTGCCGACCAGAACAGCGTGCGCGCCCGCTTCGGCGATACCGAAACGCAGATCAAGGCCAAGGACGCCATCGAGAAGGCGCTCAATCCCGATCCGGAGAACGCCTCCTACGTGGTGGCGCTCAACCTGCTGTCCCGCTCGCCCGCCTGGCTGACCTCGATGCACGCCCTGCCCATGTACCTGGGCCTGGACCTGCGCGGCGGCGTGCATTTCCTGCTGCAGGTCGACATGAAGGGGGCGCTGACCAAGCGCCTCGACGCCACCGCCGCCGACCTGCGCTCCCTGATGCGCGACAAGGGCGTGCGCCATGGCGGCATCGCGCGCGAGCGCGACCTGCTCGCCATCCGCTTCCGCGATGCCGAGACGCGCAACAAGGCGCGCGCCGCCATCGAGATCAGCCAGCCCGACCTGCTGCTGACGGAAGTCCAGGACGGCGCCGACTTCAAGCTGACCGCCACCCTCAAGCCGGAAGCGCAGAAGCGCATCCAGGAATTCGCCATCAAGCAGAACATCACCACCCTGCACAACCGCATCAACGAACTGGGCGTGGCCGAGCCGGTGATCCAGCAGCAGGGCGCCGACCGCATCGTCGTGCAGCTGCCCGGCGTGCAGGACACGGCCAAGGCGAAGGACATCCTCGGCCGCACCGCCACGCTGGAAGTGCGCATGGTGGACGACGAGAACAGCCAGAACCCGGCGGTCATGGAAGAGGCCGCCAAGGGCCAGCCCCCGGTCGGCACGGAGTATTACGTCGAGCGCAGCGGCGCGCCGCTGCTGGTGAAGAAGCAGGTCGTGCTGACCGGCGACCGCCTCACCGACGCCCAGCCCGGCTTCGACAACCAGACCCACGAGGCGGCGGTGCACCTGACCCTCGATTCCGCCGGCGCGCGCATCTTCAAGGACGTCACGCGCGAAAGCGTCGGCAAGCGCATGGCCATCCTGCTCATCGAGAAGGGCAAGGGCGAGGTCATCACGGCGCCGGTGATCCGCACGGAGATCGGCGGCGGCCGCGTGCAGATCTCCGGCCGCATGAGCACCGTGGAGGCCAACGACGTCGCCCTGCTGCTGCGCGCAGGCAGTCTGGCCGCGCCGATGGAAATCATCGAGGAACGCACCATCGGCCCGAGCCTCGGCGCCGAGAACATCGAGCGCGGCTTCAAGTCGACGCTCTACGGCTTCCTCGCCATCGCCGTCTTCATGGCCATCTACTACCTGATGTTCGGCCTGATATCGGTGGTGGCGCTGTCGACCAACCTGCTGATGCTGATCGCCCTGCTCTCCATGCTGCAGGCGACCCTGACGCTGCCCGGCATCGCCGCCATCGCGCTGACGCTGGGCATGGCCATCGACGCCAACGTGCTCATCAACGAGCGCATCCGCGAGGAGCTGAGGAACGGCGCCACGCCGCAGGCGGCGATCAGCGCCGGCTACGAGCGCGCCTTCGGCACCATTCTCGACTCGAACGTCACCTCGCTCATCGCCGGCCTGGCGCTGCTCATCTTCGGCTCCGGCCCGGTGCGCGGCTTCGCCGTGGTGCATTGCCTGGGCATCCTCACCTCGATGTTCAGTTCGGTGGTGGTCTCGCGCGGCATCGTCAACCTGGTCTATGGCGGCCGACGCAAGCTGGCCGGCCTGGCGATCGGCAACGTGGCATGGAAGTAAGGATATAAGCGATGGAATTCTTCAAGATCCGCAAAGACATCCCCTTCATGCGCCATGCGCTGGTGTTCAACGTCATTTCGTTGCTCACCTTCGTCGCCGCGGTGTTCTTCCTCGCCACGAAGGGGCTGCACTTCAGCGTCGAGTTCACCGGCGGCACCCTGATCGAGGTGAACTACCCGCAGGCCGCCGACACGCAGAAGATCCGCGACACGCTGGCCGGGGCCAATTTCACCGATACCCAGGTGGTCAATTTCGGCAGCAGCCGCGACGTGCTGATCCGCATGCCGCTCAAGCCCGGCCAGGATTCCGCCGCGCTCGGCAGCAGCATCGCCGGCGTGCTGCAGCAGGCCGATGCCGGCGCGCAGCTCAAGCGCGTCGAATTCGTCGGGCCGCAGGTCGGCAAGGAGCTGGCGGAGAACGGCGCCATCGCCCTGCTGCTGGTGATCTTCGGCATCATCGTTTACCTGGCGCTGCGCTTCGAGTGGCGCTTCGCCGTCTCGGCCATCGTCGCCAACCTGCACGACGTGGTGATCATCCTCGGCTTCTTCGCCTTCTTCCAGTGGGAGTTCTCGCTGCCGGTGCTGGCCGCCGTGCTGGCCGTGCTGGGCTATTCGGTGAACGAGTCGGTGGTGGTGTTCGACCGGGTACGGGAAAACTTCAAGAAGATGCGCAAGGCCACGGTGCCGCAGGTCATCGACAGCGCCATCACCGGCACCATCAGCCGCACCATCATCACCCACGGCAGCACGCAGCTGGCCGTGCTCTCGATGCTGGTCTTCGGCGGCGAGGTGCTGCACTACTTCGCCCTGGCGCTGACCATCGGCATCCTCTTCGGCATCTACTCCTCGGTGCTGGTGGCCAGCCCGCTGGTGATGTGGCTCGGCGTCTCGCGCGATCAGTTCGTCAAGCCGCAGAAGAGCAAGGAAGAAGCGGTCGTCTGATCCCGTCATTCCCGCGAAAGCGGGAATCCATGAGATCGCCGAATGCACCTGGATCCCCGCTTCCGCGGGGATGACGGTTTCAAGCGAAGAATATGTGCTTGACGCGCAGGGTGCGCTCGCCCTGGGCCATTTCCAGCAGCCGGTCGATGTTGGGATGCTTGCCGGGATTGGCGCGGGCATCCTCGCTGTGCTCGGCGTAGAGTTCCAGCCCGGCGCGCGCCGCTTCCGGCGTGATGGCGCCGTAGGTCTGCGCCAGGTGGTTGTAGAGGGCCAGCGAGCCGACCTGGCCGGGCTTGTGCTCGATGACGGCGACGACTTCCTCGCCGTCGAGCAGACGGATCGCCTCCAGGTGGGCCACGCCCGGCATCTTCTTCAGATTTTCAGCAAACCCCATGCTCAGATCCGCTTCGCCAGTTCCGCCGCCTTGCCGACGTAGCTCCACGGCGTCATGGCGAGCAGGCGCTGCTTCTCCGCCTCGGGAATCTTCAGCCCGCGGATGAAGGCGTGCAGTCCGTCGCGCGTGATGCCCTTGCCGCGCGTGAGTTCCTTCAATTGCTCGTAGGGATTCTCCACGCCGTAGCGGCGCATCACCGTCTGCACCGGCTCGGCCAGCACTTCCCAGCAATCGGCGAGATCCGCGCGCAGGCGCGCCGGGTCGGCCTCCAGCTTGCCGAGGCCCTTCAGGCAGGAGTCGTAGGCCAGCAGCGCGTAGCCGAAGGCCACGCCCATGTTGCGCAGGACGGTCGAGTCGGTCAGGTCGCGCTGCATGCGCGACACCGGCAGCTTGTCGGCGAGGTGGCGCAGCACGGCGTTGGCCAGGCCGAGGTTGCCTTCCGAATTCTCGAAGTCGATCGGGTTCACCTTGTGCGGCATGGTGGAAGAGCCGATCTCGCCGTCCTTCAGCTTCTGCCTGAAATAGCCGAGCGAGATGTACATCCAGATGTCGCGATTGAGGTCGAGCAGGATGGTGTTGGCGCGGGCGATGGCATCGAACAGTTCGGCCATGGCGTCGTGCGGTTCGATCTGGATGGTGTAGGGATTGAACTCCAGGCCGAAGGATTCGACGAAGCGGCGCGCAAAGCCCTCCCAGTCGAAGGCCGGATACGCCGCCAGATGGGCATTGTAATTGCCCACCGCGCCGTTGAACTTGGCGGTGAGCGACGCCGCGGCGATGCGCGCGCGGGCGCGCCTGAGGCGCGCGGCGACATTGGCCATCTCCTTGCCCAGCGTGGTCGGGCTGGCCGGCTGGCCGTGGGTGCGCGAGAGCATCGGCTGCTCGGCGTGCTGATGCGCCAGCTCGACCAGGCGGGCAATGACGGCATCCAGCGCCGGCAGCAGGTTGGCCTCGCGCGCATCCTCCAGCATGAGGGCGTGCGAGAGATTGTTGATGTCCTCCGAGGTGCAGCCGAAATGGATGAACTCCGCCACCGCCATCACCTCGGCGTTGTCGGAGAGGCGCTCCTTCAGCCAGTACTCCATGGCCTTGACGTCGTGGTTGGTGCGCGCCTCGATGGCCTTGATGGCCTCGCCGTCGGTGGCGGAGAACGACGACGCCACCTCGTCCAGTTCGGCCTGCGTGTCGGCGGAAAATGCAGGGATTTCGGCGAAATGCGGCTCGGCCGCCAGGGCCTTGAGCCAGGCCACCTCGACCCGCACGCGGTTGCGGATCAGGCCGAATTCCGAAAAATGCGCGCGCAGCGCCTCGACCTTGCCGGCATAGCGGCCGTCGAGCGGGGAAAGTGCGGTCAACGGAGTCAGGGTCATGTGCGTGAACCTTTTGATATCAGGCGAATTTTATCATGCGCGGCACGCCGGCCGATGTCGCGGCGTGATGTCATTCACGGTCACGTCTGACGGCGATGATATAATTTCATTGCACTCAAAACAGCGGCTCAAAATGAAACTGATCGGTTCCCTGACCAGCCCCTACGTGCGCAAGGCGCGCATCGTCCTCGCAGAGAAAAAGATCGAGTACGAGTTCGTGCTCGACAATCCCTGGAATGCCGACACCGGCGTGGCCCGGCTCAACCCCCTGAACAAGGTGCCGGTGCTGGTGCTCGACGACGACAGCACGCTGTTCGACTCGCGCGTCATCGTCGAGTATCTCGACAGCGTGACGCCCAACAACCGCCTCTTGCCCGCCGCCGGACGCGACCGCATCCGCATCAAGCGCTGGGAAGCCCTGGCCGACGGCGTGCTCGATGCGGCCGTGGCGGTCGTGCTCGAAAGCCGGCGCCCGGAAGGGCAAAGAAATCCCTCCTGGATCCCGCGCCAGCGCGACAAGATCAACCTCTCGCTGGAAATGATGTCCGAGGAACTCGGCGAACAGCCCTGGTGTACGGGCAATGCCTTCTCGCTGGCCGACGTCGCCGTCGGCACGGTGCTGGGCTACCTTGACTTCCGCCTGCCCGATCTCGCCTGGCGCGAGCGGCACGCCAACCTGGCGCGGCTGTTCGACGAACTGATGCAGCGGCCCTCCTTCGCCGAAACCGTGCCGCAGGACTGACGTAGGTCGGGCTTCAGCCCGACTTGAGCGCTTCCGCCGCAGCTGTCGGGCTGAAGCCCGACCTACGCGATGATGCCGCCGCCCAGGCACACCTTCGAATCGTAGAGCACCACGCTCTGGCCGGGCGTCACCGCCCATTGCGGCTGGGCGAAGATCACTTCGCATCTCTCCGCGTTTACGTTCTCCACCTCGCACGGCGCATCCGGCTGACGGTAGCGCGTCTTCGCCGTGTACACCCAGTGCGTGTGCGGCAGCCTGCCGCTCACCCAGGACAGGTCGATGGCCTGCAGCCGGTCCGCCAGCAGCGCGGGATGGTCGTGGCCCTGCACGACGTAAAGGATGTTCTTTTCCATGTCCTTGCCGGCGACGTACCAGGCATCGGCATCGCCGTCCTTTTGTCCCCCGATGCCCAATCCCTTGCGCTGTCCCAGCGTGTGGTACATCAGGCCGTGGTGCTCGCCCACCCGCCTGTCGCCGTCCAGCGTGCGGATCTCCCCCGGCTGGCGCGGGATGTAGCGTTCGAGGAATTCCTTGAAGGGCCGCTCGCCGATGAAGCAGATGCCGGTCGAGTCCTTCTTGGCGAAGTTGGGCAGGCCTGCCTGTTCCGCCATCCTGCGCACCTCGCGCTTGTAGATCTCGCCGAGCGGAAACAGCGTCTTCGACAGTTGCGCCTGGTTGAGCCGGTAGAGGAAGTAGCTCTGGTCCTTGGTGCCGTCCTCGGCCTTGAGCAGCTGGAACTCGCTGCCCATCTCGGTCGGCGCCTCGCGCACCTGGGCGTAGTGGCCCGTGGCGATCTTCTCCGCACCCAGCGCCAGGGCATGGTCGAGAAAGGCCTTGAACTTGATCTCGGCATTGCACAGCACGTCGGGGTTGGGCGTGCGCCCGGCCTTGTACTCGCGCAGGAACTCGCCGAAGACGCGCTCCTTGTACTCGGCGGAGAAGTTCACCACTTCCAGGTCGACGCCGAGGATGTCGCAGACCGCGGCGACGTCGATGAGGTCCTGCCGCGAGGAGCAGTACTCCTCGTCGTCATCGTCCTCCCAGTTCTTCATGAACAGGCCGACGACTTTCCAGCCCTGCTGCTTCAACAGCATGGCCGCGACGGAGGAATCCACCCCGCCCGACATGCCGACGACCACGGTTCCTGGTTTCAACTGCCTTCCCCCCATCCCCTGCCCCACGGCCGGCTTAGTACAGCCGGCCGGCTCGTGCGGCACGGAGCTGTACTCCGCGAAACCCCGCCCTTGCCCCGAGGAAGGGGGTGACGATTGTTCGCCGCAATGCGGCTCCATGTGGTTGACTGCTCCGCCCTTGGGGCGGCCCGGCGGACGGCGCTCATGTCTCGTAGTGCGTAATCAGGTCGAGGCTGTAGCGGCGGCCGGCGAGGTAGTCGCGCACGCACTGCATGACCAGCGGGCTGCGGTGGCGCGCCCGTTCCGCCGCGATCTCCTCCGGCGTCAGCCAGAGGGCGCGCAGGATGCCGTGGTCGAGCGCCCGTTCCGCCTCGACGCCGAGCAGGCGGCCGCCGAAGGCGAAACGCAGGTAGGTCACGTCGCCCGCCGGACGGCGCCACTGGTAGATGCCGACCAGGTATTCCGGCACGAAGCGGTGCGCCGTTTCCTCCAGCGCCTCGCGCGCCGCGGCATCCACCAGCGATTCGTCCTCGTCGAGATGCCCCGCCGGCTGGTTGAAGCGGATGCCTTCGTCGGTTTCCTCCTCGACGAACAGGAAGCGCCCGTCGCGCTCGATGACGGCGGCCACGGTGACGTTGGGTTTCCAGATGCGATCCATGGCAGGATTTTACCCACTCCGGCCGTATCGCAGCTTCTTTGCACCTTTTTTATACAGGAAGCGTTAGATTTTTCCCCGATTTGATGCTCATCATCCTAATCTTGATCCATGAACGAGCGGATGCAATCCCGAGACGAAACCGAGGAAGGCGACCTGCAGCCGGGCCGGACGCGGCTGTCCGGTTACGCCTATGCCGCTGCGGCTTGCCTTGCCACGACATTGCTCGCGACGCCCTTGCGCGATCTTTTCGATCTGGCCAACATCGTCATGCTGTTTCTCCTGACGGTGGTGCTGGTGGCGGTCCGCCTCGGGCGCGGCCCGGCGGTGGCCGCGGCGTTTCTCAGCGTCGCCTCGTTCGATTTCTTTTTCGTCCCGCCGCGATTTTCCTTCGCCGTAAGTGACGCGCAGTACATCCTCACCTTCGCGGTCATGCTGACTGTGGCCCTGATCACGGGGCAGCTGACGGCTCGGCTGCGGCTGGAAGCCAAGGCGGCCTCCGGTCGAGAGCGCCGGGCCCGGGCCTTGTATGGCATGGCGCGAGATCTGTCCGGCGCACTCACCGTGGAACAGGCGGCAGACATAGCCCGCAGGTTCATTCACGATACTCTGGCCGCAAATACCATGCTCTACCTGCCGATCGGCACAGGCGAGTTGAAGGAGGCGGGTGACACTGCCGGCATTCCGGACGGGATTACCGCCCGCTTTGCGCACCTTGCCTTCCGGAGCGGCAAGGCGGTCGGGCCGGGGACGCCGGATATCGAGCACAGGCCGATCCTCTTCCTGCCGCTCAGCGCGCCGATGCGGGTGCGCGGTGTGATGACTGTCACGCTGGGAGAATCCCCGCTCCTGCCCGAACAACGCCAATTGCTGGAAACGGTCGCCTCGCTCGTTGCCATCGTGATCGAGCGTCTGCACTATGTCGAGGTCGCCCAGGAAGCCCTGCTTGGCGTCGAATCGGAACGCCTGCGCAACGCCCTCCTGTCGGCCGTTTCCCATGACCTGCGCACGCCCCTGACGGTGCTGGTTGGCCTGTCCGACTCCCTCGCAATGACTGGCGAGGGCCTGCCGCGGAACATGAAGGAAACCGCCGAGGCGATTCGCGACGAGGCCCTGCGAATGAGCCGCCTGGTAAGCAACCTCCTCGACATGGCGCGGCTCCAGGCCGGCGATGTGCGTCTGCGGAAGGATTGGCAGCCCCTTGAGGAAATCGTCGGCAGCAGCCTGAAACATGTGGAGGCCCTGCTCCAGGGCCGCAGCGTTCGCATCGACCTGATGCCCGGTCTGCCCCTGCTGGAGTTCGATGCCGTACTGATCGAGCGTGTGCTGTGCAACCTGATCGAGAATGCCGCCAAGTTCACGCCGGCTGACGGCCAGGTGACCATCGCAGCGCGTCGTCGCGATGACTTCGTGGAGATTTCCGTCTCCGACAACGGGCCCGGCCTGGTGCAGGGAAGTGAAATCGCGATCTTCGAGAAATTCATGCGCGGGCAACCTGAATCGGCCAAGGCGGGAGTTGGCCTGGGACTGGCGATCTGCCGTTCCATCGTGGAGGCCCATGGCGGACGCATCTGGGCCGAGAACCGCAGCGAAGGCGGCGCCCGATTCGTTTTCACGCTGCCCATCGGTGAGCCGCCGACTGTCGACGACATGCTGATGGCACGCATCGAAGGGGAAGTGTCATGAGCGAGCCGACGCCCATCGTTGTCGTGGTGGAGGACGAGAAGCAGATTCGCCGCTTTGTCCGAACGGCTCTTGAGGATGAGGGTTGCCGTGTATTTGAAGCGGAGACGGCGGCCCGGGGGCTGGCCGAGGCCGGTACGCGCAAGCCCGCGCTGGTGGTGCTGGACCTTGGGCTGCCGGACCGGGACGGCGTGGACTTCATCAAGGACCTGAGAGGCTGGTCCAGCGTGCCGGTCATCGTCCTGTCGGCACGCTCCGAGGAATCCGACAAGATCGCGGCGCTGGATGCCGGCGCCGACGACTACCTGTCCAAGCCCTTTGGCGTAGGCGAGTTGCTCGCCCGCGTACGGGCAATGCTGCGGAGGCAGATTGCCGTGGGTGGAACGTCGGTATTCGAGTTCAGCGACGTGCGAGTCGATCTTGCCAGTCGCACGGTGGAACGGTCGGGGCAGCCCGTCCATCTCACCCCCATCGAATACCGCCTGCTCACGCACCTGCTGGCCAACTCAGGCAAGGTTCTGACCCATCGCCAGCTGTTGAAGGAAGTGTGGGGGCCGTCTTATGTGGATAGCAGCCATTACCTGCGCATCTACGTCGGACACCTGCGTCAGAAGCTTGAGGCAGATCCCACCCGCCCCCGCCATCTGCTGACAGAGACCGGAGTCGGTTACCGCTTTCAACCATGAGAACCTGAAATGAACGAGGAAAGAAGCAAAGGACGCCTCGCCGCGCTGTCCCTCGCGGCACTGGGTGTCGTATACGGCGACATCGGCACCAGCCCGTTGTATGCCTTCAAGGAAGTCTTCGCCGGAGCGCATCATCCCGTTCCCGTCACGCCCGACAATGTCCTCGGCGTGCTCTCCATGATCTTCTGGGCCGTGATGATCGTGGTTTCACTCAAGTACGTGGTCCTGATCCTGCGCGCCGACAACCGGGGCGAGGGCGGCATCATGGCGTTGATGGCGCTGGTGCTGGCCCGGCAGGAATCCAGCGGCGGGAACAAGACCACGGTGATGCTGCTCGGCCTGTTCGGCGCTGCGCTGTTCTACGGCGACGGCGTGATCACGCCGGCCATCTCGGTGCTGTCCGCTGTCGAGGGCATCGAAGTCGTCACCCCGGCTTTCAAACCCTACGTCATCCCGATCACGCTTGCCATTCTGGTCACGCTGTTCGCCGTCCAGAAACGGGGCACCGCCCAGGTCGGAGCCTTCTTCGGGCCGGTAATGATCCTGTGGTTCGCCACCCTCGCCGTGCTCGGTGCACTCAAAATTTCGGAGGAACCCGGGGTACTGCTTGCAATATGGCCCGGATATGGCCTGAGCTTCTTTCTCGCCCATCCGCTCATGGGTTTCTTCGCGCTGGGCACGGCCTTCCTGACCCTGACGGGAGCGGAAGCCCTCTATGCCGACATGGGGCATTTCGGGCGCACGCCGATCCGGCTTGCCTGGTTCGGACTGGTGTTGCCCGCGTTGATGGTGAATTACTTCGGCCAGGGCGCACTGGTTCTGAGGAACGCCCAAGCCATCCAGAACCCCTTCTACCTGCTGGCGCCGGGGTGGGGATTGATCCCGCTGGTAGTCCTGTCCACCATGGCAACCGTGATCGCATCCCAGGCCGTCATATCGGGAGCCTATTCGATGACAAGACAGGCGATGCAGCTTGGCTACTCGCCGCGCATGGAAGTCCAGCACACTTCGAGCAGGGAAATGGGACAGATCTACCTGCCGGCGATCAACTGGACCCTCCTTGTCTCCATCATCATCCTGGTGCTGAACTTCCAGTCGTCATCCAATCTCGCCGCCGCCTACGGCATCGCCGTGACCGGCACCATGGTCATCACCACGCTGTTCGCCTACCTGGTGGCACGCAGCGAATGGCAGTGGGGCGTGTTGAAAGCCTCTGCGGTGTTCGGCGGCCTCATGGCGGTCGACCTGACTTTCCTTGCGGCAAACATGCTGAAGATCCACGATGGCGGCTGGTTTCCGTTGTTGTTCGGCCTGGCGGTGTTCACCCTGCTGACGACCTGGAAGCGCGGCCGGCTTCTTCTCGGCAATCGCCTCGACAGCGGCGCCATGCCGCTGGCGAATTTCGTCGCATCGATCAATCAACTTGGTGCTGCCGTGGTGCCCAGAACGGCGGTGTTCATGACGACGCGTCTCGACCAGGTGCCCCACGCGCTGCTGCACAATCTCAAGCACAACATGGTCGTGCATGAGCGTGTCGTTCTGGCCACAGTGTCGGTGCTTCCCATTCCGCGCGTGCCGGATTCCCAGCGCGTCGTCGTCGAGCAGGTGAGCCGGCAAATCTACAAGGTCAGGCTCTTCTTCGGATTCATGGAGGAGCCCGACGTGCCGGCGACCCTGGAGTGGTGCGCCGAACAGGGATTGCAACTGAACCCGATGGAAACATCGTTTTTCCTCGGCCGGGAAACACTGCTGCCAAAGATCGGCTCCGAGATGGCTTTCTGGCGTGGAAAACTGTTCGTCGCCATGTTCCGCAACTCCGGCAGCGCGGCCGGTTATTTCAAGCTTCCGCCAAACCAGGTGGTGGAACTCGGCACGCAGGTGGTTCTGTAATGCTGCCTGCAAAGCCGGTCCGGCCCGAAATCGGATAAAATTCCATTTCGGAAAAACGCTGGAGAAACATCATGTCCATGGCCGACCGCGACGGCTTCATCTGGCACGACGGCAAGCTCGTGCCCTGGCGCGAAGCGACGACGCACGTGCTGACCCACTCCCTGCACTACGGCCTCGCCGTATTCGAGGGCCTGCGCGCCTACAAGACCGTCGACGGCCCCGCCATCTTCCGCCTCAAGGAGCACACCGACCGGCTGTTCAATTCGGCGCACATCTACATGATGAAAATGCCGTACGACAAGGAGACCCTGATGGAGGCGCACAAGGAAGTGGTGCGCGCCAACAAGCTGGAATCCTGCTACCTGCGGCCGATCGCCTTCTACGGCTCGGAGAAGATGGGCGTCTCGCCGAAGGGCGCCCAGGTGCATGTGTCCATCGCCGCCTGGCCGTGGGGCGCCTACCTGGGCGAGGAGGGCATCGCCAAGGGCATCCGCGTCAAGACTTCGTCGTATGCGCGCCACCACGTCAATGTCTCGATGTGCCGCGCCAAGTATTCCGGCACCTACGCCAACTCGATCCTCGCCAACATGGAGGCCACCGAGCACGGCTACGACGAGGCGCTGCTGCTCGACGTGGACGGCTTCGTCGCCGAAGGCGCCGGCGAGAACCTCTTCGTCGTCAAGGACGGCCAGATCTACGAACCGGAGATCGCCTCGGCTCTGGTCGGCATCACCCGCGCCACGGTGATCCAGCTGGCGAAGGAACTCGGCTACGAGGTGAAGGCCAAGCGCCTCACACGCGACGACATCTACATCGCCGACGAGGCCTTCTTCACCGGCACCGCCGCCGAGGTGACGCCGATCCGCGAGGTGGACAGCCGCCAGATCGGCGCCGGCAGGCGCGGCCCGGTCACGGAGAAGATCCAGAGCCTGTTCTTCGACGTGGTGAACGGCAAGGTGCCGGCCCACCAGGACTGGCTGGCCAGGGTTTAAGGGGAGAGCGCATGGCTGAAGTCAACGATACCGCCCGCAGCGTCGCCGTCACGGCGCACGACCTGCCGCTGCACTGCCCGCGGCCGGGCGCGCCGCTGTGGGCGCGCCACCCGCGCGTCTTCCTCGATCCGCTCAAGGGCGGCGAGGCGGTCTGCCCGTATTGCGGCACGCGCTACACCTTCACCGGCGAAGCACCAAAGGGACACCATTAAGCGCCGCTCCGTAGGTCGGGCTTCAGCCCGACAGCAGCCGTTGCGAATCGCCGCACCTCGACATTGGGCGCTGCTGTCGGGCTGAAGCCCGACCTACAGCCCGACCTACAGCCCGAGCTGCAACGGCATGCACAAAGCCCTCGTTATAGCCCCCTCGTGGATCGGCGACACCATCCTGGCGCAGCCGCTCTTCGCGCGGCTGCATGAAATGCACCCTGGCCTGATCCTCGACGCCTTCGCGCCGGCCTGGGCCGCGCCCGTGCTTGAACGCATGCGCGAAATCCGGCGCGTCATTCCCAATCCCTTCGCCCACGGCGAGTTCAACCTGGCCGGGCGCTGGCGCGCCGGGCGCGAACTGGCGCACAAGGGCTACGACACGGCCATCGTTCTGCCGAATTCCTGGAAGTCCGCCCTGCTGCCCTTCTTCGCCGGCATCCCGCAGCGCATCGGCTTCAAGGGCGAGGCGCGACGCGGCCTGCTCAACCGCATCCACCGGCTCGACGAGGCGGCCCTGCCGCAACTCGCGCAGCGCTATGCCCTGCTGGCCGAGCAAGTCGGCACAACGATGCCCACGCCGCTGGCCGAGCCGCATCTCGATGTGAATGCGGAGAGCGTCCGCGCCACCCTGGCGGCGCTCGGCCTCGATGCCTCGCCGGCGCCGGTCGCCTTCTGCCCCGGCGCGGAATACGGCCCGGCCAAGCGCTGGCCGGCGGCGCATTTCGCCGCACTCGCTCGCCGTCTTGCGCAGACTGACTTTCCGGTCTGGATCGTCGGCTCGGCCAAGGACGCGCCGATCGGTGCGGAAATCGAACGGCTCTCCGGCGGCGCCTGCCGCAACATTTGCGGCAGGACGGACCTTGCCCAGGCCATCGACCTGCTCTCCTGCCCCCGCCTGGTGGTGAGCAACGACTCCGGCCTGATGCACGTCGCCGCGGCGCTCGGGCGTCCGCTGGTCGCGCTGTACGGCTCGTCCAGCACGGCCTACACGCCGCCGCTGTCGAAGCGGGCGCGCCTGCTCAGTCTCGGCCTGGAATGCAGCCCGTGCTTCAAGCGCGAATGCCCGCTGGGACACTTCAAGTGCCTGAACGATCTGTCGCCCGCCATGGTGCTGGACGCCGCAAAGGAGATCCTCTCATGACCATGCGCTTCTTCGCCACGCCGCAGGACGCCGAAACCGCCTTCTACGATGCGCTCGAGCGCGCCGATCTCGATGCCATGATGGCCATCTGGGCCGAGGACGAGGAAGTCCTCTGCACCCATCCCAACGGCGAGCGCCTGGCCGGCTTCGCCGCCGTGCGCGAAGGCTGGCGGCAGGTCTTCTCCAGCGGCCCGCGCGCCAGCGTGCGCCTGGGCGGCCAGGTGCACCGCCAGGGCATCCTGCTGGCCCTGCACAGCGCGCACGAACACTACTCGGTGCCTGGCGAGGAAGCGCCGCGCCCGCCGGTCATCGCCAGCAACGTCTTTGTGCGCGGCGCGCAGGGCTGGCACCTGCTGTCGCGCCACGCCTCCGGCGCCCCGGCGGCGGTCGCCGCCGACATCTCGGCGACGCTGCATTGAAAACCATTCGCCGCGGATTTCGCGGATGAACGCGGATCAAACAAGAAAAATCCGCGTCGATCCGCGTAATCCGCGGCAGATATGCTTTTTTCTTCCATGACGCCTTACCGCGCCCCCGTCTGGCTGCCCGGCGGCCATGCCCAGACGATCTGGCCGGTGCTGCGCAAGGGCGCGCCGCCGCCTTATCGCCGCGAGCGCTGGGACACCCCGGACGGGGATTTCATCGACATCGACTGGCTGGAATCGGAGCAGGCGGCGGACGCCCCGCTGGTCGTCCTCTTCCACGGCCTCGAGGGCAGTTCCGCCAGCCACTACGCCGGCGCCCTCATGCGCGCCCTGGCGCGGCGCGGCTGGGCCGGCGCGGTGCCGCACTTCCGCGGCTGCTCGGGCGAGCCCAACCGCCTGCCGCGCGCCTACCACTCGGGCGACTCGGCGGAGATCGACTGGATATTGCGCCGAATGCGCAGCCGCTTTCCGCAACGGACGATCTTCGCGGCGGGCGTCTCCCTCGGCGGCAATGCCCTGCTCAAATGGGCCGGCGAGCAGGAGGGGGCGGCGCGCGACGCGGTGCAGGCGGTCGCCGGCGTGTGCGCCCCGCTCGACCTCACCGCCGCCGGCCAGGCCCTGCAGCAGGGCCTCAGCCTGCTCTATGCGAAGCATTTCCTCGTCACGCTGAAAGGGAGTTCGCAGGCGAAGCTGGCGCGTTTTCCCGGCCTGTTCGACGAGGGGCGCATGCGTGCGGCGGAAACGCTCCATGACTTCGACGACGCCGTCACGGCGCCCCTGCACGGCTTTCGCGACGCCGCGG
This sequence comes from Rhodocyclales bacterium, assembly GCA_016214145.1. Taxonomy (GTDB): domain Bacteria; phylum Pseudomonadota; class Gammaproteobacteria; order Burkholderiales; family Rhodocyclaceae; genus Desulfobacillus. The sequence continues at coordinate 20,122 of JACRPA010000009.1, forward strand.
ACTACTGGCGCCGCGCCAGCAGCAAGCCCTGGCTGCCGGGCATCCGCCTGCCGGCGCTGGTGATCAACGCCCTCAACGATCCCTTCCTGCCGCGGCAGGCCTTGCCCGGCGCGAAGGAGGTCTCGGCTTCGGTCACGCTCGACTACCCGGCCGGCGGCGGCCATGTCGGCTTCGTTTCCGGCGCTTTCCCCGGCCATCTCGACTGGCTGCCGCGGCGGCTGCTGGCGTTTTTCGACCGCACAGTATGATGGGATAATGGCGGAAATCCACTGAGGACTCCGCCATGCACATCCCCGCCCCCGAAATCTTCAAGGCCTACGACATCCGCGGCATCGTCGGCAGGACGCTGACGCGCGATTCCGTTCATTCCATCGGCCGCGCCATCGGCTCGGAAGCGCGCGACAGGAAGGTCAAGACCGTCGTCGTCGGCCGCGACGGCCGCCTGTCCGGTCCGGAACTGTCGCGCGCCCTGATGGAAGGCATCTGCGCCAGCGGCGTCGACGTCGTCGACATCGGCATGGTGCCGACGCCACTCGGCTACTTCGCCGCGCATCATCTCAAGACCGGCAGCGCGGTGCTGGTCACCGGCAGCCACAACCCGCCCGACTACAACGGCTTCAAGATCATGCTCGCCGGCGACACGCTGCACAGCACCGCCATCACCGCGCTGCGCACGCGGCTGGTCGAGGGCCGGCTCTCCTCCGGCAGCGGCAAGATCACGCAGGTGGATGTGCGCAAGGACTACCTCGACCGCATCGTCTCCGACGTCAAGCTGTCGCGCAAAATGAAGATCGTGGTGGACTGCGGCAACGGCGTCGCCGGCGCCGTGGCGCCGGAACTGTTCCGCCGCATGGGCTGCGAGCTGGTCGAGCTTTTCTGCAAGGTGGACGGCACCTTCCCCAACCACCACCCCGATCCGTCCAAGCCGGACAACCTGAAGGATGTCATCCGCGCGCTGAAGGAAAGCGACGCCGAACTGGGCATCGCCTTCGACGGTGACGGCGACCGCCTCGGCGTGGTGACGAAGGACGGCGAGATCATTTACCCGGACCGCCAGCTGATGCTTTTCGCCGCCGACGTGCTGGCGCGCAATCCCGGCGCGCAGATCATCTACGACGTGAAGTGCTCGCGCAACCTGGCCCGCTCGATCCGCCACCAGGGCGGCAAGCCCCTGATGTGGATGACCGGCCATGCCCTCATCAAGGCCAAGCTGAAGGAGACCGGCGCCCCGCTCGCCGGCGAGATGAGCGGCCACACCTTCTTCAAGGAGCGCTGGTACGGCTTCGACGACGGCCTCTACGCCGGCGCGCGCCTGCTGGAAATCGTCTCGCGCTGGCCGGACGCCAACTGGCCGCTCAAGCATCTGCCCGATGCGCTCTCCACGCCGGAGCTCAACCTGAAGATGCAGGAAGGCGAGCCGCACGCCCTCATCGCCGAGCTGCAGAAGACGGCGAAGTTCGAGGGCGCGCAGGAGATCGTCACCCTCGACGGCCTGCGCGTCGAATACGCCGACGGCTTCGGCCTGATGCGCGCCTCCAACACCACGCCGGTGCTGGTGCTGCGCTTCGAGGCGGACAATGCGGCGGCGCTCGCCCGCATCCAGGCCGACTTCCGCCGCATGCTGCGCCGGGCGCGGCCGGACCTGCTGCAGGCCTTCTAAAGGTCTCGCCGGCGGGGCCGATAACAAGGGGATGTCAGCCCAGGATATCTTCATCGGCCGCCAGCCGATCCTCGATCGCGACCAGCAGCTCTACGCCTATGAGCTGCTGTTCCGCCGCGGCACGCAGAACAGCGCCGAAGTCACCGACGATCTCGCCGCCACGGCCACGGTCATCAGCCATGTGTTTTCCGAGCTCGGCCTCGAGGCGGCGCTCGGCCCCTACCTGGGCTTCGTCAACCTCGATGCGCGCATGCTGGCGAGCGACGCCCTGGAACTGCTGCCACGCGAGAAATTCGTGCTCGAGGTGCTGGAAACCGTCGACATCACCCCCGAAGTGGTTGCCCGCTGCCGCGCACTGAAGGACAAGGGCTTCACCCTGGCGCTCGACGATTTCGTCACCTTCGAGGAGAGGCACGCGCCACTCCTCGATCTGGCCGACATCGTCAAGGTGGACCTGATGGGCATGGATGCCGGCGCCCTGGAAAAAACCGTCAAGGCGCTGCGCCCCTGGAAATTGAAGCTGCTCGCCGAGAAGGTGGATGACGAGGCGCAGGTCAAGGCATGCCGCGACCTCGGCTTCGAACTGTTCCAGGGCTACTACTTCGCCAAGCCGACCGTCATCGCCGGCAAGAAGCTGTCCCACTCCGAACTGTCCCTGATCCGCCTGCTCGGCCTGATCCTCGACGACGCCGAAACGCCTCTGCTCGAGGGCATTTTCAAGCATGATCCCGCCCTGACGCTGAACCTGATGCGGCTGACCAACTCGGCGGCGGCGGGCCTGCGCCAGAAGATCGCCTCGCTGCGCCACGCCATCACGGTGCTGGGGCGCCGCCAGCTGCAGCGCTGGCTGCAACTGCTGCTCTATACCAACCCGACCTCCGGCGGCGGCGCCAACCCCCTGCTGCAGCTGGCCGCCACGCGCGGACGCTTCATGGAACTGCTGGCAGGCGACCTGATGGGCGCCGGCCGGGACTTGGAGGATCGCGCCTTCATGACCGGCATCATGTCGCTCATGCCGGCATTGCTGCACGTGCCGATCGACGAGGTCATCGCCACGCTCAATGTCGCCCCCGAGGTGCGCGAGGCGCTGGAGAACCGCGCCGGCGTGCTGGGCAGGATGCTCCTGCTGGCCGAGAAGCAGGAGGAAGGCGACAGGGACGCCTGCTTTGCGCTGATCGTGGAACTGCCGGGGATCGACACCGGACGCGTCAATGCCATCTTGACGCAGGCGCTCGCCTGGGCCAACAGCATCGGCCAGCAGGCCGGCTGATCGTCATTCCCGCGGAAGCGGGAATCCACTTTAAGCGCATGCCTCTGGATTCCCGCCTTCGCGGGAATGACGCTAGCCGACTGCCTTCAAAATCAGCGGCGCCAGCGCCTCGGGCAGACTGACTTTCCCCGCCAGCGCGAAATCCCGCGCCTCGGCCGACATCTTCTGCCAGGTCTTGCGGATGATGTCGATCCACTTCGCCTCGTCATAGTCGGGGTGCTGGGCGGCGAAGCCGGTGAGATAGTGTTCGAGAAAAACGAGGTCGGTGACATCCTCCAGCAGTTGCGTCTCGGCGTTCACCTTGAGGCCCTTCTTGCCGACGGCGGACTGGACGCGCGCGATCGTCGCCGCATCGTAGCCGGTCTCCAGCATGATGCGGCCGGCCGTCTCGGCGTGGAACTTGTACAGGCCGGTGCGCCATTGCAGGTAGCCCTGGCGGTCTGCGGGATAGCTCGCGCGCGGCGTCTTCCAGCGCTGGATGTGCTGGGCGCGCACGGCGAGGCGCACGGCCTCGGAAGCGTCCGGCGCGAAACGCGCCAGCATCTCGCTCATGCGCCGGGCGTAGAGCAGCTCCTTGGGCTGGCCTTCGTCGCGGTTCGGATCTTCAGCGTTGGCAGCATCGAACGCCGCTATCGCCGCTTCGAAGCGTTTTTGATCTGCAATCATCAGGTTCTCCTTGCGAGCCAGTCGCGGATGGCCAGGCCGGTGCCGAAATCCCAGGGCCGCAGCTTCTCGGGCGGAATGAGGCGGAATTCGGCCAGTTCCTCGTTGAGCGCGATCTCGCCCTCGGCCACGACATGGTAGGCGAGGATGATCTCGTTCTTGCGCTGGAAGGGGTAGATGCCGATCAGGCTGGCGGACAGCGTCGCCAGGCCAAGCTCCTCCTGCACCTCGCGCGCCACGCCCTCCTCCGGCGTCTCGTCGCGCTCCATGAAGCCGGTGACGAGGCCGAACATCTTCTCCGGCCAGGCGTGGTTGCGCGCCAGCACGACCAGCCCGTCGCGCTCGACCAGGCCCGCCAGCACCGGCAGCGGGTTGTCCCAGAAGACGTAGCCGCAGGATTCATCCGGGCAGGCGCGGCGCGGCAGGCCGCCGATTTCGCGTTCGACCAGGCCTGAACCGCAGCGCAGGCAGAAAGCCGCGTTGCTCATCCCGCCGGGTACAGCGCCGAGGCATCCATGTAGATGCGGTAATCGCGCACCTTGTCGCCGGACATCGTCAGAACGTTGGCGAAGGGCACCGACAGCGTCGAGCCGTCGTGCCGGGTGTAGGTGACCTCGCCGCGGCAAACGACCGTGTCGTCAGTCTGCCAGGCGTCGGGCACGCGATGGGATACGGCGCGGATGCTGGAGAAGAAGCCGGCGACGAAATCGCGGACGGCGGCGCGTCCCGCCACCGCCGGCAGGTTGCCGAAGGCGAAGCGCGCGTCCTCGGCGAGGAAGCCGGCGAAAGCCTCGGCGTCCTGCCGGTCGATCGCCGCGAAGAGGGCTGCGACCCAGTCGCGCAGGATCACAGCTTCTGCTCGACCCAGCCCGGCACGGAGGCCAGCGCCTTGCCGAGATGCTCCGGCTGGGTGCCGCCGGCCTGCGCCATGTCGGGCCGGCCGCCGCCCTTGCCGCCGACCTGCCGGGCGACGAAGTTCACCAGCTCGCCGGCCTTCACCTTGCCGGTGAGGTCGCTGCTGACGCCGGCGATGAGCGAAACCTTGCCATCGGATGCCGCGCCGAGCACGACGACGCAGGACTTCAGCTTGTCCTTCAGCTTGTCCAGCGTGTCGCGCAATGTCTTGGCGTCGGCGCCTTCCAGCACGGCGGCGAGCACCTTGACGCCCTTGACCTCCGCAGCCTGGCCGGCCAGGTCGTCGCCCTGGCTGGAAGCCATCTTTTCCTTCAGGCGGGCCAGTTCCTTCTCCAGCGCCTTGACGTGGTCGAGCACCTGGCCGACGCGGGCGGCGATCTCCTGCGGCTGCGCCTTGACGGCGGCGGCGACCTCGGCGAGTTCCTGCTCCCGCTGCTGCACGACCTCCAGCGCGCCCTCGCCGGTGACCGCCTCGATGCGGCGGATGCCTGCCGCCACGCCGCCCTCGGAAAGAATCTTGAAGAAGCCGATGTCGCCGGTGCGCGCGACGTGGACGCCGCCGCACAGCTCGCGCGAACTGCCGATGTCCATCACGCGCACCGTGTCGCCGTATTTTTCGCCGAACAGCGCCATGGCGCCGGACTTCACCGCGTCGTCGAAAGACAGCAGGCGGGCGCAAGACGCGGCGTTGGCGAGGATCTCGCGGTTGACGATGCGCTCGACCTGGCGGATCTCGTCGTCCGTCATCGGCGCCTGGTGGGCGAAGTCGAAGCGCGTGCGCGCGGGGTTCACCAGCGAGCCCTTCTGCTGCACGTGCGATCCCAGCACCTCGCGCAGGGCCTTGTGCATCAGGTGGGTGGCGGAATGGTTGCGCACCGTGGCGGCGCGCGAAGCCAGGTCCACCTTGGCCTGCACGGTGTTGCCGACGGTCAGTTTTCCGAGCTTGAGCACGCCCTGGTGGCCGAAGACGTCGGCCTGGATTTTCTGCGTGTCGTCGACCTCGAAGACGCCGTGGGCGGATTCGAGCAGGCCGCGGTCGCCGACCTGGCCGCCGGATTCGGCGTAGAACGGCGTGTGGTCGAGCACCACCACGCCGGCCTCGCCCGAAGCCAGTTCGTTCACCTCGGCGCCATCCTTGTAGAGGGCGACGACGGCGCCTTCATGCACCAGCGTGTCGTAGCCGTGGAAGGCCGTCGCCACGCCGGAGTAGTCCAGCGCGCCCTTCATGACGAACTTCGAGGCGGCGCGCGCCTGCTCGCGCTGGCGCGCCATGGCGGCGTCGAAGCCGGCCTGGTCGAGCGTGAAGCCGCGTTCGCGGCAGATGTCGGCGGTGAGGTCGAGCGGAAAGCCGAAAGTGTCATAAAGCTTGAACGCCGTCTCGCCGTCGAGGCGTTTCGTCGGCGAGGTCAGCGTCGCTTCCAGCAAGGCCATGCCGTGCTCCAGCGTCTCGGCGAAGCGCTCCTCCTCGGCCTTCAGCACTTCGGCGACGCGCCCGGCGGCGGCCGGCAATTCGGGATAAGCCTTGCCCATGGCGTGCGACAGGTCCGCCACCAGGCGGTGGAAGAAGGGCTTCTTCTGGCCGAGCTTGTAGCCGTGGCGGATGGCGCGGCGGATGATGCGGCGGAGCACGTAGCCGCGGCCGTCCGAGCCGGGGATGACGCCGTCCACCACCAGAAAGGCGCAGGCGCGAATGTGGTCGGCGATGACGCGCAGGCTCGGGTTCGTCAGATCCCTGGCCCCGGTTTCCCGCGCGGCGGCGCGGATGAGGTCCTGGAACAGGTCGATCTCATAGTTGCTATGCACGCGCTGCAGCACGGCAGCGAGCCGCTCCAGGCCCATGCCGGTGTCCACGCTCGGCTTGGGCAGCGGGTGCAGCACGCCGGCCTCGTCGCGGTTGAACTGCATGAAGACCAGGTTCCAGATCTCGATGTAGCGGTCGCCGTCGGCGTCCGGCGAGCCGGGCGGGCCGCCCTCGATGCCCGGGCCGTGGTCGTAGAAGAGTTCGCTGCAGGGGCCGCAGGGGCCGGTGTCGGCCATCTGCCAGAAGTTGTCCGAGGTGAATTGCGGCGCGCCGGGCTTGTCGCCGATGCGCACGCAGCGGTCCTCCGGCACGCCGATCTCGCGCGTCCAGATCTCGTAGGCCTCGTCGTCCTCGTGGTAGACGGTGACCCACAGCTTGTCCTGCGGGATGCCGTAGACCGCGGTGATCAGCTCCCAGGCGTAGCGGATGGCGTCGCGCTTGAAGTAGTCGCCGAAGCTGAAGTTGCCGAGCATCTCGAAGAAGGTGTGGTGGCGCGCCGTGTAGCCGACGTTCTCCAGGTCGTTGTGCTTGCCGCCGGCGCGCACGCAGCGCTGCGAGGTGGTGGCGCGCGCGTAGGGCCGCTTGTCGTGGCCGAGGAAGACATCCTTGAACTGCACCATGCCGGCGTTGGTGAACAAGAGCGTCGGGTCGTTGCCCGGCACCAGCGGCGACGAGGCGACGATGGCGTGCCCCTTGGAGGCGAAGTAGTCGAGGAATTTCTGGCGGATGTCGGCGCTTTTCATGACGGATGCGGGGCAAGGCTTGCCCGAGGGCTCAAAGAGCCTGTGATTTTAACATCGCAGGGAAAAGTCAGTCTCCGCAGGACGGCGTTTACGCTTGCGGCAGGGAGAAATGGAAAGTGGCGCCCCTGTCCGGCTCGCCCTCGGCCCAGACCCGGCCGCCATGGCGCTGGACGACGCGGGCGACGATGGCCAGGCCGACGCCGGTGCCCTCGAAGACCGGGTCGCGATGCAGCCGCTGGAAGACCTGGAACAGCTTGTCGGCATACTGCATGTCGAAGCCGACGCCGTTGTCGCGCACGAAGAAATGCGCCTCGCCGGCCTCGATGGCGCCGCCAATCTCGATGATGGCCGGATCGCTCTGACGACTGTACTTGATGGCGTTGGCCAGCAGATTGGCCCAGACCTGGCGCATCAGGCCGCGGTCGGCCACCGCCTCCGGCAGGGCGCCGACGCGCATCTGCAGGTTGTGCCCGCTGCCCGCCTCGGGCATTTCGCCGAGCACTTCCCGCACCAGCCCGTTCATTTCAATGGGCACCTTTCGCAGCTCGGCGCGGCCGATGCGGGAAAAGTCGAGCAGGTCGTCGATCAGCTCGCCCATGCGGATCGCCCCGCCGGCGATGCGGTCAAGCAGCCTTTTCCCCTCGGCATTGATCTGCGCCGCATAGTCCTCCTCGATGATCTTGGCGTAGCCGGCAATGGCCCGCAGCGGCGCGCGCAGATCGTGCGAAATCGAATAGCTGAAGCTCTCCATCTCGCGCACGGCCGCTTCCAGCTCGGCTGTGCGGCTGCTCACGCGCTGCTCGAGCGTGACGTTGAGGCTGCGGATTTCCGCCTCGGCGCGCCGCTGATCCGTGATGTCCCGCACGATGGAAATCAGGCAGGGCACGCCGCCCAGATCGATGGCGACCGACGAAATCAGCCCTTCACGAACCGATCCATCCTTGAGACGAAACTCCCACTCGTACTCGCTCACCCTCTCGGTGGCCCTCAGATGCCGGACAAACGCCTCGCGTTTCTCCGGATAGGCCCAGAGGCCGAGCTCCACGACCGTCCTGCCGACGGCTTCCTCGACCGCATGGCCGCTGATCAGCGCGAAGCTCTCGTTGGCGTCGAGAATCATGCCGTCCTCTACCCGCACCACGAGGATCCAGTCGGGACTGGCGTGGAAGATTTTCGAGAACTTCTCTTCGGATTTTCGCAGCGCCGCCTCGGCGCTGCGGATCTCGGTGATGTCGCGCGCCACGCCGAGGATGTGCGGCTCGCCGTCGAGATCCACCTTGACGACGGCGCCCTGCACCAGGCGCACCTCGCCGGAACGCATGCGGAAATGGAATTCGAAATCGCGCGCGACGCCGCGGGCCTTCAGTTCGCCCACCAGCCACTCGCGTTCCTGCGGGTCGGCATACAGGCCGATCTCCTTCGCGGTCCGGCCGACCACCTCCGCCCGCTGCCAGCCGGTCATCGTCTCGAACGCCCGGTTGACATCGACAAACTTGCCGTCGGACAGCCGGCTGACCGTCGCGTAGTCCGGGTTGTTGCGGAAGAACATGGCGAAGCGTTCCTCCGAGCGCCGCAGCGCCTCCTGCGACTGCTTCAGCTCCGTCACGTCGCGCGCCGTGCCGATGATGTGCGGCTCGCCGCCCAGGTCGATGGTGCTGGCGCTGATCTCCACCTCGCGGCGCTCGCCGCTGCGGGTAAGGAATACGGCCGGCAGGTCGCGCACCCTGCCGTTCTCCGACAGCAGCCGCACCATCCGGTCGCGATCGGCCGGGTCGGCCCACATGTGCAGGTCGGCCGTCCTCAATCTGCCGACAGCTTCGGCCGCGGAAATGCCCAGCAGTCTTTCGAAGCCCTCGTTCACCTCGACGATCAGTCCGTCGCGCAGCCGGCTGATCATGGTGAAATCGGGATTGGAGTGGAAGGCCTTGAAAAACTTTTCCTCCGACAGGCGGATCGTGTCCTCGCGCTGGCGCAGTTTCGTCAGGAGGCCGTTGAAGGCTTCGGCCAGCTCGCCGATTTCGTCGTCCCGCGCCGGCAGCGCTTGCATGCGCGCTTCCGGCCTTTGCCGCATCTGGCCCAGATGCAGTGTGAGCCGCGTCAGCGGCGCCACCAGCCAGCCGGCCAGGTACCAGGCCAGGACGGCGCTGAGCGCCAGGGCGGCAAGCGCCATCAGCAGGATCCGCTCGCGCATCAGATGCAGCGATTGATAGGCTTCCTCCACCGGATACACCGCCGCGACGAACCAGCCGAGCGAGGGAATCTGCCTGAAGCTCATCAGCGCCCGCAGCCCCTGGCTGTTGGAACCCTCCTCGGCGCCCTCGAAGCCGTCCCCGGCGCGGTCCGCCAGCGGATTGGCGCCGCGCGGCGGGCTGTCTGCCAGCATGCGGCGGGCATCGGGATGGAGCACGATCCTGCGGTCGCGCGTCGCCACATAGAGATAGCCGCTGTTGCCGATCTTCAGCTCGCGCACGTGGCCGAACACGCCTTGCTGGGTCAATACGAGGCCACAGGTGACGACCAGGCGAACCTGTCCGTCCGCATCGAGTCGCGGTGCCGAAAGGGCGATGGCCGGCGTCCCGCTGACGCCGCTGATCAGGGGCGCCGAGACCACCGGCTTCTTCTCGGCCAGCACCTTCTGAAAATATTCGCGTCCGGCCAGGCTGGTGATGGCCCCGGCCGGCGCCGCGATGTTGTGCGCCAGGATGCGCCCGTCCGGCGCTGCCGCCGCGCAGCGTCCGATCCAGCCCAGCGGGCTCGGCAGTTGATGCAAGAAACGCTCGATTTCCGCCGGCTTGTCCAGGGCTGCCGCCGGCATGGCCTCGGCAATCCCCGCTACGGTCTTCAGCGCGGTGGCAACGTCGCTTTCGGCCTCAACTGCCACCTCGGACACCAGCGCGAACAGGTGCTTGGCCACATCCGCCTTGATCTCGTCGCGGATGAGCGTCCACGTAAGAAATGCGCCCGCCGCAATGATGAAGGCCATGCATGCGGCCAGCGCCAAAGCCAGCTTGGTTCGAATGCTCGATTTCACCGGGCAGCGCTTCCCTTCTTTGAAAGACCGGTATCTTTTTGGCTAATATACCCTTTTACGGAGGTCGGGCCGGCACGTTGAGCCGGCGGCCAGCGGGGTTCCTGTCATGACTGCACACTGCCTGCTCGCACTCGACCAGGGCACCACCAGCTCCCGCGCCATCGTCTTCGATGCCCAGGGCGGCATGCGGGCAACGGCGCAGCGGGAACTGCGCCAGATCTACCCGCAGCCCGGGTGGGTGGAGCACGATGCGGCGGAAATCTGGCGCGACCAGCTGGCCGTTGCGCGGGAAGCCCTGAGCCGGGCCGGCCTGCGCGCCGCCGACATCGCGGCGATCGGCATCACCAATCAGCGCGAAACCACGGTGCTGTGGGAGCGCGCCAGCGGCCGTCCGCTGCACAACGCCCTCGTCTGGCAGGACCGGCGCACGGCGGACGCCTGCGCGAGATTGAAGGCCGACGGCGCGGAAACGATGGTGCGGCAGAAGACCGGCCTGGTGCTCGATCCCTACTTCTCCGCCACCAAGCTCGCCTGGCTGCTCGACCATGTGCCCGGCGCGCGTGAACGGGCGCGGCGCGGCGAGCTGGCCTTCGGCACGGTCGACAGCTGGCTCGCCTGGAATCTCAGCGGCGGCCGCCTGCATGTCAGCGACCCCTCGAACGCCTCGCGCACCTCGCTCTTCAACATCCACACGGGCGACTGGGACGCGGAACTGCTGGCGCTGTTCGACATCCCGCGCGAACTGCTGCCGCGCATCGTGCGCTCCAGCGCCCTGTGCGGCGAGACCGCCCCCGAATTGTTCGGCGCGGCGATCCCCATCGGCGGCATGGCCGGCGACCAGCAGGCCGCGCTGTTCGGCCAGGCCTGCCACGGCGAGGGCATGGCGAAAAACACCTACGGCACCGGCTGCTTCCTGCTCATGCACACCGGCCAGCGGGCGGTCGCCTCGAACAACGGCCTGATCACCACCTGCGCGGCGCAGACCGGCGACGCGCGCGAATACGCCCTGGAAGGCAGCGTCTTCATCGGCGGCGCCGTCGTGCAATGGCTGCGCGACGGGCTCGGCCTGATCCGCCAGGCCGCCGACATCGAGCCGCTCGCCGCCGGCGTGCCGGACGCGGGCGGCGTGGTCTTCGTGCCGGCCTTCGCCGGCCTCGGCGCGCCGCACTGGAATCCTCACGTGCGCGGCACGCTGACCGGCCTGACGCGCGGCACCACCGCCGCGCACATCGCCCGCGCGGCGCTGGAAGCCATCGCCTTCCAGTCGGCCGAACTGGTGCAGGCGATGGCGGCCGACAGCGGCCGGCCGCTGGCCGAACTGCGCGTCGATGGCGGCGCCGCCGCGAACGGCCTGCTCATGCAGATCCAGGCCGACCTGCTCGGCGCGCCGGTGATCCGGCCGCGCATCCTGGAAACCACGGCGCTGGGCGCGGCCTATCTCGCCGGGCTGGCCGCGGGCGTCTGGAAAAACCGCGAGGAAATCGCCGCGCATTGGGCGCGCGAGCGCACCTTCGAGCCGGCCTTGCCGAGGACGGCGGCGGAGGCGCGCATGGCGGACTGGCGCCGCGCCGTGCGCTGCGCATTGACTTTCGCCGAATGAAAAAAAACCGGCGCCGCGGGGCGCCGGTTTCTTGGCAGGGCGAGGCGTTCAGTTCTTGCGGGCGGGGCGATCCACCTTGCCGTCGTGGTTGTAGTCGTGCTGGCGGTCGTGCTTCTGGCGGGCGATGCGCCTGCTCTGCCGGTCCTGCGCCCTCTCGATGCGCGCTTTCTCCCGCGCCGTCACCGTGCCGTCGGCCGCAGCCTTGTCTTCCATCTTCTGCACATTCGCCTGGCCCTTCTCCAGGCGGGCGGCTTCCCTGTCCGTCAGCGCGCCGGACTGCGCGCCCTGGTCGATCCGCTGCTGCTGGTTGGCCTGGCGCTGATCGATGCGCGGCGTGGACGTTTGCGCCAGGGCGGGCAGCGCGAAAGCGGAAACAAGCAGGGCGGCAAAAACGGATTTCAGTTTCATCTTCTCTCCTTTACGGTTGGCATGCGGGATAACCCCACGCGCAGAATAACGTTTCCCGCACGGCGCAAATTCCCGCGCATTTGTAACTCCTGTAACAAATCGTGTCATGCCGGCCAGTCCGGCAGGAGGTCGATGCGGTCGGTGAACACCGCCGCCACGCCCGAGCGCAGCAGCTGCATGGCGTCGTCGGGATCGTTCACCGTATAGACCAGCAGCGGGACCTCTGCGCGACGCGCCTCGTCAAGCAGGCGCCGTCCGAAATGTCGCCGGCTGCAATGCAGGCTCAGGCAATCGAGCCGTCGCAAGCGCTTCAGCCAGTCCGCCGGAGGCTCGACGACCAGCAGGCCGCGCGGCAGCTCGGGGGCGGCTTCGCGCGCGGCGGCCAGCGCCTCGAGGGAGAACGAGGACAGCAGCGGCGGCGGCAGGCCGGACCACAGCTCGCGCGCCTCCAGCGCCACCTTGCGCCCCGTTTCGGCCTCGTGTCCGCGGGACGGCTTGATCTCCACATTGGCCCACAGCCCCAGCGCCTGGCACAGCTCGGCCGCATCGCCGAACGACGGCACCGGCTCGCCGGCGAACTGCGCGCCGTGCCAGCCGCCGGCATCGAGGCGCGCCAGTTCGGCATCGCTCGTCTCGTCGACGCGGCCGCGGCCGTCGGTCGTGCGTTCCAGGGTTTCGTCGTGGATGAGGACGGGCGTTCCGTCGCCGGAAAGCATGACGTCGAATTCGACGCCGCGGTAGCTATGTTCAGCCGCCTTGCGCAGACCGGCCAGGGTATTTTCCGGCGCCAGCGCGCCGCCGCAGCGGTGGGCGATGATTCGGGGGTAAACCCAGTTCACCGCGCGACCGTGCCGTCGGTGGGCGCCGGCTGCAGCACGTTGTTGCCGCGCCGGACCGCCGTATCCAGCGCTTCCTTGGCCGGCTTGAGGTTGGCCCAGACGGCCTCCAGTTCCTCGTGCAGGATGGCGCGCACGCGGCTCATGCCGAGCACGGCCTTGGGCTTGGCCGCCGAGGCGAACTGCTTTTCCGACAGCCGCTGCACGGTCTTGCGCAGCAGGTCCGGCGCCACGCCTTCGGCCGCCAGGGCCTCCACCGCGGACGCGGTCATCGGCAGGTAGCCGCTGCCCCTCACCCACTGCTTCTGCACGTCCGGCCGCATCAGGAAGGAAACGAAGCGCGCCACGGCGGCGTATTCCGGCTTCTTCTTGCCCGCCAGCACCCACAGCGCTGCGCCGTCGGGCAGCACCCTGCCCGGCGCCGCGCCGCGCACGTCGTCGTAGTGCGGCAGGTCGGCCACGCCGAAATCGAAGGGCTTGCGGCGCGTCAGCTGCAGATAGAGCGAGGAGTCGCTCGTCAGCATGCTGCATTCGCCGGACATGAATTTATTGTCGGCCTCGCGGCCTGCTCCGAAGGTGCGGAAATAGAAGCTCTTGTGCCAGCTGGCGAGCAGCGCCACATGCTTCACCTCGACCAGGTTGTTCAGCGCCAGCCCGGTCTTGCCGCTTTTCTCGCCGTGGGCGAGCGGTTCGCCGTGCTGGGTGGCCACATTCTCCATGAGCACCCAGGCCGGATTGGACGAGGTGAACGGGCAGCGGCGGTCGATGTCGTACACCTTGCCGGCGGCGGTCTGCAATTCCCACCAGGTAAGCGGCGGCTTGGCCGGATCGAGCTTCGCCTTGCGGAAGGTGTCCTTGTTGTAGAACAGCACCGGCACCGAGAGCGCCAGCGGCAGCGCCTGGATGCGGCCCTTGTTGTCGTCGACGACATCGGCGATGACGGGAAAGAAGGCGGCCGCGTCGAACTTCTCCTTCGCGTCGGCCATCACCTTGTGCAGAGGCAGCATGCGCGGATGGCTGTCGAAGAATTTCTGGTGTTCGTCGTCCTCGATCAGGGCGATGTGCGGCAGTTGATGCGGATCGGCAACCATGCTGAGGTGCTGCAGGATCACCTTCTCCGACTTGCTTTCCGCATTGAAGCGGCCGACGAGATCCACCAGCAGGGCGGCCGTCTCGCCCGTCATGGCATGGCGGAAAACAATCTCGGGAGGCGGGGACGGCGGCGCGGCCTGCGCCATGGCGGTGGCGCCGAGCAACGCGGCAAACACGATATTCGGGGTCATGCGGAATCCGATCTTTTCGGTGAAGTTGGGTATATTACTACGCTCGACTTCGACACATCGTCCCCCATGCCCGGCGCCCTCTCCCACCTTCGCATCCTCGATCTTTCCCGCGTGCTGGCCGGCCCCTGGTGCACGCAGAACCTGGCCGATCTCGGCGCCGAGGTCATCAAGGTGGAGAAGCCGGGCAGCGGCGACGACACCCGCGCCTGGGGCCCGCCCTATTTGAAGGACGCCGCCGGTCAGGACACCGGCGAGTCGGCCTACTTCCTCTCCTGCAACCGCGGCAAGAAATCCATCGCGCTCGACATCGCGCATCCGGAGGGCCGGCGCATCATCCGCGAACTGGCGCGGCGCAGCGACGTGCTGGTGGAGAACTACAAGGTCGGCGGCCTGGCGAAATACGGCCTCGACTGGGACAGCCTGCATGCGATCAACCCGCGCCTCATCTACTGCTCGATCACCGGCTTCGGTCAGGACGGCCCCTACGCCGCGCGCCCCGGCTACGACTTCATCGTGCAGGGCATGGGCGGCCTGATGAGCGTCACCGGCGAAGCCGACGGCGCCCCCGGCGGCGGACCGCAGAAGGTCGGCGTGGCGGTGGCGGATCTGTTCACCGGCATGTACGCCACCGTCGCCGTGCTGGCGGCGCTGACTTTTCGCGAACGCACCGGACAGGGCCAGCACATCGATCTGGCCCTGCTCGATGCGCAGGTGGCGATGCTCGCCAACCAGAACATGAATTTCCTCACCACCGGCCAGGCGCCGGAGCGCAGGGGCAACGCCCACCCCAACATCGTCCCCTACCAGACCTTCGCCACGGCCGACGGCCATGTCATCCTCGCCGTCGGCAACGACGCGCAGTTCCGCCGCTTCTGCGAACTGGCCGGCTGCGCCGGACTGGCCGACGATGCGCGCTACGCCACGAACAGCGCGCGCGTGGCCAACCGCGCGGCGCTGATCCCGCTGCTCGAACCGGCCCTGCGGCAGCGCACGACGCATGCGTGGATCGCTGCGCTGGAAGCGGCCGGCGTCCCCTGCGGGCCGATCAACCGCCTCGGCGAGGTGTTCGCGGACCCCCAGGTGCGGCACCGCGGCATGCGCCTCGACCTGCCGCATCCGGCGGCGGGCAGCGTGCCCCTCGTGGCGAACCCGATCCGCCTCTCGGCCAGCCCGCTCGAGTACGACCTGCCGCCGCCGCTGCTCGGCCAGGACACGAATGAAATCCTGCAGAATCTGCTCGGGTTTCAGGAGGACGAACTGGCCCGGCTGCGCGATGACAAGGTGATCGGGTCATGCCCGTGAAATACTGCCTTGCTGGCCCGCGGACGATCCAGTAATATTCGCTGAGAATTTCAGCCGGAAACCATTCCGGCCATAAGAATAACCGACAGGCTCGCAAGCCCTGCCAGTAGAGGACGGTGGCGGGACGGACAGACAGAGAAATGAACAAGTACCAGAGAATCGTCGTCATCGTCGCGGCGGTAAACATCGCCCTGATGCTGCTCTTCCCGCCCTTTCTCGACAATCCCATTCGTCGTGGCGTGTTCCCCAGTTTCGAGGGCTTCTATCCCCTGGTCTCCGCCTACGGCGTCAAGCGCATCCACAGCGAACTGCTCACCCTGCAGATCATGTTCGTGGTCATCAACGGCCTGATCGCCTGGCTGGTCCTCGACCGCCAGTCGGCCAAGGGGGATCTGCCCGAATTCCGCTACATGCGCGCCATCGGCATTTTCCTGGCGGCCAACCTGGCCCTCCTGCTCGCCTTCCCGCCGTTCGAGACATATGCCTCGATGGTGAAATACGAAGCCCCCGGCTTCGACAGCTTCTATTTCGTGGCGGGCGACAAGCGTCATCGCAATATCTTCATCCCGCTGCTCTACCTGGAAGTCACCCTGGTCGTCATCAACACGCTGGTCGTCTGGCTGCTGTTCAATACCGTGCGCCGCGCCGAGGTGTTCGCCAAGGAGCGGATCCTCGAGCTGGCGCAGGCCCTGCCGCCGGAACAACTGGCCGAAGTGTCGAAGACCCTCGGCTACAAGGCAATCCATCCCGCGGAAGACCCGCAACAGCATCACGAACAGCATCTGGGCGTCGGGCCCGACCGGCGCAGGTACAAGGATCCGCGCTATCGCGGCCCGGAGCGCCGCACGGGCGGCGATCGCCGCCTCAAGATTCGCGCCGCATAGCCCCGGCGCCGACCCGGCCGTCGATTGATTTCGGCGGCAAACTCCACTACCCTTGCCGCACAACAACGGGGGAGGAGAGGCCCTGCGGCGACCAGGCCCGCGGGGATCCAGCATGAACCGCCAGCAAGCCATTGCCTTGTGGGTTTCAGCCGCCAATATGGCGCTGATCTTCGCCTTCCCGCCCTACGACTTCGTCTCCCTGCAGCGCGGCTTCGTTCCCACTTTTGGCGGCTTCCATTTCGTCAGCATGCCCCCGGCCAACGGCCTGCTCAACGGCAGTTTTCTTGCCCTGGAAATGATCGTCGTCCTCATCAATGCCGGCATTGCCTGGCTGCTGCTGCGAAACGGCAGGCCCCTCGACGGCAAGCGCATCAGCCGCGGCCAGCGCGGCGTGCTCTGGCTGATGGCCATCAACCTGGTGGCCGTCCTGCTTTTCCCGCCCTTCGAGAACTACTACGCCATCACCAAGGCGGCGCTGCCCTCCTTCGACGGCTTCTACTTCATCTTCGAAGACAATGCCCAGCGCCAGATCGTCACCACCCTGCTCTATCTCGAGGTGGCGCTGGTGCTCATCAACGGCGGCCTGCTCTGGCTGCTGTTCGCCGACAGGCGCAGCGCCGATCTCTCCGCCGAGGAGAAGCGGGCGCTGGCCAAGGCCCTGCGCGACCGCCAGCGAGGGGAGTAAGCCCCCAACCCCGCTCAATGAGCGAGCGGCTGCCAGCCCGGATGGTCGAAATGGGCGCCGTATTTCTCCAATGCACCAATGACTTTCACGGCGCCTGACTGGCCCCTGGCCTTTTTCGCCTTGCCTTCCATCGCCTCGACGCCCTCCGCAATGTCGGCGATGACCAGGTGCAATTGCGCATCGGCCTTCGGCTCCAGCTTGCAGTTGGCGACGATGCCGCCCACTTCCCCATTCACCTTCTTCGCCAGCTCGCCATACTTGGCGGCGGAAAGCTTGCCTTCATGAATGTCGTGCAGCGAGGCGTCCATCAGCTTGCGGATGGCCTGCATGCCCTGGCGCAGCGGCTCGTCGGTTGCCCACTTCTTGACGTTGTTCAGCTCCAGCTTGGCCGGCGCGGCGCCGTGCTCGTGCGAGTGCGCGTCCGCCGCCAGGCTGCCCGCGGACAGGCCCAGCGCCAGGCCGGCGGCGGCCAGCAGCGTGCGGATTCCCTTCATTGCGTTCATGGTGTCTCCTGAAAAGACGATTGCCCGAATTGGCAATTGCAGTATCCCGGATGCACCTTAAAGGAAACTTAAGACGGCGATGGAAAGCGCACCTCGACACTGAGGCCCCGTCGACCCGCGCCGCTGTCGAGGATCACCCGCGCCTGGTGCAGTTCGGCGATGCGCCGGGCGATGGACAGGCCCAGCCCGCTGCCTTCCTCGCCGCTGCCGAGGATGCGGTGGAAGCGCTCGAAGACCTTGCCGCGCTCCGCCTCGGGGATGCCCGGCCCGTTGTCGACGACGGCCAGCGACACGGCATTCGGCGTTCGCCGCAGCGAGACCTCCACCTCTCCCCCCGAGGGGGTGTAGCGCACGGCATTGTCGAGCAGGTTGCGCAGCAGCACGGCGAGCAGCACGGCATCGCCCGCGACCGGCGCCGCGTCGCCCGGCGCCAGCCCCACCTCGACGCCCTTGGCAGCGGCTGCCGGCGCGATTTCGGCGACACCCTGCTGCGCCAGCGCATGCAGGTCGACCGTTTGCCCGGGCGGCAGCGCCGTCTGCGGATCGAGCCGCGCCAGCACCAGCAGCTGCTCGACCAGGCGCGACGCGCGGTCGGCGCCGCTGACGACATTGGCCAGCGCCCGCCCGCGCTCCTCATCGCTCCTCGCGCCGAGCGCAACCTGCGCCTGCGTCTTCACGGCGGCGAGCGGCGTGCGCAGCTCGTGGGCGGCATCGGCGGTGAAGCGCCGCTCCTGTTCCAGCGACGTGCGCAGGCGGTCGAAGAGGGCGTTGAGCGCGGCGATCAACGGAGAAATCTCGCGCGGCGCGTGGCCTTCGTCGAGATGCGCCAGATTGTCCGGCGCGCGCCGCGCGACTTCGCGGGCGACGCCGCCGAGCGGCGCCAGGCCGGCGCCCACGCCGAGCCAGATCAGCAGCGCCAGGATGGGCAGGGCGACGGCGAGCGGATGCAGCAGATGGCTGGCCACGCTTTGCGCCAGTTCGTCGCGAATTTCGTAGCGCTCGCCCACCTGCACCAGGTAAAGGCGGCTTTCGTCCCAGCGGCTGAAGATGCGCCAGCGCTTGCCGTCGATCACGGCATCGCCGTATCCCTCGGACTGACTTTGCAGCCGGACCTCGGGCGCGCTGGCCGAGCGCAGCCGCAAGCGCCCCTTCTTGTCCCAGACCTGGAAAGCGATCTTGCGCTCGTTCTTGTACTGGCGCGGCGTGCGGGCGGCATGGTCGTCGTCGATCTCGTGTTCGAGCTGGGCGGCGATCAGCCCGGCCGACTGCGCGAGATGGGCGTCGAGCATCTCGCCGATCTCCTTGCGCGCATCGAAATAGGAGAACGCCGCCGTCGCCAGCCAGGCGGCCAGCACGGTGCCCGAGAGCAGGAGCAGCAGGCGGCGGCGCAACGAGGGTTTCACCCAGCCTCCCTCGGAATCATGTAGCCGACGCCGCGCACGGTGCGGATCAGTTCCGGCGAAAGCTTGCGCCGCAGATGATGCACGAAGACCTCGACGGCATTGCTCTCGATTTCCTCGCCCCAGCCGTAGAGCTTTTCCTCCAGCTGCGCCTTCGACAGCACGCGGCCCGCATTGAGCAGCAGCGCATGCAGCACGGCGAATTCGCGCGCCGACAGCTCGACCGGACGGCCCTCCCAGCTGACGCTGCGCGCCGCCGGATCGAGCACGAGGGTGTCGCGTTCCAGCAGCGGCTCGGCCTGGCTGTTGCCGCGCCGGATCAGGGCGCGCAGCCGCGCCTGCAGCTCGCCCAGGTCGAAGGGCTTGACCAGGTAGTCGTCGGCGCCGGCATCGAGTCCGGCGATGCGGTCGGGCACGGTGTCGCGCGCCGTCAGGATCAGCACCGGCACGGGGTTGCGGGCGGCGCGCAGGCGCGCCAGCACCTCCATGCCCGACAGGCGCGGCAGGCCGAGGTCGAGCACGACGGCCTCGTAGGACTCGCCGGCCAGCGCCAGTTCCGCCGCGCGGCCGTCCTGCGTCCAGTCGACGGCGAAGCCGGCCTGCAGGAGGCCGGCGCGGATGCCGTCGCCGAGCAGGCGGTCGTCTTCGACGAGGAGGATTCTCATGCGGACATGTTAACGCGGATCAATACACCGTATTGCGGGGGCTGACTTTTGAGGCCACCGCCGGGCCGCGCCCCGCAGGAAGTACTCTTGGGCCGCCCCAAGGAGGCCTAAGCCAACAGCACGGAAGTCGCGTAGCGGCTGAACCGGCGTCACCCCTTTCCTCGGGAAAGGGGCTGGGGGATAGGTCGTCATCGTTCAGCGGGCCAGCCACCAGGCGCCGATGGCGCTCCAGGCGAGCAGCATCAGCGCCGCGACAAAGCGCTGGCCGGCGATGGCCTCCTCGGGCCGGCCCTGCTTGCGGCCGGTCACCATGGCCCACACCAGGTTTTCACGGTGGGCCAGGCTGCCGACGAGGACGCCGAGCAGATGCACGCCCACCACGGCCAGCATCAGCCCGGTGAGGAACTCATGCAGTTCTTCGAGCCATTCCCCGCCCATCTCCTGATAGGCGAGCCAGCCGCTGGCGCCGCTCGCCAGCGCCAGCCCCAGCAGCATCACGATCGCCCAGCCGGCGGCCGGATTGTGGCCGGCATAGTGCGGCGGCCGCGCCTGCAGCAGGCTTTTCAGATAGGCGACGGCCTGCCGCGGGCCGCGCACGAATTCGGCGAAGCGGGCGTATCGGCTGCCGACGATGCCCCACAGCAGGCGGTAGGCGGCCACGGCCATCACCGTGCTGCCGGCGAAGACATGCACCAGCCGCCATTTTTCGCTGTCGCCGGTGGCCCAGGCGAGAATGAAACCGCCGACCATCAGCCAGTGGCCGAGGCGCACCGGCAAATCCCAGACCAGTATCTTTTTCATCTCAGTCTCCTTAATGCTTTTCGCGCAATTCCGGCAGGGAGATTTCGCGTCCGCGGTAGCTGCCCTGCTCAGCGCGGCTGTGGCAGGCGCTGCAGTTCGACGCGCTGTTCACGCGCGCATCGCGCCAGAGGGACTCACTCACCTTGCGGTGCTTGCGCTGGAACCAGGCGCTGGCCGTCAGCCGCGGCGGATCGCCCTGGCCGGCCATGCGGGGGTCGGCGGCGGCGTTGCGCGCCAGGAAGTCCTCCAGTTCGCGCCGCGTCTTCCCGTCGAGACTGGCGTTGTCGCCGTAATGCTTGTCGAGCCGCGCCATCACCCGGCTCCAGTCCCCTGCTGTCAGCAGCGCCGGCGGAAAGGCCATATGGCAGCTGCCGCATTCGGCATTGAACGAGGGCGGCGCGCCGGCCGGCACGGGCAGGCGGTCGGCGCGCGCCGGCGGCGAGATCGCCAGGACGGCCGCGGCGAACAGCGGCAGCAGCGCGGC
This sequence comes from Rhodocyclales bacterium, assembly GCA_016214145.1. Taxonomy (GTDB): domain Bacteria; phylum Pseudomonadota; class Gammaproteobacteria; order Burkholderiales; family Rhodocyclaceae; genus Desulfobacillus. The sequence goes on from JACRPA010000009.1 coordinate 41,056, forward strand.
TCTCACCGCCCCTCCGCCAGGAACTGGATGAAATCCGCCTTCTCGGCGGCGCTGCATTCGCGCCCCAGCACCTCGGTGCAGTTGCGGCGGAACCACTTCTCCGTCTTCGCCGGATCGGTGAAGCGGGCGGCTTCCGCACGCGGCGCCAGCGGCTTGATGGCCTTGCCGGTGACGGCGTGCCGGCCCGGCTGCGCCGGCGAATCGGTGTGGCAGGCCGCGCAGGCCGGCATCTTGTCCGAGACGGCGAAGCGCTTCGCATAGAACTCGGCGCCGCGCCGGGCGGAGGGCTGGAAGCCGGGCGACTGGCGGACCGCCTCGGCGGCATAGGTATCGATCATCTCCCGCGGCGTGGCCGCGGCAGCCGCCGCACTGACCGCCAGCAGGGCAAGAAGAATTGCTTTGGACATGGCCGTTCCTTTCCGTTGACAACACGGAGCGGAGTTTCGGCGGGCCGGCTTAAGCGCGGCTTAACGGGTTGAAGCCGGGTTTGATTTGGCTCAAGGGGCGCCCCCCGTCAGGCTGATATATTCACTCCTAAATATTATCGTTCCTTGATATTCCTGATGGGTTTTTGGGCTCCCGGCTTGCATTTGTTCACCATAAATATTTAAACTTAAACTAATTTGCAATCGGCCTGGACGGGCCAGGGAAGAAAGGGCACAGGAAATGCGAATCGCGTGCATCGGCGGCGGGCCGGCGGGGCTGTACCTCGCCATCCTCATGAAGAAGGCCGACCCGGCCCACGACATCACCGTCTACGAGCGCAACCGGCCGGACGACACCTTCGGCTGGGGCGTCGTCTTCTCCGACGCCACGCTGGGCAATTTCCAGCTGGCCGACCCGGAAAGCTACGAGGAGATCACCCGCAGCTTCCACCACTGGGACGACTGCGACGTCTTCTTCAAGGGCCGCAAGATCACCTCCGGCGGCCACGGCTACTGCGGCATCGGCCGCCAGCGCCTGCTCAACATCCTGCAGGCGCGCGCCGCCGCGCTCGGCGTCAAACAGGCCTTCGAGACCGATGTGGCCGACGACGCGCAATTCGCCGATGCCGACCTGATCGTCGCCTCGGACGGCGTGAACAGCGTGGTGCGCAGGAAATACGCCGAGCACTTCCAGCCCGACATCGACGTGCGCAAGTGCCGCTACATCTGGCTCGGCACCCATCTCAAGCTGAACGCCTTCACCTTCATCACCGAGCCCTCGGAATGGGGCTGGTTCCAGGTGCACGCCTACCAGTTCGACCGCGACACCAGCACCTTCATCGTCGAGTGCCGCGAGGAAACCTGGCTGGCCGCCGGCCTCGACAAGCTCGACCAGGCCGGCTCCATCGCCTTCTGCGAGAAGCTCTTCGCCAGGCACCTGCAGGGCAACAAACTGATGAGCAACGCCCGCCACCTGCGCGGCTCGGCTTGGCTCAACTTCAACCGCGTGCTCTGCAAAAAGTGGCATCACAAGAACATCGTGCTGATCGGCGACGCCGCCCACACCGCGCACTTCTCCATCGGTTCCGGCACCAAGCTGGCGATGGAGGATGCCATCGCCCTCGCCAGGACCCTGGCCGCCGAACCGGGCAACGTCGAGCACGCGCTGGCGCTCTACCAGGAGGAGCGCGAGATCGAGGCCCTCAAGCTGCAAAGCTCGGCGCGCAACCGCATGGAATGGTTCGAGAACGTGGCGCGCTACGCCCACCTCGAACCCGAGCAGTACGCCTACACGCTGCTCACCGGCAGCCAGCGCATCGGCCACGAAAACCTGCGCCTGCGCGACAAGGCCTACGTGGAGAGCGTCGAGACCTGGTTCGCGCAGAAGAGCGGCCTGCCGGCCAGGCCGCTGCCGCCGATGTTCACGCCCTTCCGCCTGCGCGAGCTGACCCTGAAGAACCGCGTCGTCGTCTCGCCCATGGCGATGTATTCCTGCCGCGACGGCGTGCCCGACGATTTCTACATGGTCCATCTCGGCTCGCGCGCGCTGGGCGGCGCCGGGCTGGTGATGACGGAGATGACCTGCGTCGCGCCGGACGCCCGCATCACGCCGGGCTGCGCCGGGCTGTGGAACGAGGAACAGGCGCAAGGCTGGCGGCGCATCGCCGGCTTCGTGCATGCCCATAGCGATGCGCGCATCGGCCTGCAGCTCGGCCACGCCGGCCCGAAGGGCTCGACCCAGCTCGGCTGGGAACAGATCGACGAACCGCTGCCCGCGGGCAACTGGCCGCTGCTGTCCGCCTCGGCGATACCCTACGGCGCGCAGAACCAGGTGCCGAAGGCCATGACGCGCGCCGACATGGATGCGGTGCGCGAGCAGTTCGTCGCCGCCGCCCGCCGCGGCGACGCCGCCGGCTTCGACCTGCTGGAGCTGCACTGCGCCCACGGCTACCTGCTCTCCAGCTTCCTCTGCCCGCTCACCAACAAGCGCAGCGACGAATACGGCGGCACGCTGGAAAACCGCCTGCGCTACCCGCTCGAAGTCTTCCGCGCCGTGCGCGCCGCCTGGCCCGCGGACAAACCTTGCACGGTGCGCATCTCGGCCCACGACTGGGCGCCGGGCGGCAACACCGCGGCCGACGCGGTGGAGATCGCCCGCGCCTTCCAGGCCGCCGGCGCCGACATGATCGACGTCTCCTCCGGCCAGACGACGCGCGAGGCGCAGCCGGTCTACGGCCGCATGTACCAGACGCCGTTCTCCGACCAGATCCGCAACGAGACCGGCATCGCCACCATCGCCGTGGGCAACATCTTCGAGGCCGACCACGTCAATTCCATCATCGCCGCCGGCCGCGCCGACCTGTGCGCCATCGCCCGGCCGCACCTGGCCGATCCGGCGTGGACGCTGCATGCGGCGGCGCAGATCGGCTACGGCGATGCCGCCTGGCCGAAGCAGTACCTGACCGGCAAGTCGCAACTCGAGCGCAACCTGGCGCGCGCCGCCCAGCTGGCGATCCGCGCATGAACCCGCAAGGCAACCCATCCGCTTTCAGAAACCCATGGAGATCATGAAATGAGCAAAAAACAGCGGGCAACCGCCCAGCGATCCGACCACGAAACCCGGGTCACCGACGACCACCACCAGTCGCTGCGCCTGTGGCTGCGCATGCTGGCCTGCACCAACCTCATCGAGGCCCACGTCCGCAGCAGGCTGCGCGTGAATTTCCAGACCACGCTGCCGCGCTTCGACCTGATGTCGCAGCTCGAGCGCAACCCCGACGGCCTCAAGATGGGCGAGCTGTCCCGGCGCATGATGGTCACCGGCGGCAACGTCACCGGCATCACCGACCAGCTCGTCTCCGAGGGCCTGGTCGTGCGCGAAGACAACCCGAAGGACCGCCGCGCCTACATCGTCAAGCTGACCAAGGAGGGCCGCCGCGTCTTCCGCGCCTGGGCCGACGAGCACGAGGACTGGATCATCAAGCTCTTCGACGGCCTCGGCGACAAGGAAAGGGAGCAGCTCTACGGCCTGCTGGCGCAGCTCAAGCAGCATGTCGCGGACGCCAGCGAGGGACGCTAGGGCGTCATGACTCCGTCGGCGCACATCGACACCTTCGCCCGCAACAACCTGCCGCCGCGCAGCGAGTGGCCCGAGCTGGTCTTCGACCGGCCGGAACTGCGCTATCCGCCGCGCCTGAACTGCGCGGCGGAACTCCTCGACAGGATGGTCGCTTCAGGCCACGGTGATCGCCCCGCGCTCTGGGCGCCGGTCTCTGGCCGCCCGCTGCATTGCACCTACCGCCAGTTGCTCGCCCGCGCCAACCGCATCGCCCGCGCCCTGCGCGAGGACCTCGGCCTGGTGCCCGGCAACCGCGTCCTGCTGCGCGGCCCGAACAATCCGATGATGGCCGCCTGCTGGCTGGGCATCGTCAAGGCCGGCGGCATCGCCGTGGCCACCATGCCGCTGCTGCGTGCGAAGGAGCTGACGCAGATCGCCGTCAAGGCGCGCTGCAGCCTCGCCCTCTGCGACGCACGCCTGCTCGACGAACTCGAACAGGCGCGGCCGGATTGCCCGGACTTGAAGCGCATCGTCGCCTTCAACAGCGACGGTTCCGCTTCGCTCGAAGCGCGCCTCGCGGGCAAGCCCGATACCTTCGACAACGTCGACACGGCGGCCGACGACGTCGCGCTGATCGCCTTCACCTCCGGCACCACCGGCCAGCCGAAGGGGACAATGCATTTCCACCGCGACGTGCTGGCGATGTGCGACGCCTTCCCGCGCTCGGTGCTGAAGCCCGGCCCGGACGACATCTTCTGCGGCACGCCGCCGCTGGCCTTCACCTTCGGCCTCGGCGGCATGCTCTGCTTCCCGCTGCGCGCCGGCGCCTCGACGGTGCTGGTCGAGCGGCTGATGCCGGACACGCTGCTGCAGACGATCCGCGACTTCAAGGCCACCATCTGCTTCACCGCGCCGACCTTCTGGCGCCAGATGGCCCCGCTCGCCGCGCAGGGCGGCATCGGCCGCCTGAAGAAATGCGTCTCCGCCGGCGAGGCCCTGCCCGACGCCACGCGCCAGTTGTGGAAGCAGGCCAGCGGCATCGAGATCATCGACGGCATCGGCGCCACCGAAATGATCCACATCTTCATCTCCTCGCCGCCCGGGAAGGTGCGCCGCGGCGCCGTCGGCCAGGTCGTGCCGGGCTACCGCGCGCGGATCGTCGACGAAAATGGCAAGCCGCTGCCGCCGGGTTCAGTCGGCCGGCTGGCGGTGAAGGGGCCGACCGGCTGCCGCTATCTCGCCGACCCGCGCCAAAGTCAGTACGTGCAGGACGGCTGGAACCTCACCGGCGACGCCTTCTCCATGGACGCCGACGGCTATTTCACCTACCAGGCGCGCACCGACGACATGATCGTCTCGGCCGGCTACAACATCGCCGGCCCGGAGGTCGAGAGCGCGCTGCTGGCGCATCCGGCGGTGGCCGAATGCGGCGTGATCGGCGTGCCCGACGAGGAGCGCGGCCAGATCGTCAAGGCCGTCGTCGTCCTGCGCGACGGCCACAAGCCGGGCGAGGCGCTGGTGCGCGAGCTGCAGGACTTCGTCAAGCAGGCCATCGCCCCCTACAAATACCCGCGCGCCGTCGAGTTCGTCGAGGCGCTGCCCAGAACGGAGACAGGCAAGCTGCAACGCTTCCGCCTGAGACAAACATGATCGCTACAATATGTAGGTCGGGCTTCAGCCCGACTCCAGCGGCCGATGTCCCACAGGGATTTCCTTCGGTCATCGGGCTGAAGCCCGACCTACAAGAAAGAACCCCATGAGCCAGAACTGCCGCATCCTCGGCGACACCTTTTACAGCGACATGCTGGTGCGCTTCTCGCATTGCGACCCGGCCGGCATCGTCTTCTATCCGCAGTACTTCATCATGTTCAACGGCCTGGTGGAGGACTGGTTCAACCATGGGCTCGGCTTGAATTACGCCCGCACCATCACCGAACACCGCCTCGGCTTCCCCATCGTCAAGCTCGAATGCGACTTCGTCGCCCCCTCGAAGATCGGCGAGATCATCACGCTGGGGCTGAAGCTGGAGCGGCTGGGCAAGAGCTCGATGGCGATCGCCGTCGATTGCCGCCATCGGAAGGAGGAACGCCTGCGCGCGAAATTCGTGCTGGTGGCCATGGACCTGGACGCCCAGCGCGCCCAGCCGATACCCGAGGACCTGCGCGAGCTGATGCTGGCATTCCAGCAGGGACAACTCGACATCAATAACCATTAACCCCAGGAGAGAGATATGAACCCCCACGCTCACTTGCGTTCGCTGCCCCCCGAGGGGGCGCATGCCTCACTTGGGGCGGCCCTGCGGGAGGCATGGTCATGATCCAGATGCTCAACCCGACGGACTGGATGCGGCCGAAAGGCTATTCCAACGGCGTCACGGCCGCCGGCCAGATGATCTTCGTCGCCGGCCAGGTGGGCTGGGACGGCAACGAGGTCTTCCAGACGGACGACCTGGTCGGCCAGGTGCGCCAGGCGCTCGCCAACATCGTCGCCATCCTCGCCACGGCCGGCGCCAAGCCCGGGCACATCGTGCGCATGAACTGGTACCTCGCCGACAGCAACGAATACAACGCGCGCCTGGCCGAGATCGGCGAGGCCTACCGCGACACCATCGGCCGGCATTTCCCCGCCATGACCGCCCTCCAGGTGGCCGGCTTCGTCGAGGACGGCGCCAAGGTGGAAATCGAAGTGACAGCCATGCTGCCGGCCTGACAATAGGCTATTCTGGCTGGCGGAGGATATCCGCCTTGACCACGCTGACGCCCGCCGAACTCGACCGCCAGTACAACGCCCGCGCCGCGATTCCCGGGCATCCGGAAATCCTCGCCCGCTGGGCGGCGCGCTCCGCCCGGGCGCGGCAGGAGCGGCATTGCGAGACGGACTACTACTACGGCGCGACGCCGGCGGAAACCCTGGATTTCTTCCCGGCGCGCCAGGCCGGCGCGCCCCTCCTCGTCTTCATCCACGGCGGCTGGTGGCGCTCGCTCGACAAGCGCGACTTCTCCTTCCTCGCCCCGCCCTTCGTCGACGCCGGCGCTTCCGTCGCGCTGATCAATTATTCGCTGGCGCCGCAGGCGCGCATCGAGGACATCGTGCGCCAGGCCCTGCGCGCCTGCGCCTGGTGCTGGCGCAATGCGCGCAGCCTCGGCGCCGACCCGGAGCGGATCCATGTCGCCGGACACTCCGCAGGCGGCCACCTGGCGGCGATGATGCTGGCGGCCGACTGGCCGGCCTGGGCGCCGGACCTGCCGCCGCAACTGCTGCGCGGCGGACTGGCCGTCTCCGGCGTGTTCGACCTGGAACCCGTCTCGCGCACGCCCTTCCTGAAGCAGGACCTGCGGCTGGGCCGGACGGCCGCGCGGCGCGCCAGCCCGGTGCGCTACCTGCCGCCGCGCAGCGTGCCCCTGCACACCGCGGTGGGGGCCGAGGAGAGCGCCGAGTTCCACCGCCAGACCCGCCTCATCCGGGAGGCCTGGCCGCAGTGCGCCGCCGGCCACCTGACGCTGGACGGCCACAACCACCTCACCGTGCTGGAAGAACTCGGCGCTCCGTCCAGCCCCCTGCACCGCAGCGCCCTGCGCATGATGGGCTTGCCCTGAACAGCGCCCCGTTGGGGGTATAATGACTTCCAGTTTGCCGTTACGCCGGTTAGCGCTCGCAAACCTGTCAGGTCAATCCCGACTTCACTTTCCCAGATTTTTCGTTGCCTGAACCGGTACGCTTGACAGCGCAGGCCGATTCAGGAGAACCAATGACTTTCGAAGAACTCGGGCTGCTGCCCGAACTGCTCAAGGCGGTGGCCGACGCAGGCTACACCGAACCCACCCCCATCCAGGCCCAGGCCATCCCCGTCGTCATCGCCGGGAAGGACGTCATGGGCGGCGCCCAGACCGGCACCGGCAAGACCGCCGGCTTCGTCCTGCCGCTGCTGCAGCGTCTCGCCCGCCACGCCAGCACCAGCCCTTCGCCCGCCCGCCATCCGGTGCGCGCGCTGATCCTCACGCCGACGCGGGAGCTCGCCATGCAGGTGCACGAAAGCGTGCAGACCTACGGCAAGTACATTCCGCTGCGCGACCTCGTCGTCTATGGCGGCGTGGACATCAAGCCGCAGACCGAGGCGCTGCGAAAGGGCGTCGAGATCGTCGTCGCCACGCCGGGGCGCCTGCTCGACCACGTGCAGCAGAAGAGCGTGAACTTCAACAGCGTCGAAGTGCTGGTGCTCGACGAAGCCGACCGCATGCTCGACATGGGCTTCATCCCCGACATCAAGCGCATCCTCGCCATGCTGCCGAAGGAGCGGCAGAGCCTGCTCTTCTCCGCCACCTTCTCCGAGGAGATCAAGCGGCTCGCCGACTCGATGCTGAAGGCGCCGGTGCTGATCGAGGTGGCGCGCCGCAACGCCGTCACCGAGACCGTGACGCACCGCATGCACCTCGTCGATCAGGACCACAAGCGTCAGCTGCTCGCGCACATGCTGAAGACCAGCAGCCTGAAGCAGGTGCTGGTCTTCGTCGGCACCAAGTTCGGCGCCAGCCGCCTGGCGGTCTATCTCGAAAAGCAGGGCATCGAGGCCACGGCCATCCACGGCGACAAGAGCCAGCAGCAGCGCACCGAAGCGCTGGAAGCCTTCAAGAGCGGCAAGGCGCGCGTGCTGGTGGCCACCGACGTCGCCGCGCGCGGCCTCGACATCGACGACCTGCCGCACGTCATCAACTTCGAACTGCCGCACGTGCCGGAGGACTACATCCACCGCATCGGCCGCACCGGCCGCGCCGGCAAAGAGGGCGACGCCACGTCGCTGGTCTGCGCCGAGGAGCGCGGCAAGCTGGCCGAGATCGAGAAGCTCATCAAGCGGCCGATCGAGCAGGTCGCCGTGCCCGGCTTCGAACCGGGAGCGGCATTCTCCGAGCCGATGGAAAAGGGCCGCCGCGGCCGCAGCGGCGCCAGCCGCCCCGAAAGAAGCGAAGGCGGCCGGGACAAGCCCGCCGCCCCGCGCCGCGAGTCCCGCGACGACCACAAGCGCGAGCCGCGCGAACCCCGCCGCATCGAGCCGGCCAAGCAGAAGCTGCCCAAGCTGGATTTCGATCCGAGCAAGCCTTACGAGTCAAGAGTCAGCGCCCAGGACACGGCGGCGCCCGAGCCGAAGCGCTCGCACCACCGTCCGAAGCGCGCCGTCCCGGCGCTGCTGGGCGGATTGCCCAAGCCCGAGCCGGAGAAGTGACTGACTCACCCCATGTAGGTCGGGCTTCAGCCCGACAACGGCCTGAAGTCGGCCTGAAGTCGGCCTGAAGGCCGACCTACATCCGGCACGAAGTCCGATCGGAGGCCGCATGGCGCAATGGATCGAAGGCCGCGTTGTTGAACGGATCGACTGGACGGGGCGACTGCACTCCCTGCGCATCGAGGCGAACATCGAGCCCTATCGCGCCGGCCAGTTCACCAAGCTCGGCCTGGCCATCGGCGACGAGATCGTCGGGCGCCCCTACTCCATCGTCAGCGCGCCGGGCGACCCTCTGCTCGAATTCTATTTCTCTACGGTGCCCGAAGGCCCGCTCTCGCCGCGCCTGTCCGCGCTGAAAACCGGCGACGCCATCCAGGTGGCGCCGAAGGCCAACGGCTTCCTCGTCCTCGATGAAGTGCCGCCGTCGATCCACCTCTGGCTGATCTCCACCGGCACCGGCCTCGGCCCCTTTCTTTCCATCCTGAAGACGGCCGAGCCGTGGCAGCGCTTCCAGCGCGTCGTGCTGGTGCACGCGGCACGCACGGCGGATGAACTGACCTACCGCCGCGCCATCGCCCGCGTCGCCGAAGCCGAACCGAAGCGCTTCACCTACATCCCCGTCCTCAGCCGCGAGGCGGCCGACTATGCGCTGGCCGGGCGCATTCCGCAGGCCATCGCCGAAGGCCGCCTCGAAGCGCGCGCCGGCCTCGGCCTCGATGCCGCCCTCGCCCACGTCATGCTGTGCGGCAACCCGGCCATGGTGGCGGACGCCACCGCAGCGCTCGCCGCACGCGGCTTCAGGAAGCACAAGCGCAAGGAGCCGGGGCAGATCAGCATGGAAACCTATTGGTAGTGCGTCATTCCAGCGAATGCGGGAAATTGGCAGTTCGTCATTCCCGCGAACGCGGGAATCCAGGGTCTTTGGACAATCGGGGGAGGGAGACAATGAAACTGGTTCGCTACGGCATGAACGGACACGAAAAACCCGGCCTGCTCGATGAGGAAGGCAGGCTGCGCGACCTGTCCGTCGCCATCGAGTCCATCGACCAGGGCACCCTCTCGCCGCAAGGCCTCAACAGCCTGCGCAGCATCGCGCCCGAATCGCTGCCGCGCGTGAAGGGTTCGCCGCGCCTCGGCGTGCCCTTCACCGGCATCAGCAAGATCGTCGGCGTCGGCCTCAACTACCGCGACCACGCGAAGGAGGCCGGCATGCCCATCCCGGCCGAGCCCATCCTCTTCATGAAGGCCACCACCTGCATCAACGGGCCGTTCGATCCGCTCGTGCTGCCGCCCGGCTCGGTCAAGACCGACTGGGAGGTGGAGCTCGGCATCGTCATCGGCACGGTGGCGCGCCATGTCGCCGTCGACAAGGCGCTCGACCACGTCGCCGGCTACTGCGTGGCGAACGACGTCTCCGAGCGCGAATACCAGCTCGAGCGCGGCAACCAGTGGGACAAGGGCAAGGGCTGCGACACCTTCGGCCCGCTCGGCCCGTGGCTCGTCACCGCCGACGAAGTGACCGACCCGCAGGACCTGCACCTCTGGCTGGAACTCAACGGACAGCGCGTGCAGGACGGCTCGACATCCACCATGGTCTTCGGCTGCGCCGAACTGGTCAGCTACATCAGCCGCTTCATGACGCTCCTGCCCGGCGACGTCATCGTCACCGGCACCCCGCCCGGCGTCGGCCTCGGCATGAAGCCGCCGCGCTTCCTCATGCCCGGCGACACCCTGCGCCTCGGCATCGACGGCCTCGGCGTGCAGGAGCAGGCGGTCATCGCGTCACGCTGAAGCCGCCCCCGCCGTCCTGGCGGGACTGACTTTTGGGCGGAGCCGGACGTCGGGCTCTTCCGCAAGCGGAAGAACGATGGCTGCCTTCTTGCGGGAAAAGTCAGTCCCTGTGATACGGCGAGGAGCTGGGTTGGGAAGACCGGTACTCGGCCATTCCGGTCATTCCCGCGAACGCGGGAATCCAGAGACGTCCTGACGACTGTGTGCCCGTTGCGGCCGTTTGTCTGTAGGTCGGCCTTCAGGCCGACAGCGGCGGTTGCTCGGGCGCTCAAGTCGGGCTGAAGCCCGACCTACAGCGTTCGCGGGAATGACCGGATTGGCCGATTACCGAAAGCAGTAGATATCCTCGACGCCCTTTCCTTCCGTGTCGAGACCCGCCGTCCTGCCGGGACTAGTGCCAGCTCTTGTTTCTGTGGTACTGACTTTCCACGAAACCGGACAAAATCCGGATCGGCATGCGCGTGAAGGCGTCGCGGAGTAGCATAGGGGGCGGGATGGTTCTTCAAGGAGGTCCGTCATGAGTCTTCTGGAAAAAATTCTCGGCCCGAAATCGAAGCGCGACCGGAGCCTGCCCTATACCTACGAGGCCAGGATCCGCATCTTCGAGGACGGCACGGAGCACAAGTCCTACATCTCCGACACGATCTGCGGCCTGATCGAACACCTGCACCGGAACCGCATCAAGCCCGAAGAGACGGAAATCTTCGAAATCTACCTGGAGCGGGAATCGCCCATAGACCCCCTGCTGTTCACGACCGCCGACCATCAATGGCTGTTCAAGCCGGAGATCTGCCGCGCCTTCGAGGAGCATTACAAGGGGCACATACAGGACGCGACGTGTTCCTTCAAGGATCGGGGCCGCGGCTGCATGGGGCCCTGAACTCGCCGTCCTGCGGGGACTGACTTTCCCTGCGCAGGCTTGGCGCTTGCACGACGCCCGGTGATCGGCCAGAGCTGCCGTCCAGGATGCTCTATTCAGTTCATATGAAGATAATTTCAAGTGCTGTCGGACTTGTTTCTTTGCTCTTGTCGGGATGCAACGTCTTGGGGGGCGTGGCTATTTCAGCTTCAGCGTCGGGAAGCGAGTTCACCCCTGTTTCTTTAAGCGATGCAAAACAGGTTCCCAGCGACCGCTTGCTGGCTTATCAGGAAAATATCCCCGAATATCGATTGCTGATTGTCACGCGGGATAAGGGCTTTCAAGGCGGCGGGTGCTTTGTTGGATTGGAAATCAACGGGGTTTTGTCGGGCCGATTCGATCCCGAAGAGAGTGCGCGTTTCTACATACCTTCCTCTGAGCCGGCAATGCGGGTCGTTCCAGATCCTTTTGCCAGTGGCTTATGTTCTTTAGGAGGTTGGCCGCCAGCCGAGCAACGCTATGTCTTGTCGGCGAGTTCCGAAAATATCTTTCGCATCACTCGAGGAAGCCGCGGACGGTTCATCCTCCTTCCGTCATCGCGTTAGCAGTTGCGCCTGCGGCGGAACCAGTCTTCAACGGTCGCACGAGGGAGAGCTGGGTGGGTCCGCAAAAGCCGCATTCAGCCCCTTGGCAGCCATATCGCCGTTTCACGGTGACTGACTTTCAGATCGTCCACTTGTTGCCGCATTTGCGGCACTCCACTTTCAGCCAGACCTCCTCGGCATTCTCGATGTCGACCGGCTCCGCATGGAGCGCCTTGCCGGCATCGACCACGGTGAATTTCGCGTAGGCATTGCACCGGGCGCAGATGGCGTGGTCGCCGATGTGCTCGGCCACCATCATGATGCGCTTGTAGCGCTGCCAGCCGAACAGCGACAGCACGCAGCCGGCCAGCCCGATCGCCGCCGCCAGGATCAGGCCGGCGACGCTTTCGCGCCGGCCGGAGAGCTCGACGGCCGAGGCGGCCATGACGATGCCGAGGAAGCAGGTGATGAGATAGAAATGGCTTTCGATGAGCTGGCGCTCATACCACTTCCTGAAGCCGACCTTGCGGATCCTGGCGACGGTGTCCATGAATTCATTGTGAACCCTTGAGGTCTGAAATAAAAGGCACGGCCGAAAACGCCGCAGGTGGTGTAGGAGCGGGCTTGCCCGCGAATGCGCCCCGCAGGAAGTACCCTTAGGGTGCAGCCGCCGTTATCGCGGGCAAGCCCGCTCCTACATGGCGTTCAGCCAGGCCGCTGCCCCCCGGCCGGCGGCGCGGCCGCTGGCGAAGCAGGCGGTGAGCAGGTAGCCGCCGGTCGGCGCCTCCCAGTCCAGCATCTCGCCGGCGCAGAACACGCCGGGCAGGGCGCGGATCATCAGGCGCGCGTCGAGCGCCTCGAACGCCACGCCGCCGGCGCTGCTGATGGCCTCTTCGAGCGGGCGCGGCGCGACGAGCCGCAGCGGCAGCGCCTTGATCGCGGCGGCGAGGCGGAGAGGATCGGCCATCTCTTCCGCCGCCAGCACTTCCCGCAGCAGCCCGGTCTTGACGCCCTTGATGCCGATCCGGCTTTGCAGGTGGCTGGACAGCGAGCGCGAGCCGCGCGGCCGCGACAGCTCGTCGATCAGGCGCGGCAGCTCCCGGCCGGGCGCGAGATCCAGGTGGAGGACGGCGACGCCCCGGGCGGCGATTTCATCGCGCAGGGGTGCCGACAGCGCGTAGATCAGGCTGCCTTCGACGCCGCTCGCCGTCACGACGAACTCGCCCTGCCGGCGCTGCACGACACACGCCGCGTCCGTGAAGGACGCCACCACGGACTTCACGGGATGGCCGGCGAAGCGCGCGCGAAAGTGTTCGCTCCAGCCGATGTCGAAGCCGCAATTGGCGGGCCGCAGCGCAGCGACCTCGACGCCGCGCTGCATGAGCAGCGGCACCCAGGCGCCGTCGGAACCGAGCTGCGGCCAGCTGCCGCCGCCCAGCGCCAGCACCACGGCGTCGGCCGGCACGGCCTGCTCGCCCTGCGGCGTTTCGAAGCGCAGCGCGCCGGCCGGGGTCCAGCCCAGCCAGCGATGGCGCGCATGCAGCCGCACGCCGGACTCGCGCAGGCGGTGCAGCCAGGCGCGCAGCAGCGGCGCCGCCTTTTCTTCGACGGGAAACACGCGCCCGGAACTGCCGACGAAGGTCTCGATGCCGAGCCCGCGCGCCCACGCGCGCAGGGCCTCGGGCCCGAAGGCGTCGAGCAGCGGTTCGATCTGCGCGCGGCGTTCGCCGTAGCGCGAGAGGAACGGCTCGCGCGGCTCGGCATGCGTAAGGTTCAGTCCGCCCTTGCCTGCCAGCAGGAACTTGCGGCCGACCGAAGGCATGGCGTCGTAGAGGTCGACCTGAACGCCGGCGCGGCTCAGGGCCTCCGCCGCCATCAGGCCGGCGGGGCCGCCGCCGATGACGGCGACGGATCGCACGGGCTGGTTTTCGGATGTCATCGACGGACCTGATTGGCGACAAACCTCAGTTCCGTCATTCCGGGCAACCCCCGCGAAAGCGGGGGGCGACCCGGAATCCAGAGCTGCCGCTGAAAAAGTTCCTGGATTCCGGGTTCCACCCTTCGGGCGGCCCCGGAATGACGGCTTCGGTGGGACGATTGGCCATGTGTTGAGGTTTGCCGCAAATCAGGTGAACGGAAGAGAAAGCTATCGACATAACGACAACGCCCGCTTTTGCGGGCGTTGTCTTCATCGGGATTGAAGCTCCCGCCGGCGCTCAGGACTTCAGCGCCACCAGCACCTCGTCCAGCATCTTCTTCGCATCGCCGAAGAGCATGCGGTTGTTGTCCTTGTAGAAGAGCGGATTGTCGACGCCGGCATAGCCGGAGGCCATGCTGCGCTTCATGACGATGGAGGTCTTGCCCTTCCACACTTCCAGCACCGGCATGCCGGCGATGGGGCTGGTCGGGTCCTCCTGCGCCGCCGGGTTCACGATGTCGTTGGCGCCGATCACCATGGCGACGTCGGTGTCGGGGAAATCGGCGTTGATCTCGTCCATCTCCATCACGATGTCGTAGGGCACCTTGGCTTCGGCCAGCAGCACGTTCATGTGGCCGGGCATGCGGCCGGCCACCGGATGGATGCCGAAGCGCACGTTGACGCCCTTCTCGCGCAGGTGCTTGGTGATCTCGAACACCGTGTGCTGGGCCTGCGCCACCGCCATGCCGTAGCCCGGCACGATGATGACGTTCTTGGCCTCGCGCAGCAGTTCGGCGGTCTCCGCCGCGCTGATCGCCGTGACCTCGCCGGCCGGCTCGCCTTCCTTCTTCACCGCGGCCGTTCCGCCGCCGGTGCCGAAGCCGCCGGCGATGACGCTGATGAAGTTGCGGTTCATGGCGCGGCACATGATGTAGGAGAGGATGGCGCCGGAGGAGCCCACCAGCGCGCCGGTGACGATGAGCAGGTCGTTCGACAGCATGAAGCCGGTCGCCGCCGCCGCCCAGCCGGAGTAGCTGTTGAGCATCGACACCACCACCGGCATGTCGGCGCCGCCGATGGCCATCACCATGTGGATGCCGAACAGCAGCGCGATGACGGTCATGACGACGAGCGGCGTCATGCCGGCCTGCACCGAGGCGGCGTGGATGAACTCGCGGCCGAACCAGATCACCACCAGCAGGCCCGCCAGGTTGAGCAGGTGGCGCCCCGGCAGCAGCACCGGCTTGCCGCCGATGCGCGCCGAGAGCTTGCCGAAGGCGATGATCGAGCCGGAGAAGGTCACCGCGCCGATGAGAATGCCGACGTAAATCTCGATTTCATGAATGGCCTTATCCGCCCCGGTGTTGTGGGCGGAGGCGGCCGGGTCGATGTAGTTGGCGAAGCCGACCAGCATGGCGGCGAGGCCGACCAGGCTGTGCATCAGCGCCACCAGCTCCGGCATCTGCGTCATCTGCACGGTGCGCGCGGCATACAGGCCGACGCTGCCGCCCACCACCATGGCGCCGACGATCCAGGGGATGCCGGCCATCGTGACGTGCGGCCCGAAGATCGTCGCCAGCACGGCGATGGCCATGCCGACCATGCCGTAGAGGTTGCCGCGCCGCGAACTCTCCGGATTCGAGAGCCCGCCGAGGCTGAGGATGAAAAGAATGGTCGCGCCGAGATAGGCGACGGTGGTAAGGCTTTCAGACATTTGTCGCTATCCTTATTTGCGGAACATCGCCAGCATGCGGCGGGTGACGGCGAAACCGCCGAACATGTTGATCGCCGTCAGGCCGATGCCTGCCACCGCCAGCCAGCGGATCCAGTCCTCCGGCCGCGCGGCGCCGCCTCCCCCGCCAAGCAGCGGCGGCGCGATCTGCACCAGGGCGCCGATGGCGATGATGCTGGAAATCGCGTTGGTGACGCTCATCAGCGGCGTATGCAGGGCCGGCGTGACGTTCCACACCACCATGTAGCCGACGAAGCAGGCCAGCACGAACACCGTGAAGTGGGCGAGGAAGGCCGGCGGCGCGCCGGCGCCGATGAGCCAGAAGATCAGCGCCGCCACGCCGAACATGACCGCCGCGCGCGTGCCCGAGGCCGGCGCGCCGCCGCCGTGGCCATGGCCCTTGGCGGCGGGTACCGGCGCGGCGGCCGCAGGTTTGGCGGCAACCGCCGGCGCCTTGAGGGGCGGCGGAGGCCAGGTGATGCTGCCCTCCTTGATGACGGTCAGGCCGCGGATGGCCTCGTCTTCCATGTTGACGTCGATGGTGCCGTCGCTTTTTACACTTTGCGTCTTGCACAGTTCCTCGGCGAGGCGGAACAGGTTGGTGGCGTACAGCGTCGACGACTGCCTGGACAGGCGGCCGACCAGATCGGTGTAGCCGATGATGGTGACGCCGTGCCGGACGACCGCCTGGCCGGGCTCGGTCAGCTCGCAGTTGCCGCCCTGCTCGGCGGCCATGTCGACGATGACGCTGCCCGGCTTCATGCTCTTCACCATCTCGGCGGTGATCAGCCGGGGCGCCGGCTTGCCGGGGATCAGCGCGGTGGTGACGATGATGTCCACTTCGCGCGCCTGCTTCGCGTACATCTCGCGCTGGGCCTGCTGGAAGCCCTCGCTCATCACCTTGGCGTAGCCGCCGCCGCCGGAGCCTTCCTCCTCGTAGTCGACCTTGACGAATTCGCCGCCGAGCGAGACGACCTGGTCGGCCACTTCGGCGCGGGTGTCGTTGGCGCGCACGATGGCGCCGAGGCCGGCGGCCGTGCCGATCGCCGCCAGGCCGGCGACGCCGGCGCCGGCGATGAAGACCTTGGCCGGCGGCACCTTGCCGGCGGCCGTGATCTGGCCGTTGAAGAAGCGGCCAAAGGCGTTGGCGGCCTCGATGACGGCGCGGTAGCCGGCGACGCCGGCCTGGGAGGTCAGGGCGTCCATCTTCTGCGCGCGGGAGAGCGTGCGCGGCAGCGAGTCGATGGCCAGCACGGTGGCCTTCCGGGCGGCGAGCTGCTGCATCAGTTCGGGGTTCTGCGCCGGCCAGATGAAGCTGATCAGCGTCGCGCCCTCCTTCATCAGGCCGACTTCCTCGGCGGAAGGCCCGCGCACCTTGAAGACGATGTCGGAGGACGCCCAGAGTGCCGCCGCCCCGTCGGCAATCGATGCGCCGGCGGCGCGGTAGGCGTCGTCGCTGAAATTCGCCGCATCCCCGGCGCCGGACTGCACGGCGACCGCGAAACCCAGCTTGATGAGTTTTTCCACGACCTCGGGCACGCTGGCGACGCGCTTTTCGCCCGCCGCCGTTTCCTTCGGCACGCCTATGACCAGAGACATTTCACTCCCCTAATGGTTATGCTTGCCTGAAACTGCCAATCGGCATCAAAAACCTGACCTTGACGATAAGCGGCAATAATACTTAAATCGATACGCTATGGGTAGGTTGCAACAAACTTGAGGCCTGAATAATGAAGAAAACCCGCAAGCTGCGCTCGCAGAAGGTCGGCATGGCGCCCGGCGCGCTGGTTCACGTCGGCGAGCGGCGGACGGAGCGGCCCGACATCACCCTCATCGAGTTCGATGCCGATGCGCTGCTGGAAAAACGCTTCAAGTCCGTCGCGGAATCGCGCGAACACAACCGCGGCAAGGGAACCCTGTGGCTGAACGTGCACGGCCTGCACGAGCCCGAGGTCATGGCGGAGATCGGCCGCCGCTTCAAACTGCACCCCCTGGTGCTGGAGGACATCCTCAACACCGACCAGCGGCCCAAGATCGACGACTACGGCGACTACCTCTTCGTTGTCGCCCGCTTCTTCGAGTACGACACCGCCACCGCCACGGTCAGTTCGGACCAGGTCAGCATCGTGCTGGGCGCCGACTTCGTGCTCACCTTCCAGGAGCGGCCGACCGGCACCTTCGACCCGCTGCGCGAGCGGCTGCGCGGCGACAAGGGGCAGATCAGGAAACTCGGCGCCGACTACCTCGCCTACTCCCTGCTCGACACCCTGGTCGACCGCTATTTCACGGTGCTGGAACAGCTTACCGATCGCACCGAGGACATCGAGGATCAGCTGCTGCAGAAGACCTCGCCCGCCCTGCTCAAGGAAATCCACGTCATCAAGCGCGAAACGCTGGCGATGCGCCGCGCCGTCTGGCCGCTGCGCGAGGTCATCAACAGCCTGACGCGGGCCGACCAGCGCTTCTTCAAGCCGGAAACCCAGCCCTACCTGCGCGACATCTACGACCACACGGTGCATGTCATCGAGTCGCTCGAGGGCATCCGCGACCTCATCGCCGGCATGCTCGACATCTACCTGTCGAGCATTTCCAACCGGGTCAACATGGAAGTGCGCATCCTCACCGTCATCACCACCCTGTTCATGCCGGCGGCGCTGATCGCCGGCATCTTCGGCATGAACTTCCGGCACATGCCCCTGCTTGAGGACAACGCGGGATTCCTCATCGCCCTCAGCATGATGGGAACGATTGCTCTGGTAATGGTTACGGTTTTCTGGCGACGACGCTGGCTGGGGTGAGCCGTATCAGCCGTATCATAAGCAAGGCCCGGAAAAAGTATGATGGGCTTGCCCGGCATTTCGTGACTTTTTTCACGCTTTCCTAGGTAAAATTTCACTCACTTTGAGCCGCATCGCCCCTCTTCCGGAAATTCCGCTGGATCGCAGCCTGACCGAGTTGCGCGCGTTGCACGCCCTCGCCGAAACGATCAACCTCAGCAGCTCGCTCGAGTCGGTCTACCCCGAAACCCTGCAGGCATTGCGCTGGGCCTGCCATGCCGACCGCGCCGTCGTCCTCCTCTTCGACGCGCGGAACGCCATGCGTTTCGTCGCCTCGGACGGACTCTCCGAGCGCTACTGCGCCGCCGTGGAAGGCCATTCGCCCTGGGCGGCCAACGAGGAAAACGCCCAACCCATCCTGGTGGCCGATCCCGCGCGGGAACCCTCCCTCGCCGCGCTGCTGCCCGAACTGCACCGCGAAGGCATCGCTTCGCTCGCCTTCATTCCCATCGCGCACCAGGGACGGCTGCTCGGCAACTTCATGCTGTATTTCAACCAGCCGCACGAAATGACCGCGGCGGAAACCCGCCTTGCCCTGACCGTCGCCGAACACCTGGCGCTGGCCGTGTCGCGCCAGCGCGCCATCGAGGAAATCCACCACCTGAACGCCCATCTGGAGGAGCGCGTGCAGCGCCGCACGCAGCAGCTCGAGGACGCCAACCGGGAAATGGAGGCGTTCTGCTATTCCGTCTCGCACGACCTGCGCGCGCCGCTGCGCGCCCTGGACGGTTTCGCCCGCATCCTCCTGGAAGACGCGGCCTCGGTGCTCGACGACACCGACAAGGGCCATCTGCAACGCATCATCGATGCCAGCGGGCGCATGGGCGGTCTCATGGACGACCTGCTCAGGCTGTCCCGCATCGGGCGCGCCGGCATGCGCCTGGCCGCCGTCGACCTGGGCGGCATCGCCGGCGGGATCGTGGAGCGCCTGCGCGGCGCGGACCCGTCGCGGCGCGCCGTCAGCCGGATCGGCGCCGGCCTGTCGATCCAGGCCGATGCCGGACTGATGCGCATCGCCCTGGAGAACCTGATCGGGAACGCCTGGAAATACACCGGCCGGAATGCCGATGCGGAGATCGAATTCGGCAAGCGGGAGGAGGATGGCAGGACGGCCTACTTCGTGCGCGACAACGGCGCCGGCTTCGACATGCGCTACGCCGGCAAGCTGTTCTCGCCCTTCCAGCGCGTGCATTCGCCCAGCGAATTCGAGGGCAACGGCATCGGCCTGGCCATCGTGCAGCGCATCGTGCAGCGGCACGGCGGCCGCATCTGGGCCGAGTCCGCGCCCGGCTGCGGCTCGACCTTCTGGTTTACGCTTTGGGAGGACGGAATCCCGGCGGAGCTGCTGCAGGCGGCGGCGCCGGTTTCTTCTCGTCCTTCTTTTCCACCAGCTTGACGATCGCCAGCGAGCAGTTGTCGCCGTGGCCGTTGGCCCGGTCGCGCGCGCGCTGGATGAGGATTTCCGCCGCCGCCCGGGGCGGGTGGGCGGACAGCACGCCGCCCAGCTCGGCGTCCGAGAAGTAGGCCCACAGGCCGTCCGAACAGAGCAGGAAGATGTCGCCGTCGGCCAGCGGCGTGGCGCCGCCGTGGTCGATCGTCGGCTCGCGCTCCGAGCCCAGGCAGCCGAGCAGGACGTTTTTCTGCGGGTGCTGCTCGGCCTGCTCCGGCGTGAGGAAGCCCTGCCGCACCATCTCGTTCACGTAGGAATGATCCGAACTGCGGCTGACCAGCTTGTCGCCGCGGAAGTGGTAGATGCGCGAGTCGCCGCAATGCGCCCAGTCGACGCGGCCGGCCTGGAACAGCAGCACACAGGCCGTGGTGTGCGGGTCCTGCTCGCTGGTGAAGCGCGTCAGCTTGACGACGACGTGGGACTCTTCGATGATCGAACTCAGCAGGGTCTCGGGAGACTCGTCGGCCGGCGCGAAGGCCTCGAAATTCTGCCGCGCCTTGAGCACCACCTGCTCGGCGGCCATGGCGCCGCCGGTATGGCCGCCCATGCCGTCGGCCAGCACGGCCATGAGCAGCCCGCGCCGGGTCGGGTGGGGAAACAATGCGACGCGATCCTGCTGCTCCTTGCGGTCGCCGATGTGCTGGGCGGCGCAGGTTTCTACGCTGAGTGCCATGGGTTTTTATCTTCAAGAATCGTTCGGTTTGACTTTATCATGCAATCGGCGCTGCCGCGCAATCGATGCCAGGAGACATGCATGCTTTATCCGCTCAGGGGGTTCAACCAGGTCAAGGTCGGCGAACGCTTCGAAAGCGCCATGACCATGACGGAAACCCACATCGTCATGGGCGCCGGCCTGTTCGGCGATTTCAACCGGCTGCATGTCGACGAGCCCTTCGCCAGGGAATCGCGCCATGGCGGCCGCATCGCCCACGGCTACCTGACCAGCTCGCTGATCGCCGCCTCCTACGGCATGGTCTTCCACGGCACGGCGATCGCCTATCTGGAACATGCCTGCAAGTTCCTCAAGCCGGTGCGCGCCGGCGACACGCTGACGACGACGTGGGAGATCACCGCCCTGGAAGCCAAGCCGAAGCACGACGGCGGCATCGTCGCGATGAAGGCCTCGTGCCGCAACCAGAACGGCGAGGTGGTAGCCGAGGCGACCGGGACGATGCTGGTAAAGAACGCCTGAATTGCGCTCCCGGTAGGTCGGCCTTCAGGCCGACTTTGGCCGCTGCTGTCGGCCTGAAGGCCGACCTGCAGCCTCGTCAGGCACGCTTGAGTTTCTCTTCTTCCCGCAGCCGCAGCACGCGCCGCTGCACCTTGCCGGTGGTGGTCATCGGCAGGCTGTCGATGAATTCGATGGCCTTCGGGTATTCGTAGGGCGCCAGATACTGCCGCACATGGGCCTGCAGCTCGGCTTCCAGTTCGCCCGAAGGCTGCCGGCCCGGCTGCAGCACGATGAAGGCCTTGACGATGGTGCCGCGCGTCTCGTCGGGCGCGCCGATCACGGCGGCATTGGCCACCGCCGCATGCCTGACCAGGCAGTTCTCGATCTCGGACGGGCCGATGCGGTAGCCGGCGCTCTTGAACATGTCGTCGGCGCGGCCCTGGTACCAGAGGTAGCCGTCCTCGTCCATCTTCGCCAGGTCGCCGGTGCGGCCCCAGGCTTCTTCTCCCGCACCGATGAATTTCTCGGCGGTCGCCGCCGGATTCTTCCAGTATTCGAGCAGGAACACCGGATCGAGTTCGCCGTTGCAGGCGCGCTGCACGCAGACCTCGCCCACCTCGCCCGGCGGCAGCACCTTTCCCGCATCGTCGACCACCGCCACGCGGTGGCCGGGATAGGGCCGCCCCATGGCGCCGGGCTTCGGCGCATAGGCCGCCGCGCAGCCGCCGACGACGTAATTGATCTCGGTCTGGCCGAAGATCTCGTTGATGGTGACGCCGAGCTGCTCCTGCGCCCAGCGGAACACCGTCTCGCCCACCGCCTCGCCGCCGCTCATGATGGTGCGGAGGTTGATGTCGAAGCGCGCCTTCGGCTCGGGCACCGACTTCATCATCATCTTCAGCGCGGTGGGGAACAGGAAGGCGTTCCTCACGCCGTACTTCTCGATCAGCCAGAAGGCCTTCTCCGGATCGAAGCGGCCGCGGTAGCCGAGGATCGGCATGCCGTAGTTCCAGGTCGGCAGCAGCGCGTCGAACAGGCCGCCGGTCCACGCCCAGTCGGCCGGCGACCAGAACATGTCGTTCTTCTGCGGGAAGAAATCGTGCGAGCAGGAGAAACCGGAAAGATTGCCGAGCAGGGTGCGCTGCGCCATCAGCGCGCCCTTCGGATTTCCCGTCGTGCCGCTGGTGTAGATGATCAGCGCCGGATCGTCGGCCGCGGTGTCCACGCACTGGAAGCGGCGCGAGGCGCGCGCCAGCAGCGCGTCCCAGTCGTGCACGCCCGTCTCCTTCGCGCCGACGCCGATGATATGGCGCAGCTGCGGCAGCCTGTCCTTCACCGCCCACAGCTTGGGCAGGGTGGACTCGTCCACGATGGCGATGCAGGCCTCGGAATTCTCCAGCCGGTATTCCAGCGCATCGGGGCCGAAGAGATGCGACAGCGGCAGCGCGATGGCGTCCATCTGGTAGCAGGCGATGTGCGCGATGCCGGTCTCCGGCCGCTGCGGCAGGACGATGGCGACGCGGTCGCGCCGCTGCACGCCGAGCGCATGCAGGGCGTTCGACAGGCGGTTGGCCTGCATCTGGATGTCCCAGAAGGTCCACGCGGAGGTCGCTCCCGCCTCGTCCTCGTAGTAGAGGGCGAAGCGCGAGCGATCCTCCGCCCAGCGCCCGCAGCACTCGCGCGCCATGTTGTAGCGCGCCGGCGTGTTCCAGCGGAAGGTATCGAAGAGCGCGTCGTAGTTCTTTGCGGCGGCGTTCAGTTCCATCCATGCTCCCATACGGTTCAGAAAAGCATCCGTCATTCCCGCGAAAGCGGGAATCCAGACATGTGCGTACGAAAGACACTGGATTCCCGCTTTCGCGGGAATGACGAAATCACGCCCCCAGCGTCCGGTCGAGCAGTTCAATCCAGTGCGACACCGGCGTTTGCGTGCCGGCCTGCAGATGCGCGATGCAGCCGATGTTGGCGCTGGCGATGGCCGCCGGCGCGCCGGCCTGCAGGCAGGCCAGCTTGTTGTCGCGCAGCTTCAGCGAGATCTCCGGCTGCAGGATGGAATAGGTGCCGGCCGAGCCGCAGCAGAGATGGCCGTCGGCCACCGGCGTCAGTTCGAAGCCCGCCGCCTGCAGGATCTCCTCGACCACGCCGCGGATCTGCTGGCCGTGCTGCAGGCTGCAGGGGGCGTGGAAGGCGACTTTCCGTAGGAGCGGGCTTGCCCGCGATCCGGCGCTGATATCGCGGGCAAGCCCGCTCCTGCCGGCAAGCAGCGCAACGAGTTTTTCTTTCTCCGCCGCCAGCACCTCGGAGATGTCGCGCGTGAGCAGCGTCACGCGGGCCGCCTTCGTCGCATACGCCGGATCGTGCTCGAGCAGGTGGGCGTACTCGCGCACGTGGGCGCCGCAGCCCGAGGCCGTCATGACGATCGCCTCGGCGCCGGCCGAGAGCTGCGGCCACCAGGCGTCGATGTTGCGCCGCGCGTCCTCGCGCGCGCCCTCGTGGGCGTCGAGGTGCATGCGCACGGCGCCGCAGCAGCCGGCGCCCTCCGCCTCGACCAGCGCGATGCCGAGCCGGTCGAGCACGCGCGCCGTCGCTGCATTGATGTTCGGCATCATGCTCGGCTGCACGCAGCCGGCCAGCATGAGCATGCGGCGCGGATGATCTCGCCGTATTGCGGAGACTGACTTTTGCCGCGCCGGCACCTTGGCCTTGAGCGCCGCCGGCAGCAGGGGGCGGAAGAATTGCCCCAGGCGCAGCGCCGGCCCGAACAGCCAGCCGCGCGGCAGGAACTCGCGCAGGGCGAAGCGCAGGAAGCGCTCCACGGCCGGCCGCTGCAGGCGCCCGGCCACGACGGCGCGGCCGATGTCGACCAGGCGGCCGTACTGCACGCCGGAGGGACAGGTCGTCTCGCAGGAACGGCAGGTCAGGCAGCGGTCGAGGTGCAGCCGGGTCTTCGCCGTGACCTCGGCGCCCTCCAGCATCTGCTTCATGAGGTAGATGCGTCCGCGCGGGCCGTCCAGCTCGTCGCCGAGCAGCTGGTAGGTCGGGCAGGTGGCGGTGCAGAAGCCGCAATGCACGCAGGCGCGCAGGATGGCGTCGGCCTCGCGACCGGCCGGCGTGTCGCGGATGAAATCGGCGAGGTTGGTTTGCATGATGTCAGGTTTTGTAGGTCGGCCTTCAGGCCGACTTGAGCCGCTGTTGTCGGGCTGAAGCCCGACCTACAGAGCATTCAAAATTCTGCATACAGTCGTCCGGGATTGAAGAGGCCCTGCGGATCGAAGTTGCGCTTCAGGTTCTGGTGGATCTGCATCAGCGGCGCCGGCAGCGGCTGGAAGGCGCCGGCCGATTTATCGCCGCCGCGGAACAGCGTGGCGTGGCCGCCGGCCTGCGCCGCCGCCTCGCGCACCGCCGCAGCCGGCATGTCGGACTTCAGCCAGCGCAGCGCGCCGCCCCACTCGACCCGTTGCCCGCCCGGCAGGGCGAGCGGCGCGGTCTTCGAGGGCAGCGACAAGCGCCACAGGGCCGCCGCGCCGGAAAAGAAATCGTCCTGCTGCTCGCGCACGGCGCGCCAGAAGCCTTCCGCATCGGCGACTTCCTCGCCGCCGATTTTCGCGCGCGCCGCGACGACCGCCGCGCGCGCACCCGACAGGCGCACCGTGAGCAGCCCATCGCTCCAGCAGGTGGCGGAGAGCGGCAGCGGCTGGCCGCCCCAGCGGTTCATCGCCTCGATCGCCTTGTCCTGCGGCAGTTCCAGCAGCAGCGTGGCCTCCGCGTGCGGCTTCGGCAGCACCTTGAGCGAGACTTCCAGCAGCAGGCCCAGCGTGCCCAGCGCGCCCGTCATGAGACGGGACACGTCGTAGCCGGCGACGTTCTTCATCACCTGGCCGCCGAAGTTGAGGACTTCGCCCTTGCCGTCGAGCAGCTTCACGCCGAGGACGAAGTCGCGCACCGCGCCGGCCGTGGCACGGCGCGGGCCGGAGAGGCCGGCGGCGACACAGCCGCCGACGGTGGCACGAAACTCCCCTCCCCCCTCGTGGGGGAGGGGTTGGGGGAGAGGGGGCGCGGCGCCAATACCCTCGCCGGCCGCCCCACCGTCTCCCCCTCTCCCCCGGCCCCTCTCCCACAGGGGGAGAGGGGAGAAATGCGGCGGCTCGAACGCCAGCATCTGTCCCTGCTCCGCCAGCGCCGCCTCAAGCTCCGCCAGCGGCGTGCCGGCGCGTACCGTCACCACCAGCTCGGTCGGCTCGTAGGCGACGATGCCGGCGTGGCCGGTCGTGTCGAGCAGCTCGCCCGCCGGCGCATTGCCGTAGAAGTCCTTCGTGCCGCCGCCGCGAATGCGCAGCGGCGTCTTCTCCACCGCCGCAGCGAGCACGCGCTCACGGAATTCTTCAGTCCGTTCGCTCATCTTTGGCTACCGATAAAAGCTTGAACCACAGAGAACACAGAGAAAATCGAAACTGTTTTTTTGCATTCCGCCTTCTCTGTGAACTCTGTGCTCTCTGTGGTTAATGGTTTGTTGTTCATCCCTTGGCCGTCCCCGTCAGGCGGTATTCCGAGCAGCGGCGCGGCGTCGGCACGGCCTTGCCGGGATTGAGCAGGGTGTGCTCGTCGAAGGCCGCCTTGACGCCGTGGAAGGCCGCCAGCTCCTCCTTGGAGAACTGCGCGCACATCTGGCCGACCTTCTCGATGCCGACGCCGTGCTCGCCGGTGATGGTGCCGCCGACCTCGACCGACAGTTCGAGGATCCTGCCGCCGAACGCCGTGGCGCGCTCCACCTCGCCCTCGATGTTGGCATCGAACATGATGAGCGGGTGCAGGTTGCCGTCGCCGGCGTGGAAGACGTTGGCGCAGCGCAGCTTGTATTCCCCGGCCAGTTCGGCGATGCGCGTCAGCACATGCGCCAGGTGCTTGCGCGGGATGGTGCCGTCCATGCACAGGTAGTCCGGCGTGATGCGCCCCACCGCCGGAAACGCCGCCTTGCGCCCGGCCCAGAATTTCAGCCGCTCGGCCTCGTCGCGCGAGACGCGGATGTCGGTGGCGCCGCTCTTTTCCAGCACGGCGCACATGGCGGCGATCTCCTCGGCGACTTCCTCCGGCGTGCCGTCGGATTCGGCCAGCAGGATGGCTTCGGCGGAAAGATCGTAGCCGGCATGCACGTAGTCCTCGACGGCGCGCGTAGCCGGCTTGTCCATCATTTCCAGCCCGGCCGGGATGATGCCCGCGGCGATGATGTCGGCCACCGCATTGCCGGCCTTGATGACATCGTCGAAGGAAGCCATGACGACCTGGGCCAGCTGCGGCTTCGGCGTGAGCTTGACGGTGGCTTCCAGCACGATGCCGAGCATGCCTTCGGAGCCGATCATCAGTGCCAGGAGATCATAGCCGGGCGAGTCGAGGCCCTCGGAGCCGATCTCCACCACCGTGCCGTCGATCAGCGCCACGCGCACGCGCAGCACGTTGTGCACCGTCAGGCCGTACTTCAGGCAATGCACGCCGCCGGCGTTCTCGGCGATGTTGCCGCCGATGCTGCAGGCGATCTGGCTGGAGGGATCGGGCGCGTAGTAGAGGCCGTGCGGCGCCGCCGCCTCGGAGATGGCGAGGTTCCTCACGCCCGGCTGCACGCGCGCCGTGCGCGCAACCGGGTCGATGTCGAGGATGCGCATGAATTTCGCCAGCGACAGCACGACGCCGTGCTTGACCGGCGTGGCGCCGCCCGACAGCCCGGTACCGGCGCCGCGCGCCACCACGGGCACGCGCAGTTCGTGGCAGAGCTTGAGGATGGCGACGACCTGCTCCTCCGTGCGCGGCAGCGCCACCAGCAGCGGCAGCTGGCGGTAGGCGGTGAGGCCGTCGCACTCGTAGGGAACCAGGTCCTCCTGCGCGACCAGCAAAGAGTCAGTCGCCAGGATACGGCGCAGGCCGGCGACGAGGCGCGCGATCTCGGTCTCGGTCAACTGGCGGTGTTCTTCGGCTGATGCCATCGGTTCTCCATGATTTCCTCCCCTCCCCCCTCGTGGGGGAGGGGTCGGGGGAGAGGGGGCGTCTGCCGCATGCTAAGTCCCTTGCGCCCGTATGGCAATGCGGGTTTACACCGCCTCGACAGGAAAGCTGCGAGGCTGTCCCGCTGATTGCAATCCTTAATCTCCAAGCATATGCTTAAGCTTGAAATATTGTCCAGCAGGCCCATGAACACGCCTAGCATCAGCATCCTCGTCGTCGACGACACCCCGGAGAACCGCCACCTGTTCGCGCACATCCTGCGCGAGACGGGCTGCGAGGTGGTGGAGGCGGCCTCCGGCGAGGAGGCGCTCAGGGTCTCCGAGGCGCGGGAGTACGCCATGATCCTGATGGACGTGCACATGCCCGGCATGGACGGCTTCGAGGCGGCGCGGCGCATCCGCGCCTTTCCCTGCTGCGCCATCACTCCAATCGTCTTCGTCTCGGCCGTCTACACCAGCGACAGCGACCGCTACAAGGGCTACGGCGAGGGCGCGGTCGACTACCTGCTCTCGCCTGTGGTGCCGGAAATACTGCGGGCCAAGGCGCGGGCCTTCATCGAAATCTTCCAGCGCCGCAAGGAAGCCGAGGAATTCGCCCTCCGCATGGAACAGGCCAACCGCCAGTTGCGCGCCGCCAACGAGGAGCTGGAATCCTTCAGCTACGCCGCTGCCCATGACCTGCGCGCGCCGCTGCGCGCCATCGGCGGCTTCGCCGAAATCCTGCTGGAGGACTACCTGCCGGCCCTCGACGCGCCGGGCCGCGACCACTTGAGGCGCATCGGCGGCGCGACCGGGCGCATGAACGAACTGATCGACAGCTTGCTCGAACTCGGCAAGGTCACGCGCAGCACGATGCGCCAGGAACCCGTCGACCTCTCCGCCCTGGCGGGCGACATCGCGCGGGAGATCCAGGGCGACTCGCCGCGCCCGGTCGAATGGGTCATCGCACCCGGCCAGGCCATCGACGGCGACCCCGGCCTGCTACGCATCCTGCTCGCCAACCTGCTCGGCAACGCCTGGAAATACACCGCCCGGCGCGATGCGGCGCGGATCGAGTTCGGCCGCGAGATGAAAGACGGCCAGCCGGCGTTTTTCGTGCGCGACAACGGCATCGGCTTCGATTCCGCGCAGGCTGCCGGCAAGTTGTTCAAGCCCTTCCAGCGCCTGCACAGCGCCGAGGAAGCGCCCGGGAGCGGCATCGGCCTGGCCACCGTGCGGCGCATCGTCACCAAGCACGGCGGCCGCATCTGGGCGGAGAGTGAGAAGGGCGACGGCGCCACGTTCTGGTTTACGCTCGGGCATGAGTGAGGAAATTCCACCCTCTCCCCGGCCCTCTCCCATCAAGGGAGAGGGAGCGCAACCTCCCCCCTCCTCCCTCGTGGGGGAGGGGCCGGGGGAGAGGGGGATAAGCCCCTTCGAATCCAAGGTCCTCGCCTACTTCATCGCCGCCGGCCTGGTGGTGGCCGTCCTCGCCGGCGCAACCTGGAAGCAGGCGCAGGACGCCACTGAAGCGGCGCTGCATGTCTCGCACACCCACGAAGTGCTGGTGAGCCTCGCCCGCACGCGCGGCGACACCGTCCAGATCGAGCTGAGCACCCAAAACCACCGCCTCACCGGCGATCCGGCGCGGCTCGCCGAGCGCGATGCGGCGATGGTCTCGCGCGAGGCCGAGCTCGCCCGCATCCGCGACCTGACGGCCGACCACCCGCGCCAGCAGGCGCGCTGGAAGGAATTGCGCGCGACGGCCGACGAGCGGCTGGCGATCGCGCGCAAGGTGACGCAGTTGCGCCAGACCGAAGGCGAGGCCGCGGCGGCGGCCTACGTCGCCACCGCCCCGCTGCGTGAGACGCAGGAGCGCATCTTCGGCCTGCTGGGTGAGATGCAGGACGAAGAGCGCCGGCTGCTGCAGGCACGCAGCGCCGAACAAGCACGCGCCCGCGCGCTGGCGCTGGCCGCCGCCATGGCCGCCGCGCTGGCCCTCGCCGTGCTGCTCGGCGCCACCTTCGTCGTGATCCGCCGCCAGTTGCGCGCCAACGAGGCCGCCCGCCGTGCGCTCCTCATGAGCGAGGCGGAACTGCGCCGGCTGAACGAGTCGCTCGATCGGGCCAACCGCACCAAGTCGGATTTCCTCGCCAGCATGAGCCACGAGCTGCGCACGCCGCTCAACGCCATCATCGGCTTTTCCGAGATCCTGCGCGACGGCATGGCCGGCGACGTCAGCGAACAGCAGCGCGAATACCTGCAGGACATCCTCTCCAGCGGCACCCACCTGCTCGATCTCATCAACGACATCCTCGACCTCTCCAAGGTCGAGGCCGGCAAGATGACGCTGGAGCTGGAAAGCCTGTCAGTGGCGTCGCTGCTGAAGGCTTCGCTCGCCATCGTGCGCGAGAAAGCCGCCTCGCACCGGCTGACTCTGGACCTGCAGGTGGCGGCGGACGCCGGCGAGGTCTGCGCCGACGCGCGCAAGGCCAAGCAGATCGTCTACAACCTGCTCTCCAACGCCGTGAAATTCACCCCCGACGGCGGCCGTGTCGCGCTCTCGGCGCGGCGCGTGCCGCTCGCCGACGTGCCGGCCGGGACCGGGCAGCCGCCCGGCGTACTGGCGTATCTGGAGATCACCGTCGCCGACAGCGGCATCGGCATCTCGGCCGAGGACCGGGCGCGGCTGTTCTCGGCCTTCACGCAGATCGATTCCTCGCTCTCGCGCCAGTACGAGGGCACCGGCCTCGGCCTGGCGCTGGTCAAGCGCCTGGCCGAGCTGCACGGCGGCGCCGTGGGCGTCGAAAGCGAAGTCGGCAAGGGTTCGACCTTCCGCGTCTGGCTGCCGTACCGGCCAGCGGCCGACTGCCTCGCCGCCGCGCGCCGCCATTCGGGGCAGGCGACGGACGTGCGCGGCGGCCGCGTGCTGGTGGTGGAGGACGATGCGCAAGCCTTCGAGATGCTGCGCCTGAGCCTCGCGCAGGACGGCTTCACCGTCACGCGCGCCGCAGATGCGCAGGAGGCGCGCGCGAAACTGGAAGCCGAGACGCCCGACCTCGTCACCCTCGACATCCTCCTGCCGGGCGAGGACGGCTGGCAGTTCCTCGACTGGATGAAGCGTTCCGCCGCCTACGCGCACATCCCTGTGGTGGTGGTCTCCATCGTCGCCGAGCAGGGCAAGGGCTTCTCGCTGGGCGCCTCGGCCGTGCTGCAGAAACCGTTCCTCCGCGAGGACCTGTCGCGGGCGCTGGCCGAGCTGGGCTTCGGCGCGGCGGGCGCCGCGCCGCGGCGCATCCTGGTGATCGACGACGATCCGGCCGCCGTGGAGCACGCTGCGCTGCTGCTGGAGGCCGAGGGCCACACGGTCGAGCGCGCCTGCGGCGGGCGCGAGGGGGTGGCGAAGGCGCTCGCCGACCCGCCCGACCTGGTCATCCTCGACCTGATGATGCCCGACCTCTCCGGCTTCGAGGTGGTGACGGTGCTGCGCACCGACTCGCGCACGGCCCTCACGCCTATCGTCGTCGTCACCGGCAAGAGCCTCTCCCTGGAAGAGCGCGCCGCGCTCAACGGCCACGTGCTGGCGGTGGTGGCCAAGAGCCCCTTCTCGCCCGGGGCCTTCCTCGCAGAAGTGCGAAGAGCGCTGTCGGTGCGGGGCGCGAAATAATGGCCGCCATCCTGGTCGTCGAGGACAACCCGGCCAATCTCAAGCTGGCGCGCGTGGTGCTGGAGAAGGCCGGCTACGCCGTGCTGGAAGCGATGGACGCCGAGGCCGGGCTCGCCCTCGCGCGCGAGAAACGGCCCGACCTGATCCTGATGGACATCCAGCTCCCCGGCATGGACGGGCTCACCGCCACGTCCGAACTCAAGCGCGATCCCGCCACCGCCGCGATTCCCGTCATCGCCCTCACCGCCCACGCCATGAAGGGCGACGAGGAGAAAATCCGCCAAGCCGGCTGCGACGGCTACCTCGCCAAGCCCTTCCGCTACCCGGAACTGCTGGAGCGCGTGGCGGCGATGCTGGCACCCTCTTCCCGACCCTCCCCCATCGAGGGGGAGGGAGAAAAACTCGCTCCCCTCTCCCCTCGCGGGAGAGGGGCCGGGGGAGAGGGGGAATAACCGCCGTGACCTCCCCCCACCTCGATCACGCCCGCCGCATGCGCACAGACGCCACCGACGCCGAGCGCGTGCTCTGGCGCGAGCTGCGCGCCGGGCGCAGCGCCGGCTGCAAGTTCAAGCGCCAGCAGCCGCTCGGCAATTACATCGTGGACTTCATCAGCTTCGAATCGAAGCTGGTGGTCGAAGTGGACGGCGGCCAGCACGACGAACAGCGCGACTACGACACCCGCCGCGACGCCTGGCTCGCGCAGCAGGGCTTCCGCGTGCTGCGCTTCTGGAACAACGAGGTGATGGGGAATCTTGAAGGCGTGATGGAAACGATATTGGCGGCGCTGAAGCCACCCTCTCCCCGACCCTCCAACACTCCTCTCCCCTCCCCCCTCGTGGGGGAGGGAGAAAAACTCGCTCCCCTCTCCCCTCGCGGGAGAGGGGCCGGGGGAGAGGGGGCGGCGGCCGAAAGTCCACCCTCTCCCCAGCCCTCTCCCATCAAGGGAGAGGGAGAAAACCTCTCTCCCCTCTCCCCCCGTGGGAGAGGGGCCGGGGGAGAGGGGGCTGCGGCGAAAAGTCCACCCTCTCCCCAACCCTCTCCCATCAAGGGAGAGGGAGCAAACCTCTCTCCCCTCTCCCCCCGTGGGAGAGGGGCCGGGGGAGAGGGGGCTGCGGCGAAAAGTCCACCCTCTCCCCAGCCCTCTCCCATCAAGGGAGAGGGAGAAAAACTCGCTCCCCTCTCCCCTCGTGGGAGAGGGGCCGGGGGAGAGGGGGCGGCGGCGAAAAGTCCACCCTCTCCCCAACCCTCCCCCATCGAGGGGGAGGGAGCAAAACCGGGGGAGGCATGAGCGAATTCCCCAATCTCTTCTCCCGCAAGTTCCTTGCCGCCTGGGCGGTGCTGGCGCTTTCGCTGGCCGGGACGCTGGTCGGCTGGCAGTATGCCGTGCGGCTGACGGAGGCGCGCGCGCAGGCACAGCTCGACGCCGCGGCGAATGCCGTCGTCAGCGAAATCCGCCGCCGCATGACCGCCTACGAGCAGGTGCTGCATGCCGGCGCGGCGCTGTTCGCCGCTTCGGACAGGGTAACTCGCGCGGAATGGCGCGACTTCGTCACACACCTGAAGATCGACGAGCATTTTCCCGGCATCCAGGGCATCGGCTTCGCCCGCCGCATCGCGCCGACGGAACTTGCCGCGCACGTGCGGGCGGTGCGCGCCGGGGGCTTCCCCGGCTACACGGTGCGGCCGGAAGGCGCGCGCGAGATCTACACCGCCGTCATCTACCTGGAACCCTTCGGCGGCCGCAACCTGCGCGCCTTCGGCTTCGACATGTTCTCCGAGCCGGTGCGGCGCGAGGCCATGCTGCGCGCCTGCGACACGGCCAACGCCGCCCTCTCCGGCAAGGTGACGCTGGTGCAGGAAACGGAACGGGACGTGCAGGCCGGCTTCCTGCTCTACGTGCCGGTGTACGCAAAAGTCAGCCCCCGCAACACGGCGGCGGAACGACGCGCGGCGCTCGCCGGCTGGGCCTACGCCCCCTTCCGCATGAACGACTTCATGCGCGCCTTCGTCGACCCCGGCGCCTCCATCGTGGACGTCGACATTTTCGACGGCGCGGCGGTCGACGCGGCCGCGCTGCTGTTCGACCTGGACGAGGCGCGCGGCTTTCGGCAGCCGCCGCCGGCTCTCTGGCAGCGGCAGGATGTCCTTGATCTTGCCGGCCACTCCTGGACGCTGGCCTTCCGCCCACGGCCTGCCTTCGCCGCCGGCCTCGACGCCACGCCGCACCTGATCCTCGCCGGCGGCGTCTTCATCTCGCTCCTGCTCTTCGCCATCGCCGCCGGGCTCGCCACCACGCGCGAGCGCGCTTACGCCCTCGCCGGCCGGCTCAACCGCGAGCTGCGGCAATCGCACGACGAACTGGAAAGCAAAGTCGCCGAGCGCACGGCGGAGATCGAGCACCTGCTCGACGCCAGCCCGATGGTCATCGCCTACCTGGTCGAGCGCCGCATCGTCAAGGTCAATCGCGTGGTGGAGGCGCTCACCGGCTATGTGCCGAAGGAATTGCTCGGGCAGACGACCCGCTGCCTCTACTTCAACGAGGAGGACTACGAAGCGGCCGGCAGCGCCCTGCGCGCCCAACTCGCCGAAACCGGCCGCGCGCAACTGGACATGCGCCTGCGGCGCAAGAACGGCAACGGCATCTGGGCGCGCTTCCATGCCCGCCTGCTCGATGCGCGCGATCCGGCCAGGGGCGCCATCTACCTGGCCGAGGACATCACGGAACAACGGCGCAGCGAGGCGGCGCTGCAGGAGAGCAACGCCCGCTTCATGGGCCTGGTGACCTCCTCGCCGGTCGGCATCTTCCAGGCCGACGCCACGAGCCGCACCACCTACGCCAGCCCGCGCCTGTGCGAGATCGTCGGCCGCGGCGAGGCCGACATCCTCAAGGGCGGCTGGGAACGGGTGGTGCATCCCTCGGACCGCGCCGAAGTCAGCCACGCCATCCGGCACGCCCTCGACACCGGGGAGAATTTCTTCCACGAGCACCGCGTGCTGACCTCCGAAGGCGCGGTGAAGTGGGTGCAGGTGCAGGCCTCGCCCGTTTCGGATGCGGCCGGCCGGCCTGCCGGCCATGTCGGCACGCTCACCGACATCACCGAGCGCAAGCGCGCCGAGGAGCAGATCAGCGCGCAGATCGACGAGATCGTGCGGCAGAACCTGGCCGTCGCCGAGGCCAACCGCGCCCGCGGCGAATTTCTCAACACCATGCGCCACGAGCTGAGGACGCCGCTGAACGCCATCATCGGCTTCGCCGAGCTGCTGGCGCAGGGCATCCCGCAGCCGCTGCCGGAGGCGCAGCGCCAGTACGCGCAGGACATCCTCGACGCCGGCGAGGGCCTGCTCAAGCTGGTCAACGAGATCCTGCTCTACAACGCCGGCGAGTCCGGCGCGCTGCAACTGGAGCTGCAGCCGATCGAGGTGAAGTCCTTCCTCGCCGAGCGCCTGCGCGGCTTCGAGCGCGCTGCGGGCGGCAAGCGCATCGCCCTGGCATGCGAAGTCGCCGACGACCTGCCGCGCCTGCTGGCCGACCCGCGCCACCTGCGCACCATCATCGATCACCTGCTGGACAATGCGGTGAAGTTCACGGAGGAAGGCGGAAGCGTGACGCTGCGGGCGGGCAATTCTCCCTCTCCCGTCGAGGCAGAGGGCGCTTCTACTCCCCTCCCCCCTCGCACCCCAAGGGTACTTCCTGCGGCGCGTGGGGGAGGGGCCGGGGGAGAGGGGGCGACGGCCGTTCACCCTCTCCCCAACCCTCCCCCATCCAGGGGGAGGAAGCAAAACCCACTCCCCTCTCCCATCGAGGGAGAGGGAGCCTTTCTCCCCTCCCCCCTCGTGGGGGAGGGGCCGGGGGAGAGGGGGCTGCGGCCGTCCACCCTCTCCCCAACCCTCCCCCATCAAGGGGGGGGGAGTTATATGGAAATCTCCATCACCGACACCGGCGTCGGCATCGCCGCCGAGGACCTGCCGCGCCTGTTCAAGCCGTTCACCCAGCTCGACGCCGGACTCGCGCGCAAGGCCGCCGGCACCGGCATGGGCCTCGCGCTGGCGCAGCGCCTGGCCCGGCTGCACGACGGCTACATCAAGATCGACAGCCAACCCGGCCGCGGCAGCACCTTCACCGTGCGCCTGCCGTGGCAACCCGAAGCGCCCTGAACCGGGAGAGACTCATGGAAAAACCCGCCACTGTCCTGCAGATCGTCGACGACGACATGCGCAACACGCGCCTGCTCGAAGCCCAGTTGAAGTCCGAAGGCTATGAAGTCATGTGCGCCTTCTCCGGCGAGGAATGCCTGGAGCAGGTGAAGACGCGGCTGCCCGACCTGATCCTGCTCGACATCATGATGCCGGGCATGAGCGGCTTCGACGTCGCCGGCCGGCTCAAGGCCGACGCGCGCACCAAGGCCATCCCCATCATCATGGTCACCGCGCTGGACGACCGCGACTCGCGCCTGCACGCCCTGCACGCCGGCGCCGAGGAATTCCTCAACAAGCCGGTGGACCGCTCCGAGCTGTGGATCCGCGTGCGCAACATGCTGCGCCTGAAGGAGTACCAGAACTTCCTCGCCGACCACAACCGCCTCCTCGAAGAGCAGGTCGCCGAGCGCACGCGCGAAGTTCGCGAGGCCTACAAGGACACCATCTACACCATGGTGCGCGCGGCGGAATTCAAGGACGAGGAGACCGGCGCGCATGTGCAGCGCATCAGCTTCTACTGCCGCGACATGGCCGAGGAGCTGGGCATGGACAGCCACTTCTGCGATGAAATCTTCTACGCCAGCCCGATGCACGACATCGGCAAGATCGCCATCCCCGACGCGGTGCTGCTGAAGCCCGGCGGCTTCACGCCGGAGGAATGGGCGGTGATGAAGGGCCACAGCGCCTACGGCGCGCGGATCCTCGATCGCGGCGGCTCGCCCTACACGAAGATGGGCGCCGAAATCGCGCTGGCCCACCACGAGCGCTGGGACGGCAGCGGCTATCCGAACGGCACGAAAGGCGAGGCCATCCCCTTCTCGGCGCGCCTCATGAACATCGCCGACCAGTACGACGCCCTGCGCGCCAAGCGCCCCTACAAGCCGGCCTTCCCGCACGAGAAGGCGGTGGACATCATCACGAAAGGCGACGGCCGCACCCTGCCGGGCCACTTCGACCCGCAGGTGCTGGATGCCTTCGGCAAATGTGCCGGGCGCTGGCGGGAGATTTACGATACGAATGCGGATTAACGATTTCCCCCTCTCCCCCTGCCCCTCTCCCACAGGGGGAGAGGGGAGCGAGGTTTTCTCCCTCCCCCCTCGCGGGGGAGGGCCGGGGAGAGGGGGAGCCGCCGCAAAAGTCAGTCTGCGCAATACGGCGGATTACTTTTTTCGCAGCGGCGGGATTGTCGGCGGCGATGTAGTCGTGGATTTCGGCGATGTCGGCCAGTGCAGGGCGCGTCCAGCGGACGCGCATCAATCGTCCCCGCCGTATTTGGCGAAGAACGCGTCGACCTCTTCGTCACTGGCGAAATCGCCGCTGTCGGCCGCGGCAAGTCCGCGCTGGATTTTCCTGATCTGCGCGGCCTCGAATTTCAGGTATTCGCGCAACGCCGCGGCAGCCAGTTCCGCATCGCTGCTCTGGTTGGTTTCGGCCAGGCGATGCAGCAATGCCTGTTCTTCCGGGCTGATCGAGAGGGTCAAGTGGCTCATGCGGCGCCTTCGGGATGGACTATGGGAAACGATGGTAGCGAAGTGCGGAGCCAGTGTCCAACGACTGGACGGATCGAGAGGCCGCCCCCTCTCCCCGGCCCATCGAGGGCGGGGGGTAACTTGATCCTTGTCAAAGCATGGTCATATGACGGAGGTATGGTAGTGCCTTAACAAGAACAACCTGAGCGCCGCCCGTGACCATCCGCCTGCGCGTTTTTCTGCTCGTCCTCCTGGCCAGCCTGCCGGCCCCGGGCTTTCTCGTGCTGCATGCCATCAATCAACGCGCAGACGAGATCGCCGAGGCGAAGCAGAATCTCGCCGCCCTGGCCGGCTATGCCGCGCAGGATCTCGACGAGGCGCTCCATGGCGCTCTGCAGCTTGCCGCCGCCCTGGCGCGCACGCGCGAGCTGCAGCGGCCGCAAGCGGCGGAGTGCTCGGCCTTCCTCGCCGGGGTGCACAAGGAATTCCCCCGATACACGGCGCTATCGACCTACACGCTTGACGGCGACGTGCAGTGCGACGGCCTGCAGAGCGGCAAGCGGATCAACATCGCCGACCGCGAGTACTTCCGCCGCGCCCGCGAGGCCGCCGCGCCAACCGTGGGCGAACCGGTCTTCGGCCGCGTCACCGGCGCCGGCGTGATCCCGGTGCTGCATCCGGTGCCCGCCGCCGACGGCCGGCCGCAGTCCTACCTGATCGCCGCGCTCGACCTGGCCCGCTTCGCCGGCAAGTTCGCCGAGAAGCGGCACACGCACGAGGCGGTGTTCGTGCTGTGGGACCGCCACGGCACCATCATGGCGCGCCACCCGGACAACGCGCAGTGGGCCGGCAAGGATTTTCCCGACGTCCCGGTGACGCGCTTCGTCGCCGCGGCCGGGAACGGCGGCACGACCGAGGCGGTCGACGCCGACGGCACGCTGCGCGTCTGGGGGGTGGCCGCGCTGCCGCAGACGCGCGGCACCGGCCTGCGCCTCGGCATCGGCTACCCGCGCGCGGCCCTGGTCGCCGCCGCCGACCGCGACCTGTTCGGGGCCTTGGCCGGCCTCGGCGGCCTGACCCTGCTGCTGCTGGCCGCCGCCTGGCTGCTGGGCGAGGCGGCCATCGGCCGGCCGGCGGCGCGCATCCTGGCGGCCACGACGCGTTTTCGCGGCGGCGACCTCGCTGCCCGCATCGGCGCACCCTATCCGCGCGGCGAACTCGGCGGGCTGATGCGCACCCTCGACGCCACCGCCGGCGAGATCGAGGCGCAGCAGAAGGAAATCCGCACGCTGAACGCCACGCTGGAGAACCGCGTCGCCGAGCGCACGGCGCTGGTAGAGGAGAAGTCCGCCGAGATCATGAGCAAGAACGCCCAGCTCGAGCAGGCCAGCCGCATGAAGAGCGAGTTCCTCGCCAACATGAGCCACGAGCTGAGGACGCCGCTCAACGCCATCCTCGGCTTCTCCGAGCTGCTGCGCGACGGCTTGATGGGCGCGCTGAACGAGGAACAGACCGGCGCCGTCACCGATATCCACTCTGCCGGCCGGCACCTGCTGTCCCTCATCAACGACGTGCTCGACCTCTCCAAGATCGAGGCCGGCCGCATGAGCCTGGAGCCGGAAACGGTGGACGCACGCGAGCTGCTCGACGGTTCACTGTTCATCGTCAAGGAAAAGGCCGCGGTGCACGGCATCCGCCTGACGCTGGATGCGCCGGCGGAGCTCGGCGCGCTCGTCGTCGATCCGCGCAAGGCCAAGCAGATTCTCTACAACCTGCTCTCCAACGCGGTGAAATTCACCCCCGACGGCGGCAGCGTGACCCTGACGGCGCGCATGGCGGCCGGCGACGCGGTGGCGCGCGCGGGGGCCTGGGGGCGCGTCCTGCCGCTGGCCGGGCCGCCGGCCGCACGCTATCTCGAAGTGGCGGTGACGGACAGCGGCCCCGGCATGGCCGCGGACGACCTGCAGCGCCTTTTCGAACCTTTCGCGCAACTCGATTCCAGCCTGACGAAGCGCTTCGAAGGCACCGGCCTGGGGCTGGCCATGGTGCGGCGCCTGGCGGAGCTGCACGGCGGCACGGTGGCGGTGAAGAGCGCGCCGGGAGAAGGCAGCACGTTTGCAGTGTGGCTGCCGGTGGGGGGGATTGCCGCAGCCCCCTCTCCCCCTACCCCTCTCCCGCGAGGGGAGAGGGAAGTGTTTTCTCCCTCTCCCTCGATGGGAGAGGGCCGGGGTGAGGGTGAGCGGCCGCGCCCCCTCTCCCCCGGCCCCTCTCCCAAGAGGGGAGAGGGGAGAGAAGCGCCCTTCGCCCTCGTCATCGAGGACGACGCCGCCGCCGCGCAGTTCATCCGGCGCGTGCTGGAGGGCGAAGGCATCGAAGTCGGCGTCGTCGCCACGGCGGAGCGCGCCCTCGACCTGCTGGCCGGGCGCAAGCCCCGCCTCGTCACGCTCGACATCCTGCTGCCCGGCAGCGACGGCTGGGCGCTGCTTGAACGCATGAAGCAGTCGCCGAAACTGCGCGACGTGCCGGTGATCGTGGTCTCCATCGTCGCCGACCAGGGGCGCGGCTTCGCTCTCGGCGCCGCCTGCGTGCTGCAGAAACCGGTCGGCCGCGCCGAGCTGATGGAGGCGCTGGCGAAGATCGGCATCGGCCGCGGCGAGCGCCGCGCGCGCGTGCTGATCGCCGACGACGACCCGCGCGCGGTGGACATCCTCGCCGCCTACCTGCCGCCGGCCGAGTTCGAGGTCCTCCGCGCCTACGGCGGCCGGGAAGCCATCGAGCAGGCGCGCGGCGACAAGCCCGACCTGATCCTGCTCGACCTGCTGATGCCGGAAGTCTCCGGCTTCGACGTGGTGGCGGCGCTCTCCGCCGACAGCGCGACATCCGCGATTCCGATCATCGTGGTGACGGCCAAGCTGCTCGATGCGGAAGACCGCGCGGCGCTCAACGGCCGCGTGCGCGGCATCGTCGAGAAAGCCGGCCTCGACAGCACAATGCTGAAGAGCGAAGTGCGCCGCGCGCTGCGCGCCGGCCCCGAATCCGGGAAACCCGCATGAGCGCCCGGAAAATTCTCGTTGTCGAGGACAACCCGATCAACATGCAGCTCATGCAGGCCATCCTCTCGCGCTGCGGCCACGTCGTGCTGCAGGCGGAAGACGCGCAGGCGGGGCTCGACCTGGCGCGGCGCGAGCGGCCGGCGCTGATCTTCATGGACATCCAGTTGCCGGGCATGGACGGCCTGGCAGCGACGCGCCTGCTCAAGGACGACCCGGACACGCGCGCCATTCCGGTGGTCGCCGTCACCGCCTTCGCCATGAAGGGCGACCGCGAACGCATCCTCGCCGCCGGCTGCGACGACTACCTTTCCAAGCCGGTGAGCTACAGGGACGTGCTGGAGATGGCGGCGCGGCTGATGGGGTAGCGGAAAGCCGAAGCTGCAGCAGAGCCTACCCTTCGCCAATGTGAAATGAGGGGCCGCGGAAAGGTTCGATCATGACCGTCACCATCGCCTTCGACCTGACCCTGCTGACGCTGGTCGGACTCAACCTGCTCGGCATTCTCGCCTATGTCGGCACGATCAAGCTGCGCGCGCATCGCCTGGCGCGGGCCCGGCAGCGGATCGTCGAGACGGTGGCCGCCTACTTCTCCAGGACCGGCCTGGCGGTGAAGGCCGAAGTGGTTTCCCTGCCGGACTCGGAGCACTTCATCGTCATCGCCGATACCGAGCCGCTGAAGCGGCTGCGCCATTCCCACATCGTCGAGCTGGTGCTGATCGAGGAAGTCAAGAAGGCGACGGACTTCGTCGTCGAGCGGGTGTTCTGGCGCTTTCCGCTGCCGGCGCGCGAAGGCGCCGCCCTCGGGGCGCCCGAACAGGCCGCTACCGTGCCGCCGAGCGCGGAAGCGGGGGACGCCTATCTTGCCGAGGGACTGGCGCGCCTGCGCACGCCCGAGGGACTGGAGGTGGGCGAGGATTCCTGGGCGCATTTCCAGGAGGCGGTGCAACTGCACGATGACGCGCGGGAAGCGGCGCAGCCTCCCTCCTGATTCGGGGCGCCCGGGAGGCTACTTCATTTCCCACAGCGCGCCGATCGGAACGGCAAACAGGCCCTCGCCGAACGATGCCGTCGCTTCGCCGTCGTAGAGCACCACGCCCGCGACAAAACGCTTGCCTGCCGCTTCCTTCAATTTGTGCAGGCCCCTGAAGTCCGCCGCCGTCACGGTAGCCGCCGCCTTGATTTCGACGCCGGCCACCCGATTGCCTTGTCGTTCGAGCACGATATCGACCTCCGCGCCATCCTTGTCGCGGAAATGGTGGAAGGCGATGGGGTCTCCCACCCAGCTCGCCTGCCGGCGCAGCTCCTGATAAACGAAGGTCTCCAGCAACTGTCCCAGCAGCGCGCGATCCGCTGCCAGCGCGGCGGCATCCACGCCGAGCAGGGCGCAGGCCAGACCCGTATCGCCGACATGCAGCTTGGGCGTCTTCACCAGACGGCTCAGCCGGTTGCTATGCCAGGACGGCAACTCGTCCAGCAGGAAAACGCGCTCCAGCAGCACGACGTAATCGCGGATCGTCGGCCGGCTCAGCTGGAACGGCGCGGCGAGTTCGGCGACGTTCAGCAGGCGCGAGGTCTGTCCCGCCGCCAGCGCCATCAGGCGCGACAGGGCCTCCAGCGCGCCGATGCGCGCCAGATCGCGCACGTCGCGCTGCACCAGGGTGTCGATGTAGTCGCGGTACCAGGCGGCGCGCCGCCTGGGTGTCGAACGAGCCAGCGCCGCGGGATAGCCGCCCGCCGCGATCCGCTCCGCCAGTTCGCGGCCCAGACGCCGGCCCATGCCCAGCCGGAAACGGGCGTTGAACAGGGCGCCGAGAAAGCCCGGCGGCTTGCCGGCCAGCTCGGCCTGCGCCAGAGGATAGAGGCGCAGGATTTCCATCCTTCCGGCCAGCGAGTCGGCCAGCTTCGGCACCAGCAGCACATTGGCCGAGCCGGTCAGCATGAAGCGTCCGGGCCGGCGGTCCCGATCCACCGCCGCCTTGAGCGAGGTGAACAGCCCCGGCACGCGCTGCACCTCGTCCAGCACGACCTTGTCCGGCAGGTCGGCGACGAAGCCCATCGGGTCCGCCTGCGCGGCGGCGCGCAGCACGTCGTCGTCGAAGCCGACATAAGCATAGCCGGCCTTCTCGCCGACCACCCGCGCCAGCGTGGTCTTGCCGCTCTGGCGCGGGCCATGGATCAGCACGACGGGCGAATCCGCCAGCGCCTCGGTCAGGCACGGGGTGACGAAACGGGGCAGGAAAGCGGGGGAGGACATCCGTCCAAGTGTAACCTTGAATTCGTCCAAATGAAAGTTTATTTGCGTCCAAATGAAAGCTTTCTGCCCGGCCGATTGAAACGGCTGCGATCCGCTGCCAGATGCAAGTTCCAAGTATCTGCCGCACAGGCATGGAATCGGCGCACTGCCCCCTCTCCCCGGCCCTCTCCCACCAGGGGAGAGGGAGAAAAACTCCCCTCCCCCCTCGTGGGAGAGGGGTTGGGGGAGAGGGGGGTCAGACAATCAGGATCGCGCGGAAGTCGTTGACGTTGGTGCGCGTCGGGCCGGTGACGACGAGGTCGCCGAGCGCGGAAAAAAATCCATAACCATCGTTGTCGCCCAGGCATGCCTGGGCGTCGAGCCCGGCGGCGCGGCCGCGCGCCAGCGTGTCGGCCGAAAGCCAGGCGCCGGCATTGTCCTCCGTGCCGTCGATGCCGTCGGTGTCGCAGGCGATGGCATGCATGCCGGCCGCACCGTCGAGCGCAACGGCCAGCGCCAGCAGGAATTCCGCGTTGCGCCCGCCGCGCCCCTTGCCACGCACCGTCACCGTGGTCTCGCCGCCGGAAATCAGCACGCAGGGCGGCCGCGCCGGCACGCCATGCCGCGCGCAGGACTTCGCCAGGCCGGCCATGACTTTCGCCACCTCGCGCGCCTCGCCCTCGATGGCGTCGCCGAGGATCAGCGGCGTCACGCCGGCGGCGCGCGCCGCCTCGGCCGCCGCGGCAAGCGCGCCCTGCGCCGTGGCGATGATGCGGGTCTCGCAATGGGCGAAGCAGACATCGCCCGGTTTCGGCGTCTCGGAGAGGCCGGAACGGAGCAGGTCTTCCACCGGGGGCGGCAAGGCGATGCGGTATCCGGCCAGGATCGCCAGCGCATCGGCGCAGGTGGTGGGGTCGGCCACGGTCGGGCCGGAGGCGATCACGGCCGGATCGTCGCCCGGCACGTCGGAGATCGCCAGCGTCAGCAGCCGCGCCGGCCAGGCCGCGGCGGCCAGGCGGCCGCCCTTGATGGCGGAAAGGTGCTTCCTCACGCAGTTCATCTCGGAAATCGAGGCGCCGCTCTCCAGCAGGGCGCGGTTCATCTGCTGCTTCTCGGCCAGCGTGATGCCGTCGAAAGGCAGCGCCATCAGCGCGGAGCCGCCGCCGGAGACCAGCGCCAGCACCAGGTCGTCGGAAGTCAGCTCCCGCACTACGGCGAGCATGCGCGCCGCGGCGATCTGGCCGGCTTCGTCCGGCACCGGGTGCGCCGCCTCGATCACCTCGATGCGGCGGCAGGGCACGCCGTGGCCGTAGCGCGTCACCACCAGGCCGGACAGCTCGCCCGGCCAGTGGTCCTCCACCGCCCGCGCCATCGCCGCGGCGGCCTTGCCGGCGCCGATCACCAGGGTGCGCCCTTTCGGCGCGCACGGCAGGTGGCGCGGCACGCAGGCGGCCGGATCGGCGGCGCGCACGGCGGCGGCGAAGAGGCTTTCGAGGAACGCACGCGGATCGATGTTCATGCCCCTAAATCCCCCTTGTTCCCCCTTTTCCAAAGGGGGAAACCCTCCGATCGATTCCATCGTGTCCCTTCAGTTTTTCAATTCAATGCCGTTAACCAGCCATCAGGGGCGGTTCGGCGTACGTACTCTACAGGAGGTTTTCGTCGTCCGTCCCCCTCTCCCCCGACCCCTCTCCCGCGAGGGGAGAGGGGAGCCAGATTTTCTCCCTCTCCCTTGATGGGAGAGGGCCGGGGTGAGGGTGAATGGCCGCTGCCCCCTCTCCCCCGGCCCCTCTCCCACGAGGGGAGAGGGGAGTTTATGCGAGGAGATCGACATGCCCGACGAAACCGGTACGTCCGCCCCCGAACGCCGCCAGAACCTCAAGCTGCGCGCGGTTTTCGACGTGGTCTATGAGCACATCGCTCCCTTCCTCGATCCGGCGCAGACCTGGGGCGGCATGTCGCTGCAGCATTTCGCCTTCCGCACGATACGCGAGCGCCATCCCGACCTGAGCCCCGCCGAAGCGCACCAACTGGTGGTCGCCGCGGTGCGCGTCTTCCGCGCGCGCAACCCCGGGCAGGGCAGCCACCTGCCGAAGCCGGAAGACCTGACCGCGACCCTGCCCGTGTAGTACAAATTCCTACACGAAATACAGGGATTGTCCGATTCAATTCCGCCGTCTTCCTGCCGATAATTCATACAAGCCGCATTGCGCCAGGAGCACGACATGAATAACGAACGCCGCAAGAACCACAAGCTGAGGGCCCTCTTCGACGAGGCCTATCAACGCGTCGAATGCTGTTTCGAAGCCCGGACTCCGCAGGGGCTGCCGGTCGAATGGGTGGTCTACCGCGCCGCCCGCGCCGCCTACCCCCAGCTTTCCTCGCTGGACCTGTTCCAGTTCGCCATGGCCTCGGCGCGCGTGCATCGCAGCCGGCGTTCCGGCCTGCCCGGCAGGCTCGCCTACTAGGGTACCGACTCCTCCCGCCCATTCCCCCTCCTTGGGCGGCTCAAAGCCGGCGTTGTTTCAACGCCGGCTTGTTTTTTTCCGGCATCGACGCGGCCGGTGCGCCAGGGCCTGTTCTCATTCAATCATCCGGCAGATTGAATGAGAACAGGCCCTAGGGCATGATTGCCCATCATGCGCACCGCCCTTTTTGCCGACATCCACAGCAACCTCGAAGCCCTGCAGGCCTGCCTGGCCCACGCGCGCCGGGAAGGTGTGGACCGCTTCGCCTTTCTCGGCGACCTGCTCGGCTACGGCGCCGACCCGGTCGCCTGCCTGGACATCGTCGCCGGCCTCGTCGGGGAGGGCTGCCCTGCGGTGTGCGGCAATCACGACCTGGCCTGCCTGGGCGGCCACCTGGAATCAATGAGCTATGCCGCGCGCGATGCCATCTACTGGACGCGCGAACAGATCGGTCCGCGCGAGCGCGATTTTCTGGCCGGCCTGCCCCTCACCGTGGCCGAGGACGACAGGCTGTTCGTGCATGCCAGCCCCGAGCGGCCGCAGGAATGGACTTACATCGTCGGCGAAGAGGAGGCCGAGCAGGCCTTCGCCGCCACCGGGGCGCGCATCGTTTTCGTCGGCCACGTGCATGAGCCGCTGCTGTATTTCACGACGCCCGGCGGCGCGCTGCGGCTCTTCCAGCCGGTCCCCGGCGTGCCCCTGCCGCTCAGCGACTATCGGCGCTGGCTGGTCATCG
The DNA here is from genome assembly GCA_016214145.1 of Rhodocyclales bacterium. Taxonomy (GTDB): domain Bacteria; phylum Pseudomonadota; class Gammaproteobacteria; order Burkholderiales; family Rhodocyclaceae; genus Desulfobacillus. Next base: position 85,894 of record JACRPA010000009.1, read on the forward strand.
CCGGCGCCGTCGGCCAGCCGCGCGACGGCAACCCGGCCGCCTGCTATGCGCTGCACGATGCCGCCGCCGGCACTCTCACCCACCATCGGGTGCCTTATGATGCGCAGGCGGCGGCCGACAAGATCCTTTCCGCAGGATTGCCCGAGCAACTTGCATGGCGACTGATCACAGGACACTAGCGCCCGCCTCTGCTTCCGGGGCATCGAACCTCGGCGAAGGCGTGCTCGCGGCCGGAACGGCGCTGGGCGGCTTCCGCATCCGGGACACGCTGCACGAAGGCGGCATGGCCGTGCTCTACACCGTCGAAGCAACCGGCTCGTCCGAGCCCCCGCCCTTCCCGCTGCTGATGAAGGTGCCCAAGCTGGGCTTCGGCAGCCATCCCGGCTGCCTGATCGGCTTCGAGGTGGAACAGATGATCCTCGGCCGCCTCAAGGGGCCGCATGTGCCGCGCTTGGTGGCGAGCGGCCATGTCGACGGCGCGCCCTGGCTCGTCATGGAACGCATCGAGGGCGAAAGCCTGGCGGATGCCGCCGCCCGCGCGCCGCTGGCCGCGGCGGAAGTCGCCCGGCTGACGGGCGCCGTCGCCGGGGCCGTGCACGACCTGCACCGCCAGAACGTCATTCATCTCGACCTGAAGCCGGACAACGTGCTGTTCCGCGCAGATGGCACGGCCGTGCTGGTCGACTTCGGCCTGGCCCGCCATGCCGAGCTGCCCGACCTGGTCGAGGAAGAGGTCCGCCGGCCGGCCGGCACCGGCGCCGCCATTTCGCCCGAGCAACTGGCGGGCATCCGCAGCGACCCGCGCAGCGACCTCTTCGCCCTCGGCGTCATCGCCTATCAGCTGGCGACGGGAAGACTGCCGTTCGGCGCGCCGTCGACGCTCGGCGCGATGCGGCGGCGCCTGTACCTCGATCCGCCGCCGCCGCGCGCCCTGCTCCCGGACCTGCCGCCCTGGCTGCAGGAAGTCATCCTGCGCTGCCTGGAAGTGCGCCCGGCGCTGCGCCACCCCACCGCCGCGCAACTCGCCCACGACCTGGCGCACCCGGAGCAGATCCCCCTGACGGCGCGGGCCGATCGCCTGCATCGCGCCGGGCCGTTCGCCGTGGCGCGGCGCTGGCTGCAGGCGAGGCGCGCGCCGGCGCCGGCGGCCGCCACGCCGTCGCTGCATCTCTCGCGCGCGCCCCACGTGATGGCGGCGGTGGACCTCGACGATCGCCGCGACGCCATGGCCGAGGCGATGCGGGCCGCCCTGCGGCGGGCGCTCGCCGCCGAGCCGGACCTGCGCATCACGCTCGTCGCGGTGCTGGCGCCGCAGCCCTTCGGCGAAGAATCCGCTCCCGAGCTGGAGCACAGCCGGCAGACCGCCGCCCTGGTCGCCCTGCGCCACTGGGCGAGGCCGCTCGGATTGTCCGCGGAAAAATTGCGCATCCATGTTGCCGAAGGCAGCGACCCGGCCGGCCTCCTGCTCGACTATGCCGCCGCGCACCATGCCGACCGCATCCTGCTCGGCGCGCGCGGCCACTCGGCCCTGCGCCGCTATCTCGGCAGCGTGTCGGCGCGCGTCGTCGCCGAAGCCGGCTGCACGGTCACGGTCGTGCGTCCGAGCGAATCGAATATTAAAATTATTCCATAAGATTCTTTCATTGACCCATCGAATCTTGCAGGTTGTAAGCGGCGGCCGGAGCCTGTAGAAATAGCGTCCACAAAAATAAAGCAGCTCGCAACACAACTCAGGAGGAACGCCATGTCCATGGTGTGTCAGGTTGTTGCGCAGTCCCCCGTCCCCGCAGCCCGCCGGGCGATTCCACCGCCCAACACGTCTCCATACGCCTGAACCCATTCCAGAACAAGGGTGCGTTGACGCACTCTGCAAACCAACGAGGAGGAGAATAATGGTTTACACGCACAGATCGCCGGCGCTGCTGATCATCGGCATCGTCATACTGGCCTGGGGCTGGCTCAACCAGAGCGGCACGGCCGACGGCCTGCAGGCCTGGCTGCACCCCGGCGCCTACAAGGAACAGAAGCAGGATGCCGACAAGCACCAGGCGGCGGAAAAGGCCGCCGCCGACAAGGCCGCGGCCGAAGGCAAGCCCGCCCCCGAAGCCAAGGCCATGAAGCCGGGCAAGTTCGACGGCGTGAAGCAGGGGCAGGCGAACTTCGCCTACATCTTCGGCGGCATCTTCAGCGTCATCGGCCTGCTCATCCTGGCGGTCCGGCCCAAGGAAGGCCACCTCGACTACTACATCTCGATCTTCCCCGGCATGGCCTTCATCCTCTCCATCGCCTTCGTCGTGCGCTGGGGCCTCGACCCGATGTTCGCCAACTGGGGCAAGGCGGCCCAGCCGACGCTGGGCTGGAACTTCGCCACCATCCTCAACCTCAACTACGTCGTGCTGGGCATCGTCATCGGCATGATCGTGGTGAACGTGCTGCGCATCCCGGCCTGGGCCGGCAACGGCGTGCGCACCGCGCGCTTCTTCCTGAAGACCGGCGTCGTTCTGCTCGGCACGCTGTACAGCGCGGCGGAACTGGCGCAGCTGGGCGCGCTGTCGGTGGTGATGATCGGCGTCTTCGTGCTCGGCTCGGTCTGGCTGGTGCTGCTGGCCGGCCCGCGCATCAACGCCACCAACTCGATGACCGGCGTGCTCTCGGCCGGCGTCGGCGTCTGCGGCGTCTCGGCGGCGGTGGCGGCTTCCCCGGTGGTGAACGCCAAGGCGGTGGACATCGCCTTCACCCTCGGCACCATCCTGCTGTGGGGCGTGCTGTGCATGTTCATCTTCCCGACCGTCGGCCACCTGCTCGACATGGGCCCGGTGCAGTTCGGCGCCTGGGCCGGCACCGGCATCCTCAATTCGGCGCAGGTCGCCGGCGCGGCGCTGGCCTTCGACCCGAACGGCATCCAGACGCTGAAGGTGGCGGAGATCTTCAACATCACCCGCGTCCTCTTCCTGCCGCTCATCGTCGTCTGGCTGGCCGCCTGGTATGTCAAGCGCGAAGCCGGCGCGCAGAAGGTCGACCTCGGCAAGGTGCTGGTCGCCAAGTTCCCGGTCTTCGTGCTCGGCTTCATCGGCCTGTTCATCCTCTCCTCGATGGGCATGTTCGCGCCCGCCGGACACTACCAGGGCAAGTACTTCTCCAGCACGGAAATCAAGGAGGACAAGCTGCTCAAGGAGAAGGACCTGGCGGCGCTGCAGGCGGCGCTGCCCAAGGTGGCCAAACCCGAGGACAACAAGGCGCTGCAGGATCTCATCGCCAACAAGAAGCTGGACACCCGCGACCAGGACAATCTGCTGCGCGGCGTCGCCAAGATGGAAGGGCTGGACAAGGGCGCCAAGGACGCGCTCGGCAACGCCCACAAGGCGGCCTGGCACGATTCGAAGATCATCCGCGCCTACCGCGACTGGATCGCCTGGCTGTTCGCCTTCGGCCTCACCGGCCTCGGCATGCAGATCACCGTGGCGTCGATCAAGCAGGCCGGCGGCAAGCCGCTCATCATCGGCTCGATCGTCGGCCTCATCAAGGCGCTCGGCTCGCTGGTCGTGGTGCTGCTGTTCGTAAGGGAATTTGTTTGATCTTGCCCCCTCTCCCTTGATGGGAGAGGGCCGGGGTGAGGGTGAACGGCGGCTGTCCCCCTCTCCCCCGGCCCCTCTCCCTCGGGGGGAGAGGGGAGCGCAGTGAGTTGCTTCGCAACATAATTGGACTGGAGAACATCATGGCTGAAGAAGAGAAGAAGTTCGAACGCGGCACCCAGCTGTCGATTTTCGTCAGCGACCGCTTCGAGGACGTCGGCGCGCTGATCGCCGCCTGCCTCATCGCTTTCGGCGTGCTGCTTTACATCGGCAAGTGAGTGCTTCGACCGGGGCGGTCGCCGCAGCGGCGGCCGCCCGATCCATGGCGACCGGCCTTGCGCCGCGCACCCTGCTCCTCGCCCACCACGGCACGGCCGGGGCGGAGCAGGCGGCGGCGCTGGCCCTGTCGCTGGCAGTGCCGGGGCAGACCCGCATCGTCCACCTGTATGTCGTGCCGGATTTCTGGAACGGCATGCAGGGCGACGACTGGCTCAACAACGCGTGGACGCGCGACGCCTTCGGCCGCCATGTCGAAGGCCAGTTGCAAAGCGAGGCGCAAGAACAGATGAAGGCCGTGGCCGAGCGCTGCGCGGCGCAGGGCATCGAGTGCGCGCCGCGGCTCGCCTACGGCAAGCCCGCCGAATGCCTGCTCGCCGCGGCGCGGGAATGCGATGCCGACCTGGTGGTGATCGGCCCGCCGCGGCCCAAAGGCACGCCCGGCCTGCGCTCGCGCATGGACCTGGATCAGCTCGCGCGCGGCCTAGGCGTGCCGTTCATGGTGGCGACCGCGCGTTGATGGCGGAGCCCGCAGCCTCAGACAACGCCGCTTGGGTCGACATCGAACTGCCGCTCGCGCCGGAACAGGCGCTCGACTGCGTGCGCAACATCGAGCGCTTCCTGCGCCTGAATCCCCACCTTGAAATAACCCGCTTCGAACGCGCCGCCGACGGGCGCTATCGCCTCGAAGGTCTCAACGAAATGAACGGCCTCGCCGTCTCCTGCGGACTGACTTTGCAGGACGACGGCGCGAACGGCTTTCGCCTCGACTACGACAGCGGCCTCAAGCTCGCCACGACAGTGACGGCGGCGGCACACGCGGCCGGCACGCTGCTGACGATCCGCGAAGCCTACCGCCAGCCTGAGAACGATGCGGACCTCGCCCAGGTCGACCGCAGCCTGACGCCCTGGGGCGTGGCCATTCGCCGCCACCTGCTCGGCCTGTCGCGCTGGGGTCGGCTGCCGGGCTACCGCCGGTGGCGCGAGCGCGTCTGGCTGGGCATGCGCCCGCGCGAGCGGCGCATCGTCCGCCTGATCGCCTGGGTGACGGCGCTCGAGTTCGTGGTTTTTCTTTTCGTGCTGTCCATTCTGGTCATCGAGTCGGCTCGCGGCTGAAGCAAGGAATATCGCCGTCTGCTAACATGATGGCAGTCCCCGTTCGGCAACCGTCTTGAAAACCCGCAGCAGTTCTCATTGGCTGTACCGCGCCGCGCCCTTCCTGCGCTGGTGGCCGCTGGTCGGCCGCGATTCGCTGAAGGCCGACCTCCTCGCCGGCCTGATCGGCGCCGTCATCGTCCTGCCGCAGGGCGTCGCCTTCGCCACGCTGGCCGGCCTGCCGCCCGAGTACGGCCTCTATGCCGCCATGGTGCCGGCGGTGATCGCCGCGCTGTGGGGCTCGAGCTGGCATCTCGTCTCCGGCCCGACCAACGCCATCTCGCTGGTGGTGTTCGCCACGCTCTCGCACCTGGCCGAGCCGGGCAGCGCGCGCTACGTCACGCTGGCCCTCACGCTCACCATCATGGTCGGCACGCTGCAGCTGGCCATGGGCCTGGCGCGCCTCGGCCAGCTGGTGAACTTCATCTCGCACACCGTGGTGGTCGGCTTCACCGCCGGCGCCGGCGTGCTCATCATGGCCAGCCAGTTGCGCAATTTCTTCGGCATGCCGATTCCGCGCGGCGCCTCCTTCATCGAGACGCTGCGCCAGTTCCTCGCTCACCTGCCCGACGTCCAGCCCTGGGTGCTGGCGGTGGGCCTCGCCACGCTGCTCTCCGGCCTGGCGGTGCGGCGCTGGTGGCCGAAAGTGCCCTACATGATCGTCGCCATGCTGGTCGGCAGCGTGGCAGCGTGGTTCCTCAACCGCAACCTCGGTCCGGCCGCCACCGGCATCGCCACCATCGGCGCCCTGCCCGGCGCGCTGCCGCCGCTGTCCATGCCGGAATTCTCGTTCGACACCGAGAAGCGCCTGCTCGGCATCGCGCTGGCCGTGACGGCGCTGGGCCTCACCGAGGCGGTGTCGATCGCCCGCTCCATCGCCGTGAAATCCGGCCAGCGCATCGACGGCAACCAGGAGTTCATCGGCCAGGGACTGTCGAACATCGTCGGCAGCTTCTTCTCGGCCTACGCCTCCAGCGGCTCCTTCAACCGCTCCGGCGTGAATTACGAGGCCGGCGCGAGGACGCCGCTCGCCGCCGCCTTCGCCGCCGGCTTCCTGGTGCTGACGCTGCTGGCGGTGGCGCCGCTCGCCGCCTACCTGCCCAATGCCGCCATGGCGGCGATCCTCTTCCTGGTGGCGTGGGGGCTGTTCGACTTCCACCACATCGGCTCGATCGTGCGCGCCAGCCGCAGCGAGGCGGCCGTGCTCGGCGTCACCTTCGTCGCCACGCTGGTGATGCACCTGGAGATGGCGGTCCTCGCCGGCGTGCTGCTGTCGCTGCTGCTCTACCTCAACCGCACCTCCAAGCCGAGCCTGCGCTCGCTGGTGCCGGACGCCGCCGACCCCCAGCGCAAGCTGGTCGAGCGCCGCGCCGGCGCCGCCGAATGCCCGCAGCTGCAGATCCTGCGCATCGAGGGCTCGCTCTACTTCGGCGCGGTGAACCACGTCGGCGAGTACCTGCACCACATGGAGGAGCGCAAGCCCGGCCAGAAGCACCTGCTCCTCCTCGGTCGCAGCATGAATTTCGTCGACATCGCCGGCGCCGAGCTGCTGGCGCAGGAGGCGCGGCGGCGCCACGCGCGCGGCGGCGGCCTCTGGTTCCACGGCCTGCGCGAAGGCGCCATGGCGATGCTGGCGAAGGAACCCTTCGCCGGCGACATCGGCCGGGACGCCTATTTCACCGAGAAGCGCGACGCCATCGCCGGCATCTATGCGCAACTGGACAAGGACGTCTGCGCGAAGTGCCGCGCGCGCATCTTCGAGGAATGCGGCCAGGCCAGGAAGCTCAGCGCTCCTCCGGCGGCCTGAGCTTGCGGAAGGCGCGCCACAGCAGCAGGTCGTAGGCGATCTTCATGCCGGCGCCGATGAACAGCGGCGCGCCGAGCGAGGCGGCCTGCATCAGCCAGCCGGCGAACGAAGGCGCCACCGCCCAGCCGCCGACGCGCACCAGGTGCGTCACGCCCGAGGCCCAGGTGCGCTCCTCCGGCCCGACCACCGCCATCACGTAGGACTGGCGCGTCGGCACGTCCATCTCCACCAGGCCCTCGCGCAGCAGGAAGAGGATGGCCGCGACCCAGAAGTTCGGCGCGAAGGCCACCGAGGCGAGCAGCACGCTCGACGGGATGTGCGTGAACACCATCGTGTTGACCAGCCCGATGCGCGCCGCCAGCCAGGCCGCGCCGAGGTGCGACAGGGCGTTGAGCCCGCGCGCGGCGAAGAACAGGCCGCCGATCATCGCGGCGGAAACGGCGAAGCGCTCGAAGAAGAAATAGGACAGCAGCGCCGAGCCGAGGAAGCCGCCGGCGATCGAATCGATGGCGAACAGGCCCGATATCTTCCAAATTATCTTTTTGCTCTCCGGCGACACCGGCCGGCGCGGGCCGGCAGCGCCGGTCTCCGCCGCGGACGAGAGCTTCAGCGCCAGCGGCGCGCCGGCGGCGAGCAGCAGCGCGTAGAGCAGGAACATGGCGCGGTAGGCCTGCGTCTCGTCGATGCCTGCGACAACGAGCAGCGTCGGCGCCGCCGCCAGCAGCGCGCCGAGGGCGTGACCGATGTCGGTCAGCACGTTGTAGCGGGCGAAGACGGCGGTGCGGCCGGCATCGTCCGCCGTCGCCGGCAGGATGGCCTGCTCCAGCACCAGCGCCGCGCCGCGATCGCGCCCCATGCCGTTGAGCGTGCCGACGAAGGCCGCCGCGGCCATCGCCAAAGGCCCGCTCACCAGCGCCGCGCCGATGCCGCCGGCGGCCCCCAGCAGCGACAGCCACAGCAGGCAGCGCCGCCGGCCGAGGCGGTCGCCTGCCCAGGTGACGACCAGCAGCGCCAGCGTCGCGCCGGCGAGGCCCGCCGAGAGCACGGCGCCGATGGCGGCGGCGGAAAAGCCCAGCCGCGCCAAAGTCAGTCCCAGCAGCACGCCGGCCATGCCGGTGGCCAGCGCGCGCAGGAAGGCGGCGGCGTAGATGAGGCGGCGGTCGTTCATGGGGTCGTCATTCCCGCGCAAGCGGGAATCCAGAAACCCCAGGAAAGCCTGTGGATTCCCGCTTGCGCGGGAATGACGATATTTGTAACGATCATTACTTTAATGTAAACTTTTCTACATGACGAAGCAACCCCCGAGCGGCTGGCTGCTGCTCATCACCACCCTGCCGACCAAAAACGCAACTGCACGCATGAGGTTGTGGCGGGCCATCAAGTCGCACGGCTGCGCCACGCTGCGCGACGGCGCCTATCTGCTGCCGGCCCAGGCGCGCACGGAGCATGCCCTGGCCCGGCTCGCCGCCGACACGCAGGAGGCCGGCGGCAGCGCCCACCTGCTGCAGATGGCCAGCCGCGACGCCGCGCAGGAGGCCGCCTTCCGCGCGCTGTTCGACCGCAGCGCCGGCTACCGCGCCCTGCTCGATGCCATTGCCGCGGTGCCGAAACGCGAAGCGGCGGCGCTCAAGGCGCTGAAGGGCCTGCGGCGCGAGTTCGAGGCCATCGCCACGACGGATTACTTTCCCGGCGAGGCGCGGCGCCAGGCGGAAGCGGCGCTGCAGGCGCGCGAAGCCGCCGCCACCGGCGAGCCGGCCAGCATCGCCGGCCGCGTTCGCCGTCTTGCGGGGACTGACTTTCAGGGGCGCACCTGGGCGACGCGCAAGCACCTGTGGGTGGACCGCATGGCCTCGGCCTGGCTGATCCGGCGCTTCATCGACCGCAAGGCGAAATTCCTCTGGCTCGACGACCCGAAGCGCTGCCCGAAGAAAGCGCTCGGCTTCGACTTCGACGGCGCGGCGTTCACCCACATCGACGGCCGCGTCACCTTCGAGGTGCTGGCGGCGAGTTTCGGCCTTGCCGCCGACCCCGCCCTCGCCCGCATCGCCGCCATCGTGCATTTTCTCGATGTCGGCGGCGTGCCGGTGGCCGAGGCGGCGGGCATCGAGGCGGTGCTGGCAGGCCTGCGCGCAGCCGCACCTAACGACGACAAATTGCTGGCGGAGGCGAGCCGCGTCTTCGACGGCCTCCATAACAATTACCGACAGGAGAGCAGTCATGAATAACGCCCCACCTACCTCCGCGCCGCCGCCCGTCACGCTCGGCGAAGCGTTTCTCTACTGGCTCAAGCTCGGCTTCATCAGCTTCGGCGGCCCGGCCGGGCAGATATCGATGATGCACCAGGAGCTGGTCGAGCGCCGGCGCTGGATCTCCGAACGGCGCTTCCTGCACGCCCTCAACTACTGCATGCTGCTGCCCGGCCCGGAGGCGACGCAGCTCGCCGTCTACATCGGCTGGATGATGCACCGCACGCTCGGCGGCATCATCGCCGGCGTGCTGTTCGTGCTGCCCTCGCTGTTCATCCTCATCCTGCTCACCTGGATCTACATGGCCTTCGGCAATCTGCCGCTGGTGGCCGGCATCCTCTACGGCATCAAGCCGGCGGTGACCGCCATCGTCGTCTTCGCGGCGTATCGCATCGGCTCGCGCGCGCTGAAGAACGGCGTGCTGTGGGCGATGGCGGCAGCGGCCTTCGTCGCCATCTTCGCCTTCGACGTGCCCTTCCCGGCCATCGTGCTCGCCGCCGCCATACTCGGCTACATCGGCGGCCAGGTCGCGCCGGAGAAGTTCAAGGCCGGCGGCGGCCACGGCGCCGCCGACAAGCATTTCGGCCCGGCGCTCATCGACGACGATACGCCGCCCCCGGCGTGGGTGCGCTTCTCCTGGGGCAGACTGATCGGCTACAGCGCCGCCGGGCTGGCGCTCTGGGGCGGCGCCATGGCGCTGCTGATGGCGCAGGGCGGCTGGGCCGGCGTGCTGACGCAGGTGGGCTGGTTCTTCACCAAGGCGGCGCTGCTCACCTTCGGCGGCGCCTACGCCGTGCTGCCCTATGTGTACCAGGGCGGCGTCGAGCAATACGGCTGGCTCACCGGCTTGCAGATGATCGACGGCCTGGCGCTGGGCGAGACCACGCCGGGGCCGCTCATCATGGTGGTGGCCTTCGTCGGCTTCGTCGGCGGCTGGACCAAGCAGATCTTCGGCGCGGAGTCGCTGTTCCTCGCCGGCGCGGCGGGCGCGACGGTGGCGACCTTCTTCACCTTCCTGCCCTCGTTCCTCTTCATCCTCATCGGCGGCCCGCTGGTGGAAGCGACCCACGGCGACATCAAATTCACCTCGCCCCTGACCGGCATCACCGCCGCGGTGGTCGGCGTCGTCATCAACCTGGCGGTGTTCTTCGCCTGGCATGTGCTGTGGCCGCAAGGCACGCAGGGCAGTCCCTTCGCGGGGACGTTCGAGTGGTTTTCCGCGCTGATCGGCCTCGCCGCCGCCGTCGCGCTGTTCCGCTACAAGATCGGCATCATGCCGGTGATCGGTGCCTGTGCGGCAGCAGGTCTCGTCTATACCCTGCTTTTGTAGGTCGGCCTTCAGGCCGACGCAACCGCCCATGTCCCAGAGGGATTTCCTTCGGTCATCGGGCTGAAGCCCGACCTGCCAGGAGAATCATCATGAAGTGGATCACGCGCGAACGACCGAAGATCGACCGCATCGCCTGCCCCTGGCTGGTGGCGCGCTTCATCGACGACAGCCCGGAGTTCCTCTACGTGCCGGGCGGCGACGTGATGCGGGTGGCGGCCGAGACCGGCGCCACGCCCTACGACGTGCCGGGCGTGGAACTCGGCCATCACGGCGACCGCTGCAGCTTCGATGCCTTCATCGCCAAGTATGAATTGCGCAACGCCGCGCTCGACAAGCTCGCGCTCATCGTCCGCGCTGCCGACTGCGGCCAGCCTCAGCTTTCGAAGGAAGCCGCCGGACTGCTGGCGATCTCCAAGGGCCTCTCGCTGAACTTCGAGAATGACCACGAGATGCTTCGCCACGGCACGGTGGTCTACGACGCGCTGTATGCCTGGTGCGCTGACACTCCTCTGAAGAAGATCGCGCGCCTGCTCGGCGCCGGCTGAACTCCTCTCGCTACCCGCCACAGAAGGATTGACGCCGCGAGGCATGTTCAGTATTCTGTGCTTTGTTCATTATATTGAACAGCACGCCATGAGCCTGATCGCCGAATTGCCGCAGATCGTCCGCGACCGCCGCCGTGAGCTGGGCTTGAGCCAGCATCGGCTCGCCGAGGCCGCCGCCGTCTCGCGGACCACGCTTTCGCACGTCGAGCGGGGCAAGGCGCCTCACGTACAGACGGACGTGCTCGACCGGATCCTGCGCGCACTTGATTTGTCGCCGCGGCTCTCTGCCGTCGCAACGCCAGACCCGGCCCGGCTGGCGGCACGCGCGGCGCACCAGGCAAGGCTGCACGGGCAGCGCGAACGGCACCTGCGCCTGGCGGTGGAACTGGCCGCCGATTCCAGGGCGGCGCGAGGCAGGATCGCGCGCGCCCGGGAGGTGGTTGAGCTGTGGCGCAGGAAGCGCAGCTGCAGCCCGCTCTACGTCAGGCGATGGACGGAACTGCTGTCGCTGCCACCCGCGCAACTGGCGCGCCGCATGGCTTCGCTGGGCGAGTGGGAGGACGCGATGTTCCAGAACACGCCCTGGTCCTGGGCATGGACCTGAATGACCTCGAACTGCTGCTGACGGAAGCAAGCCGGCGCACGCGGCGAGCCGCGCGACCGCGAATGGATCCGTGCCGGGCTGGAGGCCGGCCTGCTCTCCGCGCCCATCCTCGAGAGCCGCTTCAGGGACACGGTGTTCCTCGACGATGCCGAACGCCGGCGCGCCCGCCGCATGCTGGCGGAGGATATCGCCTGGCTCGGCCGCGCCTGACCTGCGCTATGCTGTCGCCGCAAAACCTTCGGGAGACTTCGTGCGGCTTCGCCTGACCCCCCTGCAGCTCTTCGCCGCGGTAAGCCTGCTGCTCATCGTGGCAACCTTGCTGGCGACGAGCTTCACTCAGGCGCGCTTCTTCCGCGAGGCGGTGATCGACCGCGAGGCGGTCATCGTGCGCGACATGGTGCATGCGCTGGCGCTCAGGGAACTCAGGATTGCAGACCTGGAACGCTATGCCGATGCCGCCGCCCAGGAACGCTTCGCGCACACTTTCAGCGTCCTGAAGAATCTCTCCGGCGTGGTGCGCATCAAGGTGTTCAATCGAGACGGCATCATCGTCTGGTCCGACGAGCCGCGCCTGATCGGCAAGCATGTCACGGCGCACGAGGCGGATCTGGGCGGGGCGATGCGGGGCGAGACGCGCGCCATCATCAATCCGGCGGATCGTCCCTCCCACGCGGAAGAGGACCTGCCGGCGCAGGAGCTCATCGAGTTCTACGTGCCGTTCGCGATCGCCAGGCCCGGCACGGCCGGAGAAACCGTCAGCGGCGCCTTCTCGCTCTACCGCTCGGCGAAGGAGCTCAACTTCACCATCCGCCGCGGCCTCGCCCTGCTCTGGGTGGTGAAGGGGCTGGGGGGCGTTATCCTGTTCGTCTCGCTCTACTGGCTGTTCCGCACCGTGTACCGGCGCCAGCGGGCGGCGGAAAGTCAAATCGCCAGGCTCTCCAGCGAGCACGAGCGCATCGTGCAGATGGAGAAGCTCTCGGCCATGGGGCAGATGGTCGGCGAGATCGCCCACCAGTTCAACAATCCGCTGGTCGGCGTGATCAACCTGGCCCAGCGTGCCGAGCTCCAGACGGACAACCCGCAGCGCGTCAGGGAACTGCTCGGCGAAATCCGCCGGGCGGGCGAGCACTGCAGCGGCTTCGTCCGGCGCATGCTGCAATTCACGCAGATGTCGCGCTCGGAGCCGCAAGCGACGGAGCTGGGCGCCCTGATGCAGGAGACCGTCGCCTTCTTCCGCCAGACGGTCGGCGAGCGGCCCGACATCGTTCTGGAAGCGCCGGAGAGTCCGGTGGTCATCGAGGCCGATCCGGTGCTGCTGCGCCATGCCATGTACAACCTGATCCATAATGCGGCCCAGGCCGATCCGCAGGGCCCCATCGCGGTATCCCTGAAGCGGGCGCGCAGCGAGGGTATCTCCGGCTGGGAACTGGCGGTGGCCGACCGCGGCCCGGGCCTCAAGACCGAAGTGGCCGAGAAGCTGTTCACGCCCTTCTTCAGCACGCGGCCGGGCGGCACCGGCCTCGGCCTGTCGGTCGCCCAGCACATCGCCATCCTGCACGGCGGCGGCATCCGCGCCGAGGACAACCCCGGCGGCGGCGCGCGCTTCGTCATCTGGCTGCCGGCAACCGGGAAGAACGATGAAACCGAAAATACTGCTGGTTGACGACGACCCCTTCACGCGCAGCCTGATCGACGATCTGCTGCGCGAGCGGAAGGTGGAGCTGCACGTCGCCATCAACCTCGCCCAGGCGCGGCAGGCCTTCCGCGAGACGGATTTCAACCTGGTCCTCCTCGACCAGCGCCTGCCCGACGGCAACGGCCTCGACTTCTTCGCCGAGATGCGCCGCGAGCGCCCGCGCCAGACGGCGCTGCTCATCACCGGTTTCGCCGAGGTGAAGGACGCCATGCGCGCCGTGCGCGAGGGGCTCTTCGACTACCTGACCAAGCCCTTCGACAACCTGGAGGAACTCGACGCGGTGATCGGCCGGGCGCTGGAGATGGACCGCGCCTACCGCGAGATCGCCGATCTGCGCGAGAACCTCGATGCGCGCAGGGGCGGCCCGGTCATCATCGGCCGCTCCGCCGTCATCGAGGGGCTGCTCATGCAGGCGCGGCAGGTGGCGCCGCTCGACACCACGGTGCTCATCGAGGGCGAGAGCGGCACCGGCAAGGAACTCTTCGCCCAGTTGATCCATGCGCTTTCCGCCCGCGCCCGCGGGCCGCTGCTGGAGGTCAACTGCGCCGCGCTGTCCGAATCGCTGCTGGAGAGCACCCTGTTCGGCTACGAGAAGGGCGCCTTCACCGGCGCGGCGCGGGCCATGGCGGGCTATTTCGAGGAGGCCAACGGCGGCACGCTGTTCCTCGACGAAATCGCCGACATGAGCGCCCGGCTGCAGGCGAGCCTGCTGCGCGTGCTGCAGGAGCGCAACTTCGTGCGCCTCGGCGCTACGCGCCCGCGCGCCAGCGACTTCCGCCTGATTCTCGCCACCAACCGTTCGCTCGAAGCTGAGGTGAAGGCCGGGCGCTTCCGCGCCGACCTCTTCTACCGCATCAACGTCGTGGCGCTGCGCGTGCCGCCGCTGCGCGAACGGCCGGAGGACATCATGCCGCTGGCGCTGTATTTCCTCGACCACTTCAACGGCAAGTTCGGCAAGGAGGTCGGCCCGTTCACACCGGAGGCCTTCGCCGCGCTGGAAGCCGCCGCCTGGGCCGGCAACGTGCGCGAACTGCAGCATGCAGTGGAGCGCGCGGTGGCGGTCAAGGCCGCCGGGCCGATCACCCCGGGCGATCTCGGCGCCCCGGCGGCGACGGCTGCGCTCGCTGCGGCCGCCCATTCGCCCGCAGCGCCCTTCCGCGAAGCGCGCGATGCCTTCGAACGCGAATATTTCACCGGCCTGCTCGCCGCCGCCGGCGGCAATGTTACGGAAGCCGCGCGCCTGTCCGGCATCGCCCGGCAGAATTTCTACGCCCATATCAAACGCCTGGGGATTGTCACGGAGTCGTGACGGCTGTCACGATATCGAAACACATTTCTCCTGCAGGATTCACGTCTCTATTTCATAAGCAATTGTTTTAACTGGCATGTGCCGCACCGCTCGGATGGGCACGCGGCTTGCAATTCCTTTGTCACGGCCCGCTTCGGGCAGAACTCAAAGGAGGAGCAAGCATGCAGAAGAAAGCCACCCTTTCGGCGATCACCGGCCTGGCCCTCGCCGCTTCCGGCACGGCACTGGCCGCCGACGCCACCAAGCTGAAGTGGGACGGCGTGCCGAAAACCGAGCTCACGCTGTTCTACCCCGGCCAGACCACCCAGGAATGGATGAAAAGCGCCGCGCACAAGGCCGGCGCCACCGGCGTCAACGAGGGCAAGAACTGCATCGCCTGCCACGAGGGCGAGGAAGCCGACCTCGGCAAGAACGTCCTCGCCAAGAAGGCCCTGGAGCCCACCCCGATCGCCGGCAAGCCCGGCGCGATCAAGCTGACGGTGCAGGCCGCCTACGACAAGGAATATTTCTACCTCAAGGCGAGCTGGCCGACGCACCTTAAGGAAGCCGGCGCCTTCCACAACTACAAGGCGCTCAAGGGCGGCAAGTGGGTCACCTACGGCAGCAACCGCACCGACAAGGACGTCAAGGCCGGCACCTCCAAGGTTTCCTACGAGGACCGCTTCAACTTCATGTTCGGCGACAACAAGGGCGGCGTCGCCAACTTCGCCAACCAGGGCTGCTGGGTCACCTGCCACAACTCCATGCGCGACGCGCCCAACGAGCCGACCAAGGATCAGGTGGAAGCGCATCCGGTGCTCGGCAAGGCCGGCATGAAGAAGAGCGACATCCGCAAATACCTGCCCGAAACCCGCACCGCCATCGACGATGCCGGCGGCTGGGACAAGCTGAAGGACAAGGCGGCGCTCGACGCCCTGATGGCCAAGGGCGCCTTCCTCGACCTCTGGCAGGCGCGCGCCTACCGCTCCATTTCCGTGGGCAAGGCCGACGACTCCCACGTCTTCCAGTACCGCAACTTCGATTCAGGCAAGAAGCCCTTCGATGCCAACTGGGACGGCGAGAAGAAGCAGCCGAAGTTCATGTTCGACCCGGCCAAGAACGGCGGCCGCGTCGCGCTCAGCGAGGCGCAGTTCCGCGATCCGAAGGCGCCGAAGCTGGACAACACCAACAGCGTGCCCTTCGATGCGGCCAAGGTGAAGGACGGCGACGTGCTGCCCGGCTTCATCCTCAACACCAAGACCGACGGCTCGGCAGACGACCTCAACGCCAGCGGCAACTGGGCCAACGGGGTGTGGACCATGTATGTCTGGCGCAAGCTCGACACCAAACAGAAGGACGACATCGCGCTGGCCCCCGGCCAGACTTACCCGATGGGCTTCGCGGTGCACGACGACAACGTCACCACGCGCTTCCACTATGTGAGCCTGCCGCTCAGGCTCTCGCTCGGCAAGAAGGACGGACATGTCAACGCCATCGAACTCAAGTAACGGAGATCGTCCGCCGCTGATGCGGCGGCTGTGGGGCGATCTGCACGACTTCTTCGCCAGCCCCCTGCGCGGGGTGCTGGCGATCGTCGGCATCGTGGTGGTGCTGGGCATCTCCTTCGTCGCCGCGGAGGAGCTCAACATCCGGGGCAACTCGACGGAGTTCTGCATCTCCTGCCACTCCATGAGCGCCTACGTGTACGAGGAGTTCAAGAAATCGAAGCACTACCTCAACGCCTCCGGCGTGCGGCCGGAGTGCGGCCAGTGCCACGTCTCCAAGCGCTTCTGGCATGCGGTGTGGGAGCACGCCAAGGGCACGCACGACCTCATCGGGGAGTACAGCCACGACTGGACCAAGGTGGAAGTGTTCGAATCGAAGCGCCCGCAGATGGCGGAGAAGGCGCGGCTGGAGATGCTGGCCGAGGACAGCCACACCTGCCGCGAGTGCCACAAGATGGAAGCCATCGTGCCGACCAGGAAGCGCGGCGAGCGCGCCCACGAGGACGCCGTCAAGAAGGGCAAAACCAACTGCATCGCCTGCCACTACAACCTGGTGCACAACGAGGCGCCGCTCACCCCGGCCTTCTCGCAGGCGATCAAGGCGGTGGCGGGTTCGCAGTGACGGGGATCGCCGGGCGGATGCCGCCCGGCGCAGCAAGGAATGCGGTGGTATGGAATCGAGTGTGCAAGCAAAGACCATGCGGCTCACCCTGAGTCGCCAGTTTGTCCTTGTCGCCGCCCTGCTCGGCCTGATCGGCCTGGTCGGCGGCGGCGTCATCGAATCGGCCGTGGCGCGACTCGACGGCACCGCCGCCCAGGTCAACCTCGCCGGCAGCCTGCGCTGGCTGACGCGCGACATCCATCTCGAGACCCAGCGTTACCTGAGCGGCCATACGCGCGACGCGGAGCTGGTCGAGGAGCGTCTGCAGCGGCTCGAATCCAACCTCGCCGCGCTGGAAAAGGGCGGCACGACCGAGGGTCGGGCTGTGCCGCCCCTGCCGGCCGGCCTGCGCCCGCAACTGGACGCCGTCAGGGGAAGCTGGACGCATTTCCGCCGGCATGCGCGCGAGGTTGTCGCCCGGCCGGCCGCGGGCGGCGACAGCCGCGGCCTGCTCGACGACCTGCACCGCGATGCCGGCGTGCTGTTCGCCACCGCGGACCGGCTGACCGGCGCGCTGTCCAGCGAAGTGGAATCGCTGCACGACGCCATCCGCGGCACGCTGCGCTTCGCCGCGCTGACACTGGGCGCTATCCTGGTCATCACGCTGCTGGCGCTCAGGAAGCGCGTCGTCGCCCCGCTCCAGGACATGGCGCAAACGGCGCGGCGCTTCGCCGCCGGCGAGCAGGCGGCGCGCACGCGCTACCGCGCCGACGACGAGATCGGCGACCTCGCCGCGGCCTTCGACGACATGGCCGGCGAGATCGGCAGCCGCATCGACGAGCTGACCAAGGCCCAGGCCGAGTTGCGCAAGCTGTCGCTGGCCGTGGAGTACAGCCCCGCCAGCGTGATGATCACCGACGCCGAGGGCGTCATCGAGCACGTCAACCCGCGTTTCACGACCGTCACCGGCTATGCCGCACAGGAAGCCGTCGGCCGCAAGCCTTCCTTCCTCAAGGCCGGCGTGATGAACAACGCCGTGTATGCCGAGCTGTGGCGGACCGTGAGCGACGGCCGGCGCTGGCGCGGGCGCCTGCTCAACCGCAAGAAGTCCGGCACGGTGTTCTGGGAGGACACCTGGATCGCGCCGATCCGCGATGATTCCGGCCGCATCAGCCACTACGTCGCCGTCAAGGAGGACATCACCGAGCAGGTGCGCGTCGAGGAGGAGAAGGCGCACATGCAGGAGGACCTGGAGCGGCGCGTCGCCAGCCGCACCCAGCAGCTCTCCGCGACGGTGAAGGAGCTGGAGACCTTCAGCTATTCCGTCTCGCACGACCTGCGCGCGCCGCTGCGCGCCATCCACGGTTTCGCCCATCTCATGGAGGAACAGTGCGCCGACTGCGAGGGCACGGAGGCGCGCGGCCACCTGCAGCGCATCCGGAGCGCCAGCCTGCGCATGGGCGAAATCATCGACGACCTGCTTGATCTGGCGCGCATCTCGCGCAACGAGCTGCGCATCGTCGACGTCGATTTCACTGCGATGGCGCGCTTGGTGCTCGCCACGCTGGCGGCGGCCGAGCCGGAACGGTCCGTCGTCGTCCACGTGCAGAAGGGCATCCTGCTCTGGGCCGACGCCGGCATGCTGCGCCTGGCGCTGGAGAACCTGCTCGGCAACGCCTGGAAGTTCACCGCCGGCCGCGAACCGGCCGAGATCCGCGTGACGGCCAGGCGGAAGGACACGGAAACCGAGATCCTCATCGCCGATAACGGCGCCGGCTTCGACATGGCCTTCGCCGACAAGCTGTTCCAGCCCTTCCAGCGCCTGCACGGCCGCGAGGAATTCGAGGGCAACGGCATCGGCCTGGCGACGGTGGCGCGCATCGTCCATCTGCACGGCGGTCGCGTATGGGCGGAGGCCTGGCCCGGGCGGGGCGCGGCATTTCATGTCGCCCTGCCCGCCGGGAACGGCGCCTTGCTGTCCAGCAAATCGCCGTCCCGCGCAGACTGACTTTTCCCGAGGCCGTGCAGCACGCCATGCAACGGCATAATGGCGCATGACCTACCTGCTGATCTGCCTCACCGCCTTCCTCGTCTCCGGCCTCACGCTGTTCTCCGGCTTCGGCCTGGGCACGGTGCTGATGCCGGCCTTCGCGCTGTTCTTTCCGCTGCCGGTGGCGATCGCCGCCACGGCGGTGGTGCATCTGGCCAACAACCTCTTCAAGCTGGCGCTGGTCGGGCGCGATGCGGACTGGGGCGTGGTGTGGCGCTTCACCCTGCCGGCGGCGCTGGCGGCGATCGCCGGCGCCAGCCTGCTTGCGCTGTTCGCCGGCCTGCCGCCGCTGGGCAGCTATGCGCTGGGCGGGCGCTCATTCGAAGTCAGTCCGCTCAAGACGGCGATCGGCGCACTCATCGCCGGCTTCGCCCTGCTGGAGTTCTCGCCGCGCTTTGCGGCGCTGGCCTTCCCGCCGCGCTACCTGATGGCCGGCGGGCTGCTGTCGGGCTTCTTCGGCGGGCTGTCGGGCAACCAGGGCGCCTTTCGCTCGGCCTTCCTCATCAAGGCCGGTCTTTCGAAGGAATCCTTCGTCGGCACCAACGCGGTGTCGACAGTGATCGTGGATACCGTGCGCCTGGCTGCCTATGGCGTTTCCTTCCATGCCGCGAACTGGACGGCGCTGCCGGATGGTCTGGGGGGTCTGATCGCCGCCGCCACGCTGGCCGCCTTCGCCGGCGCCTTTCTCGGCGCGCGGCTACTGAAGAAAGTGACGCTGAAATTCGTCCAGGTTACGGTTGCGGCGATGATGGTGCTGGTCGGCGCCGGCCTGGCTGCGGGCCTGCTCTGATCGGCCTAACGCGCCCGGCCTGGCCGTCTCCCTGATCCGCGGACAAAAGTCAGTCCGCGCGGAACGGCGAAGAAAAGCCCCGCGGCGCGGGGCTTTTTTCGTCCGCTGGACTGGCGAACAGGCCCTAGTGGATCTCCTCCCAGCCGGTGATCATCGCCTTGAGGTGCGAGGTGAGCGTGGCGCCGGCGGTGATCAGGTAGACGTGGGCGATCAGGAAGATCAGCATCAGGAAGGCCCCGATGGTATGGCCGGTAGCGACCCATTCCAGCGACAGCTTGCCCAGGCCCCAGGCTGCCCAGTGGTCGTAGAACAGGTAGAGCCAGCCGGTGATCCAGATCAGCGGGCTGATGAAGAGCAGCACGCCGAGGTAGGCCAGGCGCTGCAGCGGGTTGTGCTTCCGGAGCGTAGTCTGGCGGAACGGGTGGGGCGCGTTCCTGAAGATGCCCGACAGGTAGTACTTGATCATCGCCACCACCTTTTCCGTGGTCGGGATGTACTGCTTCCACTCGCCGGTGGTCAGGTGCCAGAAGATGGCGAAGACCCACAGGCCGACGAGCGTCCAGGCCGCGTTCGTGTGATAGGCCACCGCCTTTTCGAAGCCGAAGATGGTGTAGGTGCCGTGGATGTCGAAAGCGGTGAGCATGAGAAACATGATCAGGCCGGCCTGCGACCAGTGCCAGAAGCGCTCGAATTTCTTGAAGATGTAGATTTTTTCGGACATTTGCGTTCCCCTCAGGATTTCTTGCCGGAGATGATGCGCAGCGCGCCATGGCCCAGCACGCCCAGCAGGGTCAGAAAGACAAGCATCCAGCCGACTGCATCGACCAGCTTATTGTTGTGCTGGACCGGCATATAGACGCCGTCAATGCCTTTCAGGCGGCCTTCTTTCGCATGGCACTCGTCGCAGCCGACCGCCTTGTCCTTCGGCGCGACCATGTGCGTCGTCGGCCAGTACATCTCGGTCTCGACAAAGTCGACCTTGCCGGAGAAGGGCGCGCCGGAATTCTTCATGCCGGTCTCGATGGCCTTTTCCCAGTTCAGGTTCTTCCAGTAGCCGGTGTCGTCGTTGCCGGCGGTGTGCGGCGTCACCAGCGTCTTGTTCACCGGGTCGTAGGGCTGCTTGCCGCGCATGATCTTCATCGGCCAGATGAGCGACTTGCCGTCGGTCGGACTGCCGCCGATGCGGTTGATCTGCGTCGGCTTGTCACCCTTCTCGATCTTGTCGCCGAGCAGCGTGTAGGTGATCTCGCCGTTGAACCAGCGGTATTCCGGCTTGACGTTCTCGCCGAGGACGAAATCGCCCTTGTGCGAGGCATAGACGACGTGGCCCTTGGCGTCCTTCTTCGAGAACTGCTTGCCGTCCTTGTCGACCTTGCCGGCGGTGGACCAGTCCCACACCATCTTGGTGGGGATGCCGCCGCGCGCGAAGGCCGGGATGTGGCAGGTCTGGCAGGCGACCTTGTTGGCATGGTGGTTCAGCCGCGCGGACTCCTTCGCCTTCTTGTGCGGCGCGTTGTCGTGGCAGGCGACGCAGGTGGCCGGGTTGCGCTGCTTCTCGTCCTTGCCGCGGATGTGCGCGCCACCCTTGTCCTGCGCGGTCGGCGTGTAGCGGCTGCCCGGCACGTCGTGGCTGGAGGTCTTGTGGCAGGTGCCGCAGGTGAAGTCGAGGCCGGCGGCATCCATGTGGATGTCCACCGCGGCATCGGGCGCGGCGAGCGATGTATCCATGTCGCCGTGCTTGACGCCGTCGCCGCCGCCGCCGCTGAAGTGGCAGGCGCCGCAGGTGTCGCGGCTGGTCTTGCCGATCTTCTGCGCCACCTTGGCCAGGTCGACCGGCTTGATCATCTTGCCGGAGCCGGGCGGCAGCTCGATCGGCGCGCCCACCACCGGATTGCCGGCGAGGCCGGGCGGCTTGGAGTAAACCCCGGTCGTGTCGTGGCAGACCAGGCAGTCGACGTTCTCTTCCCGGGCGAAATCGAAATCCTTGTCCTTCCAGCCGTAGCCGACGTGGCAGGCGGTGCAGGCGGCGTAGTTCGAGGGGATCGAGATGCAGAAGTTGTTGATGACGTTCTTCTTGCCGAGCTTCTGCTTGTTCTCGGGGTTCATGAACTCCCAGGTCCAGTGCTTGGTGCGATGCACCTGCCGGGCGGCCTCGGTGTGGCAGGAGAGGCAGGCCTTGGTGACCTCGGGGCCGGACTTGAACGGCCCGTTGAGTTCCTTGAACTTGGTGTGATCGGCGGTGGAATTGAGCTTGACCGGCGGCGGATCGTCTGCGATGGCGGGAACTGACGCGAACACCGCGAGCCAGCCGGCCATCACGACGCCTGTGAATGTGCGCAACATGATGAAGTCTCCCTGGCGAATTTGGGACGAGTCTAGGCGATTCAAAATGAAACTGCGTTGACCCTTCTCAATGACAGAATAGAATATTCGTAGATAATTAAGTAACAATATTCTTATTAATTTTGTGCATCGCGGAATGCGTCGGATTTATCCACGCTGCATGACGCCGATGCTAACGTGCGATATCAGCTATCGATGAAAGGAAGCATCATGAAACTCAAGACCGCATTGCCGCTGCTGGCCGCCACCGCGCTGTTCGCTTCCGCCGCCCAGGCCTACGATCCCGACTGGAAACGCGGCCGCATCTACTACCGCAGCGTGTGCACCTCCTGCCATGTCGCCTCGCCGATCGGCCAGATCAACCCGAGCAGCAAGACCAAGGCCGAGTGGTCCGCCTACCTGCAGGCCGACAAGCACGCCAAGGGCAAGGACACCGTCAAGCATTACGTCAGCAAGCAGTACCGCGCCAGCATCAAGTCCGGCAACAAGGCCGCCGAGAAATTCGCCGACGTGGCGGACCAGGAGCTGTTCGACGACGTCAAGGTGTTCCTGCTGCGCGGCGCCAAGGACGGCGAAAGCCCCGCCAGCTGCAGCTGATTCCTCTGCACGATGAAGGCCGCCCATGAATGACGGGCGGCCCGCTTCCATCCATCCTGCCGCAAAGGGGAAAAGCATGAGCGAAGAAAGTGGCTGGCTGGCCGGCTTCAGGGCCGACTACGAGAAACTGTTCGTCGAGGAATGGTCGCCCTATGTCGGCGCCATCCTCCTGGTGCTGGTGATCGTCGCATTGATGATCAACGGCCTCTTCTGGGGCGTCTTCGGCGGCGTGCGCCACTGGGGCGACGCCTTCAACCACCTCATCGGCCTCGCCCCGCTCATCGGCGTGCCGAAGCTGGAGGAAGGCTTCCTCACCCACCGCATGTCGCTGATGAACATCATGCTGCTGCTGGGCGCCTTCAGCGCGGCGCTGATGTCGCGCCAGTTCCTCATCAACCGCCCGCCGAAGCTCGAATACGTCTGGGCCGCGCTGGGCGGCACGCTGATGGGCATCGGCGCCTCGCTCGCCGGCGGCTGCACCACCGGCGGCTTCTTCAACCCGGTGCTGCATTCCTCGCCGGCCGGCTGGATGATGTGGGCGGGGCTGCTCGCCGGCGCCGCCATCGGCCTCAAGCTGCTGATGTGGACGCTGGACCACATCGAGTGGGGCGCGCAGGCGCCGCCGACGCTGGACACGCCGCCCGCCCTGCTCAAGGCCTATCCCCTCATCGGCCTGGCGATCGTCGCCGGCGTGCTGGTCTGGGCGGCCGGCTGGTACGGCTCGCCCGACACGGTGCTGGTCTCGCGCGCCGTCATCGTCGTGCTCGGCTTCTGCATCGGCTTCGTCATGCACCGCTCGCGCCTGTGCTTCGCGCGCGCCTTCCGCGAGCCGTTCATGACCGCCGAGGGCGACATGACCAAGGCGCTGATCCTGGCGCTGGCCATCGGCCTGCCGATCGCCGCCTTCCTCTTCGAGAAGAAGGTGATCGATCCCTACATCGCCATCCCGCCCACCTTCTGGATCGGCTCGCTCCTCGGCGGCCTCATCTTCGGCATCGGCATGGTGTTCGCCGGCGGCTGCGCCTCCGGCTCGCTCTGGCGCATGGGCGAGGGCCACGTCAAGCTGTGGGTGGCGATGTTCTTCTTCGCCTGGATGGGCTCGACCGCCAGCGCCCTGCTGAAGAAGGCCGGGCTCACCTCGATCGACGAGGAGAACGTCGAGACCTTCGAGATCACCAGGGTGGGCTACCAGGCCTACTGGCCCGATCTCCTGCCCGGCTGGGGCTGGACGCTGCTCGTCGGCGGCGCCCTCCTCGCCCTCTGGTACGCCTTCGTGCGCTACAACGAATCCACCGAGAAGTTCACCGTCGTCTGACGACACGGCGGGCCGCGACGAAGGCGCAGGCAGCGGCGGCAAAAGGGACATCGGCCGCGCCGGTGCGCCGCCGGACTTGAATCCCGATGCTTGATGGTTCAATATTCCGTCCGAAATGCCGTGAACCCGCATGTTGAGCGCGATTCCACGCTGAATCGCGCCATTTCGGGAGAACGGTGATGACGGTACGTCAATTGGGGTTCTTTATCTGCGCCGGCCTGCTGCTCGCGCTGCCGGCGCAGGCCCCGGCCGGCGATACGCTGGTGCTGAACACCGGCGTGCGCGCCCCCTACACCCAGCCCGACCGCAGCGGTTTCCTCGACCGGCTGGTGGCGGAGGTCTTCCGCCGCATCGGCGTGAAGGCCGAGGTGCATGTCTATGAGGCCTCGGAGCGCGCCATGCAGAACGCCAACAGCGGCATCGACGATGGCATCGCGATGCGCATCAAGGGCCTGGAGGCGCAGTATCCGAACCTGATCCGCGTGCCCGAGAAGGTCATCGACAACGATTTCGTCGCCTACAGCCGGAAGCACGATTTTCCGACGCGGGACTGGAACGCCCTGGCGCCTTATCACGTCGCCCACATCATCGGCTGGAAGGTGTTCGAGAACAGGCTGGGGGAGCGCAAGGACGTCACCCGGGTGCGCGACGCGGAACAGCTCTTCGAACTGCTGCGCCAGGACCGCAGCGACGTCGTCCTCTACGAACGCTGGCAGGGCCTGTGGTGGGCGCGCGAGACGGGCCTGGAGGCGCGCGTGCTCGAGCCGCCGCTGGCGAGCCAGGAAATGTTCATCTACCTGAACAGGAAGCATGCCGGCCTGGTGGAACCGGCCGCCTCGGCTTTGTCCTCGATGAAAAAGGACGGCACTTACAAGCGCATCTTCAACGACACCCTCACGCCGCTGGCGGGGAAACGCTAGCCGCCATGCTGCGCGATCTTCCCAAGGTCCTCACCCATGCGCTGGCGCGCCGGCTGATCCTGTGGACCATCCTCTTCAGCGGCTCGATCGCCCTGGTGATCACCGTCCTGCAGCTGACATGGGAGTACCGCGACGACCTGCGTCTGGTGGAGGAGCGCTTTGAACAGATCGAGCAAAGCCACCTGCCCGGCATCGTCGAGGCCGTCTGGGTCTCCGACCGCAGGCAGCTCGCCATCCTGCTCAACGGCATCAGCCAGCGGCGGGATTTCAGCCATGCCGAGGTCCGGGCGGAGGGGAAGGTGCTGGCGGCGGCGGGCAAGCCGGATACGGAAGCGCGCATGACGCGGCGCTGGCCGCTGGCGTATGAGTACCGCGGCCGCCGCCAGGCCATCGGCGAACTGGTGGTGGACGCCGACCTGGAGGCCACCCGGGCGCGCTTCGTCGAGCGCGCCGTCTTCATCGTTGCCGCCAACCTCGCCAAGACGGCGCTGGTGGCGATCTTCATGTTCCTCCTGGTGCACCGCCTGGTCACCCGCCACCTCGAGAGCATCGCCCGCCATGTCGGCCAGGTCTCGTTCGAGAACATGAACACGCCGGTCGTGCTGGAACGCAAGCCGCCGCCGCAGCCCGACGAACTCGACGCGGTGGTGGCGGCCTACAACGCCATGCGGGACAACCTGACGGAGTCCTACAACCGCATCCGGCCGCTGTTCCAGGCCGTCGAGCAAAGCCCGGTGTCGATCTTCATCACCGACACCGAGGGAAAAATCGAGTACGCCAACCGCCACTTCACCAAGGTCACGGGCTATCGGCCGGAAGAAGTCATCGGCCGCAAGCCGAGCCTGTTCAAGTCGGGGCAGACGCCGAGGCCGGTTTACGATGACATGTGGCGGACCATCGCCGGCGGCGGCATCTGGACGGGGCGGCTCCACAACCGCAAGAAGGACGGCACGCTCTACTGGGAGGACACGGTGATCGCCGGCATCACCGACGAGCACGGCCGCATCGCCAGCTACGTGGCGGTCAAGGAGGACATCAGCGCCCGCGTCGAGGCCGAGCGGCGCATCCGCGAGCTCAACGAATCGCTGGAGCAACGGGTCGCCGAGCGCACCGCGGAACTGGCGCGCGCCAACAAGGAGCTGGAGTCCTTTTCCAGCACCGTCTCGCACGACCTGCGCGCGCCGCTGCGCGCCATCAACGGCTTTTCGCGCCTTCTGCAGGAAAACGAGCGCGCGTCTCTCTCGGACGAGGGGCGGGGCATGCTCGACCGCATCGCCGCCAACAGCAGCAAGCTCGGCACGCTCATCGACGATGTCCTCGAGTACAGCCGCGCTGCGCAGGCGCCGCTGCACCGCGCCCCGGTCGACCTGGGCAGGCTGGCCCGGGGCATCGCCGAGGAACTGGCCGGCGACCATCCCGCCGCGCATGTCGATGTGGCGGCCCTGCCGCTGGTCGAGGGCGACGCGACCATGCTGCACCAGGTGCTCGCCAACCTGATCGGCAACGCCCTCAAGTTTTCCGCCGGACGCAGCGCGCCGCGCGTCGAGGTCGGCTGCCGCCGCGAAGGCGACGAAGCGCTCTTCTTCGTGCGCGACAACGGCGCCGGATTCGACATGCGCTATGCCGACCGGTTGTTCGGCATGTTCCAGCGCCTGCACAGCGAAAGGGAGTTCCCCGGCACCGGCGTCGGGCTGGCCATCGTCAAGCGGCTGGTCGAGCGGCACGGCGGGCGCATCCGGGCGGAATCCGGCCCGGACGCCGGCGCCACTTTCTACTTCACCGTCCCCCGGCCTTGAGTCAGCGGTTCACCGCGGCCAGGATGCCCCGCAGCAGCGCGACGGGCGTCGGCGGGCAGCCGGGCACGCGCACGTCCACCGGGATGACCTGCTCCACCGCGCCGCAACTGGCGTAGGACGCGCCGAAGACGCCGCCCGTGCAGCCGCAGTCCCCGACGGCCACCACCAGCTTCGGGTCCGGCGTGCAGTCGTAGGCCACCTTCAGGGCGTTCTCCATGTTCTTCGTCACCGGGCCGGTGACCAGCAGCATGTCGGCGTGGCGCGGGCTGGCGACGAACTTGATGCCGTACCCTTCCAGGTTGGTGTAGGGATTGTTGAGGGCGTGGATCTCCAGCTCGCAACCGTTGCAGGAGCCGGCATCCACCTGGCGGATGGTCAGCGCCCGGCCGAGGATGCGCAGGATGTCGTCCTGCAGCCGCGCGATCTCGCGCTGCTCCGCCGGCGCGGCCTCGGGCGGCGGCTCGCTGAGTATGCCGGTGCGCAGGATGCGTTTGATCAACGGGATCATAGATCGGCGCCGCTGTAGGACAGGTTGAACGACTTGTTGATGAGCGGAAAGTCCGGAACGATGTCGCGCATCACCGCGTGCTCCAGCGCCGGCCAGGCCTGCCAGGACGGATCGTGCGGATGCACGCGGGCCAGCCGGCCCTCGCCGTCGAGCGCCACGCCCGCCAGCACCTCGCCGCGCCAGCCTTCTATGACGCCGAGGCCGCAGCCGCCGGGCAGCGGCGGCACCTCGATACACACCGCGCTGTCGGGCAGGCCTACCGCGATCTCCCGCAACAGCCGCAGGGATTCGAAGATTTCCGCGAAGCGCACCGCCGCCCGCGCCGCCACGTCGCCGCGCTCGTCGGTGGCCGGGCGCACGCCCAGCATCGCCCAGGGCGGCGGTGGCGTGTAGCCCTGGCGGTGAGCGCGCGCATCGAGGATCATCCCGGTGGCGCGGGCCGCCACGCCGGTGAGGGACAGTTCGCGCGCCAGGTCGGCATCGATCGCCCCGGTGGTGAGGAAGCGGTCCTGCAGGCCGGCGTGCTCGTCGTAGATCTTTTTGAGTTGCTTCACCTCGCGCCCGACGATGTCGCACTGCTCGACGATGGCGGAGAGCGCCGGCGCCTCCAGGTCGAGCGCCGTGCCGCCGGGCACGATGCGATCCATCATGAAGCGGTGGCCGAAGAGCGCGCCGTTCAACCGCAGCCAGTCCTCCTTGAGGCGCATGAACTGGGAAAAGCCGAAGGCCAGCGCGGCGTCGTTGCCGAGCGCACCGAGGTCGCCGAGGTGATTGGCGACGCGCTCGCGCTCCAGCATCAGCGCGCGCAGCAGGAGGGCGCGCGGCGGCGGGCTGACACCGCAGGCGGACTCGACGGCGGCGGCATAGGCCCAGGCGTAGGCGCAGGTGGAATCGCCGGATACGCGGCCGGCGAGCCGCGCCCCTTCGGCAATGTTCTTCCCGATGAACAGCCTCTCCACGCCCTTGTGCTGGTAGCCGAGGCGCTGCTCGAGGCGCAGCAGCCGCTCGCCGATCACCGAGAAGCGGAAATGGCCGGGCTCGATGATGCCGGCGTGGATCGGCCCGACGGGAATCTCGTGGGCGCCCTCGCCGCCGACCTGGACGAAGGCGTAGTCGCTCGGGGCGTTGGGGAAATTCCCGCCCTCGCCGGCATCGTGGCGCAGCGGATGCCAGTCCGCCGGCCAGGCGCCGTGGCGCAGCCAGGGGCGCTGGTCGCCGCTGTCGGTGGCAATGCCGACGAGGTCGCGCGTCGCCCGCTGCATGCGGTTGGCGGCGGAAAAGATGCCGGCGAGATCGGGGTAAACGGGATTCTCCGCCGGCAGGTCCAGGCTGACCCAGGCATGGCCGGCGTCGACGCCGAAGACGCAATGCAGGCGAAAGCCCCCGCTGCGCAGGCGCTCGTCGCCGCCCCACAGCGCGGCAAGGCGGCCGTCGGCGCGGTGGACGGCGACGGCGAAGGACTGCAGCGCCTCGCCGCCGTCGGCGCGCCCGCGCCAGACCGGGCTGCCGATGCCGGCCTGTTTCTCGAATTCGATGGGTTCGCCGAAGAATCTCATTTTAGCCAAGCATGCGCGCGGCTTCGTGGAACCAGCGCGTCAGATAAGGCGGAATCCACAGGCCGATCATCAGCACCAGCCCAAGGTGCACGAACACCGGAATGATCGCCGGCGCATGCGGCAGCGGCTTGGCGTGGGTGTCGCCGAAAACCATCGGCTGCACCTTACCGAAAATGGCGGCGAAAGCGACGCCGAGCGCCAGCAGCAGGATCGGCGTGGCCCAGGGATGGTGCTTCATGGCGTGGGTGAGGATCATGAACTCGCTGGCGAAGACGCCGAAGGGCGGCATGCCGAGGATGGCCAGCGTGCCCAGCATCAGGCCCCAGCCGACGACCGGGTTGATGCGGATCAGCCCGCGGATGTCCTCCATCAGCTGGGTGCCGCATTTCTGCGCGGCGTGGCCGACGGTGAAGAAGATGGCCGACTTGGTCAGCGAATGCATGGTCATGTGCAGCAGGCCGGCGAAGTTGGCGACCGCCCCGCCCATGCCGAAGGCGAAGGTGATGAGGCCCATGTGCTCGATCGACGAATAGGCGAACATGCGCTTGATGTCCTTCTGCCGCGACAGGAAGAAGGCGGCCACCACCAGCGTCAGCAGGCCGAAGCCCATCATCAGGTTGCCGGCGAAGCTGCCGGAAATGGCGCCGTCGGCGAGCACCTTGACGCGCAGGATGGCATAGAGGGCGACGTTGAGCAGCAGGCCGGAGAGCACCGCCGAGACCGGCGTCGGGCCCTCGGCGTGGGCGTCGGGCAGCCAGTTGTGCAGCGGCGCCAGGCCGACCTTGGTGCCGTAGCCGACCAGCAGGAAGATGAAGGACAGCGCCATGATGGTCGGCTCGAGCTGACCTTTCACGTCAACCAGATGCGTCCACAAGAGCGCGTTGCCGGTTTCGCCCAGCACGCGCTCGGCGGCGAAGTAGAGCAGGATGGTGCCGAAGAGGGCCTGGGCGATGCCGACGCCGCAGAGGATGAAGTATTTCCAGGCGGCCTCCAGGCTGGCCGGCGTGCGGTAGAGCGAGACCAGCAGCACGGTGGTCAGGGTCGCCGCCTCCATCGCCACCCAGAGGATGCCGAGGTTGTTGGTGGTGAGCGCCGCCAGCATGGTGAACATGAACATCTGGAACATGCTCTTGTAGAGGCGCAGGCGCGGCCTGGTGAGCTTGCCGTGCTCCTGCTCGTTCCGCATGTAGGGGCCGGAGAAGATGCTGGTGGTCAGGCCGACGAAGGCGGTCAGCGCGACGAAGAAGACGTTGAGCGAGTCGATGAAGAACATCTCGCCGAAGGCGAAGCGCGGGCCGGCGGCGACGATCTCGACGGTGAGCAGCGCCGAGGCGAGGAAGGTGCCGAGGCTGGCGATGATGTTCAGGTTGGGCGCCCAGGCGCGCTCGCCCACCACCGTCAGCAGCAGGCCGCTGACGAGGGGAATGGCGAGGGTCAGGGTGAAGAAATCCATGGCCTCAGCGCCCGCCCGGCCGCCCGAAGGGCGCTGAGCGCCCCCCCGGGGGGCAGCGAACGAAGTGAGCGTGGGGGCGGTTCATCTCAGCGCTCCTTGAGCTTTTCGAGGTGGCGGATGTCGAGGCTGTCGAACTGGTCGCGGATCTGGAAGAAGAACACGCCGAGGATGATGACCCCGACCAGCACGTCGAGGGCGATGCCCAGTTCCACCACCATCGGCATGCCGTAGGTGGCGCTGGTGGCGGCGAGGAACAGGCCGTTCTCCATGGCGAGGAAGCCCACCACCTGGGGGATGGCCTTGGTGCGGATGATCATCATCAGGAAGGCGAGCATGACGCTGGCCAGCGCGATGCCCAGCGTGCCGCGGCTGATGGCGCTGGACAACTGGGAGATGGGCAGGGCGACATTGAAGGCGATCATCACCAGGACGATGCCGGCGATCATGGTGGCGGGAATGTTGATCAGGCCCTCCACGTCGGCCTTCACCTGAAGCTTGCGCACCAGGCGATGCAGGATCCAGGGCAGCAGGATGGCCTTCAGCACGAGCGTGAGGGCGGCCGAGCCGTAGAGATGCGCCTGGCCGGTGGTGAAGGCGACCACCAGGGTGGACAGGCACAGCGTCAGCCCCTGCAGGGCGAACAGGTTGATGAGCGGCAGCACCCGCCGCTGCGCCAGCATGGCGAAGGCCAGCAGCAGGATCACCGAGGCGAACAGGTTGATGAGCTGTGCCGAGAGAGGAATGGCAGCGCTCACACTTGCCCCGCAATGCTAACCGCCTTCGACGCAAAGGACGCAAAGGCGCAAAGGACGCAAAGAAAAGCCATGAAGGAAAACTTTGCGCTCTTTGCGTCTTTGCGCTCTTTGCGTTGAAAGAGGTTTTCAGTTCTCATACCCTCGTTTCCAGCAGCAGGCGCACCAGCAGGCCCAGCACGGCGAAGAGGAAGGCGGTGCCGAGGAACTCCGGCGCGCGGAAGATGCGCACCTTGGCGTTGACGCTCTCGATGCCGGCGAGCAGGGCGCCGCCGATGGCGAGCTTCGCCACCAGCACCGGAATCGCCAGCAGCAGGCCGAACATGCTGTCGCCCTCGGCGATGCCCCAGGGGAAGAACAGCGCCAGGCCGAGGCAGGAATAGGCGTAGAGCTTGAGGCCGGCCGCCCACTCGATCAGCGCCAGGTGGCGCCCCGAGTACTCCAGGATCATGGCCTCGTGGATCATCGTCAGTTCGAGGTGGGTGGCCGGGTTGTCCACCGGCACGCGGGCGTTCTCGGCGAAGGAGACGAAGGTGAAGGCGATGCCGGCGAAGGCCATGCTCGGGTAGATGATGAAGTCGCGGTGGGCCAGGGTCTCGACGATCGTCGCCACCGAGGTGGACTGGGAGATCATGGCGGTGGTGAAGATCACCATCAGCAGGGCCGGCTCGGCGAGGAAGCCGACGAGCATTTCGCGCCGCCCGCCGAGGGAGCCGAACGAGGTGCCGATGTCCATCGCCGCGAGCGAGATGAAAATGCGCGCCAGGCCGAATACGCCGACCAGGGCGATGGTGTCGGCGGCCGGCGCCAGCGGCAGGTCGGTGGACAGCGTCGGGATGATGGCGCAGGCCAGCACCATGCAGCCGAACACCACGAAGGGCGCGAAGCGGAACAGGTGGGAGGCGCCGTGGGCCAGCACCACGTCCTTGAGGAACAGCTTGTGCAGCATGTAGTAGGGCTGCAGCAGCGGCGGCGCCGAACGGTTCTGCATCCAGGCGCGGCACTGGTTCACCCAGCCGGTGAGCAGCGGCGCCAGCGCCAGCGCCAGCACGATGGCGAAGAGCTGCCAGAGGAGTCCGGAAAAGCTCATCTTGATGAAATCCGACGCAACCGCTCTAAACGCAAAGGACGCAAAGACGCAAAGAGCGCAAAGGATTTTTGCGAAGCTTTTCTTTGCGTCCTTTGCGTCTTTGCGCTCTTTGCGTTGAAAGCGTTACGGTTCATGGCCGCGCCACCAGGAGAAGGACGATCAGCGTCAAGAAGCTGTAGAGCAGATAGATGGCGATGCGCCCGCCCTGCAGGCGGGTAATCAGCGCGGAAACGCCATTCGCCAGCCGCGCCAGTGGCAGGTAGAGCCAGTGCCAGAGGTGGTCCTCCACCTTCACGCTGTAATAGGGCCTCTCGTCGCGAATCGTCGGGAAATGCCGCTCCATGCGGAACATCGGCTCGAAGATGCGGCGGATCGGCTGGCTGAAGCCCTCGGCCGTGTCCTGCGCGCGCGGGCCCTGGAAGACGTAGCCGCAGTCCCAGGCCGCCGACCTGCGCAGGCGGCCGTGGTAGAGGCGGTGCACCAGCTGGCGGCCGAGCAGCACCGCCGCGGCGATGGTGGCGAGGAAGATCAGCGGCTCGTAGCTGGCGCGCTCGGGAGAAATCGGCGCCAGCATCCACCAGCCGTGCTCGCGCACCTTGTCGGCCAGCCCGGCGCCGAGGAGCTGGCGCGTGGCGGCATCGATATAGCCGATCACGGCGGAGGGCAGCACGCCCAGCGCCAGGGTCAGCCCCGCCAGCCAGACCAGGCCCGCCTTCTCCCACGGGCCGGCGTCGTGGGCGTCCTTGAGGGCTTCCTCGCGCATCTGGCCGAGGAAGATGATGCCGTAGAACTTGACCATGGCGAAGCCGGCCAGCGCCGCCACCAGCGCCACCACCGCGGCCGCCACCGGCACGACCATGTTGAGCCAGGGGTGCGGCAGGCCGGGCGAGAAGAGGAAGGCCTGCAGCAGCAGCCACTCCGAGACGAAACCCGACAGGGGCGGCAGGCCGGCGCTGGCGATGACGCCGGCCAGGGCCAGCCAGGCCACCCAGGGCATGCGGTGGATGAGGCCGCCGAGCTTGCCGAGGCTGCGCTCCCGCGTGGCGTGCAGCACCGAGCCGGTGCACAGGAAGAGCAGGCTCTTGAAGCCGGCGTGCGCCAGGCAATGGTAGAGCAGCGCCGTCATGGCCAGCGCCGCCAGCGCCTCCATGCGGTAGGCGTGGAAGATCAAAGTCAGTCCCAGCGCCACGGCGAGCAGCCCGATGTTCTCGATCGAGGAGTAGGCGAGCAGGCGCTTCATGTCGCTCTGCACCGTGCTGTAGAGCACGCCGAAGACGGCGGTGGCCAGGCCGATGCTCATGGCCACCACGCCCCACCACCAGAGCGGCGTGCCGAGCAGATCGAAGCTGACCCGCAGCAGGCCGTAGATGGCGGTCTTCAGCATGACGCCGCTCATCATCGCCGACACCGGCGAGGGCGCCGCCGGGTGCGCCTCCGGCAGCCAGACGTGAACGGGCAGCAGGCCGGCCTTGGCGCCGAAGCCGGCGAGCGCCAGCAGGAAGGCGGCCGAGGCCCAGAACGGCGAGAGCGCCTGCGCGCGCATGCCGGCGAAGCTGTAGTCGCCGCTGCCGGCGGTCATCACGCCGAAGGAGAGCAGAATGCTGATGGCGCCGATGTGGGCGATCAGCAGGTAGAGGTAGCCGGCGCGGCGGATCTCGGCGTGGCGGTGGTCGGTGGTGACGAGGAAGAACGAGGACAGCGCCATGCACTCCCACGCCACCATGAAGGCGTAGGCGTCGTCGGCCAGCAGCACCAGCAGCATGCTGGCGAGGAACAGGTGGTACTGCAGGCACATCAGGCCCGGCGCCGCGCCCTCGCCCTTCCTGAAATAGCCGGCGGCGAAGACCGAGATGCCGGCCGAGGCGAAGCCCAGCAGCAGGACGAACACGGCGGTCAGGTTGTCGAGGCGCAGGTGGAAGGGCAGGTCGGGCAGGCCGATGGCCAGCACGGCGACCTGCGCCGATTCGCCGAGAAAGCGCAGGGAAGTCAGTCCGCACAGGACGCCGACCGCCGCACCGAGGGGAAACAGGATCTTGCTGATGAAAAACAGGTTGCGCGGCGCCGCCAGCCCGGCGAACCCGAGCGCCAGCCAGGCGCAGGCGGCGATCAGCAGGACGTCGATGGGCAGCAAGGCAGGCATGGCAACGCGGCTATCTTAGCAGGCTGGGCCGGGGCATGGCCGGCGACGCATGGCGCACCATGGCGCGATCATCGCTGCGGCAGCAGGCAGAAGGCGCCTTCGATGCCCTGCGAGGCGATCTCGGCGCTGATCGCCTCCAGCGCCCGGTCCGCGGTGATGTGGAAGTTCCGCTCGCCGATCGCCTCGAACAGTCCGGTGGCGCGCATCACGTCGAGGACCTGCTTCTTCAGGCCGGAGAACAGCATGTTCACGCCGTTGCTGCGCAGCCGCTCGACGAGGTGGCGCACGACCTCCTCGCCGGAGGCGTCGAGTTCGTTGATGCCCTCGCCCACCACCAGCAGCCAGCGCGCCCTCGGGTTGGCGGCGACGGCCTCGAGGATGGCGTCCTCGAAATAGGCGACGTTGGCGAAATACAGCCGGCCGTCGAAGCGCACCGCCGTGACGATCTCGGAGGCCGGCAGGTTGTGCAATTTCGCGTCGCGCAGCGTGCCGTCCGCATGGCGGCCGAGGATGGCGACGCGCGGATTCATGGTGCGCAGCAGGTAGAGCAGGATGGCCAGGCCGGCGCCCGCCAGGATGCCGTTGTCCAGGTGGGGCGCCGCGGCCAGCGTGACGACGAAGGTGACGACGGCGGCGATGCCGTCGTGGCGGCTGGCCTGCCAGGCATGCTTGATGGCCGGGAAATTCACCAGGCCGATCACCGCCATGATGATCACCGCCGCCAGCACCGCCTGCGGCAGATGGTAGAGCAGCGGCGTCAGGAACAGCAGGGTCAGCAGCACGAGGAGGCCGGTGAACACCGAGGACATCCCGGTGATTGCGCCGGCATTGATGTTCACGGCGGAGCGCGAGAAGGAACCCGACACGGGGAAAGCCTGGCTCAGCGCGCCGACGACGTTGCCCAGGCCCTGGCCGAGCAGCTCCTGGTTCGGGTCGATCTTCTGCTTGGTCCGCGCCGCGATGGCCTTGGCGATGGAGATCGCCTCCATGAAGCCGACCAGCGAAATGACGATGGTGGCCGAGAGCAGGCTGCCGATCATCTCCCAGGTGATTTTCGGCAGGCCGAGGGTGGGCAGCCCCTCGGGCACCTTGCCCACGACCTCGCCGCCGCCGACCAGCCTGAACTCGTCCTTGCCGGCGCGGGCGATGCGCCAGCGGCGGCCGTCGGACTGTTCGCCCTGCGGCACCCTGCCCTCCGCGTACAGCCGGTCGGGCTGCCCGTCGGCGCCGGGCACGCGCTCGAAGACGATGCTGCGGATGGCGCGGTTGCGTCCGCGGTTCTCGTTCTCGCGGTCCTGCAGCTGCAGCCTGAGCAGTTCCAGCTCGTAGTTCAGCGTCGCCGCCTCATGGCCCAGCTCGCCATGCTCCTTCTGCAGCTTTTTCAATTCCGCCGATTTGGTTCCGATCTGGCCGTTCAGCTCGTCGATGCGCAGCGCGGTGCGCGCATGCTCGGTGAGCAGCGTGCGGGCCTCGGCATCGACGACGTTGTCGATCCGTCCCGTGGCATTGCGCTCGAAGCCGATCGACCAGCTGACGGTGGTGGTGATGGCCACCGCGATCAGCACGCCCGGCATCTTCGGCGCCCACTTGCGCAATGCCCAGATGATGGCGATGGCGGCGGCGCCCATGGCCAGGGTCGGCAGGTGCGTGTCGCCGGCCTGCCGCACCACCCCCCAGATGTCCTGGACGAAGTGCTCGGAGCGGCCCATCGGCACACCGATCAGCTTGTTGATCTGCGACAGGCCGATGATGATCGCCGCCGCATTGGTGAAGCCGACGATGACCGGGTGCGAAAGGAAGTTCACCACCACGCCGAGCTTGAAGGCGCCGAGGGCCAGCTGGAAGAGGCCGACCATCAGCGCCAGCATGATCGCCAGCGCGATGAACTGGGCGGAACCCGGCGCGGCGAGGGGGGCGAGCGTCGAGGCCGTCAGCAGGGACACCACGGCCACCGGCCCGGTGCCGAGCTGGTTGGAGGAACCCCACAGGGCCGCCACCATCACCGGCAGGAAGGCGGCATAGAGGCCGTAATAGGGCGGCATGCCGGCCAGCTGGGCGTAGGCCATCGACTGCGGCACCAGCACCAGGGCCACGGTGAGGCCGGCGAGGAAATCCGCCCGCAGCGTCGCGCCCGAATAGGGCAGCCAGCGCAGGAAAGGCAGCAGTCGCTTCAGTAGAGGATTGTTCATGGGGAGAGGCGATATATTAACTTCACCCTTGTGCTGGCGTGGGCATAATATGTTTATTAGCGAATCAGGGTGCTATATTCGCCGCTCGCAACCCCGGACCGGAACATGGGACACCGCCTCTCCAAGATCTACACCCGCACCGGCGACGCCGGCACGACCGGCCTGGCCGACGGCTCGCGCGTGGCCAAGGACAGCCCGCGCATCGCCGCGCTGGGCGACCTGGACGAGCTGAATTCGGTCATCGGCCTGCTGCTGACGGAGGAGTTGCCCGAGGACATCCGCGCCCTGCTCACCGGCATCCAGCACGACCTGTTCGACCTCGGCGGCGAGATGGCGATTCCCGGCTCGGCGCTGCTCAATGAAAAGGGCATCGGCGAACTGGAAGCGGCCATCGACCATTACAACGCCGCGCTCGGTCCGCTCAAGGAGTTCATCCTGCCCGGCGGCGCGCGCCCGGCGGCGCTGGCGCATCTCGCCCGCGCGGTGTGCCGTCGCGCGGAGCGTCAACTCGTCGCCGTCGCCGGCGCGGAAGCCATCAGCGAAGCCGGCCGCAAGTATGTCAACCGGCTGTCCGACCTGCTCTTCGTGCTGGGGAGAAGCCTGAACCGCATCGCCGGCCGCGGCGACGTGCTCTGGCGGAAGGACCGCAAGCGGGGCTGACCCGCGTTCTAGATATCCTCGCCGGCGCCGAGCCCGCGCACCAGCTTGCCGCTGGCGGAGCGCAGGCGCTGCGAGAGCAGCAGCACCAGCTCCATGAGGATCTTGATGCCGAGGCGCGGATCGAAGGCGATGATGCGGCTGAGGCTGCCGCGGTCGAGCACGGCGAAGTGGGTCTCATCCAGGGCGACGCAGGAGGCGAAACGCGGCTCGCCGTCGATCATGGACATCTCGCCCAGCGTCTTGCCCGGTCCGGCCAGGCCGATGCGCTTGGGCACGCCGGTCGGGTCGTTCTTGACGATCTCGCACAGGCCGTCCAGAACGATGAGCATGAAATCGCCCTGGTCCCCTTCGCGGATGATGACCGCGCCGGCCGGCGCGCGGTAGCAGACCAGATCCCGCGCCAGGGCGGAGATCTCCTCCGTCTCGAAATCCTCGAACAGCTGGATGTGCTGGATGATCTCCCTGATGCGGCCGACGAAGGGCGTCGCGCTGCCGAGGTGCTCCAGTCCGGGAAAGGGGTCTCGCATGCCGCCCTGCCCCGCCGCGCTCATTCCCTGCCGAGCAGCGCGACGCGGCGCTCGCGCACTGCCTGGGCGAGAAGGTCGAGCGCCGCGACGGAATCCTCCCAGCCGAGGCAGGCGTCGGTGATGCTCTTGCCGTACTCGAGCGGCTTGCCCGGCACCAGGTCCTGGCGGCCCTCCTTGAGGTGGGATTCCACCATGACGCCGAAGACGCGGTCCTCGCCCGCCGCCAGCTGGCCGGCGATGTCGCGCGCGGCTTCCATCTGTCGCCTGAAGTCCTTGCGGCTGTTGCCATGCGAGAAATCGACCATGACGCGCGCGGCGAGGCCGGCGGCGCCCAGTTCCTTGCACGCCTTGTCCACGCTGGCCGCGTCGAAGTTCGGCTCCCTGCCGCCGCGCAGGATGACGTGGCAGTCCTCGTTGCCGTTGGTGGAGACGATGGCCGAGTGGCCGGACTTGGTCACCGAGAGGAAATGGTGCGGGTGCTGCGAGGTGCGGATGGCATCCACCGCGATCCTGATGTTGCCGTCGGTGCCATTCTTGAAGCCCATCGGGCAGGACATGCCGGAGGCCAGCTCGCGGTGCACCTGCGATTCGGTGGTGCGCGCGCCGATGGCGCCCCAGCTCACCAGGTCGGCGAGGTACTGCGGCGTGATCATGTCGAGGAACTCGGTCGCCGCCGGCAGGCCCATCTCGTTGAGCTCGACCAGCAGGTGGCGGGCGATGCGCAGGCCCTCGTTGATCTTGAAGCTGCCGTCCATGCGCGGATCGTTGATGAGGCCCTTCCAGCCCACGGTGGTGCGCGGCTTCTCGAAATAGACGCGCATCACCACCAGGAGGTCCTCGGCGAGACGGTCGGCCTCGGCCTTCAGGCGGCTGGCGTAATCGACGGCGGCATCGAAATCATGCACCGAGCAGGGGCCGATGATCACCAGCAGGCGGTCGTCGGCGCCGTGCAGGATGCGATGGATGGCCTGGCGCGCGCCAAAGGTCGTTTCCACCGCCTTCGGCGTCGGCGGGAACTCGCGCAACAGGTGCGAGGGCGGCGCCACTTCGATGATGTCGCGGATGCGCACGTCGTCGGTGACGGCGCGCGGATAGGCCAGGCCGCCCTTGGGACCGGGGGAGACGGAGGCGATGTTCGGCTTGTTCGACTTGATCGGGGCGTTCATGGGCGTTGCGCTGCACGGCTCAAAGCGCCATTCTAGCAGCTAGCCAGTTCATGTCCCCAGGGCCTGTTCACATTCATTCTGTCGGTGCGAATGGGTCTTTCCGGGCACAGGGCAAGGCGCGGTGGCGAAGACAGTGGTCATTCCACGGCGAGCCGCCGCAACGCGGCCATGCGCCCGGAAAGACCCGTTCCCTTCGGGTTGCGGCCAAAAGCGCCGGCTGCGTCGTTGCGCGCCTTGTCAAGGGAATGGCCATTGACTGCGTCGCGCGCCTAGCCGTCGACGCTTTTGGCCACAACGCATCCGACAGAATGAATGTGAACAGGCCCTAGCCATGCGCATTGCCAGCCTCGACGCGGATGAAGCGCTCGCCAGCCTGAACAGCTCGGCCGCCGGCCTCGGCGCTGCCGAGGCGGCGCGGCGACTGGCCGAATTCGGCCCGAACCACGTCGAGGAAGTCGGCCGCGAAAACCTGCTGCTGCGGTTCGCCCGCGAGTTCACTCACTTCTTCGCCCTCATCCTGTGGCTCGGCGCCGCGCTGGCCTTCCTCGCCGAGCATTTCGATCCGGGCCAGGGCATGGCGCGGCTGGGCGTCGCCATCGTCGGCGTCATCCTCATCAACGGCATCTTCTCCTTCTGGCAGGAATACAAGGCCGAGCAGGCGGTGGCGGCGCTGCGCCGGCTGCTGCCGCAGACGGTGCAGGCCTTTCGCGCGGGCGAAGTCGTGCGCATCCCCGCCACCGGGCTGGTGCCGGGCGACATCGTCCTGCTGGAGGAAGGCGACCGGGTTCCCGCCGACTGCCGTCTGATCGAAGCCTTCGGCCTGCGCGTCAACAACGCGACCGTCACCGGCGAGTCGCTGCCCAAGGCACGCGACGCAAAAGTCAGTCCCGAGGACACGGCGATGCTGGCGAAAAACCTGCTTCTGGCCGGCACCTCGGTGGTGTCCGGCCAGGCGCGCGCCGTGGTCTACGCCACCGGCATGCACACCGAGTTCGGCCGCATCGCCCACCTGACGCAGACGGCGGGAGAGGCCATTTCGCCCCTGCAAAGGGAGATCGCGCGGCTGTCGCGCATCGTCGCCTTTCTCGCCAGCGGGATCGGCGTGGTCTTCTTCCTCATCGGCCAGGCCCTCGGCCTGCCCTTCTGGGAGAACTTCCTCTTCGCCATCGGCATCATCGTCGCCAACGTGCCGGAAGGACTGCTGCCGACGGTCACGCTGTCGCTGGCCATGGCGACGCAGCGCATGGCGAAGCGCAACGCCCTGGTGCGCCACCTGCCGGCGGTGGAGGCGCTCGGCTCGACCACGGTGATCCTCTCCGACAAGACCGGCACGCTGACGCAGAACCGCATGTCGGTAAGACGCCTGTGGCTCGGCGGCGGCCTCTTTTCCCCCGATGACCTCGCGGCGCAGGCGCGCCTGGCGGAGGACAACCGCCCGCTGTTCGTCAATGCCGCGCTTTGCCACAACCTGAAGTCGGTCGAGCGCGGCGGCGGGCACGAGTGGGCCGGCGACCCGATGGAGCTCGCCCTGGCGGAAATGGGGCGGAAGACGGCGGGCGCGCTGCCGGATCATGCCCGGCTCGACGAAATCCCCTTCGACACCGACCGCAAGCGCATGTCGGTGCTGTGCGAAACGCCCGGCGGCCGCATGCTCTACTGCAAGGGCGCGCTGGAGACGGTGCTCGCCGCCTGCGACCGCGTGCAGTTCGACGCGGGCATCGCGCCGCTCGACGATGCCGTGAAGACCCGCCTGCTGGCCGCGCAGGACACGATGGCCGAAGACGGATTGCGCGTGCTGGCCTTCGCCCACCGCCCGGTGGCCGACGGCCTGCCGGGCGAAGAGAGCGGCATGCTCCTCTCCGGGCTGGTGGGGCTGGAGGATCCGCCGCGCCCGGAAGTGCCCGAGGCCGTCGCGCGCTGCGCCGCCGCCGGCATCCGCGTCGTCATGGTCACGGGCGACCATCCGCACACGGCGCTCGCCATCGCGCGCGAAATCGGCCTGGTGAAATCCGCCTCGCCGGCGATCGTCACCGGCGACGCGCTGCGCCGCATGACGCCGGAGCAGCTGCAGCTGGCGCTGGATGCGCCGGATATCCTCTTTGCGCGGGTGGCGGCGGAACAGAAGATGCGCATCGTCGAGGCGCTGCAGCACAAGGGCGAAACCGTCGCCGTGACGGGCGACGGCGTGAACGACGCGCCGGCGCTGAAGGTCGCCGACATCGGCATCGCCATGGGCCTCTCCGGCACCGACGTGGCCAAGGAGGCGGCCGACCTGATCCTGCTCGACGACAATTTCGCCAGCATCGTCGCCGCCATCGAGGAAGGGCGGGCGGTGTTCGACAACATCCGCAAGTTCCTCACCTACATCCTCACCTCGAACGTTCCCGAGCTGGCGCCCTACCTCGCCTTCGTCCTGTTCAGGATTCCGCTGCCGCTGACCATCATCCAGATCCTGGCCGTGGACCTCGGCACGGACATGCTGCCGGCGCTGGCACTGGGCGCGGAAAAACCCGATCCGGCCGTCATGCGGCGTCCACCCCGCGCGCGCGGCGAGCGTCTTCTCTCATGGGGTCTGATTGTCCGCGCCTACCTGTTCCTCGGCGTGCTGGAAGCAGCGGCGGCGATGGCAGCCTTCTTCCTCGTGCTGCACGGCGCCGGCTGGCGCTACGGCGACCTGCCGGGCAAGACGGAGCCGCTCTACCTGGAGGCGACCACCGCCTGCCTGGCGGCGATCGTGGTGATGCAGGCGATGAACCTGTTCCTCTGCCGCCACCCCCTGAAATCCTCGCTCTCCTTCGGGCTGACGGCGAATCCGTTCATCCTGGCCGGCATCGCCGCCGAACTGGCGGTGATCCTGGCCATCGTGTACACGCCGGCCGGCAACTGGCTGTTCGGCACGGCGCCGATCGGCTGGGAGGCGTGGCTCTTCGCCCTGCCCTTCGCGGCGCTGATGTGGGGGCTGGACGAGGCGCGCAAGGCCTGGCTGCGGCGCCGGATGTAGGAGCGGGCTTGCCCGCGATATCTGCGGCTGCACCCCAAGGGTGTTTCCTGCGGGGCACAATCGCGGGCAAGCCCGCTCCTACTTCTTCGACTGAAGCATCTCGTACATCCCGGTGGCGTTGTTCATCACCTCCAGAATGCGCTCACTGGTGGTGGCCACGTTGAGCGCGGCGGCCTTCTTGTCGCCTCCACGATTGAACAGCGCGTTTTCGAAGAAAATCCATTGCTGGCGCCCGAGCGCCAGCTCATCCTTGATGGCCTGCGTATTGCTGGGAGCGCTTTCCAGCTCCTTCAGTCCCTCGATGAACTCCTTGCGCGCCTTCTCCATCTCGTCCCTGCCGTTGGCGGGGGCCACGCCCCAGTTGAGCGCCTGGTAGAACTTGGCCATGCGCTGCGACAGCATGCGCTGGCGGCCGGCGATGTTCACCAGGCGGCCCTGCGTCGTGCCGGAATGCTTTTCGAGCTGCACTGTGCCCTGGTGCGCCAGCGACAGCACTTCCTCGTTGATCTCCATCACCTTTGCGGCACCCGCCGCGGTGGGTTTGGCGCCGACCAAGGCATCCTTGTAGGAAAGCCAGGCGCGCTCGAGGTTGAGGTAGGTGTTCCTGATCTCCGGCGTCGGCGCGAAATTCTTCAGTTCGACCAACTGGCGATCGAAGAGGGCGATGGAGCCATCGAGGATTTTCCGCGAGCGTTCCGCATCGATGTCCTGGCCGACCTGCAGGTAAGCCTTGGCCATGCGCTGGGAGAGCATGCGCTGGCGGCCGGCCTTGTTGATGGCGGAGTTGATGTCGCTGATCTGGGCTTGGGCGGAATTGCCGGCGGCGTCGAAACCGAAGGCGAGCACGGCAAGGGCAAGAATGGCGAGAAGTCTTTTCATGATGAAAACCCTTTCACGGCCGCAGCCCGTCCTGGAAGGACAGGGGCAAGGTCCTCGGAAAGGCAAAATTCTAGCCGGGCGCCACGACCTGCAGTTTGATAAACATCAATCCGACCCGCCGTCTATCCGGTCCCGCCCACCGTCAGTCCGTCGATGCGCAAGGTAGGCTGTCCCACCCCGACCGGCACGCTCTGGCCTTCCTTGCCGCAGGTGCCGACGCCGGGGTCGAGCGCCATGTCGTTGCCGATCATGGACACGCGCGTGAGGACGTCCGGGCCGTTGCCGATCAGGGTCGCGCCCTTCACCGGCTGGGTGATCCGGCCGTTCTCGATCAGGTAGGCCTCGGCGGCGGAGAAGACGAACTTGCCGCTGGTGATGTCCACCTGGCCGCC
Source organism: Rhodocyclales bacterium (assembly GCA_016214145.1). Classification (GTDB taxonomy): domain Bacteria; phylum Pseudomonadota; class Gammaproteobacteria; order Burkholderiales; family Rhodocyclaceae; genus Desulfobacillus. The sequence continues at coordinate 128,643 of JACRPA010000009.1, forward strand.
GCCGAAATTGGCGGCGTAGAGCCCCTTCTTCACCGAGGCGATGATCTCCTGCGGATCGCGGTCGCCGTTGAGCATGCAGGTGTTGGTCATGCGCGGCAGCGGCAGGTGGGCGAAGGATTCGCGCCGGCCGTTGCCGGTGACCGGCACGCCCATCAGGCGCGCGTTGAGCGAATCCTGCAGGTAGCCGGCGAGGATGCCGTCCTCGATCAGCACGGTGCGCTGCGTCGGGTTGCCCTCGTCGTCGATGGACAGCGAGCCGCGCCGGTCGGGCATTGTGCCGTCGTCGATCACCGTCACGCCTGCTGCTGCGACGCGCTCGCCGATGCGTCCGGCGAAGGCCGAGCTGCCCTTGCGGTTGAAATCCCCCTCCAGGCCGTGGCCGATCGCCTCGTGCAGCAGGATGCCCGGCCAGCCGCTGCCCAGCACCACCGTCATTTCGCCGGCCGGCGCCGGGCGCGCGGCCAGGTTCACACGGGCCTGGTGCGCGGCCTGCTTGGCGTAGTCGCGCAGCACGGCATCGGTGAAATAGCCGTAGTCGAAGCGGCCGCCGCCGCCGCCCGAACCCTGTTCGCGGCGGCCATGCTCCTCCATGATCACCGTGACGGAGACGCGCACCAGCGGCCGCACGTCGGCGGCGAGATGCCCGTCGGAACGCGCGATCAGCACCACCTCGTAGACGCCGGCGATGTGGGCCATCACCTCCACGACGCGCTTGTCCTCGGCGCGGGCGAAGCCCTCCAGCCGCTCCAGCAGCCTCACTTTTTCCGTATCGGGCAGCGAGGCCAGCGGATCGACCGCGCCGTAGAGCGCCGGCACCGGCCGGCCGGCCAGCAGCGGCACGCGCGACTGCGCCCCCTGCGCCGCGATGGCGCGGGTGGCCTGCGCCGCCGACTTCAGGGCCGGCAGGGAGATTTCATCCGAATAGGCGAAGGCGGTCTTCTCGCCGGAGATGGCGCGCACGCCGACGCCGCTCTCGATGTTGAAGCTGCCCGACTTGACGATGCCCTCCTCCAGGCTCCAGGCCTCGGAGCGGCTGTACTGGAAGTAGAGGTCGGCGTAGTCGAGCCGGTGCCGGCAGAGATCGCCGAACACCGATTCGAGCTGGCGCGCGGAAAGGTCGAAGGGCGCCAGCAGACGGGATTCGGCGGTGGCGAGGTGGCTGGCGGAAGTAGTCATGTCTTGGAAAAACTAACCGCTTTTAAACGCAGAGGACGCAAAGACGCAAAGAGCGCAAAGAGAAACATATGAATAATTTCCTTTGCGTCCTTTGCGTCTTTGCGATCTCTGCGTTGAAAGCGCTTTGGGTTCATCAATAAAATCTCCGGTGCTCCAGCGCGGGAAGCGAGGCGCGCAGGTCGGCGATGCGGGCGGGATCCATTTCCGCCGTCACCACGCCCGGCCCTGTCGGCAGGCGTTCCAGCACCTCGCCCCAGGGATCGACCACCATGCTGTCGCCCCAGGTCTGCCGCCCGCTCGGGTGCGTGCCGCCCTGCGCCGGGGCCAGCACGTAGCAGAGGTTTTCCACCGCCCGCGCGCGCAGCAGCAGTTCCCAGTGCGCCTGGCCGGTGGTGTGGGTGAAGGCCGCCGGCACCACCAGCAGGTCCACCTGTCCCATGGCGCGGTACAGTTCGGGAAAGCGCAGGTCGTAGCATATGGAAAGGCCGATGCGCCCGAAGGGTGAATCGAAAACGACGACCTCGCCGCCCGCCTCGATGGTCCGACTCTCGTCGTACCGTTCGGTTCCGCGCTGGAAGCCGAAAAGGTGGATCTTGTCGTAGCGCGCCACGCGCCGGCCGGCGTCGTCGAAGACCAGGCAGGTGTTGCGCACCTTGTCCGGCGCCGAGGCCTCGAGGGGAATGGAGCCGCCGACCAGCCAGACCTTGTGCCGCAGCGCCGTCTCGCGCAGGAAGTCCTGCAGCGGCCCGGCGCCCTCCTTCTCCCGCGCGCGCACCTTGTCCGTCTCGTCGCCGGAGATGAGGGGAAAGTATTCCGGCAGCGCCACCAGTTTCGCGCCGCGCGCCGCCGCCTCGGCCACCAGGCGCTCCGCGTCGCGCAGGTTCTGCGCGATGTCCGGCCCGGACACCATCTGCACGGCCGCTATGCGGGCCTTCTCCTCACGCCTCACGCCTCACTCCTCACTTTTTTTCGCCGCCTGCTGCTGCAGCTTTTCCACCTTCGGATCGCTCCAGCTTCCGCTGATGGCGTACTCGAAGGCGAACATCTTCCCGATCGGGTCCTTGAGGATTTTCTGCGCCACCCAGGCGGCCGCGCCGATGGCCGGGTTAGCGATCATGGCGCCGACGGCCAGCGTCTCGCCCAGCGCCGGCTCGATGCGCACGCGCAGGTTCTGCGTCTCGGCCGGAATGCTCACCTCGCCCTTCATGAGGATCTTCGCCGACGGCCCCTGGATCAGCAGGTCCTGCGTGTTCATCACGCCGTGCACCACCCTGGCGCTGCCGGTGATGGTATCGAAGGCGAAGCCGTCGCTGAAGATGTCGCGGAAATCCAGCGTGATGCGCCGCGGCAGCGACTGCAGGCTGAGGATGCCGAGCAGGCGTCCGACGCCCGGCTCCAGCTTGTTGAACTGGCCGTGCGCGGCTTCCGCCGTCAGGGTGCCGTCGAGCGAGGCATGGTCGATCTGCGTCGGCGTCCCCGCCCAGGACACCTTGCCCTCCAGTTTCGCCGTGCCGCGCCGCACGGCGTCGGCATAGCCCAGCCGCTCCAGCATCTTGCCGCTGTCGGAGACGTCGAGCTTGAAGTTGAGCTGCGTGCCGCCGCCGCGCCAGACGCCGTCGGACACCAGCGCGCCGTCCGGATTGGTGATGGCCAGTCTTTCCATCTTCCAGGCGCTGGCCTCGTTGGTCGCCAGCAGCTCCAGCTTGCCGAGCTTGCGGCCGCGCAGCGTGAAATTCTCGGCGACGATGTCCAGCCCCGGCAGCTCGCGCAGCGGCTCCTCGGCGATGAGCGCCCTCCCCGGCCGGGTTTCGCCGAGCGTGAACTGCTTCAGGCGCGCGCGCAGGCGGCCGCGCTCGTCGGCCTTCCAGGAGAACTCGCCGGTCACGTCGCGGCTCGCCACCTGCGCCTGCCAGGTGTCGTCCTGCAGCGATGCGCGCAGGTTGACCTCGTTGAACTGCCGGTCGAAGGCGGTCAGTTCGGCCGTGCGCAGGCTCAGCTGGCTCACCGGGTGGCCGCCCCCGCCGCCATTGCCGCCGTTGGCGGCGAACAGGCCGCGCCAGAAATCCACGTTGAAGGCCGGCACATTGGCGGCCAGCAGGACGCCCTTCTCGGGCAGGGCCGGCGTCTCGCCGATGCCGATGGCGCCGCGCTCCACCACCGTCCTCCCCTTCTCGTGCCGGCGGAGGAAGTGGGCGGCAAGCTCATTGCCCAGATTGATGCGGACCTGGTCGCGCGCCGCGCCCGCCGAGGCGGCCGCGCTGCGCTCGAACCGGAAGGGCATCGTCTCGGACGACGTCTTGTTGAACGGCTCGGGCAGGCTGGAGGCGATGCCCTGCAGGCTCGACTCCAGCTTGACGTCGGCGTTGCGGTTCTTCACCAGGACGGTGCCGCGCCAGGCGGCGCTGCCCGACAGGTGCTCGAGCAGCCGATGGTCCATCTCCTTGCGAATGCCGGCGATGCTCAGGCTGCCCTGGGCATTGATGGCCACCGCGCCGTCGCCGCGCGTGGCGGCATTGATGACGAGCGGGGAACCGAGCAGCTGGGCGCGCGCATCCTTCATGGTGACGCTGCCGCCGGTGAACTGCAGGCGGCCGCTCACCTCGCTGAGGGGCGGCAGGTCGGCGTCGACCGTCAGCCCGTTGCGCAGGAACTGGTAGTCGCCCTCGATCAGCGTGTTGGCCACCTTGCGCAGGGGCATGGTCAGTTTCAGCGCCAGCGTGCCGTTCCCCGTCGCGCTCATGCCCTCGGTGAAGCGGTCGATCTGCTCGGAGACCGGGCTGGTCTCGATGAAGCGCAGGAAATCGGCCGTCGGCCCGGCGGCGCGGCCGCCGATGGTGATGATCTCCTCCGGCGCCTCCAGGTCGGGAATCTCGGCGCTCACGGCGGACACGGTGACGCCGGCAATGCTGCCGCGGGAGGCTGAGATGAGCATGCGCCTGCCCTCGAACAGCAGGTCGCCGGAAATGTTGTCGATGCCGGGCCAGCCCGGGGCGTAGCGCAAATCCGCTCCGGCGAATTTCGCCGACACCTGGAAAGTGCCCTTCTTGCCGTCGGCGAAGGGAAAGTCCTTCAGGTCGCCCTTCAGGCGCAGGCGGGCGTCGTCGGCCCGCCCGCCCGAGATGGAGGCGCGCAGCCAGTCGCGCACGTCGCGGTTGACCACCAGCGGCATGTAGCGCCACACCGCGGCGCCGTCGGCGCGGCCGAGGCGCGCCGTGATGTCGATCTCGCCGGGGCCGTCCAGGCTGCTGCGGTAGCGGCCGGAGGCGGCGCCGGCGGCATCCTTGTTGTTGAAGGCGAGATTCTGCAGCTGCACGTCGATGCGGCCCTCGGAAAGCGTCCAGGTCGCCTTGGCGGTCAGCTGCTCGAAGTCCAGCCGGGGATCGGCGAACACCGCCGGCAGCTCCAGCGCGGCGGCGTGGCTGTCCAGGCTGGCGAGGCCGCCCTTCTCGTTGCCCTCGATGCTGCCGGTCAGGCCGACGAATCCCGGGAAATAGCCCTGCGCGCGCAGGCCGAGGCCCTCGAAGCGGGCGCGCACGTCGAAGCCGGAGAGCGCGCCGGCCTCGCCTTTCCAGCCCAGCTTGAGGTCGAAGATGCGGCCGTGCGGCGCATAGTCGGCCAGCGTCTTGCGCGTGCCGCCGTCCAGCGGCAGGAAGCCGGCCAGGCGCGTCAGCACGTCGAGGTCGAGTCCGTTGGCGGCCATCTCGCCATGCGCCGCCTGCTTGCCGACGGGGGGCGTCCAGCGCAGGGTGAAGTCGGTCGGCGCGAGCGCGATGCCATCGCGCGTGGCCAGGGCCAGTTTCCGCGACGCCACCTCGAAGCCGTTCTCGGGCAGGCGGCCGGAGAGGCGGCCGTTGAGATGGACGAGGTCGAGCATGGGCAGCTCGCGCGCCAGGCGCAGCTTGACGTCGCGCAGGGCGATGTCGGCCGTCAGGGTATTGAGCTTCTTCTCGGCGAAGCCCAGCCAGAGGCGCATGCCGCCCGCGCCTTGCGGCAGATCGAGGGGATAGTCCACCCAGGCGCGCCAGCCGGCCAGGTCGGCGTAGTCCAGCTCGGCATACGCCTCCCCCTTCCATTCCTCCAGGCGATCGAGGTCCTCGCCGCGGAAATCGCCGCGCACGTCCAGGCGCGCGGCCAGTTCGCGCGGCGGCTCGGCGGTCAGGCCGAAGCGATGGCGCCGGCCGTCGTTCTGCAGGACGAAGTTGAGCTGCTTCAGCTCCAGCGGCGGCGCGCCGCGCAGCGCGTCCTCCCAGCGGATGGACGCATTGCGGATGACGATGCGCTCCTGCGCCAGCAGCCAGTCGGAAAAATCGCTGCCGCTGGCCTCGGTGTTGAGCTGGATGCCGGCGATGAAGACGCGGCCGTTCTTCTCGCGGCGGATGTGCAGCGTCGGCGCGTCGACCTCCAGCCGGTGCAGCCGCAGCTGCCAGTGCCACAGGGAAGCCCAGGACAGCTCGGTCTCGACCGTGTCGAAAGTCAGTCCCGGGCGGCCGGCGGCGTCGTGGATGCTGAAGCCGCGCAGGGAAAGATGCGGCCGCAGCCCCTGCCAGTGCGTGTCGATGTGCGCGATGGTCACCGGCAGGCCGGCCGTCTGCGAGATGCCGCGCTGGATGTCGTCGCGGTAGTTCTCGATGTTCGGCAGCACCGAGTAGCGCAGCGCCAGGATGATCAGGGCGAAGCCGAAATAGCCGATCCAGAACAGCCAGGCCAGGGTGCGGCGCAGCCAGACGGGCAGCCATGCAAGGCGCGCCAGGCGGAGCAGCCGCCTGGCGGGGCCCGGGCGGGCCGGAGCGGGGGTCGGGGTCGTATTTTCTTGCATCAATGGTCGGAGCGCTTCGCCGGCAGTGCAAGACAGTACAATCCCGGCTGAAGCCTCTCGGCAATAACGGATTTTACCTGTAAACGCTCCAATGCCCCCCACGATGGACAACCCCGCCCTGCTCGACCGCGCCCTTCCCCAGAGCCGCTTCCTGGCCCGCCTGATCGAGAGCCGCCCGGAGATCGGCGACGACCTCCGCGACAACCTGCAAACCCCCTGGACAGCGCAGTCGATGCGCGCCTTCCTCGCCGCCGCAGCGGCGGACGAGGCCGCGCTGCGCCCCGGGCTGCGCCGCCTGCGCGCGCAGGTGATGGCCCGCATCGTCGCGCGCGACCTGGCCGGCCTGGCGGACCTGGCCGAGGTGACCGAAACCATGACCGCCCTCGCCGAGGCGGCCGTCGATCATGCCGCCGCCGTTCTCTCCGCGGTTCTCATCGCCCGGCATGGCGCGCCGCGCGCGGCGACGGGCGAGGCACAGGAGCTGATCGTCGTCGGCATGGGCAAGCTGGGCGGGCGCGAACTCAACGTCTCCTCGGACATCGACCTGATCTTCGTCTACCCCGAGGACGGCGAGACCGACGGCGACGGCCAGCGCCTGTCCAACTTCGAGTTCTTCGCGCGCCTCGGCCGCCAGCTGATCGGCGCGCTGGCCGAGATGACCGGCGACGGCCAGGTCTTCCGCGTGGACATGCGCCTGCGGCCGAACGGCGACTCCGGCCCGCTGGTGGCGAGCTTCGACATGCTGGAGAACTACTTCATCACCCAGGGCCGCGAGTGGGAGCGCTACGCCTGGATCAAGGCGCGGCCGCTGCGCGGGGCGCGCGGCGGCGACCTGGCGGCCGTCGCGCGGCCCTTCATCTTCCGCAAGTATCTCGACTACGGCGCCATCAACGCCATGCGCGAACTGCACGCGCAGATCCGCCGCGAGGTGGCGCGGCGCGACATGGCCAACAACATCAAGCTCGGCCCCGGCGGCATCCGCGAGATCGAGTTCATCGCCCAGGTGTTCCAGCTGATCCGCGGCGGCCGCGACAAGGCCCTGCAGATCCGGCCGACGCTGCCGGTGCTGGCCCTGCTGGCCGAACGCGGCATCCTCACCGGGGCGGCGGTGCGCGAACTGTCCGTCGCCTACCGCTTCCTGCGCAACCTCGAGCACCGCCTGCAATACCTCGACGATGCGCAGACGCACACCCTGCCGGAGAAGGCCGAGGACCATGCATTGATTGCGCGCGGCATGGGCTTCGCCGAATACGGCGCCCTGCTCGAGGAGCTCGACGACCACCGCGCCAACGTCAGCCGCCACTTCGAGGCCGTCTTCGCCGACCCCAACCGCAAGGGCCATGAACTGGCCGCCGTCTGGCAAGGCTGCGACGGCCACGAAAATGCGCAGGGGGCGGCGCAGGAACTGGCGCGCCTCGGCTACGGCGATGCCGCAGGCGGCGCGCAGCGCCTGGCCGGCATCCGCGGCGGCAACCGCTACCAGCAGATGCCGCCGGGCATCCGCGAACGCTTCGATGCGCTGGTGCCGCGCCTGATCGAGGCGGCGGCGGAAATGCCCAATCCCGACGCCACGCTGGCGCGCGGTCTCGACCTGCTGGAAGCGATCAGCCGCCGCGCCGCCTATCTGGCGCTGCTGCAGCAGTACCCCCAGGCCCTGCACAAGGTGGCGCAGCTGGTGAGCGCCTCCAGCTGGGCGGCGTCCTACCTCACCCGCCACCCGGTGCTGCTCGACGAGCTGCTCGATGCGCGCCTGCTCGAAGCCGCCCCCGACTGCGCGGCCTTCCGCGCCCAGCTCGCGCTGGACCTCGACGAGCACGAGCCGGACACCGAGCGGCAGATGGACAGGATGCGCGAGGCCCATCACGCCCAGGTCTTCCGCCTGCTGACGCAGGATCTCGCCGGCCTGCTGCCCCTGGAAAAGCTCTCCGACCACCTCTCCGAGCTGGCCGACATCATGCTCGACCTCACGCTCCGGCTGGTCTGGCGCAAGCTGGCGAAGCGCCACCGCGATACGCCGAAATTCGCCGTCATCGCCTACGGCAAGCTGGGCGGCAAGGAACTCGGCTACGCATCGGATCTCGACATCATCTTCCTCTTCGAGGACGAGGCGTCGGAAGCGCCGGAGCTCTACGCGCGACTGGCGACGCGGCTCAACACATGGATCTCCAGCACGACGGCGGCCGGCATCCTCTTCCAGACCGACCTGCGCCTGCGGCCGAACGGCGAGTCCGGCCTGCTCGTCAGCTCGGTCGAGGCCTTCCGCCAGTACCAACTGGAATCGGCCTGGGTGTGGGAACACCAGGCCCTCACCCGCGCCCGCTTTTCGGCGGGGGACGCCGACATCGGACGCCAGTTCGAGGCCATCCGCATCGAGGTGCTGCGCAAGCCGCGCGACCTGGCGGAACTCAAGCGCGAAGTGAGCGCCATGCGCCAGAAGATGGCCGATGCCCACGCCAACAAGAGCGCGCTGTTCGACATCAAGCACGACCGCGGCGGCCTCATCGACGTCGAGTTCATCGTGCAGGCCCTGGTGCTGGGCCACGCGCACGCGCACGCCGAACTCACCGGCAACCTCGGCAACCTGGCGCTCCTGAAGATCGCCGCCGGCCTCGGCCTCATCCCGGCCGGTCTCGCCGAGCGCGTGCGGGAAGCCTACCGCAGCTACCGCACGCTGCAGCACAGCCTGCGCCTGAACGACGCCCAGTACGCCCGCGTCGAACGCGGCGCCCTGGAGAAGGAAATCGGCAGCGTGCGGGAACTCTGGCGGACGGTGTTCGGCGGCGAATAACCCCGCCGGCTTCAAGGTCGCGGATTCCGGGCCGTAGAATTAAACTGTAGGCGCGTGGCGCAATGCGTCGCGCGTCCGAAGCGGCCCTCCCGGAACCGTCCGGATCCCTGATCGAGGAATCAGATGCAAGCCTTTCGTCCGGCCCTGCTCATCGCCGCCATCTATGGAGTGGCCGGGCTGCTCTGGATCTTCCTCAGCGACGCCCTCCTCGCCGGACTGGCGGGTGAAAATGCCGCCGAGCTCACCCGCTACCAGACGCTGAAGGGCTCGGCCTTCGTGCTGGCGACGGCCCTGCTGGTGTATTGGCTGGTGGTCCGCGCGCTGCGCCGCCAGGCCGAGGCGGAGCGCTCGCTGCGCGACAGCGAGGCGCGCTTCCGCGCCATTTTCGACCATGCGCTCGACGGCATCGCCCTCGCCGGCACCGAAGACAAACGCTTCGTCATCGCCAACGCGTCCTTCCTTCGCATGACCGGCTACAGCCCCGAGGAAATGCCCGGCCTCGGCATCTCGGCCATCCACCCGGCGGCAGACCTGCCCCATGTGGTCGCCCAGTTCGAGCGCCAGGCGCGCCGGGAGATCGTTCTCGCCCGCGACATCCCCGTGCTGCGCAAGGACGGCAGCGTGTTCCAGGCCGACGTCAACTCCTGGCCGGTCACGGTGGGCGGCAAGTCCTATCTGCTCGGCGTGTTCCGCGACGTCACCGAGCGCAACCGCACCGAGGATCAACTGCGCAAGCTGTTCCTCGCCGTGGAGCAGAGCCCGGAGAGCATCGTCATCACCGACCTCGAGCCGCGCATCGAGTACGTCAATGCCGCCTTTACCCGGGTCAGCGGCTATTCGCGCGAAGAGGCGCTCGGCCGGAATCCGAACATGCTGCAATCAGGGCAGACCTCGGCGGAGACCCACCGCGGCCTCTGGGCGGCGCTGGTCGCGGGCGACATCTGGCAGGGAGAGCTCATCAACAAGCGCAAGAACGGCGAGATCTACACCGAGTGGGCCAGCATCTCGCCGGTGCGCCAGCCGGACGGGCGCATCACCCACTACCTGGCGGTGAAAAGCGACATCACCGAAAGGAAGCGCATGGACGCCGAACTGGCGCGCCACCGCGATCACCTGGAAGAACTGGTAAACGAACGCACTGCGGCGCTGGCGCGCGCCAATCGCGAGCTGGAATCCTTCTCCTATTCCATTTCGCACGACCTGCGCGCGCCGCTGCGGGCCATCAACGGCTTCGCGCAGATACTCATCGAAGACCGCCGCGACAGCTGGAAAGACGAGGATCGCAATCATCTCGACCGCATCGTCCTCGCCTCCAACAGGATGGGGCAGCTCATCGACGACATCCTGGAGTTCTCGCGGATATCGCGCGCCGAATTCGAAATGGCCGCGGTGGACATGGGCGGACTCGCGCAGGCCTGCCTGCACGATCTGGCCGCCGACTATCCGGCGGCGCAGGTCGACATCGGCGGCCTGCCCGCGGCGACGGGCGACGCGGCCGCGCTGCGGCAGGTGTTCGCCAACCTGATCGGCAACGCCCTCAAGTACTCCTCGAAGAAGGACTCGCCGAGGATCGAGATCGGCGCACGGGAAGCCGAAGGGGAAACCGTCTATTTCGTGCGGGACAACGGCGCCGGCTTCAACATGGAATATGCGCAGCGCCTCTTCGGCGTCTTCCAGCGCGTGCACACCGACGCCGAGTTTCCCGGCACCGGCGTCGGCCTGGCCATCGTCAAGAACATCGTCGAGCGGCACGGCGGCCGGGTCTGGGCCGAAGCGGCGAAGGACGAAGGGGCGACCTTCCACTTCACCCTCGACGGCCGCTGATTGGCAGCTTGCGCAACTTCTCCCCTGCCCGGGCAACTGGTTGCGCCACCGGAAGGATGCTAAATTGCCGCCATGTTCTATCTTGACCTGTTCGCCGAACTGGAACGCGAAGGCGTGCGCTATCTGCTGGTGGGCGGGCTGGCGCTGAACATTCACGGCGTCGAGCGCGCCACAATGGATGTGGATCTGATGCTGGCGCTGGACTCGCGCAACCTGAACGGATTCTTCAATGCCGCCCGAACCCTGGGGCTCGTTCCCGTCCTGCCGGTTGCACTGTCGGATTTCGCCGACCCGGAAAAATTGCGCCAGTGGATCGAGGACAAGCACATGCTCGCCTTCGCGCTGCGGCCGCCCCGTTCCAGCGACCCCACGCTCGACATCCTGGTGCAGCCCAAGGTGGATTTCGAATCCGCCTGGAGCCGCCGCATCGAGAAGGACCTCGGCGCGACCCGCGTCAGGCTGGCGGCCATCGACGATCTCATCGCCCTGAAAACCGGCACAGGACGGAAACGCGACGAAGCGGACATCGTGGCGCTGCGCCGCCTCAGGGAACTGGGGCTGGGCTGATGGACAAGGTGGATTTCTCCTACGAGATCGCCGACGAACGGCTGATAGCCTACAGCCGCCTTGCGCCGCTCGACCGCCTGCGCTGGCTCGACGAAGTGCGGCGCTTCACCCTGCTGGTGCGCGCCGCGCCGCCTGTCCCGCATGCCGCGGCCTCCGCGGAAGACGTCCACCCGGAAAAACCCGCCGGCGAACGATAAGCGCCGCGACGCTTACACCTTGCGCAGCCTCTCGCCCGCCTTCGCCAGCGTCTCCTCGCCCTTGGCGAAGCAGAAGCGGATCACGCGGTCGTCGCGCCCGTCGCGATAAAAAGCGGAGAAGGGGATCGCCGCCACGCCGTGCTCTTTCGTCAGGCGTTCGACGAAGGCGCGGTCCGGCGCGTCGGAGATCGCGTCGTAGCGCACCGACTGGAAATAGGTGCCCGGGCAGGGCAGCGGCGCGAAGCGCGAGCCTGCCAGCTGCTGCCTGAAGAAGTCGCGTTTTTCCTGATAGAAATCCGCCAGGCCGAGGTAGCGTTCCTTCTCCTGCATGAATTCCGCCAGCGCCAGCTGCATCGGATGGTTCACGCAGAAGACGACGAACTGGTGCGCCTTGCGGAACTCCGCCATCAGCTCGCGCGGCGCCAGGCAGTAGGCGATCTTCCAGCCGGTGACGTGATAGGTCTTGCCGAACGAGGAAATGACGAAGCTTCTTTCCGCCAGGCCCGGGTAGCGCACCACGCTCTCGTGGCGCTGCCCGTCGAAGACGATGTGCTCGTACACCTCGTCGGCGACGACGACGATGTTCGTGCCGCGCACCAGCGCCTCCAGCGCCCGCATGTCCGCGGCGTCCCACACCGCGCCGCTCGGGTTGTGCGGCGTGTTGATGACGATCATGCGCGTCCTCGGCGTGATCAGCGCGCGCACCTCGTCCCAGTCGGGACGATACTCCGGAAAAGTCAGTCTGCAGGATACGGCGCGGCCGCCGTTCAGTTCGATCGACGGCACGTAGGAGTCGTACACCGGCTCGAAGACGATCACCTCGTCGCCCGGCCGCACCAGCGCCGCCACCGCCGTGAAGATGGCCTGCGTCGCGCCCGCCGTGACGGTGATTTCATCCTCCGCGTCGAAAGTCAGTCCGTAGAGGACGGCGACCTTCTCCGCGATGGCCTCGCGCAGGGGCAGCGCGCCGGCCATCGGCGCGTACTGGTTGGCGCCGGCGCGCATGTGCTTCGCCACCAGATCGAACAGCGCCTGCGGCGCCGAGAAATCCGGGAAGCCCTGCGACAGGTTGATGGCGCCGTGCTGCGCCGCCAGGCGCGACATGACGGTGAAGATGGTGGTGCCCACCCAGGGCAGGCGCGAATCGATCGGAGCAGGAAAGGTCGGCATGGCCGGATTGTGCCACGGCTGTCCAAAGTCAAGCCCCCGTGCCTTGCCTGTAGGAGCGGGCTTGCCCGCGATATCGGCCTTGCGACCGCGGGCAAGCCCGCTCATACAGGAGGGTAATCCCGGCCGGTAAGCTACAATCGGCCAGCAATGATTTCCGACCGCCTGTTCACCATCCGCGAGGAAGGCGACGCCGTCCTCATCCTCGACCAGACGCTGCTGCCGCATCAATATGCGACGCGGCATCTCAATGCGCTCGCCGACGCCGCCCATGCCATCCGCGCCATGCTGGTGCGCGGCGCGCCGCTGATCGGCGTCACCGCCGCCTATGGCGTCGCCCTGGCGCTGAAGGACGGCGCCGGCAACGAGGCGCTGCAGCATGCCTGCGACACGCTGGCCGCGACGCGGCCGACGGCGGCGAACCTGCGCTGGGCGCTGGCGCGCATGCAGGCCCGCCTCGCCCCGCTGCCCGTCGCGCAGCGCCGCGACGCGGCCTGGGCCGAGGCGCGCGCCATCGCCGCGGAGGACGCCGCCGCCAACCGCCGGATCGGCGAACACGGCCTCGCCCTCATCGGGCAGATCGCGCATCGCCCGGTGAACCTGATGACCCACTGCAACGCCGGCTGGCTCGCCACCGCCGCCTGGGGCACGGCGCTGGCGCCGGTGTATGCCGCGCGCGACGCCGGCCTGCCGGTGCACGTCTTCGTCTCGGAAACGCGGCCGCGCAACCAGGGCCTGCTCACCGTCTGGGAACTGCACGAGGCCGGCATTCCGCACACCCTCATCGCCGACAACGCCGCCGGCCACCTGCTGCGGCAGGGCAAGGTGGACCTGGTCATCGTCGGCGCCGACCGCATCGCCGCCAACGGCGACACCGCCAACAAGATCGGCACCTACCTCAAGGCGCTGGCGGCGCGCGACAACGGCGTGCCGTTCTACGTCGCCGCGCCGGCCGCGACCATCGACTGGCAATGCCCGGACGGCAGCGGCATTCCCATCGAGGAGCGCGGCGGCGACGAACTGCGCCACGTCGGCGGCCTCGACCGCCAGGACGTGCATGCCACGGTGGCCATCGCCCCCGACCGGACGCCCGTCGCCAACCCCGCCTTCGACGTCACGCCCGCCGCGCTGATTGCCGGCATCGTCACCGAGCGCGGCGTGTGTGCGCCCGGCGAACTGCGCCGGCTCTTCCCGGAGTTGCCATGACCCAGATGGAATCGAGAGAAGCAATCGTCGCCGCCGTGCGCGCGCTGACGGCGCACAACCTCAACCGCGGCACGGCCGGCAACGTCAGCGCGCGCTGGAACGAGGGCTTCCTCGTCACGCCGACCGGCCTCGCCGGCGACGAGATGCAGCCGGGCGACATCGTGCCGATGGCCATGGACGGCAGCTGGCAGGGCGCGCGCAAGCCCTCCTCCGAATGGCGCTTCCACCGCGACCTCTATGCCGCGCGCGCCGAGGCCGGCGCCATCGTGCACGCCCACGCGCCCTTCGCCACCGCACTGGCCTGCATCGGCGCCGACATCCCGCCCTTCCACTACATGATCGCCCGCTTCGGCGGCAGCACGGTGCGCTGCGCCGCCTACGCCACTTTCGGTACGCAGGAATTGTCCGACGCCGCACTCGCCGCGCTCGACGGCCGCTGCGCCTGCCTGCTCGCCAACCACGGCCTGCTGGTCTTCGGCCGCGACCTGCGCCACGCGCTCGACCTCGCCGTCGAATTCGAGTCCCTCTGCGAGCAGTACTGGCGCGCCCTGCAGATCGGCCGGCCGGTGCTGCTGCCGGACAGCGAGATGGAAGTCGTGCTGGAGAAGTTCAGGACTTACGGACAGCAGGTCTAGTCCCGCATCGCAACGGCATTTCCTTTCACCCCGTCCGCATAGCCGCCGCAAAGCCCGTCGTCGCCGGGTTTTTCTGGCAAGATCGTTTGAATATCAGAAAAGGGAGGCATCGTGGCCGCCGACTCATCACGGCCCGACATCGACAGCCGGATTTTCTCCGAGCAGATCGCGCTGATCCATGGCCTGACGCCGTTCACACTCGTCATGTCGGTGATCGGCTCGACCCTGGTGCTGCTCGTCCTGTGGGACGGCGCGCCGCGTCCGCTGCTGATCGGCTGGTACCTGACGCATCATCTGATCACCCTCTCGCGTTACCTGGAAATCCGCGCCTACCGCCGTGCCGCGCCGCCCCCGAAGGATGCGCCGCGCTGGGCGCGCCGTTTCGTCCTCGGCACCACTGCCGCCGGCGCCATCTGGGGCTTCAGCGGCTCGGTGCTGTTCCCGCCGGCGGGCGATCCGGCGCAGTTCTTCATGGGCATGTACCTCATCGCCGTCGCCGCAGCGGGCATGTTCTCGCTGGCGCAGTACTTCCGCGCGCTCGTGCCTCTTGCCGGCCTGTCGCTGTTGCCGATGGCGCTGTGGCTGCTGGCCTCCGGCGCCACCGGCCAGCAGTTCGTCGGCGGCGCCACCTTCCTCTTCCTCTACATCGTCTTCTCCAATGCGCGCCGCTACGAGCGCATGACGAAAGAGTCGATCCGCCTGCGTCTCGAAATCGAACAGTCGCGCGAAGCCGCCGAAGCGGCCAGCCGCGCCAAGAGCCAGTTCCTCGCCAACATGAGCCACGAGATCCGCACGCCGATGAACGGCATCCTCGGCATGGCGGAACTGCTGCTCGACACGCCGCTCTCGGAGCGGCAGCGGCGCTACCTGGAGGCGCTCTACCGCTCGGGCGAGAGCCTGCTCGACATCATCAACGACATCCTCGACTTCTCCAAGATCGAGGCGGGCAAGCTGGAACTCGCCCCGTCCGACTTCTCCCTGCACGCCGCGGTACGCGAGGCGGGCGAAGCCTTCAGCGAGCGCGCCAGCCGCAAGGGGCTGACGCTCGCATGCCGCATCGACGGGGCGGTGCCCGATGCCGTGCATGGCGACGCCGTGCGCCTGCGCCAGATACTCAACAACCTGATCGGCAATGCCATCAAGTTCACCGAGAAGGGCGGCGTGTCCGTCACGGTCGCGCCGGGGCCGCAAGGCGCGCTGCGTTTCTCCGTTTCCGACACCGGCATCGGCATCGCCGAGGAAGCCCGCGCGCTGATCTTCGATGCCTTCGCCCAGGCCGACATTTCCCACAGCCGCCGCTACGGCGGCACCGGCCTCGGCCTGTCGATCTCGAAGCAGCTGATCGAACTGATGGGCGGCCGGATCGGACTTGAAAGCACGCCCGGCCAGGGCTCCACCTTCTGGTTCGACGTGTCCCTCGCGCCGGCGGCACAAGCCGTCGCCGGGTCCGGCCCGGCCGCCGCGCCGCGCGCCCTGCCCCGCCTGCACGGCCATGTGCTGCTGGCCGAGGACAATGCGGTCAACGAGGTCGTCGCCGGCGCCATGCTGGAATCCTTCGGCCTGCGCGTCAGCGTTGCGCAGAACGGCCGCCAGGCGCTGGAGGCGCTCGCCGCCCAGGCCTTCGACGTCGTCCTGATGGATTGCCAGATGCCCGAGATGGACGGTTTCGAGGCGACGCGCCGCATTCGCCAGCGCGAGCGGGAGAAGGGCGTGCCGCTGCCATCCCGCCAGCCCATCGTCGCCGTCACCGCCAATGCCATCGAGGGCGATCGCGATCGCTGCCTCGCCGCCGGCATGGACGACTACCTGTCCAAGCCCTTCAACAAGGCCGACCTGCATGCCCTGCTGTCGCGCTGGCTGCCGCAGGAAAAGGCGGCCGTCGCGGGAGGGCCGGCGCCCGCCGCCGCGCACGCGGAACTCCGCCGCGACGAGGTCGATGCCGGCTTTGTCGACGATGCGGTGCTCGCCCGCCTGGCCGCCCTGCAGAAGCCCGGCAGGATGGGCATCGTCGAGCAGGTGATCGGACTCTACCTCGACAATTCGAGCCGGTCCCTCGCCGACCTGCAGGAGGCGATGTCGCGGCGCGACCTGGCCGCGGCGACGCCGCCCGCGCACAACCTGAAGTCCAGCAGCAACAACGTCGGCGCCACCGGCCTGGCCAGCCTGTTCGCCGTCATCGAACACGCCGCGCGCGTCGGCGACGCCGCACGCGCCGAATCCCTCCTGCCGAGCGCGGCGGCCGGCCACGCGCAGGTCTGCGCCCGGCTGCGGCGGCGGATCGAAGAGGGCGCGGCGAAATGAGCGAAGCGCAGACCGTCCTCATCGTCGAGGACAGCGAGACCGACCGCCTGATCGTGCGGCTGTTCCTGGAGCAGGCCGGCTATCGCGTGCTGGAGGCCGACAGCGCGGAGTCGGGCCTGGAACTGTGCAGCCGCACCCGGCCGGACCTGCTGCTGATCGACGGGCTGCTGCCGTTCATGGACGGCTTCCAGATGACGCGCGCCCTGCGCGCCATTCCCGAATACCGCGACACCCCCCTGCTCATCCTGTCCGGGCTGGAAGAGCCGGAGTGGCCGGCCCGCGCGCTCGACGCCGGCGCCACGGGATTCATCCTCAAGTCGAACGACTGGGACGGGCTCGTCGCCCGGATCAGGCAATACCTGGCGCCGTAGCCAGCGACTCGCCTTCCAGCACCCGCAGCAGGCTCGACGTGTCCTCGCGGCCCCAGCCCTGCGCCATCAGCGCATTCAACTGCTGCCACACCTGCGCGGCGACGGGCAGCGGCGCGCCGAGCGCGGCGGCCTCGTTCATGAGGATGCCGAAGTCCTTGTGGTGCAGGCGCGCTTCGACGCCGGCCTTGAAGTCGCGCGCCGCCATTTTCGTGCCGAAGAATTCAAGCACGCGGCTGGCGGCCGAGCCGCCCGACAGCGCCTGCCGCACTCTCGCCGGATCGACGTCGGCTTTCTCCGCCAGCAGCAGGGCTTCCGCCACCGCCTCGATGCAGGACACCATGATCATCTGGTTGCAGGCCTTCGCCACCTGGCCGGCGCCGGAGGGGCCGATGTGCACGATGGTCTTGCCGAGCTTTTCCAGCAGCGGCCGCACGCGCTCCAGCACCTCGCTCTTGCCGCCGGCCATGATCGCCAGCGTGGCGTTGATGGCGCCCTGCTCGCCGCCGGAGACCGGCGCGTCGAGCATCTCGATGCCGCGTTCGCCAAGCTTCGCCGCGATGTGACGCGCCGTGCCGGGCGGGATGGTGCCCATGTCCACCAGCACCGTGCCTGGCCTGGCGCCGTGAATGATGCCGCCCTCGCCCAGCGCCACGTCCTCGACGTCGGCGCCGGTGGTGACCATGGTGAACACCACGTCGCTGTTCGCCGCCACCTCGACCGGCGAGGCACGCCGCGTCGCGCCGGCATCGACCAGCGGCTGCGCCGATTCGGCGCGCCGCGCGCAGACCGACAGCGCGTGGCCGGCCCTGAGAAGATGCAGGGCCATCGGGCGCCCCATGGCGCCGAGGCCGATGAAGCCGACCCTCACTCCTTGATTCCGGCCATGCCTTCGATGAGCTTGATCACCGCCATGTTGTCCTCCTCGCCCATGCCGCTGCCGACCATGGCGTTGAACAGCTGCGAGGCGACGGCGGCGCCGGGCATGGCCAGGCCCAGTTCGTGCGCGCTCTGCAGCACGATGCGCAGGTCCTTCTGCTGCATCCAGGCCTTGAAGCCGGGCTTCCAGTTGCGCTCCAGCATCTTCTTGCCGTGGTGGTCGAGGATCTTGCTGTTGGCGAAGCCGCCGAGCAGCGCCTCGCGCACCCTGGCGCCGTCCACGCCCGACTTCTTCGCGAAAGTCAGCGCCTCCGCCACGGCGAGCATGGTCATCGCCACCACCGTCTGGTTGCAGGCCTTGGTCACCTGGCCGGCGCCGGAAGCGCCGACCAGCGTCACGCTCTTGCCCATCAGCTCGTAGAGGGGCCGGGCCTGCGCGAAGGCCGCTTCCTCGCCGCCGACCATGAAGGAGAGCGCGGCATTGATGGCGCCGACCTCGCCGCCCGACACCGGCGCATCGAGGAAGTGCATGCCGTGCTCCTTCAGCCGCACGGCGATGCGGCGCGCCGCGCCCGGCGCGATGGTGCTGGAATCCGACACCACCAGGCCGCGCTTGCCGCTCTCGACGATGCCGCCCGGGCCGAGGCAGACCTGCTCGACGTCGGGCGCGTCCGCCACCATGGTGAACACCATGTCGGCGTGCTTCGCCACCTCGGCCGGGCTGACGTGGGCGTGCGCGCCGAACTGGGCGAAGGGCTCCAGCGAGGCGGTGCGCCGCGCCCAGATGTGCAGGGTGTGGCCGCCGCGGGCGACGTTGATGGCCATGGGGCGTCCCATGAGGCCGAGGCCGATGAATCCGATGTTCATTTGTTATCTCCTCTGTGATGCCGCGGTAGGTCGGGCTTCAGCCCGACGCAGCCGCTGCTGTCGGGCTGAAGCCCGACCTACGATGGCGCCGGCAATTGCAAGACACCACATTAGTTTCGCACAGCCGCGCACCACTTTGGCACAGGAGGACATCGTTCCGCACCATCCGGAAACATCGCCCTGCAGGGGGAAAAACCGCGGAAAGCCGCGCCGGTGCTGGCTTTGCGGCGAATTGCCTTTGCTGGCACGGCAATTGCAAATGGATCACTGTGTTTGAAACGTAATCAGTTGATCCACTCGGGAGAGGCAATGCTGTTCGGCCGCGGCAAGAAAAACCCCATCAAGCTCGTCGACAAGCACGTCGTCGACTGGAAGTACGCCACCTGCGGCTATTGTTCCACCGGCTGCGCCATCGAGGTCGGCGTGGATGCCGACGGCAAGCCGGTCACCTCGCGCGGGGTGGCGGATGCCGACGTGAACCGCGGCAAGCTGTGCCTGAAGGGCATCTTCGAACACGAGCTGTTCGATTCCGCCGGCCGCGGCCTCAAGCCGAAGATGCGCGCCCACTGGCACGAGCCCTGGCAGGACGCCGGCTGGGACGCCGCGCTGGACAAGCTGCACGACGAGATCCGCCGCGTGCAGGCGAAGTACGGCCCCGATTCCGTCGCCATCATTTCCACCGGCCAGATGCTGACCGAGGAGTTCTACACCCTCGGCAAGCTCACCCGCGGCCTGATCGGCAGCAACAACTACGACGGCAACACCACGCTGTGCATGTCCTCGGCGGTGTCCGGCTACAAGCGCAGCTTCGGCTCCGACGGCCCGCCCGGCTGCTACGAGGACTTCGAGCACACCGATTGCCTGATCGCCTGGGGCTCCAACCTGCCGGAGCAGCACCCCATCATCTACTGGCGCATGAAGGAGGCGCAGGAAAAGCGCGGCTTCCCGCTCATCGTCGTCGATCCCCGCGTCACCATGCTGGCCCAGAACGCGAACCTGCATCTGCCGATCACTCCCGGCACCGACGTGGTGCTGATGAACGCCAT
Source organism: Rhodocyclales bacterium (assembly GCA_016214145.1). Classification (GTDB taxonomy): domain Bacteria; phylum Pseudomonadota; class Gammaproteobacteria; order Burkholderiales; family Rhodocyclaceae; genus Desulfobacillus. The sequence continues at coordinate 148,480 of JACRPA010000009.1, forward strand.
GATGCACGTGATCTTCAAGGAGAACCTGCACGACCCGCGCTACATCGAGGCCAACACCAACGGCATCGAGGCCCTCGCTGCCTCCGTGGAGAAGTACGACCCGGTGACCGCCTCGAAGATCTGCGGCATCGACGAGGACACCATCCGCGTCGTCGCCCGCACCTTCGCCAAGGCCGGCGCCGCCATGCAGATCTGGACCATGGGCATCAACCAGTCCACCCACGGCTCCGACGGCGTGGTGGGCATCAACAACCTGGCGCTCATCACCGGCAACATCGGCAAGCCGGGCGGCACCTCGCTCTCCATCACCGGCCAGTGCAACGCCATGGGCACGCGCGAGTGGTCGTCCTGTTCCGGCCTGCCCAACTACCGCGCCCTGGAAGTCCCCGAGCACCGCGAGGAAATCGCCAGGTTCTGGAACGTGGACCCGGAATTCTTCCCGAAGAAGCGCGGCATGTTCCAGACCGACATCTACCAGGCCATGGAGGCGGGCCAGATCAAGGGCCTGTGGCTGATCGCCACCAACCCCCTGTCCTCGCTGCCCAACACCGCGCGCATCCGCCGCGCCATGGAGCAGCTGGAGTTCTGCTGCGTGCAGGACTGCTACGAGGACACGGAGAGCGCCCAGTACGCCCATGTCTACCTGCCCGCCGGCACCTGGGCGGAGAAGGACGGCGTGATGACCAACACCGAGCGGCGCATCAATAGAGTCAAACCCGTCACGGCTCCGCCGGGCGAGGCGAAGCCCGACCTGTGGATCTTCAACCGCGTGGCGGAGCGCTTCAACCGCGAAGGCAAAGTCAGCTTCCCCGAGACGGCGGGCGAGGTCTTCCTGGAAATGCGCGAGCTCTCGCGCGGCCGCCTGTCGGACATCTCCGGCATGGACCACGCGCTGCTGGAACGGAATCGCGGCGTGCAGTGGCCCTATACCGCCGAGCAGCATGCGCGGGGCGAGGCGCCGCCCGCCGGCGGCAAGCGCCTGTACACCGAGGACGGCAAGTTCAGCTATGCGGACGGCCGCGCCAAGCTGATTCCGCTGCCCTTCATCGACAACAACGAAGTGCCCGACGAGAAATTCCCCGTCTGGCTCAACACCGGCCGCCTGATCGAGCATTGGCACGGGCGCACCAAGACGGGGAAGATCGCCAACAACAACAAGTTCAGCCCGATCCCCTTCATCGAGATCAACCCGGCCCTGGCCGAGGAGCTGGGCGTCCGTCGCGGCGACTACGTGCGCCTGGTGTCGCGCCGGGGCGACGCCGTCGCCATGGCGCAGCCCACGCAGCGGGTACCCAAGAACATGGTGTTCCTGCCCTTCCACTTCCACGACTGCGCCAACCGCCTGACGCTGGGCCTGCTCGACCCCCACTCGCGCCAGCCCGCCTTCAAGCAGTCCGCCGTGCGCATCGAGCGCCTTGCCGACCAGCCGGCGGCGGCGAAGCTGTCCATGGAGATGAGGAAGTTCTGATGCACACCACAATCTTGTCGCAGATGATTGTCCCCCCCTTTGAAAAAGGGGGGAGCAAGACCACCGTCAATCACGGTCCGTATTGATCAAGAGGTCCGACATGTACCTGTACGAACGCCCCTTCGAGCCCGACTACGCGCGGCTCAACGACCCGGCCAGCCTGACGCACAACCGCTACGGCCAGTCCATCGAAACCGTGCCCGAGGGCGACGCCCTGCGCGAGCAGAGCCTGAACATCAACGGCGACGCGCGCATCGGCGAGAATCCCAACCGCTACAAGCAGCACGGCTTCTTTTTCAACGCCGACAACTGCATCGCCTGCCATGCCTGCGAGGCGGCCTGCTCGGAGAAGAACGACGTGCCGGCCCATCTCGCCTTCCGCTCGGTGGGTTTCGTCGAGGGCGGCACCTATCCGAACATGCAGCGCATCAACATCTCGATGGCCTGCAACCATTGCGACGACCCGGTCTGCCTGAAGGGCTGCCCGACCCGCGCCTATACGAAGTTCGCGGAATACGGCGCCGTGCTGCAGGACCCGGACATCTGCTTCGGCTGCGGCTACTGCACCTGGGTCTGCCCCTACAACGCGCCCCAGCTCGACCCGGTCAAGGGCGAGGTGTCCAAGTGCAACATGTGCGTCGATCGCCTCGAAGTGGGACTGAAGCCCGCCTGCGCCGCCGCCTGCCTGGGCAAGGCGCTCGACTTCGGCGTCATCGAAAACATCCCCGAGGGCCGCAGCCAGGCCAAGGTCGAGATTCCCGGCTTCCCGCGCAGCGACATCACGCACCCCAACATCCGTTTCCAGCAGACCCGCGTCAGCCAGCGCGAGATGCTGCGGGTGGACAGCGCGCCGCTGAAGTACCGCCGCGACGATGCGGCGGGTGCCTACAAGCCGATGCTCGACCCCAAGCACGGCTTTGGCCGGCAGTGGAACCTGAAGAAGCTGCTCGGCTCCCACGAGAATGCCCACATCGCGTTCACGCTCTCGGTGCAGGCGGTGATGGGCGCGTTCGCGATGCTGCTGGCCCTCGGGCTCAAGCCGCTCGACACCGTCGCCAGCCTGCTGGCGATGGTGGCGCTGATGGGCTTCGGCCTGTTCCGGCTCAACATGCACCTTGGCAAGCCGCTGCGCTTCTACCGCGGCTTCAACAACTGGCGCCTGTCGCCGGTGAGCCGCGAGATCGCCGGCGTGTCGCTGTGCTTCGGCGGGCTGGCCGGCTACGCCTTCTTCAGCCTGTTTCCCGGCTTCCCCCTCGCCGCGCTCCTGAAGCCGGCCAGCGCCGCGGCCGGCCTCGTCGGCATCGCCCTCGGCGGCTACTACATGGTTCGGCTCTACCGCATCAAGGCGCGGCCGTTCTGGGACCACTGGCAGACCGGCGCGTCCTTCGCCGGCACCGGCCTGGGCCTGGGCGGCCTGCTGCTCGGCCTGCTGGCGCTGGCGCAGGGCGTCATGAGCGTCGAGCTCGCCTCGGCCCTGGGCGGGGCCATGGCGGCGGGCTTCGCGCTGGAAGGCGTTGGCCTGATCTTCCACGCCCGCGCCATGAAATCGCGGGGCAACGAGGGCGCCGCCTCCCACTACGAGCAGACCACGACCTACGGCTGGCCCTACCTGCTGCGCAACGGCCTGCTCGGCCTGGCGCTGCCGCTGGCTGCGGCGCTGGCGATGGGCGGGCAGGCGGCGCTGTTCGCCCCCCTGGCCCTCGTCGCAGTCGCCGCCGCCATCCTCGGCCGCGCGCTGTTCTACGTGCTGGTGATCCCCACCACCCTGCCCGGCGCCTTCTTCTGGCGCAACAAGGGCTTCGTCGAGCACGCCCGCGAAACGGGCCTGGCGAAATTCCCGCAGATGGGCGTGATCGCGGAAAAACACTGAGGCCGCGGTGGGGGCGGCCTGCCGGCCGCGATATCGGCGGCTGCTATCGCGGCCGGTAGGCCGCTCCTACAGAAAAACATCTGCACCAACGGCGCGCACCCCGCACCACAAGCGTGCGCCCGTTTTCGGTCGCCGTATCGCAGCGACTGACTTTTCCCATGTGCTTCAGCATATTGCGCACCTGGCACGGGGCTTGCGATGCAGAAGGCAACATCAATGCATCGGAGCAGTGCCATGAAGAAATCCAAGCTCGTCCTCGTCGGCAACGGCATGGCCGGCGTGCGCACCGTCGAGGAGCTGCTCAAGCTCGCGCCGGACCTCTACGACATCACGGTGTTCGGCGCCGAGCCGCACGGCAACTACAACCGCATCCTGCTCTCGCCGGTGCTGGCGGGCGAGATGAAGCTGCCGGAGATCATGCTCAACGATCTCGACTGGTACCGCGAACACAATATCACCCTGCATGCCGGCAAGAAGGTCGAGAAGATCGACCGCATCCGCCGCAAGGTGATCGCCGCCGACGGCACCGAGGAAGCCTACGACCGCCTGCTCCTCGCCACCGGCTCCAACCCCTTCATGCTGCCCGTGCCGGGCAAGGACCTGCCGGGCGTCATCGCCTACCGGGACATCGCCGACACCAACGCCATGATCGAGGCGGCCGCCCACTACAAGCATGCGGTGGTGATCGGCGGCGGTCTGCTCGGCCTGGAAGCGGCCAACGGCCTGAAGCAGCGCGGCATGGACGTCACCGTGGTGCACGCGGTGGACTGGATCATGGAGCGCCAGCTGGACAAGACCGCCGCCGACATGCTGCAGGCCTCCCTCGAAGCCAAGGGCCTCAAGTTCAAGCTGCCCAAGCTCACCGGCGAGCTGGTGCAAGGGGAATCGGGGCGCGTCTGCGCCGTGCGCTTCAAGGACGGCGAGACCCTTCCGGCGGATCTCGTCGTGATGGCCGTGGGCATCCGCCCCAACACGTCGCTGGCGGAAGCCGCCGGCCTGCACTGCGACCGCGGCATCGTGGTGAACGACACGCTGCAGACCTACGACCCGCGCATCTACGCCGTCGGCGAGTGCGTCGCGCATAGGGGGGTTGCCTACGGTCTCGTCGCGCCGCTGTTCGAGCAGGGCAAGGTCGCCGCCAACCACCTGGCCCACTACGGCATCGCCCGCTACAACGGCTCGGTCACGTCCACCAAGCTGAAGGTGACGGGCATCGACGTCTTCTCCGCCGGCAACTTCACGGGCGGCGCGGACACGGACGAAATCGTCATGCACGACCGCCGCGGCGGCGTGTACAAGAAGCTGGTGCTGAAGGACGACAAGCTGATCGGCGCCGTGCTCTACGGCGACACGGCGGATTCGGCCTGGTACTTCCAGCTCGTGCGCGACGGCAAGGACATCGGCGACATCCGCGACCACCTGATGTTCGGCCAGAACCACATCGGCGACGTCGGCCACCAGGGCAAGAGCCACGCCGCCGCGCTGCCCGACACCTTCGAGGTGTGCGGCTGCAACGGCGTGTGCAAGGGCACGATCGTCAAGGCGATCAAGGAAAAGGGCCTGTTCTCGCTCGACGAGGTGCGCAAGCACACCAAGGCCTCCAGCTCCTGCGGCTCCTGCACCGGCCTGGTCGAGCAGATCCTCGCCTCCACCGTCGGCGGCGCCTACCAGCAGGCCGATGCGAAGACCAAGCCGGTGTGCGGCTGCACCGACCGCACGCACGAAGAGGTGCGCCGCGCCATCCGCGAGCACCGCCTGCTGTCGATCGCCGGCGCCATGCGCTTCATGGAGTGGCGCACGCCCGACGGCTGCGCCAGCTGCCGGCCGGCGCTCAACTACTACCTGCTGTCGACCTGGCCGCACGAGGCGCAGGACGACCCGCAGTCGCGCTTCATCAACGAGCGCGCCCACGCCAACATCCAGAAGGACGGCACCTTCTCGGTGGTGCCGCGCATGTGGGGCGGGCTGACCACGCCCGACGAGCTGCGCCGCATCGCCGACGTGGCGGAGAAGTACGCCATCCCGACCGTCAAGGTCACCGGCGGCCAGCGCATCGATCTGCTCGGCATCAGGAAGGCCGACCTGCCCGGCGTCTGGGCCGACCTCGGCATGCCCTCCGGCCACGCCTACGGCAAGAGCATCCGCACGGTGAAGACCTGCGTCGGCTCGGAGCACTGCCGCTTCGGCACGCAGCAGTCGATGAGCATGGGCGTGGCGCTGGAGAAGATGCTCTACGGCATGGGCTCGCCGCACAAGGTGAAGCTGGCCGTGAGCGGCTGTCCGCGCAACTGCGCCGAGGCCGGCATCAAGGACGTCGGCGTCATCGGCGTCGATTCCGGCTGGGAGATCTACGTCGCCGGCAACGGCGGCATCAAGACCGAGGTGGCGCAGTTCCTCTGCAAGGTGAAGACGCGCGAGGAGGCGATGGAAGTCACCGCCGCCTTCCTGCAGCTCTACCGCGAGGAAGGCTGGTACCTCGAGCGCACCGTGCATTACGTCCAGCGCGTCGGCCTCGACCACGTCAAGCAGGCGGTGGTGGAGGACATCGAGAAGCGCCGCGCCCTGCACGCCCGGCTGCTGTACGCCCTGAAGGACTACGAGGACCCGTGGCAGGCCGCCGTGGAGAAGCCCCTCGTGCGCCGCGAATTCGAACCGCTGGAGGTATGAACGTGAGTGCTTTGCTTGCAGCAGGAAATGGCGCTTCTCTCGATTCCGTGGCTGGCACGGAAGTCATTGGGAGCGCCCGATCACCCTCTCCCCAACCCTCTCCCATCAAGGGAGAGGGGGCCACGCCTCCCCTCCCCCCTCGCGGGGGAGGGGTTGGGGGAGAGGGGGAGTTTCGAACGCTCTGCGCGCTGGAGGACATCCCGCGCCTGGGCAGCCGCGTCGTCCAGTCCGCGGCCGGCGACATCGCCGTGTTCCGCACCGCCGACGACGCCGTCTTCGCCCTGCACGACAAGTGCCCGCACAAGGGCGGGCCGCTGTCGCAGGGCATCGTGCACGGCCGCCAGGTCGCCTGCCCGCTGCACGGCTGGAAGATCGGCCTGGAAGACGGCAACGCCGCCGCGCCCGACATCGGCTGCACCAAGCCCTTCGCCGTCAAGGTCGAGGACGGGCTGGTGCTGCTGAAGGTTTGAAGCGAACCGCCTCAAACGCAAAGGACGCAAAGACGCAAAGATCGCAAAGGACCCATTCATTAAAGGTCTTCTTCGCGTCCTTTGCGTCTTTGCGCTCTCTGCGTTGAAAGAGTTTTTTTCAAGGAGTAATGCCATGGACCACAAGTCCTTCCTCAAATCGGGCCATACGCCCACGCTGCTGGCCGCCTTTCTCTACTTCGACCTCGCCTTCATGGTGTGGGTGCTGCTGGGGCCGCTCGGCGTGCAGATCTCGCAGGACCTCGGCCTCAGCCACGCGCAGAAGGGCCTCATGGTCGCCACGCCGGTGCTGGCCGGCGCTCTGCTGCGCATCGTCATGGGCGTGATGGTCGACCACCTGAAACCGAAACTCGCCGGCAGCATCGGCCAGGTGATCGTCATCGCCGCGCTGGCCTTCGCCTGGTGGTTCGGCGTGCACACCTACGAGCAGACGCTGGTGCTCGGCCTCTTCCTCGGCGTCGCCGGCGCGTCGTTCGCCGCCGCGCTGCCGCTGGCCTCGCGCTGGTATCCGCCCGAGCACCAGGGCAAGGCCATGGGCATCGCCGGCGCCGGCAACTCCGGCACGGCGCTGGCCGCCCTCTTCGCCCCGGCGCTGGCCGCCGCCTTCGGCTGGAACAACGTCTTCGGCCTGGCGCTGATCCCGCTCGCGATCGTCTTCGTCTTCTACCTCTTCGCCGCCAAGGACGCGCCGGAATGCCCGGCGCCGAAGCCGCTGTCGGACTACTTCAAGATCCTCCGCGACAAGGACGCCTGGTGGTTCATGTTCTTCTACTCGGTCACCTTCGGCGGCTTCGTCGGGCTGGCCTCCTCGCTCACCATCTACTTCAACACGCAGTACGGACTGGATGCGAAGATGGCCGGCTTCTTCACCGCCGCCTGCGTCTTCGCCGGCTCGCTGGTGCGGCCGCTCGGCGGCGGTCTGGCCGACCGCATCGGCGGCGTGAAGAGCCTGTCGGTGGTGTATGTCGCGGCGGCGCTGTTCCTCGGCATCGTCTCCTTCGGCCTGCCGCAGGCGTGGATGGCGCTCCTCGTCTTCATGCTCGCCATGCTGTCCCTCGGCATGGGCAACGGCGCCGTGTTCCAGCTGGTGCCGCAGCGCTTCCGCAAGGAGATCGGCGTCATGACGGGCCTCGTCGGCATGGCCGGCGGCGTCGGCGGCTTCTACCTCGCCTCCAGCCTCGGCTACTCGAAACAGCTCACCGGCAGCTACCAGGCCGGCTTCCTCATCTTCGCCGCGCTGTCGCTGCTGGCGCTGGTCGGCCTGACGGGCGTCAAGACGCGCTGGCGCACCACCTGGGGCGCGGCGCATTTGACGGCGGCAAAAATCTAACCTCTTCCGACACAGAGATCACAGAGAAGGACATAGAATCCGGTTTCTCTCTGTGATCTCTGTGCCTCTGTGAACTCTGTGTTGAAAGCGTTTTGCCAATGTCCCTGACCGTCACCGTCGGCCATGCCTCCCTCACCGGCCCGCGTCCGCAGAACGAGGATTTCTGCGGCGCCGTCACGCCCGAAGGAACGGACCTCGAAACGAAGGGCGTGCTGGCCGCCGTCGCCGACGGCGTCGGCGGCGCCGCGGCCGGGCGCGAGGCGTCCGAGCACACCGTGCGCGGCCTGCTCGCCGACTACTACGCCACCTCCGAGACCTGGGGCGTGCCCAAGGCGCTCGACACCGTGGTGACGGCGCTCAACCGCTGGCTCATCTCGCAGGGCGCGGCGCGGCGCGAGCTGGCCGGCATGGCCACCACCCTCACCGCGCTGGTGCTGCGCGGCAACCGCTGGTACGCCGCCCATGTCGGCGACAGCCGCCTCTACCTCTGGCGCGACGGCCGATTGACGCGCCTCACCGAGGACCACGTCTGGGAACATCCGCAGATGCGCCACGTGCTCAAGCGCGCCGTCGGCCTCGACGCCCATCTGGTGCTCGACCACGCCGACGGCGAGCTGAAGGCCGGCGACGTCTTCCTGCTCGCCAGCGACGGCGTCTGGAACAGCCTCGGCGACGCGCGCCTCGCCGAACACCTCGCCCGCCACGCCGACGCGCAGGAAGCCGCCAGCGCGCTGGCCGCCGCCGCGCTCGCCCACGGCGCCCAGGACAACTGCACCGCGCTGGTGCTGCGCGCCGGCAGCGTGCCGTCGGCCAGCCTGCGCGACCGCCTCGCCCACGGGCGCATGCTGCCCGTGCCGCCGCGCCTGAAGCCGGGGCAGCTCATCGACGGCCTGCGCGTGGAGGCCGTGCTGCACGAATCGCGCGTGACGCTGCTCTACCGCGTGAAGAACGAGGCCGACGGCCAGCTGCTCGTACTGAAAACCCTGCTGCCCGACGCCGCCGACGAGGAGGCGAAGAACGCCCTGCTGCACGAGGAGTGGCTGGCGCGGCGCACCACCTCGCACTACTTCCCGCAGGTCGTGAGCCACGAGCCGCGCGCCCACCTCTATTACCTGATGAGCTGGCACGAAGGCGCCACGCTGAAGGCCATGCTGGCGCGCGGCCACCGCTTCACCATCGCGGAGGTCGCGCAGATCGGCCTGCGCCTGCTCAAGGGCATCGGCGCGCTGCACCGGCAGGGCATCGTGCATCGCGACATCAAGCCGGACAACCTCCACCTCGGCCAGGACGGGCGGCTGCGCGTCCTCGACCTCGGCGTGGCGGCGTCCGACGGCGTCGACTTCCACGAGATCAACAATCCCGGCACGCCCTCGTACATGGCGCCGGAGCTCTTCGCCGGGGAGGCCGCCTCGCCGTCGAGCGACCTCTACGCTTCAGGCGTCACCCTCTACGAGCTGCTGACGCGCAAGTATCCCTACGGCGAGATCGAGCCTTTCCAGCGGCCGAAGTTCGGCGAGCCGGTGACGCCGCTGCGCTACCGCCCCGACATCCCGCCCTGGCTGGAGGCGCTGCTGCTGAAGGCGGTGGCGCGCGAACCGAAGGAGCGCTTCGAGACCGCCGAGGAATTCCTCCTCGCCCTGGAGCGCGGCGCGCACAAGCCGCTGGCCCTGCCGCGGCGCATGCCGCTCATGCAGCGCGACCCGCAGCTCGCCCTCAAGCTGCTGGCCGTCGCCTCGATCGCGCTGAACATCCTGCTGCTCTGGCTGCTGCTGGCGCGCTAGGCGCGCTCGTCATTCCCGCGGACGCGGGGATCCAGTACAGCGCCGTATCACGGCGACTTATCCAAAATCACGCCGCCCGCCGCAGCTGCTTCTGGTAGAGGAATTCCAGCAGCGCCGCGCGGCACGCCTGGAAGCCGGCATCGTGCGCCAGCGCGAGGCGGTCGCGCGGGCGCGGCAGGTCCACCCGGAGGATTTCGCCGATGGTGGCCGCCGGCCCGTTGGTGAGCATCACCACCCGGTCGGAGAGCAGCACCGCCTCGTCCACGTCGTGGGTCACCATCACCACGGTGGCGCCGGTGGCCGCGGTGATCCGCATCAGCTCGTCCTGCAGGTTGGCGCGGGTCAGCGCATCCAGTGCGCCGAAAGGCTCGTCGAGCAGCAGGATCTTCGGCTCCATGGCCAGCGCCCGGGCGATGCCCACCCGCTGCTTCATGCCGCCGGAAATTTCGCCCGGATACTTCGCCTCCGCCTGCGCCAGGCCCACCAGCTCCAGCGCGGCGTGGGTGCGCGCGATGAGCCTGGCCTTGCCTTCCTTCGCGCCGAACACCCGCTCCACGGCGAGGTAGATGTTGTCGAAGCAGGTCAGCCAGGGCAGCAGGGAGTGGTTCTGGAACACCACCGCCCGCTCCGGGCCCGGCCCCGCCACCTCGCGGCCGTTGCAGATGAGCACCCCGGCGGTGGGCAGCGTCAGCCCGGCGATGAGGTTGAGCAGCGTCGACTTGCCGCAGCCCGAGTGGCCGATGAGCGAGACGAACTCGCCCTCGCGCACCGTCAGGTCGATGCCGCGCAGGGCGACGAAGCGGCCGTTCCGGGTGTCGAAGTGCATGCCGACGTTTTCGATCTGAACCAGTTTTTTCATGACAGCTCCTTTGCGTTTCTTGCGTAGGTCGGGCTTGTAGGTCGGCCTTCAGGCCGATGACCGAAGGAAATCCCTGTGGGACAGCAGCACCGATCAACCGCTTGCGTCGGGCTGAAGCCCGACCTGCATCACTCGTAGCTGAAGCGCCTGGCCAGCAGCAGCAGGATCTGCTCCAGCAGCAGGCCGATGACGCCGACGACGAAGATGGCGATGATGATGTTCTCCACCTTCAGGTTGTTCCACTCGTCCCACACCCAGAAGCCGAGGCCGACGCCGCCGGTGAGCATCTCGGCGGCGACGATCACCAGCCAGGCGACGCCGATGGACAGGCGCACGCCGGTCATCATGTAGGGCAGCACCGCCGGGAAGAGGATCTTCGTGAACACCTTCGACTCGGGCAGGTTGAGCACCCGCGCCACGTTGAGGTAGTCCTGCGGGATGCGCTGCACGCCGACGGCGGTGTTGATGATCATCGGCCAGATGCTGGAGATGAAGATCACCCAGATCGCCGCCGGGTTGGCGGCCTTGAACACCAGCAGGCCGATCGGCAGCCAGGCCAGCGGCGACACCGGCCGCAGCAGGCTGATGATCGGCGCCGTCATGTCGTTGAGAAACTTGAAGCGCCCGATCAGGAAGCCGGCCGGGATGCCGATCAGCGCCGCCAGGCCGAAGCCGATGCCGACGCGCTCGAGCGAGAAGAGGATGTTCCAGCCGATGCCCTGGTCGTTCGGCCCGTTGCGGTAGAACGGGTCGGAGAACAGCGTCACCGCCGCATGGAACACCACCGACGGGCCAGGCAGTTGCGGGCTCGACTTCGATACCAGCGCCCAGACGCCGACGAAGGCCGCCAGTCCGAGAACCGGCGGCAGGAACCGGCGCAGCGCGGCGGTAAAGCCCGCGCCGAGGCGCTGCCGCCGTGTCGCGGGGACTGACTTTTCCACGGCGAGTTTCGGCGCGGGCGCCGCCGGGGGTTTCTTCTCCGCCGCCGGGGCGGCGGGCTCGTCGATCGTCATTGCCGTTGCTGTCATGATGGTCTCCCTTGTGCAATCGAATGGCTGTAGGAGCGGGCTTGCCCGCGATGCCACCGCCGAGTCGCGGGCAAGCCCGCTCCCACAACGGCTTTCACGCATGCACCTTGAAACCGCCCGCGTACTTCTTCGGGTCCTTGCCGTCCCACACCACGCCGTCGATCATCTTCGCGCTGCGCATCTCGCCCTTCGGCAGCGCGGCGCCGGCGGCGGTGGCGGCCTGCTTGTAGAGGTCGATGCGGTTGATGCTCTTCGCCACCGCGAGATAATCCGGATCGCCCTTGAGCAGGCCCCAGCGCTTGTGCTGGGTGAGGAACCACATGCCGTCGGACAGGTAGGGAAAGTTCACCGCGCCTTCGTTGTAGAACTTCATGTAGTTCCTGTCGTCCCAGGTCTTGCCGAGGCCGTTGGAGTAGCGGCCGAGCATGCGTTCGAGGATGACGTCCATGTCGGTATTGACGTAGGACTTGCTCGCCACCGTCTCGGCGGTCTTGCGCCGGTTGGCGAGCGAGGCGTCGATCCAGCGGCCGGCCTCAATTATTGAGGCCGTCATGGCGCGCGCCGTGTTGGGGTTCCTGGCGACGAAGTCCGCCGTGGTGCCGAGCACCTTCTCCGGATGGTCGGTCCAGATGTCCTGCGTCGTCTCGCCGGTGAAGCCGATCCTGTCCACGATGGCGCGGTTGTTCCACGGCTCGCCGACGCAGAAGCCGTCCATGTTGCCGACGCGCATGTTCGCCACCATCTGCGGCGGCGGCACGGTGATCACCTTGACGTCCTTCATCGGGTTGATGTCGTGCGCCGCCAGCCAGTAGTAGAGCCACATGGCGTGGGTGCCGGTCGGGAAGGTCTGGGCGAAGGTGTACTCGCGCTTGTCGGTGACGATCAGCTTCTTCAGCGAGGGGCCGTCGACCGCGCCCTTCTCCTTGAGCTGGTTCGACAGCGTGATGGCCTGGCCGTTGTGGTTGAGGTTCATCAGCACCGCCATGTCCTTCTTCGGCCCGCCGATGCCCAGGTGCACGCCGTACACCAGGCCGTAGAGCACGTGGGCGGCGTCCAGCTCGCCGTTCACCAGCTTGTCGCGCACGGCGGCCCAGGAAGCCTCCTTGCTCGGAATGATTTTGATGCCGTGCTTCCTGTCGAACTCGTTCACCGCCGCCATCACCACCGAGGAGCAGTCGGTGAGCGGGATGAAGCCGATGCGCACCTCCTTCTTCTCCGGCGCGTCCGAGCCGGCGGCCCAGGCGCCTGACCTGACACCGGGCGGCACCATGCTCATGAGCGCCGCCCCGCCGACGGCGAGCGAAGTGTTTTTGAGGAAGTCGCGCCGCGTGATTCCCGTTTCGATGAGTTTGTCGTCCATTGCATGCTCCACGTTTCCAGTAAAAAAAGAGGGCGTCATGCGCAGGAGAGGAAAACCTGCGCATGGACGCCCTTGCCCGAAATCCGCCGGATCGCCGTTGACCCGGTGCTTGCCCTGACATCAGCAAAGCGCGTGCCAGGCGATGGCAATCGGCCGCAACGCCGCGCCGGCATTGGGTTTTCGGGATTTCATCGGCCGCGCCGGCGGCCCGGCGGGAATTGACGCGCCGCACTATCGCGGTGCGCCGCTGACGCCGCCGCGCACAACTTTGAGGAATGTCAAATCGGAAATGTCAGAGCAGGATGCCGGCGATGTCGACCACTTCGCGCGCCATCACGCCGATCGGCTTGCCGCGATCCATCGCCAGCTTGCGCAGGCTGGCGTAGGCGGCCTCCTCGTCGAGGCCGCGCGCCTTCATCAGCAGGCCCTTGGCGCGCTCGACCAGCTTGCGCTCGGAGAGCTTCTTCGAGGCTGCGGCCAGCTCGCGCCGCAGCGCCTGGTTCTCCTCGAAGCGCGCCACCGCCACCTCGATCACCGGCTTCAGGCGCGCCATCTCCAGCCCATCGACCACATAGGCGGCGACGCCGGCCTTCATGGCGCCGCGGATCGACGCCGCATCGCCCTCCTGCGCGAAGATGATCACCGGCCGCGGCAAGTCGCGGTACAGCGTCGCCAGGTGCTCCAGCGTGTCGCGCGAGGGCGAATCCGTCTCGATGAGGATCACGTCGGGCTGGATCGCCTCGACCTGCCGCGCCAGGTCCAGCGCCGAGGACAGCACCGCCGCCACCTGGTGGCCGGCCAGCGCCAGCCCCGCGCAGATCTCGGCGGCGCGCGTGCGGGATTCGTCGATGACAAGGATGCTCAGCATGCTTGTTACTGAGCAAGGGGTGTGCCAGGGAAAAGTCAGCCTCCCCGGTACGGCGACCCGCTTTCAGTCGGCGATCTCCCGCCCTTCCCCGGCCTCCTCGTGGGTACTGCCGTCGCGGATGTGGTAGATGCGCCTGAAGGTGGGGATGATCTTCTCGTCGTGGGTGACGACGATGACGGCGGTGTTGTACTGCTGCGCCATGCGGTTGAGGATGCGGATGACGGCGAGCGCGCGCTCGCTGTCGAGCGGCGCCGTCGGCTCGTCGGCGAGGATCACCGGCGGCTGGTTGGCCAGCGCACGGGCGATGGCGACGCGCTGCTGCTCGCCGCCGGAGAGCTGCGAGGGCTCGGCGCGGGCGCGGTGGCCGACGTCGAGCGCTTCGAGCAGTTCCAGCGCGCGCTGGCGCGCCGCGCCGTTGGGCCGGCCGGCCAGCATCGGCAGCAGGGCGATGTTGTCGGTGACGTCGAGGAAGGGGATCAGGTAGGGCGCCTGGAAAACGAAGCCGATGCGGTCGCGCCGCAGCGCCTTCAGGTCGCCGATCTTCCAGCCGCCGTCGTAGATGACTTCGTCGCCGAGGGTCATGCGGCCGGCCGTCGGCTCGATCACCGCGCCGAGGCACTTCAGCAGCGTGGTCTTGCCCGAGCCCGACGGGCCGATCAGTCCGACCACCTCGCCCGGCGCGACGGTCATGTTGACTTCCTTCAGCGCGTCGACGGCGGTGTCGCCCGCGCCGTAGCGCTTGCGCAGTCCCTCGATGCGGATGCCGAAGCCGTCCACTCAGCCTCCTATGGCGGTCGCCGGGTCCACCCGCAGCGCGGCGCGGATGGCCAGCGTGCTGGCGATGGCGCAGATCACCATGACGGCGACGAAGCTGCGCAGCGCGTCGCCCGGTTCGAGCAGGATGTACTTCGGGAAGAACGGCGCCCACAAGGCGGAGGAGATCTTGCCGACGACGAAGCCGATGATCCCGAGTCCCAGCGCCTGCTGCAGGATCATGCCGGCGATGGTGCGACTGCGCGTGCCGATCAGCTTGAGCACGGCGATCTCGCGGAGCTTGCCGAGCGTCATGGTGTAGATGATGAAGGCGACGATGGCCGCGCTCACCACCGCGAGGATGGCGAGGAACATGCCGATCTGCTTGGCCGAGGTGGCGATCAGCTTGGCCACCAGGATCTCCTCCATCTGCGCGCGGGTGTAGGCCTCGAGGTGCTTCCAGCGGCGGATCGGTTCGGCCACGGCCTCGGCATCGTGCCCTGCCCGCACCTGCACCAGCACGGCATTCACGCTGTGGCTGGTGGTCTGCGAGGCCTGGATGGCTTCCAGCAGGCCCGGCACGCCGGGACGGTTGAGCGAGGGGTTGGCGGCGGTGCGCGCGCGCTCGTTCACGATGGCGTCGTTGTCCTTGAGGAACTGCGCCTCCTGGGCGTCCTTGAGCGGAATGAAGACCATCGGGTCGCCGCCGGAGGACACCATGCGCCGCGTCAGCCCCACCACCGTGTAGTCGTGGCGGCGGATGCGGATGCGCTCGCCCAGCCTGAATCCCGTGCGCACGTCGGCGACGGCCTCGTAGTGGCTGCGCGTGATCTGCCGTCCCGCCACCAGGTAGGCCGGCTCGCCCGGCTGGCCGGGCTCGAAGCCGACCACCATGACGCGCACGTCGCTGGCGTTCTCTCCGCCCGCCTGCACCTGCATGTTGAGATAGGTGACGTTGGCCGCGCGCGCCACGCCCGGCATGCCGCGGAGGGCGCGGTAGGCGTCGTCGCGCAGGCTGGAGGGCTCGGCATAGGGGCCGAGGGTGTCCTTCTGCACGACCCAGATGTCGGCGCCGCTGTTGCTCAGCAAAACGCGGGCGTCGTCCACCATGCCGCGATACACGCCGGCCATGGTCAGGGTGGCGCCGATGAGCAGGCCGAGGCCGACGCCGGTGAAGACGAACTTGCCCCAGGAATGCAGGATGTCGCGCCCGGCGAGGCTGATCATGGCGCTTTCCCGACGATGGAGTCGACGACGCGGATGCGGCTGCCGGGGTTAAGCTCGCCCTCGCTGTGCGCGACCACCTCGTCGCCGGCCTGCAGTCCCTCCAGCACCTGCACGCGGCCGTCGAGGCCGGCGCTGCCGAGGCGCACCGGCGCGAATTGCAGCGCGCCGCCGCGCAGCACCCAGACGCCGGCCTGTTCGCCGCGCTGCCTGATGGCGGCGTTGGGCAGCACCGGGCCGGCCTGCGCGGCCGGCAGCTTCAGCGTGACCTCGGCCAGCTCGCCGAGCGTGATGCCCTCGGGCAATTTGTCGAAGGCCACCTGGGCGATGCGCTCTTCCGTCACGCTGTCGGCGAGCAGCTCCAGGCGCAGCACCTTGCCGGCCAGCGGCCGCGCCGGATTCGAGCGCAGCACGATTTCGCCCGGCAGCCCCGCCGCCAGGCCGGCCGAGCGCCCCTGGTCGAAGCGAACCTTCACCCACAGGCTGGCGGGATCGACCAGCCGGACGACGGCCTGGCCGGCGACGACGGTCGAGCCGGGCTCGGCGTCGCGCGCCGTCACCACGCCGTCGGCGGGCGCGACGAGACGGATGTTCTGCCGCTGCTGGCGCACGCCGTCGCGCTCGGCGCGCAGGCGCGAGCCGTCCTGGCGGGCCGCCGCGAGGTTCGCCTCGGCGGCGGCGAGCGCGGCCTCCGCCGAGGTCTGCTCCTGCTGTTTGGATTCGGTGACGCTGGGGCTGACGAACTGCTTCTCGCCGAGGTCGGTGTAGCGGCGGGCGTTGATGGCCGCCACTTCGCGGCGGGCCAGCATGTCGCGCCGCTGCGCCTCGGCGGCGGCGACGGCGCTGGCGGCGCGGGCGATCGAGGCATCGAGCGAGACCACGCGCTGGTCGAGGTCCACCGGGTCCATCTCGGCGAGGAGCTGGCCGGCCTTCACCGCCTCGCCGACGTCGACCGCCACCCGCAGCACGCGGCCGGCGGCGGTCGGCCCGATGAGATAGGACCGGCGCGCCTCCACCGTGCCGATGCCGAACAGCGCCGGCGCCACGCTGGCCTCCGCCACTTTCACCACGGTGACGCGGGTCGGCGCGAAAGGGCCCGTGCGCGCGATGACGAAGACGAATGCGCCGAGCAGGGCGATCCCGAGCAGGACCAGGCCCGCGCGGCGGGACAACAAGGGATTGGGCTTCATGGGGACTCCAGGGTGGTGATGTCAATCTAGTGGCCCCCTCCCCTCCCGTCAAGCGCGGCGGCGGCTTGTGTGATTTCGGTTACAGAGCGCGGGACGCCGGCTTGCATTCAGCGCCGTGCGCAGGCAGATCGCCGCGCCGGGTAATTCCAAAGACTGGCAATTGCATTAATTATGCTATAGAATAACCACAGGAGGTATCCCATGGCACGCGCTGCAGCAAGCAAAACGAAGGCCAAACCGCAGAGCCGCGCCCAGGTCCTGTCCGGCGCGGTGGCGGAGGTGGCGCGGCGCCTCGAGATCAGCTCGACCGACCTCGGCGCCATCCTCGGCATCAGCCAGTCCTCCGCCTCGCGGCTCATGAACAGCATCTACAGCCTGCGCGAGCAGCAGAAGGAATGGGAGCTGGCCGCGCTGTTCGTCCGCCTCTACCGCGGCCTGCATTCCATCGTCGGCAGCAACGACCAGTTCGCCCGGGACTGGCTGAAATCCGGCAACGCCGCCTTCGGCAACCAGCTGCCGCTGGCGGTGATCCGGCAGGCGGCGGGCCTCGTGCACGCCTGCGACTACATCGATGCCCACCGCGCTGCGAGCTGAGGCCCGCGCCGCGCGCGGGTCCGGCTGGCGTGCCGTCGAGGCGCAGCACAGGAACGCCACCCTGGCCCTGGTGCGCGGCGACCTCGCCGGCCAGGCGCTCCTCGAAGACATCCTCGACGAGGCCAAGCCCAGACTGCCCGACGACGCCGCGGGCCTGCACTTCCTGCTCGCCACGCCGTTCCGCTACCTGCCGCCCCCGCCGCACGGCTCGCGCTTCCGCGGCCGCTTCGATGCCGCGGTCTTCTACGGCGCCGAGGAAATCCGCACCGCCTGCGCCGAGGCCGGCTACTGGCGGCTGCGCTTCTGGCTCGACAGCGCCGGCCTCTCCGGCAAGCCCGCCGCGATGCCGATGACGCTGTTCGAATTCCATTACGCCGCGACGGCGCTGATCGACCTCACCGCTGCGCCCTTCAAGGCGAAGCGCAAGGCCTGGACCCGGCCCGACGACTACAACGCCACGCAGGCGCTCGCCAACCGGGCGCGCAGCGAAGGCATCGACCTCATCCGCGCCGAATCCGTGCGCGACGGCCCGCACGGCCGCTGCCTCGCCATCCTCACGCCGGCGGCGTTCAAGGCCGTCGCGCAACCCTTCCGCAACCACCAGCAGACCTGGAGCCTCTACCTGCAGCCGCCCGGCCTGGCCGTCTGGTCGCACAATCTCGACGGCGAGCAGCACCGCTTCGAGTTCGCCTGAGCGGCCACGGGCTCACGCCCTGACCCCGCCCCCGCCATACCATCAAGCCACGTTCAGATCGGGGATCTGAAAAGTCAGTCTTCCCGATATGGCGACTCGCAACAGCCGGCACCGGATCGGCTTGCACGTCTATAGCACTTAGTGCTATATATACGGGAGGCATGGATGGCCATCTACAAGACCCGATGGTTCGACCGTTGGGCACGCAAGCAGGGACTGACCACGCCAAGCCTCTGTGCCGCCGTTCGCGAAATGACGAATGGCCTGTACGACGCCGACCTCGGCGGCGGCCTGTTCAAGAAGCGCGTTGCGCGTCCCGGGCAAGGCAAGCGCGGCGGCTTCCGCACGCTGGTCGCCTCGAACAAGGGGAATCGCTGGTTCTTCGTGTTCGGCTTTCCGAAAAGCGAGCGCAGCAACATCGACAAGGACGAGGAAGAAGCGCTGAAGAAGCTGGCGGCGCACCTGCTGTCCCTGACGGCGCAGGCGCTCGTCACGGCGCAGCGTGCCGGCGAATTGATGGAGGTGGATTGCGATGCGGAAGAAAAAATCACCAATCCTTGAAGCCGTCCACCAGACGGCCAGGGGCTTGCACAAGGCCGGCGTGATGGATCAAGTCACGCTGCGCGAATTCGACCGCCTGTGCATTCCGCCGGTCGAGCCGCTGGAGCCGGAGCAGATCAAGAAAATCCGCGAGGCCTCGCATGTCAGCCAGGCGGTGTTTGCCCGCCTGCTCAACACCAGCGTTTCCACGGTGCAGAAGTGGGAGATCGGCCAGAAGAAGCCCACCGGCACCGCCCTGAAGCTGCTGCATCTCGTGCAGAAGCGCGGTCTGGAGGTCGTCGCCTGATCCAATACTCCCTCTCCCCGCTTGCGGGGGCAAAGGCGGGGTTTCGCGAAGCATGCTTCGCGCCGCCTGAACCGGCCGACTACATAATCCGGAAATGCTGCAAAATGCACCCAACGCCGCGCGCCGCGGCCAGCCGGGAGACATGAGATGAAAAAGCTGCTCGTCGCTTCCTTCTGCGTGCTGGGCGCCATCGCCCAGGCCGGGGCGCAAGAGAGGGCACAGGACAGGGCCCAGCTCGACAAGGCCCGGGCCGAGGGCAAGGCGGCCTTCTACGCCAACATCACCGCCGTCGAGCCGATCATCAAGGCCTTCACGGCCGACACCGGCGTCACCGGCGAATACACGCGCATATCCACCTCCAAGTTCGTCGCCACGGCGATCACCGAGTTCGAGGCCGGCAAGCTGCAGGCCGACGTGGTGCAGGCGCCGCTGCCGGTGCTCGAGATGCTCAAGGAGAAGGGCGTGCTGGCGAACTACCGCTCCCCCGCGGCGGCCGGCTATCCCGAGTGGACGCGCAAGGACGGCGCGATCCAGCTGTTCGGCATCGAATACGTCGCCCTGATCTACAACAAGGAGCGGGTCAAGCCCGCCGACGTGCCGAAGCGCTACGAGGACCTGACGCTGCCGAAGTGGAAGGGCCAGATCGTCATGGCCAACCCGGCCAACCACGCGACGACGATCTCCTGGCTGATCGGCCTCAAGGAAAACGTCTTCAAGAGCGAGCCGGAATGGCGCGAATTCCTCAAGGGCCTCGCCGCCAACAAGCCGATGTTCGTCGCCTCCTTCGGGCCGACGCCCGCGCCGGTGGAAAGCGGCGAGAAGCTCATCGCCATCTCGATGCCCAAGTACATCGTCACCAAGGCGCCGGCGCCGCTCGACTGGGCGCGCCTGTCGCAGCCGATGATGGGCACGCCGCGCGCCATCGCCGTGACCTCCAAGGCGCCGCACCCGGCCGCCGCGCGCGCCTTCGTCGACTACTGGCTGTCGCAGAAATCCATGGCCATGCTCGCCAAGGACGTCGGCGAATACGTGCTGGCCCCGGGCGTCTATCCGCCCATCGACGGCATCAAGGACGCCAGGGTGATTGCCATCCGCGAGCTGTCCGACGACGAGATCGTGAAGTGGGGCGCCGAGTTCAAGCAGATCTTCGACGTGAAGTAAGCCCCGCGCAGCATGGAAATCCGCATCAGCGGCGTCAGCAAGTCGTACCTGGCCGAGGGCCGCACCATCAAGGCCCTCGACGACGTCAACCTCGTCATCCCCGCCAACCGCATCTTCACGCTGCTCGGCCCGAGCGGCTGCGGCAAGACCACCCTGCTGCGCTGCATCGTCGGCCTCGAGACGCCCGACTGCGGCGAGATCCGCATCGGCGACGAGATCGTCTGGTCGAAGGACGCGAACATCTCGGTGCCGCCCGAAAAGCGCGGCCTCGGCATGGTGTTCCAGACCTACGCCATCTGGCCGCACATGAACGTCTTCGACAACGTCGCCTACCCGCTGCAGGTGCGCGGCGCGGCGAAGGACGAGGTCGCCCGCCGCGTCGCCGAGACGCTGCGCTTCGTCCAGCTCGAAGGCTTCGAGCGGCGGCCCGCCACCAAGCTCTCCGGCGGCCAGCAGCAGCGCGTCGCCCTGGCGCGGGCGCTGGTGGCCGCGCCGAAGGTCATCCTCTTCGACGAGCCGCTCAGCAACCTCGACGCCAAGCTGCGCGAAGAAACGCGCAAGGAGCTGCGCGCCTTCCTCGGCAAGCTCGCCATCACCGCCGTCTACGTCACCCACGACCGCGTCGAGGCCCTCGCGCTGTCCGACCAGATCGCCGTGATGCGCGCCGGCCGCATCGTCGAGACCGGCACGCCGCAGAAGATCTACTTCGACGCCGACCACCGCTTCGTCGCCGACTTCATCGGCCGCGCCAACCTGGTGCCGGCCCGGATCGTCGCCGACGAGGCCGGCCGCACCCTCGCCGGCCGCACCCTCGTCGATTGCGGCCTCGGCCGCATCGCCTGCCAGAAGCGCGACCTCCCCGTCGGCGGCGAGGCGACGCTGTGCATCCGCCCCGAGTTCATCCACCTCGCCCGGGGCGAGGCGCCGGCCGGACCGCACGCCGAAAACGTCGTCAGCGGCCGCATCGAATCGCTGGTCTTCGTCGGCGAAGCCTACGAGGCCGAGATCCGCGCCGGCGACGCCCTGCTGCTCGCCCGCGCCGACCCCGACGCCGGCCTCGCCGAGGGCGACGCGGTGCATTTCGCGCTCGCCCCGGACCACTGCCTGCTGGTGGCGCAGTAGGCGGCATGGCCAATCCGAGAAACAAACTTACCTGGTCGCTGATCGCCGTCGTCGGCGCGCTCACCGTCTTCCCGGTGCTGATGCTGATGCTCGGCAGCTTCTCGGAGGGGCTCACCGCCTTCGGCCGCTTCACCACGGACAAGTACGTCGAGGCCTACACCGACCCGGCCTTCTACGAGGTGCTCGCCAACACCGCCGTCTTCGTGCTCGGCACCTCGCTGCTGTCCACGCTGCTCGCGCTGTTCCTCGCCTACCTCAACACGCGCACCGACATCCCCTTCAAGGGCCTCTTCGGCGTCATCTCCATCGTGCCGATGATGATCCCGCACCTGCTCTTCGCGGTGAGCTGGGCGCTTCTGCTCAATCCCTCCAACGGCCTGGTGAACCTGGCGCTCAAGCAGGCCTTCGGCCTCGACGAAGCGCCGTTCGACATCTACTCGCTGTGGGGCATGATCTTCGTCGAAGCCCTGCTGGAGCTGCCGATCGCCTACCTCATCCTCGCGCCGGCCATGGCCTCCTTCGACGTCGCCCTGGAGGAATCCTCGCGCGTCTGCGGCGCCGGCACCTGGCGCACGCTGCTGCGCGTGACGCTGCCGGTGCTGCGCCCGGCGATCCTCGCCGCCTTCACGCTCGGCATCGTGCGCAGCCTCGCCTCCTTCGCCGTGCCCTCGATGATCGGCATGCCCGGCCGCGTGCAGGTGCTCGCCACCCATCTCTACACCATGATCTCCACCGGCTTCGCCACCGACTACGGCAAGGCCGCGGCGGTGGGCATGAGCGTGCTGGTCGCCTCGGTGACGCTGATCGTCGTCTACCGCACCCTCACGGCGGAGAGCGAGAAGTTCGTCACCGTCTCCAGCCGCGGCTTCCGCCCGACGCTGGTCGAACTCGGCCGCGCGCGCATGCCGCTCTTCGGCCTCGTCGGCCTGCTGTCGGTCGCGCTGATCGTGCTGCCGGTGGCGGTGCTGCTCTACACCTCCTTCGTGCCCTACTCGATGGTGCCCGGCGCCCGCGCCTTCTCGTTGATGGGCCTGCGCCACTGGCATGCCGTGCTCGAGGACCCGATCACCCTGCTGGCGCTGAAGAACAGCCTGTTCCTCGCCGTGGCCGGCGCGACGATCGGCGTGGCGCTGTCGGTTTTCGTCGCCTACGTCATCGTCAAGGTGAAGACCCGCGCCGCCGGCCTGCTCGAATCCCTCAGCTACCTCTCGTTCTCCTTCCCCGGCATCGTCATCGGCATCGGCTTCATGTGGTTCTTCGTGCAGACGCCGCTGTATGCGACGATCTGGGCGCTGCTGCTCGGCTACATCGCCACCTACCTGCCCTACGGCATCCGGCCGATGTCGAGCGCCTTCATCCAGATCCACAGCCACCTCGAGGAATCGTCCCTCGTCTGCGGCGCCAGCCCGCTCGTCACCCTGCGCCGCATCATCGTGCCGCTGCTGGTGCCCGGCATCGTCGCCGGCTGGATCCTGCTGGCCTCGATGTTCGTGCGCGAGCTGACCCTCTCGGTCGTGCTCTCGCGCCCGGGCACGGAAGTCCTCGCCATCCAGATCCTGCGCTACAGCGAAGACGGCCTGTGGGGCCGGCTGTCCGCGCTCGGCATCGTCATGATCCTGATCTCGACCGGCCTGGTCGTGCTGGCGACGCTGATCGGGAACCGGTTCAAGATTACTGCGGCTTGAGCTGCCAATACCCCTGCCCGTCGAGCTGATGGCGCGCTACTTCGGCAGCCGGCGCATGAGCAATGCGCGGAATTAGGGGGAGGAGTGCATGGCGCCGTGGTCTGGGTACTGACTTTCTGGGCAATCAAAGTTCAATTGAAAAGTCAGTTGCTGTGATACGGCGAGGGGGAACTATCGACTCTAAACGGACCATCAGCTGTTGAAGTGAGCGGACGAATGCAAGCGCAGCTTGCATACAGTCCGCTCGACAGATGTTAGCCCTTTGCGTTTTCTGTCCTCAGGGCAGTCGCCCAATTCATGTAGTCGTTGAACTGAGCACCGATATCAGAGAATGAATAGTTTCTTTCTCCGATGATGTAGTAACTGTTTTGAACCAACGAGTAGTACAGATCGGACAGCGGCGTGTGGCTTGGAATGGAGCACGGAAAAAATCCATCTTCGCGAGTTCCTCTACCTTCACCGTCCGGAAACGGAGGTTCTAGGTGGAGCATGCCGCCTATCCCACCGTCCGCGGAGCGATCGTTTGCGTGATAACGCAATAGGTACGAGTCGAACGGGGCGTGTTCTGGTGCCGAATTACTAAAGTAAGTTTCCTCAAGCGTTGCGAGGCGCTGCGCACAGTTGTATGCAAGGAGGGAAGCAGTCATGGAGGTCCATGAGCCAGGGGGCCAAAATTTTTCGACATCGCGCAGTAATGCGAAAACTGACTTGATATTCTCGACCGACTTTCTTATGTCCTTTGTCGTCAAGTTCGTTTTGATTTCGAGAAAGCAAAGTACGGAATGAAGCATCACTAGCGTGGAGCCGTCGCTATTCTCGGAGAGCAGCGGGTATCTCGCATCGGCCACTATGACGTCTATTTGTGGCGATACGGCGCCGGTGGGGCTAATGAAATGTCCCGAAGTCGCCCTTAAAGTGGAAGGCAGATACCGTTGCAAAAACTGAAGAAAAGGAATTTCGCCATTTCTTCCGATCGTCTGGGAATTAGGGGACGAGGCTAGTGCCCGCTCTACAGCAAGAAGAATGGCTCGCTCTTCCTGAGCCATAACCTCATTTCGCGTGCCGTGAAGGTGCTTAAAAGACTTCATCGAGTGTTAACGTGGATGTCACCGGCGCTGCGCTGCCTTATCACGCAGCGTCAGGTGGACCGCAGTGTTATGCCTTGGTACGGTCCGGAGACATAGGTAACAGAATAGTCTGGAGACATAGGTGACAGTTTATCCAAAATGGGTGCCGAGAGGAGGTGCCCTATGCCATGGAGCCAAACGTCACCTATGGACCAGAGGATGCAATTCATTGCCGA
>JACRPA010000011.1 GCA_016214145.1 Rhodocyclales bacterium
AGGCCTTGGCCTCGCCACCAAACTTGGTCGACAGCACCGTCGTGATCGCCGCCGTCAAGGTCGTCTTGCCATGGTCCACGTGTCCAATCGTCCCCACGTTCACATGCGGCTTCGTACGTTCGAATTTGCCTTTAGCCATGTTTTTATTCCCCTAAAGAACAAGTCACTTCTTGTTGATGATCGCTTCGGCGACGTTCTTCGGCGCCTCGGTGTAGTGCTTGAATTCCATCGAATAAGTGGCGCGGCCCTGGGAAAGCGAGCGCAGCGTGGTCGAATAGCCGAACATCTCGGCCAGCGGGACTTCCGCCTTGACCAGCTTGATGCCGCCGACCTGGTCTTCCATGCCCTGCACCATGCCACGGCGGCCGGACAGGTCGCCCATCACGTTGCCCATGAAATCCTCGGGGGTTTCCACCTCTACGGCCATCATCGGCTCGAGCAGGACCGGACTAGCCTTGCGCATGCCATCTTTGAAAGCGATGGAAGCCGCCATCTTGAAGGCATTTTCGTTCGAGTCCACATCGTGATAAGAACCGTCGAACAGCGTAACCTTGACGTCCACCACGGGGAAACCGGCCAGCACACCATTCGGCAGCGTCTCATTAAGCCCCTTTTCTACCGCCGGAATGAACTCGCGCGGCACAGTGCCGCCCTTGATGGCATCTATGAATTCAAAACCCTTGCCAGCTTCGTTCGGTTCCAGCTTGAGCCAGACATGTCCATACTGGCCGCGGCCACCGGACTGCTTGATGAACTTGCCCTCGATCTCGGTGCTTTTCTTGATCGCTTCGCGATACGCCACCTGAGGCGCACCAACGTTGGCTTCAACGCTGAACTCGCGCTTCATGCGATCGACCAGAATCTCAAGGTGCAGTTCGCCCATGCCCGAGATGATGGTCTGGCCGGATTCCTCGTCGGTACGCACGCGGAACGAGGGATCTTCCTGCGCCAAGCGGTTGAGGGCAATGCCCATCTTCTCCTGGTCGGCCTTGGTCTTCGGCTCAACGGCAACATGGATCACCGGCTCGGGAAACACCATCTTGACGAGCGTGATGACCTTGTCGGGATCGCACAGCGTCTCGCCGGTGGTCGCTTCCTTGAGGCCGACCGCAGCGGCGATATCGCCGGCGCGCACTTCCTTGATCTCCTGACGCTGATTGGCATGCATCTGCAGGATGCGGCCGATGCGTTCCTTGCGACCCTTGATCGGGTTGTAGATCGTATCGCCGGAATTCACCACGCCGGAATAGACGCGAAAGAAGGTCAACTGGCCAACGTAAGGGTCGGTCATGATCTTGAATGCCAGGCCGGAGAACGGCTCGGCGTCATCGGCCTTGCGCTCGCCTTCCTTGCCGTTCTCCAGTTCGCCCTTGACCGGCGGAATATCGGTTGGTGCCGGCATGAAGTCGATGACTGCATCCAGCATGGCCTGCACGCCCTTGTTCTTGAAAGCGGAGCCGCACAGCATCGGCACGATCTCGCTACCTATGGTGCGCTGGCGCAGGCCCGCCTTGATGTCCGCCTCGGAGAGGTTACCCTCTTCGAGATACTTGTTCATCAGTTCTTCGTTGGCCTCGGCCGCCGCTTCGATCATCTGCTCGCGCCACTCCTGAGCCTTATCGGCCAGATTGGCGGGAATGTCCCGCAGATCGAACTTCATACCCTGGCTGGCGTCGTCCCAGAAAATCGCTTTCATGCGGATCAGGTCGATCACACCCTCGAAATTTTCTTCGGCGCCGATCGGCACCTGCAATGGCACCGGGTTGGCTTTCAGGCGGGTCTTCATTTGCTCGAAAACCTTGAAGAAGTCCGCGCCCTGGCGGTCCATCTTGTTCACAAAAGCCAGACGCGGCACCTTGTACTTGTTGGCTTGACGCCACACCGTCTCCGACTGGGGCTGCACACCGCCCACCGCGCAATACACCATGCAGGCGCCGTCCAGCACGCGCATGGAGCGCTCCACCTCGATGGTAAAGTCCACATGGCCCGGGGTGTCGATGATATTGACACGGTGCTCCGGATACTTGCCGTCCATCCCTTTCCAAAAGCAGGTGGTGGCGGCGGACGTAATGGTGATGCCACGCTCGCGCTCCTGCTCCATCCAGTCCATGACGGCGGCGCCATCGTGCACCTCGCCTATCTTGTGCGAGACGCCCGTATAGAAAAGGATGCGCTCCGTGGTCGTGGTCTTGCCGGCATCAATGTGGGCACTGATGCCAATATTTCGGTAGCGCTCAATCGGAGTCGTACGTGCCACTTTGCTAACCTGCCTTATCTAAACCAAACCGCCAAGGTGTCAAAAAAGAGACGCCATGGCGGAAATTTTCTTGTCAAGGCCGGGAATCCCGGCCACTCATCAGAAGCGGTAATGCGCGAAGGCCTTGTTGGCCTCGGCCATGCGGTGAACTTCCTCGCGTTTCTTCACCGCGCCGCCGCGGCCCTCGGCTGCTTCCAACAATTCACCCGCCAAGCGTGCGCCCATGGATTTTTCAGAGCGCTTGCGAGCCGATTCACGAATCCAGCGCATCGCCAGAGCGGCGCGGCGCACCGGGCGTACTTCCACCGGCACCTGATAGTTGGCGCCGCCGACACGGCGGCTCTTCACCTCGACGGACGGCTTCACGTTGCTCACCGCCTGAGTGAAAATTTCCAATGGGTCCTTGCCGGACTTGGTCTTGATTTGGTCGAAAGCGCGATAGATCGTGCTCTCGGCGACTGATTTCTTGCCGCTCATCATCAGCACGTTGACGAATTTCGCCACATCCTGACTGCCGAATTTCGGATCGGGCAGAACGTCACGTTTCGGAACTTCTCTGCGTCGTGGCATGTTCTCTTACTCCAATTCTTCCAGTTAGGCAGCCTTGGGCCGCTTGGCGCCGTACTTCGAACGAGACTGCTTGCGATCTTTGACGCCCTGCGTATCCAGGCTGCCACGCACGATGTGGTATCGCACGCCCGGCAAATCCTTGACGCGGCCGCCGCGGATCAGCACCACCGAGTGCTCCTGCAGGTTATGGCCTTCGCCGCCGATGTAGGAAATCACCTCGAAACCGTTGGTCAGGCGCACCTTGGCGACCTTCCGCAGCGCCGAGTTCGGCTTCTTCGGCGTCGTCGTATATACGCGAGTGCACACGCCACGTTTGGCGGGGCAATTGGCTAGCGCCGGTACCTTGCTCTTGGTGGCCGGGGCCTTGCGCGACTTCCGCACTAACTGGTTGATTGTTGGCATATTTTTGAATGTCCAAAAAACCGAGGCGGCTTATTAAGCTGCGCCGCCTCAGGGATTCGTGTTTCTCGCGCAGCGCGCGGTTTGGCCGCGCCGTTCGCAAAGAGGCCGGATTATAAGGGGGTTTTCACTCCAGCGTCAACCGGCCTGGACGTCCTCCTGGGCCGGCCCTTCCTCGACCACCAGTTCGTGGCCGACGGCGATGTCCTCGCCCACGACCTGCATGCGCCGCGCCCGGTGATAGGCCAGGCCGGTACCTGCCGGGATGAGGCGGCCAACGATGACGTTTTCCTTGAGGCCGCGCAGCTCGTCGCGCTTGCCCATGATCGCCGCTTCGGTCAGAACGCGAGTGGTTTCCTGGAAGGAGGCCGCCGAGATGAAGGAATCAGTCGACAGCGAGGCCTTGGTGATGCCGAGCAGCATGTATTGGTACTCGGCCGGACGCTTGCCCTGGTTGTTTGCCTTGTCGTTCTCATCCAGCACCTCCGCGCGCTCCACCTGCTCCTCGCGGATGAAGTGGGTGTCGCCCGGATCGGTGATGACGACGCGTCGCAGCATCTGACGCACGATCACCTCAATGTGCTTGTCATTGATCTTTACGCCCTGCAGGCGGTACACATCCTGCACCTCGTCAATGATGTAGCGGGCCAGTTCCTCGACACCCTTCAGGCGCAGGATGTCGTGCGGGTCGGCCGGGCCGTCCACAATGAACTCGCCGCGGTTCACCACCTGGCCGTCGTGCGCCATGACGTGCTTGTCTTTCGTGATCAGGTACTCGTGTGCCACACCGTCGGGCTCGGTGATCACCAGACGCTGCTTGCCCTTGGTATCCTTGCCAAACGAGACCGTGCCGGTGACTTCCGCCAACATGCCGGCGTCCTTGGGCGAACGGGCCTCGAACAGCTCGGCCACGCGCGGCAGGCCGCCTGTAATGTCGCGCGTCTTGGACGATTCCTGCGGAATACGGGCCAGGATGTCGCCGAGGTCAACCGCCTGCCCATCCTTTACCGTGATGATCGAGCCAACCTGGAAGGTGATGGTCACCGAATGGTCGGTGCCGTGGATCTTCACTTCATCTCCTGAGGCCGTCAGCAGTTTTACCTGCGGACGCAACCCCTTGGCGGCGGCCCCCGCCTTGCGCTTCGGATCGATGACGACGAGGGTAGAAAGGCCCGTCACTTCGTCGATCTGCTTGGTGACGGTAACGCCTTCCTCGACGTTCTCGAACTTCACCGTGCCGCTGTACTCGGTGACGATCGGACGGGTATGCGGATCCCAAGTCGCCAACTGGGCACCGGCCCTGACATGCTTGCCGTCATCCGCCGCCAGCATGGCGCCGTAAGGCACCTTGTGGCGCTCACGCTCACGGCCGTGGTCGTCGGTGACCAGCACCTCGGCGGAACGCGCAATGACCACTTTCTCGCCCTTCGGGTTCGTAACGTAGCGCATGTTCTGCGTGAAGCGTACCGTGCCGGTCGATTTGGCTTCGACGTGCGAAGCAGCCGCCGCACGGGAGGCCGCGCCGCCGACGTGGAAGGTGCGCATGGTGAGCTGGGTGCCCGGCTCGCCGATCGACTGGGCCGCTATGACACCAACGGCTTCACCCGAATTGACCAGCATACCGCGACCGAGATCGCGGCCGTAGCACTTGGCGCATAGACCGTAGCGCGTCTCGCAGCTGAGCGGGGTACGCACGCGCACCTCGTCTACGCCGAGCGTCTCGATCAGCTCGACAGCATCCTCGTCAAGCAGGAATCCGGTGGGGAATAGTACGTCCTGCGTCTCCGGGTGGAGCACATCGGAAATCGTGACGCGGCCGAGCACGCGTTCGCGCAGCGCCTCGACCACCTCGCCGCCTTCCACCAGCGACTTCATGGCAAAACCGTTGGTGGTGCCGCAATCGTCGTCGGTCACCACCAGATCCTGGGTAACATCCACCAGGCGGCGGGTCAGGTAACCCGAGTTGGCGGTTTTCAGCGCGGTATCGGCCAAGCCCTTGCGCGCGCCGTGCGTCGAAATGAAGTACTGCTGGACGTTAAGGCCTTCGCGAAAGTTGGTGGTGATCGGTACCTCGATGATCGAGCCGTCCGGCTTGGCCATCAGGCCGCGCATGCCGGCCAACTGGCGGATCTGTGCGGCGGAGCCGCGGGCACCCGAGTCGGCCATCATGTAGATGGAGTTGAAGGACTCCTGCGCCACCTTCTTACCACCGCGGTCGATGACTTCCTGATGGGAGAGTTGCTCCATCATGGCCTTGGCCACCTGATCGCCAGCGCGACCCCAAATGTCCACCACCTTGTTGTAGCGCTCGCCGTCGGTGACAAGGCCTGAGGTGTACTGCTTCTCGATTTCCTTCACCTCGTGCTCGGCGGCTGAAATGATCTCATGCTTCTGCGGCGGAACCAGCATGTCGCCGATGGAGATGGAAATGCCGGCGCGCGTGGCCAAACCGAAGCCGGCCTGCATCAGCTTGTCGGCGAAAATCACCGTTTCCTTGAGGCCGCAGCGGCGGAAGCAGGCGTTGATGAGGCGGGAGATTTCCTTCTTCTTGAGCGCCTTGTTGATGATCGAAAAAGGCAGTCCGGCAGGAAGGATCTCGGAGAGGATGGCACGGCCAATGGTCGTCTCATAGCGCGTAATCTTCTCGATCTTCTCGCCTTCATCAGTGACATCGTATTCCCTGATGCGCGCCATGATGCGGGCGTGAATATCGGCCTGGCCGGATTCGAAGGCGCGCTTCACCTCCGAGATATCGGCGAAGGCCATACCTTCACCTTTGGCGTTGATACGGTCCCGCGTGGCGAAATAGAGTCCGAGCACTATGTCCTGTGACGGAACGATGATCGGCTCGCCGTTGGCCGGCGACAGGATATTGTTGGTAGACAGCATCAGCGTCCGCGCTTCCATCTGCGCTTCCAGCGACAACGGCACGTGTACGGCCATCTGATCGCCGTCGAAGTCAGCGTTGAAGGCCACGCAGACGAGCGGATGCAACTGAATAGCCTTGCCTTCGATCAACGTCGGCTCGAATGCCTGAATGCCGAGACGATGCAGGGTCGGCGCACGGTTGAGCATGACCGGATGCTCACGGATCACCTCTTCGAGGATATCCCACACCTCCGGCACTTCCTGCTCGACCAGCTTCTTCGCCGCCTTGATGGTGGTGGCGAGGCCCAACAACTCCAGCTTGTTGAAGATGAAGGGCTTGAACAGTTCGAGCGCCATTTTCTTCGGCAATCCGCACTGGTGCAGTTTCAATTGCGGGCCAACCACGATGACGGAGCGGCCGGAATAGTCGACGCGCTTGCCCAGCAGGTTCTGGCGGAAGCGGCCGCCTTTGCCCTTGATCATGTCAGCGAGGGACTTCAGCGGGCGCTTGTTGGCGCCGGTCATGGCCTTGCCGCGGCGACCGTTGTCGAGCAGCGAGTCGACGGCTTCCTGCAGCATGCGCTTCTCGTTGCGCACGATGATCTCGGGCGCCTTGAGTTCAAGCAGGCGCTTCAGGCGGTTGTTGCGGTTGATGACGCGGCGGTAGAGATCGTTGAGATCCGAGGTGGCGAAGCGGCCGCCGTCCAGCGGCACCAGCGGTCTCAGGTCGGGCGGCAGGACAGGCAGCACTTCGAGGATCATCCAGTCCGGCTTGATGCCGGATTGCTGGAAGGCCTCCAGCACCTTGAGGCGCTTGGCGATCTTCTTGATCTTGGCTTCCGAGCCGGTCGTCTCGAGTTCCTTGCGCAGGACGTCGATCTCGTGATTCGCGTCGAGAGAGCGCAGCAGTTCGCGGATGCCCTCGGCGCCCATCACTGCGGCAAAATCATCGCCGTACTCCTCGACCTTGGCGAGGTAGTCGTCCTCCGACAGCAACTGAGCTCTGCTGAGTGGCGTCATGCCGGCGTCAACCACGACATAGGCTTCAAAATAGAGCACGCGCTCGATGTCGCGCAGCGTCATGTCGAGCACCATGCCGAGGCGGCTGGGCAGGCTCTTCAGGAACCAGATATGGGCAACCGGCGAGGCCAGCTCGATGTGGCCCATGCGCTCGCGGCGCACCTTCGACAGCGTGACTTCGACGCCGCATTTCTCGCAGATGACGCCGCGGTGCTTGAGACGCTTGTACTTGCCGCAAAGGCACTCGTAGTCCTTCACCGGGCCGAATATCTTGGCGCAGAAGAGGCCGTCGCGTTCCGGCTTGAAGGTGCGATAGTTGATGGTCTCCGGCTTCTTCACTTCGCCATAGGACCAGGAGCGGATCTTCTCGGGCGAGGCGAGGCCGATGGTAATGGCGTCGAACTCCTCTTCCTGAGTTACCTGCTTGAACAGATCGAGTAGTGCTTTCATGTCTTCACTCCTGCAAGGGGTGAAACTTCAAATCAAAATTCCATTGCCACCAGTCATGCACTGCGCAGGGCTGGCGGCTTCGGCCGGTCTCTTAATACCGCTCGAGGTCGATGTCGATCGCCAGAGAGCGGATTTCCTTGACCAGCACGTTGAAGGATTCCGGCATACCGGCGTCGATCTTGTGCTCGCCCTTGACGATGTTTTCGTAAACCTTGGTGCGGCCCGACACGTCGTCGGACTTGACCGTGAGCATCTCCTGCAGCGTGTAGGAGGCGCCGTAGGCTTCCAGGGCCCACACTTCCATCTCGCCGAAGCGCTGGCCGCCGAACTGCGCCTTGCCGCCCAGCGGCTGCTGCGTCACCAGGCTGTAGGGGCCGGTGGAACGCGCATGCATCTTGTCGTCCACCAGATGGTGCAGCTTCAGCACGTGCATATAGCCCACGGTCACGGGTCGCTCGAACTTCTCGCCCGTGCGGCCGTCGAACAGCGTCACCTGGCCCGTGGGCGGCAATCCGGCCAGTTCCAGCATGTTCTTGATCTCATCCTCGTGAGCACCGTCGAACACCGGCGTGGCGAAAGGCACGCCGGGCTTGAGGTTGTCCGCCAGTTCAAGGATCTCCAGGTCGGACAGCGAATCGACGTCCTCGCCCTTGCCGCTTGAGTTGTAAATCTTGTTCAGGTATTTGCGCAGGTCGGCGACAGCGGTCTGCTTCTTCATCATTTCGCCGATCTTCAGGCCGAGGCCCTTGGCGGCCCAGCCAAGGTGCGTCTCCAGGATCTGGCCAATGTTCATCCGTGAAGGCACGCCCAGCGGGTTGAGCACGATGTCGACCGTCGTGCCGTCGGCCATGTGGGGCATGTCCTCGATCGGCACGATGCGCGAGACGACGCCCTTGTTACCGTGGCGGCCAGCCATCTTGTCGCCAGGTTGCAGGCGGCGCTTGACGGCCAGGTAAACCTTGACCATCTTCTGCACGCCAGGAGGCAGTTCGTCACCCTGGGTGAGCTTTTTCTTCTTGGCTTCGAAGGCCTGGTCGAAGTCCTTGCGCGTCTGCTCGATACTCTCGCGCAGGTTCTCCAACTGCTGGGCGGTTTCATCGTTGGCCAAACCAATGTCGAACCAGTGATGCGGGTCGATCGACTCCAGGTAGGCCTTCGTCAGCTTGGTGCCCTTGGTCAGCTTCTTCGGGCCCTTGTTGGCGACCTTGCCGACGAGCAAGCGCTCGATACGGGCGAAGGTATCCCGTTCGACAATGCGCATCTGGTCGGCCAGGTCGGTCTTGTAGCGGCGCAGTTCATCGTCGATGATCTGCTGGGCGCGCTTGTCGCGCTCGATACCTTCCCGGGTGAACACCTGGACGTCGATCACCGTGCCGGACATGCCGGACGGCACGCGCAGACCAGTGTCCTTCACGTCGGAAGCCTTCTCGCCGAAGATGGCGCGCAGCAGCTTTTCCTCCGGTGTGAGCTGGGTCTCGCCCTTCGGCGTCACCTTTCCCACCAGCACATCGCCGGCTTCCACCTCGGCGCCGATGTAGACAATGCCGGATTCATCCAGGCGC
Source organism: Rhodocyclales bacterium (assembly GCA_016214145.1). GTDB lineage: Bacteria > Pseudomonadota > Gammaproteobacteria > Burkholderiales > Rhodocyclaceae > Desulfobacillus. Next base: position 9,127 of record JACRPA010000011.1, read on the forward strand.
GAAAGCTGCGCCTCGCCGAGCGAGGCGATGTCGCGGGTGATTTCCTCAGCGCCGAGCTTGGTATCGCGGGCGACCACCGTCAATTCCTCGATGTGGATCGAGGTGAAGCGATCGTCGGCCACCACGCGCTCGGAAATCAGGATCGAGTCCTCGAAGTTGTAGCCGTTCCAGGGCATGAAAGCCACCAGCATGTTCTGGCCGAGCGCCAGTTCGCCCATGTCGGTGGAGGCACCGTCGGCAATGACGTCGCCCTTGGCAATGGTGTCGCTCACCTTCACCAGCGGGCGCTGGTTGATGTTGGTGTTCTGGTTTGAACGGGTGTACTTGATCAGATTGTAGATGTCGACACCGACTTCACCCGGCACCGTCTCGTCGTCATGCACGCGCACGACGATGCGGTTGGCGTCGACGTAATCGACCACGCCGCCGCGCAACGCCTGCACGGCGGTGCCGGAGTCGACGGCCACGGTGCGTTCGATGCCGGTTCCGACCAGCGCTTTTTCGGCGCGCAGGCAAGGCACCGCCTGGCGCTGCATGTTGGCGCCCATCAGCGCGCGGTTGGCGTCGTCGTGCTCGAGGAAGGGGATGAGCGAGGCGGCCACCGAAACGATCTGCCCCGGCGCGATGTCCATGTACTGCACCTGGTCCGGCGTGACCAGCGTGAATTCGCTCTTGTGTCGGGACGAGACCAATTCGTCGACGAGCTTGCCCTTCTTGTCCAGATGGGCGTTGGCCTGGGCAATGACAAAATGGCCTTCCTCGATCGCCGACAGGTAATCGATCTGATCGGCGACGCGGCTGTCCACCACCTTGCGGTAGGGCGTTTCCATGAAGCCGAACTGGTTGGTGCGGGCGTACAACGCCAGTGAGTTGATGAGGCCGATGTTCGGGCCTTCCGGCGTTTCGATCGGGCAGACGCGACCGTAGTGGGTCGGGTGCACGTCGCGCACCTCGAAGCCGGCGCGCTCGCGTGTCAGGCCGCCCGGGCCGAGGGCCGAGACGCGGCGCTTGTGCGTAATCTCGGACAGCGGGTTGGTCTGGTCCATGAACTGCGAGAGCTGGCTGGAGCCGAAGAACTCCTTGATCGCCGCCGAGATGGGCTTGGCATTGATCAGGTCGTGCGGCATCAGGTTCTCGGATTCGGCCTGCGACAGACGCTCCTTCACGGCGCGCTCGACGCGCACCAGGCCGGCGCGGAACTGGTTCTCCGCCAGTTCGCCGACGGAACGCACGCGGCGGTTGCCGAGGTGATCGATGTCGTCAATCTCGCCGCGGCCATTGCGCAGCTCTACGAGTATGCGAATGACGTCGATAATGTCCGGATTGGACAGCGTACCGGGGCCGTCCAGCCCTTCGCGACCAACGCGGCGGTTGAACTTCATGCGGCCGACGGCCGACAGGTCGTAACGCTCCTCGGAGTAGAACAGGCCGTGGAACAGGGTCTCGACGGCATCCTCGGTGGGCGGCTCGCCGGGGCGCATCATCCGATAGATGGCCACACGGGCCGCCAACTGGTCTGCCGTCTCGTCGGTGCGCAGCGTCGAGGAGATGTAGGCGCCGCGGTCGAGGTCGTTGGTGTACAGCGTGAGCAACTCGGCCACGCCGGATTCGCGCAGCTTGCCGAGCAGGCTTTCGGTCAGCTCCTCGTTGGCATTGGCAAGGATCTCGCCCGTCTCTGCATCGATGACGTTGCGGCCGATGACGCGACCGACGAGGAACTCCTCCGGCACGTTGATTTTCTTGATGCCAGCTTCCGCCAGCTCGCGGATGTGTTTGGCGGTGATGCGCTTGTCCTTGGCGACGATGACCTTGCCGGCCTTGTCGGTGATGTCAAAGCGGGCGACTTCCCCGCGCAGGCGCTCGGGCACCACCTCGAACTGGATGCCCTTCTTGGACAGGTGGAAAGCGTCGAACTCGAAGAAGGTGGCAAGGATCTGCTCTGGCGACAGGCCGATGGCCTTGAGCAGGATCGTCACCGGCATCTTGCGGCGGCGGTCGACGCGGAAGTAGAGGTAATCCTTCGGATCGAATTCGAAGTCCAGCCATGAACCGCGATAGGGGATGATGCGCGCCGAGAACAGCAGCTTTCCAGAGGAGTGGGTCTTGCCGCGGTCGTGCTCGAAGAACACGCCAGGCGAGCGGTGCAGCTGGGAAACGATGACGCGCTCGGTGCCGTTGATGACGAAGGAACCGGTAGTGGTCATGAGCGGTATCTCGCCCATGTACACCTCTTGCTCCTTCACTTCCTTGATGGTCTCCTTTGCCGCCTCGCGATCCATGATGACCAAACGCACGCGGGCGCGCAGCGGGCTGGCGAAAGTCAGGCCGCGCTGCTGGCATTCCTTGACATCGAAGGCCGGCTCGCCGAGAGCGTAATAGACGAACTCCAGGCGCGCATTGCCGCTGTGGCTGGAGATCGGGAAGATCGAGGTAAATGCGGCCTGCAAGCCCTGGTTGCGGCGCTGTGCAGGCGGGATATCCGTCTGCAGGAACGCCAGATAGGACTCCAACTGGGTCGCCAGCAGGAAGGGCACGTCCAGAACGCTCGCGCGCTTGGCGAAGCTCTTGCGGATGCGCTTTTTCTCGGTATAGGAGTACGTCATATCGGCTCCGGGGGTGAGAAATCAGTTTTCAGTTGTCAGTTGCTTGCAGCGTCATGGTGCATTTGCGGGCAGCTGGCAACTGGAAACTGGGAATATCTTCAAAGGCAAAGGGCTGGCGGCCAAAACCGCCAGCCCAGCCTGCCAAAACAGCCTTACTTGATCTCGGCTTTCGCGCCGGCGTCTTCCAGTTGCTTCTTGATCGCCTCGGCGTCCGCCTTGGGAATCGCTTCCTTGACGGGTTTGGGCGCACCGTCGACCAGGTCCTTGGCTTCCTTGAGGCCGAGGCCGGTCACCGCGCGAACAACCTTGATCACCTCGACCTTCTTGTCGCCAGTGGCGGCCAGAATGACGGTGAATTCGGTCTGCTCTTCCGCGGCGGGGGCGGCGGCACCACCCGGGGCAGCCACCGCCATCGCGGCGGCGGAAACGCCGAACTTCTCTTCGAACGCCTTGACCAGGTCGTTCAGGTCCATCACCGTCATGCTGCCGACGGCTTCGAGGATGTCTTCTTTGCTGATAGCCATGTTCATTTACTCCAGATTCGAAAGTGGTAAGGGATCGTTCAGGCGGCAGCCGCTTCGCGTTGCTTTGCCAATGCGCCGAGCGCAACCGCAAAGCCGGACACCGGCGCCTTCATGACGCCGAGCAGCTTGGCGAGCAACTCTTCGCGGCTCGGAATCGAGGCCAGCGCCTGCACGCCCGCCTTGTCCAGCGCCTTGCCGGCGTATACGCCAGCCTTGAGCACCAGCTTCTCGTTGCCTTTGGCAAAGTCGTGCAGCACCTTCGCTGCCGCGACCGGATCGCTCGAAATGCCGTAGATCAGCGGACCGGTCAGCTGGTTGGCGAGCACCGCAAATGCGGTGTCGGCAACCGCACGACGGGCCAGGGTGTTTCTCAGCACACGCAGATAGACGCCAGACTGGCGGGCCTTCGCACGCAGCTGGGTGAGATCGCCCACCTCGATGCCGCGGTACTCGGCCACGACGATGGTCTGGGCGCCGGCTACTTGTGCCGACACCTCCGCCACGATGGCTTTTTTGCTTTCAAGATTGAGGCCCATGAGGTCCTTTTCTCCTTTCAAGTCAACACGCGGCGGAAACTGCTCCGCCGCACCCACGGCGACCTGGATCAGGAGTGCTGTCCGCCGCGGTCAGGCAGCGGACGAAAATCCTGTCTGGGTGCACCGTCTGCGCAGGCTGCTTGCACACTTAAGCCTCCGGGTCATGCCGCACCCTCGGGCACCTGCGGTCTTTGACGATCCGCCGGTTCGGCTTGCGCTTCCCCGGCGTCCCAAAGCTCTCTCCCCGCCTGGGCGGGGATCAATTCCTTACTGCTGCGCCGACAGGCTGGCCTGGTCGACGCGCACCCCCGCCCCCATGGTGCTGGAAACGGAGACCTTCTTCAGATACTGGCCCTTGCTGGTGGCCGGCTTGGACTTGTTCAGGGCATCGATCAGCGCGGCCATGTTCTGCTGCAGTTGCTCGATCGAAAAGGATGCGCGGCCGATGGTGCACTGGATGATGCCGGCCTTGTCGGTGCGGTACTGCACCTGGCCCGCCTTGGCATTCTTCACTGCCGTGGCGACATCCATCGTCACCGTGCCGACCTTCGGGTTAGGCATGAGGCCGCGCGGGCCGAGGATCTGGCCGAGCGCTCCGACTACTTTCATGGCGTCCGGCGTGGCGACGACCACGTCGAAGTCCATCTTGCCTTCCTTGACCTGGGCGGCAAGATCGTCGAAGCCGACGATGTCCGCGCCGGCATCCTTGGCGGCCTGGGCCTTGTCGCCCTGAGCGAAGACGGCAACACGCACTTTCTTGCCGGTACCGGCCGGCAGCACAACGGACCCACGCACCAGCTGGTCGGATTTCTTGGCATCGATGCCGAGGTTTACCGCAATATCAACGGATTCATCGAACTTGGCGGTGGCGCATTCCTTGACGAGGGCAAGCGCCTGGGAAACCGGATAGGCCTTATTGCGGTCGACCTTGCCACGCAGCGCCGTGGTGCGCTTGGAGAGTTTGGCCATGTTACATGCCCTCCACGGTGACGCCCATGCTGCGGGCGCTGCCGGCGACTGTGCGCATGGCGGCTTCCAGGTCAGCGGCGGTGAGATCTTTCATCTTGGCCTTGGCGATTTCCTCGACCTGGGCGCGGGTCAGCTTGCCCACCTTGTCGGTGTGCGGCTTTGCCGAACCCTTGTCGATCTTGGCAGCCTTCTTGATGAGCACGGACGCCGGTGGCGTCTTCATCACGAAAGTGAAGCTTTTGTCCGCAAAGGCGGTGATCACCACGGGAATCGGCAGGCCGGGCTCGACGCCCTGCGTCTGGGCGTTGAACGCCTTGCAGAATTCCATGATGTTGAGGCCGCGCTGACCCAGCGCGGGACCGATCGGGGGCGAGGGATTCGCCTTGCCCGCCGGCACTTGCAGCTTGATAAAGCCGACGATCTTCTTGGCCATGATGGCTCCTGTTAAGTGAGTGGTAACGCGCTTTGGCTGCGGCCGCTGCGCTTAACGTTCGCTTCGCTCACGTTAGCCTGCGCCGAAACTGCGTTTTCGGCCGCCCTACTTGCGCTCCTCTTCCAGGGAAATTACGCCCGGGCCAAATGGCCCGGAGGGCGGTCCTGGACCCGTCCTGTTAAGCCTTCTCTACCTGCGAGAATTCCAGTTCAACCGGCGTCGAGCGACCGAAAATGGTCACCGCCACGCGCAGCTTGCTCTTCTCGTAGTTGATGTCTTCCACCGTACCGTTGAAGTCGGTGAAGGGGCCTTCCTTGACCCGCACCATCTCGCCGACTTCGTACAGGACCTTGGGCTTCGGCTTTTCGACGCCCTCCTGCATCTGTTGCATGATCTTGGCGACCTCTTTTTCGGAGATCGGCGTCGGCTTGGTCGCGGTGCCGCCGACGAAGCCGGTCACCTTGGAGGTGTTCTTCACCAGGTGCCAGGTGTCGTCGTCCATCTCCATCTCCACCAGCACGTAGCCGGGGAAAAACTTGCGCTCGGAGATGCTCTTCTGGCCGGATTTCATCTCGACCACTTCCTCGACCGGCACCAGGACCTGGCCGAATTTCTCTTCCATGCCGGCGCGCCTGATGCGCTCGGCCAGGGCGCGCTGCACGGACTTCTCGAAGCCCGAGTAGGCATGCACAACATACCAGCGCTTGGTCATGATTTCTTCCATCCCAGGATCAGGTCGTAAAAAACCCACTCCAGGCTCTTGTCGGTCAACCACAGGAAAATCGCCATGACGACTACGAAGGCGAAAACCACACCGGTGGTCTGTACGGTTTCCTTGCGGGAAGGCCAGGCCACCTTCTTGGTCTCCGTCCAGGCTTCCTGGCTGAAGGCGAAAAAGCGCTGCCCCGGCTCGGTAAACCAGGCCACCACGGCACCCGCGATCACGCCCGCCAGAACGGACAGCACGCGCAGGATCAACGCAGCCTCTCCCAGCAGGTAGAAACCCGCTACGCCTGCAGCCACCAGCAACAACGCCAGCGCGAACTTGATTTTGTCGGCCATTACTCTCGCCTTAAGTTCTGTTGGCAGGGGCAGAGGGTCTCGAACCCCCAACCTTCGGTTTTGGAGACCGACGCTCTGCCAATTGAGCTATGCCCCTGCGGCAGAGACTACGAGGCGCCCCGAGGGTCGGAGCGCCTCTCGTTCACGCATTGATCACTCGATCACTTTCGCCACGACGCCGGCGCCGACGGTACGACCGCCTTCGCGGATGGCAAAGCGCAGTCCGTCTTCCATGGCGATCGGGGCGATCAGCTTCACCGTGATGGTGATGTTGTCGCCCGGCATCACCATCTCGGTGCCCGCCGGCAGCTCGATCGAGCCG
>JACRPA010000010.1 GCA_016214145.1 Rhodocyclales bacterium
CGTGGCTGGGCGCCAACTACGCTACGCTGCGTTGCCCCCCAGCCACGCTTCCCGGCTCAAGCCCGGGAATGTCACTTGGTAGCAAAGAGTCTGTTACCCATGTCCCCAGACTTATTTGTTACCTATCTCCCCGACCGGTCAAAATCTAGAAGCATTGTTGAACACCCCAAGTCTCAAATTGAATACCAATAAGCCAGAGAGCGAACCCTCCGAAAAATATAAATGCCAACGCGTGGGCAACACGATATTGAAAAGCGAGTTGCCGACGGATGAAAAATAACGCGGCAAAGCCAAGAAGCCCAAGAAGAAACGGCGGCAGTGCCAAGCCCTCATAGTAGAGAGCGGCAACTGGATCACCAAGAGAACCAGTTTTGAGATCACCGACGCAGCCGGCTTTGAACAGCAAGCCAAAAGATGCAGCAAGCGCCGCAATTGCGATGACGAAAACGTATCGGTGATATGCAAATGGCGCGATCACTGAATTAGCCCTAACGAGGGTGTAGGAAAACTGCTTGAGGGGTCGTTGAGTACGATTTACGGGGGTCACTCAACCCCACCTGAGCATCCGATCGTCGCTTATGGGCCGTTTTATGAGGTCGGCTTTCTTGAGTGCCCATCTGATTTTTCTCGGTTTGAGTTTTTCTACAGCTTCAACGTCTGAATTCACCGACGCTGCGCGGCTTCATCGCGCAGCGTCCGGTGGAATGATGGGTTCGGCCACATTCGCTGCTACGCGTGCCGTCCTTTTCGCCCAAGACCTTCCGCGATGAACGTGAGAACAAGGGTATTAAGTGACACACCCTCTGCCTTTGCACGTGTAGCCAACCGCGCGTGGACCGTCTTTGGAACGCGGGCGACAAACTTTCCGGATGCGACGCCCCCGCTATTCGGGGCAGGGATAGGTAGATCCCTGGCCTTGAGCGCGGCAATCGTTGACTTCAAAGCGTCCTTCCCGTTCGCGAGCGCTTCCTCGACTGTCTCGCCATCGGAGAGGCACTCCGAGAAATCCGGGTACGAGATAAGAAAGCCACCGCCTTCCTCAGCCGACAGCGGACGAATTTCAAACGGGTAGTCAATTCTCTTTCCCATGGTTCATGCTCCTTCAACGAGTTCCAGGAACTTCTTGACATAGATCGGCTTGATTGGACGCCGAGCCGGAACGGGAAGCGTCTTGCCATCAGCGCGCACAAAGACGCAGTGACTCGTTCCAACGTGCCGCCAGGCGATTCCGTTCTGGCGCGCTACTGTTTGAAGCTGCGCAAGCTTCCAGTCGCGCGGATCGCTACGCATGGCTTGAAGCAGTTTAGCGGCAGTGTTCATGTTGTGGATGATACTGCGGGCAACATCACTGCGCAAGTAGTGCAATTGCGAGAAACGGGGCAAGGAGCAGCAAGGAACTGGAACCTTATCTATGGTGCTCAAGGTTGTGCTGTTTGCCTTCAGCCAGGGCATTGTCAGCAGCCGGGCCACAAGGATGTCCTGCATTGTGCCGCGGGACCTACCTAAAACCGCTCGTCCTCGCGCAGGTAGCGCCACTTGCCCAGCGGCAGGTCGCCCAGCTTGACGCTGCCGATGCGAATGCGCTTCAAGCCCGTCACCTTCAGGCCGACCAGTTCGCACATGCGGCGGATCTGCCGCTTCTTGCCCTCGCGCAGGACGAAGCGCAATTGGTCCTCGTTCTGCCAGCTCACCTTGGCCGGTTTCAGCGCCTGGTCGTCGAGCGAGAGGCCGTGATTCAGGAGTGCCAGGCCCTTGGCGTCGAGCTTGCCTTCGACGCGCACCAGGTATTCCTTCTCGATGCGCGAGTCCTCGCCGATGAGCAGCTTGGCGATGCGGCCGTCCTGGGTCAGCACCAGCAGGCCGGTGGAGTCGATGTCGAGGCGCCCGGCCGGCGCGAGGCCCTTGAGGTGCGCCGGATTGAAGCGTTGCGCCGACTGGTCGCCGGCGTTCTGGGTAGCGGCGGTGAACAGCGTCACCGCCGGCTTGTAGCCCTGCTCGGCCTGGCCGGAGACGAAGCCGATCGGCTTGTTGAGCAGGATGGTGACGAGGGAAAGCTGGCTCGACTGCGCTTCGCGGCTCAAGGTGATCTTCTGCGTCGGCAGCGCGCGGCTGCCGAGCTCGGTGACGCGCACGCCGTCGACGAAGACCCAGCCGCGCTCGATGTAGGCGTCGGCTTCGCGGCGCGAACAGAGACCCTGTTCGGACATCAGCTTTGAAATGCGAATTTTGCCGTCGTCGCTCATGCGGGCGCTCAGGAAATTTCGGTGGATTCCCGCGTTCGCGGGAATGACGGGGTGTCCAGACGCACGATATCCATCGAGCCGGCGCGCTTTTCCAGCTCGCGGCGCAGGATGCGGTAGGTGTCGAGATCGAAGGCGGGCTCGAAGCGCGTCTGCGCGGCTTCGTGCAGGTCGGCTTCGCTTTTCGCCGTGCCGAGGTAGCACCAGGATTCGAAGAGGTGCCATTCGTCGCGCTCGCGGATGGCGATACGGCCGGGGAAGGGCCAGGCGCGCAGCTTGAGCACGGCCAGCGCCGTCTTCAGGCGCAGGTCGTGCTGCTGCGGGCTTTCCTTGCCGACGCAGACGCCCTTGCAGCGCCTGGTCTGGTGATTGAAGCACGGGCCCTTGCCCTGTTCCAGGCCGAGGCGCTTGAGGCACAGGCCGTATTCGCCGGCCAGTTCGCGCAGCGTGTTGTGGGCTTCGCGCTTCGACTTGAACTGGCCGTAGAGTTCGTCGAGTTCCCCGGCCCGGGCCCCGGCCAGCGGTAGCAGTTCGAGGGCGCGATCTTGGGTAAATTCGCCCTCCTCCTTCAGGCGGAAGGCGCACAGTTCCTCGTTGCGCCGCAGGTGGCGGTTGTGCAGGGGCGAGCGCTCCTTGATGAGGCGCGCCTCCAGCAGCAGGGCGCCGAGTTCGCCGGCGGTTTCGATCCATTCGACGCGCTTCACTTCCTGCGCGAGGCGCATGGCGCGCCCGCTGCCGTGGTCGGCGGCGAAGTGCGACTGCACGCGCGAGCGCATGTTGACGCCCTTGCCGATGTAGAGGGGAAGCGCATTCTCGCCGTAGAAGAGATACACGCCCGGCGCCTCGGGCACCGCGTCGAGCGCGCTGCGCTCCAGGCCCGAGGGCAGGCTGGGCGTTTTCAGCGCCTTTTTCAAGGCAGCCTGGATCGCCTCCGGCGGCTGTTCGGCATGCACCAGCTGCACGAAATCCCACAGCACGCGGGCATCGCCGAGCGCGCGGTGGCGCGCGTCGCAGGCGAGATCGTGGCGGGCGATCAGCGCGTCGAGGCCGTGGCGATGGTGCTCGGGATACAGGGCGCGGGAGAGCTTGACGGTGCACAGCACGCGCGGCTGGAAATCCCGCCCCAGGCGCTTGAACTCGTTCTTCAGGAAGCCGTAGTCGAAGCGCGCGTTGTGGGCGACGAAGAGGCTGCCCTCGATGCGGGCGAAGACCTCGTCGGCGATGTCGCGGAAGGACGGCGCGCCGCGCACCATGTCGTCGGTGATGCCGATGAAGCCCTGGATGACCGAAGGGATGGGCCCACCCGGATCGACCAGCGTGGACCACTCGTAGTCGAGCTGCCCGGCGGTGACCTTGACGATGCCGACCTCGATGACGCGGTCGAACGCCGGGTTGGCGCCGGTGGTTTCGAGATCGACGAAGACGATGGATGAGGAGAACAAGGGATGCAGGCCGAGCCTGTAGGAGCGGCCTTGGCCGCGATCCGTCTTATCGCCGGCAAGCCGGCTCCTACATTTTCCTCAGCTATAGACGTAGGCCTTCTGCGGCGCCTTCGCCTCTTTCAGGCGCTGCTGCTCGTCGGGGGTCTGCGGGGCCTTGTCCCACCACAGGGCGCGGCCGGCCTTCTGCACTTCGATTTCCTCGGGGTGCTGCGCCAGCCATTCACGCATGAACTGCGTGTGCTCGGATTCGTACTGGGCCATGTCGTTGCTCTTGATGTCTCAAAAGTGCAATTTTACTCCCGCACGCGGGAGATGCGCACCACTTCCGGAATGTTCCGCAGGGCGCGCATGATGCGCGCCAGGTGCACGCGGTTGGACACCTGCAGGGTGAAGTACAGCGAGGTGTACACGCCGTGCTCGTCGTCCATGGTGACGTGCTGGATGTTGGAGCCGGCCTCGGCGATCTCGGCGGCGACCTTGGCCAGCACGCCGCGGCGGTTTTCCGCCTCGACCTTGATGGCCACCTCGAAGAGCCGCCCGCCGTCGCGCTCCCACTCGACGTCCACCCACTTGGCGCGCTCGCTGCGGCCGCGCGTCGAGACGCTCGGGCAGTCGGCCAGGTGCACCACCAGGCCCTGGCCCTTCTTGATGATGCCGACGATGGGATCGCCGGGAATCGGCCGGCAGCAATGGGCCAGCTGCACGGCCATGCCCTCGCTGCCGCGAATCAGGATGGGCTCCTGCGGCTTCGGCTCGACCGCCATCTGGCCCGTCTCGATGCCCTCGGCGAGGCGGCGCGCGACGATGGCCGGCAGACGCTTGCCGAGGCCGATGTCGGTGAGCACCTCCTTCTTCGACTTGGCGCCGCACTCCAGCACGAACTTCTCCCACACCGCCTCGCCGATCTGCTCCGCCGGAAGCTCGAAGGGCCGCAGGGCCTGCGCCAGCAGGCGGTCGCCCAGCGCGGCGGACTCCTCGTATTGCATGGTCTTGAGGAAGTGGCGGATCTGCGAACGCGCCTTGCCGGTCTTGACGTAGGACAGCCAGGCCGGGTTGGGGTTGGCGTGCGCCGCGGAGATGATCTCGACCTGGTCGCCGTTCCTCAGCTCGGTGCGCAGCGGCATCAGCTCGTGGTTGATGCGGCAGGCGACGCAGCGGTTGCCGATGTCGGTGTGCACGGCGTAGGCGAAGTCCACCGCCGTCGAGCCGCGCGGCAGCGGCAGGATCTTGCCCTTCGGCGTGAAAACGTAGACCTCGCCGGGGAAGAGGTCGATCTTGAGGTGCTCGAGGAACTCGGCCGAATCGCCCGAGGCCGACTGCAGCTCGAGCAGCGACTGCAGCCACTTGTGCGTGCGCTGCTGCAGCTCGGAGAGGCTCTTGTCGTCCTTGTAGAGCCAGTGCGAGGCGACGCCCGCCTCGGCGACGTGGTGCATCTCGGTGGTGCGTATCTGCACCTCCACCGGCGTGCCGAAGGGGCCGATCAGCGTGGTGTGCAGCGACTGGTAGCCGTTGCCCTTGGGGATGGCGATGTAGTCCTTGAACTTGCCCGGCACCGGCTTGTACAGGCTGTGCAGGGCGCCCAGGGCCAGGTAGCAGGTCGGCACGTCCTTGACGATGACGCGGAAGCCGTAGATGTCGAGCACCTGGGAGAAGGAGAGCGACTTGCCGCGCATCTTGCGGTAGATGCCGAACAGGTGCTTCTCGCGGCCCATCACCTCGGCCTCGACCTTCGCATCGGCGAGACGGGCCTTGATCCCCTGCAGGATCTTGCCCACCACCTCGCGCCGGTTGCCGCGCGCCGCCTTGATGGCCTTGGCCAGCACGTTGTAGCGCAGCGGCCAGACGTGGCGGAAGGCCAGCTCCTGCAGTTCGCGATACAGGTTGTTGAGGCCGAGCCGGTTGGCGATGGGGGCGTAGATCTCCAGCGTCTCGCGGGCGATGCGACGGCGCTTGTCCGGCCGCAGGGTGTCCAGCGTGCGCATGTTGTGCAGCCGGTCGGCCAGCTTGATGAGGATGACGCGCACGTCGCGCGCCATCGCCAGCAGCATCTTGCGGAAGTTCTCGGCCTGGGCGTCCTCGATGGACTGGAACTCGATCTTGTCCAGCTTGGAGACGCCGTCGACCAGCTCGGCGGTCACCTTGCCGAATTTCTCCCCGATCTCCTTGTTGGTGATCTCGGTGTCTTCGGTGACGTCGTGCAGCAGCGCCGCGATGAGCGCCTGGGCGTCGAGGTGCCAGCCGGTGAGGATGCCGGCGACGGCGAGCGGGTGGGAGAAGTAGGGCTCGCCGCTGATGCGGAACTGGCCCTTGTGCGCCTCCGCCGAAAAGAGGAAGGCGGCGGCGACGCGCTCGATGTCCTCGGGCTTGAGGTAGGTGCCGAGGAGCTCCCCCAGCTTCTCCAGCTGGAGGGCGAACTCAGTGTCGTAGGCTTGGGGGGTCTGCGGGCCGGGAGAGGGCGTGGCGATTTGCATGTCTCACCATCCTCTCCCGAGTTACAACTCAGGCCTGCCCGCGGTTGAGCACTTCCAGGCCGACCTTGCCGGCGGCGATCTCGCGCAGCGCGACGACGGTCGGCTTGTCCTTCTCGCCCTCGATCATGGGCGAGGTGCCGAGGGTCAGCTGGCGGGCGCGGTAGGTGGCGGCCAGGGTCAGCTGGAAGCGGTTGGGAATTCTTTTCAGGCAGTCTTCAATGGTGATGCGGGCCATGGTTTTTCCTAAGCGTTGTGTTCGAGAAATGCGAAAAGCGCGCGGTGGCGATCGAGCTGCGAGGCGTAGCGCAGCCGGATCGCGCGCACTACGGTCTGGAGGTCTTCGATGGCCTCCGGCAACTTGTTGTTAATAATAACATAATCGAACTCGTTTACATGGCGCATTTCGCCCAGGGCGGCGGCCACGCGGCGGGCGATGATGTCGGCGCTGTCCTGGCCGCGCCCCCTCAGGCGCCGCTCCAGTTCCTCGACCGACGGCGGCAGGATGAAAATGCCGACGCAGCCCGGGAAAGCCTTGCGCACCTGCTGCGCGCCCTGCCAGTCGATCTCCAGCAGGATGTCCTGCCCGGCCGCCATCTGCCGCTCGATCCACGCGCGCGAGGTGCCGTAATGGTTGCCGTGCACCTCGGCGCTTTCGAGGAACTCGCCGCGTTCGCGCAGGGCGGCAAACGTCGGCACATCGACGAAATGGTACTCGCGCCCGTCCGCCTCGCCCGGCCGCGGCGCTCGGGTGGTGGTCGAAACGGACAGCTTGATGCCGCCGTCGCGCTCCAGCAGCATCTTCACCAGCGTCGTCTTGCCGGCGCCGGAGGGGGCTGCGACGATGAAGAGGTTGCCCGTCATGTGTGTGAGGGGTGAGGGGTGAGGGGTGAGGGGTAAAACCTGCGCCGCCTCATCTCCTCGCGCCTCACCCCTTTCTCCTCACTCGATATTTTGCACTTGCTCGCGCATCTGCTCGATGAGCAGCTTCATGTCCACGGCGATGGCGGTGATTTCCGCGGAGACCGATTTCGAGGCCAGGGTGTTGGCCTCGCGGTTGAGTTCCTGCATGAGGAAGTCCAGCCGCTTGCCGATGGCGCCGCCCTTGCCGACGACGCGCGCCACCTCGTCGAGATGGGCGACGAGGCGGTTCAGTTCCTCGGCGACGTCGACGCGGGTGGCGAACAGGCCCATCTCCTGGCGGATGCGCTCCTCGTCGAGGCTGGCGGCCGCCTCGCGCAGGCGGGTCGCCATGCGTTCCTGGTAATCGGCCAGGGCCTGCGGCAGCTTCGGGCCCGCCTCGGCCACCAGGGCGCGCATGCGCTCGACCCGCTCCAGGATCATCGCCGCCAGCTTGCCGCCCTCGCGGGCGCGGGTGGCGACCAGCTCGTCGAGCGCGGCCTGCGCCAGCGCGGTGCATTCGGCCTGCAGGGTGTCCGCCCCGGGCTGGTCGTCGCCCAGCATGCCCGGCCAGCGCAGCACGTCGGCGACGGTGAGCGGCGAAGCCTCGGGCAACTGGTCGCGCACGCCCAGCTGCAGGGTGGCCAGCTGCTGCAGCAGGGCGCGGTTGAGGCTGGCCTCGCGCGGCGCCGTCGCGGACGGCAGCAGGTTGAGGCGGCAATCGACCTTGCCGCGGTTGAGCCGGCCGGAAATCATCTCGCGCAAGGCCGGTTCGACGATGCGCACTTCCTCGGCGATGCGGAAATTCATGTCGAGATAGCGCGAATTGACCGTGCGCAGCTCGAGATGGAGGATGCCGCGCCCGATGTCGCGCATCTGCGCGGCATATCCCGTCATGCTGTAGATCATGCGATATCCTGCGCCGCGGCTTTACAGGGCGGCGATAAAAAAAGACAATTGGTTCCCAATCTTAACCCGAACTCCCGCCGGGCGCGCGCCCATGCCACCCCAAACCAACGTTCCGCTGCCGCCGGGCTACCAGCTCGATGAGTACCGCATCGAGCGCCAGCTGTCGCTGGGCGGCTTCTCGATCGTCTACCTGGCCTTCGACAAGGAGGACACGCCGGTGGCCATCAAGGAGTACCTGCCCAATTCGCTGGCGCTGCGCTCCGAGGGCGATGCCCTGCCCTCGATCGCCGAGGAGAACGTGGCGACCTTCCGTTACGGCATGAAGTGCTTTTTCGAGGAAGGCCGCGCGCTGGCGAAGATTTCCCACCCCAACGTGGTGCGGGTGCTGAATTTCTTCCGCGCCAACGAAACCGTCTACATGGTGATGCATTACGAGCGCGGCCGCACCCTGCAGGAGCACATCCAGAAGCACAGGGGCGAGATCCGCGAGAGCTTCATCCGCGCCATCTTCGCGCGCCTGCTCAACGGCCTGCGCGAAGTGCATACGCACAAGCTGCTGCACCTGGACATCAAGCCCTCCAACATCTACCTGCGCAACGACGGCCAGCCGGTGCTGATCGATTTCGGCGCGGCGCGCCAGACGCTGTCGACCGACACGCCGCTGCTCAAGCCGATGTACACGCCCGGCTTCGCCGCCCCCGAGCAGTACAACAACGCCCGGCGCGAACTGCTCGGGCCATGGACGGACATCTACTCGGTCGGCGCCAGCATGTACGCCTGCATGGCGGCGGCGGCGCCGCAGGCGGCCGACCAGCGCGTCGAGCGCGACCAGCTGGCCCCGGCCGTCAAGCGCTGGCCGGAAAAATATTCCAGGCAGATGCTGGAAACCGTAGACTGGTGCATGCGGCTCAATTACCTGGAGCGCCCGCAGAGCGTGTTCGCCCTGCAGAAGGCGCTCGCCGACAAGGATCGCAGCGTGCCCCGGATCACCTTTCTCGGCGGCCTGCGCAAACGGGTCAAGTCCCTCATCAAATGAAATTCACCATCTACCAGGAAAGCCGGCCGGGCAAGCGCCCGACCAACGAGGACCGCATCGCCTACAGCTATTCGCGCGATGCGCTGCTGATGGTCGTCGCCGACGGCATGGGCGGCCACCTGCACGGCGAAGTGGCGGCGCAGATCGCCGTGCAGTTCATCACCGAGTCCTTCCAGCGCGAGGCCCATCCGCAGCTGAAGGATCCCTTCCTGTTCCTCTCCGCCGCGCTCACCAACGCCCACCACGCCATCCTCGACTATGCCGCCGACCGCCTGCTGCCGGAAGCGCCGCGCACCACCTGCGTCGCCTGCATCGTGCAGGATTCCATCGCCTACTGGGCGCACGCCGGCGACTCGCGCCTGTATGCCCTGCGCGGCGGGCGCATCATCGCCCAGACGCGCGACCATTCGCGCGTGCAGCGCATGGTGGAGGACGGGCTGATCACCGCCGAGGCCGCCATACACCACCCGGCGCGCAACCGCATCTTCAGCTGCCTGGGCGGCGGCAATGCCCCGCAGATCGACTTTTCGAAGAAGACGCCGCTGATGACCGGCGACGTCATCCTGCTCTGCTCGGACGGCGTGTGGGGGCCGCTGCCCGCCGACGTGATCCCCCGCGCCCTGAGCACCGGCAACGTCGTGCAGGCGACGCCGGCCCTGCTGAATCAGGCCGAGGCGCGCGGCGGCGACAACGCCGACAACCTGTCGATGATCGCCATCCGCTGGGAGGACAACTACGCCGAGGACACCCTCGGCAGCGTGTCGACCAAGACCATGCCGGTCGATTCCTTCACGACGCAGATGGAAGCCTTCGCCAAGGCGCGCAAGGGCGCCCAGCCCCTGCCCAACCTGTCGGACGAGGACATCGAGCGCGCCATCCAGGAAATCAACTCGGCCATACGGAAATTTTCCAAGTGAGGGGTGAGGCGTGAGGAGTGAGGAGAAGTCGAGACCGAGCGGCCGCCAGGCCGACGAGCTGCGCCGCGTGACCATCACGCGCAACTACACGCGGCATGCCGAAGGCTCGGTGCTGGTCGAGTTCGGCGACACGAAAGTGCTGTGCACCGCCAGCGTCGAGCAGGGCGTGCCGGGCTTCCTGCGCGGGCTCGGCCAGGGCTGGCTCACCGCCGAGTACGGCATGCTGCCGCGCTCGACGCACACGCGCACCTCGCGCGAGGCGGCCAAGGGCAAGCAGAGCGGGCGCACGCTGGAAATCCAGCGCCTGATCGGCCGCAGCCTGCGCGCCGTCACCGACCTCGAGGCGCTGGGCGAGCGCACCGTGCAGATCGACTGCGACGTGCTGCAGGCCGACGGCGGCACGCGCACCGCCTCCATCACCGGCGCCTGCGTCGCCGCGCATGATGCCTTTTCCAAACTGGTCGCCGAGGGCGCCATCCCGCGCCATCCGCTGCGCGAGCTGGTCGCGGCGATTTCCGTCGGCATCTACGACGGCACGCCGGTGCTCGACCTCGATTACCCCGAGGATTCCGCCTGCGACACCGACATGAACGTGGTGATGACCGCCTCCGGCGGCATGATCGAGGTGCAGGGCACGGCCGAAGGCGCGCCGTTCTCGCGCGCCGAGCTGGACACCTTGCTGGCGCTGGCCGAACGCGGCATCGCGCAGCTCGTCGCGGCGCAGAAGACCGCATTGGGAAAATGAAACCGCCTTCAACGCAAAGAGCGCAAAGACGCAAAGAGCGCAAAGGAAAGCATTCAATGCCGCCTTTCTTTGCGTCCTTTGCGTCTTTGCGTCCTTTGCGTTAGAGGCGGCTGGCTTTCACCATGTTCACCAAGCTCGTCCTCGCCTCCAACAACCCCGGCAAGCTGCGCGAGTTCGCCGCGCTGTTCGCGCCGCATCGGATCGAGGTGCTGCCGCAGTCGGCCTTCGGCATCCCCGAGGCGGAGGAGCCGCACTGCACCTTCATCGAGAACGCGCTGGCCAAGGCGCGCCATGCCGCGCGCCTGTCGGGGCTGCCGGCCATGGCGGACGACTCCGGCCTGTGCGTGCCGGCGCTGGGCGGCGAGCCCGGCGTGCACTCCGCCTATTACGCCGGCAAGGACGGCGACCGCGCCACGCGCGACGCGCGCAACAACGCCAAATTGCTCGCCGCGCTGGAAGGCCGCGCCGACCGCCGCGCCCACTACTGCTGCGTGCTGGTGCTGGTGCGCCATGCCGAGGATCCGCAGCCGATCATCGCCGAGGGCGAATGGCACGGCGAGATCCTGCCCGCGCCGCGCGGCGCGGGCGGCTTCGGCTACGACCCGCTGTTCCTCGTGCCGTCGGCGAACTGTTCCTCGGCGGAGCTGGCGGCCGAGGCGAAGAACGCCATCAGCCACCGCGCCCTCGCCTTCGGCAGGCTCGCCGAGCGTTTGCGCGCGGGGCTCTGATTCCTTTCGTGACGCGCCGCGTCATTCCAATCGCTCCAGAAGGCCGCCGCGTCGCACCGGCCGAACTGACGACTCTGCCGCCGCTTTCGCTCTACGTGCATTTCCCCTGGTGCGTGAAGAAGTGCCCCTACTGCGACTTCAATTCGCACGAGGCGCGCGACGGCATTCCGGAAGCGCGCTACCTCGCCGCCCTCATCGCCGACCTGGAGCAGTCGTTGCCGCTGGTGTGGGGCCGGCCGGTCGTCAGCGTCTTCATCGGCGGCGGCACGCCCAGCCTGCTCGCGCCGGAATCGGTCGACGCCCTGCTCGCCGCCGTGCGCGCCAGACTGACTTTGTTGCCCGGCGCCGAGGTCACGCTGGAAGCCAACCCCGGCACGGCCGAGGCGGCGCGCTTCGCCGGCTACCGCGCCGCCGGGGTCAATCGTCTTTCCGTCGGCGTGCAGAGCTTCAATCCGCGCCACCTCGCCGCGCTCGGCCGCATCCACGACGCGGACGAAGCGCGCCGCGCCGTCGAACTGGCGCTCAGGCACTTCGACAACGTCAACCTCGACCTGATGTACGCCCTGCCCGGCCAGACGCTGGAGGAGGCGCGCGCCGACATCCGCGCGGCGGCGGCCTTCGGCACGCCGCACCTGTCGGCCTACCACCTGACGCTGGAACCGAACACCGCCTTCCATCGCGCCCCGCCGCCGCTGCCCGACGCCGACCAGGCCTCCGCCATGCAGGATGCCGTCGAGGATGCGCTGGCCGCCCACGGCTACGGCCACTACGAAATCTCCGCCTTCGCTAAGAACCTTCCCCCCGCCCCCCTTCCCGGGGAAGGGGGTGACGCAGGTTCCGCCGCGCACGGCGCGGCGTCCATGCTGTTGGCTGGCTCCACCTTGGGGCGGCCCGGCGGTGGCGCCCGCCCCGGCAGCGAATGCCGCCACAACCTCAATTACTGGCTGTTCGGCGACTACCTCGGCATCGGCGCCGGCGCGCACGGCAAGATTTCCTCGCACGAAGGCATCATGCGGCAGATGAAGCACAAGCACCCGCAGGCCTACCTCGACGGTACCGAACGTGGCGCGGCCGTGCAGGAGCAACACGTCGTCGGCGCCGACGACCTGCCCTTCGAGTTCATGATGAACGCCCTGCGCCTGACGGAAGGATTCCCGCCGCGGCTGTTCGCCGAGCGCACGGGACTGACTTTGGACGCGATTCGTCCGCAACTGGACGAAGCCGCATCGCGCGGACTGCTGGAAGAGCGCGCGGAACGCATTGCGCCGACCGAATGCGGCCGGCGCTTCCTCAACGATTTGCTGCAGATTTTCCTGCAGGGCTGATCATCCCTGCAGCAGCGCCCCGGTGCGCTGCAGCCAGCTCTCGACGACGGCCCGGCCGGCGCCGTCCCCCTCGAGTTCCTTCCAGCGGCGGTCCACCTCGTTCATGATGTCGCTTACCTGCCAGCGCGACTCGCGCACCATCAGCTGCATCTCGGCCAGGGCGACGGCGTCGTCCTCGATGCCGGCGGTGAGCGCCGCCAGTTCGTCCGGATGGAAGCCGGTTTCCAAGAGGGTGCGTTCCAGCCCCGTAATGCGCTGGTTGACGAAGACCACCAGCGGCGCCTCGGCCACCTTCGGCGTGTCCACCACGCAGCTCTGGTAGGCGCCATGCCAGTTGCGGAAGATCTCGGCCAGCTGGTCGAGCTGGGCGACCACCGCCTCGGCCGAGATCTCGCCCTGGCTGTCCAGCCCCTGGGGCTCGCCGCCATGCAGCAGGCCGACCAGGTGGTCGATCAATTCGCGGCTGAACTTGCGCCGGTTCATCTTCAGCATGACCGACAGGCGCGAGGCGCCGTGCGTGCGCCAGCTCTTCTCGAACAGGGTGGTGACGGCCTCGGCCAGCATGAGGATCTGGCCGATGGGGCCGATCTCCTCGCCTTTTAGCCCGCGCGGGTAGCCGCTGCCGTCCAGCCGCTCGTGGTGCTCGAACACCGCCGTGCTGATCTCCGGATGGTATTGCGGATACTCCTGCAGGATCAGAAACGCCGTCATCGGATGCACATAGACGTGACGCAGCTCGCCGGCATCGAGGCGGCGGCCCGGGCGCAGCAGCTCGGGATCGATGTGCAGCTCGCCGATGTCGTGCAGCATGCCGGCCGCCGCGACGGTCGCCAGGTCGTGGTCGGGCAAGCGGCTCTTGATGGCGAGGAACAGGGCGATCAGCGTCATCTGCACGCTGTGCTCGTACAACTCGGGCCGCCGCTCGCGCGCCACCGTCAGCTTGAAGGCCAGCGGCGACGTCAGCGGCATGGCATAGAAGGCGTTGACGAGGCGCTCGACGCCGGGCAGGGCGGAACGGATGAGCTGGAAGCGCGACTCGGTCTCGAGAATCTCCCGCGCGCGGTCGCGCAGGCTCGCCTGCGTGACGCCGCCGGCGACGGTCAGGCACTGATCGATCGTCGGCAGCAGCTTGTGCTGCACCAGCTTCTCGCGGAAGGCGGAATTGATGCGCGTGCCCTGCTCGACCAGCTTGATGCCGTTGCGGGTGAACACCGCCTGGCTGGTGACGACCTCGTGCGTATCGCCCAGCGACGTGACGCTGTTGATGTAGTGCTCGTCGTAGCTCATTTTTTCCTGAAGACGATGTCCCAGACGCCGTGCCCCAGTTTAAGACCTCGCGTCTCGAATTTGGTTTGCGGTCGGTAGGCGGGACGCGGGGCATAGCCTGCCGCCGTATTCTCCAGCTGCGGCTCCGCCGAGAGCACCGCCAGCATCTGCCCGGCATACTCCTCCCAGTCGGTGGCCAGGTGCACGTAGCCGCCCGGCTTGAGGCGGCTCGCCAGCAGGGCGACAAAGTCAGCCTGCACAAGACGGCGTTTGTGATGGCGCTTCTTCGGCCAGGGGTCCGGGAAGAAGACGTGCACCCCGTCCAGCGATTCCGGCGCGATCATCTCGCGCAGCACTTCCACCGCATCGTGCTGGATGACGCGCAGGTTGGCGAGCCCTCCCTCGTCGATCAGCTTGAGCAGGCTCCCCACCCCGGGCGTATGCACTTCGATGCCGAGGTAATCGATTTCCGGGTGCGCCGCAGCAATTGCCGCCGTGGTCTCGCCCATGCCGCAGCCGATCTCCAGGACGGTATGGGCGCCGCGGCCGAAAATGGCGTGCAGATCAATTATTTCTTCTGAAAATTCAATGCCGTAACGCGGCAGCAGGGTCTCGTGCGCGCACGCCTGGGCGTTGGACACGCGGCCCTGGCGCAAGACATAGCTGCGGATAGGTCTGGTCTGGCCGGGCATGAATCGGCTGATTTGAGAAAAGCCATGAAAGACTCTCAAGATCAGGGTTTTTCTTCCGATAAATCAGGGACACGAAGTTTATCACCATGCAGACAGGCCCCTTGCCCATTCAGCCGCGTTTCGCCCGGCGCGCCGCTTTCGCCTGCGGCGGGCTGGCTGTCGCCATTGCCATCGCGGTTCTCTCCGGCTGGGCAGTGGCCGGCGTGGCGCTTTTCGCAACCCTTGGCCTTGCGCTCCTTGCGGCGCTCGTCCGGGACGGCATTCGGCTGCGCCGCCTCGATCACGGCAAGACCGAGCTTGGCGAGAATTATGGCGCGCTCCTCGACACGGCGCCCGGCGGCATCCTCGTCAGCGACGACAAGGGGCGGATCCTGACGGCCAATTCCCGCGCCGAGCAGATGTTCGGCTACGGGCCGGGAGAATTGCCCGGCCTCTCCATCGAGGCGCTGGTGCCGGAATCCGTGCGCGGGCGGCACGCGGCGCTGCACGCCGGCTTCGTCGAACGGCCGGCGCAGCGTCGCATGGGCGTCGGCCCCGATGCGTCCCTGCGCGCGCGGCGCAAGGACGGCAGCGAATTCACCGCCAGCATCAGCCTGGGACCGCGCCGGACCGCCAACGGGCTGCGCGTGACCGCGGTCATCCACGACGTCACCGCCGCCGTGCAGCGCGAGAACGAGATCGGGCGGGTCAACCGCGCCCTGCGCCTGCTGTCGGCGGCCAACCAGGCCATGCGCGGCGCGGCCAGCCAGATCGAATTGCTGGACGGCATCTGCCGCGTCATCATCGAAGTCGGCGGCTACCGCTTCGCCTGGATCGGCTACGCGGAAAACGACGAGAAAAAGACCGTCACCCCCGTGGCCTTTGCCGGCAACGACGACGGCGCCCTGGCCCAGGCCAGCATATCCTGGGATGAGGCCTCGCCCAATGGGCAAGGCACGGCGGGCACGGCGATACGCAGCGGCCGGCCCTGCATCGTCCGCAGCACCGACAGCGACCCGCGCGTCGCCCCCTGGCGCGACGCCCTGCTCAGCGGCGGCTTTGCCTCGGTGGCGGCTTTCCCCCTGCGGATCGAGGGCATCGCCGGGGCGCTGCTCATTTACGCGGCCAGCGAGAACGCCCTGGGCGCGGAGGAATGCGCCCTGCTGGAAAACCTCGCCGCCGACATCAGCTACGGCGTCACCGCGCTGCGCGCCGCCGAAAGTCGCGAACTGACCGAAGCCGCCCTGCGCCGCAGCGAAGCCATTCTCGATCGCGCCCAGCAGATCGCCCATGTCGGCAGCTGGGAATGGGATCTGCTCAAACAGGAAGTGTATTGGTCCGATCAGATGTACCGTGTCTTCGGCTACGAGCCTGGCGAAGTCGGGCCGCACAAGGACGCGGTGATCTCCCGCACGCATCCGGATGACCGCGCCCGCGTCGCCGAAAACATTCGATCCCTCGTCGAGGGTGAATCCTCGTCGCTGGAGATCGATCATCGCGTGGTCTGGGAAGACGGCCTGGTGCGCCATGTGCACATGCAGTGCGAGGTGGAATTCGGCGACGGCCGGCCGGCCCGCGTCATCGGCTCCACCCAGGACGTCACGGCCCAGGTGCGGCGCGAGGTCGAACAGCAGCGAACCAACCGTGCCCTGCGCATGCTGTCCGCCGTCACCCGGGCGGCGCGGGAAGCGACCTCCGAGGCCGCCCTGCTGCAGCGCGCCTGCGACATCGTCGCCGGCGCCGGCGGCTACTCGTTTGCCTGGATCGCCGGCAAGGAGCATGGGCCGGAGAAGCGCGCAAAGCTCCTCGCCGGCGCGGGCGATCCCGCCATGTTCGCCAGGGTGAGCAGCGGCATCGTCACCTGGGACGAAAATCAGCCGAGCGGCCAGGGCACGGTGGGGCGCGCCCTGCGCAGCGGCACGCCGTGCATCGTGCGCGACGTGCAGACCGACCCGCTTTTCGCCTCCTGGCGCGACTTCGCGCTGGAAATGAAGTTCAACGCCTGCGCCTCCTTTCCCTTGCTGGTCGACGGAAAAATAGAGGGCGCGCTGGTCATCAATGCGACCAACGACACCTTCGGCGAGGCCGAGTGCGATCTGCTGGAGGATCTCGCCCGCGACATCGGCCATGCCCTCGCCGCCCTGCGCTCCGAAGCCGGGCGCAACGAGGCGGAAGCCGCCCTGCGCCGCAACGAAGCCCTGCTCGGCCGCGCCGAAGCGCTCGCCCACGTCGGCAGCTGGGAATGGGACATGCACACGCAGACGCTGCAATGGTCGGAGGAAACCTATCGCATTCTGGGTTTCGAGCCCTACGAAGTCGAGCCGAAGACCGAACTGGCCATGGAGCGCACGCATCCCGACGACCGCGCCGCCCTGAAGGCCAGGCTTGACGACGTGGTCAGCGGCGAAGCGCTGTCCTCCGAGCTGGATTACCGCGTCCTGCTGCCCGGCGGTGACATCCGCTGGGTGCACGTCAAGGTCGAAATGGAATACCACGACACCGGCCCGCTGCGCATGACCGGCGTCCTGCAGGACATCTCCGAGCGCCGCGCCTACGAGACGCGCCTGGCGGAAGTCGCCAGCCACGACAACCTGACCGGCCTGCCCAACCGCAATCTCCTCAACGACCGGCTCGGCCAGGCGCTGGCGCATGCGCGCCGCCACGACGGCCTGGTGGCGGTCGGCTTCGTCGACCTCGATCGTTTCAAGGTCATCAACGACACGCTCGGCCACGACGCCGGCGACGAGCTGCTGAAGGAAATCGCGCGCCGGCTCTCCGGCTGCCTGCGCGGCTGCGACACCGTCGCCCGGCAGGGCGGAGACGAATTCGTCGTGGTGCTCACCGACCTGGCGCGGCCGGAGGATGCCAGCATCGTGGCGCAGAAGCTGCTCGACGCACTCAGCCCGCCCATGACGCTGAACGGGCGCGAGATCGTGCCCGGCGCCAGCCTCGGCTTCGCCATCTTCCCGCAGGACGGCGACACCCTGCAGGCGCTGCTGATGGCGGCGGACAAGGCCATGTACAGCGCCAAGCATGCCGGCCGCGGCCAGTATCGCTTCTTCGACCCGGAGATGAACCGCGCCGCCGCCGACTGGCTGGAGGTCGGCGCGGAGCTGCACCACGCGCTGGACCGCGACGAGTTCGAATTGCATTACCAGCCCAAGGTGGATCTGAAGAGCGGCGCCATCACCGGCGTGGAAGCGCTGCTGCGCTGGCGCAGTCCCGACCTGGGCCTGGTGCCGCCGAACAAGTTCATCCCGATCCTCGAGGAGACCGGCCTGATCCTGGAAGTGGGAGAGTGGGTCATCGCGCGCGCCTGCCGCCAGGCGCGGCTGTGGCAGGAGCAGGGGCTGCCGCCATTGCGCATCGCCGTCAACCTGTCGCCGCGCCAGTTCCAGCAGCGCGACCTGGCCCTGCGCATCCGCACCCTGATCGACCAGCCCGATTTCCTGCCGGAATACCTGGAACTGGAAATCACCGAAAGCATGGTCATGCAGAACGTCGAGCGCGCCATCGCCACGCTGGAAGAGTTGCGCCAGACCGGCATACACATCGCCATTGACGACTTCGGCACCGGCTATTCGTCCCTGGCAGTGCTGAAGCGCTTCCCGGTGGACTGCCTCAAGGTGGACCGGTCATTCGTGCGGGACATCCCGGACGACGCCGACGACATGGCCATCACGCGCGCCGTCATCCTGCTGGCGCACAGCATGGGCCTGTCGGTGGTGGCGGAAGGCGTCGAAACGGAAGCGCAGCGCAGTTTCCTGGTGGAATGCGGCTGCGACGAGATGCAGGGCTTTCTGTTCTCCAAACCCCTGCCGCCGGCGGAACTCGCCGAGCGCGTGCTCGGCCACCTGCAAACCGCGCTGGCGGCCTAGGCGATCATGCCGCCGGTCGGCGAACTGGGCGAAGCCGTGTAGAGCTTCTTCGGCATGCGCCCGGCGAGAAAGGCCTCGCGCCCGGCCTCCACCGCCTTCTTCATCGCCCCCGCCATCAGCACCGGATTCCGCGCGCCGGCAATCGCCGTGTTCATCAGCACGCCGTCGCAGCCCAGTTCCATGGCGATGGCCGCATCGGAGGCCGTGCCGACGCCGGCATCGACCAGCACCGGCACTTTCGCGTTGTCGATGATGAGGCGCAGGTTCCACGGGTTGAGGATGCCCATGCCGGAACCGATCAGGGACGCCAGCGGCATCACCGCCACGCAGCCGATCTCCTCCAGCCGCTTGGCCTGGATCGGGTCGTCGGCGCAATACACCATCACCTTGAAGCCGTCCTTCACCAGCGTCTCGGCCGCCGCCAGCGTCTGCGGCATGTCGGGGAACAGCGTCTGCGCATCGCCCAGCACTTCCAGCTTGACGAGATCGTGGCCGTCGAGCAGCTCGCGCGCCAGGCGCAGGGTGCGCACGGCGTCCTCCGCCGTGTAGCAGCCGGCGGTGTTCGGCAGCAGGGTGTACTTCGAGGGCGGCAGGTAGTCGAGCAGGCTCGGCTGGCCCGGCTCCTGGCCGATGTTGGTGCGGCGGATCGCCACCGTGACGATCTCGGCGCCCGAGGCCTCGATGGCCGCGCGAGTCTCGTCGAAATCCTTGTACTTGCCGGTGCCGACGAGCAGGCGCGAGGAATACGCCTTGCCGGCGATGATGAGCTGGTCGTTTTTCATTTTCGCTTACCCGCCGCCGACGGCGACAACGATCTCGATGCGGTCGCCCTCGGCAAGCTGCGTGGCGGCATGCCCGCTCTTCGGCACGATCTCGCCGTTGCGCTCGACCGCCAGTCGCTTGCCTTCCAGCCCCATTTCACGCAGCAATTCCGCCACCGAGGGCGGTGCGGCGAAGCGGCGCTGCTCGCCGTTGACGCTGATTTCCATTGGAGAATTCTAGCAGGTAGAATGCCGCCAGCCGCGGGTGTAGTTCAATGGCAGAACGGCAGCTTCCCAAGCTGCATACGAGGGTTCGATTCCCTTCACCCGCTCCAAAAAAATCCGGCTTGAAGCCGGATTTTTATTTAGGGCGCGGCCGGAACACCTCCTCTTGGAGGCGAGCCTCAATCGTCATGACTCGGCTCAATTCCGACCGCAGGGAGCGGCAGCCGGCTCAGGCCGGCAAGCAGGGAACATGGCGGCCGCGGTCTTTCGCCTTGGCCTTGCCGGCTGTCGCCAGAACCAGCACGCCGCGCTTCAGCGCCTGCCAGGCGAGGCTCAGATATTCGCCCATGGCCTCGCTGCGCAGGCGCCGGGCTTTGGCGATGTAGGCTTCGATTTCGTCATAGTCGTAGTTTTCCATTTTGCATCTCCTTGTAAGTCGATTGGGTGGTCGGCTCCCCCTCCTTGTGAGCTGGTTTGCCGATCCGCAATGACAATATAAGGACGTTGCTGCACCGCAACAAACGATATATAGTTATGCGACGCATTAGGAAAGCTAAATCGTTCCGTAAATGGGCTACCACCTGCCTCCCCTGAATTCGCTGCGCGCCTTCGAGTCGGCGGCCCGCCACCTGAGCTTCAAGAGGGCGGCCGAGGAACTGCATGTGACGCCGGCGGCGATCAGCCACCAGATCAAGGCCCTCGAGGCTTACCTCGGGACGCCCTTGTTCCGGCGCCTGACGCGCGCCCTCGATCTCACCGAAGAAGGGCGCGCCATGCTGCCCAAGCTGCAGGAAGGCTTCGAGTGTCTGGCCGCCGCCGTGGAACGCACGCGGCCTCATGCCGGAGGCGGCACCCTGGCGGTATGCGCGCCGCCCTCCTTCGCCGCACGCTGGCTGATGCCGCGCCTGCATCGCTTTACCGCCGCCCATCCGGACATCGAGCTGCGCCTGTCCACCAGCCTGTCCACCATCGACAGCCGGGATGCCGGCACGACAGCCGGCGAACCGGTGGACCTGCGCGATGCCGGCTCGGACGTGGAAATCCGCTTCGGCAACGGACGCTACGGAACCCTGCGCGCGGATCGCATCTTCGGCGTGTCCTACGTGGCGGTTTGCAGCCCGCGTCTGCTCACGGGCAAGCGCCCGCTGCACAAGCCTCTGGACCTGCGCCATCATGTGCTGATCCACGACGACACCATCCCCGACCTGGATGAGCGGCCGAGCTGGGCACAGTGGCTGAAGATGGCCGGGGAAAGCGGAGTGGAGTCCGGCACCGGCCCCCATTTCAGCAATGCCGGCTTGGCCATCGAAGCGGCCATCGACGGCCTCGGCGTGGCCCTGGCGCCGCGGCCGCTGGTGTCGGCGGACGTGGCGGAGGGCCGGCTGGCAATGCCGTTCGACATCGCCGTGCCTTCGCGCTATGCCTACTGGCTGGTGTGCCCGGAGGCGACGGCGGAGCGGCCGGCGGCCGGGGCATTCCGGGACTGGCTGCTCGGCGAAGCGAAACAGGAAAGCTGAACCACTGCTATACCTCGCGCAATGCGCGGTAGCGCCCGCCGTGGAACACCAGCGGCGCCTTGTCCTGGCGGCTGCAGCCCTCGACACGGCCGAGGAAGATGAGGTGGTCGCCGCCGGCGTGCTGCGCCTCGTTGCGGCATTCGAGGACGGCGCAGCAGCCGGACAGCAGCGGCGCGCCGCCGAGTCCTTCGCGCCAGTCGATGTCGGCGAACTTGTCGCTGTTGCGCTGGGCGAAGCGCTCCGAAACCGCCTGCTGGTCGGCCGCCAGCACATTCACCGCGAAGTGGCTCGCCTTGCGAAATGCCGCGAGGTTCGGCGAAGCCAGCGACAGGCTCCATAGCACCAGCGGCGGATCGAGCGACACGGTGTTGAAGGAATTCACCGTCAGGCCGATGGCGCGGCCGTCGGGGTCGAGCGCGGTCACCACGGTGACGCCGGTGGCGAAGGCGCCGAGCGCATCGCGCAGCGCGCGGTGGCCGTCCTCCGCGCTGTTCCACGGACTGACCGAATGCGGTTCGCAAGGCTTGTTCATCAATTGAATTACGGGCGTTGCCGTCGAATACTTTAGAATTGAACGAGACTAACCGCCTCACGACCGCATGGCAAGCGCACCGGCGTGAGCCCCTTGTCACCTCATGGTTAAAGACGATTCCGCCGGCTTTCCGCTTGCGCTGATCCGCTGGCAGAAACAGGCCGGCCGGCACGATCTGCCCTGGCAGTCGAAGGGCCGCGCGCGCGATCCCTACCGCGTCTGGCTCTCCGAGATCATGCTGCAGCAGACGCAGGTGACTACGGTGATCCCGTATTACCAGCGCTTCCTCGCCCGCTTCCCTGATCTGGCCAGCCTCGCCGCCGCGCCGACGGAAGACGTCATGGCGCTGTGGAGCGGACTCGGCTATTACGCGCGGGCGCGCAACCTGCAGCGGGCGGCGCAGGACGTCGTCGCCAGGCACGGCGGCCGCTTCCCGCGCCGGGTCGCCGACATCGAAACGCTGCCGGGCATCGGCCGCTCCACCGCCGCCGCCATCGCCGTCTTTGCCTTCGGCGCGCGCGCGGCCATCCTCGATGGCAACGTCAAGCGCGTGCTGGCGCGCGTCTTCGGCATCGAAGGCTTTCCAGGCGAAAAGACGGTGGAGGCGCGCCTGTGGGCACTGGCCGAATCGCTGCTGCCGGAAAGCGAACTGGTGGCCTACACGCAGGGACTGATGGACCTCGGCGCGACGCTGTGCTCGCGGAGCAAGCCGCGCTGCGGCGACTGCCCCGTGGCGGCGCAGTGCGTCGCGCGGCGACAAGGACGCATCGCCGAACTGCCGACGCCTCGCGCGAAGCGCGCCGTGCCGCAGCGTTCGGTCATGCTACTGGTGCTGCGCAGCCGAGGTCGCGTGCTGCTGGAGCGGCGGCCGCCGAAGGGCATCTGGGGCGGACTGCTGTCGCTGCCCGAACTGCCCGACGGGAAACTGCCTCGCCGGTATGCCGGGGCGGTGCCCCTGCCCGTTCTGCGCCACGCCTTCACGCATTTCCGCCTCGACATCACGCCGCTGCTGTGCAAAGTCAGTCGCTGCAATACGGCGGAAGGCTGCGTCTGGCTGAGCCTGAAGAAGCTGGACGAGGCGCCATTGCCGGCGCCGGTACGGAAGATCCTGAAAACGGTTGCTGCGACCAAGCCTTGAAACACCGCTGTGGGAGCGGCGTCCACGCCGCGATTGCGCCCCGCAGGAAATACCCTTGGGGTGCAGCCGCCGATATCGCGGCGTGGACGCCGCTCCCACACGAACTGCCCTTACTTGACGAGTCCGCGCTGGGCGAGAAACTTGAATACGATTTCCAGACGGGAAATCGGCTCTTCCAGTTCGAGCAGCTTCTGCCGCGCGATAGGCGGGATCGGCAGCAGTTCGCAAAAGCGATAACCGACCCAGGCCGCGTCCTCGAAGCGGTGCGGCGGCGGCAGGCGCTCGGCGCCGGCATCGGCCACCATCGCCTGCAGCAGCGGCAGCAGCGCCGCCGCCAACGCCTCGGGCACCGGCATGTCCGCCTCGGCGGCAATCGCCTCGACGCGCGCCTGCAGCAGGCCTTCGCGGTCGGCCTCGCTGGAGAGGATGCGGAAGCGCCCCTCGCCGCGCACCGTGATGTTGAGGATGCCCGGCTGGGTCATGTCCCAGGCGACGATGCGCGCCTCCGTGCCCACCGGATGCGGCTGCGCCGGCGCGCCCACCTCGGCGCCCTCGGCGATGAGGCAGATGCCGAAGGCGCTCTCCCGCTTGAAGCAGTCCTTGACCAGCGTCATGTAACGCTGCTCGAAGACGCGCAGGCCGAGCGTGCCGCCGGGGAACAGCACGGCGTTGAGGGGAAAGAGGGACAGCTTCTGCGGTTCGGCGGCGGGATTTCGCCGCGGGGGGAGGTTGAGAATGGCCAAGATCGCCTGTCCGGATGTGTGCCGTCGCGACGGCTAATGGGGTTGGGGAGGTTCCTCGAGCAGCTTTGCCGCGGCGAGTCCGTTGGCCAGACCGAATAGTAACGCGGCCAGGGCGAAGAACGGCAGCAGGTAGAACAGGCCGTCGTGCGGCACCAGCCACAGCCGCGCCACGGCGAGCTGGCCGGCGATGTGGGCGAAGGCGGCGATGAGGCTCTGGCTCACCGGGCCGAAGCCGCGCTTCGGCAGGTGCATGGCGAGGCCGAGCGCCAGCAGGCTGGCCAGCGCGCCGGCGAGGCTGAGGAAGAAGCCCGGCGCGAGAAACTGTCCGAGCAGCAGGCTGCCGGCCACCACGCGCAGCAGCGAGACCCAGACGGCGTCGCGCCAGCCGTAGCGCGCCAGCACAACGAGCGTGATGATATTGGCCAGGCCCGGCTTCACGCCCGGCAGCGGCATGGGGATGGCCGCCTCCACCACCGACAGGGCGATGGCCGCCGCCGCATAGCGCGCGATGCGGTGGTCGTCGGCGGTGGCCGTCAGTTCAATGCTCGCGGCGGGCATTCCCCCTCTCCCCCGTCCCCTCTCCCGCGAGGGGAGAGGGGAGGTTCGTGAGCCGCTTTGCGGCTGCTAATACGAAAGACTGTCATGGCTGGCGGCGCGTCCGGCGATGGACAGGCTGATGTGGCTCGGCGCGCAGATGGCGATGGCGTTGGGCTGGGTCAGCCAGCCCTGGCGCACGCAGTACTGGCGCGGGCCGGGATCGGCGGCGACGCGCGCGCGCCCCGGCTGCACCTCGATGACGCTGGTGCCCAGCGCGCCGGCCACCTCGATGCGCCGCGCCTGCGTGAGCGGCAGCTCGGCGACGACAATGCCGTCACGGCGCACCACGGCCTTTTCCGCCGCGCCGCCCGAAAAGGCGATCGGCGCCAGGGCGCCGGTGCCGGCGGCGAAGAGCAGCAGCACGGCCCAGTCGCCGGGTTTCATGAAACGCAGGAAGGTTTTCACAGCAGGGCGCGATGGCGCACCAAAACGCGCGCCTGGTCGCGGAACTGGCCGGCCAGCCACTCGGCGAGGTACACCGAACGGTGCTGCCCGCCGGTGCAGCCCACCGCCACCGTGAGATAGCTGCGGTTGTCGCGCACATAGGACGGCAGCCACTCGGCGAGGAAGCCGCGGATGTCCTCCGCCATCTTGCGCACCTCGGCCTGCCCTTCGAGGAAGCGCGCCACTTCCGGGTCGCGTCCGGTGAGCGGGCGAAGCTGCGGATCGTAGTGCGGATTGGGCAGGCAGCGCACGTCGAAGACCAGGTCGGCGTCGAGCGGGATGCCGTGCTTGTAGCCGAAGGACTCGAACAGCAAAGTCAGTCCCTGGGACACGGCGAGCCGGGCGAAATCGAGGATCCAGGCGCGCAGCGCGTTCGGATTCAGGCTGCTGGTGTCGATGCGATTGCCCAGGCCGGCGATGTTCTCCAGCATCCCGCGCTCGCGCACGATGGCCTCTGCCAGGGTGGTCTCCTCGTTCGACAGCGGGTGGCCGCGCCGCGTCTCGGAAAAGCGCGCGATGAGGGTTTCGTCGCGCGCCTCGAGGAAGACGAAGCGCGTCGGGATGCCCATGGCCTGCAGGTCGCGCAGCTGCTGCGGCAGGGCGGCGATGGAAGCGCCCGCGCGCACATCGATCGCCACCGCCACCCGCTCGCACCCCTCCTCGCGCAGCTGGCGCACCAGCTGCGGCAGCAGGGTGGCCGGCAGATTGTCGACGCAGTAATAGCCGGCGTCCTCCAGCACGTGGAGCGCGATGCTCTTGCCGGAGCCGGACAGGCCGCTGATCAGGATGAGCTGCATCGGAAATTGCCAGTTCGGAAGGAACCCAAGCATAGCCAAAAGCACCGCTTCTTGCCATCATTCGCCTTGCCAGAACCCACGGAGAAAGCCATGACTTTCGCAACCCTGCTCTACGAAACCGCCGGCCGCATCGCCCGCATCACCCTCAACCGCCCGGAGCGGCTGAATGCCATAGACGAAAAGATGCCGGGCGAGATCCGCGCTGCGGTGGAGCGGGCCAATGCCGACGACGGCATCCACGTCATCGTCCTGCAGGGGGCCGGGCGCGGTTTCTGCTCGGGCTACGACCTGAAGGCCTTCGCCGAGGCCGAGGGCGAGAACCCCGGCGTGCAGTCGATGCCGTGGGACCCGATGGTGGACTACCGCTTCATGAAGCAGTGCACCGACGACTTCTTCTCGCTGTGGCGCTCCTACAAGCCGGTGATCTGCAAGGTGCATGGCTACGCCGTGGCCGGCGGCAGCGATATCGCGCTGTGCGCGGACATCGTGATCATGGCCGAGGACGCGAAGATCGGCTACCCGCCGGCGCGCGTCTGGGGCTGCCCGACGACGGCCATGTGGGTGTTCCGCATCGGCGCCGAGAAGGCGAAGCGCATGCTGCTCACCGGCGACCTGGTCGACGGCCGCACCGCGAAGGAGATGGGGCTGGTCTACGACGCCGTGCCGGCGGCGGCACTCGATGCGGCGGTGGACGCGCTGGCGCAGCGCATGGCCGGCGTGCCGAAGAACCAGCTCATGATGCAGAAGCTGATGATCAACCAGGCCTACGAGAACATGGGCCTGGGCACCACGCAGATGATCGCCACGCTCTTCGACGGCATCACGCGCCACTCGCCGGAAGGCATGTGGTTCAAGGCCTACTCGGAGGAACACGGTTTCCACGAGGCGGTGCGCCTGCGCGACTCGGGCGAGCCGATCCCGGGGTCGAAGCGCTAACGGCGCAAGGTGTGCACCACGCTGGTCGCCACGCCCCAGATCGACAGCTCCTGGCCGTCGGCCAACTCGATGGGATGGAAGCAGGGATTCTCCGGCAGCAGGCGAACATGGCCGTTGCGCTTGTGGAGGCGCTTCAGCGTCAGTTCGCCATCCACCATCGCCACCACGATGTCGCCGTCGGCCGCCTCCAGCGCGCGGTCCACCACCAGCAGGTCGCCGTCCTGGATGCCGGCGCCGGTCATCGACTGGCCCTGCACGCGGATGAAGAAGGTCGCCTCGCGGTGTTCGATCAGGTGCTCGTTGAGGTCGAGGCTGCCGTCGACGTGGTCCTCCGCGGCGGCGGGCAGGCCGGCCGGCACGCGGGAGAGGAAGAGCGGGCGTTCCGTACGCAGCGGATCAGGGGCGGGAGCGAAGATCACTTGTACTTCCTGAAGCTGCCGGTGACGAGGCCGAAGATTTCCAGCTGGCCCTGCGGGCGGATCGGCGGATAGGCCGGGTTGCCCGCCTTGAGATAGGGGCCGCGCTTGTCCTGGGCGAGGTACTTCAGCGTGAACTCGTTGTCCACGATGGCCACCACGATGTCGCCGACACGAGCGGGGCGGCCCTTGTCCACCACGATGTAGTCGCCCGGCTGCAGGCCGGCGTCGATCATCGAGTCGCCCTTCACGGTGAGCAGGAGGGTGCGGCTGGGTGAATCCACCAGGAATTCGTCGATGGTGAGCGATTCGGCCGAGGCATCGTTGGCGGCGGCGGGCAGGCCGGCGCGCACCGAGTCGGCCACCGGCCGGTCGAAGAAGCGCGGGCCGGGGGCGAGCCGCCGGTCCGGCGTCGCCTGCAGGAAACCGGCGAGCTTGAGCCGGCCGGCCACGGCGTGGGCCGACGACACCGAGCGCAAGCCGAGCAGCCGCGCCATGTGCGAGAACGACGGCAGGCTTCGATGCTCGGCGAAATAATCCTGCAGCCGGCCGAGATAGTCCGAATCGTGAGAGGGCTGGGGCATGGGGTGTGGTTTCCGGTGGCCTCCGAATGATTATTCGCATGCTATCGAACGATCATTCACTTGTAAAGGGGCCGGGCGATTGGCCATTTGCTGCCGTTTGGGCCAAGATATTCCGCGCAAGCCCAGAGGTGATGACAATGTTCCGACCCTTGACCGTGCTGGTTTCCTGCCTTTCGCTGTGCCTGCTCCCGGGGGCTGCGACGGCCGATGAGGCCGTCAGCGAATCGGTGATGACCGCGAAGTTTCCCGACCGCAGCATTTCGGCGCTGGTGACCCATCTCGCGCAGCACGACGCATTCAAGCGCGCGATCGTCCTGCTGCCCGGCCATCCGGGCATCATGAAGATCGAGTCGGCCGGGTCCTTCGGGCTGAAGGGGAATTTCCTCATCCGCAGTCGCCGCTTCTGGCTGGACCGCGAGACCGTGGTCTTGTCCGTCGACGCCCCGTCCGATGAATGGGGCAGCTTCACGACCCGCTTTCGGGCGGGCGCCCGCTATGCCGAGGATATCCGCGGGCTGGCGCAGGAGATCGAGAAGGCGTTCGGCAAGCTGCCGCTGGTTCTCGTCGGCACCAGCGAAGGCAGCGTCTCCGCCTACTATGCCGCCCGGGCGCTCGGCCCCGACAACGTCAAGGTGATCTTCAGCAGCTCCCTCTTCGACACGACCAGCCATTCCCACGGGCTGGCCTCGGTGGACTTCGACGACTTCAAGACGCCGATGCTGTGGGTGCACCACGCCGACGACCCCTGCCGCTGGACGGCGTATTGGCAGGCCAGGCGGCATGCCGAAAAAACCCGCTCGCCGCTGATTACCGTCCGCTCCTCGAATCCCGGCCGGGGCAATCCCTGCGAAGCGTTCTCGCAGCATGGCTTTGTCGGGGTCGAGGAGGAAACCGTGCGGGCGATGAAGCAGTGGGTCGTCGACGGCACTGCGGCGGATGTGGTCGCGCCCTAGGGCCTGTCAATTGCCCCATCTGGCAATTGAGGGACGAAACTCATCCAGGCGCCGCTTTCGATCGTTTTCGGCGCCACCTTGCGGCCCTGGTAGAAGATTTCGATATCCCGGCCTTGCGCGACGCGAATGATTTCGTCTTTTGCAATCGGAATGCTTACTGTTGCGCCCTGGGAGACACCGATGCGCTTGCCCTCGCCGGGATCCTTGCGCTTCTTCCTGAACAGCACGGTTGGCTCCTTGCCGATCAACAGGAAAAATCCCGCCGGCTTGCCCGGATTGACCCCTTGCACCCTGACCACCTTGTCCGGATCCGCTTCGGGAGTATCCGGGGCCGCATCCTGGGCGCCCGATCTGGCGTTCGCATCCGGGCCGGGAACCAGGGGAGCCGCATCTCCGGCAACGGCTTTCGGGCCGTCCGGCAACCCGCCGCTTGCCGCAGGCACGGCTTGCGCCGCCGGGGTTCCCTTCGTCGCCGAATCGGCAGCACTTGCAACATCGCCTGCCGCTGGCGCAACAGGCGCAGGGCCCCGCTTCAGCAACACGACCGCGAGCACGGCGACCAGCAACGCACTGGCCGCGCCAAGCTTGCGCCAGCCCCCGAAGCGCGCCCCCTGCCTGTCGCCGGCCGCCGCTGCATCGGCGGGTGGCATGTCGTGTTCATCGCGTGCCGCGGGCTCGGGCATTTGAATGCGGTGTTCCTGCTGCAAGCGATCGCCCTCCGGCAAGCCTCCCGGCGTCAGCGTCCCTTCCAGGACGCCGCCCGCATGGATGTCGATTGCCTTGTAAAAGGCATCCCCCACCACGCAGGCGCCCTCTTGAATCTCGATGGACTCCGCTGAATGCAGGGGCCCGGACACATGGCCGCTGACGACGATGTGCGGGGCTTTGACGCTGCCGGTGATATTTCCCGACTTGCCCACGACGATCGTGCCGCCGGAATCGGCGTCGCACGAAACGTCCCCATGAACGTCCCCCTGAATGCGCAGAACGCCCGTGGAAGTGATATTGCCTTCAACGCGCAGGTCGGCGCCGATCAGGGTATCGGTGCGACTCTGCGCAGGTCTGACGCTCTTGCTTTTCTCGGACAAGGGATTCGCCTTTATTCACGAACCGGAAAGCATCATGGCTTTTAGGAACGCCATCCGACGACCACAGCATAGTACAAGACGCATTATGGGGTCTTGAGCGGCAGGTCGTCCGCTCCAAACGGCAAAAAGGACATGCGCCGGGGAGTATCCGCCGATCTACTGACGGCCAGACCGTGCGCAGCAGCGCAGCCACTTGAATTGCATGTCATTGTCTAATCCGGCCCGCGGCAGTAAAGTTGCGTGCTTCAACCACAGGCAAACACAAACCGCCCGCTGATCCGCCCACATGAACCAGCCCGCCCTTTCCGCCTTTCTCTGGTCCGTCGCCGATCTGCTGCGCGGCGACTACAAACAGTCCGACTACGGCAAGGTCATCCTGCCCTTCACGGTGCTGCGCAAAGCCGGCCAGAGCTTCTACAACACCTCTCCCCTGAACATGAATAAACTTTTGCGCGACCTGGACCACCTCCTCAGCCTCGTTGCCGAAAGGAAGGCCGCATGAAGTTCGAAACCTTCAAGGCGGGCGTCTGGAAGTCACGCTACCAGTACAAGAGCTTCGAGCCGGTGCCCGTAAACCACGAATGGTCGTGGGAGGACGCGCGAATCAACAACCTGCTGGAGCAGGCCAACCGTGCTCTGGGAGAACTCAATGCGTTCTCGCTGATAGTGCCCGACATCGACCTCTTCATCGAAATGCACGTGGTGAAGGAGGCGCAGACGTCGAGCCGCATAGAGGGCACGCAGACCGGCATCGACGAGGCGCTGATGCCCGAGGAGGACATCCGGCCCGAGAAGCGCGACGACTGGCGCGAGGTGCGCAACTACATCGACGCGGTAAACATCGCCATCGGCGAATTGAAGACTCTGCCGCTGTCCAATCGGCTGCTCAAGCAGACCCACGAAATCCTGATGCGCGGCGTGCGCGGCGAACACAAGCAGCCGGGCGAGTTTCGTAGCAGCCAGAACTGGATCGGCGGTTCAAGCCTGGCCGACGCGGCATTCATTCCGCCGCACCAGGATGGCGTGCCGGAGCTGATGAGCGATCTGGAGAAGTTCTGGCACAACGAAGCGGTGACGGTGCCGCATCTGGTGCGCGTGGCGATCAGCCATTACCAGTTCGAAACCATTCACCCCTTCCTCGACGGCAACGGGCGCATCGGGCGCCTGATGATTCCGCTGTATCTGGTCAGCAACGGGCTGCTGGCGAAGCCCTCGCTCTACCTGTCCGACTTCTTCGAGCGCAACCGGGCGAGCTACTACGACGCACTGATGCGGGTGCGGGTGTCGAACGACCTGATCCACTGGGTGCGTTTCTTCCTGGCCGGGGTGGCGGAAACCGCGAGCAAGGGGCGGGACGTGTTCCGGCAGATTCTGGCGTTGCGGACCGAGGTGGAGCACGCCGTACTCGATCTGGGCAAGCGAGCCCAGACGGCGAGGGCGGCCTTGAATGTGCTCTACAAGACGCCGCTGGTGTCGTCGGCCGATCTTGAGCGCGCCCTGAAAATCAGCACACCGACTTCTAATACATTGATTCGAGAAATGATTCGGGTTGGAGTTCTGGTGGAAATCACCGGGCAGCGGCGCGGTCGTATCTACGCCTTTGACCGTTACCTTAAGCTTTTCGTTAGTTAATGAAAATTCTATTTCTTTAACTAACGGCTCTGTCTTGTAAAAGGTAAGACGATGGCGATCCACAACGAGATCGAATTCGAGAATGACATCTGAGCCCATCTAGCGGTGCGTGAGCGGCTCTGCGCAGATCTGACGCTCTTGCTCTTCTCGGACAAGGGATTCGCCTTTATTCACAAACCGGAAAGCATCCTGGCTTCCTGGAACACCCAACGAAGGGTTGAGCTCCTTGGTCAGCCGTGACCAGCTTCGGCATGCAACTGCAACCCAAGCGCGCCGATGACTTTAAGAATGGTATCGAAGTCCGGGCTACGCTCACCGGAAAGCGCCTTGTAAAGACTTTCGCGGGACAGTCCGGCATCGCGCGCGACCTGTGACATACCCTTGGCGCGAGCAATGTCGCCAAGTGCTTTGGCAATGAATGCGGCATCCCCGTCGGCTTCCGCAAGGCAGGCTTCAAGATAAGCGGCCATTTCCTCCGGGGTTCTTAGATGCTCGGCGACGTCATAACGAGTGGTAACAGTCTTAGCCATGGTTGCTACTCCGAAAGATTGCGTGCGAGGCGCAATGCAGCCTTGATGTCCCTGGACTGGGTGGTCTTGTCTCCACCTGCCAGCAGAATAATCAGCTCTCGCCTGAAGGTCGCGCAAAGCATCCATCCATTGAGCAAAAGGGTTGTCTTGCGAATCTCGATCACGAAATCACTGTATCCTCGCGGCTACATATTGTCAATGCCATGCGCGCCGTTCCGAGGAGCCCAACGAGGGCACAGACTTGATGCCGATCTTGCAATGCCCTACGGGGTGGAAAGGCCGAGGCGCTAGTGACCGGCGACCGGGATTTGCTCAGCCTGCGCGGCAGACGCTATGAGCACGTACCTCTGTGCTTGCTAAACTGGCGCACGCTACCCAAACGGCACCAATTTCAGTCGATTACGGCCTGAACATTTGCTGCGCATTAGCTACCATAGCGCGCAGCAATCTGTTGGCTTACGAGGGGGGAACAATGCCAACTCTAGAAATCCACCATTTGCAGGACCTAGCTGAACGTCCAGCTGGTAAATCGCACTTTGGCAACATCGTTCGCCGTCTGATCTACGCGACCGTCGCTAGACGTCAGCCGATGCTGCACTTCCTAGGAGGGGAAACCAACAACTACGCTGGATGGGACGGATGGGTGGAGGTAAGTCTCGAACTGGACAGTACTCCTGTCCTGCATCGTTCGCTTTGGGAACTCGGTACAGATAAGAAAGCGGAGGCGAAGATCCATCGAGACTATAAGGCGGCATCGAAGAAGCCTCTTCCGCATGGGTGGAGTGCTCGCGATGTCATTTATGTCGCGGCTACGCTGCGCAGCCTAACACCCCAAGCCAAGCACAAGCTTAGACTCGATCTGACTAGGAAGCACGGTATGCCGTGGGCGGGTGTTGTGATACTTGCCGCAGACGATTTCGTTCAGTGGATCGAAAAATGTCCGGGGGTGGAAGACTGGATCGCAGTCGAGTTCAAGATAGGCAGCAGCCGCTTTGGCCGTGCGCTGGAACATGCGTGGGATGATTGGTCAGGTCAAACGAACCCTACCCTTACTCCAGAACTGACCTTGGCTGGGCGGAATGTCGCGCCATTGCTCGCGGCGCTGAAGTTTGATGCGTCTCAAACAGCGTCCCTGCAATGTGATTCGAACGAGGAATCAGTCGCTATGGCGTATTGCGCAATCCGATCTCTTCCGGAGCCCGATGCGCGCCTCATGCTAGCGAGCGCCATAGTGCTCACAGATGAGATGGCAGCGCGCCAGCTAGTTGATCAGACCATACCGTCGGAAAGCATGCCTCTCGCCGTGCTAGTGCCGCCGGCAACCACTCAATCGGAGCGCTTAGTAAAGGCCGGATATCGCGTTATTCACGGGTTCGGACGAAAGGAGGACAAATCGACAGTAATCTCGTTCGAGCGAGTTGCTGTTCAGGACTTCGCAAATGCGTTGACAAAGTCAATGAGAGTGCCGGCAGATGAGGCGGAAACGCAGGCCCGTGCGTGTGGATGCAGCGTTGCGGTCTGGCACATTAGGAATCTTTTCAAGCGTCCACTGCAACCGCCGCTACCCTCTTGGGCTGACACGTCCTATGCAGATGTCGTCGTATCGGCCGTCTTCCTCGGGGGTTGGGATGAGATATCAAGACCGGATTGCGCGGTAATCAAGCTGTTGTCAGGCATTGATGCTTCCCAATTTGGCAGTCGTCTGCAACCATTTGCTCAGGGTCCGACTCCCCTTGTTGAGTTCATCGGGACAGAGCGATTTGTTACCGCTCCTACTGCCGCATTTGAATTCGTAGCGCGCAACATCACACGACATCACATCGAGAAACTAGAGTTGGCCTGCAAGGAGGTCTTCTCTAGGGTTTCGCCTGAAGTGGACGAGCGATGGGCGGGCCAACCTTCGGAGATGCGAATTCACAGCCGTCAGGAGGAGTTCTCCAGCCAGCTCTTGGATGGACTGGCTGAAACTTTACTGCGTATCGCGGTGCTGGGGGGGGCACTCCAAGAAACAGGCGTACTTGGGGGATTCAGTTCAGCGCAAGCATTTGTCGACCACCTTGTACGAACCCTACCGGGGCTCACGAATGATGCCCGCTTGTTGGCATCGCTCGATAGGCAGTTGCCCTATTTGATAGAGGCAGCCCCGGCGGTTTTTTGCGAGGCCCTGGAATCCTTGATCCAGGGCCACCCATCTGATGTTTCTCGAGTACTCAGCGACGAATCCGGTATTTTTGGTCGCGCATTTCATACCGGACTGCTTTGGGGTCTAGAGGCGCTCGCGTGGTCGCCTGACTATTTGCCCAGGGTGGCAGGGATACTGATTGAATTGGCAGGTCTCGATCCTGGAGGCCAACTGTCAAATCGTCCGCTTAATAGCCTTGCTGAGATATTCCTGCCGTGGCACCCTGGGACGGCCAGCCCAGCAAATGAGCGTGCCGACATCTTGCGTGATCTGTTGGCTAGGAATCCCGAACAAGGGTGGCGATTGCTCCTTGAATTGTTGCCGGGAAAGCGCGGGATTTCCCACAATACGCATAAGCCAAAGTGGCGAAACCTCGGGCAAGCGAGTTTGCCTTCGCTAACCCGTCGGCAAGCATTTGACGCGTACCAGCTTTACATGAGCCTTGCCATTGACAGAGCCAGTGAGAACCCACGCAGGCTGGCCGATCTCGTTGGACAGTATCCAAACTGTTCACCGGAATATCAAAGCGCGATTGAACGCATGTTGGGTTCGCTAGCAGTAGAGACGATGCAGGCCGGCGATGCGTATGTCCTGTGGCAACGGTTGCATAAGCTAATCGCGCGCCACCGAGGATTCGCAGACGCGAAGTGGGCTTTGCCCGGAGATGTGCTAGAGCGCCTAGAGAAGTTGGTGGTGAAGTTCACGTCGTCCGATCTAATCGCTAAGCACAGATGGTTATTCGACGACCAGTTTCCAGAGACTGGCTTTCTAGAGAAGGATTACGAAGGTCGCCAGAACGAATTGGAGAGCCGGCGCCGCAAGGCGATCGAGGAGATATTGCGAACCCAAGGATGGGAGGGTGTGCATCATCTAATACAGACGGTTCGCTATTCCTACATAGTCGGCCATATCGCAGCCGATCTGGCCGAAGACAATGGAGTGTTGCTCAATGCCATGGATTACTGGCAGAAGGGCAACACGCAGGTCGAGATGTTCGCGTTTCAATCTGCCTCAGGTGCTAGGGGAAGGAGTCACGCGGGCGACTGGACTGAAGCAATGCTTTCATTCGCTGGGGCGCATGTCTGGGCGCCTCAGACAATTGCAACAGCTTTGTTGGACTATCCCGATGCAAAGGCCACTTACGAGGTAATCCAAGGGCTCGCAAGTGAGGCACAGGAGCATTACTGGCGGCACCGTTACGCGTACATTCGAGCGCCGGAAGGCGACCATGAAACCTTCGCAATAGCGGCGAAGGCGCTACTCAAGCATGGGCGTGCCTATGAGCTGGTAGATCAGGATTGGCACCGCATCTCTACGATGGGGTATGCGGCCGTACTGGAAGTGCTGGATGCATTGATTCTGCAGCTTGCGATGGAGTCAGGCATACAACACTCGGGGACTATTGAGCACGATGCACAACATCTGTTCGCTTGGTTGCGGGAACAGCCTGAGGCGAGAATTGATGAAATAGCGCGTCGTGAGTATGCGCTCCTTCCGTTGCTGACAGCTTATGGCGAGGAAGCGGCCCTGTCACTGCACGAGCTGATGAGGGCTGACGCGGGGTTCTTTGCAGACGTGATGTGCGACCTCTACAAAGCAGCGTCTGATGAACGAGTTCCTGAGGGCGAAGCGCTTGAGCAAGCTAAGGGTCGCGCAAATGCCGCGTACCACATCCTAGAGTCGTGGAGAAACCCGCCCGGCGTGACGGGAAATGTCGTCGATGAGCAAGCTTTGAGCTCTTGGGTCGACTCCGCGCGAGCCCTTTTGCGTGAGCGGGATCGGGCGGACGTAGGGGACCTACAGATCGGCAAGGTGCTGTATCACACCCCCCCTGAGGGAACGGATGACGTCTGGCCAAGCATTGCCGTCAGGAATCTGCTCCAGCGGCTCAAGTCCGACGAAATCGAAAAAGGCATTGTGTTAGAGAACTTCAATTCCCGTGGCGTCACATCGCGCGCCATGTTCGAGGGGGGCGAGCAAGAGCGGAAACTGGAGGCGAAGTGGCGGGGATTCGCGTCGCGCCTTGGGGCAAAGTGGTCACGAGCTAGGGCCCTATGCCTACAGATAGCCGAACAGTGGCGTGGCCAGGCTGAACTGCAGGACGAATCATCAAGAAGTCAGCGGGCAAAGTACTCCAGATAGCATTCGAGCATGGCCGCCAGCCCAGTATCCGGAATGAACTCGGGTGCGGTATTTCGGATGACGCGACTGGCGTCGGCATGTGGATAGGAGCCAACACAAACGGTCACGCAGAAAAGTGGTGCTCCTTGGCAAGCAACGTGTCCTGTAGCCGACCGCTTTGGCTGAGGAAGAATCGCTCGGCTTGATCGGAGCGGGCGTCGCCACGGGGTCGATAGCCCCCCTTCGCCGTACTGGCGAGACTGACTTTTCCCGCTGACTGCAACACAATCCGAAGCTCAACGCCGCGGCCTCGAAGTGAAAACCTGAATCCTGTGTCTTCGTTCAAGCGCCACTGGATTCCCGCGTTAGCTCCGGCATAACCTAAAGGTTAGCCTT
This sequence comes from Rhodocyclales bacterium, assembly GCA_016214145.1. Taxonomy (GTDB): domain Bacteria; phylum Pseudomonadota; class Gammaproteobacteria; order Burkholderiales; family Rhodocyclaceae; genus Desulfobacillus. The sequence goes on from JACRPA010000010.1 coordinate 36,118, forward strand.
CACTGAAACTTCGTTTTCGCGGGAATGACAGGTCAGTCGATACCGGATACATCGCAAGAAAAGTCAGTCTCCGCAATACGGCGCCTACCGCGCTGCGCCGCCTCCGGGCGCCACGCGCGCGCCCAGCACCGCACCCAGCGTCACCGCGCCCAGACCGGCCAGCGTCAGCAGCGACAGCGGCTCGCCGAGGATGGGTACGGCGGCGACGGCGGACAGGCCGGGCACGAAGGCCATGAGCAGCGCCACGGTCTGCGCGCCGAGCTGGCGCACGGCGAAGGTGTAGAGAATCATGGCGACGAAGACCACCAGCACGCCCTGGTAGACCGCCTGCATGGCGATCTCGGCGGCGGGCGCCTGCGCCAGCGTGCTCGGCAGGAAGAAGAACCACACCGGGAGATAGACGGCGGCGCTGCCGAGCGTGGTGGCCACCGTCGCCGCCAGCGGCGCCATCGGGTGGCGGCGCAGCAGCAGGGTGAACACCGCCCACGACGAGGAGCCGCAGAGGAACAGGACGTCGCCCAGCAATTGCAGGCCGGTGAGGCGCGGTCCGTGCGAGAAGGTATCGGCGGCGGTGAGCAGGATGCCGACGAAGACCAGCGCGAGCGCGATGCGCTGCGGCCGCGAGGGTTTCATGCCCAGCCACAGCCAGGCGATCACCGCCGTCTCGAAAGGCAGGGCGCCGGGCAGCAGCACCGAGGCATGGGCCGCCGGCGCCAGGCGGAAGGCGGCATACACGGCAATGGCGTAAGCAATGCCGCCGAAGACGGAGAACAGCGCGATCACCTTCAGGGGCGGCAGCGTGGTGCGCGGCAGGAAAAATACGGCGATCAGCGCGCCGACGCCGAAGCGCAGGGCGGTGACGTCCCAACCGGTCAGCGTGCCCTTGCCGCCGTGGCGGGTGACGAGGATGAAGCCGGTCCAGATGCAGATGGTGGCGATCACCGCGATCCAGCCGCTGCGGGTGGGTGCCGTCGGTTGATTCATCTTACTTTCCTTGATTGCGCGCCGTTCATGGTTCGATACGGCGCTGCGCGCCTACTCACCACGAACGGCTTATCAATACCGTTCGCCCTGAGTAGCCCGCATAGCGGGCGTATCGAAGGGTCAGTTGCCGCGCGCGACGATGTCGCCGTCCTGCTCGATCAGCACGCCGGCCTTGAGCAGTTCGCCGATCACCTGGGCGGCGACGTCGGCTGCCTCGCGGTTGAAGAAGCGCTTCGAGACGTCGCGGAAGATGGCGACCTTGCCGAAGTAGTCGCCGATCTCGGCGCGCTTCATGCGCCGCTTTTCCAGCAGGGTGAAGGTGAACAGCGCCTTCATGGCGCTCTTCGCCATGCGCTCGGGGCTTTGCTCGAAGGCGGCGAGGCGCTGCAGGGCGCGCGCCATGGCCGCATCGAAACCGGCAAAGGGCGCGCCGTGGCCGGGGATGACAACGCGCACATCGAGCTCGCCCAGCATTTCCAGCGTACGGCGCTGCGCCGGCAAACCGCTGTTGTCGCCGTGGAGCTCGGCGAACATGACGCCGAAGCCGTCCTGCCACAGCGCGTCGCCGGAAATGAGGATTTTCTCCGCCGGCGAGTAATAGGCCAGGGCATGCATGTCGTGGCCGGGAACGAGGAGGGACTGCCAGCGCAGGCCGCCCATTTCCAGTTCGTCGCCGGGCGCAATTGTCGCGTCGAATTCGAAGGGCTCGGCCTGCTGCAGTGCGGAGGTGAGCAGCAGGGCGTCCTCGTCCCAGTCGCGCACCGCCGGCGCCATGCCCTCGGGCACGCTGATGCGGCAGCCGTGGGCGCGGCGCACCGTGGCATTTCCGCCGATGTGGTCGGAGTGCGAGTGGGTGTTGATGAGGCGCGTCAGCGTGCGCCCTTCCAGCGCTTTGTCGATCAGCGCCAGCGTCTGGTCGGCGTGGGTCAGGTAGCCGGAGTCGACCAGCGTCGCATCCGCCCCTTCGAGGAAGACGATGTTGTTGGAGGAGAGCCAGCCGCGCTCGAGGACGCGGATCTGTTCAGGCAACAAGCTCATGCGGCTTCTTTTCTGGCGGCGCCGATGGGCAAGCCGTCAAGCCGCGCATACTCGCCGCCGGAAAACCGCGCCGGATCGGCGAGGTAATCGAGCGCCATGTCGGTGGCGTCGAAGCCCCAGAAGCATTCCTTGTCGATGGCCAGCGTCGGCACGCCGAAAACGCCCGCGGCGAGCGCCTGCTCGCCGTGCTGCAGAAGCTGACTTTTCACTTCGAGCGCATTGCAGCGGGCGTCGAGGTCAGGCACGCCGAGACGCCGCGCCAGCTCGGCCCACTCCTCAGGTGCATTGATGTCGCGCCCCTCGCGCCAGATGAAGCGGAAGATTTCGTGGATGGCGTCGATCGACGAACCCAGCGCCACAGCGGCGCGCAGCGGGCGCACCGGGTTGAAGGGGTGTTGCGGCGGAAAGCGCAGCGCGATGCCGTTCTTCTCCGCCACCCACTGCACCTGGCGGTAGGTGAAGCGGCGCTTCGTCGCCATCTCGGCCGGGCCCTTCTGGCCCCAGTGCTTCAAGAGGCCGGCGAAGAGCACGGGCACCGGGCGGATCGCCAGCTTGCCGTCGAAGCGGAGCAAGGCCTCCGACTGGAGGTAGGCGAAGGGGGAGATGAAGTCGAAGTACCAATTGGCGGTGGTCATGAGTTTTACTGCTGCGAAATCCCCCCCTGCCCCCCTTTTGCAAAGGGGGGAGTGAGGGGGGATTTTTGCAAAGGGGAGAGAGAGGCGGTGCGGCGCTGGGCGATGGCGGCTAGGACGAGGCGCTTCGCCTCGTCGGTGGCGGCGGCCCAGCCGGCGATCTCGTCGAGCGTACGCAGGCAGCCTTCGCACAGGCCACTATTTGCATCCATGCGGCAGACGTCGATGCAGGGCGACTTCACGCTCATGCCAGCTGCCGCTTGTCCGCCATGCGGGCGTTGAACTTGGCGACGTCGATGATGAAGCGCTCATGCCGGCCGGTGCTGATGAGGTCGACGCCGTCGTGCGCCCATACGGAAAAAACCAGGCGGCGGCCGTCCACCTCCTCCAGGCGCGCCTTGACGGTGATGGTCAGGCCCGGCGGCGTGGCGGCGATGTGCGAGACGTCGACATGCGTGCCGACGCTCTGCTCGCGCGGCCAGTCGAGATGCGGCTTGACCAGCTCCAGGCAGCACCATTCGAGCAGGCCGACCATGAAGCCGGTGGCGAAGACCTGCGGCATGTCCCTGAAGGATGCGCTCTCGGGATAGAGGCAGGGCACGGTCTTGTCGGGCGGCACCGTGTAGCGCATCTCGTGCTCAAGGCCGGGCTGCAGTCCTTCTTTCATTGCTTGCGCCTTTTTGACAACACGGCGCGCGCCACCTTCGAGGCCGGCTCCCGGCCGAGCTCGGCGCAGATCCAGGCGCCGGCATCGACCAGGCGGTCGAGGTCGACGCCCGTCTCGATGCCGAGGCCGTTCATGAGGTACACCACGTCCTCGGTCGCAACGTTGCCGGAAGCACCTGCCGCATAGGGGCAGCCGCCGAGGCCGGCGACGGAGGCGTCGAAGACGGCCACGCCCATCTCGATCGAGGCGTAGATGTTGGCCAGCGCCATGCCGTAGGTGTCGTGGTAATGGCCGGCGAGGCACTCGACGGGCACCCGCAGCGCCACTTCGTCGAGCATGCGCTGCGCGGCGGCCGGGGTGCCGACGCCGATGGTGTCGCCCAGCGAAATCTCGTAGCAGCCCATCTCCAGCAGACGCGCCGCCACCTCGGCCACGGCGGCGGGCTGCACCTCGCCCTGGTAGGGGCAACCGAGCACGCAGGAGACATAGCCGCGCACGCGGATGTTGTGCTGCCGCGCCGCCTCGACGACCGGACGGAAGCGCGCCAGGCTCTCGGCAATGGAGCAGTTGATGTTCTTCTGCGAGAAGGCCTCGGAGGCGGCGCCGAAGACGGCGACCTCCTGCGCGCCGGCGGCCAGCGCCTGCTCGAAGCCCTGCATGTTCGGCACCAGCGCTGGATAGCTCACGCCGGGACGGCGATGCAGGCCCGCCATCACTTCGCTGCTGTCGCCCATCTGCGGCACCCACTTCGGCGAGACGAAGGCGGTGGCCTCGATGGTCTTCAGGCCGGCCGCGCCGAGTCGGTCGATCAGTTCGATCTTGACGGCGGCGGGCACGAGCTGCGGCTCGTTCTGCAGGCCGTCGCGCGGGCCGACCTCGACTATCCTGGCATGCTTGGGAAGTTGCATTTCAAACACCCTTTAACCACAGAGAACACAGAGTTCACAGAGTTTTTTACTCTTGAATTCTCTGTGTTCTCCGTGTCCTCTGTGGTTCAAGCTTTTTCCGGCTCGAAGTCGACCAGCTCGGCGCCCTCGGAAACCGAATCGCCGACGCCGAAGCGGAAGGCCTTGAGCGTTCCCTTCGCCGGCGCGGCGATGGTGTGTTCCATCTTCATCGCTTCGAGGATCAGGAGCGGCGCGCCCTGCTCCACCTCGCTGCCCGGCTGGGCGATGAGGGCGATGACCTTGCCCGGCATGGGCGCGGCGAGGCCGCCGCTCTCGCCGACGCCTTCGCCGGCATGGTAGAGCGGGTCGACGCAAACCAGCTGCCAGGCGCGGCCGTGCAGGAAGACGTGGCGCTTCTCGCCCGCGGCGATCACCGTCGCCGGCAGGCGCATGCCGCCGAGTTCGATGCGCAGCGTGCTGTTGCCGGTGCGCTCGCCGCGCGCCGCCGTGGCGATGCCGTCGAGCGTGAGTTCGTAGCCGCCGCGCGCATAGCCGACGGCGACGGTCTTCTCGGCCTCGCCGAAGCGGAACAGCAGCGGCCGGCGGTAGCGGGCGTTGAGTCGCCAGCCGTCGCGCAGGTGCCAGGGCGAGTGCGGGTCACGGTCGCCGGCGGCGGCGGTGCGGGCGGCGGCCTCCTCGCGCAGCAGTTCGGCCAGCGCGGCGACGAGGAACACCTCCGCCGGCGCCTCGACGCCTTCAGGGAAGAGAAAGGCCTTCTCGCGCTCGATGAGGCCGGTGTCGAGGTCGGCATTGGCGAAGGCCGGGCAGGCCACCAGCCGCGAGAGGAAGTCGACGTTGCTGCTGACGCCGACGACGCGGTACTGCGCCAGCGACTGCAGCATGCGCGACAGCGCCCGCTCGCGATCCACGTCCCAGACGATGAGCTTGGCGATCATCGGGTCGTAGTGCGGCGTGATCTCGTCGCCCTCCTCGACGCCGGTGTCGATGCGCACATTGAGCGACTCGGCCGGCGGCGAGAGATGAATGAGGCGGCCGGTCGACGGCAGGAAACCCTTGTCCGGATCCTCGGCGTAGATGCGCGCCTCCAGCGCGTGGCCGCGAATGGCGAGCTGCTCCTGCGCCAGCGGCAGCGGCTCGCCGGCGGCGACGCGCAACTGCCACTCGACGAGGTCGAGGCCGGTGATCATCTCGGTCACCGGGTGCTCGACCTGCAGGCGGGTGTTCATCTCCATGAAATAAAATTTTCCGTCCTGTTCGGCGATGAATTCCACCGTGCCGGCGCCGACGTAGCCGACGGCCTTGGCCGCTTCCACCGCGGCCTTGCCCATGGCGGCGCGGCGCTCCGCCGGCATGCCGGGCGCGGGCGCCTCCTCCAGCACCTTCTGGTGGCGGCGCTGCACCGAGCAGTCGCGTTCGAAGAGGTACACGCAGTGGCCCTGCGTGTCGCCGAACACCTGTATCTCGATGTGGCGCGGGCGCACCAGATACTTCTCGATCAGCACCTTGTCGTCGCCGAAGCTGGACGCCGCCTCGCGCTTGCAGGAAGCGAGCGCAGCGGCGAAGTCGGCCGCCTTGTCGACGATGCGCATGCCCTTGCCGCCGCCGCCGGCGCTGGCCTTGATCAGCACCGGGTAGCCGATGCGGCCGGCTTCCTTCTCAAGGAAGGCGGCGTCCTGCTTGTCGCCGTGGTAGCCGGGCACCAGCGGCACGCCGGCCTTCTCCATGAGCGACTTGGCGGCGGACTTGGAACCCATGGCACGGATGGCCGAAGCCGGCGGGCCGATGAAGGCGATGCCGGCCTGGGCGCAGGCCTCGGCGAAGGCGTCGTTCTCGGAGAGGAAGCCGTAGCCCGGATGCACCGCCTGGGCGCCGGTCTTCTGCGCCGCCTCGAGGATGCGCTCGGCGACGAGGTAGCTCTCGCGCGCTTCAGCCGGTCCGATCAGCACCGCCTCGTCGGCGAGGCGCACGTGGCGCGCGGTCGCATCGGCCGCGGAATACACGGCGACGCTGCGGATGCCGAGGCGCCGCGCCGTCTTGATGACGCGGCAGGCGATCTCGCCGCGATTGGCAATGAGAATCTTGGAGAACATCAAAACTCCCTCAACGCAGAGATCGCAGAGACGCAGAGAACGCAGAGAAGGTCAATATGGAATTTCTCTGCGCCCTCTGCGTCTCTGCGCCCTCTGCGTTTAAAGCGGTTTACTGCTTCTGTACCCATGACGGCTTTCTTTTCTCGAGGAAGGCGGCCATGCCTTCCTTGCCTTCGGCGGAGGCGCGCAAGCGGGCGATGCGCTGGGCGGTGTCGATCATGACATCCGGCGTGATGGGCCGGTTGGCGACGGCCTTGATGAGCGCCTTGCATTCGCCCAGCGCCACCGGCCCGTTGGCAAGCAGCGCGTCGACGATCTCGCCGACCGCCTCGTCGAGCTCCGCCTCGCCCGGCACGATCTCGTGCACCAGGCCGATGCGGTAGGCCTCGGCGGCGGAGAAGCGCTCGGCCGTCAGCATGTAGCGGCGCGCCTTGCGCTCGCCGATCGCGGCGATGACGTAGGGACTGATAACCGCGGGGATGATGCCGAGCTTGACCTCGGTCAGGGCGAACTGCGCGTCGAAGGCGGCGATGGCGATGTCGCAGGCCGCCACCAGGCCGACGCCGCCGCCGTAGGCCGGGCCCTGCACGCGGGCGACAGTGGGCTTCTTCATGTCGTTCAACATGCGCAGCATGCCGGCGAGGCCGAGCGCATCGCGCTGGGTCTCCTCGGCGTTGTAGGCGGCGGCGCGCTTCATCCAGTTAAGGTCGGCGCCGGCGCAGAAGCTCTTGCCCGTGCTGGAAAGCACGACGACGCGAACGTCGGAATCCGTGTCCATCCGGACCAGCGCCGTGGAGAGGTCCTGGATCAGCGCATCGTCGAAGGCATTGTGGCGATCGGCGCGGTTCAGCGTGATGATGCCGACGCCGTTGTCGATTTCAGTCAGTATCGTTTCGCTCATGCTCACTCCTTGTAGGTCGGCCTTCAGGCCGACATGCGGTCGATCGAGCGTTGTTGTCGGGCTGAAGCCCGACCTACAGCCCGGCCTACGATATCAAATCACATCCTGAACACGCCGAAGGGCGTCGGTTCGATCGGCGCATTGAGCGAGGCGGAGATGCCCAGCGCCAGCACGCGGCGCGTCTGCGCCGGATCGACGATGCCGTCGTCCCACAGCCGCGCCGTGGCGTAGTAGGGGTGGCCCTGCGTCTCGTACTGGGCGCGCACTGGCGCCTTGAATTTCTCTTCTTCATCGGCCGGCCAGGCCTTGCCCTGCGCCTCCATGGCGTCGCGGCGGATTTGCGCGAGCACGTTGGCGGCCTGTTCGCCGCCCATCACCGAGACGCGGCCGTTGGGCCACATCCACAGCATGCGCGGACTGTAGGCGCGGCCGCACATGCCGTAGTTGCCGGCGCCGTGGCTGCCGCCGATGATGAGGGTGAACTTCGGCACTTTGGCGCAGGCCACGGCGGTGACCATCTTGGCGCCGTCCTTGGCGATGCCGGCGTTCTCGTACTTGCGGCCGACCATGAAGCCGGTGATGTTCTGCAGGAACAGCAGCGGGATGCCGCGCTGCGCGCACAGCTCGACGAAGTGGGCGCCCTTCTGCGCCGACTCGCCGAAGAGGATGCCGTTGTTGGCGACGATGCCGACCGGGTAGCCGTGGATGCGGGCGAAGCCGGTCACCAGCGTGGTGCCGTAGCGCGCCTTGAATTCGTCGAGGCGCGAGCCGTCCACGATGCGGGCGATGATCTCGCGCACCTCGAGCGGTTTGCGCGTGTCGAGCGGCACCGCGCCGTAGATCTCCTCGGGATCGTAGAGCGGCTCCTCCGGCGTCGCCACCTCCAGCGTGACCGGCTTGCGCCAGTTGAGGTTGGCGACGATGCTGCGGCAGATGTGCAGGGCGTGGTGGTCGTTCTCGGCGAGGTGGTCGGCCACGCCGGAGATGCGCGTATGCACGTCGGCGCCGCCGAGATCCTCGGCGCTGACCACCTCGCCGGTGGCGGCCTTCACCAGCGGCGGGCCGCCGAGGAAGATGGTGCCCTGGTTCCTGACGATGACGGCCTCGTCCGACATCGCCGGGACATACGCGCCGCCGGCGGTGCACGAGCCCATCACCACCGCCACCTGCGGGATGCGCGCGGCGGACATGCTGGCCTGGTTGAAGAAGATGCGGCCGAAGTGGTCGCGGTCGGGGAAGACCTCGTCCTGCGTCGGCAGGTTGGCGCCGCCGGAGTCGACCAGGTAGACGCAGGGCAGGCGGTTCTGCGCGGCGATCTCCTGCGCGCGCAGGTGCTTCTTCACCGTGATGGGAAAGTAGCTGCCGCCCTTCACCGTGGCGTCGTTGGCGACGATCATGCACTCGACGCCCTGCACGCGGCCGATGCCGGTGACGACGCCGCCCGAGGCGACCTCGTTGTTGTACATGCCCCAGCCGGCCATCGGCGAGAGTTCGAGGAAGGACGTGCCGGCATCGAGCAGGGCGTCGATGCGGTCGCGCGCCAGCAGCTTGCCGCGGGCGACGTGCTTCTTGCGGTGCTCCGCCGTACCGCCGAGACTGACTTCCGCGGTTTTCTCGCGCAGGTCGTCGACCAGCGCCCGCATGGCGGCGGCGTTGGCGCGGAACTCTTCCGAACGGGTGTTGAGTTGCGATTTGATGACTGTCATGAAGTAACCTCAAAAGCCTCCGGTTTGCAGCCACTTCTCGATTTGCGGGAGACGGTCGGCGCCCCAGAAGGGCTCGCCGTCGACGACGAAATACGGCGCGCCGCACATGCCCCGGGCGATGGCGGTTTCCGTTTCCACCTTCAGCCGTTCCTTGATTTCCGGGGTGGCGATGCCGGCGGAGAGGGCCTCGCGGTCGATGCCGAGACTTGCGGCAATGTCGAGCATCACGTCCATGTCGGAAATGTCGCGGCCGTCCGCCCAGTAGGCGCGAAACATGGCGCGGGCGAAGTCGCACGCCTTCTGGCAATCCTGTCCGTGCAGCCAGTAGTAGGCGCGCGCCGCGGAAAGGGTCGACAACGGAAACTTCGCCGGGAACTTGAAGGGCACGCCGTAGTAGCGCGCCGAGCGCGAGAAGTCGCGCATCGAATATTCGCCCTTCAGCGGCACGTTCACCAGCAGCGGCTGGCCGGTCTTCTGGAACACCACGCCGAGCAGCATCGGCCGCCACTTCACCTTGCGCCCGTATTTCGCCGCGAGATCGTCGATCAGCTCGGAGGCGAGATAGGAATACGGCGAGGAGAAGTCGAAGTAGAACTCGATCGGGTCAGCCATCTCAACCTCCGTTGAAAGCGTTTAACCACGGAGAGCACGGAGATCACGGAGAGAGCAAAAGCATAACTCATTGGTTTTCTCCGTGCCCTCTGTGTGCTCCGTGGTGAAAGCTTTTCTGTTAAACCAATGCACGGCCGATGACCAGGCGCTGGATGTCGCTGGCGCCTTCGTAGATCTGCGCCACGCGCACGTCGCGGTAGATGCGTTCGACCGGGAAGTCTGCCACGTAGCCGTATCCGCCGTGGATCTGGATGGCGTCCGAGCAGACGTCCTCGGCCATCTCGGAGGCGAACAGCTTGGCCATCGAGGCTTCCTTGAGGCACGGCTTGCCGGCGTCGCGCAGGCAGGCGGCGTGCAGCACCAGCTGGCGCGCCGCCTCGATCTGCGTCGCCATGTCGGCGAGGCGGAAGTTCACCGCCTGGTGCTCGATGATGGGCTTGCCGAAGGCCTCGCGCTCCTGGGCGTATTTCAATGCCGCCTCGAAGGCGGCGCGCGCCATGCCGACCGACTGGGCGGCGATGCCGATGCGGCCGGCTTCCAGGTTGGCCAGCGCGATGCGGTAGCCCTCGCCTTCCGCGCCCAGCAGATTCTGCGCCGGGATGCGGCAGTTCTCCAGCAGGATCTGCGCCGTGTCGGAGGCGTGCTGGCCCATCTTCTCCTCGATGCGGGCGACGATGTAGCCGGGCGCGTCGGTCGGCACGATGAAGGCCGAGATGCCGCGCTTAGAGGCCGCCTTGTCGGTGACGGCGAAGACGATGGCGACCTGGGCGTTCTTGCCCGAGGTGATGAACTGCTTGACGCCGTTCAAGACCCAATCGTTGCCGTCTTTCACGGCAGACGTGCGTATTGCGGCGGCATCCGAGCCGACATGCGGCTCGGTCAGGCAGAAGCAGCCGAGCTGCGCGCCGCGCGCCAGCGGCTTGAGCCATTGCTCCTTCTGCGCGTCCGTGCCGAAGGCGAGGATGGGGCCGCATACCACCGAGTTGTTCACGCTGATGATGGTCGAGGTGGCGCCGTCGCCGGCGGCGATTTCCTCCAGCGCCAGCACCAGCGAGACGTAGTCCATGCCCGCACCGCCCCAGCGCTCGGGCACCGCCATGCCGAAAGCGCCCAGGCTGGCGAGCTCCTGCAATGCCTCCTTCGGGAAGGTGCAGTTGCGGTCCCACTCCGCGGCAAAGGGCGCCAAGCGCTCGCGCGCGAAATCGCGCATGGCGTCGCGGATCATTTCCTGTTCCTGCGTTAGAAGCATATGAAATCTTGAACCACAGAGGGCACAGAGTACACAGAGAATTCTCTGGGTTTTCCTCTGTGCACTCTGTGTTCTCTGTGGTTAAGGAATTTGTTAAAGCAGCTCGATCGCCATTGCCGTCGCTTCGCCGCCGCCGATGCACAGGCTCGCCACGCCGCGCTTGCCGCTGTATTTCCTCAGCGCGCCGATCAGCGTGACGAGGATGCGCGCGCCGGAACAGCCGATGGGATGGCCGAGGGCGCAGGCGCCGCCGTGCACGTTTACCTTCTCGGCGGGCAGCTTAAGGTCGTGCATCGCCGCCATGGTCACCACGGCGAAGGCCTCGTTGATCTCGTAGAAGTCGACCTGGTCGGCGCTCCAGCCGGTTTTCGCGAAGAGCTTCTGCATGGCGCCGACCGGGGCGGTGGTGAACCAGCCGGGCTCGTGGGCGTGGGTAGACTGGCCGACGACGATGGCGAGGGGTTTCAGGCCGAGCTTGTCGGCGGTGGAGCGGCGCATCATCACCAGCGCCGCGGCGCCGTCGGAGATCGAGCTGGAGTTGGCGGCGGTCACCGTGCCGTCCTTCCTGAAGGCCGGCTTCAGCGTCGGGATCTTGTCGAGCTGGGCCTTGAGCGGCTGCTCGTCGCGGTCGACGACGACGTCGCCCTTCTTGCCGGCGACGGTCACCGGCGCCACCTCCCAGGCAAAGAAGCCCTCGTTGATGGCCTTCTGCGCGCGCGTGGTCGAGCGGATGGCGAACTCGTCCTGCTTCTCGCGCGTGAAGCCGTACTTGTCGGCGCATTCCTCGGCGAAGGTGCCCATCAGGCGGCCTTTTTGATAAGCATCTTCGAGGCCGTCGAGGAACATGTGGTCGAGCACCTGGCCGTGGCCGAGGCGCATGCCGCCGCGCGCCTTGGGCAGCAGGTAGGGCGCGTTGCTCATGGACTCCATGCCGCCGGCGACGAGGATGTCGTTCGTGCCGGCCGCCAGCATGTCGTGGGCGAACATGGCCGCGCGCATGCCCGAGCCGCACATCTTGTTTACCGTGGTGCAGCCGGTTGCCAGCGGCAGGCCGGCGCCCAGCGCCGCCTGGCGCGCCGGCGCCTGGCCCTGCCCGGCGGGCAGCACGCAACCCATGATGACTTCCTCTATCTGCTCGGGACGCAGGCCGGCGCGCTCGACGGCGGCCCTGATGGCGGCCGCGCCCAACTGGGCGCAGGTCAGCGAGGCGAAATCGCCCATGAAGCCGCCCATGGGCGTGCGGGCGGCGGAAACGATGACGATGGGGTCGTTGCTCATGGAAAACTCCTGATGGTCAATCCTGCCAGGGCAGGTCGTAGGCGATTGTGAGCTTCTCCGCGCGTTCGCGGAAATTTTCCGGCAGGGCGCAGGACTTGCGCGCAGCCGTGTCGATGAAGACGCCGGTAAGCAGGGTGATGGCGGAGACCTCGCCGGTCTCGGCGTTGCGCATCTCGTGCACGAAGCGGAGCGATTTTTCCTTCACCTCGATGACGCCGCTGCGCACCGCCACGGTGTCGCCGGCGTGCAGTTCGCGCTTGTAGGCGATGCGCTGGTCCACCGCCGCCATGCCGCGGCCGCTGTCGCGCAAGTAGCTCGGCGTGACGCCGAGCACGGAAAAGAAATTCCAGGTGCCCTCGTCGAACTTGCCGACGTACCACATGACGTTCATGTGGTCCATGTGGTCGCAATGCCAGGGATAGACGGTGCCGCGATACGTCTCGATCATTTCGGCCATCACTTCTCCTCGGTCATGAGCGAGCTCGCGCGCTCGGCGACAATGGGCGGGAAAGGGCAGGATTTGCGCGTCTTCGCGTCGAGGCAGACGACGGTGAATTCGCAGGTTGACGCCACCTCGTTCGTCTCGGTGTTGTAGAGCTCGTGGCGGAAGCGCACCACCTTTTCGCGCAGCTCCAGCACGCCGGTGCGCACGGCGATGGTGTCGCCCGGATACAGCTCCTTTTTGTAACTGACGTTCTGCTGCACCGCCGCCAGGTTCACGGCGCCGCTCCTCAGCAGCGAGGCGGTGAGGCCGAGCGCGGCATAGGTCTGCCACGCCGCGTGGTCGAAGAACTCCAGGTAGGCGCGCACGTTGATGTGGCCCATGTGGTCGCGCTGCCATTCGTGCACGGTGCCGCGGGCGGTCTCGATCATCATCGCTTGAACTGCTCCAGGTCGAAGATCAGGCAGGTGGTGGTGCCGTGGGCGTAGAGCTTTCCCGCGGCGTCGTAGATCCTGCCTTCGGCGATGCCGATCTGGCGGCCGACCTGGATGACGGTTCCCTCTGCGCGCACCGGGCCGACCTTGTCGTTCATGGCGCGCACGAAGTTGATCTTGATTTCCAGGGAGGTGTAGGCCTGGCCGACATCGAGCTGCGACTGCACGGCGCAGGCCATGCAGGAGTCGAGCAGCGTCGCCTGCCAGCCGCCGTGGATGGTGCCGGCCGGGTTGTAAAAATTCCTGTGCGGATGGCCCTGGAAGACGATGCGCCCCTTTTCCGCCTCGACGAGAGCGAAGTCGAGCGTGTGGGCGATCGGCGCCGGCGGCAATTCGCCGCGCATCATGCGCTGGAAGAGTTCGAGGCCGCTGCTTTCCCTGAAGGCCGACATCGGCAGCACGTCGGGAGCCTGCGCCTTGTCGCGCACGGCCTTGGCCGCTTCCAGCCACTCTTTCTGCAAGGCTTCGGTTTCCCGGCTCATTACATTGTCTCGCTGTAGAGTTCGCGGCCGATCAGCATGCGGCGGATCTCGCTCGTTCCTGCTCCAATCTCGTAGAGTTTCGCGTCGCGCCACAGGCGTCCGGCCGGGTACTCGTTGGTGTAGCCGACGCCGCCGAGGGCCTGGATCGCCTCGCCGGCCATCCAGGTCGCCTTCTCGGCGGAATAGAGGATGGCGCCGGCGGCATCCTTGCGCAGCGTGCGGGCGTGGTCGCCTCTATCGCAGGCCTTGCCCACGGCGTAGACGTAGGCGCGGCAGGCCTGCCAGGTGCTGTACATGTCGGCCAGCTTGCCCTGCATGAGCTGGAACTCGCCTATCGCCTGGCCGAACTGCTTGCGCTCGTGCACGAAGGGCAGCACCACGTCCATGCAGGCCGCCATGATGCCGAGCGGCCCGCCGGAGAGCACGGCGCGCTCGTAGTCGAGGCCGCTCATCAGCACCCGGGTGCCGGCGCCCTCGCCGCCGAGGACGTTCTCCACCGGCACTTCGCAGTCGTCGAAGAACAGCGGGTAGGTGTTGGAGCCGCGCATGCCGAGCTTGTCGAGGTGCTGGCCCTTGGAGAAGCCCTTGAAGCCCTTCTCGACGATGAAGGCGGTCATGCCCTTGGCGCCGGCCTCGGCATTGGTCTTGGCATAGACGACGAGGGTGTCGGCGTCGCCGCCGTTGGTGATCCACATCTTCGAACCGTTCAGCACGTAGCGCGCATCTGCCCCGCTTCCCTTCAGGTCGGCGCGCAGCTTCATCGACACCACGTCGGAACCGGCGCCGGGCTCGGACATCGCCAGCGCGCCGACGTGCTCGCCGGAGATCAGCTTGGGCAGGTATTTCGCCTTCTGCGCGGCGGTGCCGTTGCGGCGGATCTGGTTCACGCAGAGGTTGGAGTGCGCGCCGTAGGAGAGGCCGACGGAGGCCGAGGCGCGGGAGATCTCCTCCATGGCGACGATGTGGGCGAGGTAGCCCATCTTCGTGCCGCCGTACTCCTCCTCGGCGGTCATGCCGTGCAGGCCCATCTCGCCCAACTTGCGCCACAGGTCGGCGGGGAACAGGTTGTCGCGATCGATGTCAGCCGCGCGCGGCAGGATCTCGTTCTTCGCGAACTCCCAGACGGCGTCGCGCAGCAGGTCGATGTCTTCGCCGAGGTCGAAATTGATGCCGAGCATAGGGGTCTCCGTGGCGCGGCCGTTCAGGCCTTGCCGTGCATGGTCATGAGAGTTTGCTGCATGGTGGCGCAGTGGGTGGCTTTGCCGTTGCGGATCGCATACACCTCGCCGCGGGTGATGACGAGGTTGCGGCCCGACTTCAGCACCTGGCCCTCGGCGACAAGGAGGTCGCCGTCGGCCGGCGCCAGCAGGTTGAGCTTGAATTCGACGGTCAGCACGTCCGAGCCAGCCGGCATCAGGGTGTAGCCGGCGTAGCCGCCGGCGCTGTCGACGATGGTGCTGGTGATGCCGGCGTGGAAATAGCCGTTCTGCTGGGTCAGGTCGTCGCGGAAGGGCAGACGGATCTCGCAATGGCCGGGCGCCAGCGCGCCCAGCTCGGCGCCGATCAGGCGCATCACGTTCTGCCGGGCGAAACTGCCGCGCACCGCGGCCTCCCAGTCCGGGTTGCGCGGCTGGAAAGCATTTTTCGCGGGGCGTGCGGTGTGGGGCATGGCTTCTCCGGTGCTGCACGGCTGGCTAGTTGACGTTGACGTCAACGTCAACATACCGCAGCTTTTACGTTGACGTCAACGTCAGCGCTTCGCCAAATTTTTTTTCCGGGTGGGAGGGTCCCCGAGCAGCTCATGGGCGCGGCCCTCCAGGGAGGCGATTTCCGCCAGCACGGCCACGATATCCTCCCGCTGCTGTTCGAGGGCGGCGCGGCGCTGGGCCAGCACGGCCAGGAACTTTGACAACTGGGTCCGCTGATCCCGCCCCACATCATACAAATCAATGAGTTCCCGGATTTCGGCAAGCGACAGGCCAAGCCGGCGGCCGCGCAGGGTCAGCTTCAGGCGGGTGCGGTCGCGCTTGGTATAGACGCGGCTCTGGCCGGCGCGCTCGGGGCTGATCAGGCCCTGGTCCTCGTAATAGCGGATGGCGCGCGGGGTGAGATCGAATTCGCGCGCCAGCTCGGTGATCGTGAAGGTCTGTTCCCGGGGCATGTTCAGGTACTGGTGCCAGCTCTTGTCTCTATGGTATAAAATGTTCGTTTTGTGCGCCGCAACAATCCGGCGCAATGGCTTCCCGAGTTAATCACTTTTCCGGCGTTTAATCAATTGAAGCCGTTCGAACCGATCACCTACCCTTTCGACCAGCAGCCCGGCGCAGGCGAGACGCTGGAACTCGTCCCCGGCGTGCGCTGGGTGCGCATGTCCCTGCCCTTCGAGCTGAACCACATCAACCTGTGGCTGCTGGAGGAAGACGACGGCTGGACCATCGTCGACACCGGCCTCAACCTCGACGACATCAAGGCGAACTGGGAAGCCGTGCTCGCCGCGCACTGCCAGGACAAGCCGGTCAAGCGCATCATCGTCACGCACTGCCACCCGGACCACCTCGGCCTCGCGCGCTGGCTCGGCGACAAGCTCAAGGTCGGCATCTGGATCACCCAGGGCGAGATGCTCAACGCCTACGCCTGGTTCCATCAGTTGCCCAATTTCGACGTCGACGGCATGGTGGGCTTCTTCCGCCGCCACGGCCTCGACCCGGCCCGCGCCGATACGCTCTTCCATCGCGGCCCGACCTACCGCGGCCGCGTAGACGGCCTGCCGACGGAATATCGCCGTCTCATCGAGGCTGACTTTGTGCGCGTCGGCCGGCACGACTGGCGCGTCATCGTCGGCTACGGCCACTCGCCCGAGCATGCCGCGCTCTATTGCGCGGAACTCAATGTGCTGATCTCCGGCGACATGCTGCTGCCGCGCATCTCCACCAACGTCAGCGCCATGTCCTCCAACCCGGACGGCGATCCGCTCAAGCTGTTCCTCGATTCGGTCGAGCGACTGACGGACCTGCCCGACGACACGCTGGTGCTGCCCTCGCACGGCCGGCCCTTCCGCGGCATCCACGCCCGCGCGGCGCAGCTCGCCGAACACCACCGCGAACGGCTCGAAGCGCTGGTCGCCGCCTGCGACACGCCGAAGAGCGCCTGCGAGCTGATCCCGACGCTGTTCCGGCGCGAACTCGACGCGCACCAGACCATGTTTGCCATGGGCGAGTCCATCGCCCACCTGAATTATCTTGAACACGCCGGCCGCCTGCGCCGCACGCAGGACGCCGGCGGCGTGTTCCGTTTCACCGCCATCTAAAAGGAGAGGTGTGATGTCTGCGCAGCAAGAGGAAGCCCACAAGCCCGCCCTGCCCGACCCGAAGGAAGTCGCCAGGACCTACGCCGAGGTCGCGCAGCGCGCCTCCAAGCTCATCAACGAACACGTGCAGCGCCAGATGAAGCACGGCGTCGCGGCGCAGACGGACGAGCTGGGCATCGCCCAGGCCTTCATGGACATGACGGCCAAGCTGCTCGCCAACCCCTTCAAGCTGGCCCAGGCGCAGATGAACCTGGTGTGGGACTACTTCTCCCTGTGGCAGCACTCCATGATGCGTTTCTCCGGACTGGAGACGCAGCCGGTGGCGGTGCCGAAAAAGGGCGACAGCCGCTTCAAGGACGAGCAGTGGGAAGAGCACTTCCTGTTCGACTTCATCAAGCAGTCCTACCTCATCACGGCGCGCCACATCCACGACGTGGTGACCAATGTCGAGGGCCTGCCGATCGAGACGGAGAAGAAGGTGAACTTCTTCACGCGCCAGTACATCGACGCCCTGTCGCCCTCCAACTTCGCCCTGACCAACCCGGAAGTCTTCCGCGAAACGGTGAAGTCGCACGGCCAGAACCTGCTCAAGGGCTTCAACAACCTGCTGCGCGACATCGAGGAGGGCGACGGCCAGCTGCGCGTCAAGATGACCGACCCGACTGCCTTCGAGCTGGGCCGCAACGTCGCCGTCACGCCGGGCAAGGTGGTGTTCCAGAACGAGCTGATCCAGCTGCTGCAGTTCAACCCGACAACCCAGGAACAATACCGCCGGCCGCTGCTCATCATGCCGCCGTGGATCAACAAGTACTACATCCTCGACCTGCGCCAGTCGAACTCCTTCATCAAGTGGGCCACCGACCAGGGCCACACCGTTTTCGTCATTTCCTGGGTGAACCCGGACAAGCGCCTCGCCGAGAAGGGCTTCGACGACTACATGACCGAAGGCTCGCTCGCCGCGCTCGACGCCGTCTGCAAACAGACCGGCGAGAACGAGGTGAACCTCATCGGCTACTGCCTCGGCGGCACGCTGCTCGGCGCGACGCTGGGCTACAACGCCGTGAAGAAGGACAAGCGCATCGTCTCGGCGACCTTCTTCGTCGCCCTGCTGGATTTTTCCATCCCGGGCGAACTGGGCGTCTTCATCGACGAGCAGCAGGTCGCCAGCCTGGAGAAGAAGATGCAGGAGCGCGGCTACCTCGAAGGCTCGGAGATGGGCACCACCTTCAACATGCTGCGCTCGAACGACCTGATCTGGTCTTTCGTGGTGAACAACTACCTGATGGGCAAGGAGCCCTTCCCCTTCGACCTGCTCTACTGGAACTCCGACTCGACGCGCATGCCGTACAGGATGCACAGCTTCTACCTGCGCAACATGTACATGAAGAACCTGCTCAAGGAGCCGGGCGGCATCGATATGCTGGGCGTGCCGATCGACATCGGCAAGGTGAAGGTGCCGGCCTACTTCATTTCGTCCATCGAGGACCACATCGCGCCGTGGAAGAGCACCTACCTCGGCGCCACGCGCCTCGGCGGCCCGGTGCGCTTCGCGCTCGGCGGCTCCGGCCACATCGCCGGCATCGTCAACCCGCCGGCGGCCAACAAGTACCACTTCTGGACCAACGAGGCGAAATCGCTGCCGGCCACGCCGGACGCGTGGTTCGAGGGCGCGACGCAGCACCCCGGCTCGTGGTGGACCGACTGGCAGAAATGGATCGGCGGCCTCAACAGCGACGACAAGGTGCCGGCGCGCGACCCCGCCAGGGGCAAGCTGAAGGTCATCGAGGACGCGCCGGGCTCGTTCGTCAAGTTCCGCCTCGACCTGCAGAAGAAGCGGTGACCGGCTGACGCGGTGAAACCGTCACCCCGGAGATAGCCATGCTGGAACTGCTGGCCGACCCGCAAGCCTGGATAGCGTTCGCCACGCTGACCGTGCTCGAACTGGTGCTGGGCATCGACAACATCATCTTCGTTTCGATACTGGTGGACAAGCTGCCGGCCGGTCAGCGGGAACTGGCGCGGCGGATCGGCCTGTCCATGGCGATGGTCATGCGCATCGGCCTGCTGCTGGTGCTGTCGTGGGTCGTCGGCCTCACCGAGCCCTTGTTCGGCGTGCTGAACAAGGGCATCTCGGGCCGGGACCTGATCCTGATCGCGGGAGGCCTGTTTCTGCTGTGGAAGAGCACGGGGGAGATACATCAACTGCTCGAAGGCGAAGCGGGGGAGTCTTCAGGCGCGGTCAAGGCGACTTTCGGCGCGGTGATCCTCCAGATCATGGTGATCGACATCGTGTTCTCCCTCGACTCGATCATCACCGCAGTCGGCATGGTCGACGAGGTCGAGGTCATGATCGCGGCGGTGATCGTGTCGGTGGCGCTGATGATGGCGTTCGCCGGCGCGATCGGCCGTTTCGTTTCCTCGCATCCGACCCTCAAGATGCTTGCCCTGTCGTTCCTCGTCGTCATCGGGGTCATCCTGATCGCCGAAGGCTTCGGCCATCACGTTCCCAAGGGATACGTGTACTTCGCGATGGCATTCTCCGCCGCGGTCGAGATGCTCAACATCCGCATGCGGCGGCGCGCCGCCCGGCCGGTGCGCCTGCATGAGCCTTACGTGGCCAAGGACGGGGACGACAACTCTTCCGGCAGCTTTTAGCGCCGTATTGCGGCGACTGACTTTTCGCCGGCTCGTCAGTTCCGTTTTGGTCCGGTCCGGGCGCAAGCCGCCATCGCCCTGGCGAAATGCGCCGCGATGGGTTTGATCAGCCTCCACCCATCACCCCGGCCAGTCCCGGGATCTCGTCGAGCCGAGCGACAAAATGGTCCGGGGGGGTCGCTGCGAAATCCGCTTCGGAGCACTCGCCGCCGCGGATGATGGCCACCCGCATGCCGACCGCCCGCGCAGCCAGCACATCGGCCCGGCTGTCGCCGACGAAGAGCGACTCGTCCGGTGTCGTCTTCAATTCGCCCAGCACGCGCAGTGCGCCCTCCGCACGCGGTTTCATGTGAATCACCTCATCGCGGCTGACCACCGGCGACAGCCAGCGATCCAGGCCGAAGCGGGCAAGTGCGGCCGCGAGCGCCGCCCGCCCGACATTGCTGACCATGCACGTCCTGACGCCGCTGCCGGACAAGTCGCGCAGCAATGCCGCCGCGCCGGGCCGCGGCGACCAGCGGGTCAGCGCGTCCGCATCCCAGCGGTCGTAGACGGGATACAGCGCGCGGCGCAGCGCCTCCAGCCGGCCCTGCGGCGCGGCCTGATCGGCCGCCGCGTTCCACAACTCGGCGTAGTTGCCCGCCGTGGCGTAGCCGTGCGCGGCAAAGGCGCGGCGCAGTTCCGCCTCCGCTTCCGCCAACCGCCATTGGAAATCGACCAGCGTGCCCTCGAAGTCGAATACGACCGATCTGATGACACGGCTCATGGCTCCTCCACCCGCATTCGGCACATTGGACAATGCTAGCATTGTGCTTGCCATGAAGATCGACCGCATCCGACAGCCCCTGCGCGCGCTCGGCGCCAAGCCCGCTCACGAGGAACTCGTGCTGCGCAACTGGACGCGGGCGCTGCCGCTCGGCAGCGGCCGCAGCCGGCCGGAGGATTTCTTCCCCCTGCAATTGCGCAGCGCCCTGCCCGCGTTGGCAAGGGAATGGCAGGGGCTCGCGCGCCTGCGCGCCGAATACGCCGGCGAGGACGGCACCAAGCTGCTGCTCGAACTGGCCGACGGCCAGACGGTGGAGAGCGTGCTGCTGCCGCGCGGCGGCCTCTGCGTCTCCACCCAGGTCGGCTGCGCGGTCGGCTGCACCTTCTGCATGACCGGCCGCGACGGCCTGCAGCGCCAGCTCGGCAGCGCCGAGATCGTCGCGCAGGTGGCGCTCGCCCGCAGCAAGCGTCCTGTGAAAAAGGTGGTGTTCATGGGCATGGGCGAGCCGGCCCACAACCTGGACAACGTGCTCGAAGCCATCGAGCTGCTCGGCACGCTGGGCGACATCGGCCACAAGAACCTGGTCTTTTCCACCATCGGCGACCGGCGCGTCTTCGAGCGGCTGCCGCAGGGCGGCGTGAAGCCGGCGCTGGCCCTTTCGCTGCACACGACGAATGCGGAACTGCGCGCGCGACTCCTGCCGCGCGCGCCGCGCATCGATCCGGCCGAGCTGGTCGAGCTCTGCGACCGCTACTCGCGCGCCACCGGCTATCCGATCCAGTACCAGTGGACCCTGCTCGAAGGGGTGAACGACGGTGACGAGGAAGTCGACGGCATCGTCAGGCTCCTCGCCGGGAAATACGCGGTGATGAATTTGATCCCCTACAACACGGTGGACGGGCTCGGCTTCAGGCGTCCGGCGCAGGAGCGCGCGGAAGCGATGTCGCTCGCGCTCTACAAGCGCGGCATCCTCACCAAGCTGCGCCAGTCGGCCGGCCAGGACATCGACGGCGGCTGCGGCCAGTTGCGCGCGCGCACGACCCTGCCGGAACCGCGCAGCGCGATTTCCGTCAGCCGCTAGCGGCTGCCCCCCAGGCGCGCGGGCGCGCCGCGCGGCGGTAGTGCAGCAGGCGCCCCCGGTAGGGGCTGCCGTCATGCAGCGGCGCATCGATCTGCCTTTCGCTCAGTCCGAAGCCGAGGCGCGCCATGCAGCGATTGAAGGCGATGCGGTTGCCGCGGTTGGGGTCGACGATCAGCACCTCCGAACTCCATGCGGCATGCCGCTCGATGAAGGCCGCCAGCAGTTGCGGCAGTCCCGGCTCGTAGAGAACGTCGCTGCCGATGATCAGGTCGAACTCGCCCAGCGCCTGATTGGCGCGCGCCCAGTCGCCGGGCAGGTACTTCATGGCCGGCAACTTGTTCAGGAGCAGGTTCTCCTGCAGGAAGGCTTCCGCCAGGGGATGGCAATCGCTGGCCGTGATGTCGCCGCCGCGGCGATGGACGACCAGGCTGGCGAGCCCGAGGCCGCAGCCGATCTCCAGCACGCGGCGCGATCCGATCTCCCATGCCTGCATCAGATCGGCGAGCTTTTCCGCCGACGGCCAGAGCTGGCCGAACAGGGGCCAGCTGGCCGGGGAAATGCCCGCCGCCCTGGCTTCGCCGAGCGGATCGGCATATTGCTGCCGATCCAGCAGCGAGCGGATGTCCATGTCGTCGCTGCCGGCGACGCCGACGCGCTGAAACTTCACTTGATAGCCGGGCATGGCGTTCCTGTACGTGTTTGCTGCGTTGGCATGTGCAACAGGGAATTTCCCCCGTGGGGACGCAGGTCAAGACGGCAGGGGTGGTGAAGGGAGGAATACCGCGGAACCGCGGATACTGAACCAGACAGCAACAGCGCCACTTGAAGGTCGCTGGCGCCCACTATGCGCCGATTCGCATGCAATAGCAAAGCGCCGCGCCGCCCGCGCGCAGGCGGCGGTACAATGACGCGGCGCGACCCCATACCGCGCCAGACCGGGCCATGACTGCCTGGTTTGCCCGCCGGTCCGGGCGGCAGCCCGAATCGGCGATATGAGCTGGAAGTTGCCAATTCCAGGCGTACAAGACACGAGAATTCCGGTACAGGCTCACCCGACCCTGCTTCAGGCATTGCAGCTGCCCTGCCCCCCCTCGCTGGAAGGACGCGGCCGCTGGGCGGAAGCCATCAGCGGCCGAAGCATAGCGCCCCATCCGAGCTTCGCGGTCGATCGCAACCAGGTGGCGATCTCCATTGCCGACGAAACCCGCAAATACTGGTACGCTGCGCCCCGCACAGCGTCACCGCAAAGCGCGGCTATAAAGCCGGCGAGGCCCATTTGTATTCGATAGCCGGATCAAGCGAAACGCCCTGTCCGGATCAGGCGGAAAATTTGTCGCCCGCCCTGTCGGAACAACTCTTCCTGTGGGCAAGGGACAGCGGGGGGTTGGAGCCAATGAAACCGGGCATGCCATAATCCCGGCGCTAAAGTTTTCCGTCATTCAGCCGTTTCACATGTTCAGCGGCAAGACACGCCTTGCTGCACGACACGATGAATCCCTTCAAGAAGCGCACCGCGATCCGCATCGCCACCGTCAGCGTCCTGCTGGCCTCCCTGGCCAGTCCGGCGACCTGGTTCGTCGCGCGCGAAAATGCCGAGGAAGGCGTCGTCTCCCTGGCCATTGAGGAATCGGGGCGCATGCTGCGCCAGCACGATGCCATCGACCTGACCGGCCCGGATGCCGCGGCGCATGCCGCCCTCGCCGCGAAAACCATTTCCGGCGGCCTGTTCGATATCGCCGAAATCTATGACGGCCAGGGCCGCCATCTCGCCGAATCGGCGACCGAAGCAGGCGAAGCGGTCGAATCGTCCCTGCCGAAGCACGACGTGCCCGGCTATAGCGCCGCTTCCTACGAAAGCCTCAAGCTTTCCGGCGATCGCTGGGTCCTGCGGGTTTTTGTCCCCCTGCGCGCGTCCGCCACCGATGCGAGCGGCCCCATCACGGGCTATTTCGAGGGGGTGCGCGTCGTGCCGCCCTGGCAGCAGTGGCAGATCATCTCCACTTCCCTGACGGCGGCATTGATGGTCGGCCTGGCGTCCCTGCTCTGCGGCGCCGCGCTCTATCCGGTCGTCGTGCATCTTTCCGGGGAGAACGAACGCAAGACGCGCGAGGTGCTCGATTCGCATATATCGATGATGGAGGCCCTCGGCCGCGCCATCGCCAAGCGCGATTCCGACACCGGCGCCCACAACTACCGCGTCGCCTGGGTCGCCGCGCGCATCGCCGAACGCATGGGCCTGAAGGGAAGCGAGATGCAGGCGCTCATCGCCGGCAGCTTCCTGCACGACGTCGGCAAGATCGGCATTCCCGACGCCATCCTGCTCAAACCCGGCAAGCTCGACGACGCCGAGCTGGCCGCCATGCGCAGCCATGTCGCGCAGGGGGAGGAAATCGTCACCGGCATGGGCTGGCTGGATGGCGCCCATGCCGTCGTCGCCGGCCACCACGAAAAATGGAACGGCTCCGGCTACCCGCGCCGGCTCGCCGGCAAGGACATCCCCCTCCCGGCACGCATCTTCGCCGTTGCCGACGTCTTCGACGCCCTCTGTTCAAAGCGGCCGTACAAGGAGCCCCTGGGGTTCGATGCGGCGATGGCGATCCTCGAGCAGGACACGGGGAGCCATTTCGATCCGTCGGTGATGGCCGCGTTCCGCACCATGGCGCCCGATATCTTCGATCGCCTGGCGAACGCCAACGAAGGCGACGCGCGCCAACTCCTGGACGAGCGCGTCAGGCGGCACTTCGAGATGTAGCGCGATCCGGCCGAGGGGCCGGCGACGGCTCATGGCGGGGACCTCGCCGTATCGCGCAGACTGACTTTCCCCGCCGAACTCCCTATACGACTCCCATGCGGCGCAACAGCGGAAGCAGCGCCAGGAAACAACCGGCGGTGGCCGCCACGGACAAGCCGAGGCTCATCCAGAAGCTCAACCCGTGCCTGAGCAGGAACGGGAGCAGCAGGAACAGCACCAGCGAAGGCAGGACCAGCCAGAAAATCTGGCCGGAGAGTTCGGCGATGCGCTCGGACGGGGCCGCCTCCATGTGCAGCCAGACAAAAGCGAGCAGCGAGGTGAGCGGAAGGGCCGCCACCAGGGCCGCGAATCCGGTGGAGCGCTTGGCGATTTCGGAGATAGCGACGATCAGAAGCGCCGAAATGACGACCTTGAGTGCGTAGTAGGACACGAGGTTTTATCAGTGTGCAAAATTGGCCCGGGTTTGCGTATTCTGCGCCAAATCCCAAGCGCCAAGCGCGCGGGCCGGCGCGGACGGACATCTCACCGCAGGAGCCAGCTTGCTGGCGATGCGGCGGCCGAAAACAGCCCCAACCAAATCGATCGCCGTACCCCCCCAAGGGGGCTTCCTTCGGGGCGTCGCAGGGCCTGACTTTTCCTGGCGCAGACGATCTCTCAGCAAACTTGTCTCAACCGCGCCAGGTAGCGCAGCCCGGCGGCGGCGCGGCTGCCGTACCACGACACCATTTCCCCATCGATGAGCTGCGCGGGTTTGCCGAAGCGGGCCTCGGCTTCGGCGAGGTGCTTGTCGGTGAAACGGTAGGGTTCGGTGGAGAGCAGGACGCGGTCTGAAAAAGTCAGCCCCGGTAACACGGCGGCGACCTCGGGGTAGCGCACGTCGCTCGTCTCGGGCAGCGTGTCCCATCCTGCTGAAGCGAGCATGGCGGAGATGTAGGTGTCGCGCGCGACGGTCATCCAGGGGTCTTTCCAGATGAGGTAGAGCACGCGCCGGCGCGGCAGGTCTTGCGTCGCGCGGCGCAGTTCCTCGCGCGCGGCGCGGAAGTCGTCGGCGAGTTTCGCGGCTGCAGCCTGGCGATGAAAAACGCCGCCGAAGAGGCGGAAGAGGCCGAGGTTGTCTTCCGGGGTGTTCGGATGGGTGACGACGACGTGGGGCACGAAGCGGGCGAGCGCGTCGACCTGTTCGCGGCGGTTCTCGTCGATGTTGACGACGAGATGCGTCGGCATTGCGGCGCGGATGCTTTCGATGTCGGCGTCCTTGGTGCCGCCCATCTTGGGGATGCGCCGGACGACTTCGCGCGGATGAATGCAGAAACCGCTGCGGCCGACAAGATTATCCGCGAGGCCGAGATCGCAAAGCAGCTCGGTAAGGCTGGGGACGAGGCTGACGATGCGCGGCCTGTCCCTGGCTGGTGTGTGGAGTGTGCCGAGGGCGTCGCGAAGGCCGGTCTTGGCGCGGAGCATGGGGGATTGTAACGGGCTTGCCCTCTCCCCGGCCCTCTCCCCGGGCGGGGAGAGGACGCGCATGCGTCAGGCCTCGCGGTTGACGTGGAAGCGCTTCGCCTTCAGCTCGAAGCGCGGCAGCGCGTTGCGGGCGACGTGGTGCACGCGCGGGCGGAAGGAGAGCATGGCGTCGAGGCGCTCGGCGATGGCATGCACGACGTTCGGATCGGCGCCCTCGCACAGCTCGACCTCGACATCCATTTCGTCCATCAGGCGCACCTTGTGCACGGTGATGCGGAATTCGTCGATCTCCTCGAACTTGCGCAGGATGTTCTCGACGCCGGCCGGGAAGACGTTGACGCCGCGCACCGTGACCATGTCGTCGGCGCGGCCGAGGATGCCGCCCTCGAAGCGCAGCGAGGTGCGGCCGCAGTCGCAGCGCGCGGTGGTGGTGCGCACGATGTCACCGGTGCGGTAGCGGACGATGGGGAAGCCCCAGCGGCCGAGGTTGGTGATGACCAGCTCGCCGCGCTCGCCCTCCGCCACCGGCTTGCCGCTGGCCGGGTCGAGGATCTCGGCGATGAACTCGCTCTCGATGAGATGGGTGCCGCCGGGCTGGGCCTGGCACTCGAAGGAATGCGCGCCGACTTCGGTGGCGCCGGCGTGGTCGAAGCACTTGGCGCGCCAGACATCCTCGATGCGCGCCTTGGTCGCCGGCACGTTGGCGCCGGGCTCGCCGGCATGCACCGTGGCCTTCATGGGAATGGTGGACAGATCGAAGCCGGTCTCGCGCGCCACCTCCGCCAGGCGCAGGGCGTAGGTCGGCGTGCAGCAGAGCACGGTGGCGCCGGCCTCGCGCATGAGCTCGAGGCGCTGCGGCGAGTCGCGCCCGCCGCCGGGAATCATCAGCGCGCCCAACTGGCGCGCGCCTTCGGTGGCGGCCCAGAAGCCGACGAAGGGGCCGAAGGAGAAGGCCATGAAGATGCGGTCGGCGGCGGTGATGCCGGCGCCGGCCAGCACGTGGCCCCAGCAGCGGCCCCACCACTGCCAGCCGGCCTCGGTGTCGGGCACCTTGAGCGGCACGCCGGTGGTGCCGGAGGTCTGGTGGAAGCGCACGTACTGCTCGACCGGATAGGTGAGGTTGTGGCCGAAGGGGCCGTGGGCGGCCTGGTCCTCCATCAGCTCGTGCTTGGTGGTGAGCGGCAGGCGGGCGAGGTCGTCGAGCGAGCGGATGTCCTCGGGCGCCACGCCGGCGGCCTTCCACTTGTCCGTGTAGAAGCGGTTCCTGCCCCACAGTTCGCGGGACATGGCCTGGAATTTGTCGAGTTGCAGCGCGGCGAGCTGCCCGCGCGGCAGGGTTTCGGTGCCTTGGTCGAAATAGGTCATAAGGGGGGAATCGAAAAAAAAGCCTCTCCGCTTTGTTCGGTCTGCTAGGTCTTGCTGTCGCGCATCTCCTTGTACACGGACTGCTCCATGGCCAGCATGGCTTCGCGCTGCCCGGCGGGCCAGACGTAGGACAGGGCGTTGGTCGCCACGCCCGGCCAGGACTGGTCCTTGGCGCCGATCACCTCCATCTCGAAGAGCTGGATGACGTAAGGCGCGGCGGCATCGAGGCGCGGCTTGAGCTGGCGCGCGCGTCCCTTGACGAGGAAAGCGACATCGCCCTGGCCGATGATCTGCAGCGCGGCCTGTCCGTTGCGCAGCAGGTTGGCCATGGTCGAGCCGCCCTCGTCGACGGCGAAGCGCAGCCGCCCGGCATCGAGCGCGACGATCCAGGAATACGCGGAAGTGGCGTAGCCGTCCGCGCCGGCGGTGAGCAGCAGGCCGGGCGCGCCGGGGCGCAGGCAGGCGACGAGCTTGTCGGGCATTTGCGGGGTGATGTTGCCGATCATGGTTCCGTTCTCCTGAAAGTCAGTCCCGGCGCCACGGCGCCGTTGCGTCGCGGATGACGCCGTAAAACCATTCGTCGATCGCCGCGCCGCTCGCCGGCGGCGGCTCCTGCGGCCATTCGTCCGGCGCGAAGAGGCCGGCCTCGATGGCATCGTCGCCTGCCGCCAGGACGCCGCCGATGACGTGGGCGCGGTAGGCGACGATCAGCACGTTCACGTCGGCGCGCGAATACACGTCGAGCAGCCCGTCGAGCGCGATCTCCAGCCCCGTCTCTTCCCGCGCCTCGCGCAGCACCGCTTCGGGCACCGACTCGCCCGTCTCGACATAGCCGGCCGGCGGCGCCCAGTAGCCGGCAAGCGGATCGGCCAGACGGCGGATCAGCACCAGCCTGCCTTCGTGTTCGATCAGCGCCATGCCCACCGGCGTCGGGTTGCGCCAGGCCACCGCGCCGCAGCGCTCGCATTGCTCGCGCAATTTGCCGTCGGCAAAAGTCAGTGCCACCAGTACGGCGCCGCAGTGCTGGCAGTGCCGCTGCATCCGTTCAACACACCACGCTGACGGCAACGCTGTCGCCGTCGCCCACGCCGAGCGCCTGGCGCATCGGCACGGCGGAGACGACCTCGAACTTGTCCGCCGGGTAGCCCGGCACCTCGGGGAACACCACCGCGCCGGTGATGCAGCCGCCGACCACGACGAGAAAGCACTTCGCCGCGCAGAAGCCGGCCTCGGGCGTGATGACGATGCCGGCCTCGCGCGCCATGACGCGCCGCGCCTCGTCCCAGTCCGGCCCGCTCATGTGCAGGTTGAAGGTGCCCGGGTAGGGCTCGAAGCCCAGCTTGGCGAGGAATTCGCGCCGCACCCACTCCAGCCGGGTGAAGTTCGCACCCTCGCCCAGGCCCGTGCAGGCCTCGCCGACCAGCAGCAGCGTTTCGGTTTCGGTCACCGTCATGGCCGCATCTCCCGCAAACATGGCATCAAGGTTCTGTAGGAGCCGCCTTGGCGGCGATACGGCCGCCGCATCGCCAGCAAGCTGGCTCCTACAGGCCCGCTATTTTTTCTTCAGCGCCTCCCGCTCCTCGTTGCCGGTCCAGCGCTTGAAGAGATCGAGGTCGAGGTCGAACTGGTCGAGCGCCTTGTTCACCGACTGCATGACGAGGTCCTCTATCGTCTTCGGCTTGTGGTAGAAGGCCGGCAGCGGCGGCACCAGCACGGCGCCGCATTCGGTGACCTGCGTCATCAGGCGCAGGTGGCCGAGGTGCAGGGGCGTCTCGCGCAGCATCAGCACCAGCTTGCGCCGCTCCTTGAGGCAGACGTCGGCGGCGCGGATGAGCAGGTTGGTGTTGAAGGAGTTGGCGACGGCGGAAAGCGTCTTGATCGAGCACGGCGCGAGGACCATCCCGGCATGGCGGAAGGAACCCGAGGAGATGCAGGCGCCGACGTCGTTGATGTCGTGCACATGGGTGGCGAGGCGCTTGACGTCCTCCACCGAGTAGTCCGTCTCGTAGACGATGGTGCGCTTGGCCGAATCGCTCATGACGAGATGCGTCTCCACGCCGGCCTTCTGCAGCACCTCCAGAATGCGGATGCCGTAAATGGCGCCGCTCGCCCCGGAAATTCCCACCACCAGTTTCATGACCCACCTCTGCTTATCGTTGCGGCCACTGCGCGCGCCCGGGCCACGGCGGCGGGCGGCATGGCGATCTTGTCGAAGGCCGCGCCTGCCCCACGCGTGGCATCGTAGCCCATCTTCGAGCCGGCGCCGCCGGCGGCGGAAGGATCGATGATGTAGCCTTCCATGCCGCCCAGGATCACCGTGTCGCGGTCGGGCTGGAAGCGCGTGGCGAGCGCCCAGGCCACCTCGCGCGGATTGCGGATGTCCACGTCGTCGTCGACCACCGTCAGCACCTTCAGGCGGCGGTCGAGGGTCAGCGCCAGGTGGATCAGGCGGCGCACCTCGTGGCCCGGACAGTCCTTCACCGCGATCACCGCGGCGAAGCTGCAGGTGCCGGGCACCAGTTCCAGATCGACGACGCCGCGCACCAGGCCCTTCAGCTGGCCGAGCAGTTCCGCCCCGCCGGCGAGCGAGAGCAGCGTGTCGACGTCGGCCGTCCACGGCACCAGCGCCGGAAAGATGAAATCCCTGCGGTGCGTGACGGCGCTCGCCTCGATGACCGGGCTGACATTGGTGAAGTAGGCGCCGGTGTTCTCGCCGAAGGGCCCCTCCGGCTCGCGCACGCCGGGCAGGACATGGCCTTCGAGGACGACCTCGGCGCGCGCCGGCACCTCGACATCCACCGTCACGGCGCGGGCCAGTTCCACCGGCGCGCCGCGCAGGGCGCCGGCGATGTCCATCTTGTCGGGACCGAGCGGGCCGGTCTTCACCACCGAGGCGATGAGCAGGGCCGGATCGACGCCGAGCGCAATCGCGACTTCCAGCGGCCTGCCCTCGCGCTCGGCGTTGGCGAGGAACTGCGAGAGGGGCGGATTGGAAAACAGCACGCCGAAGCGGTTGCCGCCCTTGAACATCATGCGGTGGATGCCCATGCCGCGCTGGCCCGTTGCCGGATCGCGCGCCAGCACCACGCCGCAGGTGAGGAAGGGCGCGGCGTCCTTCTCATGGTGGGTGAGCAGCGGCAGCAGCGCCTGCACGTCGGCCGGCTGGCGATGCACCACCTCCTGTACCGGCGTCTCCCTGGCCTGCACCGGCGGCAGGCGCTGCCCGGTGCGTTCGACGTAGGTGTCGATGAGGCGATCCTCGGTCGTGCCGATGGCGCGCGCGGCGAGCCGGCGGCTGGAGAGCAGGTTACCGGCGATGCGCATGCCGGGCCGGCCCCTGACGTTCTCGAAGAGCACCGCGCGGCCGCTGGCCTGCACCTCGGCGAGCAGCGCGGCGATCTCGAACTGCGGATCGAGCGGCTCGCGGACGCGGATCAGGTCGCTGCCGAGGTCGTCCAGAAAAGCCCTGAGGTCCGCGTAAGCCATGTTGGGAAGCGAATACTGAACTTGTTATTCCCGCGAAAGCGGGAATCCAGAAGTCGCATGGATTCCGGGTTCCGCTGCGCGGCCCCGGAATGACGGAGCTTCATTCACCGGCATGGGCCATTACAGGTACTTCGCCGGCATGCGCTGCACGTCGCCGAGCACCTTGATGGAGAAGCGGCTCTTGCTCATCTGTCCCCGCCCGAGGCGCACCTGCAACTGGTCGGGGAATTTCTTGAGGTCGCTCGACACCTGCGCCCTGACGCGCTTGTAGGTGTACTTGTGCAGGCCTGGGTTGAGCGTGCGGATGGTCAGCTCGATATCCTGGCCCTCGGCCAGCTCCGCTACGTCCATGACGAAAACTTCCCATTGGTTCATCGTCGGTTCTCCTTATTTGACCGGCGGGTAGCCGTAGGCGGTCCAGTTGGATGTGACCCGGTCCTGGATTTCCTGCGAGTACACGCTCTTGAACGACACCGTGGTCGGCACATCGTTCACCGGGTCCCAGTCCAGCGGCCAGAGGCAGTCGAACAGCACCTTCGAGCCGATCGAGTACTTGCGCTCATGCGGCGTGGCGAAGGGATACAGCGGCGTGCCGGGCGCATTCCTGTAGATGTGGATGCCGTTGGCCGGATGGCAGCGCGTGCACAGGGCGTGGTAGACCTCGTTCCAGTTGTAGATGTCGGTCTTGTCGTCGACCACCACCACCATGTGGAACCAGGGGCCGAGCTTGCTGCCGAAGGCAAGCTGGGCGATCTGGCTGGCGATGCCGGAATAGGTCGGCTTCACGCCGACGATCATCATGTGGTGCGTCGAGCGCGGATGCATGTAGACGCCGGTGATCGGGATGCCCTGGCTCTTCAGCAGCTTCTCCAGCTCGAGGCCGAGCGAGAAGGAGCGCAGCAGTTGCCCCTCGTCCTGCGGCACGCCCATGTTGGAGATGGTCATCGTCGCGTTGTTGCGGTAGGTGATGCAGTTCACGCGGAAGGTGACGCGGAAGTCGCGCGGGCTGGTGCGGTAGCCGGTGTACTCGCCGAAAGGGCCCTCCTCGACCTTGTAGTCGGGGCAGATCTCGCCTTCGATGATGATTTCGGCGTCGGCCGGCACTTCGAGGTCGTTGGTCTCGCACTTGACCAGCCGCGCCGGCTCGCCGGACAGCATGCCGACCAGTTCCGGCTCGGGAATCGGCGAGGGCGCGCAGGCCGCCATCGCCGCCAGGGGCGAGAGGCCGATGGCGGTGGCGAAGGGACAGCTCTCGCCGCGCGGCAGGTAGTACTCGTTGAGCGCCTTGCCGAGGTCGGAGAAGGGGAACACCGCGCCGGACATGGTGCGCGAGTCCCACATCATCTGCCGGTACATGCCCCAGTTCACGTCGCCGCGCACCGGGTGCTTCGTCACCACGGCGTGCCAGGTGCCGACGTAGCGGCCGCCGTCGCCGTCGTGCACCAGCGGCACCGGCAGCTTGCACAGGTCGACATCGGCGCCCCTGAGGATGTTCTCCTTGCAGGGCGCGTCCTTCCGGTCGACCAGCACCGGCTGAATCGGCTCGCTGTTGGTGCGCTTGAGATACTCCCTGCCGATTTCCGGCAGCGAGGACGCCGGGTCCATGCCGAGGGAAATGGCCATGCGGCGATAGGTGGACAGCGGCGCGCCGAAATAGGAGAAGCCGGGATAGTCCTTGATCTTCTCCATGAAGGGCGCCGGCGCCTCCAGCTCGCAGGCGCGGCGGACGATGGCGCCCGCCTCGTTGTCCCAATCGACTTCCTGCCTGATGCGTACCGCGTCGCCGGACTTGATGCAGGCCTCGACGAATTCTCGATTGCTTCTGGGTGCCGCCACGTCTCGTCTCCTTAGATTTTTGAAAGGATCTTGTCCCACTTGCCCTGCGTCTTGAGGATCAGCTCGGCCACCTCGCGCACCGCGCCGTAGCCGCCGCGCGCCTGCGTCACGTACTCGGCGGCGTCCTTCACCTCCTGCACGGCGTCGGCCACCGCCACCGGAAAACCGACGCGCTTCATCATCGACAGGTCGACCAGGTCGTCGCCGACGTAGGCCACCTGGGCATCGGTGATGCCCATCTCCTTGATCATCACCTCGTAGGGCTCGGTCTTCTTCTTGATGCCCTCGTGGAAGTGCTTGATCCTCAGCTCCTCGGCGCGGTGGCGCACGGCGCCCGACTTCTTCGAGGTGATGATGGCGACGTCGACGCCGGTCATCTGCAGCGCAACCACGCCGAAGCCGTCCTTGATGTCGAAGTTGCGTTGCTCCAGGCCGTTGTCGTCGATGACGATGCGGCCGTCCGTCATGACGCCGTCGACGTCGAGGATGACCAGCTTGATGTCCTTGGCTTTTTCCATGTTTCCTTCCTTATGCAACCGCTCCTTGTAGGTCGGCCTTTAGGCCGACATCGGCCGTGGTTGTCGGGCTGAAGCCCGACCTACAATCGACCCACGGCCCGACCTGTTCAACCAATGCCGTACTCGGCCCAGCGGCTCTTCACCTTGGCCAGCGTCGCCTCGTCGAACTTCACCTCGACCGGCTTTTCCTTCCATTCGTAGGGGATGCAGGCGTCCATCAGGATGCGCGAGGTGGTGAGCTTGTCGGAGTTCGGATCGAGCGCCGGGTCGAGCGGCGTCGAGCGGCCGCGCTTGATGAGCTCGGTGCCGCGCATCGGGTCGTAGCGGCAGGACAGCGCCCAGATCACGCGCGGCAGGTCGTCGGCCATGATGTCATCGTCCACCGTGATGACGCCCTTCATGCCGTAGGAGCCGGTGTTGCTGGCCATCACCGCGTCGGCGACCTGGCGCGAGTGGCCGGGATAGGCCTGCTTGACCGACACCACCGTCCAGAAGCGGCCGGCCGATTCCGGCATGACGCACACCGACTGGATGCCGGGGATCTTCATTTTCTCCAGCTCGGTCCACAGCGTCGCCGTGCGCGTGAAGGCCAGCAGCATGTGCACGTCGGTGACCGGGCGGCCCTGCCCGGTGGCCCAGAGGATGGGGTTGTTGCGGTGGAGGATCTGCTTCACCTCCAGCGCCGGCTTGCTGATCTGCTTGTACAGCTCGTCGGTGTAGTAGCCGGTGTACTCGGCGAAGGGGCCCTCGGGACGGAAATTGGCCGGATCGATTTCGCCTTCCAGCACGATCTCGGCGCCGGCCGGGATCGGCAGGCCCGTCAGCGGCGCCATCAGGTACTCGGCCTGCTGGCCGCGCACCGTGCCGGTGATGTCGAAGTCGCTGGCGCCCTTGTGCATCAGCGTGCCGGCCATGAACAGCAGCGGGTCGCAGCCGATCACCGCCGCGGCGGGCATCTTCTTGCCCAGCTTGGCATACTTCTTCATGATGCGCTCGCCGCGCTTGCCCGGCAGGATCTGCACGCCGCAGGTCTTGTTGTCGAGCATCTGCATGCGGTAGGTGCCGAGGTTGGTCTCGCCCGTTTCCGGGTCCTTCAGCACGACGAACACCGTGGTGCCGATGTAGCGGCCGCCGTCGAGCGGGAAGAATTTCGGCACCGGGAACATGCTGAGGTCGACCTTGTCGCCGGAGATCACGTTCTCCAGGATCGGGCCGTCCTTGACCTCCTTCGCCTTGATGAGGCCCTCGGCGCTGATCGATTTCTTCATCCAGGCCTGGGCCGACTGGCAGATCGAGTAGTCGTGCGGCAGCCCGAGCATGATGGCCAAGCGCTTGGTGGTGGCGAAGGCGCCGGTGAACACCGGCGTCTTGTAGCCGCCGACGTTCTCGAAGAACAGCGCCGGGCCCTTCTTCTCCTCGGTCAGCTTGGAGATGTGGGAAATCTCCATGTTCCAGTCCACCTCGGCCTTGACGCGGTGCAGCTCGCCGGCGGCCTCGCACTGGTTGATGAAATATCTCAGATCCATTTCCTTTTCGCTCCTGTGGGTCAATGACTGGTTTTTTCTTCGGGCAGCGCCTCGACCGACTCGATGACGCGGAAGCCGGCGGCTTCCAGCACGGCCACCACCTTCCTCACCTCGGCGGCGTGGAAGCGGACGATGACCTTCTTGTGGCGGGCTGCGCAGTCTCCGCCGTTCTCGCCGCGGGCGATCGGGTAGATGGCCTGCACCTCGGCGCCGGCGCCCTCGACGAGGTCGGCGATGCGGCCGATGGTGCCGGGCTTGAGCTCCATCGGGCCGAGGGTG
Organism: Rhodocyclales bacterium; assembly: GCA_016214145.1. Classification (GTDB taxonomy): domain Bacteria; phylum Pseudomonadota; class Gammaproteobacteria; order Burkholderiales; family Rhodocyclaceae; genus Desulfobacillus. The sequence continues at coordinate 70,633 of JACRPA010000010.1, forward strand.
ATCCCGCAGCGCCGTTCCCAGGCGCCGAGGAAATGCGCGGCGAGGGAGAAGATTTCCCGCGAGGAGATGACGCCGACCACCTGGCCGCCGTCCATCACCGGGAACTGGGCGATGCCGAGCTCCTGGCCCTGGCGCAGGCAATCCTCCATGGTGTCGGTGGCGATCACCGTGGCCGGGTTGCGCACCATGATGTCCTTCACCTTGAGGCGGTTGGCGAAGAAACTGTATTCGTCGGCGCTCTGCGTGCGGGCGACGAAGTGCGCCGCCTGCAGGCAGTGCGCGCGCGTGATCACGCCGCGCAGGCGGCCGTCGTCGACGACGGGCAGGGCCTGCAGGTTGTGCTCGGAGAGAATCCGCTTGGCTTCGGACAGCAGCGTGTCGCCGTTCACCAGCGTCGGGTTGCGTTGCATCCAGTTGCGTACGATCACAAGAAGCTCCGAATAATTCGTCGTCCCCGCGGAAGCGGGGACCCATACGCGAGTTGAGCGGCACAATGGATTCCCGCTTTCGCGGGAATGACGTTGCTGCTGTGGAAGTTGTCTGTCATATCAAAGCTCGACTAAGAGACTTTCTTGCCGGTCAGCAGGCTGGAGAGGATGTAGTCCATCGCCGTTGTCGCCTTGCCCGGCGCGGCCTCCTCGGCCTTGCGCTTTTCGCTCCACACGGTTTCCGGCCGCGCCTGCAGGATGAAGATGTTGCCGCCGGCGGGCAGGTCCTTGTCCACCGCCCACTCGATGTCCATCGGCCGGCCGTAGTGCTTCTCGATGGCCTTGCCCATGCGCGCCAGCTCGATGATTTCATCGTCGATGAGGGACTGCACGCTCTGCCGCTCGAAGGGCGTCTCGATCTTGACCGACTTCTGCGTCCTGGCATCCACCGTGTAGGTGATCTCCTTGCTGCAGATAGTGCGCTCGAGGATGTCGAGGGCGACCTTGTTCACCACGAAATGGTCCGGCGTCACCTCGCCCGACACGACCGATTCGCCGAAACCGAAGTTCGAATCGATGGCGATGACGGAGCGGTCGCCGTTGGCCGGGTGCAGCGTGAACATGACGCCGGCGGTGTAGGAGTTGGCCATCTTCTGGAAGCCGACGGAGAGGGCCACGTCCTCGTGCGGGAAGCCCATGCGGATGCGGTAGGCGATGGCGCGCGCGGTGAACAGGCTGGAGATGCAGCGGCGGGCGTGGTGCAGCAGATCGTCCACGCCGCGGATCCACAGGTAGGTGTCCTGCTGACCGGCGAAGCTGGCGCCGGGCAGGTCCTCGGCGGTGGCGCTGGAGCGCACCGCCACCGGGACGGCCGGCACCATGCAGCGCACCGACAGCTTGCGGTAATACTCCGCGATGGAATCCTCGAGATCCCAGGCGAAGGGATGCGCCTCGATCATTTCGCGGATTTCCCGGCTGGCCGATTCCAGCCGGTCGAGATCGTCGTGGCCGAGCCCTTCGAGCATGCCCGGCAGCGCCCCGCCCACGCCGGCTTCGCGCATGAAGCGCGCGTAGCCGTGGGTGGTGAGGGCGAAGCCCGGCGGCACGCGCACGCCGGCGTTGATCAGCTCGCCGAGCGAAGAGCACTTGCCGCCGACCAGCGCGACGTCCTCCTTGCAGACTTCCTCGAACCAGCACAGCTCCGGGGCTGAAGACTGCCCAGCCCCGGAAGCCGTGTCGATGCGTGTTGCTTTTGCTGCTGTTGCCATTGTTGCGTCTGCTCCCAAAACGTCAGCGCGAGACCGTGATGGCGCCGGTGGAACCGTCGACGCGGATCATCATGCCCGTCTGGATGATCTTCGTCGCGTGGCCGGTGCCGACCACCGCCGGCATGCCGTACTCGCGGCAGACGATCGCCGCGTGGCTCATCACCCCGCCGACGTCGGTGACGCAGGCCTTGATCTTGGCGAAGGCCGGCGCCCAGGATGGCGACGTGGTCGGCGCGACAAGGATCTCGCCTTCCTGCAGCAGACGGATGTCGTCGACGGTGCGGCAGACGCGCGCCTTGCCCTCGACGATGCCGGGACTGCCGGCGAAACCCTTGAATTCCTTCACCGTGGACGGGTCCTTCACCTCCGCCACCGCGGCCCAATCGGCCAGCGAGCTGTTGGTGACGCCCCACAGCACAATGGTGAAGGGTTCCTGGATCACCTCCGGCGCGGTGCCGATGGCGGGCGGCGCATTCCACTCCTTGAACTTCTGCATGACGCCCTTGCGCCACTCGACTTCCTTCGGCCAGGTCTGCGTGCCGCGCGGCGTGACGCCGGTGGCCCAGGCGGTGACGACGTCCCACAGCGCCTGCTTGATCTCGTCGCGGCGCAGCAGCCAGATGTCCTCGACGTCGGCGATGACGCCGTGCTCCTTCATGATGGCGCCGACCTCGCGCATCTTGTTCCAGAACACCGAATGGAACCAGTGCTCGACGTAGAAGAGGTGGTTCTCGACGTAGGGGAACACCGTCTTGGCGCAGCCGAGCAGCTCGTCGAACTGCTTGAGGTCCTCGGGCTTCTCGATGAGGCCGCGGTACTCGGCGGTGATGCGGTCGCGCTCGGCGCGCACCTTCTCGGTCGGACGCTCGATGTTGACGCCCTGCTTGACCTTCTGGATGTAGGTCTGGATGCCGGACAGCGGCACGTTCATCTGGTCGTTCCAGGAACGATCATGGTGGAACCAGCCGGTGCCGGTGGACACCTGGAACCAGGGCTCGCGCGACAGGTTGAGCGAGGTCAGCCACTCGACGCCCTTCGGCAATTTCTTCAGCGCCGCCTCGACCTCGGTCCATTCCTGGCTGAAGCAGACCGCGGCGTCCACGCCCAGCTCGATGGCCCGCTTGGCGAGCTTCTTCAGCTCCTCGTCGGGCTGGTACATGATGACGTCGATGCCGGAGATCATCTGCGTCACGCGCTGCGCCGGGATGCTCGGGAAGAGCTTTTGCGCGAAGTCGAGGAAGAAGACGTAGGCGGCATAGCCGAGGTTGAGGAACTCGAAGTGGTACTGCCAGCACTTGATGCCGAGGTTGATCAGGTCATCGTAGTTCTTCAGCAGGTGGTAGCCCTTCGACTCGCCGAGGGCGTCGGTGACGACCGAGATGTCCTCCATGTCGGCCAGGCGCGGAATCTCCAGCGCCTCGAGCTCGCGGATGGTGGCCTCCATCTTCACTTTCCACTTGGCCTCCAGCGCGTCCCAGTTCTTGTAGTAGTGGCCGGCGCGCTCCATGAAATGCGGCACGCGGCTGCCGATCTCCTCCGGATTCTTCACCGGCACCGGCGAGATGTAGACGTAGCCGTTGATCATGCGGTGGTCGACGCCGCGCACCGGCGGCACCATGAAGATGCGGTTGTTGTACTGCGACAGGGCGAGGAACCAGGCCTCGTCCCAGATGGTGTCGAAGGGATACAGCGGCTCCGGGTAATGCAGGCCGTCGTAGAACCAGAAGGTCTCCTTCTCGTACTGGTTGCGGACGGGGTCGTCGGTGACGAACTGGTACTGGTACGGATACATGCGCTCCCAGCCTTCGGTGCCGGGAATCGTCTTGGCCTTCACGTCGTGCGGAACGGGAAATTTCATTTCGCTTACTCCTCCAGTCGGTGATCGTTTGGATTTGAACCACTTGTGACCAACTTTGCCGGGCATGCTTTGTGCGCCGGTTATGCGTGGAACGGCTATCGCAAGCCATGTGCCATCTGCGCCGCAACATGCCGCCAGGGTGGCCCGGCCAGGCAGGTGCCGCATGGAGAAAAACGCGATTTCGCCGTATCCGGGAGACTGACTTTTTTCTGCGGCGCAGCAGAATGAGGGGCCGGTCTCCAGCCTGCATCGCTTGATGATTTGATAAAAACGGAATCTGAATTGGAGTAGGATTTGATCAATTGATCCAATCAAGGCATTTTTGCCGGCGAACGGGAGGGTGCCGGCAGAGACAGGCCCGAACCAGCGCTTCACCATTTGGTCAAATCGCCGGCTGGGCCGAGGAGGAGGAATGAGAAAACTGACTTCCGTCGCCAAGGCGGCCGGCGATCTGCGTTCGCATGTGCACTTTGATGCCGAAACCGGCCTGATCTGGCTGAACGAAAACCGCATGCTGCTGGTGCATGCCGAGGCGCAGGCGCTGCTGCGCAAGGAACTCATCGACACGCTGGGCATGGAGCGAGCGCGCGGCCTGCTCACGCGCATGGGATACGCCTCGGGCACGCGCGACGCCGAGCTGGCGCGCAAGCAGTCGCAGAGCGCCGACGACATGGCAGCCTTCATGACCGGCCCCAAGCTGCACACGCTGGAAGGCATCGTGCGCGTGACGCCGATCCGCCTCGAGATGGACCGGCCGCGCGGCGCCTTTTACGGCGAATTCCTCTGGGAACATTCCTGGGAGGGCCAGTGGCACCGCCACTACTTCGGCATCCACCACGAGCCGGTGTGCTGGACGCAGATCGGCTACGCCTCGGGCTACACCTCGGCCTTCATGGGCCGGCGCATCCTCTACAAGGAAGTCGAGTGCGTCGGCGCCGGCGACAACAACTGCCGCATCGTCGGCAAACCGATCGAGGAGTGGGAGGACGCCGACGCGCAGATGCGCTACTACAACCCGGAATCGATCGCCGACCAGCTCATCGACCTGCAGACCCAGGTCACCCATCTGCGCTCCTCGATCGGCGAGAAGGAGACCCTGCCTGAGCACATGATCGGCGTCTCGCCCGGCTTCCGCGCCGCCTACGGCCTGCTCAAGCAGGCGGCGGACAGCCAGATCCCGGTGCTGCTGCTCGGTGAAACGGGCGTCGGCAAGGAGGTCTTCGCCCGCTGCCTGCACGAAATGAGCCCGCGCGCCGGCGCCGCCTTCGTTGCGGTGAACTGCGCGGCCATCCCGCAGGAGCTGGTCGAGTCCGAGCTCTTCGGCGTCGAGAAGGGCGCCTACACCGGCGCCCAGTCGGCGCGCCCCGGGCGCTTCGAGCGCGCCGACGGCGGCACCCTGATGCTCGACGAGGTCGGCGACCTGCCGCTCTCGGCGCAGGCCAAGTTGCTGCGCGTGCTGCAGGAACACGAGATCGAGCGCCTCGGCGACGCCAGGCCGCGCAAGGTGAACGTGCGCGTGATCGCCGCCACCAACGCCGATCTCGCCAGGCTGGTGAAGGACGGCAAGTTCCGCCTCGACCTCTACTACCGGCTCAACGCCTACCAGATCCACATCCCGCCGCTGCGCGAGCGCAAGGAGGACATCTCGCCGCTGTCGAAGGCCTTCCTGGAAAAGTACGCGACCATCCACGGCAAGCGCCTGCGCGGCTTCACCGACAAGGCCAAGCGCTCGCTGCTCTCCTACAACTGGCCGGGCAACATCCGCGAACTGCAGAACGTCATCGAGCGCAGCGTCATCCTCGCGCCGCACGGCTCGCGCATCGAGGCCGAGCACCTGTTCCTCGCCGAGCGGGACCGCCAGCCGCCCGAACTCGGGCTGGACGCCCGCGGAACGCTGCACGCGCAGGGCTGGCAGCCGGGCGAGAAACTGTGCGAGTCGGTGCTCAACGGCGTGTTCACCCTCGACGAGGTGGAGTCGATGCTGCTGGAGGCGGCGGTGACGAAAGCCAGCGGCAACCTCTCCTCGGCGGCGCGCCTGCTCGGCATCACCCGCCCGCAGCTCGCCTACCGGCTGAAGCGCATGAAGGAAGGCGACAAGCAGGAAAAAGCGGCCGCGCCGGAGAGCAAGCCGGCAAAGACTGGCGTGGCCGTCTGAGATGGGCGCATCGCTTCGCGAGCGCGTGCTCGCCTTCCTCGCCGAGCACCATGTGCTGACACTGTCGACCGTCGGCGCCGACGGCCCCTGGGCGGCGGCGGTGTTCTACGCCCACGACGACCTGAAACTGTACTTCCTCTCCTCGCCGACCTCGCGCCACGCCGAATGCCTCGCCGCCGATCCGCGCGTGGCGGCGACCATCCAGCGCGACTACGACGACTGGCCCGGCATCCGCGGCCTGCAGCTCTCCGGCACGGCGCGCGCCGTCGCGCCCGCGGACGAGGCGCGCGTGCGCGCCCTCTACCAGCAGCGCTACCCCCTCGTCGGCGGCGGCGCCGGCGTGCCGCGCGCGATCATGGAAGCGCTGAACAAAATCCGCTGGTACGAACTGGTGCCGGAGGATATCTGGCTCATCGACAACACGCTGGGCTTCGCCCATCGCGAACACCTGTCGCCGTCCTGCGGCGACTGACTTTTCTACAGCTTGAGGCCGAGCGGCTTGCGGCCGCTTCTCGGCCGAAGAGGACGTCCGGGTTTCGATCTGCTTAGTCCGCTGTATCATGAGCGGACACTAAAAAGAGTAGGAGCCGATCTTTCATGTGTGTTCCAATCCGGTACCGATCTCGCTCACACACTCTTATGAATCGCTTCAGCCAGCGCTCGACGTTTTTGTACTAACGCAAGATGCTCTGCGTAGAATTCTTTCTCGTCTTCCACCGATTGCTCAAGCAGTGAGACTAACTCCTTCTCGGCCTTAGGCAAGGTTAGCCAGGGCACGTCATCCTCCGCAGTCAGGAGGCGGCGTGCCAGGAAGATATCCAGTTCTAGGCGATACTTAGCATCCAGCACGTCAGGACGTTCAGTATGGATCAGATGATAGCCAAGCTGTCTTAGTCTTGCGTCTTCAAATCGGCCGACGATTGCAGCCCGCTTTTCCCATGGAGCCGCGTGGAACTCGGCAAACAAATGCTGATCGTCTTCCGGGAAGAAACTGTCGTAGAGTTGCTTTTCAACGTGCGGAGACCGCTGTTCCACTACCTTTGATGATTCGAGTAACGTGACCAAGCGATCACAAAAATCATCGTTGCTCTGAAGTACGTCTACCCGTCGTTCCAGTTCGTCGTAGTGAGGAGCCTTGTCCAAGACGAAAGCTGGCGCAGTTTCGTACGGCATCAGCATAGGACTTGCGTTGCAGCGCACAGATCGAACGGCTTTTGGCTGCGCGCCGATACGGCTGAGTAGGTCGATATCGTCCAGCTCCATCAGTTCGTCGGGGGCGACTGAGAGGTCGTAAATGTAATAACTCGCAGAGTTAGTTGCGCTCTGGCGCAGTCCGGTTGCCAAGCACGAAAACGGCTTTCCAAAATAGAAGTCTGAAAAGCTGAAGATCGGCTCTGAAGACACATAATCGATAGCCGCAGCTTTATTGCTGAAGCGCATAAATGACGACCATACTTCCGGGGCATTTCCCAATAGAAGGCGACAAATAAAAATGGTCGCCTCAACGTCCGCCAACGCATCATGTGCATATTGGTGGTTATAGCCGTTAGCGGACGCCACTGCTTCTAGCTTGAAACTGGGCCGGCCTTTTGCTCCCTTCGGAATACGTATCGCCTCTGGACAAAAGAGGTGAGTCGCTTGTGTCATTCGCAACACGTCCGAGCGACTATTGCCGTTCGTGTTCGTCAGATACGGCACATGCAATGTCTTGTAGAATGAGGATCGAAGCAGGTGTTCATCGAACTCAATAGAGTTGTAGCCGAGAAACATGGACGGGGACCAAACCGATAGCTTTTGCTGGATGCGGCACATCATCTCGTAGTGGGATGGGAGGCTCGGATCTACAAGCTGTGCAGCTTTAACGCCGGTTATCCGCATTGCCCCGGGAGAGGGGACGACGTTTGGAAGTATTCGACTCCGTATTTCGAATCGGTCGATCTCGTTTAGCTCATCGTCTGTATAGATTGCCGCGAATTGCAGGATTTGGTCGAACGTCGTTTCGATTCCAGTCGTTTCTGTATCGTAGAAAACGTATCCCATAAATCCCCCTGGCGGTTTGACCGTCTGCTACCTACATATATGCCATCATCGTGCCTCGAACAAATCTGAATATCAAGGAGGGATGTAGCAGTCGAACGGCAGCCACTACCGAAAACAAAAAAAGCGCGAAGAATTTCGCGCCCTTCTGTGCACCCGGGAAGGGGAGACCTAGCCTATCCTCGCATTTTATATTCAAGCATTTGCTTACTAACACGGAACTTCTTCGCCAGTTTCTCCAATGGTTCGGGATCGTCAATATCGAAAGTGCTGTTCGCTAACAGATCGTCGATGAGGAACGATGGTAGCAATAGCTCCGCAGCGAACTTGTTGGCCTCAATTTCTATTGCATCCGTTCCAGTCGACGAGTTGGTGTCCCGCATGAGAATCTTGAACTGTTTATCGACGTGAACTTCACTGGACAACAGTTCCCTGTGCAACATGTAATGCCCAAGCTCATGCGCAATTGTGAAGCGCTGTCGATTCGGGTGGTGCAACGCATTCACTCCGATAATTGGAGCACCGTCCTTCACATACACCATTCCCGAGAGTTCCTCGTCTAACGGTGAAAACCGCAGTTGTACGCCAAGCGCCTTAGCGATCTTCTCAACCGGGATAGGTGCACTGCGAATACCCTGGGATTCAAGAAGCTCGCGCGCTACGTTTCTGGGGTCTTGCTTTCGCCGAATATTCATCACCTTCACCCGATTGGTTGGTCTCGCCCTCTGATCCCATAAGCATTAAGCGGGCAACTTGCTCTTTCTGCTGCGTATTCAGCCCTGCAGGCAGTGGAAGCTTTCCGAGGTCGGAATTAGGAATTGGATTCTTAAGGGCGAGTAGAAAATCCCCTGGCTCAAGGTCGAGCGCGGCAGCCAAGATGTAGAGCTGATGAACCAGCACATTTTGGCGACCAGTCTCAATGCTGGCCAGTGACGCCCGCGACATTGCAAGTCGCTTGGCGAGCTTTTCCTGCGTGAACCGCAGTTGCTTCCTGCGACTCTTTATCAGCGACCCAATGTGCTTATAGATCAGCTCGCTTTTCATTGGAAAAGTATGTCATAGCAGCACTCGTATTGTCAATATTGATCACATTGTGATTATAAAGCACGGTGGTACTGTGCTTATTACTTGACAATCTGCGTTATGGCTCTGTAAAGTGATGGCCGTGAACAGAGCCAGAAGTGTGCCAATACCGCTGAGCTATTTCTGGGGACCTAAAACGTAATTGCTCAAATCCGCAAGGAGACAGCCATGAAGAAACTGATGATTGAACTCGAATCGAAAGGCAAGATCGCTCAACTTGAGCTCGATGAGCCAAGCGTCGAACGGCTCGTGCAGTTGGCAAGGCAGCATGACGGCGACGAGAATGCGCTTGTTTTCGAGAAGGGCAAGGACGAGCAACTGCATAGCGTCGACGGTAGGAACGCAATTTCGGTTGTTGTACACCGGTGTAAAAAGGTCTCGGTAAGCGTAAATTTCGAGCACCGCACGGAAACCGAGATGTTTCCCCCGGCCGCAACCATCTTCCGTGTTCTCCGCTGGGCCATCGGTCACAAGGCGTTCAACCTTGACGAGACAGCGCGCGCCAAGGCGAACCTTATGATCGCCGGCCAAGAATCGCCACTCCCGCGAGAGGACTCTCTTGCCAAGTACGTCTCCGGCGATACATGCAGCTTGACCCTAGAACTCACGTTGAGGGATTTCACGAATGGAGCTGAATGACCAAAGCCCTGACCGGAAAACGCTTGAGGTGCACCTAGGAGCTGTCAGGTTTCTAGTCGGCCAGGAACAAGGGCGTTGGGAAATGCTCCAGATTGACTTCCCCCACCTCTACGTTCGCATTAAGGGAACTGACCCTGAAACGGGTAGCTCAACCACGCAGGACTTCCACCTGCTCTGTGATGGTTATCCACTGCCAGGTCCATTCGTCGAGCGGTGGGATTTTGCCCAAGGCTGCCGCCCATCTCCTCCTAAAGCCGGTTGCTGTTCGCCTGGTTTTTGCGACGCCCTAAAGGACTGGGATCATGAAAATCGTCATGGCGGAATCTACCGAGCATGGCAGCGCTACGCAGCGGTTCACAACGACTGGGCGAACAAACGGCCGGACGAAGCGTGGCATCAGAACAGACAAATTGCGTTTATTTTGGAGAAGCTCCATGAGCTCGTGGTTGAGCAGGCTGTTTGGTTGGGTATTAGGCAGCAGCAAGCAGCCTAGGCTCGTCTGCGAGCGGCGCATATGGTCCGCTGGCGTGGAAGAGTTGAGGCGGCGAACACTTGGCGGCCGTCGAGAGAGTGGTGCTTTTTTGCTTGGACGCGACGAGGATGGCACAAAGCGGATCCTCGAGTTTGTCTTTTACGACGATATCGATCCGGATGCTCTTAGGTCAGGAATTGTACATTTCGCTGGCGCAAGGCTCTCAAGGTTATGGGCCATCTGCCGAACTCGGGGCTTTGGTGTGGTAGCCGACGTGCACGTTCATCCGGGCGGATACCAGCAAAGCCCGTCCGACCAAGCCGATCCGGTTATACCACGCGCTGGACATCTAGCCATTATCCTTCCGCACTTCGCGAGTCGAGAAGCAGTGCCCGGCAGCATCGGCATGTACGAATACTGCGGCAATGGGCGCTGGCTCACTCACACATCGTTAGGTCGAGCATTTTTCACCCTGCACTAACGCCATGACGAGACATCTCAAGCTCTCCAGAGTAGCCAAGGCCATTACCGATTCCGAAGGAACTCGGTTTGAAGAGGCTGAGCGGCGGCTGACTCAAGTACGACTCGCCATCGTTGCGAGTGACCGGTCGCGGGCCTCGGCTGCGGGACAGGCCGCACTGCTAACGGCCGTTGCGACAGGGGTCAAGGTCTTTATGCACGTCGTCTTGGTCTCAACAATGGATATTGCTTTGCGCCGTCCGATTCCAGGTGCCACTACCCTGGCGTCCGCCGCAATAATCCTAGGTGCTGAGCTTTCCCCCGAAATACCGGCCGGGACCAGTCATGTAATTACCATGGAGCCAAACCAAAGCCATTACGCCTTTGCGGTTTGTTGCTGGTGGGATCGGTGGCGTTGTGGCGTTCGCCCAAGCTGGGATACCGCGCAATCAGGGGAAGATTGGAATCCCATTGTCGGAACCTTCTCCGCCGCGATCGCCGTGCGCGAAGTGTTCGCCAATGTACTCGGAAGGCGGCTTCATGCACGATCAACGACAATTTCGCTATGGGAACCGTGGTCAGAAGATAACGCTGCTCCAGGCCCAGACACAATTTATGTTCCTCGGCGAATTTGGATCGTCGGACTCGGCCACCTCGGCCAAGGCTTTCTTTGGAACCTCGGAATGTTGCCAGCGTATGGTGAGATGCTCGTTCTACAGGACTACCAGTTTGCAGGAGTGGAAAACGAGGCAACTGGTCTCCTGACGAAGACATCGAGCATCGGCCTAAGGAAGACACGAGTCGCCGCTCAGTGGATCGAGAAGCTTGGATGGAAGACAGAATTGGTCGAACGCAAGTTCGCGAATACAACGGCAATTTCGGATGATGACCCGCCTATCGTTGTTGCGGGTCTCGACAAGCCGGAACCTCGGTTGGACATCTTAAAAGCTGGCTTTTCCTACATGGTCGACTGTGGGGTCGGCCACGGTCCGATTGACTTCGAGTCGTGCCAAATTCGGGTATTACCCCGCGGTGCGCAGTCGAGTTGGAATCACTCACCTCCACCGCCTCGTACGTCGTGCCTCATGGACAAGGAACCCTACCGAGTTATCGCCGCGTCCGATCAATGCGGCGCATTCCAATTGGCAGACGCTAGCGTAGCCGTTCCGTTTGTAGGGGCCGCCGTAGGTGCTCTTTCTCTTGCTCAAGTTCTACGCATCGCATCCATGAATGCAACATCACCCCTACTTCAGTTGGAACTTTCCGCCCCAGAACTGAATTCCGTTAGTCCACTGGGACCTGAGCCGAGTACCAACATTGGAGGCGTGCGCACTGCCTTAAAGACGGGCGAGTTCATACAAGGCTGAGGCGATCGGAGCGCGGATTTTCATATACGCTGGCCGCTCTGGAATCCATAGCGGGCGCAATGGAGCGAAACACCTGAGTCGGCTTTGGCCGAGAACCGGAAGAACTCGGCGTTCCGCCCTTGCGGATAGTTATTCGCCGTCCTGCGGAGACTGACTTTTCAATGGGGAGCCGGCTACCACCGTGTGGGCGGTTTGCGGGAGATGTGGAAGATGCGAAGTATCTGGATTTCGCTCGCACGAACCCGGTACGGGACAATGTAGCGCGTCTTGGTGACGACCAGTTCGCGCGTGCCTGCGACGCGGCCGGGACGGCCCATCGCAGGGTTGTCGATCAACAGGGCGACTGAGGAAAGAATGCGGCGAACCACCAGGCGGGCTGCCGCCGGATCATCGGCAGCGATATAGCTTGCTTCGTCGTCCAGGTTTCTCAGTGCCGTACGCAGCCACCTAAGCCGCATCGGCATCCCACTTGCGGAATACCGCCTGCGCTTCGGCGTCGCTGGCGAACTCGCCGGCATTGGCCTCGGCAAGCGCGGCCTGAGTCTCCCGAATCTGCCACTCGTTCAACTCAACGTATTCCCGGATGGCGTCCGCCGCCAGAAACGATTTGCTGCGATGGGTAACCGTAGCAAGGCGGTCGAGGCGGTCCTTGATCGCCGGTTCCAGACGGATGGTTACGGTGGTTGAGGCAGACATGATGTCACCCTGCGATTGCTGTGTATTCGAATGTGCACAATACAACACACCGAACCCTGTTTCAACCTGGCGGCTGCATGAGACAAGCGCCAGACATCGAGGGTTTCTCGCACCGCGAGGACCTGGCGCCGTCCCGAGGCGACTGACTTTATTGCTATACTTGTATAGCGCTTACCGGATCAGGAGAACCGACATGCTCGCCATCAGACTGTCTGAAACAATCGAGGAACGCCTCAACGCGCTGGCCAGCGAGACCGGCCGCACCAAGACCGCGCTGGCGCGGGAAGCGATCCTGGAATACATCGACGACCTGGAAGACTATTACCTCGCCGAGGCTCGCGCGCGGCAAAATCGCAAAACCATTCCCTTAGCGGAAGTGGAGCGCAAGCTTGGCCTTTGAGATCGAGTTCGATCCGGAAGCCGTGAAAGACCTGAAAAAGCTGGATCGCCCCATTCAGCAACGCATCGTCGGGTTCCTGAAGCAGCGCGTGGCCACACTGAACAATCCGCGCGACATCGGGGAGGCCCTCGCCGGAGCGAAACTGGGCAGCTACTGGAAATACCGTGTCGGCGATTGGCGCATTATTTGCGACATTCAGGACCGCCGCATCGTCGTTCGTGTTTTGCGCATCGGCAACCGGCGAGAGGTTTATCGCTGATCAGTTAAAACCGTTTTTCCTCCCCTGCACGCCGTACTGCAGGGACTGACTTTTTCCGGCTGCATGTGTAGGTCGACCTTCAGGCCGACAACAGCGGCCCATGTCGGGCTGAAGCCCGACCTACACCTTCAGCCCGCGCGGCTTGCGGCCGGCGCGCCTGAAGAGGCGGTCGTACAGGATGTTGGGCATCAGCTTCATGGCGCGGGCGACGAGGGCCATCTGCCAGGGGACGACGGCATAGGCGCGGCCGGCGTCGATGACGCGGGCGATGCGCCGCGCCGCGACGTCGGCCGGCAGGATGAAGGGCATGCGGTACTTGTTCACCGCCGTCAGCGGCGTGGCGACGTAGCCGGGGCAGACGGTGACGACCTTCACGCCGCTCGATCGCAGCTCCACGCGCAGCGCTTCCAGGTAGGTGATGGCGGCGGCCTTCGAGGCGCTGTAGGCGCCGGCGCCGGGAATGCCGCGCATGCCGGCCACCGAGGAAATGCCGACGAGGCGGCCGCGGCCGGCCTCGCGCATCGGCACGATGAAGGGCTGGAAGGTGGCGGCGATCCCGACGACGTTGGTCTGCAGGACGCGGCCGAAGACCGCGATGTCCTCGGCGTGCTCGGTCAGCGTGCCGACGGAGACGCCGGCATTGGCGATGACGATGTCGGGCGCGCCGAAGCGCGCCATGAAGTCGCGCGCCGCTTCCTGCATGGCCTTCGCGTCGACGACATCGGCGGGATAAAGGGCGGGGGAACCCGGCAGCGTGCGCGCGACTTCGGCGAGGACTTCGGCGCGGCGCGCCACCAGGCCGAGCTGCGCGCCCCGGCCGGCATAGTGCGCGGCGAGCGCCGCGCCGATGCCGGAGGAGGCGCCGGTGATGAAGACACGCATGAAAGACTGCACCGCTTTCAACGCAGAGATCGCAGAGACGCAGAGGGCACAGAGAAAAACAAAATTGAAATCTCTGCGGTCTCTGCGTCTCTGCGTCCTCTGCGTTGAAGGAGGTTGTTATTTTTTCTTGCCGCGCTCGGCGCGCGCCTTGGCGATCAGCTCGTCGAGGGTCTTCATCAGCCCTTCCGGGCTGCCGGCCATGGAGACCGAGGTCACGTATTTCCCATCCACCACGAGCGTGGGCACGCCGGTGATGTCGAAGGACTGGGTCAGCAGGACGGCGCGCTTGGTCTTGCTCTGCACCGAGAAGGATTTCCAGGCCTCGTTGAACTTGGCGCGGTCGACGCCCTTCTTCGCCATCCATTCGAGCTGGATCTTTTCGTCGTTGAAGTTCACGCGGTCGATATGGACGGCGTCGAACACTTCGCCGTGCAGGCGGTCGAGCAGGCCGAGGGCTTCCAGCGTGTAGTAGGTGCGCGCGTTCGGCATCCAGCGTTCGGTGGGGACCGCCGGGATGCGGCGGAATTCCACGTCCTTCGGCAATTTGGCCGTCCACTTCTTGAGGAAGGGTTCGAGATCGAAACAGTGCGAGCAGCCGTACCAGAAGAACTCGACGACTTCGATCTTTTCACCGGATTCGACCGCCTGCGGGTTTGCCAGCGGCTTGTAGGAGGGCTTTCCCTGGGCGGCGGCGGTGCCGGCGGCCAGCGCGAGGGAAAGTCCAATGAGGCCCAGCCATTTCTTCAGGTGCATGATTTCTCCTGGTTGTTTAGTTGGCGACGTCCTTGGTGTCCTTGCCGTCCTTGACTCTGACAACGCTGGCCTGGATTCCGTTCTGCGCCAGCAGCGTGCGCGTCCTGGCCATTTCGTCGGGATTGGCGTAGGGACCGATGCGCACGCGGTGCATGACGCCCTTCTCGGGCAGGGTCACCTGCTGCACGCTGGCCTCCACCCCCATTAACGCCAGGCGGGCCTTCAGGTTGTCCGCGTCGGCCGGTTTCTGGAAGGCGCCGGCCTGGAGGAAGAGCGCCTCGCCGGCGGGCGCCGGGGCGGCGGGCGCCGGCAGGGGCGCGGCCTGCGGCACCGGCTCCTCGCTGCCGGGAAGGATCTTGTAGAACTCGAAGCGCGGTTTTTCCGGCACCTTGTCGCCGGGCTTGCCCGGCAGGGGCTGCGGGGCGCCGGGTGCGGCGGCGGCCTTGGCGGGATCGGCCTTGGCCTCGCCGGCCTTCTCGGCCGCCGGCTTGCCGACCTTGGCCTGGAAGGGCAGCGGCGTCTTGTTGAGGTACCAGACGACACCGGCGGCAACGACGACGCCGACGACCAGGCCGATGAACAGGCCGAGGAGGGTGCCGCCGCCCTGATTGCGTGAGTTCATATGCGCCTTTACATGGATTCCGGTGCGCTGACGCCAATGATGGCCAGGCCGCTGCGCAGCGCCTGGCGCACCGCCAGGCACAGCGCCAGGCGCGCATCGCGCAGCTTCCCGTCGTCGACGAGGAAGCGCTCGGCATTATAGTAACTGTGGAATTCGCCGGCCAGATCCTTCAGGTAGAAGGCGATGAGGTGCGGCGCATGGTCGCGCGCGGCGTTCTCCACCGCTTCCGGGAACTCCGCCAGCCGTGCGCAGAGCGCCAGCTCGCGTTCGTTGCCCAGCGGCGCCAGGTCGGCGCACCCCAAGAGTACTTCTTCAGGGTGGCTTCGCCCACCCTTCAGGGCGCCGGCCAGCCGCGTCTCGTCGCCGCCCCACTGCGCCAGCACGGAACAGACGCGGGCGTGGGCGTACTGGATGTAGTACACCGGATTCTCGTTGCTCTGCGACTTGGCCAGATCGAGGTCGAAGTCGAGGTGCTGGTCGGATTTGCGCAGCACGTAGAAGAAGCGGCAGGCGTCGTTGCCGACCTCGCCGCGCAGCTCGCGCAGGGTGACGAACTCGCCGGAGCGGGTGCTCATCGAGGTCTTCTGGCCGTCGCGGTAGAGCACGGCGAACTGCACCAGCGCGACCTCCAGCCGATCGTCGTCGAGGCCGAGCGCCTTCAACGCGCCCTTGACGCGCGGGATGTAGCCGTGGTGGTCGGCGCCCCAGATGTCGACGATGCGGTCGAAGCCGCGCTCGTACTTGTTCAGGTGATAGGCGATGTCCGAGGCGAAATAGGTGTACAGGCCGTTCTCGCGCTGCACGACGCGGTCCTTCTCGTCGCCGAACTCGGTGGAGCGGAACCACTTCGCGCCGTCCTGCAGGTAGACATGGCCGTTCTTCTCGAGCAGCGCGATCGCCTTGTCCACCAGCCCGGTGTCGAACAGCGACTTCTCCGAGAACCAGTGGTCGAAGTGCACGCCGAACTCGGCGAGGTCCTCGCGGCTATCGCCGAGCTGCTCGGTCAGCGCGAAGTTGTGCACATAGGCGTAGTCGTCGCCGAGCAGGCGCTTGGCGTTGGCGATCAGCGCGTCGAGGTGCGCCTCGGCATCCGTCGCCGCGTCCGGCGCGCCTTCCATCACCGCGCCGGTGTCGCGCCGGTAGCGCGTGCCGTGCGCCTTGTGGATGGCGCGGCCCATGTCGCGCACGTAGTCGCCCTGGTAGGCGTTCTTCGGGAACGGGACGGTCGAGCCGTGCAGCTCGAGGTAGCGCAGCCAGGTCGACAGCGCGAGGATGTCCATCTGGCGTCCGGCGTCGTTCACGTAGAACTCGCGCGTCACCTGGTAGCCGGCGAAATCAAGCAGGCTGGCGAGGCTGGCGCCGTAGGCCGCGCCGCGGCCGTGGCCGACGTGCAGCGGGCCGGTCGGATTGGCCGAGACGAACTCGACCTGCACTTTTTTCCCGCCGCCCAGCGCGCTGCGGCCGAAATCGGCGCCCTGCGCCAGCACCGCGCGCACCACCTGCAGCTTGGCCGCCGGGGCGAGCGTGAAATTGATGAAGCCGGCGCCGGCCACCTCGGCCTTGGCCACCAGCGGCGACTTCGGCAATTCGGCCAGCAGCCGGCCGGCGATGTCGCGCGGGTTGAGCTTGAGCGGCTTGGCCAGCTGCAGGGCAAGGTTGGTCGCAAAATCGCCGTGCGAGGCCTGCTTGGGCCGATCGAGCAGAATGACTGAGTCGCGGCTGTCCGGCGCCACGCTGTCCAGCGCCGCGCGCAGCAAGGCCGTCAGTTCGGATCGGATGTCTGTTGCCATTGCGTGTTCCATGAAAGGGCGAATTATACCCGCCGGACGCAGGCGGGCTGCTCGGCTGGCCGCCAAATACAGTTAAAATCAACGCTTTCCCAATCACCAGTCCATCTTGCGCATCTTCCGCCTCCTCAGGATCGTCAGCGTCGGCATCCGTTTCGGCCTCGACCAGCTGGTGCTCGACCAGCCGCGCACCGAGCGCCTGGCGCGCCTGCTGCGCTTCGGTTTTTTCTGGCGCGATCTGTCGGTGCCGCGCGCGGTGCGGCTGCGCCTGGCGCTGGAGGCGCTGGGGCCGATCTTCGTCAAGTTCGGCCAGGTGCTGTCCACGCGGCGCGACCTGCTGCCGGTCGACATCGCCGACGAACTGGCGAAGCTGCAGGACCAGGTGCCGCCCTTCCCCTCGGCGCAGGCGGCGGCCGAGCTGGAACGCGCCCTGGGCCGGCCGGTGTCCGAGGTGTTCGCCGCCTTCGAACCCGATCCGGTGGCGAGCGCCTCGGTGGCGCAGGTGCACTTCGCCACCCTGCCGGACGGACGCGAGGTGGCGGTGAAAATCCTGCGGCCCGACATCGGCCGCGTCATCGCCCACGACGTGGCGCTGCTCGACGCGGCGGCCGGGCTGATCGAAATGCTGTGGCCGGACGGCCGCCGCCTGAAGCCGCGCGAGGTGGTGGCGGAGTTCGCCAAGCACCTCGAAGACGAGCTGGACCTGATGCGGGAAGCCTCCAACTGCTCGCAGCTGCGGCGCAACTTCCTGCATTCGCCGCTGCTGGCGGTGCCGGAGGTGCACTGGGACTGGTGCTCGACCTCGGTGATGGTGATGGAGCGCATGCACGGCACGCCGGTCGGCCAGACCGAGGCGCTGCGGGCTTCAGGCGTCGACCTGAAGGCCCTCTCCCGCGCCGGCGTGGAAATCTTCTTCACCCAGGTGTTCCGCGACGGCTTTTTCCACGCCGACATGCACCCGGGCAACATCCTCGTCACGCCGGCCGGGCAGTACGTCGCGCTCGACTTCGGCATCATGGGCACGCTGACCGAGGTGGACCAGAACTACCTGGCGCAGAACTTCCTCGGTTTCTTCCGCCGTGATTACAAGATGGTGGCGCAGGCCCACATCGACGCCGGCTGGGTGCCGGCCGACACGCGCATCGACGAGTTCGAGGCCGGCATCCGCGCCGTCTGCGAGCCGGTGTTCGACCGGCCGCTGAAAGACATCTCCTTCGGCAAGACGCTGCTGCGCCTGTTCCAGACCGGGCGCCGCTTCAACGTCGAGATCCAGCCGCAGCTGGTGATGCTGCAGAAGACCCTGCTCAACATCGAGGGCCTGGGCCGCCAGCTCGACCCGGAGCTGGACCTGTGGACCACGGCCAAGCCCTTCCTCGAACGCTGGATGCAGGAGCGCGTCGGCCTGAAGGGACTGCTGAACAATGTGAAGCGCGAGGCGCCGCAATGGGCCGCGCTGCTGCCGCAGCTGCCGCGCCTGCTGCACGAGGCGCTCGACCGGAAACCGCTTGCCGATCTGCGCGCTGAAGTGGCGCGGCTGCAGGAGGAGGAGCGGCGGCAGACCTTCTGGATGAGGGTGGCGGCCGGGCTGCTCGCCGCCGTGCTTCTGGTGCAGATGGTTTCGCTCGGCGGATAACCATGAGCCCGCATGTGGGAGCGGCGTCCACGCCGCGATATCGGCGCCAATTCGCGGCGTGGACGCCGCTCCCACAGTGCGGGTTTCGCTATAATTCGCCGTCCCCTGCAGACTGACTTTTGACCGGCCGCCATGCTGCTCACCTTCGTCATCCTCTACCTGCTGGTGTCGATCGGCATCGGCCTCGTCGCCGCCACGCGCGTCAAGAACACCAAGGACTTCGCCGTCGCCGGCCGCCACCTGCCGCTGCCGGTGGTCACCGCCACGGTGTTCGCCACCTGGTTCGGCGCGGAAGCGGTGTTCGGCGTCTCGGCGACCTTCGTCAAGGACGGCCTGCGCGGCGTGGTGGCCGACCCCTTCGGCTCCTCGCTGTGCCTGGTCATCGCCGGCTTCTTCTTCGCCACCCAGCTCTACAAGCTGAACATCCTCACCATCGGCGACTACTACCGCATGCGCTACAACCGCACGGTGGAGGTCATCACCACGCTGTGCATCGTAGCTTCCTACCTGGGCTGGGTGTCGGCGCAGATCAAGGCGCTCGGCCTGATCTTCAGCGTGGTCACCGACGGCGCCGTCAGCCCGGAGGCGGGCATGGTCATCGGCGCGGCCATCGTGTTGACCTACACCACCTTCGGCGGCATGTTCGCGGTGGCGGTGCTCGATTTCGTGCAGATGGGCGTCATCATGGGCGGCATGCTCTACATCGGCTACGTGGTCTCCGGCATGACCGGCGGCGTGGCGCCGGTGATCGAGCACGCGCGCGCCGCCGGCAAGCTGGACTTCTTCCCGCCGCCCGACGCGGCGATGTGGCTGACCTTCATCGGCGCCTGGGTGACCATGATGCTCGGCTCGATCCCGCAGCAGGACGTCTTCCAGCGCATCACCTCGGCGAAGAGCGCGGGGGTCGCCGTCGGCGGCTCGATCCTCGGCGGCTCGACCTACTTCCTGTTCACCTTCGTGCCGATGTTCATCGCCTATTCGGCGACGCTGATCGACCCGGCGGTGTTCAACGAGCTGCTGGAGAAGGACTCGCAGCTGATCCTGCCGACGCTGGTGCTCACCCACATGCCGGTGTTCGCCCAGGTGGTGTTCTTCGGCGCGGTGCTCTCGGCCATCATGAGCTGCTCCTCGGCGACGCTGCTGGCGCCCTCGGTGACCTTCGCCGAGAACGTCGTCAAGGGCTTCTTCCCGCACATGGGCGACCACCGCTTCCTGTGGCTGATGCGCTTCACCATCGTCTGCTTCGCCGGCGTGGTGCTGGCCTTCGCGCTGAACTCGCAGTCGTCGATCTTCAAGATGGTGGAGAGCGCCTACAAGGTGACGCTGGCCGGCGCCTTCGTGCCGCTGTTCTTCGGCGCCTTCTGGAAGCGCTCGACGACGCAGGGCGCCCTCTTCGCCACCATCGCCGGGCTGGGCAGCTGGCTGATGGTGGAATTCCTCGTCGCCGAAAGCCTGGTGCCGCCGCAGCTGATCGGCCTCTTCGTCTCGGCCGGCGGCATGATTCTCGGCTCGCTGCTGCCGCAGTGGGTCGGCCGCCCGACCCACGCGCCGGCCATCCACGGCCACCACGCCGCGGCGCAGACGCACCACGTGCCGCACGACGGCGAACATCCGCACAAGCACTAATCCGGGCAAGCGACTCATGCGCCCGCAATGCAGTGAGCTCGTCATTCCCGCGGAAGCGGGAATCCATACGCTGCGTGGATTCCCGCTTCCGCGGGAATGACGGGTTCCGCGTCATGACGGCGCCGCCATGGTTCCCCGCATTCAAGATCGCGATCTACTCGCTGCTCGCGGCCAACCTCGCCCTCTACGTCCTGCTCGGCCGCCCGAGCGAAATCGTCGACGCGGCGGCCTGGCTCGTCCTGCTGGTGCTGTTCGAGATCGAGACGGCGCACGGCGGGCGGCTGACGGCGCGGCAACGGCAAATCATCCACGTCCTGCGCCTCGCCGCCGCAGCCGGCGTGCTGGCGGCGGCGGTCGGCTACCTGCTCGAGTCGGAATGGCTCGACGCGGCGAACGCCTGGCTGTGGCTGGCCGTGGTGGCGCTGCTCGAAGTCGAGGTGCGCGCCGCCGAGGCGGTTGAACGGCGGCGCGAAACCTTCCTGATCGCCGCCGTGGCGCTCTATTCGGCCCTGCTCATGCTGGTGCCGGTCTGGCTCTGGCGGGGCGAGTGGCTGGATGCCTGGGACGCGACGCTGTGGCTGGCGGCCTTCTTCGCCATCGAGCTGAATGTGCTGGGGTATGCTGCGCAATCATGACCCGTCGCCAGGACAGCCACCTCGCGCTCTATCTCGCCATCGCCTATGCGCTGCTGATCGCCTATGCCAGCCTGCACCCCTTCGCCGGCTGGCGCGACAACGGCGCGCCAGCCTTCGCCTATCTCTCGGCGGCCTGGCCGCGCTACTACACCGGCTTCGACCTGGCGGTGAACGTCATCGCCTACGTGCCGCTCGGCTTCCTGCTCGTGCCGGCGCTGCAGACGCGGCTGGGCATCGCGGCGGCGGCGCTCCTCGCCGCGCTGGCCGGCGGCGGCCTCAGCCTGGCGCTGGAAACGCTGCAGAATTTCCTGCCCAGCCGCGTGCCCTCCAATATCGACCTGGCCTGCAACGCCATCGGCGCGATGATCGGCGCGGCGGCGGGCATGAACTGGGGGCGCGAATTGATCGACGGCGGCCGCCTGCATCGTCTGCGCGTCAAGCTCGTCCTGGGCGGCCATGGCGCGGATTTCGGCCTGGTGCTGCTCGGCCTGTGGCTGCTCGCCCAGCTCAACCCGGAACTGCTGCTGTTCGGCACGGGCGACCTGCGGGCGCTGCTCGAACTGCCGCCGCTGCCCTATTCCGCGCAGCGCTTCGCCGTCATCGAGGCCGGCGTGGCCGCGGCCGGCACGCTGGCGGCCGGGCTCATCGCCTGGTCGCTGCTGCGCCTGCAGCACCGCGGCCTGCTGGTCGCGCTGCTGCTGCCGCCGCTGGCCGTGAAGGCCTTCGCCAGCGCAGTGCTGGTCAACGCCGCGCAATTCGCCCACTGGATCACGCCGGGCAACATCGGCGGACTCGCCTTCGGCATGCTCGCGCTGCTGGCCGCGACCTGGCTGCCGCCGCTGGCGCAGCGCATGCTGGCGGCGCTGGCCCTGCTCTTCGCCACGGCGCTGGTGAACCTGGCGCCGGAGAATCCCTATCTCGCCGCCTCGCTGGCCGTCTGGCAGCAGGGGCACTTCCTCAATTTCAACGGGCTCACCAAGCTGGTCTCCAGCCTGTGGCCCTTCGCCGCGCTGCCCTACCTGATGCTGCCGCGGCCGAAGCAAGGGGAACACGTATGAGCGATCCGTTGGTCGAACTGCGCGACCGGCTGCGCGCCTTCACGCGCGAGCGCGAGTGGGACCGCTACCACACGCCGAAGAACCTGGCGATGGCGCTGATCGTGGAAGCGGCCGAACTGGCCGAGCATTTCCAGTGGCTGACGCCGGAGCAAAGTCAGTCCCCGGAGGACGGCAAGCGCGAGAAAATCCGCGAGGAGCTGGCCGACGTGCTGATCTATCTGGTGGAACTGGCCGACACGCTGGAGGTCGACCTGATCGCCGCCGCCCGCGACAAGATCGAAAAGAACGCGCTGAAATACCCTGTCGACAAGGCGCGCGGCAACGCGAAGAAATACGACGAACTATGACCGAAGGAAATCCCGGGGGATAATCGGGCATTCCCTGGAGAGAGCCTCAAATGAGCCATTTCAAGCATCACGTCTTCTTCTGCTGCAACCAGCGCGAGGCCGGCGCCACCTGCTGCAACAACCACGGCGCTTCCGAAATGAAGGACTACGCCAAGGACCGCGTCGCCGCGCTCGGCCTGAAAGGCAAGGGCAAGGTGCGCATCAACTCGGCCGGCTGCCTCGACCGCTGCGACGACGGCCCGGTGATCGTGGTGTATCCCGAAGGCACCTGGTACACCTACGTCGACAAGACGGACATCGACGAGATCGTCGAGGAGCACCTGGTCAACGGCCGCGTCGTCGAGCGCCTGAAAATCTGATGTCGCGTCACGAGCGCGTCCTGCTCGACGGGCCGGCCGGCGCGGTCGAAGTCTTCGTCGAGGCGCCACTTCAGCCGGCGCCGGGCCGCCCCAAGCCGGCTGAGTCGTACGCCATGGAGCGAAGCGAACAACCGTCACCCCCTTCCCCGGGAAGGGGGCCGGGGGGATGGCCCATCGAGGGCATCGCGCTGATCGCCCACCCGCACCCGCTCTACGGCGGCACGGCGGACAACAAGGTGGTCACCACGCTGGCGAAAGCCTTCCGCGACCTGGGCTGCGCCACGCTGCGCCCCAACTTCCGCGGCGTCGGCGCCTCGGAAGGCAGCCACGACCACGGCATCGCCGAAACCGACGACCTTGCCGCGGTGCATGCCTACGCCCGCACGCGCTTCGGCGCGAACCTGCCGTTCTTCCTCGGCGGCTTCTCCTTCGGCGCCTACGTGATCACCCGTCTGGCGCAGCGGCTCGCCCAGGCCGGCGATCCGGCGCGGCGCCTGGTGCTGGTCGGCACCGCTTCAGGCTACGTCGAGGGCGCGCGCAGCTACGTCACCGAAGCGGTCGCGTCCGACAGCATCGTCATCCACGGCGACCGCGACGAAACCGTGCCGCTCGGCAACGTCCTGGCCTGGGCCGAGCCGCTCGACCTGGCGGTCAGCGTGGTACCCGGCGCCGACCACTTCTTCCACCGCAAGCTGCACGTGATCCGCCGCATCATCGAGTCGCAATGGAAACCCTGAGCGTCAGCGGACTGCGCAAGTCCTACGGCGACATTGCCGTCCTGGCGGGACTGACTTTCGAGCTGCGCCCCGGGGAATGCTACGGCCTGCTCGGCCCGAACGGCGCCGGCAAGACCACCACGCTGCGCTGCGCCCTCGGCCTGACCCGGCCCGACGCGGGCGAGATCCGCCTGTCCGGCCTGCCGGTGCCGGAACGCGCGCGCGAAGCGCGCATGCGCGTCGGCATCGTGCCGCAGATGGACAACCTCGATCCGGATTTCACGGCGGCGGAGAACCTGCTGGTGTATGGCCGCTACTTCGGCCTGGCCGAGCGCACGGTGCGTGAGCGCATCCCGCGCCTGCTCGACTTCGCCGGGCTGGCCGGCCGCGCCGACGCGAAAATCAACACGCTCTCCGGCGGCATGAAGCGGCGGCTGACGCTGGCGCGCGCACTGGTGAACGACCCGGACGTGCTGTTCCTCGACGAGCCGACCACCGGCCTCGACCCGCAGGCGCGCCACCTGATCTGGGAGCGCCTGAAACAATTGCTGCAGCAGGGCAAGACGGTGCTGCTGACGACGCACTTCATGGACGAGGCCGAGCGCCTCTGCCACCGCCTCGCCATCATGGATCGCGGTCGCTTCATCGCCGAGGGCTCGCCGCGCGAGGTGATCGCCGCGCACATCGAGCCGGAGGTGGTGGAGGTGTATGGCGAACCGGGCGAGACCAGCGCCGCGGATTGGGCCAAAGCCGAAGCGGCGCAGTTCGCCACCCGCGTCGAGGTCACCGGCGAGACGGCCTTCTGCTACCTGACCGAATCGCGCCCCCTGCTGCGCCACCTCGCCGGCCGGCAGGGCCTGCGCTACCTGCACCGGCCGGCGAACCTGGAAGACGTTTTCCTCAAGCTGACGGGGAGGGAGTTGCGTGATTAAACCGCTGCAATCGCGGCCGGTAGGCCGCTCCCACAACACCGGCCGGCCTTCATGTGGGAGCGGCCTACCGGCCGCGATGCCGCGCAGCGGCGACCTGCGCAAAGGACGTTTCTCGGAAGCCGGGCGCGCCTATCACATCACCGCGGTCACAAACGAACGACAACCGCTATTCGCCGATTTACTGACGGGCAGGACAGTAGTCCGCACATTGATGTACCTCGACAAGCAGGGGCATACGAACACCTGGGCTTTTGTTGTGATGCCGGATCATCTGCATTGGCTCTTCAGCCTTAACGACTGCGCTACGCTGGCAAAGGTGATGCATGCCGCCAAGGGATACTCCGGGCTTTCGGTCAACAAGCTGCTTGGCCGGACAGGCGCCGTCTGGCAGGGGGGTTACCACGACCATGCTGTTCGGGGCGAGGAAGACCTGCTGGAACTTGCGCGCTATGTCGTTGCCAACCCAGTTCGGGCCGGACTGGTTGCGCGTCTTGCAGACTACTCCTTGTGGGACGCCAGCTGGTTATGAGCGCTGCCGATCGCGGCCGGTAGGCCGCTCCTACATCAACCATGAACCACTTCCGCCCGCCCTCCCTCAGCCTGCGCTTCATCCCGGTGTGGCGGCGCAATTTCCTCGTCTGGCGCAAGCTGGCGATTCCGTCGATCCTCGGCAACCTGGCCGATCCGATGGTCTACATGCTGGGGCTGGGCTACGGCATCGGCACGCTGCTGCCGGAGGTGGGCGGCGTGCCCTATATCGCCTTTCTCGCCGCCGGCGCGGTGTGCTTCTCGACCATGAACAGCGCCACCTTCGAGACGCTCTACTCGGCCTTCTCGCGCATGCAGGTGCAGAAGACCTGGGAGGCCATCCTCAACGCGCCGGTGTCGCTCGACGACCTGGTGCTGGGCGAGCTGGTGTGGGCGGCGAGCAAGGCCTGCCTCTCCGGCGCGGCGATCCTGGCGGTGGCCGCCGCGCTGGGCCTGATCCACTCGCCGCTGGCGCTGTGGGCGCTGCCGCTGGTGTTCCTCGCCGGCCTGACTTTCGCCGCGCTCGGCCTGGTCATGACGGCGCTGGCGCCGAGCTTCGATTTCTTCATGTACTACTTCACCCTGTTCATCACGCCGATGACGCTGCTCTCGGGGGTGTTTTTTCCGGTGGAGCAGCTGCCCGCCGCCTTCCAGGCCATATCGTCGCTGCTGCCGCTGTCGCATGCGGTGAAGCTGACGCGGCCGCTGTTCCTGGGCGAAGTGCCGGCGCAGGCGTGGCTGCATATCGCCGTGCTGGTCGGCTACACGCTTGCCGCTTTCTGGCTGGCGCTCGGTCTGGCGCGGCGGCGGCTGCTCAGGTAGGTCGGGCTTCAGCCCGACAGCGGCGGCCGATGGGGGCCATCCCTGTCGGGCTGAAGCCCGACCTACAGTAGAATCTGCGGCATATGGACACCCTCCTGGTCATCACCAACCTGCCCGACGCGGAAAGTGCACGGGCGCTCGCCACGACGCTGGTCGAGCAGCGCGTCGCCGCCTGCGTGAACATCCTGGCGCCCTGCCTTTCGATATACCGCTGGGAGGGCAAGGTCGAGGACGCCGAGGAGGTGCCGCTGCTGATCAAGACCAGCGCGGCGCGCTACGCCGCGCTGGAGGAGGCGATCCGCGCCTACCACCCCTACGAACTTCCGGAGATCGTGGCTGTCCGAATCGACAAGGGATTGCCCGACTACCTTGCCTGGGTGGCGGCCGCGACCGCCGCCCAATGAAGACGCCTCCATGATCCGCCGACTGACGCTCCTGCTCCTGCTTTGCCTGTCCTGCCTGCCGCTGTCCGCCTCCGCCGCCGAGGAGCTGCTTGAAGTGGACAAGGCCTTCCGGATCTCCGCCCGCGCCGTCGATGCCGCCACCCTGGAGGTGCGCTACGACATCGCCAAGGGCTATTACATGTACCGCGACAAGTTCCGCCTCGCGCTGGAACCGGCCGACGCGAAGGCCGGCGCGCCGCAGTTCCCGCCGGGCAAGATCAAGAAGGACGAGTTCTTCGGCGACGTCGAGACCTACCGCAAGGAAGTCGTCATTCTGCTGCCCTTCACGGCACCGGCCGGCACGGAGGCCGTCACCCTGAAGGCGACTTCACAGGGCTGCGCCGACATCGGCGTGTGCTACCCGCCCAACCCGCAGACGCTGCAGGTGCAGCTGGCCGCGATGAGCCTGGCGCCCGGCAGGGCAGGCGAAGCCGCCCCCGCCACTCAGGACGAATCCTCGCAGCTGGCCGGTCTGCTGAAGAACGCCGGCTTCTGGCTCATCCTCACCACCTTCTTCGGCGCCGGCATCCTGCTGGCGCTGACGCCCTGCGTGTTCCCGATGTACCCGATCCTGTCGGGCATCATCGTCGGCCACGGCCATCACATCTCCAAGGGCCGCGCCTTCGTCCTCTCGATGGCCTACGTGCTGGGCATGGCCGTCACCTATGCCGCCGCCGGCGTCGCCGCCGGCCTGTCCGGCTCGATGCTCTCGGCCGCGCTGCAGAACGCCTGGGTGCTGGGCGGCTTCGCGCTGGTGTTCGTCGCGCTGTCGCTGTCGATGTTCGGTTTCTACGAGATGCAGATGCCGGCCTTCCTGCAAAGCAAGCTGTCGGAGGAATCCGGCCGCGTCAAAAGCGGCTCCCTGCACGGCGTCGCCGCCATGGGCGCGCTCTCGGCGCTGATCGTCGGACCCTGCGTGGCGGCGCCGCTGGCCGGCGCGCTGCTCTACATCGCGCAGACGCGCGACGCCGTCCTCGGCGGCGCGGCGCTGTTCGCCATGGCGCTCGGCAAGGGCGTGCCGCTGGTGGCGGTCGGCGTGTCGACGCGCTCGCTGCTGCCGCATGCCGGGCCGTGGATGGATTCGGTGAAGAAATTCTTCGGCGTGCTGCTGCTCGGTCTGGCCATCTGGCTGGTGTCGCCGGTGCTGCCGGCCTGGGCGCACCTGCTGGCCTGGGGCGCGCTGGCCATCGGCACGGCGATCTTCCTGCGCGCCATCGACCCGCTGCCGCCGCAGGCGCACAACGCGGCGCGCTTCTGGAAGGGCGTCGGCATGGTGCTGCTGCTCCTCGGCGCTTCGCTGGTGGTTGGCGCCGTGGGCGGCAGCCGCGATCCGCTCGCACCGCTCGGCTTCCTGCGCAGCGCCGCGAAGGCCGAGGGCGAGCACGTCGCCTTCGAGCGCGTGAAGACGGCGGCGGAGCTGGAGGCGCGCCTCGCCTCGGCCGACCGGCCGGTGATGCTGGATTTCTACGCCGACTGGTGCGTCTCCTGCAAGGAAATGGAGAAGTACACCTTCACGGACGCGCGCGTGGCGGCGAAGATGCGGCAGATGACCCTGCTGCAGGTGGATGTCACCGCCAACTCGGACGAGGACAAGGCGCTCCTGAAGCGCTTCGGCCTGTTCGGCCC
Organism: Rhodocyclales bacterium; assembly: GCA_016214145.1. GTDB lineage: Bacteria > Pseudomonadota > Gammaproteobacteria > Burkholderiales > Rhodocyclaceae > Desulfobacillus. Next base: position 98,523 of record JACRPA010000010.1, read on the forward strand.
GCCCGGCATCATCTTCTTCGACCGCCAGGGCAAGGAGCGGCAGGGGCTGCGCGTCGTCGGCTACCAGCCGGCGGAGGCCTTCCTCAAGGTGGTGAATGCCGCCCTGGGCGGTTGATGGGTCTCAAACACCGTCAGGCGGATCGCGGGTAAAATCCGTGTTTCCTTGTATTCACCTTCTCCCAACGTGTTTTCCGGAATCGTCGCCGCCGTCGGCAGGATCGCCCATCTGCAAGCCCTGGAGAAAGGCCTGCGCCTGACCGTCGAGGCGCCCGGCCTCGATCTCTCCGACGTGGCCCCGGGCGACTCGATCGCCCACGGCGGGGTCTGCCTGACCGTCATCGAGAAGGCCGGCGCCGCCTACAAGGTGGACGTCTCGCGCGAGACGCTGGACTGCACCGTCGGCCTGGACGCGCCCGGCGAGGTGAACCTGGAGAAGGCGCTGCGCCTGGCCGACCGCCTCGGCGGCCACCTGGTGACGGGCCACGTGGACGGCGTCGGCGAGGTGCTCAAGTTCGAGCGCATCGGCGAGAGCCACGAGCTGCTGGTCCGCGCGCCGAAGCCGCTGGCGAAGTACATCGCGCGCAAGGGCTCGATCACGGTGGACGGCGTCAGCCTGACGGTGAACCGTGTCGCGGGGACTGACTTTTCCATCAACCTGATTCCGCATACGGTGACGGTGACGACGCTCAAGCGCCTGCAGGCCGGCAGCCGGGTCAATCTCGAAATCGACCTCGTCGCCCGCTACATCGAGCGCATGATGACCGCGGAAAACTGATATATGACAGCCCTCTCCCCCATCAAGGACATCATCGCCGACATCCGCGACGGCCGCATGGTCGTGCTGGTCGACGAGGAGGACCGCGAGAACGAGGGCGACCTCGTCCTCGCCGCCGAGTTCGTCACGCCCGAGGCGATCAACTTCATGGCCAAGCACGGCCGCGGCCTGATCTGCCTGACGCTGACCGAGGCGCGCTGCCGCCAGCTCAACCTGCCGCTGATGGTGCGCGACAACCGCTCGCCGCACGGCACCGCCTTCACGCTCTCCATCGAGGCGGCCGAGGGCGTCACCACCGGCATCTCGGCGCACGACCGCGCCCGCACCGTGCAGGCGGCCGTGGCCAAGCGCGCCCAGCCGAGCGACATCGTCCAGCCCGGCCACATCTTCCCGCTCATGGCGCAGAACGGCGGCGTGCTGGTGCGCGCCGGCCACACCGAGGCCGGCTGCGACCTCGCCCAGCTGGCGGGCTGCGAACCGGCGGCCGTGATCTGCGAGATCCTCAAGGACGACGGCACCATGGCGCGGCTGCCCGACCTCGTCGAGTTCGCCAGGGCGCACGGCCTGAAGATCGGCGCCATCGCCGACCTGATCCACTACCGCAACGAGAACGAGACCCTGGTGGAGCGCATCGCGGAAAAGGATGTCGCCTGCGCCCACGGCGAATTCCATCTCATCGGCTATCGCGACAAGACCAGCGGCGACGTGCACCTCGCCCTGGTGAAGGGCAGGATCGACCCAAAGGGGGAGACCCTGGTGCGCGTGCACGAGCCGATCACCGTGCTGGACTTCCTCGACTGCCAGAGCGACCGCCACAGCTTCAGCGTGGATCGCGCCATGCGCACGATCGCCAAGCACGGCAGCGGCGTCATCGTGCTGCTGCGGCGCGCCAGTTCGACGCCCGATCTCCTCGCCGCGCTGCAGAGCGAGGGCGAGGCGGCGCGCCCGGCCGCCAAGTGGGACCCGCGCCTGTACGGCATCGGCGCGCAGATCCTGCGCGACCTCGGCGTACGCCGCATGAAGCTGCTCGCCAGCCCGCGCAAGATGCCGAGCATGGCGGGCTTCCAGCTCGAGATCACGGGCTATCTCAGCCCTGAAGACGCAAAATGACAGCCTTCCCCCTGCCCCCCTTCCCAAGGAAGGGGGTAACGATGGTTCAGCCGCTGTGCGGCTTCCATATTGTTGACTTCCGCCCTCCTTGGGGCGGCCCGGTGGAGGGCTGACATGGCGCGCTACGACGACATCGACGAATTCGAACCCGACCTGAAGGGCGCCGGCCTGCGCATCGGCATCGCCATGAGCCGCTTCAACATCGACGTGAGCGAAGGCCTGCTCGGCGGCTGCACGGAGGAGCTGAAGCGCCTCGGCGTGCGCGGCGCCGACACGCGGATCGTCACCGCGCCCGGCGCGCTGGAGCTGCCGCTGGTGCTGCAGACGATGGCGCAGAGCGGGCGCTTCGACGCGCTGGTGGCGCTCGGCTGCGTCATCCGCGGCGAGACATACCACTTCGAGATCGTCTCCAACGAATCCGCCCGCGGCATCACCGACGTGCAGCTCGCCACCGGCGTGCCGATCGCCAACGGCGTGCTCACCACCGAGAACGACGACCAGGCGCTGGCGCGCATGGTGCAGAAGGGCATGGAAGCCGGCCAAACTGCGGTGGAGATGGCAAACCTGCAGCGCTTTCTGAAAAAATGAGCCCGGGAAAGACCTTTCACCACGGCGCGCACGGCGGTCACGGCGATAACAATGCCTGTCCTTTGCCTTTGCGCCGTGTCGCCGTGTTCGCCGTGGTTCAAGCAGGGTTTCCGGAATGAAATCGCCTCGAAGACGCGCCCGCGAATTCGCGCTGCAGGGACTCTACCAGTGGCAGCTCTCCGGCAATGACGTGCCGGCCGTGGAGGCGCATCTGGCCGCCGCGGCCGGCTTCGAGAAGATCGACCGCGCCCTGTTCGACCTGCTGCTGAAGGGCGCGATTGCCGAAGCGGCGGAGCTGCAGGCGCTCATCGCGCCGCAGCTGGATCGCCCCTACGCCGAGCTCTCGCCGGTCGAGCGCGCCATCCTGCTGCTCGCCACCTTCGAACTGAAGCGGCATCTGGATGCGCCCTACAAGGTGGTGATCAACGAGGCCATCGAGCTGGCCAAGAGCTACGGCGGCACGGACGGCCACAAGTATGTAAACGGCGTGCTGGACAAGCTCGCCGTACTGATGCGGCCCGCAGAGGCTGCGCGACCTGTCCGAAGCAGGAAACCGGACATCAAGGAGGAGTCATGAACGAGAAATCCACCGAACGCCCCCATCCCCAGACGGCGGAGGACAAGCATCCGAAGCACTACGCTGCCGACTGGTGGATCTACGTGGTGCTGGCCCTGTTCATCGGCGGCCTGGTCTTTCTGACTTACGCCGTGATGCTGCGCGGCGAGATCATGGCCGAGTTCGGCAAACCGGGCAGCAAGGCCGCTCCGCCGGCGAGCACGGCGCCGGCCTCCGCCGAAAAAAAGTAGTCTCGCTTCGGAAGCCAACTGTGCCTTCCGAATTCGAACTGATCGCCCGTCACTTCACCCGCTCCGTCCGGCACACCGTGCTGGGCGTCGGCGACGACGGCGCCATTGTGCGCCCGTCGCCCGGCATGGACCTGGTGGTATCCACCGACATGCTGGTCGCCGGTACGCATTTCCTGCCCGATGCCGATGCCGAGGCGCTGGGCTGGAAATCCCTCGCCGTAAACCTTTCCGACCTCGCCGCCATGGGCGCGCAACCGCGCTGGGCCGTGGTGGCGGCGGCCCTGCCGGAACCCGATGAAACCTGGATCGCCGCCTTCGCGCGCGGCTTCTTCGCCGCCGCCGCGGCCTTCGACGTCGACGTGATCGGCGGCGACACGACGCGCGGGCCGCTCAACATCGCGCCGACCGTGTTCGGCGAAGTGCCGCAAGGGCAGGCGCTCACCCGTGCCGGCGCGCAGGCGGGCGACGAGCTCTGGGTTTCGGGCGCGCCCGGGCGCGCGGCGCTGGGACTCGCCCACCGCCTGGGAAAAGTCAGTCTCCACGACACGGCGATGGCGCCCTGCCTGGCCGCGCTGGATCGCCCGCAACCCCGGGTCGGGCTCGGACTCGCCCTGCGCGGCCTGGCCAGCGCCGCCATCGACGTCTCCGACGGCCTGCTCGCCGACATCGGCCACATCCTGGAACGCTCCGCCCTGGCGGCCGACATCGAATCCGCCCGCCTGCCGCGCGCGGCGTTCGAGGCCTGCGCCGACGCCGCGCTGGCGCAGGGCTGCCTGCTCGCCGGCGGCGACGACTACGAGCTGGCCTTCAGCGCCCCGGCCGCGCGGCGCGGGGACATCGAGGCGCTGTCCGCGAGACTCGGCCTGCCGCTGACGCGCATCGGCAGCCTGCGGGCGGGGCCGGCCGGCGAACTGATCCTGCGCGATGCCGCCGGCCAGCCGATGCCCGTCGGCCGGCGCGGCTTCGACCATTTCGCATGACCTGTTTGGCGACAATGTTCAGCAGTACTTGTGGGAGCGGCGTTCTCGCCGCGATTGCAGCCGCCGATATCGCGGCGAGGACGCCGCTCCCACATGGCGTTTCAAGACTGTTCGCATGCTGGCCGAAGCCGATGGCAAAGCAACCCGCATGAAACCCGACCTGAAGTTCCTCTTCGCCCACCCGGCGCATTTCATCGCCCTTGGCTTCGGCAGCGGCCTCTCGCCGGTGGCGCCGGGCACCGCCGGCACGCTGGCCGCCTGGCTGCTGTTTCCCTTCATCAAGCCGACTTTTTCCGATGCCGGCTTCCTGGCCTTTCTCGTCGCCGCCTTCGTCGTCGGCGTCTTCGCCGCAAGCCGAACCGGCCGTGACCTGGGCGTGTCGGACCACGGTTCCATCGTCTGGGACGAGATCGTGCCTTTCTGGCTGGTGCTGCTGATGACGCCGGCGGGATTTCTCTGGCAACTGGCCGCCTTCATCTGGTTCCGCTTCTTCGACATCACCAAGCCGCAGCCGGCGCGCTGGATCGACGGCCACATGAAGCACGGCTTCGGCGTCATGCTCGACGACGTCGTGGCGGCCGGCTACACCCTGCTGGTGCTCGCTCTCTTCAAGGTGCTGTTCAATGGATAAGGATCTCGAAGATCTGTCGGTTCGCGTCGGCGCCGCATTGCTTGAACGCAAGCTGATGCTTGCCTGCGCGGAATCCTGCACGGGCGGCTGGGTATCCGAGGTGGTCACGGCCACGGCGGGCAGCTCGCAGTGGTTCGAGCGCGGCTTCATCACCTATTCCAACGCCGCCAAGCAGGAACTGCTCGGAGTGCGGGCGGAAACCTTGCGGGCGGACGGGGCGGTCAGCGAGGCCGTGGTGCGCGAGATGGCGGCCGGCGCGCTCAGGCGCAGCCATGCCCAGGCGGCGCTGGCGATTTCGGGCGTTGCCGGCCCGACGGGTGGCTCACCGGGTAAGCCAGTGGGCACCCTATGCTTCGCCTGGGTCCTGCGGGGCGGAGAGCCGACCGCCGAAACGCTGCACTTTCCCGGCGACCGCGAGGCGGTGCGCAAGCAATCGGTGATCCATGCCCTGCAAGGACTGCTCCGGAAGCTCGATGAAGCAAGCACTAACATACGTGTAACAGATTGATTTAATATTTATTTATTTGTTGGCTTGCGGTCGAGTCGGCCCGGCAAAGACTGTGCCATAATTCAACCGAATCTGACTGGGGAAACACTATGGAAGACAATAAAAGCAAGGCGCTCTCGGCGGCTCTGGCCCAGATCGAGAAGCAGTTCGGCAAGGGCTCGATCATGCGTCTGGGCGACGGCGAAGTGGAAACGGACATCCAGGCCGTCTCGACCGGCTCGCTGGGACTGGACATCGCCCTGGGCATCGGCGGCCTGCCGCGCGGCCGGGTGATCGAAATCTACGGCCCGGAATCCTCCGGCAAGACGACGCTGACCCTGCAGGTCATCGCGGAAATGCAGAAGCTCGGCGGCACGGCGGCCTTCATCGACGCCGAGCATGCGCTCGATCCGCAGTATGCGCAGAAGCTCGGCGTGAAGGTCGGCGACCTGCTGATTTCCCAGCCGGACACCGGCGAGCAGGCCCTGGAGATCACCGACATGCTGGTGCGCTCGGGCGGCATCGACGTGGTGGTGATCGACTCGGTCGCCGCGCTCACGCCGCGGGCCGAGATCGAGGGCGAGATGGGCGACCAGCTGCCCGGCCTGCAGGCGCGCCTGATGAGCCAGGCGCTGCGCAAGCTCACCGCCAACATCAAGCGCACCAACACCATGGTGATCTTCATCAACCAGATCCGCATGAAGATCGGCGTCATGTTCGGCAACCCGGAAACCACCACCGGCGGCAACGCCCTCAAGTTCTACGCCTCGGTGCGCCTGGACATCCGCCGCACCGGCAGCATCAAGAAGAACGAGGAGGTCGTCGGTTCCGAAACGCGGGTGAAGGTCGTCAAGAACAAGGTGGCGCCGCCCTTCCGCCAGGCCGAATTCGACATTCTCTACGGCGAGGGCATTTCGCGTGAGGGCGAGATCGTCGAGCTCGGCGTCATTCACAAGCTGGTCGAGAAATCCGGCGCCTGGTATTCCTACAACGGCGAGCGCATCGGCCAGGGCAAGGACAACGCGCGCGAATACCTCAAGGAACACCCGGAGATGGCGCGCGAAATCGAGAACCGGGTCCGCGCCGCGGTCGGCGTGGCCGAGCAGCAGGCCGCCGTCGCGGCCGAGGCTTGAACAGCGACCTGAAAAACAAGGCGCTGCGAATGCTCGCCCGGCGCGAGCATTCCCGCGCCGAACTGACCCGAAAACTATCCGACGACGGCAGCCAGGAAGAAATCCAAGCCGTGCTCGATCGACTGGAACAAACCGGACTGCTTTCCGACGCGCGCTTCGCCGAGTCCTTCGTCTCGTCGCGCGCGGCGCGCGTCGGCAACGCCCGGCTGCGGCACGACCTGCGCGCGAAGGGCGTCGCCGACGACCTCGTCGCCGCGGCGCTGCCCGCCGAAGCCGACAGCGAGATCGGGCGGGCGCGCGAAGTCTGGCGGCGCAAGTTCGACGCGCCCCCGGGCGATCGCAACGAATTTGCGCGGCAGGCGCGCTTCCTGCAGAGCCGCGGCTTTGCCGCCGACATCATCCGCAAGGTGCTCAAGGAAACAGCAGAATGAGCCTTCTACAAGTCACCGCCCTGCGCAAGAGGTACAAGTCGCGCACCGTCGTCAAGGACGTTTCCTTCGAAGTGAAAAGCGGGGAGGTGGTGGGGCTGCTCGGCCCCAACGGCGCCGGCAAGACCACCTGCTTCTACATGATCGTCGGCCTGGTCGGCGCGGACGGCGGCGAAATCACCATCGACGGCGAGGCGCTGACGCACATGCCGATCCACCGCCGCGCGCGCCTCGGCCTGTCCTACCTGCCGCAGGAAATCTCGGTCTTCCGCAAGCTCAACGTGGCGGAGAACATCCGCGCCGTGCTCGAGCTGCAGACGCTCACCGAGGAGCAGATCGAGCAGCGGCTGGAGGAACTGCTGGCCGAACTGCACATCGCCCACCTGCGCGACAACACGGCCATCTCGCTCTCCGGCGGAGAGCGGCGGCGCGTGGAAATCTGCCGGGCGCTCGCCACCAGCCCGCGCTTCATCCTGCTCGACGAACCCTTCGCCGGCGTCGACCCGATCGCCGTGCTGGACATCCAGAAGATCATCCGCTTCCTGAAGGAGCGCGGCATCGGCGTGCTCATCACCGACCATAACGTGCGCGAGACGCTGGGCATCTGCGACCATGCCTATATCATCAACGAGGGCGAGGTGCTGGCGGCCGGAAAGCCGGAGGAAATTGTCTATAATGAAAGCGTACGCAAGGTCTATCTGGGCGAGCATTTCCGCCTTTAGACAACAACTCTGGCTCTTGCCGACCTTCCCTGTCGGTCGATGAAACAAACCCTTCAGCTCAAGCTCTCGCAGCACCTCGCGCTGACGCCGCAGCTGCAGCAGTCGATACGCCTGCTGCAGCTGTCGACGCTCGAACTGAACCAGGAAATCGACACTTTCCTGCAGGACAACCCGCTGCTCGAACGCGAGGAGGAGCCGGCACCCGAAGCCGCGGTTTACTCGTCTTCGGGCGACGCGCTGCAGGCCCCCGCCGAATCGCTCGACGGTGGCATGCCGGAGCCGAATTTCGGCGACAGCAGCCCCGCCGACTGGCTCGGCGAAGGCGGCGGCGCTTCCTCTTCGCGCGACGACCGCAACGACGACGAGCCATCCTACGCGGAGATACAGGCGGCCGTCACTTCGCTGCGCGACCACCTGGGTTCGCAACTGGCCATGATGCCGCTCTCCGAGCGCGACAGCAGCCTGGTGCGGCTATTGATCGAGGCTCTCGACGACGACGGTTACCTCGCGCAAAGCCTGGAGGAGCTGGTCGAGATGCTGCCGGCGGAACTGGAAGTCGACATCGACGAACTGCAGATCGCCCTCAAGCACCTGCAGAACTTCGATCCGCCCGGCATCGGCGCGCGCAGCGCCTCGGAATGCCTGGCGCTGCAGCTGGCCAGCCTGCCGTCATCCAGGACCTGCGACATGGCCCTGAAAATCGTGCGCAACCACCTCGACCAGCTGGCGGCCCGCGATTACGTGAGATTGCGCAAGGCGGTCGCCTGCAGCGAGGACGAGCTGCGCGAGGCCCAGGCGCTGATCCGTTCGCTCAATCCCCGTCCCGGCGCGCAGTTCTCGCCCGCCGATACGCGCTATGTCGTCCCCGACGTGGTGGTGCGCAAGGTGCGCGGCCAGTGGACCGTCTCGCTCAATGCCGACGCCATGCCGCGCCTGCGCATCAACCGCCTCTACGCGAACATCCTGCAGGGCCAGCGCGGTTCCGGCCTCGCCAGCCAGTTGCAGGAAGCCAAGTGGCTGATCAAGAACGTGCAGCAGCGCTTCGAGACGATCCAGCGCGTTTCCCAGGCGATCGTGGACCGGCAGCGCCAGTTCTTCGAGCACGGCGAGGTGGCGATGCGGCCGCTCACCCTGCGCGAGATCGCCGACCAGCTCGGCCTGCACGAATCGACCATTTCGCGCGTGACGACGCAGAAATACATGGCCACGCCGCGCGGCGTATATGAACTGAAGTATTTCTTCGGCAGCCACGTCGCCACCGAGGCCGGCGGCGCGGCCTCCTCGACGGCCATCCGGGCGCTCATCAAGCAGCTGGTCGGCGCCGAGGACGGCAAGAAGCCGCTGTCGGACGCCCAACTGGCCGACATCCTCGGCCAGCAGGGCATCGTGGTGGCGCGGCGCACCGTCGCCAAGTACCGCGAGGCGCTGAGCATTCCGCCGGTCAACCTGAGGAAGTCGATTTAATTGCCGTTAGTAGGTCGGGCTTCAGCCCGACATCAACCGCCACTGTCGGCCTGAAGGCCGACCTACATAGAAGGGAGCCATCATGAACATCAACATCACCGGGCATCACCTCGAAGTCACGCCGGCCATCCACGACTATGTCACCGGCAAGCTCGATCGCGTCATCCGGCACTTCGACCACGTTACCGCGGTGCACGTCATCCTGTCGGTGGAGAAGCTGCGGCAGAAGGCGGAGGTGACGGTGCATGTGCGCGGCAAGGACATCTTCGTCGAAGCCCAGGACGAAAACCTGTACGCCAGCATCGATGCCCTGGCGGACAAGCTCGACCGCCAGGTGCTCAAGCACAAGGAAAAAAAGGCCGAGCACGCGCACGAGGCGCTCAAGCGGCAGGTGGTCGAATAGGCCGGAATTGGCCTCGCCCCGCGTGGGGCTTTCCCGGTATAATCCGCCGCCTAGCCCCACAGGACAGCCCTCCAGCCGCTTCCGCCAGCACGCCCCCACAGCCATTCTCCCGGCCCGCAACAGCATGAACCTGATCGCCAAGCTCCTGCCCCTCTCCAACGTCCAGGTCGACCTCGATGCCAGCAGCAAGAAGCGCGTTTTCGAGCAGGCGGGGATCATGTTCGAGAACAACCAGGGCATCGGTCGCAGCACGGTGTTCGACAGCCTTTTCGCACGCGAAAAACTCGGCTCGACCGGGCTCGGGCAGGGCGTCGCCATCCCGCACGGCCGCATCAAGGGGCTGAAGGAGGCGGTCGGAGCCTTCCTGCGGCTGGCCGCCCCGGTGCAATTCGATGCCCCGGACGGCAAGCCGGTCAGTTTCCTGTTCGTGCTTCTGGTGCCGGAACAGGCCACCGAACAGCATTTGCAGATTCTCTCGGAGCTGGCGCAGCTGTTTTCCGATCGCGCCTTCCGCGAGCAGCTGGCAGCCGCAACGGACGCGGCCGCCATTCACGCTCTTTTCACCGGCTGGGAACCCCATGCGGCAGGCGAACGTCGCGCAGCTGTTTGATTACCACCGGGAACGGCTGCAGCTGCTGCGGGTAAGCGGCAATCTCGACGCGCCCATCGCCATCAACCACCTGCATGCCTCGCCGGCGGACCTGGTCGGCCACCTCAACCTGATCCATCCCGACCGCATCCAGGTCATCGGCGCCCCGGAAATCAACTGGGCGACCAAGCAGCACGCAATCCGCGTCTCCCGCCACATGGAGGAGATCATCGCCGCCCACCCGCCGGCCGTTATCGTGGCCGACGGCTGCGCGATACCCGCCTCCGTGCGGGAAGCCTGCGAAAAATCCGATACGGCGCTCTTCTCCACCCCGCAATCGGCCGCAATCGTCATCGACCTGCTGCGCCTGTGGCTGTCGCGCCAGCTGGCCGAGACAGTGGAGCTGCACGCCGTCATGATGGATGTGCTCGGCATGGGCGTGCTCATCACCGGCGATTCCGGCGTCGGCAAGAGCGAACTGGCGCTGGAGCTCATCTCGCGCGGACATGGCCTGGTGGCCGACGACATCGTCGAGATCGCGCGCGTGTCGCCCAACGCCCTGGAAGCGCGCTGTCCGCCGATGCTCAAGGATTTCCTCGAAGTGCGCGGTCTCGGCGTGCTGAACATCCGCACCGTTTTCGGCGAAACCGCCTGTCGGCGCAAGATGAAGCTGAAGCTGGTCGTCAATCTGCTGCGGCCGCTGAAAGGCGCGGTGGAGATCGACCGCCTGCCGCTGGGCGCCGAAACCCACGAAATCCTCGGCGTGCAGGTGCGCAAGGTGAGCATTCCCGTGGCGGCCGGCCGCAACCTGGCGGTGCTGCTGGAAGCCGCCGTGCGCTCGACCATCCTGCTGCTGCGCGGCATCGACAGCACCCTGGAGTTCGTCGAGCGGCACAAGCAGGCAATGGGCGACGGCGAGGACGCCGGCGGCTAAGCAGGGCGCAGGCCTGCCTGCAAATCTCATAGGGCCGTCCTGCGCGGTTGTACGGGGGCTTGTTTTTTGCCACAATCATTCCCCTTGCATTGCGCTTCCCGGGAGGCATCTCCATGCGTCGCACCCGTTTGCCGCTCGCCGTCCTGTCCGCACTGACTTTGGCCCTGACGTGCGGCAGCGCCAGCGCCTTCAAATTTTCCGAGGAAGAGGAAAAGGCCAAAACCGAGGACCAGGCCCGCGCCCAGCGCATCGGCCAGCTCGTCTCGACGCCCTGCAAGCAGCAACTGAAGAACCAGAAGATCATGCTGGTGATCGCCGAGCGCACGGCGAACGGCTACAACACCACGCAGAGCCGCTACGGCCCGCACTTCCAGGCCATCAATCACCGCCTGCGCGCCCTCGGCCTGAAGACCACCACCCAGGAGGAGATCCGGGCGCAGATCGCCCAGGCGGAACTCGAAGCGCATTTCCGCAACGACCCGGATGCCGCCATCAATGCCTCGAAGAAGCTCGGCGCCAATTTCATCCTGCGCGGCCTGATCACGACGCAGACCGGCATCAACCCGGTGCTGAAGATCAACGAGGTCGCCGTGCACATGGGCTTCACGCTCGTCTCCTCCGGCGGCAAGACGATTTCCAGCGTCGCGGCCAAAGCCGACTCCTATTCCGGCACCGACACGCTCGGCATGGCGCTCACCCTGGTGAACGAAGAGGCCGACGAAGCGGTCGCCCGGCTCTACAATGACTACTGTCGCATCGCTGCCAAAAAATAAACGGGAACCGACATGAACACGACGCTTCGCATCCTTGGACTATCGCTGTACGCGCTGGCCATCCCGGCCCTCGCCCAACCCACCTTCGAGAGTCCTTCGCCGACCCAGGGCAGCAGCACCTCCCAGAAGGCCAACGAAATGGCCGACAAGGGCCTGTACAAGCCGGTCGAGTACGCCAACGCCGGCAAGCCGGGGCCGGCGATCATCGTCATCCCGGGCGAAGTGAAGAGCAACAACGCCAACTTCGCGCAGAAATTCGGCCCCAACAACATCGCCGATTTCGCCGAACTGGAACTGTCCAAGGCCAACTTCAAGGTGCTTGAACGGACCAATCTCGGACCGCTGCTGCAGGAATTCCAGCTCGCCTACAACCTCGGCGATCCGCAGGCTGCGCGCAAGATGCTGCAGAAGGGCAAGCTGAAGACCACCAAGTGGATCATCAAGTTCGACATCCTCAAGGCCGAGCAGGTGGCCCAGGCCCAGCAGGGTTTCGACGGGCGGCCGATCGGCGCGCTGCTCGGCATCTTCGGCGGCGGCCGCGGCGGCGCGGCGGCGGAAACCGTGGTCGGCTCCGTCCAGACCGGCGAATCGACCGGGGTGTGGATCATCGGCATGCGCTGGAAGCTCATCGATGCCAACACGACCGAGCAGGTCGCGCAGGGATATACGGAGGAAAAGATGGAGCTCGGCGCAAAATCCTCCTCCGTCATGGGCTTCTCGGGCGGCGAGGCCGGCGGCCTGACGCTGGACGGCATGGTGCAGCGCCTGGTGCAGAAGAACGTCTGGGAAATCGATTCGAAGCACAAGTGACGGCCGCAGGCCGTCATCCCCGCGGAAGCGGGGATCCACGCCCTGGATTCCGGCTCGGCGCTTCGCGCCGTCCGGAATGACGCGATCGGAGAACGGCATGACTGAACTGAAGAAGCTCGGCAAGTACGAGATCCGCCGCGAACTGGGACAAGGCGCCATGGGCATCGTCTACGAAGGCTTCGACCCGATGATCACCCGCCGCGTGGCGCTGAAGACCGTGCGCCGCGACCAGCTCGACCGCGCCGAGGTCGAGGAGATCCTCGCCCGCTTCAAGCGCGAGGCGCAGGCGGCCGGCCGCCTCAGCCATCCCAACATCGTGTCGATCTACGAATACGGCGAAGACAACGGCACCGCCTTCATCGCCATGGAATTCGTCGAAGGACGCGAGCTGAAGGAGCATTTCGACGCCAACGAACGCTTCCCGATGGCGGAAATCGTGCGCATCATGGGCCAGCTGCTCGACGCGCTCGACTTTTCCCACAAGAACGGCGTCGTGCACCGCGACATCAAGCCCTCCAACATCATCCTGCTCAAGGACGGCAGCGTGAAGGTGGCCGACTTCGGCATCGCCCGCGTCGAGTCCTCCAACCTGACGCAGGCCGGCTCCGTGCTCGGCACGCCCAGCTACATGTCGCCCGAGCAGTTCATGGGCCAGACCGTCGACGGCCGCTCCGACCTCTTCTCGGCCGGCGTCATCCTCTACCAGTTCCTCACCGGCGAGAAACCCTTCACCGGCGCGCTCACCACCATCATGCACAAGGTGCTGAAGGAGGAGCCGGCCGCCCCCTCGGAACTCAACGTGCAGGTGCCGCGCCCCTTCGACGCCCTGATCCGCAAGGCGCTGGCCAAGCGCCCCGATGAGCGCTTCCAGAACGGCCGCGAGTTCACCCTTGCCCTGAAGATGGCCGCGGCCGGCCAGGCCGTGCCGGGAGGCGGCGACGCCACCCTGGTCAACGATGCCGAATCGACGCTGGTGAATGCAGCGGAGCAGACCATCGCCACAGTGAAGCCCGCCGCGGCTGCGCCCCCCGCGCCCCCCGCGTCCGCCCCGGCGCCAACAAAAAAATCCTCGCAGGGCCTGGCCCTGGCGATTGTCGGCGGCGTCGCGGTCGTCGGCCTGGGCGCCGCCGCCTATGTATTCCTCGGCAAGGGCGGCGCCACGCCGCCGGCCGCAACGCCCGCGCCGCAGGCCGCCGCCGCGGCATCCGCCATGACGAGCGCCGCGCCTGCCGCCAACGCCGGCATCATGACGATCAGCGCCCTCGGGCTGGCCGACCCCTCCGATCCGCGCTACCAGCAGGACAAGGGTGGGGATGCGGGCCTGCTCAACGCCGACCTGCGCGAGGACGCCCGCCGCCAACTGGTCGAAAAGGCCGTCACCCTCTACATCGAGCAGAACTCCCTGTCGAAGAACTACGCCCTGGTGCGCGACAAGCTGCTGGCGAAGAGCGGCACCTTCATCCAGGCCGTGCTGGAGGAGCAGCAACCGCAACTGGGCAAGGACGGCCTCATGTCGCTGACGACCCGCGCCACGGTGCGCGTGCGCGACGTGCAGAAATCGCTCAACCAGATGTCGGCAGACGAGCGCATTGAATTCATCCGCAACAACGGCGACCCGGGAATCTCGGTGGCCATCACCGCCAAGAGCGCCGAGACCGATCCCGCCGCGCCGGCGCAACGCTCGCCGGTGGCGGAGAATCTCCTCAAGGAGCGCATCAAGTCCTTCGGCTTCCGCCTGTGGAACGACGACATGGCGAAGGACGGCAAGGGCGGCGCCGACTTCGCCGTCACCGGCGAGGCGAAGTTCAAGAAGCTCTCGGCCAAGCTCGCCGCTTCCGGCATCACGGTGGAGAAGTTCGTCCTTACCTCATGGACGGTCAAAGCCACCGACAAGAAAAGCGGCGAGGAGATCTACTACAACACGCAGATCCCGGAGAAGACCAGCTGGGCGACGGAGGACGAGGCGCTGCGCGACATCGGCAAGCTGATCGGCGAGGAATTCTCCAAGGGCTTCTTCCTCGCCCATTTCCACTTCAGCGGCCAGAAGGTGCGCCTCAAGCTGCAGGGTCTGCCGAACAAGGACACCGCGCGGATGCTGATGCACGAACTGAACGGCCTGCGCAGCGTGCTGGCGGCCAATCTGGCCTCGAGCAGCTCAGGCGATGCCGTCTTCGACATCGAGCTGTCCGGCGGCCTGGCCAACCCGATCGAACTGGTCGAGGCGGGCATTCTCAAGCCGCTCAACCGCAAGCTGGGCAAGCAATGCTTCAATGCCGGCACTGGCAGCGGCAGCGAAGTCGTCGTCATGCTGGAAGCCGGCTGCAAGGAAGCCGCGGTCATGTCCCGCTTCGACACCCTGCCGCCGGCGGCGCTGATCGAGGCGCCGCAAACGCGGCGCGAAGCCGTGGTGAAGAACCCCGAGACGCTGAAGAAAATCAGCATATAAAAACCGAAGGCCCCTCGCAGGGGCCTTCGGTTTTTCGGCTGCGCCGTTCTCAGCCGACCCTGAACTCGACGATTTCGACCCCCTCGTCGTAAGCGTGGCCGAAACTGATGCGCCCCTTGCTGCGCAGGATGACCTCCTCGCGCTTGAGGGCGAACTCCGCCTCGCCGTCGAAGGTGACGTAGGTGCCGTTGGTGCTCTGGTCGATGAGCACGAACTTGTCGCGCCGCCGCTCGATGCGGGCATGGGTGCGCGAAGCGCGGCGATCGTTGATGATGATGTCGCAGGCCGCATCGCGCCCCAGCGAGAAGACGCCATGGCCGGCATCGAGGGTCATCTCATCCCCGCCGTGCCGCACCGTCAGCAGCGCGGCAACGGGCGCCGGCGCGACGCTGGCGGATTTCATGGTGAGATCGTCGGATTCCTGCCAGAGCACCTCGCTGACCTGCACGTCCCCCGCCTTGCCCTTGACCGACAGAGCGTCGATCTCGCGCGTGGACTGCCGCAGCAACGTCGGCAGGGCGCCGACCGTCTCGCCGGTGGTGATGATCTGCCCGGCCTTGGCCAGCCCGGCCATGCGCGCCGCCGTGTTGACCGTGTCGCCGAACACGTCCTTGGCATCCTCGATGGCAAGACCGAAATGAAAACCGATGCGAATGGAAAGCTTGATGCCGCGCACCGGCGGCAGGTCGTCCACACGCTGCTGCATGGAGCAGGCGGCATCCATGCCGGCTTCGGCCGTGTCGAACACCGCCATCACTTCGTCGCCGATGGTCTTGATGACGCGGCCCTTGAACTGCTCGGTGGCGCGCGTCATGCGGTTGATGCAACGCTCGACGGCGTGCAGCGCCTCCTTGTCGCCCAGCTTCTCGTACAGCCGGGTGCTGCCGGAAACGTCGGCGAAAAGCACGCAGAGGTTGCGTTCGACTTTGCTGCTCACTTTGGCATTCATACGGACGCTGTGATCCCTGACTCCCTTTGACGGCGAATCATATCAAACCCCCTCTCCGCCGCGAAGCGGAATTATGGCGGAATCATCGAATTCCTCGGGGTCGAAGGCGCGGTCGCCTTCCGGATCGGGCCGGCCGGTGGTTTTCAGGTTGCGGAAATCGTACAGCTTAGGGTCGGCCAGGTGCGAGGGAGCGACATTGCCGAGCGCGGCAAAGATCTTCTCCACCCGGCCGGGAAAGCGCTTGTCCCACTCGCGCAGCAGCGCCTTGGTTTCCTTGCGCTTCAACTGTTCCTGCGAACCGCACAGGTCGCAGGGGATGATGGGGAAGCGCCGCAGCGCCGCCCAGGCCTCGAGGTCGCGCTCGCGGCAGTAGGCAAGCGGGCGGATGACGATGTGGCGGCCGTCGTCGGACACCAGCTTGGGCGGCATGGCCTTCAGCTTGCCGCCGTAGAACAGGTTGAGGAACAGCGTCTCGAGGATGTCGTCGCGGTGGTGGCCGAGGGCGATCTTGGTGGCGCCGAGCTCGCCGGCGACGCGGTAGAGCACGCCGCGGCGCAGCCGCGAGCAGAGCGAGCAGGTGGTCTTGCCCTCGGGGATGACCCTTTTGACCACCGAGTAGGTGTCCTGCTCCTCGATGTGGAAGGGCACGCCCAGTTGTTCGAGGTACGCGGGCAGCACTTCGGCCGGAAAGCCCGGCTGCTTCTGGTCGAGGTTCACGGCGACGAGATCGAAGCGCACCGGCGCGATCTCGCGCAGTTGCAGCAGGATGTCGAGGAGCGCGTGGCTGTCCTTGCCGCCGGACAGGCAGACCATGACGCGATCGCCGTCCTCGATCATGTTGAAGTCGGCGATGGCCTGGCCGACATTGCGGCGCAGGCGCTTGGCCAGCTTGTTGGCTTCGTGGCGTTCCTTATCCCCCAGCTCGGGGGACAGCAGGGCCTCCAGGTAGGCGCTCATACCACCATCCCCCCGCCCCCTTCCCGCGGAAGGGGGTGACGGTCGTTCGCCGCTACGCGGCTCCATGTCGTTGGCTGCGCCGACCTTGGGGCGGCCCGGCGGACAGCGCTCACAGCGCCACGCTCCTGCCGCCATCCACCGCCAGGATCTGGCCCGTGACGTAGGGCGCGTCGGCGAGCAGGAAACGAACGGCGCGGGCAATGTCGGCCGGGTCGCCGCAGCGCTTGAGCAGGGTGCGCGAAACGACGTTGGCCTGGGCCGCGGCGTCGAAGGAGCCGTCCTCCGGCCACAGGATCGGCCCGGGGGCGATGCCGTTCACCCGCACGTGCGGCGCCAGTTCCAGGGCCAGCGCCCGGGTCAGCCCGGCCAGGCCGGCCTTGGCGGCGCAGTAGAGCGCATGGTTCTTCAGCGGCCGCTCGGCGTGGATGTCGGTGATGTTCACGATGGCGCCGCGCGCGACGGCCAGATGCGGTGCCGCCGCCTGGGCCAGGAACAAGGGGGCCTTGAGGTTGGTGCCGAGGAGGTCGTCCCATTCGCGCTCGCCGATGCTGCCGATAGGCGTGGCGAAGAAGCTGGAGGCGTTGTTCACCAGGGCGTCGAGCCGGCCGAAATGCTCGGCGACGTCGGCGACCAGCCTGGGCAGGTGGTCCGTCTCCAGCAAGTCGGCCTGGAAGGCCAGCGCCGAGCCGGGCCGGGCGGCATTGAACTCGGCGACGAGCGCCTGGGCCTCGGCGGCCGCGCTGCGGTAGTGCAGGGCCAGGCTGGCGCCATCGGCATGAAGGGTGCGCGCGATCTCGGCGCCGACGCGGCGCGCGGCGCCGGTGATCAGCACCACTTTGCCTTCCAGACTGGGATTCATGGATGCCTCGCGGGAATTTGCGAATTCTAGCGGAATCGGGCACATTCGGCCCCGCCATGAGTTTGCCCCTGCCAGATACTGCCGCCGCTGAAAGCAGCGCCCGCCTAGTTGCGCGCATCGTCGCAGAAATTGATAAGGCCGGCGGCTGGATTCCCTTCTCCCGCTTCATGGAGCTGGCGCTCTACGCGCCCGGCCTCGGCTACTACAGTGGCGGCGCGCGCAAATTCGGCGGCGCCGGCGATTTCGTCACCGCGCCCGAGCTCTCGCCGCTGTTCGCCCAAACCCTCGCCGCCCAGGTGGCGCAGCTCATGGCGGCGAGCGCGCCGCACCTCCTGGAGGCCGGCGCCGGCAGCGGCGCCCTGGCGCTCGGCCTGCTGCTGGAACTGGAACGGCGCGGCGCGCTGCCCGAGCACTACGACATCCTCGAACTCTCCGGCGAATTGCGCGCGCGGCAGCAGGAGACCCTCGCCCGCGGCGCCCCGCACCTGGCCGGGCGGGTCCGCTGGCTGGACGCCCTGCCGGAGAGTTTCAGCGGCGCGGTCGTCGCCAACGAGCTGCTCGACGCGCTGCCGGTCGATATCGTCGCCTGGCGCGAGGAGGGCATTTTCGAGCGCGGCGTGGCGCTGGAGGACGGCGCCTTCGCCTGGCGGGAGCGCCCCGCCGCGGGCGCGCTGCTCGCCGTGTCGCAGGGACTGACTTTTGTCCGGCCGCCCTATGTCTCGGAGATCAACCTCGCCGCGCGCGCCTGGATCGCCGAGTGGGGCCGCATCCTGCAGTGCGGCGCCCTGCTGCTGATCGACTACGGCTTCCCGCAGCGCGAGTACTACCATCCGCAGCGCGCCGAAGGCACGCTGATGTGCCACTACCGCCACCACGCCCACGGCGACCCGTTCTGGCTGCCCGGCCTCAACGACATCACCGCCCACGTCGACTTCACCGCCGTCGCCGAAGTCGGCCACGACGCCGGACTGGATGTGCTCGGCTACACCAGCCAGGCGCAATTCCTCCTCAACTGCGGCCTGGCGCAGTTGCTGGAACAGCGACAGGCGGACGGTGCGACGGCCTACGCCGCGCTCGCCTCCGGCGCGCAAAAGCTCATCAGCCCCGCCGAGATGGGCGAGCTGTTCAAGGTGCTGGCACTGGGGAAGGGAATCGGCGAGCCCTTGCTCGGGTTCGCGCATGGCGATCGCTGCCACGCGCTCTGATCTGCCCGCCCTAAGTTTTCGAAAGGCTGTATGGGCGACAAGGCATATGCCTTCAGTGATATTTACACGTCATGCGCATCGGCATACCATGCGCTCGCTGCCTCACACCTGTTGTCGTTGACCTGAACCCGAGGGTGATCCATTGATGGGCACAGAACTATCACGAACGCGCTGGGCACTTGCCGGTTTGGCTGCTTTGCCGATGGCGTACCTGTTGCAGGGCCTTTTTTCAGTTGGCGACCAATCGCCGGAAAGCAGAGCATTCGCAACCATCGGCTACCACACTCTGCGCAAACAATACGACGGGATTCCCCAGATGCGAGTTGTTACCGCATTTATTGGCCCCACCCAGTGCTCGTTCTGGAATTTCGAGGCAACCTGGGGGCGGTGCGTGGCAGTAAGTATTTATGTCCGCGACTTCAGACCGGAGCATCAGACCGTCGTTGATACGCAAGCAAGGCTTTTAGGCGAACAATTAAGCAAGCCCTGTACATTGCTGCCCGTCCTGAATCTGCCTGATACCCACAACCTATCCTAGGCCCTCGGCTGCGAGGCCAGCAGAAAAACCTTCAAACTGAAGATCGGAGTAACGGCAGTGAGGGTTAGCAATGAAAATACCAATCCGTCCAACCCATATATGTGGCGTGCATACGAACACCAGCACCTTCACACATACGTATTGCGGGGAGAAACCGGAAAACCAAAATGAACGTGATTGAAGTTGCTGGGCTGGTATTGATGGGGATCGGCGTGGCTGGTGTAATTGCGAGGCCGCTGCCACCGGGCGGATTTCGTGGCCTGCGCAGCTTATTGGGGGAATATCAAACCGAAAAGGACAAGGGAAATGTTCCGGGTCCCGACGCCCAGGATGCAAATATTTATTTCGTGGGGAAGTTGATCAGCATCGGCTTGTTCACCTTGGGAGGTCTCGCATGGCTGATCGGCTTTCTGGGCAGGCCATGAAACCACTTGCGTGGTTTTCTGGCGGTCTTTGGGCGACCAGCTCGATCAGCGGAGGGAAGACGCAAGGGTTTGTCGCGGCAATCACAACCGTCAGCGATCAGGCTGCCGGGACACCCGCCCGCTTGCCTGCCACAACACCTTGCATCCTCCCAACTTCCTCGCTGCTTGAATGAATTAACGGCTCAGGACGTTTTTGGTTGAACTGATTCTGCTGTAGGAACCTGTCCTACTTGTCCAGCCAGCGGGTCGGAATGGCGAGGAAGTGGGGGTAGGCGGAGCGGATGTCGAGCGGGGAAGTCATGGCGCGCATTGTAGCGGCTGTCGCCGCCACAACGCGCTTGAAACCCTGTCTACTCCTGGCAGAGGTAGACGTTGCGCAGGAAGGCGTCGGCGTCCCGTTCGTCCGCCACATGATCGTGCCGCGCCGACACCGCTACCTGCAGGGCCAGGCTGGCTTCGGGCTGCGGCAGCCAGTTGGAGAGGAGCACTTCCTCGCCATACTCTTCCCGCAGTTCGATGATCTTTTTTCCCGTGCTCATTTCCGTAGTGATGACCATGATGACCTCCGCGCAACGCGTCTCGGCATCGGGACGTCAACTTGGATAACGACGGGGAAAGGAAAAAGTTGAATGCCGGCGAAAAATTTTTAGCTGGGACGCGAATCGCAGTAATGCCCCTTTGAAAGACAGGGTCTTATTCCATTTCCATTTCAATCCGGTTATTTGTAGGTCGGGCTTTAGCCCGATGACCGAAGGAAATTCCCGTGGGACATGTCGGCCTGAAGGCCGACCTACAATTGCAGCATTGGTCGAGAAATGGAATTACAGTCCCTGCCCGCCCAGCCAGTCGAGGAGACGGCCGGCCACCCGCGCCCAGTCGCGCTCCAGCATGAGGCCGTGGCCCATGCCGTCAAAGATTTCCGCCTCGACGCCGTAATGGCGGGCGGTCATCTCGACCTGGGAAGACGGGATCAGGGTGTCGTGCTCGCCGCCCAGCACCAGCAGCGGCGGCAGGTTCATGCGGCTTTTCAGCGGCAGGTTGAACAGGGTCATGTCCCAGATGGCGCGGTGCGACTCCGGCTGCATGCGCTTGTACCAGCGAAGCAGGTCGGCCGTTTCCACCGGCTGGGAGAACATGGCCGTGCGCAGGGTATCCAGCGCCACCTGCCCGCCGCCGAGCAGGCGGTTGAGGTCGTTCATGAGGCCGGGTTTCTGGAAGGCCAGGCCGAGCGCCGCCGCCCACAATCCCTGCGGCGGCACCGAGGCGAGCAGGGCCAGGCCGGCCGCCTCGCTGGACCTTCCCCCCACCCCCCTTCCCGAGGAAGGGGGTGACGATTGCTCGCCGCCATTCGGCTCGGAGAGGCTGGCTGCGCCGCCCTTGGGGCGGCCCTGCGGACGGCGCTCCAGGTACTTCTGCGCCACGAAACCGCCCATCGAATGGCCGATCAGCACCGGCGGCGCCGGCAGCTGGGCGGCCACCGCCGCGACGTCCCGCACGTAATGGTCGATGCCGAAGCTGTCCAGCCGCTCGCGTCCGGGCGAGCTGCCGTGGCCGGACACGCTCAGCGCATGGCAGGCATAGCCGTTCTCGGCGAAAAAAGGCAGGAAATGCTCGTCCCAGCACCAGGCGGCGGCATAGGCGCCGTGGATGAAGAGCAGCGGCGTGGGTCGGGTTTTGCCATTCGGCTGGCGGCTGATGACTTCCAGTCCGCCGAAGCGCGTACCGGTCATTTCGGCACGGCCATGCCGCGCTGCACGGCCGGACGGTTGGCGACGGCCTTGAACCAGCGCAGGACGTTCGGGTAGCTGGACAGGGCGACGTCGTGCCACTCGTGGCGCGCCACCCAGGGGAAGGTCGCCATGTCGGCGATCGAGTACTCGTCGGCGAGGTATTCGTGCTGCGACAGGCGGGCGTTCAGCACGCCGTAGAGCCGCGCCGTTTCCCTGGTGTAGCGGCCGATGGCGTAATCTACCTTCTCCGGGGCGTAGCGCAGGAAATGGTGGGTCTGGCCGAACATCGGCCCGACGCCGCCCATCTGGAACATCAGCCACTGCAGGGCCTCGTACTTGCCGCGCACCGAGGCGGGCAGGAAGCGGCCGGTCTTGCCGGCGAGATACACCAGGATGGCGCCGGATTCCATCATGCGCATCGGCCGCTTTTTCGTCCCTTCGTCGGGCCCGTCGGGGTCGACGATGGACGGAATTTTTCCATTCGGGTTGATGGCAAGGTAGGCGGGCGCGAACTGCTCGCCCTGCGTGATGTCGATCTTGTGCACCCGGTAGGGCAGGCCGCATTCCTCCAGCATGATGGAAACCTTGCGGCCGTTGGGCGTACCCCATGTGTATAGTTCGATCATTGCGTACCTTTCCTCACTGCCGATGCTGAAGTGGCTGATTGCCCTGCTGATCACGGTCCTGATTGCCGGCGTCTTCCTGCCGCGGCTGGCCGCCTTCCTGCGCATCGGCCGCCTGCCGGGGGACGTCAGCTTCCGCTTTCGCGGGCGCCTCTGCCACTTTCCCTTCGGCACCACCCTGCTGCTCTCCCTGCTGGCGACGCTGCTGTTCCGCCTGCTGTAAGGTCATTTCGAATTCCTGCCAGCCCTGCGGCGTCCACTGGAACAGCCGGCGCGAGACCGGACGGCCCTGGTGCCGCTCCACGGTCTCCACGGTGGAACGCAGTTGGTCGATCTTCTCCGGCTCCTGGGTCGACGTGAACACCACCACGTCGCGCGTCGGCATGCCGAGGATGAGCAGGTCGCCATGCTTCAGGGTCAGTTCCGCCCAGCGCCAGTGCAGCAGGACGCGGCTGGCCGCATAGCCGTCCGTGGTTTCGATCACGTTCAGCCAGGGCAGCTTGCCGACCTGCTTGATGGCGATCTCGCCGTGCGCGCGGTCGAGGTTGGCCAGGGCGCGCTGGTGCAGCCGATCCGGATCCATGCCCCAGGATTCCATCATGCCGTGCGAGACCAGTTGCGCGCCTTCCTTGTATTCGAGGGCATACATGATCTGCACGTCGGCGAGGAAATCGCGCACCACCAGGGAATTGTCTTCGTACCAGGGGCCGGGATTCTCCATGTCGCGGCTCATGCGCGCCAACTGCACGGCGAAGCGCTTGCGCGCCTGGTCCATGTAGCGCTTGCCGATCAGCACAGGCCGCAGGGCCGCCAGCGCCTCCTCGGCGCTGCGCGCCGGCGCGGTTTCCGCCGGCTTCTCCGGCACGGGCGGCGTCTCTTCTGCCCGCGCCGGCAGGGCAAGGAACGCCAGGAATGCAATGAGCGGCAGCCTCATGAAAGTCAGTCCCCGGAAGACGGCGATTTCCTCAGCGCGGCCACGCGCGCCTCGTGGATGCGGTGCGCAATCTGCGTTTTGTCGTCCGTGGCGGCGGCGATGGCGCCGGCATCCACTCCCTGCACGGCGGCGAGGGCCCGCCGCAGGATGTCGCCCGCCGGCCACGGCCTGTCCTCCCAGCCGGGCCGGCCGCGGAAATCGCCTTCGCAAGCCTCCAGCAATTGTCCGAAGCGCTCCGGACGGCGCAGGGCGTCCGCCCGCTCGAACAGCCTGACGACGGTCGCCGGCCGCAGGACGGCTGCATCGTGGATCACGCCGTGCTCGCGCGCCGCCAGCACGGCCAGGTCGCGGCAATCGGCCGGCGCGCGCAGCCGCCCGGAAACGGCCTCGGCCAGCGCCACGCCCTTCGCCTCGTGGCCGTGGTGATGCGGCCATTCCGCCTGTGGCGTCTCGCCCTTGCCGAGGTCGTGCAGCAGGGCGGCATAGCGCACCGCCAGCGGAAAGCGGCGCATCGCCGCCTGGTCGACGACGCGCAGGATGTGCGCGCCGGTGTCGATCTCGGGATGGTGCTCGGCCGGCTGCGGCACGCCGAACAGGCGGTCGAGCTCCGGCAGCACCTTCGCCAGCGCGCCGCAGGCGCGCAGCGCCTCGAGCATGCGCGAGGGCCGCGCCTCCATCAGGCCGCGCGAAAGCTCCTGCCAGACGCGCTCCGGCACCAGGTGGTCGACCTCGCCGTTGTCCGCCATCAGGCGCATCAGCGCGAGGGTTTCCTCCGCCACATGGAAGTCCGGAAAGCGCGCGGCGAAACGCGCCACGCGCAGCACGCGCACCGGATCCTCGGCGAAGGCCGGCCCGACGTGGCGCAGCACGCGCGCCGCCAGGTCGGCCTGCCCGCCGAAGGGATCGACCAGGCTGCCGTCCTCGGCGCTGGCGATGGCGTTGATGGTGAGGTCGCGCCGCGCCAGGTCTTCCTCCAGCGTCACGTCGGGCTCGGCATGGAAGACGAAGCCCTTGTAGCCCGGCGCCGTCTTGCGCTCGGTGCGCGCCAGGGCGTATTCCTCGCGGCTGTCGGGATGGAGGAAGACGGGAAAATCCTTGCCGACGGGCTTGAAGCCGCGCGCCAGCATCTCCTCCGGCGTCGCGCCGACGACGACATGGTCGTGGTCCTGCACGGGCAGGCCGAGCAGCCGATCGCGCACCGCGCCGCCGACGACATAGGTTTTCATCTGTTCAGCGATGCGCCTTGAGGCGATAGCCGTAATAGCGGTAGCGCGGCGTGCTGGCCGCCAGGTACTCCGGCGCCACCGCTTCCAGCGCGGTCGGCGTCGCGCCGAAGGGCAGCAGGTCGCCGCCCGGGCAGACGCTGTCGACATCCATCGAATCGAGGTTGTCCACCGACATCGGCGGATTCGGCAGCAATTCGAGCAGGCCGGCCTGGATGCGGGCCAGCGCCTCGGGCAGGGCGAGGATCGGCCGCGGCTTGCCGATCTGCCGGCCGACGTAGCGCACCAGATCGGCCAGCGTGTAGACGCGCGGGCCGCAGCAGCAGTAAGCCTGGCCGAAGGCGTCGCGGCGATCGAGGCAGGCGACGATCGCCTGCGCCACGTCCTCCACGTACACCGGCTGGAAACGCGCCTGCGCGCTGCCTAGCGGCATCACCGGCGCCAGGCGCTGCAAGGAAGCGAACAAGTTGAGGAAGGAATCGTCCGGGCCGAAAATGACCGAGGGCCGGAAGATCGTCAGGTCGAGCGCCGCGCCCGCTTCTCGCAGGGCGGCCTCGCCCGCCCCCTTGGAACGCAGGTACTGGCTGGGGCCGTTGCTGTCCGCATTCAGGGCGGAGACATGGATCACCCGGCGCACGCCGGCGGCGCGGCAGGCGACCGCGATCCTGCGCGGCAGGTCGACGTGCGCCCGGGCGAAATCCGGCCCGTAGGGCAGACCATAGCGGCTGTGCAGGATGCCGACGAGATTGATCACCGCGTCCTGGCCGGCAAGCAGTTCGGCCAGCCGGGCGTCATCGTGCACATCGGTTTCGACCACTTCCACGGTGGGCAGGACGAGAAGGCGCCGGGCGCGCTCGCGGTGCCGCGTCGGCACGGTCAGGCGGTGGCCTTGCGCGGCCAGCCGCTGGGCGACGTGGCCGCCCAGGAAGCCGGAGCCGCCGATCAGGAGAATGTTTTTCATGGCTGGTTAGGGAAACAAGCTCGGGCAGGAATTCTAGCAGTCAAGGCACCGGCGCCAGAAGCGGGTTCTAGGGCAGGTCTTCGATCTTCGTCGCGTCGTTGCCGTTCTTCGGCCCGATGGTGCCGAGCCGCGTCTTCAGCGACTGCGGCCGGCCGTCGAACAGGGCCGAGTAGTACACCGCATTGCTCATCACCTTCTTGACGTAGTCGCGCGTCTCGTTGAAGGGGATCGTCTCGGCGTAGATGGCGCCCTCGATGGGCTTCACGTCGCGCCACTTGCGCGCCCGGCCCGGCCCGGCATTGTAGGCGGCGGAAGCCAGCACCGGATGGCTGTCCAATTCATCCAGCACCATCTTGAGGTAGTTGGTGCCGAGGGTCACATTGACGTCGGTGTCGTTGGTCCTGCCCGGGTGGAAATCCTTCAGGCCAATCTTCTTCGCCACCCAGCTGGCCGTCTTCGGCATCAACTGCATCAGGCCCTTGGCGCCCACCACCGACTTGGCGTTGGTGATGAAGCGGCTCTCCTGACGCATCAGTCCGTAGACCCAGCCCTGGTCGAGTTGCAGCGCCTTCGCCTTCGGCTCGACGTGCTCGCGGAAGGGCGCCAGGTAGCGCATCGAGTAGTCGTGTTGCGCCAGCGTGCGGTCGGCGGTGTTGATGGCGCGGTCGAAGATTTCCTGCCGGTTGGCGAACTCCGCCGCCGCCAGCAGTTTCGCGTCGTCCATGCCGCGCACCGTCCAGTTCCATTCGCGGATGCCCTCGATGCGCATGTCGGTGCGAAACAGCGCGATGGCGCGGCGGATGCCCGGCAGGGCGGCGACCGCCTTGACTTCCTCGCTGGCCGGTTTCTGCGCCTGGGGCGGCAACTGTATCGGGCGGCCGAGCTCGTCATCGGCCAGGTTGCCGTAGAAATTCGGCTGGCCGGCAATGCGCTGAAACAGCGTCCGCGCCTCCTCCTGCCGGCCGAGCGCCTCATGGGCGCGGCCGAGCCAGTAGATCCAGTCCGGCTGTGCCTGCAGGGCCTTCGGCATCTGCTCGATGGCCTCGTGCACCATGGCCCAGTTCAGCGCCCGCAGCGCGGCGCGCGCCTTCCAGGCCAACTGTTCGTCGGAGAGCGGCGCAGTGCCGGCCTGGGCATACCAACCCAATGCTTCGGGCAGGTGCCTCAACGCGCCCTGCCAGCCGAGCTGGCCGTAGATGTAGCCGCGGTCCGCCGCGGAGAACTTGTCCTTGATGCCCTCCCACTGCTGCGCCGCCTGGACCGGATCGTTGCGCGCCATGCGCTGCACGGCGAAGAGGGCCATCTCGCGGCCCTGACGGCTTGAGGCAAAGCCGGACGGCAACAGCGCCAGGTGGCGCAGCGGCTTGTCGGCGATGGTATCGAGGGTCCTGGCGGCAAGCGCCTGGTTCGCCGGCAGATAGGCCGCAGTGATCTTCGCCGCGCCGAGCTTCTTCGCTTCCAGCAGGCGGCGCATCCGCTCCCAGATGTCGTCGGCGCCGAGGCGCCTGTCGGCAATCAGCTGCTCCATCAGGGGAATGCAGGATTCGGGCAATTCGGCGGCGACGAACCAGAGCGGCCGCGCCTCGTCCAGCGCGCCGAGATCGGCCAGGCGCAGGCGGTTCTGCAGGGCGTAGCAGGTGATTTCCTGGTCGGTCTGGACGAGCGGCGGGTATTCCGCATCGAAGGCATCCCACTCGCGGCGCTTGCCCAGCACCTTGAGCCATTCGCCGCGCAGCTTGTCGGCCAGGTAGCTGCCGGACTGGCGCGCCAGAAAGTCGCGCAGCTCGTCGCTGCCGGCCTCCTGCAGGCGCAGGCTGAGCAGCCAGTATTCGACGTAGGGTTCGAGTTCGTGGCCGCGCACCGCCTCGAGCTGTTTGGCAATCTTGGCGCGGTCGCCGCGCTGGACGGCGTCCCGCGCGGCAAGCACGCGGTCGTCCCCGCTTGCCGCATGGAGTGCCGAGGCCGCAAATCCCATCAGCAGGGCGCACAGCAGACGCTGCATTCGATATAGTTGCTTCAACCTGCTCACCATCGATTTGAGAATAACATACCGCGCATGACGGATTCCGCCGCCGCAAACGAACTCCGCGCCTTTCGCAACGCCCTGCGCGGCCGCCTCATCGCCGCGCGCGAAGCGTTGCCGGCCGAACTGCATGCGCAGCTGTCACGCAAGATGGAACGGCGCCTGGGCGAACTGCTTGACGCCCTGCAACCCGCCGTGCTCGCCTTCTGCTGGCCGTTCCGCGCCGAATTCGACGCCCGTCCCCTGGTTTCCGGACGGCTGCCTGCCGGCCTGCGCGCCTGCCTTCCGGTGGTGATGGACAATGATTCGCCGCTGGAATTCCGCGAATGGACGCCGCAAAGCGAAATGATCGAGGATCGCTACGGCATCCACATCCCGGCGCGGGGCGAGGCCTTGCGGCCCGATGCGATCCTCATGCCGCTGAACGGCTTCGACGAGGGCGGCTACCGCCTCGGCTACGGCGGCGGCTATTTCGACCGCAGCCTGGCGGCGCTCTCAAGTCAATCGCCGGGCCGTCCCAAGATTGACTTGGCCCCCACGGGGGGCGGGGCGGGCCATGGGACCGACCCGGGGGCACAACAACTACCTCGGCCGCGCGCCATCGGCGTCGGCTTCGAGCTGGCGCGCGTCGCCAGCATCCGGCCGCAGGCTTATGACCTGCCGATGGATTTCATCATCACGGAAGCGGGAATATTCGCTGCCGAAAATGGCCGCCTGAAGCAGCGCTGACATCGTCATTCCCGCGAAAGCGGGAATCCAGGGGTGCCCTCGGAAGACTGGATTCCCGCGAACGCGGGAACGACGCTAGCCCAAAAACATCCGGTAGGCCGGATTCTTCGATTCGTCCCAGTTGGCGTAGCCGAGGTCCTTCAGGAAGGCGCGGAAGGCCGGCTTGTCGCGCGGCGGCACCTGCATGCCGACCAGCACGCGGCCGTAGTCGGCGCCGTGGTTGCGGTAATGGAACAGCGAAATGTTCCAGCTCGCGCTCATGCTGTTGAGGAACTTCATCAGCGCGCCGGGCCGCTCGGGAAACTCGAAGCGGTAGATCAACTCGTTGTCCACCGCCGCGTGGCCGCCGACCATGTGGCGCACATGCAGCTTGGCCATCTCGTCCTCGGTCAGGTCCAGCGCATCCAGGCCGTGGCGGCGCAGGGACTCGACCAGCTTGAGCGATTCCGCCCGGCTGCCCACCTGCACGCCGACGAAGACATGCGCCATGCGCGGGTCGTCATAGCGATAGTTGAACTCGGTGATGTTGCGCGCGCCGAGCAGGGCGCAGAACTTCCTGAAGCTGCCCGGCGTCTCGGGAATCGTCACCGCCAGCACCGCCTCGCGCTGCTCGCCCACTTCGGCGCGCTCGGCGACGAAGCGCAGGCGGTCGAAGTTGGTGTTGGCGCCGGAAGCGACCGCCACCAGCGTCCTGCCGTGGAGCTTGTGCTGCGCCGCCCAGGCCTTGGCGCCGGCGATGGCCAGCGCCCCTGCCGGCTCGAGAATCGAGCGGGTGTCCTCGAAAACGTCCTTGATGGCGGCGCAGATGGCGTCGGTGTCGACCAGGATGACTTCGTCCACCACCTCCTTGCACAGGCGGAAGGTCTCCTCGCCCACCTGCTTCACCGCCACGCCGTCGGCGAAGAGGCCGACCTGGGCGAGGCGCACGCGGTGGCCGGCGGCCAGCGAACGCGCCATGGCGTCGGCCTCCACCGGCTCGACGCCGATCACCTGGATGTCGGGCCGCAGGCGCTTGACGTAGGCGCCGATGCCGGAGATGAGCCCGCCGCCGCCGACCGGAACGAAGATGGCGTGGATCGGCTTGGTGTACTGGCGCAGAATCTCCATGCCGATGGTGCCCTGGCCGGCGATCACCTCGGGATCGTCGTAGGGATGGACGAAGCTCAGCCGGCGCTTTCTTTCCAGTTCCTGAGCATGGCGGTAGGCCTCGTCGTAGGATTCCCCCGCCAGCACCACCTCGGCGCCGCGCGCCGCCACGGCGTTGATCTTGATCTGCGGCGTCGTCACCGGCATGACGATAACTGCCTGGCAGCCCAGCCGCTGCGCGGCCAGCGCCACGCCCTGGGCATGGTTGCCGGCGGAGGCCGTGATGACACCGCGCTTGAGCGCGGCCGGCGACAGGTGCGCCATCTTGTTGTAGGCGCCGCGCAGCTTGAAGGAGAACACTTCCTGCATGTCCTCGCGCTTGAGCAGCAGGGTGTTGTGCAGCCGCGCGGAGAGATTGGGCGCCGCTTCGAGCGGCGATTCGATCGCCACGTCGTAGACCCGCGCGTTGAGGATTTTCGTGAGGTAGTCGGTAGCCATAGGTGGGCAAGGGTAGCAGCGCAAGGTCCAGTCCTCAAGGCCATTCAAGGCGCAACAGTTTGATTCCGCTGCGTGTTGCGTTGCGGTAAGCTAAAATTCCCTCCTTTGCAGCCGCCTTCGCCCGCATGACCCGCCTGCGCGAAATCCCCTACAACTACACCTCGTTCTCCGACCGGGAGATCGTCATCCGCCTGCTCGGCGACGAGGCGTGGCGGGTGCTCGACAGGCTGCGCGCCGAGCGCGTCACCGGCCGTTCGGCGCGCATGCTCTACGAGGTGCTGGGCGACATCTGGGTGGTGCAGCGCAATCCCTACCTCGAAGACGATCTGCTCGACAATCCCGGCCGCCGCGAGGCATTGATCGGCGCGCTGCGCCACCGCCTCGCCGAGATCGAGAAGCGCCGCCAGGGCAACGAGAGCGTCGCGCAGTTGCTGGCGGCGGCGCACGTCGCCGTCGAGCGCTTCGCCGCGTCCTTCGCCGCCACCGCCGAGCTGCGCGCCAAAGTGCTGCGCGCCCTCTCGAAGCACACGCGGCGCGACAACATCTGCTTCGACGGCTTGAGCCGCGTCGCGCACGTCACCGACGCCACCGACTGGCGCGTCGAGCATCCCTTCGTCGTGCTCTGCCCCGACACGGAAGACGAAATCCCCGGCCTGGTGAAGGACTGCATCGCGCTCGGCCTGACGATCATTCCGCGCGGCGGCGGCACCGGCTACACCGGCGGCGCCGTGCCGCTGACACCGAACTCGGTCGTCATCAACACGGAAAAGCTCGACCGCCTCGCCGTAGTGGAGAGACTGACTTTGCCGGGCACGGCGCAGCCCCATGCCACGATCCATTGCGGCGCCGGCGTGGTCACAAGGCGCGTCA
Source organism: Rhodocyclales bacterium (assembly GCA_016214145.1). Lineage (GTDB taxonomy): Bacteria > Pseudomonadota > Gammaproteobacteria > Burkholderiales > Rhodocyclaceae > Desulfobacillus. The sequence goes on from JACRPA010000010.1 coordinate 129,213, forward strand.
TGGAGGCGGCCGAGGAAGCCGGCCTGGTCTTCGCCGTCGACCCGACCTCGGCCGACGCCTCCTGCATCGGCGGCAACATCGCCATGAACGCCGGCGGCAAGAAGGCCGTGCTGTGGGGCACGGCGCTGGACAACCTCGCCTCCTGGAAGATGGTCGGCCCGGACGGGAACTGGCTCGAAGTGGAGCGCCTAGAGCACAACCTGGGCAAGATCCACGACCAGGCGCTGGCGAAATTCCGCCTGCGCCGCAGCGATTCCGAAACCGGCAAGGCGCTCTCGGAGGAAATTCTCGAAGTGCCGGGCAGCCGCTTCCGCAAGACCGGCCTCGGCAAGGACGTCACCGACAAATTCCTCGCCGGCCTGCCCGGCGTGCAGAAGGAAGGCTGCGACGGCATCATCACCTCGGCACGCTTCATCCTGCACCGCCTGCCGCCGGTGGCGCGCACCGTCTGCCTGGAGTTCTTCGGCCAGGTGCGCGAGGCGGTGCCCTCCATCGTCGAGATCAAGGACTACCTCGATCGGCGCCCGGGCGGCGCGATATTGGCCGGCCTCGAACACCTCGACGAGCGCTACGTCAAGGCGGTCGGCTACGCGACGAAGGCGAAACGGCACGGCCGGCCCAAGATGGTGCTGCTCGGCGACATCGTTGGCGAGGACGAAACCGCCGTCATGCAGGCCGCTTCTGCAGTGGTGAAGATCGCCAACGCTCGCGGCGGCGAGGGCTTCATCGCCGTATCGAGCGAAGCGCGCAAGACCTTCTGGCTCGACCGCGCCCGCACCGCCGCCATCGCCCGCCACACCAACGCCTTCAAGATCAACGAGGACGTGGTGATCCCGCTCGCGCGCATGGGCGACTACTGCGACGGCATCGAGCGCATCAACATCGAGCTGTCGATCAAGAACAAGCTGCGCCTGTGCGAGGCGCTGGCCGAATTCCTGCAGGACGAACTGCCGCTGCACGCCGGCGACGCCAACCTCGACGCGGCGGAGCTGATCGGCGACCGGCGCGAGCAGGCGCTGGAACTGATCGAAGCGGTGCGCGGGCGCTGGCAGTGGCTGCTGGACAATCTGGATTCACCCTCTCCCCAGCCCTCTCCCATCGAGGGAGAGGGAGCGACACCTCCCCTCCCCCCTCGCGGGGGAGGGGCCGGGGGAGAGGGGGAAACGCTCTTCCACCGCCTGCAAGACTATTCCCTGCGCGTCTCCTGGAAGCGCGAACTCAAGCCGCAGCTCGAGGACATCTTCGACGGCACGCTGTTCCGCCCCGTGCTCGATCGCATCGAGGGCATTCACCGCGAAATCCTGCGCGGACGCGTCTTCGTCGCCCTGCACATGCACGCCGGCGACGGCAACGTGCACACCAACCTGCCGGTGAACTCCGACCACTACGAAATGCTGCAGGAGGCCAACGCCGCGGTCGACCGCATCATGGCGCTGGCGCGCAGCCTCGGCGGCGTCATCTCCGGCGAACACGGCATCGGCATCACCAAGCTCGACTACCTCGATCCGGAAGAAATCGCCCCCTTCGTCGATTACAAGAACCGCATCGACCCGGAAGGCCGCTTCAACAAGGGCAAGCTGCTGCCCGGCGCCAACCTCGGGAACGCCTACACGCCCAGCTTCAGCCTGCTCGGCGTCGAGTCGCTCATCCTCGAACAGTCCGAGATCGGCAACATCGCGGCCAGCGTGAAGGACTGCCTGCGCTGCGGCAAGTGCAAGCCGGTCTGCTCGACCCACGTGCCGCGCGCCAACCTGCTCTATTCGCCGCGCAACAAGATCCTCGGCACCGGGCTGCTGGTCGAGGCCTTCCTGTATGAGGAGCAGACACGGCGCGGCGTCTCGCTCGCCCATTTCGACGAGTTCAACGACATCGCCGACCACTGCACCATCTGCCACCGCTGCGTGAAGCCCTGCCCGGTGGACATCGACTACGGCGACGTCTCGGTGGCCATGCGCAACTTCCTGCGCGAGCAGGGCCGCAAGAAGTTCGTCCCGGCCAAGGCGGCGGCGATGGCCTTTCTCACCCTGAAGGACCCGGCCACCATCAAGCTGATGCGCAAAGGCATGATCGAGTGGGGCTACAAGGCGCAGCGCGCAGGCTACCGGCTGGCGAAATGGTCGGGCCTCGCCGGGCGCAGCACGCGCCGCCCCGACGCCACGCTGGGCAGCCCCTCGCTGAAAACCCAGGTCATCCACTTCATCAACCGGCCGATGCCGGGCAGGCTGCCCAAACGCACCTCGCGCGCGCTGCTCGACATCGAGGACGCCGCCATCGTGCCGGTGATCCGCGACGCGCAGAAGGTCACCGAGGATTCGGATGCGGTGTTCTACTTCCCTGGCTGCGGCTCAGAGCGGCTGTTCTCCCAGGTCGGCCTGGCCACCCAGGCCATGCTCTTCGAGCTCGGCGCGCAGACCGTGCTGCCGCCCGGCTACCTCTGCTGCGGCTACCCGCAGACGGCGGCCGGCGAAGCCGACGAGGGGCAGAAGATCACCACCGACAACCGCGTGCTCTTCCACCGCGTCGCCAACACCCTCAACTACCTCGACATCAAAACGGTGATCGTCTCCTGCGGCACCTGCATGGACCAGCTGCAGAAGTACGAATTCGGCAAGATCTTCCCCGGCTGCCGCCTGCTCGACATCCACGAGTACCTGATGGAGAAAGGGGTGAAGCTCGACGGTGTGAAGGGCGTGCGCTACCTCTACCACCAGCCCTGCCACGATCCGATGCGCGTGCACAACGGCACGAAAGTCGCGGAGAAGCTGCTCGGCAGCCGCGTCGACCTGAACGACCGCTGCTGCGGCGAGGCCGGCACCCTGGCGGTGGCGCGGCCCGACGTGTCCACCCAGGTGCGCTTCCGCAAGCAGGAGGAAATCGAGCGCGGCATCGCGCGCTTTCCCGGCGACGATCCGGTGAAGCTCCTCACCTCCTGCCCGTCCTGCCTGCAGGGCCTGCACCGCTACGCCGACGACACCGGCACCGACGCCGACTACATCGTGGTCGAGCTGGCCAAGCACCTGCTGGGGCCGGACTGGATGGAGAACTACGTCGCGCGGGCCAACGCCGGCGGCATCGAGAGGGTGCTGCTGTGACTTGCCATAAGGCATTCATTGTGGGACGCTTCGAAACAGTATGGGCCTGCTAGAAAACCTGCTCTTGCCGAAAAAACAGGACATCCTGAATGTTGCCCGTGCACATGGCGCGCGAAACATTCGGGTGTTCGGCTCGGTTGCGCGCGGCACGGAATCGATCGCCAGCGACATCGATCTGCTGGTCGAAATGGAAGCCGAGCGCGGCCTTATCGAGCGTGTCGCCCTCAAACAGGACCTTGAGGATCTGCTCGGCAGAACCGTCGATCTGGTCACCGATCGCACCTTGTCGCGTTATCTGCGCGAAACCATCCTTGCAGAGGCCAGGCCCTTGTGAAGGACGGACGGGTTCCCCTCCGGCACATGCTCGACTGCATCGATGCGGTTACCGACTACTGTCGTGAGGGGCGTGAGACGTTTTTTGCCGACCGTAAAACCGTGGATGCGGTTGTCAGGAATTTCGAAATACTCGGCGAAGCGGCGAAACGCGTGCCCGAGGAGTTGCGTCTTCAGGCTCCGCAAATACCGTGGCGCAGGATCGCCGGATTCCGCGATGTGCTGATTCATCAGTACGAAATCGTCGACCCTGCTGAAGTATGGGCTGTGGTGGAGCGCGATCTGCCGAATTTGCGAAACAGCCTGCTCGATTTGCTGAAAGCAGCGCCCGACATGAAATGATTGCGGTCGATCTTTCCCTCGTGCAGATCGCCGGCTTCCTCCTCGCCGCCGCGCTCATCACGCTGGCGCCCGGCCCGGACAATCTCTCAGTACTGAGCCTCGGTCTGTCGCGCGGCCGCCATGCCGGCATCGGCTTCGGCCTCGGCTGCGCGCTCGGCTGCTTCACCCACACGGTGTGGGCGACGCTGGGCGTCACCGCGCTGATCGCCGCCTCGGAGACGGCGTTTCTCGCGCTCAAGATGGCCGGCGCGGCCTATCTGGTCTGGCTCGGCTGGCAGGCGCTGCGCAGCGCCGGTGCCAATTTCACCGCCGAGGCCGGCGGCGGCAACGACCCGACGCCGCTGCGCGCCTATCTGCTGCGCGGCTTCGTCGCCAACGCCATCAACCCCAAGGTGGCGCTGTTCTTCCTCGCCTTCCTGCCGCAGTTCATCGAGCCGGCACGCGGCAACGCCGCCGTGCAGACGGCGCTGCTCGGCACCCTGTTCGCCGCGCAGACGGTGCTCATCTTCGGCGCGCTCGGCTGGTACGCCGGCAGCGTCGGCGGCTGGCTGCGCGGCCGTCCGGCGGTCGGCCGCTGGCTCGACCGCGCCACTGGCGTGCTGTTCATCGGCCTGGGCATCCGCCTCGCACTGGCCGAACGGTAACGCGCCATGTGCCAGCTGCTCGGCATGAACTGCAACACGCCGACCGATATCTGCTTTTCGTTCGAGGGCTTTCACACGCGCGGCGGGCTGACCGACGTGCACCGCGACGGCTGGGGCATCGCCTTCTTCGAGGGCTCCGGCTGCCGCCTCTTTCTCGATTCCAAGTCCACCATCGAGTCGCCGGTGGCCGAGCTGGTGCGCAAGTATCCGATCCGCTCGAAGAACGTCATCGCCCACATCCGCAAGGCGACGCAGGGCGAGGTGGCGCTGGAGAACACCCACCCTTTCATGCGTGAGCTGTGGGGCCGCTACTGGATCTTCGCCCACAACGGCAACCTGAAGGATTTCGCCCCGCCGCTCGACGGCAGCTTCCTGCCGGTCGGCCGCAGCGACAGCGAGCGCGCCTTCTGCTGGCTGCTGCAGAACCTGCGCGCGCACTTCGGCGCGCCGCCCTCGCGCGAGGCGCTCTTCGCCGTATTGCGGAGACTGACTTTTGAAATCGCCGCCCACGGCGAGTTCAACTACCTGCTCTCCAACGGCGACTGCCTGTTCGCCCACTGCGCGACGAAACTCCATTACATCGTGCGCCAGGCGCCGTTCGCCGTCGCCCACCTGAAGGACCAGGACGTCACGGTGGATTTCAGCGAGGTGACCACGCCCGACGACCGCGTCGCCCTCGTCGCCACCGCCCCGCTCACCGACAACGAGGCCTGGCACGCCATGGCGCCGGGCACGCTGGCGATGTTCGTCGACGGCGCCCCCGTCATTGAAGAAACGCCGGCTATTCCGGCAACCCGTTGAGGAAGTACAGGGCCTTGAGCAGCGGCCCGGTTGGCCCGAGCACGCCGAGCCAGCGGTCGTAGATGGCGTAGATTTCCTCGCTGCGGTAGAGGCGCGCCAGTTCGCGGTTCACCGCATGCCGGAAGGCGGAATCGTTCCGCCGCAGCATCAGTGCATAGGGCTCGTAGGAATACAGCTCCTCGGACAGGCGCAGGCTCTTCCGGTTGCCCGAACCGAGCACCAGCCCGACCAGGATGACGCGATCGGAGGCATAGGCATCCACCTTGCCCTCCATCACCGCCACCAGTCCTTCGGCGTGGTCCTTCAGCTTCACCGTTTCCGCCTTGACGTTGCCGCGCGCCAGCGCCTCCTGCAGGTTCCGCTCGGTGGTGGTGCCGGGCACGACGCCGATTTTCCGGCCGCCCATGTCGGCCAGGCGGGCCAGGCCCGAATCGGCCTTCATGAGCAGGCTGCCGCCGTCGGCGAAGGTCAGCAGGCTGAACGACACCTGCTCCTGGCGCGACAGGGTGTTCGTCGTCGAGCCGCATTCCAGGTCGATTTCGCCGCTGACGAGCTTCGCCATCCGGTCGCCCGGCGTCACCTGCACCCACTTGACCTGGAGGTCCGCCAGGCCGAGCTGCCGCCTCACGCTCTCCGCCACGCGCTGGCACAGCTCGACCGAATAGCCGGCGGGCTGCTTGTTGTCGCCGATGTAGGAAAAGGGGATCGAGGCTTCGCGATGGCCCAGGGTGATCGCGCCGGTCCGCTTGATCTTGTCCAGCGTGCCGCTCTGGGCCCAGGCGCCGGCGGCGGCCAGCAGCAGGGTGAGGGCGACGAGGATGCGGCGCACATGGGTCTGGGGGCGCATGGGACGGCTCCTTGGAAGAATTGGGGGGGCGCAATGCCATTCGATTGTAGCGGCGGGCGGGGTAGAATGCATCGATTCTTTTGCATAGCAGGGGTTGCCGGCGATGCCAACCGAAAATGCATGCCAGCTGTGCCGCGAAGCGGGCGGAGAGATTCTCTGGCAGGACGAACTCTGCCGGCTGGTGCTCGTCGCGGACGCCGACTACCCCGGCACCTGCCGCATCGTCTGGAAGCATCACGTGGCCGAAATGACGGATCTCGACACAACCGAACGCCGGCACCTGATGTCGGTGGTGTTCGCCGCCGAAGCGGCGCTGCGCGCCACTTCGCGGCCGGACAAGATCAACCTCGCCAGCCTGGGCAACGTGGTGCCGCACCTGCACTGGCACGTCATCCCGCGCTGGCGCGACGATCGCCATTTCCCCAATCCGATATGGGGCGCGGCGATGCGCGATGCCCATGGCCGTCCCGCCGCCGCGGGCGCCGCCCTGCGCGAAGCCTTTGTCCGCACCCTGGCCGAGGAGCAGGCGGGAGCATGAGCGCCGCCCCATTCAATCTTCCCGCCCTCGATTCCGGCCAGCCGCCGGCCTTTGCCAATGCGCGCGGCTGCCGCGACTGGCTGTCGGCGCAACCGCTGGCCAATCCGGCGCAGGCGCAGACCCTGCTGCTGCGCCAGATCAACCTGCTCAACCGCTACGCCATCGCGCCCGCCGAGCGGCTGAAGATCCTCGAGCTGCTGCGCGACCCGATCGCCTTCGCCCAGACGGAATCGGCGCGCAAGTTCGCCGGCCGGCCGCTGCCGCTGGCGCCGCCCGAGCAGGCCGGCATGGACGCCAACCGCACGCTCTGGCAGGCCGTGCAGACCGGCTACCTGCATTGCCTGGCGGCCTGCCTGGAGGGCAACGCCGACCTGCGGCCGCACGCCGCGATGATCGCGCAGCGCGTCATGGGCGCCTTGCGCGCGGAACTGCTCGACATCTATCGCGCGCCCACCGATCCGCCCGCGCAGCTCTGGCAGACGCTGAACCGCGTGTTCTCGGCGGCCGAACAACTCGGCGCCCTGGCCCATCCGGTGAACGACACGCTGCAGGCCGAACATCCCGCCACGGGCGTCGTCGCCGCCTACGCGCAAACCCTGCTGCTGCACCGGACCAGCCCCTACGAGCTCAGCGGACGCCAGCTCATGCAGGTCGAGCGCTGGCTGCACCGCTGGGGCGGCAAGGTGGCCGTGCTGAATGCGCCCCCCACCGAGCCGAGGGTGCCGCCGCTCCTCGTCGACCTGTCCTCGGACGCGCCCGAAGCGGCGGCGGACGGCGGCCAGCTGCGCTGGCTGGACCTGTCCGACCTGTCGCGCAGCGTGAAGCGGCGCATCGCCCACCTGCAGCGCGGCGAATCGCCGGCCTCGCTCGGCCTCGGCGAAGACTGCGTGCAGCCCGGCTGCGAGAACCTGCTGAAGCATCTGTACCAGCAGTGGTTCAAGGGCGGCGCGCCGCGGCTGCATCAGCGGCGCGCCGGCAACGGCACCTGCCGCCTGGTCACCGGGGTCGATGCCATCCACTACTACCTGTCGGGAAAAATCTTCCGCCAGCCCGGCCAGGGCGATGCCATGTCCAAGACGCAGGCCGACGAGATCGCCACCTTCGGCCGCGTCGCCACCCGGCACGAGGACGACTACAGCCAGATGCAGGGATTCATGGTCGAGGAGTGGCGCGTGCTGGACGAATCCCCCACGGGCTTTCGCCTGACGCGCGCCCTCAGCCAGGCCGGCGGACGCGTCGGCGGCGGCCAGATGGTGGCCATCATGCCGGAAGGCAGCCGCAGCTTCCTGCTCGCCGTGGCGCGCTGGTCGCGGCTGACCGGCGGCTGCGAGCTGCAGGCCGGCATCCAGATCATGCCGGGCAGCCCGCAGACGGTCGCCCTGCGCGGCACCGGCCTGACCGCCGTCAATGAGAAATACCGGCCGGGCTTCAAGCTGCCGGCGGTGCCCGCCCTGAAGTATCCCGAATCCGTCATTGTGCCGGCCGGCTGGTTCCGCGCCGGCCGCGTCATCGAGCTCTACGAGCAATCCTCGCGGCAGATCCGGCTCACCCAGCAGCTCGACCGCGGCAGCGATTTCGAGCGCTGCGCCTTCGACAAGCAATGAACGACACCGACCACACCGACCGGCCGCCACTCCCCGTCGACACCGCCGACGCGCGCGCCTGCGCGGCGCTGATCGCCGGCCTGCCGCTGACCAATGCGCGCGAGTCGCACCAGATGCTGATCACCCTCCTCACCGGCCTGTACCACCGGCCGCCCGGCGGCGGCGCCTACCTCGACGTGCTCGAGACGGCGCGCGCGCCGATGGCCTTCCTGCAGGACGAGATCGCCCAGCGCTACGCCGCCAAGCCCCTGCCGCCGACCCCGGCCGAGGCGGAAGCCTTCCGCCAAGTCCTCTCGCTCTGGCAGTCCATGGCGCGCGCCTATGCCCAGGTGGCGCAACTGGGGGCGAACGATCCCCAGGTGCAGTCGAAGCTCGCCCTCATCTGCCAGCGCTGCGTGCATTACGCCGGCAAGGTCATCCTCGAGTTCTTCCGCGCCCGCCGCGAGCCCTCGCCGGGCGCCTGGATCGATCTGCACGGCTACTACGCGACGGCGGAGGAATGGGGCATCGACAAGACCACCGTGCCGGAACCGATCAACGAGATCAGCAAGCTGCAGAGCGCCGCCGAGGCCTACGCCTCGGTGCTGCTGGTCGACCTGGCCAGCCCCTATAGCCGCAGCGCCCACGAATTTGCCTGGATCTGCCGCTGGGCCAGGTGCTTTGCGCCGCAAACCGCCGTCGTGCCGCTCGGCGAGCCGATCGAGACGCGCGCCTTCGGCATCGACCTCATGCGCGACGCCAGCGCCCGCCCGCTGGAGCACCTGCCGCGCACGGACTCGGTGCGCTTCTTCGATACCCGCCGGCTCTCGCCGAAGCTCCAGGAAACGCTGGCCCGGCTCAAGGAGCGCGTGAGCCCGGCCGCGCTCGGCCTCGGCGACGACTGCCCCCCCTCCGTCGCCGGCCGCCTGCTCCTGCAGCTCTACAAGCCCTGGTGCCTGAACGCCACGCCGCGCCGCTTCCAGCGCCGCGGCGCCAGCGGCATCGCCCAGGTCTGCCTGGGATTCGAGTCGATCCACTACCACGTCAGCGGCGACGAATTCAACCAGCCCGAGCACGTGCGCATCTATTCGCGCGGCGACATGGAACGCATCTGGACCTTCCGCGACCAGGTCGACCCGACCCAACTGAACGTGCGCACGAACCAGGCGAATCTCGGCTATCCGCTGGAGCGCTGGGCCGTGGCGGACCAGTCCGTCTCCGGCTTTCGCCTGCAGCGCGGCGAGGCCGGCAGCCGCATCGCGCACGGCCAGCTGTTCTGCCTGAAACCGCCCGACGGCGAGCATTTCCTCCTGGCGCAGGTCAGCTGGAACCTGATGCTCAAGGATGAGCTGTTCATCGGCATCCATGTCCTGCCGGGCGTCCCGCAGGGCATCGCCGTGCGGCCGACCGGCGTCAACGTCTCCCACTCGGAGCGTTACGTGCGCGCCTTCCTGCTGCCCGCCTTGCCCGCGCTGCAGGAGGAGGCCTCGCTGGTCCTGCCGCGCGGCTGGCATCAGCCGGAGCGCATCGTCGAGGTCTTCACCGACCGGCAGGCCAGGCTGCGCCTCGGCGAGCTGCTCGGCCAGGGCCCCGACTTCGAGCGCGTCACGTACACCCGCCTGTAGCCCCGCTGCCGGCGCAGTTATTCGCGACGGCCTTCTGGGGTATGATTGCCGTCCCGAATCACGCCTGGAGACTGAGATGAACGACCCCCACGTTCGCTTCGCTTCACTACCCCCCGAGGGGGCGCAGGCCTCCTTTGGGACGGCCCGGCAGGAGGCCTGAAATGGGCGGCCTCGACAAAGACACCCCCACCCCGACCGAAATCAAGCTGCACCAGAAATCCCGACTGATGGAGATCGGCTTTTCCGACGGCAGCCGCTTCGAGCTGCCCTACGAACTGCTGCGCGTCTACAGCCCCTCCGCCGAGGTGCGCGGCCACGGCCCCGGCCAGGAGACCCTGCAGGCCGGCAAGAAGGATGTCGAGATCGCCAACGTCGAGCCGGTCGGCATGTACGCCATCCAGCCGACTTTTTCCGACGGCCACAACACCGGCATCTATTCCTGGGACTACCTGTACTGGCTGGGCGCCAGCCGCGACCGGCTCTGGCAGGAGTACCTCGACCGCATGCAGGAAGCCGGCGCCAGCCGCGAAGCCGCCGACAATCCCGCCGCGCCCAAAACGGGCGGCTGCGGCAGCGGCGGCTGCGGACACCATTGAAAAGTCAGCCTGCGCAATACGGCGAAAGCATGACGGACAAGACGACCCATTTCGGCTACAAGGAAGTCGCCGAGGGCGAGAAGGCGAAGCGCGTCGCCGGCGTCTTCGATTCGGTCGCCGACAAGTACGACCTGATGAACGACCTCATGTCGCTCGGCCTGCACCGCCTGTGGAAGGCCTTCGCCATCGAGGTCTCCGGCGTGCGCGCCGGCGACCGCGTACTTGACGTGGCGGGCGGCACGGCCGACCTCTCCCTGTCTTTTGCCAAACGGGTAGGTGCGAGCGGCCAGGTCTGGCTCACCGACATCAACAACGCCATGCTCGTGCGCGGCCGCGACCGCCTTATCGACCACGGCTTCATGATGCCGGCCGCTCAATGCGACGGCGAGAAGCTGCCCTTCCCGTCGGACCATTTCGACTGCGTCACCTGCGCCTTCGGCCTGCGCAACATGACGCACAAGGACAAGGCCCTGGCCGAAATGGCGCGCGTGCTGCGCCCCGGCGGCCGCCTGCTCATCCTCGAATTCTCCAAGGTCTGGAAGCCGCTCGAACCGGCGTATGATTTCTATTCCTTCAAGGTGCTGCCCTGGCTGGGAGCCAAGGTCGTCAACGACCCCGGCAGCTACGAATACCTGGCCGAATCGATCCGCATGCACCCGGACCAGGAAACCCTCAAGGGAATGATGGAACAGGCCGGCCTCGGCAAGGTCGAATACTTCAACATGGCGGCCGGCGTGGTCGCCCTGCATCGCGGTTACAAGTTTTAAAGGAGATACACATGAATAAATTCCTCATCGCCGTTTTCGCCGCCGTATTCAGCCTCGGCCTGGTTGTCGCCGACGCCGAGGCCGCCCGCGTCGGCGGCGGCAGGAGTTCCGGCATGCAGCGAAGCGTCACGCCGAAATCGCCCGCCGCGCCGGCGCAGAACGCCGTGCCGGCCAAGCCGGCCCAGGCCCAGCCCGCCGCCGCGCCGCAGCCTTCCGGCATGAGCCGCTGGCTCGGCCCCCTCGCCGGCCTGGCCGCCGGCATCGGCCTCGCCGCCCTGTTCTCGCACCTGGGCATGGGCGAGGGCTTCGCCTCGATCGTCATGATGCTGCTCATCGGCCTGGCGGTGTTCTTCGTCGTCCGCCTGCTGTTCCGCCGCAAGGCGCCGGAAAGTCAGTCCCTGCAGTACGCCGGCAACGCGCCGGCGCCGATGCAGTTCGAAGCCCAGCCCGCCACCGGCAGTGCAGCGGCACCTGCCGTCGCAGCCAGCATACCCGCCGGCTTCGACGTCGACGGCTTCCTGCGCCAGGCCAAGCTCAACTTCGTGCGCCTGCAGGCCGCCAACGACTCGAAGAACATCGAGGACATCCGCAACTTCACCACGCCGGAGATGTTCGCCGAGATCAAGATGGAGATCGACGAGCGCGGCGGCGGCACGCAGCAGACCGACGTCGTCACCCTGAACGCCGAACTGCTCGACGTGGCCGAGGAGAACCGCCAGTACGTCGCCAGCGTGCGCTTCCACGGCGCCATCCGCGAAACCGAGGGCGCCGCGCCGGCCGCCTTCGACGAGGTGTGGCACCTGACCAAGCCGGTCGACGGCAGCCGCGGCTGGGCGGTCGCCGGCATCCAGCAGGTCTCGTAAGTTTCGGTAGGTCGGCCTTCAGGCCGACAACGGCCACTGTTGTCGGGCTGAAGCCCGACCTACAGCCCGACCTACAGTCATGCTCGACCTGGCCACCCTGCAAGCGTTCAACCACCTGCTCGCCGCCGCCCCCTGGGCGCGCGAGAAGCTTGCTCCCTTCGCCGGCAAGCGCGCCCGCCTCGTGCTGGGGCCGTTCCCGGTCGAGTTCCGCATTGCGCCGGACGGCACGTTCGAATCGCTCGGCACGGGCAAGCCTGACGTCGAGATTGCACTGCAGGCGCAGTCGCCGCTCGCCCTGCTGCAGAGCCGCGATGCCATGATGCGCGGCGCGCACATCACCGGCGCGGCGGATTTCGCCGAGGCGCTCGGCTTCGTCCTGCGCCACCTGGATTGGGACGCCGAGGAGGACCTGAGCCGCGTCGTCGGCGACATCGCCGCGCATCGGATCGTGAAGACCGCCGCCGGCTTCGCCGCCGCGCAGGCCGACACTGCCCGGCGCCTGGCCGAGAATGTCGGCGAATACCTGCGCTACGAACAGCCCGCCGGCGTCGACAAGGCGGAATTCGCCGCTTTCGCCGGCGAAACCGGCGCGCTCGAGCGGAAAGCGGACGCCCTCGAACTACGCCTCGCCGCGTTGGCAAGACGCCGCAATGTGACTTAGGTTACTGAAGCGCCGCCCGCCCGCATGGACAATGCGGCGCACCCGCTATCAATGGGAGGAGAAAACATGAAGACCATTCGCATTGCACTGCCCCTGGCGCTGACCATCGTCGCCGCGCCTGCCTTCGCCAACGACGACAAGCTGCTGACGGAAGCCCGCGGCGTCGCCTCGGGCATCCCGCCCAAACTGCTCAGCGTGCTCGAAGAGGAAATCAAGAAGGGCGGCCCCGAGGGCGCCATCGGCGTCTGCCGCGAGAAGGCGCCGGCCATGGCGAAGGCCGCCTCGGAGCAGTCCGGCTGGGCCATCCGCCGCGTCAGCCTGAAGAACCGCAACCCGAAGGCCGTGCCGGACGCCTGGGAGGCGGCGGTGCTGAAGGACTTCGACCAGCGCACCGCCGCCGGCGAGAAGCCGACCTCGCTGGAGAAGGGCGAAGTCGTCATGGACGGCGACAGGAAGATGTACCGCTACATGAAGGCCCTGCCGACGCAGGACCTCTGCCTGCAGTGCCACGGCACGCCCGACCGCCTCAGCCCGGCGGTGCAGGCGAAGCTGAAGGAGCTGTATCCGGACGACAAGGGCGTGGGCTATCACGCCGCCGAAATCCGCGGCGCCATCACCCTCAAGAAGCCGCTCTGACACGGCCGCCAGCCGCGTCAATACTGCTGACTGAAATTTGCCCGTATTGTCCGGGTTTCACCCGGCTCGAGGATGACCGTCCAGTAATGCGACAGGCCGGCGCCGTGGATCTCGATCTTGTGTTTCTCGCCCGGCGCGAGCTTTAGCCGGGTCAGCGGCGGTGAACTGCCTGCTTTCTTGCCGTTCAGAATGATCTCTCCGGCCGGCGAGACGTCGAAAATCACATAAGCGGGCTTCTGCTCCTTCTGCTCCTTCCTGGCCGGTGCGGCTGATCCGGCTGTCCCGGTTGTTCCAGCTGATTTGGCTGGTGCAGATGACGCCGCGGGCGAGCTGGCGGGCGGATCGGATTTGAGGAACATGGCCAGGCCGCCGATCGTCAGCAGGATTGCGATGCCGACCGCGGCCAGGGCCAGACGCAGGCGGGATATCTTTTCCGGCGCGGCAGGCGAGGCGACGACGACCGCGCCGCCTCCAACCGGCACGGCCGCATTCCCGGTCAGCACCGCCTGCAGCTGCGATACGCTTTTGGGGCGATCCGCCTCGTCCGGCGTCAATGCCCAATCGATCGCCTGCAGGAAACGGGCGCTGTAGCGGCCCGCCCCCTTCCGGGCAGCCGGCGCCATGGGGTCTTCCTTCATGCGGGCCGGCGCTTCCAGCGGCCGCTCCCCGGTCACGGCCCAGTAAAGCACGGCGCCCAGGGCATACAGGTCCGACCAAGGCCCCAGCGCGCCATGGGTGTGATATTGCTCGATTGGCGCAAAGCCCGGCGTGACGATGCTGGTCATGCTGCGGCTGCTGCCGTCGCCGACGTGGCAAGCGGCGCCGAAGTCCAGCAACACCAGGCTGCCGTCGCTCTCGCGCACATAGATATTGGCCGGCTTGATGTCGCGATGGAGCATGCCGGCCCGATGCACGACATCGAGGCCTTCGAGCAGCGGCAGGAACATCCTGAGCATCAGCGCCTCGCTCAAGGAGCTGTGTCTCTTGATCCAGTCGCGCAAGGCCTCGCCCCGTTCGTACTCCATCACCATGTAGGCGGTGTCGTTGGCCTCGAAGAAGCGCAGCACGCGCACAATGTTGGGATGGCGGAACCCGGCCAGTGCGCGCGACTCCGCAACGAAGCGCTTCAGGCCGAAGCGGAAGGCCTGGATATCCGACCCCAGGCGCGGCGCCACCTGCATTTCGGGCGTGCGAACAGCCAGATCGCCCGGCAGATATTCCTTGATGGCGACTTCGCAGCGCAGGTTGGTATCGCTTGCAAGGTAGGTGATGCCGAAGCCGCCGGCGCCCAGCACCGCCTCTATGGTGTATTCGAGCAACTTGTGGCCCGGCGGCAGGGCGACGCGGTTGGCGGTGCTCGGCTGCCCGCTTACGGCGATTGCCTCGACACCCTGGTGAATAGGGGCCTGCGGATCGATGCAGGTGGGCTCAGTGTCCGGATGGTCGTGCGGGAGGGCGACTCCACCCTCGGCGGGGGACCCCGCAGCGCCCGTTTTCCCGTCCGAATCGCCTGATTGCACACCCATTTTCCTGTTCCTGTCCGACCCGTAATGGTCAGCGGCCTTGCGCGCCGAGGCGGCAACACTAGGTTCTGGCCGGCACCGTGTCAAGGCGTTCGACGAGGTGACGCGCCAGCCTCGCCTGCCCCTGCGCATCCATTCGCAATCCGCACTTCGTGCGCCGCCAGAGGATATCGTCGGCGCTGTGCGCCCACTCGTGGGCGACCATGTAGTCGGCTTCCGCGGCGTACAGGCCGCCGCCGAAATGCTCGCCCAGCTCCGCCTCCGTCCGCGCCTGCCCGAGCACGCGCGCGGCGAGCGTGCCGTGGCGCCGCGCCAGGGCGTCGAGCAGTTCGGGCGGCAATTTGGGATAGCGCCGCGCCAGTTCGAGCAGCAGGCCGGGCAGGCCGCTCCGGCCCAGTCCGCCGCCGGGCAGATGCACGCCGGCGCTCCAGCTTGGCCGCAGGCCCGGCAGCCAGGGCTTCAGCTTGTCGAGCACGCGCTCGGCGAGATGGCGGTAGGTGGTCAGCTTGCCGCCGAAGATCGACAGCAGCGGCGCCTCCCCCGCGCCGCCGTCGACCGTCAGGCGGTACTCGCGGCTCACCGCCGAGGCATTGCCCTTGCCGTCTTCATAGAGCGCGCGGATGCCGGCGTAGGACCACACCGCCTGCGATGGCACAAGCGGCGCCTGGAAGAAGCGGCCGACGACGCTGCACAGGTAATCCGCCTCCGACGCGTCGATCCGCGGCGCGGCATCCGGCGCGTCGAGCGGCACCTCGGTCGTGCCGACCAGGCTGAATTCGCCCTCGAAGGGAATCACGAAGGCGATGCGGCCGTCGTCGTTCTGCAGCAGGTAGGCCTGCTCGCCCGAATACAACCGCGGCACCACCAGGTGGCTGCCCTTCACCAGGCGCAGCGATTCGGGCCCGGCGGCATCGCCGGCGATCGCCTTGCGCACCGCGACGGTCCACGGCCCGGCCGCATTCACCAGGATGCGCGCCGCGCATTCCTGCTGTGCGCCGTCCGCCGCCTGCAGCACGGCGCGCCATTCGCCGCCCTCGCGCCGCGCGCCGACCAGCTTTGTCCGCGTCATCACCTTCGCGCCGAGCTGCGCCGCGGACACCGCGTTGAGCAGGGTCAGGCGCGCATCGTCGGTGGCCAGGTCGGAATAGGCGAAGCCGTGCGTGAATTCCTTCCGCAGCGGCGCACCATAGGGCGTGCCGGACAGCGCCAGCGCCTCGGCCCGCTTCAGGCTGGAGCCGCGCGCCAGGCCGTCGTAGAGCGCCAGGCCGAGGCGGATCATCCAGCGCGGGCGCTGCGCCGGCGTGTGGGGAATCACGAAGCGCTGCTCGCGCGCGAGGTGCGGTGCGATGGACAGCAGGATCTCGCGCTCGGTCAGCGACTCGCGCACCAGGCCGAAGGCGTAATGTTCGAGGTAGCGCAGGCCGCCGTGGATCAGCTTGGTCGACGTGGAAGAGGTCGCGGCGGCGATGTCGCCCTGGTCGACGATCAGCACCTTGAGGCCGCGCCCGGCGGCGTCGCGCGCCAGCCCGGCGCCGTTGATGCCGGCGCCGACGACGAGCAGGTCGTACGGCAGATTGTCGGGCGTGCCCAACTTAGGCCGCACGCTGCACGTCGTATCGCTGGATCAGGACTTCCGCCGGCAAGCCGAGTCCTTCGGACAGACGGCGGATCATCTCCAGTGAAAGCGGACGCACCCGGTTCAGCACCTCGGCGACACGCGCGCGGGAGCCTATGTAAGGTTCCAGATCCTTGCGTTTCAAGCCGCGCGCATCCATGGCGTCCAGCAAAAACATGATCGGATCTGGATCGGCGATGGGGTAATGCTTAGCTTCGTAAGCCTGGATCAGAAGAACCAGGACTTCAAGCCTATCCCCCTCCGGCGTGTGCGGCCGGGCATCCCAAAGCCGTTCGACCTCTGCCAGGCAGGCCTGGTATTCGCGTTTATTGCGGATCGGTTTCAGTTCCATATCTGCCTCGCACTGTCACTAAATCGCTGTTGCATCGATCTTGTCGTATTCCCGGTGCGTTCCGACGAACCGGATGAACATCATGCCCCGGTTGTAATGTACAGCCACGACCAACCGGTAATCATTGCCTTTGATGTTGAATACGACACGATTGCCGGCAAGAAAGCTGGCGTTACGGAAAACCACCTTGATGTCGGCAGGCGTTTTCCATTCCGCCCTGACGGCCTCGGCATACCAGCTCCGCAGCGGCATTTCGGCCGAAGGATGCCGCAGCCAGAACGCGCGCAGCTGCGACAGGGCAATGATTCGCATGGATGAAATATAGCATGCTCCCCATTTGGGAGCAAGCCGGGTGTTTAGGCCGCAAGCGGCAGGGTCACCTTCACCGACACGCCGCTGCCTTCGGGCAGGTTGGCGGCGGCGATGCTGCCACCGTGGAACTCGGCAATCAGGCGCGCGATGTAGAGGCCGAGACCGAGGTGGGGATCGCCTCCCCCGCGTTCCGTCCGCGCCGAGATCATCGACTCGAACAGCCGCCCGCGCACCTCGTCCGGAATCGGCGGGCCGGCATTGGTCACGGCAAGCTGAACGGCGAGGCCGGCCTGCGCCAGCGCGATGCAAATCGGCTCACCTGCACGGCCGAAGTCGACGGCGTTCGCCACCAGCTTGTCGAGCAGCTGGGCGAAGAGGTCGGGCGAGCCTTCGATAACGAACACCTGCGCCGGCGCCTTCAGCTCGAAGGCTTGATTTGAATAGGCAAGGCGGTAGCCGTTCACGCATTCCGTCACCAACGCGGCGAGGTCGAAGCGGCTGCGCGCCTCGCTGTGCAGGCTCTGCTCCAGGCGCGTCGCCTCGCTCATGCGCGTGAGGATCTTCGACAGTCGCGCCAGGCCCTCCTCCGCCCGCTCGAGGTAGACCTGGGCCTGCGCCGGATCCTGCTCCAGGCGCAGGTTCTCCAGCGAGGAGCGCACCACGGCGATCGGCGTGCGCAGTTCGTGCGACAGGCGACCGGCCAGGCTCTCCAGGTAGCCGTGGTGCTGCGAGAGCTTTTCCAGCACGGCGGAAAAGCTGCGCGAGAGATCGCCGATCTCGTCGCCCGCCTGCGAGCCGGACGTCAGGCGCTTCAGCCGGCCGCGAGCGTCCACCGCGCTCTCCGCCTCGTCGCGCAGGCGGCGGATGCGGTTCGACAGGCGCGTGGCGAAGCCGAGCAGCACGGCGGCGGCCAGCGCGAACACCACGATGGTGGTGAGCAGCAGGCGCTCCAGCGCCTGGCTGCGCACGGCGAGGATGGAATGCGTGGTTTCCTCAACGACGACGGCGCCGATCACGTTGTCGCGGCTCCAGATCGGATGCGCCGCCGAGACGATCACGGCGCGGCCGTCGGCGCTGTTGCGCAGCCTTGTCGCCGGCGCGCCGAGCAGGGCATGGGCGATCTCGCGGCCGGTGGCGAGCACGTCCTCGTCGAGCGCCTCGTCGAAATCCTCGTCCGGCCGCGAGACGATGCGGGCTAGGATGTCGCGCCACAGACGCGCGGCGCCCTCGCCTTCGTCCCGCTGCACGCTTGGCTTGAGGCTGCCAGCCAGCGCCAGCAATTTGAGTTCGCGGTTCACCACCCAGATGCGCGCCGTCGAGCGCTCCAGCCCGCGCAGGATGGCGTTGATCTCCGCCACCGACTGCTGTTCCGACATCACCGACTCGCGGCCGATCTCCTCGACCACCGCCGGCTGGCCGCTCCTGTCCGCGCGTTCCGCCGCCTGGCGCAGGCTCTCCTCCGCGGCGCGCCGCGCCTCGTCGTTCTGCGCCGGCTTCACGCGCATCAGTTGCGGACGCTCATGCAGGGCGGTGGCCACCGCGCGCGCCGTCGCCAGCAGCGCCTGCTGCTGCGCCTCCAGCAGGAAGCGCTCCATCTCCTGCACGTAGCGGTAGCCGACCCAGGGCAGGGCGAGCAGCGTCAGCGCGACGAGCGCCAGCTTGGCGCGGAGACTGAAGCGGAACGGTGATTGCGCTTTCATGTGAACCTGCGAGACAAACCCCCGTCATTCCCGCGGAAGCGGGAATCCATACGTCGGGTGGATTCCCGCTTCCGCGGGAATGACGGAACTCGCTTCATGCCTTCCACCGGTAGCCCATGCCGTACACCGTGTCGATGGCATCGAACTTCGGATCGACGGCCTGGAACTTGCGGCGGATGCGCTTGATATGGGACGTGATGGTGCCCTCGTCCACCACCAGCCTGGCGTCGTGCATGAGCTGGTCGCGGTCCTTCACGTGGCCGGGAAACTTCGTCAGGGTGTGCACCATCCAGAACTCGGTCAAAGTCAGTTCCACCGGCACGGCGTTCCAGGTCGCGACGAGGCGCTTGGCGTCGAGCCGCAGCGAGCCGCGCTCGACCACCTCCTCCTCGGCCGGCGGCTCGCCCAGCACGTCCACGCGGCGGAACAGTGCGGCGATGCGCGCCAGCAGGTGCGGCAGGCTGATGTCCTTGGTCAGGTAGTCGTCGGCGCCCAGGCGCAGGCCGGAGACGATGTCGAAGTCCGAATCGCGCGCCGAAAGGAAGATGATCGGCAGGCGCGGCGACAGCGCGCGCAGCGCGCGGCACAGCTCGAAACCGCCCTCCGGCTCGTCGCCGAGGCCGATGTCGATCACCGCCAGGTCGGGCAGCCGCGTACGGAACGCCGCCAGCGCCTCGGGCCGGGCCGCGTAGGCGGCGACCTCGTAACCCTGGCGCGCCAGCGCCTCCGCGTAGTTGGCGCGGATGGCGGCTTCGTCTTCGACGATGGCGATGCGTTTGGCCATGGCGCGGACTATACCGAAAACCTCCGCACCCGGAGCGGCAAAAAAGCAATTGCCATATTTTTGCCACAATTCTTCGCCGCCCCGCCCGTTTCGCTCCCCTCTGCCGCCCGACTTCCCCGCTTCAATGCGAACTGAACGGTTGTCGTTCGAAACGGGAAGGAGAAAAACAATGAACACCGCCACTTGTCATTCCCGCCCTCGATCGGAGTCGAGGGCAGGCTTCAGCGGGAATCCAGGAGTCACCGGGAGACACTGGATCCCCGCTTCCGCGGGGATGACGTCCCACCGCCGAGCCACTCTGACAGTCGTCGAACTCATCGCCAAGGTCTTTCTGGCCTTCGGCATCGGTCTGGCCACTTCCATCGCCCTGGCCGGCGTCGTCCTGCTGCTGGCCCATGACGCAAAAGCTTCGGAACTGGTGCCGATGAAGCCGACCCAGGCGCAGCAGGGCACGCTGCTGCTGAAGGCCGACGGCGCCACCCTCGCCGTGCCGGCGATGGCCACCGAGGCCGAGATCAAGGTCTCCGGCATCGTCGCCCGCGCCGTCGTCAAACAGACTTACCGCAATCCCTACGATGCCTGGTTCGAGGGCATCTACGTCTTCCCGCTGCCGGAGAACGCCGCGGTCGACCACCTGCGCATGAAGATCGGCCGCCGCATCATCGAGGGCGACATCAAGGAGCGCCAGGCCGCGCGCGCCCAGTACGAGCAGGCCAAGTCCTCCGGACAGCGCGCCGCTCTCGTTGAGCAGGAGCGGCCCAACCTCTTCACCACGAGTGTGGCCAACATCCCGCCGCGCGGCGAGATCACGGTGGAGATCGAATACCAGCAGACGCTGAGATATGACTCAGGCAGCTTCAGCCTGCGCTTCCCCATGGTGGTCGGCCCGCGCTACATCCCGGGCACGCCGACCGAAAGCCAGGGCCACGGCTGGTCGCCGAACACCGACCAGGTGCCGGACGCCGCGCGCATCACGCCGCCGGTGCTCGATCCCGCGAAACACGCGCCGAGCAATCCGGTGCGCCTGAAAGTCCTGCTCGATGCCGGCGTGCCGCTGGCCCGCGTCGACAGCCCCTATCACCCGATCACGCTGCGCGAGAGCGAAGGCGGCGGCCGCATCGTCGAGCTGGCCGCGGGTGAAGTGCCGGCCAACAAGGATTTCGAACTCACGTGGACGCCGGCGGCCAGCCATGCGCCGCAAGCAGCGTTGTTCACCGAGAAGCACGGTGACCAGCAGTACGCGCTGCTCATGGTCATGCCGCCGGCGAAGGAGGTCGCCTCCGCGCGCCTGCCGCGCGAAGTGATCTTCGTCATCGACACCTCCGGCTCCATGTCCGGAAGCTCCATCGCCCAGGCGAAAGAGGCGCTGGCGCTCGCCGTCTCGCGCCTCGCCGAACAGGACAGCTTCAACGTCATCGAATTCAACTCCTACGCCAAGGCGCTCTACAGCGATGCGCGCCCGGCCAGCGCCGCCAACCGCGACAACGCCGTGCGCTGGGTGCGCAAGCTGCAGGCGCAGGGCGGCACCGAGATGGCGCTGGCGCTCAACCTCGCGCTGAACGGCCGCGAGAACCCCGGCCGCGTGCGTCAGGTGATCTTCCTCACCGACGGCGCCGTCGGCAACGAGGACAACCTCTTCAAGCTGATCAGGGACAAGCTCGGTGATTCGCGCCTCTTCACCGTCGGCATCGGCTCGGCCCCCAACAGCCACTTCATGGGCAAGGCCGCGCAGACCGGCCGCGGCACCTTCACCTACATCGGCAAGATCGAGGAAGTGAAGGAGAAGATGGGCAACCTTTTCGCCAAGCTCGAATCGCCCGTGCTGAAAGGCATCGAGATCGCCTGGCCGGGCGCGGTCGAAGCCTGGCCGAAACGCGTGCCGGATCTGTATCTGGGCGAACCCATCGTCGTCTCTGCCGCTCTCGACAAGATGGACGGCGAGATCCGCTTAAGCGGCCTGCGCGGCGACTCCCCGTGGCAGGCGACACTGCCGCTCGCCGACGCGCGCACGGGCAAAGGCATGGGCGTGCTGTGGGCGCGCGAGAAGATCGCCTCCCACATCGACAGCCTGCGCGACGGCGGCAAGGAGGAGGAAGTGCGCGACGCCGTCGTCGAGATCGCCCTCGCCCACCACCTGGTGAGCAAGTACACCAGCCTCGTCGCGGTGGACAAGACGCCGGTGCGCCCGAAAGAGGACGAGCTCAAGTCCGGCGCAATCCCGACCAACCTGCCGGAAGGCTGGGAATACGACAAGGTGTTCGGCGAGCTGCCGCAAGGCGCCACCGATTCGCTGTGGGACCTGCTGGCCGGTTTCCTCACCCTGCTGCTGGCGATCGGGCTGACTGTCACCGCGCGCCGGCAACCTGTTGCATTGAGGGGGGCTTGAGATGAAAGCGCGCATTTTCGCGGCCGGGAGGCCGCTCCCACAAAACCACGACTGGCCGCTCGGCGTCGAATGCGCCTGGCCCGCTACCCAGCGTATCGCCCTCGCAAAGCCTTGTAGGTCGGCCTTCAGGCCGACGCGTCCCACGGGGATTTCCTTCGGTCATCGGGCTGAAGCCCGACCTACGACACGACGCCGCTGGCAACTCTGGCTCGCCGCCGCCGCGCTCGTCTTCAGCCTCTGGCAACTCGGCCAGGGCGGCACCATCCAGGCGAAAGCCTGGCTGGCGCAGGTGCTCATCAAGCAGGCCTGGGCGCGCACGCTGGAAGGCGAGCAGCACGCCAAGCCCTGGCCCTGGGCCGACACCTGGCCGGTGGCGCGCATCAGCGTGCCCGGCCGCGACATCGAGCGCTACGTGCTGGCCGGCGCCAACGGCCGCAGCATCGCCTTCGGCCCCGGCCACGTCTTCGGCACGCCGCTGCCGGGCGAGGCCGGCAACAGCGTCATCGGCGCCCACCGCGACACCCACTTCGCCTTCCTGCGCGAGTTGCAGCGCGGCGAAGAGATCGTCGTGGAAAAGTCAGTCTCCGGAATACGGCGATATCGTGTCGAGCGCAGCGAGATCGTCGACAAGCGCGAGACGCGCGTACTGGCGCAGGCGCCCGGCGAGACGCGCCTCACGCTGATCACCTGCTACCCCTTCGACGCCCTGCGCGCCGGCGGGCCGCTGCGCTACGTCGTCACGGCAAAAGCGATATGAGCACCCGTCATTCCCGCGAAAGCGGGAATCCACATACCCCGGAAACCCCTGGGTCCCCGCGGAAGCGGGGACGACAACTGCTAGGAGCCATCGTATGAAAGCTTCCTCCGCCCTCTGCTTCTCCGTCTCCCTCGCCAACACCCGGGCCTTCGACGACAACGCCGGCTCGCCGCGGCCCGTCTTCGTGCCGCGGGTCGACAAGGTTGTCGTCGACAAGTCGCGCCGACGCCTGACGCTGATGGGCCGGCAGCGCGTCGTGCGCAGCTACCGCATCTCCCTCGGCGGCGACAACCGCACCCCGTCCGGCCGCTACCTCGTCGCCGGTCGCAATCCGAAGAGCCCCAACCATCTCGCGCTGCGCCTCTCCCGCCAGGCGCCGTCCGACACCGAACGCAGCGGCGGCCTCCTGCTCCACGGCACGCCCGACTGGCTCGGTCCGCTCGGCATCGCGCTGAAGGGCAGCGACTGGACTACCGGCGGCATCGCCGTCGCCAACGACGACATCGAGGAAATCTGGAACCTGGTGACCGACGGCACGCCGGTGGAAATACGGCCCTGATCCCCCTCTGAAATCCGCTTCGCGAACCTCCGGTTCACCCTGTAAAATCCGGGGGATGAAACGGATTTCCATCTACGACTCCACGCTGCGCGACGGCGCCCAGGCGCAGGGCATCTCCTACTCCGTGGACGACAAGGTCAAGATCGTCGAGCGGCTCGATGCGCTCGGCGTGCATTACATCGAGGCCGGCAACCCCGGCTCCAACCCGAAGGATCTGGAGTTCTTCGAGCGCGTGCGCGGCATGAAGCTGAAGAACGCCAGGCTGATCGCCTTCGGCGCCACGCGCAAGATCGGCGTCAAGGCCGAGGACGACGGCAACGTGCGCTCGATCCTCGCCGCCGGCACGGACGCCGTCGCCATCTTCGGCAAGAGCTGGGACTACCAGGTCACCGGGATCCTGCGCACCCAGCTCGACGAGAATCTGCGCATGATCGGCGACACCATTCGCTATCTCAAGCAGCAGGGCAAGGAAGTGGTCTACGACGCCGAGCACTTCTACGACGGCTACAAGGCCAACCCGGACTACGCGCTGGCCACGCTGCAGGCCGCCGCCGACGCCGGCGCCGACTGCCTGTGCCTGTGCGACACCAACGGCGGCACCTTCCCGAACGACATCCACGACATCACGAAACAAGTCGTCGCGCAGTTCAAGACGCCGATCGGCATCCACTGCCACAACGACTGCGAGATGGCGGTGGCCAACACCGTCATGGCGGTGCAGGCCGGCGCGAGGCAGGTGCAGGGCACCATCAACGGCATCGGCGAGCGCTGCGGCAACGCCAACCTGTGCTCGATCATTCCCGACCTGCAATTGAAGCTCGGCTTCGAATGCATCCCGCCGCAGAACATGGCCACGCTCACCACGGTGGCGCGGGCGGTCTCCGACATCGCCAACATGCCGCACAACGAGAAGGCCGCCTACGTCGGCGCCGATGCCTTCGCCCACAAGGGCGGCATGCACGTCGACGCCGTGGTGAAGAACCCGGTCTCCTACGAGCACATCGACCCCGACCTGGTCGGCAACAGCCGCCGCACGCTGATGTCCGAAGTCGCCGGCCGCAGCACGCTCCTCGCCCGCATCCAGGCCGTCGATCCGTCGATCGGCAAGGACTCGCCCGAGACGAAGAAGATCATCGACCGCCTCAAGCAGCTAGAGCACGAGGGCTACCACTTCGAGGCCGCTGAGCAATCCTTCGAGCTGGTCGTGCGCAAGATGCTCGGCAAGTACCAGCCCTTCTTCGAGCTGGTCGAGTTCAAGGTCATGGTGAACGAGCCCTCGGTGAACAGCATGAACTCCTCGGCCATGATCAAGGTCCGCGTCGGCGACGAGGTGGAGATCACCGCCGCCGAGGGCGACGGCCCGGTGAACGCGCTGGACAAGGCCGTGCGCCGCGCGCTCGAGCGCTTCTACCCGGCCATCGGCGAGATCCGCCTGACCGACTACAAGGTGCGCGTGCTCGATTCCGACCAGGCCTCCGCCGCCAGGGTGCGCGTGCTCATCGAATCCACCGACCACCGCGAGCACTGGACCACCATCGGCGTGTCCACCGACATCATCGACGCCTCCTGGCACGCCCTGGTGGATTCCATCGAGTACAAGCTGGTGCGGGATCAGGAAGCCGGCCGCGGTTAACTTGTGCCCTTGCGTATATAATAGTAATATACACGAATGATTGATCTTTCCCGGATCACCGGCTTCGATTGGGATGCCGGCAATGCACGCAAGAACGAGAAGCATGGCGTATCGATGGCGGAGGCCGAACAGGTCTTCTTCAACAACCCCTTGCTGCTACTGGAGGACGAGAAGCACAGCCAGCGGGAGGCCAGGCATCACGCACTGGGCCAGACGGAAGCCGGGCGCTTGTTGCACTTGACCTTCACCCTGCGCAAGGCCGACAGCCTGATTCGCGTGATCTCCGCCCGGGACATGCATCGGAAGGAGCGAACGATTTATGAGCAAGCCGACTAAAGCCATTCCAAGATTCAAGAACGATGCCGAGGAGCGCGCCTTCTGGGAAAGCCAGGACTCGACCGTTTATGTCGACTGGTCGAAGGCAAAGCGCGCGGTACTGCCGAACCTGAAGCCGACCACCAAGACGATTTCCCTGCGCCTGCCCCAGCATCTGCTGGACTCCATCAAGGCCGCCGCCAACGCGCGCGATGTTCCCTATCAGTCGCTGATCAAGGTCTGGCTGCAGGAAAAGCTGCACGGATAACCTCAAGAAGCGCACCGACGCAGCCGACTGCTCGCCGCCTCTCACTCTTCCGGCTTCAGCAGCACCAGCTTCAAGTGCTCCTGCTCCACCGGGTGCAGCGTCACCTGCTGGTAGCTCACCAGGCCCCACTTCGGATGGTTGAAGGCGCGCTCGCCGCCCTGGCGCTCCAGCACGTCGTGCTGCTTCCAGAAGCGCGAGAACTCCGCGCTGCCTTTCTTCAGTTCCTCGATCAGGTGCACCAGCGCCGGCTCGTCCAGCCGCGTGCGGCAGTCGGCGCGGAACTCCGCCGTGATGCGCCGCGCCCGCGTTTCCCAGTCGACGAGGAACTTTCGCGTCTGCGGGCGCAGGAAGACGAAGCGCAGCAGGTTGCGCGGCGGCTCGTGCGCTAATTTGTGTGACTTCGCCGGCTTGTCCAGCCAGCCGGCGAACAGCGCCGCCGCCGCCTTGTTCCAGGCCAGCATGTCCCAGGTGCGGCCCATGATATAGGCGGGAATGCCGATGTCGCCGAGCATGCCGGTCAGCAGTTCCGGGGCGGCGTCCTCCTCCGGCGCCGCGCCGAGCGGATCGCGCCGCCCGGCCAGCTCGAAGATGTAGGCGCGCTCGCCGCGCGTCAGGCGCAGCGTCTGCGCCAGCCGGCCCAGCACGTCGGCCGAGACGTTCACCTTGCGCCCCTGTTCGATCCAGGTGTACCAGGTCGGGCTGATGCCGGCCAGTTGCGCCACCTCCTCGCGGCGCAGACCCTGCGTGCGGCGGCGACTTCCCGAGGGAAAGCCGAACGCCTCCGGCGCAGTGCGTCCGCGCAACACCTGCAGAAACTCGCCGAGCTCCTTGCGACGACTGTCCATCCGCCCTCCTGGCTGTTATTCGCAGTACTAGTATAACTACCAGCCTTGTCAGGGTACCAAACCTTGGCTAGCATTTCTTCCGCAACAGTGAATACTTTGTCGTCCCCGCGAAAACGAAGTTTCAGTGCAGGCTAACCTTCAGGTTATGCCGTAACTAAAGCGGGGACCCATGGATTCCCGCCTGCGCGGGAATGACGCTCAAGCGAAGGAACTATCATGGCCGGCAAGACGCTTTTCGACAAACTCTGGGAATCGCACGTCGTCCGCGAGGAAGCGGACGGCACCTGCCTCCTCTACATCGACCGCCACCTCATGCACGAGGTGACCAGCCCGCAGGCTTTCGAGGGCCTGCGCCTCGCCAAGCGCAAGGCATGGCGCGCCACCAGCGTGGTCGCCAACCCCGACCACAACACGCCGACCGACCACTGGGACGAGGGCATCAAGGACCCCGTCTCGCGCCTGCAGGTGGAAACCCTCGACGCCAACATCAGGGATTTCGGCGCGCTGGTGTACTTCCCCTTCAAGCACGCCAACCAGGGCATCATCCACGTCATCGGCCCGGAGAACGGCACCACCCTGCCCGGCATGACCGTGGTGTGCGGCGACAGCCACACGTCCACGCACGGCGCCTTCGGCGCGCTGGCCTTCGGCATCGGCACCTCCGAGGTCGAGCATGTGCTGGCGACGCAGACCCTGGTCGCCAAGCGCTCGAAGCGCATGCTCATCAGGGTCGACGGAAAAGTCAGTCCCGGCGTGACGGCGAAGGACATCGCGCTGGCCATCATCGGCAAGATCGGCACCGCCGGCGGCACCGGCTACGCCGTCGAATTCGGCGGCTCGGCCATCCGCGAGCTCTCCGTCGAAGGCCGCATGACTCTCTGCAACATGGCCATCGAGGGCGGCGCCCGTGCCGGCATCGTCGCCCCCGACGAGAAGACCGCCGCCTACCTGAAGGGCCGCCAGTTCGCGCCGAAGGGTGCCGACTGGGACAAGGCTGTAGCCTACTGGAAGACGCTGAAATCCGACGCCGACGCGAAGTTCGACGCGGTGGTCGAACTCGACGCCGCGAAAATCGAGCCGCAGGTCACCTGGGGCACCTCGCCCGAGCAGGTGCTGCCGGTCGGCGGCCGCGTGCCCAATCCGGCGAAGGAAAGCGATGCGCAGAAGCGCGTCGGCATCGAGCGCGCCCTGCAGTACATGGGCCTCAAGGCCGACACGCCGATCCAGGACATCCAGGTCGACAAGGTCTTCATCGGCTCGTGCACCAACTCGCGCATCGAAGACCTGCGCGCCGCCGCCCAGTACACCAAAGGCAGGAAGAAGGCCGCTAATGTGAAGTTGGTGCTGGTCGTGCCGGGCTCCGGCCAGGTCAAGCGCCAGGCCGAGGCCGAGGGCCTCGACAAGATCTTCCTCGCCGCCGGCTTCGAATGGCGCGAGCCGGGCTGCTCGATGTGCCTTGCCATGAACGCCGACCGCCTCGCGCCGGGCGAGCGCTGCGCCTCCACCTCCAACCGCAACTTCGAAGGGCGCCAGGGCGCCGGCGGGCGCACCCACCTCGTCAGCCCCGAGATGGCCGCCGCGGCCGCCATCGCCGGCCACTTCGTCGACATCCGCACCCTGGAGAACCGATAAACGTAGGTCGGGCTTTAGCCCGACAACAGCGGCCGAAGTCGGGCTGAAGCCCGACCTACCGATAACGTAAACAAGGAACCATCATGAAAGCCTTCAAATCCCTCAACGGCCTGGTCTGCCCGCTCGACCGCGCCAACGTCGACACCGACGCCATCATCCCCAAGCAGTTCCTCAAGTCGATCAAGCGCTCGGGCTTCGGCCCCTATCTCTTCGACGAATGGCGCTACGCGGATTTCGGCGAGCCGGGCATGGACTGCAGCAAGCGCCCGCTGAAAAAGGATTTCGTGCTGAACCAGCCGCGCTACCAGGGCTCGCAGGTGCTGCTCGCCCGCGACAACTTCGGCTGCGGCTCCAGCCGCGAACACGCCCCCTGGGCCATCGAGGACTACGGCTTCCAGGTCGTCATCGCGCCGTCCTTCGCCGACATCTTCTTCGGCAACTGCTACAAGAACGGCGTCCTGCCCATCGTCGCATCGAGCGAAATCGTCGACCAGCTGTTCCGCGAATGCGCCGCGCAGAAGGGCTACAAGCTGCGCGTCGACCTGGAAACGCAGACCGTGCGCAACCCCGCCGGCGAGTGGTTCCAGTTCGACATCACGCCGCACCGCAAGCACTGCCTGATGAACGGCCTCGACGAGATCGGCCTGACGCTGCAGCACGCCGACGAGATCAAGGCCTTCGAAGCGAAGCACAAGGCCGCGCAGCCCTGGCTGTTCGCCTGATCGCCTCTTGAACCGTCCGCGGCCGCCCGGTCGCGGACGGCCTCCCTAAAAGTCAGTCTCCGCGATACGGCGATTCAGCCACCTACTTCGCCGTCGGCGTGTAAGTCCACACCCAGTTGTTGTTGAGCGCCTTCGTCACGATGGACTTGCCGTCCGGCGTCACCGTGATGGGGCTGCCCTTTTGAATCATGCTGGCCATGCCCAGCACCTGCGGATCGGGCGGGGCGATGTATTCCCTCGCCGCCA
Organism: Rhodocyclales bacterium; assembly: GCA_016214145.1. Taxonomy (GTDB): domain Bacteria; phylum Pseudomonadota; class Gammaproteobacteria; order Burkholderiales; family Rhodocyclaceae; genus Desulfobacillus. The sequence continues at coordinate 158,190 of JACRPA010000010.1, forward strand.
CGGACGCGCCCTTGAACAGACGGAGTTTGCTGCTGCAGGAATCCGCCACCATCGTGTCCGGATGGATGCGCTTGCCGACCAGCTCCAGCGCCTCCTTGGGTCTGGATTGCCGGATCTCCACCACATCGAAGTGCTCGTAAGGTCCGTTCAGCTTTCCGGTCGGGCACTTCTTCTCCATCCCCATGAGGTTGGACACCTTGCCCGCATCGTTCCGGATTGTCGGCGTGCCCACGATCACGCCCTTCTTCCTGTTCCAGTCGAAGGACAGCGTCACGCGCTCGGCCACATCCGCGTAGAGATCCGCATCCGTGGGAGGAATCTGCACATGCTTCTGGAAGAATTCCCCCACCACTTCGTAATGCACGATCTCCACCTTGGCCCACTTCTCCATGGCGGCCATGTCCTGTGCCGCGGCAGGCGCCGGCTGGAACAGGGCGGTGACGATCAGGGATGCGCCGATCAGTGCTGGTCTCATCCGGGACTCCTTAAGTGAAGATCTAAACAGCGGGCGCGACTGGTCCCAAGGCCTCAACTGCAATTTGCAGTTCCTTTGCGACCGCAATGAGTTCTCCGATCAGTTGCTCGTCTTCGGCGAAGTCGCCGTCATAGAGGGCTATATTCCGCTTCTTGTGGCAGTCGTCAAGAAATCGCCATTTGGCCGGCGGGAAGGACAAGGTATGCCCCAGAACCTGGAAGACGGTGTAGCGATTTTCCGAGCGGTAGCCATGCCAGCGCAGTGCCGCGAGGGCAAGTGAATGGGCCGCATCGTAAGCAAGGGTGAAGCGGCTTTCGAGTGACAGCGCCGGGTTATCGGCGTCAGGCAGTTTCCGCCTGGCCGATCTGACCAGCCCATCGAACTCGACCTGATCCGGCGGTTCAGCCTTGATCTGACCGATCTTCTGCAGGTTCTGCAGACTTTCCTGTGGGGATGGCACTCTCGTCTCCCATGAGAATGATCTTCGGCTGCTTGAGAACACGAGTCACGAAATGGTTGTCGCCCTGCACTTTCTTGTTGAATTCCTCAACCGAGTAAAGCGTGGGGCTCACCTTGCGGCCCAGGGTTCCCTCAACCTTCGTTAGCGCCTCGAACAGCATGCTGTAGCTCAAGTCATCGGCAACCACCAGGACGTCGATGTCGCTGGCGGCCGTATCCGCGCCCTTGGCGACCGAGCCGAATATGAAGGCAAGGCGTATGGTATCGCCATATTCGGACAGGGCAAGGCGCAGGATGTCGGACATGCCGAAAGTCTTGAGCACGATCCCCCGAAGCTCTTCAAAGATGGGTGAGCACTTATTGGCCTGGTAGTGTTTCTGCTTGCCGATGGCGGTCATCGTGATCAAGCCGGAGGCGGTCATCCGCTCCAACTCCCGCTGCAAGGCGCCACGCCCCGTCCTGCCCAGCTTCGCGATTTCATTGGCGTAGAAAGACCGATCCGGTTGCCCGAACAGCAGGCCAAGTACCCGCTGCTGGACGCCGGAGAACAGAACAGTCGAAATTGATGCCAAGCTTGTTTTCCCCATAATAGGGATTATCGACCCTGATTTGGGGAAAAGGCAAGGGTCGAAAGTGAATTGAATCTGGTCACAATTCCCCAATATAGGGACGGTAAGACCCAATTTAGGGTAGATTTCTATCTACCGCCCGAACACCCGCGCCAGCGCAGCACCGCGTTGGCGCCCGCTGTGGCGTTGTCCAAAAAGTCAGTCGCTGCGGTACGGCGCCGACAAACCCGGCCAGGCGCCCGCGCGCCGCCAGCGGCGCCGCGCCGAAGGAACCGTGATTGAGGAAACGGATGCCCAGATCGAGCGACCACAAGCTGCGCAGGGGGTGGCCGAAGAGGGTGTTGGGTGGGGGCAGAAGGGAAGCGCTCATTCGTACATAAAGGATGTCTGTCTGGAAAATTTGCCAGAAGCGTCATCCTTTTTTCACGGACATTTTCAGGTCCGATTTTTCAACACAGGGCAACATAACATACTGTAAATGGGAGAAATGTTCTGGATCTTCCAAGGACATTTCTCAGGACATTCAAGGGCGCCCGATCTTTGGCGGAAAGTCAGTCTCCGCAACACGGCGGCAATCGATTGCTGCAGGACCGAATGCGGACATATTCAGTCCGACCGCAAGGAGGCGCCATGAAATACACCACCCGCATCAAGCCCATCAGCTACGTGAAGTCAACCGCGGCGGAAATCATCCGCGAGCTCGCCGAGCGGCGCGAGCCTTTGGTCATCGCCCAGAACGGCGAAGCCAGGGCGGTCACCTGGACCCGCAGTCATTCCCATGCCTACTTAAGAATTTGCGCAATCGTCAATTTCACCCGCTCGAAAAACCTGAGATCGATTGGCTTATCTAAATTATTCCAGGCGTCTTCACACAAGCTACGTATATCACCCGTGTAGATTTGATCAAGGCGATCAGGAACGGTAACGCCCAGATTTGCGGAGAGTGCCAGTGATATGTAGTCGCCAAACTCATGGTTTACGGCACCCGGCATTTCACAAAAGGACTTCTGCGATGCACGTTGATTCTTCCCATGCTGCAACAGAGCGGAAATCAAACGTATCGCGTGATAATCGAAGCTCCCATCAACCTTATGCGCCACAAGCATTTCGAGCTGAGAAGCGGGGATAGTCAACAGTTCGTGAATGTTCCACTCGAAATCATCGTCCAGATGATTCTCTTCGCCAATGGATTTCAGGTATTGCTGCAGGTACTTGAAGGCCACTGAAAGTTTTCCATGGGCATACCCATCAAACTCTGGCGAATTCGACAAAACGCGAAGCAGATTATCCAGCGCCATCGCTAGATTTTTGTCCGTTTGCTGAGTCGCAAAAGAATGTCCATGAAACACACGCTGCATGGCAGAAAGATATTGGCGTGTTGCGGCTTGCGGAACAGCCTGGTGCAACCAGTGCAGCAATGGCATCAGGTCGATGAAATCGCCGAGGAAATGGCTCAAATCCATGTCCAGCTTGATTGGTGCCTCTTCAACCGGTAGCGGTTGAGGCGCGACGCCCCGGTGCCGTAGCTCGTTCTTGGCAAGGCTGAGTATGTTTTCGACTAGCTCATAGCGCCCTTTCTCAAACCAGATAGGGGTAATGCCCAGCTTGGCCAGTTCTGAATTGCGCTGCGCGATCTTTTCCGGGCTTTCGGGGGCCTGCTCGATGGAGAAGTGCTGTTTGGTCTCCTCCTCTTCGCCCATCCCTTCTTTGACTTTCCTGAATACCTGAACCGTCCTGTCATTGCTCAGGCTACAGCCCAAAAAGAGCAGGCTGCTGTTTTTGTAAAGGTAGGCGAGCAGCTTGGGAATAGGCTTGTGCATATTCAGGCTGCCGTTGCCGTAGGCTTCGTCGTATTGGTCCTTGCTGAGGATGCAGCGCTTCGGCTCGCGAATATCGCCGTGCAGCTTGATGACCGTGATCTTCTTCGGATCGGGCTGCTCCAGCGCATTCAGGCCATTGATTACCTGAACCCTGCCTACCTCGCCGGTTTCAAAAGATTGCTCCAGCAAGCGATCATAGTTGGTTGTAATGACTGTATCCGTGAACAGCTCGGAGATACGCCAGACCACATCGGGGATGGTGAGGTTACGGGAAAACTCATCGCGAATTTCATTGATGAACACCTCGCGGCCACGGACGGCCTCGATCTCTTCAAGCACGGTTTCGTAGGCGCCGCTGGCCAATAGCGCTTCTATACGTTCCGAAGCGATATGTGCCGTTTTGCCTTGGCGCCGCAGATGATCTTTCCAGCTTGAAAAACCGGCCGATGCCGAAATGCCCGCACCGACAAACGGCACCACCGCCCCGGCATACATGAGATCGACAAGTTGAATGAAGTGATCCACATTGCGCTGGAACCAGTGATCATCGCCAAGCTGCTCTTGAAACCAGGCTTCGCCCAGCGCCTCGTGACGACGCTGTTTGCGAAACGCCTGAAACGCTTCGTCATAACTGCTTCTGTCACCCGAGAAAAGCGCCTTGCTGGGCTGGGGCAAGGCATCGACTCCATATTCAACCCGGGCAGCTTGCCCCTCCTCGTTATCCAGCCACTCATTGAAATCGGCAAAGTGCTCGTAACGGCAATGCTCGTCTTCGTCACACCAGATTTTTTGCGGCGCCGGCGTCATGTCCCGCTACTCAGCAGACGGCCTGTTCGACGATGGCGTCGGCGAGGTGGATTTGGGTGGTTTGGGCGTCTTGGATGCGCGCCTTGAGGGCGTCACACAGGGCTATGAGTTCATCGACTTTGGCGACGATGCGGTGTTGTTCGTCTAATGGCGGCAACGGGATTTCTAACGTTTGTAGCGCCGTTTTCTGAAGGTTGTTTATCCCGATGCCTTTCCCATGACCGGCAGCCCGATTTCTGTATAACGGAGTCTGGAAAAAGAAGCCAAAATAGCTATGAAGCTCATCAGAAACTGGTCTTATAACGCCACAGAACGCGCCAAATCCTCCTTCGAAATCCTCTGTTGCTTGAGCTGCCTTACCGACGAGATCGGCACTTCCACTGGACATTGCGATAACTATGTCACCTGCCTTTACATACTGCGCATCATTTAGAAGTTGCTTCGGCACGAAGACTTGGTTATCAAAATTGAGGGTTTGATTTATGTTATTTCCGCGCAGGAGAGGGACGTAATTTGCCTGGGGGACGTCGCTGGCTTCCGATTTGCCATATGTCACGCCACGAATGGTTTCGGCTATTTCACCGAGTCTTACCCACTCCCACCCCGGTGGCTGAGTAATCGGCTTATCCTCATCAGCGACTGGCGATAACGGTTTGTCTTTCTTGATCTTGCCCTCAGCGATCAACTTCGCTTTTTCAACCTGAATGCGTTTGAGCAGCACACTCGCCGGTACATCGTTGGGGTCTTGGGGAACGAGTTTGCCCATGACGGCGAGTTGCAGGGTGGTTTGTTTAAGTTGGTCGATGCTTGCTTCGGTGGTAAACAGGGTATCGAAGTGGTTGGCGATACGCGCCCAGGCTACGTTGAATTCCTGTTGCGACGCGACGCGGGTGAGCGTGCCGAGCAGGGTCTCCACCAAGGTTTGGTGGGCTGCGAGTCTGTCGGTTTGCTGTCGTTCCAGTTGGTCGCACAAGGCCATGAGCTCATCGACTTTGGCGACGATGCGGTGTTGTTCGGCACTAGGAGGAATGGGAACGAGGCCGCCATAAAACTGCTTGTCGTTTATTGCCGGATACGCAATACCGGTTTGAACCTTCTCGACATACTTCACAAATTCGGGGCTTCTGAAATACAGCGCAAAGAACTTGCCGGGCATGTCTTGGAACGGATGCAGCACAGCAAAAGCTGTGCTTGCGATAGCTTCCGGTGAGTAGTCCTCTTCAATTACACAAATGTTCTTGAGATAGGGCCGCACCGTTGAATAAATAACAGTGCCTTTTGTTACTATTTTTCTTGCCCGCGAAGGTGCGTCGGCTGCGCTCAATAAGCCCGGCGAGCTGATAACGCCTGCGGTGTTATCAATCGCAGAGACATCGATGTAGATGAATTTTGCATCAGGCGTCTTTTGCCCCCAATCATGACCTACATCATTAATCCGGGCCCACTCCCACCCGCCCGGCACATTGAATGGAATTTCTTCGTCAGTGATAGCCGGGAAATCCTTTTCTTTTCTGATTTTCCCTTCTTTTACCATCTTGGCCTTATCTGCCGCGACTCGTTTTAATAGCTCTCTCGCCGGTTCGTCGCTCTGGTCCTGCGGCACGAGCTTCCCGCGCACCGCGAGTTCCAGAATCAACTCGCGCAGCTTCTTGATGCCATAGGCTTCCAGCTTGCCGTTGCTGCCGCGTCCGGCGGTGGACTTGGTGAGCAGCGCCGAGGTCCACAGGTCGAGATTGTCGGTGATGACTTCCGCCATGGTCACGCCTCGCCCCGGTGCAAGGCCTGCTGCAGGATGTCCTTGAGCTGATTGCGCAGTCCGGCGATGCCTTCCTGCTGCTGCCGGTATCGCTGCAACAGTTCGTCCGGGTCGTGGCTGATCTGTTCGCCGACGTGGGGGTTCTTGATGTCGAGGTTGTAGTTGCGCGCGACGATGTCGGCGACCGGCACTTTCCAGGCCTGCTCGGTCTGTACCCGCACCTTGAACCCATCCGCCTCGTCACCCCACCAGGCGATCTCAGTTTCGAATTCCTCGAAGCGCATGGGCTTGGTCTTGTTGTAGCTCTTCACGCCCTCCGGGTAGGGGTGCTCGTAAAACCAGACGTGCTCGGTGGGCTGGCCCTTGGTGAAAAACAGCAGGTTGGTTTTGATGCCGGTGTAGGGATTGAACACGCCGTTGGGCAGGCGCACGATGGTGTGCAAGTTGCACTCTTCCAGCAGAGATTGCTTGAGGCGGGTCTTCATGCCTTCGCCAAACAGGAAGCCATCGGGCAACACCACAGCGGCACGGCCTTGGTCCTTAAGCAACTTGATGACCAGGGCCATGAACAAGTCCGCCGTTTCACGGGTGCGCAGGTGGGCGGGGAAGTTGTTTTCGATACCGTCCTCTTCCATGCCGCCGAAGGGCGGGTTGGTGATGATGACGTTGACGCGGTCGGCGTTGCCGTAGTCCTTGTAGGGGCGGCTCAGGGTGTTGTCGTGCTTGATGTATGTGGGGGTGTCGATGCCGTGCAGGATCATGTTGGTGACGGCGAGCATGTGCGGCAGCGCCTTTTTTTCAAAGCCCCGGATGGAGTTGACCAGCGTTTCTTCGTCTTCGCGAGTTTTGACGTAATGCTCGCGCTTGTGGTCGATGGTGCAGGTGAGAAAGCCGCCGGTGCCACAGGCAGGGTCGAGCACGGTTTCTTCCAGCTTGGGGTCAACGCGGTTGACAATGAAGCGGGTGACGGCGCGCGGGGTGTAAAACTCGCCCGCGTTGCCCGCGCTTTGCAGGTCGCGCAGGATTTGTTCGTAGATACTGCCGAAAGTGTGGCGGTCGCCGCTGTTGTTGAAGTCGATTTCGCAAATCTTGTTGATGACCTGGCGCATCAGCGTGCCGGACTTCATGTAGTTGTAGGCGTCTTCAAACACGCTGCGCACCACTTGGGCGCGCTGCCCTGTTGGACCATGTGTAGGCAACTTTTCCTTCAATGTAGGGAATAGTTGCATGTTCACGAAATCAGCCAGCGGTTCGCCGGTCATACCTTCTGGATTCTTCGCCCAATTTCTCCAACGAAGATGCTCTGGCAGCGGAGATTTGTAACCTTCTTCCAGATATTCCAGTTCCGTTTCGCGGTCGTCGAAGATTTTCAGGAAAAACATCCAGACCAGTTGGCTGATGCGCTGGGCGTCGCCATCGACGCCGACATCCTTGCGCATGATGTCCTGTATGGATTTGATGATGCCGGAAACATTACTCATGCAGATTCTTCCCTTCTATACAGCTCTTGTTCCAGTTCCTGGATGGCGGTATCGAACTGTTCCTTGCCGCCGAAGATGGTGTTGATGATTTCCACGGGCGTTCCCATGGTCTTGAACGGATCGAGGCGCAGCACCTTGGCGCTTTCCAGTGTGGCGATGCCTTCGTCGGCATATTTGTCGAGCAGCGCGGTGAGCACTGCGCGGGCCTGCTCGCCATATTTGGTGAAGTAGTTGCGCTTCTTGACCTTGTTGGCGCGTTCTTTTCTCGTCAGTGGCGGCTGGCCCCAGGCGATGTGGCAGATCAGGTCGAAATCGCCGTAGTCCTTGCCGATTTCCGTGGCGAGGTTGTCCAGCACGATGCCGTGCTCTTCCAGTTCGTCGATGATGGCCTGCTTTTTCGCGGCGCCGTTCCAACGACTGAGGAAGTCATCCAGCGAAGCAAATTCGTTCTGAATCTGCTTGCGGCTAAAGTCCTTGTAGGACTCGGTGATGAGGTTACCGTCCGGCCCGATGTACTCGACGCGCTCGGAAATGATATTGACGTCTACCCCGCTGACGCGGACTTTGTAAACGCCCGGCGGCTCTTCGACGCCCTCAGGTTCTTTGTCCTCTTCGTCCGGGTAGCCCGGATCGGGCGGCACGGGGTCGTCGTCATTGCCGGGTTCGTAGATCACCACCGCTTCGCCATCGAAATCCGGGTCACGGAACAGTTCGGTGGCCTTCTTGAAGTCCATGATGGTGAAGAACCACTTGTTGTTTTCCTCGTCGATGCGGGTGCCACGCCCGATGATCTGTTTGAAGCTGGTCATCGAGGTGATAGTCTTGTCCAGCACGATGAGCTTGCAGGTCTTGGCATCGACGCCGGTAGTCAGCAATTCCGAAGTGGTGGCGATGACCGGGAACTTGCTCTCCGGATCAATGAAGTTGTCCAGCTCGGCCTTGCCTTCAACGCTGTCCCCGGTGATGCGCATGATGTATTTCGGGTTGTCCAGCGCAAGCCGGCCCGCCGCATTCACCAGCGCCACGCGCATGCGTTCGGCGTGGTCGATGTCTTCGCAGAAAACGATGGTCTTGGAAAACGGGTCGGTCGCATTGAGGTATTGCATGATGCGCTTGGCAACCAGCTTGGTGCGCTGGTTGAGCACGAGGATGCGATCCATGTCTTTCTGGTTGTATTCGCGCTGCTCGATTTCCTGTCCCAGGTCGTCCTTCATGCCTGGCGGCGGCGTCCAGCCTTCGATGTCCTTGTCGATGTCGATTCGCACGACCTTGTAAGGCGCGAGAAAGCCATCTTCGATCCCCTGCTTGAGGCTGTAGGTGTAAACCGGCTCGCCGAAGTAGGTGCTGCTTGAGACGTATTTGGTTTCCTTGGGTGTAGCGGTGAGGCCAAGCTGAACTGCATTGTCGAAGTATTCGAGAATTTCACGCCAAGCGGAGTCGTCGGCCGCGCTGCCGCGATGGCATTCGTCGATGACGATCATGTCGAAAAAATCGTGCGAGACACTTTTAAAAATCTTGTCTTCTTCGTCCGGGCCGGTGATGGCCTGATACAGGCCCAGGTAGATTTCGTAGGACGGGTCGATCTTGCGGTTCTTGATCTTCGTCATGACCGAGCCGAAGGGCTTGAAGTCGTTGACGAGGGTCTGGTCGACGAGGATGTTACGGTCAACCAGGAACAGAATGCGTTTGACCACCCCGGCCTTCCACAAGCGCCAGATGATCTGGAATGTCGTGTAGGTCTTGCCGGTGCCCGTCGCCATAACCAACAGCACGCGTTTATTGCCACTGGCTACTGCTTCGACGGTGCGGTTGATAGCCTCCACCTGGTAGTAGCGAGGCTCCTTGCCAGAAACGTCCAGGTGGTATGGCTGCACGACCAGTTTTTCTGCATCGTCTCCGATGCCACGATAAGACTTGTAGCGCTTCCATAGGTCTTGGGGAGAGGGAAACGCTTCAAGGGGGAATTCGGTCTCGATTTCTTCGCCCGAGAGGGGCGCTTTATTGTGGGAGGCGAAGGCATCGCCGTTTGAACTAAAGGCGCTTGGCACATCGAGGATTTCCGCATAGCCCAGCGCCTGCTGCATGCCATGGCTGACGGTGTAATTGTTGTCCTTGGCCTCAACCACAGCGACGGGCACACCCGGCTCCCAGGACAATACATAGTCAGCAAACTTCTTCTTTTTCTTGTTGCGCGAAGACATGTTGCCGCGCACGACAATCGGACCAGGGGTAAGGGTAACTTCGCGGCGAATCTGGTTCATCGAGTCCCAGCCAGCGTTTCTGATCGCCGGGGTAATAAACAGATCGCAAATATCGGTTTCGCTGAGTTCTTTTTTATCTTTGTTATTCATTGAATAGAACCCCTCCATGGCCAACGGTAGCGCCTAGCGTGAACATCCGTTAGGTTTGAATCAAAACTGCTTTATTATAATTTGCTAGCACATGATGCCAATGTATTCGCTTGATACGCAAGATTAATATGGCTTCCATTTTGAACTCTATTCTATGAGCAAACCGCCGTATCACAGCGACTGACTTTCTGGATGCTGGCACTCAGGCAATAAAAAAGGCAGCCGAGGCTGCCTTTTCTTATTGCTGATGCTTTTCGCTCAGTGCCGCTTGCGCAGTTTCTGGATCGCGGCGAGTTGGGCGATGGCTTCGGCCAGTTCGGCCTGGGCCTTGGCGTACTCGAGTTCCGAGGTCCTGTTCTGCATCGCTTCTTCGGCCTTTTTCTTGGCGTCGAGGGCCTTGGCTTCGTCGAGGTCCTTGCCACGGATGGCGGTGTCGGCCAGCACGGTGACGAGGTTGGGCTGCACTTCTAGCATGCCGCCGGCGACGAAGACGAGTTCCTCTTCTTCCTGGCCGAGCACTTTGACGCGCACGGCGCCCGGCTTGATGCGGGTGAGCAGCGGGGTGTGGCCGGGCATGATGCCCAGCTCGCCGGCTTCGCCCGGCAGAACGACGAACTCCGCCAGTCCCGAGAAGATGGATTCTTCCGCGCTGACGATGTCGACGTGAACAGTCATGGCCATATCTTTCCTCGTTAGGAGTGAGGGGTGAGGAGTGAGGAGGAAGAACAGCGGGACAAGCTTTTAACTCCTGACCCCTAACTCCTCACACCTTACATCCTTATTGCAGCGTCTTGGCCTTCTCGAAGGCCTCGTCGATGGTGCCGACCATGTAGAAGGCCTGCTCGGGCAGGGCGTCGCACTCGCCGTTGACGATCATCTTGAAGCCGCGGATGGTTTCCTTGAGCGGCACGTACTTGCCGGCGGAACCGGTGAACACTTCGGCGACGAAGAAGGGCTGTGAGAGGAAGCGCTGGATCTTGCGGGCGCGGGAGACGACGAGCTTGTCTTCCGGGGCCAGTTCGTCCATGCCGAGGATGGCGATGATGTCGCGCAGTTCCTTGTAGCGCTGCAGCGTCTGCTGCACGCCGCGCGTGGTGGCGTAGTGCTCCTCGCCGATGACGTTGGGGTCGACCTGGCGGCTGGTGGAGTCGAGCGGGTCGACCGCAGGGTAGATGCCGAGCGAAGCGATGTCGCGCGAGAGCACGACGGTGGCGTCGAGGTGGCCGAAGGTGGTGGCGGGCGACGGGTCGGTCAAGTCGTCGGCAGGCACGTACACGGCCTGGATCGAGGTGATCGAGCCGGTCTTGGTGGAGGTGATGCGCTCCTGCAGGCGGCCCATTTCCTCGGCCAGCGTCGGCTGGTAGCCCACGGCGGAAGGCATGCGGCCGAGCAGCGCGGACACTTCGGTGCCGGCCAGGGTGAAGCGGTAGATGTTGTCCACGAAGAACAGCACGTCGCGGCCTTCGTCGCGGAAGTGCTCGGCCATGGTGAGGCCGGTCAGCGCGACGCGCAGGCGGTTGCCGGGCGGCTCGTTCATCTGGCCGTACACCAGCGCGACCTTGTCGAGAACGCTGGAGTCCTTCATCTCGTGGTAGAAGTCGTTGCCCTCGCGGGTGCGCTCGCCGACGCCGGCGAACACGGAGTAGCCGGAGTGCTCGATGGCGATGTTGCGGATGAGCTCCATCATGTTGACCGTCTTGCCGACGCCGGCGCCGCCGAACAGGCCGACCTTGCCGCCCTTGGCGAACGGGCAGACCAGGTCGATCACCTTGATGCCGGTTTCGAGCAGTTCCTGGCTGGGGGCCAGCTCGTCGAAGGCGGGGGCCTTCTGGTGGATCGAGCGGCGGTCTTCCGTGCCGATGGGCCCGGCCTCGTCGATCGGCTTGCCGAGGACATCCATGATGCGGCCCAGCGTGGCCTTGCCCACCGGCACCGAGATCGGCTTGCCGGTGTTGGCCACCATCATGCCGCGGCGCAGACCTTCGGAAGAACCCAGCGCAATGGTGCGCACGACGCCGTCGCCCAGCTGCTGCTGGACTTCGAGCGTCAGCTCCGAGCCTTCCATGGCGAGGGCGTCATAGACTTTCGGCATCTCGTTGCGCTTGAACTGGACGTCCACCACCGCGCCGATGCACTGAACAATTTCACCTTGACTCATCGTCGTTCCCCAAACAATAAATTCGTTTCGTTAGACCGCCGCCGCACCGGCGACAATCTCGGATATTTCCTTGGTGATCGCGGCCTGGCGGGTCTTGTTGTAGACCAGCTGCAGTTCGTTGATCACGGTGCCGGCGTTGTCGGAGGCCGCCTTCATGGCGACCATGCGCGCGCTCTGCTCGGAGGCCATGTTCTCCGTCACCGACTGGTACACCAGTGCCTCGACGTAGCGCACCAGCAGTTCGTCGATGACGGCGCGGGCGTCCGGCTCGTAGATGTAGTCCCAGCCGTGCTCGGTCTGGCGCAGCTGCTCGCCGGAGAGCGGCAGCAGCTGTTCCATCACCGGCTCCTGCTTCATGGTGTTGAGGAAGCGGGTGTAGGCGACATACACGGCATCCAGCTCGCCGGCGTGGAAGGCGTCGAGCATGACCTTCACCGGGCCGATCATCTTCTCCAGGTGCGGCGTGTCGCCGAGGTGCGTGACGTTGGAGACGACCCGGGCGCCGAGGCGCTGCATGAAGCCGAGGCCCTTCGAGCCGATGGCGGTGACGCGGATGTCGCCGACGCCCTTGCCTTCCCACTCCTTCATCTGGTTGAGGCAAATGCGCAGCACGTTGGTGTTGAGGCCGCCGCACAGGCCCTTGTCGGTCGTGACGACGACGAGGCCGACGCGCCTGATCTCGTCCGCCTTCTTGAGGAAGGGGTGCTTGTACTCGGAGTTGGCGTGCGACAGGTTGGCGGCCAGCCGACGGATCTTCTCGCCATAGGGACGGGCGGCCTTCATGCGCTCCTGCGCCTTGCGCATCTTCGAGGCCGCGACCATCTCCATGGCCTTGGTGATCTTGCGCGTGTTTTGCACGCTCTTGATCTTGGTGCGTATTTCCTTGCCGCTTGGCATGTTGGCTCCTAGCGATTCGGCCGTGACTGGATTACTTAAGCCCAGGTCTTCTTGAACTCGAGGACGGCTGCATCGAGGGCCTTTTCCGCATCGGCGTCGAGGTCCTTGCTGCTGTCGATCTTGCCCATGAGGTCGGCGTGCTTCTGCCGCATAGTCTGGTGCAGCGCGGCTTCGAATGCCAGCGCGCGCTTCACCTCGATGTCGTCGAAGTAGCCCTTGTTGATGGTGAACAGCGTCACGGCCATTTCCGCCACCTGCATCGGCGCGTACTGGGCCTGCTTCATCAGTTCGGTCACCATGCGGCCGCGCTCGAGCTGCTTGCGGGTGGCTTCGTCCAGGTCGGAGGCGAACTGGGCGAAGGCCGCGAGTTCGCGGTACTGGGCCAGCGCCAGGCGCACGCCGCCGCCGAGCTTCTTGATGACCTTGGTCTGGGCGGCGCCGCCGACGCGGGACACCGAGATGCCGGCGTTGATGGCGGGACGGATGCCGGCGTTGAAGAGGTCGGTTTCCAGGAAGATCTGGCCGTCGGTGATGGAGATGACGTTGGTCGGCACGAAGGCGGTGACGTCGCCGGCTTGCGTCTCGATGACGGGCAGCGCGGTGAGCGAACCGGTCTTGCCCTTGACAGCGCCGTTGGTGAACTTCTCGACATACTCCTCGCTGACGCGGGCGGCGCGCTCGAGCAGGCGCGAGTGCAGGTAGAACACGTCGCCGGGATAGGCTTCGCGGCCCGGCGGGCGGCGCAGCAGCAGCGAGATCTGGCGATAGGCCCAGGCCTGCTTGGTCAAGTCGTCGTAAATGATCAGGGCGTCCTGGCCGCGGTCGCGGAAGTACTCGCCCATGGTGCAGCCGGAGTACGGCGCGATGTACTGCATCGCGGCGGATTCGGAGGCGGTGGCGACGACGACGATGGTGTATTCCATCGCGCCGGTTTCCTCCAGCTTGCGGATCACGTTCTTGATCGTCGAGGCCTTCTGGCCGATGGCGACGTACACGCAGAAGAGATCCTTGCCCTTCTGGTTGATGATGGTGTCGATGGCCACCGCCGTCTTGCCGGTCTGGCGGTCGCCGATGATCAGCTCGCGCTGGCCGCGGCCGATCGGCACCATGGAGTCGATGGACTTGAGGCCGGTCTGCACCGGCTGCGACACCGACTTGCGCCAGATCACGCCCGGGGCGATCTTTTCGATCGGCTCGGAGAGCTTGGCGGGGATGGGACCCTTGCCGTCGATGGGCTGGCCCAGCGCGTTCACGACGCGGCCGAGCAGTTCGGGGCCGACCGGCACTTCGAGGATGCGGCCCGTGCATTTCACGGTGTCGCCTTCGGAGATGTGCTCGTAGGCGCCGAGAATGACCGCGCCGACGGAGTCGCGTTCCAGGTTCAGCGCGAGGCCGAAGGTGTCGCCGGGGAATTCCAGCATTTCGCCCTGCATGACGTCGGCCAGGCCGTGCACGCGGCAGATGCCGTCGGTCACGGAGACGACGGTGCCTTCGGTGCGCGCCGTGGCGGCGAGCTGCAGATTCTGGATCTTGCTCTTGATCAGGTCGCTGATTTCAGAGGGATTGAGTTGCATGTTTGATGCTCCTAATTCTTAAGCGCCGTAGCCATGGCTGCGAGCTTGCCGCGTACAGAAGCGTCGATGACCTGATCGCCGACAGCGATCCGCACCCCGCCGATGAGCTCGGGGTCGAGGCTGACCGTCGCCTGGATCCTGCACTTGAAGCGCGTTTCCAGTTCGGCGACGAGATTCCTCAGCGTGGCATCGTCGAGCGGGAAGGCGGAGGCGATGTCGGCCTCCTGCACGCCCTCCTGCCCGTTCTTCAGTTCGACGTAGAGTTCGCGGATCTCGGGAAGAACCTGCAGGCGTTCGTTGTCGACGAGGAGGCGGACGAAGTTCTGCTGTTCGGCAGACAACGATCCGGCCACATCGAGGAACAACTGCGCGACCTGCGACGACAGAAGGCGGGGATTGGCAATGCACTCCAGCATCTGCGCGTCGGCGGCAACGGCCGCCATGCGGTCAAGCGCCTGCTGCCATGGCCCCAGCGCGCTGTTCGCCCGCGCCAGCTGGAATGCGGCTTCGGCGTAGGGACGTGCGAGGGTGACGTTCTCGGCCATGGCTTACTTGAGTTCCTGTTTCAGGTTGGCGAGCAGGTCGGCGTGGACTTGGGCGTTGATTTCCTTGCGCAGGATGCGCTCGGCGCCGGCGACGGCCAGGGCGGCGACCTGCTCGCGCAGGGCCTCCTTGGCGCGCTGGGCGGCGACGCCGGCTTCGGCCTCGGCGGCCTGGCGGGCTTGCGCAATGATGCGGGCTGCTTCCTGGCGGGCTTCGTCGACCAGCGCCACACCCTGCTTCTCGGCACCGGCACGCAGCTCGGTGGCCGACTCGCGGGCCTTGCGCATTTCATCGACGACGCGCTTTTCGGTCAGCGCCAATTCGGATTTCGCCTTGTCCGCAGCCGATAGCCCGTCGGCGATCTTCTTCGCGCGCTCGTCGAGTGCCTTCATGATGGGGGGCCACACGAATTTCATCGTGAAGACCGCCAGGATGAGGAACACAACCAGCTGGGCAAACAGCGTTGCGTTCAGATTCACGGTAATCGCTCCTTGATCGGACGAGGGCCGATTACTTGATGAACGGGTTGGCGGTCGTGTACCAGAGGGCGATACCGGTGCCGATGATGAACGCGGCGTCGATCAGGCCGACCAGCAGGAACATCTTGGTCTGCAGGGTGTTCATCAGTTCGGGCTGGCGGGCCGAGGATTCGAGGAAACGGCCACCCATGATGCCGATGCCGATACAGGCGCCGGCGGCGCCCAGACCGATGATCAGGCCAGCGGCCAGAGCAACGAAGCCAACAACTTGTTCCATGACAACTCCTTTGGTTTCTAGGTTTAAGACAAAAGCGGGTTAGTGACTCTCGTGCGCCTGACCGATATACACCAGCGTCAGCATCATGAAGATGAAGGCCTGCAGGGTAATGATCAGGATGTGGAAAATGGCCCAGATGGTGCCGGCGATGACGCCGCCGACCCACAACAGGCCGGAGCCGACAGTGCCGGCCCAGGCCGCGCCCATCAGGGCGATCAGCATGAAAATCAGTTCGCCGGCGTACATGTTGCCGAACAGCCGCATGCCGTGCGAGACGGTCTTGGCGACGTATTCGATCATCTGCATGGCGAAGTTGATGGGGTAGAGCAGCGGGTGGTTGCCGAAGGGCGCCGTGAACAATTCGTGGATCCAGTGGCCGAGGCCCTTGATCTTGACGCTGTAGTAGAGGCACAGCAGCAGCACGGCGAGCGACATGCCGAGCGTGGCGTTGAGGTCGGCGGTCGGCACGACGCGCAGGTAGGCATGGTGCGGATCGTGGCCAGCCAGGCCATTTGCCCATGCCCAAATATTCGGCAGCACGTCGAGCGGCAGCAGGTCCATGGCGTTCATCAGGAAGATCCAGACGAACACGGTGAGGGCGAGCGGGGCGACGAATTCGCGCGATTTCGGCGAATGCACGATGCCCTTCGCCTGGTCGGAGACCATTTCGACGACGATCTCGACGGCGGCCTGGAAGCGGCCGGGCACGCCGGAGGTGGCGCGGGCGGCGAGGCGGGCCATGATGAATATGGCGAGCAGGCCGAGGCCGATGGAGAAGAACAGGGTGTCGAGGTGGAGGACCGACCAGTCGACCAGGCCAACTTGCTTCTTGTTGGTGAGGAAGGTGAGGTGGTGGACGATGTATTCGGAAGCGGTGGGAGCGTGCTCGGTAGCCATGTTCAGAACTTTTTGCTCAAGAGTGCCAATAGATTCGCTTTAAGGGCCACCACCAGACCGGCGATCAATGCGAGCCAGTGCAGATCGCGATACAGGCTTGCGGCCGCCGCCAGCAACGCGATGGTTGCGGCGACTTTCATGAATTCCCCAATAAAGAACACGGCGGGTGAGGCCCCGCCCGGCTTTCGGCTCTCCACATACAAACGCAGGGCGAAAAGCGAATTGGGCAGAACGATGGCGGCACCTCCGAGTGCCGCCGAAACCGCGCCGTGCTTTCCTGCCAGGATCCCCGCGATGACCGCCACCGCCAGGGTTGCGACAATCTGCAGAAGAACCGCCCGGAACATCAGCATGACGGTTTCACCACGCTCCGGCGACACGCATATTCAAATTGGCGCGCTGCAAAACTTGGGCTGCGCTAGGCGTGCCGCCGCTAACAAAGACTACAAATTTTATAGTCTTATAAAAGATCTGTCAAACCCGAAAACCGCAGCAATGCTGGCATGCAGGCCAACTAATGCTCCAGTTATCAATGACATCGGCTGAAATGGAGAAATGGTGCAATGCGTCAAATTCAGCCCTTGACAAGACGTAACCAAGTAACTAAATTCTTCGATATGAATCCTGATTACTCCCGCGCCATCCCGCCCGCCTGGAAACACATGTCCAGGGTGTTCACCGCGCTGGGCGACGAACACCGCCAGCGCATTTTGTTGACGTTCGAACCCGGCGAGCGGCTCAATGTCGGCCAGATCGCCGAAGTTTCCACGCTGTCCCGCTCCGCCGTTTCGCATCACCTGAAGATCCTGCGCGAGGCCGGCGTGCTGGAGAGCCGCAAGGAAGGCAAGGAGATTTACTTCTGGATCAACAAAGCCTTCCTGCAGGACACCCTGAGCAACGTGCTCGCCTACATCAACTCGAACGCATGAACCGGCGCCGCTTCCTGATCTCCGTCGGCAGCGCCGGCCTTGGACTGGCCGGCCTCGCCGCCTGGCGTTACTGGCCCGAGCATGGTCTGGTGAACCCCTGCCTGGCGGCCCTTCCGCGCGAAGTGGCCGATCACGAACTGGTGCAGGCCGCCTGGGCGGGCCTCGACCCGGCCCAGGTGTGGGACTGCCATGCCCACCTCGTCGGCACCGGCGATTCGGGCAGCGGCATCTGGCTCAACCCGGCGCTGGAGTCGATGGTCCATCCTGTGCAATACGCCCAGCGCCTGTTCTTCCTCAACGCCGGTTGCGCCCACGACGCCCCCGGCCGGGTCGACCAGAGCTACATCGAGCGCATGCACAACCTGCTGGAGGGCATGCGGCCGGGCGCCAAGCTGATGCTCTTCGCCTTTGACTGGCACCACCGCGAGGACGGCACGGCCGACCGCGACAACAGCTCGTTCCACGTGCCGAACGACTACGCGCGGGATTTGGCGCGCAAACATCCGCAGGTCTTCGAGTGGGTGGCCTCGATCCACCCCTACCGCAAGGATTGCGTCGAGGCGCTGGCGCGCGCCGCGGCGGACGGCGCCCGCGCCATCAAGTGGCTGCCGGCCGCGCAGGGCATGAACCCGGCCTCGCCCCTGTGCGACCGTTTTTTCGAGGCGCTGGCGAAGCTCGATCTGCCACTGATCAGCCACGCCGGCGAGGAACGCGCGGTGCACGGCGGCAATACGCAGCATTTCGGCAACCCGCTGCTGCTGCGCCGGGCGCTGGACCATGGCGTGCGCGCGGTGGTCGCCCATTGCGGCTCGATGGGCCAGGATCGCGACATCGACAAGGGCGCGAACGGCCCCCATGTCGACAGCTTCGAGCTCTTCGCCCGCCTGATGGACGATCCGGTCTACGGCCCGAAGCTGAACGGCGACATCTCCGCCATGACGCAGCTGAACCGCGCCGGCCCGGCGCTGGAAACCGTGCTCGCGCGCGACGACTGGCATCCGCGTCTGCACAACGGCTCGGATTACCCGCTGCCCGGGGTGATGCCGCTGTTTTCCGTTACTTATATGGTGCAGCTCGGCCTGATCCCCGCCGCCGCCGCGCCGGTGCTCACGGAAATCCGCCGTCACAACCCGCTGCTGTTCGATTTCGTCCTGAAGCGCCACCTGTCGTTCAAGGGCAGGCGCTTCGCCCCGTCAGTCTTTGCCACCCGACCCTTTTTTGAGAAGAAGGAGAAGAAATGAAGCTCAAGACACTTGTCATCCTGACTGCCGCCCTGCTGGCCTACGGCCCGACCTTCGCACAGGATCCTTCGCGCGCCTCGGTGAATGCTTCGGCCGCCGCATCCCGTGCGGTCGGCGTGGTCGTCGCCGGCACCGCGTCCGTCCTGGTCGTCGGCTCGGTGCTGACCGTCGAAGCGATGGAAAAGCTGGGCGACTCCGTCGTCGTCGTACTGAAAAGCGCTTCCGAGGCGGCCACCGTCTCGGTCAGGGTGGCGGCCGACCTCTCCGGCAACGCCTCGGTCGCCGTCGGCACGGCGGTCTCCGTGGTGGCCGAGTCCACCGGCCAGGCACTCGTCGTTTCGGGCAAGATCATCGCCTTCATCCCCAACGAGATCGGCAAGTCGCTCATCCACCATTCCCGCGTGAAAAACCAGGGGCAGGTCAAATGAGAAAAACGCTCCTCCTCGCGCTGGCCTGTCTGGCACTACTCGGCGGCCGCGCCCAGGCCGGCCAGACTTGTTCCGAATTCATTCCCACCGCGGAAACCCTGCAGAACGCCTTCCGCCTCGCCCTGAAGACGCGCGATGCGCTGGAGGCTTCCGGCGCCGAGGTGGCCTTCATCGGCCGCGTCGGACAGGATCTGTCGAAATACCGGTTGCGCTATTCGCACCTCGGCTTCGCCTGGCGCGACCATCCGCAGGGGCGCTGGCTGGTGGTGCATGAACTGAACCAGTGCAGCACCGCCAGTTCCGATCTGTTCAACGAGGGCCTCGCCAATTTCTTCCTCGACGACGTCTTTGCGTGGGAGGCCATGATCGTGGTGCCCGGCGAAGAAATGCAGAAGAAGATCGCCGCCAGCCTGCGCGCGGGGCATTTCATCCGACTGCACGAACCGAGCTACAACATGCTCGCCTACCCGTTCTCGACGCGCTACCAGAACTCGAACCAGTGGGCGCTGGAAGTGGTGGCCGACGCCGTCGGTCCCGGCCCGCTCTCCGGCCGCGCCGAAGCGCAGCAGTGGCTGAAGGCCAGCGGCTACGCGCCGACGACGCTGGAAATCCCGGCCATGACGCGCCTGGGCGGACGCATGTTCCGCGCCAACATCGCCTTCGACGACCACCCGTCCGAGCGGCGCTGGGCCGGCCAGATCGACACGGTGACGGTGGAATCGGTGTTCGCCTTCATCACGGCGCGCGACCCGGCCAGCAAGCGAATTCTGATCCGGCTTTGAATCGCCAGGCAAGCGTTGCAATAAACAAAACAACAAGCGGAGGACAAGGGGTCATGGCAATTCTGTTCGGCATCATCGGCATGGCATTGGGGGGGATGATCGGCAGTTGGTTCGGAGCCATCCTCTGTGGCGCAATCGGTTTTGGCGTCGGCGCCCTGATCAAGAGCAAGACAGATGGCGCGCACGATGAATTGGTTCCGATGCACGGGCAGCCCAGGGAATCCGACTCGCGTTTCGCCAGTCGCGAATCCGAGCTGGCGGATCCCGCCGCCTTGCGTGCCCATGTGTGGGCCCTGACGCGCGAAGTCGCCGATCTGGAAACAGAGGTGAAACGCCTGCGCGGCCTGGTCGGAGTCGCCCCCGTTGCTTCCGCGCCTCCACCCACCGCAGCTGCGCCGTCACCGGCCGAGACCCCGGCACCCCCGATCGAAACCGCGACTTCGCCGTCCGAACCGACAACCAACGAACCGGTTTCGGCAACGATGGCGGAACCGGAGCCGGCCACGCCAGAAATCGTGCCGGCCGTACTACCGCGGGATTCCGCGAACGAACCCGCGGAAACCTGGGGCCGGCCGGTGCAGGTCATGCCGGAGCCGGTCCGGGCAGCCTCGAAATTCGAAGCGGCCGAGCCGGATGCGCCCGCTGCCGCCGGGCCATCCTTCCTGTCGCGGCTGCTGGCCGGAAACATCGTCGCCAAGCTGGGAGTGATCATCCTTTTCTTCGGCGTCGGCTTCCTGCTCAAGTTTGCCTACGACCACGGCAAGATGCCGCCGGAACTGCGCGTCCTCGGAATCGCCGCGGTGGCAGCCGTCATGTTCTTCCTCGGCTGGCGCCTGCAGACGAAGCGTCGGCTGTATGGATTGATCCTGCAGGGCGGCGCCAGCGGCCTGGCCTACCTCGACTGCTTCTTCGCTCTGAAGACCTACGGCTTCGTCAGTCCGACGATTGGATTTGCCTTGTTCACCGCGCTCGGCGTCGCCACGACATTCGCCGCGGTGCGCCAGGATGCCGTCGTGCTCGCCGTGCTGGGCTTGGCCGGCGCCTTCATGGCGCCGATCCTGGCATCCACCGGCCAGGGCAGTCATGTGCTGCTGTTCTCCTACTATCTCCTGCTCAACCTGTTCATCCTGGGCGTGAGCTGGTTCAAGTCGTGGCGTGTGCTCAATCTGACGGGCTTCATATTCACCTTCGTGGTCGGCCTCCTCTGGGGCATGCAGTTCTACCGCCCCGAATTGT
The DNA here is from genome assembly GCA_016214145.1 of Rhodocyclales bacterium. Classification (GTDB taxonomy): domain Bacteria; phylum Pseudomonadota; class Gammaproteobacteria; order Burkholderiales; family Rhodocyclaceae; genus Desulfobacillus. The sequence continues at coordinate 179,349 of JACRPA010000010.1, forward strand.
TCCGCTCCGTGGAGCCTTTCGTGCTGGCGTTCTTCGCCATCTATGTGGTCATCCCGGTGCTGTTCGCCACACGTCAGCCGCCTGAATTGAAGGGCCTGGTGGATGGCACCCTGGTATTCGGGGTGCCGGCCGCGGTAGCGGTCATGCAGGCCGGCCTGGTGCGGGACATGGAATACGGCCTGGCCTGGAGCGCCGCCGCAGCCGCCGTGCTGTATGCGCTGCTGGCCTTCGCCATGCGCGGACGCGGGATGATGCGTCTTTTGTCGGAAACCTACGCCGCGCTTGCCGTGGGCCTGGCCACCCTGGCCGTTTTCTTCGGCTTCGATGCCTATCCGACCTTCGCCATCTGGACCCTCGAAGGCGCCGCCATCCTCTGGGTCGGTCTGCGCCAGAATCGCCCGCTAGCGCGGGCTTTCGGCATCCTGGTGCAACTCGCTGGGGCGATTCTCTTTCTGAGCGAGTACGCGCAGATCAGCCGCGCCCACGCGGTGCTGAACGATGCCATCTACGGCTGCGTGTTCGTCACGGTGGCGGGATTGTTCTCGGCACGCCTGCTTCGCCGCCATGCGGATCGTCTCAATCCCTGGGAAGAAGGGCTGGATACCGCCGCCCTGCTGTGGGCCGCCGCCTGGTGGTCGCTCGGCGGCCTCGACGCGCTCCATCACGGGGTTTCCGCAAAGCAGTGGCCGGCCTCGATGGCGCTGTTCTTCACGGCTACGGCACTCGTTGCCGAAATGGCCGGCGCGCGCCTGCAATGGGCGGCGCTGCGACGCCTGGGCCTGGCCCTGCCGCTGGCTCTGCTCGCCGCCACGGCGGCAAAGGCCAACGTCAGCCACAATCCCCTCGGCGATCTCGGATTCATTGCCTGGCCGATCGGATTCTCTGCGGCATTCTGGATCATCCATCGTCAGGAGCGCGACGGCATCGCCCTGGGCGCCCGCCCTGCCTATACGGCAACCTGGCTGCTGCTCGCCGCGCTGGCGACCTGGGAAGAGGCCTGGCTGCTTTCCAACCGGGATCACCTCGATTGCATGATGCTGGCCCTGGTCGGCTACGCCGCCGGCTATCTGCGCTTCGACCTGCGTGAGCGCAATGCCGAGAATCCCTTCCGCGCCAGCTACGCTGTCCTGTTGTGGTCGACGTTCTTCTGGTTCGCCGCCGCACTCGGACTGGCGGAGAAACACCTCGCGGGCGGCGAATTGATTGCGGCAATGCTCGGCTTCGTGGCGCTGTCCGTGCTCGCCTACGAACTGGCGGGCAGCATCCTGCGCTGGGACGCGTTGCGCCACGGCGTCATCGTCGCCTGGATCGCCATGCCTGCCGCGGCGGCAGAGCAGTTCCTGCACGGCGTACACCCCTTGGCGTCCTGGGGATGGCTGGCCTGGCCGGCGATCCTTGCCGTTTCCCTGTCGATCTTCCGCCGTCAGGAAAACCAGGCGCCGGTGCCTGGGGCCGCCGTGTTGCGGGGACTGACTTTATGGCTTCCGGTCACGCTGGCCACCATCGAGCTGGTGTGGTGGACGGGCGAATGGAACCTGGGTCAGGCCTGGCATACGGCTGCGTACTGCCTGCCTGCCGCGCTGGCGCTGCTGGCCGTACCGGCCTGGCGCAATAACTGGCCGGTCCTCGGCAATGAGCAGGTTTACCGCAACAGCCTGCTATGGCCGCTCTATCTCGTCGTCGGCGCGTGGCTGGTGTATGCCAACGTCCGCTCGCCGGGCGCCATGTCGCCGCTGCCGTACCTGCCTCTGGCAAATCCGCTCGACGCGACAGTCCTGCTGGCGCTGTTAGCCGCATTGCGGTTGCGCAACTGGACCGGCGCAGCCGGCACGCCGATGCAAAGTGCGGTCGACAGGATGCTGGCGATATTCGGCTTTTTCTGGGTCAACGCCATCGCGCTGCGCAGCATTCATTTCTGGGCCGACGTGCCCTACCGCATCGACGCTCTGATGGCCAGCGTCCTGGTGCAGGCGACCTTCTCGCTGCTATGGACCGGCACGGCCATGGCGCTGATGATCGCGGCACGCCGACAGGCCAGGCGCGCCCTCTGGGCGACTGGGGCCGCCTTGCTGGGCGTCGTGGTGTTGAAGCTGTTCCTTGTCGATCTGGCGAATTCGGGCACGATTGCGCGCATCGTTTCCTTCATCGGCGTCGGCGGCCTCCTCCTGGCCATCGGTTATCTGGCGCCGGTCCCCCCCGGCACCAGGGAAAGCGAGGGGACGAGCTAGCATGTCGAACAGCCAATTCTCCCTGCTGCGCGAGCGCCGCTTCGCGCCCTTCTTCGGCGTGCAGTTCCTCGGCGCGCTCAACGACAACGTCTTCAAGCAGGCGCTGGTGATCCTGCTCACCTACTCCACCGCCAGCTACACGACGATGTCGACGGACATCCTGCAGAACCTGGCGCAGGCGCTGTTCGTGCTGCCCTTCTTCCTCTTCTCGGCCACCGCCGGCCAGCTGGCGGACAAGTACGAGAAATCGCGCCTGATCAGCATCACGGTGGCGATCGAGCTGTGCTGCATGGCGCTGGGCGCGGCGGGCTTCTTCCTGCACAGCCTGCCGCTCTTGTTCACCGCCCTCTTCCTCGGCGGCATCCAGTCGGCGCTGTTCGGCCCGGTGAAGTACGCCATCCTGCCGCAGCACCTGAAGGAGTCCGAAATCGTCGGCGGCAACGGCATGGTCGAGATGGGCACCTCGGTGGCGATCCTCGTCGGCATGATGCTGGGCGGCTGGCTGGTGGCGCAGGAGGGCTGGGGCGTCACTGCGGCGGCCTTCGTCACCATGGGCATCTCGGCAACGGGCTTCCTGCTCTCGCGCCTGATTCCACTGGCGCCGGCGGCCGCCCCTGAACTGAGGATCAACTGGAACCCGCTCACCGAGACCTGGCGCAACCTCCAGTTCATGCGCGGCAACCGCACGGTGTTCCTCTCGGTGCTGGGCATCTCCTGGTTCTGGTTCTACGGCTCGATCTTCCTCACGCAGTTCCCCAACCTGTCGAAGGACATTCTCTCCGGCCAGGAGTCGGTGGTGACGCTGCTGCTGATCGTCTTCTCGATCGGCATCGGCGTCGGCTCGCTCCTGTGCGAGCGCCTGTCCGGCCACAAGGTGGAGATCGGCCTGGTGCCCTTCGGCTCGATCGGCATGACGCTGTTCGGCATCGACCTTTACTTCGCCCTCGCCGCGCATCTGCAGCATGAGCCGATGGCGCTGGCGGCCTTCGTGCAGGACGCGGGCCACTGGCGCCTGTTGGCCGACCTGTTCCTCATCGGCCTCTTCGGCGGCTTCTACATCGTGCCGCTGTACGCGTTGATCCAGATCCGCTCCGAGCCCTCGCATCGGTCGCGCATCATCGCCGGCAACAACATCCTCAACGCGCTGTTCATGGTCGCCGCAGCCGGCATCGCCATCGGCCTCTTCGCCGCGGGCCTGACCATCCCGCAGCTGCTGCTCGCCACGGCGCTGATGAATGCCGTCGTCGCGCTCTACATCTACCGGCTGGTGCCGGAGTTCCTCATGCGCTTCATCGTGTGGCTGCTGATCCACTCGGTGTACCGCCTGAAGAAGGAGGGGCTGCAGCACATCCCCGAGGAGGGCCCGGCGGTGATCGTCTGCAATCACGTCAGTTTCGTGGACGCGCTGATCATCGCGGCGGCCTGCCCGCGGCCGATCCGCTTCGTCATGGACCACCAGATCTTCAAGCTGCCCATCATCAGTTTTGTTTTCCGCGAAGGGCGCGCCATTCCGATCGCCTCGGCGAAAGAAGACCCGGCTTTGCTGGAGCGGGCCTACGAGGAAGTGGCAAAGGCGCTCGAGGCCGGCGACCTGGTCGGCATCTTTCCAGAAGGGCGCATCACCGACACGGGCGAGCTGTATCCGTTCAGGAGGGGCATCACGCGCATCGTCGAGCGCACCCCGGTGCCGGTGGTGCCGATGGCGCTGAAGGGGCTGTGGGGCAGCTTCTTCTCGCGCAAGGACGGGCCGGCCATGACGCGGCCGTTCCGTCGCGGCCTGTTCTCGAAAGTCAGTCTGGCCGTGGCGGCGCCCGTATCGCCGGCGGCCGCCACGCCGGAAGCGCTGCAGGAAATCGTCGCCGGCCTGCGCGGCGATCTTCGATAGAAGTCGCCGTATTGCAGGGACTGCCTTTTACTGGCGCAGCTTTTCGAGGATGCCGTCGAGCTGGTCGAGGCTCGAGAAGCCGATGGCGATCTGTCCGGCGCCCTTGGGGCCGACCTTGATCTTCACCTGCGCACCGAGCGCATCCGCGAGTTCTTCCTCGAGACGTGCGACGTCGCGGTCTTCCTTCTTCGGAGTGACCTTCTGTTTGGGCGGGTTGAGTTCGTGCTGCACCATGCGCTCGGCCTCGCGCACCGAGTAGCCCTTGGCGGCGATGCGGTGGGCGAGCTGCAGTTGACTGGCCTTGGCCAGCGGCAGCAGGGCGCGGGCGTGGCCCATGTCGATCTGGCCGGACATGAGCAGGTCCTGCACCGGCTTGGCCAGGTGCAGCAGGCGCAGCAGGTTGCTGGCGGCGGGACGCGAGCGGCCGACGGAATCCGCCGCCTGCTGGTGCGTCATGCCGAATTCGTCGATGAGGCGCTGGATGCCCATCGCTTCTTCCAGCGGGTTGAGGTCCTCGCGCTGGATGTTCTCGATGAGCGACATGGCGAGCGCGGAGTCGTCGGGTATGTCGCGCACCAGCACCGGCACCTCGTGCAGGCCGGCCAGCTGGGAAGCGCGCCAGCGCCGCTCGCCGGCGATGATCTCGTAGCGGCCGCCGTCGACCGGGCGCACCAGGATCGGCTGCATGACGCCCTGGGCCTTGATGGAGGCCGCCAGTTCGTTGAGCGACTCCTGGTCCATGTGCGTGCGCGGCTGGTACTTGCCGGGCTGGAGGTAGTCGACGCGCAGGCTGTCCTGCCGCTGCGGTTCGCTGCTGTTGCCGGCGAGCAGGGCATCGAGCCCGCGGCCGAGGCCTTTTGGTTTGGCAGCCATGTCCTTTTTCTCCCTTAAAATGTCTTGGCGCGTTCGATCATCTCGGCGGCGAAGGCCAGATAGGCCTGCGCGCCTTTCGCGGCGCGATCGAAGAGCACGCCGGGCACGCCGTAGCTTGGCGCTTCCGCCAGGCGCACGTTGCGCGGCACGATGGATTTGAACACCTTGTCGCCGAAGTGCTGCTCGAGCTGGGCGCTCACCTGGTTGGACAGCGTGCTGCGCGTGTCGAACATGACGCGCAGCAGGCCGATGATCTTCAGGTCCGGATTGAGGTTGGCGTGCACCTTCTTGATAGTGTTCACCAGGTCGGACAACCCTTCCAGCGCGTAGTACTCGCACTGCATCGGGATGATGACGCCGTTGGCGGCGCACAGGCCGTTGAGCGTCAGCAGGCTGAGCGAGGGCGGACAGTCGATAAGGACGAAGTCGTAGTCCTTGTCGTGCAGCGCCAGGGCGTGCTTCAAGCGCGTCTCGCGGTTGTCGAGGTCGACCATCTCCACTTCGGCGCCGGCGAGGTCGCGGTTGGCCGGCAGGGTGTCGTACTTGCCGGTTTCGGAAGCCTGGCGCGCCTCGGCGAGCGAGGAAAGGCCGAGCAATACATGATAGACCGAGCTCTTCAGCGAGCGCTTGTCCACCCCGCTGCCCATGGTGGCGTTGCCCTGCGGATCGAGGTCCACCAGCAGCACGCGCTGGCCCTGCGCGGCGAGCGCGGCGGCGAGGTTCACCGTGGTCGTGGTCTTGCCGACCCCGCCCTTCTGGTTGGCGACTGCAAAAATGTGCGACATGTTTTTCTTTCTTTAGACTCGTTCCACGCGCACCAGGTGGCGCGCGCCCTCCACTCCCGGCACCTGCAGCGGGATGACTTCCGCCACGCGCCAGCCGGCCGGCAGTTGGGCGATTTCCTCGTAGGGGTGCACCCCCTTCATGGCCAGCAGCGCGCCGCCCTCGGCGAGCAGATGGCCGGACAACTTGACGAACTCGGCGAGATCGGAGAAAGCGCGCGATATCACCACGTCGCATTTCTCTTCAGGCTTCCAGGCCTCGACGCGCTCGCAGTGCACCGACACGTTGCCCAAGCCAAGTTCGATCTTCGCCTGTTGTTCGAAGGCCGATTTCTTCTGGTTGCTCTCCACCAGCGCCACCTGCATCTCCGGCCGCGCGATGGCCAGCGGAATGCCCGGCAGGCCGCCGCCGCTGCCGATGTCAGCCAGCCGTTTTGCCTTGCCCAGGTGCGGCAGCACGGCAAGCGAATCCAGCAGGTGGTGGCTGATCACCTGTTCCTCATCGCGCAGCGCGGTGAGGTTGTACACCTTGTTCCACTTGCCCAGCAGCGCGGCGAAGGCGAGCAGCTTCTCCTGCGCGGCAGCCGGCAATTCCAGACACAGTGCGGCAAGGCCGTGCGAAAGTTGTTCCGCCGCCTTCATGCGCGCTTGCGGCCTTCGCGAACCGGGGAACCACGCCGCTTGAGATGCACCAGCAGCAGCGAGATGGCCGCCGGGGTAATGCCCTGGATGCGCGAAGCCTGGCCGAGGGTTTCCGGCTTGTGCTGGTTGAGCTTCTGTTGCGCCTCGATCGAGAGACCGCGCACCGTGCCGTAATCGAGATCGGCCGGCAGCGGCGTGTCTTCCTGCTCGCGGCTCCTGACGATTTCCTCGGCCTGACGGTCGATGTAGCCCTGGTACTTGGCCTGGATCTCCAGCTGCTCGATGGATTGCGCATCCGTGATCGGCTCGCCCGCGCCCTGCAGAGTCATCAGGCTGGCGTAGCTCACGTCGGGCCGGCGCAGCAGCTCGGCCAGGCTGTATTCGTGCTCGAGCGGCTTGCCGAGGACGCGCTCGGCGTTTGCAGCGTCCACAGTTTTGGGGTTCACCCAGGATGTCTTCAGTCGCTCCTGCTCGCAGGCAATGACGTCCCGCTTGCGGCTGAAGGCGTCCCAGCGGACGTCGTCCACGATGCCCAGCCGGCGGCCGGCTTCGGTAAGGCGCAGGTCGGCGTTGTCCTCGCGCAGGCTCAAGCGGTATTCGGCGCGGCTGGTGAACATGCGGTAAGGCTCGGAGACGCCGCGCGTAATGAGGTCGTCGGCCAGCACCCCGAGGTAGGCCTCGTCTCGGCGCGGGCACCACGGCGCCTCGCCCCTGGCGAAGAGGGCGGCGTTCAGGCCGGCAAGGAGGCCCTGCGCGGCGGCTTCTTCGTAGCCGGTGGTGCCGTTGATCTGGCCGGCGAAGAACAAGCCGTTGATGGCCTTCGTCTGCAGCGAGGAGTGCAGGCCGCGCGGATCGAAATAGTCGTACTCGATGGCGTAGCCGGGCCGCAGGATGTGGACTTTCTCCAGGCCCGGGATGGAATGCACCAGGGCCAACTGGACGTCGAAGGGCAGGCTGGTCGAGATCCCGTTGGGGTAGATCTCGTGCGTCGTCAGGCCTTCCGGTTCGAGGAAGATCTGGTGGCTGGCCTTGTCGGCGAAGCGGTGGATCTTGTCCTCGATGGAGGGGCAGTAGCGAGGGCCCACTCCTTCGATGACACCGGTAAACATGGGCGAACGGTCCAGCCCGCCGCGAATGATGTCGTGGGTGCGCTGGTTGGTATGGGTGATCCAGCAGGGCAGTTGCCGTGGATGCTGCGCTGCATCGCCGAGGAAGGAAAACACCGGCGCCGGATCGTCGCCCGGTTGCACGGCCATCACCGAGAAATCGATGCTGCGGCCATCGAGGCGCGGCGGCGTGCCGGTCTTCAGGCGGCCGGCGGGCAGCTTGAGTTCGCGCAGTCGGGCAGCAAGGCTCGCCGCGGGAGGATCGCCCATGCGGCCGGCCTGGTAATGATCGAGGCCGACGTGGATGAGGCCGGCGAGAAAGGTGCCGGCCGTCAGCACCACCGCCTCGGCCTCGAAGCGCAAGCCGAGCTGGGTGACGACGCCGGTGATGCGGTCGCCGATGACGGTGAGGTCGTCTACGGCCTGCTGGAACAGCGTGAGGTTGGACTGGTTCTCCAGCCGGCGGCGGATCGCCGCCTTGTACAGCACGCGGTCGGCCTGGGCGCGCGTCGCGCGCACCGCCGGGCCCTTGCTGGAATTGAGGATGCGGAACTGAATGCCGGCTTCGTCGGTGGCCGCCGCCATGGCGCCGCCGAGCGCATCGACTTCCTTGACCAGGTGCCCCTTGCCGATGCCGCCGATGGAAGGGTTGCAGGACATCGCCCCCAGCGTCTCAAGGTTGTGCGTCAGCAGCAGCGTGCGGCAGCCCGCCCGTGCCGCAGCAAGCGCGGCCTCGGTGCCGGCATGGCCGCCGCCAATAATGATTACGTCATAATGCGTGGGGAACAGCATAGTCATTGAACGCCGCGAAGAGGCGCCATCATACGCGAGGACGGCGCAAAAAAACAGGGAAATGTTTCACGTGAAACATTTCCCTGTTTTCAAATTATATTTCAATAACTTACTGCTTCTTTCCACCCAATCCGAGGTAGGTTTCGACGATGCGCGGATCATCGGCCAGCGCCCGGCTTTCGCCTTCCAGGGCAATGCTGCCGGTCTCCAGCACGTAACCGTAATCGGCGATCTGCAGCGCAGCCCTGGCGTTCTGCTCGACGAGGAGGATGGCGACGCCGGTCTTCTTCAGGTCGGCGATGATGTGGAAGATTTCGCGCACGATGAGCGGGGCGAGGCCCAGGCTTGGCTCGTCGAGCATGAGCAGCTTCGGCTTGGCCATGAGCGCCCGGCCCACGGCCAGCATCTGGCGCTCGCCGCCGGAGAGCGTACCGGCCAGTTGGGCGCGGCGCTCCTTCAGTCGCGGGAAGGTGCCGAACACCTGATCCATGGTCTTGCCCTGGTCGCGATCGCCGGCGCGATAGCGCTGGAATGCGCCGAGCAGGAGGTTGTCCTCCACGCTCATCTCGCCGAACAGCGCGCGTTTCTCGGGCACCAGCGTCATGCCCATGGCGACGAGATGCTCGACCTCGATGTCGCGCTGCACCTCGCTCTGGAACTCGATCTCCCCCTTGGAGGGCAGCAGGCCCATGATGGCGGAAAGCAGGGTGGTCTTGCCGGCGCCGTTGGGGCCGATCACCGTGACGATCTGCCCGGCGGCCACCTTGAGGTTGATGTGGTGCAGCGCCTCGACCTTGCCGTAGGAGACGCACAGCTCGCGGATCTCCAGAATGGGGGTCGTCATCATTCCACCCCTCCGAGATAGGCTTCCAGCACCACCGGATCCTTCTGCACTTCCTCGGGCAGACCCTCGGAAATCTTCTCGCCGAACTCCATCACCACGACGCGATCGGCCAAGCCCATGACGAAATCCATGTCGTGTTCCACCAGCAGGATGCCCATGCCCTGGGCGCGTAGCTTGCGCAGCAGTTCCGCCAGCGCCTGCTTCTCCAGGTAACGCAGGCCGGCCGCCGGCTCATCGAGCAGCAGCAGGCAGGGATCGGAACAAAGCGCACGGGCGATCTCCAGCACACGCTGCTGGCCGAGCGGCAGGCTGCCGGCTTCATCGAACAGGTGCTCGGCCAGGCCGACGCGCTCCAGCTGGCGCCTGGCCTCGGCCAGCAGGCGCGCCTCCTCGGCGCGCTCGAGATGCATGGAGGCCGACAGCACGCCCTTGTCGCCGCGCAAATGGGCGCCGATGGCGACGTTCTCCAGCACGCTCATGGTCGGCAGCAGGCGCACGTGCTGGAAGGTGCGGCCCATGCCGCGCCGCGCGATCTCGCGCGATACCAGCTTTTCAGTGCGCTCACCGAGAAAACGGATCTCGCCGGAGGTCACCGGATCGACGCCCGAGATGCAGTTGAACATGGTGCTCTTACCGGCGCCGTTGGGCCCGATCAGCGCCATCACCTCGCCGGCCTTCACGGTCAAGCTCATGTTGTCGTTTGCCACCAGGCCGCCGAATTCCTTGCGGGCGTCCATGACTTCGAGCAGCACCGTGCCGGCCGCTGGCATCTGGCGGCATGGGAGCGGCTCGGCCTCCGCCACCGTTCGCTGCTGATTTGCATTGAACGGCACCAGACGCACCAACCAGGGCCAGATGCCCTCGCGCGCGCGCTGCAGCACCAGGATCAGCATGATGCCGAAGAAGATGACCTCGAAATTGCCGCTCTGTCCGAAGATCTTCGGCAGGATGTCCTGCAGCCATTGCTTGAGAATGGTGATGAGGCCGGCGCCCACCAGCGCACCCCAGACGTGCGCCGCGCCGCCCACCACCGCCATGAAGAGGTATTCGATGCCGATGTGCAGGCCGAAGGGCGTCGGATTCACGAAACGCTGCAGGTGGGCGTAAAGCCAGCCGGAGACGCAGGCGAACAGCGCCGCGATGAGGAAGATGACGGTCTTGGTGCGCGCGGTGTCGACGCCCATGCTCTCTGCCATCAGGCCGCCGCCCTTGAGGGCGCGGATGGCGCGCCCTTCGCGCGAATCGAGCAGGTTCTGCGTCGCCAGTACGGCACCGAGCAAAACCACCCAGATGAGGTAATAGAACTCGCGGCCGGTACTCAATTTCAAGCCGAAGAACTCAAGCACCGGAATGCCGGTAAGTCCGGTATGGCCGCCAAGAAACTCAAGGTTGCCGAAGAGGAAATACAGGCTGATGCCCCAGGCGATGGTGCCCAGCGGCAGATAGTGTCCGGACAGGCGCAGGGTAAGGAAACCCAATACCAATGCCACAGCGGCCGTTACGCCCAATCCCGCCAGCAGGGCGAGCCAGGGGGATAGCGCATGGGCGGTGGTGAGATAACCCGTGGCGTAGGCGCCGAGACCAACGAAAGCCGCCTGGCCGAAGGAGGTCAGGCCGCCCACGCCCGTCAACAGCACCAGACCCAGCGCAACGATGGAATACAGACCGATGTAGTTGAGCAGCGTGACGTAGAATTCCGGCAGCAGCAGCGGCCCGAATGCCAGCAGGACGAGAAAACCCAGGAGGGGCAGGCGCGCCTTCATTCCTCCTCCTCCACGTGATGGGAGGTCAGCGAGCGCCAGACGAGTACCGGAATGATCAGGGTGAACACGATGACTTCCTTGAAGGCGCTGGCCCAGAAGGAAGAGAAGGATTCCAGCAGGCCCACCAGGATGGCCCCGGCAGCGGCCAGCGGATAGCTCACCAGGCCGGCGATGATGGCGGCGACGAAGCCCTTCAGGCCGATCAGGAAGCCGGTGTCGTAATAGACCGTGGTGATCGGTGCGATGAGGATGCCGGAGAGCGCGCCGATGCCTGCGGCCAGCGTGAAGGAGAGCTTGCCCGCCATGGTGGTGGAGATGCCCATCAGGCGCGCGCCGACCCGGTTGATGGCGGTGGCGCGCAGCGCCTTGCCGTACAGTGTGCGTCCGAAGAAAACATAAAGGGCAACGATCAGCACGATGCTGGCGCCTAGCACCCACAGTGTCTGGCCGTTCACCGTCAAGGTGCCGATATTGAACTGTGCCTCGCTGAAGGGCGTGGTGCGCGAGCCTTCGGCGCCGAAGAAGAGCAGTCCCAGGCCGACCAGGGCAAGGTGCACTGCCACCGACACGATCAGCAGCACCAGCACCGATGCTTCCGCCAGCGGCTGGTAGGCCAGGCGATATATCATCGGTCCGAGCGGCACGACGATGGCGAGCGACAAGGCCACTTGCACCACCAGCGGCAGCTTGTCCGGCTCCAGCCAGAACACGAGACCGGCGACAACCGCCGGCAATGCCAAATCCCACAGCACAATGCGCTTCAATCTTCCCGGACTGCCGGCACGCACTGCGACGACCGTATCAATGAACGCGACCAGCACACCCGCACCGAGCAGGAGCCAGAGCGTACCCGGCGTCTTGCCGGCCTGGAAAGCCGCCAGGGTCAGCGCGCCGTAGGCGACGAATTCGCCCTGGGGGATGAAGATGACCCGGGTGACGGCGAACACCAGCACCAGCGCCAAGGCCAGCAGCGCGTAGATCGCCCCATTGACGATGCCGTCCTGGCCCAACAGCAATGCGATTTGCAAGTCCATCGTTTTTGTCTTTTATAGGTGCAAAAAAAGGGCGCCGCGCGAACGGTGATTGTACGTCACCGCCCTCGCCTTGCGCCCTCTCCCGTACTTCATTTCATCCGGCGCACCCTCACGCGCCGGCAGCCGCCCGATTGAACGGCGTTTCCAGCTTTTCTAGATTACTTCAGCGCCACCCACTTGCCGCCCTCGATCTTCACCATCACGCGCGAACGCTGGTCGAGACCGAGGTGGTCGGTCGTCGTCATGCTGTACACCCCATGCGCTGCATACAGATTCTTGGTGGCTTCCAGCGCATCGCGCAGACCGGCGCGGAACTCCTTGCTGCCCGGTTTTCCCTTCTTAAGCGCGGCCGGCACTGCATTCGCCAGCAGCAGGCCGGCATCCCAGGCATGCGCACCGAAGGTGGACACGCTGCCGGGCCCATGCGCCTTCTCGTACTTGGCGATGTACTCAAGCGCGGACTTCTTCACCGGGTTGGTATCCGGCAGCTGCGCGGCCACCAGCACCGGGCCGGCCGGCAGTAAAGTGCCTTCGCAATCCTTGCCGCAGACGCGCAGGAAGTCGTTGTTGGCAACGCCGTGCGTCTGGTAGATCTTGCCCTTGTAGCCCTTCTCTTTCAGGGTTTTCTGCGGCAGCGCGGCCGGCGTGCCGGAACCGGCGATGAGGATCGCATCCGGATTGGTCGACATGATTTTGAGGATCTGGCCGGTCACGGAAGTATCGGCGCGGTTGAAGCGCTCGTTCGCCACCACTTTCATCTTGCGCACTTCGGCAATCTTGCTGAATTCCTGCCACCAGCCTTCGCCGTAGGCGTCGGAGAAGCCGATGAAGGCCACCGTCTTCACGCCGTTGTTGCTCATATGCTCGGTAATGGCGGTGGACATCTGCACGTCGTTCTGCGGCGTCTTGAAGACCCAGCGGCGCTTGGCATCCACCGGATCGACGATGCGCGCAGAGGCTGCCATCGAGATCATCGGCGTCTCTGCTTCCGCCGCGATATCGACCATCGCCAGGGAATTCGGCGTGATGGTCGAACCGATGATGACGTCCACCTTGTCTTCGGTGAGCAGCTTGCGGGTATTTTTGACGGCCGTCGTGGTATCGGAAGCGTCGTCGAGAACAATGTATTTGACCTTCTCGCCAGCGATGGTCGTCGGCATCAGGGCAAAGGTGTTCTTTTCGGGAATGCCCAGCGACGCGGCCGGACCCGTCGCCGAAACCAGCACGCCCACAGTGATGTCGGCATAAGCAAACGTAACCGCACCGGCAGACAACAGCGCGGCAACAAGGGATTTCATCCTCATTGACTCCTCCTCTAGAAAACGGTGTGCAGCGCCTTCTTGAATAGGCGCCTTGCAACAATAATACAAGCTATGTTTCGACACGCAAAATATCTTTGCGCCGTGCGCCAAAATTTATTTTGTTTTACCGTTCAAACAATTGGCGCAATCAATCCATGATACAAGAAAGAATGTATACATGTCCATTGCTGAATCAGTATTCCAGGCATGGCTATCAAAGAAAGGTGTCCCAGGCAAATTTCAGGATGAATGCACCTGCGACGGCCAGAAAGACGCGCCGGACGAAGCCGGCGCCATGACGAATCGCCAGATACGAGCCAACCAGGGATCCACCAATGTTGAAAACAGCCATGGCCAGACCAGTGGCCAAGAGGACATGTGCGTTCGCCCCGAAGAATAGCAGCGCAGCCAGATTGGTGGCAGCGTTGACGATCTTGGCAGACACCGAAGCGCGCAGGAAATCCAGGCCAAAGAAGCGGACGTACATGAAAATCAGGAAACTGCCTGTGCCAGGCCCAAAAAATCCGTCGTAGAAGCCGATCACACCCCCAAACAGCAGCGCCAACAGCATGTCGCGACGCCCATGCACCCGGCGCTGATCCACGGCGCCCAAATCCTTGCGCACATAGGTATAGACGGTTACGACGATCAGGAGGGCCAGAACCAGCGGCCGCAGCCATTCCTTGGGCAGCAGGGCGACCGTCATGGCGCCGAAGTAGGACAGGACAAAAGCCGCCAGCGCCGCCGGCAAGACCGCCCGCCAGGGTACATCGATGCGCCGGGCATAGCGGAGGGCGGCGCTGGTGGTACCGAAAATACTGGCCAGCTTGTTGGTACCGAATAGGGTGGCCGGTTGCGCTTGCGGCAGGACACTGAAAAGGGCCGGAATCTGGATCAGACCCCCACCCCCCACCACCGCATCGATGAGTCCGGCAGATAATGCGGCGGTGCACAATATTATGAGGTCGATCGGTTCCACGTGAAACAATCCGCTTCTCCGGGTGTTACTTGCCTATGCAGAAACGGGAGAAAATTTCCCCCAACAGGTCATCCGGGGTGAATTCACCGGTAATGCCGCCAAGCGCTTCTTGCGCCAAACGCAGCTCTTCCGCAAACAGTTCGGTATGGTCCGATCGGGCTTGGGCCGCCTGCAAATTCGCCAAGGCCTTTTCCAGCGCAATGAGATGACGCTCCCGCGCCAGGAAAACATCTTCGGTACCGGCTTGCCAGCCGGCAACGCGCAGCAGCTCCCTTTCAAGTGCCCCCATCCCCTCCCCGGTCTTGGCCGATAACCAAAGGGCCACCCGGTTGGCCGACTCCTCGCGATGGGAAGTGTGTCCTGCCAGATCGCACTTGTTGAACAGGGCAATCTGCTCGATGCCGGGCGGCAGCCGAGCCGCAATAGCCTGATCTGCCGGTGTCCTTCCAACTCGGGCATCCAGCAGGTGCAACACGACGTCGGCGCGCTCGATCTCCTTCCAGCTGCGGGCAATGCCGAGTCGCTCGACTTCATCCTCGGTATCGCGCAGGCCGGCGGTATCGACGATATGCAGGGGAATGCCATTTACCTGGATGGTTTCGCGCAGCGCATCCCGCGTCGTGCCCGGCACGGCGGTAACGATGGCACGCTCCTCTCCAGCCAGGCGATTGAGCAGGCTGGACTTGCCGACATTTGGCTGGCCAATCAGGACAACATGCAAGCCATTGCGCAACAGGCTGCCTTGGCGCGCCACGCCCAGCAGTTTGCCTACATCGCCGGCCAGGCTGGCCAGCTGGCCAACGGCATCCGACTTCTTCAGGAAATCGATTCCCTCCTCGGGAAAATCGAGAGTCGCCTCAACCAGCATGCGCAAGGCGATCAGTCGCTCGACGAGCACATGAACCGTCCGCGAAAATTCACCGGAAAGAGATCTCACCGCAGAACGGGCCGCCGCCGCGGTGGAGGCTTCGATCAGATCGGCCACCGCTTCGGCCTGCGCCAGGTCCAACTTGTCGTTGAGATAGGCGCGGCGCGTAAATTCGCCCGGCTCGGCCAAGCGCGCACCCAGTTCCAGGCAGCGTCGTAACAGCAGCTGCAACACCACCGGCCCGCCATGGCCCTGCAGTTCGAGCACATCTTCCCCGGTATAGGAATGGGGGGCGGGGAAATAGAGGGCGATGCCTTCGTCGATTTCGGCACCCGCCGCATCGAGAAAGCGGGCCAGGGTGGCAAGGCGAGGCTTGGGAAGACTTCCGGTCAGGCTGCGTGCGATCGAAGCAAGGTCTGCTCCGGACAGGCGGACGACACCGATGCCACCGCGCCCAGGCGCGGTGGCAATGGCGGCAATCAGATCAGCTTGCTTTCCGCTTGCCACCCTCGATCAGGCGCGTGATCTGCCACTGCTGGGCAATCGAAAGGACATTGTTGATCGTCCAGTACAGCACGAGGCCGGACGGGAACCAGAGGAACATGAAAGTAAACACGATCGGCATGGCCATCATCACCTTGGCCTGGATCGGATCGGGCGGGGTCGGGTTCAGCCTTGTCTGAATCACCATCGAGACACCCATGATGATCGGCAGCACGTAGAAAGGATCCTTGGTCGACAGATCCTCTATCCAGAGCATCCAGGGGGCATGGCGCATCTCAACGCTGCCGAGCAGCACCCAGTAAAGGGCAATAAAAACGGGAATCTGCACCATGATGGGCAGACAACCGCCCAGGGGGTTGATTTTCTCCTTGCGGTAGAGCTCCATCATCTCCTGGTTCATGCGATTGCGGTCAGCGGCGAATTGCTCCTTTATTTTCATGAGCTTGGGCGTAACCAACTTCATTTTGGCCATGGAGCGATAGCTTGCCGCCGAAAGCGGGAAGAACATGGCCTTGATGAGCACTGTGAGGAAGATGATCGACCAGCCCCAGTTGCCGACGAAGCGATGAATCAGCTCGAGAAGCCAATAGATGGGCGCGGCAATTACCGTCAGCCAGCCGTAATCCACCACCAAGTCAAAGCCGGGGGCAACCTTTTCCAGCTTGGCCTGTTCCTGCGGGCCGGCGTAGAGGGGCACGCCTATATGCGCTGTCTGCCCCGGCGCGACGGCCGCAACCGGCAGGATGATCCCGGCCGAGAACAAATTGTCGGCCACCTTGCGCACGAAGAACTCGCGCTCATCCTTGCCCTGAGGCGTCCAACCCGCGACAAAATAGTGCTGCACCATGGCCAACCAGCCGTCCTTGGCCTTCTGAATGTACTTGGCCTTGCCCTTGTCAACATCGGTGAACGCGACCTTCTGGAATTTGCCTTCGTCGGTATAGATCGCCGGCCCGGTGAATGTGGCGATATTGGTCATGCCGGCTTCCGGCACAATGCCATCACGCGTTAGCTGAAAGTAAGCATGCGTGTCGAGCGGCGCCTGGCGCTGGTTCGCGATCTCGTAGCCGACGTCAATCTGGTAGCTGCCGCGATGGAATGTATAGATCTTGGCCACTTTCAGGCCATTCACTTCGGGGGCCTCCAACCTTAATATTAGCTTGTCGGAATCCGGTTTCAGATCGTGGGTGCCGGGTTCCAACTTGAATTCGGTCTTGTGGTTGGGCAATCCTTCGCCGATCAGGCCGGTTTGGGCTACATAGGTACGATCCTTTGAAATCTCCATCAGGACAAAATGCTTTGTCTTGTCCTCGGTGGCCTTGTGCTGGCTAAGTTCCAGCCGAATCAAGTCTCCGCCAGCGGAAGAAATCTCTGCAAGGTAAAGATCCGTCTTGACCACGGCCTTGATGCCTGGCGCCAACACTGGGGCCTGAGCAGGCATGGGTACAGCGGATGGGGATGCCGACGGGGTCGAAGACAGTGTGGTGGTCGGCGTCGGCGAGGCGCCCGGGATTGGTGGCGCAGCCTTTTGCGCCGCTTGATCCATGGCGGCTACCGAAGCCGGCTGGTTATGCTTCTGCCAACCGTCCCATAGCATGAACAAGGAAAAAAGAAATACCAGCAGGAGGATCAGGCGTTGATTGTCCATCAATCGGCTCTTGAATTCAGGGGGTTCAGGGAACGGGGTCGTACCCGCCCGGATGCCAGGGGTGGCAACGTGAAACACGCTTGGCGGTCAACCAGGAACCCTTGCATCCGCCATGCTTTTCGAGCGCCTCGATGGCATATTCGGAGCAACTCGGATGAAACCGGCAATTCCTTCCCATCAGGGGGCTGATTGCCAACCGGTACATTCGCACAAATAGAACAAGCAGCTTATTCATTGGGCCAGGCGAGCAAACAACTCTTCAATTTCTCCCCGCAAGGCCTGCCGATCGGGTGTGTCCATGCGGGCCGAAACGCGCACCACAATGTCGTGTTGCGGAAGTTTCGTGCGGGACAGGCGGAAGGATTCTCGCACAATGCGTCTGACCAGATTGCGATTCACCGCAGAACGGACAAACTTTTTTGCTATGACCAAGCCAAGCCTGGCCGTGGCAGCCGAATTCGGGCGGTGGAGCATATCGAAGTGCTTGCCGCGGAGGACCCTTCGTAAAGCAAAAACGGATGAGAACTCATCCGTTTTGCGTAACCGATGCTCGCCGCGGTAGCCGTTGTCGACGTCCGCCGCCGCCACTTCAAACGCCGAGACGGGCGCGTCCCTTGGCGCGGCGTGCGCGGATAACGGCACGCCCACCGCGCGTACGCATGCGAACGAGGAAACCATGGGTGCGTTTGCGCCGGATTACGGAAGGTTGGTATGTGCGTTTCATGGCTGCCGTCTGTGCAAGAAGAGAAACATGTAATTACATCTTTTCATCATTTATTTGTCAAGTCCATTTTTTTTGCCGGCCTGTGGATAACTCTCGCGGAATGGCGCTAGAATTCGCCTCTCGATGTTCGCAGCAAGATCCGGTTCGGACGGCGATTTATACAAAAATAATAATAATAATCAAATAATTATCTTAACTTCGCGGATAACAGACGTTCACCATGCACATGCATGCTGACGGATCATTAAGAATGAATGCATTTTGGTCCTCTTGTCTCCAGCAACTGGAGCAGGAACTTCCACCCCAACAATTCAATACCTGGATCAAGGCGCTACGCCTCGAGAATGGTGACGAATCCAACCAGGGGCTGAAACTCGTCGCCCCCAATCGCTTTGTCCTGCAATGGGTGCGTGAGCGTTATTTGCGCCGTCTTGAGGATATGGCCAAGCAGTTTTTTGCGGAGCCCGTGCAGATATCCATCAATCTGCCCGATCCGTCCGATGTCGAGCACATCGCAGCTTTACCAACGGTGGCGACAAACAAGAATGTTGTTATCAACAGCGCAACAACTTCCGTTGCCGCCTTTTCGACCGCCAGTCCCGATGCGATTTATGAGAAAACCCGGCTGAACACAACATTCACTTTCGACACCCTGGTGACCGGTCGCGCCAACGACCTGGCCCGCGCAGCCGCCTATCAGGTGGCATTGAATCCAGGCACTTCCTACAATCCCCTGTTCGTTTATGGCGGCGTCGGACTCGGGAAAACCCACCTGATCCATGCGCTCGGCAATGAAGTCTATCGACAAAACCCCGACAAGGTAATCCGCTACGTCCATGCCGAGGACTACTATGCCGATGTCGTGCGTGCTTATCAGCAAAAGTCTTTCGATGTATTCAAGCGCTATTACCGCTCGCTGGACCTGCTGCTGATCGACGACATCCAGTTTTTCAACAACAAGAATCGCACGCAGGAAGAGTTTTTCTACGCCTTTAACGCATTGATCGAAGCCAAGAAACAAATTGTCATCACCTGCGACACTTATCCGAAGGACATTACCGGACTGGAAGATCGGCTGATTTCAAGATTTGACTGGGGCTTGACGGTGGCCATCGAGCCGCCCGAGCTGGAAATGCGTGTCGCCATTTTGAAGAAAAAAGCCGAAGCAGAACGAATCGAAGTCAGCGAAGACGTTGCTTTCCTGATTGCCAAGCATTTGCGTTCCAACGTAAGGGAACTGGAAGGCGCTTTAAAGAAAGTACTGGCTTTCGCACGTTTCCATGGTCGAGAAATAAACCTGGAAGTAGCCAAGGAAGCACTCAAGGATCTTCTCGGTGCCCACAACCGCCAGATAACCTTCGAGTCAATTCAGAAAACCGTAGCTGAGTACTACAAAATCAAGGTTTCCGACATGCACTCGAAAAAGCGGACGCGGATCGTAGCCCGTCCCCGCCAAGTCGCCATGTGGTTGGCCAAGGAACTGACGCCGGCAAGCCTGCCTGCAATTGGTGAAGCCTTCGGCGGCCGCGACCACACCACTGTGCTGCACGCCTGTCGCACCATTTCCGATCTTCGCCTGAAGGACACAACAATAAATCATGATTTATTGGTTCTTACCCAGGTTTTGAAAGGCTGAATAACTAAATGATGATTTGTGGATAACTGCCAAAAAACGATTGTGGATAATATTTACCAACAATTACCACACAAGTATCCGATGGACTTATCCCAATCCTTATAAACATAACAACTATTTGATTAATATTATTTTTTATATGTTTTCCACAGAAATGGCCGGTGTACTAATTACTAGTTGGAGATTTATATATGCTCCTTATTAAAACCAAACGTGACAACATCCTGACGCCGCTGCAATCGGTTTGTGGAATCGTCGAGAAGCGTCACACCTTGCCTATCCTGTCCAATGTCCTGATCGAGAAAAGTGGCGAGCAGCTAACCTTGCTGGCGACTGATATCGAAATCCAGATCCGGACGCATACCGCAGGTGCGGGCGGACCGGAAAAATCCGCGGTCACCGTCGGCGCAAGAAAACTTCAGGACATCCTGCGCTCATTGCCAGACAGCGCAGAAGTCAGCCTGGAATTGTCGGACAAGCGCATGCAGGTGCGCGCCGGCAAAAGCCGCTTCAACCTACAGACGCTTCCGGCCGAAGATTACCCGCGCATGGCTCCGGCCGACAGCGAACAGGCCCGGCTGCAGTTGACCCAGAAGCAGTTCAAGCGGCTGATCGGATTGGTCCAATACGCCATGGCCCAACAGGATATTCGCTACTACCTGAACGGCTTGCTTCTGGTAGTAACCGGCAATGAGATTCGCGTCGTTGCCACGGACGGTCATCGCTTGGCTTTTGCCAGCGAGCAGCTATCCGAATCACTGTCTCGTACGGAAGTTATCCTGCCGCGTAAAACCATCATCGAGCTTTCCCGGCTGCTGGCCGACAACGACGATGCCCTGGATATTCGCCTTTCGCCCAACCAAGCGGTGTTCCGCTTCGGCGACATCGAACTGGTGTCGAAGTTGATCGATGGCAAGTTTCCGGATTATGAACGCGTCATTCCACAAAATCACAACAAGGTCATTACAATACCGAGAACAACCCTTCTCCAGTCGCTGCATCGCGCAGCAATTTTGACCAATGAGAAATTCCGTGGCGTAAGGGTGGTTCTGGCGCCGGGAAACCTGAAAATCATCAGCAGCAACGCAGACCAGGAAGAGGCCCAGGAAGAATTGGAAATCACCTACGATGCCGAGGCGCTGGATATTGGCTTCAACGTCACCTATCTGCTGGACGTGCTCAACAACGTCTCCAACGAAGATGTCGAGTTTCGTTTGGCCGATGCCAATTCAAGCGCCCTCATCACCCTGCCCGGCAACGACCGCTTCAAATATGTCGTTATGCCGATGCGCATCTGAAGCAGCCCAGGAGTACGTATTTGATGGCCGAAAACAGCCAGGACAGCAACGGCAGCTATGATTCATCCAGCATCAAGATTCTCAAGGGCCTGGAGGCCGTCAGGAAGCGGCCCGGCATGTACATCGGCGACACTTCCGATGGCACAGGACTGCACCACATGGTGTTCGAGGTGGTGGACAACGCGATCGACGAGGCCCTAGCCGGTCATTGCGACGACATCGTTGTCACCATTCACACGGACAACTCGATTTCGGTTTCCGACAACGGCCGCGGCATTCCGACCGACATCAAGGAAGACGACGAGGAAAAACGTTCCGCCGCAGAAATCGTCATGACCGAACTGCACGCCGGCGGAAAGTTCGATTCAAATTCATACAAAGTATCAGGCGGCCTCCATGGCGTTGGAGTTTCTGTGGTGAATGCCCTTTCGGAATGGTTGCGTCTGACTATACGCCGCGATGGCAGGAAGCATGCGATGGAGTTTCGCGGCGGCGTTGCCGTCGAGCCGCTTAAGGTGGTGGGGACAACGGAGAAGCGCGGTACGGAAGTGCATTTTCTTGCCTCTATCACGACCTTCGGCAACATCGAATACCACTACGATATTCTGGCCAAGCGCCTGCGCGAGCTGTCCTTCCTCAACAACGGCGTGAAGATCCGCCTGATAGACCAGCGCAGCGCGAAGGAGGAGAACTTCGCTTATTCTGGCGGGGTTAAAGGTTTCGTCGAGTATATCAACCGCACCAAGACGGTTCTGCACGGCAATATTTTCCATGCCGTCGGCCATAAGGAAGGCATCACGGTGGAAGTCTCCATGCAGTGGAACGACTCCTACCAGGAACAGGTGCTCTGCTTTACCAACAATATTCCACAGAAGGATGGCGGCACCCATTTGACGGGCCTGCGCGCGGCAATGACGCGCGTCATCAACAAGTACATCGAGGACACCGAATTGGCGAAGAAAGCCAAGGTCGAGACCACCGGTGACGACATGCGGGAAGGCCTTGCGTGCGTACTTTCCGTCAAGGTGCCCGAACCCAAGTTTTCCTCGCAGACCAAGGAAAAACTGGTTTCCTCCGAGGTACGTCCGGTGGTCGAGGAAATTGTCGGGCAGAAGCTGTCGGAGTTTCTGCTGGAGAGACCGGCCGAGGCCAAGATCATTACCGGCAAGATCATCGATGCCGCCCGTGCCCGCGAGGCTGCGCGCAAAGCGCGTGAAATGACGCGGCGCAAGGGTGTGCTCGACGGTATCGGCCTGCCCGGCAAGTTGGCCGATTGCCAGGAGAAGGATCCTTCCCTGTGCGAACTGTATTTGGTCGAGGGCGACTCCGCCGGCGGCTCCGCCAAGCAGGGACGTGACCGGAAATTCCAGGCCATCCTGCCACTTAAGGGCAAGATACTCAACGTCGAGAAGGCCCGCTTCGACAAGCTGCTGTCCTCACAGGAAATCGTCACCCTCATCACTGCGCTCGGCACCGGCATCGGCAAGGGTGAGGACTATCATCCGGAGAAACTCCGCTACCATCGCATCATCATCATGACCGATGCGGACGTCGACGGCGCCCATATACGAACGCTTCTGCTGACCTTCTTCTACCGGCAGATGCCGGAGCTGGTCGAGCACGGCCACATCTACATCGCCCAACCGCCGCTCTACAAGATCAAGCACGGCAAGAGCGAACGCTACATCAAGGACGACCACGAGTTGAATCAGCATCTTCTTCGGCTCGCGCTCGACGAGGCCGAACTGAAACCTCATGAAAGCGCTGAACCCATACGCGGTGATGCGCTGGCCGAGCTGGCGCGCTCCTATCTGCTTTCCGAGGCGGTGATTTCACGCCTCGGCAGCTTCATCGACAGCGAAGTCCTGCATGCCCTGCTTGCCCATGGTCTCGTTGTTGACTTGTCGGACGAGACGAACGCCCGCGATTCCGCCGATCGCCTGTCCGCTCACTTGCCGTCCGTCATCCAGGTTGAGGCGCGCTTTGACGACAAGACGGAGCGCTGGCAGCTGCTGGTTGAGAAGATGCGCCACGGCAATCTCAAGACCGGCGTGATCGACGAGGAATTCCTTCTCTCGGGCGATTACCAGCAGATTCGTCATACCTCGCGGTTGGTGTCCGGCCTCATCGGCAAGAACGCCGTCATGCGCCGGGGCGAGAAATCCCAGGCAGTGAAAAGCTTTGCCGAGTCCATGGAGTGGCTGCTGGCGGAAGTAGAGCGCGGTCTTTCCAAGCAACGCTACAAGGGTCTGGGCGAGATGAACCCCGAGCAGTTGTGGGAGACGACCATGGACCCAGCGGTGCGTCGCCTGCTCAAGGTGCAGATCGACGATGCCATTGCCGCCGACGAGGTATTCACCACACTAATGGGCGATAACGTCGAGCCGCGTCGCGCCTTCATCGAAGGCAATGCGCTTTACGCGCGCAACATCGACGTCTAAGAAAGCAGGCACTTGCAGTTCCGCGTCATTCCCGTCACGCCCTTCCAGCAGAATTGCTCGCTGCTGTGGTGCGAGCAGACAATGAAGGCGGCCGTGGTTGATCCTGGCGGCGACCTAGATGCCATCCAGTCGGCCGTTGTCCGCTTCGGCGTCGAGGTGGAAAAGATTCTTCTCACCCACGGCCATATCGACCATGCCGGCGGCACGGCCGAACTGAAGCGAAGGCTCGGGGTGCCCGTCGAAGGCCCCCAGCGCGAGGAATCGTTCTGGATCGATCAACTGCCGCAACAGAGCCAGATGTTCGGTTTTCCGCGCGCCGAGGCTTTTATGCCGGACCGCTGGCTTGAAGATGGCGATGTAGTGACTTTCGGGCGGGTGACGCTGGAAGTGATCCATACGCCCGGCCACACGCCGGGGCATGTCGTATTCTTCGACCGGGCATCGAAGATCGCAGTGGTCGGCGATGTGCTGTTTCAGGGCTCGATCGGCCGCACGGATTTTCCGCGCGGCGATTACGACACGCTAATTCGTTCGATCCGGGAAAAATTGTGGCCGCTTGGCAACGACGTGACATTCATCCCTGGCCACGGACCGTTGTCGACTTTCGGCGACGAACGGGAGAGCAATCCCTTCGTCGGCGACTTCGTCTAATGCCCGCCCCTTTGTTTCCAAGGGCTTAGGATTTTTTGGTAGTTTTCTTCTTGGCGGGTGCTTTTGCCGCGGTTTTGGCTTTGGTTGTCTCTTCGGCGGCCTTCTTCGCACCGGCTTTCGGCGCTCGCGGCTCGAACTCGAAACCAACCTTGCCGTCGTCGCCCCTGACCAGATAGGCGGAGAACTTGCGCTTGGTGCGCGCGGAGATGAAGCCGCGCAGCAGGTCGGTACGGCCGCTGGCAAGCAGCTTGGTCATCTGGGCTCGCTCGACCGGCTGCTGCAGGATGATCTTGCCGGAGCGGAAATCGCAGGTTTTCGCCGTGCCGACCGCCTTTTCGCAAACATAGGCCATGCCGTGCTCGTAGACTGACGCGCCGCACTTCGGACATTTGCCTAGCGTTTCCTGACCGCTGAAGTCCACGGTTTCCGCTTCGCCTTCGCCCGACCCGCCCTGGCCGAAGTCGAATTCCGGCTGGTGTTCGGCGTTGAGGCGGATCATGGCGGCGAACGGCCGCCCCATCTTGCTGCGAAAGCCTTGCAGCGGACCGACCACGCGCCTGGTCAGCAGCTCCTCGATTTCCTCCGGCTCGTACTGACGGCCGGCGACAACCTTCCACAGCGCATAGTCGCACTTCTTGCACTGGAACTTCTTGTAATTTTCCTGGACCACTCCGCCGCACATCGGGCAGGGGCTTGAAAGGGTGCTGAAAACCTCCTCGGGGATCTCGCCGTGCTTGATGCGGTCCACCATCTCGCGCGTCTGCCCGACGATATGATCCATGAACTCGTCGCGATCGAGCTCACCCTGCTCCATCTGCTTCAGCTTGAATTCCCAGTGGCCGGTCAGTTCGGGTGAATGCAGCTCATCGATGCCAAGGGTGGATAGGGCGACCAGCAGGGAGGATGCCTTGGCGGTCGGCTGCAGCTCACGGCCGTTGCGGTGCACGTATTCCTCATAAATGAGTCCCTCGATGGTGGCGGCGCGGGTGGCCGGCGTACCGAGGCCGCGAGCCGACATGGCTTCGCGCAACTCCTCTTCCTCGATCAGCTTGCCGGCGCCTTCCATTGCCGTGAGCAGCGTCGCTTCGGTAAAGCGCGCCGGCGGCTTGGTCTGGGTCGCCTTGACCTCGATATCGTTTGCCCAGACGCGCTCCTTGGGCTGCACCGGCGCCAATTGCGGCGACTCGTCTTCGCCCTGCGCTTCCTTGCCGTAGATGACGAGCCAGCCGGCCGATACCAGTACCTTTCCTTCCGATTTGAAGGCCTCGCCTTCAACGCGGGTGACGCGCGTCGTCACGTTGTATTCCGCCGCCGGGAAGAAAATTGCGAGGAAGCGCTTGGTGACGAGGTCGTAGAGCTTCTGTTCCGCGTCGGAGAGATTCTTCGGCGCTGTCCCGGTCGGGATGATGGCGAAGTGGTCGGAAACCTTGGCGTTGTTGAAGATGCGCTTGTTGGGATGCGCCCAGCCGCTCTTGAGAATCTGGCCGGCGAAAACCGCATAGGGCGTGCCGGAAAAGCCTTTCAACGTCTCCTTCACCGTACCGATGTAGTCTTCCGGCAGGTAGTGCGAATCGGTACGCGGATAAGTCAGCGCCTTGTGCTTTTCGTAGAGTGCCTGCGCCAGTGACAGCGTGGTCTTGGCGGAAAAACCGAAGCGGCCATTGGCTTCGCGCTGCAGGGAGGTGAGATCGAACAGCAGCGGAGAGAGCTGCGTCGTCGGCTTGCTTTCTTCCTCCGCTATGCCGTGCTTGCCGAGGCACTGCTTGCGGATGGCCTCGGCGCGCTTGATGTCCCACAGGCGTTCGGGTTTGGCGTGCTCATCCTCGGACTTGACGAATTTTTCATCGAACCAGCGGCCGCGATAGCTGCCGGCGACGGCGGCGAATTCCGCTTCCACCTCCCAGTAGTCGCGCGGCCGGAAGGCGCGGATGCGTTCCTCACGCTCAACCAGGATGGCCAGGGTCGGCGTCTGCACGCGGCCGACCGGCGTTTTGTGGAAGCCGCCTTCCCGAGAATTGAAGGCGGTCATGGCGCGCGTACCGTTGATGCCGATCAGCCAGTCGGCTTCGGAGCGGCAGCGCGCGGCATCCGCCAGCGGCCGCATCTCCTTGTCCGTGCGCAGGTGGGCAAAACCCTCGCGGATGGCGCCCTGGGTCATCGACTGCAGCCAGAGGCGGCGCACCGGCTTGTCCGTCTTGGCGTGCTGCACCAGGTAGCGGAAGATCAGTTCGCCCTCGCGCCCCGCGTCGCAGGCGTTGATGAGTCCGCTGACGTCCTTGCGTTTCATCAGCCGCGTCAGGAGCTTGAGGCGATCCTCGGTCTTCTCGATCGGGTTGAGTGCGAAATGCGGCGGAATCACCGGCAAGTGGGCGAAGGACCACTTGCCGCGCTTGACTTCGTATTCCTCCGGCACGGTCAGTTCGAGCAGATGGCCGATGGCCGACGACAGCACGTAGTCGTCGCTCTCGAAATACTCGCCCTGCTTGCTGAAGCCGCCCAGCGCCTTGGCGATGTCCTGGGCGACCGAGGGTTTCTCGGCAATGATCAGTTGTTTGCTCATGCGGTCCGGCGGCGCGCGTTGGCGCAGCCGTCAATGCGTTGAAAGGGCGGGATGATAAGGACTGCGGCGCGGACTGGCAAGCCGGAACGATGCGCGCTCAATGCAGGTAGCGTGCATCGTTGCCCGATAGCAGCTCTTCCAGGATCAGGGTGTCCATCGCCTGGTGCTGGTTCCACAGCACCATCAGAACAATGATTTTCAGCCTGGACAGGGACACCGAATGGTCGGACAGGGCCATCGCCCGTTCGAGGATCAGTTCGCGCGTAAGCGGATTCAGCACCCCGGCGCTTTCCAGGAAGGCCAGAAAGCCGCGGCACTCCGTGTCGAGCTTGGCAATTTCCTCCGGGCCGAAGCAGCGCACCGAGTCGTTGTCGGCGGCGATCGCGGGCAGGCTGTCGGTACCCGCCTCCTGCAGGCCGTCAAGCCATTGCAGGGCTTCGCTGATTTCTTCGTCCTCAAAGCCGGCGGCGGAAAGCTTCAAGGCGAGTTGCTCGGGTTCGGGATAGGCGTCGGCGTGGAAAAAGTTTTCGAAGAGATATACGAGTATGTCGAACATGGCGGCGTCGTGTCGTCTGTTCATGGGCCGATGCGCTGGAACCTTCCTCCCGGCAGATTGGCGACCCGGCCGTCCAGTTCCATTTGCAACAGGATGGCGTATAGCCTCTCGGTCGTCAAGCCGGATCGCAACGCCAGCGTGTCCATATCGCAAGGATCAAAGCCGATGCAGTCGAGCAGCCTGGCTGTTTCGGCCGTGGCAACGGACACAGCGGCCACAGCCTTGTCGTCGGCCGTAGCCAGGCCCAGTTCGTCCAGAATGTCGCGCGCATCGTCCACCAGCTTGGCGCCTTGCTTGATCAGCTTGTGGCAGCCCTTCGACAAGGGGGAGTGGATCGAACCGGGAATGGCGAAAACGTCGCGCCCCTGTTCGCCGGCCAGCCTGGCCGTGATGAGCGACCCGCTGCGTTCCGCCGCCTCCACCACCAGGCAGCCGCGTGCCAGACCCGAAATGATGCGGTTGCGGCGCGGGAAGTTCTCTCTCAGCGCCGGCGTGCCGAGCGGGAATTCGCTGACAATGGCACCGTTTGCCGCGATGTCGCGCGCCAGCGCCTGATTGCGCGCCGGGTAGACGCGATCGATCCCGGTGCCGATCACGGCGATGGTCGAGCCCTTGCCGCGCAGGCCGCCGCGGTGCGCCGCCGCATCGATGCCGAGCGCCAGGCCGCTGATAATGGTCAGCCCGGCATCGGCCAGGGCGGCGGCAAAGGCCTCCGCATTGGATTCGCCCTGGGGCGTGGCATTGCGCGAGCCGACGATGGCCAAGGCGGGGGCATTGAGCAATTCGGTGCGGCCTTTTACATACAGCACGGTGGGCGGATCGGGCGCATCGAGCAGGCGTTGCGGATAGGCCGCATCGGCCAGGGTCAGCATGGTGTTGTCCGGCTCGGCGGCCCAGGCGAGTGCCGCGTCAATCTCTTCTTGGGAGTCGTGCGACAGCAGTTGCTCCGCTTGCCTGAGCGGGATCGTGCGCGCCAGCGTTGCGGCGCTGGCGGCAAAAATCTGATCGGGAAGACCGAATGCGGAGAGTAGCTTGCGTTGCGTCTCGCCGCCGATGCCCGGCGCGAGGGTCAGGCGCAGCCAGTCGGCGAGTTCGCTGGCACCCGGCACTTATGGCGTGCGAACGATATCGGTAACCACCACCGGGCGCGTGACGTCCATCACCAGCGCGTAGGAAATGCGGTCGAAGACGCGGAAGACGAACACCAGGCCATAGCGTTCGGGCGGCAGCTTGATATTGGTTGTTTCGTTGCCGTCGCGGTACAGGCGCTCGCCGCCATTGCGATAGATGGCCAGAACATGGCCGACTTCGACCCCCTCCCGCTTGCCGCGATTCAGCGTCACGATGGAGTGGCGTCCGGTTTCCTGCACGCCGCCGTAGATTGCCGCGACCTGACCCTGGATTTGCCTGGTCGGCACGTGCGGGGCGTAACTGATGATTTCCGCGCGCGCTGCCGGCATCAGCCGGTCATTGATGCCGATTTCCTGGATGGCGGTGGCGATGTTTACCGTGGCCGGTTCGCCTTCGGCGACCAGGGTGGCGGTGCCAAGATAGAACGCCTCGTGTCCGATGGCTTCCTTGGTTTCAGGATCGATGACCGGCTTGGTCGGCCGGTATACCTGCCACAGCTTGGCATTCCCCTTCAGCCCGCTCACGTAGACGCGGCCGCCGGGGCCGATATAGACGCGGTCTTCCTGTGTGGCGACGATTTTCGGCGCGTCCTTCAGTCCGTCTTCCTCCAGCACTTGCGGCCTGGACAGGAAGGGTTCGATGACATTCTGCGGAATGCTCGGAATCGCCTGAGAAAGCTGTTCCGAATGGACCTTGGGCTGGACTTTGACGGTTTCCAGCCGCAACTGCGGATCAGTGCCGCTCCGGTCGAGGACCAGCACTTGGCCGGGGTAGATGCGGTGCGGGTTCTTTACCTGCTCCTTGTTCATGCGCCAGAGTTCCGGCCAGCGATAGGGTTCCTTGAGGAACTTGCCGGAAATGCCCCATAGCGTGTCGCCCGGTACGACGATGTGACGGTCGGGGGCGTTGTCGGCCAATTGGAGCGGCTTGACGTCCTGCGCCAGCGCGCAGACGGTTGAGAAACTCAGAAACAGCGCAGATATAATGCGAATCATCGTGTTGGCCTCGCGCAAGGTTCCCGAGCCTGGGACCCGGATCCTTGTCGAAGTCTAGCATGCTAGCTTCGACTTTTACAGGTTTGCATTAATTGTCGCACCTAATTGCCTAAATCGGCAAGCTTTTTATGGCCCTCTTACCCATCCTTCGCTATCCGGATCCCCGCCTGCACAAGAAAGCTGCCCCGGTGGAGCGGGTCGATGAATCCGTCCGCAAGCTGATCGCCGACATGGCGGAGACCATGTACGAGGCGCCTGGCATTGGTTTGGCCGCCACCCAGGTGGATGTGCATAAGCGGATTATCGTCATCGATGTTTCCGAGGACAAGTCGACATTGCTCGCCTTCATCAACCCCGAGATTCTCGAAAGCGCCGGTGAACAGGTCTGCGAGGAGGGCTGCCTGTCCGTGCCCGGCATCTACGAGAAAGTCACCCGCAGCGAACGCGTCAAGGTGCGCGCCCTCGATCCGCAGGGTGCGCCCTTCACGCTGGAAGCCGAAGGCTTGCTGGCGGTGTGCATCCAGCACGAGATCGACCACCTCGAAGGCAAGGTCTTCGTCGAGCATCTCTCGCAGCTCAAGCAAGGCCGCATCAAGGCGAGGCTGGCCAAGCAGGCGCGCATAACCGCCTGATGCGCCTCATCTTCGCCGGCACGCCGGATTTCGCTGCAGCGGCCCTGCAAGCCTTGTTGGCTGCCGGCCATCCTGTGCCGTTAGTGCTCACTCAGCCGGATCGTCCTGCAGGGCGCGGCATGGTCCTGCAGGCCAGTCCGGTGAAACAGCTTGCCCTGAAGCACGGTTTGCCGCTGCACCAGCCGCCTTCCCTCAAGTCCGAGGAAGCGCGCCAGCCGATCATCGAGGCCCGGCCGGACGTCATGGTGGTGGCGGCCTATGGCCTCATCCTGCCGCAGGCGGCCCTCGACATTCCGCGCCTGGGCTGCCTCAACATTCATGCCTCCCTGTTGCCGCGCTGGCGCGGCGCGGCACCGATCCAGCGCGCCATCCTGGCCGGCGATGCCGAAACCGGCGTTACCATCATGAGGATGGAAGCCGGTCTCGACACCGGCCCGATGCTGCTCAAGGAAAGCCTGCCCATCGCGGATACTGAAACGGCCGACAGCCTGCACGACAAGCTGGCGACACTCGGCGCACGCCTGATCGTAGCGGCCCTTCCCAAATTGGAGCGGGGGGAGCTGCACGGAGAACTTCAGCCTGCGGAAGGGGTTACATACGCCGCCAAGCTGGAAAAGGCCGAAGCTGCGCTCGACTGGCGCCAGTCGGCCCTGCTGCTGGACCGTGCGATACGCGCTTTCAACCCTTTTCCCGGTGCGACGGCTCAGATTGAAGGCCAAGCCATCAAAATCTGGAGCGCAAAACCGATTTCGGCAACAGGCGAACCAGGCTGCATTCTGGCTACCGGCAGCGAGGGCATCGTCGTGGCCTGCGGCGAAGGCGCGTTGCGCCTGACCGAATTGCAGAAGGCCGGCGGCAAGCGCCTGCCGGCGGCCGATTTCCTGCGCGGATTCACCCTCAAGCCCGGGCAGCGTTTCGCCCTGGCGGCGGATTGAATTTTTCCGCGCCTCCCCCATCTAACTTTTGCGTTTCATCACTGGAGACAAGAACCTATGTTCGGCAACTGGCTGAAAACCATGATCCTCATGGCTGGCATCCTGGCGCTGTTCGCTGCCGTCGGCGGCGCCATCGGCGGCGCGCAGGGCATGCTGATCGCCTTCCTGCTCGGCGCGGGCATGAACTTCTTCGCCTACTGGTTTTCCGACAAGATGGTGCTGCGCATGTACAACGCGCAGGAAGTCGACGAGGCCTCCTCGCCCTATCTCTACAACTTGGTGAAGGAACTCGCCCAGCGGGCGCAGATTCCCATGCCGCGCGTCTATATCATCGACGAGGCGCAGCCCAACGCCTTCGCCACCGGCCGCAATCCGGATCATGCCGCGGTGGCGGCCACCACCGGCATCCTGCAGATGCTTTCGGCGCGCGAGCTGCGCGGCGTCATGGCGCATGAGCTGACGCACGTCAAGCATCGCGACATCCTCATCTCGACGATTTCCGCCACTGTCGCCGGTGCGATTTCATTCATCGCCCAGTTCGGCATGCTGTTCGGCGGTTCGCGCGACGATCGGCCAAACCCCATCGTCTCCATCATCGTCATGATCCTGGCGCCGATCGCCGCCATGCTGATCCAGATGGCCATCTCGCGCGCCCGCGAGTTCGAGGCCGATCGCGGCGGCGCCGAGATTTCCGGCGATCCCCACGCGCTGGCCGACGCGCTGGCGAAGATCGACGCCTACGCCCGCGGCATTCCCATGCAGACGGCCGAGGCGCATCCCGAGACGGCGCAGATGATGATCATGAACCCGCTTTCGGGCGGCGGCATCCGCGGATTGTTTTCCACCCATCCGGCGACGGAAGAGCGCATCGGGCGCCTGCGCGCGATGGCCTGATGCGGTGTACGTCGGCCTGAAGGCCGATGACCGAAGGAAATCCCTGTGGGACAGCGGCGGCAGAGTCGGGCTGAAGCCCGACCTACGCCAGTTTCTTTTTCAGGTAGTCCAGCACGTCGCCCAGCGTCACCAGTTTGGCGTAGTCGGCCTCGGGGATGTCCACCTTCAGCTTCTCGTGCAGGCCGATGAGGAAGTTGAGCCAGTCCATAGAATCGAGGTCGACCTGGTTGCGCAGCGGCCGGTCGGGGCGCAGGTCGCCCTCCTCGACCTCGGGCGCGATGGTCTTCAGCGTGGCGATCACCACGGCGCGCAGTTCTTCTTCTTGCATCACAAGTTCTCCGGTTGTTGCAACAGATCGCGCAGTTCGGCGAGGAACAGCGCGCCGCGATGGCCGTCCGAGACGCGGTGATCGGCGGCCAGGCTCGCCGTCACCACGGGCATGATCGTCAGCGCGCCGTTTTCCACCCAGGGCTGCTCGACGATGCGGCCGAAGCCCACCAGCGCCACCTGCGGCGGATAGATCACGCCGTACACCGCCGCGACACCCTGCTCGCCGAGATTGGTCACCGTGATCGTCGGATCGGACATTTCCGAGCTGCGCAGCGATCCCGCCCGCGCCCGCTTCACCAGGTCGGTGAGATCCAGCATGAGCTGCTCCGGCGTTTTATCGCCGACGTCATGGATGGCCGGCGCGATGAGCCCGCCCTGCCGCAGCGATATCGCCACGCCGATGTGCGCGGCGGCGGCGGGCTGGAATGCGCCGTCGCGGAAGAAGCCGTTCATTTCGGGGAATTTCTTCAGCGCCAGCGCCACGGCCTTCAGTTGCACGACGGCCATGAGCAGGCGCGACGTGATCGGGCGGCCTTCATTCACTTTCGCCAGCCATTCCGTCGCGCGACGTATCGGCACCGGCTCGGAAAGGTAGTAATGCGGGATTTCGCGCTTCGAGCGGCTCATCGCGGCGGCGATGGCGCGGCGCATTTCCGCCGACTTGTCCGGTGTTGCCGCCGTCTTGGGGAGACGGACTTTTGCGGCGATGGCCAGCTCGACGTCTGCCAGCGTTACCGCGCCCTCGGGGCCGGTGCCGACGACCGTCTCGATGTCGACGCCGAGTTCCTCGGCATGCTTGCGCGCAGCGGGCGAGATGCGGCGGCGGCCAGCGATTACTCCTTCTCCCGCTGGCGGGAGAGGGCTGCGGAGAGGGTGGGCCGGCCCTGGCCCCTCTCCCCCGACCCCTCTCCCCGCACGCGGGGCAAGGGGAGACTCACCGGCCTCGAGCAGCGTCGCCATCACCGTGCCGACCGGAATCGTATCGCCCGGCGCGACGAGTAATTCGAAGACGGTGCCCTCGCACCAGATTTCGACATCCACCGCCGCCTTCGAGGTGTCGACGACGGCGACCACCTGGCCCTTCTTCACCGTGTTGCCGGGACTGACTTTCCATTCGAGGAGCTTGCCCTCGTCCATGTCGGCGCCGAGGGAGGGGAGCTTGAATTCAATCATGCCGGAAACCTCTTTTGAACCACGGCGAGCACGGCGACACGGCGAGAATACAAAAAATGTTTTTCGCCGTGCTCGCCGTGGTGAAATGCTTTTCCGTTCATTTCCCCAGCACCATCATTACGGCGGCGACGATCTTCGGCGCCTGCGGCAGGGCCGCCTCTTCCATGTGTTTCGCGTAGGGAATCGGCACCTCCTCGCTGCAGACGCGCGCCACCGGCGCGTCGAGGTCGAAGAAGCAATCTTCCACGATGCGTGCCATCACCTCGGCCGCCAGGCTGCCGCTCTTCCAGCCTTCGTCGACCACCACCGCCTTGTGCGTCTTGCGCAGCGAGGCGGCGATCGTGTCGGTGTCCAGCGGCCGCAGCACGCGCAGGTCGATCACTTCCGCCGCGATGCCCTCGGCGGCGAGCTGTTCGGCGGCGGCAAGCGTTTTCGGCAGCGAACCGCCGTAGGTGATCAGGCTGATGTCCGTGCCTGCGCGGCGCTGCGCCGCCGTGGTGATGTCGCAGCGCCAGTCGTCGGGAAGCGCGCCCTCCATGTTGTAGAGCTGCGCATGCTCGAAGATCACCACCGGGTCGGGATCGGCCAGCGCCGGGCCGAGCATGCCGCGCGCGTCGGCGATCGTCGCCGGCGCCAGCACCTTGATGCCGGGGATGTGCGCGTACCAGTTCTCCAGGCTGTGCGAATGCTGCGCAGCGAGCTGGCGGCCGGCGCCGGTGGCCATGCGCAGCACCAGCGGCACCGAGAACTGCCCGCCCGACATGTGGCGCAGCGCCGCCGCGGTGTTCACGATCTGGTCGAGCGCCAGCAGGCTGAAGTTCACCGTCATCACCTCGACGATCGGCCGCATGCCACCCAGCGCCGCGCCGATGCCGGCGCCGACGAAACCCAGTTCGGAGAGCGGCGTGTCGCGGATGCGCTCCGGGCCGAATTCCTCGAGGAAGCCCTTCGAGCAGGCGTAGGTGCCGC
The DNA here is from genome assembly GCA_016214145.1 of Rhodocyclales bacterium. GTDB lineage: Bacteria > Pseudomonadota > Gammaproteobacteria > Burkholderiales > Rhodocyclaceae > Desulfobacillus. The sequence continues at coordinate 213,523 of JACRPA010000010.1, forward strand.
CGTACCTGCCGACGTCCTCGCCCATCAGGAAGACGCGCGGGTCGGCGGCGAGCGCCTCGTGCATGGCCTGGCGGATGGCCTCGCGGTAAGTCATCTTCATGGCGTGTGCACGTCCTTGAGCAGGTCGGCCACCGGTTCCCAGGCCGCAGCCTCGGCGAAGTCGACGGCCGCCTGCACTTCGGCATTCGCCTTGGCGTCGAGGGCGAGGAATTCCTCTTCCGTCAGCTTGCCCTCCGCCTTCAGCCGCGCCGAAAAGGTGTGCAGCGGGCCGCGCTGCTTCCACTGCTCGACCTCCGCCTTGTCGCGATAGAGCTCGGGATCGAACATCGAATGGGCGCGGAAGCGGTAAGTCTGGAGTTCCAGGAAGAAGGGGCCGAGGCCGTCGCGCACGTGCCGCGCGGCGAGCTTCATGGCTTCATGCACGGCCACGATGTCCATGCCGTCGGCCTTCAGCGTCGGCACGGCGTAGCTGGCCGCCTTGGCGCACAAGTCCGTCTGCGCCTCCGAGCGCGCCAGCGCCGTGCCCATGGCGTACAGGTTGTTCTCGCAGCAGAACAGCACCGGCAGCTGCCACAGCGCGGCGAGATTCATCGACTCGTGAAAGGCGCCCTCGGCCATGGCGCCCTCGCCGAAGAAACAGGCGGTGACGCGCTGTTTGCCTTGGAGCTTGTCCGCCAGGGCGAAGCCGACTGCCAGCGGCAACCCGCCGCCGACGATGGCGTTGCCGCCGTAGAAGCGCGTGGCGGCGTCGAACAGGTGCATCGAGCCGCCGCGCCCGCGCGAGCAGCCCGCGCGCTTGCCGAACATCTCGGCCATGATGGCGTTCATGCTGACGCCGCGCACCAGGGCATGGCCGTGCTCGCGGTAGGTGGCGACGATGTTGTCGTCCGCAGTCAGCGCATGCAGCGCGCCGACGGCGCAGGCCTCCTCGCCGATGTAGAGATGCAGGAAACCGCGGATCTTCTGCGCGCCGTAGAGCTCGGCGCACTTCTCCTCCATGCGGCGGATGCGCAGCATATCGGCGAGCAGCTTCTGAGCGAAGGCTTTATCGTAGGGGACAGGCATAGAACCTCTATTAACGCAAAGGACGCAAAGGCGCAAAGAGCGCAAAGGAAATCAAATTCTTGCCTTCTTTGCGTTCTTTGCGCCTTTGCGCCCTTTGCGTTGAAAGCGGTATCTTCATCCCGCCTCCAGTGTGGAGGTGTCGCCTTCCGGCAGCCCCAGTTCGCGCGCCTTGAGCAGGCGCCGCATGATCTTGCCGCTGCGCGTGCGCGGCAGCGAGGGCAGGAAGTCGATCTCCTTCGGCGCCACCACGGCGCCGAGCTTCTTGCGGGCGTGGCCGAGCAGCTCCATGCGCAGGGCGTCCGAGGCCTCGAAGCCCTTCTTCAGCGAGACGAAGGCCTTCACCACCTCGCCCACCATTTCATCGGGCTTGCCGATGACGCCGGCCTCGGCCACCGCCGGGTGCTCCATCAGCGCGCTTTCCACCTCGAAGGGACCGATCAGGTGCCCGGCCGACTTGATGACGTCGTCGGCGCGGCCGACGAACCAGAAATAGCCGTCGGCGTCGCGCTTCGCCAGGTCGCCGGTAAGATACCACTCCCCGGCAAAACACTTCCGGTAGCGCTCTTCGTTGTGCAGGTAGCCGCGCAGCATCGAGGGCCAGCCCGCTTTCAGCGCCAGCTCGCCCTCCGTATCCGCCGTGTCCACCAGACTGACTTTTAGTTCCGGCATAACGCCCGCTTCGCGGGCATTAGCCTCCTCTGAAACGCCAGGGCGTTTTCCCTCGGCGTCCTTTTTCACGATGGCCGCCTCGATGCCGGGCAGCGGCCGCCCCATCGAACCCGGCTTGATGTCTGCCGCCGGCGTGTTGGCGATCATGATGCCGCCGGTCTCGGTCTGCCACCAGTTGTCGTGAATGGGCAGGCCCAGCACCTCCTTGCCCCACCACACCGCTTCCGGATTGAGCGGCTCGCCGACGCTGGCGACGAAGCGCAGGCTGGGATAACTGTGCTTGCGCGCAATCTCCGCGCCGGCCTTCATCAGCATGCGGATGGCGGTCGGCGCCGTGTACCAGACGCTGACTTTCTGTTCGGCGAGGATGCGGTACCAGCGCTCGGCGTCGAAGTCGGCCTCGTCGACGATCGAGGTGACGCCGTGCAGCAGCGGCGCGATGATGCCGTAGGAGGTGCCCGTCACCCAGCCCGGGTCGGCGGTGCACCAGTAGATGTCCTCCGCGTGCAGGTCGAGGGCGTACTTGCCGGTGGCCCAGTGCGTCGCCACCGCGCCGTGCACGTGCATGGCGCCCTTTGGCGTGCCGGTGGTGCCGCTGGTGAAATGCAGCAGCGAGAGGTCCTCCGCCTGCGTCGGCACGATGTCGAAAATGTCGGAAGCCTCCGCCATCAGCTTGCCGAGATCGAATGTGTCCGGCACGGCTGTGGCCTGGCCGTCCTCGCCCACCAGCAGCACGTGGCGCAGCGTCGGCAGCTGATCGCGGATCTTCGCCACCTTGCGTTCGTAGAGGAGTTCGGTGGTGACCAGTACCGCGCCCTCGCCGAGCTTGATGCGCGTGGCGATCGGTTCGGGGCCGAAGGCGGAGAACAGCGGCGACACCGCCGTGCCGTTCTTGAAGCTGCCCAATACGGCGACATACAGCTCGGGAATGCGGCCGGAGAGAATGAAGAGCCGTTCGCCCTTGCCGACGCCGAGGGACTTGAGGACGTTGGCGAAGCGGTTGGTCAGGCGCGACAGCTCGCCGTAGCTGATGTCGCGCGAAGTGTTCGCGCCGAGGAAGCGGAAGGCGACGTTGTCCCGGCGCGCACCCTGCGCGTGGCGCTCGACGGCCTCGTAAGCGATGTTCAGGCCGCCGCCCGGCAGGCCGGCGAGCTCCGCTTGCACGGCTTCCCAGGAGAACGCCGCACGCGCCGCCGCGTAGTCCGCCAGGTTCGGCGGCACGCGCAGGTCGGCGGCGGTCTTGCGGATGATGGTTGGACGGTCCACCCTGCCTCCTCCACGCCTATGATGCAGGAATTCTGCGGCGCAGGGTACCGTCCGGACTTTGACCTAGCGCAACAAATCAGACGACACGGAAATTCTTGAATTGCCAGGGATCGTCGCGGTCGAGGTCTTCCTCGAACAGCCAGCCGCGACCGTCCAGCGGCGTCCAGTCGCTGTATTCGCCGACCACCTGGCCGAGATACGGCCGGATGAAATCCATGATCTCGGCGTAATCCATTTCCTCCGGCTCGATCACGCCGCGGTCGGGATGCCGCATCGCCCAGATCACGCCGGCCACCACCGGCGCCGTTACCTGCAGGCTGGTGGCGCTGTTGTGCGGGCAGAGCGCGCGCGCCTGCTCGATGGACAGGCGCGAACCGTACCAGTAGGCGCCCTTGGCATGGCCCATCAGCAGCACGCCCAGCTCGTCCATGCCGGAGACGATCTCGTCCTTGACCAGGCGGTGCGCGTTCTGCAGCTGCCAGTTGCGGCCGGCCAGCTCGTGCACCGACTGCACCGTGTCGTCGGAGGGATGATAGGCGTAATGCACCGTCGGCCGGTACTGCGGCCGCTCGCCCGAGCCGATGGTGAAATAGTCGGCCAGGGAGATCGATTCGCCATGGGTGATGAGAAAGCCATGGATCGCTCCGCCCAACGGCGTCCACGTACGCACCTCGGTGCTGGCGCCGGGGCGGGCCAGATAGATCGCCGCCTTGCAGCCTGCCGCATGGCGGCGGCCGTCGGCCGGGAAATGCCGCTCGTGGCTGCCCCAGCCGAGCTCCGCCGGCTGGCAGCCTTCGCCGACGAAGCCTTCCACCGACCAGGTGTTCACGAATTCGCCCGGCGCCTTGCGCGGCATCGCCACCTGAAAATCGCGCTCGGCGATGTGAATGGCCTTGATATCCAGGTCGCACGCCAGTTGCGCCCAGCCGGCGCGGTCCTTCGGCACGGCGACCGGGTGGCCGGTGTCGCGCGCGACGTTGAGCAGCGCCTCCTTCACCAGGTGGGAGACCATGCCCGGATTGGCGCCGTGGGTGAGGATGGCCGTCGGCGTGCCGGGGCGCTTGAGCGCCAGGGCCGACTCGCGCAGATGGTAATTCGAGCGCTGCTCCGGCGACACCGAAACATCGGTATAGCCGCCGGCCCAGGGTTCGATGCAGGTGTCGATGTAGAGCGCGCCGCGCTCCTGGCACAGCGCGATGAGGGCGACGCTGGAAACGTCGTTGGAGCAATTCACCAGGAAATCGCCGCGCGCGAGGCGCGGCTCCAGCAGGGCGCGGCAATTGGCGGGGGTGAGCGGGGAGTCATGGAAGGCGACGCCGTATTCGGCGGCCACCTGGCGACCATTTTCGTCGCCGGTCACGATGACGATCTGCTCCGGCTTCAGATCGATATGACGCAGCAGCAGGGGCAGCGTGCCCTGCCCGATCGAGCCGAAGCCCACCATCACGATGCGGCCGGAAAAGGCCAGCGCTTTGCGGTTTTCCCCCAATTTCTCTCCCCTAAAAACCTTTCCGCGGCCCTTTGGGCGACATGGTTATATATGACGTAAGGCCGCGCAGGATAAAGGAAATTCCGAAAAAACACAATGCCGTTGAACAAGCTCGCGGCCGATTGACTCCGTTCGCCGGTCGTCTCCGCCGCGCGTACAATCGCCCCTTCTCCGGGGAACGGACGGATGCGGAAACGCCTGGAAAAAATCGATTACAGCGCCGAGATGAACAAGCACGACTCGCCGGCCGTGCGCCTGCTGTTCGTCGCGCTGGGCACCCTGTTCGTGTTGCTGGGCATTGCCGGCGCCCTCCTTCCCGTGCTGCCGACCACCCCGTTCATGCTGCTGGCCGCCGCCTGCTATGCCCGCGCCTCGACGCGCTTCTATAACTGGTTGCTCAACAACCCGACTTTCGGCCCGACCATCCTCGAGTGGCGGCGCCACCGCAGCATTCCCTGGCGCGTCAAGCTGACCGCCATCGGCCTGATGGCGGCGACGCTGGGCATTTCCATCATCTTCTTCGTGCCCTGGCCCGAGCTGCAGGTCGCGCTGGCGCTGTTCGGCCTGCTGCTCGCCACCTATCTGTACCGCATTCCCTCGCGCGATCGGCCGCGCTAAGCGTTTCCAACCATGCCCCTTGCTGAAACGTCGCTCGCCCATGCCCTGCACGGCGCCGCCACGGCCGTCGCCGAGGTCATCGCCGGGCGCAACCTGAATGAAGCGCTGACCGATCTGTGGCGCCGGTTGCCGGGTCTGCCGCCCGGCCAGCGCGGCGCCATGCAGGACCTCGCCTACGGCGCGCTGCGACGCTTCGGCCGCGACGATTTCTTTCTCGCGCGCCTGATGGACACGCCGCTGCGCGACAGCCAGGTGCGCGCGCTGCTGTTCGTGGCGCTGTCGCGCCTGGCGGCGCGGCCGGAGGAGGCGCACACCATCGTCGACCAGGCCGTCGAGGCATCCGGCGAGTTGGCGCGCGGCAAGTACAAGGCGCTCGTGAATGGCGTGCTGCGCAATGCGCTGCGCCGCCGTGCCGAGCTGGAGGCTGCCGCCCTGCAGGATGAGGTCGCCCGCTGGCAGCACCCGCGCTGGTGGATCGCCCGCCTGCGCCGCGCGCATCCGGACGACTGGCAGGCGATCCTTGAAGCGGGCAACGGCCGCCCGCCGATGATGCTGCGGGCGAACCGCCGCCGTATTGCGGAGGCTGACTATCTGGCGCAGCTGCAAGGCGCCGGCCTTGCGGCGCGCCTGCTCGAGGGCGGCGCCCTCCTGCTCGAGCGGCCCGTGCCGGTGGAGCGCCTGCCCGGCTTCGCCGAGGGGCTGTGCTCGGTGCAGGATGCCGGCGCGCAGCGCGCCGCCCGGCTGCTCGATGCGCATGACGGAATGCATGTGCTGGACGCCTGCGCCGCACCGGGCGGCAAGACGGCGCACCTTCTCGAAACCGCCAGGGTGGACCTGCTGGCGCTGGATGCCGATGCGGGCCGCGCGCTGCGCGTCTCGGAGAACCTGCTCCGCCTCGGCCTGACGGCGCGCGTCCAGCCGGCCGATTGCCGCGATGCGGACGCCTGGTGGGATGGCCGCGACTTCGACCGCATTCTCGCCGACGTGCCGTGCACGGCCTCCGGCGTGGTGCGCCGCCACCCGGACATCAAGTGGCTGCGGCGCGAGAAGGACATCGCGCAATTCGCCCGCATGCAGGGCGAAATTCTCGACGCGCTGTGGCGGGTGCTCGCGCCCGGTGGTAAATTGCTGTATGCGACGTGCTCGCTCTTCCCCGAGGAGAACAGCCGCCAGGTCGCGGCCTTCGCCGCGCGACAAGAAGATTGCATGCGACTGCCGGTCGCGGGCGCACCCGAACTGCAGTTGCTGCCAAACGAAGAACATGACGGCTTTTACTACGCCCTCCTTGAAAAGCAGTCCTAGCGGGTTGGTGCGCTGGCTGGCGCTGGCGCTGCTGCTCCTTGCGCTCTCCGCCGGCGCCGCCGAAATCGAGGTGAAGAGCGCCGAGATCGCGCCCGGCGAGGAATCCTGGCTGCTCGATGCCGAGTTCGGCATCGACCTCGGCCAGCGCCTGGAGGAAGTCGTGTCGCGCGGGGTGGCGCTCTATTTCGTCGCCGAATTCGAGTTGACCAAGGCGCGCTGGTTCTGGATGGACGAGCATGTCGTCGGCCGGAAACAGACCTGGCGCCTTTCCTACAATGCGCTGACGCGCCAGTACCGCCTCTCCAGCGGCGCCCTGCATCAGAACTTCGCCACGCTGGGGGAGGCGCTGGGCGTGCTGGCGCGGCTGCGCAACTGGACGGTGGCGGACAAGGCGCAGCTCAAGGCGGGCGAGCCCTACAACGCTGCCCTGCGCCTGAAACTCGACCTCACCCAGCTGCCCAAGCCCTTCCAGGTCACCGCCATCGGCAACAAGGACTGGAACATCACGGCCGAGGTGAAGCGCTGGAGCTTCACGCCCGGAGCTTCGGTCCCGGCGGCGGAGAATTCCGCAAAATGAGAATTCTGCTCATCGTCAGCGCGGCGCTCGCCGCCATCCTGCTCTTCCTGCTGACCTCGGCCTCGGCCAACACGGCGCTGTTCGCCGGGCAGTACCGCCTGCTGCTGGGCTTCACCGCCGCCGTCGCCACCACGCTGTTCGGCCTGGTGCTGTGGCAGTTGCGCCAGCTCTGGCGCGAACACCGCGCCGAGGTGTTCGGTTCGCGGCTCAAGCTGCGCCTGATGCTGATGTTCGCCCTGATGGCGGTCGGTCCCGGTGTGCTGGTGTATGCCGTCTCGCTGCAGTTCGCCGTGAAGAGCATCGAGTCCTGGTTCGACGTGCGGGTGGACAAGGCGCTGGAAGGCGGCCTCACGCTCGGGCGCAATGCGCTGGATTATCTGCTCGCCGACCTGTCGGAGAAGGGGCGCGCCATGGCGCTCGACCTTGGCGATGCATCGGGCGTCGCGCGGCCGGGGCAGTTGAACCGCCTGCGCGAACAGGCCGGCGTGCAGGCCGCCACCCTGCTCTCGGCAGGCGGCCAGGTGATTGCCAGCAGTTTTGCCGAGCGCGCCACGCTGCTGCCCGACCTGCCTTCGCCCGCGCAGCTGCGCCAGGCGCGCCAGGGCCGCGGCCTGTCCACGGTGGAAGGCGATGCCGCGACCGGGCTGACGCTGCGCGTGCTCCTGCCGGTGGCCGCGCTCACCTTTTCCGGCGAGACGCAGGTGCTGCAGCTGTCCCAGGCAGTGCCGGCCTCGATCGCCACCAGCGCCGAAAGCGTGCAGGCGGTTTACCGCGACTACCAGGAACTGTCGCTGGCGAAGAGCAGCCTGAAGTGGATGTACACCCTGACCCTGACCCTGGCGCTGCTGCTCTCGCTCTTCGCCGCCATCGCGCTGGCCTTCCTGCTGGCGCGACGGCTCTCCGCGCCGCTCTCCATCCTCGCCCGCGGCACCGAGGCAGTGGCGGCGGGCGACTATTCGCCGCGCGAGACGGTTTCGACGCGCGACGAGCTGGGCGTGCTGACGCAGTCCTTCAGCCAGATGACGCGCCAGATCGACGAGGCGCGCGCACAGGCGGAAAAAAGCCGCGCCGAGACGGAAGCCGCGCGCGCCTACCTGGAGAGCGTGCTGGGCAACCTGTCGACGGGCGTGCTGGCCTTCGACGCCGACAGCCGGCTGCGCGCCGCCAACGATGGCGCCCGCGCCATCCTGCGCGACGATCTGGCCGATGCACTGAAGCAGCCCTTGAACGCCTGGATTCGGCACCTGGAGTTGCGCGACGCCATCGCCGCCGGCTGCAGCGAACAGTCGGGCGTGTGGCAGCGCGAGATCGAGATGCAGAACGGCGCCGGCGTGCCGCAGGCGCTGCTGCTGCGCGGCTCGCGCCTGCCGGAGGCGTCCGGCGGCGGCTGCGTGGTGGTGTTCGACGACATCACCCAGCTCATCGCCGCGCAACGCTCGGCCGCCTGGGGCGAGGTGGCCCGGCGCCTGGCGCACGAGATCAAGAATCCGCTGACGCCGATCCAGCTTTCCGCCGAGCGCCTGGCGCACAAACTGGCGGACAAGCTCACGGGCGCCGAGCGCGATATGCTGGAGCGTTCGACGCAGACCATCGTGAACCAGGTCGAGGCCATGAAGCACATGGTGAACGACTTCCGCGACTACGCCCGCATGCCGCCGCCGCAGCTCGGCGCGCTCGACCTCAACGCCCTGGTGGAGGAAGTGCTCGGCTTGTACGAAACTTCGCGCGCAAGCGTGACGGTGGATCTTGCCGCGGGACTGCCCAGGGTGGCCGGCGACGCGGCGCAACTGCGCCAGGTGATCCACAATCTGGTCGCCAATGCCGAGGATGCGTTGAGCGAAACGGCCGAGCCGGAAATCCGCATCGCCACGCGCGCCGAGGGACGCGGCGCGGTGCTGTCGGTGAGCGACAACGGCAACGGCTTTCCCAAGGAGATCCTCGCCCGCGCCTTCGAACCCTACGTGACGACCAAGGCGAAGGGCACCGGGCTGGGCCTGGCCATCGTGAAGAAAATCGTGGACGAGCACCACGGCCAGATCGAGATCGCCAACGCCGCGCCGCGCGGCGCGCAAGTGAGAATTCGGCTGCCGCTGGCGGCATGACGGGTAAGGAGTTAAGAGTTAGGAGTGAGGAGTGAGGAGTGCGCCCCTTTGCGGCCGCTGACCTTGCTCCTCACTCCTCACTCCTCACGCCTCACTGAAGTATGGCAAAGATACTGGTAGTTGATGACGAAGCCGGCATCCGCGAACTGCTCTCGGAGATCCTCCGCGACGAGGGCCACGATGTGCAGCTGGCCGAGCATGCCGCCGCGGCGCGGGCGGCACGCAGCGCCGCGCGGCCGGATCTGGTGCTGCTCGACATCTGGATGCCGGACACCGACGGCATTACCCTGCTCAAGGAGTGGTCGGCGGCCGGCCAGCTCAACATGCCGGTGGTGATGATGTCCGGCCACGGCACCATCGATACTGCGGTGGAGGCCACACGCATCGGCGCGCAGGATTTCCTCGAGAAGCCGATCGCCCTGCAGAAGCTGCTCGCCGCCGTCAAGCGCGCTTTGCAAAAGTCAGTCTCCACGGTACGGCGCAGCGAGCTGAACCTGGCGGCGTTCGCCCGCTCCGGGCCGCTGCGCGACCTGAAGAAGCGCCTCGACCAGGTCTCCGCGAAGAGCCGCGCGCTGATGCTGAAGACCGGCCCCGGCAGCCTGGCCGAGCTGTGCGCGCGCAGCTTGCAGGCGCCGGGCAAGGCCTGGCTGGACCTGGCCCATCACGGCCAGCCGCTGGCGCTCGATGCGCTCGAGCAGGCGGCAGGCGGCATGCTGTTCGCCGCAGAGCTGGCGGCGCTCTCCCGCCTGCAGCAGAAGAACCTGGCCTTCGCGCTCGACCGCCTGGAGAAGTTCGACTTGCGCCTGGTGGTCGCTAGCGCGCAGAGCGCCGCAGAGCTGGCGGCGTCGGGCTTCGACGAGGCGCTGGCGCGCCGCCTGGCGGAGGCCAGCCTTGGCGCGCCGGGCCTGACCGAGCTGAAGGACGAGGTGCCGGAGATCGCCGCGCAGATCCTCACCCATCTGGTCGAGGCCGGCGAAGTGCCGCTGCGACGCTTGTCCACGGCGGCGCTGAATGCCCTGCGCAACCAGGCCTGGGCGGGCGGCTACGCGGAACTGAGGAATGCCGTGCGTTCGCTGGCGCTGGGCGTTCTGGAGGAGGAAATCGCCGCCGAGGAGGTCTTCCGTCTGCTGGCGCCGCAGCCCTCCGCCGTCGCCCAGGCGCTGCCGCTCGACCTGCCGCTGCGCGAGGCGCGCGAGGCCTTCGAGCGCGTCTATTTCGAGCATCACCTGCAACTCGAGAACGGCAACATGACGCGCCTGGCGGAGAAAACCGGCCTGGAGCGCACCCACCTGTATCGCAAGCTCAAGGCGCTGGGCATCTCGACCGGCAAGAAGGGGGATGAACCATGAACGGCCCCCACGCTCGTCTCCCGGGAGGACTTCCTTCGGGGCGCATTTGCCCGAGGTTTGCCTCCCTTGAGACGGCTCGGCGGGAGGCAAGATGAAAATCATCATCCTCGGCGCCGGCCAGGTCGGCTCGTCGGTGGCCGAAAGCCTGGTGTCGGAAGCCAACGACATCACCATCGTCGACACCGACCCCGCCCGGCTATCCCAGTTGCAGGATCGTTTCGACCTGCGCACCGTTGCCGGCAACGCCGCCAGTCCCTCGACGCTGCGCCAGGCCGGCGCCGAGGATGCCGACATGCTGATCGCCGTGACGCAGAGCGACCAGACCAACCTGTGCGCCTGCCGCATCGCCAAGTCGCTGTTCAACCTGCCCACGCGCATCGCCCGCGTGCGCTCCGCCGACTACATCGAATTCCCCGAACTGCTCGACGAGGCGAATTTCGCGGTCGACTTCAGCATCTGCCCCGAGCAGATCGTCACCGATTACATCGTCAAGCTGATCGAGTTTCCCGAGGCGCTGCAGGTGCTGGAATTCGCCGACGGGCTGGTCAGCCTGGTGGCCGTGCGCGCCTTCGCCGGCGGCCCCCTCGTCGGCCATCCGCTCGCCGACCTGCGCAAGCACATGCCGAGCGTGGACGCGCGCATTGCGGCGGTTTACCGGCACGACCAGGCGATCATCCCGCACGGGGATACGGTTGTCGAGCCGGGCGACGAGGTGTTCTGCCTGGCGGCGACGAAGAACATCCGCCAGGTCATGCGCGAGCTGCGGCGCATGGACAAGTCGGTCAAGCGCATCATGATCGCCGGCGGCGGCAACATCGGCCATCGCCTGGTGCGCGCCATCGAGAACGACTACCAGGTCAAGGTGATCGATCGCAACAAGCGCCATGCCCAATGGCTGGCCGAGAACGTCCGCAATGCGCTGGTGCTGCAGGGGGATGCCACCGACGAGAAACTGCTCGACGAGGAGAACGTCGACCAGATGGATCTCTTCCTGGCGCTGACCAACGACGATGAGAACAACATCATGTCGGCGCTGCTGGCCAAGCGCATGGGCGCCAAGCGCGTGGCGGCGCTGATCAACCGCCGCACCTACGCCGACCTGCTTCAGGGCAGCCAGATCGACATCGCCATCTCGCCGGCGCAGACCTCCATCGGCACCCTGCTGGCGCATGTCCGGCGCGGCGACGTGGCGGCGGTGCACAGCCTGCGCCGGGGCGCCGCCGAGGCGCTGGAGCTGGTCGCCCACGGCGACGCGCAGTCCTCGCAGGTGGTCGGCCGCCGCATCGAGGAGTTGCCGGTCATAGAGGGCGCCACCATCGCCGCCATCGTGCGCCGCCTGCCGCGGCCGGAAACCGTGGCGATCAGCAATGAAGTGGCGGAAGAGCGCACGCACAAGGTCATCATCGCCCATCACGACACGCTCATCCAGACCGACGACCACGTCATTGTCTTCGTCGTCTCCAAGAGCCTGGTACCCAGGGTCGAGAAGCTGTTCCAGGTCAGCCTGGGGTTCATCTGATGTCGAACGCCTTGTCGGTCCTGCGCGTATTCGCGCTGATCCTGCTGATCTTCAGCGGCACCATGCTGCTGCCCCTGTCGGCGTCCTGGCTGTTCGACGACGGGGCGCAGCATGCCTACGACGAAGGAATTGCCGCTTCGCTCGTCTGCGGCGCGCTGATCTGGACTGCCACGCGTCGGCATCGCGAGGAACTCAAGGTACGCGACGGCTTTCTATTGGTGGTGCTGGCCTGGGCCGGCCTGCCGGCCTTCGCCACCGTGCCGCTGTTGATGTATTTCCCCAATTTGTCCTTCACCGATGCCTATTTCGAGACGGTGTCGGGCCTGACGACGACGGGCGCCACGGTGCTGGAGGGGCTGGACAAGCTGCCCTTTTCCATCAACTTGTGGCGGGCCGAACTGGTGTGGCTGGGCGGCATGGGCCTGATCGTGCTGGCGGTGGCCATCCTGCCGCTGCTCGGCGTCGGCGGCCGGCAGATCTTCAAGGCCGAGGCGCCGGGGCCGATGAAGGACGCCAAGCTGACGCCGCGCATGGCGGAAACCGCCAAGGGCCTTTGGCTGGTGTATTTCTACATCTCGGTAGCGTGTTTCCTTGCCCTGGCCTGGGCCGGCATGGGCTGGGGCGATGCCCTCATCCACACCTTCACCGTCATGGGCCTGGGCGGCTTCTCCAGCCACGACGCCAGCTTCGGCTTCTTCGATTCGGTGCCGATCGAGGCGGTGACGATCTTCTTCATGACCCTGGCCGGCATGAACTTCGCCACGCATTTTCTCGCCTTGCGTGGCCGCAGCTTCGCGCCGTATCGCTGGGACCCGGAAGTGAAGTGGTTTCTTTTCGTGATGTACGCCAGCGTGCTGGGCATCGCGCTCTATCTCTGGTCCATGCAGGTCTACCCCGACTTCCGGACGGCGCTGCGCTTTTCCGCCTTCAACGTCGTGTCGATCGCCACCACCACCGGCTATGCCAACACCGACTTCAACCTGTGGCCGATCTTCGCGCCGCTGTGGATGCTGTTCCTCTCCAGCTTCGCCACCTGCTCCGGCTCCACCGGCGGCGGCATCAAGATGGTGCGCGCCATCCTGCTCTACAAGCAGGTGTTTCGCGAACTGATGCGCGCCATGCATCCCAACGCCGTGCACCAGACCAAGCTCGGCAACGAGGTGGTGGAGAACAAGATCATCTTCGCCGTGCTGGCCTTCGGCTTCATGTACATGGTGAGCATCGTTTCCATGACGCTCGCGATGGCGGCGAGCGGGCTGGACATCGTTACCGCCTTCACCGCCGTGGTGGCCTGCATCAACAATACCGGACCGGGCCTCAACCAGGTCGGACCGGCCACCACCTTCGCCGTGCTGACGGACTTCCAGACCTGGGTGTGCACCTTCGCCATGCTGCTGGGGCGGCTGGAGATTTTCACATTGTTGGTGGTTCTGACGCCCGCCTTCTGGCGCAAGTAGTAAACTTGCGCAATGAACAAGACTAAAAACGACACTTTCCTGCGCGCCCTGCTGCGCCAGCCGACCGAACACACCCCGATCTGGCTGATGCGCCAGGCCGGCCGCTACCTGCCCGAGTATTGCGAAACGCGCCGCCGCGCCGGCAATTTCATGAATCTGTGCAAGAACCCGCGCCTGGCCTGCGAGGTGACGCTGCAGCCGCTGGCGCGCTACGACCTCGACGCGGCAATCCTGTTTTCCGACATTCTCACCGTGCCCGACGCCATGGGCCTCGGCCTGTATTTTGCCGAGGGCGAAGGGCCGAAGTTCGAGCGCCCGCTGCGCGAGGAATGGGAGATCCGCAACCTGGCCGCGCCCGATCCGGGCGTGGAGCTGCGCTACGTCATGGATGCGGTGGCGGAGATTCGCCGCGCGCTGGACAACTCGGTGCCGCTGATCGGCTTTTCCGGCAGCCCGTTCACCCTCGCCTGCTACATGATCGAGGGCGGCGCCTCGGAGGACTTCCGCACCATCAAGGCCATGCTCTACGACCGGCCCGAACTCCTGCACCACGTGCTGGAGGTGAATGCCAGCGCAGTGACCGCTTACCTCAATGCGCAGATCGAGTCCGGTGCGCAGGCCGTGATGATCTTCGACACCTGGGGCGGCGTGCTGTCGCACCGTGCCTACCGCGAGTTCTCGCTGGCTTACATGGCGCGCATCGTCGACGGCCTGATACGCGAGCGCGACGGCGCGCGCATCCCGAGCATCGTGTTCACCAAGGGCGGCGGACAATGGCTGGAGGAGATCGCGGCGATCGGCTGCGACGCGGTCGGCCTGGACTGGACCACCGACATCGGCGCGGCGCGCCGGCGCGTCGGCGCCAAGGTGGCGCTGCAGGGCAACCTCGATCCGGTGGCGCTGTTCGCGCAGCCGGAAAAAATCGCGCAGGAAGCGCGCGCCATCCTCGATGCCTTCGGCCCGGGCAGCGGACACGTCTTCAATCTCGGCCACGGCATTTCCCAGTTCACGCCGCCGGAGCATGTCGCCGCGCTGGTGAATGCGGTGCACGAGCACAGCCGCAAGCAGCGCCAAATCTAGCTTCGGCGACCCCTCTCTGGAAGCCTAGGCAGGGCGCGGCCTGGCGCGATGTCCTGTCCGGAAGCGCTTGAAACGGAGTTTTAGTGAAGGCTGATTTTTTGGTTGCGCCGTAACTAAAAAAACGTTTCGGAATGGCTTGAGGGGTTGACTTATGCACAACAGCCTGTTTCAGCCTGGGAAAACGCCTGTTTTTCAGCGAGGTTTCATCCAAATTTTCATGGCATTGTTTTTTAAGGATTTTTTTAAGTTTAATTGTTGAGCAAAGTAAGGAAATGCCTTGTCTGAGGCGGGTTTAAGGCCGATTCGAATGGCTTTCCCACAAAGTTATCCACAGATTTTGTGGACAAGAATATTGCGCTTTCATTGCAGTACCTTAGCGGTGATTTCAATACTTCGCGCGAAGATGTGAAACCAAGCCGAGTGCAGCACGAAAATTTTTCATCATGAGTTCGCCGATCGTACGCGTCGCGCTCGATGTGCCGTTGCCACGCGGCTTCGATTACCTTGCGCCGGATGCGACGGTTGATGATGTCGGCAGGCGAGCTTGTGTTCCTTTCGGGCGCGGCGAAAAGATCGGTGTCATCCTGGAAGTGCTGGCGGCAAGCGACTTGCCGCCGGAAAAACTCAAGCCGGTGCGCGCCATCCTGCGCGATGCGCCGCCCTTTCCGCCGGACTGGCTGGCGCTGGCCGATTTTTGCAGCCGCTACTATCTGCATCCCATCGGCGAAGTCGTCGCACTGGCCCTGCCGCCGGCCCTGCGCCGGCGCGATGCGCTGCCGCGCATGCCGGACAGGGAGATATTCCGCATCACGGAAGAAGGCCGTTGCGCGCTGCCTCAGCTGGCGCAGCGCAGCATTGCCGCACGCCTGCTCGCGGCGCTGGAACTGAATGGAGTAATGTCGCGTCGCGAGTTGCGTGCGGTTTCCGCCTCGGCCCTGAAGCAGTTGCCGGACTTGCTGGAGAAAGGCTGGCTGGCTGCCGCCGTCGAAGTGCCGAATCGAAAAGCGGCGGCTGGGCACGATTTGCTGGAGGAACAGCGCGTGGCGGTGGGCAGCGTGGCGCAGGCATTCGGCCGCTTCGCGTCGTTTTTGCTGCATGGCGTCACCGGCAGCGGCAAGACGGAGGTGTATTTGCGCCTGGTCGAACAGGCGCTTGAACGCGGCGGCCAGGCATTGTTATTGGTACCGGAGATCGCCCTGACACCGCAACTCGAAGCGAGGGTGAGCAATCGCTTTCCCGGCGCACGGCTGGTGAGCCTGCACAGCAGCCTGGCCGATGGCGCCAGGGCGGCAGGATTTCTTCAGGCCATGAGCGGCGAGGCGGACATCGTGCTGGGCACGCGGCTGTCGGTGTTTACGCCGCTGCCGAGGCTGGCGCTGATTGTGGTGGACGAGGAGCACGATCCCTCCTTCAAGCAGCAGGAGGGCATGCGCTACTCGGCGCGCGACGTGGCGGTGTGGCGGGC
This sequence comes from Rhodocyclales bacterium, assembly GCA_016214145.1. Lineage (GTDB taxonomy): Bacteria > Pseudomonadota > Gammaproteobacteria > Burkholderiales > Rhodocyclaceae > Desulfobacillus. The sequence continues at coordinate 229,481 of JACRPA010000010.1, forward strand.
CAAGCAGCGCGGCGTTCCCATCGTGCTCGGTTCGGCCACGCCTTCGCTGGAAACCTGGGCCGCCGCGCAGTCCGGCCGCTATCGCCTGCTCGAATTGACCTCCCGGGCGGTGGCGGAGGCGATGCCTGAAGTGCGCTGCGTCGACATACGGCGCGAGAAGCTGCAGGACGGCATGAGCGAGCACTTGCTGCGGGCGCTCACCACCCGGCTGGAGCGTGGTGAGCAGAGCCTGATTTTCCTCAACCGGCGCGGCTACGCCCCGGTGCTGGCCTGCCCGTCATGCGGCTGGGTCAGCCGCTGCACCGGCTGCGCGGCGAATATGGTGGTGCATCTGGCCGACCGTCGCCTGCGCTGCCATCACTGCGGGCGCGAGGAGCGCATCCCCGTCGCCTGCCCGACCTGCGGCAACCAGGACATCCATCCCTTCGGCCGCGGCACGCAGCGGCTGGAAGAGACGCTGGCTGTGCGCTTCCCGCAGGCGCGCATCGTGCGCGTCGACCGCGACAGCGCGAAACATCCGAAGCAATGGCATGCCCTGCTCGATGCGATCCACGCCGGCCGGGCGGACATCCTGGTCGGCACGCAGATGCTGGCCAAGGGCCACGACTTTCCGCTGCTGACCCTGGTCGGCGTGCTGAACGCCGATGCGGCGCTCTTCGCCGCCGACTTCCGTGCGCCGGAGCGGCTGTTCTCGCAGCTGATGCAGGTGGGCGGGCGCAGCGGACGCGCCGCCCTGCCGGGCGAGGTGCTGATCCAGACGCAGTATCCGGACCATTCCCTCTACCGGGCGCTGGCCGCGCATGACTACGCCGCTTTCGCCGCGGCCCAGCTCGCCGAGCGCGAACGCGCCGGCTTTCCGCCCTACACGCACCAGGCGATGCTGCGGGCGGAAGCGCCGGAACTCGCCCAGGCGCTGGCCTTTCTCAAGTCGGCCGGGGCGCTGGGCGGCGCGCTGTCCCAGGGAGAGGCATCGCTCTACGATGCCGTGCCGATGCGGCTGCACCGCCTGGCGCATCTGGAACGCGCCCAGCTGCTGGCTGAATCGCGCAGCCGACCGGCGCTGCAGGCTTTTCTTGCGCAGTGGTTGGCGGCGATCCGCGAACTGAAAACGCCGAAGGCCCTGCGCTGGCACATCGACGTCGATCCGCTGGAGTTCTGATTCCGCCGCCGGGCCGCCCGCACGAAGCCTCCCCTGCGGGGGACAAGGCGGGGACGGCCAACTATTTGCGGCGTCCTTCGAGAACGAACCACGCATAGGCCATAGCCTGCATGGCGAACATCGCACCGAAGGCGATGCGGTAGGAAGCAACGGGATCGAGGCCCACCGCGCCGAGCGCATCGACCAGCACGCCGATGCCCCATTGCAGGCCGAAGGCGCCGACGAAGGCGAGCAGGTTGAGCGCCGTGGTCACGCGCCCGGACAGGGCGGGCGGAAAGTGGGCGGCGAGCACCGAGTAGCCGAGCGAGCTGGTGCTGACGAAGAGGCCGAATGCCGCCCACAGCGGCAGCGTGAATGCGGCGCCGAGAATAATGGCCAGTTCGCAGACGAGCGCCAGCGCGGTGCCGCCGGAGAGCAGCATCACCGGCCGGATGCCGGCGCGCGACAGGCGCGTGGCCAGCGCGGCGATGCCCAGGTTGCAGGCGAGCATGGCGATGCCCATGGCGAACAGGTGTTCCGCGGCCAGGCTGCGCGAGGCGCCGCTGACCGTCATCAGCCAGGGCACGGCCCACAGGCCTTGCAGCGCCATGAATCCCCCGGCGAACAATCCCGCCTGCGGCGCGAAGCGCCAGAACACGCGGCTGCGGAAAACCTCGGCCACGCCGCGCCACTGCTCGGCGAGCGTGTGGTGCGCGGCTTCTGCGCGGTGCTCCGGCACGACGAAGAAAATCGCCGCGGCGACCAGCCCCGCCAGGAGCGTCAGCGCGATGAAGGCGCCGCGCCAGCCGATGAGGGGCAGCGCGGCTTCCAGCGGCAGGCTGGCGGTGAGCGCGCCCAGCCCGCCCGAGGCCATGATGGCGCCGGTGAGCGAGGCCTGTCGATCCGACGGGAAGGATTGCGTGAAGCTCTTGAAGCCCGCCATGAGGCAGGCGGAGACGCCCAGCCCGATCAGCCCGCGTGCCACGGCGAGCTCGGCGAGCGTGTGCCCGTAGGCGAACAATGCCGCGCCGAGCGCGGTGAACAGCAGCAGCGCGGCCTCGACCCGCCGCGCGCCGTAGCGGTCGAGCAGGATGCCGAGCGGGATCTGGAAGGCGCCGAAGGCCAGCAGGTAGGTGCTGGTGAGCAGGCCGAGATCGGCGGCGGAAAGCGACAGCTCGCGCGTCAGCTCCGGCGCGATGACGGCATTCACCGTGCGCAGCAGGTAGGAGAGATAGTAGCCCGCCGCGAAAGGCAGGAAGACGCGCAGCCAGGGGTTCATTTCAGCCGTTCGCGCGGAGCCATTCGAGGCGCCCGCGCAATTTTTCCGCCCAGCTTTCGGACAGGCCGGGTGTTTGCGCGAGGCGGGAGAGTTCTTCCGCGGCAGGCCGGTGGCTGCGCGTAATCTGCCACAGGCGGCGCAATGTCACCGGCTCGGCGTGGCGCTCGACGAGTTCGAAGGCGTCGCCCGCCGCGATGCGGCCGGCTTCGATCACTCGGCAGTACCAACCGGTGATGCCGCGCTCGGCGACGAACTGCAGCGCATCCCCCAGTCCGTAGCGGTGGTTGATCTTCCAGCAGGGGCTGCGCGGCTGGGTCACCTGCACGCGGGCCGCGCCGATGCGGAAAACGTCGCCGACGCAGACCGTCTCCTCGGTCCAGCCGGTGGTCGACACGTTCTCGCCGATGCTGCCGGGAACGAAGCGTGCCGCGCTGTCCGGCCAGGCGGCGGCGAGCACCGCGTAGTGCTCGGCGGGATAGTGGTGCAGCGCCTTGTCCGGCCCGCCGTGCACGCGGCGGTCGGCCTGCGCATCGCCTTCAAGCCCGAGGGGGCCGAGCAGCACGGGCCCGGCCATAGCTTCCTTGACGATGCCGGAAGGATGCCCTTCCGGCGGCAGGGGGCGCACGCTGCCGGCGAAGACGGCAGCGATCATGCGGCGGCAAGCCGGGCCAGTGCGCCGGCCTGCGTGGCGTCAACGGCGTCGAGGGCGTCGATCGAGATGCCCAGGTCGCGCAGCTGTCCGTTGCTCAGGCCGTAGATCCAGCCGTGCACCGCGACGGACTGGCCGCGCTGCCAGGCGTCGCGCAGGATGGTGGTGCGGGCGACGTTGACCACCTGTTCGATGACATTGAGCTCGCACAGGCGGTCGGCCGCCGCTTCGTCGTCCAGCGGCGCCAGCAGGCCGGCGTGCTTGTCGCGCACGTCCTGGATGTGGCGCAGCCAGTTGTCGATGAGGCCGAGGCGCTCGCCGGTGAGCGCCGCGCGCACGCCGCCGCAGCCGTAGTGGCCGCAGACGATGATGTGCCTGACCTTCAGCACGTCGACGGCGAACTGCATGACGGAGAGGCAGTTGAGGTCGGTGTGCACCACCACGTTGGCGACGTTTCGATGCACGAAGACCTCGCCCGGCTGCAGGCCGGTGATCTGGTTGGCCGGCACGCGGCTGTCCGAGCAGCCGATCCACAGGTATTCCGGATTCTGCAGGTGGGCCAGCCTGTCGAAGAATGCCGGCTCCTGGGCCAGCATTCTTTCGGCCCAGCTGCGGTTGTTCTCGAAGAGGTGCTTGAGTGTCATGGGTGATGATTCTATCAGCGCCCCGTATAATCCTCATCCATGCTGATCGTCTTCAAATCCAAGGCGGCCGGCGACGTCATGATGTTCGGCGACGTCGCCATGACCCTGATGGAAATCATGGGCAAGGCGGCCACCGAAAAGGGCATCGTCACCGTCGAGCAGCTGCCCGAGGCCATCGCGCACCTGAAGGCCGCCGTGGCGCAGGACAAGGCAGAGAAACCGGTCGTCGACCACGACGAGCGCCTCTTCGAGAAGACGCCAGAGGGCGGCCAGCGCGAGCATGTCAGCCTGGCGCGCCGTGCCGTGCCGCTGATCGAACTGCTGGAATATTCCCTGAAGGAAGCAGTGCCGGTGACCTGGGGCGTCTGAGAGGATAGCCCTTCCCCCGCCCCTTCCCCGCGGGAAGGGGTGACGCCGGTTCAGTCGCTGCGCGACTTCCGCGTCGTTGGCGTCAGTCCTCCTCGGGGCGGCCCGGCGGAGGCCTGGGAGCGCTATTCGTGGATGACCAGACTGGAGCGGCCGATTTCCACGAAATGGTGCGATTCGAAGGCTGCAACGATGGCCTGAAGGTTTGCGCGCATCAGCTGCTCAAGATCCGCATTGGCGATATTTCCGGTCGTGACCAGAAGCAACCTGTCCGGTTCTCGTGAAACCAGAAAGGACTGGACGAAATCGGCGTCTTTGGTGATGACGACTCGTTGTTCTCTCACGGCCAGGGCGGTCAGATCCCCGTCCGCCGTGCGATTGCCAAGCGGGAGGTCAAGCGTATGCCGGGCATCGTGCCCGGCTTCCTCCAGCCATGTGGCGAGACGCCGTGGAAGCTGGGCGTCGACCAGGAACTTCATGCCGCAAGCGAATCGATTCGCTTGACATGGGATAGCCGTGCGGCAAACGCAAGCGCTGCCAGGATGTCCTCGCGCTCAAGGTCTTCGTAATCGGCGAGGATGTCCTCGATGCTCATGCCGCTCGCCAGCCACTCAAGAACATTCTCGACCGGATAACGCAAGCCGCGAATGCAGGGTTTGCCATGGCAAATGGCGGGGTCGATGGTGATGCGATCGGTCATCGTTTTCTCCAGGCATCGATGCTGCAACCATGATACGCGCATCCGGCACAGCGGAAAACCGTGCAAGGGCGAGGCGGGAGAATAGATTACAGCACCGGCGCCAGCCAGCGCTCGGCTTCGGCCAGCGTCATGCCCTTGCGCCTCGCGTAGTCCTCGAGCTGGTCGCGGCCGATCTTCGTCACGGCGAAATAGCGCGCTTCGGGGTGAGCGAGATAGAAGCCGGACACCGAGGCGGCCGGGTGCATGGCGAAGGACTCGGTGAGCGCCATGCCGGTGTGCTTCTCCGCCTCGAGCAGGGCGAACAGCGGCCCCTTCTCGGTGTGGTCGGGGCAGGCGGGGTAGCCGGCGGCGGGGCGGATGCCGCGGTATTTTTCCGCGATCATGTCCGCGTTGGACAGCGCTTCATCGGCGGCGTAGCCCCAGAACTCGCGGCGCACGCGCTGGTGCAGGTGCTCGGCGAAGGCCTCGGCGAGGCGGTCGGCCAGCGCCTTCAGCAGGATGGCGTTGTAGTCGTCGTGCTGTGCCGCGAACTCGGCCAGCTTCTTCTCGATGCCGAGGCCGGCGGTGACGGCGAAGGCGCCGACGTAGTCCGCCACGCCCGAGTCCTTCGGCGCGATGAAGTCCGACAGGCAGTAGTTCGGTTTCCCTTCCGGACGGACCTGCTGCTGTCGCAGGTTGTGCCAGGTCAGGCGCACAGCCTTGCGCGATTCGTCCGTGTAGAGCTCCACGTCGTCGCCGACGGAATTCGCCGGGAAGATCCCGAACACGCCGTTGGCGCTGAGCCATTTCTCCGCGACGATGCGCTGGAGCATGGCCTGCCCGTCGGCGAAGACCTGCCGCGCCGTCTCGCCGACCTTCGGGTCGTCGAGGATCGCCGGCCAGGAACCGGCCAGGTCCCAGGTCTGGAAGAAGGGCGCCCAGTCGATGCAGGGCGCAAGCAGCGCGAGATCGTAGCCGGCCAGTGACTGTACGCCGAGGGTCTTCGGCTTCGCCGGTGCTCCCGTGTACTTGTAGCGGTTGGCGCGCGCCGCTTCCAGCGTCACCAGTTGCACGCCCTTCTTCTGCGCATGCTGCTCGCGCACCTTCGCATAGTCGGCGGCGATGCCGGCGCGATAGGCGGCGCTCTGCTCGGCGGAAGCGAGCTGCGAAACGACGCCGACGGCGCGCGAGGCGTCCGGCACATACACCGTGGTGCCGGCGTAGTGCGGCGCGATCTTGATCGCGGTGTGGGCGCGCGAGGTGGTGGCGCCGCCGATCAGCAGCGGCTGCGTGAAGCCCTGGCGCTGCATTTCCGCGGCGACATGGGCCATCTCTTCGAGCGAGGGCGTGATGAGGCCCGAGAGGCCGATCACGTCGGCGTTGTGCTCGCGTGCGGCGGCGAGGATCTTGTCCGTCGCGACCATCACGCCGAGGTCGATCACCTCGTAGTTGTTGCAGGCGAGCACCACGCCGACGATGTTCTTGCCGATGTCGTGCACGTCGCCCTTGACGGTGGCGATGACGATCCTGCCCTTGGTGGAGGCGTCGCCGGCGGCCTTCTCCGCCTCGATGAAGGGCAGCAGGTGGGCCACCGCCTGCTTCATGACGCGCGCCGACTTCACCACCTGCGGCAGGAACATCTTGCCCGCGCCGAAGAGGTCGCCGACGGTGTTCATGCCGTCCATCAGCGGACCCTCGATGACGTCGAGCGGCCGCGTCGAGGCGAGTCGCGCCTCTTCGGTGTCGGCGACGATGAAGTCGGTGATGCCCTTCACCATGGCGTGGGCGAGGCGCTCGCGCACCGGCTTGTCGCGCCAGGCGAGGTCCTGCGTGACTTCCTTCGCCCCGCCCTTGACGCTGGCGGCGACCTCGACCAGGCGCTCGCCGGCATCCGGCCGGCGATTCAGCACGACGTCCTCGACGCGCTCGCGCAGGTCGGCCGGGATGTCCTCGTACACGCCGAGCTGGCCGGCGTTGACGATGCCCATCGAGAGCCCGGCCTGGATGGCGTGGTAGAGGAAGACGGTGTGGATGGCCTCGCGCACCGGGTCGTTGCCGCGGAAGCTGAACGAGACGTTCGAGATGCCGCCGGAGACCTTGGCGCCGGGCAGGTTCTGCCGGATCCAGCGCGTCGCCTCGATGAAGTCGACGGCGTAGTTGTTGTGCTCCTCGATGCCGGTGGCGATGGCGAAAACGTTCGGATCGAAGATGATGTCCTCAGCCGGGAAGCCATCCTTGACCAGCAGGTCGTAGCAACGCTGGCAGATGGCCGTCTTGCGCGCATAGGTGTCGGCCTGGCCCTGCTCGTCGAAGGCCATGACGATCGCCGCCGCACCGTAGCGCCTGACTTTGCGCGCCTGTTCGAGGAACTTCGCCTCGCCTTCCTTGAGCGAAATCGAATTGACGATGCCCTTGCCCTGCAGGCACTTCAGACCGGCCTCCAGCACTTCCCACTTGGAGGAGTCGACCATCACCGGCACGCGGGCGATGTCCGGCTCGGAGGCGATCAGGTTGAGGAACTTCACCATCGCCGCCTGCGAGTCGAGCATGGCCTCGTCCATGTTGACGTCGATGACCTGGGCGCCGGCTTCCACTTGGGCGCGCGCGACGGAGACGGCTTCGGCGTACTGGCCGTTGAGAATCAAGCGGGCGAAGGCCTTCGAGCCGGTGACGTTGGTGCGCTCGCCGACGTTCACGAACAGAGAATCGTCGCGGACGTTGAACGGCTCCAGCCCCGACAGCCGTAGGTCGGGCTTCAGCCCGACAGGCAGCTTGCGCGGGGCAATGCCTTCCAGCGCCTGTGCAATCGCGGCGATGTGCTCAGGCGTCGTGCCGCAGCAGCCGCCGGCGATGTTGATGAGGCCGTGCCTGGCCCAGTCGGCGATCTCGCCGGCGAGCATGTCCGGCGTCTCGTCGTAGCCCGTCGGCGCCAGCGGGTTGGGCAGGCCCGCGTTCGGGTGCGCCGAGACGAAGCAGTCGGCGACGCGCGAGAGCTCCTCGACGTACTGGCGCAGTTCCTTCGCGCCGAGTGCGCAGTTGAGGCCGAATGACAGCGGCCGGGCGTGGCGCAGCGAGTTCCAGAAAGCCTCGGTCGTCTGGCCGGAGAGCGTGCGGCCGGAGGCGTCGGTGATGGTGCCGGAGATCATGATCGGCAGGCGTTGGCCGACCTGGTCGAAATATTGCTCGACAGCGAACAGCGCCGCCTTGGCGTTGAGCGTGTCGAAGATGGTCTCGAAGAGAATGAGGTCGGCGCCGCCGTCGCAGAGGCCGCGCACGGCTTCGGTGTAGGCGGCCACCAGCTCGTCGAAAGTGACGTTGCGGAAGCCGGGGTCGTTCACGTCGGGCGAGATCGAGGCGGTGCGCGAGGTGGGGCCGAGCACGCCGGCGACGAAGCGCGGCTTGTCCGGCGTCTTCGCGGTGTATTCGTCCGCCGCTTCGCGCGCCAGCTTCGCACCGGCGACGTTCAGTTCGTAGGCGAGCGCCTCCAGGCCGTAGTCGGCCTGCGAGAGCGAGGTGGCATTGAAGGTGTTGGTCTCGACGATGTCGGCGCCCGCGGCGAGATAGTCGGCGTGGATGCCGCGGATGATGTCGGGCCGCGTCAGCAGCAGCAGGTCGTTGTTGCCCTTCAGCTCGCGGGGATGATCCTTGAAGCGCGCACCGCGATAGTCTTCCTCCGCCAGCTTGTGGCGCTGGATCATGGTGCCCATGGCGCCGTCCAGGATAAGGATGCGCTGGTCGAGCAGGGCGCGGAGGTGTTTGCTGCGGTCGGGCTGCATGGCGGATCCGAAAAAATAAAAAAACCCGTTCGGCTCAGGGGCGAACGGGTTTGCGCTCGCTTTAGCGGGATTTTTAACGCGCCCCGCAAGCTGACATCAAATCGGCGCGAGGCGAACCTTACGCCGATCGTGCGGAGCTGTCAATTTAGGGAAAGCTGGGGCCGCTGGCCTTGTAAATGACGCTGCGATCCGTGCGCAGCAGGCTCCCGTCCTTGCCGAAATAGGCATTGAAGTAGCTGAGCATTTCGGTGGTGTCGTCGTAGCGCCAGGACCAGACTTCCTCGTCGGGCTTGAGCGCGAAGCGCACCTTTTCCTCCGGTCCGCCGAGCAGGCGGCGAACCTGGTCCTGCGTCAGGCCGGCAACGACGCGGCGGAAGGAGTCCTCGCCGAATGCCTGCCGGATCTCGCGCACCCTGCCGTCCGGCCCGACGGCGATCATGTGGCAGTAGGTGCCGTTGGGTTGCCCCGAGAATTCGAGCAGCCGGCCGCCGTCGGGCTCCGTCCAGGTCATGCCGGGCGTGCCCAGCCTGGCCCGCACTTCCGCTTCGGTGGTGATGCCGGGCGCAAAGCCGTTCACGCCGAGATGGGTGCAGCCGGCGCACAGCAACACGATTGCTGCCATGGCGCCCGGATTTAAGCGTGGCTTGTGCATTGAAAATATCCTTAAAAAACCAGTTTAATCCCGCGTTCCCGGCAAGTTCAAGCCCCTGGAAAGCCTCTGCTATACTCGAAGCGCTCCCAGGAGAATCGCCATGAAACACCTCGATCCGAAAGCCGCCTACCAATTCCTCCATGACAATCCGACGGCACTCTTCGTCGACTGCCGCAGCGAAATGGAGTTCCTCTTCGTCGGCCATCCGGTCGGCGCCATGATGATTCCCTGGAACGACGGCCCGGACTGGGAGATCAACCCGCATTTCGTCGCCCATGTGAAGAAGGCGGCCAGCGTCGACCGTCCCATCGTGCTGATCTGCCGCAGCGGCAACCGCTCCGTCTCCGCCGGGCATGCGCTGGAGGAGGCCGGCTTCACGCAGGTGCACAACGTGCTGCACGGCTTCGAGGGCGAGCTGGACGATCATCACCGGCGCGGCACCAAGGCCGGCTGGCGTTTCGACGGCCTGCCCTGGGAGCAGTGCTGAGCGCACTTGAACCGGCGCCGCCGCGACGGCGGCGCTTCGGGTTGCCTTGGGAAGTCTGGATCTTTCTGATCGCCTTCCTCGCCCTCCAGTTCTGGCAGTCGCGCGAGTTGCAGGGCGGCGCGATGCCGCCGCTCGCCGGCCCGCTGGCCGATGGCCGGCGAACCAGCCTCGAAGCGGTCGTGCGCGATGCCGGCGGCCGGCCCGTGCTGTTGTACGTCTGGTCGAGCTGGTGCCCGATCTGCAGCGCCGAGGAAGGCACCATCGCCGCGCTGGCCGAGGACTGGCCGGTGCTGACGCTGGCGATGCAGTCCGGCGATCCCGACACCGTGGCGAAATTCATGCGCGAACGCGGCCTCGCCTATCCGGCGCTGGTGGATACGCAGGGCGAGCTCGCCTGGCGCCTGGGCGTGCGCGCCACGCCGGCCTGGTTCGTGGTCGACCGCAGCGGCACGATCCGCTTTTCCGGCATGGGCTACACGACCGGCTGGGGCTTGCGTGCGCGCCTGTGGTGGGTGCAAGCCTGGTCATGACGGAGAGGCAGCTTCCGCCGGCGCGGCTGTCCTGGTTCGTCTGGGGCCTGGGCGCGCTGCTCTACCTCATCGCCTTCTACCAGCGCGTCGCGCCGGCCGTCATCACCGATCAGTTGATGACGGACTTCGGCATCGGCGCGGCCGCGCTGGGCAACCTTTCCGCCTTCTATTTCTATTCCTATGTGGCGATGCAGATTCCCACCGGTGTCATCGCCGACCGCTGGGGGCCGCGCAAGCTCCTTGCCACGGGCGCCGGCGTCGCCGCGCTGGGCACGGCGCTGTTCGCCGTCGCGCCGACGATCTTCTGGGCCAATGCCGGACGGCTGCTCATCGGCGGCTCGGTGGCGGTGGGTTTCGTCTCGATGCTGAAGCTGGCCAGCCACTGGTTCGCGCCGCGCCAGTTCGCGCTGGCTTCCGGCATGGCGCTGTTCATGGGCGTGGTCGGCGGCGTCTTCGCCGGCGTGCCGTTGCGCATGCTGGTGGACGCCTTCGGCTGGCGCGCCGTGATGGGCGTTTCCGCTGGTGTCACGGCATTGCTCTGCGCCGCCATCTGGCTGCGCGTGCGCGACGATCCCGTCGAGGCCGGCTACGCCAGCCATTTCCACGGCGCCGGCCACGGCACCGGCCAGCACGGCTCCATCTGGCGCGGCCTAGTGGATGTGCTGTCCTACCGCAACACCTGGATCCTCGTCATCGTGCCGATCGGCGTCGCCGGCTCGGTGCTGACCTTCGCCGGATTGTGGGGCGTGCCCTACCTGCGCCAGGTGCATGGGCTGGAGACGAAGACGGCGGCGGCGATCACCTCGGCGTTCCTCGTCGCCTGGGCGCTGGGCGGCCCGCTGCTCGGCACCTGGTCGGAGCGCATGGGGCGGCGCAAGCCGATTTACGTCGTCACCACCGCGCTGGTGCTGGCCTGCTGGACGGCGATCATTTTCCTGCCGCTGCCGGTGTGGGGGCTCGCGGCGCTGCTGGTGGCGACGGGCTTCCTCTCCGGCAACCTCATCATCGGCTTCGCCTGGGCCAAGGAGTCGGTGCCGGCGCGCCTGATGGGCACGGCGTCGGGCGTGTGCAATATGGGCCCGCTGATGGGCGGCATGTTCCTGCAGCCGGCGGTGGGCTGGATGCTCGACCGCCACTGGAGCGGCACCAGCGCCAACGGCGCGCGCATCTATGACGCCGCCGCCTGGCAGGCCGGCTTCATCATGATGTACGCCTGCGTGATTCTTTCCCTGCTTCTGATCCTGTTTGCCCGCGAGACCTGCTGCAAGCAATCGGCCAGCTAAAAGTCAGTCCCCGCGATACGGCGATAGTGGATCGCCTCGGCGACGTGGGCGCTCGTGACGCGCTCGGCGCCGGCGAGGTCGGCGAGGGTGCGCGCGACTTTCAGCACGCGGTGGTAGGCGCGCGCCGAGAGGTTGAGCCGCGCGATGGCCTGTTTCAGCAATTGCGCGCCGGTTTCATCCGGTGCGCACAGCCTGTCGATTTCCTTGGTGGCGAGGCGGCTGTTGGGCTTGCCCTGGCGCGCGACCTGCGCCGCGCGGGCGACCGCCACCCGCTGCTGCACCGCCGCCGAGGATTCCCCCTCCGCCTTGCCCTGCAACTCGCCTTCGGCCAGCGCCGGCACCTCGATCGTCATGTCGATGCGATCGAGCAGCGGCCCGGACAATTTTCCCCGGTAGCGCGCCACCTGGTCCGGCGTGCAGCGGCAGCGCGCCGCGCCGAGATAACCGCAGGGACAGGGATTCATCGCCGCGACGAGCTGGAACCGCGCCGGGAAGTCGACGCGATGCGCGGCGCGGGCGACGCGGATATGGCCGGATTCGAGCGGCTCGCGCAGCGCTTCCAGCACGCGCCGCTCGAACTCGGGCAGCTCGTCGAGGAACAGCACGCCGTGATGGGCCAGCGAGATCTCGCCCGGGCGCGGATTCGAGCCGCTGGGGAAATTTTCGATAAATGAGAAAATATTTTCGTTATTTGAGAATTTTCATCGAGAACCTAATTTAGGCGAGGAAACGCCATGACGATTCAGACTGTTGAGCAGTTGGTCGACGATGTTCAAACCGGAAAACAAGCTTGCTCTTGGCGGCAGCTGCTGATCCTGGGGTCGAATACGCTTGGGCCGGAATGCCTAACCTCACATGGATTTGACTGGATTGTCGCGCCGCTGCGCGTCGACGAGCTTGCCGCGCGTTTGACTCAGTGCAAGGCAGCCGAGGATGGATGGGGCAAGCGCATTCGATGCTGGCAGGACGAAGGCGCCATGGGCGACGAGCCAACTGTGATCATTCCCGGTGTCATCGGGTGGCTAGTGGATGTCGATGTCACATGCTCATCTGACGGCACATTGAAAATCCTCTTGGGCGAGATGGCCGACAGGCTCGTTGCTTACCCGCCTCACCTGATCCTATTGTTTCAACCTCAAGGCTTCGACGCGCATGCGCTGGCTTCCGAGTGCATGGATGTTCTTCGGCTGGCTGTACCGTTTAGGTTCAGAAATCGCAATGATGCCGCCGTTGCCAAGGAAGACGCAGACAGCAGGCCTTGCCATCTAGGCTAGAAACGAAGAAGCATGGGCAGTCGCTCTTCGACTTCTTTCCGTACCCAGCCCTTAATCGGATCCTCGGGTTGGTTGGCCAAGTAGTCACGGTCTTGATGGATTGGGTAGAACTTAACTAGTTTGTCATATCCGGGAATTGTTCCATCGCGCCTTGGTTGCTCGAATGAGGCCCTAAACAAAGTCGGTTCGATCTCTGGGCGAATCCAGAGGTCATCAATGCTCTTTACTGACGGGGCATACCAAAAGCGGAACCAATAAATCCGGCACGGCTTTCCATTTTTCTTGATACCGGTCTTGGCTGGGAAATCAGCCAACAGCACAAAAACGTAAGGTATTTCCCAAAGTTCCAGATGGCGGTATTCCCATACTCGAAGCCGATTTGCTTCCCTGATTAGCGCGATGAACTCATTCAGGCTCAGGTATGGCACTAAGTCGCACAGCCTGCCATAGATTCGCTCCCAGTATTTCCAGAACATTTTCCTCAAGTAATCCCCGTGCGCAGGATCGGGATCGACCGGCGATAGCCTTAGGTAAGGCCGGCCAGCCGGTTCCTTGCTTGGGCAGAATCCAGAATTGGGGAAATGAGCAAAATGGCCGGTTGTATAGTCGGTCTTCCCCGCGACAATCGTGAGGCCCTGCCCACAGAACGGGCACCGTGGGTGCGGACGCAAATCCGTTCCCGCGATTGGCCGATGTCCATAGGACTTGATATAGTCGGGAACTGTCATCTGCGCACTAGTCGTTGGATGCTTCGCAATCCTCACCTGCGTCCCCTTTCGATGGCCCTACGCGTGATTTTTCCAAGGGCAGTCCAAAAAAGCACTTCGGCCGCATCGGCCTAATGTAAAGGTTTCCATAAGGCCTGCCAGAAGCCTACAGATGGCGAATGGCCCTGTTTGCCCCTATGCCCTCTGGCTTTAACGCTCGACGGGCAGATTTTCCCCTTGAAATATTTGATGTGGATACCATATCGAATTGTTAATAGAGTTACTGTAGGCAGATATGGGGACTGCAGTTCCATTTCGAGTTCTTTGCCTCGATGGCGGAGGCATGCGTGGTGTCTATCAGGCCACTTACCTAAATACTTTCGCTCAGCGGATCAGGGTTTCCGGGGGTGGCGAGATTGACCCGGGGCGTGCTTTCGATTTGCTGGTGGGGACCAGCACAGGCGGGATCGTGGCTTGTGCCTTAGCGGCAGGCACGCCACTTACACAAGTGCTGAATCTATATCAAGTCCACGGGAAGAGGATATTCCCTCGCCAGTTCTTGCGCACGGTTCCAGTCCTGGGCAAGTTCGTGCGAGGCCAATTTTCCGCCCTCGCGTCAGGCAACGAGAAATTGCGGGAGGTGCTCACAGACACTTTTGGGGCGGAAACGATTGGGCAGGTCTATGCGCGTCGCAGGATAGCCTTGGCCGTCACGGCCGTTGATCTCAATCGCCACGCCTCAACGGTTTTCAAGACTCCGCATATGGACCGCCTCAACGGCCGAGACAACAATCGGCTATTGGTGGACGCATGTATGGCGACCAGTGCAGCACCCATTTTGCGTTCCATTGCGCGACTGACCGAGCCGGACGGTGGTGGAGCCACTGTCGATTATGTGGATGGTGGGCTCTGGGCGAATAATCCAGGAGTAGTGGGAATGATTGAGGCGAATGAGATTCTGGAACGACGAGGAGAAAAGGACCGCCCAATCCACCTTTACATGCTTGGCACACTTCCGGTACAGGGAGGCGAAGAACTGAGTGCAAGAAAACTGCATCGTGGCGCGTGGGGGTGGAGTGGCGGCATCAAAGCTATCGCTGCAAGCATGAACGCGCAGGCGGTCGCCTTCGGCTATATCGCGAACAAGATTGCGGAACTAAGGGGTGATAGCAGTTTCGCTTACCGGATGCCGGCGCAATGCCCATCCAGGGAACTTCAAGATTATCTGCAGAACATGGATGATGCTCGTCCGAAGGTACTTAACGCTCTTGCACGACAAGCCATTTCCGATGTCGACTTTGCTTGGGCGACGACAGAATCAGATAGTCGGATGAAAGCGTTCCGAGAAGCATTAACGAACACGGCAGACCACGGTCGCCAATAGTACGAGGTGATACACGATGAGCACAATTGATTGCAACAAGGAAATGAAGGGGTACCACACGGATGAGGTGACTCTGTCGAATGACGATCAAAAGGAGATGCGCGACCGACGCGACAATGGCCGGACTCGGTTGCGCAATGGGCTGACCAAGGCCGGCAAGCCGCTCCCTAAAGAGTTCAGCTCACAGGGGTCGTATGCGATGAGAACAATGGTCCAAGATGACGACTCCGACTACGATATCGACGATGGTGTGTATTTTGAGAAGGACGATCTCAAAGATGCAAACGGCAATCATCTCGACGCACGTGGTGCTCGCCAGCGGGTCCGTGATGCTCTGAAGGATGAGCGACTTGCTTACGATGCGATCGTCAAGACTAATTGTGTGCGACAAAAATATCCGGAGGGTTATCACATCGATATACCCGTTTATAAGATAGTCCGTTCAAAGAACGCTAGTGGCAACGAAGTCGTCGAGTACGAACTCGCGAGTGGTGACAACTGGGTGAAATCCGATGCGCGCAAGGTGACGCGCTGGTATAACGATGCTGTCGGGGCGGAACTCCAGGCGGGCGATGCCGATACCAGCCAATTGCGCCGGGTCACAAAGCTGACCAAGAAGATGGCTCGCAGCCGCTCCACGTGGAAGAGTAAGACTACCAGTGGTATCTGCATCACGAAGTTGATCGTTGACCAATTTGTTTCGGCGCTGGAGCGAGATGATGATGCCTTGCGCGAGACATGGAAGGCCATTCAGACTAAATTGGCACTCAGTCTGCGGATCGTGCATCCTGTGTATACAAATACAAACCTGGCCGAAGCGGGCGATGAGAGTGTTGCCTTCTTCCGTGATTGCCTTAACGATGCGATCGAGACGCTCAAGGTGCTCGACGAGCACGACTGCACGCGCAAGAAGGTATGCAAGGCGTGGGATACAGTGTTCAGCACTGACTACTTTAGCAACCAGGCAGCCAAGGACGAATCTGCAGCCAAGTCTTTGTTGCGTCCGGCGGCAGCAGTAGCAGCCGGCCCCACGTTTCCTAATAAACCAGTGACTCCGAACAAATCGTCTGGCTTCGCTTAATGAAATGGGCCATTGACGATCCTGCGCGTTTCCTGCGGGAACGCAGCGAGATCGAATGTCTTGAGAGCCAGGTGGACTGGCTGACAACAGTCTGGTCGATCGCCGACGGAGGTTTGATCGCGGTCGACCTCGACTTCGCTGTCCACGGACGCATTTTTGCGGGGCGAATGACGTATCCAGACATGTTCCCGCACTCTCCTCCCTACATCCGTCCGCGGGATGCATCCGAGCGCTGGTCTGCACATCAATATGGCGACGGGGGCTCCTTGTGCCTGCAGTGGCGCGCCGACAATTGGCAACCCCAAATAACAGGCGCGGACATGATCCGTAGCGCATATGAGTTGCTGAGCAATGAACAACATCCCGAACAGCCCAGGGTTGTGCCGTCTGCGCATCGGCTCACGGATGGTCAGGCGATGCGCAGTACAAGGCAGCGATTTGTCGCCACCCCTGAGCTTTTCCGTGCTTGGCTGGCATTGCAGTTGCCGTCGGTAACCGCATTCAAGACGGCAAAGTTATACAGCCTAGGTACGAAACTCACGATTGTCATGTTTGTGCCGGAGGTTTCCGATGCGTATGAGGTCATGCATAAGGTGCCCGATCTCCCTGCTGGGATTTCCGATTCGGCGCACTTTTTCTCTCTCGCGGGTGAGGGGTGGCTTTTCAGGAGTGACTCATTCAACAGGAAGGCATCGATCACCTCGGCAGACGAGTTGATCCAAGCATTGACGGATGCCGGCTTGCCGACAGGCAATGTCCTCGTGCAAGAGGAAGGGAAATACAAAGCCAGAATGATCGCGCTGCTTGGAACAGAGCCTGATTCGCTTCGGACCTTCTTTGTTGAAGCCGGAGATCAGCCGGGATTAAGTGAGTTCACAGTCATCTCGCCGCAACCCGCCAAAGTTCGGTTGCCAGCGGGCCATGACAAGCTGGCCACGCTTCGCATCGGTATCGTTGGTATGGGTTCTATCGGTAGCAAGATCGCCATTTCGTTGGCCAGGTCTGGAGTTCGGCGTTTTCTGCTTGTTGACGACGATTATCTTGCCCCAGGCAATATGGACCGCCATGAGCTTTCCTGGGCTTTTGTGGGCGTGCACAAGGTGGAAGCCGTGCAGGAAGCACTGACGTTGATCGCTCCTGGCGTTCAGGTTGACACACAAATGACCCGGTTGGCCGGGCAGGAGTCTGGATTAACAGCAGCGACTACGCTAAAGGACTTGTCCAACTGTGACCTATTAATCGACGCGACAGCCAATTCAGAGGTTTTCTTGTTACTAACGGCTATAGCGAAACAGTACAGAAAACCGCTGTGCTGGGGCGAGGTGTTTGCAGGCGGCTACGGTGGATTGATCGCACGCGCACGTCCAGGCTTCGACCCAAATCCTCTTGCTGTTCGTGATGCGATCCACACTCACCTTGCTACGCTTCCACCGGCACCCTATCAAAATGCTGCAGGATATGATGTGGAGCAGGAGCAGCCGCTGTTAGCACATGATAGCGATGTAGGATTCGTCGCCACCGCACTAACTCGCTTGGCGCTTGATACAGCTAAGCAAAGTGACCTTGGCGATTTCCCTTACTCGGCCTACCTAATCGGGATGCGTAGGGAGTGGATTTTCGAGGCACCTTTCGATACTCGCCCAATCGATGTCCAAGGGGAAGGTTGGAATACTGGAAAGATTGCAGCAAGCGACGAAGATCACCATGCGGCGGTTAGGACATTGCTAAAGTTCTTCGAAGAGGCCGTTAGTGCTGACCGTGATCCTGCCGCGTGAGCAAACCGAGATACTCCTATCCGCGTTGGCGAAAGCAAAACATCGGGAGATTGGTGGAATCCTGATGGGCGAGCATGTCGGTCCGAGCGAGTTTGCTGTTCGTGAAATTACAGTGCATCGCCGAGGCTCATTCGCTTCATTCTTGCGACGCATAGAAGATGCTCTAGGTCAGATGCACGCATTCTTCAAGAAAACTGAGCATAACTATCTTCGGTTCAACTACATCGGTGAATGGCATTCACACCCATTGTTTGACCCGATTCCGAGCAGAAAAGATGATGTATCGATGCAGGAGATCATTCAGGACGAAACTGTTGGCGCCAACTTCGTGGTGCTGTTGATCGTGAAGATTGGCACAAGCGGACAACTGGTTGCAACGGCACACACCTACCTTCCTGATGGTTCGCGATGGCCGTCAAATGTGAAAATGGAAATCTAAGGAAATTGATATCTGGTTTGTTTTGAAACTATCCAGAACAGGCAATCAAAGTTCATTTGGCGATCTCTTTATGTTCGTATGATTACCATCCGAAAAATACTTCAGGAGATTTAGGAAAACGTCATTAATTCATTATAATTATTCCGCTGGAGAATATTTCAGTGGTATGCGCATCTGTCGCGGAACCCACAAATCGGGGGCAACACCCACGCAAAGCGGAATCCCATGCCTACCCGCAAGATCACCCGCAGCCCGGTCAAGGTCACGGGCACCCTTCCGGATGGACAGCGGTATGAGTCCACCCTCGAGGAAGATTTCTACGTCTTGCTCCGCTTCAACCCCCTTGTAGCCAATTTCGAAACTCAGCCCGTCACCGTCGAATGGCGAGACGGCAAGGGCGATATCCGCAGATATACCCCAGACGCGCTGGTTCATTACAGGCAGGATTTGGTCGAATCTGGCGACATGCGGCCCGTCCTCTGCGAGATCAAACCGGATCTGACCGAACAATCCGAGTCTCCCCGCCGGCGCAAGCCTCCTCGCACGGAAAACGAAGAGGAGAACCAGCTCAAATGGGCCGCCGCCGAGCGCTACGCGGCAAGACAGGGTTGGGCCTTCAAGGTCTACCGCGAAAGCGAGATCCGCACTCCTTATCTCGACAACGCCCGCTTTCTCCTTCGCTATCTTGAGAAGGCGGTCGACTCCAAGCACGAGCCGGCGCTTCTCGCCTGGATCGCGGAACGCGGGCCCCGCTCCCTCGACGAATGGGCATCCATCAGGGGCGGCTCGTCTCAGGTTCGGGCCGAGATTTTTCCGGCGTGCTACAGGCTGATCGCCCAACGACGGGTGGAGACGGACCTGTCGGCTCCGCTCACTCTTCAATCCGTCATCAAGGCGTTGCCGGATGCGTAACCGGATTCTTCTTCGAGAGGGCGCGCTCGTTTCCAGTGATGGCGAGGATTGGCGCATTACCCATATTGAAGATACCGAACGGGTATTGGCCGCGAGGCTTCGGGATGGCCGACACGATTTTCTAAGAATCGAGGATTTGAGGCCACCGAAGCGACTGAATGAGCACTCGAACGGGAATGAAGCGAACGAAGATGAAACTCCTGAAACCGGACAAGCCAAGCGTCCATTGAATCGCCGCATCAGAAGGCTTCCCGAAGAGAGCGCTCAACTGGAACCAGCTAACCGTGACAAGCGGGACAAGACAGTCAGCAAAACGGTTAGAGAGTTTCAGGAAATCAGGCAGGTTATTGACGCCCCTCGACGCGAGCGCAGGAGACTTATCGCCGCCCTATGCAAGCGTTTCGGCTACGACAGATCGACTGCGTATCGCCGGCTCAAGATTGTAGAAGTTCACGGCAGCGCCGACGCGCTGATGCGCGCGGTACGCGCCGACGCCGGGCGCGGTCGCATCGCCAAGGAGGTTCAAGACGCGATTCGCAGCCATCTCAAGGATTACCGGTTTGTCTCGGAACCAAAAACGTTGCCCAAAATCCTCGAACTTGTGAATGGGCACTGCAGGGCGCATGGCTGGCGGGAAATCTCGATTTCGACCCTGCGTAAGTTCGAGAAGGAGAAAACCCTCAAGGAAAAGCTCGAGGCCCAAGGTCGCAAGAAAAAAGTCGCTGACGCCTTCCGCCCGAAGGTGGGCCACTTGCCCAACAACGACTATCCGCTGGCGATCGTCCAGGTCGACCACACTCCGATCCAGATCTGCTTCGTAGATGAGATCGACCGGCAGCCCATCGGAGACGCCTGGCTCACTCTGGTCATCGACACCTACAGCCGCATGGTGCTGGGTTTCTATCTCACCTTCGATGCGCCAAGCACCCTGTCCACGGGCCTCGCCTTGGCCCACGCGTTTCTGCCCAAGGAAGAGTACCTGCGATCCCTGGGCGTACCCGGCGAATGGCCCTGTTGGGGTTTCCCCGACCTGATCCTGGTGGACAACGCTAACGAGTTGAACGGGCACATGATGCATGGCGCAAGACGCCGCTACCGCTTCACTCTGCGCAATCGGCCGGTGGGGGCGCCCAACTTCGGCGGCCACGTGGAGAGCGCTTTCCGCACCTTCATGTACGAGTTGAAAAGCGTGCCCGGCACGAAGTTCTCCAATCCTGTGGAGCGCGGGGAATACGATTCCGAGGGACGCGCCATTTTCACGATCCGGGAATTCGAGCTCTTCTTCACCGATTTCCTGGTGAACGACTATCACCTCGGCAAGCACACCGGGGAGGGAATGGAGGGCACCGTGCCCTACCTCAAGTGGAAGCAAGGCATCTTCGAGGGCGACGTGATGCCGCCCGTCGGACTGCCCGAGCGGCCGACGGACCCGTTGGCGCTGCGCATCTCCCTGATGCCCTTCGAACGGCGTACGGTCCGCAGTGGGATCGTCAACATGTTCAGCGAGGACTATCACAGCGGGGCGCTCACCCTGATCAGCGACGCGGTCGATCTCAACAAACCCTTGGCCGACCGGAAGTTCGAGATCAGGTACGACCCGCGCAACATCTCGAGGATATGGCTCAACAACAACGCCACCGAGGACTACGTCGAGCTTACCTTCGCTGACCTTAGCAAAGGGCCGATCAGCCTCTGGGAGCACAACGCCAGGAAACGCCGTCGCGGTGACCCATCTGCCCAGTTCAAGGACCAGCGCTACGAGAGCATGCTGCGCCGGGAGGAGATGAAGGAGAAGGCCGCGAAGAGGACCAAGCAGCAGCGGCTGGAAGACGAAAAGGCTCGCCTTCGCGCACAGGGCGCCCTGATGAAGCCGCCAAGGCCGTCGAAGCCTCTGGCCAAGCCCCAGAAAACCCAGCTTGGCCGAGAGCAACTCGATGCGCTTCGCAAGAAGGTTCGCCCAGCGCCCGTACTCCCCGCGACGAGGAAGGAGACCGACCATGAGTCCTGAAGAACGCTATCCGCATCTGGCGCCCGCCGCGGCAGCGATGGCCGACAGGGATACCGAGGCCCGCATCGCCTACATACTGCGCGACCGGTTCGTGCCGCACCGCCAGGCTGAGGAAATCCTCGACGAACTCGAAATGCTCTACCGGATGGAGGACGCGGTCCGTCCCCAAGGCCGGCTGATCGTAGGACGCTCGCTCATGGGCAAGAGCACGATCCTGGACGAGTTCATGCGCAATCATCGCGCGAGCGACAATCCGGACGGGGACGCGGCGGTGGTGCCGGTCGTGCAGGTGCAGTTTCCGGATCAGGCGCGGGAAGGGATATTTCCGGAGATACTTTCGAAGTTGAACGTCCGCCTGCCGGTGAATTCAAAATCGCAGGACCTGCGTCGCCACGCCGTGGACCTTCTTCGACGGGTCGGCATGCGGCTGCTTCTGATCGACGAATTCCACAATGTCCTCGAGGGCAGTGCGCAGGCGCAGCGCAAGGCGCTGAACTCGATTAAATATCTGATGAACGAGCTGCGCCGTCCCGTCATCGTCGCCGGCACGGTCGAAGTGTTGAACGCCGTCGCCTCCGACGAACAGATCCATAGCCGACTCCAGCCGATGCCGCTGGCCAGATTCGAGGACGACGAGCGGTTTCAGGAACTCCTGGCGGGATTCGAAATGCTCATCCCCTTGCGGGAACCGTCCTGCCTCCCCGATCCGGTTTTGAGCAGCCGTATTTACGAGCACACCGTAGGGATCGTCGGCAACGTGTCGGATCTTCTCAGCAAGGCGGCCATCCTGGCGATCAAGGAAGGGGAGGAGCGGATCACGGCGGAGCTGATCGAAGCGACCAAATGGGAAACCCGAAAGAACGACACCAAATTGGCGAGCATCCTTTGAGCCGCCATGGCCAGGATCTACGGTCTGACAGGCAGGCGTCTGCTCGTCCATCCCCACCCCCTGCCGGACGAGCTGCTGACGCATTGGTTCATGCGACTGGCCCACGCCAACGGGCTGAAGGCGCAATCTCTTGCGGATTATGCTTTCGGGCACCCAAGCTCGTTCTGGGCGCGGGATCAGGACCGGCAGCCCTCGCCTGGGGTGGTGGAACGCCTGGCCGAATTGACAGGTTTTGACCCCGAAGAGATCCAGAACCTCACCCTGGTCGGACCCAACGGCATTCACCGACCGGACGTGACGGTGTCCGGCTTTGTGGCATGGGTCCTGCCGCTGGGGATCTACCATCGTACGCGACGCAGGTTTGGCACGCAGTTCTGTCCGCTCTGCCTGTTCGAGGACGCCGAGCCCTACTTCAGACGCCGTTGGCGGCTCGCCTTGGCTACGATGTGCGATTGGCACGGGACCATGCTTCACGACCGCTGTCCTACTTGTGAGGCTCCGGTCATCTGGTTCCGGAACGAATTGGGGCACCGCCGGGAGCTTGCCATCGGGCAGTCGGCCAAGTGCTGGCAATGTGGATTCGACCTACGTCGTGCCCCGGCAATCGGACCACCCGCGATCGATGGCCAATCGATCATGGCGCTGCGGTCCCTTGTCGCCTTCTATGACTTTGGGTGGTGGTTCGTCGGCGACAGGAGCCTTCCATACGCGCACCTTTACTTCGATGTGCTGCGCCACCTGGTGGCGTGGTTGCCGGATAGACGTGGACGGGGATTGCTTGCGAGGATGGCCATGCGTGTCGGCTGGCCGACTGAATATCCGCCGGCCAAGGCTTTCGAAATCCGGCCAATCCTGGAGCGGCACCGCCTGCTCGCTATCGCGGTCTGGCTGCTACAGGAATGGCCGAAACGGTTTGTGGAAGTCGCAAAAGAGGTTGGTCTTTCGCAGGCCCACATTTTGCGCGGCGTGCATTTGCCGCATTGGTTTGAATCGGAGGCGCGCTGTTCGCTCGGCGCAGGATTTGTCGCGCCTTCGAACGAAGAAGTAACCAATGCGGTTGCCTACCTTCAACAACAAGGAAAACCAGTTTCCGTTCGCGCGCTTGGACAGTTGGTTGGCAGCAAGGAAGCCCGGGTGGTATTGCCATACGCAGCTCGGGGGCGGCCGCCGTTAACGGACGAGGAATTCTGGAGGGTGATCGCCGAAATCGACGCCGAGATGCGGCGGTGCAAGCAAGGGTCGCGGAAGAGATTCTTGCTGTGGAGAGATCGGACAATGTTCATTGTCATGCGTGTGCTTAGGATGAAGCCCTGCGAGGTACGAGTGTTGGCCGTTGCAGACGGAATGACGCTGGCAGAAAAAGGTGTATTCGATGGTGCCATGATGCGACGACTGGTTGCGAGGGTCAAATCCTATTTGCGATTTGCATACCCTAATCTGGCTCAACGAAGTGCCGACGGTATCCTTTTCCCCTCGCGGGCACGTTCGGGTCCAATGTGCCCGCAGGCTTGGCAGAATCGCTGGAATCATGCTTGCCGTTCCAGATGGGAACACCAGAAAGAGCTACTTTACTAGGGAGAACATTTATGGTAAAAGAATAGATTAATAATAGTATTTAAATTGCCATGGCGGGAAGACCAAGAAACTCTGTCGAGTCCGAAAAGATCGCCTTTAGCGCGAGCGGTGGAGTTGTGCACTACCTCCATGATCTAATTGAGGTCGGTCTATATGGAAAGACTCCGCCTGAAGTGGTCAATACGCTGGTGGCACGCCAGATTGAACAACTAATCAAAGACGGCATCATCAAACAGCGCCGTCCGCACAACTAGGTTGCGAGCATTTATCGAAGCCGGAGGAACGAAATGAGTGCATCAGGCAACGAGTTTCGAGAGGCTGAATATCTTGGTCTTGGCTTCCTTGCAGTCACCAGCAGTGAATTGCTTGATCAGCTCTTGCATGGCCAGTCAATTGAAGATGAAGATGATCGCTACACATTGCGTCGTGCCGAGACGTTCTTGAGAGAAGTGTCAAATGGTGCGCGATTGGTCACGTCCGGTGTGAGTTCAGATGCCAGTGCAATCGAGACTGTAAGAAAGCTTACCTATTCAGTTGAACCACTGAAACTTATTCAAGATGGAATTCGTTCAGCGGATGTGGGTCAGACCTTCGAAGATATGGCTCACGCAATTGATAGTGCTGTGACAGGAGCTATGGATCAGGCAGAACGCGGCTCTTTAGTTGCAGCGAAGAATTTTTTTCGACAGCTTCACGTGTTTCTGATTGCTCAAATAGAAGCGAACCAGCGACGCACTAGCGGCGACTGGAGTTTTGGACCGACACTACCGGTTCATGCCTGAACCGGCACGTTTGTCTCTAGACTACTGGAGACAACATACACACCTGCTGAGAGAGGGCCTACTGCAGCGTGTCGACGAGTTGTCTGTTTCGGACTATCCCGCTGCAACTCCCAAGCAGGGCGCAACCCCGTATCAAGTCATCCGCTTCCTGCAGGATTTTCTAGCACACATCTGTCTAACGATTGACAAAGCGACCTCAGAAGATCGCTTGCGAATGTTAAGTGCGTTAATTCGTCAGTTGGGTGTGTTCCTAGATTGGCTTGACAACGCCCATACCGAGCAAACACCGCGAGGCCTTGCGCAGCTACTTAAGGATCTTATCGACAAGATGGTTCCTGGGTCGCGTGTTGTCGCTCGTCCCCAGGCGCAGTACAACTACTCTATTTATGATTTAGGGAAGACCTTCGCCATGCTGGTGAGTGACTTTATTCCACAGTCCAAGCAAATAGAGTTTTCAGAGCATCTCTCTGCACCGATTAAGTTGATTTCCTTCCCAAGGATTGAGCGGGACAATATGCTGGCTCATGCGATTTTTGGGCACGAACTTGGTCATCCAGTTGCGGAGGAATTCCTCGCGAACGAGACGAGAGACCATGAACATATCGCGACTCACCCGCGAATTCAGAAGGAAGTGAATGATTTAGTTAAGCAGAATGTTGCTGGCCTGAATGCTGATGAGAGTCAAATACTGGCACTCACCACGCAGACCTTTGACCGAATACTCCAGGTTCGAGAACGAGCTCTAAAGGAACTTATCTCGGACGCAGTTGGAATCATCATCTTTGGCCCATGTGCGTTCTTTGCATGCTATGAGTTGTTTTGGACCGGTAGCTGGGACGCAAGACCCGCACATGATAGTTGGTATCCGCCCTCTCGCATGCGTGTTCGTCGCATGCTTGCATTGATGGATGATCTCAACCTGTTGGATTTCTCAAGAATTGGCGGTGATTCTAGGATTTCCGCATATCTAGGCTCGATGCAGGCGTTCATCGATGATGCAAGGCGGCTTTCAGCAGCAACAGATGATCAGCGGGGAATTGAGTCCGATCCGCTATTGAAAATCGCGTACAACTGGATGGGAGAGAGTCTTACCAAAGCTATTGAGCATGCGAAAGTGAAGACAACGGCTGTTGCGTTTCAGCCAGAAAAGATACTCGATCAATTACCTGAGCTAATCCAACGACTGGAAATCGGAGTACCGCCAAATGAGGTAGGCGACCCTGCTAACCCAATAACTGTCGACTATCGAGCATCTCTCTTGGCAGCTTGGCTCTTTAAGTTGCGTGGGATAAATCCTGATTCAGGAAAAACGCTCACTTGTGAGGATATTGATCGGCTTCGCAAGAAGACACTTAGTGCAATTGAGTATGTAATCCTGCAGGACGAGTATGCGCGTCACGTAACCGAACATAATATCCGGGGTTAACAGTGAGTGTTATCGGTAACCTAGAACTGAAAAAATTACTTGGTCGCGAGAAACTTGCGGAGAGGTTATTCATTACACCGCTCCTCAATCCTGAGCTTCAGATAAACGAGGCGTCTATCGATATTCGCCTAGGTAATGATTTCATCGTGACACGACGAGGCAATCTTGCAAAGCTGGACCCTACGACGCAAGATGTTGCAGAACATCGTTATCAGATGAAGCACTTTGTTAATTTCCGGGAACGATTCTATCTACATCCACACGAACTAGTCCTAGCTGGAACCCTTGAGCATTTTCGACTTCCAGTGGACGTTTCCGCAACTGTCACCTCGCGATCGCAATGGGGACGGGCTGGCTTGGTTATAGCTACAGCTACAGCAGTGCATCCAGGATTCTGCGGGACTATCACCCTTGAGTTACTCAATCTCGGTGAGGTACCTCTTGTTCTTTATCCAGGGACTAGCGTCGCCCAAATCGTTTTTTATGATTGCAAGGGAGGCATACCCTATGAAGGTGCAATGGCTCACAGAACTGGGGCTCATTTCGCGAATCTTTCCCGGGACAAAAAAATGGTGGACAGAGAATTCTGGCTTCCTACGTAAACCAGTCGATTCGTCAATGTAGTAACAGGCTAGCGGGGCCTCCTAGAGTTGAGAAAGATAGCTACATCTCCATCACCAATCCCTGCTTGAAACCTTCTACCCGTTCCCCCGGCACATACCCCCGCGGATTGCTCACCACCCGCGTCCCCTTGACTTCGTAATCCGTCGCCAGGTGCGTATGCCCATGCACCCACAGCCGCACCCGCTCCTCACCCATCAGATGATCTAGATTGGACGCATACGCCGCGTCCAGCAGCCAGGTGGGCTCTTGGTAGGTGAGGCTTCTCGCGCTCGGCGCATGATGCGTCACCACCACGGTCGGCCCGTCGTGGGGCCTGGCCAGCTCCGCTTCCAGCCAGGCGCGCGAAGCCAAGTGCCGCTCCCGCGCCATTGCCGGCGTGAACGGAATCAGCTTGTTCCTGCCGTAGCCCCCGTCCCGCCGCCCCGCCATGATCCGATGGAAGTCGCCCATCTTCATACCCGCCTCCTCCATAGCCCGGACGTTTCGCTCTTCCTCGTCAAAGAGCGCGAAGTCCGTCCATAGCGTGCAGCCGAGGAAACGCACGCCGTCGATCGCGACGGCGTTGTTCTCCAGCAGATGCACCTGCGTGCCCCGGCACTTCTCCCGCGCCGCGGCGAGCAGCTCCGGCATCAGCCGCTGGCCGTAATACTCGTGGTTGCCGAGGATGTAGACCACCGGCCGCCGGAACGAGGAGAGGGCCCAGGTAACCCCCTGCAGCCCGACGCCGATGTCGCCGGCGAGAACCGTGACATCGGCGTCGATAGCGTTGAGGTTGACCTCCCGCGGCCAGCGGGCGAACTCGAGGTGGAGGTCGTTCAGGATGTGAAGCCGCACCCTATACCTCCACGATGAGTTCCGGATTCCAGCCCGTCCTCTCCAGCGCCCGGCCGTCCCGCGCATAGCCGCGCGGATTGCACACCACCCGGCAGTCCCCGATCCGGTGGTCGGCGAAGGCGTGCGTGTGCCCGTGCAGCCACAGGTCGGCCCGGGCCACGAGTGGATCAAGATTGCTGGCGAAGGCCGCCGTCAGGAGATCATCCTGCCAGCAGGGGGCGATGCTCGCCAGGCTCGGCACATGGTGGGTCACCACCACGGTCTTGCCGTCGAAGGGCTCGGCCAGCTTCCCCTCCAGCCAGGCGCGGCTCGTCCGGTGCAGACCCACCGTCTGCTCGGGCAGCAGATGGCGGCCCGAGCCCATGCGGATCGTCCTGAAGTCGTTCATCGAGCGCGCCGCTTCCCGGCGCGCGGCGAACGCCATCTCGGGCCCGAACAGGTCGAAGTCGGTCCAGAGGGTGCTGCCGAGGAACCTCACGCCCCCGACGACCAGTTCGCCGTCGTCCAGGTAGTCGATGCCCAGTTCGAGCGCCGCCTTGCGCATCTGCGCCGCCAGGCCCCGCATGTCGGCGAAATAAAACTCGTGATTGCCGGCGACGTAGACGATCCGTTTGCCGGCGAACGCCGTCCTGGCCCACTCCAGGCCATGGGTGTGCCGGCCGATGTCGCCGGCCAGCACGATCACGTCGGCCGCCGCCACCGTGGAGGGCGTCGGCATCCAGTTGCTCACCTCGATGTGCAGGTCGCTTACCGCGTAGATCCTCATGATTATTCCTTTCGTTTCATTCATGCCACTCCAGCCACATCGCCCGCAGCGCCAGGGCGTCGTTCAAGGCGTGGTGCTGGACCAGGCCGGACTCCGTGAAAAAGTCCTGGTACGTCCCCATGACGGCGGGCGCGAGCGCCTCCCCGCGCAGATAGCAGTCGACCCTGAGCGGCGTCTTCGCCACGTTGGTCGGCCAGGCCGTCCCAGTCTCGGCGAAGAGATCGACCAGCAGGTCGAAGTCGTGCGCCAGGTTGTCGCTGGCAAGCTGCACCTCGCCCAACCCGGCGAGCCAATCCCGCAGCCGCTCTGCCAGCGCTTCCGGCCGCTCGCCTTCCCCTCCCGGCCTCGACTGATCGAGCAGGGGTGCGACGTTGGCGCGCACGAAGCCGCTGACCGCTTCCAGCCAGCAGTCCCGCGCCAGCTCGCCGTAGCAGGTCCGCCCATCCTCGGCAGCAAGGCCCACCGAGATCAGGCGGAGGTCGATGAAGTCCGTGAACTCCGTGTCCAGAAACACCAGCATGACGTCCTCTCAATCCTCGTCAGGTTCCAGGTCGGGCGAATCCGGCCGCTCGACGTGCCGCGCGCAGGCCGTCACCAGCCAGCCGCTTCCACGTTGGCGCAACGTTCCCGGTTCGCCGCAGGTCTGGCAGCGCGTCGCCACCTTCGCCGCCGCCTCGGCGACGGTCCCGGCGATACGCTCGCGCGTTGCCGCCGACAGGCGGGGGTTCTGCGGCTCGACCACGACATGCTCCAGGCCGTCGGGGCTCATGAAGTCCATGTAAACCCCGCCCTCGTTCCAGTACATGCGCAGCCCGCCGAACTTCTCCTTGATCTGCCGCCAGCGGAACAACGCCTTCTCCTCGTTCGTGAGGAGGGCGTTGATTCGCCGGCAGGCCTCCTCGATCGGCTCGAACCAGCCCGGATCGATGGAGATCATGTAGTTCGGCAGATCCTCGAACTGCGCCGGGTAGCGCCGCTTGAGCAGCGCCGCCCGGTTCTTCCAGGTATTCATGAGACACCTCCCGTTTCCATTCAAATGAATCCCATGCGCCGGGAGTCCCGGCGCATCTCCAACGCCAGCCCCTCGACCTGGACGGCCCTGCCCGCCAGCCGGTCCCGCGCCATGCGGCCGATGGCCGTCTGCAGCACCAGGCCCAGCTCGCGCGGGCTGGCCACGGCGCCCTCCAGGAGCGCCGGCGGCGGCTCCCCCGGCAACTGCCCGCCGAGGCCGTAAGCCTCGATCAGCCGCCGGTACTGCCTGCGGCCGATCTGGCGCAGCTCGCAAGCGGTCGGCCGGCGCACTTCGAACACCACCAGGCGGCTTTGGATCGGCGCCGGCAGGCGTTCGAGGCCGTTCGCCGTCGCCACCCAGGAGAACCATCCGGCGTCGATCGGCAGCTCGGCGAACTCGTCCGTGAAGCGCCGCGCGCTCTCCGCTTCCAGAAGGGCGTAGAGGCAGCCCAGCGGGTCATACCTGGAGGACTCCACCGCCTTGTCGATCTCGTCCAACAGAAAGACCGGGTTCATCTCCCGCCCCAAGAGTAGGGCGTCGAAGACCGCCCCCTGCTTACCGTTGCCCCAGAAGCTGGACAGCCCGCCCAGACTCCCGCCCTGCGTGGCGTGGCCGAAGGCCACCTCGAAGCGGCGCACCCCCAGCACCTCGGCCAGCCGCTGCGAGAAGGCCGTCTTGCCGATGCCGGCCTCCCCCAGGAGCAGGACCGGCAACAGGCGCAGCCGGCCGTTGCCCAGCTTTGCGATGGCCACTTGGGCGGCGTAGTGCTCCGCCACCGGCGCGAAGTTGGGGAACTCCTCGGCGAGCGGCTCGATCGCGGCCGGTTCCGGCGCCTGCGCGAAGCGCCGGTGGAATCCCGAGCGCGGGACGTGGCCGGCGATCAGGTTCTTCCGGTCGGCGTGATCGCTGTTGCTCGACCGCGCGACGCGTTCGGCCGCGTCCAGCCAGTCGCCGAAGTCGACCCAGGGCAGTTCTCCTTCGCCGGGCGTCTTCCGGACCAGATGGGCGAGCCTGCGCACCAGCGGATAGCGCCAGCCGGCCTCGCGGAACTTCTTGACGCCGATAGCCGTGACCTTCTGCAGCAGAGCGGCCGCGTCCTCCTCGTCGTCGAGGAGAACGCGTGCGATGCGGGCGAGGTTCGCTTCGCCATGGACCCGGCTGTCGGCGTAGAGGTAGGCGGCGAGAAGATGGCGCAGGGTCTCGTCCTCGGGCGCGTCGATGACGCGTCCGGCGAGCTCGAGCAGGCCCTGCCAGCCCTTCTCGTAGGAGACGAGCAAGCGCGCGCGTTCGCCGTTGCCGAGATCGATGCGCGCCACCGTGAGCCGGCGCGGCAGCCAGCCCGGATCGACCCGAAAGCGTTCCATCTTCTTCTCCCCGGCCTTGTGGGCCTCAAACGGACGACGGTCATGGGTAATAGCCGTCGCCAAAAACAAAAAACCCCGCGACATGCGCGGGGTTCTCTGGAAAAAACTTCTCCTATGCGATCACGTCACCCCGGCGGACGCGCGCGAGCTGGCACCGCGACTATGACGGTCGCGGCGCTGAGCGAATTGGATTTGAAGTTGATGCGCATGCGAAACAAGATACCGGATCGGCGAGGGCGCGCGCAAGGAATTTGTGCTGGAAAAGTCGTCTTCGCGATCGAAATACAACAATCGACTGATAGCATATGCTGTCAACCGATATCGTTCGAAATCGGCGGTCGCCGACATTGAAAATCGATGCGTTCGCGCATCGGGAACTCGGGCGGCGAGACGCGATCAATCCTGCACCTACTCGACAACAAGGAGCGAACATGAAGAACAGGATGCCGAAACTCTTTATGCAGAGCGGGGCTGAAGTGAAGGAACTGAGACAGAAGATGCGTCTCAACCAGTTTGAATTCTGGGGACCTCTTGGCGTGACGCAGTCGGGCGGATCACGCTACGAGTCCGGGCGCGATATGCCGAAACCTGTGCAGATGCTGCTGCATCTGGCTTATGCGCCGGAGAGGCAGGCGGGGGCGATGATGGAGTATTTGAGGGGGCGAAAAGAATAAACAGCTCTATATCCAGTAATTAACAAGGTAGCGGGTGTGAAGGACATCTTCAGCACCTCGACCGAAGCAGGCGTTTGAGCCAACAGGGTGGAATGAGCGAACGTTCGTTTTGGTTCATTGCCGCCAAGCTAGTTCTGAGCGCCCGGTAAGGGCAGGCTCCTCCAAATTGAGAACCGGATCGACGGTTAGAAATGCTGACTGTTCGTGCTCGAGGATTTCTTTAATTGACGCTCGATATTGTCAGACTTTCTCTGCCTTTCTGACAGATCCGACGATCAGCCCTGGCAGGATATTGCGGGCTCGACCTTTGCCGCCATATACCCCCGGCCTTACTCGGCGAAAGCATCCCGTCTCATGCGCCGGAATTGGGGCGCGACAATCAGCAACAGCATCAGCGCCGTCGCGACCAGCAGTCCGGCGCTGATGGGGCTCGTCAGGAAGACGGTTGCGTCGCCCCGGGAAAGCGTCATGGCGCGCCTCAGGTTTTCCTCCATCATCGGCCCGAGCACGAACGCAAGCACAAGTGGCGCCGGCTCGCAGCCGAGCTTGATGAGCACCACGCCGAACAGGCCGAAGACCGCGGTCAGCACGACGTCCACGGCATTGTAGTTCAGGCTGTAGACGCCGACGCAGCAGAACAGCAGGATGGCCGGGTAGAGCAGGCGATAGGGCACCGACAGCAGCTTGACCCAGACGCCCACCAGTGGCAGGTTGAGCACCACCAACATCAGGTTGCCCAGCCACATGCTGGCGATGAGGCCCCAGAACAGCGTCGGTTGCTCCGTCATCACCTGCGGTCCCGGTGCGATGCCGTGAATCGTCATGGCGCCGACCATCAGCGCCATCACCGGATTGGAAGGAATGCCGAGCGTGAGCAGCGGGATGAACGAGGTCTGGGCGCCAGCGTTGTTGGCCGATTCAGGTGCCGCCACGCCTTCGATGGCTCCCTTGCCGAAACGTCCCGGATCCTTCGCCAGGCGCTTCTCCAGGGTGTAGGCGGCAAAGGAAGCCAGGATTGCACCGCCGCCCGGCAGGATGCCGAGCACCGAGCCGAGCAGCGTGCCGCGTAGCGTCGGCTTCCAGGCGGCCCGCAGGTCGCCCCGCGTCGGCCACAGCCTGCCCACCGTCGCCGTCGCCTGCTCGCGGATTTGGCGCTGCTCCAGGTTGAGCAGTATCTCGGCTATGCCGAACATGCCCATGGCGACCACGACGAAACCAATGCCGTCGCTCAACTCGGCGATGCCGAAAGTGTAGCGCACGAAGCCGGTGTTCACGTCCGTTCCCACCAATCCCAGCAGCAGGCCCAACACCACCATCGCCAGCGCCTTGAGCACAGAGCCGCGGGCCAGCACCACGGCGGCCACAAGGCCCAGGGCCATGAGGGAGAAGTACTCGGCCGGCCCGAAGCGCAACGCCAGATCTCCCAGCGGCACGGCGAAGACGGCGATGAGCAGCGTCGCCACGCAACCGGCGAAGAAGGAGCCGAGCGCCGCCACGGCCAGCGCCGGGCCGGCACGCCCGCGCCTCGCCATCTCGTAGCCGTCGAGGGCGGTGACAACGCTGGACGCCTCGCCGGGCAGCTTCATGAGGATGGCGGTGGTCGAGCCGCCATATTGGGCGCCGTAGTAGATGCCGGAGAGCATGATGAGGGCCGATAAGGGTTCCAGCTTGAAGGTCACCGGCAGCAGCATGGCGATGGTCGCCACCGGGCCAATGCCCGGCAGCACCCCGATGAGCGTGCCGAGCAGCGCCCCGGTCAGGCAGTAGACGAGGTTGATCGGCGTGGCGGCAGCCGCGAGTCCGAGGGCGAGGCTGTCCGCAAGGACCATGGCCTACCAGAACAGGTTGATGGTGAGGCCGAGGCCCCACACGAACAGCGCTGCGTTGAACGCGCTGAGCAGCAGCGCCGAGAGCAGCACTTCCACCGGACGGGACTCGCGGTAGCCGAGGCTGCCGATCGCCACCACCGCGGCTGAAGCGGGCACCAGGCCCGCCAGGGGCAGCAGCACGGAGAAGGCAAGGGCGGCGCCCATTATTGCGGCGGCCGGCCGGAGCGCCATGCGTTCGAACGGAATCGCCCGATTCCTCAGGCCCGCCAGCGCCACGGCGATGCCGAAGCCGATCAGAACCGCGGCGAGCAGCATGGGAAAGTAGCCCGGGCCCATGCGCGTGGCGCTGCCCGTCGGATAATTCCAGCCGACACCGAGCGCCGCAATACCGAAGGCTACGAATATCGCGCCTGCGGCCACGTCCTGTCGTCGCGTCATCCCCGCTTGCTCCCGCTCACTCTACCTTGGCGCCGGATGCCTTGATCAGTTCCGCCCACTTGGGAAATTCATCCCTGTAGAGGGTGGCGAATTGTTCCGGCGTGCCGCCGACCGGCTCGAAGCCGTTCTCGACCATGCGCGATTGAACGTCTTGGGAATGCACCACTTCGGCCAGATCCGCCGAGATCTTCCGCACGATGCCCTTCGACGTCTTTGCCGGCGCGTAGACCGCGACCCAGCCCGCCAGCTCGAAGCCCGGGAACCCCTGTTCGGCGAAAGTGGCAACGTTCGGCAGGGCGCTGATACGCCGCGGCCCGGTAATGCCGAGCACCTTGATCTTGCCGCCGGCGAGCTGCGCACGGGTGGTGCCGCCACCGGCGAAGGTAACGTCGAGCCGCCCGCCCAGCATGTCTGTGATGGCGGGCATCTCGCCCTTGTAGGCGATGTGGTTGAGATCCAGCCCGGTCTTCTGGCGCAGCAGCTCGCCGAACAGGTGGGCCGAGGAGCCCACGCCCCAGGAACCGTAGTTCACCCCTCCGCCCTTCTTCTTTGCCAGCGCCACGAACTCGGCGACGTTGTTGGCCGGGTGGTTGGCGGGCGCGATCAGCGTCACGCTGCCGATGGCGAGCTGCGACACCGGCTCGAAGTCCTTGACGGGATCGTAGGACAGCTTCGACTGCAGCACCGGGTTGTTGATGTGGGTGGTATTGATGGTGACCAGCAGGGTGAGGCCGTCGGCCGGAGCGCGGGCCACGTATTCACTGGCGAGGATGCCGCTCGCCCCGGGCTTGTTCTCCACCACCACCGGTTGCTTCCAGCGCTGCGAGAGTTTTTCCGCTATGAGGCGGGACAGCACGTCGATGCTGCCGCCGGGGGCCGTCCACACCACGAACTTCACCGGCTTGGCGGGAAACTCCTGCGCCTGGGCCGCCGCGGCGAGCCCGAGCAGCGCCGCGCCCGCGGCCAGGCTCATCGCCCAACCGCGAATGTATTTGATCTGCATGGTTCTCCTCCTTTGTGTTGTGATGTCAGTCTTGTTGCCGTTCGCCTGTCTTCTGCAGTCGTTGTGCTGCGATACATCTCACGCTCAGCCGATGCCCCAACTCCGCCGCTGTCCTTCTCCCGCTGCGGCACCCATGGCCGCCAGGTTGGCGTCGTGACGCGGACGATAATTCGGCTCCAACTCGCCCCAGAAGGCGATCGGGAGTTCGCCGATTTCAGTGTTCCGCTCGCCCAGCCGAACGGTGATCCACTTGTGCC
Source organism: Rhodocyclales bacterium (assembly GCA_016214145.1). Classification (GTDB taxonomy): domain Bacteria; phylum Pseudomonadota; class Gammaproteobacteria; order Burkholderiales; family Rhodocyclaceae; genus Desulfobacillus. Next base: position 264,017 of record JACRPA010000010.1, read on the forward strand.
ACTCGGCCGGATCGATATCGGGATGGTCGAGTCGCTTGAAGTGCAGGTAGTCGCTGCTCGCCCGCCGCGCCTTGCATGCCTGCACGATGATTTGCGCGCAAGTCAGGATGTCCAGCACATCCAGGGTACGCATGAGTTTGTGCGGATTGTCGGCTACCGCAAGCGGTGCTTCGTTCCGTTCCAGGTCGGCAAGCCAGGTCTGCGCGAGATCCAACAATTCCTCGTTCTTCGGCTCGCTACAGTAATTCTGCATCACCCTTGCGATGCCAGCATTAAGTTCCTTCCAGTCCACCGTGCGCGGCCCCTGCGCCGAGAGCGGCGCATAGACGCGGCGCTTTTCACTGGAAACCTGCGCGGCATCGACCTCGCCCCAGCCCTGTTCCCGCGCATAGAGCGCCGCCCGTGCCCCGGCGTAGCGGCCCGTGGCGGCAGCGTGGGAGTGATCCTGGCCGCCGAAGACCAGGTCGCCGGCACCGAACAGGCCCGGCACGCTGGACATGAGATCCCAGTCCACCAGCAGCCCGCCGCACACGCCCGATTCGCCGAAAGTGCGTTCCTGGGGCACGACGGGCTCGCGCATTCCCGAGCCGCGCAGGAAGTCGTAAGTCTGGAGCATGTCCCGCTCTGGATCGAAGCCGGATTGCGCATAGGTGTGCATGACCGGGATGCGCGTCTTGCCCTCGTTGCCCACCATCAGGCCCCAGATCACCTTGCGCTCCATCTCCGGCATGGAGGCCAGGTCGGCGTAAAAGGGCGGCGTGAACTCGCCGCGCAGCATCCGCTGCTCCAGGTCGGGAATGGGCTTCGGTCCCAGGAAGCGCTTGTGGCCCGGATGCGGCAGCGAGCTGGAGCCGCCGCCCATGATGAAGAACTTCTGTCCCTCCGCCGGGCGACAGCGCTCGTCCACGCTGCCGAGGACGCGCCCGTTGCTGTCCACCCATGGCACCTCCTTGCCGTTGGCATCGACGATGTTGCACGGATACCAGGTGTTGATGGCGTTGCCGCTGCCATAGGCCGGGAAGGAGTAGGGGCTGCCGAAGGGCGAGCGCATCGACTTTTCCATCATGGTGAGCTGCGCACCGATGCGCCATGCCATGGCGTAGCCGTTGCCGGCATCGGATGGCGGGCGGAAGGTGGCGAGCCCACGAAGCTCCGTGGAGAAGGTCCAGATGCGTTGCGGCCGGCTCGTGGCCAGTATCACCGCCTTCGCCTTGACGACGACGAACGCGCCTGTGCGATTGTTGAGGCCCATGGCGCCCACCACGCGCGCACCGTGCCGGCCGTCCTCAGTGAGCAGGCCCGTGGCTGTGGTGCGGTCGAGAATGCGCACGCCTAGGCGGCGGCATTCCTTGCGCAGCAGCGGTTTATAGTCGGCGCCCCATACTCGGATAACGATGCGGTTGGTGTAGTCATAGGCGAACAGCAGCTTGCTCGCATCGTCGCGGAACTCCGCGCCCTTGAACTCGTCGCCGACATCCCGCACCTTGCCGCCCATGCGCTCCATCTCCTCGAGCGTTTCATAGGCGGAGGCGCACTGGATATAGGTGGAAATGCCGTTCCGGTAGCCGCCCTGGTTGTCGATCAGCGCCTCGGTCAGCTCCTCGGGGGAGACGCCCGACGCGGGATTGTCGGCGGCCCACTGCCAGTGGTCCACACCGGCGCCGCCGGCGCCGCTGCGAATGGTGGCGGCCTTCTCCATGATCGTCACCCTGGCGCCGCAGCGCGCGGCGGCGATGGCCGCCCAGACGCCCGCGATGCCGCCGCCGAGAATCAGCACGTCGGTTTCGATGCGCTGCTCCTCACCGTACTGCACGGAATAGGGCCAGGGCAGCAGGCGGCCGTTGTCGTGGTGCATATCTAGACCCTGAAGTGCTCGCCGGTCGCCTTGCGCTTCCAGCGTACCCGCTGCTGCAGCGGGTGGTTGAGCCGGATGGCGCCTTCGTGCGGGCAGTCTTCCACGCACGGGCCGCAGTACCAGCATTCCTCCGGATAGAGAATGACGGGCGGCTTGCCCTTTATTGGATTCGGGATGAAGACATCCTCCAGGCAGACGTAGACGCAGATGTTGCATCCGGTACAGGCAGCCGTATCGAACACCACCGGCTGCCCGGGGGTGGTGGCATTGGGCGTGGCAAAGACAACCGCCGCTGCCGCATCGCCCGGCCCCGCCTCCGCCTGGCCGGGCGGCACATCGTCCATGGCCATCTGGCACCTCCCCTGTCTGCTCCGAAAGCGTCGAAGCCAAGCCAATTCTAGGGGACGCCGGCGCAAGCCCTTGTCCCCTTGAAAGGGGACAAGGGCCGGCCGGGAAAGCGATGGCGGGCGGTTACCCGAAATAGCAGAGGGAGAACAGCTCGCTTTGGCTGGCGATTCCAAGCTTGGCGTAGGCCCGCCTGCGGTAGGTGATGACGCTGCTGGAGGTGATCCCCAGGTCGAGGGCGATGGCTTCGGATGTCATCCCGATCAGGATGCGTGCCGCGATCTCGATCTCCCGCTGTGTGAGCCGCTTCTGGATGGTCGAGAGGCGCTGCGCCAGTTCGGACACCCGCTCGATCCGGTCGGCCACGACAAGATTCCTGTAGGTGATCTCGTCGTGCTTCACGGACAGCGCCGCAAGAACCGGGGCATGACCGAGAACGGCCTGCGCCTCGGACTCCGAGAACGGACCGGTATCCGCGCAGCGATACAGGTTGATGCAATACAGGAAGTTTCCGGTGGGCGCGATAATGCTCAGGCGATCGATGAGCCCCGGAGTCTCGTAGCAGTGGTAGCGGTAGTTCTCGTCGGTCAGCTGCTGCGGGCGCAGGCGCCGGAACTGGGGGCCCTGCCCGCGGCAGGCGGCCTGCCAGGCCGCCTGATTCGGATCCGAGCGGAAATACCGGCGTTCATAGACATCCTTGACGTGCTTGCCGTTGATCCTGGCCGAATCCCGCGTCGCCGATGCGATGATGCGTGCCTGCGATCCCCGGTCGAAGCGGATGACGGCGGCGTGATCGACGGTAGTGACGGAATTGACGCTGGCCAGCAAGCCCGCGCGAAAGCCGCTCGTTCCCAAGCCGGCGATAATGCATTCCAGACCATGCATAGACTCAACCTCCTACCGCATTTGGCGAGTATGTTATATGGCTCTTGTGGGGGGGTTGTCCTTCGTTTATTTTGAATATTACTTGCAAACCCGCGCTTGCAGTTAACCGGGTTTGTCGTGGATTCAATTTACGATTCTGCGTGCAGGCTCATTGTTGATCAGCACCTCCGGCTTCTGTCTTTCGAAATCTCCGACGGTCCTCTCTGGATCGGTCGACGCAACGACATTGTCGAACTCGTCGCGCAGCAGCCCCCTGACCAGATCCGCGTCGGCGGTGATCTCCGTCGCAACCAGGATCCGGGCCTAGTTGGTCATCGGGGAGTTGAGATCAATTCGCTGCGGCGGCTTTCCCAGTCCTTCATCCAGCCTGCAATGTCAGCCCCCGGCATCGGTTTGGCGATGAAGTAGCCCTGCGCCAGGTCGCAGCCGGTCAGGCGCAGGAAATCCCAGTCGTCCCGGTCCTCAACGCCTTCGGCGACGGTCTTCATGCCGAGCTGCTGTGCCATGGCGAGGCTCGCCTCGAAGATGGCGCGAAGCGAGGCGTCGCGAGAGGCCCCGTGGACGAAGCTCTGGTCGATCTTGAGTTCGTCGAAGGGGATGTCGCGCAACTGGGCGAGCGAGGAGTGGCCGGTGCCGAAATCGTCGATGGACAAGCCGATGCGCTTCAGACGCAGGCGCGAGAGAATATCCATGGCCGCCACCGGATCCTTCATCAGCCGGCTCTCGGTCACTTCCAGCACGAGGCTTGTCAAAGGAAGGTCCACCTTGCGTACCTCGCGCGCGACGAAATCCGGGAATTCCAGCGCCGCCAGGTTGTCCATGGAGACGTTCACCGCCACATGCAGGAAGTACCCCAAGTCGCGCCAGGCGCGCGCCTGACGCAGGGAGGCGGCAAGCACCACGCGCGTCATGTCGTCGATGAGGCCGTGTTCTTCCGCCAGGGAAATGAACTGGTCGGGAAACACCAGTCCGTCCTGCGGGTGCCGCCAGCGCACCAGGGTCTCCACCCCCGACACCGCGCCGGATGCGATATCGACTTTGGGCTGGTAATAGTTGATCAGCTCTCCCTCAGCGATGGCGCGCCATAATTCATCGAGTTCGTAGGTCTTGCGGGCGGTGCGCGGGGTCTTGGCGGCACGGGTCAGATGTTTCTCCAGCACTTGCCGCAGCCGTTCCGGCAATACGGGCTTGTGCAAGACACCGAGCACCTTCAAGCGGTGCGCGTGAGCCAGCTTCTCAACGGTTTGTATGATCCGCTCGTCTTCACCGCTTACCAGCACCAACCCTCCTGCGTAGCCGAGGCGCGCCAGGTGGCGCACGAACTCCACCCCGTCCATCCGGGGCATTTGCAGATCGCAGAAGATCAGACCGATTGTTTCCTTGCCGTCTTCCAGTACGGCCAGGGCGTCGTGGCCCTGCTCGCAGGCGATGACATCCTCGAAGCCCAGATTCGCCAATTGGCGTTCCAGCAGCTTCAGGGCGAAGGGTTCGTCGTCGACGATCAGGGTCTTCATCGGCCTCTCCATGGTTACGAGTACGGTTTTGCCAGCCATGCGCCGATCTCGGTTTCGGCGACCGCCAGGGCGGCTTCGAATCTCGACATGCCTTTCGAGATGGCCGCCTTGTCTCCGGCGCGGCCGGCGTTCTCCAGTTCGCCGCACACGTCGCCCAACGCCAGTGCCCCGACCGAGCGGGACGAGGATTTCAGTTTGTGCGCGATGGCGCCGACTTGCGGTGCATCGCCCGTGGCCTGAGCTGCATGCAACTCCTTGCTCAGAAGCCGGGTCGAAACAAGGTAGTCGCCGAGAAACTCGCGCACGGTTTCGTCGTCATCGCCGATCAAGCTCTTCAGCACCGCCACATTGAAAGCGGGTATTGCCGCGCGATCCTGCGTGGTTTGCCGGGAATCCGCGGTAACCGCATTGCCATTGGCCTTGGGCAGCCATTTTTCCAGCGCGGCACGGAGAAGATGGAGTTGCACCGGCTTGGTTAGGTATTCGTCCATGCCGGCGGCGCGGGCGCGATTCGCTTCGCCGCGCAGCGCGTTGGCCGTAAGCGCCAGGATCGGTATGCGCCGATGCCCGATCTCTTCTTTGCGGATGGTCCCGGCCAGCGTATAGCCATCCATCTCCGGCATGTGCAGGTCGGTGAGGAGCAAGGCATAGCTTCCCTCGCGCCACAGCCGCAAGGCCTCTGCGCCGTTGCTGGCGACTTCTGCGGCGTAGCCGAGCAGGCCCAGCTGTTGCAAAATAACTTTCTGATTGATGTCGTCGTCTTCGGCGATGAGGATCAAGCGTCCCTGGGTGCGGGCCTCCGCAATGCTGTAGGGCGCGGCGTCTTCATCGACCAAGCTCTCGGTGCTTTTGTGGAATATCTCCGGCGAAGCCCGGCCCGCGGCCACCGCCACGGCGCGGATCAGGGTCTGGCGCCGCAGCGCGTCGCCATCCAGTGTGACCATGTCCGGGTTCTCCACCCGGGCGCGTCGGCGCCGGCCGCGCGTGATCAACAGTTGGTGAACGTTCGAGGTGGCGGCGAAAGCCCTCTCCTGCGCAGATCGCTCGTGTCCCGCGTATCGCAACACAACGACCGTACCTGCGACACTGGTTGCCGCTTGAGCCGCTTCATTCACATTGGCTACCAGATTCACGTGAGCGCCGGCATGGACCAGATACTCGCGCAAGTCTTCGGCATGGAGTTGATTGCTTTGCACAATGATGCAGTCCAGCCCGGAAAGATCCGGCTGGGCGCGGACTGGCTGCTCGGGGGCCGGATCGAAGGGGAGCTTGACGCTGAAGGTGGAACCGGCTCCGGGCGTGCTTTCGACGGCGATATCCCCTTGCATCATGTCGACCAGGCGCTTGCAAATGGCCAGCCCCAGCCCGGTGCCGCCAAACCGCCGGGTGGTCGAGACCTCCGCCTGCGTGAAGGGGGTAAAAAGGCCCCCCACCGTTTTGGCCGCCATGCCGATGCCGTTGTCGGCGATGCTGAAGGCCAGCAGCAGCGGAGAGGTCTGCGCAACCTCCACCCGCACCGACACGCGCCCCTGTTTCTCCGGCCTGCCGGCGGAGAACTTGAGGGCGTTGCCGACCAGGTTGTAGAGAATCTGACGCAATCGCACATCGTCGGAGAGCACCCGCTCCGGGATTTGGGGGGAAATGAACAGGGAGAGGTCCACGCCCCTGCGCGCGGCGACCGGAACGAGCGAATTACAGAGGCTCTCGACGAGATCGGCAACCGAAATCGGAGCCCGCTCCAATTCCAGCTTGCCGGCCTCGATCTTGGAGAAATCCAGGATGTCGTCGATGATGCCCAGCAGGGTGGCGGCGGATTCCCGGATGGTGCCGACCAGGTCGGTCTGGTGTTCGGTCAGACGGCTGTGTGCCAGCACGTCCACCATGCCGATGACGCCGTTCATCGGGGTGCGGATTTCGTGGCTCATGGTTGCCAAAAAGGCCGACTTGGCCCGGTTGGCCTGCTCGGCGTCTTCCCGCGCCTGGGTCAGTTCGGCGACGAACCGCTTGTGCTCGCGGATGTCGCGCAGGGTGCCGATGAACAGACGCTCTCCGCGAATCGTGAACTCGCTGACGGCCAGATTGAGGGGAATCAGATGGCCGTCCTTATGCAGCCCTTCGACTTCGCGACCGGCGCCGATGATGTGCGCCACCCCGGTATCGATGTAGCGCTTCAGATAACCGTCGTGCCTGCTGCGATGCGGCTCCGGCATGAGGATAGAGACGTTGTGGCTGATGAGCTCATCGGCGGTATAGCCCAACATCCGTTCCAGCATTGGATTGACGCTGCGGACGATGCCGCGCGAGTCGATGGTGATGACGCAGTCGAGAAGATTGTCGAAGAGCGCTTGGAGTTCCTCTTCGCTGTTATAGAGGGCCTCGAGCGCGGCGGTGCGCTCGCCGATGCGGCGTTCGAGATCCGCGTTCAGCCTGCGGATTTCCTCATCGGCAGCATGCTGACGGGTCACGTCGCGCGCCGTGGCGAACATGTATTTCCCTTGCGGAACGGACCGCCACGACAACAGACGCCAGGAGCCGTCCTTATGTCGGTAACGGTTCTCGAAATTGAGGACTTTTTCGCCGGAATCGATCTGTTTCCTGACTTCATGCATCGTGGCGGCATGGTCGTCCGGATGCACGAAGTCGATAAGCGGGCGCGACAGCATCTCCTCGGCGCTCCAGCCGAGCGTCTCCGCAAACGCCGGATTGACGCGCTTGAAGTATCCGTCCGCGCCGGAAATGCACAACATGTCCAACGACAAACTGAAAAACCGATCAAGTTGCGCCTCGGCTTCCTTGCGATCCGTAATGTCCTGCAGCAGCACCAGTCCGGCGGGATGCCCTTCGTGCTCGTAGGGCACTGCGGTGGACTCTCCATAGAACATGGACTGGTCCAACCGCAGCCATTGCGCTTCGAGAGGAGGTGTGGCCAGCCGATCCTCGTTGATGCGCCGGATGCGCTCGCTGGCGACGTTGCGACTGTCGGGATGGAGGAAGTTGAGCAGCGGTTGTCCCAGCAGATCCGATTGGGTAAGCCCGCCCAGCAGGGACACCGCCTTTTGGTTCAGAAAGACGATCTGGCCTTCGCACTGCACGAGCATGCCGTAAGGCGACAGTTCGATGAGCTGGCGGTAGCGCGCTTCGCTCGCTTGCAGCGCCTGCTCGGCCGCCCGCTCCCAACTCACATCGCGGAATACCAGCACTACGCCGCTGACTCTGCCTGTCGCGTCGCGAATGGGCGCCGCGCTGTCGGCGATAGCGTGCTCGTCGCCGTTTCGCGAGATGAGCACCGTATGATTGGCCAGTCCGTGAATTTCGCCGCTGCGCAGAACCTCGTCTATAGGGATGACGGCCGGGAGCCGAGTTTGCTCGTTGATAATGCGGAACACTTCATCCGCCGGCCGCCCCTTTGCTTCCGTCCATGACCAGCCGGTGAGCTGCTCGGCTACCAGATTCAGGCGTGTGATACGCCCTTGGGCATCGGTGGCCAGCACGCCGTCGCCTATCGACCGGAGCGTGGTTTCGAGGTCCTGTTCGCTGGCACGCAATGCAGCTTCGGCCGTTTGGCGGGCGTGAAGCTCGGCCTGCAGATCGGCTGTCCGTTCGGCGACCAGGGCGGCGGCAGCTGCATTGCGGCCAGCGGCGGCCAATATGGCAAAGGCCGCCAGGAACGCCGCAAACACCGAAAAAGCGAGGTACAAGCGCGCCAGGAGACTGGCGCCAGCCTGCCAGTAGGGGGCGGTCGAGCGCAACTCCAGACGCCAGAGCCGTCCGGCGAATTCCATTTCCCGGCTCAAATCGTAGTGTGTCCCGTCCGGTACTGCTCCTGTCAGCACCTGGCTCGGCTCGCCGGGACTGACATCGGTAATGCGGAAGGCGAGGTGGCGTTTCTGCGCCTCGTGAGCAAGTGGGGCAAAAAGCTTCCCGATGTCGTACGCGCCGACGACGAAACCGCGCAGGGCCTCGCGCCGGACTGGTGCCATAGCCGTCCGGGCATCGAAGCCCTGACGATAGACCGGCATGAAGACAAGGATCGCGGGCTGCCTGGTGCGCAACAACGGCACCATCGCGGCCGCCGCCGCATCCCCGCTGTCGCGTGCCCGATCCATCGCTTTGAGGCGCCTTGCGTCGAAACCGTGGTCGAGACCGAGCAACACTGCGGTTTTGTCGGCCGGTTCGCTGAATAGGACGGGGAAATGCTCCCGTCCCTTTTCGGCCGTGATTGGACGACCTTCGGCATCGAGGCTGTAGATGCGATAGCCGTCCGCGACAGCGCGCTGCGCCATCTTCTCAAAGTTTGCGTGTTCCCTTTGCGGTACTCGTGGCGCCCAGTCAACGGACTGGATGTCCGGCTGACGAGCGATGTAGGTGTTGTAGGCGGCGAATTCTTTTCGCGTTACCACGTCGCTCGCGTCGAAGAAGCGCTTGATGCCGCGCAGCGACTCGATTTTTGCAGGAAGAGCGAGGAAGGTGGATTCATGGACTTCCGCCATCAGTTCGGTTGCCGCTTCGCGTGCGCGATTTTCTTCCAGACGGGCCAAACCCAGGTTGCCCGCCGCGAGCAAAGCGGCGGTGACCAGCAGCGGCAATGCGAGTCGACTGCCCCCACGCTCCCACAGCCAGCGTGTGCCCGGCCAAGCCAGCAAGGTCAATGGCGTAATTAACAGCACCCCCAGCACATCTCCGGCCCACCAGATCAGCCATTGACTGACAACATCACCCTGCGACAGTCGATTGAATCCGTAAAGAACGACCATCCCGATGCTGGCCGAAACGAGGCAAGCCAGCGGCCCTCCCAGTAACAGGAAGCGCCACACCTCCTGTTCTCGAACTAGGGGCATGGGGGCGTCTATGAAGCGCCGCGTCAGCCGCGCACCCAGCAACGCTTGCAGCGTCGATCCGGCGGCGTTGAGCGCTGCAATCGACGCACCCGCGATGGACTGATCCAACCAGAGGTCGATGAGAAAGGCGCCTAGCCAGACGCCTGGCCAGCAGCGCGGCCCCCACGCAAGCAGCGCCGCCAGTGCCAATCCAGCGGCCGGCCAAAGCGGGGAGGCGTAGCCGGACGACAACGCCAGCGCTCTTCCCAACAGGGCCATTGCGAGATATGCGATCGCAATGATTGCATTGCGGATCCAGAAGTTTCCTGGGCTCGTAATAAGGTCGAGGCCAGCGGTGCTTTGTGGCGCTGACGACTGGATATCTACGCTCTGATTGTGGGACGCATCGGGGCCGGTCATGTCATCCGCTTGGTGAGCCTTCACTGGGCGGGGCGCGGCCCAGCTTCAATATCATAAACATAGTCAATATCGGGCCTAATGCCAATGGGAAAAGCCGGCATTTATGTTGCCGATCGCTGGGAGATTGCCATGCTCATCGGATGGGAACTTCGGAACTGGAGTCGCCATCCGCAGCCGATGTGATTCTTGTTAGCGCGCGGAAGATATATCTAAAGATATACGCGCTGCGATTTTGTCTCGATAAAACCAACCGGTCAGTCTGAGAAAGAGGATATATACCGGGCGCAAACACCTCTCGGAGCGGTTGATATCCGGGAATATTCGGCCATAATGGGTATGCTTAAGCAATATCTATTTGGTATTGCGGTGCACAAGAGCGCACTGGGAGGGATGGTATGAGGCTCGCATTCATCAATCCAGCCATCGGGCGGTTTTTACGCGGGACGTTTCTTGCCTGCCTTGCGCTGCTGGGGAGCGTCGCATACGCCCGCACCTGCACACCGGACGAGAAGGCGGAAGCCGACAAGAAACTCTGGCTCAACAAGCGGGACACCACGGCATCCATCGAACGCCACCTTCCCTGGGGCCACCCAGAGCCGATCGCCGCAAATACCAATCTGAGAACCCTAGCCCAGCGCGACTACGTGATCGGCTACGATTCTGAGCTGCGGGTGCCTGTATGGACGGCTCATCGGCTGAACGCCAAGAGCCTGGGGAAGAGCGAGCGGGTGGACTGTTTTCGGCGGGACCCTCGCATCGACGCGCCGGCCGCCTCGCTTCCCAGCGACTACAAGGAGCCCGTCTTCGACCAGGGACACCTCACGCCGAACGGTGACATGAGCACCGGGCTGGTGCCGGTCATCAACTCCTTTGTGATGTCGAACATGGCACCACAGTTCTGCCAGTTCAACCGAGGCGTGTGGCAGATACTGGAGGCCTTGATCCGCGTCTGGGTAAAGGACAAGGGCACCCTCTATGTCGTCACGGGCAGTATTTTCGACCACGACGGCAACGGCCAGCCGGATGCCAGCGCAGATGTGCCGCGCATGAAATCCACGAACGGCAAGACGCGGGTGGCGGTGCCCTCTCACTTCTTCAAGATCGTGCTTCACCAGCAGGAGGATGGCACCGTGGAGGCGCTGGCCTTCCTGATGCCGCACGACCAGACCGATGTCGCCGGCGACGAGGCTATTCAATACCTCGAGCGGAATCTCAAATCGATAGAGGATATCGAGGCCGTGGCGGGGGTGAAGCTCTTTCCGGAGGTTGCGGGAAGGTATCCGCCGAAGGCGACGGGTTTGTGGGCGTTCGAAGGCGTCGTGCCGAGGAGCCTGGTGGATGATCGCTGTCGTGCGACCGCGGATTTACCGCGGTGAACAACACTCCCCCATTTGATTGAGGACTATTCCCCTTCTGACTTTGCAGCTCAAGTCCATAGGAGGATTACGGAACCCAGACTTATGTGCCGCAGGAAGCTGGACGTTCAAGAGGAGGATGAAAGATGAGCAAATGGGCTGATTACGGAATTTCGGCTGTCAGATACAACAATGCGCATACCCATATCGAAAAGGTTCGTGCGCATCCGGATAACGTGGATACGATTGGTCCCGCTGCCGAATTCAGCCGAATGGAAGTCGTTTCGGCAATCAAGAAGGGGACAACCTTCGTGACGATTTTTAAAGGCAATGAGGGGAAGTGGCAAAAGGGCCAGCCCGTCTACATAATTAAAGTGAATGGCGTCGAGTACATTAAAACAGTGGACAATGGAAAAGCTGCGGACAATCTTGAAAACCTTCCTGAGTTCTGACTGAGGAGCAAGCTCTTGGCGTCTCTATGAACCATATTGCGTTGATCGCAGGTTCGATCATCTTCGCATTCTTTACAACCGCTGCACTTGATGTTGCGGCGCGTGGTGGAGGTGGCCGTGTCTCGTCTTCCGCCAAATCCAATGGTGGTGCCAAATCTCATTCGCCTTCAGCACCTCGCAGCGGCTATGGCACACATACCAGCGGTACCGGCACGTCGGGCCATAGTTCAAAAGCCGGACCGGGTACTGGATCGAAAACCGATAGCACAAGTGTTCGCAGTCACGTTCGCAAAGATGGAACTTATGTTCCTGCCCATCGACGAACGAATCCAGACAAGAACTTCAATAACAATTGGTCGACCAAGTCGAATACCAATCCGTATACCGGGAAGGAAGGGTCGAAAACAGAACCTCCCAGGAAAAAATAAAGAAGGTCGTTATGAGAGGTATCGCTCCAACCTGGTTGCTTCCTCTCAGGTTCTTGGGCAGGAGAACGCTGCTGCCTTCGCTATCCGATCATCAAGCCCTTCAGCATGCTCGGACCATTCCAAGCAGCATAAGACGACACAGATTTAGCACCCATACCGCTTCCGTCCATTGACGATCCGATATCTGCCGCCCCGCGGTCCGGTATAGCAGGTGTTATCGACTTGAGCGGCGGGTGGCGGATTGGTCAAGTTGCTCCGGGGAACTGCCTGAGCGTTGCTCGGGGGTTGAACAGCGGCGCGGTGACAGTGATATTCGCCCGTCTTCCGGTTGGTGTGGCAGCCGTTCTTATCGAGTCCTCCGCCGTGAGCCGACGAAAGGGTGGAATAGCCGCTGGCGAAGACGGCAAGCATGATGCACCAAGTGGCGTTTCTCATCTTTCACTCCTTTCCATCCTGAATCGGCGAATCGGAACATCAAGACGAACACAACCGCGTAACGCTGTATGCAATAGTAATACAAATAGTGGTGACGGGGTGCCCCGAATTAATGCACAGGCAATCCAGCTATCGTTGCCGTTCTGTTCACATACTTCCCTGAGTCGTCTCTTTATCACCGGTGCTGGAATGACGAAGCGCGCTCTGGAACAGGCCCGAGATCAATTGCCGGTTTCTGGTTTGATCGGGATCGAGCACTACGAGGTCGCTTCGCTCAGGCAACGATCCATGTTCTGCAAAGGCGGCACAGTGTGAAGTGACGCTTTTGTCTTCGGTGCCTGGAGGTGCGTCAAAGCGAGCGAGTGCCACCTTGCCAGGATCGGTGGCAATTGCCATCACCAGGAATCTTCGGTCTGTCATGACTTCGCTTTCCACGATCATCGCGCACCATAGCTGTCGCGACTGACCGTCTGGCTCCGGCACGATCCAATCACCTCGCAGAAAAGGACTGCGCGGAGTGGTTCCGCCTTGAGTCGATAACGGCGGCACCAGTTTTGCCGTGATCCGTCCTTCCTTGACCAACTCGTCGAAAGCTTTCAGAAACAGCGCCACTACCTCTGGTTCGGAATCCCATTCGGCGATTCGCGCTTGAGAGGTCGTGACCTCACTCTCTCTCCCGCCAAGCCCGGACGATGTTTCTCCTGAAGAGAGTTCGCCAACGTTTTCCGAATCGTCGGTACGCGAACCCACTTTTGCATGGTTGTCGGCCATGCGGTGAACCGGCTTTCCGACCAAGTCCGGGAAAGGCGTCTCGATGTCGTCCTCAACGACCGCCATCGGCAGGAGCGCGCGGGTGACGAATCCTTCCAGGAGTTCTTGCTTGTGGCGGCGAGGCTCCGCATCGCGCTTCGACGATTTGCTCCTCCCAGACGATCCAGGCGGACCATCGCCAGCGAGCTCGGTCGTCGTGCGGACGTGCAGCCGCTGGAACGGAAAGGGATGACTGCACTGCAGGATGCGTTCGACCAGTAAAACCCGACGTTCGTCCCCTCCCAACCAGCGCCCCTCAACCGTGAGGTTCGTCTGGCCTTTGAACGGAAAGGTAGTTTTGGGGTAGTACCGTTCAGAATGAGCGGCAGCGGTGACTCCCGATTTGGCGATCCAGGCCGCGGCCTTGGCCGCTTGCCGGTCGAACACAATCCGGGCGACGGTTCGCGCAGCCGGAAAAGGCAGCCCTGGAGCCAGGGTGAGATGGGCCGCGCCGGACACATCGCTTCGCCAGGCGGAGAGATAGAGATTGTCCGTCGCGGTGGCGCCGGAGAAGAGCCGTTTCAACAGCAGACCGCTGTCGCCGAAATAGAAGCGGATCAGCTCCATGCAGGGTACGACGAGAAACCCACCGTCCGGCAGCCGCACTCGAGCGCAGAACGCCCCGGTGTGACCACGGTGACCATCGAAATCCGAAAACGGCAAGAGGTACGTCGGCTTCCCTCCGTCTTCCGCGACAGGGAGACCGGCGGGCAGGATGCTCGTCGTCGAGTCGTCGATCTGAAGGTTCTCGAACGTGATTCTGGTCGAACCGGGATCAGTGCCGACGCGCTCGCCCGAAACCCAGATGTCGCCGATTCGAAGCAGCCGGAGATAGGCGATCGGGATCGAGGCGGTGAGCGGGGAGTCGTCGACGATGTCGGTTCTGATCCACTGTCCCTGATGGCCTCTGGCCAGAGTTACCGCGACCATCGGCGAGCGGCCGCCGGAGCGACCGGCGTAGGCCACGTCGCCGAACCACTCGATCCGCAAGGGAGCGGAACCAAGGTTGCGCAGGGGGATGAGAATCGGAGGCTCGGGCATCCCCGTAGCCTATCGTCATCAGACGCCGGCCGAACTTGATCTTGGCCAGTTTAGCCGCTCGGAGCTATAAGATCTCCCGCCCTACCGGAGTTCCGTGCGGAATCTGAGCCATGAGTTCGTCGAGGCGATACTTCTTACGGGGATGAGGCTGGTTCGCCTCGATGGCGACCCTTTGCCTCAAGTTCTTTCCGGCCTTGAAGTGGGGCGAGGCCTTCGCCGGGATCGACACCGGCTCTCCAGTTCTCGGGTTTCGTCCCAGCCTCGGCCGGCGATAGGCAAGGTCGAAGCTGCCGAAGCCGCGAACCTCGACCCGCTGTCCGGCGGACAGGGCTTCCGCAATTCCCTGCAGGATGAGTTCGACGGAGACCCGCATATCCGTGGCGGACAGCCCGGGAAATCGTTGGGAGAGTCGAGCGATCAGATCGGATTTCTTCATGGAGAAAGCGTACTCCATGATGTCCTCTTGGAACAGAGGAAGTACGGGATTTCAGTGGGTTACAAGTTGAAATTCTTAAATAGCGAAAAATCGCCCGACGGGATAATGCGCAATGTCATGTGATTCCGTCCGAAGTTGTAATGCAAGAACGTAATGCAAGCATTGTTTGATAAATATTGCTTGCATTACGTTGTTCCAATCTTTATCATGCAAGCATGACATACGCAGGAGTGCTTGCATGAACAAACCAGCTAAAGACGAAAGTAAGGTAATTGGCGGAATAGCGAGGGCGAACGCATTAACGCCGGAACAAAAAAAGGAAATAGCCAAAAAAGCTGCGGCAGCAAGATGGGGTGATAAACCACCCGTTGCTACTCACAAAGGCAACTTTAAGGAAGAATTCGGCATTGATGTGGAGTGCCACGTCTTGGATGATGCCAACAAGACGGCAGTTATTAGCCAAACTGGTATGGCGACAGCAATTGGACTTTCTTCTCGTGGGAACGCCTTCCCCCGGTTTCTGGAAAGCAAAGCAATGGTCGGGGCTGTCGGCGCGGAGCTAAAGGAAAAACTGTCAAAACCCATTAAATATCAATGGGGTTCCGGAGGCGCGGGGAATCCTCAGCCAACGGGTATTAATGGCTATGACGCCACTCTTCTGATCGAAGTATGCCAAGCAATCGTCAGCGTCGAAGACAAGCTTGCTGCGAACCAAAAGGGAGTCGCTAAACAGGCTTACATTATCCTTGGGGCTTCTGCAAAATCAGGTATTAAGGGTCTTGTTTATGCTCTTGCAGGCTACAACCCCTCTGCTGAAGAAGTAATTGCTGCTTTCAAATTATATGTGCTGGAAGAGGCAAAAAAATACGAGCAGGAATTCCCACCAGAGATTTACATAGCCTGGCACCGGCTATACCAGCTTCCTGTTCCCGTTCGCGGAAAACCGTGGCAGTTTAAGCATCTGACTCTCAGGCACATCTATTACCCGCTCGCCAAGAGTAGCGGCAGGATTCTCGAACTTCTCAGGGCCGAGAAATCAAAGGATGGTGACAGACAGAAAAAATTGTTCCAGTTCCTTAGTGAAGTAGGAACTAGGGCGCTCCGAATTCATCTCGGAAGAGTGCTTGAAATAGCTGAATCCGCATCCGATAAACATGCTTATGAGGCGAAGATTGCCGAACGGTTTGGAGGTCAGCAGGAACTTGATCTAGTCGTGACCTAACGGCCCCATCAAGTCGTTTCTGCTTTCCTCGCAATCTCTGAAAGCAGACGTGGCCTGCGTCTCATCACGTCAGCTGGTCAACCGGTTTGTTTGATTGCCACGCCCGTCGCGGTGATTGCCGTCGGAGGCATCAGACCGGTTCCGTCAAAGTGCGTCTTGCGGCGCCGTAGTGGCGGAAGGCTTCGCGCACGTGCTGGCGCAGCATGTCGTCATCCCAGGGTTTGGTGAGGAAGCGGTAGATGGAGCCCCGGTTGATCGCTTCCGTGACGGAATCGAGATCCGTGTAGCCGGAAAGCACGATGCGGATCGTTTCCGGGTAGATCTCGCGCACACGCGCGAGAAACTCGGTGCCGTTCATCTCCGGCATGCGCTGGTCCGAGAGGATCACCTGCACTTCGTGGGTGGCGAGCAGCTCGAACCCTTCCTTGGCGCTGCCCGCTGCGAGTATCTCGTAACCATCGCGGCGCAGGAGGCGCTTGAGAGCACTGAGGATGTTGGGCTCGTCGTCGACCAGCAGCAAGGTCTTGCGCTCGCCGGCCATCGGCGACGGAAGTGCAAAGACCTTGTGCTGGGTGAGTAGTTGGGCGAACTCCGTGGCCGGCAAGGGCCGGCTGAAATAAAAGCCCTGGATCTCGTCGCAGCCGTGCGTCCGCAGGTAGTTCATCTGCGCCTCGGTCTCGACGCCCTCGGCGACCACCTTCAACTTCAGGTTGTGGGCCAGCCCAATGACGGCGAGGCAGATCGCCGCATCGTCGGGCTCGGAGGTGACATCGCGCACGAAGGCGCGATCGATCTTCAGGTGATCGATGGGGAAACGCTTGAGGTAACTTAGCGACGAATAGCCGGTGCCAAAGTCGTCCAAGGCGATCTTGAGTCCGACCGACTTGAGCTCCTGCAGGGTGGTGACCGCCTTTTCCACGTTGTCCATCAGGATGCTCTCGGTGATTTCCAACTCCAGGCATTTCGCCTCGATCTGGTTCAGGCGGAGCGCCTGGCGGATGACGGCGACTAGATTCTGCTGGTGGAACTGGCGGGCGGACAGGTTGAGAGCCACCGGCGGCACCGCCAGTCCGGCATCCAGCCACTCCCGTACCTGTTCGCACACCGCCTCGATCACCCATTCGCCGATCTGCACGATGAGCCCTGTCTCCTCGGCTAGCGAAATGAAGTCCCCCGGCGGCACCAGGCCGCGTTCCGGGTGACGCCAGCGCAGCAGTGCCTCCGCGCCTGTGGGCTCGCCCGTGGCGAGATTGACCTTGGGTTGATAGTGCAGCAGAAGCTCGCCCCGTTCCACCGCCCGGCGCAGATCCGCCTCCAGGGCAAAGCGCGCCAGCATGCGTTCGTTCATCTCCGGCGCATAGAAGTGGAAGGAATCTCCGCCCAGAGACTTGGCGCTGTACATGGCTGCATCAGCATTCTGCAGTAGGTTCTCGGGGTTGTCGCCGTCCCGCGGAAAGAGGCTGATGCCGAGGCTGGCGCTGGTGCGCACCTCGCGCTCATTCAGCAGCAACGGCGCCTTGATCGCCGTGAGCAGCTTGCGCGCTATTGGCGCCACGTCCTCCGGCTTGGCCACATCGCTCAGGGCTACGGCGAACTCGTCGCCCGACAACCGCGCCACCGTGTCGCCCTCGCGCAGACTGGCGACGAGGCGCTTGCCGACGTGCCGGAGTAGCGTATCGCCGGCGCCATGCCCCAGGCTATCGTTGACGGCCTTGAAACGGTCCAGGTCGAACAGCAGAAGCGCGGCCTGGCGATTGGCGCGGCCCGCATGCACAATCGTCTGGCCGAGCCGGTCGAGGAAAAGGTAGCGATTGGCGAGTCCAGTGACGGTATCGTGGTTGGATTGGTAGTCGAGGGCCTGTTCGACCCGTTCTCGCTCCCGCGCTTCCCGCAGGCTGAGTATGCCGTAGGCCAGGTCGTCGGCCAGTTCCTGCAGCAGCTTGACTTCCTGCTCATCGAAGGCGTCGGGGTCCTCTGCATAAATGCTGAGGCAGCCGATGCAGCCATCCCGCCCCCGCAGGGGCAGGCTGATGCAGGAGGCGAAGCCGCGCCTCAAGGCTTCCTCCCGCCAAGGCTCGAAAATCGGGTCCTCTGCGATTTGCCGGACCACTACGGCCCGGTTTTCGAGGATGGCGGTACCGCCCATGCCGCGCCGGATCCGGTCATCGCCCCAGGTGATGTGCAGCGCATCCACGTAGTCCCGGTCTGACCCGGCATGGGCGACGGGCTCGACGCTTCGGTCCTCATCCTCGCGCGCAAAGCCAACCCAGGTCATGCGATGGCCGCCGACTTCGACAATGCGCCGGCAAATGGCATCGAGCAGTTCCTGCTCGCTGGCGGCGTGCACCAGTGCTTCGTTGCACTGGGAAAGCATGCGCAGGGTGCGGTTCAGACGACCCAATTCTGCGGTTCGCTCCATATCCCGCCGCTGCGCCTCCTGCAGCGCCCCGGCCCCGCGGTTGAGGGCATCCACCACCACGTCAAAATCCCTGTCGTTGCCTTGAGGCAGACGCGCCCCCAGGTCGCCTTCCGCCAACCGTCCGGCGAAGGAGACCAGTTCGCGCACCGAGCGGCTAACGCTGCGGACGACAAACATACCCACCATGAGTGCCAGTAGTATGGCGGCCAGGCCGGCGGTGGTGACGACCCAGGTGGTCACCTGGTTCACTTCATGCGCGGCATGCAGGGTCAAGCTGGCAGCCCTCTCTGCCGTGGCGTACAGCCGGCCCAGCCTCGGTTCCACGGTATGCGCTGCCTCCAGGTATGCAAGCGTCGCCGCCTCGATCGCCACAGTCGTGGCGACGTACTCGCCGAAAATCCCCCGGTACTCGCCAGCCAGCCGCAGCAACTCACCTTCGCGCCGCGCCGGCAAGCCGGCCCGCGCCACGGCACGCCGGAAATCCTCGGCTGTACGTTCGAAGGCCTCGATGTCCTGCTGGCGGCCGCGCATGATGAAGTCCTTCTCCGCGCGGCGCATGGTTAGCAGGCCGGTCATCAGGAGGAGCGGCGCGCCTTCGGTCAGCATGGCCTCGATACGGTGGGCACGGGCGCGCAGGCGCGCCTCCAGGCCGGAGTTGTACCGGCCCAAGTGGCCGTACAGCTCCACCGTTTCGAGGAACCCCGTCTCGTAACGGACCAGCGTCTCCTCGACGGCCCTGGCATCCTCGGCCAGTACGGGATCGACGCCGAGACGGCGGATTTCAGCCATGTTCGCCCGCACGTCGGCAAGCTGGCTGCGCACCAGGGTGGCATAGCGCGAGCGGGCCTCCTCGTACCCGAACTCCTTTACTTTAAGCAGGAATTCCTTTTCGTAGCGCCTGGCCTTGCCGAAGGCGGCGCTGCTCTTCAGTGCGAGCTCATTGACCAGATGTTCACCCTCCAGGTAGCGGTCCACCGCCCCCAGCGAATTCCTGTGGCTCAGCAAGGCGATGCTGCCGGCTGTCAGCATGAGGCCGATCAGGACCACGAAGCCCAATGCGAGCTTGGCGCGCAGGCCGAAACGGTGGAACAGGGTGGTCAAGGCGGCTTCCTTGCGGTCAGTCCAGGTAGGGCACGAAGTCGTGGGCGACAATCAGGTCCGTCACCTCGGCGGACAGGGCATAGTCGATGAACTGTTTTGCCAGGCCCGCCGGCATGGCACGCGTGACAAGCGTCAATGGGCGCGAAATGGGGTAGTCGCCGCTGCGGATGCTCTTGCTGCTGGCGGCCACGCCGCCCATGGGCAGCAGCCTGAGGGGAACGCCCGACTGGGCGTTGCGTTCCGCCTCGCCCACGGACATGTAAAGGATGGCATTCGGGTTTTCCACCAGCAGCCTGATGCGCGCCGGATTATCCCCGACCACCTGCTGCGCCTGGATGCGGTCGTATCGAAGATCGAAAAAGCGCGCAAACAACTCTGTCGAACTGCGCGTCTCCTCGGCCTTGGCAACCAGAACCGGCGCGTCGCGTCCGCCAGCCTGCTTCCAGTTGGCAGTTCTGCCCGAAAAAATATCGGCGATTTGCCGCACGGTGAGGGACTTCACCGGATTGTCCCGGTGGACGACGACCGCCACGCCGTCGCGGGCGATGGGAATGCCGTAGAGGTCGCGCAGCTCCTCGCCAAGCGCCCGCGACACCATGCCGATGTCCGCCACGCCCTGGCGCGCGTCCTGGATGCCACGACCGGAACCGCCCATCCGCACTTCGATGCCGGCGCCGGGATGAAGTGACTGGAAGCGCTTGGCAATCGCCTCTACGAGTGGCGCCATCGTGCTTGATCCAGTGATGAGCAGCCGCCCGCCGGACTGGCCGGGCGCTTCCCCGGCGTCCGCCCGCATGCATCCGGCGAGCGCCAGTATGGCGATGGCCAAGCCTGCGACGAAGCATCGACTCCTCATGCGATCCACCTTTCGGAACTGCACCCTGCGACAAGCAAGTAACGGACGAAACCGGCATTACTTGATGGCAAAAAAGTAGGCGTCAGTCGCAACAGCCCGCTGCCGGTAGGACGACAGCATCTGTCTTTAGGGAAAGGTTCAGGTGGGAAAACTTTGGAGGATTCGATAGGTCAGATCGGATTTTTCATGGAGAAAGCGTACTCCATGATGTCTTCCATGAACAGAGAAAGTACGAGATTTCAGCGGGTTATGAGTTGAAATTCTCAAATAGCGAAATTCTTATTTAATTCTGCGTAATTCTTACTTAGCGAAAAATCGCCCAGCCGCCGCCGACCAGCGCCGCCGCCGAAGCGGAGTGGTGCGGCGCCTGATACGGGCGCCTCATCCAGTGCTCGACGCGGAAGCCGCCGTTGAGCGAGTGAATCGCCGCCGCTTCCAGCGCCTCATCCTCGCCCATCGGCGGCAGCAGGCCGGGAAAGCGCGCGGCGAGCATCGACTTGCCGGTGCCGGGCGGGCCGATCATGAGCAGGCTGTGGCCGCCGGCCGCGGCGACTTCCAGCGCGCGCTTGGCCTGCGCCTGCCCTTTCACGTCCGACAGGTCGGGGTAGTCTGGCGCGGTGACTGCGGGTGTGTTGGCGTAAGGAGCGAGCGCCTGCTGTCCGTTGAGGTGGGCGCACACCTCCAGCAGCGATTTCGCCGGCAGGATGGTCGCCGCGCCGACCAGCGCGGCCTCTGCTGCGCTTTCTACAGGCAGCACGAAGCTGCGCGCATCGCCGCGCGCGGCCAGGCACATCGCCAGCGCGCCGCGGATCGGGCGCAGTTCTCCGGTGAGCGACAGTTCGCCGGCGAACTCGTGCGCGGCGAGATGCTTGCCGCTGACCTGGCCCGAGGCGGCGAGAATGCCCAGCGCGATGGGCAGGTCGAAGCGGCCGGATTCCTTCGGCAGATCGGCCGGCGCCAGGTTCACGGTGATGCGGCTGGCGGGGAATTCGAAGCGCGCGTTCTGGATGGCGGCGCGCACTCGCTCGCGCGCCTCTTTCACTTCCGTGTCGGCGAGGCCGACGATGGTGAAGCTGGGCAGGCCGCGGCCGAGGTGCACTTCGACGGTGACTTCCGGCGCTTCCATGCCGGCGAGGGCGCGGCTTTTCAGGACGGCGAGCGACATGATGCGAAATGAATGGGCAAAGCGTGCAGTTTAGCCGAGCGCATCGGGTAAAGCTTGTTCGGATTCCGCCGTTGACGCAGAAGACGGGCGGCGTTGCCGCACTGCAGCATGTCATGCCACGAGCGATAGGCGATGCCGGGAATGAAGCACGCGACCAAACGGAAAGGGCTGAAGTTTTTCGGGGGCCGGCAGGCGCCCGGGGACTATTGGGGCGGCATGGCGGCCATGCTGGTGGCGCTGCCGGCCTCGGTCGCCTTCGGCGTCACCGTCTACTCCGTCCTCGGCCCGGGCTACGCGGCGTATGGCGTGATCGCCGGCATCGTCGGCGCCACGGTGATCGGCCTTGTCGCCTCTACCCTGGGCGGCACCGACCGCCTCATCAGCGCGCCCTGCGCGCCGGCGGCGGCCGTGCTGGCGGCCTTCGCCTATGAGCTGATGCGCCAGGGCATCGCGCCCGGCGCCATCGTCCTGCTGATGATCATGGTCGGCATCATCGCCGGCCTGGTGCAGATGCTGCTCGGCTTCGTCGGCGTCGGCCGGCTCATCAAGTACATTCCCTACCCGGTGGTGAGCGGCTACCTGACCGGCGTCGGCCTCATCATCATCGGCAGCCAGATCCCGCGCCTGTTCGGCGTCGTCGCCGGCGCCCATTGGTGGGAAGTGCTGCTCGATTCCACGACCTGGGACTGGCGCTCGCTCGCCATCGGCGGCGCCACGGTCGGCGTGGCGGTCGTCGCCCCGCGCCTGACGCAGAAGGTGCCGGGCACCATCCTCGGCATCGTCGCCGGCCTGCTCGCCTATTTCGGCCTGGCCATGGACGATTCCGCGCTGCGCAGCGTGGCCGGCAATCCGCTGGTCGTCGGCCCGGTCGGCCTTTCTCCCGACGGCCTCTACCACTCGATCATGGAGCGCTGGCGCGAAATCGGCGACCTCCGGCTCGGCCAGGTCGCCGCCCTTTTCGGCAGCGCGCTGACGCTGGCGGTGCTGCTGTCGATCGACACGCTGAAGACCTGCGTCGTGCTCGACCAGCTCACGCGCACGCGGCACGACTCCGACCGCGAACTCATCGCCCAGGGCATGGCCAACATCGCCTCCTCCTCGGTGGGCGGCATCCCCGGCGCCGGCACCATGGGGGCGACGATGGTCAACCTTGGCAGCGGGGCGCAGACGCGCGCTTCGGGCGTCTTCGAGGGCGTCTTCGCCCTGGTCGCCTCGCTCATCCTGAGCACCCTGATCGCGTGGATTCCCGTCGCCACGCTGGCCGGCATCCTCATCGTCATCGGTGTGCGCATGATCGACCGCGAGCCCTTGCGCTTCGTCGAGTCGCGCGCCACGGTGTTCGATTTCGCCGTGGTCGTGGTGGTCGTGGTGGTCGCGCTGACGATCGGCCTCATCGCCGCCTCCGCGGTCGGCGTCGCCATGGCCATCGTGCTCTTCGTGCGCGAGCAGATCGGCGGCTCGGTGGTGCGCCACAAGGTCTATGTCAACCAGATGTCCTCGACCTGGCACCGCCCCGAGGCGGAAATGCGCGTCCTCGAACAGAAGGGCGACCAGGCGGTCATCGTCGAGCTGCAGGGCAGCCTGTTTTTCGGCACCACGCAGCAGCTCTATGCCGACCTCGAACATGAACTGCGCACGCGCAACTACGTCATCCTCGACCTGAAGCGCGTGCAGTCGGTGGATGTGACCGCCGCCCACATGCTCAACCAGGTGCGCGAGGCCCTGCTGGAGCGCGGCGCCGTGCTGATCCTCTCCAACGTGCGCGAGAACCTGCCCAACGGCCGCAACCTGCGCGAATTCCTCGAGCACACGGGCGTGCTCGACGAGAGCGAGTCGGTGCGCATCTTCCCCGAGCTGGACAGCGCCATCGCCTGGGTGGAGGACCGCATCCTCGGCGAGATCGAGGCTGAAGCCGAGCTGCAGGCGGAGCCGCCCATGCAGTTGGCCGAGATGGAGATCTTCGCGCGGCACAAGGACGAGACGCTGAAGGATCTCGAAGCGCGCATCGAAGTCCGCAGCCACAAGGCCGGCGAAGCCATCTACATGAGCGGCCAGGCCGGCGACGAGATCTACTGGATCCGCTGCGGCACCGTGCACATTTACGCGCCGATCGGCGCCGGCCGCGTGCGCCACGTCGCCAGCTTCGGCCGCGGCGATTTCATCGGCGGGCTGGCCTTCCTCGACGGCCAGCCGCGCGGCAACGACGCCACCGCCCACACCGATACCGAGATGTATGTCCTTTCGCGCGAGCAGTTCAACCAGCTCGCCGAATCCCACAAGAAACTCGCCTTCAACCTGATCATGGCCATTTCCCGCACCCTGGCGCTGCGACTGCGCCACGCGGACACCGAACTGGCCATGCTGCAGGAATACTGAAACCCACGACGTTCTCGACGGAAAGGAGCGGCAGCCATGAAAGACAAGTCAGGAGACAGGAAGAAAGCGGCACCCAACGGGGAAATCCTACGCGACACGAAGGAGGTCACCACCATCGAGGAGCGCTGGCACGTCATCGGCGACAGCAAGCCGCCGAGCCGCTCGAGGAAGAAATACAAGTACATCGACGAGATGGCGCGGCTGCAATTCGAACTGCTCAAGCTGCAGGAGTGGGTCAGGGTGCAGGGGCTCAGGGTCTGCGTCCTGTTCGAGGGGCGCGACGCCGCGGGCAAGGGCGGCGTCATCAAGCGCATCACGGAAAGCCTCAACCCCCGCGTCTGCCGCATCGTGGCGCTCGGCACGCCGACCGAGCGGGAACGCGGCCAGTGGTATTTCCAGCGCTACGTCCCGCACCTGCCGTCGGCCGGCGAGATCGTGCTGTTCGACCGCAGCTGGTACAACCGGGCGGGCGTCGAGAAAGTCATGGGCTTCTGCTCCGAGGAAGAATACAAGGAGTTCCTGCGCGCCTGTCCGCTGTTCGAGGAAATGCTCGTGCGCTCCGGCATTTATCTCATCAAGTACTGGTTCTCGGTCAGCGACGAGGAGCAGGAGAAGCGCTTCGCCGAGCGCATGCGCAACCCGATCAAGCGCTGGAAGCTCAGCCCGATGGACCTGGAGGCGCGCAAGCACTGGGTGGAATTTTCCATGGCCAAGGATGTCATGCTGAAGCACACCGACGGCAGGAAGACGCCGTGGTCCATCGTCAATGCGGACAACAAGAAAAAGGCGCGCCTCAACTGCATCGCCCACCTTTTGCGCCAGATTCCCTACAAGGACCTCAGCCCGATCGAGATGGAGCTGCCGCCGCGGCAGAAGGAAACCGGCTACAAGCGGCCGAAGAAATCCAGCCAGAACTGGGTGCGGCCGATCTACTGAGCGTTCGGCAGGCGGTGTGGGAGGGGCCAGTAGGAGGACCCCCAGAGCCAGCACTGAAAGTCAGTCTGCGCAGGACGGCGAAAACACAACAGGAAATGCAAACCGGCGCGGAAATCGTCCGCGCCGGTTTTTTTTGCGTCTTACCGATAGTGAAAAGAGGGTTTTTCTACAGCTTCAACGTTCGACGTAACCGGCCGGCGGAGGCCGAAGGCCGGAGCGAACCTGCAAGCGCAGCTTGCAGGCGGTCCGGTTGACGGAGGGGTTGGGCATCATGGAGGGGCTCATGCCTGATTGGTATCAAGGAACCAGAATCCTTCAACTTCTTGGGGGTCACGGAATCCCGCCAACTCAAGACACTTCACGACTCCGCCCTCCAGCCACAAGAGAGAACAAGCCGGTCCTTCCATTCCAGGACTCTGAAACCATGGGCCGTCTACCGGCCCATGCTGTAGCGCCTGCTCAAACGAACGGAACCCAGATGTCTGAAGCGTGGTGTAGCTACCGGCACCGGTGTATTCGCGGTCGACTGCCTTCACGGAGGCGAGTTGTTCCATGAGTTCCTTACTCTTCGTATTCTTTGCTATCCAATCGAGAACCGCGGCTTCGACAGCGGTCAAGTCCATCGATCGATCCTTATGATGCCCAACGTTCAAGCTGAGGGGGCTGCGCAGGTCTTATCGCGCAGCTCCCCTCGAGTGATGGGATGGACTCCTCCCGTCTTTTTGCGCCAAAGTGAGCGCGCAGGTCTTCATGGGGATGGAGATCAGAAACAGACGAAAGGAGTCCGAGATGAATACTACTACCGTGGCCGTTGATCTGGCCAAGACCGTTTTTCAG
>JACRPA010000006.1 GCA_016214145.1 Rhodocyclales bacterium
CCGTGAGCAGATTCCATGTCGGCACGGGCCAACGAGAGCCCACTTACGATGCCGGATATACGACTGCATGCGCTTCCCCAAAGCCATCCCTATCGGTCAGTCCGTTGCGTTGGGGGAGGAGTCCATATACGCCGGGTTAGCCGCTTTCATATCGTTGCCTTGAAGGCACTCCGGTATTTGACGAAGCCAAGCTTGGATGAGCCGATAAACCCAGACCGTTCGAAGAACTGGTGTGCGTTATCTCGCTGCACCGAGCTAAGCAGCATGATCTTTGAGCAGTCCTTCGCTGAGCAAAACGCTTCGATGTGACGCAACATGGTAGTCCCAATTCCGCGGCCACGAACAGAAATGCCAACGACAACGTTCTCGACCACAGCAAATGGCTGAGATCCGAACATTACGTCGGAGCATAGTGAAACGAGTGCTGTTCCTTGAGGCTCGCCGTCATATTCGCAGACGAACAAAGCGGTGTTTTTGTCGTTCGCGATTTCGGCGATGCGCTCCGGCAGGACAGTCACTGCCGGAATGTCGACGAGCTGCCGATAAAGCGCGGCAACGTAAGGTGCGTCATCAGGGGCTGCCTTACGGACTTCGATGTCACATGTTGTCATGGCCATGCGGGTGTGGGCTAACGTGCTAGGTGAGGGGCCGCCGGAGCGGCGAAGCCGCGGAGGGAACCAACAAGCGCAGCTTGTTGGCGGTCCCTCTCGACCGACGGGTTGGGCGTCACGGCTTGCGCTCCAAGAAGCCATGAGTTTGAAGTTCCTCAAACAATCGAGATGCCACAGGTAAGCATGTTTCGACAGAGAAGCGCTCCGGCTCAAAGCTCGACGAAAACGCTTCGGAAACTAATCTGGCCAGTGCCTCAGGCGTATGGGCGTCACGAGCCTTGGCCACGATACGGGAAACCTCGCCTTCATATTCGTCTTTCGGTGCGCCACCGGCAATGAGGTCATAGGGATCCCACTCATTGATTACAGCGGTGGCGACTGAAATGGCTTCTTGATAGAGATGTTTCATTGCTTTGTGGTCAGCGCTCGTCACGGCAGACGGTCCTCTGAAGACGCCCAACGTAGAAGTAACCGGCCGGCGGAGCGCGCCAGCGCGGAGGGAACCTGCAAGCGCAGCTTGCAGGCCGTCCCTCTCGACCGCCATGTTGGGCATAGGCGTATGGAGAAACGCGCGCAGGCTAGTAAAAACAAAAGTCAGTGTGTGCGATACGGCGTTTGCTGTGCACATGGTGGTTGTGGGAATTGGCGATGCTTGCATTTATGCCTCAGCGAGAACCTGGAAACCAACACTGGCAAGTAATAAGGCAGCAGCGGAAAAAAACCAGACCACCATTTTGAAACGATGTTCTTGGCCAGACGCATCCAACACTCCAGGTAGTGAAAAGGCAAGGAACGGAACCAAATTAGCCCAACGGCTTGCCGAAGCACGAACTCCCCGAAACATGCCAAGGGTGTGCCATAAAACCTTCCCGATAGCGCCGATAGCGCCAATAAGGCAAAGGAGTGATAAGAGGAAAAGAACGACAGCCGGTGTCATTGTGATGCCCAACGTGAAGTAGCCGTCATCAATAGGTTGCCATTAGTGGATACAAGCATCCATATATGGATACAAGTATCTATATATGGCAACCACGAGGTATCCATATCTAGGCACTTTCCGGTATGACTCGTTTCGAAAGTTTCAGCTCCCTGACGGCGTTTGCGGGCACTTTCCAGAGCTTTTTATTGCGCATCCAGATGCCACCCCGGGCCTTGACGATGTCGCGAAGGCGGGTTTCTTCCCAGCCTATGCGTATGAGTTTGTGCGATGGCGCCGGGGTGGCGGGCGTGCGTTCCTCGACGACGATCTCGACGGTGGTGAAGCGGCGCCCGCTGTCGGGGTCGGTGCGGTAGCGCACGCAGACGAGGTGGTCGCCGAAGCGCGCCGACAGGCGGCGCGTGCCCTTCTGGTTCGGATGGAGTTTCTTGACGATGAGGCTGCGCCGTTGCGCCGTGGTGTCCGACGGAGCGGCGGGGGTGCGCAGGAGGGGCGGATCGTACGGTTCGCCGGCGCGTGCCCGCCAGGCGCGCGACGTTCCCTCCCGGTCGATGCTTCCTGCCATGACTGCCGCTCCGGCTGTTGTTTGCCGAAGCTTACCAAGCGGTCATGCCATTGGCAATCGACAGGGTGGGCCCTCTCCCGCGTGCGGGGAGAGGGGGTGACAGCGGCTTCAGTCGGCCTTGATCGCCTCGATCTGGATCGCCACCTTCATGTCGTCGCCGTGCGCGGGCAGGCCGTACTTCATGCCGAAGTCGGAGCGCTTGAAGCTGCCCGAGGCGTCGGCGCCGCAGACCTCGCGCTTGAGCATCGGGTGCGGGATGCACTTGAAGGAATGGATCGTCAGGTTGAGCGGCCTGGTGACGCCGAGCAGCGTCATCTCGCCCTCGACGGCGGCCGGCGCATCGCCGTTCCACTGGGAGATCTTCCCCTTGTAGGTGATTTTCGGAAACTGCTCGACGTTGAACCAGTCTTTTGTGCGGGCATGCTCCTCCATCTTGGCGTGGCCGAAGTTGATCGATGCCGGGTCGATCGAGATGTCGACCGTGCCGCCCTTGCCGGCGCGGTCCAGCGTGACGCTGCCCGAGGTCTTGTTGAACTTGCCGCGCCAGACCGAGATGCCGAAGTGGCCGGCCTCGAAGCTCGGGTAGGTGTGGTTCGGCTCGACGTTATAGGTCTGGGCGAAGGCCGGGGAAAAAGTCAGTGCCGTGAGGACGGCGGCGGTGGCTTTAGTTACGGCCGCTGCGCTTAACGCCGATGAGGCTGGCGTTAGCCTCCACTGAAACTTCGTTTTCAGATTCATGCGGGTCATCTGTCATCTCCTTGTGGGTTGGGTGGGGCTGGGGGAATGCTTACTTCTTCGCGGTGACGATGCGGAATTTGATCTGCACGTCGTCGGCGACGGTGGCGGTGTCCTTCCACTCGCCCTCGCCGATGTTGAACTGCAGGCGCTTGATCGGCAGCACGCCTTCGAAGACCTGCTGGCCGCCTTCGGCCTTGTAAGTGACCGGGGCCACCACATCGAGGGTTTTGCCCTTGATGGTCAGCTTGCCCGCGGCGTCGAATTTCCCCGGGCCGGCGGGCTTGATGGCGCTGGTGACGAAAGTGGCCTTGGGAAATTTCGCCGCGTCGAACCATTCCTTCTTCGCCGTCTCGCGGTTGAAATCCGCATCGCCGAGATCGAAGCTGGCGATATCGATCTCCAGGCTCGCCTTGCCCTCGGCCGGCCTGGCCGGGTCGAAACTGACCTGGGCGCTGAAGCGCCTGAACTTGCCCTCGACCGGCACGCCCATCTGCCTGGAGACAGCGACGACGCTGCTCTTTGCGGCGTCGACCTGGGCGAGGGCGGGGGCAATGAAGGGGGAAAGCAGGGCGGCGCCGAGCGCCAGGGCGATTGCGGTTTTTCTCATCGGGGCTTCCTTTGGTTGAGGAGCGGGATCATGCGGCCGAGCACCTCGTCGCGATCCACGAAATAGTGCTTGAGCGCCGCCGTCAGGTGCGTCACGACGAGGGTCGCCAGCGTGAAATTGAGGATCTGGTGCACCAGCAGCAGGGCATCGCCCAGGGCCTTGTCCTTGGTTAACAGGTCGGGCAGCGGAATTATTCCCAGATACACCGTCTGGAAGCCCTTGGCCGAACTCATCAGCCAGCCGGAAATCGGCACGGCAAAGAGCAGCAGGTAGAGCAGGTGGTGGGTGGCGATGGAGGCGATGCGCTGCCAGGCCGGCATGCCGGCGGGCGGCGGCGGCGCGGGATGCTGCCAGCGCCAGGCCAGCCGGGCCAGCGCCAGCAGGAATACCGTGACGCCGATCCATTTATGGTACGAGTAGAGCTTCAGCCGGCCCGGCGAAAACGGCAGGTCGGCCATATAGATGCCGAGCGGGAAGGCGCAGAAGATGAGCAGGGCGATGGCCCAGTGCAGGGCGATCGCGGTGCGGGAATAGCCGAGGGTGGGCAGGGACATTTTCATTTCTTCGGACGACGGGTCTTGCTCCGACCGCCGGCCGCGGCGGCGGGTTCCGCGGCCGGCGCCGATTCGAAGGCGGCGCGCAGTTCGCGCAGCGCCGCCTCGTAGCGCTGCAGGCGGGCCGCGTCGAGGCCGCCCAGCGCCAGGCGCAGATGATCGAGATGGGCGGGGAAGACCGACTCGAACAGGCGCGCGCCGGCCGGCGTCAGGCTGACGATCATGCTGCGGCCGTCCTCGGGCGAGGCGCTGCGCCGGACCAGGCGCTGCGCTTCCAGACGGTCCACCACGCCGGTCAGCGTGCCCTTGGTGATGAGGGTCTTCTCGCCCAGCTCCTTGAAGCTCATGCCCGGCGTGTTGCCGAGGGTGGCGACGATATCGAACTGCGCCGGCGTCAGATCGAGGCCGCGGATATGCGACCCGGAATAGGCCTCGAAGGCCTGATAGCAGCGTGCCAGTTCGCGCAGCATGGGCAGGCAGGGTTCGTGCGGCAAGGCAACTCCCGAATAGTCCTAACACGGACTATATTAGTACGCATTAGGACTAAATGCAAGCCGGGCGGCTATTCGGGGCGGCGGGTTTCCAGGGCGGCGAGGCGGGCTTCCAGGGCTTCAAGCTTCCCGCGCGTGCGCGCGAGCACTTCGCGCTGCGCCTCGAATTCCTCGCGGGGGACGAAGTCGAGGCGGGCGAACAGGCCGTTCAGCAGCGCCCGGGCGTTCCTTTCCAGGTCCTGCGCCGGCCCGCGGGCGGCCATGTCGGCGAGGCGGGCGGCGAGATCGTCGAGCATCTTGGGGTTGAGCATGGCTAGGCGTGATGGCGTTGCGGTTGAGTCTAGCACGGTAAAAAAACGCCGGCCGCCGCCTGCACCAGCATAGTGCGGCGGCGAACAAAAGCGCGATGTCTTGGTGCGCCGGATTTTCCGGAAATCCCTTGTCAAATTGCAACATATTGTTTTTATTTGTATTTAATTACTGGCACGCTTGATGCAATTAAGGAAGTGACCTTTTTGCCACCTTGGGAGTTCATCATGCGTAAGACCCTGCTTGCCTCTGCGGTTTCCGCCGCGCTATCCCTGCCTGCGTTCGTGCATGCGCAGACCGCCCCGGCCGCTCCGGCCGCCGCTGCGCCCGCCAGCCCGCACACGCTGACGGCCAACCTCGGCCTTTACAGCAGCTACCGCTTCCGCGGCATCGACCAGACCTTCGGCAAGCCGGCCCTGCAGGGCGGCGTCGATTATTCGCACAGCAGCGGCTTCTACCTGGGCAACTGGAACTCCAACGTGAATTCCGGCGCCGGCTATCCCTCGGGCAATCTGGAGATGGATTTCTACGGCGGCTGGAAGGGCGCCTGGGGCGACTGGGGCCTGGATGTGGGCGCCATCTACTACTACTACCCCGGCACGGACGCACCCGCCGCGGCGCCCATCACCAACCCCGGCAGGACGGCCAGCGTGCATACCGGCAGCGTGAACAACAAGGAGGTTTACATCGGCGGCAGCTGGAAGTTCCTCTCGCTGAAGTACTTCCACTCGGTCGGCGACTACTTCTCGGTGCCGCACACCGGCGGTTCCGGCTACATCGATCTGTCGGCGAACTACGACCTGGGCGACGGCTGGGGCGTGAACGGTCATATCGGCCACCTGAATTTCAAGAACTACCACAACGGCCGCAGCAATGGCGACTACACCGACTGGAAACTCGGCGTGACCAAGGACATTTCCGGCTGGGTGATCGGCGCCGCCTACATCGGCACCAACGCCAAGGGCAGCTGCACACCCAACGCCGCCGCGCTGGTGCAGCCCTATTGCTTCGGCAACAACTGGACGGGCGCGACCAGCATGAAGAACGCCGGTCGCGACACGCTCATCCTCTCGGTCAGCCGCACGTTCTGAAGGGAACCGTCATGAAACTGGTAACCGCAATCATCAAGCCGTTCAAGCTCGACGAGGTGCGCGAGGCGCTCTCGGCTGTGGGCGTGGCCGGCATCACCGTCACCGAAGTCAAGGGCTTCGGCCGCCAGAAGGGCCATACCGAGCTCTATCGCGGCGCCGAGTATGTGGTGGATTTCCTGCCCAAGGTGAAGGTCGAGGCCGCCGTCAAGGACGATCTGCTGGAACAGGTGATCGAGGCCATCGAGAAGGCCGCCAGCACCGGCAAGATCGGCGACGGCAAGATTTTCGTCTTCGATGTCGAACAGGTCATTCGCATCCGCACCGGCGAAACCGGCGTGGACGCGCTCTAGGAGAGAGCCATGAGAAAGTTGTTTGCAATCCTGATGATCGCTTGCGGGCTGGCGGCGAGCGCACCCGTCCTGGCGGAAGACAAGGCGGCGCCGGCGGCAACGGCAGCCGCTCCGGCGGCAGCGCCGGCAGCGGCCGTCTCCGCGGCGCCGGCGGCCGTCCCCCAGCCCAACAAGGGCGACACGGCCTGGCTGATCGTCGCCACCGCCTTCGTGATCCTGATGTCGATCCCCGGCCTGGCCATGTTCTACGGCGGCCTGGTGCGCGCCAAGAACATGCTGTCGGTGCTGATGCAGGTCTTCGCCGTTTTCTCCCTCATCAGCATACTGTGGGTGGTCTACGGCTACAGCCTGGCTTTCAATGAGGGGGGCGCCTTCTTCGGCAATCTCGACAAGCTCCTCCTCAAGGGGGTGACGCCGGATTCCGTGGCGGCCACCTTCAGCAAGGGCGTCGTCGTGCCCGAGCTGATCTACGTAGCCTTCCAGGGCGCCTTTGCGGCCATCACCTGCGGCCTCATCGTCGGCGCCTTCGCCGAGCGGATCCGGTTCGCCGCGGTGCTGGCCTTCATGGCGCTGTGGTTCACCTTCAGCTACGTGCCGATCGCCCACATGGTGTGGTTCTGGACCGGCCCCGACGCCATCACCGACGCGGCGACGCTCGCCACGGAGACGGCGAAAGGCGGCTGGCTGTTCCAGAAGGGCGCGCTCGACTTCGCCGGCGGCACGGTGGTGCACATCAACGCCGCGGTGGCCGGCCTGGTTGGCGCCTACCTGATCGGCAAGCGGGTCGGCTACGGCAAGGAATCGATGGCGCCGCACTCGCTCACCACCACCATGATCGGCGCCTCGCTGCTGTGGTTCGGCTGGTTCGGCTTCAACGCCGGCTCGGCGCTCGAGGCCAACGGCACGGCGGCGCTGGCTTTCGTCAATACCTGGCTGGCGACGGCGGCGGCGACGCTGTCCTGGATGCTGGCGGAGTGGATGATGAAGGGCAAGCCCTCCATGCTCGGCGCCGCCTCCGGTGCGGTGTCCGGCCTGGTGGCGATCACGCCGGCCTGCGGCTTCGTCGGCGTCGGCGGGGCGTTGGTGATCGGCCTGGCGGCCGGTATCCTGTGCCTGTGGGGCGTGAATGGCCTGAAGCGCCTGCTCGGCGCCGACGACTCGCTCGACGTGTTCGGCGTGCATGGCGTCGGCGGCATCCTCGGCGCCCTGCTGACCGGCGTCTTTGCCGCGCCCAGCCTGGGGGGCTCTGGAGTATTCGATTATGTCGCCAACAAGGCGGCGGCCGAGTATTCGATCATGGATCAGGTCATCGTCCAGGCCACGGCGGTGGGCACGACCATCGTCTGGTCGGCGGTGGTGGCCTTCGTCGCCTTCAAGATCGTCGATATCGTGATCGGCCTGCGCGTGCCGGAAGAGGAAGAGCGCGAGGGCCTCGACATCACCTCGCACGGCGAGAGCGCCTACCACTACTAAGCCATCCGGCCTTCGCCCTCCCTCGGAGGTCGGTGACGGGCGTCCCGGTTTGACCGGGGCGCCCGTTTTCTTGTGCGCCGCCGTCAGCGCACGCGTTTCATGCTATCGTAATTGCACAATACGGGCTGCGCATGGCTCAGCAGCCCTCCTCTTGCTTGGATCACAGCGGCGCGCCGTTCAGGGTTGTCCGGCAGTCGTTTTCCTTCTAGGCAGCCCTGTTTCGGAGGAGGTAGCCATGAAGTTTGCCAATGTGCTAGCAGCCGTCAGTACCTTTCTGTTGTTGAACGTCGTCCTGTTGCCAAACGCCGCGGCGGCGGAACAGACCGCTCCTGCAAAGACGTCCGAGGCCGCCTACGACTGCAAGACCAGCAAGGCCAAGGTAACCACCTGCAAGCGGCCGGTCAGCCAGGAACTCAGAAAGCAGTGCAGGTGGAAATGCTCGACCTCGTGTCCGGGCGGGCAGTGCGTCGAAGTCTGCCGCGGCAGCGGCCAGGAATGCAACGGGAAATCCCCGCCCGGCTGGTGATGCCGGCATGCAGGCGGGGCGCATGCCCCGCCTGCAGTTCAGCGGAACACCACCGTCCGGTTGCCGTTGAGCAGCACGCGATCCTCGACGTGGAAGCGCAGCCCCCGCGCCAGCACCGCCTTCTCGATGTCCTTGCCGTAGCGCACCAGGTCCTCCACCGTATCGCCGTGGTCGATGCGCACGGTGTCCTGCTCGATGATCGGGCCGGCATCGAGCTCGGCGGTGACGAAATGGCAGGTGGCGCCGATCAGCTTGACGCCGCGGCGGTAGGCCTGGTGGTAGGGCTTGGCGCCGACGAAGGACGGCAGGAAGGAATGGTGGATGTTGATGATGCGGCCGGGGTACTTCTCGCACAGCTCCGGCGGCAGGATCTGCATGTAGCGCGCCAGCACCATGACGTCGCCGCGCGATTGCTCGAACAGGCGCGTCATCTCGGCGCAGGCCTCGCGCTTGTTCTCCGCCGTCACCGGCACGTGGTGGAAGGGGATGCCGTGCCACTCGACGAAGCCGCGGAAGGTTTCGTGGTTGGAAATCACGCAGGGAATCTCGACGTCGAGTTCCTTCGACTGCCAGCGCGCCAGCAGGTCGTAGAGGCAGTGCTCCTGCTGCGAGACGAGGACGACGAGGCGCTTCTTCTCGGCGGAATCGGCGATGCGCCAGTCCATGCTGAATTCGTCGGCGATGGGCTGGAAGCGGCGGCGGAACTCGGCCAGGTCGAAGGGCAGCGAATCGGCCTTCATCTCGATGCGCATGAAGTAGCGCTGCGTATCGTCGTCGGCGTGGTGGCTGGTCTCGAGGATCCAGCCCTGGTTCTCGGCGATGAAAGTGGCGACGCGGGCGACGATGCCGACGCGATCGGGGCAGGCGGCGGTCAGGGTGTAGCGGCGTTGCGCGTGCATGATGTCCGGATTCTAGCGGAGTTCAATCCCTACTGCTTTTCCAGAGCTTCATGCAGCGCTAGCCATTTCTCCTCGGCTTCGCCCAGCAGGCGGACCACTTCGGCCTGACGCGCGGTGCTTTTTTGCAGGGCGGCCTTGTCGGGTGACTGGTAGGTGGCCGGGTCGGCCAGGCGCGCGTCGAGGCGCGTCTTTTCCTCGTTGAGCTGCGCCATGCGGCGCTCCAGTTGCTCGATTTCGCGCGACAGGTTGCGCTCGCCGGATCGGCGCGGCTCGGCGGCCTTGGCGCGCGGCGGCGCGGCTGCCGCCGCCGTCTCCTGGCGGCTGACTTTGTCTGCCGACGCGGACTGGTCGAGCCATTTCCGGTAATCATCGAGGTCGCCGTCGAAGGGCTTGAGGCCGCCGTCTGAAACCAGATAGAAACTGTCGCAAGTGGTGCGCAGCAGGTGGCGGTCGTGCGAGACCAGCACCATCGCGCCCTCGTATTCCGACAGGGCCAGCGTCAGGGCATGGCGCATCTCCAGGTCGAGGTGGTTGGTCGGCTCGTCGAGCAGCAGCAGGTTCGGCTTCTGCCAGATCAGCAGCGCCAGCGCCAGGCGCGACTTCTCGCCGCCGGAGAAGGGGCCGACTGGCGAGGTGGCCATTTCGCCGTGAAAATTGAAGCCGCCGAGGTAGTTGCGGAAATCCTGGTCGCGCGTGCGCGGATCGAGGTGGTTCATGTGCCAGAGCGGGCTTTCGTCCGGGCGCAACTGCTCCAGCTGGTGCTGGGCGAAGTAGCCGATCTTCAGCCCCTTGCCCTCGCGCCGGTGGCCGGCGAGGGGCTGCGATGCGCCGGCGAGCAGGCGGATCAGCGTGGACTTGCCGGCGCCGTTGCGGCCGAGCAGGCCGAGGCGTTCGCCCGGGCGCAGGTTTAAAGTCAGTCCGCGCAGCACGGCGACGTCGCCGTATCCTGCCGCCGCGTCCTCCAGCATGAGCAGGGGGTCGGGACTGCCGACGGGCTCGAAGAAGCGGAACTCGAAGGGCGTGTCGACGTGCGCGGCGGTGACTTCCTCCATGCGCGCCAGCGCCTTGATGCGGCTCTGCGCCTGGCGCGCCTTGGTGGCCTTGGCGCGGAAGCGCTCGATGTAGCTCTTCAGGTGGGCGACCTCGCGCTGCTGCTTGACGAACATCGCCTGCTGCAGCGCCAGCTGCTCGGCGCGGGCGCGCTCGAAGAAGCTGTAGTTGCCGGTGTACAGCTTTAGCCGGCGGCCCTCGATGTGGGCGATGTGGCTCACCACCGCGTCGAGGAAGTCGCGGTCGTGCGAGATCATCAGCAGAGTCCCGCGGTAGGCGCGCAGCCAGCCTTCCAGCCAGATCACCGCGTCGAGGTCGAGGTGGTTGGTCGGCTCGTCGAGCAGCAGGAGATCGGAGCGGCACATCAGCGCGCGGGCGAGGTTCAGGCGCACGCGCCAGCCGCCGGAGAATGCCGCCACCGGCCGCGCGAAATCGGCATCGCCGAAGCCGAGTCCGTGCAGCAGCGCGGCGGCGCGGGCGCGGGCGCTGTAGCCGTCGATGTGGCCGTAGTCCATGTGCAGGTGGGCGATGGCCTCGCCGTCGTGCTTGTCCTCCGCTTCGCGCAGGTCGGCTTCGATCCTGCGCAGCTCGGCGTCGCCGTCGAGCGTGAAATCGAGGGCGCCGGTGGCCAGCGCCGGCGTCTCCTGTCCGACATGGGCGATCACCCATTGCGGCGGCAGTTCGAGGTCGCCCGCCTCCTGGTGCAGGTCGCCGGTGAACAGGGCGAAGAGGCTGGACTTGCCGCAGCCGTTGGCACCGGTGACGCCGACTTTCTGGCCGACATGCAGGCTGAGGTTGATGCCTTCCAGCAGCGGCCGGCCGGCGCGGGCGAGGGTGAGGTTGCGCAGGAGGATCACGGAAATTGCGGTCGCCGGTTCAACCGGCGGCGGGGGAAAAGCGTTATTGTACGCAACCCTTACGCTCAAGCCGACATGAAGCGCCTGCTGCCCTTGCTGATCTGCCTTTTCGCCCACGCCGCCCGGGCCGAGGCGCCTGCCGTCGAAACCATCACTCCGCAGGAGCGCCAGCAGCTGCTCGATCAGACGAAATCCCTCAAGTCCGAGTCCTCGAAACTGCAGTCGGCGGCGCAGCAAAAGCGCAAGGAAGCCGATGTCGCCTGCTGGAAAAAGACCCTGGTTTCCAGCTGTCTGAGCGACGCCAAGCGGGAATACCTCGACAGCATGGCCGCCGCCCGCAAGCTGGATGTCGAAGCGAAGCAGATCGAGCGTCAGGTGCGCGAACGCGACCGGGTCACCAGGCGGGCCCGGCAGGCAGAGGAAGCGCCGAAAAAGCAGGCTGCCACCGAGAAAAAGGTCGCCAAGGCGAAGGAGCAGGGCGCCGCGCAGCAGCAGCAGCGCGAGGAAAAGGCGGCCGAGCGGGAAAGAAAGGCCGAGCAGGGCAGCGCCCGCGCCAGGGTGCAGGAACGGCAGCGCCAGGAAAAACTCGAGACGCGCAGGAAGAAGGAAGAGAAGGCCGAGCAAAAAGCGCTCGAGCGGGAGAAGAAGGATAAAAAACGCGCCGAGGAGCGGGCCAAGCAGCTGGAGCGGGCCCAGGCGCAGGACAAGTAAGACGCACTACCTGAAGCGGATACTGCCTTCCTTGCCGGGCCTTTTCCCCCGCTTGTCCGCGTAATAGGCGCGGATTGCCGCCAGATCCTCCGCTTCGTTTCCGCTCAGCGACAGCCAGACCTCGATGCCGACTTCGCGCCTCGAATAGTCGATGAAGGCCAGGCCCAGCGGCACCCTGGCGGCAAGCGCGAGGCGATAGAAGCCGGATTTCCAGTGGTCGACCTTCGAGCGCGTGCCTTCCGGCGCGATGGCCAGATACAGGCTGTCGGCCTTGTCGAAGGCCTCGATGAGTCCGCCGACGAAGCCGCTGCTCCGGCGGCGGTCGACCGGGATGCCGCCCAGGCGGCGGAACAGGCCGCCGAAAGGCCAGCGAAACAGCGTGTCCTTGCCGACGAAGCGGATCGGGATGGCGATGGCGTAGCGGGCCAGGATGCCGACGACGAAGTCCCAATTCGAGGTGTGGGGATAGACGATCACCACCGCCTTCGGCACCGGCGGCCAGACCAGCCTCACGCGCCAGCCGAAGAGCCGCAGCAAGGCGGCGCAGAGGCGGCCGAACCAGCCGGGCTGCATGTTAAGATTTGCCGTCAAGGATTTCCCTGATTGTGCGGCGCTGTCCGGCGCCAATACCCCGCATTCTAATGAATCGCCCATGAACAAAGACGCGCAACGCGACATTGCCCGTCACGGCCAGGTGTTCACCCCGCCGTCCATCGTCGAGGCCATGCTGGCCCTGCGCCGGAATCGGGGGTCGGTCCTTGAGCCGGCCTGCGGCGACGGCGCCTTCACGTCGCGCCTGGCCGGTTGCAGCGCCATCGAGATCGACCCTGCCCACTGCCCGCCGGGGGCCCTCAACGTCGATTTCTTTTCCTATCCGGAAGCGGAGAAATTCGACACCATCATCGGCAACCCGCCCTACGTCAAGGCGCGCGACATCCAGCCCGGCACGCGCCGCCACCTCGGCTCGCAGCTCCTCAACGGCCACGCCAACCTGTACCTCTTCTTCATCGAGAAGTGCGTGCGCCACCTGAAGCCGGGCGGCGAGCTGATCTTCATCACGCCGCGCGACTTTCTCAAGGCCACGGGCAGCGCCCGGCTGAACACCTGGCTCCACGACCAGGGCACGCTGACCGACTTCGAGGAACTGGGCGATGCGCGCGTCTTCGAGGGCGTCGTGCCCAACTGCGCCATCTGGCGCTTCGAGAAGGGCAACATGACGCGGCGCCTCGCGGACGGCAGGCGCATGGTGCTGGCCGGCGGGCAGATCCTGCTCACGCGCGGCATCTACAGCGTGCCCTTGTCGAGCGTCTTCGCGGTGAAGGTCGGCGCGGTGTCCGGCGCCGACGGGATCTTCGCCAACGCCGAGCTGGGCAACGCCGACTTCGTCTGCTCGAAGACGGCGCAGACCGGCGAGCTGCGCCGCATGATCCATCTCGACCGCGAGGGGCCGATCGCCTGGCTGGAGCAATTCAAGGAACGTCTGCTGGCGCGTCGGGTGACGAAATTCGACGAGTCGAACTGGTGGAAGTGGGGCCGCCGCCATCATGTGTCCGACGCGCCGCGCCTCTACGTCAACCAGAAGACGCGCAACCCGCGCCCCTTCTTCCTGCATGCCTGCAAGAACTACGACGGCGCCGTGCTGGCGCTGTTTCCCCATCGCCGCGACGCCGATCTCGAACGACTGCGCGACCTGCTCAACGACGTCGACTGGGCGGAGCTCGGCTTCGTCTGCGACGGGCGATTCCTCTTCGCCCAGCGCAGCCTGGCGCAGGCGCTGCTGCCCGAGGCTTTCGCCCCCTTCGCCGCGCGCGGGCTGGTATAACATTCCATCATGGTTCCCCATCTCACCACCGCGCTGACCGGCCCGCTGCTTGACCTCGAGCGGACCTTCCTCGACGCGAACACGGCCATCGAACAGTGGTTCCGCGCCCAGTGGCAGGAGCACACGCCGCCCTTCTATTGCTCGGTCGACCTGCGCAACGCCGGCTTCAAGCTGGCGCCGGTGGACACCAATCTCTTCCCGGGCGGCTTCAACAACCTCAATCCGGCCTTTCTGCCGCTGTGCGTGCAGGCGGCGATGACGGCGATCGAGAAGATCTGCCCCGACGCGAAGAACCTGTTGCTGATTCCCGAGAACCACACGCGCAACCAGTTCTACCTGATGAACGTCGCGCGCCTGGCGACCATCCTCAACCGCACCGGCCTCAGCGTCCGCGTCGGCACGCTGATCCCCGAGATCATCGCGCCGACGCCGCTTGAGTTGCCGGACGGGCAGACGCTCGTGCTGGAACCGCTCAGGCGGCTCAACGGCCGCCTCGGCCTCGACGGTTTCGATCCCTGCGCCATCCTGCTCAACAACGACCTCTCCGCCGGCGTGCCGGAGATACTGAAAGACCTGCACGAGCAGGTCGTCCTGCCGCCGTTGCATGCCGGCTGGCATATCCGCCGCAAGTCGCGCCACTTCGCCGCCTACGATCGCGTCGCCGGCGATTTCGCCCAGGCGATGGGCATCGATCCCTGGCTGATCAACCCCGATTTCGCCGTCTGCGGCCAGATCAACTTCCAGGAGCGCCAGGGCGAGGAATGCCTCGCCTCCAACGTCGATGCGGTGCTGACGCGCGTCAAGGCCAAGTACGCGCAGTACGGCGTCAAGGAGCAGCCTTTCGTCATCGTCAAGGCCGATGCCGGCACTTACGGCATGGGCATCATGACGGTGCGCGACGCGTCGGAAGTGAAAGGCCTCAACCGCAAGCAGCGCAACAAGATGGCGGTGGGGAAGGAGGGCCTGCAGGTCACCGAGGTCATCATCCAGGAGGGCGTGCACACCCACGAGACGATCGAGGGCAACGTCGCCGAGCCGGTGGTGTACATGATCGACCGTTACGTGGTGGGCGGCTTCTACCGGGTGAACACCGAGCGCGGCCGCGACGAGAACCTCAACGCGCCGGGCATGCGCTTCGAGCCGCTGGCCTTCGACTGCGGCTGCAGCCTGCCCGATCCTGGCTGCGCGCCGGACGATGCGCCCAACCGCTTCTTCGCCTACGGCGTGGTGGGGCGCCTGGCGCTGCTCGCCGCCGCCGTCGAGCTGGAGCTGTCCGCGCCGGCGATGGAGATCGCATGAAACTGGAAGTGCTTTCACCACGGCACGGTGCAATAAAGCCGGATTTTCGCCGTGTCGCCGTGTTCGCCGTGGTTGGATGGCTTTTATGAAACTGGCGTTCGTCCTCGATCCGCTCGAACATCTGAAGGCCTACAAGGATTCCAGCGTCGCCATGCTGCGCGCGGCGCAGGCGCGCGGCCATGAGGTGTCCGCCATCATGCGGCCGGCGCTGGCCTGGCGCGACGGCGCCGTGCGTGCGGCGGCCTCGCGCCTGACGCTGCGCGCCGATCACCACGACTGGTTCGAGGCGCAGGCGCCGCGGGAGACGGCACTCACGGCATTCGACGCCGTGCTGATGCGCCAGGACCCGCCCTTCGACATGGAGTACGTTGCTGCCACCTGGCTGCTGGAGCGCGCCGCGGCAGCCGGCGCCCGCGTCATCAACGACCCGCGCGCGGTGCGCGACCACTCCGAGAAGCTGTCGATCCTGGAGTTTCCGCAGTTCATCCCCGACACCGTGGTGGCGCGCGAGGCGGAGGCGCTGCAGGCCTTCATCGAAGCGGCCGGCGACGCCATCCTCAAGCCGCTCGACGGCATGGGCGGCAGTTCCATCTTCCGCGTGGGCCGCGACGACCCCAACCGCAACGTCATCGTCGAGACGCTGACGGAACACGGCGCGCGCAGCATCATGGCGCAGCGCTACCTGCCGGACATCGTCAAGGGCGACAAGCGCATCCTGCTCATCGGCGGCGAGGCGGCGCCGTTTGCGCTGGCGCGCATCCCCAAGGCGGGCGAGACGCGCGGCAACCTCGCCGCCGGCGGCAGCGGCGTGGCGCAGCCGCTGACTTTGCGCGACCGCGAGATCGCCGAACATCTCGCCCCGATCCTGCACGGGCGCGGCATCCTGCTCGCCGGCATCGACGTCATCGGCGACTGCCTGACGGAAATCAACGTCACCAGCCCGACCTGCTTCGTCGAGATCGCGCAGCAGACCGGCTTCGACGTCGCCGGGATGTTCATCGACGCGCTGGAAAGGGAATGCAAAGCCTGAACCACGGAGTTCACAGAGAGCACAGAGGCTTCTCATGGTTTTCTCTGTGTGCTCTGTGCGCTCTGTGGTTCCCGCTTTTTCTGGGCGGTTGCTCAAGGACGCCGCCCCTGATCCAGCGCGAAGCCTACGTCTTCGGCACCCGCGTCGAGGTCTCGGTGTGGGGCGAATCGGCGGAGAAGTCGCAGCAGGCGCTGGCGGCCGTCCTTGCCGAGTTCGACCGCCTGCACAGGATGCTGCACGCCTGGCAGCCTTCCGAACTGACCCGGCTCAACGAGGCCATTGCCCGCGGCGAACGCGACATCGCCGTATCGGGGGAACTGACTTTCATCCTGCAGGATGCGGCCGACATCGCGGCGCGCTCGGACCAGCTGTTCAATCCCGCCATCGGCGGGCTGGTCGCCCTGTGGGGCTTTCATTCGGACGAGTTCAAGCCGCTGCTGCCGGATTCGGCCGCGCTCGAACCTGCCGTGAAGGCAAGGCCACGCATGAGCGACTTGAGCTTTGCGGGGAACCGCGTCACCAGCGGCAATCGCGTCGTGCAGCTCGATCTCGGCGGCTACGCCAAGGGCTATGCCCTCGACCGCGCTGCGGCCATTCTGCGGGAAAAGGGCGTGAACAACGCCCTCATCAACATCGGCGGCAACGTCATGGCGCTGGGCGCCAAGGGCAAGCAGCCCTGGCGCGTCGGCATCCAGCATCCGCGCGCCGCCGCGCCGCTGGCGACGCTGGAACTGCACGACGGCGAGGCGGTCGGCACCTCGGGCGACTACCAGCGCTATTTCGAACTCGACGGGCGGCGCTACTGCCACCTGCTCGACCCGCGCAGCGGCCGGCCGGCGGAAGGCGTCCAGGCGGTCACCGTGCTCATCACGCCGCGGCCGGGCGCACCCCAAGGGCACTTCCTTCGGGGCGCCGGCGCCCTGTCGGACGCCGCAAGCAAGCCCCTCTTCATTGCCGGCGCCGGGGAATGGCGCGGCCTGGCGAAGCGGCTTGGCGTGGAGCATGCGCTGCGCATCGACGGCAACGGCGTGATGCATGTCACGGCGCCGTTTCGCCAGCGGCTTACAATCCTGGCATCCGACCTCACCATCGGGAGCGAGCCATGAGCCGGGAATACATCGATAGCATGGTGCGACGCCGCATCGGACTGGATGCCCTGCGCCGCCTGCGCCGGCTGGTCGATGCCGACCGCGCAAGCGAGGCGGCGAATGTCCGGTGGGCGGGAAGGCTCACCGTTGTTTTCATCATCCTGCTGGCCTTGGCGACCCTCGCGATCTACCTCGCGCTCTGACCCTGCCGGCGGGCAACGCCCTTCGGTTACAATCGCCACGGTGAACCCGTCGCGATCATGATCGGCCTATTTCTCATAACCCACGGCAGCTTGGGCGAGTCGCTCGTCCAGTGCGCCTGCCATGTGCTGAACAAGCGGCCGCTGCAGATCGTGCAGCTCGGCGTTTCCGGCCAGGACGACCCCCTCGACGCGCTGCCCCTGGCGCGCGGCCTGATGCAGCTGGTCGACACGGGCGAGGGCGTGCTGCTGCTCACCGACATCTTCGGCGCCACGCCGAGCAACATCGCGCTGAAGCTGCTGCAGCCGGGCCGGGTGGAGGGGGTGGCCGGAGTGAACCTGCCGATGCTGTTGCGCGCGCTGACCTATCGGGAAAAGGACATGGAGACGCTGGTGAACAAGGCCGTTTCGGGCGGACGCGATGGCGTCATGTTGATGCGGGGCGCGCGCGATGCCCAGGGCTGAAGCCGAGATCATCAACAAGCTCGGCCTGCACGCCCGCGCCTCGGCGAAGCTGACCCAGGCGGCGACGGCCTATGCCAGCGAGGTCTGGCTGGAGCGCAACGGCCGCCGCGTCAATGCCAAAAGCATCATGGGCGTTATGATGCTGGCGGCCGGCAAGGGGTCGACCGTCATCGTCGAGACGGAAGGCGCCGACGCCGACGCCGCCCTGCAGGCCATCCTCAAGCTGATTGCGGACAAGTTCGGCGAAGGGGAGTGAGTCGCCCGATGCCCGCTCCCGTCTCGACGCTCCAATGAGTTTTACCATCCACGGCCTCGCCGTATCCAACGGCATCGCCATCGGACATGCCCACCTGGTGTCGCATGCGACGCTCGAGGTCGAGCACTACGTCCTGCCCGGCCGTTTCGTCGACGAGGAAATCGTGCGCTTCGACGAGGCGGTGGCTGAAGTACAGGCCGAACTGGACGCCCTGATGGCCGGCACCGACCCCGGCGCGCCGGCCGAACTGACGGCCTTCATCGACCTGCACCACATGCTGCTGGCCGATCCCTTGCTGATGGACGCGACGCGCCAGCTCATCCGCGAGCGGCGCTGCAACGCCGAGTGGGCGCTGGTGCAGCAACTGGAGCAGGTCGTCGAGCAGTTCGAGCAGATCGAGGACGAATACCTGCGCGAACGCAAGGCCGACATCGTGCAGGTGGTCGAGCGCGTGCTGAAGGTGCTCCTGGGCCATCCCGGACACCCGCCGAAACATGCCCGGGGCGAGCACCTCATCGTCGTCGCCCACGATCTGTCGCCGGCCGACACCCTCCAGTTCAAGCAGCTGAAGATCGGCGGCTTCGTCACCGATCTGGGCGCCGCCACCTCGCACACCGCCATCGTCGCGCGCAGCCTGGCCATTCCGGCGGTGGTCGGCCTGCACCACGCCCGCCACCTGATCCGCGAGGACGACATGCTCATCGTCGACGGCACGCGCGGCGTGCTGATCGTCGATCCCGACCCGCGCGTGCTGGAGGAATACCGCCTGCGCCGCAGCGCGCTGGAACTGGAGCGGACCAAGCTCAAGCGCCTGAAGAAGTCGCGCGCGGCCACCCTCGACGGCGCGGAAATC
Organism: Rhodocyclales bacterium; assembly: GCA_016214145.1. Classification (GTDB taxonomy): domain Bacteria; phylum Pseudomonadota; class Gammaproteobacteria; order Burkholderiales; family Rhodocyclaceae; genus Desulfobacillus. The sequence continues at coordinate 18,783 of JACRPA010000006.1, forward strand.
GAACTGGCCGCCAACATCGAGCTGCCCGGCGACATCGGCCAGGTCAAGGCGGTCGACGCCGCCGGCATCGGACTGTTCCGCACCGAGTTCCTCTTCCTCAACCGCGACGGCATGCCCGGCGAGGAGGAGCAGTTCGCCGCCTACCGCAGCGTGGCGGAGGCCATGAGCGGCCGCCCGGTCGTCATCCGCACCCTGGACATCGGCGCCGACAAGAACCTGCGCGGCGTCGAGCGCACCGAGGCCAATCCGGCGCTGGGGCAGCGCGCCATCCGCTACTGCCTGGCCGAGCCGCAGCTGTTTCTCACGCAGCTGCGCGCCATCCTGCGCGCATCGAGCCACGGCAGGATCAAGGTGCTCGTGCCGATGCTGGCGCATGCGCACGAGATCGAGCAGACCCTGGCCCTGATCGCGCAGGCCAAGGAGCAGCTGCGCGGCCGCGGCCAGCCCTTCGACGAAGGCATAGAGGTGGGCGGCATGATCGAAATCCCCGCCGCCGCGCTGGCGCTGGGCGTGTTCCTGGAAAAACTGGATTTTCTCTCGATCGGCACCAACGACCTCATCCAGTACACCCTGGCCATCGATCGCACCGACGAGGCGGTGGCGCATCTTTACGACCCGCTGCACCCGGCCGTGCTGCGCCTGATCGCCCATACCATCCGGGCCGGAGAGCGTGCCGGCCGGCCGGTGGCGGTATGCGGCGAAATGGCGGGCGATCCCCGCCTGACGCGCCTGCTGCTCGGCATGGGCCTGCGCCAGTTCTCCATGCATCCGGCGCAGGTCCTCGAGGTGAAGCAGGAGGTGCTGCGGAGCAATCTCGCCGAGTTGCGCCGCAAGGTGTCCCGCCTGCTGGATACGGACGATCCGGCCAAGCTGCGCCAGCAACTGGAGCGCCTGAATGCCGCAAATTGACAAGCCGCGCCGGCCAAGGTAACTTTGCCCCACAGCGCCGATTTGAACGTCAGCTTGCGGGCGCTTAAAAAATACGGCTAAAGCGAGGGCGACCCAGTCCAGCTTTGCAGCCGGCTGGGTTTTTTATTGCATGAACACGACGAAGAACAGCGTAGGAGAGGCAACGCCGCAGCGGGCGCATTTCGACACGCCCCTCGCCCTGTCGGGCGGGGCGCTGCTGCCGGCGTTCGATCTCGTCTATGAAACCTACGGCGAGCTGAATGCGTCGCGTTCGAACGCGGTATTGGTCTGCCATGCCCTGTCGGGCAACCACCATGTCGCCGGCTGGCACGCGGACAACCCGAAGAACCTCGGCTGGTGGGACAACCTCATCGGCCCCGGCAAGCCGCTCGACACGCGCAAGTTCTTCGTCGTTGGCGTGAACAACCTCGGCGGCTGCTACGGCTCCACCGGCCCCGTGTCGAACAATCCGGCCACCGGCAAACCCTGGGGCGCCGATTTTCCGGTGGTCATCGTCGAGGACTGGGTGGCAGCCCAGGCCCGGCTGGCCGACCGGCTCGGCATCGACACCTGGGCGGCGGTGATCGGCGGCAGCCTGGGCGGCATGCAGGCGATGCAATGGACGCTGGATTATCCGGAGCGCATCCGCCACGCGGTGGTGATCGCCTCCGCGCCGAAACTCACGGCGCAAAATATCGCCTTCAACGAAGTGGCGCGTCAGGCCATCCTGACCGACCCGGACTTCCACGGCGGCCATTACTGCGAGCATGGCGTCGTGCCGGCGCGCGGCCTGAGGCTGGCGCGCATGCTTGGCCACATCACCTACCTGTCCGACGATCAGATGGCGGAGAAGTTCGGCCGCAAGCTGCGCCAGGAGGATCTGCAGTTCAATTACGGCGTGGATTTCGAGATCGAGTCCTATCTGCGCTACCAGGGCGACAAGTTCGCCGGCTTCTTCGACGCCAACACCTACCTCATCACCACCAAGGCGCTCGACTACTACGACCCGGCGCGCGCCTTCGACGGCAATCTGGCCGCGGCGCTGGCCCGCGCGCGCGCGGATTTCCTCGTCGTGTCCTTTTCGACCGACTGGCGCTTCGCGCCCGAGCGTTCGCGCGAGATCGTCTTCGGCCTTGTGCATAACGGTCTGAATGCGAGCTACGCCGAGATCGAATGCAGCGCCGGCCACGATTCCTTCCTGCTCGACGACCCGCACTACCATGCGGTGCTGCGGGCGTATTTCGAGGGGATTGCGGTATGAGCAGGGAGCAGGGGCCCCGCCTGGCGGGGATGCGACCGGCCGCGAATGCCGCAAGCCGCCGACAGTGCAGCTTTGATTTCTGCGGCGACAGCTCGGAGGCGGCGGTATGACCAACGTCCTCGGCCGCTTCGACTTCGACGTCATCGCCGACTGGATCAGGCCGGGCGAGAAGGTGCTCGACCTGGGTTGCGGCGACGGCAGCCTCCTGCGCTACCTGAAGGACGAGAAGGGCGTGCTCGGCTATGGCGCGGACAACGATCCCGGCAACGTTCTCGCCTGCATCCGCAACGGCGTGAACGTCATCCAGATCAACCTGGAAGCGGGCCTGTCCGGCTTCGAGGACGGCTTCTTCGACCACGTCGTGATGTCGCTTTCCCTGCAGACGGTCCGTCACACGGAGCAGATGCTGGCGGAGATGCTGCGCGTCGGCCGCGAGGCGGTGGTGAGCTTCCCCAACTTCGGCCAGCGCAGCCATCGCGAGGCGATCGCCCTCGGCCGCATGCCGGTGTCGAAGACCCTGCCCTACCAGTGGTACAACTCGCCCAACGTGCGCTTCTTCACCATGGCCGATTTCGAGGCCTTGTGCGCGGAGCGCGGCATCGCCATCCGCGAGCGCCTGGCCTTCGAAGGCGAAAACGTCGTCACCGAGGATCCCAACCTCAACGCCAGCATCGCCGTCTACCGGCTGGGCAGAAATAACTTGTAGGAGCGGGCTTGCCCGCGATTCGACGCCAAATCGCCGGCAAGCCGGCTCCTACAGCGGTTAGAATGCCGCCGGATGACAAATTCAAACAAGCCGTCGGTGTTCGCGGCATTGCTCAACCGGCGCATGCTGATCTGCGTGTTCACCGGCTTTTCCTCCGGCCTGCCGCTGTTCATCCTGCTCAACCTGCTGCCGGCCTGGCTGAAGACCGAGGGGCTGAGCCTGACCGCCATCGGCGCGCTGACGCTGGTGCAGATGCCCTACACCTGGAAGTTCCTCTGGTCGCCCCTGCTCGACCGCTACGCCCTGCCGCTGCTGGGACGCCGGCGCGGCTGGATGCTGCTCACGCAGATCGGGCTGCTGGTGTCGGTGGCCGCCTTCGGCCTGCTCTCGCCGCAGGCCGACCTCGGCTGGGTGGTGCTGTGCTCGGCGGCGGTGGCCTTCCTCTCGGCGACGCAGGACATCGCGCTCGATGCCTATCGCCGCGAGCTGCTGCTGGAGGCCGAGCTGGGCCTCGGCAATGCGGTGCATGTGAACGCCTACAAGATCGCCGGCCTGGTGCCGGGATCGCTCTCGCTCATCCTGGCCGATCACCTGCCCTGGCTGCAGGTGTTCGTCGTCACCGCGCTGTTCATGCTGCCGGGCATGGCGATGACCCTGCTGGTGCGCGAGCCGGCTGCCGCGCTCGCCGCGCCGAAGACCCTGCAGGAAGCGGTGGTGGCTCCGTTTCGGGAATTCATCGGACGCAACGGCTGGCGCGAGGCCCTCTACGTGCTGGCTTTCATTTTCCTCTACAAGCTGGGCGACTCGATGTGCACGGCGCTGGCCACGCCGTTCTATCTCGAAATGGGCTTCTCGAAATCGGACATCGGCCTGGTGGCCAAGCACGCCGGTCTCTGGCCGAGCGTCATCGGCGGCCTGCTCGGTGGATTGTGGATGGTGCGCCTGGGCATCAACCGGGCGCTGTGGATCTTCGGCGCGGTTCAGATGGCGGCGATCCTCGGCTTTGCCTGGCTCGCCTGGCTGGGGCCGCAGGCCGGCATCGGGGCGAACGAAAGGCTTTCCCTGGCCGTCGTGATCGGCATCGAGGCCCTCGGCGTCGGCCTCGGCACGGCGGCCTTCGTCGCCTTCATCGCACGCACCACCCATCCCGCCTACACGGCGACCCAGTTCGCCCTGTTCACCAGCCTGATGGCGGTGCCGCGCACTTTCATCAACGCCACCACCGGCTGGCTGGTCGGGCAGATCGGCTGGTTCAATTTCTTCCTGTTGTGCACCGTGCTGGCGCTGCCGGGCATGCTGCTGCTTTTTCGGGTGGCGCCCTGGAACGAGCGGTCCGGGTCGGGCGATTAGGAACGCGCGCCGCGGCGGCGGTCCAGCCACCAGGCCAGCAGGGGCAGCATCAGCATGGAGCCGGGCACGGCCAGGGCGACAAGATAGGGCGAGATCTGCGACAGCGCATTCAGCCGATCCCTCAGTTCCCTGCGCTCGTCGGCGGTCCAGCGGCTGCCATTGCGCTGCTTCATCAGCAGCGGCATCAGTCCCCGCGCCTTGAGCACTTCGCCCAGAAGATAGTCGCGTTCCCGTTTTTGCGCATCGAGGATGGGGCGGAAGAAGCCAGGACGCTGACGCCGGCCGTCGGCAGCGGCAACTTCGGCGGCACGACGCTCGCCATGCGGAGGGTGCGGCATGGCGGTCAGTGGGCGGGCAGGATCGATTCGACGGCGCCGCGCAGGCGACGCAGGGACCGCCAGAGGAAGAAGCCGCGCCTGGCCCAGCGGAAGAAAGCGCGCGGCCTGGCGACGGCGAGTGCGACGCCAATGCCGGCCAGCCATTCCGGATGGGCCTTGGCCCACCGTACGCCGGCGCGGATCTTTTCAGCAGCGGCAAAGGCGGGGGTAGTCGACTCGAGCGCCTGCATGATCATGACGCGCTGCGCTGCAGCCTGAAGCTGCAGCCGCTGCTTCTTCAGCGCTAGTTCAATGAATTTCGGATTCATTGTCCGGCCGGACCATCTCGCGATCCTGTGCCAGTTCGGAAATGCTGGCGGCGAACAGGCGCGACCCCTGGCGCCCGATACGGGCGGCGGCCAGGGCCGCGATGATGCCGATCGAGAGGAAGATGGCGGCGAACACGCCCAGCGCCAGAAGGCGATGGGCGTCCCAGAGCAGTACCGTCAGAAACAACGCCAGCAGGACGATGCCGAAGCCGAGGAAGAAGAAAGCCGCAGCGGCGAAGCCGAGCAGCGAGCCGAGGCGAAGCTTCTCCTCCTGAACCTCGGTGGCGAGGAGCTCCAGGCGCGTCTGCAGAATGCCCAGTGCCCCGGCTGCGTAGCCGCGCAGCCGCGAACCCAGGCTTTTGCCCGGTGCGGGCGCCATGCTTCAGGAAGCGATCAGCGGCGGCCGATGAGCAGGCCGACGATGAAGCCGATGCCGGCGGCAATGCCGATCGAGCGCCACGGGTTGTCGTGAACGTAGTCGTCCGTCGCGCGGGCGACCTGCTTGGTCCGTTCCATGACGGCGGCCTGGGCTTCGGCCAGGCTCTGGCGGGCGCTGATCAGGTGGTCCTGCAGCTTGGCGCGCAGATCGGCCATTTTCTCGCCCGCCTGTCCGGCGGTGGCCTTGAGGATTTCCTCGGCATCGGCGACGACGACCTTGAGGTCGGCGATGAGCTTTTCCTTGTTGACTTCGGTCATTTCGGGCATGGTGCACCTCTCCGCGTGAATGGCAATTATTCCAGTCGAAGGCTACCGATTTTCACGGACGATGGCAAATACCCCGGTCAACCGGCGTCATAATCGTAGTCGATGATCAGTGGGGCGTGATCGGAGAACCATGTCTCCTTGTAGACCGTCGCCCGGCATGCGGCAGCGGCCAGATCGGGGGTGGCGATGTGGTAGTCGATGCGCCAGCCGACGTTCTTTGCGCGGGCCTGGCCGCGGTTCGACCACCAGGTGTAGGCCTCCCCCTCGGCGTCCGGGTGCAGGCGCCGGTAGACATCGGCGAAGCCGGCCGGACCGAAGACCTCGCCGATCCATGCGCGTTCCTCGGGCAGGAAGCCGGAGTTCTTCAGGTTGCCTTTCCAGTTCCTGAGATCGATTTCCTTGTGGGCGATGTTCCAGTCGCCGCACAGCAGGACTTCGCGGCCGGAGCTTCTGAGCTGTTCCAGGTGGGGCCGGAAATGGGCGAGGAAGCGGAATTTCGCCTCCTGCCGCTCGGGCGACGAGGAACCGGAAGGCAGGTAGACCGAAACCACGGACAGCCTGCCGAACACCGCCTCGATGTAGCGCCCCTCGGCATCGAACTCGGGAACGCCGAAGCCCTCGATGACCTGCTCGGGCTGGCGCCGGCTGTACAGGCCGACCCCGCTGTAGCCCTTCTTTTCGGCGTAATGGAAATAACCGAAGTACCCCTCGGGATTGAGGAAGTCATGGCGCATCTCAGCGCCCGCCCGGCCGCCCGAAGGGCGCTGAGCACCCCCTCGGGGGGCAGCGAACGAAGTGAGCGTGGGGGTTCTCATCTCGCCGACCTGGGCCTTGAGTTCCTGCAGGCAGACGATGTCGGCATCCTGGCGCGCGAGCCAGTCGAAGAAGCCCTTGCGGGCGGCCGAGCGGATGCCGTTCAGGTTCAGGGTTATGATACGCAGCATTGCTGGTCGTCCGGGTGGGGAATATGGATTGTAGCGGCGAGTTCATCGCTTTTGCGGTCGAGACGGGGGTGCTGCGTTTCGGCGAGTTCAAGACCAAGGCGGGCCGGCTGAGCCCGTATTTCTTCAATGCCGGGCTGTTCAACGACGGCGCCTCGCTCAACCGGCTGACCGATTTCTACGCCCGCGCCATCCTCGCTTCGCAGCTGTCCTGCGACATGCTGTTCGGCCCGGCCTACAAGGGCATTCCGCTGGTGGCCGGAACGGCCATCGCCCTGGCCCAAAAAGGGCGCAATCTGCCGTATTGCTTCAACCGGAAGGAAGCCAAGGACCACGGCGAGGGGGGCACCCTGATCGGCGCCCCGCCTGCCGGACGGGTGCTCATTGTCGACGACGTCATCTCGGCCGGCACCTCGGTGCGCGAGTCGGTGGAACTGATCCGCGCCGCCGGCGCCACTCCGTGCGGGGTACTCATCGCGCTGGATCGCATGGAGCGCGGCCAGGGGGAACGCTCCGCCGTGCAGGAAGTGCGGCAGGCTTATGCCATGCCGGTCGTGGCGGTGGCGACTTTGGACGACCTGCTGGCCTACCTTGGCGGCCGGCCGGAACTGGCGCAGAATTTGCAAGCGGTACTGCAATACCGACAACAATACGGAATATGAAAATGATGCTAAGGCTGGGCTCGGCCTTGATGCTTCTGGGCGCTGCGCTGCTGCCGGCGCCGGCCGCGGCGCAGGGGCGCTTCACCTATTGCTGCATCGACGACAATGGCAAGCAGGCGTGTTCCGATGTGCTGCCGAAGGAATGCTACGGTCGCGCCTATCGCGAGATCAATGCCCAGGGCGTGACGAAAAGGCGCGTCGATGCGCCGCTGACCGCGGAGCAGCGCGCCATCAAGGATGCCGAAGCCAAGAAGGCCAGGGAAGAAGAACTCAAGCGGCTCGAACAGGATCGCAAGAACCGCGCCCTGCTTGCCACCTACGCCACCGAGCAGGACATCGATTACGCGCGCGGCCGCGCTGTCGCCGACATCGAGAAAGCCATCAAGGCCCTGCAGGAGAAGCAGGCCGAGCTGGCCAGTCGGAAGCAGCAACTCGACAACGAGGCGGAGTTCTACAAGAAAAAACCCATGCCGCAGCAATTGCAGGCGCAGATGCGCGACAACGATACCGAAATGAAGGCGCAGCAGACGGCCATCGAGGGCAGGCAGAAGGAAATCGACGTCGTCAAGGCCCGCTACGAAGACGAGAAGATGCGCTATCGGGCGCTGACGAACAAGAAGGCCGCCGCCCCGGCGGCGTCGGGTGCGGACGCCCGGCCACGCTGATTGCCGGGCCATGTCGTCCGACGCCCTGATGGCCCTTGGCGTGGCCGCCGTCCTCGTCGCCCTCCTGGCGATCCGGGCACACTATCTCGAAGATCGGCAGCGCTGGCAGATCTATGCCTTCAAGCCGCTGGCCACGCTGCTGATCCTGGCGCTGGCCCTTTCCCTGTCCCCCACCCACCCGGAATATCGCTGGGCGATCGCTGCCGGCCTGCTGTTCTCCACGGCCGGAGACGTCTTTCTCATGCTGCCGCGCGACCGTTTCGTTGCGGGCCTGGCGAGTTTCCTGGCCGCCCACCTGTGCTATGTCCATGCCTTCAGTATCGGCGTGTCTTTCGGCGCGGATTTCCTGCTCTGGCTGCCCTATTTCATGGCAGGCGGGATCGTGGTGGCGCTGGTGTGGCCGGGATTGAAACCGGCCCTGCGCGGGCCGGTGGCGGTCTATGTCGTCGTGATCGCCGTCATGGCGGGGCAGGCGGCGGAACGCTGGCATGCCCTGGGCAGCGGCGTGGCGCTGGCAGCTGCGGTCGGCGCCGGGCTTTTCGTCGTGTCGGATGTGGTGCTGGCGATCGACCGCTTCCGCCGGCCTTTCCGCGCCGCGCGCGCGGTGACGCTGGCGACCTACTGGGCGGCGCAGCTGCTCATAGCGCTGTCGGTTGGGGCGGGCCTACCCACCGTCCCCCTTCCCTAGGAAGGGGGTGACAGTGGTTCGCTACGCTCCATGAGTTACACATGAGCCGGCTTGGGGCGGCCCTGCGCCGGCTCAGGCGCCTAGCTTCTTCCGCAGCAGCTCATTGACCTGCTGCGGGTTGCCCTTGCCCCGGGTCGCCTTCATGGCCTGGCCGACGAGGGCGTTGAAGGCCTTCTCCTTGCCGGCGCGGAACTCCTCCACCGACTTCGGGTTGGCCGCCAGCACTTCGTCGATGATCTTCTCCAGCGCGCCCGTGTCGGAGATCTGCCGCAGGCCCTTCGCTTCAATGACGGAATCGGCATCCTTGCCTTGGCCGTTCCACAAGGCGTCGAAGACTTCCTTGGCGATCTTGCCGGAGATCGTGCCGTCGGCGATGCGGGCCACCAGGCCGGCGAGCTGCGACGGATTGACAGGCGCCTCGGCGATGTCCTTCTCTTCGCGGTTCAGCCTTGCGGCAAGCTCGCCCATGATCCAGTTCGCGCAAGCCTTGGCATTGGCGGCCCCGGCCAGCGCCAGCGTCTTCTCGAAGAAGGCCGCCGTCTCGCGCGATGCCGTCAGCGTGCCGGCGTCGTAGGCCGACAATCCGCAGTCGCGCTCGAAGCGCGCCTTCATGGCTTCGGGCAGTTCCGGCATGCCGGCTTTCACTTTCTCGATCCAGGCGGCGGGAATTTCCAGCGGCAGCAGGTCGGGATCGGGGAAGTAGCGGTAGTCGTGCGCCTCCTCCTTCGAGCGCATGGCGCGCGTCTGCCCCGTGGCCGGATCGAACAGCACGGTGGCCTGATGGATGCGGCCGCCGTCCTCCAGCGTCTCGATCTGCCAGCGCGCCTCGTAGTCGATGGCCTGCTGCAGGAAGCGGAAGGAATTGAGGTTCTTGATCTCGCGCCGCGTGCCGAGAACGTCGGAGCCTTTGCGCCGCACCGAGACGTTGGCGTCGCAGCGGAAGGAGCCTTCCTGCATGTTGCCGTCGCAGATGTCGATCCAGCGCACCAGGGCGTGCAGCGCCTTGGCGTAGGCCACCGCCTCTTCGGCGCTCCTCATGTCCGGCTCGGAGACGATCTCCAGCAGCGGGGTGCCGGCGCGGTTGAGGTCGATGCCGGACTTGCCGTGGAAGTCCTCGTGCAGCGACTTGCCGGCATCCTCCTCGAGGTGGGCGCGGGTGAGGTGAACATACTTCTCGCTCGCCGTATCGCCGGAGCTGACTCTTATCGCCAATCCGCCGCCCGAGACCACCGGCAGCTCGAACTGGCTGATCTGGTAGCCCTTGGGCAGATCCGGGTAGAAGTAGTTCTTGCGCGCGAAGATCGAGCGCGGGGCGATCTTTCCGCCCACCGCCAGGCCGAAGCGGATGGCGCGCTCCACCGCGCCGCGGTTGAGCACCGGCAGCACGCCGGGCAGGGCGATGTCCACCGCGCAGGCCTGCGTGTTCGGCGCCGCGCCGAAGGCCGTCGAGGCGCCGGAAAAGATTTTCGAGGCCGTGTTGAGCTGGGCGTGGGTCTCCAGCCCGATGACGATTTCCCAGTTGGCGAATCCCATGGTTTCCTTCTCTCAGGCGCAGGTGCCGTCGCGCCGGTCGTAGATCATCGGCAGGAGCTGCTCGTCGGCGCTGCCCGAGCACATCTTCTCGCACTGCTGGAAGGCGACCGTGACGCGCGTGCCCTGCTCCCACATGCGCACGATGCAGCTGCCGTTCTGCTGGCCGAGTTCGATGGCGGGCATTTCCTTCGTCTGGCGAAAATCCTTCAGGACGAAGTGGCAGATGCCGTGCTGCGGAAAGCTTGCCCTGGCCTCGAAGGCGCGCACCCGAGCCGCGGCCACGTCCAGCTTGAGCATGCCGCTGCCGCCGGTCTCATCGCGGTAGCTGCAGTCGGTCTTGACGTTGAGCGGTCGCACGGGAATCGGCGTCACCCGCTCGGGGATGGCGCAGGCGCCGAGGAAGGCCGTCATCAACAGAAGCAGGAGTTTGCGCAGCATGTATTTTTCCCGGCTCAGGCGCAGGAACCCTTGCGCCGGTCGTTGAGGATCGGCCAGAGGTAGCTGTAGGAATTGCCCGAGCACATTTTCTCGCACTGCTGGAAGGCGACCGTGACGCGATCGCCCTGCTCCCAGACGCGCACGATGCAGCGGCCCTTCGTCTGGCTGAGCTCGATGGCGGGCAGTTCCTTCGTCTGGCGGAAATCCTTCAGGTCGAAATGGCAGGCGCCGCGCCGCGGGATGTTCACCTTCGCCTCGAAGGCGTGCACCTTCGCTTCCGCCACGTTCAGCTTGAGCGCGCCGTTGTAGCCGGTCTCGTCGCGGAAGCTGCATTCGGTCCTGACGTTGAGCGGCCGCACCGGGATCGGCCCCGGCCGGGAAGGCTTGGCTTCGGCGGGCGGCGCTTTCGTCACTGGAGCGGGTTTCGGCGCTTCCGTGGGCGGCGGCGCCTTTTCGGGCGTGGCGCAGGCGCCGAGGATCAGGGCGGGCAGCAGCAGGGCGAGCTTTTTATCCATCGTTTCGATGCCTCAAAGCGCGGGCGCGCGGCGGTGCCAGTCGGTGGCGAGCTGGTACTGGTGCGCCGCGTTGAGCATGCGCGCCTCGCCGAAATAATCGCCGATGATCTGCAGGCCGACCGGGCGGCCCCTGGCGCCCGTGCCGCAGGGAATCGACATGCCGGGCAGCCCGGCGAGGTTCACCGCGATGGTGTAGATGTCCGAGAGGTACATCTGCACCGGGTCGCCGGCCTTGTCGCCGAGGTCGAAGGCCACCGACGGGCTGGTCGGCCCCATGATGAGGTCGCACTGGCGAAAGGCCGCGACGAAATCCTGCGCGATGAGGCGGCGGATGCGCTGCGCCTGCAGGTAGTAGGCGTCGTAGTAGCCGTGCGACAGCACGTAGGTGCCGATCAGGATGCGCCGCTTCACCTCGGCGCCGAAACCCTGGGCGCGGCTCTTGCAGTACATGTCGGTCAGGTCACCGTACTGCGGGGCGCGCCAGCCGTAGCGCACGCCGTCGAAGCGCGACAGGTTGCTGGAGGCCTCGGCCGGCGCGATGACGTAATAGGCCGGCACCGACAGCTTCATGTTGGGCAGGCTGATGTCCACCGTGATGGCGCCGAGCTTGCGGTATGCGGCGATGGCGTCTTCAACCGCCTGCGCCACGTCGGCCGACAGGCCTTCGGCGAAGAACTCCTTCGGCAGGCCGATCCTCAGTCCGGCGAGCGGCTTGTCGCCATCGCGCGTGGAGCCGTGCGCGTTGATTTCCCGTGTGTAATCCTCGGTCGGCCGCTCCAGGCTGGTGGAGTCGCGCGCGTCGAAACCGGCCATGGCATTGAGCAGCAGGGCGCAATCCTCGGCGCTCTTCGCCATCGGCCCGGCCTGGTCGAGCGAGGAGGCGAAGGCGATCATGCCGTAGCGCGAGACGACGCCGTAGGTCGGCTTGAGGCCGGTCAGGCCGCACAGGGCCGCCGGCTGGCGGATCGAGCCGCCGGTGTCGGTGCCGGTGGCGGCAGGCGTCAGTCTGGCGGAGACGGCGGCCGCCGAACCGCCGGAGGAACCGCCCGGCACGGCGGCCGTGTCCCAGGGGTTCCTGACCGGGCCGTAGAAGGAGGTTTCGTTGGACGAGCCCATGGCGAACTCGTCCATGTTGGTCTTGCCCAGCGTGACCGTGCCGGCGGCCTTGAAGCGCTCGATCACGGTCGCGTCGTAGGGGCTGACGAAGTTCGACAGCATCTTCGAGCCGCAGGTGGTGAGCCAGCCCTCGGCGCAGAAGATATCCTTGTGCGCGACCGGGATGCCGGTGAGCGGGCCGCCTTCACCCCGCGCGAGGCGATGGTCGGCTTCGCGCGCCATGGACAGGCTCTTTTCCGCGTCGAGCGTGATGAAGGCATTCAGGGCCGGATTGAGCTTGCCGATGCGGTCCAGGAAAAGGGTCGTCAGCTCGACGCTGGAGAGCTGCTTGCCCGCCAGGGCGGCGGAGAGTTCTTTCAGGCTGGCGTTGATCATTTTTGTGTGAGGAGTGAGGGGTGAGGAGTGAGGGGGTGGCCGCACCCGCTCCTCGCGCCTTGCTCCCGGTTCCTCACTCTATTACCTTGGGCACGAGGTACAGCCCCGCCTCGACTTCCGGCGCGACTTTCTGGAAATCCGCGTGGCGGTCGGTTTCCACCGCCCGGTCCTCGCGCAGGCGCTGGGCGACATCCTGGGCATGGGCCATCGGTTCGACGCCGGCGGTGTTTGCCGCCTGCATTTCCTCGATGAGGCCGAAGATGCCGTTCAACTGGTCGCGCGTCTGCTCCGCCTCGCCGGAGGCGAGTTCGATGCGGGCGAGATCGGCGATGCGCTGAACCTGGTCGAGACTGAGGGACATGGCGCGGGGGGCTAAAATTGCGAAGCGCAATAGAGTATCATAGGGACTCGATTTTCCGCTTTCCGCAGGGACAAAGTGATGATGTTTGGTTTTCTCCGCTCCTATTTTTCCAATGACCTGGCGATCGACCTCGGCACCGCCAATACGCTGATCTACGTGCGCACCAAGGGCATCGTGCTGAACGAGCCCTCGGTGGTGGCGATCCGCACCGAAGGCGGCCCCAACGCCAAGAAGACGATCATGGCGGTCGGCCATTCCGCCAAGCAGATGCTCGGCAAGACGCCCGGCAGCATCACCGCCATCCGGCCCATGAAGGACGGCGTCATCGCCGACTTCACGGTCACCGAGCAGATGCTCAAGCAGTTCATCAAGAAGGTGCACGATTCGCGCCTGTTCTCGCCCAGCCCGCGCATCATCATCTGCGTGCCCTGCGGCTCGACCCAGGTCGAGCGGCGCGCCATTCGCGAATCCGCGCTGGGCGCCGGCGCCAGCCAGGTGTACCTGATCGAGGAGCCGATGGCCGCCGCCATCGGCGCCGGCATGCCGGTGTCGGACGCCACCGGCTCGATGGTGGTGGACATCGGCGGCGGCACCACCGAGGTGGGCGTCATCTCGCTGGGCGGCATGGTGTACGCCGGCTCCGTGCGCGTCGGCGGCGACAAGTTCGACGAGGCCATCATCAACTACATCCGCCGCAACTACGGCATGCTGATCGGCGAAACCACCGCCGAATCGATCAAGAAGGAAATCGGCTCCGCCTTCCCCGGCTCCGAGGTGAAGGAGATGGAAGTCAAGGGCCGCAACCTGGCCGAGGGCATCCCGCGCAGCTTCACGATTTCCAGCAACGAGATCCTCGAGGCGCTCACCGAGCCGCTGAATGCCATCGTCGGCGCCGTCAAGCAGGCGCTCGAGCAGACGCCGCCCGAACTGGGCGCCGACATCGCCGAGAAGGGCATGGTGCTCACCGGCGGCGGCGCGTTGCTGCGCGACATCGACCGCCTGTTCATGGAAGAGACCGGCCTGCCGGTCATCGTGGCGGAAGATCCGCTGACCTGCGTGGTGCGCGGCTCCGGCATCGCGCTGGAGAAGGTGGACACGCTCGGGAGCATCTTTGCCAATGAGTGAGGCGTGAGGAGAGAGGGGTGAGGAGAAACCACCGGGCGCAGAACGTTCACCCTGTTTTTTCTCCTCACTCCTCACTCCTCACCCCTCACTGACAGATGTCCGTCGTCGGTCACCAGCCGCCCCCCTTCTTCAAGCGTGGTCCCGCGCCGCTGGCGCGGCTCGCCTTCTTCGTCATCCTCTCGCTCGCCCTGCTGGTGCTCGATCTCAAGTATCGCTATCTGGAGCTGGCCCGCCAGGGCTTGGCGGTGGTGCTCTATCCCCTGCAGCGCACCGCCTATACGCCGGTCGATCTCTACGAGCAGCTCGGCGACTATTTTTCCAGCCTCGCTGACGTACAGCGGGAAAACGTCCAGCTCAAGCGCAAGGAGCTGGAGTCGGCCAACTGGCTGCTGCGCCAGCAGCACCTGGAGCTGGAGAACCAGCGGTTGCGCGAGTTGCTCGACATGAAGGCACGGCAGTCGGTGCCCGGCACCCTGGCCGAGATCCTGTATACGGCGCGCGATCCCTTTTCCCGCCGCGTCATCGTCGACAAGGGCAGCCAGCACGACATCGCCGCCGGTCAGGCGGTGGTGGACGAGGCGGGCGTCCTCGGCCAGGTGACGCGCGTCTATCCCCTGCAAAGCGAGGTGACCCTGGTCACCGACAAGAACCAGGCGGTGCCGGTGAAGATCGTGCGCAACGGGCTGCGCACCGTGCTGTTCGGCGCCTCCGGCGGCCAGCTTGAACTGCGCTTTCTTGCCGCCAACGCCGACGTGCAGCCCGGCGATCTGCTCGTCACGTCCGGCCTGGACGGCGTCTATCTGCCCGGCCTGCCGGTGGCGAAGGTGCTGCGGGTCGACCGTGACGCCGCCTATTCCTTCGCCCGCATCGTCTGCGAGCCGGCGGCCGGCGTGGAGAAACACGGGCAAGTGCTGATCCTCGGCGCGCGCGAGGCGCTGCCGCCGCAGGTTGCGGAAACCGAGGCGCGCGACAAGCCCGTCAAGGGCCGCAAGGCGAGGAAGAAGGAATAATGGCCATCCAGCCCACCCACAGCTCGCGCCGAATCCTGCTGCCCGTCCGGCAGTGGTTCATCCTGTTTTCGCTTGCCGCGGCGCTTTTCCTCAACCTCATCCCGCTCGGCGACACCTTCGGCGTGCCCGACTGGGTGGCGCTGGTGCTGGCCTTCTGGAGCGTGCGCGAACCGTTGCGTCTCGGCATGGGCACCGCCTTCATCGCCGGCCTGCTGATGGATGTCGCCTCCGGCAGCGTCATGGGGCAGCATCCCCTCGCCTATCTTCTGCTGACGTTCGCCGCCGGCGGCCTGTCACGCCGCATTCTCTGGTTCCCGCTCGTCCAGCAGGCGCTGCACATCCTGCCGCTGCTGCTGGCGACCCAGGTCGTCATGGTCGTCACGCGGCTGGTCGGCGGGGCGGACTTCCCCGGCTGGGGCTATTTTCTCGGCAGTTTCAGCGGCGCCCTGCTCTGGTTCCCGCTGACATTCATCCTGCTGCTGCCGCAGTACCAGCCGCACGAGAAGGACGAAAATCGCCCTATATGAGAGGCGATTAATCATGCGGCCGGCGGAATTCAGGAATCCGGAACAGGAACTCGATCGCTTCCAGCGGCGCCTGGCGGTGGCGGGCGGCTTCGTGCTGTTCGCCTTCTTCCTGCTCTTCGCGCGTTTCTTCTGGCTGCAGGTCGTCCAGCACGAGCACTACCAGACGCGGGCCGAGGACAACCGCATCTCCCTGGTGCCCATCGTGCCCAACCGCGGCGTCATCGTCGACCGCGACGGCGTAGTGCTGGCGCGCAACTATTCCGCCTATACGCTGGAAATCACGCCGAGCAGAGTGGCCGACCTGGAAGCCGTCATCAACGAACTGGCCGGCATCATCGATATCCAGCCGAAGGACCGCAAGCGCTTCCGCAAGCTGCTCGAGGAAAGCAAGAACTTCGAGTCGTTGCCCATCCGCACGCGCCTCTCCGACGAGGAAGTGGCGCGCTTCATCGCCCAGCGCTTCCGCTTCCCCGGCGTGGAAATCAAGGCCCGCCTGTTCCGCCAGTACCCGCAAGGCGACCTGGCCTCGCATGCCATGGGCTACATCGGCCGGGTGAACGACCGCGACCTGGAGAAGATCGGGGAACACGAGCAGGACAACAACTACCGCGGCACGGAGCATTTCGGCAAGACCGGCCTGGAGCAGAAATACGAGTTCGAGCTGCACGGCCAGACCGGCTTCGAGGAGGTCGAAGTCGATGCCGGCGGTCGCGCCGTGCGCGTGCTCTCCCGCACCGCGCCGGTTTCCGGCAACAATCTGACGCTGACGCTGGACGTGAAGCTGCAACGGGTAATCGAGCGCGCCTTCGGCAAGCGGCGCGGCGCGCTGGTGGCGATCGAGCCTTCGACCGGCGGCATCCTGGCGCTGGTTTCCATGCCCGGCTACGACCCGAATCTGTTCGTCGATGGCATCAACCCGCAGGACTGGGAGTTTCTCAACACCTCCGAGGACAAGCCGATGGTGAACCGGGCCCTCAACGGCGCCTATCCTCCCGGCTCGACCTTCAAGCCCTTCATGGCGCTGGCCGCCCTCGAAATCGGCAAGCGCACGCCGCAGCAGACCATCTCGGACCCGGGCTTCTTCAATTTCGGCGGGCATACCTTCCGCGACGACAAGAAGGGCGGCCACGGCCTGGTGGACATGTACAAGTCGATCGTGCATTCCTGCGATACCTACTACTACATGCTGGCCAACGACATGGGCATCGACCACATTTCCGGCTTCATGCGCCAGCTCGGCCTGGGGCAGCGCACGGGCATCGACATCGAGGGCGAATCGGAGGGCGTGCTGCCCTCGCAGGAATGGAAGAGAAAGCGCTTCCGCAAGCCCGAACAGCAGAAGTGGTACGCCGGCGAGACCGTTTCCATCGGCATCGGCCAGGGTTACAACGCCTACACCCCCATCCAGCTGGCGCAGGCAACGGCGGCCCTCGCCAGCGGCGGCGTAATGTATCGCCCCCACCTGGTGAAGCACATCGAGAACATCAATACCGGCGAGCGGACCCTGATCGAGCCGCAGCCCTTGCGCACGCTGCCCTTGAAGCCCGCCAACGTCGAGTTCATCAGGCAGGCGATGATCGGCGTCAACAAGGAGGGTACCGGCGCGCGCGCCTTCGCCGGCGCGGAATACGTCTCGGCCGGCAAGACCGGAACGGCGCAGGTGTACAGCCTGAAGGGGGAAAAATACCTCGAAGGCAAGGTGAAAGAGCGCCTGCGCGACCATGCGCTGTTCATTGCCTTTGCCCCGGCCGAACAACCGAGAATCGCACTCGCGGTGCTGGTGGAAAACGGCGGCTTCGGCGCGCAGTCGGCCGCGCCGATCGCGCGCCAGGTACTCGACTACTACCTGCTCGGCAAGCTGCCGAAAGACGCGGCGCCGGAAGACGAGGAGGTCGGCGAGGATGACTGAGTTCGCCTTCCGCCCGCGCGAATGGTGGCAGCGACTGGTCGCACCGATCGATCCGACGCTGCTGGCGCTGCTGGCGCTGCTGCTCGGCTACGCCCTGCTCGTGCTGGCGAGCGCCTCGCCGGAACGGCTCAACAATCAGTTCATCAATCTCGCCGTGGCTTTGGTGGTGATGCGCGTGGCCTCGCAGATGCCGCCGCAGCGCCTCATGCACCTGGCCCTGCCGCTCTACCTGTTCGGCGTGCTGTTGCTCGTTGCCGTCGCCCTGTTCGGCGACGTCTCCAAGGGCGCCAAGCGCTGGCTCAATCTCGGCTTCATGCGCATCCAGCCCTCGGAAATCATGAAGATCGCCATGCCGCTCATGCTGGCCTGGTATTTCCAGAAGCACGAAGCCATGCTGCGCCTGCGCGACTGGGCCGCCGCCGCCCTCATCCTGCTGCTGCCCGTCGCCCTCATCGCCAGGCAGCCGGATCTCGGCACGGCGATTCTCGTGTTCGCGGCGGGCTTTTTCGTCATTTTTCTCGCCGGCCTGTCCTGGAAGGTCATGGCCCTGCTCTTCGTCGGCGGCCTGGCCAGCCTGCCTTTCGCCTGGACGCTGCTGCGCGACTACCAGCGCCATCGCATCCTGACCCTGATCGATCCCGAGTCCGATCCGCTCGGCAAGGGTTTCCACATCATCCAGTCGACCATCGCCGTCGGCTCCGGCGGCATTCTCGGCAAGGGCTGGGGCAACGGCACGCAGACGCACCTCGAATTCATCCCGGAACGGCATACCGATTTCATCTTCGCCGTGCTCTCCGAGGAGTTCGGCCTGCTCGGCAACACCTTCCTGCTGGTGCTCTATGCGCTCCTCATCGGCCGCGGCCTGATGATCGCCGCCAACGCGCCGACGCTGTTCTCGCGCCTGCTGGCCGGCAGCGTGACCCTGATCTTCTTCACCTATGCCTTCGTGAACATGGGCATGGTGAGCGGCATCCTGCCGGTGGTGGGCGTGCCGCTGCCCTTCGTCAGCTACGGCGGCACGGCGCTGGTGACGCTGTTCCTCGGCGTGGGCATACTGATGAGCATCCACAAGCATCGCATGCTTGTGCAAAAGTGAGGAGTGAGGCGTGAGGAGTGAGGAGTGGTTTGTCCTTGCCTGCGTTGCGATAATGCTGACCGCCTGCGGCAGCCAGCCGCCGCGCGCCATTGAGCGCGAGGAACCTGCGGCCGTGAAGCCGGCGCCGCAAAAGCCGAGTTATGTCCTGAAGAAGGGCGGCGGTTTCTACCAGGACGACGGTCCGGGCGACAGCGTGCCGGACAACCTCGATGCGATCCCTGACGCCCAGCCGAGGGCCGAACCGCTGCACCGCTTCGCCAACCGGCCGTATTCCGTGCTGGGCCGGGACTATGTGCCCTATCAGGAGTTGAAGCCCTACAAGGCGCGCGGCATCGGCAGCTGGTACGGGCGCAAGTTCCACGGCCAGAAGACCTCCAGCGGCGAGGCCTACGACATGTTCGCCATGACGGCGGCGCACCCGACGCTGCCGCTTCCCAGCTACGTCCGGGTGACGAACCTCGCCAATGGCAAGTCGGTGGTCGTGCGGGTGAACGACCGCGGCCCCTTCCTGCACGACCGCGTGATCGACCTCTCCTATGCCGCCGCCTGGAAGCTCGGCTATGTCGGCAGCGGCAGCGCGCAGGTCGAGGTGGAGAGCGTGCTGCCGGGCGACGCCCCGAAGGAAGCCCCGGCGGGGGACACGCTGCTGGCGGCGGCACCGGCGAGGCCGGAAACAGCGGGCGCGGCCGCTGCAGCCGACCCCATTGCCCAGATCGCTGCCGCCGCCCCCGCCGATCCGCCGCCGCTGCCGGCCGTGCAGGAGCTGCGCGGCACGTTCCTCCAGCTCGGCGCCTTCGGCAATCTCGACAACGCGGAAAGCTTTCGCGCCCGCATCCTCAAGCAGTTGACCTGGCTGGGCGAAACCATCCACGTTCATCCCAAGGACGGCATGTACCGCCTGCATCTCGGCCCCTATCGCGATGCGCAGGAAGCCGGCCGCGTGGCCGAGCGCATCCGCGAGGCGCTCGCCTTCAAGCCCTTCGTCGTACAGCGCTGACGGTATAATTTCCCGTTTTCCCTCCGCCTCTATCCGATGAGACTTCCGGCTTTTCTGCTTTCACTTTTCTTCGCCGGGCTGGCCCAGGCGCAGATCCTGCCCCAGGCGCCCACGATTGCAGCCAAATCCTGGTTGCTGCTCGACTATTCGACCGGCCAGGCGCTGGCGTCCTACAACCCCGACGAGCGCGTCGAGCCGGCCTCGCTGACCAAGCTGATGACGGCCTATGTGGTGCTGGGAGCCTTGAAGGAAGGCAGGATCAAGCCCGCGCAGACGGTGCCGGTGTCGGAGCGGGCGTGGAAGACGCAGGGTTCGCGCATGTTCATCGAGCCGAAGCGGCCCGTGACGGTCGACGAACTGCTGCGCGGCATGATCGTGCAGTCGGGCAACGATGCCTGCATTGCGCTGGCGGAAGCCGTTGCCGGCACGGAAGAGGCCTTTGTCCAGTCGATGAACCGGGAAGCGCAGCGGCTCGGGTTGAAGGCCACGCACTTCGCCAACGCCACCGGCCTGTCCGATCCGCAGCATTATTCGACGGCGCGCGATCTGGGCGCGCTGGCGGCGGCGCTGATCCGCGACTTTCCCGAGCATTACCCGCTCTACGCCCTGCGCGAATACAGCTACAACCGCATCAGCCAGGCCAACCGCAATCGCCTGCTCTGGCTGGATCCCGCCGTCGACGGCGTCAAGACCGGGCACACCGAGAATGCCGGCTATTGCCTGATCGCCTCGGCCCGGCGCGGGCCGCGCCGCCTGCTGTCGGTGGTGATGGGCACGGCCTCCGACGCCATGCGCACGCAGGAGTCGCAGAAGCTGCTCAACTTCGGCTTTCAGTTCTTCGACGCGGTGAAGCTCTATGCCAGGGACCAGGAGGTGTCCCGGCTCAAGGTGTGGAAGGGTGCGCAGAACACCGTGAAGGCGGGATTCCTCGAGGATTTCACCCTGTCGCTGCCCAAGGGCATGGCGGAAAAGATCAAGGCCAGCCTGGTCAGCAACCAGCCGCTCCTGGCCCCGGTGCAGAAGGGCCAGCGCATCGCCACGCTCAGGCTCACGCTCGACGACAAGCCCTATGGCGAGTATCCCGTCCTGGCGCTGGAAGCCGTGCCGGTGGCCGGCATGATCGGCCGCGCCTGGGACACGCTGCGCCTCTGGTTCGAATGAGCACCGTTTTCCTCAACGGACAGTTCATGCCGATCGCCGAGGCGAAAGTTTCGGCCATGGACCGCGGCTTCCTCTTCGGCGATGGCGCCTACGAGGTGATCCCGGTCTATTCGCGGCGGCCCTTCCGCCTGGCCGAGCATCTTGCCCGCCTGCGCCACACCCTCGACGGCATCCGGCTGGACAACCCGCACGGAGACGCGGAGTGGGCCCGGCTGATCGGCGAGATCATTGCGCGCAACGCGGGGGAGGACCAGTCGGTCTACCTGCAGATCACGCGCGGCGCGGATACCCGGCGCAATCATGCCTTCCCGGCCCGGGTGACGCCGACGGTGTACATCATGTCCGAGCCGCTGGTCACGCCGCCGCCGTCACAGCGCGAAACCGGCATCGCCGCGGTGTCGGCGCCGGACGTGCGCTGGCTGCGCTGCGACCTGAAGACGACCTCGCTGCTGGCCAACTGCCTGCTGCGCCAGCTGGCGGCCGATGCCGGCTGCGTCGAGACGATCCTTTTCCGCGACGGTTTCATGACCGAAGGCGCCGCCTCCAACATTTTCGCCGTGAAGCACGGCGTGCTGCTGGCGCCGCCGAAGAACCACCTGATGCTGCCCGGCATCACCTACGACGTCGTGATCGAGCTGGCCGCTGCGAATGGATTGCCGATCGAGGTGCGCGATGTGCTCGAGGAAGAGGCGCGCACCGCCGACGAATTGTGGATGACTTCCTCGACCAAGGAGGTGCTGCCGATCACCGTGCTCGACGGCCGGTTCATCGGAACGGGCAAGCCTGGACCCGCCTTTCAAATGATGTACGCCTGGTACCAGGATTTCAAGCAGACGGTGATGCGCGCGGGTGAGTGAAGAATCCCTTCTGAAGTTTCCCTGCGAGTTCCCCATCAAGGTCATGGGGCAGCGGCACGACGGCTTCGCCCAGGCCGTGCTGGAAGTGGTGCTGCGCCACGCGCCGGATTTCGACGCCGCCGGCATGGGAATGCGGCCCAGCGCGAAGGGCAATTACATGAGCCTGACCTGCACCATCCGCGCCGTCTCGCGCGAGCAGCTCGACGCGCTCTACCGCGAACTGTCGGCCCATCCGCTGGTCAAGGTGGTCTTGTGACGAGCCCGTCTCGTAGGTCGGGCTTCAGCCCGACATCGAGCGCCCCTGTCCCACAGGGATTTCCTTCGGTCATCGGGCTGAAGCCCGACCTACGCATTCGCCGTCTTGGGCGGACTGACTTTGTGCCGACCTGGCGCGCCATGCAGCGCTTCACCGCCGAACGCGACGCCGCCACGCCCGACGAGCTGTGGCTCACCGCGCACCCGCCGGTGTTCACCCAGGGCCAGGGCGGCAAGCCGGAGCACCTCCTGCGCGACATCGGCATTCCCGTCGTGAAGATCGACCGCGGCGGCCAGATCACCTACCACGGCCCCGGCCAGGCGGTGGCCTACCTGCTGGTCGACCTGGCGCGGCGCGGCCTCAAGGTGCGCGAGCTGGTCTCGCGCATCGAGCAGGCGGTGATCGACCTGCTCGCTGGCTATGGCCTGCGCGGTGAGCGCATTCCAGGCGCGCCGGGCGTGTATGTCGGCGGCGCCAAGATCGCCGCGCTGGGCCTGCGCGTGAAGGGCGGCTGCTGCTACCATGGCGTGGCGCTCAACGTGGACATGGAACTCGCGCCGTTTTCGGCGATCAATCCCTGCGGCTACCCCGGATTGAAAGTCACGCAGCTGCGCGATCTCGGCGTCGCGGACGGCTGGGAAGCCGCCGGCGACAAGCTGCTGGCGCAGCTGACAAGGCAGATCGAACAGTGACAAACGAAAAACCGCACAAGCAGAAAGGCGAGGCAAAGACCGCCCGCATCCCCATCAAGGTGGTGCCGGCCGCCGTGCCCCTGAAGAAGCCCGACTGGATCCGCGTCAAGGCCGGCAACAGCCACGCCCGCTTCGGCGAGGTGAAGCGCATCCTGCGCGATGCCGCCCTGCACACGGTGTGCGAAGAGGCCTCCTGCCCGAACATCGGCGAGTGCTTCGGCAAGGGCACCGCCACCTTCATGATCCTCGGCGACCTGTGCACGCGGCGCTGCCCGTTCTGCGACGTCGGCCACGGCAAGCCGCTCGCGCCCGACGCGCAGGAGCCGGCGCACCTGGCGCAGACGGTGGCGGCGATGAAGTTGCGCTACGTCGTCATCACCAGCGTCGACCGCGACGATCTGCGCGACGGCGGCGCGCAGCACTTCGCCGACTGCATCCGCGCCGTGCGCGAAGCGTCGCCGGCGACGCGCATCGAAATCCTCGTGCCGGACTTCCGCGGCCGGCTGGACATCGCCGTGGACATCCTCACCGCCACGCCGCCGGATGTCTTCAACCACAACCTGGAAACCGTGCCGCGGCTCTACAGGCAGGCGCGGCCCGGCGCCGACTACGCCCATTCGCTGGCCCTGCTGAAGGCCTTCAAGGCGCGCAATCCGCGCATCCCGACCAAGTCCGGCCTGATGGTCGGCATCGGCGAAACCGACGAGGAAATCCTCGCCGTCATGCGCGACCTGCGCGCTCACGACGTCAACATGCTCACCGTCGGCCAGTATCTGGCGCCCTCCGGCCACCACCTGCCGGTGCTGCGCTACGTGCACCCGGACGTCTTCGCGATGTTCGGGCGCGAGGCGCAGGCCATGGGCTTCTCGCACGCCGCCTGCGGGCCGATGGTGCGCTCCAGCTACCACGCCGACCAGCAGGCGCACCTGGCCGGCGTAAGCTGAAAAGCCGCCATGTTGCGAATCCTGCTGCTGATCGTTTCCCTGGCCATCTCCGGCGCCGCGCAAGCCCAGGCCCGCGTCGGCGAAACGGCGCCCGCCTTCGACACCCGCCTGCTGGACGGCAAGTCCCTGCCGGCCGCGGCCCTGAAGGGCAAGGCGGTGCTGGTGGTGTTCTGGGCGACCTGGTGCCCGGCCTGCCAGAAAGAGCTGCCGGAATTGCAGAAGCTGTACGAAAAATACCGCTCGCGGGGCTTCGAGATCCTCGCCCTGTCGGTCGATGCCGACGCCTTCACGGTCGAGGAATTCTGGAAGGATCACGACTACGGCTTTCCCGTCGCCATGCGGGCGCCGCAGCATGCGAAGGTCTTTGGCGGCATCCGGGGCACGCCCACTCTCTTCATCCTCGATCGCCAGAGCGCGCTGCGCATGGCGCACATCGGTGCGCTCGGATTGCAGCAGCTGGAAGCGAAACTCCTGCCCTTTCTCTGAATGCCTAGGCGGCCTGCGAATCCGGAATGTATTTCCGGTCCCGGCCCATGATGTGATCGATCAGCCAGTGGGTGAGGAAGTCGATGGTGTCCACGCCGACGTTGCCGTCGCCTTCCTCGCACCGCGCGCGCAGTTCGCCGATCGCATCGATGAAATACTTGTGATCGGCCTGGTGCCGGGGCAATTCGGCATGGCTGATGCGCCGCATGTGGGCTTCTTCATCCCTGAAGTGCTGTTCGACGTACTTTCCCAGCTCCGCGAACAGTTCGACCATGAAATCCCTGCCGCGCCGTTCGAGGATGGCCTCATGCAGTTGATTGATGAGCGCGAACAACCCCTTGTGCTGGCTGTCGAGATGCTTGTCGCTCACGCTGTAGCGCTCCGACCAGTCGATGTAGGCCATCTTTCCGTTGCCGCTTGCCCTGAATCAGGTCGAAGGAATATACCTCAAGGCGGTTGTCCTGTCCGTTACCCCAGCCGCGTTTGGGCCAGGGCGGAATCGACCGCCCGCTTGTAGAGGATGTAATCCAATTCCGGCGCCGGTGCGCCGAGCCGGGTGGCGACGGCGGAAATCTGGCCGCGGTGATGCACCATGTGGCCCATCATGTGGGTGAGCACATCGCGCACCCAGTTGCGCCGCTCCTTGCTCTCCGTGCTGCGATAGGCGATCTCGGATTCGAAGAAGGCGTCAGGCTTCATCTCCAGCCAGTGCTGCAGGCCGCGCATTTCCTGGCGCAGGGCATTCTTCAGCTCGCGCCAGTCCGGATGGTGAATCACCTTGAAGTCGACGATCGGGCTTTCGCCCTGCAGGCGCAGCCGCCACAATTCCCCCACCACCAGAATGTGGTCGACGGTCTGGTGGATGGTGGAAAAAGGCAGCCCCTGCGGTTCGGTGAGGGTCTTCGGGTCGAGCCGGTCGAGGCACTCGAACAGCGCCTCGTTGGCCCAGTGCTGGTAGTCGGCCTGGTAGATGAAGTACTGCTTCCAGCTCAGTGCGCTCATCTGGCTATCCTTTCATGCGAGAATGCGGGCAGAACAACGGGAGCTACGACATGGCTACTCCTCTGCGCATTTTCATCGGTTTGCTCTGGCTTGTCATCTTCTCTTCTGCGCGCGCCGCGGGCCTGGAGGACATCAGCCAGCAGGACAGCAGCGGCGCCCTGAGGCAGGCGCTGACCCAGGGCGCTTCGGCGGCGGTGGCCGGCCTCGGCAGGCCGGACGGCTTCCTCGGCAACCCCAAGGTGAAGATTCCCCTGCCGGAGAGCCTGCAGAAAGCCGAGAAGCTCATGCGCAAGCTGGGCATGGGCAAGCGCGCCGACGAGCTCATCACCACCATGAACCGCGCCGCCGAGGCCGCCGTGCCGGAAGCGAAGGAACTGCTGGTCAACTCCGTCAAGCAGATGACGCTGCAGGACGCCAAGGGCATCCTCACCGGCGGCGACGATTCGGCGACGCAGTATTTCAAGCGCACCACTTCGGCGCCGCTGACCGAGAAGTTCCTGCCGATCGTGAAGAAGGCGACGGAGAAGGTGAAGCTGGCCGAGAAGTACAACCGCTATGCCAGGCAGGCCGCCAAGCTCGGCCTCCTCGACGAAAAGGATGCCAGCCTCGAGGACTACGTCACGCAGAAGGCGCTCGACGGCCTGTTCCTCATGATCGCCGAGGAGGAGCGGGCGATCCGCAAGAATCCCCTCGGCCAGGCCAGCAGCCTGCTGCAGAAGGTCTTCGGCGCCCTGAACAAATAATCAAGCCGCGGATTTCGCGGATGAACGCGGATTTGGTGTATCCGCGCAAATCGGCGTAATCCGCGGCTAATCTTTTCATTGCATGTCGGCAACACTCAATCCCCCGCAGCGCGAAGCGGTGAAGTATCTCGACGGCCCGCTGCTGGTGCTGGCCGGCGCCGGCTCGGGCAAGACGCGCGTCATCACGCAGAAGATCGCCCATCTCGTCGAGCAGCGCGGCTTCAAGCCCGAGCACATCGCCGCCATCACCTTCACCAACAAGGCGGCGAAGGAGATGCGCGAACGGGCGCGCCAGCTGCTGCCCGGCCAGCCGCTCGAATCGCTCAACGTGTCCACCTTCCACGCGCTCGGCGCGCGCATCCTGCGCCAGGAGGCGAAGGCATTGCAGCTCAAGCCGCGCTTCTCCATCTTCGATGCAGCCGACAGCGGTGCAGTCCTGGCAGAGCTGGCAAAGGAGGCCGACAAGGCGCGCCTGAAGTCCCTGCAATGGCGCATCTCCGGCTGGAAGAACGCGCTGGTCGAGCCGAATGAGGCGCTCTCGCTGGCCGAGGACGAACTGGATCTGGCCGCGGCGCGGCTCTACGGCGACTACGAACAGGCCCTGCGCGCCTATCAGGCGGTGGATTTCGACGACCTCATCCGCCTGCCGGTGCGCTTGTTCGAAAGCGAGGCGGACGTGCTGCTGCGCTGGCAGGGAAAATTGCAGTACCTGCTGGTCGACGAATACCAGGACACCAACCGCAGCCAGTACCGGCTGATGCGCCTCATCGCCGGCGCGCGCGCCGCCTTCACCGCGGTGGGCGACGACGACCAGGCCATCTATGCCTGGCGCGGCGCCGACGTGGAAAACCTGCGCATCCTGCAGGCCGATTATCCGCAGCTGAAGGTCATCAAGCTGGAGCAGAACTACCGTTCCATGCAGCGCATCCTGAAGGCCGCCAACGCGCTCATCGGCAACAACGAGAAGCTGTTCGAGAAGCGCCTGTGGTCCGAGCACGGCCACGGCGACGCCGTCCAGGTGAACGTCGCCCGCGACAACGAGCAGGAGGCCGAGCAGGTCGTCATGAAGCTGATGGCGCACCGCTTCGAGCACCGCGGCAAGTGGTCGGACTACGCCATCCTCTACCGCGGCAACCACCAGGCGCGCGTCTTCGAGCAGCAGTTGCGCAACCAGAAGATTTCCTACGCCATCTCCGGCGGCCAGTCGTTCTTCGACAAGGCCGAGATCAAGGACCTCATCGCCTGGCTGCGCCTGATCGCCAACAGCGACGACGATCCCGCCTTCATCCGCGCCGCCACCACGCCGCGCCGCGGCATCGGCAGCACCACGCTGGAGGGACTCGGCCGCCTGGCCGGCGTGCGCCATGCCTCGCTCTTCGCCGCCGCCTTCGACGACGCGGCAGCGGGCTACCTGAATCCGCGCCAGCTCGAAGCCGTGCGCGAATTCGGCGACCTCGTCAACAAGCTCGAGTGGCGCGCCCAGCGCGAGCCGGCGCGCCAGGTGCTGGAGGATTTCCTGCGCGCCATCGGCTACGAGGCCTGGCTGTTCGACAGCTTCGATCCGCGCGAGGCCGAGACCAAGTGGGCCAACGTGCGCGACTTCGTCGACTGGCTGGGGAGGAAGGGCGAGGAGGAGAACAAGACCCTGCTCGAACTGACGCAGACCGTCGCGCTGATCTCGATGCTGGACAAGGCCGAGGACGGCGGCGACCAGGTGCAGCTCTCCACGCTGCACGCCGCCAAGGGCCTGGAGTTCAGGCACGTCTTCCTGGTCGGCGTCGAGGAGGGCATCCTGCCGCACCGCGAGTCCATCGATGCCGGCACGGTGGAGGAGGAGCGCCGCCTGATGTACGTCGGCATCACGCGCGCCGAGCGCAGCCTGGCGATCTCCTATTGCGAGCGGCGCAAGACGGGCAAGGACTGGCGCGAGTGCGAGCCCTCGCGCTTCATTGCCGAAATGGGGGACGACCTGAAGATGACGGGCGGCAAGGCTGCCGAGCCGGCCGACCGCGCTGCCGGTTCGGCCCGCCTGGCGCAGATGAAGGCGCTGCTGGCCGGCGCCAAATGAAAACGTAGGTCGGCCTTCAGGCCGACTTCGGCCGCAATTGTCGGCCTGAAGGCCGACCTACATTCTTACTTCGCCGCGGCCGTCATGTATTCCACCGCCGCGCGAATATCCGCATCGGGAATCGAGGCGTTGCCGCCCTTGGGCGGCATGGCGCCCTTGCCCTTGATGGCGCTGGCGGCGAGCGCGGCGAGGCCGGTCTGCAGGCGCGGCGCCCAGGCAGCCTTGTCGCCGAACTTCGGCGCGCCGGCCACACCGGCAGCATGGCAGGCAACGCAGGCGCCGTCATAGATTTTCTTGCCGCCAGGCGCGGCACCCGAAGTTCCGGCCGCCGCGGGCGCCGCCGCGGCGCCGGCGAGCGCCACTTGCGCCATCGGCTGGATGCGTTTCGCCACCGCCTCCTCGGAAAGATCCCCGCTTGAACGGCCGCCGGTGGCCAGTTGCGAGAACAGAACCGCAACCGCGACGGGCAGGAACAATGCAATGACAACCACGACGATCAGCTGCTTCGGCGTCTTGATCAGTCCGCTGCTTTCCTCATGCTGCTCAGCCATTTCCGTATTCCTTGCCGGGATTGGGTAACGGTTGAATTATATATATCCCCTGGCGGAACGCCGCATCGGCTGGCCGAATGGACGATAAAGGGGAAAAGGGCTATGCTTCGCGTCCTCGCGCCCGTAGCTCAGCTGGATAGAGTACTGCCCTCCGAAGGCAGGGGTCGGACGTTCGAATCGTCTCGGGCGCGCCAGATTCCCTCGGCCTGCATTCGCACCGGGCCACCACCGGCAAGCCTATTTTCCACCTGGTTTTTCCCGCCGCTCGCGGCGCGGCCACGCCACCACCATGCGCATCAGTTCGACCTGCCGGCGCACGCCGCATTTGTCGAGAATCGAGCGCAACTGGCTGCGCACGGTATTGATGCTGACGCCCAGGTGTTGCGCCGCTTCGGGCAGGGTGGAATGGAGCAGCAGGGCTTCAAGAAGCTTGGCTTCCGCAGGAGTCAGTCCGTGGAGGACGGCGAAGTCCTGCAGGTTGGCGCCCTGGATGGCCGGATCGTGAATCAGCAGGGCCCTGCTCGGCCGCCGCGCATCCGGCGGCGATTCGCCGGTCGACGGCAGGTCGACTTGGATCAGCCAGTAGGCGGGCCTGGCCGAGGGACGCGGGATTTGCAGCGCCGTCTCTTGCGCCCCATCCTGCGTCAGCAGCTTGTCGAGCCTGGCCTGCAGCCGGGCTGCAGCGACCTGCAGGCGGCCTTCATTCAGCCGAAGGCCGTCGCTCGCGGCGCAGAGCGCCTGTGCCGCCCGGTTGGCGTAGACGATGCGGCCGGTCCTGTCCGCCAGAACCAGCGCCGGCAGGATCGTGTCGGCGGTGGCGCGCGCGATGTGCAGCCTTTGCTCCAGTTCGGCCAGCCGAAAGCCGAGGCGCGCCGCTTCCCGCAGGTGCGGCAGGAGCGCGGCCAGCAGCGCCTTGTCGGCGGCATTGAAGCGGGGCTTGGCGTGGGGGCGATAGACGGCGATATGGACGCGCGGGATGCCCGGCTCGCTGCCGTCATGCAGCACGCCGGCGCACAGGTCGCGGATGTCCTGCGGCGCCAGGAACTCGCGGTAGAACACCGAATCGAGGAACGCCTTGTCCGCCAGGAGATCCTTGCTGACGACCACCCGCCCCGGCACCCAGGCGTTCAGGGCATGGCCCCGCTGCATCCAGATGTCGTGGGCATGGTAATGCTCGACATAGCGCTGCATCGCCTCGGGCGATGTCCGCCAGGAGACCCACAGGCCGCGCTGCTCGGGCGAGGCCTGGTGCGAGAAGATCAGCCCCCGGGAGGCGTCGAGCAGGCCGGCAACGGCCTGCAGGGCTTCCGGCCACTTCTCGGGGTC
The DNA here is from genome assembly GCA_016214145.1 of Rhodocyclales bacterium. Classification (GTDB taxonomy): domain Bacteria; phylum Pseudomonadota; class Gammaproteobacteria; order Burkholderiales; family Rhodocyclaceae; genus Desulfobacillus. The sequence goes on from JACRPA010000006.1 coordinate 48,404, forward strand.
GCTTGCCGCCGCATAGATGCGCGGGAGCACGCCGGCCGTTTGCGCGGCGGCCGCATCAACCGTTTTCCGGTTCGTCATGCCACTTGGAATGAAAAGGGTTGCTACCGGCTTTATTGCAGCTGCGAGGTGCAGTGCGCGCAGCGCGTCGCCTTGAGCGGGATGGCCGAAAGGCAGTGCGGGCATTCCCGCGTCGTCGGCTCGGCCGGCGCCGGCGTCTCCGCCCGCTTGATCCGGTTCATCACCTTGATCGCCATGAAGATGGCGAAGGCGATGATGACGAAATCGACCACGGTGTTGATGAAGGCGCCGTACTTCATGATCGGCGCACCGGCCTTCTCGGCGGCTTCCAGCGTTTCGAAGGTCTTGCTGCCGAGGTTGAGATACAGGTGCCGGAAGTCGACGCCGCCGAGCAGCCGCCCCACCATGGGCATCACCATGTCCTTGACGAGGGAGTCGACGATCTTGCCGAAGGCGCCGCCGATGATGACGCCGACCGCCAGGTCGACGACATTGCCCTTCATGGCAAATTCCTTGAACTCGCTGACGATGCTCATGCGCAACTCCTGTCCGGTGGGGTCGTGGATGGCGTAAGTGTTGCGGGATTATCGGGAAGATGCAATATGACCGGAGGAAATCCCGGCGGGATGCGCCGCCAATAGTCGCCCGTGGCGTTCTCTGCTAACCTGAAATCACGCAACCAAGCGCCGGAGCGGGAGGCTTCATGAAAACCTTCAAGATCATCGCCTTTGTCCTGGGCGGCGTGGTCGCATTGCTGGCCGCCGCCGCCGCCTTCATCCTGGCGACCTTCGACGCCAACAAATGGAAGGGCGAGATTTCCCAGCTGGTCCAGGAGAAGAAGCAGCGCAGCCTGAAGATCGAGGGCGACCTGTCCCTGTCCCTGTTTCCCGGCATCGGCGTGCATCTGGGCAAGGCCACGCTGTCCGAGCACAGGAGCGAGCAGGTCTTCGCCTCGATCGAGAATGCCCGCATCTCCCTGCAGCTGATGCCCCTGCTGACCAGGCAGGTGGTGGTCGATACCGTGGAACTCGACGGCGTCAAGGCCCGGCTGGTGCGCTTCAAGGACGGCCGCCTGAACATCGACGACCTGCTGGCCAGGGACGAAAAGGAGCCACCGGCGCGCTTCGACATCGCCGGCGTGAAGTTCGCCAATGGCGAACTGGCCTGGCGCGACGAAAAAGCCGGCCAGGAGCTGATCCTCTCCGGCCTGAACCTGACGACCGGGCGCTTGGCGAATGCGGCGACGGACAAATTCGACCTGTCGGCGAAGCTGGCGGGCAACAAGCCGCGCCTGGCGGCGGCGCTCAAGGCCGGCGGCGAATACCGCTACGACCTCGACAAGAAGCGCTACGGCGGCGCGAAGCTCGACGTGCGCCTGTCGGGCGACGTGGGCGAGCTGAAGGCGCTGGAGCTGGCGCTGGCCGCGGCCGCGCTGCAACTGACCGGCACGAATGAAATCGCCGTAGACCAGCTGCTGCTGACGGCCAGGGGCAAGGAAGACGGCGATGCCTTCGAAGCCAGGCTGGAAGCGCCGAAGCTGGCGCTGGCCGCCGACAAGGCGAGCGGCGCGGCCGTCAATGCCTCGATCAAGCTGACCGGTGCGCAGCGCGCCGTCGATGCGAAGATCGCCCTCTCGGGCGTCGAGGGCAGCAGCCAGGCGCTGAAGGCAGGCAAGCTGACGCTCGAGCTGGATGCCCGCCAGGGCGAGACGACGGTCAAGGGCAGCCTGACTTCCGCCCTCGCCGCCAACATGGAAAAACAGACGGTGGAGCTGCCGGCCTTCAGCGGTGAGCTCGCCGTGGCGAATCCGCAGATGCCGATGAAGAGCGTCAAGCTGCCCTTGACCGGCGGGTTGCGTGCCGACATCGACGGGCAGACGGCGGCGCTGCATGCCGATACCCGGTTCGACGAGAGCAAGATCAATGCGAAGATCAATGTTTCTCGCTTCAGCCCGTTGGCGATGGGCTTCGACCTCGACATCGACAAGCTCAATGTGGATAAATATCTGCCGCCGAAGGCTGCCGCGGCCGGGAGCAAGGAAGCGGACAAGCAGGCGCCGGAAAAGCCGCTCGACTTCGCCGCCCTCAAGGGGCTGAACGCCAGCGGCGTCGTCAAAATCGGCCAGTTGCAGGTGTCGAACGTCAAGGCCAGCAACGTGCGACTGGAAATCAAGGCTGCCAACGGCAAGCTCGACGTCGCCCCCCTGACGGCCAACCTCTACGACGGCAGCCTGGCGGGTGCGCTCTCGGTCAACGCCAATGGCAACCACGTCGCGCTGAAGCAGAATCTCGCCAACGTCAATATCAACCCGCTCATGAAGGACGCCCTTGACAAGGACGTGCTTGAGGGGCGCGGCAATGTGGCGCTGGACGTCACGACGGCCGGCACGACTGTCGCCGCGATGAAGAAAGGCCTCGGCGGTACGGCGAGCATGAACCTGAAGGACGGCGCCATCAAGGGCATCAACCTGGCGAAGACCTTCCGCGAGACCAAGGCGGTGTTCTCGACTCGAAAGGACACCGTGCAGCAGGCGAAGCAGACCGAGAAGACGGATTTCTCCGAGCTGACGGGCACCTTTCGTATCGCCGGCGGCGTGGCGCGCAACGACGACCTGAGCATGAAGTCGCCCTTCATCCGCCTCGGGGGGGCGGGCGACATCAATATCGGCGAGGACCGCATGGACTACCTGGCCAAGGCCAGCGTGGTGGCCACCGCCGGCGGCCAGGGCGGCAAGGAGCTTGATCACCTGAAGGGGCTCACCGTGCCGGTGCGGGTGAGCGGGCCTTTCGACAAGCTGGCCTACAACATCGAGTTCGGCGGCCTGGTGGCGGAAGCCGCCAAGGCCAAAGTCGAGGAGAAGGTGAAGGAAAAGGTGCAGGAGAAGTCGAAGGACCTGCTCAAGGGCCTGTTCAAGCGCTAGCTCCGTAGGTCGGCCTTCAGGCCGATGACCGAAGGAAATCCCTGTGGGACAACCGGCGGCCCAAGTCGGGCTGAAGCCCGACCTACAGCTGGCGCAGTTTGTTCAGCAGCAGCGGCAGCACGATTCCCGCCGCGCCTTGCAGCGCGAAATGGGCATGTCGCGACAGCGCCGTCCGTTCCGGGTTGATTTCCACAACTGTCGCGCCGGCCGAGAGGGCGCGCAGCGGCAGTTCGGCGGCGGGATAGACCTGGGCCGACGTCCCGATACTGAGAAACACGTCGCAATGCTCGGCCGCATCCTCGGCCCGCGCCAGGGCATCGGCAGGCAGCATTTCGCCGAACCACACGACGTCGGGGCGCAGGTAGGCGCCGCAGTGGCAGCGCGGCGGCGATTCATCCCTGGAAAAGTCATTGACGACGATTTGTTCGAGCGAGCACTTCACCCGGGCGATGTTGCCGTGCAGCTCCACCACCTCGCGCGAGCCGGCGCGCTGGTGCAGGCTGTCGATGTTCTGCGTCACCAGGGTGAACTTCTCGAAGCGCTTCTCCAGCTCGGCGAGGGCGGTGTGGCCGGGATTCGGCTGCACGCCGGCGATGCTGGCGCGGCGCGCGGCATACCATTCCCACACCAGCTTCGGGTTGCGCGCGAAGCCTTCCGGTGTGGCCAGTTCCTGCGGATCGTAGCGGGCCCACAGCCCGGTCAGGGCATCGCGGAAGGTCGGGATGCCGGATTCGGCCGAGATGCCGGCGCCGGTAAGCACCGCCACGCGGCGGGCCGCGGCAAGCCGCTCGACCAGTTCCTGCGGGATGGCGACGCTCATGTCCGGCCTCCGCCGAGAGAGGGTGTCAGAGCCCATGCTAACATCCCAGCCCTATGGATTTCACCCTGCTGCTGCACGCGCTCGTCCTCGGCATCGTCGAGGGCCTGACCGAGTTCCTGCCCGTCTCCTCGACCGGCCATCTGATCCTCGCCGGCGACCTGCTCGACTTCAACGACGAGCGCGGCAAGCTGTTCGAGATTGTCATCCAGACCGGCGCCATCCTCGCCGTCTGCTGGGAGTACCGGGCGAAGCTCGGCGCGGTGGCTGCCGGTCTGGGCAGCGACCCTGCCTCGCGCCGCTTCGTTGCCAACCTCGCCATCGCCTTCCTGCCGCTGGCCGTGCTCGGCCTGCTCTTTCACAAGACGATCAAGGCGCACCTGTTCCAACCGATCCCGGTGGCGCTGGCCTTCATCCTCGGCGGCGTGTTCATCCTCTGGGCCGAGCGGCGTAAGCACGTCATCCGCATCGAGTCGGTGGATGACCTGACCTGGCGGGACGCCCTCAAGCTCGGCTTCGCCCAGGCCTTCGCCCTGATCCCCGGCACCTCCCGCTCGGGCGCAACCATCATCGGCGGACTGTTCTTCGGTCTCTCGCGCAAGGCCGCCGCCGAATTTTCCTTCTTCCTTGCCATTCCGACGCTGTTCGCTGCAACCGCCTACCAGCTGTGGAAGGAGCGGGCGCTGCTCAATGCCGACGACCTCGGCATGTGGGCGGTCGGCTTCGTCTCCGCCTTCGTCTCCGCCTTCCTCTGCGTGCGCTGGCTGCTGCGCTACATCAGCACGCATGACTTCACCGTTTTCGCCTGGTACCGCATCGTTTTCGGCCTGGTCGTTCTCGGCACGGCCTACACAGGCGTGGTGAACTGGACAAATCCGTGAGCGTCATCCGCCGGGCCGCCCCAAGGATGGCGCAGTCAACAATATGGAGCTGCGCAGCGGCGAACAACCGTCACCCCCTTCCGCGGGAAGGGGGTAGGGGGGAAGGCTCATGAACGATTTGCATGATCTGACGCTGATCCTGCAGTCGCGCTTTCCCCTTGTCGTCATCGAGACGCACGAGGAGCCGCGCGTGCTGGCGCTGCTGGAGCAGGCGGCCAACCTGGAGAACTGGGCGCTGTTCGTCTGGAGCATCGCCGACGGCCTGCGCCGCAGCAACAACACCCAGCCGATCACCCAGACCTACGAGTTCCTCGACGCCCTGCGCCACATCGACAAGACGCCGCAGAACGGGCTTTACGTCCTGCTCGATGCCCATCCCTACCTGGACGACCCGGTCAATGCGCGCCTGATCCGCGAGATTGCCATGGAGTACGGCAAGGTGGCGCGCACCCTGGTGCTGGTCAGCGCGCGCATCGAGTTGAACGCCGAGCTGGCGCGCATGAGCGCGCGCTTCGCGCTGTCGGTGCCGGACCTGGAGGCGATCCAGCGGCTCCTGCGCGAGGAAATGCAATTGTGGGCGCAGCAGGGCGGCGGCGAGCCGGTTCGCGGCGAAAAGGAGGCGCTGCACCTGCTGGCGCGCCACCTGACCGGCATGGCGCTCGACGATGCGCGCCGGCTGGCGCGGCAGGCCATCCGCGACGACGGGCTGATCACGCGCCAGGACGTCGAGCGCGTGCTGCGCTACAAGTACGACGCGCTCGGCGCCGGCAGCGTGCTGAGCCTGGAACTCGACACCGCCAGCTTCGCCCAGGTCGGCGGCGTGAGGAAGCTCAAGCACTGGCTGGATCTGCGCCGTGACGTGTTCGTCGGCGACGGCGACGCCGGATTGCAGGCGCCCAAGGGCATCATGCTGCTCGGCGTGCAGGGCAGCGGCAAGAGCCTGGCCGCCAAGGCGGTGGCCGGCGCCTGGGGCGTGCCGCTGCTGCGGCTGGACTTCGCCACGCTCTACAACAAGTTCTTCGGCGAGACCGAGCGCAACCTGCGCGAGGCGCTGGCCTCGGCCGAGGCGATGGCGCCCTGCGTGCTGTGGATCGACGAGATCGAGAAGGGCCTGGCCAGCGACAGCTCGGGCGGCACCGACGGCGGCGTCTCCCGCCGCGTGCTCGGCACGCTCCTCACCTGGCTGTCCGAGCGCAAGGGCCGCGTCTTCATCGTCGCCACCGCCAACGACATCGAGCAATTGCCGCCGGAGCTGATCCGCAAGGGCCGTCTCGACGAGATCTTCTTCGTCGATCTGCCGGATGCGTCGACCCGCGTCGAGATCTTCGCCATCCATCTGGCGCGGCGCGAGCTGAAGGCCGAAGGCTTCGACCTCGCAGCACTGGCCGCGGCTGCCGAGGGCTTTTCCGGCGCCGAGATCGAGCAGGCCGTGGTCTCCGCGCTGTACGAGGCGCATGCGCGGCAGCAGCCCCTCGACCCCGCGCTGCTGCTGGCGGAAATCGGCCGCACGCGGCCGCTCTCCGTGGTGATGGCCGAGCGCGTGGCGGCCCTGCGCGAGTGGGCGGCCGAGCGCACCGTGCCGGCGAACTGAACAATGATCGTTTATCTGCACGGCTTCCGTTCCTCGCCGCAGTCGAACAAGGCGCAGCGGCTCAAGGCGCACATGGAAGGGCGCGGTCTCGGCCACCTGTTCTGGTGCGAACAGTTGCCGCCGTCGCCGCGCGCCGCCATCGCCTTGGCCGAGCGGCAGATCGCAACGGCGGCCACCCCGGTCACCGTGGTCGGCAGTTCGCTCGGCGGCTACTACGCGACGCATCTCGCCGAGAAGCATCGCTTGCGCGCGGTGCTGGTCAACCCGGCCGTGGTGGCCCACCTCTCGCTCGCCGAGTTCGTCGGGCCGCAGACCAACCTGTACAGCGGCGAGACCTTCGACTTCAAGCCGGAATACATCGACGAACTGCGTGCCATCGAAGTGCCGCGGATTTCCCGCCCGCAGGATTTCCTGTTGCTGGCGGAAACCGGGGACGAAGTGCTGGACTACCGCCTGGCGGTGGCGAAGTACGCCGGCTGCCGGCAGGTGGTGCTGGAAGGCGGCGATCACAGCTTTACGCGCTGGGATGACTACCTGGACACCGTTCTCGAATTTGCCGAATTGAAGCCATGAGTTTCGATGCAGAGAGACACAAGCGCGAGGAGCGCGCCGGCTACAACCTGATCGCGGCGCGCTATGCCGAGAGCGCCGCCCTGCGCGCCAGTCTGAATGCCGCCCTGATCGAGGTTGCCGACCTGCGGCCGGGCCAGGCCGTGCTCGACCTGGCCAGCGGTCCGGGCGTGCTGGCGCGCGAGGCGGCCATGCAGGTTCCCGACGGCCTGGTGGTGGCGAGCGACATCGCCGAACAGGCGCTGGCCGAGGGACGCCGGCGCGCGCCGGAAGACAATCTGCTGTTCGCCGCCGCCGATGCGGAGCGACTGACTTTTGCCGATGGCGCCTTCGACCGCGTGCTGTGCGGCCTCGGCCTGATGTTTTTTCCCGACGCATCGCAAGCATTGGCGGAAATGCGGCGGGTGCTGAAGCCCGGCGGTCTCGCCGTGTTCTCGGTGTGGGGCGAGGAGGCGCGGGCGCCGCTGGTGGCCTGCGCCCTGCAATGCATCCGCCGCATTTTGCCGCCGCCCAGGGCCGAACGCCTGTCGCCCTTCCGCTTCGGCGAGCAGGACTTGCTGCGGCAAACACTGGAGGCTGCGGGTTTTGCGGCGGTCGATCTGCATGTCCACACCCTCAGTTGCGCCTTCGACTCGCCCCAGGCCTACTGGCAGGCCTTCCGCGACCTGGCCGGCGGCGCCGCGGCCGGGCTGTCGCGTCTGCCCGAGGCGACGCTGACGCGGTTGGGCGAGGAGGTGGCGCAGGAACTGGCGTCCTGCCGGCAGGGCGACGGCTATGTCGCGCAGAGCGACGTGATAATCGCGGTAGCCCGTCGGGTATAATTCCGCACCATCCCCCCTGTTTCCAGCAATCCCCGATGAATGTCCTGTTTGAAGAGGACGGCGCGTTCAAGGCCGGCGCCATGCTCGCCGACAACGCGACCTCGCTCCAGGTCGAAACGAGCAGCGGCAAGCGCGTCAAGGTGAAGGCCGCCAACGTGCTGCTGCGTTTCGCCGCCCCGGCGCCGGGCGAGCTGCTCGACCGTGCCGAAGCGGAATCGGAAGGCATCGAGCCGGAATTCCTCTGGGAAGTCTGTCCCGATGCCGAATTCGGCTTCGAGGAACTGGCCAGGGAATACTTTGGCCGCGCTGCGCAGCCGGTCGAGGCGGCGGCCATCCTGCTGCGCCTGCACGCCGCGCCGATCCATTTCCATCGCAAAGGCAAGGGCCGCTTCCGCAAGGCGCCGCCGGACATCCTCAAGGCGGCGCTGGCCGGGCTGGAGAAAAAGAAGCAGCAGGCGCTGGCCATCGAGCGCATGGCCGACGAGCTCAAGTCCGGCGTGCTGCCGGCCGAGTTCGCGCCAATGTTGAAGCCGCTGCTCTACAAGCCAGACCGCAACCGCCCGGAGACCAAGGCGCTGGAACTGGCCTGCGCGGAGTCCGGCCTGTCCGCCGCCCGCCTGCTGGCGCGCTGCGGGGCGATTCCCTCCAGCCACGATTACCATTTCGACCGTTTCCTCTTCGAGCACTTTCCGCAGGGCACGGGCTTCGGCGAATACGAGGCGCCGCAGGTGCCGGATGATCTTCCGCTGGCCGCAGTGCAGGCCTTCTCCATTGACGATGCAGCCACGACGGAAATCGACGATGCCTTCTCCGTCACGTCGCTGGAGGGCGGCGGCTGGCGCATCGGCATCCACATCGCCGCGCCGGGACTGGGCATCCTGCCCGATTCCGCGCTGGGCGCCATGGCCCGCAGCCGCCTGTCCACCGTGTACATGCCCGGGCGCAAGATCACCATGCTGCCGGAGGAGGTGGTGGAGCGCTTCACGCTGTCCGCCGGGCGCGACTGCCCGGCGATCTCGCTCTATCTCGATGTGGGATCGGACTACGCCGTCCGCGGATCCTCCTCCCGCGTCGAGCAGGTGCCGGTGGCGGCCAACCTGCGCCACCACGACATCGAGCCGGTCTTCAACGAGAAGACGCTGGCCGAGGGCGGGCCGGAGTTCGAGTACAAGCGCGAGCTGACCCTGCTCTGGGAATTCGCCACCGTGCTGGAAGCCGGTCGCGGCAAGCCCTCGGTCAATCCGCAGAATACGGAGTACAGCTTCTCCGTCGACTGGAGTCGCAGCGCGCCTACAGGGGTGGAAGAGCCGGGTTGGATCGACATCGTCGAGCGCCGGCGCGGCTCGCCGCTCGACAAGCTGGTGGCCGAGCTGATGATCGTCGCCAACGCCACCTGGGGCAAGCTGCTGGCCGAGGCGCAGGTGGCCGCCATCTACCGCGTGCAGGCCGCCGGCAAGGTGCGCATGACCACGGCGGCGCTCTCGCACGAGGGCCTCGGCGTCGATTGCTATGCCTGGTCCAGTTCGCCGCTGCGGCGCTACGTGGATCTCCTCAACCAGTGGCAGCTGCTGGCGCATCTTTCCGGCGAGGCGCCGCCCTTCACGGTGCGTTCCGAGGCGCTGCTCTCGGCCATGCGCGATTTCGAGATCACCTATGCCGCCTACGCCGAGTTCCAGCGCGGCATGGAGCGCTACTGGTGCCTGCGCTGGCTGCTGCAGGAAGGCGTCGGGGAAACCGAGGCGCGCGTCGTGCGCGAGAGCCTGCTGCGCCTGGAGCGGTTGCCGCTGTTCCTGCGCTGTCCCTCCGTGCCGGCCTGCGATCCGCGCACGCGGGTCAGCGTCGCGGTGTCCGCCATCGACCTGCTGAGCGTCGAAGCGCAATGTCGTTATCTGGCGACACTGGGCGAAACGGAAGGCGCGGAAGGCGTCGAGGATGAAGCGATTCCGGAGTAGAATCCGAGGCCATGCCTGAGCGCGGAGTGGCTTCACTTCCCCAATCCATGGCCATGAGACTGGCCTGGCCGGGCTGGCTTTCCCGCATGGACCCCTCCCGCCGCGGCTTCACGCTGGCGCTGATCGCCTCGCTGGTCTTCCATGCCGTCCTGCTTTCCATCCACTTCAAGCTGCCCGACGCCCTCAAGCGCGCCACGAACGCCACGCTGGAAGTGATCCTGGTCAATGCCAAGAGCGCGCGCAAGCCGGTCAAGGCCCAGGCACGCGCCCAGGCCAACCTCGACGGCGGCGGCAACACCGACGAAAACCGGCTCGCCAAGACCCCCCTGCCGCCCTCCCGGCAGGAGCAGCCCGGCGACAGCCTGATGGAGGCGCAACGCCGCGTGCAGGAACTGGAAGCCCGGCAGCAGGCCCTGCTGACGCAGGCGAAGAGCAGGAAGGCCATCCAGGCCGAGGCCAGGAAAAGCGAGGAGCAGCCCGAGCAGGCCAGCGTGCGCGGCGCCGATCTGGCGCAAAGCGCCCTGGCCATCGCCCGCATGGAGGCGCAGATCGAGCGCCAGATCGAGGACTACAACAAGCGGCCGCGCAAGAAATTCATCGGCGCCCGCACCGAGGAATACGCCGCCGCCCAATACCTGGAGGACTGGCGCCAGAAGGTCGAGCGCGTCGGCAACCTCAACTACCCTGAAGCGGCCAAGGGCAGGCTCTACGGCAACCTGCTGCTCTACGTCGAGATCAAGGCCGACGGCAGCCTCGAGCGCGTCGAGGTGCAGCGCTCCTCCGGCCACCGGATTCTCGACGAGGCAGCGATGCGCATCGTGCGCATGGCCGCCCCCTACGGCAACTTTTCCGCCGAGCTGAAGCGCCAGACCGACATCGTCGCCTTCGCCCGCACCTGGGTGTTCACCAGGGCCGACCGCCTGACATCGGAATGACGGACCGCTACGCCGTCATCGGCAATCCCGTCGCGCACTCGAAGTCGCCGATGATCCACGCCGTCTTCGCCGGACTGACTTTGCAGGACATGACGTACGAGGCCATCCTGGCCCCCCCGGACGGCTTCGCGGCGACGGTGCGGGCCTTCATCTCCGCGGGCGGCCGCGGCATGAACGTCACCGTGCCCTTCAAGCGGGAAGCCTGCGCCCTGGCGGACACCCGCTCGCCGCGCGCCGAGGCGGCGAAGGCGGTCAACACCCTGATCTTTTCCCCGGCCGGCATCCACGGCGACAACACCGACGGCCTCGGCCTGGTGGCCGACCTGACGCGCAACCTCGGGTTTCAGCTGGCCGGCAAGCGCATCCTCCTGCTCGGCGCCGGCGGCGCGGCGCGCGGGGTCATGCTGCCCCTGCTGGCGGAACGGCCTGCCGCGCTGACCCTGGCCAATCGCACGGCCGACAAGGCGCGGCAACTGCTTGCCGAGTTCTCGCCGCATGCGGGCGGTTGCACCATGGATGCCGGCGGCTTCGAGGGCTTGGCCGGGCGGCAGTTCGACCTCGTCATCAACGCCACGGCGGCCAGCCTGACGGACGAGGCGCCGCCGCTGCCGGGCGGGCTCTACGCGCCGGGCAGCCTGGCCTACGACATGGTCTATGGCCGGGAGACGCCCTTCCTGACTGCGGCCCGGACGCAGGGCGCGGCGCGGCTGGCCGACGGCCTCGGCATGCTGGTCGAGCAGGCGGCGGAATCCTTCTTCCTCTGGCGCGGCGTAAGGCCGCCGACCGCGCCGGTGCTGGCCCAGCTCAGGGGGAAGTAATCCTGGAAGAAGCTGTTCACCACGGCGTGCACGGCGAACACGGCGCAAAAGGCCTTTTCCCTTGCCGTGTCGTCGTGTTCGCCGTGGTTCAAATGCGGTCTTTCAGATGAAGCCGTTCTGGCGCTGGAGCCGGCGCGGCCTGGCCTTCCTCGTTCTGCTGCTGCTGGCCTGGCAGGGCTGGTATCTCGGCTGGGTGGTGTGGTGGAAGTTCGTCAATCCGGCCACCACCAGCTTCATGTCCCTGCGCCTCGACGAGCTGCGCGAGAAGGATCCCCGCGCGGAACTGAAAAGGCAGTGGGCGCCCTACGAGCGCGTCTCGGCCCACCTCAAGCGCGCCGTGATCGCCGCCGAGGACGCCAGGTTCTCCGAGCACGAGGGCTTCGACTGGGAGGGCATCCAGAAAGCGCTGGAAAAGAACCAGAAGAAGGGCAGGATCGTCGCCGGCGGATCGACCATCACCCAGCAACTGGCGAAGAACCTGTTCCTTTCCGGCGACAAGACGCCCTGGCGCAAGGCGCAGGAAGCCGTGATTACCCTCATGCTGGAAACGGTGATGGACAAGCGGCGCATCCTGGAGATCTATCTCAATGTGGTGGAATGGGGTCCGGGCGTGTTCGGCGCCGAGGCGGCCGCCCGCCACTACTACGGCCTGTCCGCCGCGCAACTCTCCTCCGAGCAGGCGGCGCGGCTGGCCGTGCTGCTGCCCAATCCGCGCAAGTTCGGCCGCCTGCCCAACTCGCCCTACCTCGCCGCGCGCAGCCAGGTCATTCTCGGCCGCATGAACTCGGCGGACGTTCCCTGATTTTTAGATCGCTTCCGGCGATCAAATTCCTTACAATCCGCCATCCGCCGCGCTTCACGGCGCGGTCCATCTTGCCGTGGTGCCATGTCCGACATCGAGGATCTCCGCCAGAGTGAAGACGTCCAGCAGAACCTGCGCGAAGTGCAGGAGCTGCTGGCGCGCCATCGCGTCGTCGAGGGCCTGGTGCACCGCCAGGAGATGCCGCGCCACGAGCTGGTCGAGAACCTGGTGCACAAGCAGCACATCGCCGAGCTGCGCCACAAGCTGGACGAGCTGCATCCGGCCGACATCGCCTACATCCTCGAGGCGCTGCCGCTCGACGAGCGCCTCTTCGTCTGGGACCTGGTCAAGGCCGACCGCGACGGCGAGATCCTGCTGGAAGTCTCCGATGCGGTGCGCGAGACCCTCATCGAGGCGATGGACTCGCACGAGCTGGTCGCCGCCACCGGGCAGCTCGACACCGACGAGATCGCCGACCTGGCGCCGGACTTGCCGAGCGAGGTCATGCAGGACGTCTTCCGCGCCTTGTCGGTGGAGGAGCGCGAGCAGCTGCGCGAGGCCATGTCCTACGACGAGGACTCGGTCGGCGCGCTGATGGATTTCGAGGCCGTCACGGTGCGCGAGGACATCACGCTGGAGGCGGTGTTGCGCTACCTGCGCCGCTTCGACGAACTGCCCGACCACACCGACCAGCTTTTCGTGGTCGATCGCGAAGAGCGCATGCAGGGTGTGCTGCCGCTGAATCTGCTTCTCGTCACCGATCCGGACGAAATGGTGTCGAACATCATGGTGGCCGAGCCGCTTACCCTCCAGGCGGACGAGAAGGCGCAGACGGCGGCGCAGGCCTTCGAGCGCTATGACCTGGTCTCGGCGCCGGTGGTCGATGCGGACGGCAAGCTGGTCGGCCGGGTGACAGTGAACGCGGTGGTGGACTACATCCGCGAGTCGTCCGAGACGGAACAGCTCTCCCGCGCCGGCCTGCGCGAGGGCGAGGACATTTTCGCCTCGGTGTGGGATTCGGTGAAGAACCGCTGGTCCTGGCTGGCCATCAACCTCATCACCGCCTTCATCGCCTCGCGGGTGATCGGCGCCTTCGAGGGATCCATCGAGAAGCTGGTCGCCCTGGCGGCGCTGATGCCCATCGTCGCCGGCATCGGCGGCAATTCGGGCAACCAGACCATCACCATGATCGTGCGCGCCCTGGCCCTCGGCCAGGTGCAGCAGGAGAGCGCCCGCGTCCTCCTGCGCAAGGAGATCGGCGTGGCGATGCTGAACGGGCTGATCTGGGGCAGCCTGCTCGGCTTCGTCGCCTGGTGGCTCTACCGCAGCGTGCCGCTGGGGCTGGTGATGACGGCGGCGATGTCGCTCAACCTCATCGTGGCGGCCGTGGTCGGCGTCGCCGTGCCGCTGGTGCGCCAGCGCCTGGGCTACGACCCGGCCATCGGCTCCAGCGTGCTGATCACCGCCGTGACGGACTCAGGCGGCTTTTTTATCTTCCTCGGACTCGCCACCCTCTTCCTGCTGTAGCGGGTGGGCCAGGGTTTCGGCCGCATTCGCCATGGCTTCGGTGAAGGTGCGGGCGGCAAGAAACTGCGACTTCAGCGCCAGGTCGAACAGGCCGACGCGGTCGTCGAGAAATTCCTCCGTATAGCTCACCGGATCGCCCGGCGGCACGTGCAGGTGGGCCTCCGCCTCGGCGGCGTCCAGCACGATCTCCATGCCGGCCTTGCGGGCGATGTGCATCATCGCCGCGTTTTCCTTCAGGCAATGCACGAACAGCGTGGTGATGCGGTGATTGCGCGAATATTCATAGGCGCGCCGGTAGAGCGCGGTGCCGATGCCTTCGTCGCGGTGGCCGGGCGCCACGCTGACGCCGAACTCGGCGGTTTCGCCGCGCAGGCCCAGATGCGCCACGCCGGCCAGTTCGAGCTTGTCGTCGAAGACCCCGAACACCGCATCGCGCTCGAAGTCGATCGCGTCGACGTACTTGAGCAGGGTCGCCTCGCAGATGACATGCTCGAAGCGCAACCGCAAGTCCTCGGCATCGAGCGCGAGGAAATGGCGTTTCATCGCTTCGCGGTTGGCATCGGACAGCTGCAGAACGGGAACGGTTTTCACGGTGCGATTCTCATGGTTCCTATGGGGCGAGCGCCTTGGCGCAGGTCAAGACTACACCTCCTTGTTTCGGCACTTCAACCTAGAATCTTGAGAAGATTTCCCCGGCGGCCGCGCAGGTCGCGGCGAGGTCTGCCTCGGTGTGGGCCGCCGAAACGAAGCCGGCCTCGAAGGCGGAGGGGGCGAAATACACGCCCTTCTCCAGCATGGCGTGGAAGTAGCGGTTGAAGGCTTCCTTGTCGCATTCCATCACTTCGGCGTAGCTGGTGGGCGGCACGGCGCGGAAATACAGGCCGAACATGCCGCCGATCGCCTGGGCGCTGAAGGTCACGCCGTGTTTTTTTGCGGCCTCCTGCAGGCCGTCCGTCAGACGCTTCGTCTTTACGGACAGCTGTTCGTAGAAGCCCGGCTGCGAAACCAGCTTGAGGGTGGCGAGACCCGCCGCCACCGCCACCGGACTACCGGAAAGCGTGCCGGCCTGGTAGACCGGGCCGAGCGGCGCGATCTTCTCCATGATGTCGCGCCGTCCGCCGAAGGCGCCGACGGGCATGCCGCCGCCGATCACCTTGCCCAGTGTGGTCAGGTCGGGCCGGATGCCGTAATGCCCCTGCGCGCCGGTCAGGCCGACGCGGAAACCGGTCATCACCTCGTCGAAAATCAGTACCGCGCCATGTTGCGTGCACAGCCGGCGCATGGCCTGAAGGAACTCGGGCTTCGGTGCGATCAGGTTCATGTTGCCGACGACCGGCTCGACGATGACGGCGGCGATGCGGTTGCCGGCCCTGGCGAAGGCGTCTTCGAGTTGCTGCGCGTCGTTGTAGTCGAGCACCAGGGTGTGCCTGGCGAAATCCGCCGGCACGCCGCCGGAAGAAGGGTTGCCGAAGGTGAGCGCGCCCGATCCGGCCTTGACCAGCAGGCTGTCGGCGTGGCCGTGATAGCAGCCTTCGAACTTGACGATGTCGTCGCGGCCGGTGAAGCCGCGCGCGAGGCGGATGGCGCTCATCGTCGCCTCGGTGCCGGAGGAAACCAGGCGCACCATGTCGAGGCCGGGCAGCAGTTGCGTCAGCAACTCGGCCATCTCGACTTCGGCTTCCGTCGGCGCGCCGAAAGTCAGTCCCCGCAATACGGCGTCTTGCACCGCCTTGATCACTTCGGGATGGGCATGGCCGAGCACCAGCGGCCCCCAGGAGCTGACGTAATCGATGTAGCGCCGGCCGTCGGCGTCCCAGGCGTAAGGACCCTCCCCGCGCGTGAAGAAACGCGGCGTGCCGCCGACCGAGCGGAAGGCGCGCACCGGGGAATTGACGCCGCCGGGAATGGTTTTCTGGGCGCGGGTGAAGAGATCTTCGTTCTTGCTCATGACATGACTCGCTCTGAAAGCAGTTGGGTATAGGAAGCGGCCCGGGCCTGGATGTCCGGCGCCTCGAAAAGATCGGTAATCACCGCCAGCAAGTCGGCGCCGGCGGCGATCAGTTGCGGGGCATTCTGCAGGGTGATGCCGCCGATGGCCGCCACCGGCAGGCCGGTTTCGCGCCGGGCCTCGGCCAGCAGGGCCAGCGGCGCGCGCACGGCCCGGGGTTTGGTCGGCGAGGCAAAGAAGCTGCCGAAGGCGAGGTAATCGGCGCCGATCCGTTTCGCATTCCGCGCCCGTTCCATGTCGTCGTAGCAGGAGGCGCCGAGGAGCTTCCCTGGTCCGAGCGCGGCGCGGGCAGCGGCCAGGTCGCCGTCATCCCCGCCGAGATGGACGCCATCCGCATCGAGGGCGAGCGCCAGCGAAAGGTCGTCGTTGACGACAAGCCGGGCGCCATGCTCACGACTTAATCGCAGCAGCGCGGCAGCCTGCTTTCTTCGCAGCGCGGCGTCCGCCGTCTTGTTGCGGTATTGCAGCAGCCGGACGCCGCCCAGGAGGGCCAGTCTTGTGCGCCGGACCAGTTCCCCGGTGTCGGCGAAATCCGGCGTGACGGCGTAAAGACCCTTAAGCGCCATCCACAGGCTCGGATTCGCGCGCCCAGAAAAATCGGTCGGGCAGGTACTGTCCCATGCCGGGCCGGAAGCCGTTGGCCAGCGCCTGCCAGGTGTAGTCCTGGGCATCGCGCACCGCCTCGGCGATGTCAAGGCCGTTGGCCAGATTGGCGGCAATGGCCGAGGCCAGGGTGCAGCCCGAGCCGTGGTAGCTGCCGGGCAGTCGCTCCCAGGCATCGGCGCGGATCAGGCCGTTCTCCCCGTAGAGGGAATTGACGACCTGGGCGCTGTGCTCGTGGGTGCCGGTGATCAGCACGAACTCGGTGCCGGCGCCCACCAGGCGCCGGGCGCACTCGGCGAGATCCGGATCGTCCTCTTCGTTGGTTTCGTCGAGGGCGAGCCGGCGCGCTTCGAGGCTGTTCGGCGTGAGCAGCGTGGTCTGCGGCAGCAGCAGTTCGCGCATGGCGGCGATCATGTCCTCGCTGGCCAGCTCGTCGCCGCGGCCGGACGCCAGCACCGGGTCCAGGACAAGGGGAATCTCGGGGTAGTCGGAAATGATCTCGGCGATGGCGGCGATGTTCTCGATGCTGCCCAGCATGCCGATCTTGAAGGCCGCCACGGACATGTCCTCGAGCAGCGCCCGCGCCTGGTCGGCCACCCAGTCGGCATCGATCGCCAGGGCGTCCTCGACGCCGGCAGAGTCCTGCACGGTCAGCGCGGTGAGCACCGAGAGCGGATGGCAACCCATGCTGGAGAGCGTCATGATGTCGGCCTGGAGGCCGGCGCCGCCGGAAGGATCGGAAGCGGCGAACACCATCACGATGGGAGGCAGCAGGTCCTGGGTCATTGAGACAGGTTCTAGGGTATCGGCTGGCGTGGCCGGAAGCGAATGGGGTAGACTGGCCCGATTCTAACCGAGAATGTTCGAATGACGGCCCCGGTTCCCTATCGTACCTGGATGTGCCTGATCTGCGGCTTCATCTATGACGAGGCGACCGGCCTGCCCGACGAAGGCATTCCGCCGGGCACCCGCTGGGATGACGTGCCGCCCAACTGGGCCTGCCCGGAGTGCGGCGCGCGCAAGGGGGATTTCGAGTTGGTTGAAATCTGAACCAGTGTGTCAAAGTTGGCATGGAAATCGCTGTTTTTTAGGGTATAGTTACATCGCTTGACCGCGAAGTCCTATATCTGAAGCAGTATCAGCGGTTTCGCGAGAGGAGGCAGAGGAGCGTGACGGAAGCAGTCAATCTCAACGGCGTCAAGGTGATGGTGATCGACGACAGCAACACCATCCGCCGCAGCGCCGAAATTTTCCTGGTGCAGGCCGGCTGCCAAGTCGTGTTGGCGGAAGACGGCTTCGATGCGCTGGCGAAGATTGCCGACCATCATCCCGAAATCATCTTTTGCGACATCATGATGCCGCGGCTGGACGGGTACCAGACCTGCGCCCTCATCAAGAAGAACCCGCGCCTTGGCGTGACACCGGTCATCATGCTGTCGTCCAAGGACGGCCTGTTCGACCGGGCGCGCGGCCGCATGGTCGGCTCCGACGAATACCTGACAAAACCATTCACCAAGGACAGCCTGCTCAAGGCTGTCGCTGCGCATGTGCCGCAGCGCGTATCCTAGATTGCATCCGTAGCGAGGTAAGAAATGCCCATCAAGAAAATTCTCATCGTCGACGATTCTCCCACCGAGCGCCACGCGCTGAGCGAACTGCTCGCCAAGAACGGCTACACCGTGGTCACTGCCGAGAGCGGCGAGGAAGCCATCGCCAAGTCAAAAGCCGAGATGCCGGACCTCATCCTCATGGATGTCGTCATGCCGGGCATGAACGGTTACCAGGCCACGCGCACCATCACGCGCGAGGAGGAGACCAAGCACATTCCTGTTGTCATGTGCACCAGCAAGGGGCAGGAGACCGACAAGATCTGGGGCATGCGCCAGGGCGCCAACGATTACCTGGTCAAGCCGATCGATCCGAAAGTGCTGCTGGAGAAGATAGCCGCGTTGGGCTGAAGCGTCGCAAACGATGGCCAAGAAGAAGATCAGCCTGCGGGAGTTCCAGGAAAGCCTGGTCCAGCGCCTGACCAGCGCCCGCGCCGGCCGGACATCGCGCGCCCTGCTGGGCGTCAAGGCGGGCCGGGATTTCTGGCTGCTCGACCTGGCCGATTCCGGCGAGATCGTGCCGCTGCCGCCATTGACTGGTGTTCCGCTTACCAAGCCGTGGTTCTGCGGCATGGCCAATATCCGCGGCACGCTGTACAGCGTGGTTGATTTTTCCGCCTTCCAGGGGGGCGAGCCCACGCCGCAGAACGCAGACAGCCGCCTGCTCATCGTCGGCAGCCGTTTCAGCATCAACAGTGCGCTGCTGGTCAATCGCACGCTTGGCTTGCGCAACATTGAACAGATGGAGCCGCGCGAAGTCGATGCCGATCCGCGGCCGTGGGTGGGCGAGCATTATGCCGACCCGCAGGGCAACGTATGGAAGCTGCTGAATTTGAGGAACCTGCTCGGACAGCCGGATTTTCTTGAAATTGGACTGGCGTGACCAGGACAGTGACCGGTTTAACTAGACGCTGAACATCGGAGACATCGGCATGGCATTCAAATTCAAGCTCCCCACCATGGGCGGCACAGAGGCTACCGCGGAAACCTCGCAGAGCACGATCATGGACAACCTGCAGCAGGCGGCGGTGCGCGGCGGTCGTTTCAAGCTCCCCGGAATAGGCGACAAGACAGTCGGCACGCAGCTTCAGCTGCTGGGCGGCCTGTTCGTGTTCTTCATGTTCATCGTGGCCGTGTCGGCCTGGCTGGACAGCCGCACTGCCACGCATGGCGCCGCCTATACTTCGGCGGCGGGACAGATGCGCATGCTCTCGCAGGCCATCGCCAAGTCGGCCCAGCTGGCGCTTCAGGGCAACGCGGCGGCATTCGCCGAATTGAAAGATGGACGCAGCAACTTCGCCATGCTTCTGGAGCGCGTCACGCAAGGCGGCACGATCGACGAGATCGACGTGCCGCCCAGCCCGGACACCACCCAGCCCGCACTGCAGGCGCTGACTGCCGAATGGGAGAAAACGGAAGCCAATGCCGCCCAGGTGCTGGAGCAGGAGAAAAACCTGCAGCAACTCGGCAAATCGGTGTCGACCATCAATGCGAAGAACCCGCAGTTGCTGGAACTGGCCGAACAGGTGGCCGCGCTCAAGCTGCAGACCGGCTCCGCCGCGCGCGAGATCGCCGCCGCCAACCAGCTGGTGATGCTGACCCAGCGCCTGGCGAAGAACGCCAACGCGCTGCTGGTGGCCGACGCCATCGATCCGGAAGTCGCCTTCCTGCTGGGCAAGGACACCAATACCTTCCGCGATGTGCTGGGCGCGCTGACCAAGGGTTCGGAGGCGATGCGCATCAATCCCGCGGGGGACGCCGAAACCAAGGAAAAACTGGTCGAACTGGATGGCGCCTTCAAGGAATACCAGGAAGCCGTGGCCGGGATTCTCGGCAACATGCAGCGCCTGGTGCAGGCCAAGCAGGCGGGCAGCCGCATCTTCCGTGACAGCGTCCCCCTGCTCAAGGCGACGACCGACTTGTCCGGCGCCTACGCCGCGGAAATCGCCGGCCGGGCCACCAATACCTGGGTCATCTCGATCTTCGCGCTGCTCGCCATCGTCACGCTGGCCCTGATGGCGAAAGTCTTCAACGACGACTCCGCCATGCGCCGCGAACAGGCCGAGCGCCAGCGCCACGAAGCGGAAACGTCGAAGAACGCCAGTCAGGAAGCCATTCTGCGGCTGATGAACGAAATGGGCGACCTGGCCGACGGCGACCTGACGGTGCGCGCCACGGTGACAGAGGACATCACGGGCGCCATTGCCGACTCGGTGAACTACACGATTGAGGAACTCGGCGTGCTGGTGCGGCGAATCAACGACGCTGCCGGACGCGTGGCCGCCGCTTCCGAGGCCGCCCAGAAGACCTCCAACGAACTGCTGGTCGCCACCGAGCGCCAGTCGCGCGAGATCAAACAGGCCGGCGACAACGTCCTCGACATGGCGAAATCGATGAACCAGGTGTCGAGCGAGGCCATGGAATCCGCTCAGGTGGCGCGCCACTCACTGGACGCCGCGCAAAAGGGCGCCGAAGCGGTGGAAAACTCGATCAAGGGCATGAACGAAATTCGCGAGCAGATCCAGGAAACCTCGAAGCGGATCAAACGCCTGGGCGAATCCTCGCAGGAGATCGGCGAGATCGTGGAACTGATCTCGGACATTACCGAGCAAACGAACGTGCTGGCGCTGAATGCCGCCATCCAGGCGGCCTCCGCCGGCGAAGCGGGTCGCGGCTTTACGGTGGTTGCGGAAGAGGTGCAGCGGCTGGCCGAACGTTCCGGCGAGGCGACGAAGCAGATTGCGGCGATCGTGAAGACGATTCAGACCGATACGCATGACGCCGTTTCAGCCATGGAGAACTCGACGCGGGGTGTGGTGGAGGGCGCCAAGCTGTCCGACGCCGCCGGTCAGGCGCTGCAGGAGATCTCGTCGGTGTCGACCAACCTCGCCTCGCTGATTGAATCCATCTCGTCCTCCACCCAGCAGCAAGCCGAGACCGCCACGCGCGTGGCGCAGAACATGCAGGGCATCCTGCGCGTGACCGAGCAGACAACCGTAGGCACCAAGCAGACCGCGGTATCGATCGGCCAACTCGCCGAACTGGCCGTCGAACTGAAAGGTTCGGTGTCGGGCTTCAAGGTCTAAGGCGGGCGGAACGCGGGCGACACGATGGCTGCCACAACCGATCTCGATCTCGGTCCGCTGTCCTGGGTCAAGGGCGAGATCGATCTCGCCCTTGGGCGCGCCCACGAGGCGCTCGGCAAGTTTGCCGGGAACCCCGGCGATTCCGCCCAGCTCAAGTTCGCCCGCACCCACCTTCACCAGGCCCACGGAGCCCTTTCGATTGTAGGTCTGGACGGCGTCACTCAGTTTTCCGAGGCGATCGAGCAACTGTTGTCCGACGTTGAAGGCGGGCAGGTCGCCGCCACGCCGACGGTCGGCGAGCTGGCGCAAAGGGCGATCACGGCGATTCGCCATTATCTGGATGAGGTGGCGAGCGGCGTGCCGAACCAGCCGCTCAAGTTTCTGGCGGTCTACCGCGACCTTCTTGCGGCGCGCGGCGTGGAGCGTGTCGCGTCGAGCGATCTGTTCTTCCCCGATCTTTCCCTGCGGCCGCCCAAGCGGGCGGAAGAGCCTTCACAGATGCCCGCCGGCGAGGCGGCCCGCCGCCTGAAAGCCGAGCGCGCCCGATTCGAGCGCGGCTTCCTGCGCTGGTTGCGCAATGGCGATGATGTATCCGGCGTAACCGAAATGCGCGAGGCCGTGGTTGCCATCGAGGCTACCCAGGCGCTTCCCGCCGCACGGGCTTTCTGGTGGATCACGATCGCGCTGCTCGATGCCCTGGCGGCGCGGCAGGTGCCCGTCGACTTTCAAGTCAAGAAGCTCTGCGCCCGCATCGATCTGCAGATGCGCCGCTTGCTGGAGGGCTCCAGAACGGTGGCCGAGCGCCTGGTGCGCGATGCTTTGTATTTTGTCGCTGTCGCCAAGGGGGGCGGCGCACAGGTGCAGCAGGTCAAGGAGGTTTACCAGCTCGATTCGCTGGTGCCGGCACGAACGGCGGACATCGAGCCGCTCAAGCCGGTTTTGCTGGCGATGCGAGATGCGCTTGTTGCAGCCAAGGAGGCCTGGAACAAATTCTCCGCCGGAGCGGCAGTGGCATTGCCGCAGTTCCACGACAACGCCGTTACGCTGGCCAGCAAGGGCGGCGGTCTGATCAACGACCATCTGGCTCGCCTTGTGGCAGGCGTCGCCGAAGTCGCCCAGTGGCTGCGCAAGGATCCGCTCAGGCAGAACGATGCGGCGGCGATGGAAATCGCCACTGCCCTGCTGCTGGCCGAAAACGCCCTGGAGAACTACGAGCAGCTGGGGGCGGATTTCCCGCAGCAGGTGGAAATCGTCATCGGACGCCTGGCTGCCCTGATGCGCGGCGAATCGCTCACCGACTGGTCGGCGCCCCTCCTTGACGAAATGTCCCGCCGCGCCCAGGAACGCCTGATGATGAGCCAAGTGGCGCGCGAGATTCTCACCAATCTGTCCCAGGTCGAGCAGGCCCTCGATGCCTTCTTCCGCGATACCAGCCGTCGCGAGGAGTTGTCGGCATTGACGGGTCCGCTGAAGCAGATCGAGGGGGCGCTGGTTATTCTGGGCCAGGACAAGGCGGTTGCGCTGCTGCGCGATTGCGAAGCACGCATCAAGACCTTTGCCACTCCCGACGCCCTGCCGCAGCAGCGGGAATTCGAGGAGGTGGCGCACAGCCTGTCGGGGCTCGGCTTCTTTGTCGAGGCCCTGCAGCATGGCCCCGCCGATCTTGATGAAATCCTCAGGCCGGTGCAGCCAAAAGCCAAGCCAGTCGAAGAGGAAATCGTGGGAAGCGCGTCCCCCTCGGTCGAGGACGAACTGGAGCAGCAGAAGCGCGAAGCACAGGTCCTGGCCGAAGCGCTGCGGGAGAAGCCGCAGGACGAAGGGGTGCGCGAGGACCTCAAGCAGCATCTGGAAACCATTCGCCAGGACGCCAGCCTGGTGGCCGATGCCAAGCTCGAGGAAGAAGCCAAGGCGGCGCTGGCGGCGCTGGCCATCGCGCCGGCCGAAGCTGTGGCGGGCCATGTCGAGGAGGCCGTCGCGCGCGTCGCGCCCGCGGCGCCGATGGAAATGGCGGCTCCCTCGGCAGAAACATTGCGGTTGGCCGAGGCGCCGAGAGAGGAAATCGACGCCGAGCTGCTTGCCATTTTCCTTGAAGAGGCGCATGAGGTGTTGGGCACCATCGGCGAACATCTCGAATTGTCGCGCGGAGAACCGCACAACCACGAATACCTCACGACCATCCGTCGTGGCTTCCATACCCTGAAAGGCAGCGGCCGCATGGTCGGACTGACCGACCTGGGCGAAACCGCCTGGGCGATCGAGCAGGTGCTGAACAAGTGGCTGCAGTCCGAACAGGATGCCACGCCCTCGCTGTATCGCCTGGTCGAGGAGGCGCATGCACTGTTCAGCGCCTGGGTTGCCCAGCTGGAAGCCGGCGGCGGCACGCACAAGGACGCCGCAGCCCTGGTGGCCCTGGCCGAGCGGGCCAAGGCCGGTGAAGACATCCTTGGCCAGGCCGTCGAGGCCGCGCCGCAGATCACTGAGCCGCCTCCTGAACTCGAAATGCCCGGGACGGAAGAGGAAATAACGCTGAGCCTGCCCGAGGAGGCCGAGGCGCCGTTGATCGAGGAAGTCATCGAGATGCCCCCGGCGGAAGAGACTGTCGCGCTGGGCGACCTGATCGTTTCCCGCTCGCTCTACGACATGTACGTCGGCGAGGCGCGCGGCCACCTTGCCGCGTTGCGCCTGGACCTGAATGCCCTCAAGCTGACACCGCAAGTGCCGCCGGAAGCGATGGTGCGCGCCGCGCACACGCTGGCCGGCATTTCCGGCACCGTCGGCGTCGACCCGGTCAATCGTCTGGCCCTGTCGCTCGAGCATGCGTTGCTGCGCCTGGCGCGCGGCAGCCAGACCTGCAATAGCGGGCAGATCGGCTTGCTCGGGACGGCGATTTCCACGCTTGACGCCATGATTGCTTCGGTCGCCGAGCAGCGCGTGCCGCATGGGGCGGATGGATTGGCAGCCGAACTCGATGAGGTGGCGAGGTCGACACATCCGGCTGCCGTCGAACTGAGCGTAGTGCCGCCTGCCGAACCGGAGCTCGCAATAACGGCTGAGGAGCTTGTTCTCGAGGCGCCGGCGGAGGAGCCCGCTGCGATCGAAGAAGGCATTCCGGAGGCGCCTGTCGAGCCGGTTCCTCTGGTGGAGGAAGCCCCGGCCGGGTTTGCGCCGGCGATTGATGAAGCACCGTCGCCTGTCGAGGCGCCTGCGCCCACCTCTCCCACGGAGGAGACCGCCGAAGCAGGCGAGGAGCGGCGCAAGCTGCGCTTGCGGGACGACCTCGACGAGCAATTGCTGCCGATATTCCTTGAGGAGGCGGTGGATATCATCCGCGAGATCGGCATCGAACTGCGCAACTGGCACGCCAGCCCGCAGGACATGGAAGCGGCCGGCGCCTTTGCGAGACTGCTGCACACCCTGAAGGGCAGCGCCCGCATGGCCGGCGCCATGGGCATGGGCGAACTGGTGCACAGCATGGAAACGCGTCTGGAGAATGCTCTGGCGGCGAAGGCGATTACGCCGCAGTTCCTGGATGAACTCGACACCTCCTTCGACCGGGCCAATTTCCTCCTCGACGGGTTGCAAAAGCGGGCAGCGGGCGTCGTCGAGGAAGAACCCGAGCCGCAGGCCGCCGCCGCGCCGGGCGTTTCGCGCCAACCCGAACGCATCGCCGTCGATGAAATCGAGATCGAGGCGGCCGCTGCGCGCGCCATGCTGCGGGTACGTGCCGACCTGGTCGATCGGCTGGTCAACGAGGCCGGCGAGATGTCCATTGCGCGTTCGCGCATCGAGGGCGAGATGCGCACCCTGCGCGGGTCGCTGCTCGACCTCACGGAAAACGTCATTCGCCTGCGCGGCCAGTTGCGCGAGATCGAAATCCAGGCCGAGTCCCAGATGCAGTCCCGACTGGCCCAGGCCCACGAGGTGCATGTCGAATTCGATCCCCTCGAGTTCGACCGGTTTACGCGCTTCCAGGAAATCACCCGCATGATGGCCGAGAGCGTGAATGACGTTACCACCGTGCAGCACGCCCTGCTGCGCAATCTTGACCACGCCGATGCCGCCATCGTCAGCCAGGCGAGACAAAACAGGGAATTGTCGCAGTCGCTGATGGGCGTGCGCATGATTCCCTTCAATTCCGTGGCCGATCGTCTGTATCGCGTCGTGCGGCAGACGGCGAAGGAACTGGGCAAGAAGGCGAACCTCGACATCCGCGGCGGGCAGGTCGAACTGGACCGTTCCGTGCTCGACAAGATGACCGGCCCGATCGAACACCTGCTGCGCAACGCCATTACCCACGGCCTCGAAGAGGGCGCGCATCGACAAGCTGTTGGCAAGACGGAAATCGGGGAAATCGGCCTGACGCTTTCCCAGGAGGGCAACGAGGTCGTCATCGACATGGTCGATGACGGCGCCGGACTGAATTTCGAACGAATTCGCAGCAAAGCCATTGAGCAGGGATTGCTCGCGGCCGACCAGCATCCGGATGAAGCCATCCTGACGGATTTTATTTTCCACCCCGGTTTCTCGACCGCCAGGGAACTCACCGAGCTTGCCGGACGTGGCGTCGGCATGGATGTGGTGAAGTCGGAAACCGCCCAGCTCGGCGGCCGCATCGAGGTCAGTTCGACGCCCGGCAAGGGGGCCCGATTCCGCATTTACCTGCCGCTGACCCTGGCGGTGACGCAGGCCCTGCTGGTGCGGGTGGGCGGCCGCACCTACGCCATCCCCTCGGTGATGGTCGAGCAAGTCATGGAACTGAAGGAAGAGGCGGTCGGGAAAATCCGCGCCGAGGGAGCCGCCGAGTGGCTGGGCAACCGCTATCCGTACCACTTCCTGCCGCGCCTGCTGGGCGATGACCATACCTTGCCCGAGCAGCAGCGCCGCTATTCCCTGCTCCTGCTGAGGGCAGGTGCGCAGCGTGTCGCGATACAGGTGGATGAGCTGCGCGGCAACCAGGAAGTGGTCATCAAGAACATCGGGCCGCAGCTGGCACGCGTGATCGGCATCGCCGGCGCAACCGTGCTGGGCGATGGCGAGGTGGTGCTGATCCTGAATCCCATCGCGCTCGCCAGCCGCGAGTTCAAGGCGGCGGCACACGAAGCGGCAGCACCCGCCGCCCCGAAGGTGGCGGCCCCGGCGGCCCCGCGACTGCCGATGGTGATGGTCGTCGACGACTCGCTGACGGTGCGCAAGATCGCCGGACGGCTCCTCTCGCGCGAGGGCTATCACGTTGTCACTGCCAAGGATGGCGTCGACGCCCTCGAGCAGCTGCTCGACGTCGTGCCGGATGTCATGCTGGTCGACATCGAAATGCCGCGCATGGATGGCTTCGACTTGACGCGCAATGTGCGGGCCGATGCGCGCCTGAAGGACATACCGATCATCATGATCACCTCCCGCATGGCGGACAAGCACCGCAACTACGCCAAGGAAATCGGCGTCAACCATTACCTCGGCAAACCCTATCAGGAAGACGAGCTGCTTGGCCTGATTGCCGGCTATACCCGCCAGGCGACCGCAACCGCCGCGTGACGCGCGCCGGCTTGGACGCCGGCGGTTGGGCGGATTACAATGCCGTCGTGGTCCAGCAAGACGTCAACCTCACGCACCATTTCCTGATCGCCATGCCCGCCATGGTCGATCCGAATTTTGCCCGCACCCTGACCTACATCTGCGAGCACAACGAGCAGGGGGCGCTCGGCATCGTCATCAATCGCCCGCTCGACATGACCCTGGAAGCGCTGTTCGAGCGCATCGACATCCCGCTCGAGGCCAAGCGCTTTGCCGCGTTGCCGGTGATGTTCGGCGGTCCTGTCCAGACCGACCGTGGCTTCGTGCTGCACCGGCCCGTCGGCAAATGGCAGGCCACCCTGCCGGTCAAGGAGGAGTTGGGCCTGACCAGTTCGCGCGATATTCTCCAGTCGGTCGGCAGCGCCGGGGAACCGGAAGAATTCATTGTTTCCCTGGGTTATGCCGGCTGGGCCGCCGGTCAGTTGGAATACGAACTGGCGCAAAACGCCTGGCTCACCGTGGCGGCCGACGCCCAGGTCATCTTCGGACTGCCGCCCGAGGAGCGCCTGCCGGCAGCCATGCAGTTGCTCGGCTTCGAGCTGGCCAACCTGTCGGATGTTGCGGGGCATGCCTGAAGTGGCTGACACGCCGGCATTCAGGAGTAGAATGCCGTTTTTGATGGTTTCACCTCTCCCCTCCCTCCCCGCCCGGCCTGCCGCAGGCAGCACCGTTCTGGCATTCGATTTCGGTTTGAAGCGCATTGGCGTTGCGGTGGGCGAAACGCTGCTCAAACGGGCCAATGCCCTTGCCACCATAGACGCCGAGACCAAAGAGGCACGCTTCACGGCGATTGCCAGGCTGATCCAGGAATGGCAGCCGGCCCTGCTCGTGATCGGTTTGCCGCTTTCGCTTGACGGCGCCGAACATGAGATGACTGCGCGCTGCCGCCGTTTCGCCAACCAGCTGCAAGGCCGCTTCAGCCTGCCCGTGGAACTCATTGACGAGCGGCTCACCTCGACTGCCGCCGATGCCGAACTGCGGGAGGCCGGTCTTGACTGGAGGGCGCGCAAAGGCAAGGTCGATGCGCTGGCCGCCCAACTTATTCTTCAGGACTACTTCGATGCAGCTGCCTGACGCCGAACGACTGTGCGCCGCTCTGGCGGACAGCATGCGCCCGGGGCTGCACCCGGAGACGGCCCTGATCGGCATCCACACCGGGGGTGTCTGGGTGGCGGAACGCCTGCATGCCGCTCTTGGCCTGAAAATGCCGCTTGGCAGGCTTGACGTCTCTTTCTACCGCGACGACTTCAGCCGAAGCGGGCTGCATTCCCAGCTCAAATCCTCGGACATTCCCTTCGAAGTGGAAGATCGGCCCATCGTCATCGTCGATGACGTTCTCTACACCGGCCGCACCATACGAGCCGCCATGAACGAGATATTCGACTACGGCCGCCCGGCGCGAATCGACCTCGCCGTGCTGATCGACCGGGGCGGGCGGGAATTGCCGGTCTGCCCGCGCTGGGCGGCGCAGGCACTGCAAATCGAGCCTGGCAAGAATCTCCAGCTGGAGCGCAGCAAGGCCGGCGCTCTCTCCCTGAGGCTGATCGATGCGTAATCCTCAACTCACCAAGAACGGGGAGCTGCAGCACCTGCTCACCATAGACGGCCTGCCGCGCGAGATACTTTCCGCCATCCTCGATACCGCCGCGCCTTTTACCGAAGTGGCCGAGCGCGAAGTGAAAAAACTGCCGCTTCTGCGCGGCAAGAGCGTGTTCAACCTGTTCTTCGAGAATTCGACGCGCACCCGCACTACCTTCGAGATAGCCGCGAAAAGGCTTTCCGCCGACGTCATCAACCTCAATATCAGCACTTCCTCGACCGCCAAGGGCGAAACCCTGCTCGATACGGTCGACAATCTCTCTGCCATGCAGGCCGACATGTTCGTCGTGCGCCACGCCACAAGCGGCGCGCCGTTCCTCATCGCCCAGCATCTGGCGGCGATGGGTCTCGAGCATATCCATGTCATCAACGCCGGCGACGGACGTCATGCCCATCCGACGCAGGGACTGCTCGACATGTACACCATTCGCCACTACAAGAAGGACTTCACCAGGCTGGTGGTGGCCATCGTCGGCGATGTGCTGCACTCGCGCGTGGCGCGTTCGCAGATTCATGCCCTGACCACGCTGGGCGTACCCGAAGTTCGCGTGATCGGTCCGAAAACGCTGATTCCGACCGAGGTCGACAGGCTCGGCGTGCGCGTCTTCCACGACATGCGCGCCGGACTCAAGGACGTCGATGTGGTGATGATGCTGCGCCTGCAGAACGAGCGCATGCAGGGCGCGCTTCTGCCCAGCCCGCAGGAATTCTTCAAGTACTATGGCCTTACCGCCGACAAGCTTGCCTGCGCCCGGCCCGACGCCATCGTGATGCACCCGGGCCCGATGAACCGCGGCGTGGAGATCGACTCCGCCGTGGCCGACGGCCCGCATGCGGTGATCCTGCCCCAGGTCACTTTCGGCATCGCAGTGCGCATGGCGGTGATGAGCATGCTGGCGGGGGCGTGAACAGATGAAGATCCACATCAGAGGCGGCCGTCTGATCGACCCGGCCAACGGCATCGATGCGCAGAAGGACGTTTTCGTCGCCGCCGGCAGGATCGCGGCGATCGGCGCCGCACCGGAAGGGTTCGTCGCCAACCGCGCCATCGATGCGACGGGGCTGGTGGTCTGTCCCGGCCTGATCGACCTGTCCGCCCGCCTGCGCGAGCCCGGCTTTGAATACAAGGCCACGCTGGAATCGGAAATGGCCGCGGCGGCGGCGGGCGGCGTCACCAGCCTGGCCTGTCCGCCCGACACCGATCCGCCTCTGGACGAGCCGGGGCTGGTCGAGATGCTCAAGCATCGCGCGCGCCACCCGAATTTCGCCCACGTCTATCCCGTCGGCGCGCTGACCCTCGGCCTGGCCGGCGAGCGGCTGACGGAAATGGCGGAACTGCACGAGGCCGGCTGCATTGCCTTCGGCCAGGCGCATGTGCCGGTGGTGGATACCCAGGTGCTGATGCGTGCGCTGCAGTATGCCGCCACCTTCGATTTCCCGGTCTGGCTGCAGGCGCAGGATCCCTTTCTCGGCAAGGATGGCGTGGCGCACGATGGCGAGGTGGCGACGCGGCTGGGCCTGCCGGGCATCCCGGCGAGCGCCGAGACCATCGCGATTTCAACCATCCTGCAACTGGCGCGGGACACCGGCGTGCGCATCCATGTCACGCGCATCTCCAGCGCCGCCGCGCTGGAGATGATCGTCGCCGCCCGCGTGAGCGGCATCGCCGTCACCTGCGACGTGTCGATCAACCACCTGCATCTGTCCGATGCCGACATCGGCTATTTCGATCCGCATGCCCACCTCGTGCCGCCCCTGCGCGCCGGACGCGACCGGGAGGCGCTGCGGCGCGGCCTGGCCGAGGGCGCCATCAACGCGCTCTGCTCGGACCACACCCCGGTCGACGATGACGCCAAGCAGGTTCCTTTCGGCGAGGCCGAGCCCGGCGCCACCGGCCTGGAACTGCTGTTGCCGCTGACCCTGAAATGGGCCGGGGAGATGCAATTGTCCTTGCGCACCGCTCTGGCGCGCATCACCTGCGATGCGGCGCGCGTTCTGGGCATTCCGGCAGGCACCTTGTCGGTGGGGGCGGCGGCCGATGTCTGCCTCTTCGATCCGCACGGCCATTTCCGGGTGACGCGCGAGTCGCTGAAGAGCCAGGGCAAGAACACCCCCTTTCTAGGCCTGGAACTGCCGGGCCGCGTGCGCTGCACGCTGCTCGAGGGGCATGTCGCATTCGAGAACGGGCGCTAGGGCCCGTTCACAATTGTTTTATGGTTGTTCCGGGTTTTCTGTGGGCAGGAAGATTGCGGGAGCGGTTGCCCGTTACCCGCCGCTGATCGCGGTGTAGGAGCCAGCTTGCTGGCGATCCGGCGGTTAATCGCGGGCAAGCCCGCTCCCACAGGAGTGTCTGCGTCAGTCAGTTCCCCTCGACGTGGTGGCGGTCCAGGAGCAGGAGCCTTGCAATCGCCTCGTCCGAGGCCCCCCTCACACGCAGTCGCTTCTGCCGTGAAGTGGCGCCGCCGATCAGTTCCACCTGCGCCCGCGGCACTTCCAGTTGCTCCGCCAGAAATTCGACCAGGCTTTCGTTGGCTTTGCCGTCCACCGGCGGGGCGGCCAGGCGGATCTTCAGGGCTTCTCCGTGCAGTCCGACGATTTCGGTCTTCTTCGCCCCCGGTTGAACGTGCAGGCTGAGAACGAGACTTCCCGAAGCCTCCCGCCTGAGCCAGCAGGCAGTCATGCGATCAGCGGGATCAGCAGCACGCGCAGCCAGGCGAGCAGCATCAGGGCGATCTGCAGCGCCAGAAGCAGAACGAGCGGCGAGAGATCGACATGGGCAATGGGTGGAATCAGGCGCTGGAAGGGCCGCAGGAAGGGGCGGGACAGGCTGTTGAACAGCGGGGCCAGCGGGGCATGGGGGTTGACCCAGGAAAGCACCGCGGATATCAGGATGATGCCGATGAGAAGGTATACCGAGAAGCGCAACAGTTCGACCACGGCTATGGCGAGGATGACGGGAATCGCGACGCCGGCGTGTGCGCCGAAGGAGAAATGCTTCAGCCAGAAGGCGATCGTCAGGTAGCCGCTGTGCAGGACGAGCGCCCCGATCAGGCTCGGCATGTCGAGCCCGAACAGGCCGGGAATGATCCGCCGGGCGGGGCGCACCAGCCAGTCAGTGACGGCGACGACGAACTGGCCGAGCTGGTTGCGGAAGGAGACCCGCAGCCATTGCATGTAGAAGCGGATGAGCAGAAGAAAGACGAAAAAGCCGGCGACGGCTTCGAGGATCAGCAACAGCAGATTGGTCAGCACGGCTCAGTCCTTCCCCAGCATCTCGCCCAATTCGCCGCCGCGCGCGTTGGCGGCCCTGACGGCCCGAATGATGGCTGCCTTGACGCCGTCGGCGTCGAGCGAGTTCAACGCCGCCTCGGTGGTGCCCCCTTTCGAGGTGACGCGCTGCCTCAGGAGGGCGACATCCTCCTGGCTGCCCGCCGCCAGCGCGGCGGCGCCAACGACAGTCTCGATGGCCAGCAATCGCGCCTGTTCTTCCGAAAAGCCCAGTGCGCGTGCAGCGTCGCGCAGCGACTCGATGAAATAGAACACGTAGGCCGGGCCGCTGCCGGACACGGCGGTGACGGCATCCATCATGGCCTCTTCGGCGATCCACAGCGTCTTGCCGACGGCGCCGAGCACTTGCTCGGCCTGGCGCCGCCCCTCGGCATCCACGGAAGGGTCGGCGTACAGGCCGGTGATGCCGGCGCCGATCAAGGCCGGGGTGTTGGGCATGCTTCGCACCAGCTTTCCGTGCCCGCCCAGCCAGCGGGAAATATCGACCAGCCTTGTGCCGGCGGCGATGCTGATGACAAGCTGACGGCCCAGCTTTTCCGAGAAAGGCGCCAGCGCCTCGCGCATCTGCTGCGGCTTGACCGACAGCACCAGCGCCTCGCAGTCCAGGGTCGTGGCGTCCGCTGCGGGCAGGCAGGCAATGCCGAAGGCGGCGGTGAGCCGTTCGCGGTTGTCCGCAAGCGGCTCGATGACCTTGATGTCGACGGCGGGGAAACCCTGCTTGAGCAGGCCGCCGATGAGGGCATTGGCCATGTTGCCGCCGCCGATGAAGGTGATCCTCATGCTCATATTCTTGCTCTTTCGCCAAAGATTGCCGTGCCCACCCGCACGATGGTGGCGCCCTCGAGGATGGCTGCTTCCAGGTCGTGCGACATGCCCATCGACAGCGTATCTAGCGCCAGCCCCGTCCTTTTGAGCGCGTCGCGCAGTTCGCGCAGCGTGGCGAAGCGGCGCCGCGCCAGTGCCATGTCGCCGGTCGGCTCGGGAATCGCCATCAGGCCGCGCAGTTTCAGGTTCGGCAATTCGGACACGGCCAGCGCCAGCGCCGCCGTGTCCTGGGGACTGACTCCGCTCTTGCTGGCCTCGCCGCTGACATTCACCTGAATGCAAACCTGCAGGGGCGGCCTTTCTTCGCCTCGCGCAACGGACAGCCGCTCGGCGATCTTCAACCGTTCGATGCCATGCACCCAGGCGAAATGCTCGGCGACCGGGCGGGTCTTGTTGCTCTGCAAGGGGCCTATGAAATGCCATTCCAGCCCGGGATCCGCCAGCGAGGCGATTTTCGCCAGGCCCTCCTGCACGTAGTTTTCGCCGAAAGCGAGCTGACCGGCCCGGGCGGCCTCGCGTACCCGCTCCGGCGGGAAGGTCTTGCTGACGGCCAGCAAACGAATGTCTTCGACCGCTCGTCCCGCCAATTCCGCCGCTGCGGCGATGCGCGCCCTGACAGCTTGCAAGTTGGTGGAAATTGTTGTCATAATGCCCTGAAAAATCGGGGCAAGTATATCATCGCGCCGCCGCCCCTTTTTAGTTCGGCATAACGTCCGCTCGTGCGGGCATTGGCCTTTGCTGAAACTTCGTTTTCAATTTCAGGCGCCACGGAAACGCATAATGGACATCACCGAACTGCTGGCTTTCTCAGTCAAGAACAAGGCCTCCGACCTGCACCTTTCGGCGGGATTGCCGCCGATGATCCGCGTGCATGGCGATGTGCGGCGCATCAACCTGCCGCCGATGGAGCACAAGGACGTGCACAGCATGGTGTACGACATCATGAACGACGGCCAGCGCAAGCACTACGAGGAGAACCTGGAATGCGACTTCTCCTTCGCCATCCCCAACCTGGCGCGCTTCCGTGTCAACGCCTTCGTCCAGCATCGCGGCGCCGGCGCCGTGTTCCGCACCATTCCCTCGAAGGTGCTGTCGCTGGAGGAACTCAACTGCCCGAAGATATTCCAGGAGATTTCCGAATATCCGCGCGGCGTCGTGCTGGTGACCGGCCCGACCGGCTCGGGCAAGTCGACCACCCTGGCGGCGATGGTCAACTACATCAACGAGAACGAGCACGGCCATATCCTCACCGTCGAGGATCCGATCGAATTCGTGCATGAATCGAAGAAATGCCTGATCAACCAGCGCGAGGTCGGCCCGCATACGCTGTCCTTCAACAACGCCCTGCGCAGCGCCCTGCGCGAGGATCCGGACGTCATCCTCGTGGGCGAGATGCGCGACCTGGAGACCATCCGCCTGGCGCTGACCGCGGCGGAAACCGGCCACCTGGTGTTCGGCACCCTGCATACCAGCTCCGCCGCCAAGACCATCGACCGGGTCATCGACGTTTTCCCGGCGGCGGAAAAGGAAATGGTGCGCGCGATGCTGTCCGAATCGCTGCGCGCCGTCATATCGCAGACCCTGCTCAAGACCAAGGACGGCCAGGGTCGCGTGGCGGCGCACGAGATCATGATCGGCACGCCGGCCATCCGCAACCTGATCCGCGAAGCCAAGATCGCCCAGATGTACTCGGCCATCCAGACCGGCCAGGCCCTCGGCATGCAGACCCTGGACCAGAACCTCGCCGACCTCGTCCGCCGCAACATCGTGTCTGCGGCCGAGGCGAGAACCAAAGCCGCGAACAAGGACAACTTTGCCGGCTGAGCCGGCAAGGGCATCCAACCCAACGGAGGCCAGAAATGGAAAGAGACCAGGCACTCAAGTTCATGTACGACCTCTTGCGCCTCATGGCGCAGAAGAGGGGTTCCGACCTGTTCATCACCGCCGGCTTTCCGCCCGCCATCAAGGTCGACGGCAAGATCACCCCGCAGTCGAACCAGAGCCTGACGCCGCAGCACACCGCCGATTTGGCGCGCTCCATCATGAACGACCGGCAGGCGGCCGAATTCGAAGCCACCAAGGAGTGCAACTTCGCCATCAGCCCCGCCGGCATCGGCCGTTTCCGCGTGAATGCCTTCGTGCAGCAGGCGCGCATCGGCGTGGTCCTGCGCACCATCGCCACGACCATTCCGACCTTCGAAAGCCTGCAGCTGCCGCCGGTGCTCAAGGACATCTCCATGACCAAGCGCGGCCTGGTCATCCTCGTCGGCGGCACCGGCACGGGCAAGTCGACCTCCCTGGCGGCGATGGTGGACTACCGCAACGAGAACAGCTACGGGCATATCATCACCGTCGAAGACCCGATCGAATACGTGCACGAGCACAAGAAATGCATCGTCACGCAGCGGGAAGTCGGCATCGACACCGATTCCTGGGAGGCGGCGCTGAAGAACACCCTGCGCCAGGCGCCGGACGTCATCCTGATGGGCGAGATCCGCGACCGCGACACGATGGACCACGCCATCGCCTTCGCCGAGACCGGCCACCTGTGCATGGCGACGCTGCACGCCAACAGCACCAACCAGGCGCTCGACCGCATCATCAACTTCTTCCCCGAGGAGCGGCGCCAGCAGCTGCTCATGGACCTCTCGCTCAACGTGCGCGCGTTCGTTTCGCAGCGGCTGATTCCGATGAAGGACGGCAAGGGGCGCGCCGCGGCGTTCGAAGTCATGCTCAACTCGCCGCTGATTTCCGACCTCATCTTCAAGGGCGAGGTGCATGAGATCAAGGAGATCATGAAGAAGTCGCGCGAACTGGGCATGCAGACTTTCGACCAGTCCCTCTTCGACCTCTACGAGGCAGGCAAGATCAGCTACGAGGATGCGCTGCGCAATGCCGACTCGGTGAACGACCTGCGCCTGACCATCAAGCTGCACGGCAAGGAATCGAAGGACCGCGACCTGGCCGCCGGCATCCAGCACCTCGACATCGTGTAGGTCGGGCTTCAGCCCGACAGCAGCAGCTGATCAACCGCCCAAGTCGGCCTGAAGGCCGACCTACGAAGGCTTCCGCCGCATCGAGCCGGCGATGATCCTGTATTCCAGCAGGCGGCACTCCAGCGCGCCGTTGAAGAGCGGCGTGCGCCGCGAGGCCTTCAGCCCGATCAGCTTGGGCAACTGGGGATCGGCGGAGATGAAATAGCAGCGCCAGCCGGCAAAGCGCTGTTTGAGCGCGTCCCCCAGCCGGGGATAGAAGTCCGCCAGCCATTCCGCTTCCTCCAGCCGCACCCCGTAGGGCGGGTTGGCAACCAGCACGCCTTCCGGCGCCGGCGGACTGCGCAGCAGCAAGTCGGCGCAGTCAAGCTGCACGCACTCGTGCATTCCCGCCGCGGCGAGATTCTGCCGCGCCCGTTCGACCTGGTCCTGGCTGATATCGCTGCCGAAAATCGGCTGCGGCGCAACAGGCAGCTTGCGCCCCTCCGCTTCGTTGAGCAGTTTTTGCCAGAGCGCCGCATCGAAATTGTCCAGGCGGAGAAAACCGAACTTGCGCGCCAGCCCCGGCGCGATGTCGTGGGCCATCAGGGCCGCTTCGAGCAGGAAGGTGCCGGAGCCGCACATCGGATCGAGCAGCGGCGTGCCCGGCTGCCAGCCCGCCAGCTGCAGGATGCCGGCGGCCAGGTTTTCCTTCAGCGGCGCCTCGACCGAAGCGTACTTGTACCCGCGCTTGTAGAGCGGCTCGCCCGAAGTGTCGAGATAGAGCGTCGCCTCGCGGTCGCTGAGGAAAGCGTGGATGCGCACGTTCGGGTCGGCGGTGTCCACGCTGGGCCGCTCGCCGGTTTCGGCGCGGAAGCGGTCGCACACCGCATCCTTGATGCGCAGGGTGATGAAGTCCAGGCTCTTCAGCGGGCAGCGGATGGCCGTCATGTAGACGCGCAGCGTGCGGCGCACGGCGAAGCGCTCGTGCCAGGGCACGTCGTAGGCCAGCCGGTAAACATCCTCCTCGCGACTGTAGGGACCGTGGGCGACGCGCCAGAGAATGCGCGTGGCGATGCGGCTCCACAGGTTGGCGCGATAGCAGGCCTCCCAGTTGCCGGCGAAGCCGACGCCGCCGGGGACGGCTTGGGTTTGCGTTGCGCCGGCCGCGGCCAATTCCCCGGCCAGCTGATTTTCCAGCCCGCGCGGGCAGGTGGCGAAGAAGTGTTCCATCAAAATGGCTTGAACAGCACCAGCCACACCGTGGCGAAAAGGATCAGCACCGGAAATTCATTGAACCAGCGGAACCAGACATGGGATTTCGTATTGCGGTCCTGCGCGAAATCCTTGAGCAGCTTGCCGCACCACAAGTGATAGATGACCAGCACCGCCACCAGCAGCAGCTTGGCGTGTATCCAGTAGCCCCACGGGCCGTAGCCGAGCCACAGCCAGACGCCGAAGATCACGGTCAGGACGGCGCCCGGCGCCATGATGCCGTAGTAGAGCTTGCGTTCCATGACCTTGAAGCGCTCGCGGCTCGGCGTGTCCTCGCTCGAGGCGTGATAGACGAACAGCCGCGGCAGGTAGAACAGGCCGGCGAACCAGGTCACCATGAAAACGATATGCAGCCACTTGATCCACAGCATTTCAGGTTCCCTCCGGCAGCATGCCGCCCAGCGTGGTGGCGACATCTGGATATTTCAGCCTGACGCCCAGTTCGTGCTTGATGCGCCGGTTCGTCAGCCGGCGCGATTCCCCCATGAAGGACAGCATCGCGGGGGAGAGGCGCTGCTCGACTTCCGCCCGCGGCAGCCGCGGCGCGCGCGACAGGCCGAAGCGGTCGGCAAGCAGGTCGAAGTAGTCGCCCATTCTCAGCGCCGAGTCGTCCGAGGCATTGTAAATCCGGCCCGCCCGGCCGCGCGTGAGCGCGGACAGGGCAATGGCGGCCAGATCGTCGGCGTGGATGTGATTGGTGTAAATGTCGTCTTTTTCCTGCAGCAGCGGCAGACCGTGCTCGAGCCGCGCCAGCGGCAGGCGGTCGCCGGCGTAGATCCCCGGCGCGCGCAGGATGGGAACAGCGACGCGACGACTGCGGCCGAAGCGGCGCAGCAGCGCTTCCGCGTCGCCGCGCCGCCGCGCCCGCCCCGTCTGCGGACGCAGCGGACGCTCCTCCGATACCCAGGCCCCGCCGCAATCCCCATAGACCCCGCTGGTGCTGATGTAGACGAGGCGGCGTGGTAGAATTTTTCCGGTCGACAACGCCGCCAGCAGCGCCTTGGTCCGCTTGTCCACCAGGCCGGTTTCCTGCGGCGGCGCGAAGTGCAGGATCAGGTTGCCGATGCCGGCCAGCCGCCTCAACGTGTTCGGTTTGTCCAGGTCGGCGCGCAACGGCGTGACGCCCAGGGCGCGCAATTCGCGATGGCGCGCATCCGAGCGAACCGCGGCATACACGCGGTAATGCTTGACCAGCCAGGGGAGGGCGCGCCGCGCGACGTCGCCGCAGCCAATGATGAGCAATCGTTGCACCCGCGCATTTTAACAGCCAGCCAACGGATTCCTGCGTCAGCGCCATGCCCCATCGCATCACCATCGAGCCGAGCGGTCACCAGTTCGACGTCGAGCCGGGCAATACCCTGCTGCGCGCCGCGCTGGAGGCCGGCGTCAACCTGCCCTATGGCTGCCGCAACGGCGCCTGCGGCGTCTGCAAGGGGCGCGTGGTATCCGGGCAGGTCGACCGCGGCCCCTATTCGGAAGGCGCATTGAGCGAAGCGGAAGTGGCCAGGGGCTACGCCCTGTTTTGCTGCGCGCGGCCGCTTTCCGACCTCGTCATCGCGTGTCGCGAGGCGAGCGTCGGGCGCGACATCCCCGTGAAAATCCTGCCCTGCCGGGTGCAGAAGCTGGCGCGCCTGGCGCCCGACGTGATGCTGCTGCAGCTCAAGCTGCCCGCCAGCGAGCGCCTGCAGTTTCTGGCCGGCCAGTACATCGACATCCTGCTCAAAGACGGCCGCCGGCGCAGCTTTTCCATCGCCAATGCGCCGCATGCGGACGAGTGCCTGGAGTTGCACGTGCGCCAGGTGCCGGGCGGGCATTTCACCTCCCGCGTTTTCGAGGCGATGAAGGAGCGCGACATCCTGCGCCTCGAAGGTCCGCATGGCGACTTTTTCCTGCGCGAGGACAGCGCCAAGCCGGTCGTCCTGCTGGCGGGCGGCACCGGCTTCGCGCCGGTCAAGGCTATGGTCGAACATGCCTTTCACCAGAAATCGATGCGGCCGATGGCGCTTTACTGGGGCGCCCGCGACCGGGCCGGCCTCTACCTGCACGAACTGGCGCAAGGCTGGGCGGCAAGCCACGCCGGCTTCAAGTATGTCCCGGTGCTGTCCGAACCTTTGGCTGCCGACGGCTGGCGGGGCCGCGGCGGATTGGTCCATCGGGCGGTCATGGCCGATTTTCCCGACCTGTCCGGCCATCAGGTTTATGCCTGCGGCGCGCCGGGCCTGATCGAGGCGGCGCGGCAGGACCTGATTTCCCTCTGCGGCCTAAAGGTTGAGGATTTTTTTGCCGATGCCTTCACTTTCGCCGCTGAATCCGTCAATCCATGAGCAGGAACGTCCTCATCAGCCGCGAGCCGGTGCTCAACCGCAGCCGCGCCATCACCGCGACCCGGCTCGTCGTCCATGCCCCGCCGGGGCCTGCGGCCTGTGCCCACATCGCCGCCGAGCTGAACCGGCTGGCCGAGGCGTGGCCGGCGGTACGTACGGTGTTCGTCAGCCTGGACGGCGTGGCGCCGAATGCCGGCCTGCTGGATTGGCAGATGCCGCAGAACGCCATGATCGAGATCCCCGCCGCCGCGCTGGACAATCCGGCGACCCTGGAATTGATGCAGCGACTGCAGCAGGCCGGCGTGTCGATGTGCCTGGACGGCTTCAGCGCCGGCATGGGGCTGCCGGCCGGCGCCGATTTCCGCTTCATCCTGGCCGATGCCGCGGCGGACATCGCGGGTGCGCCCGGATTGCTCCTCGCCAAGGGGCTTGCGGACAACGCCCAGTTCGATGCCTGCATCGACAAGGGCTTCGGTGGCGCAGCCGGCTGGTTTTTCCTGAAAGGGGTGACGCCGGCGAAGAAGCTCAACCCCGGCCAGGCGCAAACCATCCGCCTGCTCAACCTGGTGCGCGCCAACGCCGACATCAAGGAGATCGAGGCCGCGCTGAAGCAGGACGTGGCCCTCTCGGTGAAGCTCCTGCGCTACATCAATTCCGCCGGCTTCGGCCTCACCGTGGAAATCCAGTCCTTCCGCCACGCCGTCACCATGCTCGGCTACGACAAGCTGAACAAGTGGCTTTCATTGCTGCTGGTCACCTCCAGCAAGGATGTGGCGGCGCCGGCCCTGATGCAGGCGGCCATCGCGCGCGGCCGCTTCATGGAGTTGACGGCGCAGGGCTACGTGGACAGGAACGAGCTGGACAACCTGTTCATCGCCGGCGCCTTCTCGCTGCTCGACATCCTGCTCGGCGTGCTCATGGAAACCGCGCTGGCCGACATGCATCTTCCCGACACCATCAACGATGCGCTGATTTCGGGCAGCGGACCCTACGCGCCCTTCCTGGCGTTGGCGCAGGCGGGCGAGCAGGCCGATTACGCCACATTCTCCGCCCGGGCCGCCGAACTGCAACTGGACGCGGAAACAGTCAATCGCGCGCAGTTCGAGGCACTCAGCTTCGCCGACAGCCTGCAGATGAATTAGGTTTTCAGTTTGCCGCGTATCACCGCGGCGATGGTGTTCAGAATGAAGGTGGCGAGCGCCAGCGCATTGAGTGCGCCGCCCATGCTGCGCCAGTCCGCCAGCCCGGCCAGATCGCCTGTCAGGCGCACCGCCAGCGACAGGTGCAGCAGCGCCAGCGGCGCGTAGAACACCGCATGGTAGGGCACTGCCACGCGCAGCACGGCGGGAAAGATCACCGGGGCGTGGCCGAACACCATCGAGAAGACGAAACCCAGCATCAGGGCGTGCAGCGCCGCGTCGTAGGCTGCGCTGCCCGGCGCGAGTCCCGCCGCCAGCATGATCGCGCCGGACAGCAAAAGCCAGGCATAGCCAGAGAGCAGGCAGACGGCGATGAAGCGCGTCAGCCCCGTGTCCTTCACCGTGCGCCGCGCGATGTCCTGCCTGAACAGCCATAGCGCCAGCGCCAGCAGCGCCGCGCCGAAAACCTGCGCATGCAACGCCATGCCAAAAGTCAGTCCCCACAATACGGCGATGAAGACGCGCCGCGCGCCCGGCGAGGGCGGCAGGAAGCGCGACAGCTCCAGCCGCTCGCCGGCGATGGTCAGCACCAGAAAGCCGGCCCACCACGGCACCACCGCGAACACGGATTGCCCTGCCAGCCAGAGCAGATTGCCGGCGAGCCAGCTCGCTGCGCCGGCGGCCAGCGTGAAGGTGAACAGGGCGCGCTGGCGCAGGAACACCGAGAGCGAGGCGATGAGCAGGACGGCGCTGCCCAAGGCGAGCAGCATCTGCGCTATGGCAAGGGGCGCACCGAGAATCAGGCAGAGGCCGCCCGCTCCGCTGGCGAGCGGAGCGAGATAGGCCCA
Source organism: Rhodocyclales bacterium (assembly GCA_016214145.1). GTDB lineage: Bacteria > Pseudomonadota > Gammaproteobacteria > Burkholderiales > Rhodocyclaceae > Desulfobacillus. The sequence continues at coordinate 89,201 of JACRPA010000006.1, forward strand.
GCGCCGCGCCAGCGCCACGGCGCGCTCGAGGCCGATCACCGTACCGAAGAAGCCGCACACCATGAGCGGGCCGTGGAAGGCGGCGAGGTCCGCGGCGGGTCGCGGCACGGCCCAGCCCAGCCGCAGCAGCCCGGCGCCGACGCCGAGGATGAGGCTGGCGAAGGCGAGGATCAGCAGCGGCAGGCGCAGGGCCGGCGGAATGTCGCGCGCTACCATCCGAAATGCTGCTTCGCCCGCTCGGACATCATGGCCGCGCTCCAGGGCGGCTCCCACACCAGTTCCACCGTCACCATGCAGTCGGTCGGAACGACGGTGCGGATGGCGTCCTGCGCCTGCTCGACGAGCATCGGCCCGACCGGGCAGGCCGGCGTGGTCATGGTCATCGCCACCTGCACGCGGTCTTCCGTGGCGTCGATGCGATAGATGAGGCCGAGGTCGACGATGTTCATTCCCGCTTCCGGGTCGATGACGCTGCGCAGCGCCTCGCGCACTTGTTCTTCGCTCGGCATCGCTATTCTCCCAGGTAGGCTTCGCGCACTTTCGGATTCGCCAGCAGCGCCGGCGCGGCACCCGTCAGGGTGATGGCGCCGCTTTCCATGACGTAGCCGCGCGAGGCCACCGACAATGCCAGCTTGGCATTCTGCTCGACGAGCAGGATGGTCACGCCCTGCGCCGCGACGGAGCGGATCACCTCGAACACCTTTTGCACCATGAGCGGCGCCAGGCCCATCGAGGGTTCGTCGAGCAGCAGCAGCTTCGGCCGGCTCATCAGCGCGCGGCCGATGGCCAGCATCTGCTGCTCGCCGCCGGAGAGCGTGCCGGCGAGCTGCTGCGCCCTTTCCTTCAGGCGCGGCAGCATTTCATAGACGCGGTCGAGGTCGGCGGCGATTTCGGCGCGATCATTGCGGCTATAGGCGCCCATGTCGAGGTTTTCCGCGACCGTCAGCCGCGCGAAGACGCCGCGCCCTTCCGGCACCAGCGTCATGCCGGCGCCGATCAGCTCGTGCGCGGGGCGGTGCAGGATGCTGTGCCCGGTGTAATGGATGGCGCCCTGCGCCGGCAGCAGGCGCGCCAGCGCCTTCAGCGTGGTGGTCTTGCCGGCGCCGTTGGCGCCGATCAGGCAGACCATTTCGCCCGCCGCCACCTCAAACGAAACTCCTTTTACTGCGGCGATGCCGCCGTAGGAGACTTGGAGGTCTTTTACCTCAAGCAACGGCGCCTCCGAGGTAGGCCTCGATCACCTTCGCGTCGCGCTGCACCTCGGCCGGCACGCCTTCGGCGATCTTCTCGCCGTAGTCGAGCACGGCGACGCGGTCGCACAGGCCCATCACCAGCTTCACGTCGTGTTCGATGAGCAGGAGGGTGAGGCCGTCGGCGCGCAGGGCCTCGATCAGCTTTTTCAGCGCCCCGGTTTCCGTCGCGTTCATGCCGGCGGCCGGCTCGTCCAGCGCCAGCAGCTTCGGCTCGGTGGCGAGCGCCCGCGCGATTTCCAGCCGGCGCTGGTCGCCATAGGCAAGGTGGCGGGCGAGGACGTTCCCATGCCGGTGGATGCCGACATACTGGAGCAGCTCCTGGGCGCGCTGCGCGATGGCGGCCTCCTCCTCGCGCGTGGCGTGGTTGCGCAGCACGGCGCCGATGACGCCGGCGCCGGTGCGCAGGTGGCGGCCGACCATGACGTTCTCCAGCGCCGTCATGTTGGCGAAGAGGCGGATGTTCTGGAAGGTGCGGGCGATGCCCTGGGCGGCCACCTTGTGCGGCGCGGAAATGTCCAGCGGCGCGCCGTCGAAGGCGAACTGCCCGCGGTCCGCCGTGTACAGGCCGGTGAGGACGTTGAAGAACGTCGTCTTGCCGGCGCCGTTGGGGCCGATCAGGCCGTAGATCTCGCCGCGGCGGATGGAGAGCGAGACGTCGTGCAGGGCACGCACGCCACCGAAGCTTTTGCCGATTGATCGGGCGTCGAGCAGGATTTCGCTCACGGGACAAAACCCTTATTAGCCGCGGATTTCGCGGATGAACGCGGATGAGGGATGGGAATTACAGAGAATAATCCGCGTCCATCCGCGTCCATCCGCGGCAAAAGCCTTTTCATGACGCCTTACCCGCAGTGAACTCGCGCTTCCTGCGCGCCTCGGGCCACAGGCCGGCGGGGCGATACAGCATGACGGCGATCAGCGCCAGGCCGAACAGCAGCATGCGCAGGGACTCCGGATCGAGCAGCACCTTGCCGAAGGCCGCCTGCTGCATCGGCACGGCGCCATGGCGCAGGGCCTCGGGCAGGATGGCCAGCAGCAGGCCGCCGAGGATGACGCCGGGGATGTGCCCCATGCCGCCCAGCACCACCATGCACAGCACCATCACCGATTCCATCAGGCCGAAGCTCTCCGGGCTGACGAACTCCTGGAAGCCGGCGAAGAGGCCGCCGGCGACGCCGCCGAAGGTGGCGCCCATGGCGAAGGCGAGCAGCTTGACGTTGCGCGTGTCGATGCCGCAGGCCTTGGCGGCGATCTCGTCCTCGCGGATGGCCACCCAGGCGCGGCCGATGCGCGAATCCTCCAGGCGGATGGAGACGAAGACGATGAGCAGGGTCAGCGCCAGGAACAGGTAGTAGTAGAGATGGACGGAGGGAAAGCTCAGGCCGAACACCTCGAGCGTCTTCGATAAGGGCGTGCCGGCGATGCGCACCGGGTCGATCTGGCTGATGCCCTGCGGGCCGTTGGTGATGTTCACCGGCGCGTTGAGGTTGTTGATGAAGATGCGGACGATCTCGCCGAAGCCGAGCGTGACGATGGCCAGATAGTCGCCGCGCAATCTGAGCGTCGGCGCGCCGAGCAGCACGCCGAAGAGGCCCGCCACCAGCGCCCCGAGCGGCAGCACGGCCCAAATCGGCCAGTGCAGGCCGAAGTGCGGCGAGGCGAGCAGCGCATACAGGTAGGCGCCGACGGCATAGAAGGCGATGTAGCCGAGGTCGAGCAGGCCGGCGAAGCCGACGACGATGTTCAGCCCCAGCGCCAGCATGACGTAGAGCAGGGCGAAGTCGAGCACGCGCACCCAGGAGTTGCCCAGGCCTTTGCCGATCAGGAAGGGCAGCAGGGCCAGCGCCACGCCGATCAGGAGCATGCCGAGCCAGGGTTTGCGCAGGCTAGGCATGGGAAAACCCACCACCAAGACACCAAGGGCACCAAGATGCACCAAGGAAATTCTTGGTGTGCCTTGGTGTCTTGGTGCCTTGGTGGTTCATCTTTTTCAAGCTCTTTCCGCCAGCTTCTCGCCCATCAGTCCGGAGGGCCGGAAAACGAGCACCAGGATCAGCACGAAGAAGGCGAACACGTCCTGGTAGTGGCTGCCGAGGAAGCCGCCGGTGAGATCGCCAATGTAGCCGGCGCCGAGCGACTCGATGAGCCCCAGCAGCACGCCGCCCAGCATGGCGCCGGGCAGGTTGCCGATGCCGCCCAGCACCGCGGCGGTGAACGCCTTCAGGCCGAGAATGAAGCCCATGTGGTAATGCGCGATGGAATAGTTGGCGCTGACCATCACGCCTGCCACCGCCGCCAGCGCCGAGCCGATGAGGAAGGTGGCGGAGATGATGACGTTGATGTTGACGCCCATCAGCCCGGCGATCTGCGGGTTTTCCGCCGTGGCGCGCATGGCGCGGCCGAGGCGCGTGCGATTCACCAGCAGCATCAGTCCGGCCATGATCGCCACGGCGAGCAGGACGATGACGATCTGCACGTCGGTGATGTGGGCGCCGCCGATGTCGCGCCCGCTGGTCGGCAGGATCGGCGGGAAGGCGTGGTAGTTGCGGCCCCAGAAGATCATCGCCAGCTGCTGCAGCACGATGGAGACGCCGATGGCGGTGATGAGCGGGGCGAGGCGCGGTGCGTTCCTCAGCGGACGGTAGGCGATGCGCTCGATGGTGAAGCCGAGCGCCATGCAGACCGGGATCGCCGCCAGCAGGCCGATCAGCACCACCACGATGCCGGGCAGGCCGCTGCTGGCCAGCAGCTTGATGACGGTGAGCGCGGTGAGCGCGCCGATCATCACCACCTCGCCGTGGGCGAAATTGATCAGGCCGAGGATGCCATAGACCATCGTGTAGCCGAGTGCGACGAGGGCGTAGATGCTGCCCAGGACGAGGCCGTTGATGATCTGCTGGATGAAGGTGTCCATTCGATTCAGTCTACAAACAAACGGCACCCGAAGGTGCCGTTTGTCGGACAAAGATGCTGCTTACTTCTTCTCGGCCGGGGCGGCCGGTGCTGCAGCGGGTGCCGCAGCCGGCGTCGGCGCCGCAGTCATGCCGGACATGCCGCCCATCGCAGCAGGCTGGGCCGGTGCGGCCGTCATGGCGCCCATGCCCGACATTGCGGCAGGCTGGGCCGGCGCCGGCGCGGCGCCGCCGATGGTCTCCAGCGTTTCCCATTTGCCGCCCTTGGCCTGGTAGAGCGTGATGGCGCCGTCCTTGACGTCGCCCCGCTCGTCGAAGGTGATCTTGGCGGTGACACCGTCGAAGGCGGTCTTCGGCAGCTCGGCGAGGTATTTGGCCGGTTCCACCGAATTGGCGCGCTTCATGGCGTCGATCATGACGTTGGCGGCGTCGTAGGCGTAGGGCGCGTAGAGCTGGATGTCGACGTTGAACTTCGCCTTGTACTTCTCCATGAAGACTTTGCCGCCCGGCATCTTGTCGAGCGGATAGCCGGGCAGCGAGCAGTAGTGGCCTTCCGCCGCGTCGCCCGCCAGCTTGTGGAACTCGGTGGTGCAGCCGCCGTCGGCGAAGATCATCTTCGACTTCACGCCGAGCTTCTTCAACTGCTGCGCCATCGGGCCAGCCTGGGCGTCCATGCCGCCGTACATGACCAGATCCGGCTTCTTCGACTTGATCTTGGTGAGGATGGCGGCGAAGTCGGTCGCCTTGTCATTGGTGAATTCGCGCGCGACGATGGCCGCGCCGCCGGCCTTGGCGGCCTTCTCGAACTCGTCGGCGACGCCCTGGCCGTAGGCCGTGCGGTCGTCGACGATGGCGATTTTCTTGCCGGCGAGCTGTTTCGTGGCGTAGTCGCCGAGCACCTTGCCCTGCTGCTCGTCGTTGGCCATCACCCGGAAGGCGGTCTTGAAGCCCTGCTGGGTGTATTTCGGATTGGTCGCCGAGGGAGAAATCTGCGGAATGCCGGCGTCGGAATACAGCTTGGAGGCCGGGATGGTGGTGCCGGAGTTGAGGTGGCCGACGACGCCGCTCACCTTGGCATCGATCAGCTTCTGCGCCACCGTCGTGCCCTGCTTCGGATCGGCCTGGTCGTCCTCGGGGATCATCTCGAAGGTCACCATGGCGCCGCCGATTTCCAGTTTCTTCGCGTTGGCTTCCTCGATGGCCAGGCGCGCGCCGTTCTCGTTGTCCTTGCCCAAATGCGCCTGCGGGCCGGTGAGCGGGGCGGAATGACCGATCTTCACCGTCAGCGTCGGCTTGGGCGGCGGCGCGGGGGGCTGCTCGGCCTTCGGCGGCGGGGGCGGCGGCGCTTCCTTGCCGCAGCCGAACACAACTAACGCTGAGGCAACGGCGAGGCTGAGGGTCTTGGCAGGGAATCGCATGATCATCGTCTCCAGGTTAAGTGTGTTTTTGGTATGCGAATGCGCGGGGATTGTGCTGCCCGCATGCTTCGCTGTCAATAAAAAAGCCAGCCCTTCCGGGCTGGCTTTTTCGCGCGAATCGGCCTCGCTTACTTGGTGGCGAGAACCCAGGCGACCAGCTTCTTGAGGTCGGCGTCGCTGACGGCGGGGTTCGGCGGCATCGGCACGGTGCCCCAGGTGCCCGAGCCACCCTTCTTGACCTTGGCTTCCAGCATGGCGGCTGCGCCCGCATTGCCGGCGTATTTCTTGGCGACGTCCTTGTAGGACGGGCCGACGACTTTCTTGTCGATGGCATGGCAGCTCATGCAGTTCTTGGCTTTCGCCAGGGCTTCGTCGGCGGAGGCCTGGCCGGCGATGAGCAGGCCGGCAGCGGCCAGCAGCAGGGTTTTCAGCAGTTTCATTTCTTGAATTCCTCTTAGGCGTGGTTGGTAAAAGCGCCGATACTCTAAATCAATTCCGGGGACTTGCAAACCCGTTCCAGACAAGAGAAATCATCGATCGGCTCAAGGCATTTAACGCCCGAGCAGACCCAGGCGTTGACGCCGTCTTTCAAGGGCTTGTCGAGCGCCGGCGGCAGCTTGCCCGCGCTGGCCGGCAAGCCGAGGGCGATGGCCCAGGGCCAGTAGTGGGCGGCAATTTTTCCTTGCCAGTCAGGCAGTTGATCCGGCGGACCACGCAAAACCACGATGGCGGGCGGGGTGAGGGCTTCCTCCAGCGCCATGATCAGGCTGGCAAAGCCGCCGGGCTGGCGTTCCATGTCCGGGTAGTACAGACGAAGGGTGCGATCCGCCGCTGCCAGGAAACGCATGTCGCCCGTCAGATGGCCGAGGCGCTGCAGGGCATGGGCTGCTACGCCGTTGCCGGACGGGGTGGCGTTGTCGTGGCCGGTCTTGACGCGGTGGATCAGCGCTTCGTGATCGTGGCTGGTGAACCAGAAACCGCCCGCGGCATCCTCGAAATGCGCCAGCAGGGCATTCCCGAGCGCTTCGGCGAAGGCGAGCAGGCCTGCATCGAATTCCGCCTGCAGCAATTCCAGCACGGCCTTGAGCAGGCAGGCGTAATCGTCGAGGTAGGCGTTGAGATGGGCGCGCCCGTCCTTGCAGGTGGCCAGCAGGCGGCCGTCTTTCCACATGGCCTTGCGGATGAAATCCAGCGCGCGCCGCGCCGAGGCCAGCCAGTCGTCGCGGCCGAGAACGCGGCCGGCATGGGCCATGCCCTCGATCATGAGGGCATTCCAGCTGGTCAGGATCTTGTCGTCGCGGCCCGGGCGCACCCGCGCCTCGCGGGCCGCGAGCAGCTTGGCGCGCGCCGAGGCGAGCAGGGCTTCGCACTCTGGCAGCGGCTTGCCGAGCGCCGCGGCGACGTCGACGAGCGGCTGCGCGACGATCAGGTGCCAGTGAGAACCCTCGAAATTCGCCGGCCGGTCGAGGCCGTAGTGGGTGGAGACGACCGCATATTCCTCCGCCGTGGTACGGAGACTGACTTTTTCCGGCGACCAGACGTAGAACTTGCCTTCTTCGTGCTCGGAGTCCGCATCGAGAGATGAGTAGTAGCCGCCCTCGGGCGACTGCATTTCGCGCATGGCCCAGGCGGCGGTCTCCTCGGCAATGCGCCGGAACAGCGGCTCGCGCGAAACAAGCCAGGCATCCGCGTAGAGGCGCAGCAGCGGCCCGTTGTCGTAGAGCATCTTCTCGAAATGCGGGATGGCCCAGCGCTCGTCCACGCTGTAGCGGCAGAAGCCGCCGCCGAGCTGGTCGTAGAGGCCGCCCTCGGCCATGCGCCTGAGCGTAGTGAGCGCCATTTCGCCGCAGCGCGCCTCGCCCGTCGCGGCATGGCGGCGCAGCAGCAGTTCCAGGTCGGCCGGATGGGGGAATTTCGGCGCGCCGCCGAAACCGCCGAACTCCGCATCGTAGGCTTGGGCGGCGCGCTCGACGGCGAGCTTGAGGGGGGCGCCCGACAGTTCGCCGGCAAGTGGCCGGGCGGCGGCGCCCGCCGAGAGCGCCTTCAGCAGCTCGCCGTTCTGCTGCTCGATGTCGGCGCGGCGGTCGCGCCAGGCCTCCGCCACCTGCTGGCACAAGCCGGGGAAACCGGGCAGACCGTAGCGCGGCGCCTTGGGGAAATAGGTGCCGCCGAAAAAAGGCGTGCCGTCCGGCGTGAGGAACATCGTCAGCGGCCAGCCGCCGGCGCGGCCGGTGAGCATCTGGTGCGCGGTCTGGTAGATCTGGTCCAGGTCGGGCCGCTCCTCGCGATCCACCTTGATGTTCACGAAGAGGCCGTTCATGACCGCCGCCACCTCCGCATCCTCGAAGGATTCGTGCGCCATGACATGGCACCAATGGCAGGCGGAGTAGCCGATGGAAAGCAGGATCGGCCTGTCCTCCCGCTTGGCCAATGTAAGCGCTTCCTGACCCCACGGATGCCAATCCACGGGGTTTTCCGCATGCTGCTGGAGATAGGGCGAGGTCTCGCCGGCGAGTCTGTTGGGCATGTCCGGGATTGAATTCCGAGTAATTTAGTCGGAATTATGGTCTGCAGCAGGCAGAAGAGCAAGAAGCCGGGGTCAGCTGCCGAACAGGGCTTGCCACCAGCGCTTGCGGCTTTCCGGCAAGGGTCCTGCGCGCTGCAACTCCACCGGGGGCACGCGGCTCATGACCCAGCCGGGCGGCGGCGGGTTTTTGCTGAAGCCGCAGGAGACGCCGAGGTTGTTGGGGTCATAGATCTTGACCATGCGCGGCGCCTGCACGTCGTCGGCGTAAACAATGCCGCAGTAGTCGTGGGGGTGCTCCCTGCGCAGCAGTTCGTCGATGCGGGCGATGAAGGTTTCGACCTCTTCGGCGCTGGCCGGCGCATCCGGCAGTGCATCGCCGACAGGGTAGAGATACCAGCCGCCGCCGCGGTCGATGCGCGTCCAGAAGTCGGTGAGCTGCTGCCAGGACAGCAGGCTCCACAGCCGGCCGACGTAGAGTTGCTCGAATTCGCTCACGGCAGGATCAGCGACAGGTCGAGGCGCCCCGCCTTGACCGGCGGGCACCAGTAGTAGCCGCCCGTGAGCGGCCGCGAAAATGTGAACAGCGCGTCGCCGCCGCCGTCCTCCTGCCCGGCCATGCGGCGCATGACCTGCTCGAAGGCGTCGGGCGAATGACCGAAGGCGATGAATTCCAGTCCCTGCTCGTGCGCCGTGGCCCAGGGCATGGAACGGCGCAGCATGAAGGCCGGCGGTTCGAAGCTTTCCTGGGCGCTGCGCTTGACGTGGGCCGAAGCCGGCGCATCGTCGAGCTCCTTGTTGTCGGCGCGGCGGCGGCCGATCATGGCGTCGCGTTCGGCGGGCGAATGGGCGTTGAAATGCGCGAGGTCGTGCACCCAGCGCTGCACGGCGACGAAACTTGCACCGTCGGCAGCCAGCGCAGCCTCGATCGCCGCGGCGTCCTTGGGGTTCTCGGTGCCGTCCTCGTAGCCGGTCAGGTCGCGGCCGCCGTCGTAGAGAAAGGTGTCCATCGCATCTTCCAGCACGAAGGCCGGGACGAGCAGCGCCTTGAGGCGTTCGCCGGCATCGAACAGCGCGCCGCGCGCTTCCCCGCGCAGCAGCAGCCACAGCGCCGCCTGGGTTGACGGCACGCTGCAGGCCGGCCCGGACAGGGACGGAAAAACACGCAGGCCGGGCACCGTGGCGCCGAGCGCGCGCACCAGCGGCTCGCCGAAGCCGATGACGCCCCTTTCGGGATCGAAACCCTCGCGCAGGCGGGCCAGCGCCGGGCGCGGATCGGCTTCCAGGGCGAGGCGGAAAGTGAGCGACAGGCCGCAGGGCGGCACGGCGGCAAGGATGCCGGGCTGCGAGGCAGGGGCCGTCATGTAAAGCAATCCTTCAGCGTTTCAACTGCGCCACGTCGCGCACCGCGCCGGTGTCGGCGCTGGTGGTCATGGCGGCGTAGGCCTGCAGCGCGGCGGAGACCGTGCGCTGGCGCTTGACCGGCTTCCAGGCGGCGGCGCCCCTCGCTTCCATGGCCTTTCGCCGTGCCGCGAGGACTGACTTTTCCACGGCGAGGTGGATGCGGCGATGGGGAATGTCGATCTCGATGGTGTCGCCTTCCTCGATCAGGCCGATCGCGCCGCCGGACGCCGCCTCGGGCGAGGCGTGGCCGATGGACAGGCCCGAGGTGCCGCCGGAGAAGCGGCCGTCGGTGAGGAGCGCGCATTCCTTGCCGAGGCCCTTCGACTTGATGTACGAGGTCGGGTAGAGCATCTCCTGCATGCCGGGGCCGCCCTTCGGCCCTTCGTAGCGCACGACGACAATGTCGCCGGCGACGATCCGATCGGCGAGGATCTTCTCCACCGCCTCCTCCTGCGATTCGCAGACGCGGGCGCGGCCGGTGAACTTCAGGATGGAGTCGTCCACCCCCGCCGTCTTGACGATGCAGCCCTTCTCGGCGATGTTGCCGAACAGCACGGCCAGCCCGCCGTCCTGCGAGTAGGCGTGGGCCTTGTCGCGGATGCAGCCGTTGGCGCGGTCGAGGTCGAGCCTCGGATAGCGGCGGTTCTGCGAGAAGGCCGTCTGCGTCGGCACGCCGCCGGGCGCGGCGCGGTAGAAATCGTGCACGCCCTTGTCCTGGTTGCGCACCACGTCGCAGCAGTCGAGCGCCTCGCCCAGCGTCGAATAGAGCACCGTCGGAGAGTCGCGGTTGATAAGGCCGGCGCGGTCGAGCTCGCCGAGGATGGCCATGATGCCGCCGGCGCGATGCACGTCTTCCATGTGGTACTTCTGCGTCGCCGGCGCCACCTTGGCCAGGCAGGGCACCCGGCGCGACATGCGGTCGATGTCGGCCATGGTGAAGTCGACGCCGGCTTCCTGCGCCGCGGCGAGGAGATGCAGCACGGTGTTGGTCGAGCCGCCCATGGCAATGTCGAGGGCGATGGCGTTCTCGAAGGCCTGAAAACCGGCAATCGAACGCGGCAGCACCGAGGCGTCGTTCTTTTCGTACCAGCGCTTGGCCAGCCCGACGATCAGCCGGCCGGCCTTGACGAAGAGTTTCTCGCGGTCGGCGTGGGTGGCCAGCAGCGAACCGTTGCCGGGCAGGGCCAGGCCGAGCGCCTCGGTCAGGCAGTTCATCGAGTTGGCGGTGAACATGCCCGAGCAGGAGCCGCAGGTCGGGCAGGCCGAGCGCTCCATGGCGTTCACGTCGGCGTCGGAGTTCTTCGCGTCGGCCGACTCGATCATGGCGTCGATCAGGTCGACCATGCGGTATTCGCCGTGCCATTTCACCTTGCCGGCTTCCATCGGCCCGCCGGAGACGAACACCGCCGGGATGTTCAGGCGCATCGCCGCCATCAGCATGCCGGGCGTGATCTTGTCGCAATTGGAGATGCACACCATGGCATCGGCGCAGTGGCCGTTGACCATGTATTCGACCGAATCGGCGATCAGCTCGCGCGAGGGCAGCGAGTAGAGCATGCCGCCGTGGCCCATGGCGATGCCGTCGTCGATGGCGATGGTGTTGAATTCCTTGGCGACGCCGCCGGCCGCCTCGATCTCGCGCGCCACCATCTGGCCGAGGTCCTTCAGGTGCACGTGGCCCGGCACGAACTGGGTGAAGGAATTCACCACAGCGATGATCGGCTTGCCGAAGTCGCCGTCCTTCATGCCGGTGGCGCGCCACAGCGCGCGCGCGCCGGCCATGTTGCGGCCGTGGGTGGAAGTGCGGGAACGGTATTCGGGCATGGCGGAACTCCGGGGTCGGCGAATGGCGAAGAGCAACATTGTAGCGCTTCGGCCCCGGCTCGCCGGCTGATGCTCCTGCGATGTCCCGGCGGAATGGCCCTTTGTTTGACAGGGGCGGCAACGCCCAAGATACTGCGACTTTTGCGCTCCAGCCCGTCCATCCATGGTCTACGGCATCACCGATATAACCACTTTTGTGCTGGGCACGATTTTCATCGTCCTGCTGCCGGGGCCCAACTCGCTCTACGTCATGTCGGTGGCTTCGCGCTGGGGCGTCGGCGCCGGCTATCGCGGCGCCTGCGGGATTTTCCTCGGCGACGCGATCCTCATGGTGCTCTCGGCGACCGGCGTGGCGTCGCTGCTCCAGGCCACCCCCGCCTTGTTCGCGGTGCTCAAATATGCCGGCGCGGCGTACCTGGCCTGGATGGGCCTGGGCCTGCTGCGCGCGGCCCGGACGATCTGGCGCGAGGGCGTCGCGGACAGCGGCGGGCAGCCTCCGCCCGATGCGGCGCGCCCCTTCCGTACCGCCCTGCTCATCAGCCTGATGAACCCGAAGGCGATCCTGTTTTTCGTTTCCTTCTTCATCCAGTTCGTCGATCCGGGCTACGCCTTCCCGGCGCTGTCCTTCGCCATCCTCGGCGCCATCGTCCAGCTCGTCAGCGCGCTCTATCTGTCGGCGCTGATCTTCGGCGGCGCCCGCCTGGCGCAGCAGTTCCGGCAGCGGCGCCGGCTCTCGGCCGGCGCCACCGGCGGGGTGGGCGCCCTGTTCATCGGCTTCAGCGCCAAACTTGCCGGCGCGACCCTGAATTGAAATCCTCGACACACCGGGCATGAGGACGACCAGCCGACCGTCCTACTCGTAGCCGCCCTCGCGCTGATGCCGGATGGCCAGGATCAGCGCCGTGTTCGCGGCGACATCGTAGCGGTAGAGGGCGACGTAGCCGCTGCGCCCGCGCGAGATGACCAGTTCGCGCAAGCCGGATTCTGCCTCGCGGCCGATCAGGGGGTGTTGCCTGAGGATGGCGAGGCCTTCGATAAGTATGCGCGCGGTAGCGGCCGCGGCGTGCGCATCCTGTTCGATCAGGAAATCGGCCAGGCGCTCGATGTCGCGCAGCGCGCCGGGCGCGAGGACAAGGCGGGTCAAGATGACACTTACCGCTTGCGGGGTTTCGGCTTGCTCGCGCGCCGGCCCTCGGCCTTCGCCAGGATGTAGCTGAATACCTCGTCGGCGTCGAAGACCAGTCCGTACTGAGCCACTTCCTGTTCGGCCTTCAGCGCCGAGGCGACGAAAGCCTGCCGCCGCTGGGCCAGCGCGGCCTGGGCCTCGATGGCCTCTACCATCCAGGCATGGGGTGTCTTGCCTGCCGCTGCCGCTGCGGATACGACACGATCTTTCAGCTCATCCGGCAGTTTGATGGTCGTCGTGATGGTCATGGTGGCTCCGGTGGAAGCGGTAATACGAAAGTATCACCTCGTCAGTCTTGCGTCAATTTGCCCGTATTATCCGGCCACCATGCTGACCTATCCCCACATCGATCCCATCGCCTTTTCGCTCGGCCCGCTCTCGGTGCGCTGGTACGGGCTGATGTACCTGGCCGGCTTCGTTGCTTTCGTCGCGCTGGCCCGCTGGCGCCTCGCGCGCCGGCCCGATCTTCCCTGGACGGCGAAGGACATCGACGACCTGCTGTTCTACGGCGTGCTGGGCGTGGTGATCGGCGGGCGGCTGGGGCAGGTGCTGTTCTACGAGCCGGCGCACTATCTGGCGAACCCGCTGGAAATCCTCGCCGTCTGGAAGGGCGGCATGGCCTTTCACGGCGGCTTCCTCGGCGTGCTGGCGGCACTGACTTTGTATGCGCGCAAGCGCAATCTGTCCTGGCTGGCGGTGATGGACTTCATCGCGCCGCTGGTGCCGCCGGGGCTGGGCTTCGGCCGCATCGGCAACTTCATCAACGGTGAGCTGTGGGGGCGTGCCGCCGATCCCTCGCTGCCCTGGGCCATGGTGTTTCCGCATGTCGACGCCATTGCGCGCCACCCTTCCCAGCTCTACCAGGCCTTCCTCGAAGGCATCGTGCTGTTTGCCGTGCTGTGGGCGTTCTCGGCGAAGCCGCGCGCCACCGGCGCGGTGTCGGGGCTGTTCCTCATCGGCTACGGCGTCGTGCGCTTCATCGCCGAATTCTTCCGCGAGCCGGACGCCGGCATCTTCGGGCTCAGCTACACGGTGAGCATGGGACAGTGGCTGAGCCTGCCGATGATCGTCGCCGGCGTGGCGATGATGATCTGGGCGAAACGTCAGCGGTAGCGGTTGATGGCGTCGCGCGTCTCCAGCGCCGCCTGCCGTGCCGAATGCGCGAAATCCTCGCCTGATCCGGCATAGAGAATGGCGCGCGAGGAGTTGATCATCAGTCCCGTCCCGGCCGCCGTCCTGCCGGCGCTGACTGTCGCCGCGACGTCGCCGCCCTGGGCGCCGATGCCCGGCACCAGCAGCGGCATGTCGCCGACGATGCGGCGCACCTCGGCCAGCTCGGCCGGGAAGGTGGCGCCGACCACCAGGGCGCATTGCCCGCCGGCGTTCCATTTCGTCGCCACCAGTTCGGCGACGTGCTGGTAAAGCTTGCGTCCGCCCGTGTCGAGGAACTGCAGGTCGGAGCCGCCGGCGTTGGAGGTGCGGCAGAGGACGATGACGCCGCGCCCCTGCCAGGCGAAATAGGGCTCGACCGAATCGAAGCCCATGTAGGGATTCACCGTCAGCGCGTCGGCGTTATAGCGATCGAAGGCCTCGCGCGCGTACTGCTCGGCGGTGGCGCCGATGTCGCCGCGCTTGGCATCGAGGATCACCGGGATGCCGGGGTGCTTTTCGTGGATGTGGCGGATCAGCGCTTCGAGCTGGTCCTCGGCGCGGTGGGCGGCGAAGTAGGCGATCTGCGGCTTGAAGGCGCAGACGAGATCGGCCGTGGCGTCGGCGATGGCGCGGCAGAATTCGAAGATGGCGTCGCCGCGGCCCTTGAGAACCGCCGGGAATTTCGCCGGGTCGGGATCGAGGCCGACGCAGAGGAGAGAGTCGTTGCGCGCCCAGGCGGCGGCGAGTGAGTCGGTGAAGGTCATGGCAGTCGCTGAATTGGCGTAGCCGCCATTTTACTGCGACAGCAGGTAACGGTTCTTGCCCAGGCGCTTGGCGTTGTACATGGCGGCATCGGCATGACGCATCAGACTGTCGGCGTCTTCGCCATGGCGGGGATAGAGCACGATGCCGATGCTGCAGCCGATCAACTGGGTGCAGCCGTCGATGGGCAGCGGGCGCGTCAGCGTGGCAATGGTTTTTTCCGCCACGGTGATGGCGGCGGCCTCATCCAGGGTGTCGTTGACCAGCAGAATGAATTCGTCGCCGCCCAGCCTCGCCACGGTGTCGCTCTCGCGCACGCAGTCGCGCAGCCGCTCCGCCACCGAACGCAGGGCGAGGTCGCCTGCCTCGTGGCCGAAGGTGTCGTTGATCGGCTTGAAGTCGTCGAGATCCAGGTAGAGCAGGCTGAAGGCGCCCTCCTTTCGGCGGGCGGCGACAATGGCGCTGTTGAGGCGGTCGAAGAACAGCACGCGGTTGGCCAGGCCGGTAAGAGCGTCGTGCAGGGCGAGGTATTGCACGCGCGCCTCGGCGCGCTTGCGCTCGGTGTTGTCCACCATGACCACCAGCACGCCAGGCCGTCCGTCCGTCGAAATCGGCGAGGCGGTGATTTCGACCTCGCGCCGAGCGCCCGACTTCGTAATGATGGCGATGTCGTAGCGGTTGGGGAGCTGCTCGCCTTTCAACCGGCGCTGGTGGTTCTGCGCGACCCGCTCGCGATCCACGGGATGAGCCAGCTCCAGGTAGGACGGCAGGGCTTTCATCTCCTCCATGGTATAGCCGAAGAGCCGGCACATCGCTTCGTTGGTGAAGACGACCCGTCCTTCCTCGATGATGAAAAGACCGATGTCCGCCCGGGACTGGGCATCGAGCAGGATTTCAGGGGGGAAGGGCAGCTTCAGCGGGGCAGTCATTTTGCGAGTATAGGGGAATCACGTGATAAGGTTATTTCTCCGGTAACGGCAGCGCAGTAAAATCCTTTATTTTGGAGCGGCAATGAGCGCAAGACCCTTCAGGATTCTCGGCATCCAGCAGATCGCCATCGGCGGCCCCTCGAAAGAGCGCCTGAAGACGCTGTGGGTGGACAAGCTGGGCCTGACGGTGACCGGAAACTTCGTCAGCGAGCGGGAGAACGTCGACGAGGACATCTGCGCCATGGGCAGCGGCCCGTTCAAGGTGGAGGTGGACCTGATGCAGCCGCTCGACCCGGAGAAGAAGCCGGCGGTGCATGCCACGCCGCTCAACCACGTCGGGCTGTGGGTGGACGACCTGCCGAAGGCCATGGCATGGCTGACGGCGGAAGGGGTGCGCTTCGCGCCGGGCGGCATCCGCAAGGGCGCCGCCGGCTACGACATCTGCTTCCTGCATCCGAAGGCCAGCGAGGATTTTCCCATCGGCGGCGAGGGCGTGCTGATCGAGCTGGTGCAGGCGCCGCCGGAAGTGGTCGAGGCGTTTTCGAAACCCGCTTGATAGAGGGGGCCTGCAGGAGCGGGCTTGCCCGCGAAATGGCCTTGATCGCGGGCAAGCCCGCGCCTGCCCCACAGGAGAACGACATGAGAAGGAGAGCGTTTCTGTCAATGCTGGCGGGCGCCGGCGCACTGGCGGCCGGCGGCTGCTCGTCCGTGCGCGATCCCCACGCCGACCGCGGCGAGGGCGTAATAGTCAATTACGTCGCACCCTTCGACAGGATGTGGGCGACGCTGCCGTCGGTCCTGAACGAGCTGGGCCTGAAGGTGGCCGGGGACAACATGGCCGAAGGCATACTGCGGGTTGAGCAAGGCGCCTCGGGCATCGGTTGGGGCGAGAGCGTCGTCATCTTCGTCGAACGCATCGGCACCAGGGGGTATACACGCGTCGAAGTGGTGACCAGGGGCGCGCTCGGCGTCAATCTCTCGCTTTCCGACTGGGCGAAGCAGATCCACGACAAGCTCGCTCTGCACTTCAAGCGGCTCTAATCGATCTCGCGCAGTCCCGCCGGGGTCTTGATGCAGGCCAGCAGGCAGGGCATCTCTTCCGCTTCGGTCGGAAAGATCGCCAGCGTATCGGTCAGGCCGATATCGGCCAGCGCGCTGCGGATGCGCGCCGGTTCGGGGTGGAACCCTTCCAGCTTCATCAGAGTGCAGCCGCGCTCCGGCAGGCGGTCGGCGGGATGCGCGGGCGATCGCCACTCGATCAGGCTCGGCGCCAGACCGTCGCCGGGCAGATGGCCGTCGGCGGGCACGGTGATGCGCCAGCGGAAATCGCCGCGCGCAAGATCGAGGATGTCGACCAGTTGCCCGGCAGAGGCGGCCGAGGCGGCTGAAATGTCGTTGCAGCGCGCTACCCAGTGGATCAGCCGCGGGCGGCCGGCGATTTTTTCCCGCAAGGCCGGATCGTCGAGGCCGAACCAGCGCAGCCTTGTGGGCGCCGGAGCGGCGGGATCAACGGCAATCAGCTCGAGGTACAGCCGCGGGCCGAGTTTCAGGAGCCGGTTGTGCGTGCCCATGGCGGCATGCCGGCCGCCCGGCGCGAGCGTCACGCCGAGCCGTTCTTCAAGCCATGCGGCGCCGGCGTCCAGTTCCGAAGCGGCGACGACGAGATGATCGAGGGCGGCCTCGGCCATTTCAGCCGATACGCTTAAGCGCATCCTCGAGGCGCTGGACGGTGCGATCGATGTTCTGCAGCTTGTCCAGGCCGAACAGGCCGATGCGGAAGCTGCGGAAATCGGCCGGCTCGTCGCAGACCAGCGGCACGCCCGCCGCGGTCTGCAGGCCCTGCGCGATGAATTTCCTGCCCGACTGGATGTCCGGGTCGTCGGTGTAGCTGACGACCACGCCCGGCGCCTGGAAGCCTTCCGCGGCGACACTCCTGAAACCCCAGCCGGCGAGCAGGGCGCGCACCTTGCCGCCCAGTTCGTTCTGCGCGGCGCGCGCCCGATCGAAGCCCCAGTCGCGCGTTTCCCGCATCGCCCGGGCGACCGCCGCCAGGGCGTCTGTCGGCGGCGTGGCGTGATAGGCGTGGCCGCCGCCCTCGTAGGTTTCCATGATCTGCAGCCATTTGCGCAGGTCGGCCGCGAAACTGCTGCTTGTCGTGGATTCGATTCGGGTCCGGGCCCGCTCGTTCAGCATCACCAGCGCACCGCAGGGCGGCGCGCTCCAGCCCTTCTGCGGTGCGCTGATCAGGATGTCCACGCCCTGGGCGGCCATGTCCACCCACATTGCGCCGGAGGCGATGCAGTCGAGGACGAACAGGCCGTCTGCGGCGCGCACCGCTTCGGCCACCGCTTGCAGGTAGCCGTCGGGCAGGATCATGCCGGAAGCGGTCTCCACATGCGGCGCGAACACCAGCTCCGGCTTCTGCTCGCGAATGGCCGCCACCACTTCCCCGATCGGCGGCGGCGCAAAGGCCGACTGTCCTTCCATGCCGAGCGGCCGTGCCTTGAAAACGACGGTCTCCGAGGGGATGCGCCCCATCTCGAATATCTGGCTCCAGCGGTAGCTGAACCAGCCGTTGCGGATGACCAGGCACTTGCGGCCGGTCGCGAACTGCCGCGCCACCGCCTCCATGCCGAAGGTGCCGCTGCCGGGCACGATGATGGCGGAATGCGCCCGATACGCTTCCTTGAGAATCGCGGAGATGTCCCGCATGACAGCCTGGAAGGCGGGCGACATGTGGTTGAGCGCCCGATCCGTATAGACGACCGAGTACTCGAGCAGCCCCCTGGAAGGCGCATCCGTCGGCAAGCTGGGCACGGCGAACTCCTGAAATTTTCCAGCGTGCAGCTTAGCAAAAATGCCGCGGCGCGGCGCGGCGGATGCCCCGATCAGGCGAAGCGCACGATCGGCTGGTCGACGGCCAGGCTGTCGCCTTTCTTCGCCAGCACCTCGGCCACCACGCAGTCCTGGTCGGCCTTGAGGATGTTTTCCATCTTCATGGCCTCGATGGCGGCGAGCTTCTCGCCGGCCTTCACCTCCTGGCCCGGCTTGAGCGGCATGTCGGTGAGCAGCCCCGGCATGGGCGAGAGCAGGAATTTCGAGAGATCCGGCTTCGGCTTGTCCGGCATCAGCGCCAGCAGGCTCGCGGCATGCGCCGTCATGACCATCATGTCGGCCTGGGTGCCCCAGTGGCTGACGCGATAGCGCAGGCCGAGGCGCTCCACCTGCAGGCAGACCGGCTCGCCGTTCCAGGTGCCGCGGAAGAGCAGTTCGCCCAGCCGCCAGGTCGAGCGCAGCTCGCAGGTCTGGCCGTCATGCGTGACCGCGTAGCCGCCGCCGATGGGGGCGAGAGAGAGCGTGTATTTCCGCTCGCCCATCAGCACCGTCCACTCGTTGCCGACCTTGCGTTCGTGGCCGCGCAGCTGGCCGCTGGTGCGCACGGCGCGGTCGATGTAGCGGCGGCGGGCGTAGGCGGCGACGGCTGCCAGCAGCAGCGGGTCGGCGTGCACCAGGCTTTCCGCGCTGAAGCCCCTGGGGAATTCCTCGGCGATGAAGCCGGTGTTGAAGTTGCCCGACTGGAAGCGCGGATGCTGCATCAGCGCCGCCTGGAAGGCGATGTTCGACGACACGCCGCGGATGACGAAGGCGTTGAGCGCGTCGCGCATCTTGGCGATGGCCTGGTCGCGGCTGGCCGCATGCACGATCAGCTTGGCGATCATCGAGTCGTAGAACATCGAGATCTCGCCGCCTTCATAGACGCCGGTGTCCACGCGCACGCCGTCGGATTCCGCCGGCGGCAGGTAGCGCGTCAGCCGGCCGGTGGACGGCAGGAAGTTGCGGAACGGATCCTCGGCGTTGATGCGGCATTCCATCGCCCAGCCGCCCAGCTTGACGTCCTTCTGCGCGAAGGGCAGCTTTTCGCCGGCGGCGACGCGGATCATCAGTTCGACCAGGTCGACGCCCGTGATCAGCTCGGTGACGGGATGCTCCACCTGCAGCCGGGTGTTCATCTCGAGGAAGTAGAACGACTTGTCCTTGCCGACGACGAACTCCACCGTGCCGGCCGACTGGTACTTCACCGCCTTGGCCAGCGCCACGGCCTGCTCGCCCATCGCCTTCCTCGTCTTCTCGTCGAGGAAGGGGCTGGGCGCCTCCTCGATGACCTTCTGGTGGCGGCGCTGGATCGAGCACTCGCGTTCCTGCAGGTAGAGGCAGTTGCCGTGGGCGTCGCCGATCAGCTGGATCTCGATGTGGCGCGGCTCCTCGACATACTTCTCGATGAAGACGCGGTCGTCGCCGAAGGCATTCTTCGCCTCGGTGCGGCAGGAGCTGAAGCCCTCGTGCGCCTCCTGGTCGTTGAAGGCCACGCGCAGGCCCTTGCCGCCGCCGCCGGCGGAGGCCTTGATCATCACCGGGTAGCCGATGCCCTTGGCGATCCTGACTGCCTGCTCCGGCGTGTCGATGGCTTCGTTGAAGCCGGGAATGGTGTTGACCTTGGCCTCCAGCGCCAGCTTTTTCGAGGCGATCTTGTCGCCCATGGCGGCGATGGAATAGTGCTTCGGCCCGATGAAGACGATGCCTTCCTCCTCCAGCCGCTTGGAGAACGCCGCGTTCTCGGAGAGAAAGCCGTAGCCCGGATGCACGGCTTCCGCCTTGGTCTGCTTGCAGGCGGCGATGATCTTGTCGGCGACGAGGTAGGATTCCTTCGAGGGCGGCGGGCCGATGCAGACGGCCTCGTCGGCCAGCTCGACATGGCGCGCGTCCTTGTCGGCCTCCGAATACACGGCGACGGTCTTGATGCCCATCTTGCGGGCGGTCTTGATGACGCGGCAGGCGATCTCGCCGCGGTTTGCAATGAGAATTTTTTTGAACATGTCTGAGCCCCAGTGAGGAGTGAGGAGTGAGGAGTGAGGGGGAAACCCTTCAGCTCAACGCTCTTCCACTCTGGTTAATCTCTTCACGGGGTGGTGGTAAGGGGATGGCGGTGCTCCTCACCCCTCACTCCTCACCCCTCACCGAAACATCCCGCCTACAGCGGGATGTTTCCATGCTTGCGCCACGGATTTTCCAGCTTCTTTTCCTTCAGCATCGCCAGCGAGCGGCAGATCCGGCGTCGCGTCTCGTGCGGCATGATGACGTCGTCGATGAAGCCGCGGTGGCCGGCGACGAAGGGGTTGGCGAACTTCTCCTTGTATTCCTGCTCGCGCGCGGCGAGCTTGGCCGGGTCGCCCTTCTCCTCGCGGAAGATGATTTCCACCGCGCCCTTCGGCCCCATCACGGCGATCTCGGCCGAGGGCCAGGCGAAGTTCACGTCGCCGCGCAAATGCTTCGACGACATCACGTCATAGGCGCCGCCGTAGGCCTTGCGCGTGATCACCGTCACCTTCGGCACGGTGCACTCGGCGTAGGCGTAGAGGAGCTTCGCCCCGTGCTTGATGATGCCGCCGTATTCCTGCGCCGTGCCGGGCATGAAGCCGGGCACGTCGACGAAAGTCACCACCGGGATGTTGAAGGCGTCGCAGAAACGCACGAAGCGCGCGCCCTTGATCGAGCTCTTGATGTCGAGGCAGCCGGCCAGCACCAGCGGCTGGTTGGCGACGATGCCCACGGTTTGCCCCGCCATGCGGCCGAAGCCGATCACGATGTTCTTCGCGTAGTCCGGCTGCAGCTCGAAGAAGTCGCCCTCGTCCACCGTCTTGACGATGAGCTCCTTGATGTCGTAGGGCTTGTTCGGGTTGTCCGGCACCAGGGTGTCGAGCGACATCTCGATGCGCTCCGAGGGATCCTCGGTCGGCACCACCGGCGGCTTGTCGCGGTTGTTGGAGGGCAGGAAGGAGACCAGCCGGCGCAGCATCATCAGCGCCTCGACGTCATTCTCGAAGGCGAGGTCGGCGACGCCGGACTTGGTGTTGTGCGTGACCGCGCCGCCCAGTTCCTCGGCGGTGACTTCCTCGTGCGTCACGGTCTTAACTACCTCCGGGCCGGTGACGAACATATAGGAGGAATCCTTCACCATGAAGATGAAGTCGGTCATGGCCGGGCTGTACACCGCACCGCCGGCGCAGGGGCCCATGATCATGGAGATCTGCGGCACCACGCCGGAGGCCAGCACGTTGCGCTGGAACACGTCGGCGTAGCCGCCGAGGGAAGCGACGCCCTCCTGGATGCGCGCGCCGCCGGAGTCGTTCAGCCCGATCACCGGCGCGCCGGCCTTCATGGCGTGGTCCATCACCTTGCAGATCTTCTCGGCGTGCGCTTCCGAAAGCGCGCCGCCGAACACCGTGAAGTCCTGGCTGAAGATGAACACCAGCCGGCCGTTGATGGTGCCGTAGCCGGTCACCACGCCGTCGCCCGGCACCGTCTGCTTCTCCATGCCGAAGTCGGTGCAGCGGTGCTCCTTGAACATGTCCCATTCCTCGAAGGACTCGGGATCGAGCAGCAGCTCGATGCGCTCGCGCGCGGTCAGCTTGCCCTTGGCGTGCTGCGCCTCGATGCGCTTCTTGCCGCCGCCCAGGCGGGCCGCGGCGCGCTTCTCGTCCAGCTGTCGAATGATGTCGTGCATAAAACCTCCCCAAAAATCTGTCTTTCGTAGGTCGGGCTTCAGCCCGACAACAGCGGTCGAGTCGGCCTGAAGGCCGACCTACCAATCAATCGTTCTTCAAATACCCGAGCAGGCGATGGGCCGCGGCCGCCGGTGTCATGCTGCCCGCCGTCACGTGGCGACTGACTTTTTCCAGAGCGTGCCTGACACCTTCGTGGTGCCTGAAACGGTTGCGCAATTCGGCGTCGATCAGGGTCCACATCCAGTCGACCGCCTGGCGTCGGCGCTTCTGCGCCAGTTCGCCGCTCTCCTGCATGACCTTGCGATGGCGCTCGATCTCGTCCCAGAAGGTCGCGATGCCCTGGCCGGTTTGCGCGGAGAGCGTCAGCACCGGCGGCCGCCAGTGCGCCGACGTGGCGCGCAGCAGGCCGAGCGCGTTCTCGAACTGGTGTTTGGCGAACTGGGCGGCCTTCGGGTCGAGGTCGGCCTTGTTGATGGCGACGAGGTCGGCCAGTTCGACGATGCCCTTCTTGATCGCCTGCAGGTCGTCGCCGGCATTCGGCAATTGCAGCAGGGCGAAGGCGTCCACCATGCCGGCGACGGTGGTCTCGCTCTGGCCGACGCCCACCGTCTCGACGATGATGACGTCGAAGCCGGCCGTCTCGCACACCAGCATCGCCTCGCGCGTTTTTTCCGCCACGCCGCCGAGCGAACCGCCGGAAGGCGAGGGGCGGATGAAGGCATCCGGATGGGTGGACAGCTTCTCCATGCGCGTCTTGTCGCCGAGGATCGAGCCGCCGGAGAGCGTGCTGGACGGATCCACCGCCAGCACCGCGACGCGGTGGCCGCGCCCGATCAGATGCAAGCCCAATGCCTCGATGAAGGTGGACTTGCCCGCGCCCGGCGCGCCGGAAATGCCGACGCGGATCGCCTTGCCGGTGTGCGGCAGCAGCGCCGCCAGCACCTGTTCCGCCCTTGCCTGGTGGTCGCGCCGTGTCGACTCGACCAGCGTGATGGCCTTCGCCAGCGCGCGCGGCTGGCGCGAGAGCACGCCGTCGACCAGCTGCTGGTCGACGGCAGCAAGCAATTCCGAATCGGCGACGGGTTGGTTCATGTATCAGCGTTTGGCTCTGTCTTAGCTGGCAATCCCGGCAACGGCTTTTGCCAGCGCCTCTTCCGGAATGCCCTGCGCCTTCAGGTTCTCGATAAGCCGTGCGATGGGCGCGGATTCCAGCTTTTCCAAATCAGCACGCAGCCCCTGGCCGATGTAGGCGCGCATCAGCGGCTGGTAGCCGGAGAAGCCGAGCATTGGCGCGAGGCGCTTCAGGTCTTCGATGACGTCTTCCGGCATGCGCAGCGTCACCGTCGTCATGGGGCGTTCGCGCTTCAGCCGTTTCTTCAGGTCAGCCGTTTTCATACAGGTTCCTTTCCTCTCGGGTCGCCTTGCGGGCCGAAACCAGGCGGATGCGGTCATCCTCCTGCTGGATATGGACAACGAATAGCAGCCTCGACGCGGCGTCCATGCCGATGACGGCGTCGCGCGCTTCCTCGTTCCGATCCGCATCGACTACCCTCAGGAAGGGATCGAAGAAAGCTTGCGCCGCCTGCTCGAAGGTCACGCCCTGATGCTTGGCGGGATTCCGCCGCGCCTTGTCGCGGTTGGCGACGAAGCGGATGCCCTGAAGCTCGAACTCGATGTCCATACTCAGGGTAGTTCAGTGTATTTACGTTGTCAATACGTTACCGTTCAGGCCGAAGCATGGGTGTTACGGATCGCCGCCAGCACCTGCTTCGCACAGGCCGGGATCGGCGTGCCGGGGCCGAAGATGCCTGCCGCACCGGCCTTCTGCAGGAAGTCGTAGTCCTGCGCGGGAATCACGCCGCCGACGAAGACGATGATGTCGTCCGCACCCTGTTCCTTCAGCGCTTTCACCAGCGCCGGCACCAGCGTCTTGTGGCCGGCGGCGAGCGTGGACACGCCGATGGCGTGGCAGTCGTTCTCGATGGCCTGGCGCGCGGCTTCCTCCGGCGTCTGGAAGAGCGGGCCGATGTCGATGTCGAAGCCGAGGTCGGCCAGCGCCGTGGCGACGACTTTCGCCCCGCGGTCGTGGCCGTCCTGGCCGAGCTTGGCGACCATGACGCGCGGCCGGCGTCCCTCCGCGGCGGCGAAGGCCTCGATGTCCTGCTTGATCTCCTGCCATTCCCAGTCGTGCTCGAAGGCGGCGCCGTAGACGCCGGAGATGGACTGGTTGGTGGCGCGGAAGCGACCCCATTCCTTTTCCAGCGCGTCGGAGATCTCGCCGACGGTGGCGCGCAGGCGCACCGCCTTGACGGCGAGGTCGAGCACGTTGCCCTGGCCGGTCTTCGCGGCTTCCGTCAGCGCATCGAGCGCCTTCTGAACCGCGGAACCATCGCGCGTCGAGCGGATTTTCTTCAGGCGGGCGATCTGCGCCTCGCGCACGGCGGAGTTGTCGATCTCGCGGATGTCGACCGGGTCTTCCTTGTCGAGGCGGTACTTGTTCACGCCGACGATGACGTCCTTGCCCGAGTCGATGCGCGCCTGCTTCTCGGCGGCGCAGGATTCGATCTTCAGCTTGGCCCAGCCGGATTCGACCGCCTTGGTCATGCCGCCCATGGCTTCCACTTCCTCGATGATGGCCCAGGCGGTGTCGGCCATGTCCTGCGTCAGCTTCTCCATCATGTAGGAGCCGGCCCAGGGGTCGACCACGCTGGTGATGTGCGTCTCTTCCTGGATGACGAGCTGGGTGTTGCGGGCGATGCGCGCCGAGAAGTCGGTCGGCAGGGCGATGGCTTCATCCAGCGAGTTGGTGTGCAGCGACTGCGTGCCGCCGAACACCGCCGCCATGGCCTCGATGGCGGTGCGCACGACGTTGTTGTAGGGATCCTGCTCGGTGAGCGACCAGCCGGAAGTCTGGCAGTGGGTGCGCAGCATCAGCGACTTCGGGTTCTTCGGCTTGAAGCGCTTCATGATGCGCCACCACAAGAGGCGCGCGGCGCGCAGCTTGGCCACCTCCAGGTAGAAGTTCATGCCGATGGCGAAGAAGAAGGACAGCCGCCCGGCGAACTCATCCACGTCCAGCCCCTTGGCGATGGCCGTCTTCGCATACTCCTCGCCGTCGGCCAGGGTGAAGGCCAGTTCGAGGGCCTGCGTCGCGCCCGCCTCCTGCATGTGATAGCCGGAGATGGAGATCGAGTTGAACTTCGGCATGTTCTGCGCCGTGTATTCGATGATGTCGGCGATGATGCGCATCGACGGCGCCGGCGGATAGATATAGGTGTTGCGGACCATGAACTCCTTGAGGATGTCGTTCTGGATGGTGCCGGAGAGTTTCTCCTGCGCCACGCCCTGTTCCTCGGCGGCGACGATGTAGCCGGCCAGCACCGGCAGCACGGCGCCGTTCATGGTCATCGAGACGCTGATCTTGTCGAGCGGGATGCTGTCGAAGAGGATCTTCATGTCCTCGACGGAGTCGATCGCCACGCCGGCCTTGCCGACGTCGCCGGTGACGCGCGGGTGGTCGGAGTCGTAGCCGCGATGGGTGGCGAGGTCGAAGGCCACCGAGACGCCCTGGCCGCCGCCGGCCAGCGCGCGCCTGAAGAAGGCGTTGGATTCCTCGGCGGTGGAGAAGCCGGCGTACTGGCGGATGGTCCACGGCCGCACGGCGTACATGGTGGCCTGCGGCCCGCGCAGGAAGGGCTCGAAGCCGGGCAGGGTGTCGGCGTGGGGCAGGCCGTCCATGTCGCGCTTCGTATACAGCGGCTTGACCGTGATGCCTTCCGGCGTGACCCAGTTCAGGGCGGAGACGTCGCCGTTCGGCGCCGACTTGGCGGCGGCTTTTTCCCAGGCGGCGAGGTGGGAAGAATCGGGCAGCTTGTCAGTCATGGCAAGACCTTTCGTGCGGGCTATTCGCATTGTAGGTCGGCCTTCAGGCCGACACCGGTGCCGTATCGTCGGCCAGAAGGCCGACCTACAGGGCATTCAAGCTTGACATCCACAGGATTGCATAATACTGTATCCATAATTATGAATGCAATAGATGCAAAGACAATCGCCAGGACGACAGTTCGATGAATCCAGGCAGTATTGCCCAGCCCGCCCTCTACCTGGAGGTCGCCGAGCGGCTGCGCCAGCGCATCTTCTCGCATGAACTGGCGTCGGGCGCCTGGGTCGACGAACAGACGCTGGCCGAGCAGTACGGCATCAGCCGCACGCCCTTGCGCGAGGCCCTCAAGGTGCTGGCCTCGGAAGGGCTGGTGACCCTGAAGCCGCGCCGCGGCTGCTATGTCACGGAACTCGCCGAGCGCGACCTCGACGACATCTTTCCCCTCATGGCTCTGCTCGAAGGGCGCTGCGCCTTCGAGGCGACGCAGAAGGCCACGCCCGCCGACCTGAAGCGCCTGGAAGCGCTGCACGAGAAGCTGGAACGCCAGGCGGCGAAAGGCGACATCAACGGCTTCTTCGAGGTCAACCACGATTTCCACCAGGCGCTGCAGGAACTCTCCGGCAATCGCTGGCTTAAGCAGGTCATCGACGACCTGCGCAAGGTATTGAAACTCACCCGCCGCGATTCGCTGCGACTGGAAGGACGCCTGAAACAGTCGCTGGAGGAGCACCGCCACATCCTCGCCGCCATCCGCGAACGCGACGCCGCCAGCGCGGAAGCGCTGATGCATGCCCACCTGCTCTCCGGGCGTGCAGCGCTGGCGAAGATGCATGCGGCAAAATCCCATGCCTGATGAAATCCTGGTATCGCGCGACGGCGTCATCGCCACCGTCACGCTGAACAACCCGGCCAAGCTCAACGCCGTCAACGCCTCGATGTGGCGGCGCCTGCGCGTGGTGATGGACGAGTTGTCCGCCGACGAGGGCCTGCGCTGCGTCGTGCTGCGCGGCGCCGGCGAAAAGGCCTTTGCCGCCGGCGGCGACATCGAGGAATTCCTGACGCTGCGCGACACCCTGGAGCGGGCGCTGGTCTACCACGAGGAGTGGGTAGCCCAGGCGCTAAATGCCGTGCGCGATTGCCTGCACCCGACCGTCGCCCTGATCCACGGCGCCTGCATCGGCGGCGGGCTGGAGATCGCCGGCCAGTGCGACCTGCGCATCTGCGGCCGCTCCGCCCGCTTCGGCGCGCCGATCAACAAGCTCGGCTTCTCGATGGCGCCGGGAGAGTTGTCCGGCCTGCTGGCGCTGGCCGGCCCGGCTGCGGCGCTGGAGATGCTGCTGGAAGGCCGCATCCTCGGCGCCGACGAAGCCTATGAAAAGGGTCTCGTCACCCGCGTCGTCGCCGACGACGAGGCGGCGGAGGAAGCCTATGCCACGGCCCGCCGCATCGCCGCCGGCGCGCCGCTGGTGGCGCGGGCGCACAAGAAACTGGTGCGGCGCCTCACCGCCGTACCGCGGGGACTGACTTTGGACGAGCTGAAGGCCGGCTTCGCCTTCCTCGATTCCGAGGACTACCGCGAGGGGCTCTCCGCCTTCTTGGAAAAGCGCAACCCCCTGTTCCGGGGCAGGTAGAATCGATCCTTTGCGTGGCGGGGCGGCAAGATGGCGGAAGGCATCCTTGATCGCATGAAGAGCCTGGTCGGCGGCAAGCGCGAGCGCGCGCCGCTGAAGGGAAAGGAACTTGCGCAACTGCGCCAGCAGTTGCGCGAGTGCGCCGCCGGCACCGGCGGCGAGGTCTCGGCGCGCAACCGCGCGGCGAAGCTGGGCGAGACTTACCTCGGCCTGGACGATGCCGGGCGGCACGAGTTCCTGCGCCGCATCGCCCTCGATTTCGGCCCCGAGCCGGAGAAGGTCGAGGCCGCCCACCGCGCCTACCAGGCGGCGGCCGGCACGCCCGGCCAGTGGGACGCCGAGGCCGATCTGCGCGCCGCGCTGCGCTCCTCGCGCATCCGGATACTCACCCAGTTCAACGCCTTGCCGCAGGGCGTCAAGTTCCTCGTCGACCTGCGCAGCGACCTGCTGCGCTTCCTCGACAAGGACGAGGAGCTGGCCGTGCTCGACCGCGAGCTGGAGTCGCGCCTGACGGCCTGGTTCGACGTCGGCTTCCTCGAACTGCAGCGCATCACCTGGCATTCGCCCGCCTCGCTGCTGGAAAAGCTCATCCAGTACGAGGCGGTGCACGAGATCCGCTCCTGGAACGACCTGCGCAACCGGCTCGACTCCGACCGCCGCCTCTACGCCTTCTTCCACCCGCGCATGCCGCAGGAGCCGCTGATCTTCGTCGAGGTGGCGCTGACGAGGGAACTCTCTTCCAACATCCAGGAACTGCTCGACGAACATGCGCCGGTGTTCGATCCGGCGCGCGCCGACACGGCGATCTTCTACTCGATCTCGAACACCCAGCCGGGCCTGCGCGGCGTCAGCTTCGGCAACTTCCTGTTGAAGCGCGTCATCGACGACCTGAAGCGCGACTTCCCGCAATTGAAGACCTTCGCCACGCTTTCGCCGCTGCCGCAGTTCGCCGCCTGGCTGAAGCGCACGCCGGAGGCGCAGGAGGGTCTCGGCCTGACGCTCGCGCAATTGCAGTCGGGCGAGTGGGCGCAGGACAAGGCGCAGGCCCGCCGCCTGCGCGATGCGCTGGAGCGCCTCGGCGCCCGCTACCTCTACGCCGTCCGCCAGAACGGCCGCCCCTACGATCCGGTGGCGCGCTTCCACCTCGGCAACGGCGCGCGCATCGAGCGGCTCAATTTCCTGGCGGACGCCTCGGCCAAGGGCTTCAAGCAGTCCTGCGGCCTGATGGTGAATTACTTGTACGATCCGGAAGAGATCGAGCAGAACGTCGAAGCGTATGTCGGCGAGGACCGCATCGCGGCCTCGGCGGCGGTGCGCCGGCTGGCAAGAACTTGACACAACCACAACGAACGGAGGAGACGACATGAACGCACGACGCACCATCCTGGCCGCTGCCCTGGCCACTGCCTGCCTGGCCCTGCTCGGGTCCCCGGCTTTTGCACAGGCGCCGAAGATCCTGAAAATCTCGCACCAGTTCCCCGGCGGCACCATCGACGAGGGCGATTTCCGCGACCGCATGGTGCGCAAATTCGCCGCCGAGGTGGAGAAGCGCACGAACGGCCAGCTCAAGTTCGAGATCTATCCGGCCGGCTCGCTGGTCAAGCCGGTGGAGCAATGGGGCGCCATGGCCAACGGCTCGCTCGACCTGTCCCTCTATCCCCTGGCCTATGCCGGCGGGCGCGTGGCGGAACTCAACATCGGCCTGATGCCGGCGCTGGTGACGAGCTACGAGCAGGGCCTGCGCTGGAAGGACGCGCCGATCGGCAAGGAGCTCACGCGCATCGTCGAAGAGAAGGGCGTCAAGATCATCACCTGGGTGTGGCAGGCCGGCGGCATCGCTTCGCGCGGCAAGCCCATCATCGCTCCGGACGACGTCAAGGGCCTGAAGTTCCGCGGCGGCAGCAAGGAGATGGACATGATGCTCAAGGCCGCCGGCGCCTCGCCGACGAACGTGCCCTCCAGCGAGATCTACAGCGCCATGCAGTCGGGCGTGCTCGACGCGGCGCTGACCTCCAGCACCTCGCTCATCTCCTTCCGCCTGCACGAGCACGCCAAGCATGTCACCACGTCGCGCGACAAGACCTTCTGGTTCATGTTCGAGCCGATCATGATGTCCAAGGCCAGCTTCGACAAACTGACGCCCGAGCAGCAGAAGATCGTGCTGGAGGTGGGCGCCAGCCTGGAGAAATTCGGCATGGAGGCCGCCCGCGTCGACGACCAGAAACTGGCCACCGTCTACACCCAGGCGGGCGACGGCGTGCATGACATGAACGAGGCGGCCTTCGCCAAGTGGCGCGACATCGCCAAGGCCTCGGCGTGGAAGGATTTCGAGGAGAAGGTGCCGAACGGCAAGAAGCTGCTCGAGATGGCCGTATCTGTGAAGTGAGCGGCGCTATGGCGGCAATCTGGCGGGCGTTCGCGCGGGCGCTTGCCGCGCTCAACTTGTGGATGGGCTACGCCGCAGGCGTGCTGGTGGCCGTCTCCGCCCTGCTGCTGACCTGGGAAGTGCTGATGCGCTACTTCCTCGGCTCCCCGAGCGACTGGGCGCTGGAGCTGTGCATCCTCATGCTCATCGCCTCGACCTTCCTGGCGGCGGCCTATACGCTGGCGGCCAAGGGACACGTCAATATCGACATCGTCGATGCGGCATTTTCCGCCGGCGCGAATCGCTGGCGGCTGCTGCTCGCCGATGCGGGGGCGGCGGGTCTGTGCGGCTTCGTCGCCGCCAACGCCTGGCGGCTCACCGCCGTGGCCTGGAGTGAAGGCTGGGTGAGCAATTCCACCTGGGGGCCGAAGCTGTGGATCCCCTTCGGCTTCATTGCCCTGGGCATGAGCCTGCTGACCCTGCAATATCTGGTGCAGATCGTCGATGCGCGGCTGGCGCCGATCCTGGCGGGAGGTCGCAATGGGCGTGCTTGAAATCGGTTTCCTTTACATGGGCGCGGCGCTGCTGCTGCTCTTCTCCGGCATGCCCATCGCCTTCGCCCTCGGCGGCGTGGCGCTGGCCTTCATGTTCGCCTTCATGCCGGCCAACAACCTGGAGAACATCACCGAGACGCTCTACAGCGAGCTGAACAACTTCACCCTGCTGACTATTCCGCTCTTCATCCTGATGGGCGCGGCCATCGGCAAGACGCGGGCGGCGGCCGACCTCTACGAGGCGGCCCACCGCTGGCTCTACAAGGTGCCCGGCAGCCTCGGCGTGGCCAACATTTTCGGCTGTTCGGTGTTCGCCGCCATGTGCGGCTCCAGCCCGGCCACCTGCGCCGCCATGGGCGGCATGGGCATCCCGGAAATGAGAAAGCGCGGCTACTCGGAGGAACTCGCCAGCGGGCTGATCGCCGCCGGCGGCACGCTGGGCATCCTCATCCCGCCTTCGCTGACGCTGATCATCTACGGCATCATCACCGAGCAGTCGATCGGCAAGCTGTTCATCGCCGGCGTCATCCCCGGCATCCTGCTCGCCGTGATCTTCGCCCTCTGGGTGATGCTCGCCGCCTCGCGCGAGAAGGCGGCGGCGCGCGAAGGCCGCGCGGCGAGCGAACTGCTGAAGGCCGAGTTCTTCAGCTGGAAGGAACGTCTGCAGACGCTGCCGCGCCTGCTGCCCTTCGTGGTGCTGATCGCGGTGGTGATGGTCGCCCTCTACGACGGCTGGGGCACGCCCTCGGAGGTGGCGGGCGTGGGCGCGGCCGGCGCCCTCGTCCTGGTGGTGGGCATCTACGGCGTCTGGCGCTGGCGCGACATGAAGGAGATCCTGCTCGGCACGGCGCGCGAGTCCTGCATGATCATGATGATCATCGCCATGGCCTTCCTGTTCACCTACGTCATGAGCTACCTGCACATCACGCAGAGCATGGCGCAGTGGCTGGTCGGGCTGGGCCTGTCGAAGTGGGCCTACCTGTTCTGGGTGAACATCCTGCTGCTGGTGCTCGGCTGCTTCCTGCCGCCGGTGGCCATCATCCTGATGGTGACGCCGGTCATCATGCCCGGGATACTCGCGGCCGGCTTCGATCCCATCTGGTTCGGCATCATCCTCACCATCAACATGGAGATGGGCCTCATCACGCCGCCGGTGGGCCTCAACCTCTTCGTCATCAACGGCATCGCGCCCGACATCACCTTCCGTCAGATCATGCGCGGCGTGATGCCCTTCATCGTCATCATGGGGCTCTACATCGTGCTGCTGGCGCTCTTCCCGGAGATCGTCATGTGGCTGCCCCAACAAGCGAAGTAGAAATACACATGGGGAAAGCAGGTCACCACGGCGTGCACGGCGATCACGGCGAAACAACGGCAAATAGGATGGGTTTTTTGTTGTATTTGCGCCGTGTCGCCGTGCACGCCGTGGTTCAAATGGTTTTTTCTGATGAACGATAACCTCTACGCCATCCTCGCCGCGCGCTTTCCGCACAACCCCGACGCGCCCTGCCTGATCCTGCCCGACGGCCGGCGGATTTCCTACGCCGAACTGGAAAGTCAGTCTGCGCGATACGGCAATCTGCTGATCGAGGCCGGCGTCAAGCCGGGCGACCGCGTCGCCGCCCAGGTGGAGAAGTCGCCCGAGGCGTTGTATCTGTATCTCGGCTGCCTGCGCGCCGGCGGCGTCTTCCTGCCGCTGAACCCGGCCTACCAGCGCGGCGAGATCGAATACTTCCTCGGCGACGCCAAGCCGGGCCTGTTCGTCTGCCGGCCGGAAAAACTGGAAGAGGCGCAGGAACTGGCCTGGGCGACGCGGGTGCCGCTGGTGCACGACCTCGGCGAGCGCGGCGACGGCAGCCTCGTCGCGGCGGCTGCGGAAATGCCGGATCGCCTCGACACGGTCGAATCCGCCGGCAGCGACCTGGCTGCCATCCTGTACACCTCCGGCACCACGGGCCGCTCGAAGGGGGCGATGCTGACGCACCGCAACCTGGCCGCCAACGCGCTCGTGCTGCACCAATACTGGGGCTTCCGCCCGGGCGACGTGCTGCTGCACATGCTGCCGACCTTCCATGTGCACGGCCTCTTCGTCGCCACGCACTGCGCGCTGGCGAACGGCAGCCCGATGCTGTTCGAGCCGAAGTTCGACGCGCCGCGCGCCCTGCGGCTGATGCGGGAGGCGACGGTGTTCATGGGCGTGCCGACCTACTACGTGCGGCTGCTGCAGGAGCCGGGATTGACGCGGGAAGCCGTGGCGCACATGCGCCTGTTCGTCTCCGGCTCGGCGCCGCTGCTGCCGGAGACCTTCGCCGCCTTTCGCGAACGCACCGGCCAGACCATTATCGAGCGCTACGGCATGACCGAGGGCGGCATGTTCACCTCCAACCCACTGGACGGCGAGCGGCGCGGCGGCACGGTCGGTTTCCCCTTGCCGGGCACGGAGGTGCGCGTAGTGGGTGAATCAGGCAAGTTGCTGCCGGCCGGGGAGATTGGCCACATCCAGGTGCGCGGCCAGAATTCCTCCAGCGTCTTCGCCGGCTACTGGCGGATGCCGGAGAAGACGCAGGAGGAGTTCACGCCGGACGGGTACTTCCGCACCGGCGACATGGGCCGCTTCGACTCAGATGGTTACCTCGCCATCATCGGCCGCGACAAGGACCTCATCATCAGCGGCGGGCTCAACGTCTATCCGAAGGAGATCGAGGAAGCCATCGACGCCCTGCCCGGCGTGGCGGAATCCGCCGTGATCGGCCTGCCGCATCCCGATTTCGGCGAGGCGGTGACCGCCGTGGTGGTGCGCGACCGGAATGGCGCCGGCCTCAGCGCCGAGGGCATCATTGCCGCCCTGAAGGGTCAAATCGCCGGCTTCAAGGTGCCGAAGGCCGTGCATTTCGTGGAAGACCTGCCGCGCAACACGATGGGCAAAGTGCAGAAGAACCTGCTGCGTCAACGTTTTTCCGCCTGACCCGTTTTATTTGAGTATTAAATAATTCGCTGTCCCGGCGGCGTAACGGGGCGTATCGTGTGTTTCACTGTGCCGGCGAGCACAGGTTCCAACGGAGGAGGTTGCCATGCGTCATGAAATCCGGGAGAACCCGGTCAGCCCGTGGAAGCACAAGGCCAAGGTGCTCGTTGCCTTTCTGGCACTTTGCCTGGTCGCGGCATTCTCCGGCATCGGCTTCGCGGCCGAGCTGCCGAGTCAGATCTTCAGGTAAGTCCAGCCCTGGCGCACCCGGTCGACGATGTGCTCGACCGCGGTGCGCTCCACCCTTGCTTCCGGCACCAGCGTGACATCCAGTCCGGCACTGCGATAGCGTGCGATGGCGTTGCCGCAGGCGACGAAGGCCAGCATTTCGTGGCGCGCGGCGAGTGCCGCGATGCGCGCCGCATGGGGCGTGGCTTCCTGGCGCAGCAGGTCGAGGCCGGAGTTATTGACCACGACCTCCACCCGGGCATGGCTGGCCTTGGCCAGATAGGCTTCGACCATATCCAGCGCCTCTTCCATGCGTTCCGCCTGCGAACTGTCCAGATGCAGCAGCACGCGCGTCGGCTGGGGGGCAAACAGGCTTCCCACCCAGGCCAGCGCCGGTTCGGAGGATGAGACGGTTGCGCGATGGCCCTGCCAGCCGAGCAGCACGCCGGCGACCAGCGCCAGGCTCGCCGCCAGGGCGCCGCTCCAGAAGGAAATATGGCTATCCCGCTTGCGGCGGGCAGCCGGCACCTGGCCATAGGCATGGCGCACCAGTTCCTTGGTGGAGCGCAGCGCGCAAAGTCGCTGGCCCAGTTCGGCATCCTCGGCGATGGCGGCAAGAACTTCCTCGCGCTCCTGGGCGCCGAGCTGGTTGTCGACGAAGGCGTTCAGGCGTTCGTCGGAAAAACTGTTTCTTGCATCGTTCATTTCACGCTCCTCAGGCGCGGCTGCGCCGCCGCCGGTTCGAGCAATCCGCGCAGAGCCTCGCGCGCGCGGCACAGCCGGCTCATGACCGTGCCGATGGGAATCGCCAGCACCTCGGCGACTTCCGCGTAGGAAAACTCCTCCAGGTCGACCAGGGTGACGACCTGTCGCTGTCCGAGCGGCAGCCCCGCAATGGCGGCCCGCACGCGGCTGACCGTCTCCTGCAGTTCGGCGAGGCCTTCAGGTCCGGGCAGATCCGAGGGCAACTCGGCCAGCGCCTCCTCGTCCAGATCCTCGCGCCGGACGCGCAGATGGTCGATCCAGCAGCGGTGGAGGATCGAGAACAGCCAGCTCGCCAGCCGCTCGGCCTGGCGCAACTGGTCGATCCGGGCCAGGCCGCGCGCCAAGGCCTCCTGCGCCAGGTCGTCGGCGAGGGTCGCGTCGTGGCACCACGAGAAGGCGACGCGATAGAGCCGGCCCCGGCTCGCCTCGATCTTCCCGGACAGTTCGCGCTGCGCCCGCGTCTGCAACCATTTCATCGGCTTTTCCTCCCGTCACATTATGACGCAGCAGGCCATGGTTTTATTCCACGGTTGCGGGCCTCGGGAATAAACCGGACCCGGCCGCCGTCTTACTCATTGCCGCCGCCAGATGCCATGACCAAGAGCCGGCGCCCACTTACGCCCACCAGAGAGGAGGCACCATGATTCGCAGAACCTTCATCCATTTCCTTGCCGCCTGTGCGGTTTTTGCCCTGGGCGCGGCCCCGGCCTTGGCGCAGAAAGCCAAACAGGGCGTCGTCATCCAGGTCAGCGACGGCGATCCAAAGAGCTGGAACCAGGCGCTGAATGTCATCAAGAACGTCCAGACGGAATACGGCAAGGACAATGTGGCCATCGAGCTCGTCGTGTTCGGCTACGGATCGGGGATGCTCAAGTTCGACTCGCCGCTCGCCAACCGCATCGACGACACCCTGGCCGGCGGCGCGCAGGTGCTCATGTGCGAGAACACGATGAAGGGTCAGAAGCTCACCAATGCCGACATGCATCCGAAGATCGGCTACGTCAAGGCCGGCGTCATCGAGATCATCGAAAAGAGCAGACAGGGCTGGACCGTGGTGCGGCCGTAATCGACAGGCACCTTGTGTGAAAGGACTCGAAATGGCGCATTTCAGCGTGGCACAGCGTTCCCTGATGATCGTCCTTGCGATGTTTGCCGCTGCCGCCTGCGCCACCGGCCAGGGAGACATGGCCGCAAAGGCGAAGGAGCCGAACAAGGTCATCTACCACATCAATGAAGGACTGGAGCAGGCCAGCAACGGCTTGCGCAACATCCGCAACCATCTTGAGGCCGACCCGACCGCCAGGATCGTCGTCGTCACCCACGCCGGTGGCATCAACTTCCTGCTGGAAGGGGCCAAGGACAAGAACGGCAATCCCTACGATGCGGCGGTAGACGACTTGTCGATGAAGGGCGTCGAATTCCGCGTCTGCAACTTCACGCTGCAGAGCCGCAACATCGACAGGAGCAAGGTGCACTCCGAGGCGAAGATCGTGCCTTCCGGCGTGGCGGAAGTCGGCCGCCTGCAGTCCAAGGAAGGATTCGCCTATCTCAAGCCCTGAGGCGGATTGAGGGCGGCCGGGACGATCCCGCCGTCAGCATGGTCATCGCAGCCACACCGACGGCGATTGCGCGACAATACGGACGTTGCACAATCGCCGAATGGAGAACATGAATGAAGTGGCTGCGTTTCGCGCATGAAGGCAAGACTGGTTTTGGCGTTCTTGACGGTGACACGGTGGTTGTCCACGACGGGGACATGTTCGGTTCAGCCACGCCAACCGGCGAGCGCATCGCGGACACGGCCATCCAATGGCTGACGCCGTGCGTGCCGGGCAAGATGATCGGCCTGTGGAACAACTTTCGCGCCGCCGCGGAGAAGAACGGCTGGGCGATTCCTTCCGAGCCGCTGTACTTCCTCAAGGCCGCCAGTTCCTTCTGCGCTCACCACCAGCCGATCCTCGCCCCGCAATCCTGCGATGGACGGGTCATCTACGAGGGCGAACTGGCCATCGTCATCGGCCGGACGGCCAGCCGCATCACCGAAGCGGAGGCGCCTGCCCACATCTTCGGCTACACCTGCGCCAACGATGTCACTGCCATGGAGCTGATTCAGCGCGACCCGGGCTTTCCGCAGTGGGCGCGCGCCAAGAGCTTCGATACATTCGGGGTGTTCGGGCCGGTGATTGAAACCGGCTTCGATCCGGGGCAGGGCGAAGTCGTCGTGCTGCTGAACGGCCGCGAGCGCCAGCGCTATCCGCTGGCCGACATGATCTTCCCGCCCGCCCGGCTGGTGTCGCTGATTTCGCAGGACATGACGCTCCATCCCGGCGACGTGATCCTGTGCGGGACCTCGCTCGGCGTGCTGCCGATGAAGCCGGGCACCGCCGTGGAAGTCGTCATCGAAGGCATCGGCAAATTGTCGAACGAGTACCGCGCCACGGTGTAGGCGGCGCGCGTCTTTTCAGCCGCGCGGGCTTGGCGCGAGCCTGCCGTTCCCGTCCTTGAGGGTTTTCGCCAGCAGCGAGGTGCAGGCGTAGATGGCGTCGATATGCGGGGTCGGCGTTCCGGTGATGCGGCCCAGCTCCACCACCGCGCCGACCAGGGCGTCGAGTTCGAGCGCACGGCCCTGCTCGACATCCTGCAGCATGGAGGTCTTGTGCCTGCCGACGGCTTCGGCGCCGGCGATGCGCTTTTCCAGCGAGACCTTGAATTCGACGCCGAGTTTTTCGCCGATGGCCTGAGCCTCGCGCATCATGCTGGCGACCAGTTCC
This sequence comes from Rhodocyclales bacterium, assembly GCA_016214145.1. Taxonomy (GTDB): domain Bacteria; phylum Pseudomonadota; class Gammaproteobacteria; order Burkholderiales; family Rhodocyclaceae; genus Desulfobacillus. Next base: position 126,290 of record JACRPA010000006.1, read on the forward strand.
CGGGTGGCCGGGAACTGGCAGATGTCGGCCAGCGTCGCGTGCGTCAGCGCGCTGATCGGATTGAACGAGAGGTTGCCCCACAGCTTCAGCCAGATCTCCGAGCGGATATCCTTCGATACCGGGGACTTGAAGCCGGCATGGATCATCGCCTGCGACAGCGCCTCGATGCGCGGGCTCTTCGAGCCGTCCAGCTCGCCCAGGGAAAAGCGATTGCCCTCGATCACCCTGACCACGCCCGGCGCGGCCAGTTCGGAGGCCGGATAGACCACGCTGCCGATGACGCGGCCGACCTCGATCGTCGCCGCAATCGCACCGTCCGGATCCACGCTGGCCACCGCGCGCCCGTCGAACGGCCCGCCGAGCTTGTGGAAGTACCACCAGGGAATGCCGTTCTGCATGGTGACGACCATCGTTTCCGGTCCGAACAGGGCGCGCAGGTTCGGCAGCACGTCCTTCACCTGATGCGCCTTGAGGGTCAGCAGCACGGCGTCCTGCGGGCCGGCCTCGGCCATCTTCTGCACCGCGCGAATGTCGGCGGCGACCTGCTCCGTGCCGTCCTCCAGGATGAGCCTGATGCCGTTTGCCTGCAGCGCCGCGAGATTGGCGCCGCGGGCGATGAACGTCACCTCCTCGCCGGCCAGCGCCAGCTTCGCACCGAGATAGCCGCCGATCGCGCCGGCGCCGACCACTGCAATTTTCACCGCAAGTCCCCTTGTGTCAGGCGCCTCGCGCTTCGCGCGCGCGCAGGAAATTCTTGAACGCCCCCCAGCCCGGCAGAACCAGAAGGAACAGGGCCAGCACCATCAGGCTGCCGACCAGCCAGTTGGAGAAGAAGATCGACAGGCCGCCCTGCGACAGCAGCATGGACTGGCGGAAGCTGGATTCGGCCATGTCGCCCAGCACCAGCGCCAGCACCAGCGGCGCCAGCGGATAGCGGAGTTTCTTGAAGAGATAGCCCAGCACGCCGAACACCAGCATCATGATGACGTCGAAGATCGAGTTATGCACCGTGTAGGCGCCGATGGCGCAGATGACGACGATCACCGGGGCGATGATGGAGAACGGAATGCGCAGGATCGCCGCCCAGAATGGCACGGTGGTCAGCACGACGATCAGCCCGACCAGGTTGCCGAGATACATGCTGGCGATCAGGCCCCAGACGAAATCCTTCTGCTCGACGAACAGCAGCGGCCCGGGCTGCAGGCCCCAGATCAGCAGGCCGCCGAGCAGCACCGCCGCCGTCGGCGAGCCCGGGATGCCCAGCGTCAGCATCGGCAGCAGGGCGCTGGTGCCGGCGGCGTGGGCGGCGGTTTCCGGCGCCACCACGCCTTCGATGTTGCCCTTGCCGAATGCGTCCTTGTCCCTGGCGCCGCGCCGCGCCATGCCGTAGCTCATGAACGAGGCCGGCGTCGCGCCGCCCGGCGTGATGCCCATCCAGCAGCCGATCAGCACGCTGCGCAGGAAGGTGCGCTTGTACCTGAACAGCTCCTTCCAGGTGTGCCACACCACGCGCGGATTGATCTTCGCCGACTTGCCCTTGAAGGACAGACCCTCTTCCATGGTCAGCAGGATCTCGCCGATGCCGAACAGGCCGATCACCGCGATGAGGAAATCGAAGCCCTTGAGCAGCTGCGGAAAGCCGTAGGTCATGCGCAACTGGCCGGTCACGCTGTCCATGCCGACGGCGGCGAGCGCGAAGCCGAGCATCATCGCCGCCAGGGTCTTAATCGGCGGATCCTTGCTCATGCCGACGAAGCTGCAGAAGGTCAGCATCTGCACGGCGAAGAACTCGGGCGGGCCGAACTGCAGCGCGAATCTGGCCAGCAGGGGCGCGAGGAAGGTGATGGCGATGACCGCGAACAGCGCGCCGACGAAGGAGGAAGTGAAGGCCGCGGTCAGCGCCTCGCCGGCACGCCCCTGCTGCGCCATCGGGTAGCCGTCGAAGGTGGTGGCCACCGACCAAGGCTCGCCCGGAATGTTGAACAGGATCGAGGTGATCGCCCCGCCGAACAGCGCCCCCCAGTAGATGCAGGAGAGCATGATGATGGCGGAGGTCGGGTTCATCGAGAAGGTCAGCGGCAGCAGGATCGCCACGCCGTTGGCGCCCCCCAGCCCCGGCAGCACGCCGATCAGCACGCCCAGCAGCAGGCCCACCAGCATGAAGCCGAGGTTGCCCCACGTCAGGGCGACGCTGAACCCGTGCATCAGATTCGAAAACTCTTCCATCCATTCTCTCCCGGGCGGACGTGCCGTTGTGGACGGAGGGGCGTCAGAAGCCGAGCCAGGCTTCGATCGGGCCCTTGGCCAGCGGCACCAGGAACCAGCGTTCGAAGAGCAGGAAGGCCGTGACCGGCACGCCGGCGGAGATCGCCAGTGTCGCGAGCCAGCCGAAACTGCCATGTCGACGCATGAAATAGGCCAGCAGCAGCGCCGAGGGAAGGTAAAGGCCGAGGAAGGCGACCGCGACGACGAATATCGTCATCGGCACCAGCATCGACACCACGTCGCGCAATTCAGGCCAGGTGGCGAAGAGCACAACATCCTTTTTCCAGTGCCGTGCCGCCTGGAAGAGATTCCAGGCGGAGGCGAGCACGAGGACCAGGCCGATGTAAAAAGGAAAATAGCCGGCGAGCGGACCATCGTCGGCCCAGCCGATGCCGACGCGCAGGCTGTCCGTGATCACGACGATGCCGCCGGCCATCAGCAACAGGGCCACCCCTGCTTCCGGCCAGCGCCGGGCGAGGCCCGTGCGGGCCGCTTCGTTTTCCTGTTCCATTGCCCTACTTCGCGAGGAAACCGGCATCCTTCATCAGGCCGACATGCAGCGCCTCGTTTTTGGCGACCCAGTCAGCATATTCCTTGCCGGACATGAAGGTTTGCTTGAAGGCGCCCTTTTCCATGAACTCCTTCCACTCGGGCAGTTCGCGCACCTTCCTGAACAGCCCGACGTAGAAGTCGACCTGCTCCTGGCTGACGCCGGACGGCATGAAGATGCCGCGCAGCATGAGGTAGTCCACGTTCACGCCGGCCGACTTGCAGGTGGGAATGTCGTTCCATGACATGTCGCCGGTCACCTTGGCCTTGTAAGGCATCCGCTCGGCGTCCATCACGCACAGCGGGCGCAGCTTGCCGGCGCGCCAGTGCGCCTCGGCCTCGATCGGGTTGTTCACCGTGGAAGTGACATGCTTGCCGACCAGTTGCACGGCGACGTCGCCGCCGCCCTTGTAGGGTATGTAGGTGATCTTCTTGCCGGCGGTCTTCTCCAGCATCACCGTGATGATGTGGTCCTCCTGCTTCGATCCGGTGCCGCCCATCTTGAAGGCATTGGGCGCGCCGGCCTTGACGGCGTCGAGATAGTCCTTGGCCGTCTTGTAGGGCGACTCGGCGTTGACCCACAGCACGAACTCGTCGAGCGCCAGCATGCTGACGGGGGTCAGGTCGCGCCAGTTGAAGGGCACCGCGGTGGCGAGCGGCGTCGTGAACAGGTTGGAAAGCGTGATGATGATCTTGTGCGGATCGCCCTTGGCGCCCTTGATCTCGAGGAAGCCCTCGGCGCCGGCGCCGCCCGACTTATTGACCACCACCATCGACTGGCTCATCAGCTTGTGCTTGGCGATCACGCCTTGCAGGAAGCGCGCCATCTGGTCGGCCCCGCCGCCGGTGCCGGCCGGCACGACGAATTCGACGGGTTTGCCGGGTTCCCAGGCAGCGGCCGGCGCAGCGGAGAATGCGGCCAGGGCGAAACCCAGTGCCGCGAACAGCCGGCCGGATGCAGCGATCTTGTCGTTCATTGTCGTCTCCCCCTTCAGAAAGAATCAAACCATCGGCATGGGCCGTTACGCCCATGCCAGCGCACTTCACTGCTCGTCAGGCCAGTCCGAGTTTCTGCGCCAGCCCGATGCGCTGCAGCTTGCCGGTGGCCCCCTTGGGAATCTCGGGCAGGATGAGGATCTTCTTCGGCACCTTGAAGTCGGCGACGCGAGTGCCGACGAATTGCTGCAATTCCTTTTCCGACGCCGCCGCCCCCTCCTTCAGCACCACGGCGGCGGCCACTTCCTCGCCGAGCTTGGCATGCGGCATGGCGAAGCAGACCACCTGGGCCACGGCGGGATGGTCCATGATGATTTCATCGACTTCGCGCGGCGAAATTTTCTCGCCGCCGCGATTGATGATTTCCTTGAGACGGCCGGTGAGCGAAACGTAGCCATCGGCATCCTTGACGCCCTGGTCGCCGGTGCGGAACCAGCCGTGGGTGAACGCCTCGCCATTCGCCTTCGGGTTGTTCTCATAGCCGAGGGTGACGTTCGGGCCGCGGATGACGATCTCGCCGACGGCGCCGGGGGACAGCAAGTTGCCGGCCTCGTCCATGATTTCGACATCCGGCCCGGCCGCCAGGCCGACCGAGCCGGGCTTGCGGTTCTTCGGCGGCAGGGGATTGCTGGCCATCTGGTGGGCCGCCTCCGTCATGCCGTAGGCTTCGATGAGCGGCGCGTTGAAGATCTCCTCCAGTTCGAGTATGACCTGGGGCGGCATCGAGGACGAAGAGGAGCGCAGGAAGCGCAGCGGATTGCGGGCGATGATTTCCTTGTTGCGCGCGGCGCGCGACACGATGGTCTGGTGCATGGTCGGCACGGCCGTGTACCAGGTGGGATGGCATTCGTCCATCCAGGCGAAGAACTTCAGGGCATCGAAGCCCGGCGAGCAGAACACCTGCGAGCCGGCCGAGAGCGGCGCGAGTATGCCGGCGATCAGGCCATGGATGTGGAACAGCGGCATGATGTTCAGGCCGCGATCGGCGGGCGTGAAGGCCAGGGTGCGGCGGATATGCTGGGCCGAGGCGCAGACGTTGCGCTGGGAGAGCGGCACGATCTTCGGCCGCGACGTGGTGCCGGAAGTGTGCAGCACCAGCGCCACGTCGTCCGGTTGGGCTGCGCCGGGATTGGCCGGCGCAATTGCCGCACCGGCTTCGCGCGCCTCCAGCTTGAAATCGCCTGCCGGCCCCTTGGCGTCGGCAACCAGATCGACCAGGCGCACCCCGAGCTTTTGCGCCACCGCCACCGCCGGCGACGGGGAGCCGCGCTCGACGATGAGGATCTTCGCATCCAAGTCGTTCAGGTAGAACTCGAACTCGTCGGCGCGGTAGGCGGGATTGAGCGGCGCCGAAGTGGTGCCGGAGGCCACGGCAATGAAGCAGGTGGCCATTTCGGGGCCGTTGGGCAGCACGATGGCGACGCGGTCGTTGCGGCCGACGCCCAGTCCGTTCAAGGTCTTGACGGTCTTGCCGACCAGCGCGCGCAATCCGCCATAGGTCAGCGCAGGGCGGCCCGGCGCGCCGATGGCCGACGCGCCATCCGCGCAGGAAGAGAACAGGTCGATGAGGGTTGCTGCGTCGGACATGAAAACTCCTTGCTGGTCGTTTCTTCACAGGCAGGCTGCCCGGCCGCGCATTCAAGCGGCAAAGCCTAAAATAATCCAAATTGCTAATATTCGAAGAAAAGCATTCTAACCTTTAAAAACCGGGGGGAAACACCCCATTGGAATTCCCGCCTGCCAGGGCGTGTTCACAATTGTTTTGTCGGTGCGAACGGGCCTTTCCAGGCGCAGGGCAGGTTCCGCTTCAGCCGCTCAGGCCAAGCAGCATTTTGGTGGCAAGCAGCGCCAGAAACCCGCCGAATGCGCGCTTCAGGCCCTTGACGGGCAGCCGGTGCGCCGTCCGGGCCCCGAGCGGGGCCACGAGCATGGAGAGGACCACCACCCCGATCATTCCCGGCAGATAGACGTAGCCAATGGCGTGGTCCGGCAGATGGGCGCTGTTCCAGCCGGCGACGACATAGCCGATGGTGCCCGCCACGGCGATGGGAAAACCGAGCGCCGCCGAAGTCCCCACCGCCTGGTGGATGGCCACGTTGCAGAAGATCATGAACGGGATGGTCATGAAACCGCCGCCGGCGGAAACGATGCTTGAAAGGACGCCGATCACCCCGCCGACCGCGAGCATTCCGGCCGAGCCCGGCATCTGCCGGTGCGGTTTGGGCTTGATGTCCAGCATCATTTGCGCCGAGGCGTAATACACGATGCAGACGAAGGCGATCGCCAGAGGCCTTGTCGGAATGAGGCTTGCCAATGAGGTTCCGGCCAATGTGCCGAGGATCAGTCCCGGCGCCAGGCCGCGCACGATTTCCCAGCGCACGGCGCCATGGCCATGGTGGGCGCGCATCGACGAAATCGAGGTGAGCACGATGGTCGCCATCGAGGTGCCGAGCGCCAGATGCATGAGGTGTTCTTCCGGAAAACCCTGAGCCGTGAAAATCATCAGCAGGATCGGCACCAGCGTCAGCCCGCCGCCGACGCCGAAGAGGCCGGCGATGAAGCCGGCGAAGGCGCCGAGCAGGGGGTAGGTCAGCCACCAGGGATCGAAGCTCACTTTGCCCTGCCTTCCATCAGCCGTTCCGTGATGTACTTCCATTCCGCCGGGTCGACCGGCGTGATCGACAGGCGATTGCCCTTCGCCTGCACGCGCATGTTGGCGAGCGCCTTGTGGCTGCGCAGTTCGGCCAGGCCGACCAGGCGCGTCTTCTTCACCAGCTTCACGTCCACGTTCAGCCAGCGCGGATTCTCCGGCGTGGATTTCGGGTCGAAATATTTGTGCTTGCGGTCGAACTGGGTGGCGTCCGGGTAGGCCGGCTTGCATACCTCGACGATGCCGACGATGCCCGGCTCGGCGCAATTGGAGTGGTAGAAGAAGCCCCGGTCGCCGGGCTTCATCTGGTCGCGCATGAAGTTGCGCGCCTGGTAATTGCGCACGCCCCACCAGGCGGTCACCTTGTCGCGGGCGAGGTCGTCGATGCCGTAGGCCTCGGGTTCGGATTTCATCAGCCAATAACGCATGGATCATCCCGAAAAACAAAGCGCGGCGATTATTCGCCGCGCTTCTTGATGGGATCCCCCGCCTGTGCCGCTAGGCCGGCATCCTGAACCTGAGGTCCAGAGTGGCCGCTTTCCGGTCACCGCAGGTGCGTCCGGGCTCACGAATGAGGGACGCTCACAAAAGTGACGCTGTGGTCCGCAGCCAATGCCAAGTCATTGGTTCAAGGAATGGTTAGGCCTTGGCGAGCACCGCAGGGGAATTCTTGACGCCGGATCGGGTGGTGCGAGGGCTGACTAGAACAGCTGTTCCTGGCTGGCCATCGCTTCGTCGAGCCGCGCCTGCATGGATCCGATTCTACGCCGGAACTCCTGCATGTCAAAACCGCCCGGCAGCTGGATGGAGAGCAGTTCGTGGGCGAGGTTGAGGGCCGTCATGACGGCGAGGCGCTCGCCGGTGGATTTGGTCTTCTCGCCGATTTCGCGCATCTTTTCATCGACGAAGGCGACCGCGGTTTGCAGGGCTTCGCGCTCTTCCGGCGCGCAGGCGACGCGGTATTCGCGTCCCATGAGGACGATGTCGAGCGTATTGGCTTCCTTCTTGCTCATTGCTCGGGCAGACGCTCAACGAGGGATTCCAGGCGGGTGCAGGCGGTCTCGATTTTTTCGTTGAGGCGGTTGCGCTCGACCTCGAGGCCGGCCACGCGCGTGCGCAGTTCCTGATTCTCGGTGCGCAGGTTCTGGCACAGCGAAATGAACTGCTCGATGCGTTCTTCGAGGGCGAATAAATCCCGATCCATCGCGACAAACTATCAAAAAAAGCGGTTTCACGTCAAGCAATAACAGGGAATTCTGAATGTTATTTGTGACGCCGTCGCCGTCCTGCGGGGGCTGACTTTGCGGTTTTGCCGCTATAATCCGCTCCGCCGCAGGGCTTAGAGTCCGCGGCATCCTGTTCAAGGTGCTCTGCCGGCCCTCCGCCGGCAGGTTAAACGGGAATGAGGTGCGCAGGCCCGGCCTGCAATGCCTCAGCTGCCCCCGCAACGGTAAGCAAGTGCGGGTCCGCCACACAGCCACTGGGTGAAGAGCGCCTAACAGGAGGAAACACGTATGCGGCTAGGGCATTCGGCTGCGGAACAAGGCGCGCCGACGCCGCTTGGGTGATTCCCAAGCAAGGAGGCGCAACGCCGTGCCGCGGCCGAATGCCGACGCCCCTTTGGGTTGGGCTTTGGCGGCGCGTCTGCGTCGTTGCAGCGCTTGCCCGCAGATGACTGCGGGCGGCGCGCGGCGCCTAGCATCCATCGCCGCCAAAGCCCAACGCATACGTGTTTCCTCCTGTTAGGCGCTCTAGCCCGGGAAGGCGGCGGATCAAGACTTGCGAGCCCGGATACCGGCCTCGGACAGACCAGTTCGGAATCGCCGCGGGGGTGCGGCCACCGGCACCGGGCCTGCCCGATCCGTTCGAAGCCCCCTCCAGCGTTTCCGCCATTCGACATTGTCCGGCAGCGGGGACGCAGGCCGGCGAACGGGGAGTCTTTTCGATGCATGCTTCTTTCCTGCGCAAGGCATTCGCGCCTTTTCTATTCTCCGCAGTATTTTCAGTCCAGGCCGCCACGAGTGAAGACGAAGCGACGGTCGTCGTGACCGCCAGCCGTTTCAGCGCGCCGGCGCTTGAGCAGCCCATCGCCATCCAGGTCATCACCGCCGAGCAGATCCGCGAGAGCACTGCGGTCAATGTCTCCGAGGTCCTGTCCAAGCTGGGCGGCGTCCATGCGCGCATCAATTTCCTCGGCATTCCGGACTCGCCGATCGACCTGCGCGGCTTCGGCATGAGTGGCGACCAGAACACCCTGCTGCTGGTGAACGGCCAGCGCTATTCCGAAAACGAGCTGATCTCGGCGCGCATCTCGGCGATTCCGCTCGACAGCATCGAGCGCATCGAGATCCTGCGCGGCGCCGGCGCCGTGCTCTACGGCGGCGGCGCGACGGGCGGCACCATCAACATCATCACCCGCTCGCCGCTGTCCGTGCCGTCGGGGGGGAATGTGTCACTGGCGCTGGGCAGCCATGAGATGCGCGATGCGCGCGGCAGCTTCAGCGCCGGCAGCGGCCCGTGGGGCCTCAGCCTGCACGCCCAAAGCCAGCAGAGCGACAACTACCGGCAGAACAACCATTCCTCCCAGGACGCCGTCTCCGGCGAGTGGCGCTATGTCGGGGACGAGGGCGCCCTGTCGCTGCGCTTCGGTGCCGACGACCAGCGCGCCCGCCTGCCCGGCCCGCGCACCGAGCTGCAGCTGAAGACCGATCCGCGCGGCACCTCGACGCCGAACGACTACGCCAACTCGCGCTCCGAACAGGCCGGACTGCACGGGGAGCAGCGCTTCGGCGACGTCACAGTGGCGGCCGATGCCGGCCAGCGGCGCAAGACCTCGCGCTATTTCTTCGATTTCGGCTTCGGCTTCAGCTCGCGCCAGGATACGGAGGTGACGGTCAATTCGGTGTCGCCCCGCCTGCACTGGAACACCACGCTCGCCGGCATGGCCAACCGCCTGACGGCGGGCGTCGACTGGAGCGAATGGTCCTACGGCAACGACACCCTGAGCGGCTTCGGCAACCGCGACGAGTCCGGTCGCCAGCATAACCGCGCCGTCTATGTCCGCGACGAGCTCGGTCTCACCGCCACCACCCGCCTCACCGCCGGCCTGCGCCGGGAGCGCGTCGAGCAGGAACAGCGCGAGCGGCTGACGCCGCTGCCCAAGGCGGACAGCAGCCGCAACCTGACCGCCAGCGAGCTGGCCCTGCAGCAGCAGTTCGGCGGCGGCTGGTCGGCCTACGGCCGCCTCGGCCGCAGCTTCCGCGTCGCCAACATCGACGAGAACCGCTGCTTCTTTCCCCCCTGCGCGCCGTTGCTCAAGCCGCAAACTTCGCAGGACCGGGAAATCGGCCTGCAGTGGCGGGCCGGCAAGGCCGCCTTCCGCGCCAGCCTGTTCGACATCGACCTGAAGAACGAGCTGCACTACAACGCCATCACCTTCACCAACATGAACCTGCAGCCGACGCGGCGCCGCGGACTCGAGCTGGAGGGCAAGGCGCCGCTCGGCGCCGACCTGGAGCTGGGCGCGCGCTACGCGTACACCGACGCCCGCTTCCGCGACGGCAGCTACGGCGGCTTCGATGTCGGCGGCAACCAGGTGCCGCTGGTGCCGCGCCAGCGCGCCGGTCTCTCCCTCGGCTGGAAGGTCGCCGTGCCGACGCGGCTGACTTTCTCGCTCAGCCACATCGGCGAGCAGCGCTACGACAACGACCAGCGCAATCTCTTCCGCCGCATGCCGTCCTACACCGTCGCCGACATCAAGCTGTCGCACCAGGCCGGCAGCTGGCGCCTGGCGGCCGGGGTGAACAACCTCTTCGACAAGGCCTATTACAGCTACGCCATCGTCAACGGCGCCTTCACCACCTTCAACGCCTATCCGGAGGACCGGCGCAACGCCTACGTCAGCGCCGAGTTGAAGTTCTAGCCGACCGCCATGCCCACCCGCCGCCGCGCCTTCCTGGTGATCCTGCTCCTCGCCCTGCTCGGGCTGGCGAGCCTCGCGCTGGCGCTGGCGGCGGGCAGCCTGCCGGTGTCCGCCGCGGATATCGGCCGCGCCCTGCTCGGCGAGACGCAGGGCGTGGCGGCGGAAGTGGTGCGCGAGCTGCGCCTGCCGCGCGCGCTGGTGGCTTTCGCCTGCGGCGGACTGCTGGCGCTGGCCGGCGCGCTGATGCAGGTGCTGCTGAGGAATCCGCTGGCCGACCCCTACGTGCTCGGCATTTCCGGCGGCGCCTCGGTCGGCGCGCTGGGCGCCATGCTGATCGGGCTGCCCGCGCTGCTGGTTCATGGCGGCGCCTTCGCCGGCGCGCTGGCCGCCACGCTGCTGGTGTTCGGCCTGGCGCGCGGCGACGGCTCGTGGACGCAGACCCGGCTGCTGCTGACCGGCGTCATCGTCGCCGCCGGCTGCGGCGCCGCGGTGGCGCTGATCCTGTCCATCGCGCCCGAGAACAAGCTGCGCGGCATGCTGTTCTGGCTGATGGGCGACCTGTCGCATGCCGCCTCGCCCTGGCCGGCGCTGTCCATGCTCCTGCTGGGCCTCCTCGCCGCGCTGCCCTTCTCGCGCGACCTGAATCTGCTGGCGCGCGGCGACGTGACGGCGCGCGCGCTCGGCGTGCCGGTGGCGCGGCTGCGCGGCGGCGTCTATGTCCTCGCCGCGCTGGCCACCGCGGCGGCGGTGACGACGACCGGCGCGGTCGGCTTCGTCGGCCTCATCGTGCCGCACCTGGTGCGGCTGGCCATCGGCAACGACCAGCGCGTGCTGCTGCCGGCGGCCGCGCTGGCCGGCGGCGCCCTGCTCACCGTGGCCGACACCCTGGCGCGCACCATCGTCGCGCCGCAGCAGCTGCCGGTGGGCGTGCTGACGGCGCTGATCGGCGTTCCTGTCTTTCTCTATTTGTTGACGCGCAGTCCGAGGACGGCATGAGCGCCATCCGCAGGGCCGCCCCAAGGATGGCGCAGCCAACAACATGGAGCCGCGTAGCGGCGAACATCCGTCACCCTCTTCCTCGGGAAGGGGGATGGGGGGAAGGCCCATGAGTGCGCTGCTTTCCATCCGCGATCTCGAAGTGAATATCGGCGCCGTGCGCGTCGCCGCCGGGCTCGGCTTCGACCTGGCGGCGGGCGAGCGCCTGGCCATCCTCGGCCGCAACGGCACCGGCAAGACCACGCTGCTGTCGACCCTGGCCGGCCTGCGCGAAGCCGAGGCCGGCACGATCGCGCTGTGCGGCGAGGCGTATGCCGCGCTCGGCGCGCGCCGCGCCGCCCAACTGCGCGGCCTGCTGCCGCAGGGGCACCTCGATGCCTTCCAGTCCACGGTGCTGGAGACGGCGCTGATCGGGCGCCATCCGCATCTCGGCCGCTGGGCCTGGGAGGGGAAGGAAGACGAGCGCCTGGCGCGCGAGGCGCTGGCCGCGGTGGACCTGGCCGGCTTCGGTGTGCGCGAAGTGCATACCCTCTCCGGCGGCGAGCGCCAGCGGCTCGCCATCGCCGCGCTGCTGGCGCAGCAGCCGCGCGTGTACCTGCTCGACGAGCCGCTCGCCCATCTCGACCTCAATCACCAGATCGCCGTGCTCGATCTGCTCTCGCGGCGCGCGCGCGAGGACGGCGTCGGCATCGTCATGGTGCTGCACGACATCAACCTGGCCCTGCGCCACGCCGACCGCGCGCTGCTGCTGTTCGGCGAGGGGAAAACACTGGAAGGGCCGGCAGGGCAGGTGCTCACGGCCGAAACCCTGTCGCGCCTGTACGGCCATCCGCTGCGCGAGATGCGCGACGGCGATGCGCGCTATTTCGTGCCGGTGTAGGTCGGTCCGTAGGTCGGGCTTCAGGCCGATGACCGAAGGAAATCCCCGTGGGACAACAGCGGCCGAAGTCGGCCCCCGATCAGGTCGAGGGCAGGCTCTGAAGGCCGACCTACGGTACGGATCGCGGCCGGCGCGAACGCGCCGTCTCCAGGTGCTGGCACAGCCGCTCGATGCCGTCGAGGATGCGCGGGGTGTGGCGCTGGAGGTGATCGGGCGGAACGAAAAACAGGTTGTTGCGGGCGGCCGCCGTCAGCGCCGGCCAGCGGCGCCACGCGTCCAGCCATTCGGGGCGCTCCTCGCCCATGCCGCTGGCGACGATGGCCTCGGGGTTGGCGGCCAGCACGGACTCGACCGTCACCGGCGCCGCCATCTGTTTCAGCGCGCCGAAGACATTCTCGCCGCCGCACAGGCGGATTGCGTCGGAAATGATCTGGCCGCCGCCGACGGTCATCAGCGGTTCGTTCCATACCTGGTAGAACACGGCGACTCTCGGCCGCGCGGAATGGCGCGCGCGCAGCGCAGCGAGCCGTTCGCGGAAGCGCGCCGCGACGGCGCGTGCCTCGTCGCTGCCGGTCAGTGTTCCCAGGCGCTCCAGGTCGGCCGGCACGTCCTCGATGCGTCGCGCTTCGGTGAGCACCACCGGCAGGCCGATGCCCTTCAGCTTGGCGACGTGAGAGGCGATGTTGCCGCTCTCCCAGGCGAGGACGAGGTCGGGCCTGAGCGCGGCCACCGCCTCCAGGTCGATCTTCTCGTAGCCGCCGACGAGGGGAATCCGCTTTGCCGCCTCGGGGTGGTTGCTGAATTCCACCGTGCCGACGACGCGCTCGCCGGCGCCGATGGCGAAGAGGTTCTCGGTGATGTGCGGCGACAGGCTGACGATGCGCCGCGCCGGCCGGGCCAGGCGCACGACCTGCCCGGCGTCGTCCCTGACGACGATCTCGGCCAAGGCCGGCGCGGCGACCAGCAGGGCAATCAGGCAGAATGCACGCATAGGGACGGAATTGTACGATGACCAAAGGAAATCCCGCGGGATGAAGGAACTGATTCTCGGCGGCGCGCGTTCCGGCAAGAGCGCCCATGCGCAGCGGCGCGCGGCGGCATCCGGCCTGCCGGTGACGGTCATCGTCACCGGCACCGCAGGCGATGCCGAGATGGCTGAGCGCATCGCGCATCACCGCGCGGCGCGGCCGGTCCACTGGCGCGTGGTCGAGGCGCCGCTTGAATTGGCGGCGGCGCTGCGAGCGCATGCCGCGCCGGGGCGCTGCCTGATCGTCGACTGCCTGACGCTGTGGCTGATGAACGTCATCGACGGGGACTTCGAAGCCGAGCGGCGGGCGCTGCTCGAGGCGCTGCCGGGCCTGCCCGGCGAAGTGCTGTTCGTCGCCAACGAGATCGGCCTCGGCATCGTGCCGCTGGGCGCGGAAACGCGCCGCTTCCGCGACGAGGCGGGGCGGCTCAACCAGGACCTCGCCGCCGCCTGCGAGCGCGTGACCTTCGTTGCCGCCGGGCTGCCGCTGGTGTTGAAAGGCTAAGCCTGTAGGAGCCGCCTTGGCGGCGATGCTGCCGAATCGCCAGCAAGCTGGCTCCTACAAGAACCGACCGTTAATTTCATGCAGGAGAAAATCATGCAATTCGTCATTTCGGCGCCGGACGACAGCCTGCGCGCCGCCTTGCAGGCAAAGATCGACGGCAAGACCAAGCCGCTCGGCGCGCTCGGCCGGCTGGAGGGCCTGGCCCTGCAGCTCGGCCTGATCCAGCAGACCCTCTCGCCCGAATTGCGCAAGCCGCACATCCTCGTCTGCGCCGGCGACCACGGCGCGGCGAAAGCCGGCATCTCGGCCTACCCGCAGGACGTCACCTGGCAGATGGTGGAGAATTTCCTCGCCGGCGGCGCCGCCATCAACGTGCTGGCGCGCCAGGGCGGCATCGAGCTGGTGGTGGCCGACGCGGGTGTGGCGCATGACTTCGGACCACGCGACAAACTCGTCGACGCAAAAGTCAGTCTCCGTGGCACGGCGAGTTACCTCGAAGGCCCGGCCATGAGCGCCGAGCAGTGCGGGACGGCGATGGCGCGCGGCGCGCAAATTGTCGCCGAGCTTCACGCCCGAGGCTGCAACGTCGTGGGCTTCGGCGAGATGGGCATCGGCAACACCGCCTCGGCCTCGCTCATCACGCATTTCCTGGCCGGGATTCCGCTGGAAGACTGCGTCGGCCGCGGCACCGGCCTCGACGACGCCGGCGTGTCGCGCAAGCTGACTTTGCTGCAACAAGCGGCGGCGCTCTACGGCGGCGATCCTGCGCCGCTATCGGTTTTGTCGCGTTTCGGCGGCTTCGAGATCGCCATGCTGGCCGGCGGCATGCTCGCCGCCGCCGAGCGGAAGATGCTGCTGCTCATCGACGGCTTCATCGTTACCTCGGCCCTGCTGGTCGCCGCCACGCTGCATCCGACGACGCTGCAGTACTGCGTCTTCTCGCACCGATCGCAGGAGCGCGGCCACCGCCTGCAGCTGGAGCATCTCGGCGCGCGGCCGCTGCTCGACATGGACCTGCGCCTGGGCGAAGGCACCGGCGCGGCGCTGGCCTGGCCGCTGGTGCGCGCGGCGGCGGCCTTCCTCAACGAGATGGCGAGCTTTGAATCGGCGGGCGTGAGCGAACAATCGCCCGCCCCTCTCCCCCAACCCCTCCCCCGCGAGGGGGGAGGGGAGCTTCTTGCGCCGCTGTGCGGCGGGAATATCGATGCAGCGAGGTGAGGGTGTAGGTCGGCCTTCAGGCCGACGGACGGAGGAAGTCCTTGCGGGACAACAGCGGCCCAAGTCGGCCTGAAGGCCGACCTACAGCCCGACCTACGGGATTCGGAGCATGGGAATGATCCAACGCGAGATCGGTTATTTCTTCGGCGCGCTGCGCTTCTTCACGCGGCTGCCGGTGCCGGCATGGGTCGGGCATTCGCAGGACGCGCTCGACCGGGCGGCGCGCTACTTCCCGCTGGTCGGCATCCTCGTCGGCGTATCGGGGGGGCTGACTTTTCTCCTGGCGGCCTTCGTCCTGCCGGTGTCCCTCGCCATCCTGCTCAGCATGGCGACGACGCTGCTCGTCACCGGCGCCTTCCACGAGGACGGGCTGTCGGATGCGGTCGACGGTTTCGGCGGCGGCTGGAGCAAGGAACAAGTGCTGGCGATCATGAAGGACTCGCGCATCGGCAGCTATGGCGCCATCGCCATCGCGCTGATGCTGCTGGCGAAATTCAACGCCCTGCTCGAGCTGCCCGACGAATGGATCGCGCCGGCCATCGTAGCCGCGCATGCCGCCTCGCGCTTCTGCTCGACGGCGCTGATCTACGCCCTCGATTACGTGCGCGACGACGACTCGTCGCGCGCCAGGCCGCTCGCCGTGCGCATGGGCGCGGGCAGCCTCGCCGTGGCCGGCCTCTTCGGCCTGGCGCCGCTGGCGCTGCTGCCGTGGCAGGCGGCCGGCGCCGGCCTGCTGCTGGCTCTGCTCACGACCTTTCTCGCCGCGCGCTACTTCGCGAAACGCATCGGCGGCTACACCGGCGACTGCCTCGGCGCGACGCAGCAGGGCGCCGAGCTGGCGATCTACCTCGGCGTTCTCGCGGCGGCATGGAACTTTTCCTGATCCGCCATCCCGAGCCGGCCGTGCCCGAGGGCACCTGCTACGGCCGCAGCGACATCGGCCTCGCCGAGGACGCTGGCGTGGCGGCGGCGCGCCTGCGTACGCTGCTGCCCGAAGGCATCCCGGTCTACTCCAGCCCGCTGTTCCGCTGCCGCAGCGTGGCCGAGCACCTTGTGCCTGAGCCGGCCATCGATGAGCGTCTGGTCGAGATGCATTTCGGCGAGTGGGAGATGCGGCGCTGGGACGAAATCGAAAAATCCGCCTTCGACGCCTGGGTCGCCGACATCCTCAATTTCGCCCCGCCCGGCGGCGAATCGGCCGCTGCGATGCTGGCGCGCACCCTGGCCTTCCTCGACGAATTGCGGACAAGCGAGGCGCCCGCAGCCGCGGTCGTCACCCACGGCGGCGTGCTGCGCGTGTTGTTTGCCCATTGGCTGGAAGTGCCACCGCGGCGCTGGCCGCGCCTGACCTTCGAGTTCGGCGGGGTCAGCAAGGTCATCCTCGGGCATAAGGATTTGCGCGTGGAATATCTGAATCGCAAGTAAAATTGCGATCCATGAAGGTCATTTCCACCGAAATCCACGACGCCCTGATCCTCGAGCCGAAGGTCTTCGGCGACGCGCGCGGCTTCTTCCTCGAGAGCTACAACAAGCGCGTGCTGGCCGAGGCGGCCGGCATCCGCGCCGAATTCGTGCAGGACAACCACTCCCGTTCCGCGCGCGGCGTGCTGCGCGGCCTGCACTATCAACTGGCGCAGCCGCAGGGCAAGCTGGTGCGGGTGTCGAACGGCGCGGTGTTCGACGTCGCCGTGGACATCCGCCGCAGCTCGCCCACCTTCGGCAAGGTGGCCTGCGTCGAGCTGTCGGACGAAAACCAGCGCATGTTCTGGCTGCCGCCGGGTCTGGCGCATGGCTTCCTCGTCGTCTCCGCGACGGCGGACTTTCTCTACAAGGCCACCGACTACTACGCGCCCCAGCACGAGCGCTGCATCCTCTGGAACGATGCCGAACTGGCGATTCCCTGGCCGCTCGCCGTCGCGCCGTCGCTCTCCGCCAAGGACGCCCAGGGTGTGCCGTTCGCCGTGGCGGAGTTATACCCGTGAACATTCTTCTCAGTGGCAGGAACGGCCAGGTCGGCTGGGAGCTGCAGCGGACGCTGCTGCCGCTCGGCCGCGTTGCGGCCTTCGGCCACCGGGAACTGGACCTCGCCGATGCCGCCGCCGTGCGGCGCAAGCTGGATGAGGTGCGCCCTGACGCCATCGTCAACGCCGCCGCCTACACCGCCGTCGACAAGGCGGAGAGCGAACCCGATCTCGCCCATGCCATCAACGCCGCAGCACCTGCGCTGCTGGCGCAGGAGGCGGCGCAGCGCGGCGCCCTGCTCATCCACTACTCGACCGACTACGTCTACGACGGCGCCAAGGCCGCGCCCTATGTCGAGACGGATCCGACGAATCCCCTCGGCGCCTACGGCCGCAGCAAGCTGGCGGGCGAGGAGGGCGTCCGCGCCGCCGGCGCCGACCACCTGATCTTCCGCACGAGCTGGGTGTACTCGTCGCGCGGCAGCAACTTCCTGCGCACCATCTTGCGCCTTGCCGCCGAGCGCGAGGAACTGCGCGTCGTCGTCGACCAGATCGGCGCGCCCACCTGGGCGCGACTCATTGCCGAGGCGACGGCGCAGGCGCTGAAACAGGCGATGCAGGAAAGGAAAAACGGCGCCTTCAAGGGCGGCGTGTTCCACCTCGCCGCCACCGGCGAGACGAGCTGGCACGGCTTCGCCAGCGCCATCGTTGCGCAGCGGGCCGGCCTGCGCGTAAAGGCGGTGACGCCGATCACCACCGCCGACTATCCGCTGCCCGCGCCCCGCCCCGCCAACTCGCGCCTGAACACCGACAAGTTCCGCGCCCGCTTCGGCCTGGCGCTGCCCGCCTGGCGCGACTGCCTGCAACTCTGCCTCGAGGAAATCCCGGAATGATTCGGAAAAAGCGTTCTACCACGGCGGGCACGGCGACACGGCGCAAGGCAAATACTTGGGTTTCACGCCGTGTCGCCGTGTTCGCCGTGGTGAAAAAAGGATTTTCAAAATGATCCTGGTCACCGGCGGGGCCGGTTTTATCGGCTCCAACTTCGTGCTGGACTGGCTGCGCGAGTCGGACGAAGCCGTCGTCAATCTCGACAAGCTCACCTACGCCGGCAACCCTGAGAATCTCGCCAGCCTGAGTGGCGATGCGCGGCATGTCTTCGTGCAGGGCGACATCAACGATGCCGAACTGCTCGGCGAATTGCTGGCCAGCCGCCAGCCACGTGCCATCGTGCACTTCGCCGCCGAGAGCCACGTCGACCGCTCCATCCACGGCCCGGCCGAGTTCATCCAGACCAACATCAACGGCACCTTCACCCTGCTGGAGGCGGCGCGCGCCCACTGGTCCTCGCTCGACGCCGAGGCGAAGGCGGCCTTCCGCTTCCTGCACGTGTCGACCGACGAGGTGTACGGCTCGCTGGGCCAGGACGACCCGGCCTTCGCCGAGACGCACCCCTACCAGCCGAACAGCCCCTACTCGGCGTCGAAGGCGGCCTCCGACCACCTGGTGCGTGCCTACCACCACACCTACGGCCTGCCGACGCTGACGACCAACTGCTCGAACAACTACGGCCCCTACCAGTTTCCCGAGAAGCTGATCCCGCTCATCCTGCTGAATGCCATCGCCGGCAAGCCGCTGCCCATCTACGGCGACGGCCTCAATGTGCGCGACTGGCTCTATGTCGGCGACCATTGTTCCGCCATCCGCGCCGTGCTGGCGCGTGGCCGCCTTGGCGAGACCTACAACATCGGCGGCCGCGCCGAGATGGCCAACCTCGCCGTGGTGAAGACCCTGTGCGGCCTGCTCGACCGGCTGCATCCCGGCTCGCAGGTGCTGCCGCACGAGAAACTCATCGCCTTCGTCAAGGACCGCCCCGGCCACGACCGCCGCTACGCCATGAACGCCGACAAGCTGGAGCGTGAACTCGGCTGGCGTCCGGCGGAGAGCTTCGAGAGCGGCATCGAGAAGACGGTGCGCTGGTATCTCGACCATCAGGAATGGACCGGCCGCGTCACCAGCGGCGCCTATCGCGACTGGGTCGCGCAACACTACTCGGATTGACGCCATGACTTCGAAGCGGAAAGGAATCATCCTCGCCGGCGGCTCGGGCACCCGGCTGTATCCGGTGACGCTGGCGGTGTCGAAGCAGATGCTGCCCATCTACGACAAGCCGATGATCTACTATCCGCTGTCGACCCTGATGCTCGCCGGCATCCGCGACATCCTGATCATCTCGACGCCGCAGGACCTGCCGCGCTTCGAGCAACTGCTCGGCGATGGAAAAAGCTGGGGCCTCTCGCTCTCCTACGCCGTGCAGCCGAAGCCGGAAGGACTGGCGCAGGCCTTCCTCATCGGCCGCGACTTCATCGGCGGCGCGCCCAGCGCGCTGGTGCTCGGCGACAACATCTTCCATGGCCACGACCTGCAGGGCGACCTGCAGGACGCCGCGTCGCGCACGCACGGTGCCTCGGTCTTCGCCTATCCGGTGCACGACCCGCAGCGCTACGGCGTGGTGGAGTTCGGCGCCGACGGACGCGCGGTGAGCATCGAGGAAAAGCCGGCCAGGCCGCGCTCGCGCTACGCCGTCACCGGCCTCTACTTCTACGACGGGAAGGTGGCGGACATCGCCGCCAGCCTGAAGCCCTCGCCGCGCGGCGAGCTGGAAATCACCGACGTCAACCGCCGCTACCTGGAACTGGGCGAACTGAACGTCGTGATGATGGGCCGCGGCCACGCCTGGCTCGACACCGGCACCCACGAATCCCTCATCGAGGCCTCGCACTTCGTGCAGACCATCGAGAAGCGCCAGGGACTGAAGATCGCCGCGCCGGAGGAGATCGCATGGCGCATGGGCTACATCGACGCCGCCCAGCTGCGCCGGCTGGCCGAGCCGCTGCACAACAGCGGCTACGGACGTTACCTGTTGAGCGTACTGGAGGACTAGGAAAACCCCGGACAAACCCGGTCACGCATCAGGCTCGGTCCCTTTAACCGGAGCCACTGCACCTGCCCCGACGGCGCCGGACGCGGAAGGATCCTTCGCAGCGGCACTATCGCCATCCTCCCCCGCGGTCTTTTCGGCCAGCTTGCGCTGGCGCTTTTCATCCTGCTTTTTCTTCTTCGCCAGGTCTCTCTGGCGTTTTTCGAACTGGTAGTTTGGTTTGGCCAAGACATCACCTTTGATCACGGCAGGGCCGGCCGGAGCGGGCGGAGATCGAGCGGGCGCGCTCACACCCCCTGGCGGCACACTGCCCAACTGGCGATCCGCCGGCGACCGCTCGCAGGCGGCCCGGACGGATCGGAAACGGAATACAACTCAGTAGCGGTTGCCGCCGCGGCCGCCGCCACCGCCACCCCGGCCACCTCCCCCCGGGCCGCCGCCGCCGCGGCCGCCGCGGCTGAAACCGCCGCCGCCGCCACCGCCACCGCCACCGCCGCGATTTTCCTGCGGACGGGCTTCATTCACAGTCAGGCTGCGACCGTCAATGCTCTTGCCGTTGAGGGCCTCGATGGCGGCCTGCGCCTCTTGCTCGGAGCCCATCTCGACGAAGCCGAACCCCTTCGAGCGGCCTGAATCGCGGTCCGTGATCACCTGCACCGATGTCACCGTGCCATGCGCGGCAAACATCTGCTCAAGGTCGTTCTTTTCAATGTTGTAGCCCAGATTGCCTACATATAGCTTTTTGCCCAATGAAATTACTCCAGGAAATTGACGGGAAAACAGGCGCTACGTATTACACAATAGCAGGGACATCGGCCGGCATCGACATTTTTTCGCGCCAATGCGTAAAGTCGCCCCCAGCAGGGGGCCCGGGAAGTAAAGACCAGGGCCGATCCGATCGGAACCCGCGCCGGTTTAGTGCGCCTCGTCCCAGTTGTCGCCGGCGCCGACTTCCGCCAGCAGCGGCACGGAGAGCTGCGCCACGCCGGCCATGAGCCTGGGCAGTTCGCGGCGCACTGAATCGAGCTCCGCTTCCGGCACCTCCAGCACCAGTTCGTCGTGCACCTGCAGGATGAGCAGCGAGGCCTTGCGTTGTTCATCCAGCCAGCGCTGCACGGCGATCATCGCCAGCTTGATGATGTCGGCGGCGGTGCCCTGCATCGGCGCGTTGATGGCGGCGCGCTCGGCGGCCTGTCGCCGTGCCGGGGCGGCTGACTTTATCTCCGGCAGCCAGAGGCGGCGGCCGAACACCGTCTCGACGTAGCCCTTGTCGCGGGCCAGCAGCCGCGTCGATTCCATGTAGCGCGCGACGCCGGGATAGCGGGCGAAGTAGCGGTCGATGTAGGCCTGCGCTGCGCCGCGATCGAGGCCGAGCTCGCGCGCCAGGCCGAAGGCCGACATGCCGTAGATGAGGCCGAAGTTGATCACCTTGGCGTAGCGGCGCTGCTCGCTCGACACCTCCGCCGGCGCCGCGCCGAACACCTCGGCGGCGGTGGCGCGGTGGATGTCCTCGCCCGAGGCGAAGGCGTCGAGCAGCCCCTGGTCCTCCGACAGGTGGGCCATGATGCGCAGCTCGATCTGCGAGTAGTCGGCGGAGACGATCTTCGATCCCGCCGGCGCGACGAAGGCCTGGCGGATGCGCCGGCCCTCTTCCGTGCGGATGGGGATGTTCTGCAGGTTCGGGTCGGAGCTGGCCAGCCGCCCGGTGACCGCCACGGCCTGGGCGTAGTTGGTGTGCACGCGGCCGGTGGCCGGGTCGACCGAGCGCGGCAGCTTGTCGGCGTAGGTGCTCTTCAGTTTCGCCATGCCGCGGTAGTCGAGGATCAGTCTCGGCAGCGGATAGTCGAGCGCCAGCTGTTCCAGCACCTCCTCGTCGGTGGACGGCGCGCCCGAGGGCGTTTTTTTGAGCACCGGCAGCTTCTCGCGCTCGAAGAGGATTTCCTGGATCTGCTTGGGCGAGTTGAGGTTGAAGGGCTGCTTCGCCACCTCGTGCGCCTGCCTTTCGATCTCCATCATGCGCAGGCCGAGCTCCTGCCCCTGCCGCACAAGAAGCGCGGCGTCGACCAGCACGCCGTTGCGCTCCATGCGGAAGAGGATCTGCATCACCGGCACTTCGATGTCGCGGTAGAGCGCTTCCAGGCGCGGCTCCGCGGCAAGCTGCGGGGAGAGCGCCTCGTGCAGGCGCAGCGTGATGTCGGCGTCCTCGGCGGCATACTCGGCGGCGTGCGCGATGTCGACCTGGTCGAAGCCGATGCGCCCGGCGCCCTTGCCGGTGACCTCGTCGTACTTGATGGTGGCGATGCCGAGGTGGCGCGCGGCGAGCGAATCCATGTCGTGGGCCTTGTCGGACTCGACGACGTAGGACTCCAGCAGGGTGTCGTGCGCGCCGCCGGCGAGGCGGATGCCGTGGTTGGCGAGCACGTGCATGTCGTACTTGAGGTTCTGCCCGACCTTGGCATGGCGCGGCGATTCCAGCCAGGGCTTCAGCTTCGCCAATGCTTCATCGAAAGTCAGTTGCTGCGGCACGCCGGCATAGCGGTGGGCGAGCGGCAGGTAGGCGGCCTCGCCGTCGGTGACGGCGAAGGACAGGCCGACCAGCCGCGCCAGCATCGGGTCGAGGCTGGTGGTCTCGGTGTCGAAGGCCGTCAGCGGTGCGGCGTCGAGCTTCTTCAGCCAGGCCTCGAAATGTGGCCAGTCGAGGATCGTCTCGTAGCCTTTCCGGTGATCGGTGGTGCCTGTAGGAGCCGGCTTGCCGGCGATCGGCGGCTGCGTCGCCGGCAAGCCGGCTCCTACAGGGGCTTCCAGTTCGCGCAGCCATGTCTTGAACTCCAGGCGCGAAAACAGTTCGGCGAGCTTCGCCTTGTCGGGCGGCGCAGGCTGAAGGTCGGCCACCTTCACCGGCAGCGCGAGGTCGCTGACGACGGTGACGAGCTTCCTGCCGAGCGGCAGGAAATCCAGCGCCTTGCGCAGGTTCTCGCCGACCACGCCGCCGATCTCTCCGGCATGGGCGACGATGGCGTCGAGGCTGCCGTACTGCTGCAGCCATTTCACGGCAGTCTTGGGGCCGACCTTGTCGACGCCCGGCACATTGTCCACGCTGTCGCCGACCAGCGCGAAGTAGTCGACGATCAGCGAAGGTCCGACGCCGAACTTGGCCAGCACGCCGGCTTCGTCGAGCACCTCGTTGCTCATGGTGTTCACCAGCCGCACGTGCGGATTGACCAGCTGCGCCAGGTCCTTGTCGCCGGTGGATACCACGCACGCGATGCCCTGGCGGCTGGCTTCCTGCGTCAGCGTGCCGATGACGTCGTCGGCCTCGACGCCTTCGATGGAGAGCAGCGGCCAGCCGAGGGCGCGGATGCACTCGTGCAAAGGCTCGATCTGGCGCGCGAGATCGTCCGGCATGGGCGGGCGATGCGCCTTGTAGTCCGGGTACCATTCGTCGCGGAAGGTCTTGCCCTTGGCATCGAAGACGCAGGCAAGGTAGTCCGCCTTGAAGTCGCTACCCAGGCGGCGTAGCATGTTGATGACCCCGTACACCGCGCCGGTCGGCTCGCCCGCCTTGTTGCGCAGGTCGGGCATGGCGTGGAAGGCGCGGTAGAGGTAAGAGGAGCCGTCGACCAGCAGCAGCATGGACATAGTGAGCAGTTAGCAGTGAGCGGTAAAAACGCAATCATACCGCTCACTGCTCACCGCTCACCGCTCACCCAAACATGAACGACAAACTTCGCAACATTGCCAACCCGCAGGTCGAGGCCGCGTCGCCGACGGCGCGCGAGTCGTGGCGCATGTTCGGCATTATGGCAGAGTTCGTCGAGGCGACCGAGCGCCTCGCGCTGGTGCGGCCTGCCGTTTCCATCTTCGGCAGCGCGCGGATCGCGCCCGATCATCCCTACTACCTCCAGGCGGAGAAGGTGGCGCGCCTGCTCTCCGACGCCGGCTTCTCGGTGATCTGCGGCGGCGGCCCGGGCGTCATGGAGGCGGCGAGCAAGGGCGCCTTCCACGGCAAGAGCCCCAGCGTCGGCCTCAACATCCAGTTGCCGCAGGAGCAGCAGAGCAATCCCTACCAGAACATTTCGCTCACCTTCCGCCACTTCTTCGCGCGCAAGGTGATGTTCGTCAAGTTCGCCGCCGCCTACGTGGTGCTGCCGGGCGGCTTCGGCACGCTGGACGAGTTGATGGAGGCGCTCACCCTGATCCAGACCGGCAAGAGCCGCCGCTTCCCGCTCATCCTGATGAATGCCGCCTACTGGCAGGGGCTGCTCGACTGGTTCCGCGAAAGGCTGGTGTCCGAGGGCATGATCGCCGCCGAGGACCTCGACCTGCTGCAGGTGATCGACGAGCCCGAGCAGGTGGTCGACGCCATCTTCAAGCATTACGAGGGGCGCGGCTTCGAGCCCCTGCCGCACGAGCACGAGCTGCTCCTGAACCTCTGATACAATCCCCGCGATCCCCCTTAGGACAAAGCCATGCGCCGCCTGATCCCCGCCCTTCTTCTCGCTCTTGCGCTGCCCGTCGCGGCGCAAGGGACACGACCCGGCAACCTGCAGCCGGTTCCCGAACCGCCGCCGCCCCCGCCGGGCTACCAGCCCGATCCGGCCCTCGAGCCGCAGGTGACCATCATCAAGCGCGGCGAGGACAAGGTCGAGGAATACCGCATCAACGGCCGGCTCTACATGGTCAAGGTGACGCCGCCGCACGGCGTGCCGTATTACCTCGTCGACGACAGGGGCGATGGCCGCATGACGCGCCAGGAGCCGATGGATTCCGGTTTGCGCGTGCCGATGTGGGTGATCGGCACGTTCTGATTCGAAGCGCCTGACAACAACAGGGGGGGCAGCCATGAGCGAACAGAATCCGTTTCTTGTACCCGGCGGCGGTTCAGAGCAGGGCGGCAGTGCGTTCGATCCCGCCGGTCGCAACGTCGAGGTCGGCCGCGGCCTCGAATGGTTCAAGCAGGGCTGGCAGCTGTTCGTCAAGAATCCCGGCATGTGGATCGCCATCGCCGTCATCCTGATGGTGATCGTCATCGTGCTCAGCTTCATCCCCGTCGTCGGCAGCCTGGCGGCAAACTTCCTCATGCCGGTCTTCGCCGGCGGCATCCTGCTCGGCTGCAAGTCGCTGACGGAAGGCGGCGACTTCGGCATCGACAGCCTGTTTGCCGGCTTCAAGCAGAACACCGGAAATCTCATCATGGTCGGCGTGTTCTACCTGGTGGGCGTAATCGCCATCACCGTGCTGGTATTCTTCATCGGCGGCGGGGCCGCCCTTACCGGCGGCTTGATCGGACGCGGCCCCGGCGTCGGCGTGGCGATGGGCGGCTTCTTCCTGGCCATGCTGGTCATGCTGGCGCTGCTGGTGCCGCTGGCGATGGCCGTCTGGTTCGCCCCGGCGCTCGTCGTGTTCCACAACGTCGCGCCGCTCGAGGCCATGAAAGCCAGCTTCTTCGCCTGCCTGAAGAACATCGTGCCCTTTATCGTCTATGGCGTGATCCTGTTCGTGCTCTGCATCATTGCGATGATTCCCTTCGGCCTCGGCATGCTGGTGATGGTGCCGGTGACGATGGGATCGGTCTATGCGTCGTATGCGGAGATCTTTGAGTAATCGTCCCGTTGCAGCCGCGGCGCCGAAACGCCGCGGCATCCGCTGAATGCAGGCCCGCCGACTCCCCGCCATCCGCGGCTGGCACTGGATCGTCGAAGGCTTTCGCCTGTTTCGAACCAATCCCGCGCTGCTGACCTTCCTGGTCTTCGGCTACTGGCTGATGCTGGTGTTCCTCAATCTCGTGCCGATCCTCGGCGTGGTGCTCGCGCCCCTGTGCGTGCCGGCGCTGTCGGTCGGCGTCATGAACGGCTGCCGGACGCTCGAACGCCAGGCGCAGAACGGATTCGGGCTGCTGTTTTCCGGCTTCCGCAAGAACCGCAACGTCCTCCTCGTTCTGGGTGCGATCTATCTGGCCGGTTCCCTTGCGGTGTTTGCGGGGAGCGCCCTGGTCGATGGCGGCGCGCTGCTGGGCATCATGATGGCCGGGAAACAGCCGCCCGACGATCTGCTGCAAAGCGACCAGTTGATGCTGGCCTTGCAGGTGACCCTGATCCTGATGGTGCCCCTCCTGATGGCCTTCTGGTTCGCCCCGCTTCTGGCGGCATGGGAGGACTTGTCGGCAATGAAGGCGCTTTTTTTCAGCTTCATCGCCTGCGCCCGCAACTGGCGCCCCTTCGTGGTCTACGGCCTGGGCGTGGCTTTCATCAGCGCCATCCTGCCCGGCATCGTGCTCGGCATCGTCGGCGCCGCTTCCGCGCCCTTGCAGAAGATGGTGGCGGTGGCGATGTCCCTGCCGCTCCTGTTCGTCTTCGTGCCGACGCTGTTCGCCAGCTTCTACGTGAGCTATCGGGATGTGTTCGTGAGCGGGGAGCGGTAAGCGGTGAGCGGGCCCGACAGACCGCTCGGCCTGCTCGGCGGGACCTTCGATCCGGTCCATTACGGCCACCTGCGCCTGGCCGAAGAGGCGCGCGAGGCGCTCGACCTCGCCGGAGTGCGCTGGATTCCCGCCGGCCTGCCGCCGCATCGCCCGGCGCCGCGCGTCGCCGCCGCGCATCGACTGGAGATGGTGCGGCAGGCGGTGGCCGCCAATCCCGCCTTCACGGTGGACGATGCCGAAACGGCATCAGGCGAGACCAGCTACACCGTGACCACCCTCGATCGATTGCGCGCCGAACAGGGCTCCCGTCCGCTGGTGCTGCTGATGGGCGCCGATGCCTTTCTCGGCCTCGCCACCTGGCGCCGCTGGCGCGATCTCTTTGCGCTGGCCCACATCGGCGTGGCGACGCGCCCGGGCGTCGAGTTGTCCCTGGAGGAATTGCCGGCGGAGCTGGCCGCGGCCTGCGCGGGCCGGCTGGACGGCAATCCGGACGCCTTGAAAACAGCGCCTGCCGGCCGCGTCGTCCAGTTCGCCATGACGCCCCTGGCCATTTCCGCCTCGCTGGTGCGTGCGCGCCTGGCGGCGGGGCTCTCCGTGCGCTATTTGCTTCCCGATCCGGTGCGGGAGTATATTGACCTGCATCACCTTTACAGAGCAACAGATGGACGTTAGAAAACTGCAGAAGCTCGCCGTCACCGCGCTGGAGGACATCAAGGCGCGCGACATCGAAGTCATCAACACCGTCAAGCTTTCCTCCCTGTTCGACCGCATCATCATCGCCAGCGCCGATTCGGCGCGGCAAACCAAGTCGCTCGCCCGCAGCGTGCAGGACAAGGTGCTGGCGGCCGGTGGACGCATCATCGGCATGGAAGGCGAGGAGACCGGCGACTGGATCGTCGTCGATCTCGGCGACATCGTCGTGCACATCATGCAGCCGGCGGTGCGCAGCTACTACAACCTGGAAGAACTCTGGTCCGTCACGCCCGCCGCGCGCAAGAAAAGCGCGGCGGCCGGCTGATGAAGCTGATTGTCGCTGCCGTCGGCACGCGCATGCCCGGCTGGGCCGACGAGGCCTTCGCAGAATTCGCCAAACGCATGCCGCGCGAGCAGCCCCTCGAATTGAAGGAGATCAAGGCCGAGCCGCGCAGCGGCGGCAAGCCCGTCGAGGCCCTGCTCGCCGCCGAAGCCGGCCGCATCCGGGCGGCGCTGCCGGCGCGTTGCCGGCTGGTGGCCCTGGACGAGCGCGGCGCGGATATTTCCACGCTGCAGCTGGCCGGGCGGCTGCGCCAGTGGATGGAGACGGGCGACGATGTCGCCTTCGTCATCGGCGGACCGGACGGCCTGGCGCCGGACCTCAAGGCCGTCGCGGCCGAGACCCTGCGCCTGTCCAGCCTGACCCTGCCGCACGCCCTGGCGCGCGTCGTGCTCGCCGAGGCGCTGTACCGCGCGGCCAGTCTGCTGAAGAACCACCCTTACCATCGGGAATAGGGAAGGCATGATCAGCCTTGAACCCCGCATCTATCTCGCCTCGCGCAGCCCGCGCCGGCGCGAGCTGCTGACCCAGATCGGCGTGCGTTTCGAGCTGCTGATGTTCCGCGGCGTGCCGCGCGAGGACCCCGATATCGACGAGGCGGTGTTGCCGCAGGAGAGTCCCGAGGAATACGTCGTGCGCGTGACGCTGGCCAAGGCCCAGGCCGGCGTGCGGCGCATTCGCGAGCGCCACCTGATCCCGCACCCGGTCCTGGCTGCCGACACGACCGTGGAAATCGACGGCAAGGTGATCGGCAAGCCGGAGCACGAAGCCGACGCCGTGGCGATCCTGCAGCAGCTGTCCGGCCGCACCCATCGCGTGCTGACGGCGGTGGCGCTCATCGACGGCGGGCGCGCCGAGCACCTGCTCAACATCAGCGAGGTGCGCTTTCGTCAGATCGACCACGAGGAGATCCGCCGCTATGTCGCCAGCGGCGAGCCGCTCGACAAGGCCGGCGCCTACGGCATCCAGGGCCGCGCCGCGATTTTCGTGGAGGAAATAAAGGGCTCCTATACG
The DNA here is from genome assembly GCA_016214145.1 of Rhodocyclales bacterium. Taxonomy (GTDB): domain Bacteria; phylum Pseudomonadota; class Gammaproteobacteria; order Burkholderiales; family Rhodocyclaceae; genus Desulfobacillus. Next base: position 154,668 of record JACRPA010000006.1, read on the forward strand.
GGCATCATGGGTTTACCCCTTTACGAGACGGCCATTCTTCTGAGACGCTACGGCTATCCCATATAACAAAGGATATAGCCATGAGCGCACTCGACTGGTTCAAGCGTGTGCTGGGGCAAAAGGCGGAGGAGGCTGCTCTCCCCCTGCCCGCCGATGCCTCCGCCGAACTCGCCGGCCTCAACTTCATGACGGCCATCGAGGCGCACATCAAATGGAAATCGCGGCTGGAAAACTACATACAGGGCACCAGCACGGAGGACCTCAAGGTGGAAGTGGTCTGCCGCGACGACCAGTGCCCGCTGGGCAAGTGGATCTACGGCACGGGCGGCGAGCGTTTCGGAACGATCGACACCTTCGGCGACATGAAGGGCCACCATGCCCTTTTCCACCAGTGCGCGGGCAGGATTCTGGAAACCGCCCAGGCCGGAAAGAAGGACGAGGCGTTGCGCCTGCTGCAGTACGGCGACTATGTGCGCGCCTCGGAGCAGGTCAAGCGCCAGCTCGCCAAGCTCTACGTGCGCCTGAACGCCAGTTCCTGAGCCGCCCCCGAGGCGTTCAACATCAACCTGTTAAACTTCGCTCACCATGAGTGAAGATTTTCTCGTCAACTTCACGCCGCAGGAAACCCGCGTCGCCCTCATGCAGGGCGGCGTCGTGCAGGAACTGCACATCGAGCGCACCGCCTCGCGCGGCCTCGTCGGCAACGTCTATCTCGGCCGCGTCGTGCGCGTGCTGCCCGGCATGCAGTCGGCCTTCATCGACATCGGCCTCGAGCGCACCGCCTTCCTGCACGTGGCCGACATCTGGGAGCAGCGCCAGAACGGCCATGGCGGCCAGAATGGCGACGGGCCCAAGCCCATCGAGAAGATCCTCTCCGAAGGACAGAACCTCATCGTGCAGGTGCTGAAGGACCCGATCGGCACCAAGGGCGCCCGCCTGTCCACCCAGATCAGCATCGCCGGCCGGCTGCTCGTCTACCTGCCGCAGGAAAAGCACATCGGCATCTCGCAGCGCATCGAGGGGGAGAGCGAACGGGAGCAGTTGCGGGGGAAACTCCAGCAGCTGGTGCCCGCCGACGAGACGGGCGGCTTCATCGTGCGCACCATGGCCGAGAAGGCGAGCGACGAGGAGCTCGCCAACGACATCGCCTACCTGCGCAAGATGTGGACGGAGGCGAAGAACGCCGCCGTCAGCGCCCGGCCGCCGGCCCTGCTCTACCAGGACCTCACCCTCGGCCAGCGCCTGCTGCGCGACCTGGTGACGCCGGAAACGTCGCGCATCGTCATCGACTCGCGCGAGAACTTCCAGAAGCTGTCCGCCTTCGCGCAGGAGTACATGCCGCAGCTGACGCATCTCCTGGAGCATTACACCGGCGAGCGGCCGCTGTTCGACCTGAACGGCGTCGAGGACGAAATCCAGAAGGCGCTGGCGCGCCGCGTCGACCTGAAGTCCGGCGGCTACCTGATCATCGACCAGACCGAGGCGATGACCACCATCGACGTGAACACCGGCGGCTTCGTCGGCCTGCGCAATTTCGACGACACCATCTTCAAGACCAACCTGGAGGCGGCGCAGACCATCGCGCGGCAGCTCCGGCTGCGCAACCTGGGCGGCATCATCATCCTCGACTTCATCGACATGGAGAGCGAGGAGCACAAGGCCGCCGTGCTCGCCGAGCTGAACAAGGCGCTCGCGCGCGACCACACGCGCATGTCGGTGAACGGCTTCACCGCGCTCGGCCTGGTCGAGATGACGAGGAAGCGCACGCGCGAGTCGCTCGCCCATGTGCTGTGCGAACCCTGCCCGACCTGCGGCGGCCGCGGCGAGGTGAAGACGGCGCGCACCATGTCGTACGAGGTCCTGCGCGAGCTGCTGCGCGAGGCGCGCCAGTTCAACGCCCGCGAATACCGCGTGCTGGCGGCGCCGGCCGTCATCGACCTCTTCCTCGACGATGAATCGCAGTCGCTCGCCATGCTGTCGGATTTCATCGGCAAGCCGATTTCCCTGCAGGCCGAATCCGGCTACACTCAGGAGCAGTTCGACATCGTTCTGATGTGACGCTCACCCCCGTAGGTCGGGCTTTAGCCCGACAGCCAGGCCGGCGTCGGCCTGAAGGCCGACCTACGGGAGCGGGGCGCACTGGAGGAGTCATGAGCGCCAGCGTCAGTGTCCCTTTGTGGCTGTTCCTGATCCTGGCCCTGCTCGCCGCCTGGGCCGCCGGCGTCCTGCTGCTGGCGCCGGGCATGCGCTGGTTCCTGCGCCGCCGCATCAACACCGTCATCGAGGAACTCAACACCCGCCTGAAGATCGAGCTGCCGTCGTTCAAGCTGACGCGGCGCGAGGTGCTCATCGACCGGCTCTTCCACGACCCGCGCATCCAGGCCGCCGCCGAGGCGCATGCGAAGGACACCGGCGAGCCGCTGCTCGAAGTGCGCCGGCGCATCGACCGCTACGCGCGCGAGATCGTGCCCTCCTTCAACGCCTACCTCTACTTCCGCCTCGGCTACTGGCTGGCGAAGAGCGTGGCGCGCCTGCTCTATCGTGTGCGGCTGGGCTACGCCGACGAGGCCGGGCTGGCGAACGTCGACCCGAAGTCCACCGTGGTGTTCGTCATGAACCACCGCAGCAACATGGACTACGTGCTGGTGGCCTTCCTCGCCGCCGAGCGCGTGGCCCTCTCCTACGCCGTCGGCGAGTGGGCGCGTGTGTGGGGTCTGCAGGCGCTGATCCGCTCGATGGGCGCCTTCTTCGTGCGGCGCAATTCCGGCGATCCGCTTTACCGCACGGTGCTGGCGCGCTATGTCAGCATGGCCACCGAGGCCGGCGTGCCGCAGGCGCTGTTTCCGGAGGGAGGGCTCACCGTGGACGGCGCCTTGCGCAAGCCGCGCTTCGGCCTGCTCGACTACATGGTGAAATCCTTCCGCGCGGACGGAGCGCGCGACCTGGTCTTCATCCCGGTCGGCCTCAACTACGACCGCGTGCTGGAGGACCGCAGCCAGTTGCTCAAGCTGGAGGAACAGCGGCGGCGGCGCGGCATGCTCTCCGCCGTATCGGTGACACTGACTTTCATTGGGCGCAACCTGTGGCAGATGCTCACCGGCAACTGGCACCGCTTCGGCTACGCCTGCGTGAATTTCGGCAGCCCGTTTTCCATGCGGCAGTACGTTCGCGCGCAGAGGCTGGATTTCCCCGCGCTCGATGAGGACGCCCGCAAGCGCGAGGTCGAGGCGCTGGGCCGCCGCCTGATGCAGGCCATCGGCGGCGTCATCCCGGTGGTGCCGGTGGCGCTGGTGGCGCAGGTGTTCGGGCAGGACGCGGAGCGGGCGTTGTCGGAACTGGAAATCAAGTCATCGGCCTGCGATCTTCTGCGCGACTGGGAAAGCCGCGGCGCGCACATCTACATCCCGCGCCACGACCGCGACTACGCCATCGGCGTCGGCCTGCGCATGCTGACGCTGCGCCATGTTGTCGAGGAGCGCGACGGCCTCTTCCGTCCGGTGCCGGAGAACCTGCCGGTGCTGGCCTACTACGCCAATTCCGTCGCGCACTTCGGCGGCGAGGCCGTGCAGGCGATTCCGCTGGAGCGGACTGTCGCCGCCCCTGCCGTTCCCTGAATTTATAAATCGCGCGCGCTGCGAAAGCCGACGAAGATGTCGTCGCGATGCGGCTCGTAGAAATTGCGGAAGACCGCATCGAGCAGGCGGGCGGGCGTGGCGAAGGAGCCGCCGCGCACGGCGCGGTGCGTGTGGAACCAGGGCCGCGAATAGTCCTCGTAGGGGTCCGGCGTGAAACCTTCATAGGGCGCGAAGGGGCTGGCCGTCCACTGCCAGACATGGCCCCAGGGATTGAACGCTGCGCCGAACGCCCTGGCCGCGCCTTCCCACTCGGCTTCCGCCGGCAGGCGCCGCCCGGCACGGCGGCACCAGGCTTCGGCCTCGAAGGCGCTGACGTGGAACACCGGCTCGTCGGGCGCGAGCGGAATCCAGGCGTCGAAGGCGCGACGCTCCCAGCCCCGCGCGCCGCGGCGCCAATAGCGCGGCGCGCGGCGGCCGGTCACCGCCAGCCACTGCCGGCCCGCCTCGCTCCACCATTCCGTCCGTTCATAGCCGCCGTCCTCGACGAAGGCGAGGAACTCCGCGTTGCACACCGGCCGCCGGTCGATGGCGAAGGGCGCCAGTGTCACCTCGTGCGCCCATTTCTCGTTGTCGAAAACGAAGCCGGCGTCCTTCCGCGCGCCGACCTCGACCTCGCCGCCGGGAAAGCGCAGCTCGCCGCCCTCGCCCAGGGCGGGCGGGCCGCGTCGGACGCGCATGTCCGCCGGCGGCGGCACGCCGAGGGTTTGCAGCGTGTAGTGCAGCGCCTCGCAATGCATGTCCTCGTGGCAGAGCGCGAGCCGGAAGAAATACGGGTCGGCCTTCTCGGCGTCGAGCGCGGCGTGGCAGGCGTCCAGGACTGCGGCAAGGTAGGCGCGGGTCGCCGCCAGGTCGGGCAGGTCGAGCGTCCAGCGCGTCGCGTGGGCGACGTTGCTTGAGTCGTACCAGCGATCGGGATCGTCCAGGAAACGCGAGGGCGCGAAGCCGCCGTCCCGCCGGCGCAAGCACCAGCGCTCGGCGAACCAGGCGACATGGCCGACTTCCCAGCGCGGCGGGTTGATGATCTTCTCGTAGGGCACCGCCTGCCAGAGCGTGGCGGGCAGTTCTGCGTAGATCGCCAGAAGCTGCGCGCGGCTGTCGTCCAGCGCGGCATGCAACCCGGCGATGGAGAGATCGCGGCTCATGCCGGCTCGGCGAGAAACAGCGCGAAGCCGCCCTCGGCGTCCTGCCACATCTTGTGGCGTGCGAAGCCGGCTTCTTCGAGCAACGCAGCGAATCCTGCGGGCGTCCACTTCCAGGAATCCTCGGTGTGGATGCGCTCGCCGGCGGCGAAGCGGCGCGTCTGCTGCCCCAGTTGCACGGCCACCTCGCGCCGCGCCTCCAGGTGCATTTCGATGCGGCTCGCCGCTTCATCATAGAAGGCGACATGGCGCCAGTCGGCGACGTCGAAGTCCGCATCAAGCAGCCGGTTCGCATTGTTCAGCACATTGAGATTGAAGGCGGCGGTGACGCCCAGTGCGTCGTCGTAGGCCGCATCCAGCGCGGCCTTGTCCTTGACGAGGTCGACGCCGATCAGCAGGGCGCCGCCGGAAGAAGTCGCGCTGCAGGCGCGGGCGATGCGCGCGAGGAAGGCCCGCGCCTCCCCCGGCGCGAAATTGCCGATCGAGGAGCCGGGATAGAACCACAGCCGCGGCGCGGATGCGGGCGCCAGCAGTTCCGCCGGCAGGTCGAGGCTGCGCGTGAAGTCGATGGCGACGCCCGTCAGCGGCAGATCGGGAACGCGCCGGCGCAGGCGGCCGAGCGCATCGCGCAGGAAATCCGCCGAAATGTCGAGCGCCACATAGCCGGCCGGCGCGAAGCGCGGAAACAGACCGGCCGCCTTGCCGCAGTCGCCGGCGCCGAGGTCGATGAGCAGCCGGCCGCGGCCGGCCGCGCGGGCGATGTCTTCACCCCGCTCGGCGAACAGGCGCGCCTCGCTGCGCGTCAGGCCGTATTCGGGCAGACAGCAGATGGCGGCGAAGAGGCGCGAGCCGAGTTCATCGTAAAAATATTTCGGCGGGATCGAGGCGTGCGCAGCCAGCAGGCCGGCGAGCAGTTCGGCCCGGCCGTCGCCGCCGCCCTGGCGCAGGTCGGCGAAGCGGAAGGGGGCGGTTGTCGCGTGGTGGGGCGCATCCATCTGTTCAGGATATTACGCCGGTACGCTGAAAAGGAACCCCCTTGACTTCCGGTCACCCGGAAACGCTCCGGATCTTGTAGGAGCGGGCTTGCCCGCGATATCGGCGGCGCAATCGCGGGCAAGCCCGCTCCTACTTCTTCGGCAGCCGGCCGAGCAGGTAGAACTCGTCGTTCGGCCGCATGTTCGTCATGTTGGCCATGCGGTTGGAGAGGCCGAAGAAGGCCGAGATGCCGCCGATGTCCCAGATGTCCTCGTCCGTGAAGCCGTGGCCGCGCAGCGTCTCGAAGTCGGCGTCGTTGATCTTGCCCGATTCGAGGCAGACCTTCATGGCGAAATCCAGCATGGCGCGCTGCTTCGGCGTGATGTCGGCCTTGCGGTAGTTCACCGCCACCTGGTCGGCGATGAGCGGGTTCCTGGCGCGGATGCGCAGGATGGCGCCGTGCGCCACCACGCAGTACTGGCACTGGTTGGCATTCGAGGTGGCCACCACGATCATCTCGCGCTCGGCCTTGGTCAGGCCGCTTTCCTTTTCCATCAGCGCGTCGTGGTAGGCGAAGAAGGCGCGGAATTCGTCCGGGCGGTGGGCGAGGGCGAGGAAGACGTTCGGCACGAAGCCGGATTTTTCCTGCACCGCCAGGATGCGGGCGCGGATGTCCTCGGGGATGTCCTTGAGTTCGGGGACGGGGAAGCGGCTGATGGGTGCGGTGCTCATGATGGTTCCTCTGAATGAAATGCGATCCGTTATTGCGACGGGGGGATGCGGCCGACGACTTCCAGCTTGCCGCCTGCGCCGCGCACGATGATGATTTCCGCCGTGGCGGGCGAGATGCCCGTCAGGGCCTGGATGTTGAAGTTGTGCGTCACCAGCACGGCGTTGTAGGGCGGCTTCACCTTCGCCGCAAGGGCCTCGACTTCCGTGATCAGGTCGATCTCCCTGTCCGGGTTGGCATTCAGCGAATTCAGCAGCGGCCACGGCTCCGGCTCCTCGCCGAAAGCCAGCCTTGCCGTCTCCTGGCAGCGGCACCACTGGCTGGAGCGCGCGGTCGATAAATTGACGGCGCGGAACTTGAACTGGCGGCCGAGCCGGCGCGCCTCCTCGCGCCCCGCCTCGGACAGGTTGCGCTGCGTGGCGCAGTTGCCCAGCTTGAAGCCGGGCGGATCGCCCAGCCCGCCCTCCGTCGAGGCATGGCGCATCAGCACCACGTTGCCGCCGGCCTTGAGCTTCGCCCACAGCGCCTCGTCGGCATTCGCGACTTGCGGCAGGCAGGCCGCCAGCAGCAGCATCCAGAAACGTTTCATTCGATCACTCCCAGTCTTCCGTTGTGCGAACCCATATACCAGTATCGGCCCTGCGCGTCGATGATGGCCTTGCGGATGCCGGTGTTCTTCGAAGGCAGGGCGATGACGCGGAACGACTCCGTCTTCGGCTCGAACAGCGCCACCGTGTCGGTGTCGATCTCGTTGGCCCAGACGCGGCCGGCGGCGTCCACCGTCACGGCGTAAGGGCCGCCGCCGCGGCCGGCCGGCAGGGCGTACTCCTTGACGATTCGGCGCGCCTGCGGGTCGACCTTGATCAGCTTGCCGTTGCCGTAGAGCGTCACCCAGAGCATGCCGTCCGGCGCCGTGGCGACGCGGCGCGGGCGCGAGCCGCTGCCGGTGTCCAGATGCGTGATCTGGCCGGTGGCCGGATCGAGGCGGCCGAGGCTTTCCTCGCCGATGCGGCAGAACCACACCGCGCCCGATTTATCGATGGCCAGTCCGTAAGGGTTGCCCGAGGTCTTGTACTCGGTGATTTTCCCGCTGGCGCGGTCGAGGCGGCCGATGCGCTGGCCGTTCTGCACGGTGAACCAGATGATGCCTTTCTCATCGATCACCAGCGTGTGCGGATCGCCGCCCGAGGGCGCGCGATGACTGGTGACGGCGCCGGTCTTCGGATCGAGCCGGCCGATCGTGCCGTTGCCGTTGCCGGTGTACCAGACGATGCCCTCCGCATCGACCAGCAGGCCGTGCGGCCGCGCGCCGCCGGGAAGATCCCATTCCCTGAAGGTCTTCGTCTTCGTGTCGAAGCGGGCGATGCGGTTGCCGCTCATCACCGCGATGTAGATGTTGCCGTCCGGCCCGGGCGCCGGGTCGCGCGCGAACTGCGGCGTCGGCACCGGCCATTCGGTGACCTTGCCCTGCACCTGCGGCAGGGCGCCGGGGACGATGCCGTAATTCGAGCCGCCGGCCAGCGCCGGACCGGCGATGAGAAGATAAATGGCAAGTGTTCGTCTCATGGTGATGCCCCCTCTTGTTGGGCGCTATTGCCGCGCATCCTGCGTGGCCAGCCCATCGATGCCGGCCAGCAGTTGCTCGTCCGCGGTTATCAGCGTCGCCCGGTGGCGGACAGCGGTGGCGGCAATAAAACGGTCGGCCGGATCCTTGTGCGGGTTGTCCAGCCGCGCGGCGAGGATCGCGGTAGGGCCGTCCAGGGGAAGCTCGACAATGCCTGACTCGATGGCGATGCGGCGCATCTCGCCGATATCGTCGGCTTCGATGCGCTTTTTCTTCGCCAGCATTTCCAACTCCCAGAAACTGATGGCGCTGACAGAGAGGCCATCGTCTTCCAGAGCCTGCTCGATTCGCGCACGACAGGCGCGGCCAAGTTTCTTGTCGGCGGTTGCCAGCCAGTAGAGCGCGTGCGTGTCGAGCAGGATCACTTGATCGCTTCCCAGTCGTCCGGGTCTACGGCCGGCGATATGATGTCGCCCAGCGCGCGCGTACGGCCTTTCCACATACCGAAAGGCGATGCCGGCTTGGTGGCCTTCACGGGACGCAGCTCCGCCACCGGCTTGCCGTTCTTGGTGACGCGAATGGTCTCGCCGGTACGCGCAACCTCGTCCATGAGGGCGAGGCATTTGGCCTTGAATTCAGAAGCTTTTATGGTTTGCATGAGGGCTCCGCAGGGATAACGTGACCATTAGTATGACCATGGTCACGTCAATGGTCAATAAAGACAAAATCAAGCCGACTTGCAGATCACGGGCCGGCCCGCCATAATCCACCAAGCAACTGCTTGGTTGGCGCGCTTTGAGCGTGTGCCGGCCTGAGGGGATTCGATGAATTACCGCTCCGTATTCCGCGCCGGCCTCTTCGCCGGCCAGTCCGTCGTCGTCACCGGCGGCGGCAGCGGCATCGGCCGCTGCACCGCCCATGAACTGGCTGCCCTCGGCGCGAAGGTCGCGCTGGTCGGCCGCAAGCCGGAAAAGCTCGACACCGTGCAGCGCGAGATCGCCGCAGCCGGCGGAGCCGCCACCGCCCACGCCTGCGACATCCGCGAGGAGGAGCAAGTCTGCGCCACGGTCGACGCCGTCCTCGCCGCGCACGGCCGCATCGACGGCCTGGTGAACAATGCCGGCGGCCAGTTTCCCGCGCCGCTGCGCGACATTTCGCTGAAGGGCTGGGAGGCGGTGGTGCGCACCAACCTCACTGGCGGCTTCCTCATGGCGCGCGAGTGCTACCGGCGCTGGATGGAGGCGCACGGCGGCGCCATCGTGAACATGAGCGCCGACATGTGGGGCGGCATGCCCGGCATGGCGCATTCGGGCGCGGCGCGCGCCGGCATGGTGAACTTCACCGAGTCGGCCGCCTGCGAATGGGCGGCCTCCGGCGTGCGCGTGAACGCCGTGGCGCCGGGCTGGATCGCCTCCTCCGGTTTCGAGACCTATCCGCCGGAAGTGCAGCAATGGGCGAAGACGCTCAAGCAGAAGATTCCCCTGCAGCGCTTCGGCACCGAGTCGGAAGCATCGGCGGCCATCGTCTTCCTGCTCTCCGAAGCGGCCTCCTTCATCACCGGCACGACGCTCCGTATCGACGGCGGCGTGCTCAACGCACGGCCGACCTGGACGCTCGTGCCGCACCAGCGCTCGAAGGCCTACAACGGCTTCCCGCTGTATGCGCCACCGAAGTTCATGAGCGAGGACTAACAGCATGAACCACAGAGAACACAGAGTTCACAGAGAAAACGAAAAAGTTTTGCATTCTCTGTGTTCTCTGTGCACTCTGTGGTTAAAGGTTTTTTTCTATGCCGATAATCGATAGCAGGGTGGATACCGGCTCCGCCGCCTTCGCCGCCAACCGCGACGCCTGGCTGCGCCTGATCGGCGACTTCCGCGCGCTTGAGCAGCGCGTGCGCGACGCCTCGGCGAAGGCCAAGCCGGTCTTCGACAGGCGCGGCCAGTTGCTGCCGCGCGAGCGCGTCGAACGGGCGCTCGACGCCGGCTCGCCCTTTCTCGAACTCGCCACCGTCGCCGGCTGGTGCCTCGACAATCCCGATCCGGCGAAGACCGTCCCCGGCGGCGGCCTCGTCGCCGGCATCGGCACCGTCTCCGGCGTGCGCTGCATGGTCGCCGCCTCGGATTCCGGCATCGACGCCGGCGCCATCCAGCCGATGGGCCTGGAGAAGATCCTGCGCGTGGTGGCCATCGCGCAGGAGAACAAACTGCCCTTCCTGCACCTGGTCGAATCGGCCGGCGCCAACCTGCTCAAGTACCGCGTCGAGGATTTCATCCACGGCGGCGGCCTCTTCTGCGGCCTGACGCGACTCTCCGCCGCGGGCATCCCGGTGGTGACGGTGGTGCATGGTTCCTCCACCGCCGGCGGCGCCTACATGCCGGGCATGTCCGATTACGTGGTGATGGTGCGCGGCCGCGCGAAAGCCTTCCTCGCCGGCCAGGCGCTGCTCAAGGCCGCCACCGGCGAGGACGCCAGCGAGGAGGAACTCGGCGGCGCCGAGATGCACGCCACGGTCAGCGGCCTCGCCGAATACCTCGCCGAGGACGACGCCGACGGCATCCGCCTCGCCCGCGAGGTGCTGGCCAAGCTCGACTGGAACCGTGATCAGCGCCGCGAGGAAAAGTCAGTCCCCGCACCACGGCGCGACATCGAGGAATTGCTCGGCCTCGTGCCGCTCGACACGAAAAAGCCCTACGACGTCCGCGAAGTCATCGCCCGCATCGTCGACGGCTCCGACTTTCTCGACTTCAAGCCGGGCTACGGCGTGTCGACGGTGTGCGGCCACGCCAGCCTCGACGGTCACGCGGTCGGCCTCTTCGGCAACAACGGCCCGATCGATCCGGCCGGCGCCACCAAGGCCTCGCACTTCATCCAGGCCTGCTGCCAGTCGGGCACGCCCATCATTTATCTGCAGAACACCACCGGCTACATCGTCGGCAAGGCGAGCGAGCAGGCCGGCATGATCAAGCACGGCGCCAAGATGATCCAGGCGGTGGCCAACGCCACCGTGCCGCAGATCACCCTGCACATCGGCGCCAGCTTCGGCGCCGGCAACTACGGCATGTGCGGCCGCGCCTACGGTCCGCGCTTCGCCTTCTCCTGGCCCAACGCGAAGACGGCGGTGATGGGCGGCGAGCAGGCGGCCATGACCATGCGGCTGGTCATGGAGGCGAAATTGAAGCGTGGCGGCGGTGAAGTCGACACCGCCCAGCTCGACGCGCTCGAAAAGCAGATCATCGACACCTTCGACCGGCAGTCGTCCGCCTTCTACACCAGCGGCCGCCTGCTCGACGACGGCATCATCGACCCGCGCGACACGCGCAAGGTGCTGGCCTACGTGCTCTCCATCTGCCGCGAGGCCGAGGCACGCACCCTGCGCCCGGTGCAGTTCGCGGTCGCGAGGCATTGAAGCGAACACCTTGAACCACAGAGGACACAGAGAGCACAGAGAATTCATTCCAAAAAACGCATTCTGTTTTCTCTGTGCTCTCTGTGTTCTCTGTGGTTAAAGATTTTGATTGTGAGGTTATGATGTTCTACACCCAGGAACACCTCGAACTGCAGCGCTCGGTGAAGAAGTTCATCGACACCGAGATCAACCCCCATGTCGACGCCTGGGAGGCGGCGGAGATCTTCCCCGCCCATGAACTCTTCAAGAAGCTGGGCGATGCCGGCTTCCTCGGCATCAACAAGCCGCAGGAATACGGCGGCATGGGCCTCGACTACTCCTTCCAGCTCGCCTTCGTCGAGGCGCTCGGCGACGTCAACTGCGGCGGCGTGCCGATGGCCATCGGCGTGCAGACCGACATGGCGACGCCGGCGCTTGCCCGCTTCGGTTCCGACGAACTGCGCCGCGAGTTCCTCGCGCCGAGCATCGCCGGCGACCTCGTCTGCAGCATCGGCGTCTCCGAGCCGGGCGCCGGCTCCGACGTCGCCTCGATCAAGACCTTCGCGAAGAAAGACGGCGACGACTACGTCATCACCGGCACCAAGATGTGGATCACCAGCGGCACCCAGTCCGACTGGATCTGCCTGCTCGCCAATACCTCCGAGGGCGCGCCGCACAAGAACAAGACGCTCATCTGCGTGCCGATGAAGACGAAAGGCGTCTCGGTGGCGAAGAAGCTGAAGAAGCTCGGCATGTGGTCCTCCGACACGGCACAGCTCTGGTTCGACGAGGTGCGCGTGCCGCAGCGCTACCGCATCGGCGAGGAGGGCATGGGCTTCACCTACCAGATGCAGCAGTTCCAGGAGGAGCGCCTCTTCGCCGCAGCGCAATGGACCGTGCTCGACCGCATCCTGCGCGAGACCATCGCCTACACGCGCGAGCGCCAGGCCTTCGGCCAGTCCATCCTCGACAACCAGTACGTGCATTTCCGCCTGGCCGAACTGAAGACCGAGGTCGAGGCGCTGCGCGCCTTGGTGCACGACGCCGCGGCGAAGCTGGTGGCCGGCGAGGACGTCACCCTGCTCGCCTCGATGGCCAAGCTCAAGGCCGGCCGCCTCGGCCGCGAAGTCGCCGACGGCTGCCTGCAGTTCTGGGGCGGCATGGGCTACATGTGGGAGTCGAACGTCTCGCGCACGCTGCGCGACGTGCGCCTCTCCTCCATCGGCGGCGGCGCCGACGAGGTGATGCTCGGCATCATCTCGAAGTACATGGGCACGTTGCCGAGAAAAGCATGAAAACCTTTCACCACAGAGAGCACAGAGCACACAGAGAAATGCAGTTTTCTTTCGTTTTCTCTGTGCTCTCTGTGTACTCTGTGGTTCAGGGCTTTTAAATGTTCTCCAAGATACTCATCGCCAATCGCGGCGAGATCGCCTGCCGCGTCATCCGCAGTTGCCGCGCGCGCGGCATCCGCACGGTGGCGGTGGTCTCCGACGCCGAACGCCATGCCCTGCACGCGCGCCTCGCCGACGAGGCCTTCGAGATCGGCGCCGCGCCGCCGCGCGAGTCTTACCTGAACATCGAGCGGCTCATCGCCGCCTGCCAGGCCACCGGCGCCCAGGCCGTGCATCCGGGCTACGGCTTCCTCTCCGAGAACGCCGAATTCGCCGAGGCTTGCACCCGGGCCGGCCTCGTCTTCATCGGCCCGCCCGCCGAGGCGATCCGCCTGATGGGCAACAAGGCCGAGGCCAAGCGCCGCATGCGCGAGGCCGGCGTGCCCTGCATTCCCGGCTATGACGGCACCGACCAGTCCGACGCCACGCTGGCCAGGGAAGCGGAGAAGATCGGCCTGCCGCTGATGATCAAGGCCGCGGCCGGCGGCGGCGGGCGCGGCATGCGCCGCGTCACGGATTTCGCCGACCTGCCGGCTGCGCTCGCCTCGGCGCGCTCCGAGGCGCTCTCGGCCTTCGGCTCGGGCGAGCTGATCCTCGAGTACGCGCTGACGGCGCCGCGCCACGTCGAGATCCAGGTCTTCGCCGACACGCAGGGGAACGTCATCCACCTCGGCGAGCGCGACTGCTCCATCCAGCGCCGCCACCAGAAAGTCATCGAGGAGGCGCCGTCGCCGGCCGTCACGCCGGCGCTGCGCGCGCGCATGGGCGAGGCGGCGGTGCGCGCGGCCAGGGCGATCGGCTACGTCGGCGCCGGCACCATCGAATTCCTGCTGGACAGCGAAGGCGATTTCGTCTTCATGGAGATGAACACGCGCCTGCAGGTCGAGCATCCGGTGACGGAACTGATCACCGGCCTCGACCTGGTCGACCTGCAATTGCGCGTCGCCGCCGGCGAGCCGCTGCCGCTGGAACAGAAGGACGTGCGCCTCGACGGCCACGCCATCGAGGCGCGGCTTTACGCCGAAAACCCCGACTCAGGCTTCCTGCCGCAGACCGGTACGCTGCTGCGCTGGCAGGCGCCCGCCGGCGTGCGCGTCGACGCCGGCGTCGACAGCGGCACCGAGATCACCTCCCATTACGACCCGCTGCTGGCGAAGATCATCGCCCACGGCGCCACGCGCGACGAGGCGCGGCAGAAGCTCATCGCCGCCCTGCGCGACACCACGGCGCTCGGGGTCACCACCAACAAGGCCTTCCTCGTCGGCTGCCTGGAGCATCCGGAATTTTTCGCCGGCCGCGCCACCACCGATTTCATCGCCGCCCACTTCGCACCGCAGGCGGATGCCGACCCGAGCAGCGAACTCCTCGCCGCCGCCGCGCTGATCTTCGCGCAGAAGAGCGCCGCCCGTCTGCCGCAGCCGGAACTGGCCTTCTGGCGTTCCAGCGGCACGGCGACGACGCATTTCACGCTCGGCATCAACAACCGCGCCGTATCGCTGAGACTGACTCTTGTCGAAAGCCGCCGCTTCGAACTCGCCGTCGGCGAAACCAGCAACAAAATCGAGCTGATCGATTGCGCAGGCGACACCTGGCGCATCGGCTTCGCCGGCCTGCAACTCACGGTACGCCACGCATTCGATGCGGCCGGCCGCCTGCACCTGGAAGTGGACGGCGCGCAGGCCGTCGTCACCGACCTCACCATGCAACCCGCGCAAGCCCGCGAAACTTCCGCCGGCAGCGGCCGCCTCACGCCGCCCATGAACGGCCGTATCGTCGCCGTGCTCGCCGAAGCCGGCGCGCAGGTGAAACGCGGCCAGGGCCTCATCGTGCTGGAGTCGATGAAGATGGAGCACACCCTCGCCGCGCCCTGCGACGGCGTGCTGGCGGAACTGACTTGCGCCGTGGGCGAGCAGGTGGCGCCGGGGAAAACGCTAGGAACCGTCATTCCCGCGAATGCTACCCCCGTCATTCCCGCGAAAGCGGGAATCCAGGGGTTAACCGCCGACACTGGATCCCCGCCTTCGCGGGGATGACGAATCGTGCTGACGCAACCCAACCCCCGCCACTACACCCCCGACCACGAGGCCTTCCGCACCACGGTGCGCCGCTTCGTCGAGCGCGAGATCATTCCGCACGCCGCCGCATGGGACGAGGCCGGCGGCTTCCCGCGCGAGCTGTACGGCAAGGCCGCGGCGGCGGGCCTGCTTGGCGTCGGTTTCCCCGAGGAGGTCGGCGGCACGCCAGCCGACCACTTCTATCGCCTCATCCTCGCCGAGGAGATCGGCCGCTCCGGCAGCGGCGGCACTGCGGCGAGCCTGATGAGCCACACCATCGGCCTGCCGCCGCTGGTGGCGGGCGGCTCCGCCGAGCTCAAGGCGCGCGTGATTCCCGGCGTGCTGGCTGGCGAGAAAATCAGCGCGCTGGCCGTCACCGAACCGGGCGCCGGCTCCGACGTGGCGCAGCTTTCCACGACCGCAAAACGCGATGGCGACCACTACATCGTCAACGGCAGCAAGATGTTCATCACCTCCGGCCTGCGCGCGGACTGGTTCACCGTCGCCGTGCGCACCGGCGGGCCGGGCGCCTCGGGTGTTTCGCTGCTCGAAATAGAACGAGACACGCCGGGCTTCACCCGCAGCGAACTGAAGAAGATGGGCTGGTGGGCCTCCGACACCGCCGAGCTGCATTTCGACGACTGCCGCGTTCCGGCCAGCAATCTCATCGGCGCCGAAGGCCAGGCGTTTCCGCTTATCATGCGCAACTTCAACGGCGAGCGCCTGACGCTGGCGGCCTCGGCCTGCGGTGCAGCACAAGCCTGCCTTGAGGATGCCGTGGCCTGGGCGCGCGAACGCAAGACCTTCGGCCAGCCATTGATCGGCCACCAGGTGATCCGCCACAAGCTGGTCGACATGGTCGAGCGCATCGAAGCGACGCGCGCGCTGCTCGACGACCTGGCGGCGCGGCTGGATTCCTCCCCCTCTCCCCGCGTGGGAGAGGGCCGGGGAGAGGGGGGCAGCCTCATCGCCCAGACCGCGATGGCCAAGAACTACGCCGCGCGCACCATGCAGTTCTGCGCCGACACCGCCGTGCAGATCCTCGGCGGCTCGGGCTACATGCGTGGCGTGCGCGTCGAGCGCATCTACCGCGAAGTGAAAGTGATGATGATCGGCGGCGGCGCCGAAGAAGTTCTCAAGGACCTCGCCGCCAGACAACTGGGCTTCTAATGCAAACCTTTAACCACAGAGAACACAGAGTACACAGAGAAATGCTTTCTTCTGTTTTTCTCTGTGCTCTCTGTGTTCTCTGTGGTTAATTCTTTTTCAGATTTATCAATCATGACGACAAACTACCCGCACCTCCTCGCCCCGCTCGACCTCGGCTTCACCACCCTGCGCAACCGCACGCTGATGGGCTCTATGCACACCGGCCTGGAGGAATCGCCGAACGGCTTCGAGAAGATGGCGGCCTTCTTCGCCGAGCGCGCCAGGGGCGGCGCCGGCCTCATCGTCACCGGCGGCTTCGCGCCGAACCTCGCCGGACGCGGCGCGCCGAAGGCCACGCAACTCTCCTTCCCCTGGCAGGTGGGCAAGCACCGCATCGTCACCGAAGCCGTGCATGAAGCCGGCGGCAAGATCTGCCTGCAGATCCTGCACACCGGGCGCTACGCCTACCACCCGCTGGCGGTGTCGGCCTCCAGGCTGAAATCGCCGATCAGCCCCTTCGCGCCGCGCGCGCTGACCGGCTGGGGCGTGCGCAAGACCATCGCCGACTACGCGCGCTGCGCGAAGTTGGCGCAGAAGGCCGGCTACGACGGCGTCGAGATCATGGGCTCCGAGGGCTACCTCATCAACCAGTTCATCGCGCCGAAGACCAACCACCGCAGCGACGAATGGGGCGGCCCCTTCGAGAACCGCATCCGCTTCGCGGTGGAGATCGTGCGCCGCACGCGCGAGAAGGTCGGCCCGAACTTCATCATCATCTTCCGCCTGTCCATGCTCGACCTCGTCGAGGATGGCAGCAGCTGGGAGGAAGTCGTGCAGCTCGCCAAGGCCATCGAAGCGGCGGGTGCTTCGATCATCAACACCGGCATCGGCTGGCACGAGGCGCGCATCCCGACCATTGCCACCATGGTGCCGCGCGCGGCCTTCACCTGGGTGACGCGGCGCATGAAGGGCGAGGTGAAGATTCCGCTCGTCACCACCAACCGCATCAACGCGCCGGACGTGGCGGAGGAAGTGCTGGCGCGCGGCGACGCCGACATGGTGTCGATGGCGCGGCCCTTCCTCGCCGACGCCGAGTTCGTGAACAAGGCTTCAGCCGGACGCGCCGACGAGATCAACACCTGCATCGCCTGCAACCAGGCCTGCCTCGATCACATCTTCGAGCGCAAGACCTGCTCCTGCCTGGTCAACCCGCGCGCCTGCAACGAGACCGAGCTGGTGATCCGCCCCACCGCCGCGAAGAAGAAGGTCGCCGTCGTCGGCGCCGGCCCGGCCGGCCTCGCCTTCGCCACCACCGCGGCCGAGTGCGGCCACGACGTCACGCTGTTCGAAGCCTCGGCCGAGATCGGCGGCCAGTTCAACCTGGCCAAGCGCATCCCCGGCAAGGAGGAGTTCGGCGAGACGCTGCGCTACTTCCGCCGCCGCATCGAGACCACCGGCGTGAAACTGAAAGTCAGTCACCGTGCTACGGCGGCGGAGCTTGCCGCCGGCGGCTTCGACCATGTCGCGCTCGCCACCGGCGTCAATCCGCGCACGCCGGACATTCCCGGCGGCGACCATCCCAAGGTGGCGCGCTACATCGACATCATCGAAGGCCGCCGCGAGGCCGGACGCCGTGTCGCCATCGTCGGCGCCGGCGGCATCGGCTTCGACGTCGCCGAACTGCTCAGCCACGGCGGCAGCGAGACGAACGACATCGACCACTTCCGCAACGAGTGGGGCATCGATGCCACGTACGCGGTGCGCGGCGGCCTGAAGAAAGCCTCGGACGAACCGCCGCCGCGCCAGATCTGGCTGCTGCAGCGCAAGACCAGCAAGGTCGGCGACGGCCTCGCCAAGACCACCGGCTGGATCCGCCGCACCCTGCTCAAGCGGCGCCACATCAAGATGCTGGCGGGCGTGAGCTACGAGAAGATCGACGACGCCGGCCTGCACATCCGCCTGGGCGACGAGACGAAAGTGCTCGACGTCGACACCATCGTGATGTGCGCCGGCCAGGAGCCGCGCCGCGAACTGCTCGCCGATCTGCAGCAGGCCGGCGTGGCGGTGAGCCTCATCGGCGGCGCGGATGTGGCCGCCGAGCTCGACGCCAAGCGCGCCATCGACCAAGGCACCCGCGCCGCCGCGGCGCTGTGAAACAAACCGTTCGCCCTGAGTAGCGCGAAGCGCGTATCGAGGGGCCAAGTAGAACCGTCATTCCCGCGAACGCGGGAATCCACGGAAGCTGATCACAACGCTATGCAGGTGGTGGGCGGCATCGGCTACACCAACGTGCTGCCGCTGGAGCGCTTCTACCGCGACATCCGCCTCGCTTCAATATGGACCGGCACCGACGAAGTGATGGCCATGATCGTCGCCCACGAGTGGTACGCGAGCACGGCAAGCAGAAAGCCGCGAAGCTGGCGCGCGACTATGCGCGGGATGCGGCGGAGGCGGATGCGGCGGATGAGATTATTAACGAGTAGTGGTACGTACGTGTCGAGCTGCTGCGGTGGTTTGAGGAGAAAAGTTAGGAATAGGGTCGCAGCGAGAGCGTTTCGGGGTCGACTCTCTCTGGGTCGAACGAAACGACATTTCCATCCACGTCATAAAGAACGCCATCCTTTTGGCGATAAAAGACCCCGTCTTCAATGAGGTGTTCAACGGCGGCGAAATAGGCAGAGCTATCGCACCCCAACTTTCCCGATATGATTCGATGAAGCCCCGGTTTCCAGGGTTGCGGCGGGATTAGTGTTCTAACCTTATTTATGAACTCATCCGTTATGGAAGAGGAATCTGGGCGATGGGGCGACAAACTGAACAGAGCACCAGGCCTGTTTGTAAGTATCTCGATCCCACTAATGTTTCTCTTAGCCGCGAATTGCGTGCAGATAGCCATTACGTTTTTTGGATTTGACCACGGACTACTTTGTCGCTCCCAAGGCATAGTTGAGTTGAGTTCGTCCCAGACTTCCTTAACTGTTGCTGTAGTGATCTGAGATGTTTCATATGAAATGATCTCCGCTGCAGAAAAGGAAAATTTACCGAATGACTTAGAGACTAGTAAGAGTGCGATCATGTACCGCCAACTCTTCAAGAACCTTTCTGTACCCTTTCCGCGTGGTCGAAGCGTCTCAAGTTGAACATCTATTAGCTTCAAAATATGCGAAATCTTAGGCCACACTTCTAGTGGTGCTCGGCTTGAGAAGACGGTATCGTAGGATTCTGGCGACCGCATAAACTTTGATCGCAATGAGGCTGCTTTCTCGGGGTGCTTCAGTACTAATGCGACATAACCAGCAGCAAGATATAGTGGGGTAACAATTTCAGCGGGTGTATGCCCCAGATTGACGTAGAAGTTTTTTCGCCGTTCATAAAAAAGACCGCTTCTTGCAAGGGCGTCCTCTATGTCGCGTTGAATTTTATCTGTGGCATGGAGAGAGGCCAGCTCAACATCGGTTTGGTTATTGGTCGCTCTAATGATCGCGTCCCTTACCGCCTCGTCTTTTGAAACTATGACTTTTACAAGAAGGCAGCGATCGTCAGACTCTTTCCCTACTCGTGAGAAATGGCGGAAAATCGACTCTGTAGTTTGAAGGCCATTGACGATTTGAATTTCTGAAGCCTGAATGGACTTACCAGTAATACTGGCGGACGTGGCCAGTATCGTGACGCCGTTGTTAAGCCACCAGAAGTCTGGGGAATCCTTGCTTTCAAGCGTCGACTTGATGTCCTCATTGACGCGATTCAGCCCCATAAAGTCCCTGACGTTCGATTCGAAGAGATATCTTCGTAGCTTGCCCTCTTCATCAGAGATAAACCTGAAGTAGTCAGAAAGTCGCACAAGCACAACGTAACGCTCTCCTTTTGCTAGAGCTTCAACAAAAGGTAGCTCAAGGGTGTAATTTGGAATCTTTCGGTGAAGTTCAACAAGCTCAGTGCACCCCACGAAGGCAAACTGAGATCGACATGATCCGAAGTAGTCCTTAACGATCTCCTTAAGCTGGACAGCGCGAGAGCGCACTTCTTCACCAATTACCGTTGTATCGCCACGAGAAACGTAAATGATATCAATGGAGAAGCTAGCCAAACGCGGGGAGAGCTTGCGGTAGGCGTAACGCAGATTGCCACGCATTCGTAGCAGGGATTCCGAGTACGCACCTTTCAGCCCGCTTTCTTCAATACCAAAGTCTAGGAGCTCTGTAAGTGTCGCGACAATGGCGTCTAGCGTTGCCTGTTTGAAAGTATCATGATGCTTACAGGTAACAAGAAATACTTTTAAATCAGAGCCGCTCCGTGGCCATACGAATGACTCGGGATCTTGAAGAACATGACCATTGACTAAAACATAGAAACCGTCGATTCCTCCATCCTGACGTCCATCGATAGATCCAGACAGCAACTCTTCGTTCGACAGGTCAAAGTCCTTTAGAACCTGCTCGAAAGCCAGGTACTCGAAAGCTTCATCTCGTTTGTCCGAAGGCAGTCGAATTGCAATTCGATCATCAACAATGCCATCAAGGAGGAATCGATCGTTTTTCGCCATATTATGCTGTTTTGATTGGCTGGATGATTAACGTCGCGGTTCGAGGACTCTATGCGGCTATTCTCGCAGCGTCCCTTGGATAGTGGGTTGGATGCTTCGCATACTAGTCGGCATATCCCATCTTTAAGACATACATGTCGCCATCATCAAAAAATGACACTACGCCGACAAGTTCGACAGCGAGGATTTTCGCTTCTAGCATCTTTAGCGTTGCTCGCAATCGCAGATCGGACATTCCCGTTCCTTCAGCCACTCTATTGAACGGCACTTGTCGCCCGGTACCAGCATTGCCTTTTGTTTTAGCAAGAAACTTCATTACTTTCTCTTCATCAGGGCTCAAGATATAAATTGGTTTGCTTGGGTGAGGGTTTTTTTCGTCGAGCTGCCGTTGCATTGCCTGCAACAATATCTTTTTGACCGGATCTAAACATACCCGAACTTTATCTGCCTGCTCAGCAGCAACTGCGGACATCTTGTTGGAAATGCCGTCACTAAGAAGCTTGTAATTAGACTTAGTAATAACTAACTGACCCGCTAACGAACCGCTGGCAGTTAGTTTTTTCAGGGCGATTTGCCCATTTGCATCGACCGTCCCACTTGTAATGCTGCTTGAGCCGGCACCAACGCATGAATCTACGAACAGGTCTAGCCACTGGTTTAAGCTAAGTTTCTCTTGAGCGTAGGAAATTGGCGAAATGAGAATCGCGACGAGAATGCAAAATGAACTTGGTCTCATGCTAACTCCTGAAAGTTGCTGGTTAGAGCCCAGATCCTAACCGGAAGACACAGATGGGACATTCTTCTTTTGTTGTCGCCTATGATGCCACCGTAATCAAATAACGCGCAATAACTTTCATAACCCCGGTTAGTGCGCGCCTACCGAACGCCAGATCATGGCTGAGATCCATTGGTGATCAGGTTCATTATTCTCTGCCCACATAACAACTGCAATATCGAGTGCTTTGCTATTTTCTTGCTCTAATCGAGAATAGAACTTTTCCTAGGTCTTTACCCCATCGCCGAGACTGTTCATGCTCGCCTTCGCCGGCAACTCGGTGCTGTGCCGCATCGCGCTGCGGGAGACGAACATCGACGCGGCGAGCTTCACCACCATCCGACTGGCGTCGGGGGCGGTGGTGCTGTGGCTGATCGTGCGGTTCTTTCGCCGGTCGCAGGCCGGCGGGGGCAACTGGATTTCGGCGCTGATGCTGTTCGCCTACGCCGCCGGTTTTTCCTTCGCCTACCTGAGCCTGACCACGGCAACGGGCGCGCTGCTGCTCTTCGGCGCGGTGCAGGCGACGATGATTCTCTGGGGCCTGTGGCGCGGCGAGCGCTTCGGCGCGCGGCAGCTCGCCGGCCTCGCGCTCGCGGTCGGCGGACTCGTCGGGCTGTTGCTGCCGGGGCTCTCGGCGCCGCCGCTGTTCGGCGCGGCCCTGATGCTGATGGCGGGCGCGGCGTGGGGCGTGTATTCGATCCGCGGCAAGGGGGCGGGCGACGCCACGCGCGTGACGGCGGGCAACTTCCTGCGCGCGGTGCCCTTCGCCGTCGTGCTGAGCCTGCTGCCGCTGGCCGACGCGCGTCTGGATGCGGCGGGCGTCGGCTACGCGCTGGCCTCCGGCGCGATCACCTCCGGCCTCGGCTACGCCATCTGGTACACCGTGCTGCCCATGTTGAAGTCGACGAGCGCGGCGACCGTGCAACTCAGCGTGCCGGTGATCGCCGCGCTGGGCGGCATCGTCTTCCTCGGCGAGGCGGTGTCGCTGCGCTTCGTGCTGGCTTCCTCAGCGGTTCTCGGCGGCATCGCGCTGGTGATCCTCAGCGCGCCGTCCCGCGGGGGCTGACTTTTCCCTTCAATTTTGAGCGCGGCGGTCGGCCGGTGGTGCGTCTTGTCGGCCGCCCGGCTATGGCCATCTACTGGTAGCGATACTTTTGACGGCTAACGAACGGTGGCGTTTGCTGCGTCGCACTAGGAAAGACATTCCTGGAGGCATCTATCACTAAAGATATGCGAAGTCGGCACAACGTTGTGCTTTGCAATAAGTCTTTGCATTTTCCGTACCTTGATAGAGGGATGACAGCTGACTATATTGAGGAAAGCTGCTTTGACCAAAGACGGCATCATCGGTTGGCTCTACGCTTCAACGCAGTGCCGCGAAAGGAGTTCTCTCGTGAAACACAAATGGCTTGCTCGTATCCACCTATGCATCGTGGCGATTTCCGTCTTGGCCGGCTGCGCCTCAATAGAAACATGTACGTACGATTCGCCGGCTGAAGAAGCAAAGAAGCATACCCCCACGCTGCAACTGACCGGCGCTCAAAAAGAGAAGTATCTGGCAGTACGCGAGGTTGTAAAAACACATGAGGACTTTCTCTACCATAGCGCTGTCGTTGAACCGGATGCATATGTGACGAGGCATCCGCTTTTCATCGTGGGCTTTGAGAAGCCGCGTGACAATTATTCGGGGGAGGTTGGTAGGCCCTACTGCAAGAAGGATGAATTGGCGTGCAATGCACCGAGGTTCTACAGCAAAGAATTCATTGTGGGAAACGCTAGCTCTGAGAACAAAGATGCGGTTGAGCGAACTCGGGACGACATTGACAAAAATCTGTTTAGAGACCCCCGCCCGCTCGTGCTTACGCACATCCTTAACTTGAGCAGGGCCGAGACTCCCGAATCGTCGAAGATATCAAGGAAAGGATGCTTCGTTTTCAATTTGTATGGCCACGCGGAAGAAACGACGTGGTGCGTGAGCCATCACAAGGCGAACGTCGACAAGGCTGACTGGAAGAAAGAGGGATGGAAGGGGTTGGATCGGCTAGGCGATGAAATCGACGCTTTGGTCCGGGAAGAAAATGCAACGCACATCATCCTCATGGCGACGGGATGGAATACGCGCCAATACGAGTCTTATCGTGACTTTCTTGCATGGATGAAAGTAATCTCGGAAGACTTCAAGAGTAGCCCGCCGTTTAGACCAGTCTTTATCGGGATTTCATGGGAATCGGAATGGCCATGGTGGCAGCGCCTGCCTTTTGTCAGCGAGTTTACAAAAGGCAACGATGCTGACGAGATCGGCTATTCGTGGGGGAATTACCTGCTGAATGATGTCATCAAGCCGATTGCATTTAAGAAGAACACTCAGCTCGTTGCCATTGGCCACAGCTTCGGCACGCGAATTGTGTTTAGCGCACATTACGTCAGGGAAATACTTCTAAGAAACAAGCCCGTTTCCGAGCACCCGATGACCCTGATCGGACTGCAACCAGCGTTTCCAATAGCGCGTTTCGTTTCTTTCGAGGGCAAGGAACATCAATACATGAGCGCGAACAAAGGCAACGCCAGGGTGGTGGCCACCTCGTCGAAGTACGACACGGCGAACGGCATTATGTGTATTGGCACTAGATACGTCGGTGCCGGCTGCGGCCTGAAGGCGCTAAGGGAACGGGAAAAGTATCAGCAATTCGTTGAGGTTCTAAAACCAAATTGCGCCGACAAAAAGGAATGCCTGCCCGATTTAAAAAAAGTATCAGTTTATGACGCTTCAGATTTTGTGAACTGCCAGCTGAAATGCACAAGTAGTGGTGCGCACAGTGACGTGTACGATGATTCAATGGGACATTTCCTCGGCGAAATCATTCGCAGTTCGTTTGACGCACAAAAGATGTAGTGCCGCGTATGCACGAGCTTTCAAATTCCTGCCCAACGTGCGCGCCTCTGTTGCGCCGGGCGCGCAATCGGCAAGCAGTACGCATGGAGAGTTCGATGACAACGCGACGACGGTGGCAAGCGTGATTGCTCTAGTCCAAGGCAAGCAAATCTGTAGGTACGGACGACAAAGGAGGTGTCATGCTACGAAACGCGTGTCTAATTGCCGCTCTATATGCGGCGTCGTTAGCCGGCTGCGCCCCAATAGAGGTGTCTCAAAGAACCAGCGAGCAGGCGCCGACTCCGGCAGAAGCGCAAGCAGAAATACACGTGGAACTGCAGCCCGCTCTGCGCGCCGAAACACCGCTACTGGCCGTGCCAGCATACGCGAACGACGGTAAGAAGGAGGTCGTAAAGAAAAAATCAGCGCGCCTGTTCGCAGGGGTAGAACACGAAGCCTCGGCGCTTAAGAAGGCTGTACGCATGCCGGTGGCCGTTGGAAAGGTCGGGCAGTTGGTTGCTGCAGCAAACGATGGTACTGCGGCGGTAACATCGCCCGCGCTCGCAGCGGACCAAGAGCACATGCGCAAGCGCGATGAATACTTGGCGGGACTGAAAAAAGGAAGCTACGCATTCAATCCGCCGTCTCCAATCAAAGTCGCGCGGCCCGTGACCATCGCGTTGTGGGTGGACCCAGTGAAGGAAACGGAACAGCTCGCCGCGGAAATGAAGCAGGCCTTTCCGGAATCGGCGCGCATCGAACGCGGCCAGACCGTGTGGAGCCCGCGCATGCGCGCGACGCTGACGGGCGCCGACTTCGAGATCACGCCGCTCGACAGGGGAAAGGACGGCAAGCCGTTTGACGGGGCGAAAAATCTCACCCTCGCCGGCCGCACGGAGTGGACGTGGTCAATCACGCCGACCTTTCCTGGCAGGAAGAAGCTGCACCTGCAATTGTCGGTAGTGTTGCCTCCAGAACTGGGCGAGCGCGACCTGCCGGCAATGGATCGCGACATCGAAGTGGAAGTGACGCTGTGGTGGCTGATGGACCACTACTGGGAGAAATACTGGAAGGAAATGCTGTTCGGCATTGCCGGAGCGATTGCCGCTGCGATCGGCTGGTGGTTTAGGCGGAAATACGGCGGTGGAAAATGAGCTGAACGGTACGACACGACGCTGGAGAACAACATGACCTCGAAAAACATAATTGTTTGCTGCGACGGCACGTGGAATTCGCCCACTCAGACCGACGGCGGCGAGCCGGCGCCGACCAATGTACGGAAGCTCTACGCCGCGGTCGATGACGAAGCCGATCCAGCCAGGCCGCGCGTACCCGGTGACACCCTGCAGATCCGCTGGTACGACGAAGGCGTCGGCGCAGCACTCGGATTCTGGGGCAAGTTGCTCAACTTCCTCGGCACACTACTCGCCGGCGCTTGGGGCGGCAAGCTCAACGCGCAGGCGAAGCTCGGCGTAATCATCGAGGGTGCCACTGGCCTCGGCATCGCGCAGAACATCCGCGAGGCGTACCTGTGGTTAAGCCAGGTTTATCAGCCCGGCGACCGTATCTTTCTATTTGGCTTTAGCCGCGGCGCGTTCCAGGTGCGCAGCCTATCCGGACTGCTGTTTCATTGCGGTCTGCTCAAGCCGGAATTCAGTGGCTTTGCGCCGGAATTGTTCAAGCTCTACGAAAAGGAGCGAAAGCGGCGCCAGCAAGACGACACCCGCCCGCGCTGGCAAATAGATCAGAATATTGCGAAGCTGAAAACGGACGGCTTGATCCATGATCCCGAACAATTCCGCATCCATTTTCTCGGGGTCTGGGACACCGTCGCCGCGCTCGGTTTGCCGATGTGGGGATGGAGCTTCGAGCTATTCGGCATCCGCACGAAATATCACGACACAACGTTGGTGCCGATCATCGAACACGCGTACCACGCCGTGGCGATGGACGAGGAGCGATCGAGCTTCATGCCAGTCCTGCTCAGACGGCCGGCATACTGGGATGGAAAAGCCTTCGAGCAGAAATGGTTTCGCGGCGCACACGCCGACATCGGTGGCGGCTACGCTGGATTCGGGCCACAGAAGATTGCATTGTCCGATATCGCGTTGCGCTGGATGATGAAAAAAGCGCAGGCCGCGGGCTTGCGCTATCGCAGCCCCGTCGTTGAGCCGACCTATTCGGAGGTTGATGCGCCACTGCACAGCGAGGTGGCGAGCAAACCTGCCTACGTACTTTCCGGCACTTGGCCGCGCATGTTCCCGGTTGCGGCTCAACCCTACGATCCTCCCGCACCCGAGCTTGGCGACTGGCACGACAGCGTCGGCGAACGCGAGCGCGCCATCACCGGCTGGGGCGAGCGAGAGCGGCTGGCGCGGCTGGGTGCGTCGCAGGGTTGGTGTCGGCCGCAACCGGATCCACGCGAACGCGGCTGGCGTGACCTCGAGCCTAACGAAAAGAGCGCGCCGGTCGAGATCTTCTCTGATCGCGCCTGGAACCCCACCGGTATCATCCTGCGTGCGGGATTGCCCTACCGTTTCCATGCTGAAGGCGGCTGGATCGACCGCGACCCTCCTACCTGCAGCCCCGAGGGAATATCGACCTGGCGCATTCTGCAGAAAAATCTGCTATCACTGCGATTTTGGGCTTGCTGGGCAAAGCGTTATTTCAGCGCGCCGTGGATGCAGCTGATTGGCATGGTGAACCATCCGACCGATTGGCAACGGCGCACGCTGCCTGCGTGGATGCTGCCATGGTTCGTCCTGGTGAAGGAGCCGCGGGAACTCGCGAAGCGGCAGTTTCCGATCGGCGTTGACAGTGTATTCATCCCCGCGAAAACGGGGCCGCTTTACTGTTTCGCCAACGACATGTGGATCTTCTACGGCAACAACGCCGGCAGCGTGCGCCTCACCGTCGAGCGCCTTTCCAATACTGGTGTAAAAGCGGAGCCACCCCAGACCACTGATCGGCTTCTACCAGTGCTGCTCGCGCCGCTGGGAGCGGCGCTTGGCATCGGCATGACTTTGCTTATACTCGCCGTAGCGGCCACCGCGATCTGGTACACGGCAAAAAAGGCGCTTGCGTGATTGCGGTACAGCGGAGCGCTGCAGCGTCCATTTCACCTTTTTCGAATACACCAACACCGCAAAGACGTAATCGTGCTTGTCAATGTCGGCGCCGACGACGATCAGCTTACCGTCTTTCTGTTAGCATGCCGGGAATCTGGTAGTACATGATTCCGTGTAACCTTCCCTTGAAATGCTATTGCTGAAATCCGGACGCTCGCCTGATTGCGGAATTGCCTACTCCCGAGTCATGCAATTGGCAATCTCAATCTGAATGTATTTTTCATAGCGTCTTCCGCCCCAACCCTCCTCCTAACCACCCTCACCATGCTCGCCTTCGCCGGCAACTCGGTGCTGTGCCGCATTGCGCTGCGGGAGACGGGCATCGACGCGGCGAGTTTCACCACCATTCGCCTCGCGTCTGGGGCGGTGGTGCTGTGGCTGATTGTGCGGTTCTTTCTCCGCGCGCAGGCGGGCGGGGGCAACTGGATTTCGGCGCTGATGCTGTTCGCCTACGCCGCCGGCTTTTCCTTCGCGTATCTGAGCCTGACCACGGCGACGGCGCGCTGCTGCTCTTCGGGGCGGTGCAGGCGACGATGATCTGCTACGGCTTGTGGCGCGGCGAGCGCTTCGGCGCGCGGCAGCTCGCGGGCCTGGCGCTCGCCGTCGGCGGACTCGTCGGGCTGCTGCTGCCGGGGCTGTCGGCGCCGCCGCTGTTCGGCGCGGCCCTGATGCTGATGGCGGGCGCGGCGTGGGGCGTGTATTCGATCCGCGGCAAGGGGGCGGGCGACGCCACGCGCGTGACGCCGGGGAATTTCCTGCGCGCGGTGCCCTTCGCCGTCGTGCTGAGCCTGCTGCCGCTCGCCGACGCCAGCCTGGATGCGGCGGGCGTCGGCTACGCGCTGGCTTCCGGCGCGATCACCTCCGGGCTCGGCTACGCCATCTGGTACACCGTGCTGCCCATGTTGAAGTCGACAAGCGCGGCGACCGTGCAGCTCAGCGTGCCGGTGATCGCGGCGCTGGGCGGCATCGTCTTCCTCGGCGAGGCCGTGTCCCTGCGCTTCGTGCTGGCCTCCGCCGCCGTGCTCGGCGGCATCGCGCTGGTGATCCTGAATTCGCCGTCCCGCCGGGACTGACTTTTCCCCTCACCCCAACCCTATCCCCGCAGACGGGGAGAGGGGCAGGATGGTCAGGCTGTATGATTTGACAGCTGTATAGCGTCGCTATACATTGGGTTACCATGACTCGAATGTACAACCCTCCCCATCCGGGCGAAGTACTCAAGGACGGCGTGTTCTCGGAGGGCACGGTTTCCGTCACCGAAGCCGCCGCCGCACTCGGCGTCACGCGCGTGGCCCTGTCTCGCGTGCTGAACGCCAGAGCGGCCATCAGTGCGGAGATGGCGGTCCGCCTCGGCAAGTGGCTGGGCACCAGCGCCGAGGTGTGGATCAACATGCAGGCGCAGTACGACCTGTGGAAGGCCGAGTTGGCGCTCAAGCGCCAAGTGGCGAAGATCCCGCCCCTGAAGCGCGCCGCCTGACTCGACTGATCCTGCCGTACTGCGGGGACTGACTTTTCCCCGCAGGGCGCTCTGTGGCACGATGTCCGGACATGCCAAGCCCCGCCCACGTCTGCGTCACCCGCCACGGCGAAACCGACTGGAACATCGCCGGGATATTGCAGGGCTGGCACGACGTGCCGATCAACGAGGCGGGCCGGCGCCAATCGCGCGAGTTGGCGGCGGCGTTTGCCGGGGCGGGCTTCGCGTCGGTGTGGACGAGCCCGCTGGCCCGCGCGCGGGAGACGGCGGACATCGTGGCCGTTGCGCTCGGGCTGCCGCCGCCGTTCTGCCACGACGGATTGAAGGAGCGGCATTTCGGCGCCATCCAGGGCGTGCCGAAAGCCGAGCTGGCCGAGCAGGATCCGCTGCTGTTGCAACAGATTCTCCGGCGCAATCCGGCGGCGCACTTCGAGGAGGGCGAGACGATGGACGAATTCGCCGAGCGGGTGCTGGGCGCGGTGCTGGACATCGGCGCGCGGCATGCCGGCGAGCGCGCCCTCGTCATCACCCACGGCTGGGTCATGGACGTGGTCACGCGCCACGTCGGCGGACTGCCGCGCAGCGCGATCCTGAATTTGAAGCGGAAGAACGGCGAGAGCCTTTGGCTGGAGACGGACGGCCGCGCCATCCTGCCTGGGCACGCGCCGTCCTGCGGGGGCTGACTTTTTCCGCTGCGCCGCCGGGGCGCCCTGAATCCAGTTGTTGTTGTGGATTCCCGCTTGCGCGGGAATGACGGGCGCTCTTTCAGCGCATGCCGCCCATCCCACCCATGCCGCCCATCTGGCCGCGCGGGGCGTTCTCGCCGCGTCCGCCAGGTCCGCCGTGGCGCCCGCCCATCGGATGGCGCGTCATGTCGGCGAGGGTCTTGGCCTGCTCCGGCGTCAGCGCGCCTTGCAGCTTGGCGGTGGCGTCGGCGAGGACGGCGAGCTTCTGCGCCATCTGCGCGGCCATGTCGGCGCGGTGGCGCGCCAGCGTGGCGGCGTCGGCGTCCTTCGGCGGCGCCTTCATCGTGCCGTCGATCATGTCCTTGTGCA
Organism: Rhodocyclales bacterium; assembly: GCA_016214145.1. Taxonomy (GTDB): domain Bacteria; phylum Pseudomonadota; class Gammaproteobacteria; order Burkholderiales; family Rhodocyclaceae; genus Desulfobacillus. Next base: position 184,546 of record JACRPA010000006.1, read on the forward strand.
CCTTGGCGTAGGCCTGCCAGGCGTCCTGCTGCGAGGCCTTGATCTCCAGGCGCTGTGCCATCTTGTCGAGGCGGGCCTGCAAGCGGGATTGCATGCGTTGCTGCATTTCCGGGGTCATTTCGCGCATGCCGGGGCCGGGCATGGCCGAGGCGGGCGCGGCGGCGGCGAGGGCCAGGCCGGCGGCGAAGAGGGCGGCGGTGAGTTTGCTGCGGGAAGCGGTGTTCATGTGAATCTCCTGAGTGGTTGAGGCAACGGCGCCCATTTGACACGCAGGATGTAAGCGAAATTTATCAACCGCAGTCGGATTTGTTACAGCTTGTTACAGCTTGTTACGGCGCCGCGGCTCGCGCAAGAAGCTTTTAAGCTGACAGGGTTTTTTTGGAGAGCAATGAATACTATAATTTAGACGTAAAGTATCGTGGTCTTGCATTCAATTGAGCAACGAAACCTCCAGCCGGAACGGCATTTCGCCCCAGCAGCAAATAGCCCTTCTGGTCTTCGAAAACCTGGCCGAGGGGGTCATCTTCACCGACGCCGGCGGCACCATTCTCACGGTCAATGCCGGCTTCACGCGCATCACGGGATATACCGCGGACGAAGTGATCGGCCGCAATCCCCGCCTCCTCCAGTCCGGCGTCCAGGAGCGCGATTTCTACGAGGAGATGTGGCGCACCCTCAAGACCGCCGGCCGCTGGCGGGGCGAGATCATCAACCGGCGCAAGTCGGGCGAACTGTATCCGGAACTGCTGTCGATCAGCGCCGTGCGCGACGCCGAGGGCGGCATCACCAACTACATCGGCGTCTTTTCCGATCTGAGCGAACGGCTGGCGCAGGAGCGCGCGGTGCGCGAAATGCGCGAAAGGCTCGATCTCGCGCTCGACGCCGGCGGCGTCGGCACGTGGATCTGGGAGCCGGGCAGCGGCCGCCTGGAATGCGATGAGCGCGCCTGCGAACTGATCGCGGGATCGCAGAACGATCCGCCGCGCACGTTCGAGGCGCTGCTGGAGCGGATCCCGGCTTACGAACGGCCCCGCGTCATGGATGCCTTCATGCGCCCGACGCGCCAGCAACTGACGTTTCGAGTCGAATTCCGGGTGGTATTGCCGGATGGCGCGGACCGTCACCTGGTGGCGCGCGCCAGACCGCATTGCGGCGAAGCGGACGGCGTCTGCCGCGTCTTCGGCGTCATCTGGGATGTCACCGAGCGCTACCTGCGCGAACGCGAGATCCGGGAACTCAACGCCACGCTCGAACTGCGCGTAGAGGAGCGCACCGCCGACCTGCAGGCCGCCGTGGCCGAGCTGGAGTCGTTTTCGTACTCGGTCGCGCACGACCTGCGCGCGCCGCTGCGCGGCCTGGACGGCTTCAGCAAGATCCTCATCGACGACTACGGCGACCGGCTCGACGAGGACGGCCGCCAGCATCTCCGGCGCATTCGCGCGGCCAGCCAGCGGCTCGACCGCCTGATCGAAAACCTGCTGAAGCTCTCGCGGATATCGCAGTCGCGCATGGAGCGCGTCCCGGTGAACCTGAGCGGGATGGCCCGGGAAGTCGCCATCGTCCTGCAGGAAGAGCAGCCCCAGCGCGGTGCCGAGTTCGTCATCGAGCGCCGGCTGCGCGCCGTCGGCGACCCGGTCCTGCTTCGCGCGCTGCTGGAGAACCTGCTCGGCAATGCCTGGAAATACTCATCCCGCAAGGAACGGGCGCGGATCGAGTTCGGCGCGAAGCGGATCGGGGAGGAGGAAACGGCCTTCTTCGTCCGCGACAACGGGGACGGCTTCGACATGGCCCTTGCCGGCAAACTGTTCGCGCCCTTCCAGCGCCTGCACGGCACGGACGAGTTCGCCGGAACGGGCGTGGGACTGGCCTCCGTCGCCAGGACCGTCTCGCGCCATGGCGGCCGGGTGTGGGCGGAGGCCGCCAAGGGCGAGGGCGCGACTTTTTTCTTTACGCTGCCCGATCACGGCTGAGCCAGTCGCCGTATCGCGGCGACTGACTTTTCCCGTCACGGCGCGCTGCCGATGAAGCCGGCCACCTCATGGATCACCGCCGCGTCGTGGAGCGCGCCGCGGTGCCCAAGTCCCTGCGTGGCGACGAGGCGCGCGCCCGGCCAGTGGCGGGCGTAGCGTTCGCCGTCACGGAAAGGATTGTCGCGGTCGTCGACGTCATGCACGATCAGCGCCGGCTGCGTCAGCTTCGGCGCGGTCGCTTCCACTTCGAAATCGCTCCAGCGGATGCCGAAGCGCCGCTCGATCTGCGCCTGCATCAGGGCGCGCACGCCCTCGGGCAGGCGCAGCAGGCGCGCGAAGCGGTGCGAGTAGTCGGTGAGGCTGGCCGGCGGCGCCAGCAGCACGGCCTTCTTCACCGGCGCGCCGCGCGACAGCACGTAGCCCGTCACCGCGCCGCCGAGCGAATGGCCGATGACGGCTTCGACCGGGCCGACATCGCGCAGCACGGCGTCGAGTGCGGCCGCCATGTGCACGACCGAGGATTCCCGTCCACCCGTCATGCCGTGTCCGGGCGCATCGAAGGCCACCACCGAATAGCCGCGCGCGACGAGCGGCGCGACGTAGCCGCGCAATTGCGCGGCGCGCCCGCCCCAGCCGTGCACCAGGACCACCGGCGGATCCTTCCGCCGGCCCCAGCGCCAGCCGATCAGGCGCCCGGTCGGCATCGAGACGGTGAAGGGCGTGGCTTCCTCCAGCGCGGCGAGCTCGGCGTCGCGGAAGCGGTGGCGCGGCGGCGTGAGGAACAGGCGTCGCGCGCGATCGCCCGCCTTTCTCGGCGAGAGGGGCGCGAGGACGCGGAAGGCCAGGCGCTGGCCTGCCAGTCCGATAATGAAACGAACGGTCGTGCTAATTCTGGGGCTAAAAAAAAGCGGCAATCGCATTTCCATGATGGCTACTCCTTTTGCTGAACGGCGTAATCGCGCACCAGGCGCTCGAAGGCGTCGAGGGCGCGGCGGTTGGCATCCTTCTCCCTGAACAGGCGCTGGTTCTGCATGGCGACCAGCACGATGCCGGTGAATTCGAAGACGAACTGCTCGACGTCGATGTCCGGCCGCAACTCGCCGGCCTCGACGGCCAGGCGCACGGCGTTGGCGAGCAGGCGGCGGCCGTCGGCGAGGCCGGCTTCGACGGCATCGCGCACCGGGCCCGGCTGGTCGTCGAACTCGTTGGCGGCGGCGTTCATCGGGCAGCCGCCGGGCAGTTGCGCCCGTCGTGTCCAGTCGAGCCAGTTGGTGAGGATGGCGCGCAGGCGGGCGACGCCGCGCGGCTGTTTCAGCGCCGGCCGCACGACGGTGTCGACGAAGCGCTGCTGGCCTTCGCGGAGGACGGCAATCTGCAATTCCTCCTTGGAGCCGAAGTGCGCGAAGAGGCCGCTCTTCGACATGCCGGCCTTGTCGGCCAGCGCGCCGATGCTCAGGCCGCTGACGCCGATCCGGCTGCACAGCGACAGCGCCTCGTCGAGGATGGTCTGCCGGGTTTCTTCGCCTTTGCCCATGGTTTGCTTTTTAGCACGACCGTTCGTTTCCTGTCAAGACATAAAAAAGGGGCGCCGAAGCGCCCCTTCTTGCCGAACATGAATGCTCAGTTCGCCAGGTAGTCGGTGATGGTCACCCACTTGCCGTTCTGGATCTGGCTGACGCGGGACTTCTGGTTGCCGAGGTGCTGCGTCGCCGTGAACTTGTACTCCGGGCTGCCGAACATGTCGCGCGCGAAGGGCGCGCTCTCCAGCGCCTTGACGAAGCTGTCGGTGGTCAGGTTCGGCCCGGCCCGCTTGGCGGTCTGGTAGAACAGGTCGGCGATGACGTAGCCGTAGGCGGAGAACAGGCCCGGATCCTCCTTGAACTGCGCCTTGTAGGCGGCCGCCCAGTCGCGCACGTTCTTCGAGGCGTCGTCCGGATACGGCACCGAGACCTGGTGCATGCCGTAGAAGCCGTTCATGGCCGGGCCGCCCAGCTTGTGGATCAGGTCGGTGTAGGAGGCCGAGGTGCCGATGAATTCCGGGTTCCAGCCCATCTTGCGCGCCGTGCCGATGGTGCCGATCGCCTCGCGGATGATGGTGCCCATCACCACCGTGTCGCAGCCCGAGCCCTTCATCTTCGCCACCTGGGCGGAGAAGTCCGTCGCGGCGCGCTTGAAGGAGGTCTTCTCGGCGAAGGTCAGGCCGATGTCCTTCAGCCCGTCTTCCGAGCCGCGCAGCACTTCCAGGCCGTACTCGTCGTCCTGGTAGATGATGCAGAACTTCTTCGAGCCGCGCTCCTTGACCATCCATTTCACGCCCATGCGGATCTGGTCGTAGTAGGGGGCGGCGAAGGAAAACTTCAGCTTGTGCAGCGGCTCGTACATCTCGCGCGCGCCGGTCAGCGGGAAGACGTGCGGGATGTTCTTCTCGAAGAGGATCGGCATGGTGGCCATGGACACCGCCGTGCCGATGGTGCCGGCCATGGCGAAGATCTTGTCCTGCTGCACCATCTTTTGGGCGGCGAGCAGGCCCTTCTTCGGGTCGTAGCCGCTGTCCTCGACGATCAGCTTGATCTTGCGGCCGTGGACGCCGCCGGCCGCGTTGATCTCGTCGACCCGCATCTGCATGCCGTTGCGGGCCGGCTTGCTGAAGCCGGCGAGCGGGCCGGAAAGATCCTGGATCGAGCCGAGGACCACCTGGTCCTTGGTGACGCCCTGCTGCTGCGCCTGGGCGGACCAGGCCAGGGTCGTTGCGGCGGCCAGTATGGCCACCTTGCTGACGATATTCTTCATTTTCAAGTCTCCTCTCCTCTGGTTGCCGTCAGGAACGGTACATCGATTCTATAAGGTCTGCATACTTTTGGTTCACGAATTTCCGCTTCAGCTTCATGGTCGGGGTGAGCTCCTCGTCCTCGGCGCCCAGCTTCTGCTCTATCAGGCGGAATTTCTTCACCTGCTCGACCCGGGCGAACTGCTTGTTGACCCGCTCCAGCTCGCCTTCGATCAGCCTGAGGATTTCCGGCGCCCGGCACAGGCTGGCGTAGTTGGAGAAGGGGATGTCGTGGTCCTGGGCGAATTTCTCGACGTTCTCCTGGTCGATCATGATCAGGCAGACGAGGTAGGGGCGCTTGTCGCCGATCACCACCGCGTCGGTGACGTAGGGCGAGAACTTCAGCTGGTTCTCGATCTCGGACGGCGTGATGTTCTTGCCGCCGGCCGTGATGATGATGTCCTTGAGGCGGTCGGAGATCTTGAAGAAGCCGTCGGCGTCCTTGTAGCCGACGTCGCCGGTGTGCAGCCAGCCCTCGGCGTCGATGGTCTCCGCCGTCTTCTCCGGCTGGTTGAGATAGCCCATGAAGACGCTGTCGCCGCGAATCAGCAGCTCGCCCTCGGGCGAGACGGCGACCTCGCAATAGGCGTTGGCGGTGCCGATCATGCCCGGCTTGATGCGCGAGGCCGGCGTGCAGGTGGCGCCGCCGCCCGATTCCGTCATGCCCCAGACTTCGAGCATGGGCACGCCCAGCGCCATGTACCAGCGCACCAGGTCGGGCGAGATCGGCGCTGCGCCGGTGACGAGGAAGCGGCAGCGGTGGATGCCGATCAGCTTGCGCACGTTGTTGAGGACCAGGAAGCGGCCCAGCGCGTGCAGCGCCCGCAGGCCGGCGCCGATCGGCTGACCGGCCTCGTAGAGGGCGACCATCCTGAGTCCGATGCCGATGGCCCATTTGTAGGCGAGCTTTTGCAGGCGGGTGGCTTCCGACAGGCCGATGGTGACGCCGGAGTAGAACTTCTCCCAGATGCGCGGCACGGCGAGGAACACCGTCGGCTGGATCTCGCGGACGTTTTCCGGGATGGTTTCCGGGTTCTCGACGAAGTTGAGCACGGCGCCGGTGTACAGCGAGAAATAGGCGCCGGCCATGCGCTCGGCGACATGGCACAGCGGCAGGAAGCACATGTGCTCGTCGCCCTCGTTCTGGGCGATGATCAGGTTGAAGCCGCGGATCGAATGGATCACGTTGTGGTGCGAGAGCATCGCCCCCTTCGGCTTGCCGGTGGTGCCCGAGGTGTAGATGAGGATGGCCAGATCCCCGGCGCGCCGGCTGTCGATGCGCGCCTGCCACTCGGCTTCCGCCGCCGCGGCGCCGAGCCGCTCGATGCGCTCGCGGCCGAGTTCGCGCAGGCGCTCCAGGCTGATCACGCCGGGGTCGTCGAGGCCGCGCAGGCCCTCCATGTCCCAGACGACGATCTTGCGCAGCAGCGGCAATTGCTCGCGCGCTTCCAGCGCCTTGTCGAGCTGCTCCTCGTCCTCGACGAAGAGATAGGCGGAGCGCGAGTCTTCCGTCAGATACTGGACCTGCGTGGCCGAATCCGTCGGGTAGATGCCGGAGCTGACGCCGCCGGCGCACAGCGCGCCGAGATCGCAGAACAGCCATTCCTGCCGGGTGTTGCCGAGGATGGAGACCGCCTCGCCGGGCTGGAACCCGAGTTCGATCAGGCCCATGCCGATCTCGCGCACGATGTCCGCCAGCTGGCGCCAGGTGAGGGTCTGCCACAGGCCGTAGGACTTCTGGCGGAAGATGACCTTGTCGCCGCGCTTGTCCACGGCGTTCCAGAACAGGCGCGGGATGGTCTCGCCGGCAACGACGATCTCGTTGGAGGACCAGAACTGCGGGTTGTCTTTATGCCACCACATGGTATTTGCGCGCTCAGTCCTATCGCCAGGTTTTCTTCTTCTTCCAGCGCCGCGTGCCGCGCACGCCGGTGTCCTTGATGCCGAGGTAGAACTCCTTGATGTCCTCCTTCTCGCGCAGCACGGCGCAGGAATCCTCCATGACGATGCGCCCCACCTCGAGCACGTAGCCGAAATCGGCGTACTTGAGCGCGACGCGGGCGTTCTGCTCGACCACCAGGATGGTGACGCCGCGTTCGCGGTTGATGCGCACGATGATCTCGAAGATTTCCCTCGTCAGCTTGGGCGACAGGCCGAGGCTCGGCTCGTCGAGCAGCATGATCGTCGGCTTGGCCAGCAGCGCCCGGCTGATGGCCAGCATCTGCTGCTGGCCGCCGGAGAGCTGGCCGGCCGGCTGGTTCGTCCGCTCCTTGAGGATGGGGAAATAGGCATACACCTGCTCGATTTCCTGCTCGACAGCGGCTTTTTCTCCAAGCGAACGGGTGTAGGCGCCCATCAGCAGGTTCTCGCGCACCGTGAGCAGCGGGAAGATCTCGCGGCCCTCCGGCACGTGGGCGATGCCCTCGCGCACGATCCAGGCCGGATCCTTTTTCTGGATCGGCTGGCCGTGGTAGATGACGCTGCCTTTCTGCGGATCGATGATGCCGGAGATGGTCTTGAGGATGGTCGATTTGCCGGCGCCGTTGGCGCCGAGCACCGTGACGATGCTGCCCCGATGCACCTTGAGCGAGACGCCGCGGATGGCCTTCACCGGCCCGTAGGACGATTCCACATTATTCAGTTGCAGGATGATTTCGCCGTCGAGGCTCATTGGACTACCCGCCCCCCGGCCCCCGCCCCGAGGGCGGGGGTGACGGTTGTTCGCCGCTTCGCGGCTCCATGTGATGACTGCGCCGTCCTTGGGGCACCCCAAGAGTACTTCTTCAGTGCGGCTTCGCCAGCCCTTCTGGGCGCGGCCCGGCGGACGGCGCTCATGCGGCCGCTCCGGCGCTGGCGGGAAGGTCGTCCTCATCGGCGCCGCCCAGGTAGGCCTCGATCACGGCCGGATGCGCCTGCACCTCGGCGGCGGTGCCGAGCGCCAGCTCCTCGCCCTGATTGAGCGCGAAGACGCGGTCGGAGACGCGCGAGACCAGCCCCATGTCGTGCTCGACCATGATCACCGTGATGCCGAGGTCGTGCTTGATGTCCTCGATCCAGTAGCCCATGTCCTCGGTTTCATCCACGTTGAGGCCCGAGGACGGCTCGTCGAGCAGCAGCAGCTTGGGCCGCATGGACAGCGCGCGGCCGAGTTCCACCACCTTGCGCACGCCGTAGGGCAGGCCGGCCACCATGCTGTCGCGGTAGTGCTGCAGCTCGAGGAACTCGATGACCTCCTCGACGGTGCGGCGGAACTGCAATTCGGTGGCCCGCACCATGGGCGTGAACAGCAGGTCCTGCCACCAGGCGGTGTGGCGGTGGCAGTGGCGGCCGACCAGCAGGTTCTGCAGCACGGTGGCGTGCTCGAACAGCTCGATGTTCTGGAAGGTGCGGGCGATGCCCAGCCGCGCGATCTCGTAGGGCGCCAGATGCGAGATCTTCTCGCCCTCGAAGGTGACGAAGCCGGCGGTCGGCCGGTAGAGGCCGCTGATGAGGTTGAAGATGGTCGTCTTGCCGGCGCCGTTGGGACCGATCAGCGAGAACACCTCGTTCGGCCACACCTCGAAGGAGACGTTGTTGACGGCCTTCAAGCCGCCGAACTGCACCGACAGGTGATTTGCGGTCAATAGGGGTTTCATTCCGAACCCCCGGATTCAACCACGGCGGGCACGGCGACACGGCGAAAATGCAGAGTTATCGCCGTGTCGCCGTGCCCGCCGTGGTAAAGCTTTTCTTCCGTTCTCATTTCAGGCGTTCCGACTTCATGTAGCTCTTCTGCCGGCGGAACATGCCCTTGCGGTAGAAGGGAAAGAGCTGGAAGAAGGTGCGGACCTTCAGCCAGCGGCCGTACAGGCCCATCGGCTCGAACAGCACGAAGGCGACGAGGATCAGGCCGAAGACCGTCGGTTGCAGGCCGGTCTGCTGGCCGATGGCCGGCGGCAGCCAGTCCTTGGCCAGCACGATGAACTGCTGCACGACGATCCAGAAGGCGGCGCCGAAGATGGCGCCGTAGATGGAACCGACGCCGCCGATCACCAGGATGATGAGCAGTTCGATGGACTGCAGGAAGGTGAACTGGTCGGGCGACAGGTAGCGCAGCTTGTGGGCGTAGAGGGCGCCGGCGATGCCGGCGACGGCGGCGGACAGCGCGAAGGCGGTGGTCTTGTAGCGCGCCAGGTTGATGCCCATGCTCTGCGCCGAGATTTCCGAGTCGCGGATGGCGACGAAGGCGCGCCCGGTCGGGCTGCGCAGCAGGTTCATGACGCCGAGCACGACGAGCGCGAGCACGAACAGCACCAGATAGTAGAAGCGCTGCTCGCTGTCGATGGGCAGGCCGAACACCTCGAGGCTGCCGATGGACTTGCCGGCATTGCCGCCGGTGATGCTTTCGGCGCGGGCGACGCCCTCCTCGACGATGAAGCCGAAGGCCAGCGTGGCGATGGCCAGGTACATGCCCTTCACGCGCAGCGCCGGCAGGCCGACGATGATGCCGGTGAGGCCGGCCACCAGCGCCGAGAAGGAGAGCGACAGGACGAAGGGCCAGCCGTGCTGCTGCAGGTAGGCCTCGGTATACGCGCCCATGGCGAGGAAGGCGGCATGGCCGAGCGACACCTGGCCGGTGAAGCCGACCAGGATCATGAGGCCGATGCCGGCGATGGCGTAAATCCAGATGAAGACGAGCTGCGAAACGTAGTAGTCCGGCAGCAGCCAGGGCGCCGCCACCAGGACGGCCGCGAGCAGGCCGTACCAGAACGCCTGTCCGCCGTGCTTGAAGAGGCGGACGTCCTGGTCGTAGTGCGTCTTGAAGAGGAAGCGCATGGGCTATCGGCTCTACACCGTCATTCCCGCGAAAGCGGGAATCCAGTCGTACACGATGCCTCTGGATTCCCGCTTTCGCGGGAATGACGAATATTTCGGCACATATAGGCTCACCGGTGCTCCTAAACTTTCTTCCGCAGGTTTTCGCCGAACAGGCCGTTCGGCTTCACCGCCAGCATGACCAGCACGACGATGTAGGCGGCGATGTCCTTGAAGCCTTCCGGCAGATAGAAGCCGGCCAGCGTTTCGACCACGCCGATGATGAGGCCGCCGACCAGCGCGCCGGGGATGCTGCCGAAGCCGCCGACGACGGCGGCGGGGAAGGCCTTCAGGCCGATGAAGCCCATGTTGGCGTGCACGAAGGTGATCGGCGCCAGCAGCAGTCCGGCGCAGGCCGACACGGCGGCGGAAATGCCCCACACCAGCATGTTGATGCGCCGCACCGGGATGCCCATGTAGAAGGCCGCCAGCTGGTTCTGCGAGGTGGCCTGCATGGCGATGCCGATCTTGCTGTGCTTGAAGAGCAGGTACAGCGCCAGGATGAGCAGCGCCGTGACGGCGATGATGACGACGTGCTCCATCGAGAGGATCAGGCCGCCCTCCACGCCATTGCCGCCGATGCTGACGATCTCGTCCTTGTAGGGCACCGGCAGGACGTGGGTGTCGGTGCCCCACTCGGGAATCATGGTGACGAGGCCGCGCGCCAGGTAGCCGACGCCGATCGTCACCATCACCACCGTGAAGGCGGGCTGGCCGAGCAGGGGCCGCAGCACGACGCGCTCGAGCGCCATGCCGAAGAAGAGCATGAAGAGCAGGGCGGCGGCGAACGCCGCCCAGAAGGGCAGGCCCAGCGCCAGGGTGCCGGTCAGGCCGAGGAAGCCGCCCAGCATCATCAGGTCGCCCTGGGCGAAATTGATCGTTTCCGTGGCCTTGTAGATCAGCACGAAGCCGAGTGCGATCAGGCCGTAGATGCAGCCTTGCGCAATGCCGCTCGCAATGAGTTGCAGGAATTGCAGCAAACCCGGCCTCCTCCGCCGTTTCGTTTGAATTATGGTCCTTGCCGGGGCGTTGGCATCAGCCGGCCGCCTCGGCGAAGACTGTTCCGCACTGCAAAATAGTCTTTCGCTATTTCGATGCGCGGCGATTATGACTTAAATCGGGAAGAATTGTGAACCCTCTGCGGTTTTTTTGCGCAGGCCCTCGGTGGGGCGGAAACGCTCGCCGCATTGTTCCGCCAAGCGGTCGCAGGCGGCGATGAAATTCGGCAAGCCCATGGTGTGGATCTGGCCGATCGGCCCGCCGCGGAAAGGCGGGTAGCCCCAGCCGAGGATGGCGCCGACGTCGGCGTCGGCCGGCGAAGTGAGCACGCCCTCTTCCAGGCAGCGCACGGTCTCGATCGACTGGATGAGGATCAGGCGCTCGACCACCGCGTCGAGGCTTGGCTGTTCCGCCTTGACGGGGAAGCGTTCGGCCAGCCCGGCCCACAGGTGCTTCTTCGCGTCGGCGGGGTACTCGTAGAAGCCGTGCCCGCTCTTCTTGCCGAGGCGGCCGAGCTTGTCCACCATCAGCGCGGCGACCTGGTCGGCCGCCCGCTCGATGTACTTGCCGCCGAGGTCGGCCCTGGTCTGTTTCGCGATCTTGTGCACCAGCTCGATGGAGACTTCGTCGGCCAGCGCCAGCGGCCCCACCGGCATGCCGGCGATGCGGCCGGCGTTGTCGATCAGCGCGGGGGCGACGCCTTCCTGCAGCAGGGCCATGCCTTCCGACAGGTAGGTGCCGAAGACGCGGCTGGTGTAGAAGCCGCGCGCGTCGTTCACCACGATCGGCGTCTTGCCGATGGCGCGGACGAAATCCATCGCGCGCGCCAGCGTCGCCGGCGAGGTCTGCCTGCCGAGGATGATTTCCACCAGCGGCATCCTGTCGGCCGGCGAGAAGAAATGCAGGCCGATGAAGTTGGCCGGACGGCTGCTCGCCTCGGCCAGCCCGGTGATGGGCAGGGTGGAGGTGTTGGAGGCGAAGATGGCGTCGGCGCCGATCACCGCCTCGGTCTTTCGCGTCACGTCGGCCTTGAGGGCGCGGTCCTCGAACACCGCCTCGACCACCAGCTCGCAGCCGGCGAAATCCTTGTAGTCGGCGCTGGACTGGATGCGCGCCAGGATGGCCGCCGCGCCGTCCTGCGAGAGCTGACTTTTGGCGACGCGCTTCTCCAGCAGCCTGGCCGAATAGGCCTTGCCCTTCTCGGCAGCCTCGCGCGAGGTGTCGAGCAGCACCACTTCAATGCCGGCCGTCGCCGCGGCGTGGGCGATGCCGGCGCCCATCATGCCGGCGCCGAGCATGCCGATCTTCGAGTACTTCTGCTGCGGCACGTCCGGCGGCCGGCGCGCCAGCTTGTTCGCCTCCTGCATGAAGAAGAACAGGCTGCGGATCATGTTCTTCGCTTCCGGGCTCTTCACCAGGTTCACGAAATAGCGCGTCTCGATGGCCAGCCCGGTGTCGATGTCGGTCTGCATCCCTTCGAAGACGCAGGAAAGGATGTGCTTCGGCGCGGGGTAGTTGCCCTGCGTCTTCTCGCGCAGCATGGCGTTGCCGGCCATGAAGGTCTGCATGCCGCCGGGCGTCATGACGCTGCCGCCGGGAATCCTGAAACCTTTCTGGTCCCACGGCTGCAATGTCTTGCCGCCCTTGGCTGCGGCTTCCAGCAGCCAGGCGCGTGCCGCTTCGCGCTCCTTGCCGGCGGGGACGACGGCGTGGATCAGGCCCTGTTTCTGCGCCTCGGCCGCCTTGATGCGCTTGCCTTCGGTGAGGAACAGCAGCGCCGGCTGGATGCCCATCAGGCGCGGCGCGCGCTGCGTACCGCCGGCGCCCGGCAAGAGGCCGAGCGTGACTTCGGGGAAGCCGAAGCGCGCCTTCGGATTGTCCGAGGCGACGCGGTAGTGGCAGGCCAGCGCCAGTTCGAGGCCGCCGCCGAGCGTGGTGCCGTTGAGTGCCGCCGCCACCGGCTTGCCGGTGGTCTCCAGCGTGCGGAACAGCTTGTGCCACAGCTTCAGGTTGTCGCTCATGGCCTGCGCATCGGTGGCCTTCAGCAGCATGTCGAGGTCGCCGCCGGCGATGAAGTCGGCCTTCGCCGAGGCGACGAGGATGCCCTTCACGGACGCGTCGGCCAGCGCCTTCTGCGCGGCCTCGCCGAAGGCCGCCATGGTTTGTTCGTTGAGGACGTTCTGCGAGCGGCCCGGCAGATCCCATTCGAGGGTGGCGATGCCGTCGCTGTCTACTGTGTAGTTGATCATTCAAAACTCCAAATAGTCTATGCGGCTGTTCGTCATTCCCGCGAAGGCGGGAATCCAGAGGCTGCGTGGATTCCGGGTCGCGCTTCGCTCGCCCGGAATGACGGATCTGCTGTCACAGTCGTTCGATGATGGTGGCCGTGCCCATGCCGGCGCCGACGCACAGCGTGGCCAGTCCGGTGGACAGGTTGCGCCGCTCCAGCTCGTCGAGCAGCGTGCCGAGGATCATGGCGCCGGTGGCGCCGAGCGGGTGACCCATCGCTATTGAGCCGCCGTTCACGTTCATCCTGTCGTGCGGGATGTCGAGCAGCCGCATGTAGTGCACCACCACGGCGGCAAAGGCCTCGTTGAGTTCGTAGAGGTCGATGTCCTTCACCGACATGCCGGCGCGTTTCAGCGCCTTCTCCGTGGCGGGCGCCGGTCCCGTCAGCATGATCGAGGGTTCGGAGCCGATGGAGGCGAAGGCGCGGATGCGGGCGCGCGGCTTCAGCCCCAGGCGCTCGCCCATCTCCTTCGTGCCGAACAGCACGGCCGCGGCGCCGTCGACGATGCCGGAGCTGTTGCCGGCATGGTGCACGTGATTGACGCGCTCGACCTCCGGGTAGCGCTGCAGGATCACCGAGTCGAAGCCGTACTGCTCGCCCTGTTCGGTGAAGGCCGGCTTGAGCTGGGCCAGCGATTCGCGCGTGGTTTCCGGCCGCATGTACTCGTCGCGGTCGAGGATGGTGAGGCCGTTGATGTCCTTCACCGGCACGATGGATTTCTTGAAACGGCCTTCGTCCCAGGCCTGCCTGGCGCGGCGCTGCGATTCGGCGGCGTAGGCGTCGAGTTCGCCGCGCGAGTAGCCCCACTTGGTGGCGATCAGGTCGGCCGAGACGCCCTGCGGCACGAAGTAGGTCTTCGCCGCCACCTGCGGGTCGGTCGGCCAGGCGCCGCCCGAGGAGAACATCGGCACGCGCGACATCGACTCGACGCCGCCGCCGACGACGAGGTCGGACTGGCCGGACATGATCTGCGCCGCCGCCTGGTTGCAGGCTTCCAGGCCGGAGGCGCAGAAGCGGCTGACGGTGACGCCGGAGGCGGTCAGCGCGTAGTCGGCATAGAGCGCGGCGACGCGCGCGATGTCAGCGCCCTGCTCGGCCACCGGCTCGACGCAGCCGAGGACGACGTCGTCCACCAGCGATGTGTCCAGATTGTTGCGGTCGCGCACTGCGCGCAGGGCGGTGGCCGCCAGTTCGATCGGCGTCACGCCGTGCAGCGCGCCGTCCTTGCGGCCCTTGCCGCGCGGCGTGCGCACGGCGTCGTAAATGAATGCTTCTGCCATTTCAGCTCCCGGTTAAAAATCTTCAGCCGCGGATTTCGCGGATGGACGCGGATCTTTTCGAGAATTTATCCGCGTTAATCCGCGTAATCCGCGGCTATCTGCCTTAAAGCGTTCGGCTGATGATTTCCTTCATGATTTCGTTGGTGCCGCCGTAGATGCGCTGCACGCGGGCGTCGGCGTAGGCGCGCGCGATGGGGTATTCCCACATGTAGCCGTAGCCGCCGTGCAATTGCAGGCAGGCGTCGACCACCTTGCACTGCAGGTCGGTGGTCCAGTACTTCGCCATCGAGGCGTCGACGGCGTCGAGCTTGTCGGCGAGCAGCAGCTCCATGCAGCGGTCGACGAAGACGCGCGCGATCTGGATCTCGGTCTTCAGCTCGGCCAGGGTGAAGCGGGTGTGCTGGAAGTCCATCACTTCCTTGCCGAAGGCCTTGCGTTCGTGCGCGTAGGCGACGGTCCACGCCAGCGCCGCCTCGGCGCCGGCCACCGCGCCGACGGCGATCTGCATGCGCTCCCAGGGCAGCTCCTGCATCAGGTACACGAAGCCCGAGCCCTCGTCGCCGAGCAGGTTGGCGGCCGGCACCCTGACGTTGTCGAAGAACAGCTCCGCCGTGTCCTGCGACTTCATGCCGATCTTCTTCAGGCGCTTGCCCTTGGAGAAGCCGGACATGGAGGTGTCGACGACGAACAGGCTGATGCCCTTGTAGCCCTTCGCCGCATCGGTCTTGGCGACGACGATGACGAGGTCCGCGTGCCAGCCGTTGGTGATGAAGGTTTTCGAGCCGTTGAGCACCCAGTGGTCGCCTTCTTTCACCGCCGTGGTCTTGATGCCCTGCAGGTCGCTGCCTGCGGCCGGCTCGGTCATGGCGATGGCGCCGATCATTTCGCCGCTGGCCATCTTCGGCAGGTAGGCCTGCTTGATGTGCTCGCTGCCGTAGTGCAGGAGGTAGGGCGCGACGATCTCGGAGTGCAGGCCGAAGCCGAAGCCGGAATCGCCGATGCGGTTCTGCTCCTCGATCAGCACCATGCTGTACAGCTTGCCGGCGCCGGCGCCGCCGTACTGCTCGGGCATGGAGGGGCAGAGGAAGCCGGCCGCGCCGGCCTTCTTCCATACCTCGCGATCGACATAACCCTGTTCCTCCCAGCGCTCGCGATGCGGCTGCACCTCGGTTTCCATGAAGCGCCGCACGGCGTCGCGGAACAGCGCGTGTTCTTCCTGAAACAGGGTGCGCTCGAACATGACCACCTCCAATTGCAATGAGCTGGGAAGGGTAGTAAAGTGCAAAAACTCTGTCAAGCAAGCAATTGCTTTGTACCATTCCGGAGGCCTTTATGGAAGCCAAGCACCCCCCCTTGATGGCGACGCACGAGGTCATCAACCAGGCCCGCGCGCTGGAAAACTACAACGCCTACGCCCGCAACATTCCCCTGCAGGAAGCCGTCGCGCGCGAAGGCGCCGGCTGGGCGCAGGACTGGCTGGTCGCCCGCGGCGCCGAGGTCGGCAGCGCGGAATGGATCGAGCACGGCCGGCTCGCCAACGAAAACCCGCCCAGGCCGAAACTGTTCGACCGCTACGGCAACCGCCGCGACGAGGTCGAGTTCCATCCGTCCTGGCACGAATGCCTCGGCTGGCTGAAGCGCCACGGCTGCGACACCGGCCCGTGGGCCGATCCCAAGCCGGGCGCGCACGTCGCCCGCGCCGCCGCCTACATCATGTTCGCCGAGATCGAGGACGGTTCGCTCTGCCCGACCACCATGACCTATGGCGCCGTGCCGGTGCTGAAGCACGTTCCGGAGATCGCCCGCGACTGGATGCCGAAGATGCTTTCGCGCGAGTACGACAGGCGCTTCATTCCGGCGGCGCAGAAAAACGGCGTGCTGATCGGCATGGGGCTGACCGAGAAGCAGGGCGGCTCGGATGTGCGCGCGAACACGACGAGAGCGGAACCGCTCGGCGACGGGACATGGCGCGTCGTCGGCCACAAGTGGTTTTTGTCCGCGCCGATGTGCGACGCCTTCCTCGTCACGGCGCAGTCGCCCAAGGGCCTCTCCTGCTTCTTCGTGCCGCGCTGGACGCCGGACGGGCGCTTGAACGAGATCCGCATCCAGCGCTTCAAGGACAAGATGGGCGACCGTTCCAACGCCGGCACCGAGGCCGAGTTCTGGGGATCGACGGGCTGGCTGGTCGGCGAGGAGGGGCGCGGCATCCCCACCGTGCTGGAGATGGGCGTCTATACCCGCCTCGACTGCGCCATCGGCAGCACGGGCATCATGCGCGCGGCGCTGTCGCAGGCGATGCACCACACCGCGCAGCGCGCCGCCTTCGGCAAGCTGCTGCGCAGCCAGCCGCTGATGATGAACGTGCTGGCCGACATGGCGCTGGAGACCGAGGCGGCCACCGCCCTGTCGCTGCGCCTGGCGCGCGCCTTCGACGCGCAGGAGGAGGGTAACGATGGAGCCGAAGGCCTGCTGCGGCGCCTGCTCACGCCGGTGGCCAAGCTGTGGATCTGCAAGCGCTGCCCGACCCTGGTGGCCGAGGCGATGGAAGCGCATGGCGGCAACGGCTATGTCGAGGAGGGTCCGATGCCGCGCCTGTTCCGGCAGAGCCCCTTGAACTCGATCTGGGAAGGCTCCGGCAACGTCATGTGCCTGGACACGCTGCGCGCGCTGGCGAAGCATCCTCGAAGTGCGGAAGTCCTGGCCGCGGAGATCGCCCCTGCGCAGGGCAGGAATGCCGCCTTCGACCGCCACGTCACGCAACTGCAGAAAGAACTGCGCGACGCCGACGGCATCGAGACGCGCGCGCGCAGCCTGACGCAGGACATCGCGCTGGCCGTGCAGGCGGCGCTGCTGCTGCGCTTCGCGCCGGCGGCCGTGAGCGAAGCTTTCTGCGCCTCGCGCCTGGCCGGCGAATGGGGCCATGTGCTCGGCACGCTGGCGAAGAACACCGATTTCGAGGCGATCCTCGAACGCGCGTGGCCGGAAAATGCCTGAAAACCTTGAACCACAGAGAACACAGAGTTCACAGAGAAGCCACCATTCTTGTTTACTCTGTGAACTCTGTGTTCTCTGTGGTTAAGGGTTTTCCATGAAAACCGTCCGCATCGGCGCCGGCCTCGGCTTCTACGGCGACTCGTGGCGGCCGGTGGCGGCGAGCATCGAGCGCGGCGGCGTGCAGTACATCGGCTCGGACCATCTTTCCGAGTTGACCCTGGCGATCCTGCAGAAGGACCGCATGAAGGACCCGTCCGCCGGCTACACCCGCGACCTGCTGCCGATGCTGACGGCGCTGTGGCCGCTGGCGCAGAAGCACGGCGTGAAGTTCCTGCTGAACGCCGGCGGCCTCAACCCCGAGGGCGCGAGAGATGCCCTGGTCGCGGAATTCAACAAGCGCGGCTGGCAGGCGAAGATCGCCACCGTCACCGGTGACGCCGTGATCGATCGCATCGATACGCTGCGTGCGGCCGGCGAACCGCTAGCCCACCTCGACACCGGCGCGCCGATCGACAGCGTGCGCGAGCGGCTGCTCTTCGCCAACGCCTACCTGGGTGCGCAACCGCTGCTGCGGGCGCTGGAGAGCGGCGCCGACATCGTGCTGACCGGCCGCGTCGCCGACGCCGCACTATTCCTGGCGCCGCTGATCCACGAGTTCGGCTGGGCGGCGGACGACTGGGACCGCCTCGCCGCCGGCCTCACCGTCGGCCATCTTCTGGAGTGCTCGGGCCAGGGCAGCGGCGGCAACTTCAATTCCTATCTCGCCAACGGCTGGGAGTCGGTGCCCGACCTGGGGCACATCGGCTATCCCATCGCAGAAGTCAGTCCCGATGGCACGGCGATCGTCACCAAGGCGCCGGACACCGGCGGGCGGGTGGACTTCGACACGGTGCGCCAGCAATTGCTCTACGAAGTGCACAACCCGCATGCGTATTTTTCACCGGATGTCGTGCTCGACATGGGCACGCTCAAGCTCGACGATCTCGGTGGCGATCGCGTGCGCGTCAGCGGCGCCAGCGGCCGGCCGCGCCCGGAAAAGCTGAAGATCGTCGCCGGCTACGATGACGGCTGGGCCGGCACCGCCACCATCGGCTATTCCTGGCCCGGCGCCATGAAGAAGGCGCGCGCCACCGAGGCCATCGTGCGCCGGCAGCTTGCGGAGACGAAGCTTCAGTACGACGAGACCCACACCGAGTTCCTCGGCTATGATTCGCTGCTCGGCGACCTGGCCGACGATTCGCGCATCGAGGAACTCAACGAGGTGTACCTGAAGATGTCGGTGCGAGCGAAGGACCGCCGCCTGGCCGAGGCCTTCCCGCGCCAGTTCCCCTGGCTGGCGCTGTCCGGCCCGCCGACGGCGAGCGGCTTCTCCGGCATCGAGCCGGCGCGGCAGCTACTCGGCCTGTGGCCGACGCTGGTGCGGCGCGACCTCGTCGAGCCGGAAGTAAAAGTCAGTCTGCAGGAGACGGCGGCATGAAGCGGCGATTGGTGGACATCGCCCACGCCCGCAGCGGCGACAAGGGCGACCGCTGCGACCTCGGCCTGTTCGCGCCCGACGCGGCAACCTACGCCGTGCTGAAGCGCGAAGTCACGCCGGAGCGCATCGCGCGGCACTTCGCCGGCATGGCCAGCGGCCCGATCGAGCTGTATCCGCTCGACAACCTGCTGGCGCTGAAGATCGTGCTCAACGGCGCGCTGCAGGGCGGCGCGGCGCGTTCCCTGCGCAGCGACAATCTGGGAAAATGCGCCGCCGCGGCGTTGCTGCGCATGGAGATAGTGATACCACCGGATTTCGTCATTCCCGCGAAAGCGGGAATCCAGAACAATGCGTGAAATGCGGCCATGCGTATATATCCTGGCAAGCAAGAGAAACGGCACGCTTTACATAGGTGTGACCAGCGACCTCCTCAAACGCGTCTGGGAGCACAAGAACAATCTGGTTGAGGGGTTCACGAAGAAGTACGCCGTGCATCGGCTTGTGTACTACGAGATGCTTGAGGATATGGAATCAGCCATCCAGCGCGAGAAGCAATTGAAGAAATGGAATCGTGATTGGAAGATCGATTTGATCGAAAAGGACAACCCGGAATGGACCGATTTGCACGATTCGCTAATTTAACTCGTCATTCCCGCGAACGCGGGAATCCAGCAACAACCTGGATTCCGGGTTCCGCTTCGCGGCCCCGGAATGACGGCAAATTACGGTGACGAAGTGAACGTCCGCATCGAAAAGAAGGACCGCGTCACCACGGTGATCCTCGACCGCCCGCAGAAGCGCAACGCCGTCGACCGGCCGACGGCCACGGCGCTGGCCGAGGCCTTCCGCGCCTTCGAGGCCGATCCCGAATCGGATGTCGCCGTGCTGTGGGGCGCGGGCGGACACTTCTGCGCCGGCGCCGACCTGCAGGGCTTCGCCGGCGAGGCGACGCGCAACAGCCTCTCGCCGGAAGGCGACGGGCCGATGGGGCCGACGCGCATGCTGCTGTCGAAGCCGGTGATCGCTGCCGTCTCCGGCTACTGCGTCGCCGGCGGACTGGAGCTGGCTTGCTGGTGCGACCTGCGCGTGGCGGAGCGGAGCGCAGTGTTCGGCGTTTTCTGCCGCCGCTTCGGCGTGCCGCTCATCGACGGCGGCACGCTGCGGCTGCCGCGGCTGATCGGCCAGTCGCGCGCGCTCGACATGATCCTCACCGGCCGGCCGGTCGGCGCCGAGGAGGCGCTGGCGATGGGGCTGGCCAACCGCGTCGTCGCCGACGGCGCGGCGCGCGCAGCGGCCGAGGCGCTGGCGGCGGAATTGGTGCGATACCCGCAGGCCTGCCTGCGCCACGACCGGCTGTCCAGCTACGAACAATGGAGCCTGCCGCTGCCGCAGGCCATGGCAAACGAGTTCAAACACGGCCAGGCGACACTGGAAAGCGGCGAATGGCTGGCAGGCGCCGCCCGCTTCGGCAAGGGGGAAGGAAAACATGGCGCGTTCTGAAAGAAAACCGGCACCGCGCAAGGCGGTGGCGGCCGACGAGGGCAACCGCCGCTCGGAACTGATCCGCGCGGCCGGCCGGCTGTTCGTCGACAAGGGCTTCGATGCCACCACCATCCGCGACATCGCCGACGCCGTCGGCATGCGCTCAGGCAGCCCCTTCTACCATTTCAAGAGCAAGCAGGACATGCTCAAGGCGGTGATGATCGAGGGCCTGCAGGCGGCGCTTGACGCCCAGCAGGAAGCGGTGGCCGGCCTGAAGGATCCCGAGGAGAAGTTCCGCGCCCTGGTGAAGAGCCACCTGCGCATCATCCTCGAGGACCACACCGAGTTCCCGGTGCTGCTCTACGAATGGCGCGCCCTGTCGGAGGAATCGCGCGCGGAGGTGATCGCCGTCAAGGACCGCTACGAGGCGGTCTGGCAACCTGTGCTGCGCGATTTGAAGAAGGCCGGCCGCATCGGCGACGACGGCAAGGTGGCGCGCCTGCTGCTCTTCGGCGCGCTCAACTGGACCGTGCAGTGGTACCGGCCGGACGGCGGCTTCACCCTCGACCAGATCGCCGAACGGGCCATCGACTTCTTTCTCTGCAACATGACCGGCAAACGCTGATGATCTTCGCCCTCACCCTCCTGCTGCCGCTGCTGGCGCTCGCTGTCTGGGCCTTCTGGCGCCTGTCGCCGCAGCCGGCGGATCCGCGGCCGGTGCTCTGGTTCAACTGGGCGGTGACGATTCTGTCCCTGGCGCTCTGCGTGGCGGTCGTGATTTACGTGCGGCTGACGATGACCGGATCGACGGATCACGCCTGGTGGCCGGTGGTGTCGGCCTTCTACGGCCTGGTGGCGATTCCGCTCTGCCTCGCCGTCGGTGGCGGCATCCGCCGCTTGATCTTCGGCAGCCGCGAAACGGCCAAGCCGCTGGAGATTTCGCAGGACCTTTCGAAGACGCGGTTTTAAGCGACGGCCGGACTCGCCGGCAGCGCGCAGGCGGCGCGATATTCCGCGGCGAGCCGCGCCACCAGTTCAGACGTTGTCGGAATGTCGTGGATGGTCGACACGCCGTGGCCGGCGCTCCAGGTGTCTCGCCAGGCCTTCGCCCCCGAGCCGAAATCCTCCTTGGCGGAGGTCGAGCCCAGCATGTCCTTGCTGTAGCCGGCCTGCTCCAGGCTGGGCCAGAGAAAGTTGGCGTAGGTGCCGGTGATGGCCGGGGTGTAGACGATGTCCTTCGCCGTGCAGTCGAGGATCATCTGCTTGTAGTCCGCCGTCGCCATGGATTCCTGCGTGGCGATGAAGCGCGTGCCCATGTAGGCGAAGTCGGCGCCCACGACTTCCGCCGCGCGCACCGAGGCGCCGTCGGAAATCGCCCCGCCGAGCACCAGCGGACCGTCCCAGAATTCGCGGATCTCGCGCACCAGCGAGAAGGCGCTCTGCGTGCCGGCATGCCCGCCGGCGCCGCCGGCGACGCAGACGATGCCGTCCACGCCGGCCGCGATGGCCTTCTTCGCGTGGTAGGCGTGGATGACGTCGCTGAAGACCACCCCGCCGTAGCCGTGCACCGCCTTCACCACCTCGCCGGGATGGCCGAGGCTGGTGATGACGAAGGGCACCTTGTGCTTCACCACCAGGGCGAAATCCTGCGCCAGGCGCTGGTTCGAGTGGTGCAGGATGAGATTGACTCCATAAGGCGCAATCGCAGCCGAGGGATTGGCGGCCATCGCCGCGCCCAGCTCGGCGTTGATCAGCGTCAGCCACTCGTCGAGCACCTCGATCGGGCGCGCATTCAGCGTCGGGAAAGTGCCCGCCACGCCGGCCTTGCAGGCGGCAATGACCAGATGCGGGCCTGAAACGAGAAACATTGGCGCAGCGATGACCGGTGCGGTCATGCGACCGCGAAAGAGTGACGGAACTGTCATGTCAGTTGCAGAAGAAAATGCGGTTCGCGAAATCTACCACGGCTTCGGGCTGCAGGTAGGCGCGGAAGGCCCAGCCGGAGACGAAGGCGGCGACGGCAATCGCCGCGACGGCCATGACAAGCCGGAGCGGCTTCATGATCGCGCTGGCTGCGTCGAGAGGCGCGCCATGGGCCGCTCGTCCACCGGCAGGTTGAGCAGCGCCGCCACCGCGCCCAGCGCGATGCAGATCATCCAGACGATGTCGTAGGAGCCGGTCTTGTCGTAGAGCAGGCCGCCCAGCCAGACGCCGAGGAAGCTGCCGACCTGGTGGCTGAAGAAGACGAAGCCCGACAGCATGGCGAGGTAGCGCACGCCGAAGATCTGCGCCACCAGGCCGTTGGTCAGCGGCACCGTGCCGAGCCAGAGGAAGCCCATCGCCGCCGCGAAGACGCCCACCGACCACGACGACAGCGGCGCGGCGAGGAAGCCGACGATGACGGCGCTGCGCGCGAGATAGATCACCGCCAGCAGTTTCTTCTTCGACCAGCGGCCGCCGAGCTGGCCGAAGCCGTAGGTGCCGAAGATGTTGAACAGGCCGATCAGCGCCAGCGCCAGCATGCCGACATTGGCCGGCAGCCCCTTGTCGAGGACATAGGAGGGCAGGTGCGCGCCGATGAACACCACCTGGAAGCCGCAGACGAAAAAGCCCAGCGTCAGCAGCCAGAAGCCGCGGTGCGAGAAGGCCTCGCGCAGCGCCTCCGCGGTGGATTGCGGGACGGCATGGCCGCCTTGCTCCGGCCGCACTTCCCTGTTGCCGAAGGCGAGCGGGATCATCATGGCGCCGGCCACTGCCAGGCCGATCAGCGCGCCGTACCAGCCGAGCGAGCCGATCATGCTCTGGCCGACCGGCACCAGCAGGAACTGGCCGAAGGAGCCCGCCGCGCCGACGATGGCCAGCGCGGAAGCGCGCCGCGCCGGATCGACCGCCCGTCCCACCGCGCCGTAGATGGTGGAGAAGGTGGTGCCGGACAGGCCCATGCCGACCAGGATGCCGGCCGAGAAGACGAAGAAGGCGGGGGTCGTCGAATGCGCCATCAGCACCAGGCCCAGCGCATAGAGCAGGCCGGCGCCGAACACCACGCGCCCGGCGCCGTAGCGGTCCGCCAGCCAGCCGGCGAAGGGCGCCGCCGCGCCCCACACCAGGTTCTGCACGGCGATGGCGAAGGAGAAGGCCTCGCGGCTCCAGCCGAGCGAGGTCGTCATCGGCTGCATGAAGAGGCCGAAGGTGTGGCGCAGGCCGAGGCCGAGCGACACGACGATGCTGCCGCAGACGATGAGCCGCAGGGCGTAGCGGCGTGAATCGAAATTCGAAGGGTTCACTTGAGCGGTCGCGCGAATCGGGAATTCCGAATATACACGGGTTGGCCGGTCGAAAAACCCTGCGGCTGGTGTGCTTTCCCGCCGAGGGGTTAAACTGCAGCATCGGCCCCGATCGGGGCCCTGATTTTTTGAGATGACCATGAACCTGAACGATCTGCAACTCCTGAAAAGCCTTGCTTACGTAGATGGCGCCTGGTG
Source organism: Rhodocyclales bacterium (assembly GCA_016214145.1). GTDB lineage: Bacteria > Pseudomonadota > Gammaproteobacteria > Burkholderiales > Rhodocyclaceae > Desulfobacillus. The sequence continues at coordinate 208,201 of JACRPA010000006.1, forward strand.
TTGTGCCGAGAGCGGCGCCACTTTTCCCGTCACCAATCCCGCCAGCGGCGAGCTGCTCGCCGCCGTCCCCGACATGGGCGCCGCCGAGACGCGCCGCGCCATCGAGGCCGCGAACCGCGCCTGGCCCGGCTGGCGCGGCAGGACCGCCAAGGAGCGCGCTGCAGTCCTGCGCAAGTGGTTCGAACTGATGCTGGCCAATGCCGACGACATCGCGCGCCTGATGACCTCCGAGCAGGGCAAGCCCTATGCCGAGGCGATGGGCGAGGTGGCCTACGCGGCGAGCTTCGTCGAGTGGTTCGCCGAGGAAGCCAAACGCGCCTGCGGCGACACCATTCCCAGCACCGCCGCCGACAAGCGCATCATCGTCATCAAGCAGCCGATCGGCGTCTGCGCCGCCATCACGCCGTGGAATTTCCCGGCGGCGATGATCACGCGCAAGGTCGCCCCGGCGCTGGCCGCCGGCTGCACGGTGGTGGTGAAGCCGGCCGAGCAGACGCCGCTCACCGCGCTGGCGCTGGCCGAGCTCGCCCACCGCGCCGGCTTTCCGCCGGGCGTCTTCAACGTCGTCACCGGCAGCGCCGCTTCGGCGCCGAAGATCGGCGGCGAGCTGACCGGCAATCCGATCGTGCGCAAGCTCTCCTTCACCGGCTCGACCGAAGTGGGGCGGCTGCTCATGGCGCAATGCGCGCCGACCATCAAGAAGGTCTCGCTGGAACTCGGCGGCAACGCCCCCTTCATCGTCTTCGACGACGCCGATCTCGATGCGGCGGTGGAGGGCGCGCTCGCCTCGAAATACCGCAACGCCGGCCAGACCTGCGTCTGCGCCAACCGCCTGCTGGTGCAGGACGGCATCTACGACGCCTTCGCCGCCAGGCTGGCGCTGCGCGCCAGGGAACTGCGCGTCGGCGGCGGACTGGAGGAAGGCGTGGTGCAGGGGCCGCTGATCGACGCGCAGGCGCTGGCCAAGGTCGAGGAGCATGTCGCCGACGCGCTGGCCAAGGGCGCGAAAGTCCTCACCGGCGGCCGCCGCCATGCGCTGGGCGGCACCTTCTACGAACCGACGGTGATCGCCGACGTCACGCCGGACATGCAGTGCGCCCGCGAGGAGACCTTCGGCCCGGTGGCGCCGCTGTTCCGCTTCAGGACCGAGGCGGAAGCGATCGCGCTGGCCAACGACACCGAGTTCGGCCTCGCCGCCTATTTCTTCAGCCGCGACGTCACCCGCTGCTTCCGCGTCGGCGAGGCGCTGGAGTACGGCATGGTCGGCGTGAACACCGGCATCATGTCCAACGAGGTGGCGCCCTTCGGCGGCGTCAAGCAGTCCGGCATCGGCCGCGAGGGCTCGAAGTACGGCATCGAGGAATATCTCGAAATAAAATATCTGTGCTTCGGCGGGATCGTGTAGGTCGGGCTTCAGCCCGACAACGGCCTAAGTCGGGCTGAAGCCCGACCTACGACAGGAGAAACAATGAGGATTCGTGCCGCAGTCCTAGACGAGATGGGCCGCCCCGGCCCCTATGCGCAGACGCGCCCCGTCGCCATCGAGACCATCGAACTCGATGCGCCCGGCCCGGGCGAGGTGCTGGTGAAGATCACCGCCGCCGGCCTCTGCCACTCCGATCTGTCCATCATCAACGGCGACCGGCCGCGCGTCATGCCGATGGTGCTCGGCCACGAGGCGGCGGGCATCGTCGAGGCGTGCGGGCCCGGCGTCACCGATTTGCAGCGCGGCGATGCCGTGGCCCTGGTCTTCGTGCCGAGCTGCGGCCACTGCGCGCCCTGCATGGAGGGGCGCCCCGCCCTGTGCGAACCGGGCGCCGCCGCCAATGGCGCCGGCACGCTGCTCGGCGGCGGACGCCGCCTGCATCGGCCGGACGGTTCGCAGCTGAACCACCAGGTCGGCGTCTCCTGCTTCGCCGAATACGCCGTCGTCTCGCGCGGCACGCTGGTGAAGGTCGATGCGGACCTGCCGGCGGACGTCGCCGCGGTGTTCGGCTGCGCCGTGCTGACCGGCGTCGGCGCCGTCATCAATTCGGCGCGCATTCCGCTCGGCGCCACGGTGGCGATCATCGGCCTCGGCGGCGTCGGCCTCGCCGCGCTGCTCGGCGCGCATGCCGCCGGCGCGCGCCAGATCGTCGCCATCGACCGCCTCGACGACAAGCTGGAGCGCGCCTACGCCCTCGGCGCCACGCACGCCTTCAACGCGGACGATCCGGATCTGCTGGCGCAGGTGAAGGCGGCGACGAACGGCGGGGTGGAGTACGCCATCGAGGCGGCGAGTTCGGTGGATGCGCTGGAGGTCGCCTACAGGATCACGCGACGCGGCGGCACCACGGTGACCTGCAGCCTGCCGCACCCCGACCACCGCTTCCAATTGCAGGCGGTGAACCTGGTAGCCGAGGAAAGAACGATCAAGGGCTGCTATCTTGGCTCGGCCGTGCCGGCGCGCGACATCCCGCACTACATCGCGCTCTACCACGCGGGCAAGCTGCCGGTGGACAAGCTGATCACCTCGAGGATTTCACTTGACGACATCAATGCCGGCTTCGACCGCCTGGCGGCGGGCGAAGCGGTGCGGCAGGTGATCGTTTTTCCTGATTAGCAATGAACCTCAGCTACGCACGGAAGAGCGTTTTCCTGATGTGGGAGCGGCCTACTGGCCGCGATTGCAGCGAATATCGCGGCCAGTAGGCCGCTCCCACAAAGTCTGCTGAAGATAGTCGCTTATCAGGCGGCGACTGCGGTTTGACGGCGCTTCGGCCGGCGTTCGCCGGCCAGTACGAAATCCGCATCGAGCGAACGGATCGGAATGTCGAGATCCGCCGGAATGCGGCCGGATGCCTGCAATGACAGATAGCGCCCGCAGCAGACACGCAGGAAGGACGTGAAGTTGGCGACATCGCCGCCGGCTTCAGCGAGTTCGTCGTAGAGCCGGGTGATGAGCTGCGTGACGTTCATGCCGTCGCGCGCGCCGATTTCCTCCAGCACCTGCCAGAAAAGATTCTCCAGGCGGAGGCTGGTGGAGACGCCATGCAGGCGCAGCGAGCGGGAACGGCTGCGGTAAAGATCCGGGTCGGCGTTGATGAAGATGCGGCACATCGCTCGCCCTCCTCTGATTGGACGAGGGCAGGACGCCCTCGCCGGTCAATCTAGCACGCTTCAATGGACAATGCGCGTGCCCAGCACCTGCAGGAACTGGGCAATCCAGTCGGGATGGGCCGGCCAGGCCGGCGCCGTCACCAGGTTGCCGTCGGTGGCCGCGGCGGTGATGGCGATGTCGGCGTAGCTGCCGCCGGCCAGTTCCACTTCGGCGCGGCAGGCCGGGTAGGCCGAGCACTTGCGGCCCTTCAGCACGCCCGCCGCGGCCAGCACTTGCGCGCCATGGCAGATCGCCGCCACCGGCTTCTTCGCGTCGAAGAAGTGGCGCACGACATCGAGCACTTTCGGATTCAGCCGCAGGTATTCGGGCGCCCGCCCGCCGGGGATGACCAGCGCGTCGTATTCGGCCGGCTTGACGTCATCGAAGGTCGCGTTGAGGCTGAAGTTGTGGCCGCGCTTCTCGGAATAGGTCTGCTGCCCCTCGAAGTCGTGGATGGCAGTGGCGACGGCGTCGCCCGACTTCTTGTCCGGGCAGACGGCGTGCACGGTGTGGCCCACCGCCTGCAGCGCCTGGAAAGGCACCATGATTTCGTAGTCCTCGCCGAAGTCGCCGACGAGCATGAGTATGCGTTTGCCTGACATGTTCTGTCTCCTGTGAATGGATGGGGCGCCTCCCGCGGAAGCGTACCGGCCATTCTTTCAGGCGCAGGAAGGGGCAGGGTGGTAAGGGAATACCGCAGCCGGCTAGCGGCAGTGGGCGTCGGCCTGCTGCTGCCAGCCGGCGATCAGGCGGCGGCGCTCTTCGTCTTCCATGAAGGAGCGCTCGCCTTCCTTGTCGACGCGATAGAGCGGGCGCTCCTGCTTCAGGGAATCCAGGGCGTAGCGTGCGCGCTGGCATTTCTGCTCGGCCTCCTGCGCTTTCTGCTGCGCCTCCTTCTGCTGCTTTTCCTCCTGGAAGCGGCGCTCGTTGGAATCCTGCAACTGCTCCTGCCAGCCGCGGCTGCGCGGCGCCGCCTGCGTGCTGTCCAGGGACGGCTGGGGCTTGGCCTTGAGCTTTTCACCCGCCTTGCCGGGAGGCGGCGCGTCCGAGTAATGCACGACGCCCTTCTCGTCCACCCACTTGTAGAGGCCGCCCTGGGCCTGCGCATTCAGCGCGAGAAGCAGCATGCCCATGCAGGCGACAAGCCGGATCATCGTTTCCTCCTTCAGGCCTTGCGGTAGACCTCGGCGCCGGAGCTGACGAACTCCACCGCCTTCTGCTCCATGCCTTTCTTCAGCGCCTCCTCGTCGGAGACGCCCTGCGCCGCGGCGTAGTCGCGCACGTCCTGGGTGATCTTCATCGAGCAGAAATGCGGCCCGCACATGGAACAGAAGTGCGCCAGCTTGGCGCCTTCCTGCGGCAGCGTCTCGTCGTGGAACTCGCGCGCCTTGTCCGGGTCGAGGCCGAGGTTGAACTGGTCGTCCCAGCGGAACTCGAAGCGCGCCTTCGACAGCGCGTTGTCGCGGATCTGCGCGCCGGGGTGGCCCTTGGCGAGGTCGGCGGCGTGGGCGGCGATCTTGTAGGCGATGATGCCGTCCTTGACGTCGTCCTTGTCGGGCAGGCCGAGGTGCTCCTTCGGCGTGACGTAGCAGAGCATGGCGGTGCCGTACCAGCCGATCATGGCGGCGCCGATGGCGCTGGTGATGTGGTCGTAGCCGGGGGCGATGTCGGTGGTGAGCGGGCCGAGCGTGTAGAACGGCGCCTCGCCGCAGTATTTCAGCTGCAGGTCCATGTTCTCCTTGATGAGGTGCATGGGCACGTGGCCGGGGCCCTCGATGATGGTCTGCACCTCGTGCTTCCAGGCGATCTGCGTGAGCTCGCCTAGCGTCTGCAGTTCGCCGATCTGGGCTTCGTCGTTGGCGTCGTGGATCGAGCCGGGGCGCAGGCCGTCGCCGAGGCTGAAGCTGACGTCGTAGGCCTTCATGATCTCGCAGATGTCCTCGAAGTGCGTATAGAGGAAATTCTCCTTGTGGTGGGCGAGGCACCACTTGGCCAGGATCGAGCCGCCGCGCGAGACGATGCCCGTCATGCGCTTCGCCGTCATGGGGATGTATGCCAACCTCACGCCGGCGTGGATGGTGAAGTAGTCGACGCCCTGCTCGGCCTGCTCGATCAGCGTGTCGCGGAAGATCTCCCAGGTGAGGTCCTCAGCTTTCCCGTCCACCTTCTCCAGCGCCTGGTAGATGGGCACCGTGCCGATCGGCACCGGGCTGTTGCGCACGATCCACTCGCGCGTCTCGTGGATGTTCCTGCCGGTGGACAGGTCCATCACCGTGTCGCCGCCCCAGCGGATCGACCAGGTCATCTTCTCGACTTCCTCCTGGATGCTGGAGCCGAGCGCCGAGTTGCCGATGTTGGCATTGATCTTGACGAGGAAGTTGCGGCCGATGATCATCGGCTCGGCTTCCGGGTGGTTGATGTTGGCGGGAATCACGGCGCGGCCGCGCGCCACTTCGTCGCGGACGAATTCGGGCGTGATGATCTGCGGAATGGAAGCGCCGAAGGATTCGCCCGCATGCTGGCGCAGGATCAGCTCGGAGAGCCCCTCGCGCTTCTGGTTTTCCCGGATGGCGATGAACTCCATCTCCGGCGTGACGATGCCGCGGCGGGCGTAGTGCATCTGCGAGACGTTCATGCCGGCCCTGGCGCGGCGCGGCTTGCGCTTGAGGTCGAAGCGCATGCCGGCCAGCGCCGGGTCGGCCTCGCGGCTGCGGCCGTAGGCGGAAGTGAGCGCCGGCAGTTCCTCGCTGTCGCCGCGTTCCTCGATCCATTTCTGGCGCAGGGCGGGCAGGCCCTTGCGGATGTCGATCTTCGCCTGCGGGTCGGTGTAGGGCCCCGAGCAGTCGTAGACGCAGATCGGCGGGTTCTTCTCGGCGCCCATGCCTGCGGGCGTGTCCGACTGGCTGATCTCGCGCATCGGCACGCGGATGTCGGGCCGGCTGCCCGTGACATGGATCTTGCGCGAATGCGGCAGCGGCTTGACGGCGGCTTCGTCCACATGGGCGGACGCGGCGGCGAATTCTTGGCTTCGGCCGCTTCGCTTAACCTCGGCTGTGCCGAGGTCAGCCTGCGCCGAAACTATGTTTTCCTTGGCGTTCATGGTGTTCCTCCGCAGGGCCGCCCCAAGGAGGAACGGCCACAATAATCGAGCGGGCATGGCCCGCGAACAACCGTCACCCCCTTCCTCGGGAAGGGGGGCGGGGGGAAGGGGGTAACTCTCCTTCCGGAGACGGCGCGGGAATGCGGGAAGGAAGTCTTGCGGGCTTCCCTACGACGGCATTACCCGTACAGGTTCAAAGGGTATGATCTCAGCCGGGCATCGTTCCGCCGGGCACCCCCAGTAGCCGCAAGCTACTGCAAAGCGGGACGCGATGCAAGGTGACGGCAAACCCGGGAGACCCATGACGATCGGCGTGATCCTGATGGCGGCGCTGCCCTACCCATGACCCGCCTGCTCCCTTTCGCCGTTCTCCGGGGACTGACTTTTGCGGCCGACGCCAGGGTGTGCGGCGAAGCCATCCGCAGCTTCGGCGCGCTGATCCGGCGGCGGATGGTGAATGGCGCGCCAAATTACCGGGGAGGGATGGCAATGGAGGTTTTCCGATGAGCAATCCGCGCCGACGCGCCTGGCTCTTCTCGCTGCTGGCCTTCCTTGTCTGCCTGCCGCCGGCGTTCTTCCTCGGCATCCTGCTGATCGGCCACGCCCGGCCGCTTCCTTACGTATCGGTCTGGCTCGACCGCATCGTGCTGGCCGGCGTGGTGCTGGGGCTGCCCGCGCTGGCCGCCCGCATCGTTTACCGGCGCCTTTCTCCGCGGCCGGAAGAAGCGGAGTAGCGCGATCCGGCAGTCCCCCGGCCGCGCCCACGGCGCGTTTCACACCTTCGTTTCCGCGTTTCGTCGCACGGCACTTGTCCGGCTGGCCCGGCTGCCTGAGAGTGCCGCCCATAAGCTGGGCCCGAATAGAAGGATTGACAGCGCCACGTTTTCCAAATAAATTACCGACCAGTCAGTTATTAATAAGCAGGCTCCAATGAGTTGCCCAATCAAGGAATTGCGCTGGCGCAGGCGCAAGGAGGCGCGGCCTTCCGAGCTGACGGCGGCGGCCCTCGATCTCTTTGTCGAGAAGGGCTTCGCCGCGACGCGCCTCGACGAGGTGGCGGCACGGGCCGGCGTGTCCAAGGGCACGCTGTATCTCTACTTCGACAGCAAGGAAGAGCTCTTCAAGGCGGTGATCCGCGAGGGCCTGCTGCCCCTGCTGGCGGAGGGCGAGGAACTGGTGGCCAGGATGCCGGGCTCCGCCGGCGAGCTGTTCAAGGCGATCGTCATGCGCTGGTGGGAGATCGTCGGCGAAGGCCCGATCGGCGGCATCCCCAAGCTGATCTTCTCCGAGGCGCGCAATTTTCCCGAGATCGCCCGCTTCTACGCCGACGAAGTGATCGAGCGCGGCAAGCGCCTTTTCGTCGTGGTATTCCAGCGCGGCATCGATTCGGGGGAATTCCGCCCCTTCGATCCGCATGCGCTGGTGCACATCGTCATTTCGCCGCTGATCATGCGGGTGATCTGGAAGCACTCGCTCGACTGCTGCGGCGTCACCACCGTTCCGATCGACATCTATCTCAGGGAATACCTCGAACTGACGCTGCGCGGCCTGCGCCGCGATCCCGCATGAACAAGGAGAAAAAACCGTGCGCCGAATCCTTCCGCTTCTAGCGCTCGTCACGCTGCCCGCTCTGGCGCAGCAGCCGGCGCAGCCGCCCACTGTCAGCGCGAAAAGCTTCAAGGAGCTTGCGCTGCATCCCGAGCGCGAGGCGCCGGCCTCGGCGGTGAGCCTGAACGAGAGCCGCCTCTCGGCCGAAGTGACTGCGACGGTGAAGGAGGTCGCCTTCGACGTCGGCCAGGTGGCGCCCAAGGGCGCGGTGCTGATCCGGCTGGAGACGCGCGACCACGAGCTCGGCGTGGCCCGCGCGCAGGCGGCGCTGGATTCCTCGCGCGCCCGCGCCCGCCTGGCCGAGCAGCAGCTCAACCGCGCACGCGAACTGGCGAAACAGAACTTCTACTCCGCCGAGGCGCTGACGCAAAAGGAGACCGAACTGGCGGTGCAACAGGCCCAGGTGAAACTCGACGCGGCGCAGCTCGCCCAGGCCGGCCGCAATCTGGAGAAATGCACCCTGCGCGCGCCCTTCCAGGCCATCGTGCGGAGCCGCCAGGCCCAGGTCGGCGAGCTGGCATCGCCCGGCGCGCCGCTGATGACGCTGTCCGAGGCGACGCGCGTCGAAATCGCCGCCCAGGTGCCGCCGCGCGATGTCGCCTCGCTGCAAGGCGCCGGCGAGGTGCGCTTCACCGGTTCCGGCGGTGAGCACGCGGTGAAGCTGCTGAGAATCTCGCCGGCGATCAGCCGCGAGGCGCGCAGCGTCGATGTGCGCCTGGCCTTCGACGGCAAGCCGGCCGCGCCGGGCGCCGACGGCCGCATCCTCTGGCGCGATCCGCAGCCGCATCTGCCGGCCGAGTTCGTTTCCAAGCGCGGCGCGACGTTCGGCGTCTTCGTGCTGGACGGCGCGACGGCGCGCTTCCTGCCGCTGCCGGGCGCGCAGGAAGGCCGGCCGGTGGCCGCGGCCATGCTGGCCGACAAGATGGTCGTCATCGACGGCCGCCACGGCCTCGCCGACGGCCAGGCGGTGCAGGCGAAAAAATGAAGCTGTTCGAAAGCCTCATCCGCAACCACCCGCTGGCGAACATCACCTTCGCCCTGGTGCTGATCCTCGGCTTCCTCGCCTACGCGGCGATGCCGCGCGAGCGCGATCCGGAGATCAACTTCAACTGGGTGATCGTCACCACGGCGCTGCCCGGCGCCTCGGCCGAGGACGTCGAGAAGCGCGTCACCCAGCCGCTGGAGGACGCCATCAAGGGCGTGGCCGACATCAAGTTCGTCGCCTCCAACAGCCGCGAGGGCATCGCCTCGATGCTGATCCGCTTCAGCGACATCAGCGAGCGCGTCTTCGACAAGCGGGTGAACGACCTGCGCCGCGAGATCCAGAACCGCGCCAAGATCGAACTGCCGTCCGAATCCAAGGAGCCGCGCATCATCGAGGTCACCACCTCGAACGGCTTCCCGACGGCGATGGTGCTGGTCACCGGCAGCGCCGACGACGAGCACCTGCGCCTGGCGGCGAAGAACCTGCGCGACGACATCGAGCGCATGCCGGGCGTCGACCGGGTCTACGCCAACGGCCTCAACGACCCCGAGCTGCGCGTCGAATTCCTGCCGGCGGCGGCCCAGGCGCGCGGGGTCACCGCCGCCGACATCGCCGACGGCGTCGGCGGCTGGTTCCGCGACACCTTCGCCGGCAAGGCGCGCGTCGGCGAGGACGAATGGCTGGTGCGCCTGGTCGGCCAGGAAGTCGATCCGGCCTATCTGGCGCGGCTGACCGTGGCGCCGGCCCTCAATCCGCGCGAGAAGGTGCCGCTCGATGCCCTGGCCACCGCTGCGCGCACCCGCGTCAAGCCCGACCGCCTCGCCGCCTCGAACGGCCGTCAGGCCGTGGTGCTGTCGGTGACCAAGAAGAGCAAGGTGAACACCGTCGAGCTGGTGGAGAAGATCAACCGCCATATCGCCGAGCAGAACCCGACGCTGGCCAAGGCCGGCGTCTCGGCCATGCTGATGGACGACCAGACGGTGGTGACGCGCGAGGCCATCCGCGTCATGGAGTCCAATGCCCTGCAGGGGCTGCTGGTGGTGCTGGGGATCTGCTGGCTGTTCCTCGGCACGCGCATCGCGCTCCTCGTCAGCCTGGGCATCCCCTTCGCCCTGGCCGGCACCTTCGGCGTGCTGCACGCGCTGGGCTACACCCTCAACATCTCGGTGCTGCTCGGCGTGGTGATCGCCCTCGGCATGCTGGTGGACGACGCGGTGGTGGTGGTCGAGGCGATCTACTACCGCATCCAGCGCGGCCAGGACTACTTCAGCGCGGCGGTGGACGCCCTGCGCGAGGTGATCGCGCCGGTGACCTCCTCGGTGGCGACCACCGTGGCGGCCTTCCTGCCGCTGATGCTGCTGCCCGGCATCGTCGGCAAGTTCATGTTCATCATCCCCTTCGTCGTCACGCTGGCGCTATGCATAAGCTTGATCGAGGCCTACTGGATGCTGCCGGCCCACGTCACGGCGCTGCGCCTGAACCTCGACAACCCCTCGCGCATACAGCGCTGGCGCATCGATTTCCTGCATACCCTGCGCGTGAAATATGCGCGGCTGCTGATCCGCGTCATGCGCTGGCCGAAGCTGTCGCTGGCTGTGTCGGGCGGCATGCTGCTGATCGCCGTCGCCGCCATGGCGACGGGGGTGATCCGCGTGCAGTTCTTCGCCATGGATCCGCTGCGCCTCTTCTACGTGAACGTGGACATGCCGGCCGGCGCGCCGGTGGATGCCACGCTGGCCAAGGTGCAGGCGGTCGAGGCGCGCGTGCGCAGCCAACTCAAGGCAGGCGAGGCGCGCGAGATGGCGTCTGTGGCCGGCATCAAGTTCACCGACACCGAGCCGCTTTACGGCGACGCCTATGGCCAGGTCTTCGTCTCGCTCAATCCGGGCAACGGCGGCTCGCGCAGCGTGCCGGAGCTGATCGAGGCCATGCGCGCCGAGGTCGAGGCCACGCCCGGTCCCGGCAAGGTGACCTTCACCATCCTCTCCGGCGGTCCGCCGCTGTCCAAGGCGGTGCGGGTGCGGGCGCGCGGCGACGACCAGAATGCGCTGCGCACGGCCGCCGACGAGCTGCTGCGCATCGTGCGCGCCATCCCCGGCGCCAAGGACGTCGCCGACGACGAAGTGCCGGGCCGCCCCGAGATGGTGCTGGCGCTCGACCGCGAGGCGGTGCGCAACGCAGGCCTCAACCCGGCCCAGGTGGCGCGCATCGTGCGTCTGCACGTCGACGGCGAGATCGTCGCCCTTGCCCGCGACAAGGGCGAGAAGGTCGAGGTGCGGGTGCGGGCGAAACGCGAGGGAATCGCGGACATCGCCTCGATCCTCGCCGACCCGGTGGCCCTGCCCGGCGGCGGCAGCACCACGCTCGGCGCCCTGGTGCGCGAGGAGACGCGCAGCGGCCCCGGCATCGTCAAGCACTACAACCTGAAGCGCGCCATCGCGGTGGAGGCCGACCTCGACAAGCAGCAGACCGACACGGTGAAGGCCAACCGCATCATCGCCGAAGAATGGAGGAAGGTGCAGGCCAATCATCCCGGCGTCTCGCTCGACTTCTCCGGCGAGCTGGACGACATCCAGGAAAGCCTCGACGCCATGGCGGTGCTGTTCCTCGTCGGCGTCGGCCTGATCTACATGATCCTCGCCGCGCAGTTCAGGAGCTACTGGCAGCCGCTCCTGATCCTCGTCACCGTGCCGCTGGCCTTCACCGGCGTGGCGCTGGGCCTGATCATCTCGCGCGACCCGCTGTCGCTGTACACCATGTACGGCGTCATCGCGCTCACCGGCATCGCGGTGAATTCGGCCATCGTGCTGATCGACGCCGCCAACGAGCGCCTGAAGTCCGGCATGGGCGTGCTGCACGCCGCGGTGTATGCCGCGCGCCGCCGCGTCGTGCCGATCATCATCACCAGCGTCACCACCGTCGGCGGCCTCTTCTCGCTGGCCTTCGGCCTCGGCGGCAAGTCCATGCTGTGGGGGCCGGTGGCGGGCGCCATCGTCTGGGGCCTCGGCTTCGCCACCGTGCTGACCCTCTTCGTCATCCCGCTGCTCTACTGGCTGACCATGCGCCCGCGCGCGGCGCGGCGCGGCGGCCGGTGGCGCTTATCGTTTGGAAGGCAATCATGAAACACAGGATCCTCGCCGCGGCCATCCTCGCCGCGCTGGCCTTGGCCGGTTGTTCGCCGAAGGAAGAGCCGGCGCAGCCGCTGCGCACCGTCCGCGTCATGAAGATCGACGGCGCCGCCGTATCCGGCGGACTGACTTTTCCCGGCGAGGTGCGCGCCCGCTACGAGAGCCGGCTCGGCTTCCGCCTCGGCGGCAAGATCGTCGAGCGGCGCGTCGATGTCGGCGCGGTAGTGAAGCGCGGCCAGGTGCTGGCGCGACTCGATGCGCAGGATGCGGCGCTGCAATCGGCGCAGGCGGAGGCGAACCGCGCGCTGGCCGAGGCGGAGGCGAAGCGCTACCGCGAGCTGCGCGAGAAGAATTTCGTCAGCCAGGCCGTGCTCGACGCCAGGGAGACGGCGCTGAAGACGGCCACGGCGCAGGCCGGCGTGGCGCGCAACCAGGCCGCCTATGCCACGCTGGTGGCCGACCGCGACGGCGTGGTGACAGCGGTGGAGGCCGAGGCCGGCCAGGTGGTGGCCGCCGGCCAGACGGTGGTGCGCGTGGCCGAAGGCAACGAGAAGGAAGTCGTCATCGCCGTGCCGGAGGGCGAAGTCGAGAAGCTGCGCGCCGCCACCGGCTTCACTGTCACGCTGAACAGCCTGCCCGGCCGCGTCTGGGCCGGCCGCCTGCGCGAACTTGCGCCGAGCGCCGACGCGGCGACGCGCACCTTCGCGGCGCGCATCGGCGTGGCGCAGGCCGACGAATCGGTGCGCCTCGGCATGAGCGCCAGCGTGCAGGCGAAAGTCAGCTCCGGCGATACGGCGGCGCTGCGCCTGCCGCTGTCCGCCTTCTTCACGCGCAACGACCAGCCGAACGTGTGGGTCGTCGATCCGGCCACGCAGACCGTGAGCCTGAGGAAGGTCGACACCGACGGCGTCGTCGGCAACGACATGCGCGTCAAGGGCGGCCTCGAGTCCGGCATGCTGGTCGTCACCGCCGGCGCCAACCTGCTGGAGCCGGGGCAGAAAGTGCGCCTGCCGGAGCAGCCGAAATGACATACGAAAACGCCTTTAACGCAAAGGCCGCAAAGGCGCAAAGGACGCAAAGAACAGCAAGAAACGAAGTATGTTTTTCTTTGCGCTCTTTGCGCTCTTTGCGCTCTTTGCGCTCTTTGCGCTCTTTGCGTCTTTGCGGCCTTTGCGTTGAAAGCGCTTCTTTGCCATGAACCCCGACGGCCGTTTCAATCTAACTGCCGCGGCGCTGCGCCACCGCGAGCTGACGCTGTTCTTCATCCTGGTCATCGCCATCGCCGGTTTCTCCTCCTATTTCAAGCTCGGCCAGCGCGAGGATCCGGACTTCACCTTCCGCGCCATGGTCATCCGCACGATGTGGCCGGGCGCCACGGCGGAGCAGGTGGACAAGCAGGTCACCGACCGCATCGAGAAGAAGCTGCAGGAGATCCCCTACTTCCGCCACACGCGCAGCTATTCCAAGCCGGGCGAGTCGCTCATCCTGCTCGAGCTGCACGACACGGCGCGCGGGCCGGCGGTGGCCGACGCCTGGTACCAGGTGCGCAAGAAGATCGGCGACATCCGCCATACCCTGCCCGAGGGCGTCGCCGGGCCGTTCTACAACGACGAATTCGGCGACGTCTTCGGCTCGATCTACGCCTTCACCGCCGACGGCTTCACGCATTCCGAATTGCGCGACCACGTCGAGGCGGCGCGCCAGCGCCTGCTCAAGCTGAAGAACGTCGCCAAGATCGACTTGATCGGCATCCAGGACGACCGCATCTTCATCGAACTGTCGCAGCAGAAGCTGGCCTCGCTCGGTCTGGACGCGCAGCAGGTCGGCCAGGCCCTGGCGACGCAGAATGCCGTGGCGCCGGCCGGCGCGGTGAATTCCGCGACCCACGCGATTCCCCTGCGCGTCACCGGCGGGCTGGCCTCGGTGGCCGCCGTCGCCGACACGCGCGTGGCGGTGGCCGGCCGCAGCCTGCGCATCGGCGACATCGCACGGGTCTGGCGCGACTACGTCGACCCGCCGGTCTCCAAGATGTACTACCGCGGCCAGCAGGCCATCGGCCTGGCCGTCTCCATGGTGAAGGACGGCGACGTGCTCAAGCTGGGCGAGGACCTCGACCGGGAAATGGCGGCGATCCTGGCCGACCTGCCGGTCGGCATCGAGTTCGCCCAGGTCTCCAACCAGCCGCGCATCGTCAAGACGGCGGTGGGCGACTTCATGCGCGTCTTCCTCGAGGCGCTCGGCATCGTGCTGGTGGTGAGCTTCCTCAGCCTCGGCCTGCGCACCGGCCTGGTGGTGGCCATCACCATCCCCTGGGTGGTGGCGGCGACCTTCCTCGGCATGCGCTACTTCGGCATCGACCTGCACCGCATTTCCACCGGCGCGCTGATCATCGCGCTCGGCCTGCTGGTGGACGACGCCATGATCGCCGTCGAGATGATGTCGCGCAAGATCGAGCAGGGCCTCGGCAAGCTGGCCGCCGCCGCCTTCGCCTGGCGCAGCACGGCCTTTCCGATGCTCACCGGCACGCTGATCACCGCGGCCGGCTTCCTGCCGATCGGCACCGCCAAGTCGGCCACCGGCGAATACACCTTTGCCATCTTCGCCGTGGTGACGCTGGCGCTGCTGATCTCCTGGGTGGCCGCCGTCACCGTCACGCCCTTCATCGGCAACTGGCTGCTGAAGGGGCCGCGCCACGAGCATGCCATCGCCGGCCACGACGTCTTCAATACCCGCTTCTACAACCGCCTGCGCGGCGTCATCGAGTGGTGCCTGGCGCACCGCCGGCTGACCATGCTCGCCACGCTCGGCCTGTTCGTCCTCGGTGTGGCCGGCATGGGCCTCACCGAGAAGCAGTTCTTCCCCAACTCGAACCGCAACGAAGTGCTGGTCGAGCTGTGGCTGCCCGAGGGATCCAGTTTCGCCGCGACGGAGAAGGAAGCGAAGCGGCTGGAGGCGGTCATCGCGCGGGACGAGGACGTGGCTTCCTGGGTCACCTACGTCGGCAACGGCTCGCCGCGCTACTTCCTCTCGCTCGACCAGCAGCTCTTCCGCGCCAACTTCGCCCAGACGGTGATTCTGAGCAAGGACATCGAGGGGCGCGAGCGCATCGTCGCCCGCCTGCGCACCCTCCTCGCCGAGGACTTTCCCGGCGTGCGCGCCCGCGCCAACCGGGTCGCGCTCGGCCCGCCGGTGTCCTATCCGCTGCAGTTCCGCGTCAGCGGCACGGACATCCCGCAGATCAAGGAAATCGCCAATGCGGTGGCCGATGCGATGCGCGCATCGAAGCACACCATGGACGTCAACCACGAATGGGGCGCGCGCGCGCCGATGCTGCGCGTCGACGTGGACCAGGACAAGGCGCGCGCACTGGGCGTGTCCACCTCAAGCGTCTCGCGCGCCCTGCAGGGCGCCATCAGCGGCATCGCGGTGGCGCAGTTCCGCGAGAATGATCGCCTCATCGACATCGTTCTGCGCGCGCCGGAAGGCGAGCGCGACGCCATGGAGCGGGTGCTCGGCGTCCAGGTGCCGACCGCCTCGGGACGCTATGTGCCGATCGTCCAGGTGGCGACGGTGCGCGAAGCCTTCGAGGAGCCGATCCTCTGGCGCCGCAGCCGCGAACTCACCCTCACCGTGCGCGCCGACATCGTCGACGGCGTGCAGGCGCCGGACGTGGCGATGGCCATCGACCGCGAACTGGCGCCGCTGCGCGCCAAGCTGCCGGCGGGCTACCGCATCGAGATCGGCGGCTCGCTGGAGGAATCCGGCCGGGCGCAGGAATCCATCAACGCCGGCATGCCGATGATGCTGGTGGCGGTGCTGGCGCTGCTGATGATCCAGCTGCAGAGCTTCGCGCGCACCTTCATGGTGCTGCTGACGGCGCCGCTCGGCCTCATCGGCGTGGCGCTGGCGCTGCTCGTCTTCCGCCAGCCCTTCGGCTTCGTCGCCATGCTCGGCACCATCGCGCTGGGCGGCATGATCATGCGCAACACGGTGATCCTGGTCGACCAGATCGAGCAGGACATCAAGGCCGGCGAGCCGCCCTGGGTGGCGATCCGCGAGGCCACCGTGCGCCGCTTCCGGCCGATCATGCTGACGGCCGCCGCGGCGATGCTGGCGATGATCCCGCTCACGCGCAACGTGCTGTGGGGGCCGATGGCCTTCGCCATCATGGGCGGCCTGCTGGTGGCCACCGTGCTGACGGTGCTGTTCGTGCCGGCGCTGTACGCGGCGTGGTTCAGGGTGAAAAGGGTCGGGGATGCTAACTAGGTTAAAATCGCATGGTTGCGCCGTAGGTCGGGCTGTAGGTCGGGCTTCAGCCCGACTTGGGCCGTTGTTGTCGGCCTGAAGGCCGACCTGCAGTGGCCATCTTTATTAGAATTTGCTAATATATAATATCCGGAGCAAGGTCATGAACCTGGAACAAGCCCGCTACAACATGGTCGAGCAGCAGATCCGCACCTGGGAGGTGCTGGATCAGGAAGTGCTCGATCTGCTGATGACCGTCAAGCGCGAGGCGTTCGTGCCGCCGGCCTGCCTCAAGCTGGCCTTCGCCGACACGGCGATCCCGCTGGGCCACGGCGCGGCGATGCTGCATCCGGCCATCGAGGCGAAGATGCTGCAGGCGCTGCAGCTGCGCAAGTCGGACAAGGTGCTGGAGATCGGCACCGGCTCGGGCTACATGGCGGCCCTGCTCGGCGCGCGCAGCGACCATGTGTTTACGGTCGAGATCGAGCCGGAGCTGGCCGCGCGCGCGAGAGAGAGCCTGCAGCGCGAGTGCGCCGACAACGTTACGGTGGTCGACGGCGACGGCGCGCAGGGCTGGCCCGCCCAGGCGCCCTACGACGCCATCGTCCTGTCCGGCTCCGTGCCGGAAATTCCGGACGCGCTGCTCGCGCAGCTGAAGGTGGGCGGCCGCCTGCTGGCGGTGGTGGGCGAGGCGCCGCTGATGCAGGCGCGGCTCGTCACCTGCGTGGCCGAGGGGCAGTTCCAGAGCGTCAACCTGTTCGAAACCAGCATCCCGCGGCTGCGCAACCTGGCGGAGCGGGGAAAGTTCGTTTTCTGAGGAACGGAAATGGTACAGATCACTGCAGTCGAACTGAACGAATGGCTGAATGACGAAGGGCGTCCCGCCCCGCTGTTGCTCGACGTGCGCGAGCCCGACGAGTTCGCCGCCTACCGCATCGAAGGATCGACGCTCGTTCCCATGCGGGCCATCCCGGCGCGCATGCACGAACTGGACCGCGCCGCCCATGTGGTGATGATCTGCCGCTCCGGCGCGCGCAGCCATCACGCCGGCCAGTTCCTCAGGCAGAACGGCTTCGAGCGCGTCTATAACCTGGCCGGCGGCGTGATCGCCTGGTCGCGCGACGTCGAACGCGCAGCGGCGTGACAAACCTGGATATGAGGCCGTTCATGAAGAGAAAACTGCTGATGCTTGCGCTGGCCCTTGCCGGTGCGCCGGCCGAGTCTGCTTTTGCCGCCGACCTGCTGCAGGTCTATCGCGATGCGCTCGAATACGATGCCCAGTACGCCTCGGCGCGGGCGGCGCGCGACGCCGGACAGGAAAAACTGCCCCAGGGCCGCGCCGGCCTGCTGCCGGTGATTTCGGCCTCGGCCAGCACCACCTGGAACGAGGTCGATTTCCAGCGCCGCACGCCCGGCGCTCCCACGGTCGACACCCAGTACAACACCAACGGCTACCAGATCACCCTGACCCAGCCGATTTTCCGCTGGCAGAACATCGAGCAGTACGGCCAATCCAAGCTGCAGGTCGTGCTGGCCGATGCGCAGTTCGCCCAGGCCAGCCAGGATATCGTGCTGCGCGCTTCGCAAGCCTACTTCGACGTGCTGCTGGCGCAGGACAGCCTGAGCCTGGCGCAGGCGCAGAAGAAAGCCATCGCCGAGCAATTGGAGGCGGCCAAGCGAAACTTCGAGGTCGGCACCGCCACCATCACCGACACCCACGAGGCCCAGGCGCGCTACGACCTCGCCACGGCGCAGGAACTGGCCTCGCTGAACGACCTGGAGATCAAGCGCCAGGCGCTGCGCCAGGTGATCGGCAAGGTGCCCGAGTCGCTGGCGTCCCTGCGCGCCCAGGTGCAGTTGCAGCGGCCGCAGCCCGACGACATGACGAAATGGGTGGAAGCCGCCGAAGCCGGCAGCCCCCTGGTCGCCGCGCAGCAGGCCGCCCTGGAGATTGCCGACAAGGAAATCAACAAGCAGCGTGCCGGCCACCTGCCGACGCTGGACCTGGTGGCCACGCGCGGCCGCAGTTCGGCCACCGGCGGGTTGTCTACCGGGGTGGTGGTTCCCTTCGGCAGCGACACGCATACCTCCACGGTCGGCCTGCAGCTCAGCCTGCCGATCTTCGCCGGCGGCGCGGTGATGTCGAGGGATCGCGAAGCCGTGGCCCTGCGCGAGAAGGCGCGGGCCGACCTCGACAACACGCGGCGCAGCGCCGCGCTGAATGCGCGACAGGCCTACCTCGGCGTGACCAACGGCATGGCCCAGGTGAAGGCCTTCGAACAGGCGCTGGTGTCCAGCCAGTCGGCCCTCGATTCGAACAAGCTGGGGTATGAAGTCGGCGTGCGCATCAACATCGACGTGCTGAACGCCCAGCAGCAGCTCTTCTCCACCCGCCGCGACCTGGCCAAGGCGCGCTACGACACCCTGCTGGCGCAGCTGCGCCTGAAGGCCGCCGCCGGCAGCCTCGGCGAAGAAGACGTCCAGGCCATCAACGCATTGCTCGAGAAATAGAAGCTGTTGTCGGGCTGAAGCCCGACCTACATGGGTATCGCACACGTAGGTCGGCCTTCAGGCCGACACCAACCGCCCAAGTCGGCCTGAAGGCCGACCTACGAAGGGTCACAGCCAGACCGCATCCCAGTGCGGGTACTCCGCCAGCGATTCAACCAGCCCCGCACGCAACGGATTGGCCACGATATAGCGGGCTATTTCGTGCAGATCCTCCTCCTTGCGCAAAGCATGGTCGTGAAATGCGGCCTGCCACAGCGCGCCACTCTGGTTCAAATATTGGTTGATCAGACGGCCGCTGCGGCCTTTCAGCAAGCCGATCATCTTCGCGAGGGCCACGTTGTCCCCCAGTTGGAACAGCCAATGCAGATGGTCCGGCATGACGACCCACGCCAGAGAACTGACCATCCCGCCATGGTGAAGGACGCGCATTTCCTGAACCAATAGTCTGGCTATCCGGAGGTCCGCGAAAACCGGGCGTCTTCCTCGAATAACAGCGGTAACGAAGTAGGCGCGGCTCGGTTCGGAGACCCTGCCCTTGCGGAGTGCGTTGTAGGTCATGCAGGGCTTAACGTTTGTGTCGGCCTGAAGGCCGACCTACAGAGGGGTTTAGAGGGCTTGTAGGTCGGGCTTCAGCCCGACAACAGCCGCCGAAGTCGGCCTGAAGGCCGACCTACCAGACAGTCTTTCCCCTGTAGGTCGGCCTTCAGGCCGACAATGACGGCAGGTACCGACCGACCATCTCCAGCGTCCGCTCCGTCGCGCCGCGGTGGCGCGCGGCGAATTCCCGTCCCGTTTCGCCCATGCGCTTGCGCGCAGCGTCATCGCGCAGCAGGGCGTCGGCCGCCTCCAGCAGTTCCCCCGCCGTGCCGATCTGCCGCGCCGCGCCGCATTCCAGCGCCTGCTCGGCCGCCAGCGAAAAATTGTAGGTTGAGCGTCCAATCAATACCGGCTTGCCCACCGCGCAGGCCTCGATCAGGTTCTGGCTGCCGTAGTCGAGCAGGCTGCCGCCGATGAAGGCCACATCGCAGGCGGCGTAGTAGGCGAACATCTCGCCCATGCTGTCGCCGAGCAGGATTTCCGCAGGAGCGGGCAAGCCCGCTCCTGCGGCGATTTCGGAGCGTCGGAGGACAGCAAATCCGGCCTTGCCGGCGAGCGCGGCGACCTCCTCGAAGCGCTGCGGGTGGCGCGGCACGACGACGAGCAGCGCGTCGCCCGGCGGATGCTTCGCCAGCGCCTCGAACAGCAGGGCTTCCTCGCCCTCGCGCGTGCTGGCGGCCAGCAGCACCGGGCGCGCCCCGATTGTCCGGCGCAGGGTTTCACCGAGCGCGAGCTGCTCCGGCGGCGGCAGGGTGTCGAACTTCACGTTGCCGAGCACGTCGGCCTTCTGCGCCCCCAGCGCGAGCAGGCGGGCGGCGTCCTCTTCCGTCTGCGCGGCGACGGCGGCGAGGCCCTGCAGCGCGCCGCGCGTCAGATTGGGGAAGCGGGCGTAGCGCCGCGCCGATTTCTCCGACAATCGGGCGTTCGCCAGCAGCAGGGGAACGCCCCGCTCCCTGCAGGCCGCCACCAGGTTCGGCCAGATCTCCGTTTCCATGATGACGCCGACGGCCGGCCTGAAATGCCGCAGGAAGCGCCGCACGGCGAACGGGTAGTCGTAGGGCAGGTAGGCGCGCAGCACGTCGTCGCCGAGCAGTTCCTCGGACGTCTTTCGTCCGGTCGGCGTCATGTGCGTGAGCAGGATGCGGTGGCCCGGATAGCGTTCCTTCAATGCCGCCACCAGCGGCAGCGCGGCGCGCGTCTCGCCGACCGAGACGGCGTGCAGCCAGATCAGCGGTTGCCCGCCGGTGAAGCCGTAGCGGCCGAAGCGCTCGCCGAGGTGCGCGAGATATTCCGGCTGGCGCCGGCTGCGCAGGAGCAGATGCAGTCCGACGTAGGGCAGCAGGAGCAGCAGCGCCAGGTTGTAGAAGAAGCGCGCCATCATTCCGCAGGTCGGCCCGTAGGTCGGGCTTCAGCCCGACTATGGCGGTTGATCGGCGCCAGGAGTCGGCCTGAAGGCCGACCTACATGCGCGTCGACTGCCTCGATGACCTGTTCGGCCGCAGGCGGCGCGCCGGCGTCGCCCAGGTTGATCGCCGTTTCTCCGGCGTAGACGCCGGTCAGTTCCGGGCGCGAACCGGAAAACAGGCACAAAGTCAGCCTCCCCAGGGCGGCGGCGATGTGGCTCAGGCCGGTGTCGACGCCGACCACGATCTGCGCGCCGGCCAGCAGCTGCGCCAGCTCGGCGATGCTCAGGGGCGGCGCGGCGACCGCCTTCTCCATTCCTGCGGCCAGTCGCGCCGCGCGTTCGCGTTCCTCGGCGCTGCCGCCCGGCAGCACGCAGGCCAGGCCGCGCGCATTGAGCGCCGCGGCCAGCGCCAGCCAGTCGGCCTCGGGCCACAGCTTGTCGGCGCGGCTGCTGGCGGTGAGCAGCACGCAGTAGGGGCCGTCCGGCAGCCAGGGCGCGGCAAGCGGCGCGGCGGCGATGCCGTAATCGAGCGGCAGGTTCGGCTCGTAGCCGAGCGCGGCGGCGGCCAGCCAGCGGTTGCGCTCCACCGCATGCTGATTCTTCGGGATGACGAAAGTGGCGTCGTAGAAGCGCGCCGCCAGCGGTTCGCGCGCAACCTCGGCGGCATAGCCGGCGCGCCGGCCCTGCGCCTGGCGGGCCAGCAGGGCGCTCTTGACGAGCCCCTGCGTGTCCAGCACCAGGTCGTAGCGTTCGGCGCGCACCGCGTCGCGGAAGGCGCGCAGTTCCCGCCAGGTGGCGGCGGACAGCAGGGTGCGGCGCCAGCGCCGCACGGCGACCGGGATCACCTTGCCGACGGCCGGATGCAGGCGCGGGATGTCGGCGCAGCCTTCCTCCACCACCCAGTCGATGCGGGCCTGCGGAAAACGCGCATGGATGTCGCTGACCACCGGCAGGTTATGCACGACGTCGCCGAGCGAGGAGGTTTTGACGAGGAGAATGGAGCGCATGCGGGGCGCCTGTGTAGGCTTGTCGTTTAGAATGAGCGCCTGAAAACGGAATTATAAGCCATGCCCCCTCGCCGTTCCCCGGTGCAGGGCGCAACGCTTGGGGACACCGAATGAAAGTGCTCATCACCGGCGCCGCCGGCTTTATCGGCATGCATGTCGCGCAGCGCCTGCTGGCGCGCGGCGACGAGGTCGTCGGCATCGACAACCTGAACGACTACTACGACGTCGGCCTCAAGGAGGCGCGTCTCCAGCAACTGGCCGGTTTGCCCGGCTTCCGCTTCGTCAGGCTCGACATCGCCGATACGGCCGGCGTTGCCGCCCTCTTCGCGCAGGAGCGCTTCGAGGGCGTCATCAACCTCGCCGCGCAGGCCGGCGTGCGCTACTCGCTGACCAACCCGCATGCCTACGCGCAGACCAACCTGGTCGGCTTCGTGAACCTGCTCGAAGGCTGCCGCCACGGCAAGGTCGGCCACTTCGTCTATGCCAGCAGCTCCAGCGTGTACGGCGGCAATACCAAGATGCCGTTCTCCGAGCACGACAGCGTCGACCATCCCGTCAGCCTGTACGCCGCCACCAAGAAGTCCAACGAGCTGATGGCGCACGCCTACAGCCACCTCTTCGGCCTGCCGGCCACCGGCCTGCGCTTCTTCACCGTCTATGGACCGTGGGGGCGTCCGGACATGTCGTATTTCCTGTTTGCCGACGCCATCCTGGCGGGACGACCGATCGATGTCTTCAACCACGGCAGGATGCAGCGCGACTTCACCTACATCGACGACATCGCCGAAGGCGTGGTGCGCGTGCTCGATCGCCCTGCCGCGCCCGATCCGGATTTCGTCAAGGACCGCCCCGATCCCGCCACCAGCTGGGCGCCGTACCGCATTTTCAACATCGGCAACCACCAGCCGGTCGAACTGATGGCGTTCATCGAGGCGCTCGAAGCGGCGCTGGGGCGCAAGGCCGAGAAGAATTTCCTGCCCATGCAGGACGGCGACGTGCCGGCGACCTATGCCGACACGGCCGAACTGCGCGCGGCCACCGGCTTCAATCCCTCAACGCCGGTGCCGGAAGGCGTGCGCCGCTTCGTCGAGTGGTATCGCAGCTATTACAAGTAGGTCGGGCTTCAGCCCGACACAGCGGCTTTTTTTGCAGGGAGGCGCCGCCGTCCTGCGGAGACTGACTTTTTATTTATCCTTTTTAAAAGGATAAATATCCTATAAAATGTCCTTCATGGAAAGCCAATTCAGGGACGTTGTCCGCCAGAAGATCGTCGACAGCCAGGCGGCGCCGCTGCCGGCGCTGACGCGCCGGGATGTCCGTCTGCCGAAGATCCGCAACAAGGCGATGACGGTCATCGGCATGCGGCGCAGCGGCAAGACGAGCTTTCTCTGGCAGGAGCTGGCCCGCCGTCATGCGGGCGGCGTCGGGCGGGAGGGGCTGCTCTACTTCAGCTTCGAGGACGAGCGGCTTGCCGGCATGACGGCGCGCGAGCTCGGTCTCGTGGTGGAGGAGTATTACCGCCTCAATCCGGACTGGCGGGGCGGTCGGCGCGCGACGTTCTTCTTCGACGAAATCCAGGCCGTTCCCGGCTGGGAAAGCTTCGCCCGTCGCCTGCTCGACAGCGAGGCGATCGATCTCTTCCTGTCCGGCTCCTCTGCCAAGCTGCTCTCCCGCGAGGTGGCGACCAGCATGCGCGGGCGCGCCGTCGAGGCCGTCGTCTACCCGTTCAGCTTCCGCGAATACCTGCGCCATCATGGGCGCGAGCCGAGGAAGCCGGCAGAACGCCTGACCAAAGCCGAGCGCTCCTCGCTCGACCGGCAGTTGCTGAACTATCTCGTGACGGGCGGCTTCCCCGAGGCGCAGGGCCTGGATGCCCGCGACCGGCTGGAACTGCTGAAGGGATACGTCGACGTCGTCCTGCTGCGCGACATCATCGAGCGTCATGCGGTTTCGCATCCGCTGGCCTTGCGCTGGCTGGTGCGCCAGTTGCTCGGCAATCCGGCAGGCTCCTTCAGCATCAGCAAGTTCTACGGCGACCTCAAGTCACAGGGCATTGCCGTCGCCAAGGACACCCTGCATGGTTTTCTCGGCCATCTGGAGGACGCCTTTCTCGTGCGCGTGGTTTCCCTCGCCACGGATTCGGAGCGCCGCCGCATGGTCAATCCGCGCAAGGTGTATCCGATCGATCCCGGCCTGATCCCGGTTTTCGATCGATCGGGCAAGAGCAATCTCGGTCATGCGCTGGAAACGTGCGTACTGCTCGAGCTCGACCGGCGCGGCGCGGAGGTGAGTTACGTGCGCACACCGGGAGGCAGCGAAGTCGATTTCCTGGTCCGCTACCCGGCCGGCGGGGAGGAACTGATCCAGGTCTGTGCCAGCCTGGACGATCCTGCCCCGCGCGAGCGCGAACTGCGAGCCCTGGCCGAAGCTGCCGCGATCCATCCGCGCGCCGCCCGTAGCCTGATCGCGCTCGACATGCCGGCAGCGCCGGACATCCCGTCCGGCGTTACCCTGCACACGGCCGCCGGCTGGATGCTCGGTGAAGGCGATCATCGGTAGGTCGGCCTTCAGGCCGACTTGGGCGGTCGTTGTCCCACGGGGATTTCCTTTGGTCGTCGGCCTGAAGGCCGACCTACAGGACCCCACCCTTGCCCAACCCCATGATGTCGTGCTAGATTCCAGTCCGTTCAACAATTGAACGGATGTCTGTGACCCCTCGGGAAACCGCCCATTACCGTGTACTTCGCCTGATCGAGGAGCAGCCCGAGATCAGCCAGCGGGAGCTGGCGCGCGCCCTCGGCGTCAGCCTCGGCAAGACCCATTACCTGCTCAAGGCCCTGCTCGACAAGGGACTGGTCAAGGCCGACAACTTCCGCCGCAGCGACAACAAGCTGGCCTACGCCTATCTGCTCACCCCCAGCGGCATTGCCGCCAAGCTGGATCTGACCCGGGCCTTCCTGCACTGCAAGGAAAGCGAGTACCAGGCGGCGCGCGAGGAGATCGAGCGGCTGCGCAAGGAACTGGGCACGGCGGCCCACCCGATCGAGGCCGGGACCGCCGCTGCCGAGGTCAATGTTTCCACAGGGGAGGCCGTGTGAGCGCGCACGAGAAAACCATCGCCGTGGTCGGCCTGGGCTATGTCGGGTTGCCGCTGGCCGTCGCGTTCGGCAAGCGCTTCCGCACCCTGGGCTACGACCATTCGGCGGCGAGGATCGATTCCTTCCGGCGCGGGGTCGACCCCGCCGGCGAAATTTCCGCCGACGAGCTTCGCGCGGCGAACCGGCTTGAGTTCATCGCCGACCCCGCCCTGCTGGTTGACGCGGATTTCATCATCATCGCCGTGCCGACGCCGGTCGATGCCGCGCACAATCCCGACCTTGGGCCGCTGGTCAATGCCTCCGAAGCAGCGGCCCGGCGCCTGAAAAAGGGCGCCACCGTCATCTACGAATCGACGGTGTATCCCGGCGCCACCGAGGAAGTCTGCATTCCCGTGCTGGAGCGGCATTCGGGCATGAAATGGAAGACCGGTTTCCATGTCGGCTACTCGCCGGAGCGCATCAATCCCGGCGACCGCGAGCACACCCTGGCGCGCGTGATCAAGGTCGTCTCCGGCGACAGCCCGGAAACGCTGGAGCGCATCGCCGCGCTCTACGGCGAGATCGTCGAAGCCGGCGTGCACCGCGCCTCCAGCATCATGGTGGCCGAGGCGGCGAAGGTCATCGAGAACACCCAGCGCGACCTCAACATCGCGCTCATGAACGAACTGGCCATCATCTTCGGCAAGCTCGGCATCGACACCACCGAAGTCCTCGAGGCCGCCGGCACCAAGTGGAATTTCCTCAGGTTCCGCCCCGGGCTCGTCGGCGGCCACTGCATCGGCGTCGATCCCTACTACCTGACCTACAAGGCCGAAACGCTGGGCTACCACCCGCAGGTGATCCTCGCCGGGCGGCGCATCAACGACGGCATGGGCAAGTACGTTGCCGAGAAGACGGTGAAAATGATGGCCCGGAAAGGCATTGCGTTCAAGGACGCCAGGGTGAGCGTGCTCGGCCTGACCTTCAAGGAGAACTGCCCGGACCTGCGCAACTCGCGCGTGCCGGACATCATTGGCGAACTGCAAAGCTATGGCATGAAGGTGCTGGTGCACGATCCCGTTGCGAATCGGGAAGACGCCCTGGGCGACTACAACATCGCGCTGACGAGCTGGGACGCATTGCCGCAGGCCGACGTTCTCGTGATCGCCGTCGCCCACGATGCCTACAAGGCGCTTGGCGCAGCGGGATTGCAGGAGAAGGTGCGCGAAGGCGGATGCATTGCCGACGTCAAGTCGCTCTTCCCCGCAGGCCAGTTCGATGCCGGCATGGCCCACTGGCGCCTGTGATGCCGGCAAAATCCTCTTTGGGGCTTGCCGCCCCCCCGATTTCTTAACCTAGCAAGGGCATTGACACTCATGGATCCGATTTCCCAGTTCAAGCAGGAACGCGCCGCCGATATCGCCGCCATGGCCGGCGATGAAGATCTGAAGCAGAAGTCCCTCGACTGGATGCTGCACGCCGACAAGTACAAGTACACGTACAACTACACATGGCTGGGCCGGCCGATCATCAAGTTCCCCAGCGACATCGTCGCCACCCAGCAAATCGTCTGGGACGTAAAGCCGGACCTCATCATCGAGACCGGGATTGCGCACGGCGGGAGCCTGATCCTTTCGGCGTCGCTGCTGGAACTGATCGGCGGGCCGGGCAGGGTCCTCGGCATCGACATCGACATCCGCGAACACAACCGCAAGGAGATCGAGGCGCATCCGATGATGAAGCGCATCGACATGATCGAAGGATCCTCGGTGGCCGAGGACGTGATGGCGCGCGTCAGGGCGGCTGCCGCAAAGGCGAAATGCGTGATGGTTTTTCTCGACTCCCTGCACACGCACGACCATGTCCTGAAGGAACTCGAACTCTATGCGCCGCTGGTGTCGGTCGGTTCCTACATGGTATTGCCGGACACCTTCATCGAATACTTTCCGAAAGGCTACTACGCCCACAACCGCCCCTGGGACGTCGGCAACAACCCGATGACGGCGCTGCGCGCCTTCCTGGAAAAGAACAGGGATTTCGAGATCGATCGCGAACTGTGCGACAAGCTCATGATCACGGAAGCCTTCGACGGCTACCTTCGCCGCGTCAGATAGCCAGCCGGGTCGATTGCGGACCATGCGCGTCTTGCTGAGCGGAGCCACGGGCCTGATCGGAGCTTCGGTCGCCGCCCGTTTGCGGCCGCAGCACACGCTGCATACATTGGGGCGGCAGGCCAGGCTGGTCGACGAGGCCGTAGACCTGTCGGATCCCGCGCAGATAGCCCGGCTGAAGCTGCCGGCGTCCGATTGCCTGGTGCATTGCGCGGGGGTCATCGACGAAGACTTCAAGTCCGACCCGATGGCGGCCTACCGGCGCGCCACGCTCGGCGCCGAAGCGCTGTTGAATGCCGCGGCGAAATCGGGCAGCAGGCGGTTCATTTATATTTCCAGCACGCATGTGTATGGCGCGCAGGCGGGCATGAAATCCGAGGACTCGCCCGCGGATCCGCAATCGCACTACGCGCTGGCGCACTTCTGCACCGAGCAGCTCTTCCGGCGCCAGGCCGGCGGCGGCATGGGTTCGTTTGCGGCATTGCGCCCCAACGCCGTTTACGGACTGCCGGCGCATCCGGAATCGTTCCAGCGCTGGTCACTCATCCCCTTCAGCTTCCCCCGCGAAGCAAAGGGAGAGGGGCGCATCACCCTCAAGTCCAGCGGCCTGCAAAGGCGCAATTTCGTCAGCACGGCGGCGATAGCGGATATCGTCGCCCGCTGCGTGGAGGGCGATCTGGCCGAGGCGTCCGGCGCCATCAATGTCCTGGGATCGGAGACCGAAAGCGTTTACGAATTCGCCCAGCGCTGCCGGCAGATCGCCGAGGAGCAGCTCGGGCGCCCCTGCAAGGTCGAGCGCCCCCAGTCCGGCCTGGATTCGCCCAATGCCGGGATCGGATCCGATTTCTCCCTCGTCAGCCGGTTCCACCAGCAGCGCCCCGCCGAGGAGCTGAACGACTTCATCAGACGGTTCATCACGCTATGTTGATCATCTCGCCTACCGCCAGAATCTCCCCGCTTGCCCATATCGAAGACTCCGTGCGCGGCACGAGAATCGAGATCGGCGACGAGGTCCTGATCGATTCCTTCGTTCGCATCAACCCCAGCGGCGGCAGCGGCGACCTGATTATCGGCGCCCGCTGCTACATCAACGCCGGCACGGTGATCTATACGGGCAACGGCATCGTCATGGGCGAGGGCGCGCTGATCGCCGCCAATTGCACGATAGCGCCGACCAACCACGAGTACCGGCTGCGCTCGAAAACCCTCCTGGAGCAGGGATTCCTGCCCTCGAAGGGCGGCATCAGGATCGGCGCGGATGCCTGGATCGGCGCCAACAGCGTGGTTCTGGATGGCGCCGATATCGGCCAGGGAGCGATCATCGGGGCGGGCAGCGTCGTGTCCGGCGTGATTGAGCCATACAGCATCAACGTCGGCAATCCCCTCCGCAAGATCGGGGAGCGGCGGTAACCCGGGCAATGCGCAAGAACCTGCTAGCAGCCTATTCCGGCATGTTGCTGAACATGCTGGTGCCGCTGATCGTCACCCCTTTCGTGCTCAAGGCGCTCGGCACGGAAGCCTACGGCCTGATCGGCATCGGCCTGATGCTCCAGTCGATACTGGCGTTCATGGAGGTGGGCTTGTCCGCCTCGCTTTCGCGCGCCTTCGCCGAGAGAACGGCCGCGCTGGATGACGCCGGCAGCCAGGCCGGCATGCACGACCTGCTGCGCACCCTGGAGTATTTCTACCTGGCCCTGGTCGGCTTTGTCTGCCTTCTCGTGCTGTTCGTCTCGCCCCTCATTGCGCGCTACTGGATCACCGACCACGGGCTGCCCTATGCCATGGTCTGGCAATCCATCGCCCTGATCGGCCTGATGATCGCCATGCGTTTCTTCGTCTCCCTTTACGGGGGCGGGCTGGCCGGGCTGCAGCGCCAGGTCATGCTCAATGCAACATCGATCGCGCTGAACGTGATCGGCAATGTCGGCGCGGTCGTCGTCCTGTTCTGGGTCTCCTCCGATCCGCGCGCCTATTTTTCCTGGCTTGCCCTGATGGGGGCGCTGACGGCCGTTGCCTTGCGCCTTGCCCTCGCCGCCGCGCTGCCGGCCCTGCCCAGGCCCGCCCGATTCGATTGGGACCAATGGCGCAGCATCAGGAAGTTTTCCGTCGGCATCAGCTCCCTCACCGTCACTTCCCTGGCGGTGACGCAGGCCGACAAGCTGCTCCTCAGCCGGTTGCTGCCACTGCGGGATTTCGGGTTCTATTCCATTGCATCGAACGTGGCGAATTTCGTGCAGCTCATCACCATTCCGGTGCAGACGGTCTATTACCCGCGGATGACGCAATGCCAGGCAAAGGGCGATGCGGTTGAATTGATCGGCACCTACCGGTTCGCCTCGCGCATGGTGGCGCTGCTGGTCTTTCCCCTGGGCTTCACCCTGGCCCTGTTCAGCCAGGACATTCTTCTTCTGTGGCTGCGGGACCCCATGGTGGCGGAACGGGTCCACGCGATCCTCAGCCTGCTGGTGATCGGCAGCACGCTGCTCACCAGCCTGATGATGATGCCCTACGCCCTGACGCTGGCGCATGCGGATACCAGGATCACGCTCAGGCTGCACATTTTCCTGCTTTGCATCCAGGTGCCGGCGGTCATCCTTGCCGCCATCGAGTTTGGCGCGGTGGGCGCCGCCAGCCTGTGGTGCGCGCTGTTCTCCATCTACGGGCCGCTCTATGCATGGCGGGTCAACCGGAAATACCTGCCCTCCAGCCATGTTCAATGGCTCTGGGCCTGCGTTCTCAGGCCGGCCCTGCCCGCGCTCGCCGCGGCCGTCGCCGTCAAGCAGGCGGTGACCGGTTTTGCCATACCGGCCAACTTTGCGATTCTGTACCTGCCGCTGGCCTGGGGACTGTCGCAGATGGCCGCATGGCTGGTTGCGCCGCTGCCCGGGCTCAAGCTGCGGACGCTGTTGCGCCCGGCGTGAACCGCGACAGGCCGGGCCAGCGTTTCGGGTTTGGATCGCCGGTCGGTTGAGGCTATAATGGCGTCATATTTCAGCAAGCAGGAAGATGTGGTTCAAAGGTGAATCCCCGCCCCGAATCGCCGGGATCCCCCGCCATCAACCCCGATCATTGTCGCGCATCGCAGTGAACAGCCCAACCTCCCCGGTTTTGCCCGCACAGGAGCAGGTGACGATTACAGTCGTCATCCCCACTTTCAACCGCTCCGCCCTGCTGTCGCGCGCCATCGAGAGCGTCAGAAGGCAAACCTACCCGAACTGGAAGCTCGTTGTCGTCGATAACGCCTCGCCCGACGACACCGCCGCGGTCGTGGCGGAAGCCATGCAACGCGACGGCAGAATCGGCTATCACCGCCACGACGAGAACATCGGCATGCTTGCCAACTGGGAATTCGCGATCTCCCGGGTGGATACCGACTATTTTTCCCTGTTGTGCGACGACGATTACCTGCTGCCGGATTTCTTCCAGGCGGCTGTCCGCGAGATCGCCCGCCATCCCGAAATTGGCCTCTGTTTCGGCCTGACCAACGTCGTTGACGACGACGGCAAGCACCTTTCCGTGGCGCCCAACGAAATGGCCACCGGCTATTACCCGGCCGGCGCAGGCGCGGCGGCCATGATGACCCTGCAGCATCCCGCCACTCCGGCGATCGTCTTCCGCACGGCCTGCTTCAAGGCGGTGGGCGGATTCGACCGGCGCTCCCTCTATGTGGCCGATCTGGACATGATCTTGCGCGTTGCCTTCAGGTATCCCGTCGAATTCTTCGAGGAGGAAGCGGCCTGCTATGTGGTGCATGCGAACAACAGCTTCAAGGACGTGACGGGATGGCACCCCGGCCTGCTGAACCTGGTCAGAAACCTGAAGAAGCTGGATGCCGTCGAGCCGGCGCATGTCCGGAAAGTATTCGGCAGTTTCAGCCAGCACGCCGTAGTGCCGCTGTTCGCCCAATTCCTGAAAAGCCCGATAGGGAAATTCAACCCCGATATCCTCCTCAGCGCCTGTCGATGCTCGATCGAGATGCGGCAGGTGTCGAACACCTTCCTGGGCTTGCTGCTTGCCGTCTTCAGGCGGATCGGGTGGGCGATAAAGTGGCGCTGGAACCATCTGTTGCAGATAATGGCCGCCATGGCGGCAGTTTTGGCGGGTTTCAGGCAGCCCGCCCAGCGCGGGCAAGACGCCCCGGCAAAGGATATGCGCCGGTCTGCATGGGTGCTGGCGCCTTTTTACTGGGTAGGATTGGCCGCGTTTCTCGTTGTTTTCGGGATGGTGGAATTTGCCGCGACGTATCTGCTGGTCAAGCCGCTGGCGAAAGGCGGCGAATTGCTGGGCCGTTTGCGGCAGCGCTTCCTTAAGTCCGGTTAGGCCGTGATCGAACATTTCGCCGCGCTCTATCGCTCCCTGCCGCTGATTTTGTATTTCGCATGGGGGGACACCAAGGCCCGCTACCGCCGCAGCGTGCTGGGCCCCTTTTGGCTTGTCATCGGCACGGCCGTCGGGGTGGCCGGCTTGAGCTTTCTCTGGAGCGGGTTGCTCAAGGTCGACCGGGCCACCTTTGTGCCCACGCTGGCCGTCGGCATTGTCGTTTGGCAGTTCATTGCCGGCTGCGTTGCCGAAAGCCCGTCCGCCTTTACGCGCAACGCGGCGATAATGCGAAACCTGAAAACGCCCTACCTGATCTTTCCCCTGCAGCTCCTGCTCAGGCAGCTGATAAATTTTGCGCACAACCTGGTCGTCGTCCTGGTCGTGCTGATCGTCTTCCCGCCCCCCCTTGGCGCCGCGCAGCTCCTCGTCATCCCCGGGATGCTGCTGCTGGCCGGCAACCTGTTATGGATTGCGATTCTGTTCGGCATGCTGGGCGCGCGTTTCCGCGACCTCGAGCAAATCATCGGGGTTCTCATCCCTCTGCTGTTCTTTCTGAGCCCCGTCCTGTATCGCCCCGACCAGCTGGGCGTCTTGGAACAGTTCATCTGGCTGAATCCATTCACCTACATGATCGGCCTGATACGGGATCCCATCCAGGGATTCGTCCCGGCGCCCTTCGTTTACGTGGTTTCCGCCGGCATGCTTCTGGCGGGCTGGGGGGCGACCCTCTGGCTGTACGGCCGCAGGCACAGCCGAATCCCGTTCTGGGTTTGAGCGATGGCGCACATCCGATTCGAGAACGTAACGGTTCAATACCCCATCTACAACGCGCACAGCCTGTCCCTGCGCAATCAGCTGGTTCGGATCGGGACCGGCGGCCGCCTGGCGAAGGAAAGCTCGAACATCGTCACCATCACCGCGCTGGACAGCGTGAGCTTCGAGCTGAACGAAGGCGATACCGTCGGCCTGGTCGGCCACAACGGCGCCGGCAAGACGACCCTGCTGCGCACCATGGCCGGCATCTATCCGCCGGTCGTCGGGGAGGTCCGGCGCCAGGGCAAGGTGTCCACCATCATCGAACTGGGCGCGGGCCTGGATGTCGAGCTGTCGGGCTACGAGAACATCGTGCGCATGGGCATGCTGCTCGGCTCCTCGCGGCGGGAAATGGAGGCGGCCATACCGAGCATAGAAGCGTTCACCGAGCTGGGCGATTTTCTGTCCATGCCCGTGCGAACCTACTCGTCCGGCATGATCATGCGGCTGATGTTCGCCGTCGGGACGGCCATCCGCCCGGAGATACTGCTGATCGACGAGATGTTCGGCACGGGCGACGCCGCCTTTCAGGAAAAAGCCCAGAGCCGCATGCAGGAGCTGATCAGCGCGGCCAAGATTTTCGTCTTTGCCAGCCATTCGCCGGAGCTGATCAAGAAATACTGCCGCCGCGTCTTTTCGCTCGAGCACGGTTCGCTGACGGAACTGAATGCGCCGGTCAGCGTGGCGGTTGCACGGCCCGGCCCGGATGCGCCCCCTCCCGCCGCCAGCCAGCCGGTTTCAGCGCCGCCCCCGAATGCGGAGGAAAAGAGGCCGGGCGCCAATGCATTCGTTGCAAATCCGACCTACGCCCAGGACGGCCTGTATACCATCCATTGCGCCGACTTCATGAAGGACGAACGCTTCGCCAGGGCCTATGCCGCCGGCGAGGCGACGGGATCCTGGAGCGGCGCCGCGGTGCATTGGCGGGTCTATGTGGCCTGCTGGCTTGCCGAGCGCGCCAGCAGCCTCGAAGGCGACCTGATCGAGTGCGGGGTCAATCGCGGGGGCATTTCCCGCGCCATTGTTTCGTATCTGGGCGCAAAATTGCAGGGCAGGCGCTTTTACCTGCTCGACACGTTCCAGGGCATTCCCGTCTCGATCCTTTCCGACCGCGAGATGCTGCATAACAAGTATTTCAAGGAGAACTACACGGAGTGCTACCAGGACGTGCTGAACACCTTCAGGGAATTTCCGCAGGTGTCGGTCGTCAGGGGGCTCGTGCCGGACACATTCGGCAGCGTCGATTCCGGGCGGTTCTGCTTTGCGCACATCGACATGAATAACGCGATCTCCGAAATAGCGGCCGCCGAATACCTGTGGCCAAGGCTGGCCGTGGGCGGATTCATGCTGCTCGACGATTACGCCTGGGAGATCAATGTCGATCAGCGCCGGGCCTTCGACCGCTTTGCCGGGGAACGGGACATGACGGTGCTGGCCTTGCCGACGGGCCAGGGCCTGCTGATGAAAACCCGGGAGGCCGGGGAAGCCTAGGTCGAGGCATTTTCCAATTCACAGGCATTTGCGAGAGGTTGTATGAAAGCTGTCATCCTTGCCGGGGGACTCGGCACACGCATCAGCGAAGAGTCCCACCTGAAGCCCAAGCCGATGATCGAGATCGGGGGCAAGCCCATTCTCTGGCACATCCTGAAGCTCTATTCCTATTACGGAATCAACGATTTCGTGATCTGCCTGGGCTACAAGGGCTACATCATCAAGGAATACTTCGCCAACTATTTTCTCCACATGTCGGACGTCACCTTCGACATGGCCAGCAACCGCATGGAGGTGCACCAGCAATATGCCGAGCCCTGGCGCGTGACGATCGTCGATACGGGCGACGCCACCATGACCGGCGGGCGCCTGAAGCGGGTGAAGGAATACATCGGCGGCGAGACGTTCTGCTTCACCTACGGCGACGGCGTCTCGGACATCGACATCGGCAAGGCGATTGCCTTCCATCGCCGGCACGGGAAAACCGCCACCGTAACGGCCATCCAGCCGCCGGGCCGCTATGGCGCCCTGAATATCGATCGTGAAATCGTGCGCAGCTTCCAGGAGAAGCCGGCCGGAGACGGCTCCTGGATAAACGGGGGCTTCTTCGTGCTCGAGCCCGAAGCGCTCGACTATATCGAGGGAGACCAGACCAGCTGGGAACTGCAGCCCCTGCAGCGGCTCGCGACCGAAGGCCAGTTGATGGCCTACGAACACCGCGGCTTCTGGCAGGCCATGGACACCCTGCGCGACAAAAACCACCTCGAAGAGTTGTGGAGCACCAACCCGCCCTGGAAAGTCTGGAAATGAAACCGGCTGCGGTTCCGGCGGGCTTCTGGCCGGGGAAGAGGGTGTTCGTCACGGGGCATACCGGCTTCAAGGGAGGCTGGCTGTCGCTGTGGCTGCAGAAGCTCGGCGCGGAAGTTCACGGCTATGCGCTCGCGCCGCCGACCGAGCCGAACCTGTTTTCCGTCGCGAGCGTCTCGACCGGCATGGCCGGCAGCACGATTGCCGACATCCGGGATGCCGACGAATTGTCCCGGGCCATGCGCGCCGCCCGGCCGGACATCGTTTTCCATCTGGCCGCCCAGCCGCTGGTGCGCTACTCCTACGCCGAGCCGGGCGAGACCTATGCCACCAACGTCATGGGCACGGTCAATCTGCTCGAAGCTGCGCGAAACACCCCCTCGGTCAAGTCGATCGTCGTCGTCACGAGCGACAAATGCTACGAGAACCGCGAATGGGTCTGGCCCTACCGCGAGGACGAAGCCATGGGCGGCTACGATCCCTATTCCAGCAGCAAGGCCTGCGCCGAGATCGTGACCGCCGCGTACCGGCGTTCCTTTCTGGAGGCGGCAGGCGTTGGCGTCGCCAGCGCCCGGGCGGGGAATGTCATCGGCGGCGGCGACTGGGCGGCCGACCGCCTGCTGCCGGACTTCTTCCGGGCGCTGGATGCCGGGCAGCCGCTGGTGATACGCGCGCCCAACGCCGTGCGCCCCTGGCAGCATGTCCTGGAGCCGCTTTCCGGCTACCTCACGCTGGCCGAGCGCCTGTTCGCCGACCGCGCCGCCTTTGCGGAAGCGTGGAATTTCGGTCCCGCGGATGGCGACGCCCGTCCCGTCGGCTGGATCGTCGAGCAACTGACGGCCGCCCGGCAGGGCGCCTCTTGGCAGCTCGACAGGAATCCGCAGCTGCATGAAGCCAGCTACCTGAAACTCGACAGCAGCAAGGCGCGCGCGCGCCTGGGCTGGCAGCCCCGCTGGAATCTGCAAGCCGCGCTCGGAAAAACCATGGAATGGCATCAGGGCTGGCGCGACAGGCGCGACATGAAGGAATTCACCCTGGCGCAGATCGAGGCCTATCAGGCGGAAGAAGGGCATGTCTCGCTTTGAAATAATCGATACGCCGATAGCCGGCCTGAAAGTTGTCCAGCGCAAGCCGATTCGGGATGCGCGCGGCTATTTCAGCCGCTTCTTCTGCGCCGAGGAATTCCGCCAGGCCGGACTGGGCAGCGCCATCTCGCAGATCAACCATTCATACTCGAAAAATGCCGGGACGGTGCGCGGCATGCATTTCCAGATGCCGCCCCATGCCGAAAGGAAATTCGTCAGCTGCATTCGCGGGGAGATTTTCGATGTCGCCGTGGACCTGCGCAGGAACTCGCCGACGTTCCTGCAATGGCACGGCGAGCTGCTGTCGGCCGAGAACCAGCGCAGCCTGCTCATCCCGGAAGGCTTCGCGCACGGCTTCCAGACCCTGGCCGACGATTGCGAACTGCTCTACCTGGTCTCGGCCGCCTACGAACCCACGGCGGAAAAGGGATTGAATGCAGCCGACCCCCTCCTGAAAATCAAATGGCCGCTGCCCATCACCGAGATGTCGGACAAGGACCGCAACAATGCCGCTTTGTCCTCTGGGTATAGCGGGATAGCTCTCGATTAATAAGCTGGCAACGTTACGCAGCGGGAAATTTTCTGTTAATAGCCGCGTCGCCATTTTATGGCGAACATTCCTACTCGCCCTCTGATAGCTGCGCTTTAACGATAGGCCAGATACGTGCCGAAGCGTTTCCGCAGCATTACACAGACTCCGCTCGTTTACCCGAAAGGGAGAAATGTACTAAGCAAAGCTCGGCTCATCTCGCCTTGGGATTGAACCTTGGCTTCTTCGAGCTGAGATAAAATGCCCGTCAGAATTCCCAAGAAAACCGTGATGCTTAAAAATAAATTGCATGTTGTATTGATTGCGCTGATTGCGTTTTACAGTGTCATTTCTGCGCATGCAAAAGAAATAGACCTGTTTGTAATGGCGGGTCAATCAAACATGATGGGTTATGGAGGGGATGCCAGTTTTTATCCTGCCGATTCTGAAAAACTGGATGGTTTGATCGGGTTTTACTGGATTGCGCCCGGGATTAGTTCATCAAAGGGCATGTGGACGCATATGCAACCTCAGGCGGGATTGTTCCGCAAGGGGCATTTCGGCCTTGAAGTGTCGTTTGCCCGCGGTTTGGTTCGGGCTGGCATCCGGCCATACATTTTTAAGTATTCCCTCGGTTCGACGAGCCTAGCAAAGAACTGGCTGGCACCTGGCCAGCACGGACTCTATGACGATATGGTTGCCGAATTGCGGAAGGCCATCCTGCTCCAGGAAAAGCTCGGGAACAAGGTGAAGATACGGGCGCTGATATGGATACAGGGCGAGAGCGATGCGGAGACGAGCGAAATGGCCCATGAGTATCGCAATAGGCTCAACAAACTGCTAAGGAACTTCAGGGAGCGTGTAGTAAAAAATCCAAGACTGCCAATCGTCCTGGGCCTTGATGAACAACACCCATGGGTCAAGGTGAATCCTGTTGTTGTTGAATCGCAGAAACAGATAGTGGCTGCTGAGGCCTGTCAGACTTTCACTTCGATGGTCGGATTGCAGAAGGCTGATGTCTCCCACCTGGCTCCGGCCGGCCTTGTGGCACATGGAAAATTGGTTCTAGAGGCTTACCTTAAACTCAGCGGCAAATGCATTTAGACATCTTCAATTCTCATCCGATCCGGGCGTCTCGGTCATGACCATCACCTCATGGAGCTTTATCGCCTTCGTGGCGATGGCGGCTCTTGTATCCAATCTCGCGTCCGGAAATTGGCGTGCCCGCGTACTGTTCCCGACCACTACGCTACTTTTTATTGTTCTGGTAATGCCTAGCATGCTAGCCGTGTCGGCGCTGCTGGGATTTGTCGGACTTATCTGGCTGGCTACCGAGCTTACTTATAGGCTGCGGGCACGCACCCCGCTGATACTGATCCTGGCAGTAATCTTGGCCATATTCGGTTGGATGAAGGCGTATGAGTTCCTGGCTTTTCTGCCTTTTGCGAGCCAGGTGCCAGTAGTGATTGGCCTGTCCTACATTCTGATTCGTGCATTGCAGCTACTGATCGATATGGCAGAGACGCCTTCGCTCCGTCCGGGTCTCTTGCCCCTGTTCAGCTTTTTGACTTCTTGGCCCTGCCTGATTTCCGGCCCGATCCAGCGTTTTCAGGATTTCCATGAGCAACTGGAGTCAATTGGAACCTTCAAGCTTAGCGAAGAGGTGTTCGTAGCTGCCGCCCACAGAATGGCCAAGGGTTATTTCATGGTTCTGGTGCTGGCTGACATGTTCAAGCATCTATGGACTGGCCTCGAGGGCATCGCGCTTGGCAATGCCAATCCGCTTGCTCTTGCAGGTGCGCAGGGGGCTTTTCTGGCGCATCTGTTTTTCGATTTTGCAGGCTACACACACATCGTCATAGGTGCTGCGTATGTCTTCGGATTCCGTCTGCCTGAAAACTTCGACCGCCCTTGGCAGTCGAAAAGCTTTCTGGAATTCTGGGGCCGGTGGCATATGACCATGTCCAACTGGTTCAAGACGTACGTTTTCAACTCGCTGCTCATGCAGCTGGTCAAACGTTGGCCTAGCTCGAAGCTAACGAGCTTTCATGGCGTAGCGGCTTTCTTCCTAACTTTCTTCCTTGTTGGCCTCTGGCATGGAACCACATGGGCGTATGTGATTTGCGGACTCCTGCTCGGTGTAGGTGCCAGCGCAAACCAGTTGTACCGGATTGCGCTGCGGAGTTGGTTGGGGAAGAGTCGGATGCATGAACTCTCGGCAAAGCAAACATACATTCTGGCTTCCGCAGCACTTACCTTTACATATATTTGCTTTAGCGTGTCTCCGCTTTGGCTGAGCTATGAACAGATCCGACTCGTTGCCAAAAGTTACGGTTTAATCGGCTTGATTCTGGCCCAAGGCGGCTTGTTTTTGATGATGCTTACTGTCCTTCCCATCATCCAAAGGAGTTCATTTGCCATCCCCATTTCAGGGGCAACCTGGTGGCGTCCGTTGCAGATAGGGTTGTTATGCGCCGTTATTGATGCCTACACATTCCTGTTCCCTGCATTTGGCGGTGCGTTTTTCTACGAGCGGTTTTAATGAAACACCTCAGTCTCGCCCTAATTGTCGCCGCGCTTGTTTCGCTCCTGATACAGGGGGCGATCGTAATCATGGTTGGTCGGCCAGCAGCTCCTTGGCCGGTTGAGGTGCTGAGCCATCCGAGGGTGAGTTTTGCAGAAGAGGCTCGGCGAGCAATATTTTTCACTCCAGATTTGGCCAAGACCGAGCGCTCAATGATTGCCATTGTTGGTGCTTCTGCAGCACAAGAGGGGTTTCAACCTGCCATAGCCAAGGCAGAGGCACCTGATCTTCTAATCCATAACCTCTCCATGGGGGGGGCAAATATCACCGAGACAGATCAGATTATTGATATTGCAATCAAAGCAACCCCATCGCAGATTGTCCAACGGTCGGTACTGGTTCTTGCGGTCAGTTACCCCATGTTTGTTCCCGATAGCAAAAGATGGAGTGACCCCGTTTTTGT
This sequence comes from Rhodocyclales bacterium, assembly GCA_016214145.1. Lineage (GTDB taxonomy): Bacteria > Pseudomonadota > Gammaproteobacteria > Burkholderiales > Rhodocyclaceae > Desulfobacillus. The sequence continues at coordinate 247,146 of JACRPA010000006.1, forward strand.
TCCTCCCGATGCAATTGCGGAGGGGAAGATTATTTCTGATATTCAGCGCGAAGCAATGCGCTGCAGCAGCATCTGCGACCCGTCAAGCTTGTTGTTTAAATACGCGCCGGAATGGTTGATTTCCCTTTCCAGGGATCGTTACGCCTTAAATCTTCGCTTGGTGCCACGTTTGCCGGCACATATAACTGACCCCATTCTTAAATGGAATCTGTGGCGCTACGATCCAAGGAGAAAGCTTGAATCCAAGCGAGCAAAGAAGTCACCGGGGAATGCGTCACCAGCGCCAGACGAACCCTTTTTGGTCATAGCCCATCGGCAAATGGATTTTTTGACCAAGTACATGGGACAACCTGAGGGCGTGCTCCAGGAGGAACAATTTGATAAGTTGAGAATGCTCATCGACAAAGCCAAGGGCGTCGGTTTTCACGTTGTTGTCGTGGATATGCCGCTGCCATCGTGGCATAGGCAAAATAGCCCGTTTTTTGCGCCCTATGAAACTAAACTCCGGGACGTCCTTGCGAGCTATACAAGTGCAGGAACGATCGATTTTGTGAGCCTGGTTGATGCCATTCCTGATGATGAATTCAGAGACAGCATCCATCCCAATGCAGAAGCGGCCAGTCACTGGGCAAGGATACTTATTGAACGACTACGCGTATTACATCGTTTTGATTGATTAGGCGGCTAAGAGAGAAGCTGGAAACCTGCCCGGCCAAGAAGAATCCGAGCCAGACGGGTTGGTAATTTGTTGCGTCATTCTGGCTTTTCCGCAATGACAACGCAGGAAATTGTTGCGGATTTTCTTTCCGCCTTCTCCAAGGAATAGCCTGTAGCCGGGCAGCAGTGCGTTTCCGTGATTCTGAATCCGGCAGCATCGATTAAGTTCCAGACCTCCGCGGGCTTTCGTAGCAGATATATATGATCAGGGGCAGGGCTATTAATCGGCATATTGACGAACAGGCGGCCTCCAGGACGCATGACATCAAAGATGCATGAGAGCGCAGTTTGCGGTGATTCCAAATGTTCCAGCACCTCCGAAATAACCACGCTGTCAAAGGCAGGGGGATCCGTATTGAATCTGATTTGAATGTCACGCAACGAAAGCTCCGCCTTCTTGCGCGTCTCTAGAAAATCCAATATTGCAGCTGTCTTGGCTATGCTGGTTTGACTGACATCCCAACCAGAAACCGATTTGCAGCGATTGTCATTGATCGCCTGGTATAGCCAGAGACCATGCCCGGGGCCAATTTCCAAATGGTCGTAGTCCGCAACATTCTTTGGAAGAAATGCTGTCACGTAGAGGTAAAACGCGCGCGCGTGATTGGCCCAGAGCGCCTGAGACATTAGCAGGCCGTTAATGTAGCGGCCCATAAAGCCCGGATTGTTGTACACCTCATCTAAAACATTCTGGAATTTTGTGCGCCTATAGGAACCTGTTCGTCTAAAATGCAGTTCTTCTTCGACAAGCTGCTCGCATGTCCAGCGATAGTCTTCCGCCATGCAATCAAGATGGTCGCCCGCTATTCGCGTTATGAGTTCTGCCAGGTCGTCGATAACCCGAGTCTCATCGTCGCTGAGCGTTTTGGTGGCTTTGTCGAGAAACCCCTTGTGCTCCGGCCAGATGGACAAGACTTTGTTGGCCAGGCACCCCCAATTGGCCATGGATTGCTGACTAGTTGTTGCTGTTGTAGTCATCTGATTTGAGTCGCTGCTTATTTGGCAGTGGTGATTGTCCGGACATACCAATGATTTGGAGAACAACTTGACCGAGGAACAAGTTTTTGAACATCTGACCCCCATATTCAGGGATGTGTTTGATGATGACGATCTCATCCCAACGGCGGAAACGACCGCCGCGGATGTTCCTGAATGGGATAGTCTCAGTCATATCAGGTTGATCGTTTCAGTAGAGCAGCATTTTAAAATCAAATTCACTACCGCAGAAGTTTCGAGTTTTGTGAATGTCGGGCATTTTGTGCGGACGATTCACGCAAAAGTTCTTGCTCATGGCTGACACCGAAAGTTCGTCGCATCCGACAGAAGAGCTTGAAGGATTCAAGCTGGGGGACAGGTTTGAATTCGAATTCTGTATCAGCGATGACCATCAGCGAATATTTGCCGAGCTCTCGGGCGACCACAACCCCATCCATTTGGACGCGGAATATGCCAGGATTCATGGGTATGAGGGGCCGGTTGTTTATGGGGGGCTCATCATTGGGAAAATATCTCAACTCATCGGGATGATGGTACCCGGAAGATCCGGCCTCTGGGCTGGATTAAAAATTGATTTTCATAGGCCACTTTACCTGAACCAAACCGCCCTATTGTCTTCCGAGGTGTCGCATATTTCCGCGGGTACGAGAAGTCTGATGCTTAAGGTTCGCATCTCCACGAGTGGCAGGCTTGTAGCGGCTGGAACCGCGATGACCACGCTCCATTCCAAGCACGAACAATGACGGGCGGGCGGGTACTGGTTACCGGTGCGACCGGAGGGATTGGGAGTCAGGTTTGCCGGCTTCTATCCGCAAGCGGCTATACCCCGCTGGTCGGCTATCGTTCCGCAAAGATTCAGGAGGCCTCGAAATTGGCGTCCGAATGCGGCGGGGTGCCTGTTCTTCTCGACATGTTGGACAGCTTTAGCATTGAAAAGGCACTTGCAGAGCTGGCCGCTGATGATAGACCGCTTGTGGGGGCAGTAATTGGAGCATCTCCGCCGCCGATGATCGGGCCCTTTTCGCGTATTAACGGGGCACAGATGGATCTTTTCTGGAAGACAAACGTAGAAGGTCCCCGGCAACTTCTTGCAGGGCTTGTAAAAGGTTTTTTCCGCAGGCAAAAGCAGGGAAGTATCGTTTTTGTATTGACAAGCGCAATGGGCACAACTGCAAGGGCGGCGATGCCGCAAATGGGCGCATACCTAATATCCAAGTTCGGACTAATGGGCGTAGCGGAAGTTATCAAGGCTGAATATCCATGGCTCAACATACAAAGCGTATCCCCCGGTTTTACTGAAACACCGATGCTGGACGCATTTGACCCAAGGTTCCTTGATACGATCAGAGAGAAAGCTCCCTTTGACACTCCACAGACTGTCGCGCGGGAAGTTGTCGAAAAAATCTCAAGGAACGACAGCTTATGACAGTGCAGTTACAGAGCCTGCCTTGGCTGAGACAATCTCCCGCTAATTTCCGGGAATTGTGTCGCGAATTTGACTTGGCCGGGCATGCAAATGGCAAAGTGCTGCGCGATATTTCCAACTATGCACTGGATGGAAACGGCCTTCATCGCCTAGCCAAATCAGTTGTTTTGGCAAAGGAGCGCAGCGGAACAAATGCCATTGAGCACTTGCAACCGTTCAGTCTGGGGTTGCTTAGTAATGGCACAACCAAGCTAATTGTGCCGTGTCTAATTTCAACCGCCCTTCGATACGCGATCAACCTGACAGTTGTGGAGGGGGAGTTTGATCAGGTTGTGCAGGAAGCAATTACTCCAAGCTCCACCATCAAGCGTGCGAAACCGGATGCAATTCTTCTCGCACTTGATTATCGGGGGATTCCGGGACTCCACGCTGGGTTCGTGGAGGAAGAGGGTAAAGCCGTCAATGAGGCACTGGCATACGTAGAAATGATTTGCCGTGGCTTGCGCCAAGAAACCGACGCAACCATCATTGTGCAAAACATCCCCTGCCCTCAGTTGGCCATGTTTGGGAGCCTGGATGCGCGGCTTGCGGGATCGCAACGGCGTCGGATTGCACGCTTTAATGAAGCGCTTAATGGGTTGCTAAGTGAATTCTCAGGTATTTTGTTTGATGTGGATGGCCTAGCAAGTACTGTCGGACATGAAAACTGGTTTGTTCCGCAGCAGTGGCACTTGGCAAAGCTACCCTTCTCGCAAATATACAACCCCATCTATGCGGATTACTGCGTGCGCCTGATTGGAGCGATACGGGGAGCGTCAAGAAAATGCCTTGTTCTTGATCTGGATAATACGCTTTGGGGGGGGGTAATCGGGGATGACGGCCTGGCTGGAATAACACTGGGCCAAGGCAGTCCGGAGGGCGAAGCTTATCTGACGGTACAGCAGGTCGCCAAAAATCTTCGAGATCGCGGGATCATTCTCGCCGTCTGCTCGAAGAACGACGATAGTGTCGCAAGGTCTGTTTTCCGCGAACACCCGGATATGCTGTTGAGGGAGGAGGATATTAGCGTTTTCCAGGCCAACTGGAAGGACAAGGCGAGCAATCTTGAAGCCATCGCGTCGACCCTGAATATCGGATTGAACGCCATCGTTTTTCTGGACGACAACCCGGCTGAGCGCGAGCAGGTACGGCAGGCATTGCCCGAAGTTGCCGTTCCCGAATTGCCTGAAGACCCATCCGCATATCCTGCTTACTTGCTTGCAGCAGGTTATTTCGAATCTGTTAGCTTCACCGATGATGATCGCAGACGCGCCAGCCAATATCGTGCCAATGCCGAACGGGCGGAACTGGCCCAGTCATTCCGCGACATCAATGAGTATTTGGCGTCCCTGGAAATGACAATCAAGTTCGCTCCTTTCGATGCGAACGGGCGAGCGCGAATTGCTCAATTAACGAACAAATCGAATCAGTTCAATCTCACGACACGACGCTATGATGAAACGGCAATTGCGAACTGGGAACAGAATCGTGATGCTTTTACATTACAAGTGCGACTTACCGATAGATTTGGCGATAACGGAATTATTAGTGTCATCATCTGCAGCAGGAATAATGGTGACTGGATCATAGATACCTGGCTGATGAGTTGCAGGGTGCTTAATCGGCGCGTGGAAGAGGCAGTGCTCGACGTGCTGGTGGAAAATGCCCGTTCTGCCCGAGTCGGGAGGTTGATCGGGCATTACATCCCCACGGATCGGAATGGCCTTGTGAAAGACCACTACTTCAAGCTTGGCTTCCAACCCCAAGAATCCGTGAGCAACACCGAGGTATGGGCCCTAGAAATTTCCGGCTATAGTCGGAAGGCGCCGCCGTTACGAGTTGAGTTGAATGGCGGGCTTCAGTAGGAAATTCTCTTACAGGAAGCGTGATTTGATCTTCTGGCCGTAAATATTCTTCAATGTGCCCATCAGGCGGATGACAGGGGTGGCCCGGAAAAGTGAGGTCATCCACTTCGGCAGCCACCCCCTGCTCAATATCTTCAACGTTTCCTGGAAGTCGTCGTGAATGCGGGTGTTGTCCCTGTCCTCAATGACGTTCTTGATGTACGCCAGCAGGAAAAACACGGTCATCCGGATCCTCGATTTGAGGAAGCTGAATTTCGCGTCCCGGGCGATTGCGCGTAGCGCGATGTCGTTCTCCGCCCAACTGATCACCTTGGCGATGTCCTGGCAGGCCATGGCCGACCACTGCGCATCGGACTTGCCCTGCTTCGCCGTCCATACCGTGTAGTTGGCGAGCGCGCGGTCTTCATAGGCGACGCCGCCGTACTTGAGCAATCCCAGCCCCATGCAGGCGTCGCCCGCGTACCTGACGCCGGCGTCGTGGAAGCCGCCGCACTTGAAATAGGCATCGCTGCGTATCAGGGCGCCGGTCATGTAGGCGCTGGTGTCCCTGCAGATGAACTTCCCGAAAATGCGGATGGCCTCGGTATTGGTGTAATGGCGCGAGGGGAAGGCGTCCCCCCTGTAGCGGGAGACCTGGCCGCTTTCCACTTCATGCTTGCGCAGGTCGCAGAAGGCGAATGCGGCCTCGGGATGCTTTTCGAGCACTTCCAGCATCGCATCGAGCCAGTCTGCCTCCAGCCAATCGTCGGAGGGCAGGAAGCTGACGAGCTGCCCGTTTGCCTGAAAGCCGGCGAAGGCGAAGTGCTGGATGAGCTGCAGATGGCAGGGCGGCTTGATGAGCCGAAGCCGGGGGTCGGTCAGCTCCGGGAGGAATGCGGTGCATCCGTTCGTCGAGTGGTTGTCCGAAACGATGATTTCAAGCCGGGGATGCGCCTGGGCCAATGCGCTGTCGAGGCAGCGGCGGAAATATTCTTCCTTCTGGTTGAATACGGGGATGACGAGGGATACGAGGGGCTGCATGTCCGAAGGCTACGTCCGGAGAAGTTTTTTTACGACCCGTTTCAACGTGCCGGGGTTCAGGCGCACAAGGACCTTCAGCACCATGAAGACGGGAATCATGAACAGGCCGAGCGTGATGCGCGTCGATAGCAGCATGGCGAGGCTGCTGACGATGCGCTTTCTTTCCTCTGCCGTCGGGCCGTTGCGGGTCGGCAGCAGGCTGATCCAGAGCAGCGCCAGCTTGATGAATCGCCGCCGGATCCGGCCGAGCGACCAACCTGCGCTGGCGCACAGGGTCTGCACGGGCGGATCCGATTTGATGCAGGCAAGGATCCTGATCATGTCTTCCAGGATGACGGCTTGCCGCCTGCCGTCGGATTTGCCTTCTTCCTCCCCCCAGATCCTGTAGTTCACCAGCGGCTTGCTGACGTAGAGGGCATCGCCCCGGGTCAGCAGGCCGAGCGACAGGGGATAGTCGCCGTTGTGAACGGTTGCATAGCGCGCTATGCCGCTGACGGCGAAGTAGTCCCGGGTCCTGATGACGGCCCCGACGACCCACCAGCTGAACATATGGGAGGTCCACTCGATGACCTGGCGGGCGGCCTGCACGGATGGAATCAGCTGGGTGGGGATGTCGGCGTTGCGGGCGGCTTGCGTGCTGCCCGTTTTTTTGAAATGCAATGTCAGGTTGGGAAAAGCGAAGCTGGCCGTGGGGTGGGGCGCGATCTCCGACATCATCGTTGTCAGCCAGCGGGGTTCGGCCCAGTCGTCCGACCCCATCATGGACAAATATTCGCCTTTTGCCTGGAATGCGGCAAATGCCCAGTGCTGCACCATGGGCAGGTGCAGGGGCGGGCGGATCACCCTCAGCCGGGGATCGGCGTAGCTGTCGATGACCTCCCGGGACCCGTTATCGGAATGGTTGTCGGAAACGATGATTTCCAGGTTCGGGTAATCCTGCCCGAGGACGCTCTCAATGCATTGGCGCAGAAAGTCGGCTCTTTGATTGAATACGGGGATGATGACCGTAACGAGTGGGTTTTCTGAATCCATGCGTGAGGAATTTAGCGTTTGACGATAATGCCCTGGCCGGTAGGCAGGAACAGGACGGGCGTGTTGGCCTTCCTGGCGAAGGCGTCGATGGCCGCCTTCTGCTGTTCGCAGGTCTTCCAGCCATAGTCGTCGATCAGGACGACGGCGCCGCTCACCAGCTTCGGCCAGAAATGGGTGAGCGCGGCCAGTTCGGGCTCGGCGACATTCATGTCCAGGGAAAGATAGGCAACCTTGTCGATCGCCACGCTGTCCAGCGTCTCGGGCACTCGCCCGCGAACCAGTTGCGCCTTGGGCCAGGGCGCGAAATTTCCTTTCGCGACTTCATAGCAGTCGAAGTAGTACTTGTTTTTCTGCCGGATGTTTTCCGGGCTCTCCGCGTACTCTGTCCGGTCTTCCGGTATGCCGCTGTAGGTGTCGAACAGGAAGAAGCGCTTGTCCAGCGAATTGAAGTCGAGGAAGCTGCAGATGGCCAGGGACAGAATGCCCGTATTGACCCCGCATTCGACGAAATCCCCATCGAGACGGGCGGCTTGCTGGGCGGCCCAGAGCGCCGTATTGACCCGCCATTCTATTTTTATTTTCACGCCCTGCTGGCCGAAATGGTGGCCGGAATTCACGGCGCGCTCGTAGGCCTGGACGAATTTCGGATCCGACAGGAAATCCACATTCTTGGTCCAGACCGCCAGGCCGTCGCCATGGTAATTGGCGCCAACCTGGGTCAGGTCCAGCAGATTCTGTTTGTGGTGAGCGGAGAATCGGGCGAACTTCGCGGACAGGAGAGCAACCATATGGCGCAGATAGCCCACTGTCGTTTTAATATGGTTTTTCATCGAGCGAACATACCGAATGGGTTGAGCGAAGATCAGGCGGTTCGGTTCGTGCGGCAAGGGCGTTTTTCCGGTCTCGGTTCATGGCCGATTTTTCTTGTGTGTCTGTTGTGTATCCGGTTGGCAATTCTCCGATAATAATGATATTTCTCAAAATAATAATTTAAGTGCTTGTCGCCCCACTGGTGCGCGCTGCGCATGCGGATCCGCCATGAGGGACAGAGTTGCGATTTGAGAGTATGTAGATTGTCAATATTATTGACAATCTACATAATAGAACTTACCCTCCTGCCATGATCCGGCGCGCTATCGAGGCAACGCTTCACAGCCTGCTGCGGGGATTTCCCGTCGTGACCCTCACAGGTCCAAGGCAATCGGGGAAAACCACGCTGGCCCGAAGCGTATTTGCCGACAAGCCCTATCTTTCCCTGGAAGACCCGGATGTGCGCCGGATGGCCCTCGACGACCCGCGTGCCTTCCTGGGACGCTTGCCGGATGGTGCGGTGCTTGACGAGGTGCAAAGGGCGCCGGAACTCCTCTCCTATTTGCAGACGCGGGTCGATGCGGATGGCCGCATGGGCCTCTTTCTGCTGACCGGATCGCAGCAGTTCGGTCTGATGTCCGGGGTCACCCAGTCGCTGGCCGGCCGAACTGCCTTTATCGAGTTGCTGCCTTTTTCCATTCATGAACTGGATCAGGCCGGCATTCATCCGCCCGGTCTGGACGCGATGCTGTTCGCCGGCGGCTACCCCCCTTTGTACGACCGCCGCCTGTTGCCGCGCGCCTGGTTTCCCGCCTATGTGACGGCCTATGTGGAGCGCGATGTCCGCCAGCTGCTCAAGGTGCAGGATCTGGAGGGGTTCCAGCGTTTTGTGCGCTTGTGCGCCGGGCGCAGCGGACAGATCCTGAACCTTTCCTCGCTGGCTACCGACTGCGGCATCACGCACAACACGGCCAAAGCCTGGATTTCCGTTCTGGAGGCCAGTTACATACTGTTTCTGCTGCCTCCGCACCATGCGAATTTCAGCAAGCGGCTGATCAAGTCACCGAAGCTCTACTTCTACGACACCGGTCTGTTGTGCTGGCTGCTGGGCATCCAGGAGGCGGATCAACTTGCCGCGCACCCGCTGCGCGGCAGCATCTTTGAAACGATGGTCGTTGCGGAACTGGTGAAGACCCGCTTCAACATGGGGGAGCGGGCGGCATTCCATTTCTGGCGTGACAGCAATGGCAACGAGGTGGATGTCATTGCCGATGTCGGAACAAAGCTGATGCCGGTCGAAATCAAGTCCGGCCAGACCCTCAATCGGGAGTTCTTCGCCGGGCTGGAACGCTGGATGAGCTTCGCTGGCGACCGGGCCGTTGCTCCAACGCTTGTCTATGGCGGGACGGAAATCCATGAGCGCAAGGGGATCCGCGTGTTCGGCTGGAATGCCGTGGGGCAGGTGCTGGAACCGCAATGAATTCCACCGGCAACGCAAGGATCTGTTTCGTGGTGTCCAGCCCCCTTACGGCGAGGGCGTTCCTGAGCGGGCATATTGCGGCGCTGAGCGGCCGCCATGCGATCGATCTCGTCGCGGACGCAGGGGATCCGGCCGAGCTGGGCGGCATACCGGCCCATGCCAGGGTCGTGCCGGTGCGAATCCGGCGCCGGATCGCCCTCCTGGCCGACCTGGCGGCCCTGCTGCGGCTGCATGCCCTGTTCCGGCGCGAGCGCTATGCGGCCGTCAGTTCGGTTACGCCCAAGGCCGGCATGCTGGCGCTGCTGGCCGCCGCCATGGCCCGGGTTCCCCTGCGGATTCACATCTTCACCGGCCAGGTGTGGGCCACGCGCAGAGGCTGGCAGCGGCGGCTGCTCAAGGCGGCGGACCGGCTGATGGCGCGCCTGGCCACGCATGTGCTGGCGGACAGCCGGTCCCAGCGCGACTTCATGATTGCGGAAGGAATCGCCCCCGCGGAGAAGATCCAGGTGCTTGGGGACGGGTCGATTTGCGGCGCGGACGGGGAGCGCTTCCGTCCCGATGCCGGCAGGCGTGCGGAGGTCCGGCTTGCGCAAGGCATTCCCGGGGAGGCTGTCGTTTTCCTGTTCCTCGGGCGCCTGAACCGGGACAAGGGCGTGCTCGACCTGGCCACCGCTTTCGCAGAGTTGAATCAGCCTGCATCCTGGCTGCTGGTGGTCGGCCCCGACGAGGAGGGCATGGGCGAGGCCATGCAGGCCCGGCTCGGCGCTTCCCGGGACCGCTGCCGCTTCGTCGGCTTCACCGACCGTCCGGAGGATTACATGGCCGCTGCCGACGTATTCTGCCTGCCGAGTTACCGCGAGGGGTTCGGCATGGCGGTCATCGAGGCGGCGGCGGCGGGGATGCCCGCGATTGCCTCCCGCATCTACGGCGTCACCGACGCGGTGGAGGAGGGCGTCACCGGGCTGCTGCACGAGCCGGGCGATGCGGCCGGGATTGCTCGGACGATGGACTTGCTGGCGAACGATCCGGTGCGCCGGACCGCAATGGGCAACGCCGCGCGCGAACGTGCGCTGCGCTTGTTTTCCGGCGAGGCCGTGACGGCGGCGTGGGCCCGGTTCTATGAGAGGCTGCTTGGCTGATCGGCGCAGTTTTCGTGGCACGGTGACCGGCGCGCACGCTTTGATCATTGCAATTTATCCAATGTATGGATAATATGAGATGATGATTTCCAGGCGAGCCTTGGTTGCGGTCGAGTCCGCCCTGCGGCGTCAGGCCGCAGTAGCTCTTCTTGGGCCCCGCCAGGTGGGGAAGACCACTTTGGCGCTTTCCATTGCAGACCGGCTCCCGTCACTCTATCTCGACCTTGAAAGCCGCGCCGACCTGGCAAAGCTGTCCGATCCGGCTTTGTTCCTGGAGCGCTACGATGATCGGCTGGTCATCCTGGACGAGGTTCACCGGGCGCCGGAGTTGTTTCAGACCCTGCGGGGTTTGATCGACAAGGGCCGGCGCGCGGGCCGGCGCACCGGCCGCTTTCTGATTCTCGGCTCGGCCTCCATCGATCTGCTTCGGCAGTCGGGCGAGAGCCTTGCCGGACGCATAGCGTATGTGAACATGGGGCCATTGGACATCCTCGAGATTGGCCGGGATTCGGAGGCACTGACAAATCTTTGGTTGCGCGGCGGTTTCCCCGACAGTTATCTGGCCGCGGATGACGGGCAGAGCCTCTCCCTGCGTCGGGACTTCATCCGCACCTATCTTGAGCGCGACGTGCCGATGTTCGGGCCACGCGTGCCGGCGGAAACTTTGGAGCGGCTCTGGACGATGCTGGCCCATGGACAGGGGACCCTGCTCAATGCGTCCCGCCTTGCCGCGAGTCTGGCGATCAGCGCGCAGTCCGTCACGCGCTATATTGATCTGCTGGCTGACTTGCTGCTGGTCAGACGGCTGAATCCGTTTCACGCCAACCTGGGCAAGCGGCTGGTGAAATCGCCGAAGGTTTACGTGCGTGACAGCGGCCTGGTTCACGCGTTGCTCGGCATCGGCAATTACAACGCACTGGCCGGGCATCCCGTGGTTGGCGCAAGCTGGGAAGGCTTTGTCATCGAGAATTTGCTGGCTGCGGCGCCGGCAGGCACCCGCGCCAGCTTCTATCGCACGGCCGCCGGCGCCGAGATCGACCTCCTGATCGAGTTGCCGGGGGGCGAGCGGTGGGCGGTGGAAATCAAGAGCGGCCTGACGCCTCGGCTGGAGAAAGGCTTTCATTTCGCGAGCCAGGATCTGCAGCCGGCCCGGTCATTCGTCGTGTATTCGGGCGATGACCGCTATCCTCTGGGCGAGGATGCGGAGGCCATCGGTTTGCGTGAGTTGGCCTCGACCCTTGCCGGGCTGTCCTGAAGCGTGAAGCGCACATTCGACTTTGCCGTAGCCCTGGCGCTGACTTTGCTGCTGTCGCCGGCGATCATGGCGACCGCCGCGGTCATAGCCTGGCGCATGGGCTTGCCGGTGCTGTTCCGGCAGCAGCGGCCGGGACTGCACGGCCGGCCCTTTGTCCTGCTCAAGTTCCGCACCATGACGAGCGGCGTCGACGCCGGGGGGCGGCCGCTCTCCGACGGCGCCCGCCTCACGCCCCTCGGCAGCTTTCTGCGGCGCGCGAGCCTGGACGAGTTGCCTCAGCTGATCAACGTGATCAGGGGCGACATGAGCCTGGTCGGTCCGCGCCCGCTGCTGATGGAATATCTCCCGCTCTACACGCCGGAACAGGCGCGCCGCCACGCGGTCAGGCCGGGCATTACCGGTTGGGCGCAGGTCAATGGGCGCAACGCCATCACCTGGGAGGAGAAATTCCGGCTGGATGTCTGGTACGTCGACCACCGGAGCCTCCTGCTCGATTTCAGGATTCTCTGGATGACGCTGGGACGCCTGTTCCAGCCGAGCGGCATTGCCCAGGAGGGGCATGCCACCATGCCCAACTTCACGGGCAGCAAGCCCGGGGACGAACGACGCGACTGATGCGTCAGGCCTTGGCGATGCGCCAGTCGCCCAGGTAGAGGACGTCCAGGCCGCAGGCATAGAAGGTCCGGATCGCATCCTCGGGGGTTTCCACCACGGGCTCGCCGTTCAGGTTGAAGCTGGTGTTGAGAACGATCGGGATGCCGGTCAGCTCCCCGAAGCGGGCGATCAGGCCGTGGAAGCGGGGATTGTGCCGCGCCTCGACGGTCTGCAGGCGGCCCGAGCCGTCGGCATGCACCACGGCCGGCACGGCGGCGCGCCTGGCTTCGCGGAACTGGAAGACCTTTTCCATGTACGGGACGCCGCCGTTCTCGTCCGTCTCGAAGTACTCGGTTGTCTTTTCCGCCAGGATGGCGGGGGCGAAGGGGCGAAAGCCCTCGCGGAATTTCACCGCGGCATTCACGGCATCCTTCATTTCGCCGCGCCGCGGATCGGCCAGGATCGAGCGGTTGCCGAGCGCGCGCTGGCCGAATTCCGAGCGGCCCTGGAACCAGCCGAGGATTTTCCCCGCTGCAAGGTCGGCCGCTGCCGCTGCGCAGACGTCCGCCTCCCTGCGCGCATTCGGCAGCTTGAAGCCGGCCACCGTCCTCGCGATGCGTTCATCGTCGTAGGCCAGGCCCAGGTAGGCGTTGTCGGCCGGTTTCGGCTTGCTTCCCGTCCGTTGCGCATGCAGCCAGGCGGCCGCGCCGAGGCTGGTGCCGGAGTCGTCGGGGGCGAAGCCGATGTGGCAGTTCGCAAAGGGCGTGACGGCGGTGATCTTGCCGTTGAAGACGCTGTTCATGAAGCAGCCGCCGCCCACGGCGACGTTCGCGCTGCCGGTCATCCTGTGCAGGATGTGCAGCAGTTCGCCGGCGACTTCCTCGAACACGCGCTGCATGGCGGCGGCGATCTTCATGTCGCGCTCGGAGTAGGCGCTGCCTTTTGCGCGCGGCGCGCCCAGGGCCTGCACCATGCGGTCGGAGTACATGCGGCTGTCCCAGAAGTTGAAGAACTCGAACCAGGACAAGTCGAGCTGGAGCCTGCCCTCGGGCGTGACCGAGACCATGCCGCGCAGGGGCGGGTAGAACTCGTTGTCGCCGCTGGCATAGGAGGCCAGCGCCATGACTTTCCACTCGTCGGAGTCGGGCTTGTGGCCGAGGAACTGGGTGATGGCGCTGTAGAACAGCCCGAGGGAATGCGGGAAGCGGGTTTCCGAGAGCGTCCTGATCGAGGCGCCCCGGCCGTGCGCGAGGAGCACGGTGTCCTTTTCGCCGCGCCCGTCGAGGATCAGGATGGCCGCCTCTTCCTGCGGGCCCAGCATGAAGGACATGCCCATGTGCGCCCAGTAGTGGTTCACGTAGGTGACCGGCGGGGCGCCGCTGTAGAGGTTCCGGAGCGAGGTTTCCAGGGCGGCCGGCGCGCCGGCCATCTGCATCAGTTGGCCCGGCACCTGCAGCCAGTGCTCGGTGCGCCAGCGGCGCGAATTGAGCTGGCTCGAGGGCGTGGTTTCCGACTCGATGGCGGGGTTCCAGCCGACGGCGATCTCGTCGATGTCGGCCATGCCCAGGCCGGCCGCAGCCAGGCAGGACTGGATCGCCCGCCTGGGGAAGACCCGGCTTTGCTTGACGCGGTCGAGGCGCTCTTCCGCAATGGCGGAAACGATTTCGCCGTCGACCATGACACAGGCCGAGCAGATGAGGACGTCGTGGCTGATTCCCAGGATTTTCATTTTGGAGGTTGCGGCTGGCGGATTGATGGTTGGCGGCTGACCCATTCCCCGATCCGGGCGGTAATGACCTTGCTGCTTTGCGCGTCGGGATGCACCGCGTCGAACAGCCTCACGCCCTGCTCGGGCCCGAGGTCGGAAAGGTCCAGGTAGGGCACGTTATGGCGTCCGGCCATGGCTTTCACGCGCTCCGTGATCCGGTATCGCGAGTCGTTGAACGAACGGATGGCGGGATGCTCCGGCATGCGCACCAGTAATATGCGGCTGCCGTGCGCGCCGAAGTGGGCGATGTCGTCCTCGAAGTCCTGCCAGTACTCGTCATTGAGGAAGTTTACCTGACGCATCCGCTGGAGCTGCATTTCCGCCATGATATCCACGCCGCGCGTCCAGCTGTCCTGGTATTCGACCTCGAAGCCGAGGAAGCCCGCGCCGTCGGCCTGGGCCGAGACGACCGCGTACCAGGACTGGATGCGCAACTGGTAGAGCGATGCCTCCAGGTCGAACGTGGTCAGCAGCTTCCAGAGGAAGAGGCTGAAATCGAACAGATGATAACGCTTGCCGAGCGAGATGAGGCCGGCGTTGATCCGCTCCGACAGGGCTTGCTCGATGCGCTGCTGGGGCGAGGCGGCCGGCGGCGGCGCCTCGCCCTGCGCCGCCGTCGGCGCCACCGCCCCGGCCGCCTTGAGCCCGAGCGGGTCGACGGCCAGCATGCTCTCGCCTTCCTTGACGAAATTGGTGGTGTTCAGCCAGCTGGAGACGTTCGTGATGATCACCGGGGGGTAGCGTCCGGTGGACCGCAGGTAGTGGAAGAAGGCCAGCGGGCTTTGTTCATGCTGGGCGGCGTTGACGATCCTGGGCGGAGAGGACTCCGAGACGATCTGTGCCAGGCGGGTTGCGGAGACGCCGTTCATGACCAGGCAGTTGCCGAACACCAGCCACTCCTGGCCGCCGGCGAGGCTTCTCGCATAGGACAGTTGGGACAGGTCGGGGGCGGTTTCCCTCGCGCCGCTGGCGCGCAGCGCCCATTCCCAGGCGCCCAGCAGCACGGCCAGCGCGAGCAGGAAGCCCAGGAGGAAGCGCGCCTCAGAACTGGAAATAGATGAACGCATCGGAGGTTCCGCGGCACAGCAGGGTGACGAAGGCGAGGCCGGCCAGCCCGGCCGCCTGCAGAAATCCGGGTGGAATGGCCAGCACCCAGTTGCGCTCCCTGGCATAGCCCCAGGCGAAGTAGGCCGCCATCGGCAGCAGCCAGACGCCGTTCTTGAGGATGGATTTGTCGGGAACGGCGAACACCGGGCCGGAGAGGCCGAACATGGCGGCGAGGATGGCCGTGGCGTCCCCGAAGGTGGCGGCCCGGAAGAACACCCAGGCCAGCGTCACTGCGGTGTACGTGGCCAGGATCGCCAGGAGGCGGGCCCAGGCAGGCGGCGCCGCGCTCGGCTGCATGCGGCTGCGCAGGGCATGCTCGACGATCAGGTAGGCCGCGTGCAGGCCGCCCCAGGCGACGAAGGTCCAGGAGGCGCCGTGCCAGAGCCCGCCCAGCAGCATGGTGATGGCGAGATTGGCGTAGGTGCGCGCCAGGCCCTTGCGGTTGCCGCCCAGCGGGATGTACAGGTAGTCCCGCAGCCAGGAGGAGAGGGAGATGTGCCAGCGCTTCCAGAAGTCGCTGAAGCCGGTGGCAAGATAGGGAAAGTTGAAGTTTGCGCAGAGCTCGAATCCCATCAGCTTGGCCAGGCCGCGGGCGATCAGCGTATAGCCGGCGAAGTCGCAGAAGATCTGGAACGAGAAGTAA
The DNA here is from genome assembly GCA_016214145.1 of Rhodocyclales bacterium. Taxonomy (GTDB): domain Bacteria; phylum Pseudomonadota; class Gammaproteobacteria; order Burkholderiales; family Rhodocyclaceae; genus Desulfobacillus. The sequence continues at coordinate 263,037 of JACRPA010000006.1, forward strand.
ATCGCGCCCAGCCAGGCCTCGGGCAGCGAGAGCGCGGCGGGGGCCGCGAATACCTTGCCGACGGACAGGGCCAGGTTGTCGGCGACGCCCATCTTCATGAAGTAGCCGCCGACGATCCAGCTGAGCCCTTCGATGCGCTGCTGCGGGGTGGGGACGCGCGGGGTTTCCAGTTGCGGCAGGAAATCCCTGGCGCGGACGATCGGGCCGGCGACGAGATGGGGGAAAAAGGAAATGAAGGAAATCAGGTCGAAGAAGCTCCTGGCCGGCCTGGACGTGCCGCGGTAGACGTCGACGGCATAGCAGATCGATTCGAAGGTGTAAAAGGAAATGCCGATGGGCAGGAGCAGGCCGAGCACGGGAGCGGAGAACTGCAGGCCGACCGCCGCCAGCGCGGCCGCCACGTTGCCGATGAAGAAATCGTAGTACTTGAATGCGCACAGGATGGAGAGATTGCCGACGATGCAGGCAACCAGGGCGGTCCGGCGCAGCTTATCGTCCTTGCTCCCGGCGATGACGAGAACCGAGGCATGATCGATGGCCGCGCTCAGAAAGAGCAGCCCGATGTAATACGGATTGAACCAGCCGTAGAACACGAGCCCCGCGAGCAAAAGCACCCATTTCTTCGCGTTCCAGGAGGGAATGACCGTGTAGACGAGGTAGAAAACCGCAAAAAAGAAGAGAAATGTCGCGGAATTAAAAAGCATTTCCGGGGTGCCGCTGCTGTTCGAGGCTGGCTATAATAAATCAATAACATAATCTGCCATGCAAGATTTTCCCCCTGATCATTCCCGCCGGCCGTCCCCCTCCGACGGCACGCCGCTGCGCACCGCTCCCTTCCCCCAGTGGCCTCGGTTCGATCGCGATGAAATCGACGCGGTTGCCGGGGTGCTCTCCTCGGGGCGGGTGAACTACTGGACGGGCGACGAATGCCGCCGCTTCGAGGAGGAATTCGCCGCCTTCTGCGGTACGCGCCACGCCATCTCGCTGGCCAACGGCACGCTGGCGCTGGAGCTCGCCATTCATGCGCTCGGCATCGGGCCGGGCGACGAGGTGATCGTGCCGGCGCGAACCTTCATCGCCTCGGCGAGCTGCGCGGTGGTGCGCGGCGCCGTGCCGGTGATCGCGGACGTCGACCCGGTCAGCCAGAACCTGACTGTCGACGCCGTACTGGGGGGACTGACTTTGCGCACCCGCGCCATCGTCGCGGTGCATCTGGCCGGCTGGCCGTGCGACATGGATCCGATCATGGCCCTGGCGCGCGAACGCGGCATCAAGGTCATCGAGGATTGCGCCCAGGCGCACGGGGCGACCTACAGGGGCAGGCCGGTGGGCAGCCTGGGGGACTGCGCCGCCTTCTCCTTCTGCCAGGACAAGATCATGACCACCGGCGGCGAGGGCGGCATGCTGGTGCTGAACGACACCCGCCTGTGGGAGAAGGCCTGGGCCTACAAGGACCACGGCAAGAGCTTCGATGCCGTGTTCAGAAGGGAACATCCGCCGGGCTTCCGCTGGCTGCATGAATCCTTCGGCAGCAATTTCCGCATGACGGAGATGCAGGCGGCGATCGGCCGGCTGCAGCTTGCCAAGCTGCCGCAATGGCTGGCGGCGCGCCGGCGCAATGCGGCCATGCTGGACAGCGGTTTCGCGGCCATCCCGGGGCTGCGCGTTACCCGGCCCCCGGAAGAGATCGGCCATGCCTATTACAAGTACTACGCGTTCGTGGAACCCGGGATGCTGGCGCCGGGCTGGGACGCGGTACGCATCCACGAGGCGATCAATGCCGAGGGGGTGCCCTGTTTCGCCGGCAGTTGCGGGGAGATTTATCGGGAGCGCGCCTTCACCGGGCGCGGCTGGGGTCCGGCGCAACGCTTGCCCGTGGCGCGGCAACTGGGCGAGACCAGCCTGATGTTCATGGTGCACCCGACGCTGGGCGAGGCTGAAATGGCGGATACGGTCGGCGCGGTGGCCAAGGTCATGAAGGCGGCGACGCGATGAGGATGCTCGCCAGGCATGCCGCCGTCCTGGCCCACGACCTGGCCGCAGCAGCAGCAGCCTGGGCGATAGCGTACTGGCTGCGCTTCAACCTCGATATTCCCGCGCCTTACTTCCGCGGCATGCTCGTCGGCCTGGCCTGGATGCTGCCGGCGCATGCCGCGGTGTTCCTGTCCCTCGGGGTCTACCGGGGCATGTGGCGCTACGTCAGCGTCAAGGATCTGCAGCGGATCGTGCTGGCGGTGGCGCTGGCGGCCGTGGTGGTGGGCGCCTGCGTGTTCATGTTCCGGCTGGGCGATGTGCCGCGCTCGGTCCTCATCCTGCAGCCCCTGGTGCTGATCATGGCGATGGGCGGGACGCGCTTTGCCTACCGGGCCTGGTGCGAGCACCAGCTGTACGGCCGGGTGGTGGGCGCGGGCGAGCCGGTGCTGATCATGGGCGCCGGCGATGCCGCCATGATGCTGTTGCGGGAGTTGAAACGCAGCCAGGAATGGCGCGTGGTGGGCCTGCTCGACGACGAGCCGGGCAAGCGCGGCCGCTCGCTCGATGGCGTCCCGGTGCTCGGCGGCATCGGCGAGGTGGCCGGGCATGCCGCGCGGCTGCAGGTGAAGAACGTCATCATCGCCATGCCCTCCGCCGCCGCCGGCGCCCGCCGCCGCGCGGCCGAGGCGGCAACGGCCGCCGGAACGTCGGTGCTGACCGTGCCGGCCATCGACGACCTGTTGTCCGGCCGTGTTTCCATATCCCATCTGCGCAAGGTGGAACTGGAGGACCTGCTCGGCCGCGAAGTGGTGACGCTCGACAGCGACGGCCTGCACCGGCTGCTCGGCGGCCGGACGGTGCTGGTTACCGGCGCCGGGGGGTCGATCGGATCGGAGCTGGCGCGCCAGATCGCGCGCTTCGAGCCGAAACTGCTGGTGCTGTTCGAGCAGTCGGAGTTCGCGCTCTATCAGGTCGAGCAGGAATTTTCCCTGCGGCTGCCGAACACCCCGATTGCCTGCGCGGTGGGCGATGTGAAGGATGCGGCGCGCATCGAGAACCTGTTTGCGCGCTATCGCCCGGAAGTGGTGTTCCATGCGGCGGCCTACAAGCACGTGCCGCTGATGGAGAACGAGAACGCCTGGGAAGCGGTGCGCAACAACGTGCTGGGCACGCTGCGCGTGGCCGAGGCGGCGCGGCGCCACGGCAGCGGCGAGTTCGTATTCATCTCCACGGACAAGGCGGTGAACCCGGCCAACGTCATGGGATCGACCAAGCGCATTGCCGAGATGGTCTGCCAGGGATTGCAGGATGACCTCGAGGTCGGGCTGAAGCCCGAGCTACAAGGGGATGCGCTCTGTAGGTCGGGCTTCAGCCCGACAACACAGACCCGCTTCGTCACCGTGCGCTTCGGCAATGTGCTGGGCAGCAGCGGCAGCGTGATTCCAAGGTTTCGCGAACAGATCGCGCGCGGCGGGCCGGTGACGGTGACGCATCCGGAAATCGTTCGCTACTTCATGTCGATTCCCGAGGCGGCGCAGCTGGTGCTGCAGGCCGGGCTGATGGGGCAGGGCGGGGAGATCTTCGTGCTCGACATGGGCGAGCCGGTGAAGATCGTCGACCTGGCGCGCGACATGATCCGCCTGTCCGGCTTCACCGAGGAGGATGTGCGGATCGTCTTCACCGGCTTGCGCCCGGGCGAGAAGCTCTACGAGGAGCTGCTCGCCGACGGCGAGCACACGCTGCCGACGCCGCATCCCAAGCTGCGCATCGCGCGGGCGCAGGCCGCGCTGTCGCCGGACGAACTGGCGGAACTCCGGGACTGGCTGGAGGGCGCGCCGCAGGACGAGCAGGCCGTCAAGCGGCGGCTGGCGCAGATCGTGCCGGAATATCGCCCGCAGCAATCGCAATGAAGCCCCCAAGCACATTGCTGGTAACGGGCGGCGCCGGCTACATCGGTTCCCACACCTGCGTCGAGCTGTTGCAGGCCGGCCATGAAGTGGTGGTGGTGGACAATCTTTGCAACAGCAGCGGCGCGGCGATTGGACGGATCGAGCGGATTGCCGGCCGGAAAGTCGCCTTCCACGAATGCGACGTGCGCGATGCGGCGGCGCTGCGCGGGATATTCCGCGAGCACGCCGTCGATGCGGTGCTCCACTTCGCCGGGCTGAAGGCGGTCGACGAGTCCGTCGCCCAGCCGCTGCGGTACTACGAGAACAACGTCGGCGGGACGCTGGCGTTGTGCCGGGCGATGGCGGATGCGGGGGTCAGGAAGCTGATCTTCAGCTCGTCGGCCACGGTGTATGGAGAACCCGACGCCGTGCCCGTGCGGGAGGATCATCCCATTCGGCCGACGAACCCCTACGGACGAAGCAAGGCATTTGTCGAGGCCATCCTGCAGGATGTCTTCCGCTCCGATCCTTCCTGGAAAGTCGCGCTGTTGCGCTATTTCAATCCCGTCGGGGCGCATGAAAGCGGTTTGATCGGCGAGGCCCCGTCGGGGACGCCGAACAACCTGATGCCCTTTATCGCCCAGGTGGCAGCCGGCAGGCGGGAGGCGCTCAATATATTCGGCAACGATTATGCGACGCCTGACGGAACCGGCGTACGCGATTACATTCATGTTGTCGATCTCGCGCAGGGACATCGGTCGGCGCTGGAGAAGCTGGATGACATGAGCGGGGTCGTAGCGGTTAACCTCGGCACGGGACGGGGTTACAGCGTCCTGGAAATGGTGGATGCCTTCCGCAAGGCATCGGGCAGGGAAATTCCCTGTCGGATCGTTTCCCGCCGTGCCGGCGATGTCGCCTCCTGCTACGCCGATCCCGGCTTGGCGGCGCGCCTGTTCGGCTGGCGCGCCGAGCGGGACCTGGAGCAAATGTGCCGGGATGCCTGGCGTTGGCAGAGCTTGCATCTTGACGAATATAATGTTTAACCGACCTTGTTTGCCGAGCTTCAAGAACACCTCGCTCAGGAGAGCGAAAATATTGCTTCAGGAGCACAATAACGGCAGCATATAATGCTTTGAACTGACTACGCCTGGTCTTGCCAATGGCTACGCCCCTTGCAAATTCCGTTACCGATCCCCCATCGAATCCTTCTTCGCTGCTCGACGAAGCGATAAGGGGACTGCTGCAGGGCGGCTCCTGGCAGTTCTCGGGTTCGCATCTGCTGACCTACGCGCTGCATACCGACACGCCCACGTACACCTGGACCGCCGGGCATATTTCCGCGGTCGCACAAGCCTTCGCCGCCTGGTCCGCAGTGGCCGACATCCAGTTCCAGAGCGTGACCACCGGCGCTACGGCGCAATTTTCGCCCGCCGACCTGGCGATCGTGCTGAGCGGTCAATTGAACTCCTACTATCCGAGTGCGGCCGCAATCGGCGTTATCCCAGACCCGGGACTCGCTAATGCCGTCCTGGCCTCGCTGGGGATGAACAGAGCCAGCTACCCTCATCCGGAAGGGGATGTCTGGCTGAACGCGGCGGTGCCGGATGTGTCTTACAGCGCGCCGGGCGGCCTGGGGTTCGGCATTCTCCTGCATGAATTCGGACATGCGCTGGGCCTGAAGCATCCGCACGATGACGGCGGCAATGGAAAGCCCGATTTCGCTTCCCTGGGAATAGGCAGCATGGATGACGGCTTCTACACCGTCATGAGCTACAACGATCCCCCGTCGCCCTCGTTTTCATACGGCTACCAGATCACGCCGATGCCGCTGGACATCCTCGCCATCCAGCATATCTATGGTTCGAACAACTCATACCACACCGGCGACGACAGCTACCTTCTGGCGGCGGACAACCTGGTGCGAACCCTCTGGGATGCCGGTGGCAACGATTCAATCGTCGCCACGATGCTGCCCTCCGCGGTCACCATCAGTCTTGCGGAAGGCGCGTTGAACCAGCATGGCACCTACTCGTATACCGCCATCGCCTACAACACCACGATCGAGAACGCCGTCGGCAGCGCCTTTAACGACACCCTGACGGGGAATGCGGCGGCGAACGTGCTGTACGGCTGGACGGGAGCGGACACGATGTCCGGCGGAGCAGGCGACGATATTTGCGTTGTGGATAACGCCGGAGACGTCGTGATCGAACTCCCGGACGAGGGCATCGATAGCGTGCATTCGTCGATCAGCTACGTACTGGGGGCGAACCTCGAATACCTCGTGCTGACGGGCACCGCAGCCATCAACGGCACGGGCAATGCGCTGAACAACGTCATCTACGGAAATTCTGCGGCGAACATCATGGCGGGCGGGGCCGGGGCCGACATCTATGTGGTGGATCACGCGGGCGATGTGGTGATCGAGGGGGCATCGGCGCCTGGCGAAAACGATATTGTCGTGAGCTTCATCAGCTATACCCTGGGGGCGAATCTCGAATATCTGGTGCTTTCGGGCGCGGCGGCGATCAACGGCACGGGCAATGCGATGAACAACGTCATCGTGGGCAATGCGGCGCTGAACGTGATGACGGGCGGGGCCGGGGATGACGTTTATTTCGTGGACAACGCCGGTGACACCGTGGCGGAGCTCGCGGGCGCCGGCACCGGCACGGACATCGTGCTGTCTTCGGTGAGTTACGTTCTCGGCGCGAACATCGAGTACCTGATACTGACGGGCACGGCGGCGATCAATGGCACGGGCAACGCCCAGAACAACATCATCATCGGGAACTCGGCGGTGAACGTGCTGGCGGGCGGGGCGGGCGATGACATTCTAATCGTGGACAGTGCCGGCGACAGCGTGACGGAGCTTGCGGGCGGCGGCACGGACATGGTGCAGTCCCCGATGAGCTGGGTGCTGGGGGCGAATTTTGAATACCTGGTGCTGACGGGCACGGCGGCGATCGACGGCACGGGCAATGCGCTGAACAATCTCCTCATCGGGAATTCGGCGGCGAACGTGCTGGCGGGAGAAGATGGCGCCGACACGCTGATCGGCGGGGCGGGGAATGACACGCTGACCGGCGGGGCGGGGAATGACACTTTCTACTTCAACACCGCGCCGGGCAGCGACAACGTGGACAGCATTTCAGACTTTGCTTCCGGCGACCTTGTATCCCTGTCCGCGTCAATATTCAACGGCATTGGCGCGGCAGGGGGCAGCATGGATGCCGCTGCATTCGTCGCCGGAGCCGTGGCACTGGATGCCGGCGACAGGATACTGTATGACCAGGGAGCCGGCGCCCTTTACTACGATGCCGACGGCAGCGGCGCCGCTGCGGCCCAGCTCTTCGCCCAACTTGTACCCGGCGCCGCTCTTGGCGCCGATGCGATCAACGTCGTAGCGTGAAGAAGCCCCCGCATATCGGGGACTATAATCCACGCCGTTGAGGCAATTGCGGCATTTTGCCGCATGGCCCGTCCCGCTCCGGATCCCATGCGAGATTTAATCAGGCACTTCCGACCCTTTTTCGTTTACGCCGCCGTCTTCAGCTTCTTCATCAATCTGCTGATGCTGGTGCCGTCGGTCTTCATGCTCCAGGTTTTCGACCGCGTGCTTGCCAGCCGCAGCGCCGAAACGCTGGCGGTGCTGACCTTGGGCGCCGCGGTGTCCCTGGCCTTCATGGCCTTCCTGGACATGCTGCGCGCCAGGCTGCTGTCGATGGCGGGACTGGCGCTGGATGCGCAACTCGGCCCCAAGGTGCTTGAACTCCTTGTTCCCGAGGCGGCGCGTCTGGGAGGCGCGGATTACGTGCATGGCCTGCGCGATGTCAATGTGCTGCGAACCGCGCTGACCGGGAATGCCATATTCGCCTTGTTCGACGTCCCTTGGCTTCCTTTCTACATCCTGCTCATTTACGTTTTTCATCCGATGCTCGGCGTCGTCGCCACCCTGGGTGCGGCCTTGCTGCTTTTGCTGGCGCACCTTAACGAAAGATTCACGCGCAAGACGGTGGAAGCGCTGCTGAGCAGGACTCGCGTGGCCTCCCGCGACATCGATGCCTGCCTGCATAACGCGGAGATAGTGAGCGGGCTGGGAATGCTCGGGGCAATGATAAAACGCTGGCGCGGCAGCAACGCGGAAGTTCAGCGGCTCCAGCTCGAAGCCAGCCACGCGATGGGCGTGTTGAGCGGGCTGACCAAGTTCGTTCGGCAGACCATTCAAATAGCCATGTTGTGCGCCGGCGCTTATCTGGTCATCGACCAGCAGGTCACCGGAGGAGTCATGATGGCGGCGACAATCATACTCAGCCGCGCCCTGGCCCCGGTTGAAATGTTGATTGGCAGCTGGAAGAGCCTGATTGAGGCACGCAGCGCCTACCGACGGTTGAACGAATTGCTGACTTCTGGAGATGCTGCGGGCGGAAAGCCCGGGATGGCGTTGCCGGCGCCGATTGGGCGTTTGAACGTCGAGCGCGTGGTGTTCGCCGCAAAGGGGAGTGACCGAGCCATTATCAAAGGGGTTTCCTTTGACCTGGAGCCCGGGGAGACGCTCGGGTTGATCGGACCGAGCGCATCGGGGAAGTCCACCCTGGCCAGGCTGGCGATCGGCGTCTGGAAACCGTTGGCCGGAGTTGTGCGCCTGGATGGTGCCGATGTGGCGGGCTGGTCGCGCGAGGATATAGGCCGGCACATCGGCTATTTGCCGCAGGATGTCGAGCTTTTTTCGGGAACCGTTGCGGAAAACATCGCCCGTATGGGGGAGGTCGACAACAAGGCGGTCATCGATGCGGCATGCCGTGCCAACGCGCATGACATGATCCTGGGATTGTCGAAGGGATACGATACCGAAATAGGCGAGGAGGGCGTTCGATTGTCGGGTGGGCAGCGCCAGAGGATCGGACTGGCGCGGGCGCTCTACGGCTCTCCGAAACTGGTTGTGCTCGACGAGCCGAATGCCAATCTTGATGCGGAAGGGGAAACGGCGCTGCTTCAGGCCCTGGCCGATCTGAAGCAATCCTGCGTGACGGTCATACTGATTTCCCATCGCCCATCGATCTTGGCCGGCGTAGACAAGATGATGGTGTTGGGAAATGGAGCGAGCGAACTGTATGGATCGCGCTCGGATGTCATGGCCAAGGTAACCCGGGGCGGATCGGGGCAGGCGAATCTCAAGGCGGTGGACGGCGGGGGCGCGCTGACATGACCGTCGCCGCCAGAATCAGGAGCCTCTTCGTTCCCGCGGTTGATATTGCCCATGTCGGCGATGCGACGCGCACCATACGGTTGGGCCTGCTGGCGATCGCGATTGGCTTCGGCGCATTCGGAGGCTGGATGGCGTTCGCGCCGCTGGCGGGCGCGGTCGTTGCGCCGGGTGTGGTCAAGGTCGACATGAATCGCAAGACCGTGCAACACCAGGAAGGCGGCATCGTCAAGGAAATCCGTGTGCGCGATGGGGATCGCATCCGCGCGGGGCAGACGCTGATCGTGCTCGATGACGTGCGGGTGGATGCCGCAGTCGAGCTGTTGCGCAATCAATATGACTCGGAACGCGCCCGCAACGCACGCCTGACGAGCGAACGCGACCTTTCCGCTTCCGTTTCCCTTCCGCGAGAGCTGGCCGCCCGTGCAAACGAATCCAAGGTGGGGGAAATTCTCAAGCGCGAACAAGGCTTGTTCGACGCGCGTTACCGCGCATTGAACGACCAGCTGCGATTGCTGAGGATGCAGCTCGGCCAGATCCAGGACGAGACAAGGGCGCTGGAAAAACAGGTCATGGCCGAGGGCAATGCGCTCCGCCTGCACAAGGAAGAACTTGAAGCCAACGAGCAATTGGCGAAGCAGGGCTTTGTAAACAAGACGCGCATACTCGGATTGCAGCGGACCGCAGCTGAGTACGAGGCGCGGCGCAACGAACACGAGGCCGAACTGGCCAAGTCGCGACAGAAGCGGACCGATATCGAATTGCGCATCATCACGCTAAGAAACAACTTCGCCCAGACTGCGGCCGACGAACTGAAGGAGAGCACCAACCGCCTGTTCGATATCGAGGAGCGTTTGCGCCCTTCCCGCGACGCGGCGGAACGGCAGAGCATCGTGGCCCCGATCGACGGCGATGTGGTCGATCTGAAAGTGACCTCGATAGGCGCCGTGGTGGCCCCTCGGGATGTCTTGCTCGACATTGTGCCGGCCGATGGCAAACTGATCGTCGAAGGGCGCATCCGCACGGAAGACATCAACCATGTGCGAAACGGCAGTGAGGCCGATGTGCGCTTGATTGCGTTCCGGCAACGGATGACGCCCTTGGTCGAGGGGATAGTCACTTACGTTGCCGCCGATCGCCTGACTGAACCCGCGACCGGCAGGGCCTACTACACAATCCGCGTGGATATCTCGCCGGAGTCGCTTAAGAAAGCCGGCGATATCAGGCTTCAGGCCGGGATGCCGGTCGAACTTTTCGTCAAGACGGAGGAGCGCACGCCGCTGCTCTATCTTCTGGAGCCGGTGACTGCGTATTTGCGGCGGGCTCTCCGTGAGCCCTGAGTCCTTGCTGTAGGTGCCATGTGATCTACGCCATCGGCGACATCCAGGGTTGCTTCGATTCGTTCCGGCGCCTGCTCGACCTGATCCGCTTCGACCCGGCGCGCGACCGGCTGTGGCTGGTCGGCGACCTGGTCAATCGCGGACCGCATTCGCTGGAGACGCTGCGCTTCGTCAAGGGGCTGGGCGATGCCGCGATCACGGTGCTGGGCAACCATGACCTGCATCTGGTCATGCTGGCGGAGGGGCACTCGAAGAAGCGCGACGACGACACGCTCGACGCGATCCTGGCGGCGCCGGATCGCGAGGAACTGCTCGCCTGGCTGCGCCATCGTCCCATGATGCATGTCGAGAACGGCTTTGCGCTGGTGCATGCCGGCCTGCTGCCGCAATGGACGGTGGCGAAGGCGCGCAAACTGGCCGGCGAGGTGGAGGCGGCGCTGCGGGCGAATAACTACCGTGAGTTCCTCGCCAATATGTGGGGCAGCGAACCGCCGTCCTGGCGCGACGATCTTTCCGGTTGGCCGCGGCTGCGGGTGATCGTGAATGCCATGACGCGGATGCGCTTCTGCTCGGCCGGGGGCGTCATGGAGTTCAAGGCGAAGGGCGAGGTCACGGACGCGCCGGCCGGCTACCTGCCGTGGTTTGCCGTGCCCGGCCGCAGGAGCGCCGACCGCGTGCTGGTGACGGGACACTGGTCGGCGCTGGGCCTGAAGATCGAACCGAATCTGCTGGCGCTGGATTCGGGCTGTTTGTGGGGACGCCACCTGACGGCGGTGAGCCTGCCGGCGCGCAAGGTGTTTCAGGTCGACTGCGCCGGGGAGGATGTCTCCTGATGGAGGTGAGCCTGGACAATTGCGTGTTTTGCAAGATCGTGCGCGGCGAGATCCCGGCGACGGTGGTATTCCAGGACGAACGATCCCTCGTCTTCATGGACATCGGCAGCGTGAATCCCGGCCACATGCTGGTGGCGGCCAAGCCGCATGTCGAAAACCTGCAGGGCATGGACGGGGAACTGGCGGGGAGCATGTTCCGCGCCGCGGCGCGGGCCGCCAGGGCCATCGAGGCGGTGTTCAAACCGGCGGGCATTTCGGTCTACCAGGCCAACGGCGCGGCGGCGGGGCAGACGGTGTTCCATGCCCACATCCACGTGCTGCCGCGCTGGGAGAACGACGGCCTGACGTTTACCTGGCCGGTGAAGAACCCGTCTCGCGAGGAACTGGAGAAAGTCGCCGTGCAGCTTCGCGCGGCGTTGTAGGCCGGGTTTGTAGGTCGGGCTTCAGCCCGACAGCAGCGGCCAATGTCGGGCTGAAGCCCGACCTACCAAGGCATTTCGCCGAACGCCGCCCGATAGCGTTCGGCGATTTGCTCCGGCGCCGACTTGTGGTTCTGTCCGCCGCGGTGGGCGATCTTGATCGAACCCATCAGCGAGGCGAGGCGCCCCGCCTTCTCCAGGGGCATGCCGCCGGCGATGCCGTAGAGCAGGCCGGCGCGAAAGGCATCCCCGCAACCGGTCGGGTCCACCAGGTCATCCGGCTTGACGCTGGGGATGTCGAGGCGTTGGCCGCCGGCATGGATTTCCGCGCCGTCGGCCCCCAGCGTGATGATCAACGCCTCCACCATGCCGGCCAGTTCCCCGATGGACTGCCCCGTTTTTTCCGAAAGCAGCCTGGCTTCGTAATCGTTGACGCAGCAGTAATCGGCAAGCTGCAGGAAGTTCAGTAGTTCCTCGCCGTTGAACAACGGCAGCCCCTGACCGGGGTCGAAGATGAACGGCACGCCCGCGTCATGAAATTCCTGCGCGTGCTGCATCATGCCCTCGCGGCCGTCGGGCGCGACGATGCCGATAGTCAGTCCCTGCGCATCGGCGATATGGTTGAGATGCGAGAAGTTCATCGCGCCCGGATGGAAGGCGGTGATCTGGTTGTCGTCCAGGTCGGTGGTGATGAAGGCCTGGGCGGTGAAGGTCGACGGCACTTCCTTGACATGGCTGCGGTCGAGACGAAGCCGCTCCAGGCGCTGCAGGTAGGGCCCGCTGTCCTCGCCGACGGTGGCCATGATGAGGGGTTCGCCGCCGAGCAGCTTGAGGCTGTAGGCGATGTTCCCCGCGCAGCCGCCGTATTCGCGCCGCATGTCCGGCACGTGGAAGGCGACGTTGAGGATGTGCAGCTGGTCGGGCAGGATGTGGTTCTTGAAGCGGTCGTGGAACACCATGATGGTGTCGTAGGCCATCGAGCCGCAGATCAGCGTCCTCATTGCGCGGGGATCCTTTCCGTAATGTTATGTAGGTCGGGCTTCAGCCCGACTTGGGTGGTTGATCCATCGCCGTTTGTCGGCCTGAAGGCCGACCTACTTCAATGCGGCGAGCGCCGCGTCGTAGTTCGGCTCCTGCTTGATCTCGGGCACGAGCTCGGTGTAGGCCACCTTGTCGTTCTCGTCGATGATGACGACGGCGCGTGCCGTGATGCCGGCCAGCGGGCCGTCCTCGATGCCGACGCCGTAGTTCTTGAGGAATTCGCGGCCGCGCATGGTTGACAGCGAAACGACGTTCTTCAGGCCCTCCGTTTCGCAGAAGCGCTTCATGGCGAAGGGCAGGTCGGCCGAGATCACCAGCACGACCGTGTTGGGCAGGCTGCCGGCCTGCTCGTTGAATTTCCGCGTGGACGTCGCGCAGGTCGGGGTGTCCAGGCTCGGCACGATGTTGAGCACCTTGCGCTTGCCGGCAAAGTCCTTGAGCGTCAGGTCGCGCAGGTCGGCGGCGACCAGCGAAAAGGCCGGCGCGGCGCTGCCGGGTTTCGGAAATTCGCCGGCGAGGTGGATGGGGTTGCCTGCAAGGGTAACGGTCGTCATGGTTGTCTCTCCTGTGTTGTGTTGGGGGGGAAGGGTACCGCTTAGGGGTAGAACAGGTATAGCCGATAGCCGCTGGCGCCCGCCTCGGCGGCGTCCAGCCAAAGGGTGATCGCCAGGTCGCCGTTGCCGGCGAATCCGGCGCGCGCGTCCGCGCCTTGCGACAGGTATTCGGCCGGCGCGAACACCTTGCGGATCATCGGCTGGTCTTGCGTATCGGTCAGCGTCAGTTCCAGGTGCGGGTAATCCTGCGCGAAGGGCGCGCGGTTCTTCAGCGTGGCGACCAGCACCAGCAGGTTCTTTCCCTGCGGATCGGGATGCAGGTCCGATGCCTCGATGCTGACGAGATCCGCCTTGCGCGGCAGCGGGATTTCGCAATCCAGAAGGCTGCACATTTCCTGCAGCAACGGGCGCAGGTCGGGTTCGCTCACGGCCAGTTCGGCGCGGAAGAGGTAAGCCGCCTGCACGAGAAGCAGGCCCAGTGCGAGCAGGCCTGCCGCGGCCCAGGCGAGCACGCGCCCGCGCGAAACGGGCAGCGGCGCTTCGCCGATTTCCTCGAGCAGGATGTCGATGGATCCGCCATCGGCCTCCTCCTCCGGCAGTTCGGCTGCGTCCGCCACGGGCGGATTGCCAGCAAGGGGCGGCTCGGAGGGAGGCGTCTCGTCGGCCGCCGAGTGGAGAGGTTCCGCGTGCGGGGCGACGGCATCCTCCGCCGGGACGGCAGGCGGCGCGTCTTCCAGGGTTTCCAGCGCGTTGAACACCGCACTGCAATGGCCGCAGCGCACTTTGCCGGCGCGCGCCTTGAGTTGCTCCGGGGTGACGCGGAAAGCCGTGCTGCACGTGGGGCAGCGGGTGTACATCATTTCCGCACGCCCTCCAGAAGACTCCAGCCTTCCCGCTCGGCCCAGACGGTCAGGTCGAACGCCGGCCGATAAGCTTGCCGAACCTGTTCCACCTGCGTGGACAGGATGCCGGAGAGTGCGATCCGCCCGCCCGGCCGGGTGCGCTCGGCGAGCAGGGGCGCCAGCACGCAAAGCGGGTTGGTGAGAATGTTGGCGACCACGATATCGAAGGACATGTCGAGCGGATGTCTGGAATGCGAGAGCTGCAGGGTAACGCGGTTGCGTTCGGCGTTGTCGGCCGCCGCGGCCAGGGCGTTATCGTCGATGTCGACGCCTGCGACGCACCCGCCGCCGAGTTTTGCCGCGGCGATGGCTAATATACCCGAACCGCAGCCGTAATCGAGCACGCTGGCGCCGGCCTGCACATGGGCGCACAGCCATTCCAGGCACAGCCGCGTCGTCGGGTGGCTGCCGGTGCCGAAAGCCAGCCCCGGATCCAGATCGAGATTGATCGCGTCCGGGTCGGGCGCCTCATGCCAGGAGGGCACGATCCACAGTCGCGCATTGATGCGGATAGGTTCGAATTGCGACTGGGTCAGCCGCACCCAGTCCTGCTCGGCGATTTCGGTGACGTCGTAGGACGGTGTGGCGGCGAGCCCGGCCTCGCCCGCGGCGGCAGCGACAAGGAGCGGGATGTCGGCGTGTTTGTCGAAGAGGGCGAGGACGCGGCTGCGATCCCACAACGGCGCAGATGTGCTGCCCGGTTCGCCGAACTGCGGCATCTCGCGCTCGGTGCCGGCGTCGGCGTCCTCGACGCTGACCGAGAGGGCGCCCAGCGCCAGCAGGGCATCGGAGAGCGCCTCGGCATGGTCGGCGTCCGTGGCGACCGCAACCGACAGCCACATGGCTATTTTCCCTTGACGGCCTCGTCCTTCGCGGCCAGCTTGTGCTCGAGGTAGTGGATGCTGGTGCCGCCCTTGATGAAGCGGTGATCGTGCATCAACTCCTGGTGCAGCGGGATGTTGGTCTTGATGCCCTCGACCACCATTTCCGAGAGCGCGATGCGCATGCGGCGGATGGCCTGGTCGCGCGTGTCGCCGTAGGCGATCAGCTTGCCGATCATGGAATCGTAGTGCGGCGGCACGGTATAGCCGGTGTAGACGTGCGAATCGACGCGGATGCCGGGTCCGCCCGGCGGATGGTAGGAGGTGATGCGGCCGGGCGAGGGCGTGAACTTGAAGGGATCCTCGGCATTGATGCGGCATTCGATGGCGTGCCCCCTCAATTCGATGTCGCGCTGGCGGAGGGTCAGCTTCTCCCCCGCGGCGATGCGGATCTGCTGCTGCACCAGGTCGATCCCGGTGATCAGTTCGGTGACCGGGTGCTCGACCTGCAGGCGGGTGTTCATCTCGATGAAATAGAACTCGCCGCCTTCAAAGAGGAATTCGAAGGTGCCGGCGCCGCGGTAGCCGATCTTGCGGCAGGCCTCGGCGCAGCGGTCGCCGATGCGCGTGATGAAGCGGCGGGCGATTTCCGGGGCCGGCGCCTCCTCGATGATCTTCTGGTGGCGGCGCTGCATCGAGCAGTCCCGCTCGCCCAGCCAGACCGCGTTCTTGTGGGAATCCGCCAGCACCTGGAACTCGATGTGGCGCGGGTTTTCCAGGAACTTCTCCATGTACACCATCGGGTTGCCGAAGGCGGCCTGGGCCTCGGCGCGGGTCATGGTGACGGCGTTGAGCAGCGCCGCCTCGGTGTGCACCACGCGCATGCCGCGGCCGCCGCCGCCGCCCGCCGCCTTGATGATGACCGGGTAGCCGATGGTGCGGGCGATCTTGACGATTTCCTTCGGGTCTTCCGGCAGGGCCCCTTCGGAGCCCGGCACGCAGGGAACGCCGGCGACCTTCATGGCGTCCTTGGCGGAAACCTTGTCGCCCATCAGACGGATGGTTTCGGGCCGCGGCCCGATGAAGACGAAGCCGGATTTTTCCACCCGCTCTGCAAAATCGGCGTTTTCGGAGAGGAAGCCATAGCCGGGGTGGATGGCCTCGGAATCGGTGACCTCTGCCGCCGAAATGATGGCCGGGATGTTGAGGTAGCTGGCCGAAGAGGGGGCGGGTCCGATGCAGACGGATTCGTCGGCGAGCTTGACGTACTTCGCCTCGGTGTCCGCCTCGGAATGCACGACCACCGTCTTGATGCCCAGTTCGCGGCAGGCGCGCTGGATGCGGAGGGCGATCTCGCCACGGTTGGCAATGAGTATTTTCTCGAACATGGTTTCTTGGGTTTGTAGGCCGGGCTTCAGCCCGACAACAGCGGTTGATCGGCGTCCGTTGTCGGGCTGAAGCCCGACCTACGTTTATCCAATGATGAACATGGGCTGGCCGTATTCGACCGGTTGGCCGTTTTCCACCAGGATGGCCTTGATGACGCCGGAAGCATCGGCCTCGATCTCGTTCATGAGTTTCATGGCTTCGATGATGCAGAGGGTGTCGCCGGCCTTGACGGCCTGGCCGACCTCGACGAAGGACTGCGAACCCGGCGCGCCGGAACGGTAGAAGGTGCCGACCATCGGCGCCTTGACGGCATGGCCTTCCGGCTCGGCCGCCGCCACCGGCTCGGCGACGGGTGCGGGCGCTGCAGCAGGGGCCGGCTGGGCGGGTGCGGCGGCGTGATGAATGTAGGTGGGCGCAGTCGTCATGCCGCCCTGCTTGGCGATGCGCACCTTTTCTTCCCCTTCGGTGATTTCCAGTTCGGCAATGCCGGATTTTTCCACCAGATCGATCAAGGCCTTCAGTTTTCTGAGGTCCATTTTTTCTCCCTCCATGAAATGACGCCGCGGCGGCTGTCCAGCGAGCCCCGCCCCGGGTCGGAAACTAGCGAATGCGGTTGAGCGCGTAGTCGAGGGCGAGCCGGTAGCCGTGGCTGCCCAGGCCGCAGATGACGCCGGCGGCGATGTCAGAGAAATAGGAATGCCGGCGGAACGGTTCGCGCGCGTGGATATTGGATAGATGCACTTCGACAAACGGGATCTCCACCGCCGCCAGGGCATCGCGCAAAGCCACGCTGGTATGGGTGTACCCCCCCGGATTGATGACGATGAAGGCCACTCCTTCGCTGCGGGCGGCCTGGACGCGGTCGATCAGATCGCCTTCATGGTTGCTTTGGAAGGTGATCAGTTCGACCGAGGCGGCCCTTGCCTGGCTTGCCAGCGATGCGTTGATGTCCGCCAGTGTTTCGCGGCCGTAGATTTCCGGCTCGCGCGTCCCGAGGAGGTTCAGGTTGGGGCCATGCATTACCAGGACGCGCTGTTTGCTCTTGGCATTCTTGGCCGTTTTGCGGCCGGATTTTTTGGCATTCATGCCTGCAAGTTTGCCGGAAATAACAGCAGATTGTCCAGAAATACGGCAAATATGACTGGAAATCAGCGTGGTTGCAGTGCTGCCTGGAGGGCTTTTTCCAGATCCGGTGTAGCAAATTTTCCCAGCTTGACTTGCTGGGGATTCCCGTCCTTCCGGAGAATCACAGTGAAAGGCAAGGCCTTGGCGCGATTGCCTAAATCGCTTGAAAGATCGAGCGTTTCCAGGTTGCTGATGAGGAGGGGGTAAGAAATTGCGACCTCATTCCGGAATGCTGCAACTTTATCGGCGGAATCTATGCTGATGCCTATAAATTGGACGCCGTTCGAAGCATATTTGACATTTAATCTGGAGAATTCCGGCATTTCTTCCCTGCAGGGCGGACACCAGGTCGCCCAGAAGTTGACCACCAATACCTTCCCCGTCCACTGCGACAGAGATTGGGGTTGGCCGTTCAGGTCGGGCAGGGTCAGCGCCAGCAAACGGGCGGGCGCGTCCGCTGATGGTGCGGCTTCGGGCGGAGCGTGGGAGATCTGCTGCGGCCTGCCGAAGTAGTAGCCGGCTGTTGCCGCAAGGGTCGAGACGGCGACGATCAGCAAGGCCTGGCGAAAGACCTTGCTCATGCCGCGGGCGCTGCAAGAAGAGCTTCCACCAAAGACAGGCGGGCGCGCTCGGAAGCCCGACCATTCCGGCGCTTATGTGCGCGTTCGGCATCCGGTTCGTAAAGGGAAAGTTTCACAGGGAAGTCACTCCAGTCGAATGTAAGCACGCACTCCGGAACCTCGGCTCCGCTACGCCGGGGTTCGCTCTGCTCGAAGCGGATGCCTTGATTGAGCAGAAATATTTCGACTTCCTTGCCGCTGTCAGGGAAGGCTTCCAGATCGATTTCGGCATAGCGCCCGGCGGTACCGTCGAGCACCGGGCCGGTCAGGTAAGGCCTGAAGGGATCCAGCAAACGCATGACCTCGACGGCCGTCCGGCGCATTGCCAGCAGGCGTTCGCGCTGCTCGTCTTCCTGGTAGATCGCCTGGTAGGCGCGCAGCTCCGCCTCGATCTCGGCATTGTTGGGCAGGGCTTCGGTTTCCGGTGCGCCGAGCTGGCGGGCCGCCTTGCGCTTGGCCAGGCCGTAGTCGGCAATGCCGTCCTCGGCCATCAGGCGGGCGGCCAGCGCGGCGATATTCCGCCGCATCGCGTTCAGTCGCAGGGTGTTCCGATCGTGATGGGACATGGCGGGGAGCTACATGCGGATCGGTTAGAATTCACCGCTATTCTAGTACCACAGACCCAACTTCTGGCGCTGCCGGAACATCATGCATATCCACATCCTCGGCATTTGCGGCACCTTCATGGGCGGCGTCGCCCTTCTGGCCAGGGCGTCGGGTTATCGCGTGACCGGCTGCGATGCCAACGTCTACCCTCCGATGAGCACCCAGTTGGAGGCGCAGGGCATCGAACTGATCGAGGGCTACGACGCGGCTCAGACCGGACTGGCGCCCGACCTGTTCGTCGTCGGCAATGCCATTTCGCGGGGCAATCCGCTGCTGGAGGAAATCCTCGACAAGGGTTTGTCTTTTGTTTCCGGTCCGCAATGGCTGGCCGAGAACGTTTTGCGCGAAAAGTGGGTGCTGGCCGTGGCCGGCACCCACGGCAAGACAACGACTTCATCTCTTCTGGCCTGGATACTGGAAGAGGCTGGCCTCAAGCCGGGGTTTCTTATTGGCGGCGTGCCACAGGACTTCGGTGTTTCGGCGCGCCTGACCTACAGCCCGTTCTTCGTTATCGAGGCGGACGAGTACGACACCGCGTTTTGCGACAAGCGCTCGAAGTTCGTTCACTACAGGGCGCGAACTGCAATCCTGAACAATCTTGAGTTCGATCATGCAGACATCTTCAGCGATCTTGCGGCGATCGAGACGCAATTTCATCATTTTGTGCGAATTCTGCCTAAATCCGGCCTGATTGTCGCTAATGCCGGCGAAGCCAGTCTGAAGCGCGTGCTTGATCGGGGCTGCTGGACGCCGCTGGAGTGGTTCGGCGACCCGGCGGGCTGGAATCTCGGCGAGCTCGAGTCGGACGACTCCTGCGGCGTGAGTTTCGCCGGGATCGAGGTCGGCCGGCTCTGTCTGGCCCTTGCGGGCGCCCATAACCGGGCCAATGCGTTGGCGGCCGTAGCCGCGGCGCGGCATGTCGGCGTTCCGCCGGCTGCGGCCTTGGCGGCGCTGGCGCGTTTCGGCGGGGTCAAGCGCCGGCTGGAGATGCGCGGTGTGGCGCGTGACGTTACCGTCTATGACGATTTTGCCCATCATCCGACCGCCATATCGGCCACGATTGCCGGGCTGCGGCAGCGGATCAGCGGCGGGCGCATCTTGGCGGTGCTGGAACCGCGTTCCAACACCATGAAGCTGGGAGTGATGAAGGCGCAACTGCCGGCCAGCCTGCAAGAGGCGGAGCTGACGTTTTGCTACGCGGCCAACCTGGGCTGGGATGTACGTGGCGCGTTGCAGCCGCTCGGCGACAAGGCGCAGGTTTACGATGACATCGAAGCCCTGGTAGAGGCGGTGTCGGGCGCTGCACGCGCGGGGGATCACGTGCTCGTCATGAGCAACGGCAGCTTTTGCGGGGTTCACGCCCGACTGCTCGAAGCCCTCGTTTCCCGCTGATATTCCGAGCCTGATTCGGCTTTCCTGTCGAAGGATTCGGCAGCCTCCCCTTCAGAACCCCTCCGGTTGCGGCATATCGCCACTCTTGGCCACGGCCGTGGCGCCGCCGAGGTCCCCCTTCAGAACCCCTCCGGTTGCGGCATATCGCCACGCATCTCCGCATAGCCATGGTTTTTTTGACCTGGATCAATGCGGCTTGAAAGAATCGGTATCGCGTGTTAGCGTATCGAAAATTTTAAATCTAAATATTATTGATGGTCGCGCGATCTGCGCCAGGGGAATTCTGAATGAGTGGTGCCGGCCTGTTCGGGAAGACGTCTTGAGCGTCCTTCCGGCCTGCGTAGCTGCGCCGTTCACTCGGAACGCGACGGATAACATTCAAGGAGATTGTTTCTGATGGGAATGAATAACAAGACTAAGTCGCGTCTGGCAGGCCTGGCGCTGATGGCCTGGTCGGGAATGGCGCTGGCGGCCTGGGAGTTCGACTTTCAGACCCCCGCCACCAAGGCCGCGCAGACGGTGATCGACCTGCACGACCTGATGATGATCATCATCTTCGTCATTTTCATCGCCGTCTTCGCCGTCATGTTCTATTCGGTGTTTGCGCACCGCAAATCGAAGGGACACCCGGCCGCCCAGTTTCACGACAACACCCTGGTGGAGATCGCCTGGACCGTCATCCCGCTGCTGATCCTCGTCGCCATGGCCTGGCCCGCCACCAAGGCGGTGCTCAACATGCGCGACACTTCCCAGGCGGATATCACCATCAAGGCGACCGGCTATCAGTGGAAGTGGGGCTACGACTACCTCAAGGGGGAAGGCGAGGGCATACGCTTCCTGAGCCTGACGTCCACGCCGGCGGAGCAGATTCGCGGCACGGCGCCAAAGGGTGGCAACTATCTGCTTGAGACGGACCGGCATGTGGTGGTGCCCGTCGGCAAGAAAATCCGCGTGCTGACCACGGCAACCGACGTGATCCACTCCTGGTGGGTGCCTGCCCTGGCGGTCAAGCAGGACGCCATTCCGGGCTATGTGCGCGATACCTGGTTCAAGGCCGAGAAGGAAGGCATCTACCGCGGCCAGTGCGCCGAATTGTGCGGCAAGGACCACGCCTACATGCCGGTCGTGGTCGAGGTGGTGTCCGCCGAGAAATACACGAAGTGGGTCGAGGAACAGAAGAAACAGATGGCGGCCGCGGCCGATGAGGGCGGCAAGACCTACTCAATGGACGAATTGAAGAGCCGCGGCGAGAAGGTCTATGCGGCCAACTGCGTCGCCTGCCACCAGGCCAACGGCAAGGGCCTGCCGCCCGCCTTCCCGGCGCTGGACGGCTCGAAGATCGCCAAGGGGCCCAAGGCGGATCACATCGCCATCGTCCTGCACGGCAAGCCCAATACGGCCATGGCGGCCTTCGGCGGCCAGCTCGGCGACGGCGACATTGCCGCCGTCGTGACCTACGAGCGCAATGCCTGGGGCAACAAGACGGGCGACGTCGTGCAGCCGGCCGACATCAAGGCGGCACGCAAGTAAACGGAATTCGCGGGATACAAGGAGACAAGATGGAAGCCACCCACGCTCACGGCGCAGGCCATGCACACGGGGACGATCATTCGCATCGCCCGAAGGGGATCATGCGCTGGATCACCACCACCAACCACAAGGACATCGGCACGATGTACCTGTGGTTCAGTTTCGCCATGTTCATGGTGGGCGGGGCGATGGCACTGATCATTCGCGCCGAACTGTTCCAGCCCGGATTGCAGTATGTCGAGCCGGAGTTCTTCAACCAGATGATCACGCTGCACGGCCTGATCATGGTGTTCGGCGCGATCATGCCGGCCTTCGTCGGCTTCGCCAACTGGATGATTCCGATGATGATCGGCGCGCCCGACATGGCCTTCGCGCGCATGAACAACTGGAGCTTCTGGCTGCTGCCGCCCGCCGGCATCCTGCTGACGGCGTCCATGTTCGTGCCCGGCGGCGCCGCCGGCACCGGCTGGACGCTCTATCCTCCGCTGTCCATCCAGATGGGCATCGGCATGGACATGGCCATCTTCGCGGTGCACATTCTCGGCATGTCGTCGATCATGGGATCGATCAACATCGTCACGACGATCCTCAACCTGCGCGCGCCCGGCATGCCGCTCATGCGCATGCCGATGTTCTGCTGGACCTGGCTGATCACCGGTTATCTGCTCATCGCCGTGATGCCCGTGCTGGCCGGCGCCGTGACCATGATCCTGACCGATCGCCACTTCGGCACCAGCTTCTTCAACGCCGCCGGCGGCGGGGATCCGGTGTTGTTCCAGCACATCTTCTGGTTCTTCGGCCATCCCGAGGTATACATCATCGCCCTGCCGGCGTTCGGCGTCGTCTCGCACGTCATCCCGGCCTTCGCGCGCAAGCCGATCTTCGGCTACACCTCGATGGTGTACGCCATCGCCTCGATCGCGCTGATTTCCTTCATCGTCTGGGCGCACCACATGTACGTGGTCGGCATGCCGGTCGCCGGCCAGTTGTACTTCATGTACGCCACCATCCTGATCGCGGTGCCGACGGGGGTGAAGGTGTTCAACTGGGTGGCCACCATGTGGCGGGGCTCGATGACCTTCGAGACCCCCATGCTGTTCGCCCTCGGCTTCCTCTTCCTGTTCACCATCGGCGGCTTCACCGGGCTTGTGCTGTCGAACACGGCGGTCGACGTGCAACTGCAGGACACCTACTACGTGGTCGCCCATTTCCATTACGTGATGGTGGCGGGCGCGCTGTTTTCCGCTTTTGCGGCGGTGTACTACTGGCTGCCCAAGTGGACCGGCCACATGTACGACGAGACGCTGGGCCAGTGGCATTTCTGGACGTCCATCGTCTCCTTCAACATTGCCTTTTTCCCGCAGCATTTTCTCGGGCTGGCCGGCATGCCGCGCCGCATCCCCGACTACGCCCTGCAATTCACCGACTTCAACCAGGTGTCGACAGTCGGGGCGTTCGGCTTCGGCCTGAGCCAGTTGCTGTTCCTCTACGTGGTGCTGAAGGCCATTCGCGGCGGCGAGAAGGCGCCTGCCAAACCCTGGGAGGGGGCGACCGGCCTGGAGTGGACCCTGCCTTCGCCGCCGCCCTATCACTCTTTCGAGGAGCCGCCGGTGCTGACCGAGACGAAGGGACACGCGTGAATCCGAAACAGGCTTCCAGCAGCCGCAGGACGGCGCTGATTCTCGCCTCGGTGGCGGCAGCGCTGTTCATCGGCTTCGTCGTGCGCTACTGGCTGTTCAAGTGAGCATGAACCGCAGCGCCGACAACCGTCGCGTCCTCTTCAGGCTGCTGGTGGTGGCCGGGCTCATGTTCGGCTTCGGCTATGCCATGGTGCCGATGTACCAGAAGTTCTGCGAGGTGAGCGGGATCAACAACCTGCTCAATCCGGACGATCCGCTGCGCAACACCCAGGTCGATACCAGCCGCAAGGTCACCGTCGAGTTCGACGCCAACCTGCATGGGCTGCCGTGGAACTTCAAACCGGGGCAGACCAGTGTCTCGGTTCATCCGGGCGAACTGGTGCATGTGGTCTACCGGGTGAGCAACACACGCAATCATCCGGTGACCGGCCAGGCGATACCCAGCTATGGCCCGCAGCTGGCCGCCGCGCACTTCAAGAAACTGGAGTGCTTCTGCTTCTCGCGCCAGACTCTGGGGCCGGGCGAGTCGAGGGATATGCCTGTCGTGTTCGTGATCGACCCGGCGCTGCCGAAGGATGTGAATACCATCACCCTGTCGTACACCTTCTTCGAAGTGGCGGGCACGCTGGCCGAGCCTGCGTCGAAGCCGATCAGGCCGGGCGTATGAATGGCGGAGCAGTGATGGGAGAGCGCAAAGCCGGGCCGCTGCAGGTGCTGAGGACGGTGCTGTCAGGGCTGTTCGGCGTGCGGCACCGCAGGACGCATGAGGAAGACGCCGCGGGGTTGCGGCCGATCCAGGTGATCGTCGCCGGCGTCGTCGTCGTGGCGGCATTCGTTCTGGCCATCGTGACGTTCGTGCATTTTGTCGCGACAAAGTAGAAAATATAACGACCTTGGAGGTAGTCATGAATCAGCAGGCATCCCGCTATTTCGTTCCGGATCCGTCCCACTTTCCATTGGTGGGCTCCTCCGCGCTGTTACTGCTGGCATCGGGCGCCGTGCTTTGGATGAACAAGTTCGCCCCAGGCCCGTATGTCGTCCTGGCCGGCTTCGCCGTGCTGCTGTTCATGCTGTTCGGCTGGTTCGGCCGGGTCATCGACGAATCCGAGGGGGGCAAGTACAACAAGCAGGTCGATGTCTCGTTCCGCTGGGGCATGAGCTGGTTCATCTTTTCGGAAGTGATGTTCTTCGCCGCTTTCTTCGGCGCCTTGTTCTATGTCCGCGTGCTTTCCGTGCCGGATCTGGCAAGCGCGGAGCAGGAGCTTCTGTGGCCCGGTTTCACCGCGAATTGGCCGAGTGCCGGGCCCAAGTTCGCCGAGCAGTTCACGCCGATGAAAGCCGCGGGCATTCCGCTCATCAACACCTTGCTGCTGCTGTCTTCCGGGGCTACCCTGACCTGGGCGCATTGGGGCCTGGTCGCCGGCAAGCGCGGCCAGCTGAAGTTCGGCCTGATGCTGACCATCGCCCTGGGCCTGCTCTTCCTCAGCCTGCAGGTCTATGAGTATGTGCATGCCTATCAGGCGCTGAACCTGAAGCTGACGACCGGCGTCTACGGCTCGACCTTTTTCATGCTCACCGGATTCCACGGCCTGCATGTGACGATCGGCGCGACCATGCTGCTGGTGATCCTCTTCCGTGTGCTGGCCGGCCATTTCAAGCCGGATCGTCACTTCGCCTTCGAGGCGGTGGCGTGGTACTGGCACTTCGTCGACGTGGTCTGGCTCTTCCTCTTCGTCGTGGTGTACTGGCTGTAGGGAATCGCCTGAGGGGGCGTAATGCCGCCCCCGGTGAAAAGATGCGCCGCACGATGTGTGCGGCGCATCTTTTAGAGCTTGTCTGTGATCAGGCCGGAGTAGTAGCCCGTCGCCAGCAAAACGAAGAGCAGGATGGACAAGCCGACACGCACGGCGAGGGCCTTGACCATACGCTTGCTGTCGCGGCCCTGGTCGCGGAACAGAAACACCAGCGCCGAAGCCAGGCTGGCGACGATGGCGATGAGAAATCCGATGACGACGATGCGCATGGTTATAATTTCCTTTGCGTCGCAGTCTAGCCTATCGCCTCACCCCCTGCCATAGACGATACCCTTGAAAATACGTCCCGCATTTCGTCCCGGTTTCCTGCTTGCAATGCTCGCCCTGTTCGCCGTGGCGATCTCCATCGGCAGTCTCCAGCAGGAACGCGCCGAGCAAAAACAATCCGCCTTTGACCGGACACAAAGCGCCCGGAATCGTACGCCGATCAATATCGGCGCGGCGCAAGTCAATGCGGTCCTGCTCGACCAGCAGCCGGCGGCGGTTCGCGGGCGCTGGTTGGTGGAGAAGAGCATTCTGATCGACAACAAGTCCCACAATGGCATCGTCGGCTATCACCTCGTCACTCCCTTGCGCATCGAAGGGGCGAGCATCTGTATCCTGGTGAATCGCGGCTGGATCGCCGCACCGCGCCTGCGTTCTGAACTTCCGGCACTGCCTGCGGTTGCGGAAACTGCGGTCGACGTGAAGGGCATCGCGCGCCTTCCGCCTTTCAAGGCGTTCGAACTGGCACCGGATCAGGCCCAGGGCATGGTCTGGCAGAACCTGGCGCTGGAGCGCTTCAAGGCGTGGTCAGGGCTCCAATTGCAGCCGGTCATTCTGTTGCAGACGGATGCCGCGGGCGATGGGCTCGTGCGGGATTGGCTGCCGTCGGAAAGCGGCGCCTTGAAACACTGGGGATTTGCCTTCGTGTGGTATCTGACGGCAGCGGCCGCAGCGGTTGCGGCACTCTTTTCCTTTGCTGAGCGCAGGAACCATGAAGCATAAACAGAAACTCATCGTGCTCGGCGTCGGGCTGGTGAGCATCTTCCCGATCATTGCGGCGTTGTATTTCTACTACGTTGCGCCGCCCAAGGCTCGCATGAATCACGGCGACCTGCTGCAACCGGCGCGCCTGCCGGCGAAGCCGCTGCCTTTGCTCTCCGGCGGTGAGTTCCGCTTCGAGCAAATGAAGGGGAAATGGCTGTTGCTGCAGATTGACTCCGGCAGCTGCGATGCGCGCTGCCGGGAAAAACTGTATGCCATGCGGCAGATTCGGCTGGCGCAGGGCAAGGACATGGTGCGCCTTGAGCGCGTCTGGCTGGTGTCGGACGATGGCCGTCCGGCGCCTGACCTTCTGGCGGAGTACGAGGGAACCCTGGTCGTTCGTGCGGCAGGAAGCGAGGCGCTGGCCGCGTTTCCGGCACCGACGGATCCCGCCGCCCACCTGTATCTGGTTGACCCGCAAGGGAATCTCATGATGCGCTTCCCGGAAAGGCCGGATCCGACCCGCATGATCAAGGACCTGCAGCGCCTGCTGCGCCCTTCGCGAATCGGCGCAGGTTAAGACCTTATCAATACTGGGTTTATTCCCAGGGCGCGTCGTGGTAAATTCCGACCTTTGAATGGGCGGGCGACCGCCATCCAGGGGCTCGCATGAAGGCTTTACCCTCTCCGGAGCATACGCTGGGATATCGCTTGTACCAGTATTTCCAGTTAACCAAGCCCCGGGTGGTTTCGCTCATCGTTTTCTGTGCGGTGATCGGCATGTTTCTCGCGGTGCCGGGCGCCGTCCCACCGGTGGTTCTGGTTGCTGCCACCACCGGCATCGCCCTGATCGCCGGGGCGGCGGCGGCGGTGAACTGCCTGATCGAGCAGAAGATCGATGCCGTCATGGCCCGCACGCGCGGCCGCCCGCTGCCGCGCGGCGAGGTCAACTCCCGGCAGACCCTGCTGTTTTCCGGCGTGATCGGCGGCATCGGCCTGACCCTGCTGTACTGGTTCGTCAATCCGCTGACCATGTGGTTGACCCTGGCGACCTTCGTCGGCTACGCCATCATCTACACCATCTTCCTCAAGCCGGCGACGCCCCAGAACATCGTCATCGGCGGCGCCTCAGGAGCCATGCCGCCCATTCTGGGATGGGCGGCCGCGACAGGAGAGGTATCCACCGAGGCTCTGCTGCTCTTCCTCATCATCTTCGTGTGGACCCCGCCGCACTTCTGGTCCCTGGCGCTCTATCGTACGAAGGAGTATGCCAAGGCGGGCATGCCGATGCTGCCCGTGACGCATGGCCCGGAATATACGCGCCTGCAGATCCTGCTCTACACGATTCTGCTTGTCGCGGTGACCGTATTGCCTTTCGTCATCCGCATGAGCGGCTGGATTTATCTGGTCTGCGCAGTGCTGCTCGGCGGCGTCTTCCTCTTCTACGCAATCCGGATGAAGCTCGCCTACAGTGACAAGCTGGCGCACAAGACCTTCCGTTACTCCATCTGGTACCTGGCCGCGCTGTTTGCCGCTCTGCTGGTGGATCACTACTTCAAGTTTTGATGGTTCGACTGCTCCTCCTGGCGCTGGCCCTGCTGCTGGCCGGTTGCGATACCCGGCCGCAATTTGGCAACACTGACATCAGCGCCGCGGATTACGCGCGGGATTTCGCGCTGACCGACCACACCGGCAAGCCTCGCACCATGGCGGATTTCCGCGGCAGGGCCGTGGTGATCTTCTTCGGCTACACGCAATGTCCGGACGTTTGCCCGACCACCATGACGGGCATGGCGGAAGCCATGAAGCTGCTCGGGGCGGATGCTGCCAAGGTGCAGGTGCTGTTCGTCAGCGTCGATCCGGAGCGCGACACGCCGGAGCTGCTGGCGCAATACGTGCCGGTGTTCAACCCGAGCTTTCTCGGCCTGTATGCCGATGCGCAGACCATCGCCAGGACCGCACAGGAGTTCCGCGTTTTCTACAAGAAGCAGCCAGGCAGCACGCCCACCACCTACACGGTGGATCACACAGCCGGCAGCTATGTCTATGACCCCCAGGGCCGGCTCAGGCTCTACATCAAGCATGGCGAGAAACCTGAGGTGATCGCCAAGGATATCAAGCTCCTGATTGCCGGGAAGTAGGCGTCCCCCAAGGGGAGTTCCTGCGGGGCATAGCCCAAAACAAAAAGGCCGCTGCGGATCCCGCAGCGGCCTTTGCCTTATCCCTCGTCAGATCAGACGGCGTGCGCCAGCATGCCTTTCATCTTCTGCATGGCTTTCGCCTCGATCTGGCGGATGCGCTCGGCTGACACGCCATACTCCGCAGCCAATTCGTGCAGAGTTGCGGCATCGTCCTCGGCCAGCCAGCGCCGCTCGATGATGCGGCGGCTGCGATCGTCGAGATGTGCCAGCGCCTGCTTCAGCCCCTCGTCCTGAAGGCGCTCCATTTCACGGTTCGCCAGCGCTTCGGATGGTTCCTCGGCCGGGTCGGCCAGATAAGCGATCGGGGCGAACGATTCGTCATCCTCCTCGGCGCTGCCCTCCATCGCGATGTCCCGACCGGACAGGCGCGTTTCCATCTCGCGCACTTCTTCCGGCTTCACGCCGAGTTGCTTCGCCATGGCGCCGACCTCTTCGCCGCTCATGGTGCTGAGCCCCTGCTTGAGGCTGCGCAGGTTGAAGAACAGCTTGCGTTGCGCCTTGGTCGTGGCGATTTTCACCAGCCGCCAGTTGCGCAGGATGTATTCGTGAATTTCGGCCTTGATCCAGTGGATGGCGAAGGACACCAGACGCACGCCCCGCTCGGGATCATAGCGCTTGACCGCCTTCATCAGGCCGACGTTGCCTTCCTGGATCAGGTCGGCATGGGGCAGTCCATATCCCAGATAGCCGCGCGCCACCGAAACCACCAGGCGTAAATGCGAAAGCACCAAGCTTCGCGCCGCCTCGATATCGTCTCCTTGGCGAAACTTCCGCGCCAGATCACGTTCCTCTTCCTCCGTGAGGAGGGGGAAACGATTGGCCGTCTGGATATAACTTTCCAAATTGCCTACGGCAATGGTTACAGGCAGATTCAGAGCATGCGTCATATGATTTCGCCTCCTGAATTGATTTTAGCACTCTAATAAGTAGAGTGCTAATGCATGGAGAAGTTCCCCATGGAAACGCCAAATAACCTGATGATTTATAGTGGATAGTCAGTCCCGCAGATGGCGGGAAAGAGAGAGCCAGGCACCTGCCCAACCGAGCAGGGCGGCCAAGCCAAAGAGCAGGGCCGAATCGGCCAGGGGCAGGATGTGCAGGGCAAACTCGATGCCATACAGGGAAGCCAATTCGGCTACCGGCCCGCGCAGCAACAGGGTCGCGACGAGGACGGCGCCCCACGCCACCAGGCCGCCGGCCAAGCCTTGCAGGGCGCCGAAATAGTAGAACGGGCGACGAATGAAGGCGTCGGTGGCGCCGAGCAGCCGGCTCACCTCGATTTCCGCCCCCTGCGTAAGAATCTGCAAGCGAATGGTGTTGAAGGTGACGGCAATGAGGGCAATGCCCAGCACGGCGGCGAGGAAGGTGACGGCCAGGCGCGCAAGGCGCAGCAGGGCATCGAGCTTCTTCACCCAGGCCGAATCGAGCTGTACATGCTCGACCCTCGGATATTTCGCGAACTCGGCGCGCATGGCCTCGAGGATTGCGGGCGCCTCATCGCGCGGCACCACGACGAAGGCATCCGGGAAAGGATTGCGCGGCAGACTCTCGATCACTTCGCCAAGCCCTTCGCTGGCTTTCAATCGCTTCAAGGTGTCCTCGCGCGGCACGAAGCGCACCTCGCGCGTCTGCGCGTGCTTGCGCAGGCGGGATTCGATTTCGGTTGCATCCTTGCGGGCCGCGTCCAGCGCCATGAACACCGATAACTGCGGCGTCGCGGCGATGCGCTGTGCCAGGCGCTGGAAATTGGCGAGCAGCATTTCGCCCCCCGCCGGAAGCGCCAGGGCGATGCCCACCACCAGGGCGCCGAGCACGGTATTGAGCGGGGTGGCCGCCAGGCGGCGCAGCGCCTGCTCGGCAGCCTGGCGGTGGTGCAGCAGCCAGCCCTTCATGGCGCAAGCCTGCCGTGGGAGAGCGAAACGCGCCGTGTCATATAGGGAGCGAACAGCGCCTCGTGGTGGGTGGCCACCAGCACGGTGACGCCGACCTGGTTGAACGAATGAAACATCGCCGCAATGTCGCTGGCGGTGTCGTCGTCCAGATGCGCGGTCGGCTCGTCGGCGATGAGGATCGAAGGCCGCGCTACCACGGCGCGGGCGATGGCCAGGCGCTGCTGTTCGCCGCCGGAGAGCGCCACCGGCATGGCCTTTTCCCGATCGAGCAGGCCGACCTTGTCGAGCGCCGCGCGGACGCGGCGCCCGGCGTCGCGCGGCGCAACGCCGGCGATGGCCAGCGGCAGCATGACGTTGTCGAAGACATTGCGATCGAACAGCAGTTTCTGGTCCTGGAAGATCATGCCGAGATTGCGGCGCAGGAAAGGCACGGCGGCGCGCTTCAGGGCAGACACGTTTTGGCCATTGACGACGACCGCGCCCAGCGTCGGACGCTCGATGGCAGGAATCAGCCTGAGCAATGTGCTCTTGCCGGCGCCGGAGTGCCCCGAGAGGATCACCATTTCGCCGGTTTCGACGGCAAGCGACAGATCGGCCAGCGCCGTAATGCCGCCCGGGTAGCGCTTGCTGACTTGCTCGAAGCGGATCACGATCGGCCGGCCGGCTCGAACAGCGCGGCGACGAACTCGATCGCCGAAAAAGGCTGCAGGTCGTCGATGCCCTCGCCGACGCCGATGTAGCGCAACGCAACGGGGTGACCTGCAGGCAACTGACGGGCGATGGCGGCGATGACGCCGCCCTTGGCGGAGCCGTCCAGTTTGGTGACGACAAGGCCGGTGACGCCGATGGCCGCATCGAAGGCCTTGACCTGGGCCAGTGCGTTCTGGCCGATGTTGGCATCCAGCACAAGCAGCACCTCATGCGGCGCCGTCGGATCAGCCTTGGCGATGACGCGCTTGACCTTGGCGATTTCCTCCATCAGATGCAATTGGGTCGGCAGCCGGCCGGCGGTGTCGGCCAGCACCACATCGATGCCGCGTGCCCTGGCGGCATTCACGGCATCGAAAATGACCGCAGCCGCATCGCCCGATTCCTGCGCGACCACCGTGACGTTGTTGCGCTCCCCCCAGATGGCCAACTGCTCGCGGGCGGCGGCGCGGAAGGTGTCGCCGGCGGCCAGCAGCACCGACTTGCCCTGCGCCTGGAAGTGCTTCGCCAGCTTGCCGATGGAGGTCGTCTTGCCCGAGCCGTTCACGCCGGCGATCATGACGATGAAGGGTTTGTGTGCGGAGACATCCAACGGCTGTTCCAGGGGCGTCAGCAGTCTCAGCAGAATGTCGGCCAGTGCCTGTTGCAATTGATCGCCGGTCTCCAGCTTGTCGCGGCGCACGGTGGCCTTCAGTTCGTCGAGCAGATATTGGGTGGTGCCGACGCCGATGTCGGCCATGAGCAGCGTCGTTTCCAGCTCCTCCAGCATCTCGTCGTCGATTCGCCCGCGGCCGAACAGGCCGGCGAGCTGGCCGCCGAGCTGGGCGCGGGTGCGCGAGAGTCCGGCCTTGAGCCTTTCGGTCCAGGAGGGCCGCGCCTCGGCGGGCGTGTCGGACTTCTTCAGGAAACCAAACATGAATGCGGCGGTCAGTATCGGCACGGGGCCGATCCCCGTGCGAAAATGGCAAGGACGATTTTAGCAGAAGCAGGCAAATCCCCATGACGAGAAGACTGTTGTTCGGACGATTGTATTTCGCGGCGCTGGCCCTGTCGGCAACGGCAGCACTGGCCAATCCCGTCGAGAAGACGCTGGCCAACGGCCTGCGCGTCATCGTGCAGGAGGACCGCCGCGCGCCGACCGCGGTGCACATGGTGTGGTACCGCGCCGGCAGCATGGACGAGGTGGACGGCACTTCCGGCGTCGCCCACGTCCTCGAGCACATGATGTTCAAGGGTACGAAGCACCTCAAGCCGGGAGAGTTCAACAAGCGTGTCGCCGCCGCGGGCGGCCGAGACAACGCCTTCACCAGCCTCGACTACACCGCCTATTTCCAGCAGGTGCCGGCAAAGCGGCTCGGCGACATGATGGCCCTTGAGGCCGACCGCATGGCCAATCTGGTGCTCGGCGCGAAGGAGTTCGAGCAGGAAATCAAGGTCGTCATGGAAGAGCGGCGCTTGCGCACCGAGGACAATCCGCAGGCACTGGTGCACGAGAGGCAGATGGCGGCCGCTTTCCAGGCGCACCCCTACCGCCGGCCCATCATCGGCTGGATGAACGACCTGGAGAACATGACGGCGGCGGATGCACGCGACTGGTACCGCCGCTGGTATGCGCCGAACAACGCCTACGTGATCGTCGTCGGCGACGTGAACAAGGAGGAGGTGTTCCGCCTCGCCGAGAAGCATTACGGCAAGATCCCGCGCCGCGCCCTGCCCGGCCGCAAGCCGCAGATCGAGCCGGGGCAGATCGGCATCAAGCGCCTGGTCGTCAAGGCGCCGGCCAAGCTGCCCTACCTTTCGATGGTCTGGAAGGTGCCGGCGCTGCGCGACCTGAACAAGGAGCGCGAGCCCTATGCCCTGGAGGTGCTCGCCGCCGTGTTCGACGGGCACGAGGGCGCGCGCTTCGCCCGCAACCTCGTGCGCGGCGCGCAGGTGGCCGTCTCGGCCGGCGCCGGCTACGAGGCCACCGTGCGCGGTGAGGCGCTGTTCAGCGTCGACGGCACGCCCGCCGAGGGCAAGACGGTGGCCGACCTGGAAGCGGCGCTGCGCGCCGAGATCGCCCGTGTGGCGACCGAGGGGGTCAGCGCCGAGGAGATCGAGCGCGTCAAGACGCAGACCATCGCGGCGCAGGTGTACAAGCGCGACTCGATGATGGCGCAGGCCATGGAAATCGGCCGCCTCGAGGCCGCCGGGGTACGCTGGCGCGACATCGACACCCTGCTGGAGAAGATTCGCAGCGTGACGGCGGAGGAAGTGCAGGCGGTGGCCAAAAAGTACTTTTCCGACGCCAGCCTGACCGTTGCCGTGCTCGACCCGCAGCCGCTGCCGGAGGGGGCAGCGCAAAAGTCAGTTTCCGCAGTACGGCATTGAAAGATCATTCCATGAAAAGACTTCTGATGGCTTGCCTGCTGGGCGCGGCCGCAACGCTGGTGCAGGCGGGCGCGAAAATCGAGCAGTGGGCCACGCCCGCCGGCGCCCGCGTGGTGTTCGTCGAGAGCCGCGTCGTGCCGATCCTCGACGTGCAGGTGGACTTCGCCGCGGGCGGCGCCTATGCGCCGGCGGACAAGACCGGCCTTGCCGGCCTTACGCGCAGCCTGCTCGACATGGGTGCCGGCGGACTCGACGAGGAAAAAATCGCCGACCGGCTCGCCGACATCGGCGCCCGGCTGGGCGGCGGCGCCGACCTCGACCGCGCCAGCATTTCCCTGCGCAGCCTGTCCTCGCCGCGCGAGCGCGAGGCGGCGCTGGAACTGATGCGGCTGGTGCTGCAGCAGCCGGCCTTTCCGGCCGCCGTGCTCGATCGCGAAAAGGCGCGCACCATCGCCGGCATTCGCGAGTCCGACACGCGCCCGGCGAGCATCGCCGCCAAGCGATTCTTCGCGGCCCTCTATCCGGAGCATCCCTACGGCCGGTCCGCCACCGTCGAGAGCGTCGAAAGGATCACGCGCGAGGACGTGGCGGCCTTCTATCGGGCGCATTACGGCGCACGCCGCGCCGTCATTTCCATCATCGGCGACCTTTCCCGGGCCGAGGCCGAGGAGATCGCCCGGCGCCTGACGGAAGGCCTGCCGGACGCCCCGGCGGAAGTCAGCCTGCCGGAGACGGCGATGCCGGCGCGCAACACCGTGCGCGTCGACCATCCGGCCACGCAGGCGCACATCCACCTTGGACTGCCTGCCGTGCGCCGCGGTGATCCGGATTACATTCCGCTCCTCGTCGGCAACTACATCCTCGGCGGCGGCGGCTTCGTCTCGCGCCTGATGAAGGAGGTGCGCGAGAAGCGCGGCTACGCCTACAGTGTCTACAGCTACTTCCAACCGCAGAAGCAGCCCGGACCCTTCCAGGTCGGGCTGCAGACCAAGCGCGAGCAGGCCCGTGACGCGCTCAAGGTGGTCGAGGACGTGCTGGCCGATTTCCTCGCCCGCGGGCCGAGCGAGGAGGAACTCGGCGCGGCGCGACGCAACCTGGCCGACGGCTTCCCGCTGCGCATCGACAGCAACCGCAAGCTGCTCGAATACCTCGCGGTGATCGGTTTCTACAACCTGCCGCTCAGCTATCTCGACGACTTCCCGCGCAAGGTGGAGGCGGTGACTGTCGCCGATATCCGCGCGGCGTTCGCCCGGCATGTGAAGCCGGAGCACTTCGTCACGGTGATCGTCGCCGGAGACTGATTGCCTTGTCGCGGGTACGCATCGTAGGCGGTGAATGGAAGCGCCGCTTCGTCACCTTCCATGACGCGCCCGGCCTGCGGCCGACGCCGGACGCGGTGCGCGAGACGCTGTTCAACTGGCTGGGGCAGGATCTGACCGGGCTCGACTGTCTGGATCTCTTCGCCGGCAGTGGCGTGCTCGGCTTCGAGGCCGCCTCCCGCGCCGCCGCGCATGTCACCCTGGTCGAACGCGATCCGCGCACCTTCGCCACGCTCAAGGACAATGCCGCTGTCCTCGGCGCAAATCGGCTGGAGTTGATCCGCGCGGATGCGTTAAAATTCCTTCCCCGCGCATCCCGGCGCTACGACCTGTTGTTCCTCGACCCCCCCTACAACCAGGGCTGGATCGAGCGCGTCGAACCCCGGCTGCCCGGCGTGCTGGTCCCCGACGCGCGCATTTACGCGGAAGCGGAACACCCCATCGAGCGCATCGGCGCCTGGGAGACCGTTCGCAGCGGACGTTCGGGCCAGGTTTATTTCCATCTGCTGGAGGCGAAAACGGCATGAGCGACGGGGTTGCGATCTATCCCGGCACCTTCGATCCGCTGACTCTCGGACACGAGGATCTCGTGCGGCGCGCCTCGCGCCTGTTCGGCGAGGTGGTGGTGGCGGTGGCTGACAGCCGCTCCAAGCGCCCGTTCTTCACGCTGGAGGAACGCGTCGACATGGCGCGCGAGTTGCTGTCGGCCTACCCGAACGTTCGTGTCGAGGGCTTCGACGGTCTGCTGATGGATTTCCTGCGGCGTCAGGACGCCCGCATCATCCTGCGCGGCCTGCGCGCGGTATCGGACTTCGAATACGAATTCCAGATGGCGGGCATGAACCGCAGCCTCAACCCGGACGTGGAGACGGTGTTCCTGACGCCGGCCGAGAAATACCAGTTCATCTCCGCCACGATGGTGCGGGAGATCGCCATGCTGGGCGGCGACGTCAGCAAGTTTGTGCAGCCGAAGGTGCTCGAACGGCTGCGGCAGAGAATTTCAAGCAAGTGAGGAAAGCAAGATGGCCTTGATGATTACCGACGAATGCATCAACTGCGACGTGTGCGAGCCGGAATGTCCGAACGGCGCGATTGCCCAAGGCGCAGAAGTGTACGAGATCGACCCGAACAAATGCACCGAGTGCGTCGGCCATTTCGATACGCCCCAGTGCATCGAAGTGTGCCCGGTGGACTGCATCATCCCCAACCCGGACCAAGCCGAGGACAAGGATCAGCTGCAGCAGAAGTTCCTCAAACTGACCGCCGGCAAGGCCTAGGACCTGTTCAGGCCGCGGCCGCCGCGGCCACCTTAGCCTCGGTATGCAATGTGTCGCGCAGCGCCGTGGCGATGCCGTTCAGTTCCGCCAGCTGCACTTCCAGCGTCGCCTGCATCTGCGCCAGTTCGCGCACGCGGTCTTCCAGCGTGTCGGTGGCCTGATGGATGCGCTTGACGCTTTCCAGCCGCCGCTTCAGTTGCAGCTGGTATTCGCGCACCTGGGTCTCCAGGGGCGCCATGACGGCGCGCAGCCAGTGGTCCACATCCCGGTTAATCAGTTCGAAGGCCCGTCGCACCTGCGTCGCCACGGTCTCGAAGAAGCGCTGGGTGAGGCCGCGCTTGGCATGCGTCACCATGTTGAGCAGGGTGTTGAAATGGGCATTGAAGCCTTTTTCCAGCCGGTTGATTTCCTTCTCGTAGCGCAACAGTGAAAAAGGCGCCGGCGCGGCCAGCTTCATGCCGTGCTCGGTGGAGAACCGCTCGTACATCGCCTCCATCATTTTCGTAATCTCGGCGATTTCGCCGGACGACTTTTCCAGGTTGGAGTGCACATGGCGGAAGAAGCTCTTCATCGCGTCGCGCAGATTCTTCGTGAACGCAGCCTCCAGCATGGTTTCCCGTGTGCGGCGCGTTTCGTCGCGCAAGGCATCCATGCCCAGATGCGAGTAGAGATTGTTGGTGAGCTGGGAGAACACGCTCCTCACGGCATAGTAGCGCTGCAGGCCCTTTTCAAATTCGTCCTTTTCCGCCTTGACCTTGCGCATCATGTACTCGATGACGCTCTGGTTCTTGCCGCGCAGGTCGGAGAGCTCGGAAAGCTGCTCGATAACGCCCCGCCGGCGCGTTTCCAGCAGGGAGCGGGTGCGGGTGATGAGATCCGCCGCCTCGCTCTCGGTGTTGTCGCAGACGATGTCCTGCTTGGCCGGTATCAGTTCGGCGGTGAGCGCCTGCTCCAGCGCCAGCAGCCGGCTTTTTGACAGCAGTTCGGCGTCGCGGTTGATCTTGGCGAGCAGGCCCTTCTGCGCCGAGACGGGGAAGATATGTGCGGCATCCAGTTCGAGAATTTCCGCCGTGCTGCGCGCCTGGCGGGAGATTTCCTGCTCGATCTCCGCATCGCTGCGGATGCCGTCCCACAAACCATCGATCTTGTTGAGCACGGCGATGCGGCCCTTCTGCCGGGTGCGGGCGCCGTTGACATGATCACGCCAGACGGCGAGATCGGAC
Organism: Rhodocyclales bacterium; assembly: GCA_016214145.1. GTDB lineage: Bacteria > Pseudomonadota > Gammaproteobacteria > Burkholderiales > Rhodocyclaceae > Desulfobacillus. The sequence continues at coordinate 300,088 of JACRPA010000006.1, forward strand.
TGGGTCACGCCGGTGTCGGCGGCCAGGATGAAGAGGATGGCGTGGGCATTGGGCAGTTGCGAAAGCGTCAGTTCCGGCTCGGCGCCGATGGCATTCAGGCCGGGCGTATCGAGGATCACCAATCCCTGCTCAAGCAGCGGGTGCGGGAAATTGATGACCGCATGGCGCCAGCAGGGGATCTCTACCAGGCCTTCGGCGTCAGGCTTGAGGCCCTCCTTTCCTTCAGCATCGATGGAGAAGCCGAGCTTGGCTGCCAGCTCCTGCGTCACGCGCTTCTGTTCGCCGACGCGGGCAAGCGCCGCGTGCATGGCTTCCGACGAGGCGGTATCCAGCGCGACGATGCGCCACTCCTCGGGGAAGCGCTTGAACTCGGCCACACTGGCGTTTGTCGAGCGCGACTCGATCGGCAGCAGCTCGATCGTGGGCGGCTTGCCTGCTTCGAAAAGAAGCTCGGTCGGGCACATGGTGGTGCGCCCGGCGCTCGACGGCAGGATGCGGTTGCCGTAGTCGCCGAAGAAAATGGCGTTGATGAGTTCGGATTTGCCGCGCGAAAACTCGGCGACGAAGGCGATGATGAGCTTGTCCTCGCGCAGGCGTTCCAGCAGCTGCTGCAGGCGCAACTCGCTTTGCGCATCGCCAAGCTCGTTTTCGGTTAGCCAGTTGTGCAGGCTTAGCAGGTTCTCGGAGACTGCCTGACGCCAACTGCTGTATGCGGAAAAGTGCTGGACAAGCCCCATGGCAACTCCAGAAAGTGCTTCAAAAACGCCAATTTAGCACACAAATTCGCGAAATCAATGCAATTGGGAGGCTGCTATCGCCCGTTCGTCAGCGCTGGCAGCGGGGGCAGTGGAAGGTGGAGCGCTGGCCGAGCCGCAGGGCCCGCACCTTCGCGCCGCAGATGCGGCAGGGCTCGCCCTCGCGGCCATAGACGAAGTGCTGCTGCTGGAACCAGCCGGAGCCGCCGTCGCTGTGGATGAAGTCGCGCAGGGTGCTGCCGCCGGCGGCCAGCGCCGCCTTCAACGTGGCCTTGACCGCCTCAACAATGCGCTCGCAGCGCTTGAGCGAGAGCCGGCCGGCCGGGGTGCGCGGGGCGATGCCGGCGCGGAAAAGGCTTTCCGAAGCGTAGATGTTGCCGACGCCGACGATGGCGTGACTGTCCATGAGGAACAGCTTGATGGCCGTGGAGCGGCCGCGCGTGGCGTCATGGAGCCACGCGCCGGTGAAGGTGTCGGACAGAGGCTCGACGCCCAGCGGTGCGATGAGGGGGTGCGCGGCGGCGTCGCCCTTTATCCACAGCACGGCGCCGAAACGGCGCGGATCGCGCAGACGCAGAGCCTGGTCGCCGAAAACGATGTCGAGATGGTCGTGATTGGCCGGCGGTTCGGCGGCGGGGACGAGGCGCAGGCTGCCCGACATGCCCAGGTGCACGATCAGCGTGCCGTGGCCAAGACGGAACAACAGGTATTTGCCGCGCCGGTCGATGCCGTGCAGGGTATGTCCGCTGAGCAGGCGGCCGAGGGCGCGCGGCAGCGGGTAGCGCAACATGGTGTGGCGCGCGACGACGGCGTCGATTTTCCGGCCGGGCAAGTTCGGCAGCAGGCCACGGCGCGTGATTTCGACTTCAGGAAGTTCAGGCATACCGAGTTGAGTGCGGTTCGCTTGCCGGAGGTGGCAAAACCCCCTAACATGGGTCGAACATGTTTCGATTCTACGCCCCGCCCGCTCCCGTTCTTATTCCGACATGACCGACCAACCCAGCCTTCCCATCCTAGCCGCCGTTGCCGCGGCGCTGGTAGTTACGGCCTGCGCCCAGGCGCCGGACCGGCGCAGCGGCGAGACCGATCCTGCGCAAACCGTCCGCGAAGCCAAGCCCAAGGAGCGTGCCGAGCCGCTGCCCAAGCAGGAATTGACCGGACAGATCCTCTATCAGGCGCTGCTCGCCGAAATCGCCGGCCAGCGCGGCAATATCGGGTTGTCCGCCTCGGCCTATCTGGATCTGGCCCGTTCGACGCGCGATCCACGCGTGGCCCGGCGTGCCGCCGAGATTGCATTGCATGGACGCAATCTGGAAATGGCCTTGCAGGCGTCCCGGCTGTGGGTGGAGCTCGATCCCGAGTCTTCACAGGCGCGCCAGATGATGGCGGGCCTCCTGGTGAGCGCCAACCGCCTAGACGAGCTGCAACCCCACGTCGCCCAGCTGCTGGCTCAGGAGGGGGAGAACCTGAGCGACGGACTGCTGCGGCTCAATCGCCTGTTTGCCCGCCATCCGGACAAGAAAGCGGTACTGGCCATTGTTGATCAACTCACTCTGCCCTATATCGGGCTGGCAGAAGCCCATTTTGCGCGAGCACAGGCCGCGCTCAATGCCGCAGAGTGGCAGCGTGGCGTTGCGGAAGCCGACAAGGCGCTCGCATTGCGGCCCGACTGGGACGTGGCCGTGATGCTCAAGGCACAGTTGCAGCGAATGGATTCCCCCGAGACGGCGACTGAAACCCTGCGCGCCTTCCTCGTCCGCCATCCGCAGGCGCGCGAAGTGCGCCTGCAGTACGCGCGCAGCCTGGTCGGGGCGCGCAAGTTCCCGCAGGCACGTGCCGAGTTCCAGCGCCTGCTGGGTGATTTCCCGGGCAATGTAGATGTGATTTATGCCGTAGCGGTGCTGTCCATGCAGCTTTCCGACTGGGGCGCGGCTGAGGAAAACTTCAAGAAACTGCTTGGCAATGACTTTGCCGAGATGGACACCGTGCGGCTCTACCTCGGCCAGATTGCGGAGGAGCGCAAGCGGTACGAGGAAGCTCTGCGCTGGTATGGCGAGGTCGCGCCGGGGGAGCAGCACCTGGCGGCGCAACTGCGCATCGCCCAATTGCTGGCCAGGCAGGGCAAGCTGGAGGAAGGTCGTCGCCACCTGCGGGACGCGAGGGAGGCGGGCAATGACGACCGCATTCAGCTCCTGCTGGCTGAAGGGCAGCTCCTGCGCGATGCAGGCCAGGCGAAGGCGGCTTTCGAGCTGCTCGATGCCAGTCTCGCAACCCAGCCCGAGCAGCCCGATCTGCTTTACGAGTCAGCGTTGCTGGCAGAAAAGCTCGGCCGGCGCGACGTGCTCGAGAACAATCTTCGCAAGCTTATCCGCATCAAGCCCGACCATGCGCATGCCTACAATGCGCTCGGCTATTCTCTGGCCGAGCGCAACGAGAGGCTGGCGGAGGCGGAGCAGTTGATCGTCAAGGCGCTGCAACTGTCGCCCGACGATCCTTTCATCATCGACAGCATGGGTTGGGTGCTCTACCGAAAGGGCGACAATGCCGGAGCGCTGAGCCACCTCCAGCGGGCCTTCTCGATCCGGCCCGATCCGGAAATTGCCGCCCACCTTGGCGAAGTACTGTGGGCGGCCGGCCGTCGCGACGAGGCGAAAAAGACCTGGCAGGAGGCGGCGAAAGCCAATCCCGGCAATGAAGTCCTGGCCGAGGTCATCAAGCGTTTTTCCCCCTGATGCTGCGTGTTCTGTTGGCGGCCGTACTTCTTGCGCTGATGGCCGGTTGTGCCCTGCTGGAGCCGGCCGCGACGGCATCACGACCGGCGCGCGAGACTATCGAGACCTTTCGCATCGAGGGTCGCATCGCCGTCCGCCGCGCCAAAGAGAGCTTTTCCGCCGGCATCGACTGGCGTCACGATGCGCAATCCGACGAAATAGTCATCAGCGGGCCGCTCGGCCAGGGACTCGCCCGCCTGACCTCGGGCGGCGGCGCCGCACTGCTGGAGACGGCCGACCAGAAGCGCTATGTGGCGGCGGATCTGGACGGACTGTCCGAGCAGGTGTTCGGCACGCAGTTGCCGGTATCAGGACTGGGGCGCTGGGTGCTCGGGCGTTCGGCCTTCGGCGGCGGCGCCCGGCTGGACGAAGCAGGGAGGCTTGCAGGCCTCTCCGAGCAGGGATGGGTGATCGAATACTTGCGCTATGAGAGCGAGGCACGGGACGCCCTGCCGGAACTGCTGCAGGCCCGGCGCGAGGACGTTGAGGTACGCCTGAAAATCGACAGGTGGAGTTTGGCCAGATGACGGGCTGGGATAGCGCCTATCCGGCGCCGGCCAAGCTCAATCTCTTCCTCCATGTCGTCGGCCGCCGGCCCGACGGCTATCACCTGCTGCAGTCGCTTTTCCGCCTGATCGACCGCGGCGATACGCTGCGCTTCGCCCCGCGCGGGGATGGGCGCATCATGCGCGCCCATCCGCTTGCCGGCGTGCCCGAGAAGAGCGACCTGTGCGTCCGCGCCGGACAGTTGCTCCAGGAGGCGTCCGGTTGCGAACAGGGTGTCGAGATTGCGCTGGACAAGTGCCTGCCGATGGGTGGCGGGCTGGGCGGGGGCAGTTCCGACGCAGCCACCGTGCTGCTGGCGCTCAATCGTCTCTGGGACCTGAACTGGCCGCGTGAGCGCTTGCAGGCGCTGGGGCTGCGGCTGGGCGCGGACGTACCTTTTTTCATCTTCGGACGCAGCGCCTTGGCGGAGGGGGTTGGCGATGTTTTGCTGCCGGTCGAATTGCCCCCAGCCTGGTACCTCGTCATCGAACCATCAGTGAGCGTGCCGACCGCCGAAATTTTCGCCGCGCCGAATTTGACACGGGATACGAAAGCCATCAAAATGGCGGACTTTTCAGCGGGTTGGGGTGTTGGTGGCCTGTTCGGCCACAACAATCTCGAGCCCGTCGTGTGCGGACGCTACCCGGAGGTGGCGCGGGCGCTGGCCTGGCTCAGGCAGCACGCCGAAGCGCGCATGACCGGTTCCGGGGCTTGTGTTTTCGCCCCCTTTGCCGCCGAGCAGGACGCGCGCGCCGTGCTGGCGCGGATGCCGGAAGACATGATCGGCTGGGTTGCGCGAGGCTTGGACGAACACCCCCTGCGGGCACTCGCTGACTGAAATTCTTGGGGAGTCGCCAAGCTGGTTAAGGCACCGGATTTTGATTCCGGCATGCGAAGGTTCGAATCCTTCCTCCCCAGCCAAAATTGAGAATGCGGGCAGGTGAATCACCTGCCCGCATCGTTTGCGAAAACGTAATCGTCCACGAGGCGCGCATGGCGTACGACAGCCTGATGGTATTTACGGGGAACGCCAACCCCAAGCTTGCCGCCGATGTGGTGAGGCGTCTCAACATCTCGCTCGGGCGAGCCACGGTGGGCCGCTTCTCCGACGGCGAAGTCAATGCCGAGATCATGGAGAACGTCCGCGGCAAGGACTGCTTCATCCTGCAGTCGACCTGCGCGCCGACCAACGACAACCTGATGGAACTGATCATCATGGTTGATGCGCTGAAGCGCTCCTCGGCCGGGCGTGTCACCGCAGCGATTCCCTACATGGGCTATTCGCGCCAGGACCGCCGGCCGCGCTCGGCGCGCGTGGCGATTTCGGCCAAGGTGGTGGCGAACATGCTGCAGGCGGCAGGGGTCGACCGGGTGCTGACGGTGGACCTGCATGCCGACCAGATCCAGGGCTTCTTCGACATCCCGGTGGACAACGTCTATGCGGCGCCGATCCTGCTTGGCGACATCTGGAAGAACCAGCACAAGGATCTGCTGGTCGTGTCGCCGGACGTCGGCGGCGTGGTGCGGGCGCGGGCATTGGCCAAACGGCTGGAATCCGACCTCGCCATCATCGACAAGCGCCGCCCGAAGGCCAACGTGTCCGAGGTGATGAACATCATCGGCGAAGTGGACGGCCGCACCTGCGTCATCATGGACGACATGGTGGATACCGCCGGCACCTTGTGCAAGGCGGCGCAGGCCCTGAAGGATCACGGCGCCGCCAAGGTGCTGGCCTACTGTACGCATCCCGTGCTGTCGGGCAGCGCGGTGCAGCGCATCGGCGATTCGGTGCTCGACGAACTGGTGGTGACGGACACCATCCCGCTGCGCGAGGAAGCCAAAGCCTGCGCGCGCATCCGGCAGATTTCCATCGCCGAACTGCTGGCTGAAACGATGCTGCGCATCAGCAACGAGGAGTCGGTTTCCTCGCTGTTCATGGAATGATTTTTTAACCCCCTGCCTGGTCGCGGTCAGGGTTTTACTGGAGCAAGCAAATGAAAATCGAGTTCAACGCAAACAAGCGCGAACTGCAGGGCACCGGAGCGAGCCGCCGCCTGCGCCGCGCGGGCAAGGTGCCCGGCATTCTCTACGGTGGCGAAACGGCGGCTCAGCCGATCGAAGTGGACCACAACCAGCTTTTCCATCAGCTCAAGCTGGAGGCCTTCCATGCTTCCGTGCTGAGCATGAACCTGGACGGCCAGAAGCAGCAGGTGCTGCTGCGCGACTACCAGATGCATGCCTTCAAGCCGCAGGTGCTGCATGCGGATTTCCAGCGCGTCGCCGCCGACAGGAAGATCCACATGAAAGTGCCGTTGCACTTCATCAATGCCGACATTGCTCCGGGCGTCAAGCTGCAGGGCGGCGTGGTCAGTCATGTTCTGAACGAGCTGAATGTCACCTGTCTACCGGGCGACCTGCCCGAGTTCATCGAAGTGGACATGAAGGACGTTGCGGTCGGCCATTCGATCCACGTCAAGGAACTCAATCTTCCGAAGGGCGTCGAGGCGGTGCTGCACCGGAACGAAAACCCGGTCGTGGCCACCATCGTCGTGCCGCGCGGCACGACTGAAGCCGATCTGGCGGCGGGCGAGGAAGTAGCTGCCACCACCGCCGCGCCGGCTGCGGCGCCGGCTGCCGCTGGCGCAGCCGCGGCTCCGGCCAAACAGCCCGAGAAGAAATAAGCGCGCTTGCGGCGGCATTGCCGCCGCATCGCCCCGCTTCTACCCGTGGCTGCGCCGCGCCTCATCGTCGGCCTGGGCAATCCGGGCGCCGAATATGCCGATACCCGGCATAACGCCGGCTTCTGGCTGTGCGTACGGCTGGCGGCGAAGCTCGGCGCGGAACTCAAGCGCGAATCCCGCTTTCACGGCATTGCCGGCCGCACGCACGGGCAGGCGTGGCTGCTGATGCCGCAGACCTTCATGAACTGCTCCGGGCAGGCGGTGGCGGCCTTGGCGCGTTTCTACCGCATTCCGCCCGCGGACATGCTGGTCCTGCACGACGAGATCGACCTGCAGCCGGGCGCGCTGCGCCTGAAGTTCGGCGGCGGACTGGGCGGGCATAATGGGCTCAAGGATATCGCCGCGCACTTGGGGACGCAGGATTTCTGGCGCCTGCGCATCGGCGTCGGCCACCCCGGCGACCGCAATCAGGTGGTGGACTACGTCCTGAAAAAACCGCGCAGCGAAGAACGATCGCTGATCGAGGAAGCGCTGGAACGCGCACTCGACGCCTGGCCGTCGCTAGCTCAGGGCGAATACCCTGCCGCCATGCAGAAGATCAATACCCGGCCGGCACCGCCAGCCGCTGAAGGAAAGTGACCACCTGCCCCCCAGCCCCCTCCCCGAGGGAGGGGGTGACGCCGGTTCAGCCGCTGACGCGGCTTCCAATTGATTGGCCGTTGCCTCCTTGGGGCGGCCCTGCGGAGACAACATGAGCCTCAAATGCGGCATCGTCGGCCTGCCCAACGTCGGCAAGTCCACACTCTTCAATGCCCTGACCAAGTCCGGCATTGCGGCGGAGAACTATCCTTTCTGCACCATAGAGCCCAATGTCGGCATCGTCGAGATGCCCGATTCGCGCCTGGAGCAGCTGGCCACGATCGTCAAGCCGCAGCGCGTCCTGCCGGCGACGGTGGAGTTCGTGGACATCGCCGGACTGGTGGCGGGCGCTTCCAAGGGTGAGGGTTTGGGCAACCAGTTTCTCGCCAACATTCGAGAGACGGACGCCATCGTCCATGTCGTGCGCTGCTTCCACAATGAGAACATCGTGCACGTATCGGGTGAGGTGAGGCCGCTTTCCGACATCGAGACCATTGAGACCGAGCTGGCCCTGGCCGACCTGGCGACGGCGGAAAAGGCGCTGGCGCGCTATCGCAAGCCGGCCCAGGCCGGCGACAAGGAGGCCAAGCTACTGGTGGCGGTGCTCGACAGGTGCGTGGCGCAGTTGAACCAGGCGAAGCCGGTGAGAGCGCTCGACCTGTCGAAGGAGGAGCGGGCCAACCTCAAGTCTTTCTGCCTCATCACGGCGAAGCCGACCCTGTATGCCGCCAACGTCGACGAAGGCGGCTTCAGGGACAATCCCTTGCTGGCGGCGGTGGAGACGCATGCGGCGAAAGAGAAGGCGCCGGTGGTGGCCTTCTGCGCGGCCATGGAGGCCGAGATCGCCGATCTGGCGGACGAGGACAAGGCAGTTTTCCTGGCGGACATGGGGTTGCAGGAGCCAGGACTCAACCGCCTCATCCGTGCCGGCTACCTGTTGCTCGGATTGCAAACCTACTTTACCGCCGGCGTGAAGGAAGTCCGGGCGTGGACCATCCACGCTGGCGATACCGCCCCCCAGGCGGCCGGCGTGATCCATACCGACTTCGAGCACGGCTTCATCCGCGCCGAAGTGATTTCGTTCGCCGATTTCATTGCCTGCAAAGGCGAGCAGGGGGCGAAGGAGGCCGGCAAGATGCGGCTGGAGGGAAAGGACTATGTCGTGCACGACGGCGACGTCATGCACTTCCGCTTCAATGTGTAGGCGTGTTGTCCGGGGGCTGTCCGGCCTGGCGCGCGGACACTGAGGAATCGACGGCCGGGCCGGCTCTGTCGGCGAAGTGATAGGCGGCCCCTCCCGCCTGCTTGGCGCGGTACATGGCGATGTCCGCCTTCTGCATCAGCCCCTCCATGCTGGCGGCGTGATCGGGGAAATGCGCGATGCCGACCGAGACGCCGAGCAGGTACCGGCGCCCGCCGGCCTCGACCGGTTCCCGTATCGCCTCAATAGCCTTCTCGGCCACCCGCGTGGCATCTCTCGGGTGGGCCATTTCCTGAAGCAGGATGACGAACTCGTCTCCGCCCAGGCGCGCAACGGTGTCGATCTCGCGCACGAGGCTGCGCAGGCGCTGGGCGATGGCAACGAGTACGGTGTCGCCCGCCGAATGCCCATCGGTGTCGTTGATTATCTTGAAGTCGTCGAGATCGAGCAGCAGCAGCGCGACCAGATGGCCGCTGCGACGGGCAAGCGCGAGCGCCTGTTCCGCGCGGTCGCCGAGCAGGCGTCGGTTGGGCAGGCCGGTCAGCGTGTCGTGATGGGCGAGATGGCGGAATTGCTCGGCGGCATGGACGCGCTCGCTGATGTCGGTGCCGACGCCATGGTAACCGGCGAAGTCGCCGTTCTCGTCGAAGGCCGGGTTGCCGCTGATGGAGAACCAGCGCTGCTCTCCAGAAGGCAGTCCGATTTCATAGACGAAATCGCGAAAGGGTTGATGTGCCAGCAGCGCTTCCTTGTGTGCACGCCATTGCTCAGGCGTGATGCCACCGAGTTGATTGACTTCCCAGCGCGATTTCCCCAGCAACTTGCCGATGTCGATGCCGATCTTCTCCAGCGCCGGCCCGCTGAAACGGGTGAAGCGGAAATCGGCGTCCTGTTCCCAGTACCAGTCGGTGGAAAGCGATACCAGGTCACGGAAGCGCTGCTCGCTGGCCTTCAATTCCGTCTCGGTGCGCAAGCGTTCGCTGATGTCAGTGCCCATCCACACCACGCCCAAGTCAAGATTGGCCGGATCGACCGCCATGCCGCTGATTTCCGCCCAGAATAGTTCGCCGTTCTTGCGGCGCAATTGCACGATGGCGCTATACGGCTTGCCTGCACTGATGGTCGCCATGCAGTCGTGGGCGAATCGGCTCCAGTCTTCATAGCTCGGCCACCAGGCCCAGGCCGGCTTGCCGATGGCCTCGTCGAGGCCGTAGCCGAACAAGGCACACCACTGCCGGTTGCACTTGGCCAGATAATTCGGCCTGAGCAGGCCGATGGCTTCCGCCGCCGAATCGAAAATCGCCTTGTGTTCGGCTGCCAGGGCCTCGCTTTCGAAGCGCCCGCGGAAGGTGACAACCAGATTGCGATGGAGGGCGTCATGCACGCCGGCGAGGACGACAATGTAAATTAGGACCGCCCAACCGGCTGCGGCGATCCCGTCCGGATGACCGAAGAGCAGAAATAAGAGCGCCGGAAACACCAGGGGCGCCATGAAGGCGTAATAGGCATGGCGCGAGGGGGCGAGCACGGCGGTGGCGCCCAGGCAGACCGTGCACAGGGTGAGGATGAAAAATAGACGTGCGAACTCGCCCGCCTGGGGAGCAAGCAGCCAGACGGCCATGCCCCAGAGAAATCCGCCGGCCGCCGTCTTGACCGAGAACCAGCGCTCCCAGCGTGGCGCATCCTCGACCCGGGGCTGTCGGACGTGGTAGCGCCGTTGCATCCAGATCAGAGCGCCGACATTGCAAAACATCAGCGTAAGCCAGACGAGCAGCACACCGTGCGCGACGACGGACCACATCCACACCGCCACCAGCAGCGTGGCGGCGAGGGTGGCGGCGATCGAGGTACGCGAGAGCGTGAACAGCAGGCGCACCCGCTCGGCATGGCATGCCATGCTCACGCCGGACTGCCAGTTCTCAAGCCGGTACGGCTCTGACACGCCTTCCCCTCGCTGCTGTCATCGTGGAGCCGCGATCCTATTCGCAATTGTCATGAATCGCCGTGAAAAGCGTCACACTTCGCGCCAGCGGCGGGTTTCGGCCGACGATCGGCACCCTGCGCTATCATCCCGCTATGCCGAGTATCGACAAGCCCGCGCAAGGCTACCGGGGACGGTTTGCTCCTTCGCCGACGGGCCCGCTGCATTTCGGCTCCCTTGTTGCCGCTGTCGGCAGTTACCTCGATGCGCGCGCCGCGGGCGGCGAATGGCTGCTGCGCATGGAAGACGTGGACGAGCCGCGTACGGTGGCGGGCGCCGCTGCCGCCATCCTGCATTCACTGGAGCGCCTGGGCTTTGCCTGGGATGGCGAAGTCGTGTATCAGAGCCGGCGCAAGCCGCTATACCGTGCCGCCTTCGAGCGGCTGCGTCTCGCCGGCGCCGTATTCGCCTGCGCCTGCACCCGGCGTGAAGTGGCGGATTCCGCACTCGGCATCGACGCCGCGCCGCGCTATCCCGGCACCTGTCGCAATGGCCTGCCGCAGGCGCGCGAGGCACGTGCCTGGCGGCTCAAGGTCGAGCCCGGAAAGGTGTGCTTCGAGGATGTGCTGCAGGGGCGGATTTGCCAGGACCTGGCCGCCGAGGTCGGCGACTTCATCGTGCTGCGTGCCGACGGCTGTTTTGCCTATCAGCTGGCGGTCGTGACGGATGACGCCGAGGAGGGAATCAGCCATGTCGTGCGCGGCGCCGACCTGCTCGACTCGACGCCGCGCCAGATCTGCCTGCAGCGGCATCTCGGCCTGGCGCAGCCGACCTACCTGCACCTGCCGGCCGCAGTCAATGCGGCGGGGGAGAAGCTGTCGAAGCAGACGCGCGCCAAGCCGATCGATGTCGCCCGACCGCAGGCGGCCCTGGTGGCTGCGCTCGAATTCCTCGGTCAGCAGCCGCCCGCGGATCTGCAGGATGCCGGCCTGGATCATCTGTGGCGCTGGGCGATAATGAACTGGAACCGAAGCGGGCTGCCGAGTTGCCGCTTCGCGGCGGTGCCGGAAGCGTATTGAACGGGACGAGGTGCGCGATGATCGACGACGTTGCCGGCCTGCGCCGGATTCTGATGCAGAACCGCACGATTGCGGTGGTGGGCCTTTCCGCCAACTGGTACCGGCCGAGCTATTTCGCCGCCAAGTACATGCTCGACCACGGCTACACGGTCATACCCGTCAATCCCGGCTATCCGGAAGTGCTCGGACAGACGTGCTATCCCTCGCTACGCGACGTGCCGCAGAAAGTGGACATCGTCGATTGCTTCCGGAGGGCGGAGGACATCCCGGCCGTCGCGGACGAGGCGATCGCTATCGGCGCCAGAGTGTTGTGGATGCAACTGGGCGTGATCAACCCCGAGGCGGCGCGCAAGGCGGAAGCGGCCGGGCTGGAAGTGGTGATGGACCGTTGCGTGAAGATCGAATACGCGCGATTTTTCGGCGGCCTGAACTGGTTCGGGGTGAACACCGGCATCGTTTCGTCCAAACGGCCGACGTGTCCGCAGCAGTCCGGAGAAGCGCTTCCTTAATGCTTCCCGCCGTAACCGGCGATGCCGATCATCAGCCGCACCAGGCCATAGGCCATCCAGCTGGCCAGACGGTGCAGCCAGGGCTTGTCCCGCCAGTCCTCGCGCTTCAATTCCTTCGCGCCGCCGTCGATCGCCGTTTCCAGGCTGGCGCGAAGTCCCGTGGCGAATGCTTCATCGCTCACCACGATATTCGCTTCGCGCGCGAGCAGCAGGCTGAATGGGTCGATGTTGCTGGATCCGACCGTGGCCCATTTGCCGTCGATGACCGCCACCTTGGCATGCAGGAAGCTGAGATGGTATTCAAAGATATGGATTCCGGCGCCGAGCAGGGCGTCGTAGAGCGCCTTGGATGCGTAGTGCAGCAACAGGTATTCCACGCGCCCCTGCAGCAGGACTGTCACCCGCACGCCTCGTTGCGCGGCGTCCATCAGCGCATGGCGGAAGCGGATGCCGGGCAGGAAATAGGCGTTGGCCAGAAAGATTTCTTCCTTCGCCTCGTCGATTGCGTCCAGATAGGCTTCCTCGATGTCGCGGCGGTGGCGAAAGTTGTCGCGGACCAGGAAGGCGGCACGCACGCCGCCGCAGGGCTCGGCGATGACCGGAGCATGGACGAGCGCACGCAGGCGATGCCTGAAATTGGCCCAGGCCACGAGTTTCCATAGCTGATGGGCCGACGCGTGGATGGGCGCAATGAGCGGGCCCTCGACACGCACCGCATAGTCGTAGCGCGGCGGCTGGCCCGTCGCATGCACATCGTCGATGATGTTGATGCCGCCGACGAAGGCCAGGCGGGCATCGACCACCACCACCTTGCGGTGCAGGCGGCGCAGGCGATGGCGGCGCAGCGTCAGGGGTGAAATCTTCCTTCTGTAGACCAGCACCTGCACGCCGGAGGCTTCGAGTGCCGGCATCAATTTCATGGGGAACTCGCGTGCGCCGAAGCCATCCACCAGCACGCGGACTTTCACTCCGCGGTTCGCGGCGCGCGAGAGCGCCGCGGCGATCAGACGACCGGTATCGTCGTCTTCGAAGATGTAGGTCTCGAGATGTATCTCGTGCGTTGCGGCGTCGATGGCCTCGCACAGCGCCGGAAAGTAGGCGCTGCCGGTTTCGAGCAGGGTGATGCGATTGCCGGGAAGGAGTTCCGCCCTCATGCCGGCGAATGCTGCCCGACCGAGACGTGCGCCGACAGGGCGGCGTGGTCGGATATCTTCGACCAGGGACGACCGAAATGCACTTCCGTGCGCTCGACGGAAAAGCCGCGCACGTAGATGCGGTCGAGGCGAAACACCGGCAGGGTGGCGGGAAAGCTGCGCGCAGGCTGGCCATTGATCCCGCCGAACGCCTCGACCATGCCGAGCCGCTCGGCGATCAGGTTGCCGGCACGGTTGTGCCAGTCGTTGAAGTCGCCGGCAATGATGAGCGGCGTGTCGCCGGGGCTGACTTCTTCCATGCGTTCCGCCAGGGCGACCATCTGGCGGCGGCGCGCCGCGGCGGTGAGCCCGAGGTGCACGCAGACGCAGTGCAGCGGCACCTTCCAGCCCGGCACCGCCACTTCGGTGTGCAGCATGCCGCGCCGCTCGAATTTCAGCTCCGAGATGTCCTGGTTGTGCGAGGACAGGATGGGGAAGCGCGAGAGGATGGCGTTGCCATGATGGCCGTGGTCGTAGATGGCGTTGCCGCCATAGGCCGTGTCCGGCCAGACGCCTTCGGCGAGGAAGTCGTGCTGCCCCGCCTCCGGCCAGTCGTGGTGCCGTTCGGCGTGGCCCTCGTGCAGCCCCTGCACTTCCTGCAGGAAGACGATGTCCGGGTCGAGGCCGTGCAGGCGCTTGCGCAGCTCGTGGATCATCATGCGGGCCTTGAACTGCGAGAAGCCCTTGTGGATGTTGTAGGTGCAGACATGCAGCTTGCGCACGTTCCCTTTCGGGCGCGGGGCGGCGGCTTTGCCCCTTCTGGTGATGGCGGGCTTGACCACGCTGCTACGAGGCCTCCAGCATGCGTTCGAGGGCGACTTTCGCCAGTTCAGCCTCGTGCGCCGGCACCGAGATGCGGTTGACGACGTTGCCCTCGGCGAGATTTTCCAGGCACCAGGCCAGGTGCTGCGGGTCGATGCGGCCCATGGTCGAGCACATGCAGACCATCGGCGCCATGAACTGCACGATCTTGCCTTCCGGCTTCACCTCCTCGGCGAGGCGGTTGACGAGATTCAACTCGGTGCCGACCAGCCAGCGCGTGTTGGCCGGCGCGGCCTTGACGGTCTTGATGATGGTCTCGGTGGAGCCGACGTAGTCCGACAGCCGGCAGACGTCGAAATTCGATTCGGGGTGGGAGATGACCAGCCCGTCCGGGTGCTCGTTCCTGAAGCGCAGGACATGGCCGGCCTGGAACATCTGGTGTACCGAGCAGTGGCCCTTCCAGAGGAGGATGCGGGCGCGGCGGATCTGCTCGGCGCTGAGGCCGCCGTATTCCAGGTCGGGGTCCCACACCGCCATCTCGTCGAGAGGAATGCCCATCTTGTGACCGCTCCAGCGGCCGAGGTGCTGGTCGGGGAAGAACAGCACTTTTTCCCGCCGTGCGAACGACCACTCGAGGATTTTCGGCGCGTTGCTGGAGGTGCAGACGATGCCGCCGTGTTCGCCGCAGAAGGCCTTCAGGTCGGCGGCGGAGTTGATGTAGGTGACGGGGGTGAACAGCTTGTCGGGATCGCCGACGGCGGCTTCCAGTTCGCGCCAGCAGCGTTCCACCTTGGCCAGGCTCGCCATGTCGGCCATGGAGCAGCCCGCGGCGAGGTCGGGCAGGATGGACACCTGTTCCGGCTTGGAGAGGATGTCCGCCACCTCCGCCATGAAATGCACGCCGCAGAAGACGATGAACTCGGCGTCGCTCTGCGCCGCCAGGCGCGACAGCTTGAGCGAATCGCCGGTCAGGTCGGCGTGGCGGTAGACGTCGGCGCGCTGGTAGTGGTGGCAGAGCAGCACGGCGCGGCGGCCGAGTCGGGCGCGCGCGGCAAGGATGCGCTCCTGCGCGTCGGCGTCGGCCAGGGTATTGAAACGGTCAAATTGAATTGCGACTGCCGACATGATTCATGGCTCTTTGAAGTTTGCGGGTTTGCCGAATCTTCCAGCCTACCGGATTCGACGGGAAAATCTTCAGCTTTGTTGCCAGGGCAGGCCGGCGGAGCGCCAGCCGCCCACCTTGCCGCGCTGCCCCCTGGCGTCCTTGTCGCCCTCGAAGCCTTCCAGCACGTTGTAGCAGTCCGGAAAACCGGCTTCGGTCGCCAGGGCAGCCGTGCGATGCGAACGGTGGCCGCTGCGGCAGATGAACATGATCAGCGATTCGTGGCTGACCTGATGCTTGAGTTCGGCCAGAAAATGCGGATTCAAGGAAAAGCCCGGATAGAACTGCCATTCGATCTCGATCGCGCCGGGAATGCGGCCGACGAAATCCAACTCGGCGCGCGTGCGCACATCCACCAGCTTCGCGCCCGGCGCAAGCTGGAGGATCTCGTGGGCCTCCCCGGGCGTGAGGGCGCCTTCGTAAGGCAGGCCGAGCGCCTTGGCGCGTTGCTGGGCGAGGGCCAGTATGTCGCTGAGTTTTCCCATTGGGACGGAGAACGCTTAAAATCACGTCTGAAAAGTATACGCGAAGCACCCATGTCCGTAGAAGAATCCCTGTTGCGTGCAGAACCGGTCGATCCGCAGCGCTACCGCGAGGCGAGCCGCGCCACCTGGATATCAGCTGCGCTCAATCTGGTTCTGACCGTCGCCCAGCTGATCGTCGGCTGGCTGGCCCACTCGCAATCGCTGATCGCCCACGGCCTGCACTCGTTTTCCGACCTGTTGTCGGATTTTCTCGTGCTCTACGCCAACCGCAAGGGCAGCCATCCGGCCGACCGCGAGCACCCCTATGGCCATGCCCGCGTCGAGACGGCCGCCACGCTGATCCTGGGCGCTTCCCTGGCCCTGATCGGTTTCGGCATCCTCTGGGAGGCGACGCTGCGCCTGCAGCAGGTCGCCGAATTGCCCCCTGTCGAACTGCTGGCTCTCTGGGTGGCGATCGCCACGGCGGCCTCGAAGGAAGTCCTGTTTCGCTACCTCCTCCGCGTCGCCGAGCGCCTGCGCTCGCCGATGCTGGCGGCCAACGCCTGGCACACGCGCGCCGATGCCGCCTCGGCGCTGGTGGTGGTGGTCGGCATCGCCGGCGCCCTGATGGGCTGGAAATTCCTCGATCTCCTGGCGGCGGCGATCATGGGCTTCATGATCCTGCGCATGGGCCTGAAACTGGCCTGGGAATCCCTGCAGGAGCTGATCGACACCGGACTCGACAAGGACAAGGTCGAAGCCATCCGCCGGACGCTGCTGGACACCCCCGGCGTGCTGGGCCTGCACGAGCTGCGCACAAGACGCATGGCGCATCAGGCGCTGGTCGATGCGCATGTGCTGGTAGACCCGCGCATCAGCGTCTCCGAGGGCCATCGTCTGGGCGAGCGCGCCAGGCAGCGCGTGCTCGACGCGCACCCTGAAGTGGCCGACGTGCTGGTGCATATCGATGCCGAGGAGGACCAGGCCCTGATGAGCAATAGCGCCGACCTGCCCGATCGGGATGCGCTGATGGCCCGATTGCATCAGATCCTGGGAGAGGAGGCTTCGCTGGTCGAGCGAACAGTGCTGCACTATCTTGGCAACCGGGTCGAAGCGGAGGCTTTTCTGCCTCGGGAAACCTGCCAGGATGGGGAGCGGATGGCCAGGCTGGAGCAGCGCATCGCCGAACAACTCAAGGACGACCCCTATTTTCGCGCCATCTCCCTGAATTGCCGCATAGCACCAAAATAGGGCATTTATGAGATCGCCAGCACCATATTGGTGCGCCAGCCTTTTCGCCTCGCCAACTTCTCCCTTATGTCACAATGGCGTTCTTCTTTCCGGGCATTGGCACATTTTCTGCTAAAGCCCATGGCACGCAGTTATTTTCTTTTTCCTAATCCAATTCGCTAGGAGTGTGTGATGTCCCCTCAAGACGTTCTTAAGCTGGTCAAGGACAGGGAAGTCAA
The DNA here is from genome assembly GCA_016214145.1 of Rhodocyclales bacterium. Lineage (GTDB taxonomy): Bacteria > Pseudomonadota > Gammaproteobacteria > Burkholderiales > Rhodocyclaceae > Desulfobacillus. The sequence continues at coordinate 317,240 of JACRPA010000006.1, forward strand.
GTTCGTCGACTTCCGCTTTACGGATACGCGCGGCAAGGAGCAGCACGTCGGCGTGCCTGTCAAGCATTTCGGCGCAGACAAATTCGAGTCCGGCCACGCCTTCGACGGTTCGTCCATTGCCGGCTGGAAGGGCATCCAGGCCTCCGACATGCTGCTGATGCCGGATGCCGCCACCGCCTATATCGACCCCTTCATGGACGAGACGACGCTGGTGATCTCCTGCGACGTGGTCGAGCCGGCCGACGGCAAGGGCTATGACCGCGATCCGCGCTCCATCGCCAAGCGCGCCGAGGCCTATCTCAAGTCTACCGGGGTGGGCGATACCGCCTATTTCGGCCCCGAACCCGAGTTCTTCGTTTTCGACTCCGTCGAGTGGTCGGTCGACATGTCCGGCTCCTACTCGAAGGTCTTCTCCGAGGAAGCCGCCTGGGCCTCCGCCGACAAGTTCGACGGCGGCAACACCGGCCACCGTCCCACCGTCAAGGGCGGCTACTTCCCCGTGCCCCCGGTCGACAGCCTGAACGACATCCGCGCCGCCATGTGCCTGGCGCTGGAAGCCTGCGGCGTCGAAGTGGAAGTGCATCACCACGAAGTGGCCACCGCCGGCCAGTGCGAGATCGGCACCCTGTTCAACACCCTGGTGCGCCGCGCCGACTGGACCCAGGTGCTGAAGTACTGCGTGCATAACGTGGCGCACAGCTACGGCAAGACGGCCACCTTCATGCCGAAACCCATCGTCGGCGACAACGGTTCCGGCATGCATGTGCACCAGTCGATCTGGAAAGGCGGCAAGAATCTGTTTGCCGGCAACGGCTACGCCGGCCTGTCCGAGCTGGCCCTCTACTACATCGGCGGCATCATCAAGCACGCCCGCGCGCTCAACGCCATCACCAACCCCGGCACCAACTCGTACAAGCGCCTGGTGCCCGGCTTCGAGGCCCCGGTCAAGCTGGCCTACTCGGCGCGCAACCGCTCCGCCTCGATCCGCATTCCCTACGTGCAGAGCGACAAGGCGCGCCGCATCGAGGTGCGCTTCCCGGATCCGACCGCCAACCCCTACCTGGCCTTCACCGCCATGATGATGGCCGGCCTGGACGGCATCCAGAACAAGATCCACCCGGGCGACCCGGCCGACAAGAACCTGTACGACCTGCCGCCGGAAGAGGATGCCAAGATCCCGACCGTCTGCTCCTCGCTCGACCAGGCGCTGGATTACCTCGACAAGGATCGCGAGTTCCTCACCCGCGGCGGCGTCTTCTCCAACGAGATGATCGACGCCTACATCGAGCTGAAGATGGAGGAGGTCACGCGCTTCCGCATGACGACCCACCCGGTCGAGTACGACATGTACTACAGCCTGTAATCCGGCCTGCTTTCAAAACGAAGTTTCAGAGAAGGCTAATGCCCGCCCATGCGGGCGTTATGCCGGAACTAAAAAAGGACGGCTGCGGCCGTCCTTTTTTTGTCCACTTCCCGGTTTTAAAAGCGTTTGTAAAGAACCAGGTCTTCGCATACACTTGAAGCGGGTTCTCGTTTTTTTGGCAGAACATCATGAATATTTGGCAAAAATTAATCGTTCTTGCGTTCGGCATGCTGGCCATTCCGCTGGCAAGGGCGGATGTCTACAAATGCGTGGATGACGACGGCCACGTTACTTATACGAACACCAAGCCCTCCGCCAAGGCGAAATGCAGCGCCTTGAGCCGCGACCAGCGTGTCTCCACCGTGCCCGGTCGAGCGGCGAGCACCCCTTCTCCGGCGGGATTTCCCAAAGTGGATGGCGATGTGCAAAAGGCGCGCGACAACGACCGACGCAAGATCCTCGATCAGGAACTTTCCGCAGAGCAGAAGAACCTCGACCAGGCGAAGAAGGAACTGGCCGAGCAGGAGGCTATTCGCACTGGTGACGAGCGCAATTACCAGAGGGTGATCGAGCGCTTGCAGCCGTTCAAGGACAAGGTGGCCCTGCACGAGCGCAACCTCGAGGCGCTGAAGAAGGAAATCGGCAATCTCAGGTAAACGCGGGCCGGCCCGGCTCGATGGTGCGGTTTTTGCTAATCTGATTGCATGGCCGCTCCGGAAAAACTCCCCGTTACCGCTTTCGCCGGGCTTGACCTGCTCTCCTCGGCCGTCATCCTGCTGGATGCCGGACTGGTCATCCAGTATCTGAACCCCGCAGCGGAAAACCTCTTTGCGATCAGCGCCCGGCAGCTGCTGCGCCGGCCTTTGGCGCTGCTTTTGGGTGAGCCGCCGGGACTGTCGGCCGCGCTCGACAACGCATTGGCCAACAACTGGAGCTACACCGGGCAGAATTTCAGCACGCACCGTCACGGCACCGATCCGCTGCACCTGGACTGCACGGTGACCCCGGTGGAAGCCGGCAATATCCGTCTGCTGCTCGAGTTCCGCCACATTGATCAGAAATTGAAGACGGAGAGGGAGGAGCGCCTGGCCGAGCAACAGCAGGCCAACCGCGAACTCATCCGCAACCTCGCCCACGAAATCAAGAACCCGCTCGGCGGCATCCGCGGTTCGGCGCAATTGCTCGAGCGGGAGCTTGCCAATCCGCAATTGCACGAATACACCCAGGTCATCATCAAGGAGACCGACCGTCTGCAGGAGTTGATGAACCGGCTGCTCAGTTCGCACCGGCTGATGCAGCCGCAGCCGGTCGGCATCCATGAAATCCTCGAACGGGTGCGCGCCCTCATTTTGGCCGAGTTTCCCGACGTTGAAGTGAAGCGCGATTACGACACCAGCCTTCCCGATGCGACGGGCGATCGTGAGCAGCTCATCCAGGCCATCCTCAACATTGCCCGCAATGCCGCGCAGGCGCTGGAAGGGCGCGGCGAGATCGTGCTGCGCACCCGCGCGCTGCGGCAGGTTACCCTGGCCAAGCGGCGCTACCGCCTGGCGCTGGAATTGCAGGTGATCGACAACGGCCCCGGCATTCCGGAAGCAATCCGCGACCAGATGTTCTACCCGCTGGTCTCCGGCCGGGAAGGCGGCAGCGGCCTGGGCCTTACGCTGGCGCAGAACTTCATCCAGCAGCACCACGGCAGCATCGAGGCCGACAGCCGGCCGGGCCGGACCTGTTTCACGGTGCAGTTGCCATTACATACCCCTCACCAGGAATCCCAATGAATCCCGTCTGGATCATCGACGACGACCGTTCCATCCGCTGGGTGTTCGAGAAGGCCCTCACGCGCGAGGAGATCGCCTTCAAGAGCTTCGCCTCCGCCGCCGAGGCGCTGGCGACGCTGGATGCGGGCGCGCCGCCGCCGCAGGTGCTGGTCACCGACATCCGCATGCCCGGCGAATCCGGCTTGTCCCTGCTGCAGAAGATCAAGGTGCGGTTTCCCGGCATTCCAGTCATCATCATGACCGCCTATTCCGATCTCGACAGCGCCGTGTCCGCCTTTCAGGGCGGCGCTTTCGAATATCTGCCGAAGCCATTCGACATCGACCAGGCGCTCGATCTGGTTCGCCGCGCCATCGAAGAATCCACGCGGCAGGAGTCCGTGCCGGAGTCTTCCGCCATGGCGCCGGAAATTCTTGGCAAGGCGGCGTCGATGCAGGAGGTGTTCCGCGCCATCGGCCGCCTGTCGCAGTCGCATGCCACGGTGCTGATCAACGGCGAATCCGGCACCGGAAAGGAACTTGTCGCCCGGGCGCTGCACCGTCACAGCCCGCGCGCCGACAAGCCCTTCGTCGCCATCAATACGGCGGCGATTCCGCGCGACCTGCTCGAATCCGAATTGTTCGGCCATGAGCGCGGCGCCTTCACCGGCGCCACCGCCATGCGTCGCGGCCGCTTCGAGCAGGCCGAGGGCGGCACGCTGTTCCTCGACGAGATCGGCGACATGCCGGCGGAACTGCAGACGCGCCTGCTGCGCGTGCTCTCCGACGGCAATTTCTATCGCGTCGGCGGCCACCAGCCGCTCAAGGCCAATGTGCGCGTCATCGCCGCCACGCACCAGAACCTCGACGAGCGGGTCAAGCAGGGGTTGTTCCGCGAGGATCTGTTCCATCGCCTCAACGTCATCCGCCTGCGCCTGCCGCCGCTGCGGGAGCGGCGCGAGGACGTGCCTCTGCTGGTGAAGCACTTCCTTGCAAAGAGCGCGCAGGATTTGGGCGTGGAACCGAAGCGGGTGTCGGAAACCGCGCTGAAATACCTGTCGGCGCTGGTATTCCCCGGCAACGTGCGCCAGTTGGAGAACCTCTGTCACTGGCTGATGGTCATGGCGCCCGGCCAGGTGATCGAGATCGCCGATCTGCCGCCGGAATTGCGCGAGCAGGCACCGCGCGAAACCGAGGCGGACTGGAAGGTCGCCCTCGGCGCCGAGGCCGATCGCATGCTGGCGGGGCGCCCCGGCGCAGTATGGGAAAGCCTGGCGCGCGAATTCGAGCGCACCCTGATCCGCCACGCGCTGCTGGCTTCCGCCGGGCGTCGCATCGAGGCGGCGCAGATGCTCGGCATCGGCCGCAATACGATCACGCGCAAGATTCAGGAACTGGGGATGGAGACCGACAACGCTTCCGGCGAACCGCCGGAAGAAGTCAGTCGCTGAAGGACGGCGTCAGGGGAGATCTGATTGCTTCGGCGGCTTCTGGAATTTCTTGCGGTTCTTCACGGGGGGCTTTGTGGTGCCCTTTGCCGCCGCCGGCTTGGCTGGAGGCGGTTTCTTCCTCAGTGCTGGCTTCTTGGCAGACTGGAGGGGGGGCTTGGCGGCTCCCGCCTTGGCTATCGCTGCAGGTCTCCGGCTGGCGATCGTCGAGGCCCTCATCTTGGGTGCCGGCGCCGCGACCGCGACCTTGTCCTCCGGCGGCGGTTCCTGGCTGGCGTCAAGCTTTGCAGTCATCTCGGGAAGTGTGGCAACAGTATCTTCCCTGGCTGCGGAAGCAGGCTCCTGATCATTGGCCGCCGACGCAATTGCCTCGGGTGGCGGTGCCGCAGCCGCGACCTCGCCCCCCGGCGGACCCGGGCTGGCGACCGCCTTTCCAGTCATTTCGGGAGACGGGGCGACAGTACCGTCCTTGGCCTCGGAAGCAGGCTTCAGATCGGTAGTCGCCGTGGCTGTCATTTCGGGCGCGGGCACTGCAGCCTCGACCTCGGGCGACAATTCCGGTTTGGCAACCGCCTTGCTCGTCATCTCGTTCGGTGACGCCACAACCTCGGTCTTGACCACCAGCGTAAGTTTCTGGTCGCTGATCGTCTTGGTCTCCTTCGGCGGCGGCGGGGCTTTCTGCGCCACCACGGCCTCGTCCGCCGTCGGAGGCGGCGGAGCCATTCCGGCTACCTTGGCACGCGATTTGAAATAGCCCGGCAGCCAACCGATCTTGATCGCGCTTTCCTGCTGGCCGGGGCGCGCCTCGCTCAGTTCGCGCAGATCGTAGCCGGCTGCGATCATCAGCTTACCCGCAAGTTCGTCCGCCTCGTCCTGCTGGGAAGCCTCGACAATCTGCTCCGTGCCCAACGAGCCGATCAGGGAGATGCCTACCTTGAAGAGCGCGCCCATCGGGAACAACAGGTCGGCCAGGAAAGAGGTCGCCACGTAGGCGCCGACCAGCGGCGAACCGGTGACGAGGGATACGGCGATGCCCGCCGAGGTGCTTTCGCGATGATGCGCCGCCGCCAGCCGGCCGAATTCCCGCCCCAGCGCAAACGCGAGGTCGGTGTCTGACAGTTCCTGGCGGGCAAGGCCTGAACTGACGGCGATTTTGCCGCCGGCACTGGAGCCCACCGAGGGGGATTCGTTGGGCACGACGAAGACCTCCACGCGTGGCACGCGCGCAATCAGTTCGGGACTGAACTCCACCGTCACGGCGCCGAGGCGATCGGCGATGGGGGAGATGCGTGCCGCCAGTTTCTCGGCCTCCTCCCGCGCGGGGCAGGGAGATTCCGACTCACGGCAGAATTCCCCGCCTGAGGCGAGCATGGTTTTTACGTCAAAACGCAGATCTGGAACAGTGGTTTCGAGCGTCCCGGGCAGGATGTTGAACTGCGTGCGTCCGCTGGTCGGCGAGGTGGTGCAGCCGGGGAGCAGTGCTGCACTGGCAAGGAATGCGCCTGCACGCAGCGTGCGGGCGATTACGGCGTTCGACAAATCCATATTTTTGAAGTTTAGACGAGCACGTGTCGCAAGTCACGGGCCGGGCGGCGGAACGAAAGCAATTCCAGCATAATGTTGCGAAGGATCTGGATCGCTTCGGCATGAATATAAATATTGTTGACCCTTTGAACGCGGAGATGGTTTCAGCGGCGCTGGGCTTTCCATCGCCCTTCCGCATTGAAGTCCTCGACACTTGCGAGTCGACCAGCACGCTGCTGCTGGACCGCGCCCATAAAGACGGACGCTCGGACAGCGTCGTCGTGTGTGAGCGACAGTCGGCCGGGCGCGGCCGGCGCGGCCGCAGCTGGCTGTCGGCCCCGGGCGACAGCCTGACCTTTTCCCTGCTGTGGCGCTTTCCCGCTGGCATGCCGCCGCCCACCGGGCTCAGCCTGGCGGCAGGGGTGGCGGTGGCGCGCGCGCTGGAGGGCATGGAAGCGGCCGGCGTGCGCCTGAAATGGCCGAACGACATCCTGGCCGACGGGGCCAAGCTGGGCGGCATCCTCGTCGAGACCGTGTCGTCGGGTGGCCGGCATACGGCGGTGATCGGCATTGGGCTGAATGTGCGCCTGCCCCGGGAAATCGCCGATGCCATCGACACCGAAGCCGGTGCGCTCGTTTCGGTGATGCCCTACGCGCCTTCCCGCAATCTGCTGCTCGCCAATCTTCTCAAGGCGATGGCCGCTATGCTCGACGAGTTCGAGCACACGGGCTTCGCCGGCTTCGTCGAGGAATGGCTGGCGCGCAATGCCCATGCCGGACAGCTTGTCAGTATCCACGCCGAAGGTGTTCCGCCGGTCGAGGGCCGCTGCGTCGGCGTCGATGCCGACGGCGCGCTGCTGCTCGATACCGCGACGGGCGTGCGTCGGATCGTCAGCGGTGAAGTCTCCCTGAGGAAAAAATGATACTGGCCATCGACTGCGGCAATACGCGGCTCAAGTGGGGCGTGCATGACGGCGCCGGCTGGCGCTCGCAAGGCCTGCTTGATTACGCCGACCTGCCCGGGCTCGCGAACCTGTTGCGCTTGCAGCCGCATGCCGACAGGGCAATCGTTGCCAATGTCGCAGGCCCGCAGGTGGGCGAAGCCGTTCAGGCGGCCCTGGCCACGGTCGGCATCCCGCCGGTCTTTGCGCAAAGTCAGTCCCGCCAATACGGCGTGCACAACCTTTACGACGTGCCGGAGCAGCTCGGCGTTGACCGCTGGGCGGCGCTGATCGGTGCGCGGGCGCTGCATCGGCAGGCCTGCCTGGTGGTCTGCGCCGGCACGGCGACCACGGTCGATGTGCTGGATGCCGAGGGCCGTTTTCAGGGCGGCCTGATTCTGCCCGGCGTCGATCTGATGTGCCGCGCCCTGGCGGCCAACACGGCGCAGCTGCCGTTGGCCGACGGGAAGTTTGCCGGCCTGCCGCGCAATACGGCGGATGCCATCGCCAGCGGCTGCCTGCATGCCCAGGCCGGCGCCATCGAGCGCATGTTCGAGCAGGTGGCCGCTTATCCGGAGGCGACATGCCTGGTCGGCGGCGGCGCGGCGGGGCAGTTCTTCGACTTGCTGCGCATGCCGAAGCGGCGGGTCGACAACCTGGTGCTGGAAGGCCTGGCCCGCATCGGGCGGGAAGCGTGAAGGGAGGCTGCTGATCGTGAGACGAAAGCGCAGAAGTTCCGTCAAGGTGGCGTTGGTGCTGCTCGGCACCATCTCACTGGCCGGCTGCGAGGAGGAGCCGCAGACGCGCCATGTGTACAAGTCGCTGCGCGATTGCACCGAGGAATGGGGCATCCAGAAATGCGAGCCCGCCACCGGCGGCCATCCCACGGGCTACTACTACGGCCCGAGCTTCCGTGGCGGCACCTACACCGGCGCGCATGCGGGAGCGATGCGCCCGGGCAGCCGCGCCGTCGGCACGGTCAGCCGGGGCGGTTTCGGGACGTCGGCGTCCGGGCACGGCGGCGGCTCCTGATGGAACGCCTGGCTTCGCAACCGCGCGCCGACTGGGAGGCCAAGTTCGAGCGGATGGGTTTTTCCTTTCACTCGCTCGACGGCGTGTATTGGAACGAATCGGCCTGCTATCGTTTCTCCTCGGAAGAAATCGACACGATCGAAAGCGCCGCGGCGGAGTTGCACCGGCTATGCCGCTCGGCGGTCGGCTTCGCCCTGGCCAACGATCTGTGGGACGAGTTGCGCATTCCGCGGGAGCACGGCGAGTGGATCAAGGCCTCATGGCAGAAGGGGGAGCCATCGCTCTACGGCCGCTTCGATCTTTGCTACGACGGCCGCAACCCGCCCCGGTTGCTGGAATACAACGCCGACACGCCGACCTCCCTCATCGAGGCCGCCATCGCGCAATGGCACTGGCTGCGGGAAGTCCGTCCGAACGACGACCAGTTCAATTCCCTGCACGAGCGTCTGATTGAGCGCTGGCGCGAACTGGCCCGCAACCTGAAGCAGCCGATGCACTTCGCCTGCGTGCGGGACAGCGAGGAAGACCGCGTCAACCTGGAATACCTTGCCGACACCGCCTTGCAGGCCGGCATCGAGGCCCGCTTCCTTCATCTCGAGGACATCGGTCTCGACGCCCAGGGGCGATTCGTCGATGCCGCCAACCGGCGAATCGAAACCCTGTTCAAGCTGTATCCCTGGGAGTGGATGCTGCGCGAGCCATTCGCCCCCGCCCTGTGCGCCGGCCGGATGGCCGTGGTCGAACCGCCCTGGAAAGCGGTGCTGTCGAACAAGGCGCTGCTGCCGTTGCTGTGGGAACTGTTTCCCGATCATCCCAACCTGCTGCCGGCCTATTTCGAGCCGGCGCCGCTGGGAGGACGCCATGTCGCCAAGCCGATCTTCTCGCGCGAGGGCGCCGACATCATCCTCCACGACGGTGCGCGAACGCTGCGCGGCAAGGCCGACGGCTACGGCTCGGAAGGCTACGTCTACCAGGCGCTGGCGCCGCTGCCCGAATTCGACGGACGCTATCCGGTGATCGGCGCCTGGATCGTCGGTGATGAGCCGGCCGGCATGGGCATTCGCGAGGACGCCACGCCCATCACCACCAATGCCAGCCATTTCCTGCCCCATTACTTCGACTGAGAGGAATCAACCATGCTCGCCGACTCGATCTCGACATTGCCTTCCTTCCTGGCTTATTTCGCCATTGCGGTGGCGATCCTTGCCGCCTTTCTTTTCGCTTATACGCAATTCACGCCCTACAGGGAGGTTGCCCTGATTCGCGATGGGAACACGGCTGCCGCCATCAGCCTGTCCGGAACCCTGGTCGGCTTCGCCCTGCCGGTGGCGAACGTCATCGAGAACAGCCATAACCTGATCGACCTGGCGCTGTGGTCGGCGATCGCCTGCGCGGTGCAGTTCGTCACATATCTGGTCGCCCGCATGACGCTGCCGCAGCTGGCGCAGGACATTCCCGCCGGCAAGACGGCGCCGGCCATCTTCCTGGCGGCCTTGTCGGTCGGCGTCGGCCTCATCAACGCGGCTTGCATGGAGTATTGACCCCGTTTGCAGCCGCGAACGTTAACGCGACTGTCCCGACAACAGGAGTTCCCATGCAAAGCCACGTTTCGAGCCGCGCGATCGCGCTGGCGGTCCTCGCCGCCTTTTCCCTCGCCGCCACTGCCGCCGAGAAGGTCAGCCGCGCCGAGGATCGCGAGGAGGTCGCCGTCACCATCTACAACGATTCCCTTGCCCTCATCAAGGAAGTCCGCCGCATCGCCTTCGAGCGCGGCGCCAACAGCATTGCCCTGCGCGACGTCAGTGCGAAGATGCGGCCGGAAACCGCCAGCCTGCGCGCGCTGTCCGGCGGCAGCCTGCGCCTGATCGAGCAGAACTTCGACTTCGACCTGCTCACGCCGCAGAAGCTGCTGGAGAAATACGTAGGCCGAAGCGTCACGGTGATCAAGACCAATCCGGCCTCCGGCGCGGAAACGCGCGAGCAGGCCGAGGTCCTGGCGACCAACGGCGGCGTGGTGCTGAAGTACGCCGACCGCATCGAGACCGGCGTGCCGGGCCGCATCGCCTACGGCGCGATTCCCGCCAACCTGCGCGACCGGCCGACGCTGGTGGTGCAACTGGAGAGCGCCGCATCCGGTCGGCAGGCGGCGGAACTGTCCTATCTCTCCGGCGGGCTGTCCTGGCGCGCCGACTATGTCGCCGAATTGTCCGGCGACGAATCAAAGCTCGACCTCGCCGGCTGGGTGACGCTGACCAACCAGAGCGGGGCGAGCTACGAGAACGCCCGCCTGCAATTGGTGGCCGGAGACGTGAACCGCGTGCGCGACGAGATTCGCCAGCAGGTATTCGCCGCTGCCAAGGCCATGCCGGCGCCGGCCGCCGACATGGCCCGCGAGCAACTGTTCGAGTACCACCTCTACTCGTTGAACCGGCCGACGACGCTGCAGGACAACCAGACCAAGCAGGTGTCGCTGCTCTCCGCTTCAGGCATTCCGGTGCGCAAGGAATACCGCCTGGCCGGCCAGGACTGGTACTACCGCGGTCCGCAGTCCGATCTGGGGCGCAAGCACAAGGTCGCCGTCTTCGTCGAGTTCGACAACAAGGGCGGCGACCTCGGCCAGCCGATGCCCAAGGGCGTCGTGCGGGTCTACAAGAAGGATTCCCGCGGCAACGCCCTCTTCATTGGCGAGGACGCCATCGACCACACGGCGAAGAACGACACCGTGCGCCTCAAGCTGGGCGATGCCTTCGACGTCAAGGCCGCGCGCAGGCAGGCCTCCTTCCGCAAGGTCGCCGACAAGGTGTACGAGAGCGCCTACAGCATCGAGCTGAGCAACGCCAAGGATGTTCCGGTGACGGTGAAGGTGGTCGAGCCGGTTCCCGGCGACTGGGAAATGATCGCGGAGAGCCAGAAGCACAGCAAGGGCGATGCCCATTCCGCAGTCTGGCTGGTGGATGTGCCCGCCCAGGGCAAGGCCACGCTCGACTACAGCGTCAGGATGCGCTGGTGAGCGAACTCATAAGCCGGGGTCAGGCATCTGACTGATGGATCAATCGACCAGAAAATCAGCTTGTGTATGCAGTATACCCGGGCTATTATTTTTCCCGCATTTGGACTAAGGTGATTCTGCTGGGCGCGCCCGGAATCAGGCTGGTGGGAGAGGGAGCGAGCCTGACCAACAATCCACATACCGAGGAGGAAAGAGATGTCTGACGTCAAGATTTTGCTCAACGAATCCGATATTCCGACCCACTGGTACAACGTCGTCGCCGACATGCCGAAGCCGCCCCTGCCGCCGCTGGCGCCGGACGGCAATCCGGTCACGCCGGAGCAGATGCTCGCCATCTTCCCCGGCCCGCTGCTCGAGCAGGAGATGTCGGGCGAGCGCTGGATTCCCATCCCCGAGCCGGTGCGCGAGATCTACAAGCAGTGGCGGCCGACGCCGATGTTCCGCGCGCGCCGCCTCGAGCAGATGCTCGGCACGCCGGCGAAGATCTACTACAAGTACGAGGGCGTCAGCCCGGCCGGCTCGCACAAGGTGAATACCTCGGTGCCGCAGGCCTTCTACAACAAGGCCGTCGGCATCAACCGCCTGACCACCGAGACCGGCGCCGGCCAGTGGGGTTCGTCGATGGCCATGGCCGGCCAGATGTTCGGCATCGAGGTGCGCGTCTACATGGTGAAGGTGAGCTACAACCAGAAGCCCTTCCGCCGCTCCATGATGCACACCTGGGGGGCGGAAGTCTTCGCCTCGCCGACCGACATGACCAACGCCGGCCGCACCGCGCTGGCCGCCGACCCGAACAACCCCGGCTCGCTCGGCCTCGCCATTTCCGAGGCGGTCGAGGAGGCGGCCTCGCGCAAGGACACCAACTACTGCCTTGGCTCGGTGCTCAACCACGTCTGCCTGCACCAGACGGTGATCGGCCTGGAAGCGAAGAAGCAGTTCGAGAAGGTCGGCGACTATCCCGACATGGTGTTCGCCTGCTGCGGCGGCGGCTCCAACTTCGCCGGCACCGCCTTCCCCTTCCTCGCCGACAAGGCGGCAGGCAAGAAGGTGCGCCTGGTGGCGGCCGAGCCGAGTTCCTGCCCGAGCCTGACCAAGGGCGTCTACGCCTACGACTTCGGCGATGTCTCCGGCTACACGCCGCTGATGAAGATGTACACTCTCGGCCACGACTTCATGCCGCCCTCGATCCATGCTGGCGGCCTGCGCTATCACGGCGATTCGCCGCTGGTGTGCCAGCTCTACAACGAGGGCCTGATCGAGGCGGTGGCGGTGCCGCAGGTCGCCACCTTCGAGGCTGGCGTGCAGTTCGCCCGCGCCGAGGGCATCATTCCGGCGCCCGAGTCGAACCACGCCATCCGCGCCGTGATCGACGAAGCCCTGCGCTGCAAGCAAAGCGGCGAGGCGAAGACGCTGTTCTTCAACCTGTCGGGCCACGGCCATTTCGACATGGCCTCCTACGACAAGTACTTCGCCGGCGAACTGGTCGACTACGACTATCCGGAGGAAGCGGTCAAGGAAGCCCTCAAGCGCCTGCCGAAGATCGCCGCGTAACCGTCCGGCCGGACAGCATGCAGGTTTTGCGCACCCTCTTTTTCCTGCTGGTGCTCGGGAACCTGCTGCTGTTCGCCTGGGGACAGGGTTATTTCGGCGCGGCCGGCGGCAGCGGAGAAGCCGAGCGTCTGGCCGGTCAGATCGAACCCGACAAACTGCGCATCGCCGGCAAGGGAACGCCACCCCCCAAGGCGGCAGGACAGCCGCCCCGCGAGGAGTGCCGCGCGCTGGCGGGGCTGGAGCGCGAGGCGGCAGGCAGGCTCGTTGAACTGCTTTCCGGTCGCGACGCGCAAATCAAGGTGGATCAACGCTCGCTCGATGAACCGAGGTCCTGGTGGGTGCATATCCCGCCCTTGCCCAACAGCGCCCAGGCCGACAGGAAAGCCGCCGAACTCTCAAAGCTGGGCGTCAAGGATTTCTATGTCGTGCGGGAGAGCGGGCCCAACCAGTATGCGATTTCGCTCGGGCTGTTCAAGAGCGAGGACGGCGCAAAGGACTATCTCGACGCCCTGCAAAGGAAGAAGAACGTGAAGTCGGCGCGCATCCTGGCCCGCGAAGCGGCCGGCGACAAATCGGCCGTCGAAGTGCGCGGCAGCGCGGATCGGCTGGCCAGGGCGCTGGCCGATTTGCCGCCGGAATTCATTGCCGTGCAGAAAGCGGAATGCGCGATCGCCAAGCCATGACCTTCATCGTCGGTCTCACCGGCGGCATCGGCAGCGGCAAGAGTGCCGCCGCCGCCCTCTTCGCGGAACTCGGCGCCGCCGTGGTGGACACGGATGCCATCGCCCATGAATTGACTGCGCCCGGCGGCGCCGCGATCGAGCCGATCCGCAGCGCCTTCGGCGCCGAAGTCATCACGCCGAACGGGGCGCTGGACCGTGCCGCCATGCGTCGCAGGGTCTTTGCCGACGCGCAGGCCAAAGCCCGCCTGGAAGCCATTCTGCATCCCATGATTCGCGCCGAGGCCGACCGCCGGAGCGCCGCCGCCCGGGCGCCCTATGTCGTCCTGGTGGTGCCCCTGCTGGTCGAATCCGGCGGCTACGGAAGCCGCGTGCAGCGCGTGGCGGTGGTCGATTGCCCGGAGGATATCCAGGTGGCGCGCGTCATGTCCCGCAGCGGGCTCTCTGCGGAGGAAGCCCGCGCCATCATGGCGGCGCAAGTCGGCCGCGAGCAGCGCCTGGCCGCTGCCGATGACGTCATCGACAATGGCGGCGAGTTGGCCGGCCTGCGTCGCCAAGTCGACGCCCTGCACCGGCATTATCTGGAAATGGCCGCAGTTTCATAGGTTTCCCGGGGGTTCTTGTTGTTATTTGTCGGGGAATAGTTCAGAATTGGCCGAATTTATTCCACGGCACGGCGCGGCGTGATCACATACGAATATCCTCTCAACGAGCGCATTCGCACGCTGCTGCGCTTGGAGGACCTGTTCGACAAGACGGGGCACTTCATCGGTGCCGACGGCGCGCAGGAGCATCACGTCGCACTGGTGACGCTGTTCGAAATCCTCGATGTCGCCAGCCGCGCCGACCTCAAGTTCGATCTCGTGCAGGAACTCGAGCGGCAACGCCAGATCCTGCTGTCCTTCCGCAACAACCCCGACATCTCCGAAGCCGCGCTCTCCGGCGCCCTCTACGAGATCGAACAGGCCAGCGCCGCCCTGCTCAACATGCAGGGCAAGATCGGCCACTACCTGCGCGAGAACGACTGGCTGATGAGCATCAAGAGCCGCGCCTCGATTCCCGGCGGCGTCTGCGAATTCGACCTGCCTTCCTACCACTTCTGGCTGCACCGCGAGCCCGCCGCGCGCCAGCGCGACCTGGCCGGCTGGCTCAACCCCATGCTGCCCATCCGCGACGGGCTGTCCATCGTGCTGCGACTGCTGCGCGCCTCGGGCCGCCAGGACGAGCATGTCGCCCAGCATGGCGCCTTTCAGCTCATGCTCGGCGGCCGCACGGCGCAGATGGTGCGCCTGCGCGTCAGGCGCAACGAGCCCTTCGTGCCCGAGATCAGCGCCAACAAGTACGCCCTCAACATCCGCTTCACCACGCCCGGCACGGACGCCCGTCCCCGCCAGGCCGACAGCGATGTCGCCTTCGAGATGACGTTCTGCAACCTGTAGCGCCGTAATAATACCTCGCAAGAAAAACGCCCGCATTTCGCGGGCGCAGTTCGTTGGAAAGCGCTGTCGAATTATTTTGCTTGCAATCGATTCAGGTAGTCGATCAGGGCAAGGATGCGGCTGCGCACGTACATCTCCATGTCGTATGGCACGTCCAGATAATATTCGCCGGCCTTTGCCGACTCCTGGCTGTAATCCCTGCCCCATACGGGCATGTCGCGGTCACCATGCGCCTTGATCATTTCCCTGCCATCGATCGCGGCATAAACACGATCAAAGGGAAAAACCCCGCCGTTTTGCTTTTTAAGCAGAGTCAGGTTGGAAGCCGGCTTTTTCAGCAAATCGGCGTACGACCCATCTCCGAATCCCTTGTAGCCGTGGCAAACGGCGCAATTGGAATCGTACTCGCGCTTGCCCATGTCGAATTTCCCTTTTCCCTGAGCTTGGGCAACGCCGATTACGCCCATGATGATTGCAGCGGCAAAGCAAGTTCTCGCAATAGCCATCTTCATAGCAATCCTCCCTCCTGTTAAAATCAACCGCACCAGTTCTTTATAGCTTTTGCATAATGCCCTGTCAGTCCGTAATGCGGCAGTATTGATCCATGTCAATTGGACTATCGTTCTTGAAGCGGGCTGAGGGGGCTTCGGCGAACCAATGACAGCCCCGAAAGTTGTCCCATGCCCCACCTGCGGCAAGCCGGTGCCGTGGACTCCCGATAGCGCTTTCCGACCCTTCTGTTCCGAGCGCTGCCGGCACATCGACCTGGGCGCCTGGGCGGCCGAGGAGTACCGCGTGCCGGAAAACGAAAAGCCGCCTTCCGACGACCTGTAGGTCGGCCTTCAGGCCGACTACGGCCGATGTCGGGCTGAAGCCCGACCTACGGGGCTACGCCCACGCCGCGCGGATAGCGGCGATGCCGTGCGCGCCCGCCTGTTGCGCCGCTTCCATGTCTTCCCGCCGCATGCCGCCGAGGGCGAACACCGGCAGGGAAATGTTTTCCAGCAGATGCGCGAAGCGTTCCCAGCCGAGGCCGCCGAGGCCGGGGTGGCTGAGGGATTCGCGCACCGGCCCGAGCACGGCGAAGTCGAGTTCCAGCACGGCGGCGCGCGCCAGTTCCGGCGCGTTGTGGCAGGAGGCCGCCACCAGCGGCAGGTCGGGACGGGCCTCCAGCTGCATGAGCCGGGCCGAGGGCAGGTGCACGCCGTCGGCACCGACGTGGCGCGCCAGGGCGATGTCGCCATTCACCAGCACCCTTGCGCCATGCTGGTGCGCCAGCCGCGTTGCCTCGCGGGCAAAGACCTCGCGCCGCTCCACCGTCAGTTGCGGCTCGCGCATCTGCAGCAGGCGCAGCCCGCCGGCCAGCGCCTGCTCCAGATGTTGCAACTGCGCCTCGACGCCGATCTCTCCGGCATGGGTGATGGCGTAGAAATCCGGCAAAGTCAGTCCGCGCAGCACGGCGATGTTGGCCGGCAGGAGCGGTGCGACGTCGACCTTGTCGGCGCGCTTCCAGGCCAGCGCCGAGTGGTGGATGTCGCGGATCTCGCCATGCCAGCCGGCGACGCGGAAGAAATGCAGCCGCACGTGGGCGTGCGGATAGACGAACTCGCGGGTGATCCAGGGGGTGTAGCGGTCGGCCTCGATGCCGAGTTCCTCGTGCAGCTCGCGCACCAGCGCCTGCGCCGCGGTCTCGCCCGGCTCGATCTTGCCGCCGGGGAACTCCCAGTAGCCGGCATAGGGCTTGCCTTCGGGCCGCTGGCCGAGCAGGAAGCTGCCGTCGGGCCGCAGGATGACGGCGGCGGCGGCTTCGACGATTTTTCCCATTGAGAAACCTCTTTCAACGCAAAGAACGCAAAGAACGCAAAGGCGCAAAGGACGCAAAGGAAACAGAAGTTATCGCTTCTCTTTGCGACCTTTGCGTCTTTGCGACCTTTGCGTTGTATGCGGTTTTTCGTATTGCCCGGCGTAGTCGCGCGCGAACTGCCAGGCGACGCGGCCGCTGCGCGAGCCGCGCATGAGCGCCCATTGCAGCGCTTCCTCGCGCGCGGCGGCGACGGCCGCCGCCGGCACGCCGTACTCGCGCAGCCAGTGGCCGGCGATGGCGAGGTATTCGTCCTGGTCGAAGGGATAGAAGGACAGCCACAGGCCGAAGCGCTCGGAGAGCGAGATCTTTTCCTCGGTCGTTTCGCCGGGATGGATTTCGCCGTCGACGTGCTTCGTCTCCAGGTTCTCGTCCATGTATTCCGGCATCAGGTGGCGGCGGTTCGAGGTGGCGTAGAGCAGCACGTTGTCCGGCGTGCTCGCCACCGAGCCGTCGAGGATGCTCTTCAGCGCCTTGTAGCCGGGCTCGCTCGCCTCGAAGGAGAGGTCGTCGCAGAAGACGACGAAGCGTTCGCTGCGTCCGGCGATCAGGTCGACGATGTCCGGCAGGTCGATGAGGTCGTGCTTGTCCACCTCGATCAGGCGCAGCCCCTTCGCGGCGTACTGGTTGAGCAGCGCCTTCACCAGCGAGCTTTTTCCCGTGCCGCGAGCGCCGGTGAGCAGTACGTTGTTGGCGCTGCGGTTCTCGACGAACTGGCGCGTGTTCTGCTCGATGCGCTGTTTCTGCTCGTCGATGTTGCGCAGGTCCTTCAGGCGGATGCGGTGCGGCCGGGCCACCGGCTCCAGGTGGCCGCGGCCCCCGCGCTTGCGCCAGCGGAAGGCCGTCGAGACCTTCCAGTCGGGCGCGGCCACTGCCGGCGGCAGGAGGGACTCGATGCGCACGAGCAGCGCTTCGGCACGGGAGATCAGGCGGGAAAGGTCGGTCATCTCGATTGCTATACTTGCGGAAACTCCGACTTTAGCGAAATTCATGTCACCGCGCCAACTCGCGCCCCTGCTGGGCGCAATGCTCGTTCTCGCCGGCTGCGCCCTGCAGCCCGTTACCTCCGCACGTCCGGACGCGTGCCCCGTGCCGCAGCCCTGCCCGGCGTGCCCCGCATGCCCGACTGCCGAGCCGCCCATGCCACCCAAAGCGCCGGCCAGGCCGCTGCAGGACGCACGCTGGGAGGACGTGAAGGGCTGGGGAGAAGACAAGCTTGCCGAGGCGCACGGCGCGCTGCTTGCGTCCTGCGGCGTGCTGGCGAAGCAGCCGACATGGCGCGCAGCGTGCGAAGTGGCGCGCACGCTGCCGGCGGAGAACGCCGCCCTGCGCGCCTTCTTCGAGACGCGCTTCCGCCCCTGGCGGGTGGTGAACCCGGACGAGTCGCGCGAGGGCCTTGTCACCGGCTACTACGAACCCCTGTTGCGCGGCAGCCGCGAGCGGAGCAGGTCCACCCCGCACGCGATATACGGCGTGCCCGACGACCTGCTGGTGGTGGACCTCGGCGAGCTGTATCCGGAACTGAAGAACTTCCGCCTGCGCGGCCGCCTCGACGGGCGCAAGGTGGTGCCCTACTGGTCGCGCGCCGAGTTGGTGCAGCAGGAGCCGAGCCTCGCCGGCAAGGCGCTTCTCTGGGTGGCCGATCCCATCGAGCTGTTCTTCCTGCAGGTGCAGGGCTCCGGCCGCGTCGACCTGCCCGACGGCCGCCGCGTGCGCGTCGGCTACGCCGATCAGAACGGCCATCCTTATCAATCCATCGGACGCTGGCTGGTGGAGAAGGGCGAACTGAAGCTGGAGCAGGCCTCCATGCAGGGCATCCAGGCCTGGGCGCGGGCGAACCCGAAGCGCGTGAACGAACTGCTCAATGCCAACCCGAGCTTCGTCTTCTTCCGCGAGATGCCGGACAACGGCGGCGGGCCGCTCGGCGCGCTCGGCGTGCCGCTCACGGCGGGGCGCAGCATCGCCGTCGACCCGCGCGCCATTCCGCTCGGCGCGCCGGTGTTCCTGTCCACCACGCAGCCCGCGAGCGAGCAGCCGATGCAGCGCTTGGTCCTGGCGCAGGACACCGGCGGCGCCATCAAGGGGGCGGTGCGCGTTGATCTCTTCTGGGGCTTCGGCGCCGAGGCCGGTGCGCAAGCCGGGCGCATGCGGCAGAAGGGCGAAATGTGGGTGCTGCTGCCGAATTCCACCCTCCCGAATAATTCCTCGAAGTAGTGCGCAGGGCAGGGCATCGCGCACCGCGACGGTGCGCGATGCCGGACGACCGCACCGCGATGGTGCGCCGTCCTGTGCGGACTGACTTTAATCCACTGATTCAACAATCCAATTTTTCTGGAACGGATTTTGCACCTGAAGTGCGCAATTTATTCCTGGAGCGCACCATGGAACCCCTCAAGATCACCTCCGCCGACGTGCTGTTCGTCCTGCTCGGCGCCATCATGATTCTGGCCATGCACGCCGGCTTCGCCTTCCTCGAACTGGGCACGGTGCGGCGAAAAAACCAGGTCAATGCCCTGGTCAAGATCATGGTGGACTTCGCCGTGTCGACCATCGCCTACTTCTTCATCGGCTACGGCATCGCCTATGGCGTGAACTTCTTCGCCGGCGCCGAGACGCTGGCGCAGAAGAACGGCTATGACCTGGTGAAGTTCTTCTTCCTGCTCACCTTCGCCGCGGCAATTCCCGCCATCGTCTCCGGCGGCATCGCCGAGCGCGCCAAATTCAATCCGCAACTGGCGGCCACCTTCCTGCTGGTCGGTTTCGTCTATCCCTTCTTCGAGGGCATCGCCTGGAACCAGGCCTACGGCATCCAGGCCTGGTTGAAGGCCAGTTTCGGCGAAGAGTTCCACGATTTCGCCGGCTCGGTGGTGGTGCATGCCGTCGGCGGCTGGGTCGGCCTCGTCGCCGTCGTCTTGCTCGGCGCGCGGCGCGGGCGCTACAACAAGGACGGCGGCATTTCCGCGCATCCGCCATCGAGCATCCCCTTCCTTGCGCTCGGCGCCTGGATACTCACCGTGGGCTGGTTCGGCTTCAACGTCATGAGCGCGCAATTGCTCGACAAGATATCGGGCCTGGTGGCGATGAACTCGCTGATGGCCATGGTCGGCGGCACGCTGGCGGCGCTCGTCGCCGGCAAGAACGACCCGGGCTTCGTGCACAACGGCCCGCTGGCCGGCCTCGTCGCCGTGTGCGCCGGCTCCGACCTCATGCACCCGCTGGGAGCGCTGGTCACCGGCGCAGTGGCCGGCGGGTTGTTCGTCTATCTCTTCACGCTGACGCAAAACCGCTGGAAGATCGACGACGTGCTCGGCGTGTGGCCGCTGCACGGCCTGTGCGGCGCCTGGGGCGGCATCGCCGCCGGCATCTTCGGCGCCAAGGCGCTCGGCGGCATGGGCGGCGTCGCCTTCATGGCGCAGTTGCTCGGCACGCTGCTCGGCATCGCCGTCGCCGTCATCGGCAGCTTCATCGTGTACGGCACGCTGAAGAAGCTGTTCGGTCTGCGCCTCGACGCCGAGGAAGAATACAACGGCGCCGATCTCTCGATCCACAAGATCACGGCGACGGCGGAGCGCGAGACCTTGTGGTGAGCGCAGCCGTCCGGGAAAACGAAGTTTCAGTGCAGGCTAATGCCCGCGTGAGCGGGCGTTATGCCGAAACAAAAAGTCAGTCTCCCGGATACGGCGATTGAATCCTATTTGATCTGCGCCAGCTTCTGCTCGAGCTGGGCGACGGGGAGTGCGCCGGGAATGCGTTCGCCGTTGGAGAGGAAGATCGTCGGCGTGCCGCGGATGTTGTGCTTCTGGGCGAGCGCCAGGACCTTCTCGATGGGCGCGTCGCAGGTGCCGGCGGCGGGCGCGGTGCCGTTCACCATGAGGTCGCTCCAGGCCTTGGCCCGGTCGGCCGCGCACCAGACCGCCCGCGATTTCTCGGCGGAATCGCGCGACAGGATGGGCAGCAGAAAGGTGTAGATCGTCACATTCTCCATGCCCGCCATTTCCTTCGCCAGCTTCTTGCAATAGCCGCAGTTCGGATCCTCGAAGGTGGCGAAGACGCGCCTGCCGTCGCCCTTGACGGTCTTCACGGCGAGATCCAGGGGCAGGTCGGAGAACTTGATGGCGGAGAGCTTGTTCAGGCGCTCCTGCGTGAGGTTCTGCCGCGTCCTGGTGTCGATGATGTTGCCGTCGAAGACCAGGCTGACTTTCTCGTCGGTATACATGAGCTCGTTGCCGACGCGGACCTCATAGAGGCCGAGCAGGCCGGTTTTTCTGACGCTTTCGACCTTGCCGCCCAGCCAGGCCTCGACGGATTTCTTGACGGAAGCTTCATCGGCCCGGGCGGCGCCGGCGGCGAGCAGCAGAAGGGCGAGGCAGGTGCTTGAGAAAAGGCGCTTGAACATGATGTCTCCGAGAGGGGTTAGCCGAGCGCGTAGCGCACCAGCACATTGCGTACGACAGGCAGGCTGTCGGTGAGGTTCAATCCGAGGTTGCGAATGGCGGAGAGGGCCGGGTGCTGCGGCCGGAACAGTCTTTGCAGTCCATGCGTGGTCCATTGTAGCAGGGCGACTTCCTCGGCCCGGGCGCGCTGGTAGCGCCGCAGCGCCCGCTCGTCGCCGCAGTCGCGGTATTCCGGCAGGGCGAACAGGGCCTGCGCCAGTTCGCGCGCGTCGAGGAAGCCGAGGTTGATGCCGTGGCCGGAGAGCGGATGGATGGCATGGGCGGCGTCGCCGACGAGCGCCAGGCGCGGCGCGACGATGCGCGGCACGCGCATCAGCCGCAGCGGGAAAGCGGCCGGCGGCGTGAGCAGCTTCAGCGCACCGAGCCGCCCTCCGCCGGCATCGGCGATGCGACTGCAGAAGGCTGCCTCATCGAGGCCGAGCAGTTCGCCGGCATGGGCTTCCGGCGTGGACCAGACGACGGAGAGGCGATTGCCCGGCATCGGCAGCCAGGCCAGCACGCCGTCGTTGCGGAACCACTGAAACGCCGTGTTGTGGTGCGGCTTGCCGCATTCGAAATTGGCCACCACGCCCATCTCGCCGTAGAGCAGCGTGTCGGCCTGCAGGCCGGCCTGCGCGCGCACCCAGGAGTCGGCGCCGTCGGCGCCCACCAGAAGCCGCGCCTCCAGGGTCTCGCCGGAAGTCAGCCCCAGCAGGACGGCGTCCCCGCGCATTTCGATGCGCTGCGGCTGCGCCGGGCAGAACAGCGTGAGGTTGCCCTGGCGCCTGACGGTTTCCCACAGCTCGCGCTGCATGAGGCCGGATTCGACGATCCAGGCGAGTTGGTCGACGCCGCTGTCGTAGGCCGAGAAGTCGAGCCGCCCGTCGCCGTCGCCACGGATGGCCATGTCGTAGACGGGTGTCAGACGGTTGGCATCGAGGTGTTGCCAGGCGCCGATTTCCTGAAGGAATCCGGTGCTGGCCGGGCTGATGGCATAGATGCGGCTGTCCCAGCCGGCTGGCGCTGGCGCTGGCGCGGGCGGACGGCCTTCCACCAGAGCGACGCGGAAGCGGCTGCTCTTGAGGGCGGCAGCGAGGCTGGCACCGGCCAGGCCGGCGCCGACGATGATGATGTCGAAGCGCAATTTAAGTCTGGAAAAGGGTCAATTGAACATTGTGACGCCCCGCGGCCAACCTTGACAAGGCTTTGCTCCGCAACGATAATTCGCCCCCTTCTCCCCGTGGTGATGTAGCTCAGTCGGTTAGAGCGAGGGATTCATAACCCCTAGGTCGGCAGTTCGATTCTGCCCATCACCACCACCTTTCCTTTCCGAAGCCCCGTTCGGGCAAAGCTATAATCAGGACGTTCGTTCTTTCGCCGGTGGCTGGGCATGCGCGTTCTCGTATTTCTGATGCTGGTTTGCCTGTCGGCGCCTGCGGCCGTGGCGCAGGTGACGCCGGAGCGCATCGAGGGGCCGGCGGTCAAGGTCGGCGACGTCTGGGTCTATAACAAGCTGAATGGCTGGAGCGGCGAGCTGGAAGACATTTCGGTTGTGCGGGTCAAGCGGATGGCAGCCGAAGGAATTTTCATGGAGGCGACGGGGCTGGATGGCGGCAACCTCGCCCGGATTCAACGCACCCCGGACTTCAACCTGGTGCGTATCGAGTTGCCGCAGATCACGAAGACCACGCTGCCCCACTATCCGAACTTTTCCTTTCCCTTGTGGGTGGGCAAGACCTGGAAGGGCAGGGTCGCCTTCGGGAGCACGGATCAACCCGACAAGGAAGTGCGCGCGGAACTCGAGGGGCGCGTGGTGGGATTCGAAAGCGTGACCGTGCCGGCGGGGACGTTCTTTGCCCTGAAAATCGAACTCCGCGGCCCTTATACGGCGAAGGACACCGAAAACAATTGGGTCGGCAGGATCGAGGACACGCTGTGGTACGCACCCCAAGTGCGCAATGCCGTCCGGTATGAATACAAGGATACGGTCGGCGTTTCCCTTTACAACCACGAAATCCACGAGTTGGCGAATTATTGGCTGGTTCCCTGATCAGGGCACGTTCTTGATATAGGTGCTCGCCTCAATGTGACCCGGAACGCGTTCGAGCACCTGGGCATAGAGTTCCTTGGCCTTGCGAGTGCGCTTCAGTGCAGCCTCGGCCCGCGCCCAGTACACCAGCAGCGTAGCGTCGGTGGGATATCGCGCCGAGACCTCGGCGGCATGCTTGGCCAGATCTTCCCAGCGGGAAAGCGCCTCCTCGCTGAGCATGATGCGGGCATGGGCGGTATAGTTCCATGGATTGTCGGCGAGCACCTTCCTGCCGCTCTGGATGGCGTCGTTCCATCGGTAGAGGGCCATTTGCGGCAGCATCACACCCAGCTTGGCCTCGAGCGAGCGTGGATTGACCTCCGCGGCACGCAGATAGCGCTTTTCGGCCTCGGCATACCTGCCCTGCAGATGCAGCAACCAGGCGCTGCGCATGATGGCAAATTCGTTGACAGGCTGACGATTGGCAAACGGTTCGACCAAGGCAAGTGCGTCGGCGTGCTTGCCCAGGTATTCGAGCCGGTACGACTCCGACCAGGGATCCTGTTGTGCGCCAATTGCGGGCGCCGTGAGCAGCGCAGCAAGCGCAAGGGCGGTTCGGGCAAGCAGGCGTTGTATCGTCATCATGTTTCTCCTTTGCTTGAATCGTATTACCGTTTCATTCGGCGCTCTGAAGTTCGGCTTTCCAGCTCACGCCGGGCGCATCCAGCTGCAGTCGCCGAACACCGAGCCCTGGCGCGATCCATGCCCGTGTTTCGCAGCGCCAGTCCAGGCCGGGCGCGATCCGCAGGAAGTGCCCGCCGTCCTGCAGCCACGCGCCGCTCGCTTCGTCCCATTTGCGGCGGTATTGGCTATCGCAGCTTGCGCCGAGGGGGTGCAGCAGGTCGCAGAGCAGGCGTTGTGCGGCGGAGAGCGGCAACAGGCGCGCGGTCGGTCGGTCACTCCATTGGTCGGCGATGGCCGAGAAGGGCGTCAGCCCGACGGCGAGCAGCCACAGGTCGAGCATGGGATCGGGCCGGGCATTCCGGTCGTAGAAGCCGAGGACGGCGGCGGTTTCCTCGTAGGCGGCCGAGGCTCCCGTGCCGGTTTCCAGGCGGGATTGGCCGAGCAGGGTCAGCGTGGCGCGCAGCGTGGCGCGTTCGCTTTCGCCGCCGGATCTGTGCAGGCTGTAGGTGAGCAGTCGTTCCCGCGACAGCCGCATGGCGTTGGCCAGCCTCTCGTCGCTCAGCGCGGTGCAGATTTCATCGTCCGGGGCGGGCAGATGAAAAAGACGGAATTCGCGGGCGTGGCTTTCGTTGCGAACCAGCACGTTGGTCATGTGGAAGGGGCGCGTCAGGCTGCCCAACTCGTCGTCACGCTGGACCTGCAGGTGCAGATGCGGGACGGGGGATCGTCCGGAGCTGCCGCACGCGGCCACCTGCTGGCCTGACGATACCCATTCGCCGATGTGCACCTTGATGCTGCCGCGCTTGAGGTGGGCGAGCAGCACATGTGCGGCACCGGTGCGCAGCAGAATGAAGTTTCCCCAGTTGTTGGCGACATCGATTTCGCCCGGCACAGTGTCGGCGAGATCGTCGCGCAGTCGCACGACCTGTCCCGCGATGGGCGCCAGGACGGGCGCGCCGAAGC
Organism: Rhodocyclales bacterium; assembly: GCA_016214145.1. Lineage (GTDB taxonomy): Bacteria > Pseudomonadota > Gammaproteobacteria > Burkholderiales > Rhodocyclaceae > Desulfobacillus. Next base: position 341,955 of record JACRPA010000006.1, read on the forward strand.
AGAAATAATCCTCGCGCAAGGCCCCGCTGCCGGCGTGGTTGCCGCCGCTTCCGGCGATGTCGAAATCGAGCGCATGCTGCCAGGGCGGCTTGTGCGTGTGCGGCCCGTCGAAGCCCTGCGTGACGCGCCATTCGCCGTGAAAAGGGGGCTGCAGGGGCAGGCTGTCCGCGGCGCCGCCGCGCGCTTCGGCCAGCCGTGCGCGCTCTGTGTTGATTTCCGGCGACGCCGGGCTGTCCAGCATGAGTATCGGCTGGCGTGCCGCCAGCCGCGCGCCCAGGCTGCCGAGCATCAGGCAGGCGACCCCCAGGAAAGGCATTGTCAGCAGGGGAAGATGCAAGGGATGCAGCAGCACCTCGAGCACGATCGCCAGCCAGCCAGTCAATGCGCTGCCGGCCAGCGCCATCAGGAAACTGGTGCGGCCGGGAACCACGAAGAAGCCCCCCAGCGCCATGGCGGCCAGGGAGAAATTGAAGGCGATCGGCGTCGCCTCGCCGCTGCCGAGCAGATGCAGAGTGAGCGTGCCCGCTGCATAGCCGGCGGCCGCCAGCAGGGCAAGGTAGCGCGAGGCCGCCAGAATGCCGGCGAACACGAGCGCACCGGCAGCGGGATAGGGAATCAGCAGGAGCCAGCCAAGGGAAATGAAGAAATTGTCCAGCCACGGCCAGGGCAGGAAAGGATCGCCGCCGGCCAGGGCGCCGAGGGGCAGGGCGGATGGGGCGTTGACCTGCCAGGCCAGGAAGACTGCCCAGCAGGCCAGGACGAAGGGCAGACTGAGCACCGGCAGGCGGGCGATTTTCCAGAACAGGCCGGCCAGCCAGTGCGCCAGAAGGGTGGAGAGCAGGGCGGCCAGAACGATCCAGAGGAAATATGCGCCGTCGATGGAGTGGAAGGCGCCGATGACCAGGCCGCACAGCAGGCCGTTGACCAGGTGCAGCCGCCCGCTGGTCGGAAGCCGGAAAAGCCGCGCCCACAGGGCCGCGGCGAGCAGCCCGGTCAGCCCGCCGAGTGCGGCGCGCGGCGTCCACCACGTGAGGGCGGCGAACCAGGCGCCGACCCAGGGCGAGTGGCAAAAGAACACCGCGGCATAGGTTTTGGCCAGGGAACGGCCAAAACGCACAAGGGCGGATTGTGCGGGCAGCGTTGCGTTCATCGTGCCGATGTTGTTTCCGGGAAGGGCGAGCGCAATGCATCCGGCACGCGCTCAAGATCGGCGAGGGTCTGCAGGGTCTCGGCCAGCCGGATCGGCGCCACCGAGCCGTCCTGCATGACCATCACGACGGCCGGCCGGTTCTGGATGAACTGCATCCACTGCGTGTTGTTGTAGGCGCCGACGGGGGAAATCACCAGGGCGTCGCCGACGTTGAGCGGCGGCAGCATGACGGAGGCGCGCACCGTGTCGATGTTCATGCACAGCGGCCCGTAGAGGACGGTTTCCTCGGCAAGCCCCTCGATTGCCTGCAGGGGCCGCACGTCATGGTTGTACCACCAGGCGGTGAACAGCAGATTGACGCCGGCGTCGAGGATGGCGGCGCGCCGCCCATCCGGCAGGCGTTTGCCGCCGACGACGCGGGTGACCAGCACTTCTGCATCATCGACGATGGCGCGACCGGTTTCCAGAACCAGCACGGGCAGGGGCTTGCCGAGGGCGGTACGCCCGCGCGTGGCTGCGGACAGGGCCTCGACGATGGCTTCGGCATATTGCTCGAAACCGGGCACCACCTGGTCGGGCGGCAGATAGAGGCCCTGCAGGGCGTTGCGCGAGGCAAAGCCGCCGCCGATATCCAGGTACTCGATGCGGCAGCCGGTTTCACGCTCGGCGGCCTCCATGAATTCGGCCATGATGCGGGCCTGCTGGGCATAGGCGCGCACATCCAGCACGAACGTGCCGATATGGCTGTGCAGGCCGGTGAGCTGCAGCCACTGGCTGGCGCCGATGCGCTGCACGGCATCCATCGCCGCGCCGGATTCGATGTTGAAGCCGAAGCGGCTCCACGGTTCGGTGTGGCCGGTGTCGAAGTTCAGCCGCAGTCCGATCGGCGCCTGTTTGCCCAGGCGTCTGGCGATTTGTTCCGCAGCGTAGAGCTCGTCGAGGTGGTCGAGATGGATCGCCGCGCCCTCGATCACGGCCTGCTCGAGGGCGGCGGCCGGCTTCCATGGCCCGTTGAAGATGATGCGCGAGCCCGGCACGCCGAGCGCGCGCGCCTTGCGGTATTCGAGCTCCGAGACCACCTCGGCCCAGGCGCCCTCCTGGTGCAGGACGTTGCATACGGCGCCGAGATAGTTGGTCTTGTAGGACCAGCCGTGGCGCACTTTCGGCCAGCGCGTGGAGAAGGCGCGACGCAGGTGGCGGGCATTTTCGCGCAGCCGTTTTTCCGAGACGATGAACAGCGGTGAGCCGTATTGCTCCAGAAGCGGGGCGATCGCGACACCGTCCAGTTCCGACTGATGCAGTTGCGGGCGCAGCGCGCCGAACTTGTTCATGCCGCCGGGACGATGGGGCGTAAGCACGGGCTTCATCCAGGGCGTGCGTTGCGTCATGACTGCTCGCTTTCCAGTGGCGACCGCCCCTCCACCATCAGGGTTTCGAAGGACGACAGCGGCACGATGGTTTCCTGCGCATAGCGTATGAACAGCAAGCCGGGTCGCGGCGGCGCCAGCGGCGGCGGCTTCTCTCCCATCGCGAGGGCCAGCAGCAGGGCGGGCAGATTGCGGCCGACCCCCTGCGAGAGATAGATCCAGGCGGGAAAGCGCGGATTGATCTCGATCAGCTGGTAGACGCCCTGGCTGTCGCGCATGACCTCGATCTCGATGGGCCCCTTCCACTTCAGCGCCGCGACCAGGCGGCGCGCGGTGTCGGCCAGTGCGTCGTCGTGGATCGAAATGCCCGCCCAGGCCTTGCCGCGGCTGGTGGTGGCGCGTTTCTTCATCATGACTTCGCCGAGGAGGGCGCCCGTGCCGTCGCCGACGCCGGCGAGATTGCATTCCTCGCCCGCGATGCGCCGTTGCACCAGCACCGGCAATCCCCATTCCGCCGCGATGGCGCGAAACGCGATGTCCGCCTCATCCCGACCCGCGGCCACACGGGCATCGTAGAACACGCCCTTGACCATCAGCGGGAAAGACCAGCCTTTCTTGTCGCAGTCGCGGAAGAAGTCGGCATGCGTGATCGGGAGGGTTTCCGGGCAGGCCACTCCCGCCCCGCGGGCCAGATCGGGGAGCCGGTCCTTTGCGCGCCTGGCCAGCTGCTCGGCGCTAGGCAGATAGCTCCGGATGCCGATCCCGGCGAGCCTGGGAGCCAGGCTGGCCATCAGCGGCAATTCCGCGTCGAGGCAGGGCAGCAGCACATCGATGCGTTCGACAGCATGGATTTCAGATAGCCTGGCGAACAGGGCGTCCGCGCCGTTGCCCGGATAGGACAGCAAGTGGGCGCTGTCGCAAAATTCCCGGCGATGCAGACCGGGATCGAGGGCGTCATAGCCGAGACCGACGATTCGGAGGCGTTCGCCGCAGGCTTCGCGCAGGCAGCGCGCCACGGCCAGGCCGGCGCCCGGGTTGTCCGGCACCGCGTTCATGCCGGTGATGGCGACGGTGAGCACGGTGTCGCGCCTCATTTGAAGGCGTTGCGCAGCAGATTGGCGAATTCGATCACGTCGCGCTCGACGTCCAGAGGGGCGACATCGAACTCCTCGCGCAGGGAGGCGACAATGCCGGCGAGGTCGGTTTCGTGCTGCAGTCGCCGCAGTATGGCCAAACCTGACCCGTTCACGGTGAAGCTGTTGCCCGTCACCGGATCGAAAACGAAACCGCTGTCGCTCAGCGCGAGCCGCATCAACACGTCCGCCTTTGGCAGGTCGACCGACTGACCGTGCCCTGACTGATTCTTGTCCATGAGTCCTCCCGATGAAGCTATTATGCGTGCAGACGGGAAACAACAGGCGCGGCACTTACGCTCAACGGCAGAATGTTCGTCGATAACAAGATTAAATCCACGAATAAGCCTGCCCTATGCCCTCGCAGTGCCTTGGGCTGAACCATGTCATCAATTCAAGCGTACGCAGGCGGCCGCTCGATCCGGACGCAGTTGAACCTGCTGGCCCTCGCCGCCGTCCTGCCCCTGTTCCTGGCTTTTACCTACGATATTTATCGCGAAGCCCAGTCCGTTTTTGAGCGGGCGCGCGGAGATGCGCAGCGATTGGCCAGGGTGTCGGCAGCTGATGCGCAGGGGTATTTCGCCAGGACGGAACAGAGGCTGGGCGATATTTCCCGCCGCGTTGAAGTCGGCAGCCTTGATCCGGCCCGCTGCAAGTCGTTGTTTGCCGACATCGAAACCATACACCGCGAGTATGCGGGGCTGGCCATGGTGGATCGGGATGGAAGGCTGGTATGCCTGGCCGGCGGCGAACCGGATCAGTCCATCGAAGGACTGACAGCGGCCCGCCCCTTGTTGGCGCTGGCCGAGGGACAGCCCAGGCTGCTTGTCGGCGCGCCGGTGAAGGGCGGTGCCGCCGGCCGATGGGTGCTTCCCCTGGCATACCCGGTGCGCGGCGGCGATGGGCGCGCCGCGGGCATGGTGATGGCCGCGGCGCAACTGGACCGTTTTCAGTCCCTGGTAGCCACCCTGAATCTTCCGGAGCAGCCGACGTCGTTCATTGTCAAGGGCGAAGGCCTGGTGGTTGTCAGTTCGCACGAACCCGACCGGCATGTCGGACAGAATCGGCGTGACGATGCGCTGACGCGGGCCATCGTCAAACAGCGCAGCGGCGTCCTGCGCGGGGCTTCCGTAGATGGCGTGGAGCGCATCTACGGTTTTCATCCAGTTGCCGGCACGGACTGGCTGGCCGTCATCGGCCTCGATGTCGCTCCCATCCGGGAAGCAGTGATCGCGAGCGCGATCAGGCATGGCGCCTACGGCTTGGGCGTGCTGGCGCTTGCCCTGATCTTGTCCTTCACGCTGGGACGACGCATTTCAGCGCCGATTACGGCGCTTGCCCGATCCGCCCATGCCTTTGGCGAGGGCCGGCGGGATGCGCGGGTGGCGGTGTCGGGCGCACGGGAAGTGGCCGAGGTTGCCGTCCAGCTGAACCGCATGTTCGGCATCCTGGCCGAGCGGGAACGCTCCCTGGTCGAGACGCAGGAAATGCTCGACAGCCTGTTGGAGTCGATGGATCGCGTGTTGTGGTCCTTCGCGCCGGACATGAGCGCGGTGTTTTTTGCCAGCGAATCTTCGAAGAAACTCTTCGGCCACGAGGCGGCGGCGTTCCGGGCCAATCCCCGCCTGTGGCTGGAATTGGCGCATCCCGACGATCGCAAGCAGGCCGAAGCGATGATGGACCGGATTGCCCTCAGCGGCGCCGGCGTCATGGAGTACCGCATCGTTCGTCCGGATGGCGAAACGCGATGGATCGAGGTGCGCTGGCGCCATGCAGCCGAAGGCCTGGGCAAGCCGGCGCGGCTGGACGGCATTGTCACCGACATCACCGAGCGCAGGCAGGCGGAAGATGAGAATCGCCAGCTGCTGGCCATCGTGGAACAGAGCCTGAATGAAATCTACGTTTTTGACGCCACCACGCTGCGCTATGAATACGCCAACAGCGGGGCCCTGCACAATCTGGGCTATTCCTTCCGCCATCTGCGATTGCTGACGCCGCTCGACCTGATGCCGCAATACACGGAAGGCGCCCTGCTCAGGCTGATCGAGCAACTGCTCAATCGGGAAAAGGCGCAGCAGGTGTTCGAAACGGCGCATCGTCGTTCCGACGGCAGCGAGTACCCGGCGGAAGTGCACCTGCAAGCCGTGGAGCGGGAGGGGCGCTGGAAATGCCTGGCTGTCGTCATCGACATTTCCGAGCGCCAGCACGCACAGACGGAGATCATGAAGCTGGCCAGTTCTCTCGAGCGCCGCGTGGCCGAGCGAACCGCGGAGCTGGCCCGGACCAATGCGGAACTGGAATCCTTTGTCTATTCCATTTCCCACGACCTGCGCACGCCCTTGCGGGCCATCAACGGCTACGCCACCATCCTGGCCGAGGAACAGAAGGATCGCCTGGAAGCGGATTCGCTGGAAATGTTGAAGCGCATTGCGCGGGGCGCGGTACGGATGGGCGATCTGATCGATGACCTGCTGACATTTTCGCGCGTCGGCCGCACCGGGCTGAATCGCATGCAGGTTGACGTGGAGGCGATGGCGCGTACCGTCGTCGAAGAACTGCATCACATGAATCCGCTGGCGCAGGTGGCGATACAGGCCTTGCCGATGACGATGGCGGATCCGGCCCTGTTGCGCCAGGTGATGCTCAATCTGATCGGCAATGCCCTCAAATTCACCTCCAGGCGCAGCGATGCCCGGGTCGAAGTCGGCATGATTCAGGAGGGTGGACTGCCGGTGTATTTCATCAGGGACAACGGCGCCGGCTTCGATCCGGGGCATGCCGGCAAGCTGTTCGGCGTTTTCCAGCGCCTGCATCAGGAATCGGAATTTCCCGGCACCGGGGTGGGATTGGCCATCGTCAAGCGCATTATCGAGCGCCATAACGGGCGCGTCTGGGCGGAGGCGGCGACGGGCAAGGGAGCAACATTCTATTTCACCCTGCCTTGAAAGCGGGCCCGATGGCCTATAATTCACTTCCATGAACCCGATCATCTCGGCGATTCTCAGCAGCATCATCGAACACATCATGGATGCGCCGCCGCCGTCCATGCCGCCGCCGTCCGCCCCGCCCGGGATTGTGCGACCGGCCCTGCAGAACGGCCCGCTGGCGACGATGAATCCGCCCAGCAACGGCTATGCCCAATTCGGCGACAAGACGCTGCACTTGGCGGCCAGCCTGCAGATACGCGACACGCAGAACCGCATCGTCATGTCAGGCACCCTGCAGCAGCCGATTCCCGTCCTCTACAAGCTCGACGAGTACGGCTCGGTCCAGCGCGTCTGGGTGCTGACGCCCGAGGAGGCGGAAGTCGCCGAGCAGCTCATCAGACAGAAATCCGCCGCGCAGAAGCAGTAGTACCCTTGACCCAGAAGCGGGCACTAGTGGCCAAAAAGCTCTACATCAAGACCTTCGGCTGCCAGATGAACGAGTACGACTCGGACCGCATGGCCGACGCGCTCGCCGCCAGCGAAGGGATCGAGAAGACCGACTCCCCCGAAGACGCCGACGTCATCCTTTTCAACACCTGCTCGGTGCGCGAGAAGGCGCAGGAGAAGGTATTCCACGACCTCGGCCGCGTCCGGCTGCTCAAGCAGGCGAAACCCGATCTCGTCATCGGCGTCGGCGGCTGCGTGGCGAGCCAGGAAGGCGCCGCCATCGTTGCGCGCGCGCCCTACGTGGACATCGTCTTCGGCCCGCAAACCCTGCATCGCCTGCCGCAACTGATCCGCGCGCGGCGCGCCTCGGGCCGGCCGCAGGTGGATGTTTCCTTTCCCGAGATCGAGAAGTTCGACGCCCTGCCGCCGGCGCGGGTCGAGGGCGGCTCGGCCTTCGTCACGGTCATGGAGGGTTGCGGAAAATTCTGCAGCTTCTGCATTGTGCCTTACACGCGCGGCGAGGAAATCTCGCGGCCGCTCGACGACGTGCTGGCCGAGATCGCCGTACTGGCGGCGCAGGGCGTGCAGGAAGTGACCCTGCTTGGCCAGAACGTGAATGCCTACCGCGGCCTGATGGCCGACGGCGAAGCGGCGGATTTCGCCTTCCTGCTCGATTGCGTGCATGACCTTCCCGGCATCGAGCGCATCCGCTACACCACCTCGCACCCGCGCGAGATGACGCCGCGGCTGATCGAGGCCTATGCCAGGCTGCCGAAGCTGGTCTCGCACCTGCACCTGCCGGTGCAGTCCGGTTCCGACCGCGTGCTGGCGGCGATGAAGCGCGGCTACACGGCGCTGGAATACAAGTCCATCGTGCGCCGGCTGCGCGCGGCGCGGCCGGACCTTTCCCTGTCCACGGATTTCATCGTCGGCTTCCCCGGCGAGACCGAGGCGGATTTCGAGGCGACCATGAAGCTGATCGACGAGGTCGGCTTCGACGCCTCCTTCAGCTTTCTCTACAGTCCGCGCCCCGGCACGCCGGCGGCGGAACTGGCCGACGACACGCCGCAGGACGTGAAGGCGCAGCGCCTGAAGCGGCTGCAGAAACGCATCGAGGAACAGGCGCAGGCCATCAGCGCGGCGATGGTCGGCACGGTGCAGCGCATTCTCGTCGAGGGCGCGGCGAAAAAGGATGCGGCCGAACTGGCCGGCCGCACGGACAACAATCGCATCGTCAATTTCGCAGGCGCCGCCCGCGCCACCGAGCGCCTCGTCGGGCGCTTCGTCGACATCACCATCACCGCCGCGCTGCCGCATTCGCTGCGCGGCGAGATCGTCACGCGGGAATCGTGAGGAGCAAGTCTATCGAAGTGGTGCTGTCGCCCGTGGACAACCAGCGCCTGGCCAACCTGTGCGGCGCGCTGGACGAGAACCTGCGCCAGATCGAGACCGCCTACGACGTCGCCATCGCCCGCCGCGGCGAGCGCTTCACGGTGCGCGGCCAGCCCGCCCAGTCGGCGCAGGCGGCGCAGGCCCTGCAGCACTTCTACGCGGCTGCCGCCGAACATCTTTCCGTCGACGCCATCCAGCTCGGCCTGGTGGAACTGGCCAATCGGGGACAGGCCGGACAGCCGGCTCCGGGCCTGCTCACGCGCAAGCCCGAACTGCACGGCCGCACGCCGCGACAGGTGCAGTACCTGCGGAAGATCCAGGAGCACGACATCACCTTCGGCATCGGCCCGGCCGGCACCGGCAAGACCTATCTCGCCGTGGCTTCCGCGGTCGACGCCTTCGAGCGGGACCAGGTGAGCCGCATCGTGCTGACGCGCCCCGCTGTCGAGGCGGGCGAACGGCTGGGCTTCCTGCCAGGCGATCTGGCGCAGAAGGTCGACCCCTACCTGCGACCGCTCTACGACGCGCTCTACGACCTGATGGGATTCGACAAGGTGGCCAGGCTCTTCGAGCGCCAGGCCATCGAGATCGCGCCGCTCGCCTACATGCGCGGGCGCACGCTGAACCACGCCTTCATCATCCTCGACGAGGCGCAGAACACCACGCCGGAACAGATGAAGATGTTCCTCACGCGCATCGGCATCGGCGCCAAGGCGGTGGTCACCGGCGACGTCACCCAGATCGACCTGGCGCGCGGCATGAAGAGCGGGCTGATCGAGGCCAGCCGCATCCTGCGCGAGGTGCGCGGCATCGCCTTCACCGAATTCCTCGCCGAGGACGTGGTGCGGCATCCACTGGTGGCGCGCATCGTCTCCGCCTATGAACAGCACGAAGCGAAGCGCGAAGGGCAGCGGAATTCGTAGGTCGCCCTTCAGGGCGACAGCGGCGGCCGGCGTCCCACAGGGGCTTCCTTCGGTCGTCGGGCTAAAGCCCGACCTACACCTGACGGTGCAATACGCCGTTCGCGATGATGCGCTGCCCCTGCGCGCCGAGGTGCGCCGCTGGGTGCGGGCGACCCGGCCTGGCGCGGCGGAACTGACCGTGCGCTTCGTCGATGCGGAGGAGGGACGGTCGCTCAATGCGCAGTATCGCGGCAAGGACTACGCCACCAATGTGCTGACGTTTCCCTATGCGCGCGAGCCCGTCCTGGCCGGCGACCTGGTGCTGTGCCTGCCCGTGGTGCTGCGCGAGGCGGCCGAGCAGGGCAAGACGGCCGCCGCCCATTTCGCCCATCTCGTCGTGCATGGTATGCTGCATTTGCAGGGATACGACCACGAGACGGGCGCCGACGCCCGCATCATGGAGCAGATGGAACGCGAAATCCTGGCTCGGCTCGGCTACCCCGATCCCTACTGATTGATGAAATCCCCCCCCCGTCACCCGTCGCTGCTTGAACGGCTCTCCGCGCTGCTGACGCGCGAGCCGGAGGACCGCGAGCAGCTCGTCGCCGTGCTGCACTCGGCCTTCGGGCGCAACCTGCTCGACGCCGACGCCCTGTCCATCATCGAGGGCGCGCTGGCCGTATCCGACATGCAGGTGCGCGACGTCATGGTGCCGCGCGCCCAGATGCAGGTGATCTCCATCGGCGACACCACCGCGGCCATGACGGCCAAGGCGATCGAGACGGCGCATTCGCGCTTTCCCGTCACCGGCGAGAACCGGGACGACGTCATCGGCATCCTCCTCGCCAAGGACCTGCTGCGCCTGCATGCCGGCGAGGATGTCGACGTGCGCGACATGCTGCGCCCGGCGATCTTCATACCCGATTCGAAGCGGCTCAACGTGCTGCTGCGGGAATTCCGCGCCTCGCGCAATCACATGGCGATCGTGGTCGACGAGTACGGCGGCGTCGCCGGCCTGGTGACCATCGAGGACGTGCTCGAACAGATCGTCGGCGACATCGAGGATGAATACGATTTCGACGAGGCGGCCGACAACATCCTGCTCGACCAGGCCGGCCATTATCGCGTCAAGGCCGCCACCGAGATCGCGGATTTCAACGCCGCCTTCGGCACGCGCTTCAGCGACGAGGAGTTCGACACCGTGGGCGGCATGGTGATCCATCACCTGGGCCGCCTGCCCAAGCGCGGCGAGATCGTGCAGATCGGCGACCTGCGCATCCAGGTGCTGCGCGCCGACAGCCGGCGGGTGCACACGCTGCTGGTGGATCGACCGCAAGCGGCTGCATGAGCCGCACGACGCTGCACGCGGTTGCGGCCTTCCTGCTCGGCGCGGCATCGGTTGCCGGCTTCGCGCCCTTACAGCTGTTTCCCCTGCCGCTTGTCGCGCTGGCGGTGCTCATCCGGTTCTGGCAGGGCGCCACGCCTCGCACGGCGGCGATGCAGGGCTTCGTCTTCGGTGCGGGCCTTTTCCTCACCGGCGTCTCCTGGGTGTACGTCAGCATGCACGTCTTCGGCGGCATGCCGTTGCTACTGGCCGGACTGGCGGCCTTCTTGTTCTGCTGCGTGCTGGCGCTGTTTCCGGCCCTGGCGGGCTTCGTTTTCGCCAGGCTGCGCCGCGATCGCATGTGGACCGATGCGCTGCTCGCCGCCGCCGCCTGGACCCTGGCGGAATGGTTGCGCGGCTGGGTGCTGAGCGGATTTCCCTGGCTGGCCCTCGGCTACGCCCAGACGCCGCCCAGTCCGCTCGCCGGCTATGCGCCGCTGCTCGGCGTGCATGGCGTCGGTTTCATGGCCACGCTGATCGCCGCATTGGCGGGACTGACTTTTAGTTCCGGCATAACGCCCGCTTCGCGGGCATTAGCCTCCTCTGAAACGACAGGGCGTTTTCATCGGCGCGAGCGCCGGCTGCCGTCAGCCGCCGCGATTGCGACCTTGCTGGCGGTCGGCGCGGGGCTGATGTCGATCGAATGGACGCAGCCGGCCGGCAAGCCGCTGTCGGTGAGCCTGCTGCAGGGGAACATCGAGCAGAGCCTGAAATGGAAGCCGGAGCGCCTGCAGCAGTCCCTCGAGACCTATCTGCGCCTGGCCCGCGATCATCCGGCGCAGCTCATCGTGCTGCCGGAGACGGCCCTCCCGCTCATGCTCGACCAGCTGCCGCGCGATTACCTGAACGCGCTGGCCCGGCACGCAGCGGGACGGGACGGAGCCCTGCTGTTCGGCATCGCAGCGCAGGATGGACAGGGCCGTTTCTACAACAGCGCGGCGGGTTTCACCGCCGCCGGCGTGCAGACTTACAGCAAGAACCACCTGGTCCCCTTCGGCGAGTTCACGCCGCCGGCCTTCGCCTGGACGCTGGCGCTGCTGAAGATTCCGATGTCGAATTTTTCGTCCGGCGGCGCCGACCAGCCGCCGCTGACCATTGCCGGCGAGAAGGTGGCGGTGAACATCTGCTACGAGGACGTCTTCGGCGAGGAGATCATCCGCGCGCTGCCCGAGGCGACGCTGCTGGTGAATCTCTCCAACACGGCCTGGTTCGGCGACTCGCTGGCCCAGCCGCAGCACCTGCAGATCGCCCAGATGCGCGCCCTGGAAGCCGGGCGCTTCATGCTGCGCGCCACCAATACCGGCATGACGGCCATCGTCAGTCCGCGTGGGCGCGTCGAGCGCGTGCTGCCGCCCTTCGGCGAGGGCGCACTGGTTGGCGAGGTGAGCGGCTACACCGGCGCCACGCCCTATGTGCGCTGGGGCAATGCTGCCGTGCTGCTGCTGGTCGGGGCAGGATTGCTGGGACCCCTGCTGGGTTTGCGCCGCGGCCCTAGTAACCGAGGGAGTGGTTGCCGAGGTCGATGGTGAGCACCGCACGGCCGATGGCGGCTGCCGAGGCGCGAACGAAACTCATCACCCAGGGGGTCGGCTCGGCGTAGGCCGCATCCTTCTGCGTCTTGGCCAGGCAGAGAATCTTGTCGGCCAGCAGCAGCTTGCCGACGGGATTGGTGGGCACGCAGCCGGCCGCTTCGAATTCCTGGCCGAGCCATTCCTGCGCCTTGCGCGCATCCATGCCGGCAAGGTCGGCATCGTGCAACTCGAACTCGTACCGCTCGCCCTTGCCGGTGACAATCGTGACGTGACAGCCCATCGCTAGCTCCGCGGGTGTTGGAACGGTCGAATGTTACCGTATCCTTTCCGCCTGCACAGTCGCAGAACCGACAATTCCGTCCCCTTGCTCCGGACTTGTGGCGTTGATCTTCCCCAATTAGGATGTATCCCATGACAAAAGCTGTCGAGTCGTCCGCCGCCGGGGAGGCGGGGCAGAAGCTCGAAACGCGCCGGGTCGATGACGGCCTGCTGGTCGCCCTGTCCGGGCGCTGGTGCCTCGATCAGACGCTGCCTTCGCGTGAGATCGTCGAGCGCGAGCTCTCCGCCGTGGTACGCAGACTGACTTTTGACGCAACCGCGCTGGCCGACTGGGATTCCGGTCTCCTCACCTTCCTCGCCGGTGTGCTGAAAGCCTGCGCCGCGCGCGGCGTCGCTGTCGATCAGGACGGGCTGCCCGAGGGCATCCGGCGCCTGCTGTCGATGGCCTTCGCCGTACCGGAGCAGAAGGTCGCCCTGCGCGCCGCAGCCGGCCAGTCCCTCCTCGCACGGGTCGGCGCGGCGACGCTCGATCTGATCCGCGGCGCACCGGCCATGCTGGGTTTCCTCGGCGAGATCACCCTGTCCTTCCTGCGCCTCTCCTCCGGCCGCGCCCGTTTTCGTGCGAGCGACATGTGGCTGGAGATCGAGCAGGTCGGGCCGCGCACGCTGCCCATCGTCTCGGTGATCAGCTTCCTCGTCGGGCTGATCCTGGCTTACCTCGGCGCCGACCAGCTGAAACTGGTCGGCGCGCAGATCTTCATCGCCGACCTGGTGGCGATCGGCATGGTGCGCGAGGTGGGCGCACTGATGACCGGCATCATCATCGCCGGGCGCACCGGCGCCGCCTTCGCCGCCCAGCTCGGCACCATGCAGGTCAACGAGGAAATCGACGCCCTCAGGACGCTGGGCATCCCGCCCGTGGACTTCCTTGTGCTGCCGCGCATGCTGGCCCTGATGCTGATGGTGCCGCTGCTGACGCTATACTCCGGCTTTGTCGGCATGTTGGCCGGGCTGCTGGTGTCGATAACGATCTTCGACATCAGCTTTTTCGAGTATTACAACGAAACCCTGCGCGCGCTCGAGCTCAAGCATTTCTGGGTCGGGCTGTCCAAGGGTACGGTATATGGCGCCATGGTCGCCTTCGCCGGCTGCCTGCGCGGCATGCAGTGCGGCCGCAGCGCCGAGGCGGTGGGCGAGGCGGCGACTTCCGCGGTGGTGACGGCCATCCTGCTCATCACCATCGCCGCCTCGGTGATGACCATCGTCTATTACCAGTTGGACATTTGATGGCCGAAGCAGCCCACATCGAGGTACGCGACCTGACCATGGCCTACGGCGATTTCGTCGTGCAGACGGGCATCGAATTCAGCGTGAAGCAGGGCGACGTCTTCGTCATCATGGGCGGCAACGGCTGCGGCAAGACGACGCTGATGCGCGCCCTGATTGGCCTGCAGCGCCCGGCGGCGGGCACGGTGCGCTACGACGGCGAGGATTTCTGGAGCGTCGCGCCGGAGGATCAGGAGCGGATGAAGCGCCGCCTCGGCATCATGTTCCAGGGCGGCGCACTGTGGAGCTCGCTCACCCTGGCGGAAAACGTGGCGCTGCCGCTTGCCGAGTACACCGGCCTGCCGCCCGGGCGCATCGCCGAGATCGTCTCCTTCAAGCTGGCCCTGGTGGGGCTGGCCGGCTTCGAGGACTTCTACCCATCGGAACTCTCCGGCGGCATGAAGAAGCGGGCGGGACTGGCGCGGGCCATGGCGCTCGACCCGGACATCCTCATCATCGACGAGCCCTCCTCCGGCCTCGACCCGCTGACGGCGCGGCGGCTCGACGACCTCATCCTCGAATTGCGCGACAGCCTGGGCGCGACCATCATCGTCATTTCCCACGACCTGGCGAGCATCCTCGCCATCGGCAGCGACTCGATCTACCTCGATGCGGACACCCATACCATGATCCCGACCGGCAATCCGCAACAGGCGCTTCTTCACGGCGATCCGCGGGTGCGTCATTTCCTCACCAGGGGGGCCGCATGAGCCGCAAAGCCGATCCTGTCCTCATCGGCGCCTTTGTTCTCGGCGCGATCGCCCTGGCCGTCGCGACGATACTGCTGGTCGCCGGCGACGACTGGTTCCGCAAGCGCAGTCAGCACATGCTGTACTTCGAAGGGGCGGCACAGGGGCTGCAGGTGGGGGCGCCGGTGGTCTTTCTCGGCGTCAAGGTGGGCACCGTCAAGGACATCCAGCTTGGCCTCGATGAATCCGGCAACAAGTTCGTCGTGCCGGTCACCATTGAGGTCGAGCCCCACGTCGTGCGCACGAAGGGCGGCGAGCAGATCGACCTGCGCGACCGCGAGACGCTGCGCCGTCTGGTGGAGCGCGGCTTGCGCGGACGGCTGCGCCTGCAGAGCATCCTCACCGGCCAGCTCTACGTCGATCTGGATTTCCATCCCGACAAGCCGGCGCGCCATGTCGCCACCGATCCCGCCGTGAGCGAAATCCCGACCATCCGCACCGCCGTGCAGGAGCTGACGACCAGGCTGGAGGGTTTTCCGATGGGCAAGTTTCTCGCCGACGTGGCGGCCATCGGGGAAGCCCTGAACCAGACGCTCAACACGCCCGAAGCGCGCAACCTGCCGCGGCGGATGGATGCGACGCTGAAGCACCTCGAGTCGCTGGCGGCGCGGCTGGACGCGAAAAGCGGCCCGATCCTGGAGGAGACCCGTGCCGACCTGGTCGATATGCGCAAGGCGCTGATGGCCGCGCAGTCGGCCATGGCCCGGCTGGAAACCGCAGCGGACCGCGTCGGCGCGCTGGCCGGCGCCGACTCAGAGCTGGTTCGCAACCTGACGCGGGCCAGCGAAGAACTGGCCAGTGCGGCCAAGGCGGTGCGCGGCCTGGCTGAGGTTGAGTCTCCGACGGTGCAGAACGTGAATCAGGCCTTGAAGGAGATCGCCCGCGCTGCCCAGGCCTTGCGCCAGCTGGCGGAACTGCTGGAGCAGCAGCCGGATGCCATCCTGCGCGGCAAGCGCAAGGTCGAAAATCCCTGAGGCCATCTGCGATTCGACTGGGGAAAAGCCTGTAAAATCGCGCTTTTGCGATTTTCCCCAGCGTTTCATGCCCACGTTTCAAGAAATCATCCTTCGCCTTCAGGCATTCTGGGACAAGCAGGGTTGCGCCCTCCTGCAGCCCTACGACATGGAAGTCGGCGCCGGCACCAGCCACACCGCCACCTTCCTGCGCGCCCTCGGCCCCGAGCCGTGGAAGGCCGCCTACGTCCAGCCCTCGCGCCGGCCCAAGGACGGCCGCTACGGCGAGAATCCCAACCGCATGCAGCACTACTACCAGTACCAGGTGGTGCTGAAACCCGCGCCGGAGAACATCCTCGAACTCTATCTCGCTTCGCTGGAAGCGCTCGGCTTCGACCTGAAGCAGAACGATGTGCGTTTCGTCGAGGACGACTGGGAGAACCCGACGCTGGGCGCCTGGGGCCTCGGCTGGGAAGTGTGGCTGAACGGCATGGAAGTGACGCAGTTCACCTACTTCCAGCAGGTCGGCGGCATCGACTGCAAGCCGATCACCGGCGAGATCACCTATGGCCTGGAGCGCCTGGCGATGTACCTGCAGGGCGTCGAGAACGTCTTCGACCTGGTTTACGCCCCCGGCCTGAAGTACGGCGATGTCTTCCACCAGAACGAGGTCGAACAGAGCGCCTACAACTTCGAGCACAGCGACGTCGAGTTCCTGCTCGGCGCATTCGGCGCCCACGAGAAGCAGGCGAAGCACCTGATGGCGCAGCAGCTCGCGCTGCCGGCGTATGAACAAGTCTTGAAAGCCGCGCACACTTTCAACCTGCTCGACGCCCGCGGCGCCATCTCCGTCACCGAGCGCGCCGCCTACATCGGCCGCATCCGCAACCTGGCGCGCAGCGTGGCGCAGGCGTATCTCGACAGCCGCGCCCGCCGCGGCTTCCCGATGGCGAAAAAAGAACATGCCGCCGAAGTGCTGGCCGAACTGGCGAAGAAGGCGGAGTGACATGAGCGCCAAGAATCTGCTGGTCGAACTGTTCGTCGAGGAACTGCCGCCGAAGGCGCTGAAGAGACTCGGCGAATCATTCGCGGCTGCGCTGGCAGCGAGCCTCAAGTCCCAGGGCCTGATCGATGCGGCGTCGGTGGCGACGCCGTATGCCTCGCCGCGCCGCCTCGCCGTACACGTGACGGCTGTCGCTGCCAGGGCAACGGACAAGGCCATGCAACAAAAGTTGATGCCGGTCTCCGTGGCGCTCGATGCCGCCGGCAATGCCACGCCGGCGCTGCTGAAGAAGCTCGCAGCGCTGGGGGCGGATGCTTCGGCTGTGCCCACCCTCAAGCGTGCCATGGATGGCAAGGCCGAGGCCCTTTTCCTCGACAGCGTCGTGCCCGGTGCGACACTGGCCGAAGGTCTGCAGGTCGCGCTGGAAGCCGCGCTGGGCGGCCTTCCCATTCCCAAGGTGATGGCGTACCAGCTTGCCGACGGCTGGAGCAGCGTCAACTTCGTGCGCCCGGCGCACCGCCTGGTGGCGCTGCATGGCGCGGAGATCGTGCCGGTATCGGTGCTCGGCCTTACCGCCGGTCGCGAGACGCAAGGACACCGCTTCGAGGCGGCCAATTCCGTCGTCACGATTCGCGACGCCGACTCCTACGCGCAGCAGATGGAAAGCGAAGGCGCGGTGATCGCCGGCTTCGCCGCGCGCCGCGACGAGATCGAACGTCAACTGCAAGCCGCAGCTGCAAGGGAAGGCCTGAAGCCGATCGAGGACGAAGCCCTGCTCGACGAAGTGACGGCCCTGGTCGAGCGGCCGAATGTGCTCACCTGCCAGTTCGAGAAGGAATTCCTCGACGTGCCGCAGGAATGCCTGATCCTGACCATGAAGGCCAACCAGAAGTACTTCCCGCTGCTCGACGCCGCGGGGAAGCTCACCAACAAGTTCCTCGTCGTCAGCAACATCCGCCCGGCCGACGCCAGCGCGGTGATCGGCGGCAACGAGCGGGTTGTCCGGCCGCGGTTGGCCGACGCCAAGTTCTTCTTCGACCAGGATCGCAAGAAATCGCTGGCTGACCGCATCCCCGGGCTGGCCAAGGTCGTCTATCACAACAAGCTCGGCACCCAGGGCGAGCGGGCCCAGCGCGTGGCGGCCATCGCCAGCGCCATCGGCCAGCAGCTCGGCGGCGAGGCGCTGGCGCGCCAGGCCGACCAGGCGGCGCTGCTGTCGAAGGCCGATCTGCTCACCGACATGGTCGGCGAGTTCCCCGAACTGCAAGGCACCATGGGCCGCTATTACGCGCTGCACGATGGCTTGCCCGCCGAGATTGCCGACGCCATCGAGGACCACTACAAGCCGCGCTTTGCCGGGGATGCGCTGCCGCGCGGACCGGTCGGCCTCTGCGTCGCCTTGGCCGACAAGCTGGAGACGCTCACCGGCATGTTCGGCATTGGCCAGTTGCCCACCGGCGACAAGGATCCGTTCGCGCTGCGCCGGCATGCGCTGGGGCTCGTCCGCATGCTGATCGAACGGGATCTGCCGCTCGATATCCCGTGGCTGTTTGAGGCGACGCAACTGGTAGGCGAAAAGGTGGCTGTGCAACTTGCCGACTTCATCTACGAGCGCCTCGCCGGCAGCCTGCGCGAGCAGGGCTATACGGCGCTGGAGGTGGATGCCGTCGTCGGTCTGCGCCCGCAGCGGCTCGGTGACATTCCCAGGCGGCTTGCCGCCGTGCGCGCCTTCGCTGCCCTGCCCGAGGCAGCCAGTCTCGCCGCCGCCAACAAGCGCGTCGGCAACATCCTGAAGAAAGTCAGTGGCGGCGTGACGGCGAAGGTCGACCCAGCACTGCTAAATGAACCGGCCGAGCTCGCGCTGCATGCCGCGCTGGCCGGCGTCAAGCCGAAGGCCGACGCCGCCTTCGAGCAGGGCGATTTCACCGCCTCGCTGCAGTCCCTGGCGGCATTGAAAGGGCCGGTCGACGATTTCTTCGACCACGTCATGGTGAATGTCGAGGATCCCGCGCTGCGCGCCAACCGCCTCGGCCTGCTCGCTGTCCTGCATGGCGCCATGAACCGCGTCGCCGACCTGTCCAGACTGTCCACATGAAGCTGGTCATCCTCGACCGCGACGGCGTCATCAACCACGACAGCGACCAGTTCATCAAGTCGCCGGAGGAATGGCGGCCGCTGCCGGGCAGCCTGGAGGCCATCGCCCGCCTGACGCAGTGGGGCTATCGCGTGGTGGTGGCGACCAACCAGTCAGGCATCGGGCGGGGCCTGTTCGACATGGATGCCCTCAACGCCATCCACGACAAGATGATGAAGGCGGTGGCGCTCGCCGGCGGGCGCATCGACTCGATCTTCTTCTGCCCGCATCCTGCCGACTCGACCTGCGAATGCCGCAAGCCGCGCCCGGGCATGCTGCGTGAGATCGCCATCCGCTACAGCACCGATCTCAGGGGGGTGCCGGCCGTCGGCGACAGCCTGCGCGACCTGCAGGCGGCGGTCGCCATGGGAGCGCAACCCATTCTGGTGCTGACCGGCAAGGGTGCAAAGACGCACGACCACCCCGATCTGCCGCGCGAGACGCTGGTGTTTCCCGATCTTGCCGCGGCTGCGGCGCATATCGCAGCATGAACAAACCGTCTCCCGCCCCCAAGCCGAGCCTGCTGATCGTCCTGCGCTCGGCCCTTTTCATGCTGATGCTGGTGTTGATCACGCCGCCCTACGCCTTGTTCGTCATGCTCAGCTTCCCGCTGCCTCACCGCATGCGCCGCCAGTCCGTCGTGGCCTGGGTGGTCATGGCGTCCTGGCTGATCAAGCACCTGCTGCGCATCGACTATCGCGTATTGGGCCGGGAGAACATCCCCGACCGGCCTTCGGTGATTTTCTCGAAGCACCAGTCGGCCTGGGAAACCATCGTGCTGCAACTGGTTTTTCCTTGGACGCTGTTTGTCTGGAAGAGCGAACTCAAGCGGCTGCCTTTTTTCGGCTGGGCGCTGGCGGCAACGCCGATGATCTCGATCGACCGCGGCGGCGGCAAGGAGGCGCTCCGGCAACTGGTGGAGCAGGGACGGCTGCGCCTCGGCCAGGGCTACTGGGTGATCATTTTTCCGGAAGGCACGCGCACGCCTGTCGGCACCCATCGCCGCTACAAGCCCGGCGGCGCCCACCTGGCGGTGGAAACCGGGGCGCCAGTCGTGCCGGTGGCGCTCAACTCGGGCGAATTCTGGAGCCGCCAGGCCTTCATCAAGTTTCCGGGCACGGTGACGGTCAGCATCGGCCCGGCGATTGACCCGGCCGGGCTGTCGGCGGAAGATGTGAATGCGCGCGCGGAAGCCTGGATGGAAGGCGAAATGCGCCGCATTTGCCCACACCGTTACGAACATGATGCAGCCCGACCTGCAGCTTGACCTGCCCCTCGGCGGCACGACGCCGGATGCGCCCGGCGGCCAGTATTCCCTTCAACTCGACGAACAGCCCCTGCCTTTCCGCCTGCGCCGCTCGCGCCGCGCCAGCGTGACGCTGGCGGTGGACGAGCAGGGCCTGCAGGTGAGCGCGCCGCGCGGCATGGCCCTGCCGCAAATCGAACAGGCCATCCGCGAGGGCAGCCGCGCCATCTTCGGCAAGCTGACCGGCAAGGCTGACGGAGCCGGCAAATTGCCGCTGCCGGCGCGCTGGCAGGACGGCGCGCGCTTCCCCTTCCTCGGCCGCGAAGTCGTGCTGTGCCTCGATGGCGGGCGCGACAGGATCGATCTGTGCGATGACAGACTGCTCCTGCCCTTGCCGCCCGAAGCCGGCGAGAAACAGGTCAAGGACAGCGTGCACGGCTGGCTGCAGGCGCAGGCCCGGCAGGCCATCGAAGAACAACTGGAAGCCGGCTGCCGGCGTCTGGGCATGCCGCTGCCGCCTTGGCGGCTGTCCTTCGCCTCCGGCACTTGGGGCGGCGTCGATCCGGACGGGCGCCTGCGCCTTTCGTGGCGCCTGGTCCACGTCACGCCGGAAGAAATCGGCAGCGTGGTTTGTCGATTCCTGGGGCAACTCAAGGCTTCGACCCCAGCGCCGGAATTATGGGAAGACGATGCTGCGCCTCTTCCAGCTTGAATTGCCGCTGTTCCGGCGCGCCGCACCGCCGGCGGCGGAGCAGACGCGACACATTCAACTTGGCACGCGCATCGTCGATTACCGGCTGATCCGTTCGAGCCGGCGCAGCCTCGGCATGACCATCGACCAGCGCGGCCTGCGCGTTGGCGCCTCGCCGCGCACCTCCCTGGCCGACATCGAGCGTTTCCTGCGCCTCAACGCCGCCTGGGTGCTGAAGAAACTCGACGAGTGGCACGGCCACGGCAAGGCACGCCATCTGGCGATCTGCGACGGCGCCCTGTTGCCGGTGCTGGGCGAAGACTGCGTGGTGCGCATCGAGCCGGGCGCCAACCGCGTGTGCTGGATCGGCCATACCCTGATCCTGCAGGCGCGCCCGGATGCCGATCTGCGGCAGCTGGCGCGCCGCGCCCTGCGCAACCGCGCCCTGGAAATTTTCAGGGAAAGGGCGGCGCATTACGCCGCGCAATTGCGCCGCCCGCTGCCGCGCGTGGCGCTTTCCAACGCCCAGACGCGCTGGGGCAGCTGCAGCGAGAAGACCGGCATCCGCCTGTCGTGGCGCCTGATTCATGCGCCGCCGCGGCTGCTGGATTACGTCGTGGCGCATGAAATGGCGCATCTTGTCGAGATGAACCATTCGCCGCGCTTCTGGGCGGTCGTGGAGCGGCTCTGCCCGGACTACCGGGCGGCGCGCGATGAATTGAGGCGGCTGGCCGCGACCTGCCCGCAGTTATAGCGGAGGAAACACCGCATGCGCATTCTGCACACCATGCTGCGGGTCGGCGATCTCGACCGCTCGCTCAAGTTCTATACCGAGGTGCTGGGCATGCGCCTGCTGCGGCGCACCGATTACCCGGACGGGAAGTTTACCCTGGCCTTTGTCGGCTACCAGGACGAGCGGGACGGTGCAGTGCTGGAACTGACTTTCAACTGGGGCGTGGACAAATACGACGTCGGCGCCGGCTACGGCCACGTCGCGCTGGAAGTGGATGATGCCTATGCCGCCTGCGCGGAGATCAGGCGCCGCGGCGGGACGGTGACGCGCGAGGCCGGGCCGATGAAGCACGGCAGCACGGTCATCGCCTTCGTGCAGGATCCCGACGGCTACAAGATCGAACTGATCCAGAAGAAAGCGCCTTAGAGGGCGTCCTTCACGATCAGGAGTCTGGCGGCCAGCGCGGCGCTGGCCTGCTCCAGTTCGCCGCCCTGCGCGATCAGGGCATGGGCTCCGGCGAAATCGCGCGCCTTGAGCCTGGCCGCCACGTCCGCCGCAATCTTGTGGAACGCGGCATGCAGCGCGTCGATTTCCTCATACTGCTGCTTTTCCAGGTATTTCGCCCCGTAGTTGTCGAGCCAGTTGCCGAAGGCGCAATGATCCGTCGTGCCCAGCACGGCGATATCCACGCCGGACCGGCCGACGAGGAAATCGTGGAAGCGCGCCTTCCAGGCGGCGTGGGCGGCAAGGACGGCATCGATTTCTTCTCGAGTGATCATGTAAGGAACCGGTTGGCAACAGGGCAATTATCTCGCCGTGTTCGCTTTTCCGGCAAGGCGCAAGGTCGAGTGCCGGGAGAGCCATGCCATGGCCGGCAGCTCGACCTGGCGATGAAACAGGGTGCCGGCCGGGATGCAGGCACCCCAGGCCAGGAGCAGACCGAGCACATTAAGGCCCGGACTTTCCGGTGCAAGACGACCAAACAAGGCATTGAAGACGAGGCTGACGGGATAGTGCACAAGAAACACGGAATAGGAGATGTCGCCGAGGAATGACAATTGTCTGGCTGCCGCTGGATGGAGCGGCCGCCTGGTCTGCAAAGTCAGTCCCAGCAATACGGCGGCAAATAGCGCCACGACTATGCGGCTGCGAAAATCAAGCAGGAGCGCGGCTACAACCCCCGCCGTGGTGAGGGCAAGCCAGACCAGCGGCAGCTTGCTCTCGGATGCCCAGAAGGCCAGGGCACCCAGGGCGTAGGCGCCAAAGAAATACAAGCCCCAGTCGTCCCAAGCCGTGATCCGGTTGAAATAAAGTAGTGAGGCAATACCCAGTCCCGATACCAATACAATGGCCAGGCGCCTGTGACCGGCTGTTCCCCCGATCCCTGCCAGCCAGAGCAATGCGACCATGAGGGAATAGAGCTGGAAGTCGATGGCTACATACCAGACGCCCGCCGAAAGCGCTTCGAAGTCGAGCAGATTCTGAATCAGCAGCAAGTGTGCGATTAACTGCAACAAGCCGGGTGCAGCGGGAGTCGAGTCAAGTGGAAGCAGCGCTCGGGCGACGGCGGCACACGCCACGGCAAGCAACATGGCCATCATGAACGGAATGGCAAGTCGGCAATACCGCTTCCAGACCAGCAACAGAGGCAACCCGATGGCATGGCTACCGAGGGCGGCCAGACTGCGCGCCGAAAGAAATCCGCCAACCACCAGAAAAACCTGAACCGCAATGCGGGCGTGATTCGCCAGCCATTCGATCAGGCCGGGCACCAAATCGTATGCGATGTCCGACATGGGCCCATACAAAGCCAGGTGATGCAGTACGATCAACTGAGAAGCGATGGCCTTCAGGGCATCAACGACGGGCAGGCGGCTGGTGTGGTTATCCATATATTTCGATGCTCAGCCAGGGTAAAGCCGGCTTTAGCATGCAATGCCAATTGATCATCTTGTCCATATCCCCGGCGGAAGCAGCTGATTTGAGTTCTTGCTTGCGCTTGATCAAGAACCATCCGGACTATTTGGCATTCTAATACCTGCTGGCGCTAATGCTCTGATAGGAATAGACTTTATTGGTGCCCATGAAAGGTTGCGCCAGACAGGCAAAGCAACCTCGTGAATTTCATCGACAGCTCAGTCGTTGTCCGCTCCGTGGTACGCGTGGAGAGAGCGGTTTTCTCTTTGGTCTTTATACGAAAGGATGATGAAAATGAGTTTTCAACACCAACTGGATGCCAAGTCCGACATCAGAATTGAAAGTACAGCGGTGCAAGAAATCATGGACTGCCAAGATGGACTGGTAGAAGAGCGCCTTCCATTTACGGTAAAAATAGTCCGCAATGACAATGAGCTGGGCAAGGCGGTCAGTATTCGGCGTTCGGCATATGCTCGGCACTTGCCTGCGTTGGCGGCAACTTTGGCCAGCCCGGAGGAACTGGACTGCGAGGAGGATTCGGTCATTGTCCTCGCGGAATCGAAATTGGATGGATCGCCGGTTGGAACAATGCGAATCCAGAATAATTACAGCGGGAAACTTGCGCTCGAACACGCCGTCGACCTGCCTGAATGGTTGCAGGGTCGCAGAATGATCGAGATCTCCAGGTTCGGCGTAGCGGAAGGCCGTATGGGCCGGCTCGCCAAAACCGTTCTGGTCAAGGCCGGCTTTCAGTATTCCTTGCTAAACGACATAGAGTGGATAGTCATTACGGCTAGAGCACCGCTCGACACACTCTACGAGAAACTGCTTTTCCAGGATGTGTTCCCGAATCGGGGCTTCATACCCATGCCGCACGTCGGCAACATTCCACATCGCATTCTGGCGTTCGATGTACGCAATGCCTATGCGAGTTGGTCGGCCGCCAAACATCCACTTCTGGACTTTATGTGCAAGACATTCCATCCAGACCTCAGGATTGCCACGAACGACGCGTCGACACGGAATGTAGTTGCGAGGCTGCCGAACGAATACCTGAATTCCGGGTTAAACCCCCTGGCAAACACTCGATGATGCCGACTGCACGTCTCCCTTCGACGCGTGGCTTTGCTGAGAGTCGGCCCAGTTGGTTTTTCGGAAAAGATCCAGCGGGAAGGGCGTATTTCGGCCTTCCCGCTGGAGCGTGTTCGCTATGAGACGAAGTCAGCTAAAAGGACGGGAATTTGACTCCAGACTAGACTTCCTGCTGTATGGCCTGTCCTTGTATGTCATTCCGATCGCAATCGGATTCGCCTCGCTGTATGCGTTTATTGCCTTTGAAAGCCAGTATCCAATTGAAGGACAAATAGCTGTCCCATTCCGCGTGCTGGAACAGACAGACGAATCGCTGATGCCGGCCGAAGCACTGCAGCGACTCGATCGGAAAGCGCTTGTAAGGCATCAGGACACCCAGTTGTCCGAATCGCCGTTCTGGTTCAGCTTCATATTTTCCCCCTCGGCCAGGAATGACGCCTCGGTTGTGGAAATTCCATCCCGGCACGGCACCGAACTCGAGTGTTGGAATGCCGACGCATTGAGCCCTCTCGGAAAATCCGACAGAAAGGAGAGCACCGGCTCAATCCGGAACGAGAAAACAGGGTTTGCGATTTATCTGGGCAGTTTGCATTCTGAAACGAAAATCCTTTGCAAGGCCGATCATACGGGCCCTGCGCGAATAACAGTTCTACAGTGGCAGCACCCTCAGTTCGACATATCCGTCGAGAAGTTCCATAGAAATGCCGGGCTGCTTGACGGCGGACTCATTGTGCTCGCGCTCTTCGTCTTGGTGACCGCGATCATCAACAAGGAGTGGATGTACGTCTTGTTCGCAGCCTGGCTTGTGGCGAATCTGCGTCTGGGAGCCTTGTCGGCAGGATGGGATATCCAATGGTTGGAAAGAAGCATTCCGCCAGAATGGATCACGCCAATACGAAAATTCAGCATTGCTGCCTATTACACGCTTACCTACGCCCTGTTCCGGAGACTGTTCAGCGAAGACTTGCGGCATGTTGCGCAGAAGGAGTTGCTCGGCGTTGCGCAATGGACATGCGCACTGATCATCGGCTACGCGCTGGTGCTCCCTTACAGGTTTTTTCTGCCGCCGATGTGGCTGACGGCCGCCGTTGGCGTACTCGTCCTCGTCTATCTACTGTTCCGCATTCTTCACGAAACACGTTCTAAGGTCGCAATATGGTATGGCGCATCTCTGGGCATCGCCGTTTTTGCGAATCTTTACGAAGTCATCTCGGCGGCGCTCGGCTATAAGGGGCTGATTGGGGCTGTCAATAGTGTCACTGCCGCATTGACCTCCAGCCTGATGGCGGCTTTTGCCATTGCCGAGCAAATGCGCCTGGAACGAGAGGCGCGCGTGACAGCTCAGACAGAATTGCGCAACGCCTACGACGCCATCCCGATCGGGTTGTTCACGTTGAATTTGCAGGGTTTCTTCACGCAGGCCAATCCGGCCATGACGGACATGATCGGCCTGCTCGATCGCAAGCGAGAGCATTGGAGCGACCACTTCGAGCCCGGAACCTGGGCCAGATTGCAAGACCTTGTCTCGAAGGAAGCCGGCCGGGAAATGGAGATCAAGGGCTTGGCCGGCCGCGATCTGGAGCCGAAATGGTTTCTGGTGAAGGCGACATTGTCGAAGGAAAAGATCGAAGGCTCTTTGCAGGATATTACAGAGAGGGTCAAAGCGACCGGCAGGCTGCGCTTTCTCGCCGAGCACGATCCCTTGACCAGCATCCTGAACAGGCGCGGCATCGAAAAAGTTCTCGATGAGGCGATCAAGACCCACGGTGACCGGAATCCGATGGCGCTTGCCTATCTGGATCTGGACCGGTTCAAGCTGATCAATGATCTGTTCGGCCATGTCGCCGGAGACGAAGTGCTCAAACAGGTCTGCGATCGCATCAGGGAAATGCTGACGGATGGCCAGGATATCGGCAGAGTGGGGGGAGACGAGTTCGTCATCGTCTTCCGGGGTACGTCGATCCAATCGGCGACCTGGACCTGCAGAGGGATCGTCGAGCGGATCGCAACTGCCCCGTACCAGATCGGAGACAGGGCTTTCCAGGTCAAGGGATCGATCGGGTTGATCGAGGTGGCCGGTGACATGAGAGTGAAGGATGTCATTTCGGTTGCTGATCGGGCGTGTCGCGAGGCGAAGAGCGGGCATCACGCCAGTCTTGTGGTCTACAAGAAGGACGCGCCGGTGTTTTCCGAGCGCGAGGAGGAATTGCGCCTGGTCGGCCGGCTCGGCGCCAGCAGTGCGCCTGAAGGATTGTTTCTCATGATGCAGCCCATCATGTCGCTTCGCGCACCTTACGATTCGCTGAACTTCGAAGTCCTGCTCAGAATGCGCGAGGCGGACAACTCGGTCACACCTGCCGGAAAGATCATTGCCGCGGCAGAGAGCAACGGCCGCATATCGGTGATCGACAGATGGGTGCTTTCCAACACGCTCCAGTGGTTGAGCACGCATTACGACCATTTGAAGAACACGCGATTCGTGTGCCTGAACCTGAGCGGAGGCTCCTTGAATGACGAGAAGTTCATCCAGGACGCCTTCTCCATGCTCTCGCAGTACGGGCGTACCGTCGAACGGCTTTGCATCGAGATCACGGAGAGCGTGGCATTGCATGACCTGGAAAACACGAGACGCTTCATCGACAAGGTGAGGAGTTTTGGCGCCAAGATTGCGCTGGACGATTTCGGCGCCGGGTATACCTCTTTTTCCTATCTCAAGGAACTGCCGGCGGATACGGTGAAGATAGACGGTGCGTTTGTCCAGGGCGTCAATGCGCATCCCGCGAATCTGTCGATTATCGAGGCCATCGTCGAACTCGCTCGCAACCTCGGCATGAAAAGTATTGCGGAATGGGCGGAAGATCGTGCCACCATCGAAGCGTTGGCACAGGTGGGCGTCGATTATGTCCAGGGCTTCGCGATAGCCAGGCCTCTGCTACCGAACAAAATACTGGTCGCGGAATCCTCGGCGAGCTTTATCGAAGACGATTCCCTGGCGCAGTATGTCCGCACACTCGCGAGCGGACAGAATGCGAATCTCCTGGACCAATTCGTTGGCCCTATCTGGAACAAGATGCATTAAACCCGTATCACCGGGAGGCGCGATTCAGTGCATGGATTGGTGGGCCCTGTTGGATTCGAACCAACGACCAAGGGATTATGAGTCCCCTGCTCTAACCGACTGAGCTAAGGGCCCGCCGCAGGGCGAATGATACAGAAACGGCAGCCTGGGCTGCCGTTTCTCTTTCTAAGTCTCGGTATCGAGGAAGCTGCGCAGCTTCTCCGAACGCGAGGGGTGGCGCAGCTTGCGCAGCGCCTTGGCTTCGATCTGGCGGATGCGCTCGCGCGTGACGTCGAACTGCTTGCCGACTTCCTCGAGCGTGTGGTCGGTGTTCATCTCGATGCCGAAGCGCATGCGCAGCACCTTGGCCTCGCGCGGCGTCAACGTGTCGAGAATCTCCTTGGTGACGTCGCGCAGGCTTGCATAGACGGCGGCTTCAGCCGGCGCCAGGGTGGCGGCGTCCTCGATGAAGTCTCCCAGGTGGGAATCGTCGTCGTCGCCGATCGGCGTTTCCATGGAGATCGGTTCCTTGGAGATCTTGAGGATCTTGCGGATCTTTTCCTCGGGCATCTCCATCTTCACCGCCAGCGTCGCCGGATCGGGCTCCTGCCCGGTCTCCTGCAGGATCTGGCGCGAGATGCGGTTCATCTTGTTGATGGTCTCGATCATGTGCACCGGGATGCGGATGGTGCGCGCCTGGTCGGCGATCGAGCGGGTGATGGCCTGGCGGATCCACCACGTCGCGTAGGTGGAGAACTTGTAGCCGCGCCGGTATTCGAACTTGTCCACCGCCTTCATCAGGCCGATGTTGCCTTCCTGAATCAGGTCGAGGAACTGCAGGCCGCGGTTGGTGTATTTCTTGGCGATGGAGATCACCAGGCGCAGGTTGGCTTCGGTCATCTCGCGCTTGGCGCGGCGCGCCTTGGCTTCGCCCGTGGACATCTGCTTGTTGATGTCCTTCAGGTCCTTGAGCGGGATGCCGATGTGGTTCTGCAGGCCGATGAGTTTTTGCTGTTCCTCTATGATGGCCGGCGCCGCGCGCATGAGCGTGGGGGCGTAGGGTTTGCCCCCGGTGACTTCGTGCTTGAGCCATTCGAGATTGGTCTCGTTGCCCGGGAATACCTTGATGAAGTGCGGGCGCGGCATGTTGCCCTTCTTCACGCATAGTTCGAGGATCTTGCGCTCATGGTTGCGCACGTCCTCCACCATGTGGCGCACCGAGTCGCACAGGCGTTCGATGATGCGCGCCGTGAAGCGGATGTTCATCAGCTCGTTGGAGATCTGCTGCTGCGCCTTGAGATAGGCTTTCTCGCGCGGACCTTTCTTGACCAGCACGTTCTGCATCTTGACGAAGATGCCGTGGATGGTGGTGAAGCGCTCCAGCGCATCGGTCTTGAGCTGCAGCAGAGAGGCGGAGACCGCTCCGCCTTCGCCGTCCTCCTCGGCTTCGTCTTCCTCGACCGCCAGTTCCTCGTTTTCCGCCAGCGCCTCGATGTCCTCGGCGGCGTTGGGGTCGATCAGGCCGTCCACCAGTTCGTCGACGCGCATCTCGTCGCGCGCCACCTTGGCCGCCATGTCGAGCATTTCGGCGATGGTGGTGGGGCAGGCGGAGATGGCCTGCACCATGTGCTTCAGGCCATCCTCGATGCGCTTGGCGATCTCGATCTCGCCCTCGCGCGTGAGCAGCTCGACCGAGCCCATCTCGCGCATATACATGCGCACCGGGTCAGTGGTGCGGCCGAACTCCGATTCCACCGTCGACAACGCCTGCTCGGCTTCTTCCTCGATGTCTTCGTCGGCGACCGCCTGCGGCGTGCCTTCCGACAGGAGCAGGTCCTCGGCCGCGGGAGCCTCGTCGAAGACCTGGATGCCCATGTCGTTGAAAGTGCTGATGATGGACTCGATCTGCTCGGCGTCCACCATGTCGTCGGGCAGATGGTCGTTCACCTCGGCGTAGGTGAGGAAGCCGCGCTCCTTGCCCAGGGCAATGAGGTTCTTCAGGCGGGTGCGACGGGTTTCCAGGTCGAGCGGCTGCGCCAGCGGAGCGGGCGCCAGCGCTGTGCGGCCCTTGCTTCGGCCAACCTTGAGCCTGGGCTGCGCTTCCTTGGCGACGACCTTGGGGGCAGCCGGTGCGGTAGGCGTTGCTACCTTGCGCGGCTTTGCCGGTTTGGTTGCCGCGGCCTTGGCGGGAGCAGGCTTGGCTGGCGTCTTCTTGGCCTTGGCGGGGGCCGCCTTGACCACCTTCGCCGTTTTGACAGGCTTGGCGGCTGGTTTGGCCGCTGCCTTGCTCCGTTTTCCGGCGGATTTTGCGGCCGCTTTGGCTTTTTCCTTGGCCATGTCGTTCCTTAGTAAAGGCGGTATGCGGGGAAAACCAAAAATTATATCAAAAAATCAGGCTGGCGTCGCTGGTTTAACTGCCTGTTTCTGCGTCAGTAATTGCTGCAGGCGGCGCACTTCTTCAGGGGCCAGCCCGACACTCTTGTTCTTGGCGTTGAGCGCGTCGATCTCGCTTCGGATGTCCGCCTGTCGCAAGCGCTCGACGGTATCGGCAAAAACCGCCTCGATGGATTCCTCGTCGAATTCCTGTTCGACGAGTTCCCCGAGGATTTCCGAAATCAGTCCTTCATGCGTCGTGCCGCGAAAATGTTCCAGTACCATGCCAAAGCCCTCGCCCGCCAGACCGCCCTCGGTGACGGCCGTAATCAGGGCATCCAGCGCTTCGGTCTCGGCATGCCCGTCGGGAACCAGGTCTGACGACAGGCGCGCGGCCAGGCCGGGTTGTTGAACGATCAGGCGCAGAAGTTTGCGCGCAATGGGCGAGGGGGCGCCGCGCGGCGAGCGTGCCGGAGCCTTGCGTACGACTGCCGGCAGGCCGCAGAGGGACTCGATCTCGGCCTGCGAGAAGCCGCTGGCCTGCGCCAGCAGCTTGACGAGCTGCAGGCGCAGCAGCGGCGCCTGCAGCCTGCCGAGCAGCGGTTTGGCGGCATGCACCAGTTGCGAGCGGCCCTCGGCGGTGGCGAGATCCTTGCCGGCCTTCAGTTCCTGCATGAGAAAGTCCGTCAGCGGCATGGCCTGCCGCGCCAGCTTGCGGAAGGCATCCGCGCCATGGGCGCGGACATAGCTGTCCGGATCGTCCTCCGGCGGCAGGAAGAGGAAGGCGACGGTCTTGTCGTCGGCCACCTGCTCCAGGCTGGCTTCCAGCGCCCTGGCCGCAGCCTTGCGGCCGGCATTGTCGCCGTCGAAGCAGAAGATGACGCGATCGGCCTGGCGCAGCAGCTTGTGCACATGGGTCGGCGTGGTGGCGGTGCCCAGCGTCGCCACGGCATTGCCGACGCCGTGCTGGGCGAGGGCGACGACGTCCATGTAGCCCTCGACGACGATGACGCAGTCCTCATCGCGGATGGCGACACGCGCCTGCAGCAAGCCGTAGAGTTCCCGGCCCTTCTCGAACAGCGGCGTTTCGGGGGAATTCAAATACTTCGGCTCGCCCTGGCCGATGACGCGGCCGCCGAAGCCGATGACGTTGCCGCGGGCATCGAGGATGGGAAACATGATGCGGTCGCGGAAACGGTCGTAGCGCTTGCCGCTATCGCCCTCGATGACCAGGCCGCAGTCGACCAGCGCCTTGTTCGGGTAGTCGGGGAAGACGGCGGCCAGGCTCTGCCAGCCCTCCGGCGCGTAACCCAGGCCGAAGCGGGCGGCAATCTCGCCGGTGAGGCCGCGCCCCTTCAGGTAGTCGATGGCCTTCGGGCTGGTCTTGAGCTGTTCCTTGTAGTACTTCGCTGCGCAGGCCATGAACTCGGTGAGCGGGGCGGCCTCGATGGCCTTCTGCCGTCGTTCGTCCGGGCGCTGTTGCGGCACCTGCAGGCCGATCTGTCCGGCCAGATCCTCCACGGCCTCGATGAAGCCGAGGCCGGAATATTCCATGACGAAGCCGATGGCGCTGCCGTGCGCCCCGCAGCCGAAGCAGTGGTAGAACTGCTTCGATGGGCTGACGGAAAATGAAGGCGTCTTCTCGCTGTGGAAGGGGCAGCAGGCGACATAGTTCGCGCCTGCCTTTTTCAGGGGCAGGTAGCGCTCGATGACGTCGACGATGTCGATGCGCGCGAGGAGTTCCTGGATGAAGGATTCTGGAATCACGCTCAATTCATATGAGGGGGCTGGCGTAGGCGACCAGCCCCTCGGCCTTCAACCCATTATAGGAAAGGCCGCCGGATTTGCCGGCGGGATTGCCGCTTATTTGATCAGGGCGGCCTTGACCAGGCTGGATACCTGGCTCATGTCGGCGCGGCCGGCGAGTTTCGGCTTGAGGACTGCCATGACCTTGCCCATGTCCTGCATGCCCGCCGCCCCGCTGGCGGAGACGGCTTCGGCCACGGCGGCCTGGATTTCCGCCTCGGAGAGCGCCTGTGGCATGTAGCCGGTGAGGACGCCGACCTCGAATTTCTCGGCGTCGGCCAGATCCTGGCGGCCGGCCGCCTCGTACTGGCTGATGGAATCGCGGCGCTGCTTGAGCATCTTGTCGATGACAGCCAGCACGCCGGCGTCGTCGAGTTCGACACGGTCATCGACCTCGCGCTGCTTGATGGCGGCCAGCAGCAGGCGGATGGCGCCAAGACGCGCCGTTTCCCTGGCCTTCATGGCCGTTTTCATGTCTTCGCTGACTTGGGTTTTCAGACCCATGGCTTCCCCCCCGACAAAAGCGAAAGCCACGGATTACACGGATAGGCGCGGAGAAGGGGAATCCGCGTGCATTCGTGTGATCCGTGGCTGCGTGATACGGCAGTCCGGACGGACTGCGCTCAGTACATCTTCGGCGGCAGCATCTGGCTGCGGATGCGCTTGTGATGGCGCTTCACCGCAGCGGAGAGCTTGCGCTTGCGCTCGGCCGTGGGTTTCTCGTAGAACTCGCGCGAACGCAGTTCGGTCAGAAGACCGGTTTTCTCGATGGCGCGCTTGAAGCGGCGGATGGCCACTTCGAACGGCTCGTTTTCCTTGACGCGGATGCCAGGCATGCGGATAGACCCTGCTAACTGGGAAAGCCGTGCATTATAGCCGCATTTCCGGGAATGTCCAACAGGTAGAATGCGGCCATGCTCGTACTCGGCATCGAATCCTCCTGCGACGAAACCGGCCTGGCCCTCTACGATACGGGGCGCGGCCTGCTGGCGCATGCCGTGCATTCCCAGGTGGCTCTGCACGAGGTCTACGGCGGCGTCGTGCCGGAACTGGCTTCGCGCGACCATATCCGTCGTGTGGTGCCTCTTCTGCGCAAGGTGCTGACCGAAGCCGGCACCGGCCTGCAGGAGATCGGGGCCATCGCCTATACCGCCGGGCCGGGCTTGGCCGGTGCGCTGCTTGTCGGGGCCGGCTTCGCCGAGTCGCTGGCCCTGGCGTTGAAGGTGCCTGCGCTGCCGGTGCACCATCTTGAGGGCCACCTCCTGTCGCCCCTCCTGTCGGCCGATCCGCCGCGATTCCCTTTCGTCGCCCTCCTCGTATCGGGCGGCCACACCCAATTGATGCGCGTCTCCGGCGTCGGGCAATACGAGTTGCTGGGCGAGACGCTGGACGATGCGGCCGGGGAGGCTTTCGACAAAACGGCCAAGCTGCTCGGTCTGGGCTATCCCGGCGGACCGCAACTGGCGCAACTTGCGGAAACCGGGCGGCCGGCGCGATATGCCCTACCGCGGCCGATGCTGCACAGCGGGGACCTGAGCTTCAGCTTTTCCGGCCTGAAAACCGCGGTTCTGACGCAGGTGCGCAGGCAGGAGATGACAGATGCGGAAAAAGTCGACCTGTGCGCTGAATTCCAGGCGGCGATCGTCGAGGTGCTGGCGGCCAAGGCACTGGTCGCGCTGAAGGCGACGAGGCTGACGCAATTGGTCGTCGCCGGCGGCGTTGGGGCCAACCGGGCGTTGCGTGCCGCGCTGGATGTCGGCACGCAGGCAGCAGGCGCCCGGGTGTTCTATCCCGAGCTGGAGTTGTGTACGGACAATGGCGCGATGATCGCCTTCGCCGGTGCGCAGAGACTGACTTTCGGATCTGTCGTAAAACAAGCTGGTAGCTTCGGCGTCAGGCCGCGCTGGGCGCTGGAGGAGGTGTGAGATGGATGTGCCGATGAACCGTTTCAAGCGCGCCCTGTGCGAAGGCAGGCCGCAGATCGGCCTCTGGTCGGTGCTGGCGAATGCGTCGGTGACCGAGTTGCTCGGCACTTCCGGCTACGACTGGCTGCTCATCGACATGGAGCATGCCCCCAACGAGCTGCCGGACGTGCAGGCGCAGTTGCAGGCCCTGCGCGGCTCGGCGACGGCGCCCATCGTGCGCCCGCCCTGGAACGACATGGTGTGGGTGAAGCGCGTGCTCGATCTGGGTGCCCAGACGCTGCTGATCCCATTTGTGCAGACGGCGGAGGAAGCCGCTCAGGCGGTCAGCTACATGCGTTACCCGCCGGCGGGCCGCCGCGGCGTGGCGGGCGGCACGCGCGCCACGCAGTGGGGGCGCATCCGCGACTACTACAAATGTGTCGAGGCAGAACTGTGCCTGCTGGTGCAGGTGGAGTCGCGGCAGGGACTGGCAAACCTGGAGGCCATCGCCGCCACCCCCGGCGTGGACGGCGTCTTCATCGGACCGGCGGACCTGTCCGCCGACATGGGCCATCTGGGCGATCCGCAGCATCCCGAGGTGCAGGCGGCGATCGAGGATGCCGTGCGGCGCATCCGGCTGGCGGGCAAGGGGGCGGGGATTCTCACTCGGGGCGAGGAACCGGCACGGCGCTGGCTGGAAGCCGGCTGCACCTTCGTGGCCGTCGGCGTGGATGCCATTCTGCTGGCGCAGGCCGCTGACGGTCTCGCCGCGAAACTCAGGGCGTAGCGTCTTTTTTCTTTTCGCCGATTTTCGGCTCGGTGCCGGCACGGATGCGCTGCAGGTTTTCGCTGTGGCGCCAGTAGAGCAGCAGAGCGATGCAGAATACCGCGGTGAGCATGTCGCCGGAGCCCAGCAAGGCCAGGGCAATGATCGGCGCGGAGATGGCGGCGGCGATGGCGCCGAGCGAGGAATAGCGGAAAAACCATACGATTCCGCCCCACACCGCCAGGACGGAGAGGCCCAGCCACAGGCTGAAGCCGAACATCACGCCGGCGGCAGTGGCGACGCCCTTGCCACCCTTGAAGTTGAGGAATATCGGGTGCA
Source organism: Rhodocyclales bacterium (assembly GCA_016214145.1). Taxonomy (GTDB): domain Bacteria; phylum Pseudomonadota; class Gammaproteobacteria; order Burkholderiales; family Rhodocyclaceae; genus Desulfobacillus. The sequence continues at coordinate 376,558 of JACRPA010000006.1, forward strand.
GGTGGCCGAAGAAGGCCGCGAAGCCGGCAATCGCCGCATCCTGCGGCTGAGCGCCGTAGGCGGGCCCGAACTGCTGTACGAGGAACACCGCCAGCCAGCCTTTCGCCGCATCGCCGAGCAGGGTGAGCACCGCCGCCAGCCTGTTGCCGCTGCGCAGCACGTTGGTGGCGCCGGGGTTGCCCGAGCCGTAGCTGCGCGGGTCGGCCAGGCCGAAGAGACGGCTCATCACAACCGCGAAGGGGATGGAGCCCAACAGGTAGGCCAGGATGGCAAAACCGAGCGTAGTCATGTCATATCCCCTAAAATCAGCGGCATTCTAATCGAGATTGTTTCATGGATCGCATCTTCATCGACGAACTGCGCGTCGAGGCCTGGGTCGGCATCTATCCGCGCGAGCGGGCGGCGCGCCAGACCATCGAGATCAGCCTGGAGTTCGGCGTGCCCGACGCCGCCGCCCAGCATGACGACATCGCCGACACCATCGACTACGCCGAGGTGATCGCGCGCATCCGCAAGGAACTCGGCGAGCGCCATTTCAACCTGCTGGAGACGCTGGGTGAGTTTGTGGTGGCGCTCCTGACCGGGGACTTCGGCGCGCCCTGGGTGAAAATCTCCATCGCCAAGACCGGCGTGGCCAAGGGGGTCAAGCGGGTCGGCGTGGCGATCGAGCGGGGCAGGCTGGCGTAGGTCGACCTTCAGGCCGGCTGCCGAGGCCGATCAATCGCCGCTGTCGGGCTGAAGCCCGACCTACAACATCCCGCACTCGACCTGCATGGGCGCCAGAACGCGCATGATTTCATGCGGCTGCACGCCGACGAGAAAGCCGCGCCGCCCGCCGTTGATGTAGATCAGCGGCAGGTCGAGGATGGTCTTCTCGATATACACCCGCAGCCTCTTCTTCGTGCCGAAGGGCGAGGTGCCGCCCACCATATAGCCGGTGTGGCGCTGGGCAACCTCGGGCTTGCAGGGCGACACGCTCTTGGCCCCGATCTGCCGCGCCAGGTTCTTCGTGGACACCTTGCGGTCGCCATGCATCAGCACGATCAATGGCTTGCCGCCCTCATCCTCCATCACCAGCGTTTTCACCACGGCGTGCTCGTCGACGTTCAGTTCTTGCGCCGAAACGCGCGTGCCGCCGTGCTCCTCGTATTCGTAGAGATGGCTGGAATGGGCGACGCGGTGTTCCCTGAGGAACTGGGTGGCGGGGGTTTCCGGGGCATGAGCTTCCTGTTTCATAAGCAAAATTTTACCTGCGGCAGCGAAAAAATTCAGCTTGAACATCCCTCGTCGAGGGGCTATAAACAAAGTGTTCCCTTCACTTGGAGAACGAGCCGGAAGAAGCAGGACGTATTGTGTTTCACCGGAGTACCGAACGGGATCGCCGATCCCGCCCCGCGCCCGATAAAAGGCGCCGCGTCAAGGTTGACGCACGAGAGCCCCGCGATTGCGGGGCTTCTCATTTTGGAGGATTGCTCAGCCGCGCGGGTGGTGCTGGGCGTGGAGTTGCTTGAGCCGTTCGCGGGCGACGTGAGTGTAGACCTGCGTCGTCGAGATGTCGGCGTGGCCGAGCAACAGCTGCACGACGCGCAGGTCGGCGCCGTGGTTGATCAGATGGGTGGCGAAGGCGTGGCGCAGCGTGTGCGGCGAGATGCGCACCGGATCGATGCCCGCCAGCGCGGCATGGCGCTTGACCAGGTGCCAGAACATCTGGCGCGACAGCCCCGCCGCGCGCCGCGTGACGAAGACCGCGTCGCAGTTGCGGCCGGCAAGCAATTGCGGCCGCGCCTCCTTCAGGTAGCGCTCGATCCAGCCCAGTGCCTCCTGCCCGAGGGGCACCAGGCGCTCCTTCGCGCCCTTGCCGAAAACACGCACCACGCCTTCGTTGAGGCCAACCTCGAAGAGTTTCAGCGCGACCAGTTCCGAGACGCGCAGGCCGGTGGCGTAGAGCACTTCCAGCATGGCGCGGTCGCGCAGGCCGAGCGGGGTATCGACGTCAGGGGCGGCCAGCAGAGCCTCGACCTGGGCTTCGGATAGCGTCCTGGGGAAGCGCTCGGGGCGCGGCGGCGGGTCGATGTTGAGCGTCGGATCGGCCTTGATGGCGCCGATCGCCAGCAAGTGCTGGTAGAAGCGGCGCAGCGAAGCGATCAGGCGGCGCTGGCTGGTCGATTTGGCGTGCTGACTGAAATCGCGCAGATAGCCATGGATGTCGGCCGGCTCGACCTGGTCCAGCGTCTTGCCCCTCGCGTCGAGCCAGGCGGAGAACTGCTTGAGATCGGCGCGGTAGCTGGCCAGGGTGTTCTTCGACAGGCCGGCTTCCAGCCAGAGCGTGTCGGCGAAGGCGTCGAGCAGTTGAGAATCAGCCTCGTTCATGCGCCAATAGCCAGCGCTTGGTGTCGAGCAGATAGCCGCCGCGCGCGTTGGCAAAGCCGCCCAGCCCGCCGCCGGAGGCGACGACGCGGTGGCAGGGCACCGCCACCGGGTAGGGGTTGCGGCCGCAGGCCTGGCCCACCGCCCGCGGTGCGCTTTTCAGGCGTTTGGCGATTTCGCCGTAGGTGAGCGTGCGGCCCGGCGGGATAGCGGCAATCGCCCGCCAGACATTGCGCTGGAATTCGGTGCCGGCCGCCTTCAGCGGCAGGTCGAAACCGGACGCGGGATCGGCCAGATAGGCGGCAAGTTGCGCGCAGGCATGTTTGGCGAGCGCGTTCCTCGGCTGGCGCGCCGGCGTGCCGGGCGGCAGGAAACGGATTTCCGTGACGGCATCGTCTTCGGTGCGCACGCCGAGGGCGCCGAAGGGAGTCTTCAACACGGCATCGAATTCAGCGGACATCGGTATGCCTCCCGCCGGGCCGCCCCGAGGGGGGCATGTCCCCCTCGGGGGGCAGCGAACGAAGTGAGCGTTGGGGGTCCATATCTCCTCCTGCGCAGGCAAACAGCTCGACCGGCTCATTTTCCGCGCTGCCGACGAGCTCCGCAAGCGGGCGGCAGCGCCGGTCGACGCACAATTCGTAGCCTGTCGTGAAGATCGAGTGGGCCAGGCGCAGCCGCGGCAGGGGATCGAGGCGCGGCACATAGCGCCAGACGCCGTTCTCCAGCACGGCGCCGGCCGGCGGCTCCATGCCGGCGCCGGTCCCGCGGATTCGCGCCTCGACCAGATGCAACTGCCCGGCTTCGAGCCGCCAGTCCTCCTCCCAGCGGATCTTCTCGATGGAATGCGTCCACGCCAGGGTGAAGGATTCGACGGCCAGCACCGCCGCCACCGCGCCGGCGGAGAGACACAGCGGCATCAGGAAAAGTCAGTCTGCGCAGCACGGCGGCTGCGCCAGACATGCCAGGCGAGAAAGGCCGCCGCCAGGGCGAAGCCGATCTCGTCGGTGAGCGGGATGGCGGCGACGAGCAGGAAGGCCGCCGCCGCGGCGCAAATCCGCTCGGCCCAGTTGAGCGGGGCGAACAGGAAGCCGATGGCCGCCGCGCCCCACAGCGCGATGGAGAGCACCGCCTTGAAGACGACGTAGGCGACCGCCGCCACGGTCCAGTCGCCCTGCAGCATCAGCGCGCTGTCGTAGACCGCCATGTAGGGCACGACGAAGCCGGCGATGGCCACCTGCACCGCCTTGAAGCCGATCTTCATCGCCGATTCCTTGGCGATGGAGGCGGCGGCGAAGGCCGCCAGCGCCACCGGCGGGGTGAGGTCGGCCATGATGCCGAAGTAGAAGACGAACATGTGCGAGACGATCAGCGGCACGCCGAGCTTGAGCAGGGCGGGCGCGGCGATGGCGCTGGTGATGATGTAGTTGGGGATGGTCGGGATGCCCATGCCGAGGATCAGGCAGACGATCATGGTCAGCACCAGGGAGAGGAACAGGCTCTTCTCGCCGACCTGCAGGATGAAGCCGGCGAAACTCGATGCGGCGCCGGTGAGCGTCAGGATGCCGATGATGACGCCGACCACGGCGCAGGCGACGCCGACCGGCAGCGCCTGCTTGGCGCCGTCGACCAGGCTCATCTTCATGGTGTGCAGGGTCTTGTGCCCGCCGCGGATGCCGAAGCAGGCGGCGGTCAGCAGCGCGATGAGGCCGAGCACCGGATAGATGCCCCATTTGCCGAAGGCCGAGGCGCCGATTCCCACGCCGATCCAGAAGACGACGCGGAAGGCTTGGCCTCCGATGCGCGCCGCCAGCGCCGCGCCGAGGATCAGGATGGCGGTCAGCGCCAGGCCGACCATGCCGGAGAACATCGGCGTGAAACCGTTGAAGAGCATCCACACCAGCGCCGCCAGGGGCAGCACCAGGTACCAGCTTTCCTTCATGGCGCGCCAGGGATTCGGGCACTGGTCCTTGGGCAGGCCGAGCAGGGATTTGCGTCCGGCTTCCAGATGCACCATCCAGAAGGCCGTCAGGTAGTAGAGGATGGCGGGGATCGTCGCCGCCTTGACGATCTCGGCATACGGCACGTTGAGATTCTCGGCCATGATGAAGGCCACCGCGCCCATCACCGGCGGCATGATCTGGCCGCCCATGCTGGAAGTCGCCTCCACCGCGCCGGCGAAAACGCCCGAGTAGCCGAAGCGCTTCATCAGCGGAATGGTGAACTGCCCCGTCGTCAGCACGTTGGCCACGCCCGAGCCGGAGATGGTGCCCATCAGGCCGGAGGAAATCACCGCCACCTTGGCCGGGCCGCCCTTGGTGTGGCCGACGAAGCCCAGCGCAATCGAATTGAACAGGTTGATCATGCCGGCGTGCTCGAGGAACGACCCGAACAGGATGAAGAGGAAGATGTAGGTGGCGGACACCAGGGTCGGGATGCCGTAGATGCCCTCGGTGCCGAAGCCGAGCTGGTCCACGATCTGGGCGAAGGAATAGCCGCGGTGGGCGATCGACGCCGGCAGGTACTGGCCGAACAGGCCGAACAGCAGGAAGGCCGCGCACACCAGCGGCAGGGCCAGCCCGAGGATGCGGCGCGCCGCCTCGAACACCAGCAGCACCATGATCGTGCCGACGACGAGATCGACGTTCGTCGGATCGCCGGCGCGCTGGATCAGATCGCCCTCGAAGGCCCACTGGTAGAAGCCGAGGGCGAAGCCGCCGCCGGCCAGCAGCCAGTCGTACCAGGGAATGCGCGACAGCTTGCCGCGCTGGAACATCGGATAGAGCAGGAAGGCGAGCAGCACCAGGAAGCTGACGTGGATGGAGCGCATCACCAGGCTGGAGAGCGGGTGGAAGGCGGCCATGACGAGCTGGTAGGTGGAGAAGGCCAGCGCCACGGCGATGACGACCTTCATCGGCCCGTCGCCCAGCCGGCGCTGCACGCCGTGTTCGGAAAATTCGCTTTCGGCTTCCGCCATTTCGCTCTCCGGTGAAACAAAAAGGCCGTGCGCGGAAACCGGCACGGCCCATATGTCAGAACACGGCCATCACTTGATCAGGCCGACCTCGCGGTAATATTTCTCGGCGCCCGGATGCAGCGGCAGCGGCATGCCCTTCACCGCGTTCTCGCGCTTGATCGCCTTGGCGGCGGCGTGCGCCGCCACCATCTGGTCGAGGTTGTCGAACATCGACTTGGTCATGGCATACACCGTGTCGGCCGGCACGCCCTCATGGGTGACGAGGAAGTTCGGGATCGCTACCGTGGCGGCGTCGGCGGTCTGGCCGTTGTAGGTGTTGGCCGGGATGGTGGCGGGTTGGTAGGCCGGATCGCCGATCTTGCCGATCACGTCTGCGGTGATCGGCACGACGACGATCTTCACCGCCGTGGCGAGGTCGCGCACGGCGGCCACGCCGAGGCCGGCGGAGATCAGCGTGGCGTCGAGCTGGCGGTTCTTCATCAGCTCGACCGACTCGCCGAAGGGCAGGTATTCCACCTTGCCGAGGTCCTTGTAGCTCAGGCCGGCGCCCTTGAGGATGGCGCGGGTGTTGAGCTCGGTGCCCGACTTCGGCGCGCCGACGGCGACGCGCTTGCCCTTGAGATCCGCCAGACTCTTGATGCCCGAGTCGGCGCTGGCGACGAGATGGATGTAGTTCGGGTACATCGCGGCGATGCCGCGCAGCTTCTTCAGCGGCGTCTTGAAGCCGGCCTCCTCGTCGCCCTTCCAGGCATCCGACAGCGCATCGCCGAGGGTCAGCGCCGCTTCGCCGCGGCCAGCCTGCAGCAGGTTGAGGTTTTCGGCGCTGGCCTTGGTAGCCTGCACCGCCGTCTTGGCGCCGGGCAGCGCCTTGCCGTAGATCTGCGACAGGGAGACGCCGAGCGGGTAATACACGCCGCTGGTGCCGCCGGTGAGCACGTTGATGAACTGCTGGGCGTGGGCGGGCAGGGCGAGCAGGGCGCCGGCCGCCAGCGCCAGCAGGGTGCGATGCGGACTGCGCATGATGGTCTCCTCCGTTTATTGTGGGTCGATTATAGGTTACTGCGGCTTGCCGAGCAGCGCCTGCTTGAGGTCGTTCTGCACCGGATCCTCGCCCAGCCAGACCTTGAGCAGGCCGGTGTAGAAGTCCTCGCCCGGAATGTCCTTGCCCTTTTGCTGGCCGCCGATGGTCAGCACCGCGCCCCTTTCCGGGATCCAGTCGAAGACGATGCCGGTGCCGGCCTTGATCTCGCCGAGCGCGACGACCGTGTCGACCAGCTGCTTGACGCGATCCTTGAGCGCGGCCTTTTCGGCATCCGAGCTGTTGTCGTTGATGCCGCCGCTGACGGCGTTGGCGAAGGTGTCGCCGGAGACGTCCTTGATCAGGCTGATGGCGACGCGCTTCGGTCCCTTGGCGGCCAGCGCGGCCTTGGCGTCAGTGGTCTTGGCCGGCAGGTAGAGCGCCATGGCGTAGCGCTTGCCGAACTTGGAGCGCACGCCGGTGCCGTTGATGACCAGTTCGGCGTTGCCGAGCTTGACCTTGTCGTCGAACTTGAAGCCCTCCAGTTCGGCGGCCTGGGCGAGGTTCAGGGCGAGAGCGGCGATGGCCGCCAGCAGAAGTTTCTTCATGTTGTCTCCTTACTTGAAGCGGACCGAAACACTCGGGTTGCCCGGCAGGCCTTCGTAGGTGACCGTGACGGTCATGCCGGCCTTCTGGAAATTGGGCGGCGTGAAGGAGCCGAGGCTGAGGATGTCGCCGGCGCGCAGCCTGCCGCCGGATTTGGCCAGGTCGTCGGCCAGCCAGACGACGGCGTTGAGCGGATGGCCGAGGATGGCGGCGCCGGGCACCCTGGCGAGTTCCTTGCCGTCCTGGTCGCGCATGACGACGCTCATCTTGCCCAGCGCATCGACCATCTCCGGCGTGGGCGCGATCGGCTTGCCCAGCACGCCGAGGCGCGCGCCGACGTTGAAGGAAGTGATGATCGCGGCTGTGAGCGGCTGTTCCTTGGCCGTCACCAGATCGGGCAGTTCGATGAAGGGGCGGATGCTGGCCAGGTGCTTGATGACATCGGCCGGGGTCTTCGCCTGGTTGACGCCTTCATCCTTGACCACCACCACCAGGTCGGCTTCGAAGAAGGGAATGGCGCCGAACTTGACCGGCACTTCCGCGCCGTCGTCGAGCAGCATCTTCTCCAGCAGCACGCCGCGCACCGGGGAGGTGGTGCCGAAACGCTTCTGCACCGCCGGGTTGGTGAGGCCGGCCTTGTAGCCGACCACCCTGCCCTGGCTGGCGGACAGCTCGGCGACCAGTCCGTCGCGGATGCGGACGGCCTCCTCCATGCTCATTTCCTTGGCGAGGCCGGAGGTCGGCTGCATCGCCTTGAAGTTATCCGCCAGTTGCCGGCTTTGCGGCGGCACCGAAGCGCAAGCGGCCAGCGCGAGGGCGATGGCGAACGATGCGATGACGTTGCGGTGTTGCATGGCTTCTCCTCCTTGTTGTTGTTCAAATGTCGCCGTGTCACGGCGACTGACTTTTACTCCCTGACTTCCCCGTTGCCCAGCACGATCCACTTCTGGCTGGTCAACCCCTCCAGGCCGACCGGGCCGCGGGCGTGGATCTTGTCGGTGGAAATGCCGATCTCGGCGCCGAGGCCGTATTCGAAGCCGTCGGCGAAGCGCGTCGAGGCATTCACCATGACCGAGGCCGAATCCACTTCGCGCAGGAAGCGCATGGCGCGCGTGTAGTCTTCGCTGACGATGGCGTCGGTGTGCTGCGAACTGTACTTGTTGATGTGGGCGATGGCCTCGTCCACGCCGGCCACCACCTTCACGGCAATGATGGCGGCGAGGTATTCCTCGTACCAGTCCTGCTCCGTGGCCGCCTTCAGCCTGGCGGCATCGATGCCGGCGCTGCGCAGCAGCGCCAGCGACTCCGCGCAGCAGCGCAGTTCGACGCCCTTGCCGGCGAGCATGGCGCCGAGCTTCGGCAGCAGCGCAGCGGCGACGCCGCGCGCCACCAGCAGGGACTCGGCCGTGTTGCAGGTGCCTAGCCGCTGCGTCTTGGCGTTCTCGACGATGCGCATGGCCTTGTCGGCGTCGGCATCGTCATCGACATACACATGGCAGTTGCCGTCGAGGTGCTTGATGACGGGGATGCGCGCCTCGCTGGAGATGCGCTCGATCAGCCCCTTGCCGCCGCGCGGCACGATGACGTCGACAAACTCCTTCATGGTGACGAGTTCGCCCACTGCGGCGCGGTCGGTGGTGTCCACCACCTGTACCGCTTCCGCCGGCAGGCCGGCGGCGCGCAAGCCTTCCTGCACCAGGCCAGCCAGCGCGCGGTTGCAGCGGATCGCCTCCGAGCCGCCGCGCAGGATGGCGGCATTGCCCGCCTTGAGGCACAGCCCGGCGGCGTCCACCGTGACGTTCGGGCGCGCCTCGTAGATGATGCCGATGACGCCGAGCGGCACGCGCATGCGGCCGACCTGGATGCCGGAGGGACGGAACTTGAGATCGGTGATTTCGCCGATGGGGTCGGCCAGGGCGGCGATCTGCTCTAGGCCTTCGGCCATCGTTGCCACCGATTTGTCGGAGAGGGCAAGCCGATCGAGCATGGCCTCGTCCAGGCCGGCGGCGCGCGCGGCGCCGAGGTCCTCGCGGTTGGCGGCGAGCAGGGCCGCGCTTTCGCGGCGGATGGCCGCCGCCATGGCCAGCAGGGCGCGGTTCTTGGCGTTGGTCGATGCCCGCGCCATCGCCCGCGAAGCCTCGCGTGCCTGGCGGCCGACGGATTGCATGTAGTCCTTGATGTCCATAAGGTCCTATTGTAGGTCGGGCTTCAGCCCGACTTCGGCGCCTGCTGTCCCACAGGGACTTCCTTCGGTCGTCGGCCTGAAGGCCGACCTACAGCCAGCCGCAGCGCAAGCTGGAGAAATTCGTCCCACACGTCGCCCTGCACCAGGCCCTTGATCATGCGATCGATGCGCGCTGCGGCGAGCAGCGCCGCGCGCAGTTGCGACTGGCGCAGCCGCGCCAGGGCGCGCTGCAGGGCGGCGGCGCGACGGTCGTCGAACACGCGCTCGGCGCGCAGGGCCGCGGCGAGCGGACGGCCTTCGTCCTGGGCGGCCCTTAGCGCGGCCAGCGTGCGGATCTCGCTGGCGAAGGCCCACAGCAGCAGCGGCGGCGCCACATCCTCCCCGCGCAGCCCCTCCAGCAGACGGGCGCAGCGGGCGGGATCGCCCTCGATCAGGGCGGCGCGCAGCTTGTCGACATCATAGCGCGCCACATTCAGCACCGCATCCTCCACCTGCGCCAGGCTGAGGTCGCCGGACGGGTGCAGCAGGCCGAGCTTCTGGATTTCCTGGTGGGCGGCCAGCAGGTTGCCTTCGACGTGGGCGGCGATGAACTCCAGGGCGGCGCGTTCCGCCTTTTGCTGCTGCCGCGCCAGTCGCAGGGCGATCCAGTCGGGCAGTTCGGCAAGACCGGGGGCATTCAGTTCGATGACCACGCCGGCCTGGGAGAGGGCGGCGAACCAGGCCGTCTTGCGCGCGGCCCAGTCGAGTTGGGGCAGGGTGACCAGCGTCAGCACGCCCTCGGACAGCCGCCCGCAATAACGCTGCAGGGCATCGCCGCCGTCGCGTCCGGGCTTGCCGTTTGGAATGCGCAGGTCGATCAGCTTGTTGCCGCCGAAGAGGGACAGGTTGCCGGCGGCAAGCACCAGGGTGTCCCACTTGAAGCCGGGACCGGTCACCAGCACTTCGCGTTCGGTGTAGCCCTTCTCGCGGGCGGCGCTGCGGATGGCATCGCCCGCCTCGATCACCAGCAGCGGCTCGTCGCCGTGCAGGACATAGAGGGGCGCGAGCGTCTTGCCGAGATGCGAGGCGAGCAGGTCCGCGCGCAGCTGCATGGTGATCGGGGTTTACCCCTCGATTTTCGCGGCGGCCAGGCGGCGCATCACCTGCTGCACCATGTCGTTCTGCATGTCGCGATAGAGAAGCGCCTCTTCCTGCTCCTTGGCCAGCACCCGCTCGTCGCTGAAGCTGATGTCGCGCACCAGGACGATTTCCGTGGGGGGGACGAACTCGCGTCCCTTCAGGTCATGCACGCGGTAGGCCAGGCGGTAGCGCAGCTGGAATTCGCGCACGCGACCGGTGCCGGAAAGGCTGAGAATGTTCTTCTCGCGCGCTTCGCCGATGAGCGTGAAGACAGCCTGGGCTTCCTGGGGCGTTTCGGCGATTTTCGTGCTGCCGAGGGCGCGAATGTTGCGCCTCAGCATCGCGCCCAGTTCCCAGTTCTCGGCGATATACAGGCTTGAAAAGGGCAGCGGCTGCGCGCCGCGCAGCTGGAAGCCGCAGGCGGCGAGAAACAGGGCAAGTAGGACGGCAATCAACGTACGCATTTTCCGCTCCGCTCAGACGACAATATTGACCAGCCGGCCCGGCACGACGATCACCTTCTTCGCCGGCTTGCCTTCCATGTATTTCAGCGCGACCTCGGAGGCGAGCGCCAGTTCCTCGAATTGTTCCTTCGTTGCGCCCGCCGGCGCCCTGATAGCACCGCGCAGCTTGCCATTCACCTGCAGCACCAGTTCGATCTCGTCCTGCGCCAGCGCCGCTTCGAGCGGTTCCGGCCAGGGAGCATGCAGGATGTCCCCGCCGAAGCCCAGTTCCCGCCAGAGATGATGGCAGATGTGAGGCGTGATGGGGGAGAGCAGGCGCAGCAGGATGGAGAGGCCTTCCTCGGCAACCTCGTTCCTGCCACCCGAAAATCTGTCCAGTGCGTTCAGTATCTTCATCGCCGCGGAGGCGACGGTGTTGAATTGGTGCTTGGCGAAGTCGTAGTTGGCCTGCTTGAGCACGGAATGTATTTCAAAGCGCGTGGCCTTGGCCAGCTGGTCGTCCATCGCCGGCCCTGGATTGTCGAACCTCGCGCAATAGTTCCACAGTCGCTTGAGGAAGCGGTAGCTGCCCTCGACGCCGGAATCGGACCACTCCAGCGTCTGCTCGGGCGGGCTGGCGAACATCATGAAGAAGCGCGCCGTGTCGGCGCCGTACAGCTCGATCAGGGCCTGCGGGTCGACGCCGTTGTTCTTCGACTTGGACATGGTGCCGATGCCGCCGGACTCGACCGGCTGGCCGTCGCTCTTCAGGATGGCGCCGGTGCGATTGCCCTTGTCGTCGAACGCCAGATCCACGTCCGCCGGGTTGAAATAACTGATGCGCCCCGACTCCGGCTTGCGGAAAAAGATCTCGTTCAGCACCATGCCCTGGGTGAGCAGGCGGCTGAACGGCTCGTCGAAGCCCACCAGGCCGAGGTCGCGCATGACCTTGGTCCAGAAGCGCGAGTAGAGCAGGTGCAGGATGGCGTGCTCGATGCCGCCGATGTACTGGTCGACCGGCAGCCAGTACCTCACCCGCTCGTCCACCATGGCCTTGCCGCTGTCGGCCGAGGCGTAGCGGCTGTAGTACCAGGACGAGTCGACGAAGGTGTCCATGGTGTCCGTCTCGCGTCGCGCGGGTGCGCCGCATTTCGGACAGGCGCAATCGAGGAAGTCGGGCCGCTTGTTGAGCGGGTTGCCGGAGCCGTCCGGTACGCAGTCCTCCGGCAGCACCACCGGCAACTGATCGTCGGGCACCGGCACGGTGCCGCATGTGTCGCAATGGATGAGCGGGATCGGGCAGCCCCAGTAGCGCTGGCGCGAGATGCCCCAGTCGCGCAGGCGCCAGGTGATCTGCTTGTCGCCGAGGCCCTTGGCCTTGAGGTCGGCGGCGATGGCGCCGACTGCCGCCTTGATGCCGAGGCCGTCGTACTTGCCGGAATTCACGCAGAAGCCGGCCTCCTTGTCGGCATACCACTCCTGCCAGGCGTCCAGGGAAAACGGCTTGCCCGGCACGTCGACAACCTGTTTGATCGGCAGGGCGTACTTTTTCGCGAAGTGGAAGTCGCGTTCGTCGTGCGCCGGCACGGCCATCACGGCGCCCTCGCCGTAGCCCATCAGTACGTAGTTGCCGACCCACACTTCGACCTGCTCGCCGGTGAGGGGGTGGCTGACGAAGATGCCGGTCGGCATGCCCTTCTTTTCCATGGTGGCGATGTCCGCCTCCATGACCGAGCCGTGCTTGCATTCCTCGATGAAGGCGGAGAGCGCCGGGTTGTCGCGCGCGGCGCGCGTGGCCAGCGGATGCTCGGCGGCCACCGCGCAGAAGGTGACGCCCATGATGGTGTCGGCGCGGGTGGTGAACACCCAGAGTTTTTCCTGCCTGCCGTCGAGCTCATAGGGAAAGGCGAAGCGCACGCCGAAGCTCTTGCCGATCCAGTTGGCCTGCATGGTCTTCACGCGCTCGGGCCAGCCGGGCAGGGCGTCGAGCGCGGCGAGCAGTTCCTCGGCGTATTTCGTGATGGCGAGGTAGTACATCGGGATCTCGCGCTTTTCCACCTCGGCGCCGGTGCGCCAGCCGCGGCCGTCGATGACCTGCTCGTTGGCGAGCACGGTCTGGTCGACCGGGTCCCAGTTCACCACCCCGGTCTTCTGGTAGGCGAGGCCCTTTTCCAGCATGCGCAGGAACAGCCACTGGTTCCACTTGTAGTAATCGGGCCTGCAGGTCGCCAGCTCGCGCTCCCAGTCGAGGGCGAAGCCCAGCGACTTGAGCTGCTTCTTCATGTAGGCGATGTTGTCGTAGGTCCACTTCGCCGGCGGGACATTGTTGGCCATCGCGGCGTTCTCCGCCGGCAGGCCAAAGGCGTCCCAGCCCATCGGCTGCAGCACGTTGAAGCCGCGCATGCGGTGGTAGCGCGTCAGCACGTCGCCGATGGTGTAGTTGCGCACATGGCCCATGTGCAGCTTCCCCGACGGATAGGGGAACATCGACAGGCAGTAGTATTTCGGCTTCGAGGCGTCTTCATTGGCGTGGAAGGCGGCGGTTTCCTCCCAGTGCTGCTGGGCGGCCTGCTCGATCTCGGCCGGGGTGTATTTTTGCTGCATGAGGGAATGCTGATTGTCGTTGCAAAAGAGCGGATTATACTCTCGGCTCAGCGCTCGACGCTTGAGCTACCGACGGAGAACAGGATGAAGAAACTCATGATGACCCTGGCCTTGTGCGGCCTGGCAGCCAATGCGCTGGCGACCCCGCAGGCGGTGGTGGATGCCGTGCAGGCGCCGGCCTGGCGGGATCGCGGCGGCCGCGCCGAACCGCTGGCGCCGGGCATGGAACTGCTAAGCCGCGACCGCATCCGCACCGGCGCGGGGTCGCGTGTCTATCTCAGGCTCGCCGACGGCAGCACGGTGAAGCTGGGCGAGAACGGCGAGCTGCTGGCCGATCGCCTGGGGCCGGGCGACAGGAAATTCTTTTCGGCAGCCCTGGACGTGGCGAAGGGCGCTTTCCGCTTCACGACCGACAAGCTCAAGAGACTTTCCCGGCGTGACGTCACCATCCGCGTCGCCACGGTGACAGCCGGCATTCGCGGCACCGACATCTGGGGCAAGACCGAGCCGGAGCGGGATTTTATCTGCCTGCTGGAAGGCCGCATCACCGTCAGCCACAAGGACGGCGATTCGCGCGAGATGAGCGAGCCCCTGACCTTTTACGTGGCGCCGCGCAATCAGCCGCCGAAGGGCATCGAGGCGGCCGATCCCGAAACCGTGAGGAAATGGGCGGCGGAAACGGAAATCCAGAAGGGCGGCGGCGTGTTGCGACGGGGCGGCAAGTGGAAGCTGATGCTGGCCAGCACCGACAGTCAGCAGGCGGCGCTGGAAGTGTATGACCGGACGGCCGCTGCGGGCTACGCAGCCTCGATTCGTCCTCGTATCGAAGGCGAGTCCGTTCGTTACGTAATTCTGCTGCGCAACTTGCCCAGCAAGGCCGAGGCGGAAGCGCTGGCGGCCAAAGTGAAAGACCGGCTTGGCTTGGACGCCAGACCGACGCTATAAGGCCTTTGCGGAAAGCAGCCGAACCCAGGCGATGGACCAGCTTTCCGCCAGAAGCAGGGGCAGATGGGCCATGCGCGACTGCAGGCGTACCCATCCGCTGAGTTCCGGGGTCGGCAGGCAGTTGGCGCTGATTTCACGTTCGATCAGTTTGTGCAGATGCGCTTCGGCAGCTTCCCAGTAATCGGAAGTGCCAACCCAGCCGGTGCTGTCGGTGGCATGGCAAAGGGCTTCGCGCCAGAGTTCCTCGGCGCGGGCTTCGGATATGCCGGCCTTGTGGGCGATCCAGGGCAGGATCATCGGGCTGTTCATGTGCTCTCCTTGACTATTGTGTAGTACGGCCGCATTGGCCTGTCGGCGGCTTCATGGGCGACTTCAAGCCTTAGCGGATATTGCAGCGCAAAAAACATTCTGCGGCATCATACGCTTGATTTGAGTAGAGTTGATTTGATATGGTTCAATAAAATGCTGCGCAGCAACATATTTAGGCAAGACAGCCTAAACCTGAAAGTGTGCGCAAACTACCGTCAAATCACGGGCTTGGGGACATTTTCTCGCCGAGCGTGAATCTGAAAAGGGCGCCCTTGCCCGGTTCCGACTCGGCCCAGATGCGGCCGCCATGGCGGTGCACGACGCGGGCGACGGTGGCCAGGCCGATGCCGGTGCCTTCGAAATCCTCTGGCTTGTGCAGGCGCTGGAAGGGGGCGAAGAGGCGGTCGGCGTATTGCATGTCGAAGCCGACACCGTTGTCGCGGACGAAGAAGACGGTATCGCCGCCGTTCGTTTCGCGGCCGAACTCGATCCTGGGGGAGGCTTCCTTGCCGGAGTACTTCCAGGCATTCTCCAGCAGGTTCTGCATCATCACGCGCAAGAGCTGCGGATCGCCGAAGGCCTTGCAGCCGGGTGCCAGCGCGATGTCGGCGCGATGCCCCGGCTCGGCGCGGGTGCGCTCCTCGATCAATTCGGTGGCGAGCTGGCTCAGGTCGACCTTCACGCGGCGCATCTCCTGGCGGGTGACGCGGGAGAGCTCGAGGATGTCGTCGATGAGGGTGCCCATGCGCTGGGCGGCGCGGCGCACGCGATCGAGATAATCGACCCCTTGCGCATCGAGCCGATCCCGGTATTCGTCCACCAGCAACTGGCTGAAGCCGTCGATGCCGCGCAGGGGCGCCCGCAGGTCGTGCGAGATCGAGTAGGCGAAGGACTCCAGCTCGCGATTGGCGCTGGTGAGTTCGGCGGTGCGCTCGACCACCCGCTTTTCCAGCTCGGCGTTGAGCCGCTCGATTTCCTGCCGGGCAAGCACTTGTTCCGTGATGTCCTGCGTGCTGCCGATCGATTTGACCGGTTTGCCGTCCGCGCCGATCCGGGTTTCCGCACGAACATGCACGAACTTTATCCTGCCGTCGGGCATGCACAGCCGGTACGTGAACTCCCCCGCCTTCCCTTCCGCGATGGATTGCCGATATGTCTTGTCGAAGGTCGCCCGATCGTCCGGATGAATGGTCTTGAGAAAGACCGCGTAATTCACCTTTTCCTGCGGCGCCGTGGTTTCGAAGATGCGGGTGATTTCCTCGGACCAGACGAATGAATCGCTTGCCAGGTCGAGCTCCCAGCTGCCGAAGCGGCCGATCCGTTGCGCCTCGTTGAGGCGCGCCTGGCTGGCCATGAGCGCCTCTTCGCTGCGCTTGCGCTCGGTGATATCGAAAGTCAGGGCCAGGATGTAATCCTCACCTTCGATCCGGATGAATTCGGCGGAAATCTGGCAAATGCGCGTCTCGCCGGCCTTGTTGCGCCAGTTGACCTCGAAATTGCGGGTGGCGCCATGCTCGCGCAAGGCGCGCGTCCATCGCTCGCGCTCCTCGATGGATCGCCAGATGCCGATGCCCGTCGATGTATTGCCGATGATCTCGTCGCGGGTCCAGCCGAAGAAAGCCTCGAAGGCGGGATTGATGTCTGCAAACAGGCCGTCGCTGGAGCGGGCAAGGGAAATCGGCACCGGACTGGTGCGGAAGACCTTGGCGAACTTGTCCTCGGTTAGCTTGAGCGTCTGCTCGGCCCGCTTGCGTTCGGTGATGTCCCGCTTGAGGGCGTAGAAACCGGCCACGCCGCCGTCGGCGCCGATTTCCGGCACCAGGGAAATTTCCAGACAATGAACCTGGCCGGTGACGGAGGTGCGCTCCCCCTCGAGCAGAATCCTTTCGCCCGCCAGCGCCCGCTCGATATTCGGCAAGGCGGCTTCGAACACTGGTTCGCCGAGAACTTCCCTCAGGTGCATGCCTTCGATCGGGACGCCGCCGCCATGGAAGAAATCGGCGAACTGCCGATTGGCGTAGAGGCAGCGCAGATCCCGGCCGCCGTGGAAGATCATTGCCGGGACATTCTCGGTAATGTGCCGCAGCCGGTTTTCCTCGATGGCCAGGGCATCGGCTTTTGCCGACATGGCTTCGGCAAGCTGCCCCTGGCGCGCGAACAGGGTCCGATGGTGGCGGGAGGCATAGACAGTGAGCGCAGTGGCGGAGACCAGCACGATGGCATAGACCGTCCAGAGGATGCTGGCGGGCGCCGCCTCGATGACCGGGAGCAGTCCATAGCCGTCGGCAATCATCAGGCCGGTGCCGAATGCCAGGGTCAGGCCTGCCAGACCGACGGCGGCGGCCGGGCCGATCAGCCAGCCGCCCATCGCGATGAGGACAGGATAGGCGATGAAAATGGGCGCGCGCAGGCCGCCGCCCAGCACCGCCATGAACGAGATCACCCCCCACATGCCGTACGCCAGCGTCCTGATCGCCTGGCGCGGCTTGTCGCGATGAATAAAGATGCCGGCGATGAGCGACACGGACCCCAGCAGTACGCCGCCGAGACTGCGTATGCGCTGTTCGGGCGCAAGGTAAAAGACGATTGCAACGAAGCTGACGCTGCCGGCGAGCATGAGGCCGACGGCAAGCCTCAGGAAGGCCTGATCGATCGGGTCGACAGATAGGGGCAGGTTGTCAGCGGCTTGTTCTTCGGATGATCGCATCGTCTTGGCGCACACCGTTTGATTTGAATAATCCTGCGCTTCCCTGTTGCATCCCGCAATCGGGATGGACCATGGCGCCACCGCACATCGGGAACCGTTCAGACAGCCGTGGCGTCGATGGCGCTCGTCGGCGATTCCGTTCCGCTGCCCGCCAGTGTGAAGCGGAACGTCGCGCCTTGCCCGACCTCGGCTTCCGCCCAGATGCGCCCGCCATGCCGATGCACGACCCGCGCCGCCGAGGCCAGGCCGATGCCCGTGCCTTCGAACTCCTCCGGCTTGTGCAGCCGCTGGAACGGCCCGAAGAGGCGGTCGGCATAGCGCATGTCGAAGCCGACGCCGTTGTCCCTGACGACATGGATGGTTTCGCCGCCGGCAGTTTCCTGTGCGAACTCGATGCGCGCCTGCGGCTTCGTTCGCGTGTATTTCCAGGCGTTTTCCAGCAGATTTTCCATGAGGACGCGCAGCAGCTGGGGATCGCCGATTGCCGTGCATCCCGGCGCGATGGCAATGTCGACCCGGCGCAGCGGATCGGATTTCGCCTTGTTGTCCAGGATATCGCCGGCCAGTCGGCTCAGGTCAACCGTCTCGCGCCCCATGCTCTTGCGCGAGACGCGCGACAGTTCGAGGATGTCGTCGATCAGCGTGCCCATCCGCTGCGCCGCATTGCGCATTCGATTCAGGTAGTCCTGTCCCTGCTCGTCCAGCCGATCGCGGTATTCCTCGAGGAGGAGCTGGCCGAAGCCGTCGATGCCGCGCAGGGGCGCGCGCAAGTCGTGCGAGATGGAGTAGGCGAACGACTCCAGTTCCCGGTTGGCCGTCTGCAGTTCGGCGGTGCGCTCGCGCACCCGCGCCTCCAGATTTTCGTTGAGCCGCTGGATCTCCTTCTTCGCCCGCACCTGTTCCGTGATGTCCTGGGCGGTGCCCAGGGCGCGCTCCGGCTTTCCATCGCCGCCGCGGAACACCTCCCAGCGCACATGCAGGTGCTTGATGCGGCCGTCGGGAGTCAGGATGCGATGCTCGATCTCGAAGCTCCCCCGGGCCGTGGCCGAATCGAGCCAGGCCTGGCGTATCCCCGGCAGATCGTCGGGATGCACCAGCTTCAGCAAGTCTTCGAAAGTGCCGCCGAAGGCGCTCGGCTCGCGCTCGTAGATCCGGTAGAGCTCGTCGGAAAAGGCGATGCGCCTGCTGACGATATCAAGCTCCCAGCTGCCGACAAGGCCGATGCGTTGCGCTTCCTTCAGCCGCGCCTCGCTTTTGTGCAGCGCTTCCGCCGACTGCTCCTGCTCCGTGACATCGAAGAAAAGGCCGTAGAACCCGCTCGCCCTGCCATGTTCCGGATGATCGGGCACCAGTTTGACTTCCATGAGGCGATCGCCGAAAGCGGGAGATGAACGGCGCCCCCGGTAGCTGACCTGCTCGCCGGCCAGCGCCTGCTCGATGAGGGGACGGGCCTGCTCGAAGGCGGTTTCCCCGATGATTTCCCGCAAGTGCCGGCCGACGATGGACTCCGTGGTGAAGCCGAAAAACCTGGCATAGAGCGGATTGGCGAACCGGCAGACCATGCCTTCATAGGCGCAAATCATGGCCGGCACGTTGTCCATGAGCAGCCGCAGCTCGGCATCCCGGGCTGTCAGTTCATCCAGGCGCGACGCCAGATCGAGGCCCAGCCGGCGCAAGGCCTCGTGCCGCAGGCGGAAGCCGCGAAAAATGTGATAAGCGACGACGGCGGCCAGGGCGATATAGACGGAAAAGGCGATCCAGACGATGAGCGGCGGGGAGGCGTATTTCATCAGCGGGAGCAGGCCGGCCCTTTCCGTCAGCGCCAATGCCAGCCCGGCAAGGATGGTGGCGATGACCAGCGCAATGGCGCTGCGCGCCGGAAGCAGCCAGCCCGCCAGCACGATGGGAATCGGCAGGCCCATCAGGCTCGGGCTTCGCAGCCCGTTGTTGATGCAGAGCTGCAGAACCATCGCAGCCCAGATTCCCCAGGTCAGCACCCCGGCCGCGGCCAGGGTGCTGCCTTGCCTCAGAAGGACCAGGGCGGCGAGCGCGCACAGAATCGCGGCAAGGATTCCCCCGCCCCGTGAGACCGCTACCGTGAAGGAGTAAGGAAGGGCTGCGATATAAACGAGGCTGCCGACCAGGATCAGGCCGCTGAAAATCCTCAGCAGCCGCCGCGTATTTTCATCGTGCAGCAAGGACTCGCGAAAATCGCGGTGGAGGTCGGCTCTGGAGGACAAGCGAAATCCTTTCAGTTCGTTTCGCGACAATAGCAAATTGGAATGTCGTTTGGAAATTGTCGCCGGGTATAATCGGCACTACTGTTCATTGCATCCAAATGTCGACCCTTCTTCGCGGCCTGAATCCCCCCCAGCTTGCCGCCGTCACCCTGCCGCCGCAGCACGCCCTGATTCTGGCCGGCGCCGGTTCCGGCAAGACGCGCGTGCTCACCACGCGGCTTGCCTGGCTGATCCAGACCGGCCAGGTCGGTACGCACGGCGTGTTGGCCGTCACGTTCACCAACAAGGCGGCGAAGGAAATGCTCACGCGGCTTTCCGCCATGCTGCCCATCAACACGCGCGGCATGTGGATCGGCACCTTCCACGGCCTGTGCAACCGCCTGCTGCGCGCGCATCACCGCGACGCCGGTCTGCCGCAGCTCTTCCAGATCCTCGATTCGGCCGACCAGCTGGCGGCCGTCAAGCGCCTGCTCAAGGCGCTCAACGTCGACGACGAGAAATTCCCGCCCCGGGATATCGCCAACTTCATTAACGGCCAGAAGGAGGCGGGCTTGAGGCCGGACGCGGCGGAAGCCTGGGACGAGTACACGCGCAAGCGCGTCGAGCTGTATCGCGAATACGAGGCGCAGTGCCAGCGCGAGGGGGTGGTGGACTTCGCCGAACTGCTGCTGCGCAGCTACGAGCTTCTGCAGCGAAACGAACCGATCCGGCTGCATTACCAGGGCCGCTTCAGCCATATTCTTGTAGACGAATTTCAGGACACCAACGTTCTGCAATACCGCTGGCTGAAGCTGCTGGCCGGCGGCGGCGCCCATCTGTTCTGCGTCGGCGACGACGACCAGTCGATCTATGCCTTCCGCGGCGCCGAGGTCGGCAACATGCGCGACTTCGAGCGCGAGTTCCGTGTCGACAACGTCATCCGACTCGAGCAGAACTACCGCTCGCACGGCAACATCCTCGACGCCGCCAACGCCATCATCAGGCACAACGCCGCGCGGCTGGGCAAGAACCTGTGGACCGATGCCGGTTCGGGCGAGCCGATCCGCGTGTACGAGGCCTTCAACGACATCGAGGAAGCGCGCTGGATCGTCGAGGAGGTGAAATCGCTTTCGCTGGACGGCATGGCGCGCCGCGAGATGGCGCTGCTCTACCGCTCCAACGCCCAGTCGCGCGTGCTGGAGCACGCCCTGTTCTCCGCCGGGCTGCCCTACCGCGTCTATGGCGGCCTGCGCTTCTTCGAGCGCCAGGAGGTCAAGCACGCGCTGGCGTATCTCCGGCTGATCGCCAACGCCGACGACGACGGCGCCTTCCTGCGCGTGGTGAATTTCCCGGCGCGCGGCATCGGCGCGCGCACCGTCGAGCAGTTGCAGGACGCCGCCAAGGCGGAAAAAGTCAGCCTCCACAGCACGGCGAGGAGCGGCGGCAAGGCGGCCGCCTTCGCCGCGCTCATCGACAAGCTGAAGGCCGCCTGCGAAGGCCTGACGCTGCCGGAGACCGTCGAGCAGGTGCTCGTGCATTCCGGACTGCGCGCCCACTACCAGACGGAGAAGGAAGGCCAGGACCGCCTCGCCAACCTCGACGAACTGGTGAACGCCGCCGCCAATTTCGTCGCCGAGGAAGGCACGGCGGACGCCGAGGGCGAGCTGTCGGGCGACCTCGCCGCCTTCCTCTCGCACGCCTCGCTGGAGGCCGGCGAGCACCAAGCCGGCGAGGGCGACGACGCCCTGCAGCTGATGACCGTGCATTCCGCCAAGGGCCTGGAGTTCGACGCGGTCTTCATCAGCGGCCTGGAGGAGGGCCTCTTTCCGCATGAGAATTCAGTGCGCGAGGAGAAGGGATCGGGAGGGGGCCTCGAGGAGGAGCGCCGCCTGATGTACGTCGCCGTGACGCGGGCACGCAAGCGCCTCTACCTCTCGCACGCCCAGACGCGCATGCTGCACGGCCAGACGCGCTACAACCTGCCCTCGCGTTTCTTCGACGAAATCCCCGAGGCGTTGCTGAAATGGCTGACCCCGCGCATGGGCCGGACGCAAAACGCCGTCTCGCCGGGACTGACTTTTACTTCACCGCGCCGCGGCGGCTGGGCTGCGCCGCCGCCCGCCGCTGTGATGCGCCGCACGGCGGAGAAGGAGACCGGCGGTTTCCGCATCGGCCAGAACGTGGCGCACGCCAGGTTCGGCCAGGGCGTCATCGTCAACGCCGAGGGTTCCGGCTCGGATGCCCGCGTGCAGGTGAACTTCGGACGCGAGGGCGTCAAGTGGCTGGCGCTGTCGGTGGCGAAGCTGTCCGCGGCCTGAACACGTTAGCGCCCCGCTTGCACCGCCGCTGAATTGTTGGCATATTAGCCAACAATGAAGGCGAGGCTTTTGTTTCGGCAAAGGGAAGAATTCGACGACGGCGCGGTGCTGGAAGCCGTGCTCTGGGAGGTTCCCGAGCCCGTGCCCGGCAGCACGCACCGTTTCAAGTACCGCCTGTTCTACGGCTATCCCGGCCGGCCGCTCGTGCGATACGACAACGAGCGCGGCAAGGGCGACCATAGGCACGTCGGTCGAATTCAGGCCGCTTACCGTTTTCGCACGCCGGAGAAGCTGATCGAAGACTTTCTCGCCGACGTTGCCGCAAGGAGAGCACTATGAGAATTGCAACCATCGAAGTCAGCCAGGGCGCCGAAGCCGCCCTGAAAACGCTGGGCAGGGAATTCCCGCGCGCCTGGAAAACACGGCGCTACCGTGGTGAGCGATTCGGCTTCGAAACGCCCGCCGCCCTGTTTCGCACCCTCACGCCCAAGCGCTGGGAATTGATCGAGGCGCTGCAGGCAGCCGGTCCGCTGACGCAGCGCGCGCTGGCGCGAACGCTGGGCCGCGACGTCAAGAATGTGCATTCCGATGCTGTGGTGTTGCTGGAAGTCGGTTTGGTCGAAAAGACGGAAGACGGCATGCTGGTCGTGCCTTTCGACGAAATCCGCGCCGGTTTCGTGCTGAAATCGGCGGCATAGCGTTTTCGCTTGCCTATCTCGCCGGCGCGTCCCATGAAAACGCGAGTCAACGGCATCGACATTCATTACGAGATTTCCGGCAGCGGGCCCTGGCTGACGCTGTCGCATTCGCTCTGCTGCGATGTCTCGATGTGGCAGCCGCAACTGGCGGCGCTGGAGCAGCGTTTCACCTTGCTGCGCTTCGACACGCGCGGCCATGGGCAGACGGACGCGCCGGCAGGCGCCTACACCTTCGGGCAGATGACGGACGATGTCCTCGGCCTGCTCGATGCGCTGAAGGTCGAGCGCACGCACTTTGTCGGCCTGTCGATGGGCGGCATGATCGGCCAGCATCTCGCGCTGAAGGCGCCCGGGCGCATCGACCGGCTCGTGCTGGCCGACACGGCGAGCCGGTTTCCTCCGGAATCGCAGGCGCTGTGGCCCGAGCGCATCCGCATCGTCACCGAACAGGGCATGGAAGCGCTGGTGGATTCGACCCTGGCGCGCTGGTTCACCGCGCCCTGGCGCGCCGCGCATCCCGAGGTGATGGCGCAGATCGGCGGCCTCATCCGCAGCACGCCGGTGACAGGCTACATCGGCTGCGCCCATGCCATCGCACGCATAGACATCATGGACAGGCTGCGCGAGCTGAAGGCGCCGACGCTGGTGATCGTCGGCGACCAGGATGCCGGTACGCCACCGGCCATGTCCGAAGTGATCACGGCGGCGATTCCCGGCGCGCGGCTTGAGATCATCCACGATGCGTCGCATCTTTCCAACATCGAGCAGGCGGACGCCTTCAACAAGCTGCTGCTGGATTTCCTTTCGTAGGCCGGTTTGTAGGTCGGGCTTCAGCCCGACCTTGGCCGTTGATGTCGGGCTGAAGCCCGACCTACAGGAGACATCGCAATGGATCTCGGCATCGCAGGAAAAAAGGCGCTGGTCTGCGCCGCCAGCAAGGGCCTCGGCCGCGGCTGCGCGCTGGCCCTGGCGAAGGAGGGCGTGCAGGTGACGATCGTCGCGCGCGGACGCGAGGCGCTGGAGGCGACCGCCGCCGAGCTGGAAAAAGTCAGTCCCCGCGGTACGGCGATTGCATGGGTCGCCGCCGACATCACCACGCCGGAAGGACGCGCCGCGGCGCTCGCCGCCTGCCCGCAGCCGGACATCCTGGTGAACAACGCCGGCGGCCCGCCGCCGGGCGATTTCCGCAACTGGTCGCGCGAGGACTGGATCGCCGCCCTCGACGCCAACATGCTGACGCCGATCGAGCTCATCAAGGCGACGGTGGACGGCATGATCGCGCGCCGCTTCGGCCGCATCGTGAATATCACCTCCGGCGCGGTGAAGGCGCCGATCGACGTGCTCGGCCTCTCCAATGGCGCGCGCAGCGGCCTCACCGGTTTCGTCGCGGGGCTGGCGCGCAAGACCGTCAAGCACAACGTCACCATCAACAACCTGCTGCCCGGCTTCTTCGACACCGACCGCATCCGCACGGTGATCGGCGGCCAGGCGAAAGCGCGCGGCGTGGCCTACGAAGAAGCCCTGGCCGAGCGCATCGCCACCATCCCGGCCGGCCGCATCGGCGACCCCGAGGAGTTCGGCGCCGCCTGCGCTTATCTTTGCAGCGCGCAGGCCGGCTTTGTCACCGGGCAGAACCTGCTGCTCGACGGCGGCGCCTACCCCGGCACTTTCTAGCCAGCTCCCTGTCCTTGTGGGAGCGGCGTCCACGCCGCGATTGCGGCGCAAAAATCGCGGCGTGGACGCCGCTCCCACCCTGCTGTTTGAGGCCAGGCCTGTTTTGACCTGTCTTCCAGGCGACTGACGCCGGCGCCCCGTTCCGCGATACTTCCTTCTTGCGGCTTCCCACAATGGAAGCGCGGCCGGCTGCGGCCTAGAATGCATTGACCGTCCACAAGACGGGAGGAGAGAACACCATGGAAAAAGACCTCGACGCAGCGGCGCTCGAATACCACCGCCTGCCCACCCCCGGCAAGATTTCCGTCACGCCCACCAAGGGGCTGACCAACCAGCGCGACCTCGCGCTCGCCTACTCGCCCGGCGTCGCGGCGGCCTGCAACGCCATCGTCGCCGATCCCGCCGTGTCGGCGGAGCTGACTTCGCGCAGCAACCTGGTTGGCGTCGTCACCAACGGCACGGCGGTGCTCGGCCTCGGCAACATCGGTCCGCTTGCCGCCAAGCCGGTGATGGAGGGCAAGGCCTGCCTGTTCAAGAAATTCTCCGGCATCGACGTCTTCGACATCGAGCTGGCCGAGCGCGACCCGGACAAGCTGGTCGACATGATCGCCGCGATGGAACCCACCTTCGGCGGCATCAACCTGGAGGACATCAAGGCGCCCGAGTGTTTTTACATCGAGCGCAAGCTGCGCGAGCGCATGCGCATCCCGGTCTTCCACGACGACCAGCACGGCACGGCCATCGTCGTCGGCGCGGCGGTGCTGAACGGCTTGAAGCTGCTCGACAAGAAGCTGGACGAGGTGAAGCTGGTCACCAGCGGCGCCGGCGCCGCCGCGCTGGCCTGCCTCGACATGATCGTCATGCTCGGCGTGAAGGTCGAGAACATCTGGGTCACCGACCTGCACGGCGTGGTGTACGAGGGCCGCATCGAGGAGATGGACGAGATCAAGGCGCGCTACGCCAAGAAAACGAAGGCGCGCAAGCTGGCCGAGGTGATCGAGGGCGCCGATGTTTTCCTCGGCCTCTCCGCCGGCGGCGTGCTCAAGCCGGAGATGGCGGCGAAGATGGCGAAGAACCCGCTCATCCTGGCGCTGGCCAACCCGACGCCGGAGATCCTGCCCGAGGAAGTGCGCTCGGTGCGCAGCGACGCCATCATCGCCACCGGCCGCTCCGACTACCCGAACCAGGTCAACAACGTCCTCTGCTTCCCCTTCATCTTCCGCGGCGCGCTGGATGCCGGCGCGACGACCATCACTGAAGAGATGAAGCTCGCCGCCGTGCGCGCCATCGCCGAGCTGGCGCAGGCCGAAGCCTCCGACATCGTGGCGACGGCCTACGGCGATACCGAGATGGCCTTCGGCCCCGAGTACATCATCCCCAAGCCCTTCGATCCGCGCCTGATCGTCAAGATCGCGCCGGCGGTGGCGCAGGCGGCGATGGATTCCGGCGTGGCGACGCGGCCGCTGAAGGACTTCGCCGCCTATCGCCAGCAATTGACGCAGTTCGTCTTCCATTCCGGCACGCTGATGAAGCCGGTCTTCGCCGCGGCGAAGAAGGCGCCGAAGCGCGTGCTCTACTGCGAGGGCGAGGACGAGCGCGTGCTGCGCGCCATCCAGGCCGTCGTCGACGAGGGCATCGCCCGCCCGCTGGCGCTGGGCCGGCCGGCGGTGATCGCGGCGCGCCTGAAGCAGCTCGGCCTGCGCATCGAGGTCGGCCGCGATTTCGAGCTGATCGACGTCGGCCACGACGAGCGCTACCGCGACCTCACCCACGACTACTACAGGCTGATGGCGCGCGACGGCATCTCGCCCGGCATCGCCAAGAAGGAAGTGCTGCGCTCCAACACCCTGATCGGCGCGCTGCTCCTGAAGCGCGGCGACGTGGATGCCATCCTCTGCGGCACCTACGGCCAGTTGCCGCGCCACCTCGAGCGCGTCTCCAACGTCATCGGCCTGAAGCCCGGTGCGCGCATCTTCGCGGCGATGAACGTGCTGATGCTGCCGCGCCACACGCTGTTCATCTGCGACACCTACGTCAACGAGGAGCCGACGGCGGGCGAGATCGCCGAGATGGCGCTGATGGCGGCGGAGGAAGTGCGCCGCTTCGGCATCGTGCCGAAGGTGGCGCTGCTGTCCTACTCCAACTTCGGCAGCCGCAAGACGGCGTCCGCGCTGAAGATGCGCGAAGCGCGCCGCCTCATCGCCGAGCGTTCGCCGCAACTGGAGGTGGACGGCGAGATGCACGGCGACGCCGCGCTGTCGGAAGAAATCCGCAACAAGGTGTTCCCGGATTCGGTGCTGAAGGGCGAGGCCAACCTGCTCATCATGCCCAACCTGGATGCCGCCAACATCGCCTTCAACCTGCTCAAGATCACCGGCGGCGACGGCATCACCGTCGGGCCGATCCTGTTGGGGGCGGCGAAGCCGGTGCATATCCTGACGTCGACGGCGACGGTGCGGCGGCTGGTGAACATGACGGCGCTGGCGGTGGTTGACGCGCACCACCTGCGCGGCTGACGCGCGTTAGGCTGTTTGTAGGAGCGGCGTCCACGCCGCGATACCCCCTTTCTCCCACGGGGATTTCCTGCGGTCAGAAAAGGGGGTGGCCCGAAGGGCCGGGGGATTTATCGCGGCGTGGACGCCGCTCCTACATTGCCTGTTCAACAAGCCATCCGTCCCCACCAGCCCGGCCGGCCACATAAACTCGCTGCGCTCGGACAATGTGACCGGACAGCCCCGGTCTGGCAGCCCTGCGCTCAGCGGGGCAGAGGGGGTCAAACGGCGAGGTCTCGTCGGCTAGTCTAGGATTGATGTGTTAAGCGAACAACAGGAAAGCCACTTTGATTTCCCCTAAAAAATGCGAAGCTGATCCCTTTGGCTTACGGGGAATGCCAGTGTGCTTTATGAATGACCTTTCCGTTTGAATTGAACTCGACTGACCATGCCTCAATATCCATTTTTATAGGATGCTCCCACCAAAGTCGCTTCGCACAAGGGCTTTCGCAAGGTTTCATTGCGTAGCGTAGGAAAGGATGGGAACTATCTTCACGGACGCTTGGATTTCCGAAGCGATCCAGCACTTGGTCTATCGTTTCGCCGTCTGCTGTGGCATCAAAAGCACTTTCGTACCTTGAAACGTAATGCCCACATGTACCTATGCCAACAATTATTGCGGCTGCAACGGTGGAAAGTGAGTTTCGCAGGGCTCGATTCATTCGCGGGTTCCAATGCCATTGGTACTGGAGTCGTTTTCATTTTAGACGTGCTGAATCAGGGGGAGGCGATAGAAGTCCCGATTTGGAACACAGTATGCTCTCCGGCTAGGCAGACGACAATTCCGTCGGCTGCATTTGGACGACACCAGTCCCTAACTCGTCATCTCGCCGTATCACGGAGACTGACTTTTCCCGGCCGCTTCGCGCGCTTCCGCTTGGCGATACGATGCGGTCATCGGGAGTATTGACTTTGTAATTCGACGGATTACACTGTATCGCTGAATATTACACGTTGCCATGATCCGGACGTTCAGACACCGAGGGCTTGAGCGCTTCTTCAGCAAAGGGGATCACCGCGGCATCCTGGCCAGGAGCGAGGCGCGGATCGAGCGGATGCTCGACCGCCTGGATGCGGCGGCCAGGCCCGAGGACATGAACCTGCCCGGCTACAAGTTCCACCGGCTGACGGGCGAGCGCAGGGGTACCTGCGCGGTTTCGGTGACCGGCAACTGGCGCATCACCTTTCGCTTCGACGGCGAGGATGCCGTCGATGTGGACCTGGAGGACTATCACTGATGAAGACGCTGCGGAATCCCAACCGGCGCCCGACCCACCCGGGCGCGATCCTGCGCGAAGACGTGCTGCCGGCGCTCGCAATGACGCAGACCGAGTTCGCCGAGCGCCTGGGCGTCTCCCGCCTGTCGGTATCCGACCTGCTGCACGGCAAGCGCGCCATGACGCCCGAGATGGCTGCGCGCGTCGCCAGGCTCCTCAACACCACGCCGGAGAGCTGGCTGCGCATGCAGGAGGCCGTCGACTTGTGGGAAGTTCGGCAGCACCCCGAGAAGCTCGCCGGCATCAAGCCGATCAAGGCCGAGCGCCTGGCGGCCTGATTGTCGCGATATACAGAAATCTGTATTGTTGGCGCATGAAAACCACGCTCGACATCAACGATTCCCTGCTGGCCAACGCCAAGGCGCTGGCCGCGCGGCAGCGCACCAGCCTGACGCGGCTGATCGAGGAGGGATTGCAGCTCCGCCTGCGGTCGTCGCGTGCCGCAAGCAACGCAGGTAAGCGCAAGCTTCCCGTCTTCAAGGGGCGCGGTGGGCTGGTTGCCGGGCTGGACCCCGGCAGCAACCAGGCCATGCTGGATGCCGCCGACGATGACGCCTGACGTCAATGTATTGATTGCGGCATCGCGCAGCGATCATCCCCACCACAAGGCAGCCTATGCCTGCCCTCGGCGCCGAGTGGCCGATGCTGCGCCAGCTCTGCATAGAGAAGAAACTGAGCGCCAACGACATTCCCGACGCGTGGCTCGCCGCGGCGGTGATTCAGCTCGGCGAGCACCTTGTCACGTTCGACGCCGATTTCAAGAAGCTGCTGAGGCGGACGCATGTAACCGTGCTTGCTCCCGCCTGAGGATTCGGCCCTCTTCCACAGAATCGAGGTAATGCCATGCCCCACGCCATCCGCTTCCACCAGCCCGGCGGTCCCGACGTCCTGAAATGGGAAGAGGTCGCCGTCGGCGATCCCGGCCCGCTTGAAGCGCGCGTGCGCCATCACGCCGTCGGGCTCAATTTCATCGACATCTACCACCGCACCGGCGCCTATCCGCTGCCGCTGCCTTCAGGCATCGGACTCGAAGGCGCGGGGGTGGTGGAGGCGGTCGGCGCCGAGGTGAAGGACCTCAAGGCCGGTGATCGTGTCGCCTATGCGGGCGGGCCGGTCGGCGCTTATGCCGAGGTTCGCCTGATTCCGGCCGACCGGCTGGTGAAGCTGCCGGAGGCGCTGTCCTTCGAGCAGGGCGCGGCGATGATGCTGCAGGGCATGACCGCGCAGTACCTGCTGCGGCGCACCTACCGCGTGCAGCCGGGCGACACCATCCTGATCCATGCCGCCGCCGGCGGCGTCGGCCTCATCGTCTGCCAGTGGGCGAAGGCGCTCGGGGCGAAGGTGATCGGCACGGTCGGCTCGGACGAGAAGGCGGCGCTGGCGAAGGCGCACGGCTGCGACCATCCGATTGTTTATACCCGCGAGAAGTTCGCCGAGCGCGTCAGGGAGCTCACCGTCGGCGAGGGCGTGGCGGCGGTGTACGACTCCATCGGCAAGGACACCTTCATGGATTCGCTGTCGTGCCTGCGGCCCATGGGCATGATGGCGCTGTTCGGCGCGGCGTCCGGCCCGGTGCCGCCCTTCGACCTCGGCCTGCTGGCGAAGATGGGAGCCCTCTTCATCACGCGGCCGACGCTGTTTGTCTATACGGCAAAACGCAGCGATCTCGTGCAGACGGCGGACGAGCTGTTCGGCATGGTCACCTCGGGCAAGGTGAAGATCGAGGTGAACCAGCGCTACGCCCTGAAGGACGCGGCGAAGGCGCAGGCCGATCTGGAAGCGCGCAAGACGACCGGCTCGACGATCCTGCTGCCCTGAACCTCGCCGTCCTGCGGGGACTGGTGCCAGCCCTTGTTTCTGTGGTGCTGACTTTTCGGCGTTGCCGGGCCGGTGGGGCTGTGCTATTGTCCAAATGACCATTTGGAACAGTTAAATGACCACTAAAGCCGTCAGCGTCACGGAATTCAAGGCGCATTGCCTGGATGTGATCCGCCAGGTCGAGCAGGCGGGTACCACCGTCGATCTGGTGCGTCGCGGGCGCGTCGTCGCCCGCCTGGTGCCGACGGCGCCCGCCGCGCGCGGCACGCCAGCCTGGCTGCGGTTGCGCGGGCGTGGTGCGCTGGCGGCTGCGCCGGAGGAGTCCGTGCTGGATGCCGCCGACTTCGACGCCCTGCGCGGCGCCGGCAAGTGAAACCGCCGCTCCTGCTGGATACCCATGTCTGGCTGTGGTGGCTGCTGGGCCAGCCGCAGCTCGCCGCGCGCGAGCGCGACGCGCTCGACCGGCTCGCCGCGGCCGGCACGCCGCCCGGGCTTTCCGCCATCAGCCTGTGGGAGGCGCAGATGCTTGCTGCCAGGGGGCGCCTCAGCGTGGATGAGCCGCTCACCCACTGGCTGCCTACTGCCGCAGCGCCGGAAACCGTCACCGTGCTGCCGCTGGATGTCGCGACGATTCTTGCGCTCGATGCGCTGCCGAAGGGATTTCACGGCGATCCCGCCGACCGCATCGTCGTCGCCACGGCGCGGGCGCATGGTGTGCCGCTGGCCACGCGCGACGGCAACATCCGCCGTTCGCGCGCCGCCAAAATCTGGAAGCCCTGACAGCTTGTTGTCGCCGTATTGCGGAGACTGACTTTTACGGCGCCGGCCGCGGCATGACCGGCGCCTTGCCGCGCTTGAACACCATCACGGTGCGGATGAAGCCGATCACCGTCTTGCCGTCCTGGTTGAAGCCGGTGGTGCGCACCTTGACGATGCCGACGTCGGGGCGCGACTTCGATTCGCGCTTTTCCAGCACTTCCGACTGCGAGTAGAGCGTGTCGCCTTCGAACACCGGGTTGGGCAGGCGCACCTCGTCCCAGCCGAGGTTGGCGAAGACGTTCTGCGAGATGTCGGTGACGCTCTGCCCGGTGATCAGCGCCAGGGTGAAGGTGGAATCCACCAGCGGCTGGCCGAACTCGGTCTGCGCCGCGTAGTGGCGGTCGAAGTGGATCGGCGCGGTGTTCTGCGTCAGCAGGGTGAACCACGAATTATCCACCGCCAGCACGGTGCGCCCGAGCGGGTGGCGGTAAAGGTCGCCCACCTCGAAGTCCTCGAAGAAGCGGCCCTGCCAGCCGGGTTTTTCGGTCATGGTTTTTTCCTTAAAAAAGAAACGCGGTGACTGCCGCAAAATAGATCAGCAGGCTCAGCACGTCCTGGATGATGGTGGCGAGCGGGCCGCTGCCGTAGGCCGGGTCGGTGCCCATCTTCTGCAGCAGCCAGGGCAGGAGCAGGCCGATGGTGGTGGCCACGCCGCCGGCCGCGAACAGCGCGACGGTGACCGCCAGCGCCAGGTGCCAGTCGCCGAAGGCCAGCCAGACGGCGGGGAAGGTGATGCCGCCGAGGACGAGGCCGATCAGCAGCCCGGTGCGCAATTCTCCGCCGACCAGATGCGCCAGCCCGGCGTGGGACAGCGACAGGCCGCGCACCGCAATCGCCTCGGTCTGCGTGCCGATGGCGTCGGCCAGGTAGACGAGCCCTGGCACGAAGAAGGCGATTGCGACCTTGCTGGAGAGCGCCTGCTCGAAGCGGGCGACGATGAAGGTCGCCACCATGCTGCCGAGCAGCCCGATGATGAGCCAGGGCAGGCGATGGCGGGCGCGGCGCAGCGGCGGCGCCTCGATGGCCTCGCGGGCGCGATGGGCTTCCCGCCCGATGCCGGCGATGCGGTGGATGTCCTCGACGTGCTCGCGGCGCAGGATGTGCAGGAGGGCCGAGGCGGGCACGACCCCCAGCAGCCGTTCGCCGCGGTCGACGATGGGCACCGCGTCGAGCATGTGGTGCAGGGCCAGCGAGGCGACCTTTTCCTGGTCGATGTCGGCGTGCACGCGGGGGTAGTCGCGGCGCATGGCTTCGCCGATCGTCCGGCCGGCCGGCAGGGTCAGCAGGGCGGCGGCGTCGAGGATGCCGAGCAGGCGTTCGTCGTCGTCGAGCACGCAGATCAGGTCGGCGCATTCGAAGTCGCGGCCGGACAGGCCGGCAATGGCCTCCGCGGCGGTTTGCTGCGGCTTGGCCCGCGGCACGCCGCCCACCAGATAGCGGGCCGCCGTTTCGCCGCCGTGCCCCGGCGCGTGCTGTTGCCGTCGGTGAGTCATGCCGTCTATGGTAAATTAACTTGATGCTCCAATCATTCCTTATCGCCAACCCCAAGGGCGGCTGCGGCAAGACGACCCTGGCGACCAACCTCGCCGGCTACTTCGCGCGGCAGGGCCATCGCGTCATGCTGGGCGACATCGACCGCCAGCAGTCGGCGCGCGAATGGCTTAAGCTGCGCCCGCAGGGGCTGCCGCCGATCCGCAGTTGGGACATCGCGCCGGGCGAGCCGGCCCGCCCGCCGAGGGACACCACGCACGTGGTGCTCGACACGCCGGCCGGACTGCACGGGAAAAAACTCGATGTGGTGGTGAAGAGCATCCACCGCGTCATCGTGCCGCTGCAGCCCTCGATCTTCGACATCCTCGCCACGCGCGACTTCCTCGACGTGCTGCTGGAGGAGAAGGCGGTGCGAAACCAGAAGACCTTCGTCGCCGTGGTCGGCATGCGCGTAGACCCGCGCACGCGGGCGGCGCACGAGCTGGAGCGCTTCCTCGATGGCCTCGACGTGCCGGTGCTCGGCTTCCTGCGCGACACCCAGACCTACGTCCAGGCCGCCGCCCACGGCTTGACCCTCTTCGACCTCTCGCCCGCGCGGGCCGAGAAGGACCTGCCGCAGTGGCAGGGCATCATCGACTGGGTCGACGCGCCGCACGAGTAGCGCGCTTCCCCGGCGCCTCGCCCAGCAGGCGCGCACGCAAGGCCTCATCTGCCAGCCGTTCCAGGAACCACGCCAGCGCCAGCCCTTCGTGATCGCTGCGCCAGGCGATATGCAGCGGCAGGTCGGGCGCCGCTTCGGTGGTGCGCCTGG
Source organism: Rhodocyclales bacterium (assembly GCA_016214145.1). Taxonomy (GTDB): domain Bacteria; phylum Pseudomonadota; class Gammaproteobacteria; order Burkholderiales; family Rhodocyclaceae; genus Desulfobacillus. The sequence continues at coordinate 409,512 of JACRPA010000006.1, forward strand.
CCACCAGCCGGCCGGCGGCGATTTCCGGCGCGGCGAGCGGCTGCGGCAGATGCCCTACGCCCAGCCCCGCCGCCTGCGCCGCCAGCTTGGCGGCGAAGTCCGGCACCACCAGCGTGTCCTGTCCCGAGAGCAGCCCCGCCGTGCGCGCCAGCAGCTGGCGCGAGGTGTCGGCGATCACCACGGCGCGGTGCTTGAGCAACGCCGCGGTGGGTATCGGTTCGCGCATCTTCGCCAGCGGGTGGGACGGCGCCACCGCGAAGACCGGCTGCGAGCGGCCGAGGAATTGCGTCCGGTAGCCGCCGCCCGGCGGCATGTCGCCGGGCGCGCCGATGGCGAGGTCGGCGCGCCTTGTGGCCAGCGCGTCCCAGCAGCCGCCCAGCACTTCGCTCGACAGGCGCAGCCGGGTGCCGGACATCTGCTTGTAGAACTCCCCGATCAGCGGCCACAGCGCGTTCAGGTCGAGCACCGACTCGACGGCGATGCGCAGTTCATGTTCCCAGCCGGTGGCGATGCGCTTGACGCGGCACTCCAGTTCGCCGGCGGCGCTGAGCAGGTGGCGGCCCTCCTCCAGCAGCAGGCGGCCGGCCGGCGTCAGCACGGCGCGGCGGCCCTGGCGCACGAACAGCGTCACGGCGAGGTCGCCCTCCAGCTTGTTGATGGCGTGGGTCAGCGCCGAGGGCACGCGGTGCAGCGCTTCGGCCGCCGCGGCGAAGCTGCCGCGCGTATCGATGGCGTCGAGGACCTGCAGGGCGTCGAGGGAAATCCGCATGTTGAAAATATTTGAACGATAAAGCCGAAATAATTCGCTTTTTTTCAGCTTAGGCAGGATTTACGATGGCGTCAATCGATGAATGCGTTTGAACAGAAAAAGGAGAAAATCATGATCCGGATCCGCAAGGGCAGCGAGCGCGGCCACGCCGACCACGGCTGGCTGCAAAGCTGGCACACCTTCTCTTTCGCCGACTACCACGATCCTGCGGAAATGGGCTGGCACGGCCTGCGCGTCATCAACGAGGACATTGTCCAGCCCGGCATGGGCTTCGGCACGCACGGCCACCGCGACATGGAGATCGTCACCTGGATCCTCGACGGCGCGCTGGAGCACAAGGACAGCATGGGCAACGGCGCGGTGATCCGCCCGGGCGAAGCGCAGCGCATGAGCGCCGGCAAGGGCGTGCTGCACAGCGAGTTCAATTCCTCGCAGGAGAAGGCGACGCATCTGCTGCAGATCTGGATCGAGCCGAAGGTGCGCGGCGTGCGCCCGAGCTACGAGCAGACCTTCTTTCCGCCGGAAGCGCGGCGCGGCCGCCTGCGTCTGGTGGCCTCGAACGACGGCCGCGAGGGCAGTGTGACGATCCACCAGGATGCCGCGCTCTACGCCGCGCTGCTGGCGCCGGGCGAGACGGTGCGCCACATCCCGGCGCCGGGCCGCCATGCCTACCTGCACGTGGCGCGCGGCGCCGTGAAGTTGAATAGTCAGTCGCTGCAGGACGGCGACGGCGCCAAGATCGCCGATGAGGAAAATCTGGAGATCGTCGCGTCGGAAGATGCGGAAATTCTATTGTTCGACCTACCCTGAAAGGAACCAGGCAATGAAGAAAGTGGCAGTGGTGTATCACAGCGGTTACGGTCATACCGAGCGCCAGGCGAAGGCCGTGGCCGAGGGAGCGGCGGCGGTGGCCGGCGTGACGGCGCAACTGGTGTCGGTGGCGGATGCCGACAAGCACTGGGACGACCTGGCGGCGGCGGATGCGATCATCTTCGGCGCGCCCACCTACATGGGCAGCGTCTCGGGCGACTTCAAGAAGTTCATGGACGACAGTTCCAAGGCCTGGTTCGCCTCGGCCTGGAAGGACAAGCTCGCCGCCGGCTTCACCAATTCCGGCAGCCAGAGCGGGGACAAGCTGAACTCGCTGATCCAGTTGATGGTCTTCGCCAACCAGCAGGGCATGCTGTGGGTCAGCCTCGGCCTGATGCCGGGCAACAACAACAGCAAGGGCTCGGTTGACGACCTCAACCGCCTCGGCAGCTTCTCCGGCGCGATGTCGCAGTCGAATGTCGACCAGGGTGCCGAGGGCATGCTGGAGAGCGATCTGAAGACGGCCGCTCACCTGGGCCGGCGCGTGGCGGAGGCGGCGTTGCGCTACAGCCGCGGCTGATCACTGCGCGGAATTGCGTTGCGGGGCGCGCACGACGCGGTTGCGTCCCTGCCGCTTGGCTTCGAGCAAGGCCTCGTCGGCGGCGCGGGTGAGGTCGTTGCCGGTGGTCCAGGCGGGGAATTCCGCCAGTCCGGCGCTGAAGGCGGCGCGCAGGGCGCCGGCGGCATGGGCATGCGGCAGCGTGGCGAAATCGGCGCGGATGCAATCGAGCACGGCTTCGGCCTGGTCGAGGTTGGCGTTGCGCAGGACGACGATGAACTCCTCGCCGCCATAGCGCCCGATGATGTCGGTGGAGCGCAGCCGGCCCTTCAGCAGCCAGGCCAGGCTGCGGATGACCTGGTCGCCGACCGGATGCCCGTAAGTGTCGTTGACCGACTTGAAGTGATCGATGTCCAGCATGGCGACGCAGAGCGGATCGCCCTTCCCCTGCAGTGACTGCACCAGCAGGTTCAGGCGGCCCTTGGCGGCGGAGTGGTTGAGCAGGCCGGTCAGGCTGTCATGCTGGCTGTGGCGCTGCATCTCGCGATAGCGCTCGATCTTGGTCTTCACCACGGCGGCCAGCAGCACCGGATTGCAGGGCTTCGTGAGGAACTGGTCGCCGCCCAGCCGCAAGGCCTCGACCTGCATGCCCATGTCGGTTTCGCTGGAAAGATACACCACCGGCAGGGTCTGGTACGCCGTTAGTTGCCGCAGCACGCGCGTGGCTTCCACGCCGGTGCAGTGCGGCATGTACATGTCCATCAGCACCAGGTCCGGCCGGTATTGCTCGACCGCTTCCAGCAACTGCCGGGGATTGCCGATGGCATGGCTGTCGATGCCGTGCTGGGACAGCGAGCGCCGGATCATGGCCACGGCAGTCGGTGAATCCTCGACGACCAGCACGCGATAGGGTTCCTGTTCCTGCGATTGCAGGAGGTCCAGCACCCGGCCGAGCACCGTCAGGGTTTCCAGCTCGGCCTGGATGGCGGCATCGGCCCCTGCACGCAACAGCGCCACGGTGACTTCCAGCGACTTCGGCACGGAGAGGCAGAACAGCTGGCTGGTCGGATGCTCGCTGCGCACGCGCTGGATCAGATGAAACTCGTCGTTGTCGTAGCCCCCGGCGGACGGAATGAACAGGGTTACGAGGGGCGAAGCGCCGGCCGGGGGCGCGTCGCCCCAGCCGTAGCGATGGACGCGGAAGCCGAAGAATCCGAGCTGCTCGGCGAGGCCGGGCACCCAGGCATGGCTTTCCTCGGCCACCAGCCAGATGGCGCGCGGCTTGGCCCATTCCGCAGCCGGGTTCTGCGGCGTCGAGGCCTGGCGGCGGTGCTCCTGTTCGCTGTCCGGGACGGGAACCAGGGCGGACTCGATGGAATGGGACAGGGTGGCGACTTGGCGCGCCAGGGCGGCGGCGTCCTGCGGACTGACGGGATGGGAGTCGGCGTCGCCGAAGAGGGCCAGGGCGGTGCTCTCCAGTCCTTCGCATTGACGCAGCAGGCCGGGCAGCTTGAGCCGGTTGAGCTGCTCCGTGAGATTGTCCAGCGCCAGGGTGAATTCGACGAAGTGCTCGAAGCTTCCCTCCTGGCCGTAATCCTGCCAGCGCGCGCGGAGCGATTGCAGGCAGGCTTCCATGGAGCGGAATTCGTTCGAAATGAGAACCATGATCGGGGGTGGGAACGGAGGTGTCGCATTATGGGGAATGGCGCGGTTTTCGACAATGCGGGATTCGCCCGATATTGAAAATTGAATCCATCGCGGAGGGGGTTCGGTTTTAAAATGGCGGGATGCCGGTCCCCGCCTACATCCATCTCAGACTGCACAGCGAATACTCCATCGCCGACGGCATGGTGCGGCTGGACGAGGCCGTCGCCAGGGCGGCCGGCGACGGCATGCCGGCGCTGGCGCTGACCGACCTGGCCAACCTGTTCGGCATGGTCAAGTTCTACAGCGGCGCCCGCAGCCGCGGCCTCAAGCCCATCGTCGGCTGCGATGTGTGGGTGTCTCCGGCAGCGGGGGGGCGGCCGGGCGGAGGTGCAGGCGAGATCGAGCGCGACCGTCCCGTCCGCCTTCTCCTGCTGACGAAAAATCACGCCGGCTATCTGCGGCTGTGCGAGTTGCTGAGCCAGGCCTACCTCGGACCGCGCCAGCGCGGCCGGGCGGAGATTTCGCGCGCGGCTTTCGCGGCCGGCGACAATTCCGGCCTGATCGCGCTGTCCGGCGCGGCGCTCGGCGATGTCGGCCAGAGCCTGCTGATGGGCAGCGCCGCCCAGGCCGAGGCCGCGGCGCGCGAGTGGGCGCGGCTTTTCCCCGACAGTTTCTACATCGAGCTGCAGCGCTATGGACAGGCGCAGGCCGAGCAGCTGGTTGCGGCGAGCGTGGCGCTGGCGGCGAAGCTGGATCTGCCCGTCGTGGCGACGCATCCCGTGCAGTTCCTCGCGCGCGACGACTTCAAGGCGCATGAGGCGCGGGTGTGCATCGCCGAAGGCTACGTGCTGGCCGATCCGCGCCGGCCGCGGGTATTCACCGAGGAACAGTACTTCAAGTCGCAGGCCGAGATGCAGGCCCTCTTCGCCGACCTGCCCGAGGCGCTGGAGAATGCCGTCGAGATCGCGCGCCGCTGCAACCTGTCCATCGAGCTGGGCAAGAACCGGCTGCCGCAGTTTCCCGTGCCCGAGGGCGTGTCGCTCGACGACTACCTGACGCAGCAGGCGGAAGCGGGGCTGGAGCGGCGCCTGGCGCAATTGTTCCCCGATGCCGCCGAGCGCGAGCAGAAGCGGCCGGAATACGCCGCGCGCCTCGCCTTCGAATGCCAGACCATCCAGCAGATGGGCTTCCCGGGCTACTTCCTCATCGTCGCCGACTTCATCAACTGGGCCAAGCAGAACGGCGTGCCGGTCGGACCCGGCCGCGGCTCCGGCGCCGGCTCGCTGGTGGCCTACTCGCTGGGCATCACCGACCTCGATCCGCTGCGCTACGGCCTGCTGTTCGAGCGCTTCCTCAATCCGGAGCGCGTGTCCATGCCGGACTTCGACGTGGACTTCTGCCAGGAGGGCCGCGACCGGGTCATCGACTACGTCAAGCGCAGCTACGGCAATCACGCCGTCTCGCAGATCGCCACCTTCGGCACCATGGCGGCCAAGGCGGTGATCCGCGACGTCGGCCGCGTCCTCGACCTCGGCTTCAATTTCGTCGACCAGTTCGCCAAGCTGATCCCCAACGAGCTGGGCATCACGCTGAAGGATGCGCGCGGCAAGGAGCCCGCCATCAACGAGCGCGCCGGGCGCGAGGAGGAGATCCGCCAGCTGCTGGAACTGGCGGAGAAGCTGGAAGGGCTGACGCGCAACGTCGGCATGCACGCCGGCGGCGTGCTCATCGCGCCGGGCAAGCTGACCGACTTCTGCCCGCTCTATTCGGCGGCCGGGGCGGAATCCGCGGTGAGCCAGTTCGACAAGGACGACGTCGAGAAGGCCGGCCTGGTGAAGTTCGACTTCCTCGGCCTGCGCACACTGACCATCCTCGCCGAGGCGGTGCGCTTCGCGAAGGAGGTGGAGGACGTCGAGGTGGACCTCGACCGCCTGCCGCTCGACGACAAGCCGACCTACGACCGCATCTTCAAGACGGCCAACACGACGGCGGTGTTCCAGTTCGAATCGCGCGGCATGAAGGACACCCTGGTTCAGGCCAGGCCCGACCGGCTGGAAGACCTCATCGCCCTGAATGCGCTCTATCGCCCCGGTCCGATGGACTTCATCCCGAACTTCATCGCCCGCAAGCACGGCCGCGAGCGCATCGCCTATCCGCATCCGCTGCTCGAGCGCGTCGTCGGCAACACCTACGGCATCATGGTGTACCAGGAGCAGGTGATGCAGGCGGCCCAGGTGGTGGCCGGCTATTCGCTCGGCGGCGCCGACCTCCTGCGCCGCGCCATGGGCAAGAAGAAGCCGGAGGAGATGGCCCAGCAGCGCGAGATCTTCGTCGCCGGGGCGGCTGCGAACGGCATCGGCGCGGACAAGGCGAACGAGATCTTCGACACCATGGAGAAGTTCGCCGGCTACGGCTTCAACAAGTCGCACGCCGCCGCCTACTCGCTGGTGGCCTACCAGACGGCGTATCTGAAGTGCCACCACCCGGCGGCCTTCATGGCGGCGACGCTGTCCTCCGAAATGGCGGACACGGACAAGGTGCAGTTCTTCGTCGCCGACGCCGTCCTCTGCGGACTGACTTTTCTGCCGCCCGACATCAACCGCAGCCGCTACCGCTTCACGCCGGTGGACGCGAAGACCATCCGCTACGGCCTCGGCGCCATCAAGGGCACCGGCGAATCGGCCATCGGGGCGATGCAGCGGGCGCGCGAGGGTGCGGACGGAAAGGCGGGCGGCGACTTCGCCGACATCTTCGACTTCTGCCGGCGCGTCGACAAGCGCGTGGTGAACCGCCGCGTCATCGAGGCGCTGGTGCGCGCCGGGGCCTTCGATTCGATCGACGATCAGCGCGCGCGCCTGATGGCCTCGGTCGGCATCGCCCTGGAAGCGGCGGAGCAGGCCGAGCGCGACGCCCTGCAGGTCGGGCTGTTCGAGGCGGGCAGCGGACAGGAGCAGCGCTTGCGGATGATCGAGGCGCCGCCCTGGAGCGAGCGCGAGCGGCTGCTCAACGAGAAGCAGGCGCTGGGCTTCTTCCTCTCCGGCCATCCCTACAACGAGATCCGCGCCGAACTGTCGGCCTTCGTGCGGCGGCCGCTGGCGTCCCTGGAGCCGCAGAAGGAGCCGGTGCTGCTGGCCGGCATCGTCACCGCCACGCGCACCCAGATGACCCGCCGCGGCAAGATGATCGTCGTCACCCTCGACGACGGATCGGCGCAGGTCGAGATGACGGTGTTCAACGAGCTGTTCGAAGCCGAGCGCGCCAAGATCCGCGAGGACGACCCGCTGATCGTGGAGGGCAAGGTGAGCCGGGACGATTTCAACGGTGGCCTGCGCGTGGTCGCCGACAAGCTGATGACGCTGGCCGAGGCGCGCAGCCGCTACGCCAAATCGCTGCGCCTGGCGCTGAACGGAAAAGTCAGTCTCGGCGATACGGCGGCGGCGGAGAAACTGCGCGTTCTGCTGGCGCCCTACCGCAACGGCGCCTGCCCGGTGCGCGTGCGCTACCGCAACGAACAGGCCGAGTGCGAATTGCCGCTGGGCGACGCCTGGCGGGTGCGCCTCGACGACGAACTGCTGAGCGGCCTGCAGCAATGGCTGCAGGCGGAGAATGTCGAGGTGGTTTACCAATAGGTCGGGTCGTAGGTCGGCCTTCAGGCCGACCTACGCCAGGTCCGCCACCAGCGATGCGCGCACGGCCGGCGCCACGAGCACGGCTTCGCGGTACTGGTCGTGGTCGATGCCGGCGCGCAGCGCCGCGCCGGCTTTCGCCGCCGCGATCATCTGCGGCGTCAGCTCGAAGCGCAGGAAATGCACCGCGGAGGTCTTGTCCTCGGTTTCGCGGTCGAGGTCCTCGTTGGCGATGGGGTACACCCTGTCGCAGCCGTCCACCTGCATCCACACCTTCTTCTCGATGCCGATCAGCCTGGCCAGGGCCCGGCGGCGCTCGTCGACGTCGCTGTACTCGACCATGAAGGTGGCTTTCCAGTTGTGGCCGTCGGGAATGAGCGGGTTGTAGACATCCAGTTCTTCCTGGATCGGCTCCGGTTCGAACATGCGCTCCAGGCGCAGCATTTCCTGCACCTGGTACTGCATGGTCAGCGCATCCTCGAAATACAGCGTGGCATGCGCGCCGATGGGCAGCTGGCGGTTCTTCTTGTGCGCGATCACCCGGGCGCGGAATTCCGGGCGGATGCGGGCGTAGTGTTCCAGGGTGTAAAGCCTGTCATGGGTGAGCATGGTCAGATTCCGTAGGCAAGTCTCAGCAGGGTGATCGGATGTTCGGGCGACGTGCCGTCGGCGCGGACGTGGCCGATGTGGTGCCCCGCCATGGCGCAATCGCTGCCGTAGTGGTCGGGCTGCGCGTCATTGACGCGCTTCACCACCGGCTTGACGATCTTCACGGCGAATTCGTGGAACTCCCTCTTCACGGCGTAGGTGCCGTCGTGGCCGGAGCAGCGCTCGATGATGTCCACCTCGGTGCCCGGCACCAGCGACAGGGCTTCCTTCGTCTTCGGGCCGATATTCTGCACGCGCTGGTGGCAGGCGGCGTGATAGGACACCTTGCCCAGCGCCGCCTTGAAGTCGGTCTTCAGCCTGCCTTCCTTGTGGCGCAGCATGAGGTACTCGAAGGGATCGTAGAAGGCGTCCTTCACCTTCTGCACGTCGGCATCGTCGGGGAACATCAGCGGCAGTTCCTGCTTGAACATCAGCACGCAGGAAGGCACCAGCGCGGTGAGGTCCCAGCCGGCGTCGACCAGCTTTGCCAGCATCGGAATGTTGGCTTCCTTGGCGGCGCGCACGGCTTCGAGGTCGCCCAGTTCCAGCTTCGGCATGCCGCAGCAGCGCTCCTTCTCGGCGAGAGTGACCGGGATGCCGTTGTGCGCGAACACGGCGGCGAGATCCTCGCCGGGGCCGGGTTCGTTGCGGTTCATGTAGCAGGTGGCGAACAGCGCCACCTTGCCTTTCGTCTGGCCGGCCGCCACGCCCGGCGTGTCTGCAGGCAGTTTGTCCAGGCGGCTGCGCAGCGGACGGCTGGAGAATTCCGGCAGCCAGGCGTCGGCATGGATGCCGGCGACGGCCTGCAGCGCCTTGCGCGCCGGACCGATCTTGTTCACGGCGTTCACCGTCTGGGCAATGACCGGAATGCCGGCCAGCCTGCCGACGGCGTCGGTGCTGGTCAGCACCTTGTCGCGCAATTTGGTCGTGCCCTTCCTGAAGTGCACCGCCTTGGCGCGCAGCATGAGATGGGGGAAGTCCAGGTTCCACTCGTGCGGCGGCACGTAGGGACACTTGGTCATGTAGCAGAGGTCGCACAGGTAGCAGTGATCCACCACCTTCGAGTAGTCCTCCTTCCTGACGCCGTCCATCTCCAGGGTCGGCGAGGCGTCGACCAGGTCGAACAGCGTCGGAAAGGACTGGCACAGGCTGACGCAGCGCCGGCAGCCGTGGCAGATGTCGAAGACGCGCTCCATTTCGTGGAAGAGCGCGGCCTCGTCGTAGAAGGCCGGGTTGTTCCAGTCGAGCGGGTGCCGCGTGGGGGCTTCGAGGTTGCCTTCGCGAATCGGCGCTGCCATGTGTTGTTCCCTGTGCTCTTGTGTATTTGTGGGTGTCCGGCCGTCCCGATGGACGGCCGGGTTTGAACCGCTCAGGCGTTGAGTTCGTTCAGGGCCTTCTGGTAGCGGTTGGCGTGCGAACGCTCCGCCTTGGCCAGGGTCTCGAACCAGTCGGCGATCTCGTCGAAGCCTTCCGCCCGCGCGTCCTTGGCCATGCCCGGGTACATGTCGGTGTACTCGTGGGTCTCGCCGGCGACGGCGGATTTCAGGTTGTCGGCGGTGGGGCCGATCGGCAGGCCGGTGGCCGGATCGCCGACCTGCTCCAGGTACTCCAGGTGACCGTGGGCGTGGCCGGTCTCGCCTTCCGCGGTGGAGCGGAACAGGGCGGCGACATCGTTGTAGCCTTCCACGTCGGCCTTGGCTGCGAAATAGAGATAGCGGCGGTTGGCCTGGGATTCGCCCGCAAAGGCGTCCTTCAGGTGCTTTTCGGTCTTGCTTCCTTTGAGTTGCATGGTCTGACTCCTCATGTGGGTTGAAGACAAGGCACGACGGCCTTGACGATGTGAAAGATATTCCCCTTTCAAACGAAAGGGAAATTGGATATTTCTACCCGTTCGATAGGGTATGACTATCGACGAACCACGGGCCGGGTGCCGGGCAGCTTGCAGTCGAGCAGGGCACGGTGGATCACGTCGACGGCCTGTTGGCGCGGATAGCTGGCCCGCCAGACCAGGCCGACGCGGCGCGTCGGATTCGGTTCACGGATCGGCCGCACGCGCAGCAGCGGATCCTCGGGCGGGATGTCGTCCACCGCTGAGGCCGGCATCACCGTCACGCCGACGCCGCTGGCGACCATGTGGCGGATGGTTTCCAGCGAGCTGCCCTCGATCACGTGCGGCGAGACGCCGGACTGGCTGCTCGCCGTCGCGCAGAGATCCATCACCTGGTCGCGGAAGCAGTTGCCGGCGCCGAGCATGAGGAGCTGCGCATCGAGCAGGGCGGAGGCCGCGACGGTCTTCTGCCTTGCCCAGGGATGGTTGGCCGGCGCCAGCACGCGAAACTGCTCGTCGTAGACGGCCTGCGCCACCAGCCACGGTTCCTCCACCGGCAGAGCGAGGATGGCCAGGTCGAGCTCGTTGTTCTTCAGCTTTTCGATGAGCCGGTGCGTGTAGTTCTCCTCGAGGATCAGCGGCATGTCCGGCGCCCGCGCCTTGACCAGCGGCACCAGGCGCGGCAGCAGCCAGGGCGCGATGGTGAAGATGACGCCGACGCGCAGCGGCCCGACCAGGGGGCCCTTGTCGGCGGCGGCGATTTCCGCCACTTGCGCCGCCTCGGCCAGCACCTTCCCGGCCTGGTCGACGATGCGCTGGCCGACGGGCGTGACGCGGACTTCCTGCGGCGAGCGCTCGAAGAGGATGACGCCGAGTTCCTCCTCCAGCTTCTTCACCGCCACCGACAGCGTCGGCTGGGAGACGAAGCACTTCTCGGCGGCGCGGCCGAAGTGGCGTTCGCGGGCGAGGGCGACGATGTAGCGCAGGTCGGTGAGGGTCATTCAGTTGGACGCTGCTCGAATCCGGAATACTCGCCGCTGCCAAGTTCGACTTCGACGCGGTCTACGCGCGCGCCAGGCGGACCGCGCCGGGCCCAGGCGATCATCGTCGCCACCGCCTCGTCGCCGCCGCAGATCATGGCTTCGACCGTGCCGTCGCGGCGGTTGCGCACCCAGCCGGTGATGCCTAGCTTGTCCGCCTCCCAGGCCAGCGAGGCGCGGAAGCCGACGCCATGCACTCGACCATGGATGACCAAGCGCCGGACAGCCATGGGCTACTTCACCCGCATTCCCGGCTGCGCGCCGCTGTCCGGGCTGAGCAGGAAGATGCCAGGCCCTTCGCCCGAAGCGGCCAGCACCATGCCTTCGGACAGGCCGAATTTCATCTTGCGCGGCGCCAGGTTCGCTACCATCACGGTCAGGCGGCCGGCGAGCGTCGCAGGATCGTAGGCGGCCTTGATGCCGGCGAACACCGTGCGCGTTTCCGTGCCGAGGTCGAGCGTCAGCTTGATGAGCTTTTCCGCGCCCTCGACGTGCTCGGCGCTGGCGATGCGCGCGATGCGCAGGTCGACTTTCGAGAAGTCGTCAATGCTGATATGGGACACGGCGGCTTTCTCCTCGGCATGCTGCTGGCGCTCGGCGTGGCGCTGTTGCGAATGGGGCTGTGGCGCGGGCGCCGGGGCGAGCGATTCCCTGTTGGCTTCGACGAGGGCGTCGATCTGCTTTGAATCGATGCGGGTCATGAGGTGTTTGTATTCGTTGATGCGGTGGCCCGCGGGCAGCGAAGACCCAATATCTGCCCATTTAAGTGGGGAGATATTGAGGAATTGTTCAACGTGCTCGGCCAACTTTGGCAGAACTGGTTTGAGATACAGCGTTAAATCACGGAACAGAGAGATCGCGGTGGAACAAACCTCATGAAGGCGATTTGCTTGTGTTGCGTCCTTCGATAATTCCCACGGTTTGTTGTCATTGACGTACTGGTTCGCCAAGTCGGCCAGACGCATGATTTCGCGCAGCGCCTTGCCATATTCACGTGCCTCGTAGGCCCTGGCAATTTCATCTGATTGCCAGACAGAGTCTTCCTCAACAGTTGCCGATTTATCAATAGCGCCAAGGCGGCCATCGAATCGCTTCGAAATAAATCCCGCGCATCTGCTTGCGATGTTGATGTACTTGCCCACAAGGTCAGAATTCACCCGCGCGATGAAGTCGTCGAGGCTGAGGTCGATGTCCTCCATCGTCGCATTGAGCTTGGCGGCGTAGTAGTAGCGCAGCCATTCCGGGTTCAGCCCCTGCTTCAGGTAGCTCTCGGCGGTGATAAAGGTGCCGCGTGACTTGGACATCTTCTGGCCATCGACGGTGAGGAAGCCGTGGGCGAAGACCGCTGTCGGTATGCGGTAGCCGGCGTGCTCCAGCTCGGCCGGCCAGAACAGGGCGTGGAAATACAGGATGTCCTTGCCGACGAAGTGGTACAGCTCGGTGCCGGTGCGGGCGGCCGCCTCGCGCTCGGTGAAGGCGGCGACGTCGATGGACGGGGTGCGCGCGGCGAGATTTTTCAAACTGCCGAAATAGCCGATCGGCGCATCCAGCCAGACGTAGAAATACTTTCCCGGCGCGCCGGGGATCTCGAAGCCGAAGTAGGGCGCGTCGCGCGAGATGTCCCAGTCGGTGAGCCGGTTGTCGCCGGGCTCGCCCAGCCATTCCTGCAGCTTGTTGACCGCTTCGGGTTGCGTACGGCAGACCTCGCGCGTGGCGCGGCGCAGGAATTCCTGGCAGCGCGGGTCGGACAGCTTGAAGAAATAGTGGTCGGAGGATTTCCTCACCGGCGTCGCGCCGGAGACGGCGGAGACCGGATTCTTCAGGTCGGTGGGGGCGTAGGCGGCGCCGCAGGCTTCGCAGGAATCGCCGTACTGATCCGCTGCGCGGCATTTCGGGCACTCCCCCTTGATGTAGCGGTCCGGCAGGAACATTTCCTTCACCGGATCGTAGAACTGCTCGATGGCGCGCACCTCGATCAGGCCGGCCGCCTTCAGCTTGCCGTAGATGTCGTTGGCGAAGAAGCGCGTTTCCTCGGAATGCGTCGAATGATAGTTGTCGAAGGCGACGTGGAAGCCGGCGAAGTCGCGCGCGTGTTCGCCGTGCACCCGGGCGATCAGGGCTTCGGGGGCGATGCCCTCCTTGTCGGCGCGCAGCATGATCGGGGTGCCGTGCGTGTCGTCGGCGCAGACGTACCAGCACTCGCCGACTTCCTCCTTCGGGCGCATTTTCTGGAAGCGCACCCAGATATCGGTCTGGATGTACTCGACGAGGTGGCCAAGGTGAATGGCGCCGTTGGCGTAGGGCAGGGCGCTGGTGACGAGGATCTTGCGGGGCACGGACATTGCGGAATTTGCTTGAAAAAACAGTAATTTTAGCAGTTGGCTTCGGCTAACTGTATTCTCCCGGTTCAGGCCCGAAAAACCTGAGTATAATTCTCAGGTATTAATATTCTGATGGAGCATCCCATGAGCATTTCCGAACTGCAGGTGCAGACGGCGCTGAAGGAAATCACCGATCCGAACACCGGCAAGGATTTCGTTTCGACGCGCTGCGCGAAAAACATCAAGATCGACGGCGCGAACATCGCGGTCGATATCGAGCTGGGCTACCCGGCGAAGAGCCAGATCGACGGCATCCGCCGCGCGGTCATCGACAAGCTGAAGGCGATTCCGGGCGCCGGCAATGTCTCCGCCAACGTCTTTAGCAGAATCGTTTCGCACAGCGTGCAGCGCGGCGTGAAGCTGATTCCGCACGTGAAGAACATCATCGCCGTGGCCTCCGGCAAGGGCGGCGTCGGCAAGTCCACCACCGCGGTGAACCTGGCGCTGGCGCTGACGGCCGAAGGCGCCAACGTCGGCCTCCTCGATGCCGACATCTACGGCCCCTCCCAGCCGCAGATGCTGGGCATCACCGACAAGCCCGAGTCGCGCGACGGCAAGACGCTGGAGCCGATGCAGGCCTACGGCCTGCAGGCCATGTCGATCGGCTTTCTCATCGACCCCGAAACCCCGATGGTCTGGCGCGGCCCGATGGTGACCCAGGCACTGCAGCAGTTGCTCGGCGACACGCAGTGGCGCGACGTCGACTACCTGGTGATCGACCTGCCGCCGGGCACCGGCGACATCCAGCTCACCCTGGCGCAGCAGGTGCCGGTGACCGGCGCGGTGATCGTCACCACGCCGCAGGACATCGCCCTGCTCGATGCCCGCAAGGGGCTCAAGATGTTCGAGAAGGTCGGCATCCCCATCCTCGGCATCGTCGAGAACATGAGCATCCACATCTGCTCGAAGTGCGGCCACGAGGAACACATCTTCGGCTCAGGCGGCGGCGAGAAGATGTGCAAGGACTACGAGGTCGAGTTTCTCGGCGCGCTGCCGCTGGACATCCGGATCCGCGAGCAGACGGATTCCGGCAAGCCGTCGGTGGCGGCCGATCCCGAGGGCCGCGTCGCCGAGATCTACCGCGGCATCGCCCGCCGCGTCGCCGTGAAGATCGCCGAGCAGGCGAAGGACATGACGGCGAAGTTCCCGAACATCGTCATCCAGAACACTTGAAACCCTTTGTTGACCCACCCCCGAAAGAGCGGATAATTCCGCTCTTTCTCTTTTCGGCGCTGCGCGATGAGCATCAAATCGGACAAATGGATTCGCCGCATGGCGGCGGAGCACGGCATGATCGAGCCCTTCGAGCCCGGCCAGGTGCGCGAGATCGACGGCCGCAAGATCGTCTCCTACGGCACGTCCAGCTACGGTTACGACATCCGCTGCTCGAACGAATTCAAGCTGTTTACTGACATCAACTGCACCATCGTCGACCCGAAGAATTTCGATCCGAATTCCTTCGTCGAGATCAACAACGACTTCTGCATCATCCCGCCCAACTCCTTCGCCCTGGCGCGCACGGTCGAGTATTTCCGCATCCCGCGCAACGTGCTGACCGTCTGCCTCGGCAAGAGCACCTACGCCCGCTGCGGCATCATCGTGAACGTCACCCCCTTCGAGCCGGAATGGGAGGGCTACGTTACCCTGGAGTTTTCCAACACGACGCCGTTGCCGGCCAAGATCTACGCCGGCGAGGGCTGCGCCCAAGTGGTGTTCTTCGAGGCGGACGAGGTCTGCGAGACTTCGTACAAGGATCGCGGCGGCAAGTACCAAGGGCAAGTCGGCGTTACACTGCCCAAAATCTAACCTCTTTCGACGCGGAGAGCGCAGAGACGCAGAGGACGCAGAGGGATCATAAATGACTTCTCTGCGTCCACTGCGTCTCTGCGTCCTCTGCGTTTAAAGCGGTTCATACATACGCGGGGGTTGCGATGCGGTTTCATTTTCCGGTCATCATCATCGACGAGGACTTCCGCTCCGAGAACGCCAGCGGTCTCGGCATTCGCCGTCTGGCCGAGGCCATCGAGGCGGAGGGCATGGAGGTGCTGGGCGTCACCAGCTACGGCGACCTGTCCTCCTTCGCCCAGCAGCAGAGCCGCGCCTCGGCCTTCATCCTGTCCATCGACGACGAGGAGCTGGCCAACGATGAGGAGGAGACCATCGCCGGCTTGCGCGCCTTCGTCGCGGGGGTCCGCACGCGCAACGCCGAGATCCCGATCTTCCTGCACGGCGAGACGCGCACCAGCCGCCATATCCCGAACGACGTGCTGCGCGAGCTGCACGGCTTCATCCACATGTTCGAGGACACGCCGGAGTTCATCGCGCGCTATGTCGTGCGCGAGGCCAGGACTTATCTGGAATCGCTGCCGCCGCCCTTTTTCCGCGCCCTGACGCATTATGCCGCCGACGGTTCCTATTCCTGGCACTGTCCGGGGCATTCCGGCGGCGTGGCCTTCCTCAAGTCGCCGGTGGGCCAGATGTTCCACCAGTTCTTCGGCGAGAACATGCTGCGCGCCGACGTCTGCAACGCCGTGGAGGAACTCGGCCAGTTGCTCGACCACACCGGGCCGGTGGCGGCCTCCGAGCGCAACGCCGCGCGCATCTTCAACGCCGACCACCTGTTCTTCGTCACCAACGGCACCTCGACGTCGAACAAGATCGTCTGGCATTCGACCGTGGCGCCCGGCGACATCGTCATCGTCGACCGCAACTGCCACAAGTCGGTGCTCCACTCGATCATCATGACCGGCGCCATCCCGGTGTTCCTCATGCCGACGCGCAACAACTACGGCATCATCGGGCCGATTCCCAAGGCGGAGTTCGCCTGGGAAAACATCCAGCGGAAAATCGCCGCCCATCCCTTCGCCGCGAAGGTGAGGGGGCAGCCGCGCGTGCTGACCATCACCCAGTCCACCTACGACGGCATCCTCTACAACGTCGAGGAGATCAAGGAGATGCTCGACGGCAAGATCGACACGCTGCACTTCGACGAGGCCTGGCTGCCGCACGCCGCCTTCCACGATTTCTACGGCGACTACCATGCCATCGGCGCCGACCGGGCTCGTTGCAGGGAGTCGATGGTGTTCTCGACGCAGTCCACGCACAAGCTGCTGGCCGGTTTGAGCCAGGCTTCGCAGATCCTGGTGCAGGATTCGGAGAACCGCAAGCTTGATCGCGACGTCTTCAACGAGGCCTATCTGATGCATACCTCGACGTCGCCGCAGTACGCCATCATTGCCTCCTGCGACGTGGCGGCGGCGATGATGGAAGAGCCGGGCGGCACGGCGCTCGTCGAGGAATCCATCGCCGAGGCCCTGGATTTCCGCCGGGCCATGCGCAAGGTCGACGAGGAATGGGGCGCCGACTGGTGGTTCAAGGTATGGGGGCCGGACGATCTCTCCGAGGAAGGCATCGAGGAGCGCGAGGCCTGGATGCTCAAGCCCGGCGAGCGCTGGCACGGTTTCGGCCAGCTGGCCGACGGCTTCAACATGCTCGACCCGATCAAGGCCACGGTCATCACGCCCGGACTTGATGTCGACGGGGATTTCGCCGACTGGGGCATCCCGGCGGCCATCGTCACCAAATACCTCGCCGAGCACGGCGTCATCGTCGAGAAATGCGGCCTCTATTCCTTCTTCATCATGTTCACCATCGGCATCACCAAGGGCCGCTGGAACACCATGGTGACCGAGCTGCAGCAGTTCAAGGACGATTACGACAGGAATCACCCGTTATGGAAGGTGTTGCCCGAGTTCGTCGCCAAGCACTCGCGCTACGAGCGGGTCGGCCTGCGCGACCTGTGCCAGCAGATCCACGACGTCTACAAGGCGAATGACGTGGCGCGGCTGACGACCGAGATGTATCTCTCCGACATGGTGCCGGCGATGCGCCCGTCCGACGCCTTCGCCAAGATGGCGCATCGCGAGATCGAACGCGTCGAGATCGACAAGCTGGAAGATCGCATCACCAGCGTCCTCCTCACCCCCTACCCTCCCGGCATACCCCTGCTGATACCCGGCGAGCGCTTCAACCGCACCATCGTCAGCTACCTGCAATACGCCCGTGACTTCAATGAACGCTTCCCGGGTTTCGAGACGGACATTCATGGCCTGGTCAAGGATGAAAGCAACGGCAAGGTGCGTTACTTCGTCGATTGCGTCAGGTAATTTCCGACCGACCCGGTTAATAACCGCCTCAGGGCGGTTTTTTTATGCCCGGCCACAAAGTTAATGTCATGTATCAAAAAAACAACATAACTTATTGACATTAAGAAAAAATTAAATAAAATCAGCCTGTCATTCCTTGCCTGTGAAACGCATGCGCATTCTTTGGTTTGTGGGCTTTCTTGCCCTGTCCATGTTGGTGCCCGTGGGGCTGGCGCAGGCCCAGGCGCCGGCGCAGCCGGATTTGCAACGTGCCGAATCGTTGGTCCGCGGGGGCAAGGCAGAAGAGGCCTGGAAACTGCTCTCCACCCATGAGTTCGCTCTGGCAGGGCGCGAGGATTTCGACTACCTGCTGGGAGTTGCCGCGCTGGATTCCGGACGGGCTGACCGGGCAACGCTGGTATTCGAGCGAGTGCTGGCGGTGAATCCGGACCACGCCGCCGCGAGGCTCGATATGGCGCGCGCATATTTCGCCCTTGGAGACTTCCAGCGTTCGCGCGGGGAGTTCGAGCAGGTGCTGCTTCATGAGGACACCCCGCCGGCCGCGAGGAAGACGATCGAGCGCTATCTGGCCGCCATCGAGGAACGCGCGCCGAGTCGCGGCACGCTCATGACCGGGTATGTCGAGGCGAGCCTCGGGCGCGACAGCAACCTCAACAGCGGCACGAGCTCCGGCTCGATTTTCGTGCCGCTGTTCAATACTCACTTCACGCTTGGGCCCAACAGCGTGAAGGCAGCGGACAAATACCTCTCCGTTGGCGGCGGCGCTGAATTGACGCATACGCTGGGTGGCGGCTTCAGCCTGTTTGCCGGCATCGACCTGAAACAGCGCGCCCATCGTCAGTGGGACAACTACGATAACCGCAACATCGATTACAGGGCCGGCTTCCAGGCCGTGCATGGCAAGGACACCTTCCGGATGACGGCCGGACGCAACGAATACGCCCTGGACAACACGGATTACAGGCGCATCGGCAGCCTGGGCATGGAATTGCGCCATGCCGCAGATGCAAAAACCCAGGTCATCGCCTTCGGGCAGGCCTCCGAGATCCTCTATCTGCAAAGCGGTTCGCAATCCTACAGTTCGGACCAGATGATCGCCGGTCTCGGGCTTGTCAGAGCGCTTGAGGAGAACGGCGGTTCAGTCGTATTCGGCAGTGTTTTTACCGGTGAAGATATCGCTACCCGGCATCGGGCCGATGGCGACAGGCGCATCCATGGCATGCGTGCGGGGTTTCAGCACATGCTGCATGACGATCTCGACATCTATGCCACCCTGGCGCTGCAGCAAAGCAATTACAGGAAACTGAACATCCTGTTTCAGGAAACGCGCAGGGAAATCCAGTACGACCTTGGTTTGGGGCTTAACTGGCGCTTCCGGCGTGACTGGCTGCTCAAGCCCCAGTTGACCTACACGCGGTCGGACTCGAATTTTCCGATATACGACTATGATCGCTACGAGTTTTCGCTGACGTTGCGGAAGGATTTCCGCTGAGGGCGTGATGTATTGCACGGCAGCCCGAGCGGCCGGGCGTAGAATGGATTGCGGGTCGATACGGAGAATCATCATGAGCGGGCTTGCAGTTATGCGTTTCATGGCGGCCTTGCTGCTGGCTGTTTCCCTTCCCGTCCTGGCCGATGCGGGCGCGTTCCAGTTCGTGTCGGGCGAAGTCAAGATCGTCCGTCCCGACGGGCGCGAGATTGCCGCCGTCAAGGGCACCAAGGTTCTGGAAGGCGATACGATCGTGACCGGGGCGAACGGCCATGCGCAGCTGCTTATGGCGGATGAGGCATTGATCTCCCTGCGCCCGGATTCCACCCTGCGCTTCGACACTTACAGCTATGCCGGCAGGGAGGATGGCAGCGAGAAGGGCATCCTCGGCCTGCTCAAGGGCGGCTTCCGCACGCTGACCGGCCTGATCGGTCGCGCCAACAAGAGCAACTACCTGGTTCGTACGCCCACGGCGACGATCGGCATCCGCGGCACGGACCATGAACCCTTTTATATCCCGCTCACGGGCTGGTCCGGCGCGCCGGGTGCCGACCCGGGCACCTACAATCGTGTAAACGCCGGCGCGACCGTGCTGCAGACCGAGGGTGGCAGCATCGAATTGGGGGCCAACCAGGTCGGTTTTGCCCCTCCCAGCTCCCAGGCACAGCCGATTCGCCTCGACAGGGCGCCCGATTTCATGCGTGCGTCATCGACGATGCGCGGCCAGGGGGAGCGTCGCGGTCCGGGCGGCGGAGCCGGAAGAGGCGGCCCGCCTCCCCGCGGAGGGCCGCCGCCCCCGCTGCCTCCCGGGGGGCTGCCCCCCGGAGGGCTGCCGCCGCGCAGCGGCGACATACCCCCCTTCTTCGAACCCATGGCGACTGGAGGAAGTTTCGGCTTCAGCCAGGCAGTCGCCAGCCTCACGCCTGCACCCTATGGTACGGCGGCCGTCGGCGGGGACCGCAGCCAGAACAGCAGTGGCCTCTTTATCGGCTCGGGGGCAGGCGTTGCTTCTCCCAATGATCTGGAGATCCTGCTCGATCCGGCCGGCCATATGGCCATCGTGGCCGACAAGGACGGCTTCCGCTACGCACGCAGCGGCGCCCCGATCATCCATTCCAGCGGCGCAACCTTCATGGACGGAACCACCCCGGTGGACGTCAAATGGGGTATTTACGGCGGGGGCGTCATTGTCGACGTGATGGGGCCGAGGGCCGTCGATTATTTCCATTTCATGAATGCCCCAGGCACGCCGGTGGCCGTCGCGGCCACCTTGAGCGGGACTTTCAACATCATGGTCGGGCACACGCCGACGATCACGGACTTGGGTGTGGGCGCCCCCATCAACTTGACAGGTGCAATCGTCCTGTCCGGCGGAAATGTCACTGCCTACAGTATTTCCATGACCGACGATGGCTTTGGCCGTGCCTGGAGCGCCAGCTGCCCGAGTTGCACTGGCGGCGTACCCTTGCTGCAATTCGTCCAGAATGGTTTGCCGCTGACGGGAACCGGGCCAGGCGGGGTGGCGGTCGGCAATGCCCATGGCGTGCCGGTCGGACCGACCGGCAAGGGCATCATTTCCTCCTATGACCTGAAAACCCTCACTTCAGCCGGCGTGACCGGGTCGTTTGTGGTGAGGAGATGAGGGGCTGGCGGCGCCGGGATTTCGACCATCTTTTCTTGGTCGTTTGATTGATAGAGGGCGCAGAATCGTTTAGCATGCTTAAGGTTAGACACGATACACCCGGCCTCGCGTTTGCCGGGTAGGGGGCTCCATGAAGAATACAAAAGGAAGAATCCGGACGGCCCTGTTCGCGGCCGCCCTGCTCGCGGCGGGCGCAGCGCAGGCGGATGCCGTGACCGACAACGCCCGCGCCCTCCTCGACAGGGGCGACGCCAAGGCTGCCTTTGCCCTGCTCGAACCGCTCGAGCCCCAGCGCGCCGGAGATCCCGACTACGATTTCCTGCTCGGCCTGGCCGCGCTGGAAGTCGGCAAAAATACCAATGCCGTCTTCGCCCTGGAGCGGGTGCTGGCTGTCGATCCCAACCATGTCCGCGCCCGCGCGGAGATTGCGCGGGCCTATCTGGCACTGGGCGAAACCAAAACGGCCAAACAGGAATTCGAGTCGGTAAGGAAACAGGGCGTGCCGCCGGAAGTGGCTGCCACCATCGATCGGCTGCTGACTGCCGTCGAGCGCATCGAGGATCAGGGACGCACCACCGTGCGAGGCTACATCGAAGGCACCTTCGGACACGATACCAACGTCAATAGCGCCACCTCCAGCCAGAGCATTACGGTGCCCGCTTTTGGCGGACCGATCCTCACCCTGCCATCTTCGGGCGTGCGGCAAAGCGACACCTTCACCACGGCCGCCGCCGGTATTGCGCTGCGACACCCCTTAAGCCGGGAGTGGGCCCTCACCGCCAGCCTGACCGGGAACAAACGCGTCAACAACAACCATCACGATATCTTCGATACCGGCGCCACGGATGCCCACATCGGCGTGGTGCGCACTTACGGCAAGGACGTGTTCAGCGCGGCGCTGCAATACAACCAGTTCTGGGTGGACAACGACCGCTACCGCGAGGCAAAGGGGTTCACCGCCCAGTGGCAGCACAACTACGATGCCCGCAACCAGTCCAGCCTTTTCGTGCAGTATTCCGACCTGAACTACAATTCCGAGGAAGTGCGCAACGCCGACCGCTTCGTCATCGGCGCGAATTTTGCCCATGCCCTGGCCGGCTTCAAGACGGTGTTCTACGGTGGCGCATATCTTGCCGACGAAGCCGCAAGGAAAGACGGTTTTCAGCATCTCGGACACGCCGCTTTCGGTGTCCGTGTCGGCGCCCAGCACGAGTTCCACCGGGACGCCAAGGTTTTCGTGAATCTCGGCTACGAAAACCGCCATTACCACGGGGAGCATCCGCTGTTGCTGCGAACACGCGACGACGACCAGTGGAACCTCGGCGTCGGCGTGGCTTGGACGCCGGCAAAAAGCTGGCTCGTGACGCCCCAGTTCCAATACACCGACAATCGCTCGAACCTGGCTATCAACCACTTCAGGCGCGAGGTCGTATCCGTTACCGTGCGCAAGGAATTCTGAGCAGGAGGCAACATGCCGAACGAATTCAAGATGAAACATTCCAGCGCTGCATTGATGGCAGCGCTCGCCGCTGTTTTCCCGCTCACCGGCCAGGCTGCCGGCGCGGCACGAGTCGATTTCGCCAGCGGCGACGTCAAGGCGCTCGCACCTGACGGCCGCAGCCGGACGATCGACAAGGGCGCCGAAATCGCCAGCGGAGAGACCATCGACACCGGCAACGGCCGGGCCCAGGTGCGCTTTACCGACGGCGCCCAGGTGTCGCTGGCGCCGCAGACCCAGTTCCGCATCGACGACTATCGTTTCAGCGGCAAGACGGACGGCAGCGAGAAGGGCTTCTTCAGCCTGCTCAGGGGAGGCATGCGCACCATCACCGGCCTGGTCGGGCGCAGCAACCGCGAGAACTACAAGGTCACCACCACGGTGGCCACCATCGGCATCCGCGGCACCGAGTTCTCGGTGATCTATGGCAACAGCATCAACGTCACCACCGGGGAAGGCAGCAATATTGTCTGCAATGCGGCCGGCTGCCTGATCCTGAACAGCGGCGAGACGGCCTATGTGGCGGACGCCAACACCCAGCCGGTGATGTCGGACAAGATGGCGGAGATACCCCCGCCTCCCCCCGATCCGTTGCCCACCTTCATCGCCGGCAACAGCGCCTCCGGCGGATTCCCGGTGCTGCCTTCCGGCCCGGGCTATTCGCTCGCCATGGCCGGGCAGTTTTATGACAGCGGGGAAAGCTCTTTCTTCTCTGCCATCAGAGGCCCCTATTCTGATTCCCGTCACGATGGACAGGTAAAGGCGACCACAGCCAACTTCGACAGTAGCGGCGCACTGACGCATTTCAGCACCATGGACGGCGGGGAAGGCGTTCTTTCCGTGGCAGCAGGGGTCACGGCCGGTGCGCTCTCCGACGGCATCATCGGCTGGGGGCGCTGGTCGAGCGGAAGCATAAGTGATTGGGGCAATCCGCCTAGCGCGCTGCAGGATGTGCACTATGTCGTCGGCATTCCCACCCCTGCCGCGGACATGAGCGCGCTCCAGCTCGGCAGCATGGTCGGCACCTATACCCTGGCGGGCTTCACCTTCCCGACGGCGTACAATAGTTCCACTGGTGTAACAACGGTTGGCACGCAACCCATCAGCGGCAGCATGTCGGCAGATTTTGGCACTGCGGCAGTCTGGGGTAACCTCAATGTTCCGATGGGAACGAATACCTATTCGACGAGTTGGGGCGGCTGGATGTCGGGATCCAATTTCGGCGGATCCGGCTCGGTGTCCGGAGGCAGTTGTTGCGGTTGCGGTTCCAGCATACAAGGTTTCTTCGCCGGGCCCATGGCGGCGCGAGCCGGTCTTGTCTATCAGTTCTACGGCACCGATTTTGGCACCATCAGCGGCGCGGCGGCGTTCAAGCAGACCGGGCTTGCTGCTGGCTGCGGCTATTCTTGCTGATTGCCGCTCGTCAGGAAATACCGAGATACCAGCGCCGCCGCACCTCCCGGGCGGCTTCGCCGAACATGTTCAAGGCGGTTTGCCGCGCCGCCTGCCCGATGTGCAGGCGCCTATCCGGATCGTCGCGCAGGGCCGTGAGCAGGTCGAAAGCCTCTTCCTGGGTATCGAAAAGAAAGCCATTTTCCCCGCTGCGAATCCATTCGGTGTGGCCGCCGCGGCGGTGGCAGACGACCGGCAGCCCGGTCGCCATTGCCTCCAGCATCACGCGACCGAAAGCCTCCTCCCACGTGCCTGTGCGATAGAAGAAGCAATCCAGTTCCTGCAGGAAGCGTTGCGCAGGCAGACTGCCGGCTTCGGTCAGTTCTATGCCGACGCGATCCACGCCGATGTATTCGTCCAGACATGTTCCACCCATCACGCGTACCCGGCAGCCGGCGTTGGCCAGCATGCGATAGAGCGAGGGGTCGTCCCCGGAGTGCTTGCCTAGTACATCGCGGCTGATGCGGCCGAGCGTGAAGCCGCCGCCGGTGGCGCGCATTGCAGGCCGAAACACATCGATATCGATCAGCGGCGGCTCGACGATGCCGTCCATTGCGGCTTGCTCACGCAAGCCTCGCGAGCGGAAAACAAGGTCGGGTTCGGGCAGGCCAGCTTCGCGAAGCCGGGTGATGGTGTCGAAGAGTTGGAGGGGCCAGTGCACGTTGCACAGGAGGATGACGCGGCGCGCATTCGTCTTTCCTGCCCAGAGCCCCAACTCGTAGTGGCTGCCGTGGATGATCAGCGTTCCTTCTCTAGGAAAGTTGCCCGTTTCGTACACAATGGGCATGATTGGACAGTCTTGATAGCACGCATGCGGCGTCCCAAGACTCCATAGGTGAACGTCGGCATCGCGCGATAGCAGCCCGTGGAGGGAAAGTGCGCTCAGCGCACTGCCGCTCCATGGCACCTCGAAGCGGTCTACGATATGAATTAGGCTGTCGGCCATGTCTGGCCGGGAGTATGCCAGCAAGAAACAGGGGATGGAAAACAACACGACAATTCCGGAACTGGAGCGGGCGGCCGTCCTGCTGCAGTCGGGCAGGGGCGCGGAAGCCGAGGCAATTGCGTTGCGCGTGGCGGCGTCCGATCCCGCATCGGCCCGCGCCTGGTTCCTCACCGGCGTTGCCCGTCATCAGCAAGAGAGGCCGGAGACGGCGCTGGCGGCCATGGAACGGGCGCTCTCGCTCGATCCCGCGATGGACGATGCCAGGCAGGCGTGCGCCACCCTCTTGCTCGGATTGAAACGGCCGCGTGCCGCGTTGGTGCAGATCGAGGAACTCTCGCGGCGGCGGCCGGGCGATGTCAAGGCAGCGGTCGACGCGGCCATCGTACTGGAAGAGTTGGGCGATCTGCCGGCGGCGCTGGCGGGTTATGACGAAGCGCTGCGGCGCGATCAGCGGGATTTCCGTGCGCGCCTCAATCGTGGCGCCCTCCTGGCCCGTCTCGGCCGGCTTGACGAGGCGCTGCGCGACGATCAGGCGCTGGTGCGAAGCCACATCGGCAGCGCCGCCGCCCACTACAACCTGGCCGACGTCCTGTTACGCCTCGACCGCTACGCCGAAGCGTTGATCGTTGCCGATCGCGCCCTGCGCCTGGCGCCTGCCGACGCCAATGTCCTCATGCTGCGCGGGCTGGCGCTGGCGATGCTGGGGCGCGATACAGAGTCAGGCGAATCGTTTTCCCGCGCCCGAACGGCCGATGCGGCAGGCGCCCGGCGCTTTCTCGACAGCGCTGCGTCGGTTGTCGGACTGGGCGAGGCGCGGACGCTGACGGAGGACCCGCGCCAGATCCGCCTGGCGCGCCTGCTGGAGCGGCAGAAATCATGCGACTGGGCAGAGCGCGACAGGCTGGTTCAGGGGATGCGGCAACTGGCTACGGAGTTGCAGCATGCGCCGGGCCAGTTGGACGAAATGGGGCTGTATTTCACTTCGCTGTCCCTGCCGCTCGCGGCAGCGGAGCAGCAGGCGCTGGCGCAAGGCATCGCCATGGCCGCCTCGGCACGCGCGGTCGGCAACCCGCTTTCCCCGCACGATATCTGGAGAGGGGGCGAGGGCAAGCGGCGACCAGGAAAGATCCGTCTGGGCTTTCTCTCGCCGGATTTCCGGGAACATCCCGCAGCGCAACTGCACTGGCGCCAGCTGGCCGGCCATGATCGCGGCACTTTCGAGGTGTTCGGCTATTCCATCCATCGCGGCGACGGCAGCGAACTGCGAATGCGCATCGAGGAAGCGTGCGATGCGTTCCGCGAGGTGTCGGCGCTGAACGCGCAGGAACTCGCTGCGCGGATCGCCCTGGACGACATCGACATTCTGGTCGACCTTGCCGGCTATACGGATTTCTCCCGGCCGGAAGTCCTGGCATTGCGTCCGGCGCCGCTGCAGGTGTCCTACCTCGGCATGCCCGCCACGATGGGCAGCCGTTTCATCGACTATCGCATAACCGATGCATTCACGACGTCGCCGGAAGAGGCGGTTCGCTGGACGGAAAAGCTTGCGTATCTGCCGGATACGTTCTTCATCTACAACGATCGCGAGATGATTGCCGAGGCGACAACCGGTCGCAAGAAATGCGGCCTCCCGGAGAGTGGCCTCGTTTTCTGCTGCTTCAACAGCAGTTACAAGATAGAGCCTGAGGCATTCGATGTCTGGATGCGGCTGCTGCATCGGATTCCCGACAGCGTCCTGTGGCTGGTCGATTCGGGTGAGCCGCTGCGAAACAACCTGCAGCGCGAGGCGGCAGCGCGCGGCATACGGCCGGCGCGGCTTGTCTTCGCGCCACGTCTGCCGCGCGCAGAGCATCTGGCCCGCCATGCCTGCGCCGATCTCTTTCTAGACGCTTTCCACTGCAACGCGCATACCACGGCGGCAGACGCCCTCTGGGCGGGCCTGCCTGTGCTGACCTGTCCGGGCCGCACCATGGCCTCTCGCATCGGGGCCAGCATCGTGCGCGCCGCCGGTCTGCCGGAGCTGGTCGCGACGGACCGCGCGGCCTACGGGGAAACGGCATTCCGGCTGGCGACGCAGCCCGACGAACTGGCCACGCTGCGTACAAGGCTTGCGCGGAATCGTTCGACATGTTCTTTGTTCGACACGGCGCGAAGGGTGAGGGAGCTGGATCGTGCCTTCCAGATGATGTGGGAGCGGCATGCGGCGGGTCTGCCGCCGGCGAGCTTCGCCGTGCCACGCAGCGAAGCAGCGCAGGCATGAACGAACCGGGCGGAATTGATTCGGCGGGCGGAATGGGCCTGCGCACGGCGGTGGAAGGCATCGCCTGGCCGGCGATCGTGCCCGATGCCGGAGCACATTTGCTGGCGCTCAACTTGCAACTCGATCGCTCCCAGTGGTGGTCGCTTGAAGTCATGCAGCAACATCAGTTCAAGCAGTTGCGCGCCTTGTTGGCGCATGCGGTGGCGACCGTTCCCCACTACCAGCGCGATGATGCCTATCGCGACTGGCTGTGTTGCCCGGACGAGGACGCGCGGACCGCGTTCCGCGAGCTGCCGCTGCTGACGCGGAGGCAGGCGCAGGAGGCAGGCAAGGCGTTATATGCTTCAGTGCTTCCCGATCACCACGGTATGGTTTCCGAGGACGAAACGAGCGGTTCAACCGGCGTGCCGCTGCGCTACCGGACGACATCCGTGGCCGGGTTTTTCTGGAACGCGATCGCTTTGCGCGAGCATCTCTGGCATCGGCGCGATTTTGCCGCGCGGCATGCCTTTATTCGCAGCCGCGATGAAGCCGGCCTTGCGCCGACCTGGGGCTTACCTTCCAATCTGGTTTTCGCCTGCGGTGAATCGGCCAATCTTCCGATACGCCGGCCATTGTCTGAAAAGCGCGATTGGCTGCTCGCCATGAATCCGCATTATCTGATGACCACGCCTTCCACGCTGCGCGCACTTGCAGAGATCGCCTTTGAAGGCGGTTTGCCGCTACCCCGCCTGCGCGAAGTCAGGACAGTCGGCGAAACGGTGACGGACTCTCTGCGTCAACTCGTGCACAAGGCCTGGGGAGCCGGCCTGGTCGATATCTATAGTTCCTCGGAATGCGGTCTGCTGGCGCTGCAATGCCCGCAGACCGGCCATTTCCATGCCCAGTCCGAATGGGCGGTGGTGGAAGTGCTCAATCCGCAGGGGAAGCCCTGCGCACCCGGAGATGTCGGCCGCATCGTGGTCAGCCCTCTGCACAATTTCGCCATGCCCCTGGTTCGCTACGACACCGGGGATTTTGCAGAGGTTGGCGAGGCTTGTCCCTGCGGTCGCGGCCTGCCGCGCCTGACCAGGATTCTCGGGCGACACCGCAACCGGCTGTTTCTGCCCGACGGCGACACCTCCTGGCCGAATTTGTCCTCGTTGCCGTGGGTCGATCTCGCACCCTCGCTGCATCGCTTCCAGTTGTTGCAGCGGCGGGACCATTCCCTGCTATTGCGCTATGAAGCCGGGCAGGTGTTCTCGCCGGACGAGTGCGAGCGGGTATCCCGGGCGCTGCTGGCGCATCTGCGCTGCACCCTGCCGCTGGCCTTTGAGCGGGTCCAGGCCCTGCCCCTTTCCAACGCCGGGAAGCTGGAGGATTTCATCACTGAAATCGATGCGGCGCAGGGGACAAGGCCGTGATGCCGACGAACCCGACCAAGGCGGCTTGCGAACCGGAGATGCGCAGTGCTGTACCGGGCATTGTCTGGCCGGCCATCGGCAGCGACGCCTCGGCCCACCTGCAAAGCCTGCTCTTCCAGCTGGGGCATTCGCAGTGGTTGCCGGCAGAGTGCATTCGCGAACGCCAGCTGGATCAGCTCAAGCATTTGCTGCGCCATGCAACGACGAGCGTGCCGCACTATGCCGGAACATTTCGCGGAATCGATATCGACCGGCTGGATTGGGCTGCTTTCCAATCCCTGCCGTTACTGAGGCGGAAAGAACTGCAGACGGGATTCGATGCCCTGAAGAGCACCTCAATCCCGGCAAGTCATGGCGAAGTTGTCGAAGGGCGAACCTCGGGTTCGACCGGCACCCCGGTGCGCTTTCTGCAGACGGCGGTGAGCCAATTGTTCTGGAACGCGCTGACCCTGCGCGAGCACCTGTGGCACAAAAGGGACTTCTCCGGCAAGCTGGCCGCGATTCGGGTCAAGGTGGACGAAGGCCGCTGGCCGGATTGGGGAGCGCCGGTGGCAATGCTGTTCAACACCGGGTCGGGTGCGACGCTCAATGTTCGTACCGATGTCGAGAAGCAGCTCGACTGGCTGATAAGCGAGAATCCCGATTACCTCATCACCCATGCGAGCAATCTCGGCGTCCTGGCGGAACTGACTTTGCGCCGCGGCGTTCAACTGCCGAAACTGCGCCAGGCGCGCACCTACAGCGAGGCATTGCGACCGGATTTGCGCGACACGGTTCGCAAGGCCTGGGGGGTGGAGGTGGCGGACGTCTACAGCGGGGAAGAGGCGGGCTATATCGCCCTGCAATGTCCGATATGCGAGCATTATCACGTCCAGTCGGAAAACCTGCTGGTCGAGATTCTCGACGAATCGGGCCGTCCTTGCGAGCCAGGCGAAATCGGCCGGGTCGTCATCACGCCGTTGCATAATTTCGCCATGCCGCTCATCCGTTACGAGATTGACGACTATGCCGAGGTCGGCAACTCTTGCCCCTGTGGTCGCGGCCTGCCGGTGCTGACGCGCATCCACGGGCGCCGGCGCAACATGATCATGCTGCCGGATGGACGGCGCCATTGGCCGAGTTTTCCAGTGATCCGCTATTCCGGGATCGCGCCAATTTGCCAGATCCGGATCATCCAGCGCACTCTGACCCGGATCGAGGCGATCTATACGGCAGAGCGGCCTCTTTCCGCCGGGGAAAAACAAGGCATGGTCAAAGCCATCCAGGAAGCGCTGGGATATCCTTTCGAGGTGGACATGTTGATGGTCGAAGACATTCCGCGCCCGGCCAACATGAAAATCGAGGATATCGTATCCGATGTCGCCGTTGCACGATTCGGGGGGTGACCCGGTGGGCGCCATGATCAGGCCCATGCGGGCTTCGGATCTCGATCAGGTCATGCAGTTGTTGGCACGATGGGGCATTGCGCCGCTGTCCCCGTCGGCGGACATGCCGAATCCGGAACGCACGGACGTCATCGTCGGCAACACCGTTGTGGCGGAGGATGCCGGCCGCATTGTCGGCGTGCGCAGCTTCATACAGCACTCATCTACCGAAGCGGAAGGCGCCAGCCTTGCAGTTGATCCGATTTTCCACAAGCATGGAATTGGCAAGGCGCTCATGATGGCAGGCTATCGCATGATGCTGGAGCGGGGCATCCGCAAGGTACGCGCGGAAACGGATCGGCCCGAAGTCGTCGAGTGGCTGTGCAGGAATTTCGGGCATCGCGTGGTTGGGACAACACAAAAGCGACATGTTTTTGGCAACAAGGACGTCGGCCATTGGACTGTGCTGGAACTTGAGCTGGACGAGCGCTTGTTCATTGAGTCTTCAGGCGCAGCCGAAGCCAATGAACGGAAATAGCAGCGCTATGCGGTTTGAAGTCTGTGATATATCCAAGATCACAGGGCGGGCACTCAAGAAGTGTTTCGACCAAGGCGCCAGCCGGACTTTGGAGGGGAATATGCGGAACTGGCCATGTTCAGTGATGGTTTTTCCAGATTGCGCTAAACTGTCATGCGTGTAATCAATCTTTGCGATTAAGACCGTTATGTCCATCTACTCTTATGTGTTGCCGATACTTTTGATTATGCTCACGGGTGGGGTGCATGCCGCCGGCGCAGCGAAGATTGATTTCGCGATCGGCGACGTGGTAGCTGTCCAGCCTGATGGAGCGCGGCGACCGCTTGCCCGGGGTGCGGAGGTAATGGCGGGAGAAACCGTGGATACCGGCAGCGGACGTACGCAGTTGCGTTTCACTGACGGTGCAATGGTATCGCTTCAGCCACAGACCCAGTTTCGCATCGACGCCTATGAATTCAAGGGTGAGCAGGAAGGAAACGAGAAGGGCTTCTTCAGCCTGCTGAAGGGCGCCATGCGCACCATCACCGGTGCTGTCGGCAAGGCGGATCGCAAGGCCTACCGGCTCGACACCGCCGTGGCGACCATCGGCATCCGCGGCACCGAATACGCGGTGGCCTACGGCAAGAGCATCACTGTGACGACGAACTCCGGCCTGATCGAAGTCTGCAACAATGCCGGCTGCCTGCTGGTGGAGGCCGGCCAGTCGGCCTACGTGGCGGACGCCAATACGCCTCCGGTTTTCACGAAGGGCAATGCGCTGGACCCGCTCACGCAACCGCCCGGTCCGGCTACGCCGGGCTTTTCCGCCGGCGACAGCCCGGGAAACATTCACGCTCCCCAGCGACCCCAGGGGCCTTACGGGCCCAGCTATTAAGCGCGGTCATAGATCGCAAAGTCGTATTCCAGGCCGTCGTCGGTGCGGTGCGCCTCGCGCGCCGTTTCAGCCCATCCACCACGGCGGATTGCGGGGAAGCGCGCATCGCCCTGGAACACCCGGCAGATTTCAGTGAGATACAGCCGCTGCGCCAGCGGCAGCGCCTCGGCGTAGATCTGCGCGCCGCCGATGACGAAGACTTCGTCGGTCGTGCCACAGCAGGCGGCGAGGGCGGCGTCGAGCGATCTCGCCATTTCGCAGCCTTCAGCCACGTACGCCGTGTTGCGCGAGATGACTATGTTGCGCCGGCCGGGCAGCGGACGACCGATCGACTCGTATGTCTTGCGGCCCATGATCACCGGGTGACCCAGCGTCAGCGCCTTGAAGCGCCTCAGGTCCTCGGGCAAGCGCCAGGGCAGTGCGTTGTCGCTGCCGATGACGCCATTCGCCGCGACGGCGGCGATGAGCGAAAGGCGGGGTTTGCGGGTGGGTTCCATCGATGTGTTATCGTAAAAAAAGCAGAATGCGGAAGCCGAGAGATTATACCGAGTGAGCCGCCTCTATCCTAAATCCTTCCTGCGCCTGATCCTGATCGGCTTCGGCCTGGTCTCGCTGCCGCTCGTTTTCGCGCTGGGCAATGCCGCCTTCAACGTGCAGCATCTGGCCGAACAGAGCGAGCGGGCGGTGCGGGAGGCCGCCGTGGCGACGCGCGCCAGCCGCGAGATGCTGGAGACGCTGACGGGCATGGAGCGCGCCTTGCGCCAGTATCTTGTTCTGCAGGATCGCGGCCTGCTTGAAGACTACCGCCGTCTTCGCATCGAGTTCGTCCAGGCGACTCAGGAATATTCGCTCCTGCCACTGGACGAGAGTGGGCGCTCCAGGCTGCTTGCGGCGCTGGTTCGCGAACAAAAACTGCTGAATGCCCTGGATGCCGGAGCAGCCGTCACCCCGGATGAATTTTCCACCATCGCCGAACAGGCGCGCGGCGTTCTGACGGCCAGCGGCCGCCTGATCGACGTCGAGGTCGAGCGCCTGCGCACCACGGCGCTCGATGCGCGCAGCACGCTGACCTGGCAGCTGCTCGCCGCGATTCCGGTGACCCTCGGCATCGCCCTGTGGTTCCGTTCCATCATTTCCAGCCAGTTGCAGCAGGTCGACCGCGCCATCCGCACCATCGGCCGTGCCGAGTACTCGGACGGGATCACTGTCTCCGGCCCGCAGGATCTCGCTTATCTTGGCCGGCGGCT
Source organism: Rhodocyclales bacterium (assembly GCA_016214145.1). Taxonomy (GTDB): domain Bacteria; phylum Pseudomonadota; class Gammaproteobacteria; order Burkholderiales; family Rhodocyclaceae; genus Desulfobacillus. The sequence continues at coordinate 441,699 of JACRPA010000006.1, forward strand.
CGATTGGCTGCGACGGCGGCTGGCGGAACTCGAGGAGCAGAAGAACCGCTTTCTGCGCCACGTTTCGCATGACCTGAAAACACCGCTTACCGCTATCCGCGAAGGCGCGCAACTGCTCGGGGAAGGCGTGCCAGGTCCGCTGAACGAGCAGCAAAGAACGATCATCACGATTATTGACCAGAACAGTCGACGCTTGCAGCAGCTCATTGAGGAACTGATCAATTATCAACAGGCGGGTTTTGCCGCGAGCAGCATCGATCCACACCCGGTTGCGCTTGACGTGGTATGCACCCAGGTGCTTCGCACGCACCGTCTGGTGGCGGCCGCGCGCGCCATCCGCTTCGAGCGCAGGCTGACGCCCTTGCTGGTGGAGGGGGACGCCGACAAGCTGCGCGTGGTGGTCGACAACCTCATCACCAATGCCATCAAATTCTCGCCGCGCGAGGGCGTCATTCATGTCGAGCTGGCTAAGCGGGAGGGACGTGCGGTGCTGGATGTCGCTGACGAGGGCCCAGGCATTGCCGCCGAGGAGCGCGAGCGCGTCTTCGAACCGTTCTTCCGCGGCACGCGGGCGCGGCGCGGCACCGTGAAGGGCAGCGGCCTCGGCCTGGCCATCGCCAAGGAATATGTTTTGGCGCATCGTGGCAAAATCGAAGTCATCGAGGAAGGCAAAGGCGGCCACTTTCGCGTCAACCTGCCGCTCAATTGGGAAAAGAAGGACTGATGTGAAGCTTTTGTGGGGAATTGCCGTGACGGCGGCAATGGGGGGCTGTGGACTGTTTCCTGCCGCACCGGAGCCGGCCGTGCCTGACCCCGTGTCCGCGCCTACACCCGGCGCGGATTACATGAAGGAAAATGCGGAAGTATCGGCCTTGCTGGCATACTATCAAGACTTGCTGGCCATGCCGCCGGAGGAACTGAAGCGCGAATTTCAGGGCATCAACCAGTCGTTTGCTCGCGATCGCAGCGAGTTGGGTCGTTTGCGACTGGCTTTGCTGATGTGCGTTCCGGGAGCGGCCTGGCGAGATGATGCCAGGCTGCTGGCCTTGCTCGATGGTGCCGCCAGCCGCAAGACGCCGTCCGACTCGCCCCGGCACCAATTCATCGTCTTGCTTCAGAAGCTGGTGATCGAGCGTCAGCGGGAACAGAAACGCGCCGATGAACTGCAGCAGAAACTGGACACCATGTTGACTATTGAGCGCAACCTGCGCGGACGGCAATCCCCGAAAAAATGACCGAAACGAAAGCCCCCATTCTCCTCGTCGACGACGATCGCGACCTGCTCAAGCTGATTTCCCTGCGGCTGACGGCTGCCGGCTACGCCGTGCAGACGGCGGAGAGCGGCGCGCAGGCGCTGGCCCAGTTGGCCCTGGCGCGCCCTCGACTTGTCATCACCGACCTGCGCATGGAGGGCATGGATGGCATGGCATTGTTCGATCGCATCCATGCCGCCATGCCGACGCTGCCGGTGATGATTCTGACCGCGCATGGCACGATTCCCGATGCCGTGACGGCCACCCGTCGCGGCGTCTTCAGCTTTCTCACCAAGCCCTTCGACGGCAAGGACCTGCTTGCCCAGGTCGAGCAGGCCCTCAAGTTCTCCGGTGGTACGGAAACAGGCGGCGCAACGGAAGACTGGCGCGCCGCCATTGTCACGCGCAGCCAGCGCATGGAAGAAGTGCTGCGTCAGGCCAAGTTGGTGGCCGGCTCGGATGCCAGCGTATTGATCTTCGGCGAATCCGGCAGCGGCAAGGAGTTGCTCGCCCAGGCCATTCACCTCGCCAGCGCGCGGGCGAAAGGGGCTTTCATGGCCGTCAACTGCGCGGCGATTCCCGAGCACCTGCTTGAGAGCGAACTGTTCGGCCATGCCAAGGGCGCTTTTTCCGGGGCGATCTATGCCCACCGCGGCCTCATCCAGGCGGCGCAGGGCGGCACCTTGTTCCTCGACGAGATCGGCGACATGCCTCTCGCCCTTCAGGCCAAATTGCTGCGCGCCCTGCAGGACCGCAGCGTGCGGCCGGTGGGGTCGACGGATATGGTTCCGGTCGACGTGCGCATCATTTCCGCCACCCACCGGGATCTGTCCGAAAGCATTCGCGGCGGCAGCTTCCGTCCCGATCTTTACTACAGGCTCAACGTGGTCTCGTTGGCGCTGCCCCCGTTGTCCGAGCGTCGCGAGGATATTCCGCTGTTGTGTGCGCATTTCATCGAACAGTTGGCGGGGCGCTACAACAAGCCCGCCCGCACCTTTTCTCCGGAGGCGATGGAATTGCTGGTGAACGCCTCCTGGCCTGGCAATGTGCGCCAGCTCCTCAATGTGGTCGAGCAGACCGTTGCGCTATCCACTTCTCCCTTGGTGCCGGCTTCGCTCGTGCAGCAGGCGCTGCATGACGACAACACCATGATGGTGTCTCTCGACGAGGCGCGGCGCGCTTTCGAGCACGACTACCTGTTGCGGCTGCTGCGCGCAACCGAGGGCAATGTGACCCAGGCTGCGCGCATGGCGCAGCGCAACCGCACCGAGTTCTACAAGCTTCTGCAGCGTCACGATCTCAGTCCTGCGTTGTTCAAGTCCGAGAAGGCCGAAAAGGCCTGATGCAATCCCGTCGGGCACACCTATACAAACCGTAGCGCCTGTCGCCTACCGGCGACAAAGAAATACATAGTTAATTCATGATGTTAAGCCATTACATCAGGCTGGCTGTCGTCTACGCCCGACGTTTCCGTGAATTCTTCATTCGTGCTTTGTATTAACAAAACAAGCTTACGCAATGTTTCAAAATGAAAAAACAAATATGGCACAGCGTTTGCATAAGAAGGGGCGAGAGAAGTTCAACATAGGGATTGCATCAGGACATGAAAGCAATGGCGACCCACGGCAGACCGAGCCCGCTGATGAACATCGCGGCGATCGCGGTGATCATCGCCAGCCTGGTTGCCGTCGCTGCGGTGACGGGGATCATTCCGTCGGCCTATTCGCAGAGACAGGATGCCGTCCAGACGCAGGAAAAGAGCAAGGAGGCAGGTCAGCCGGGCGTCCAGTCTGAACGAACGAGGACGGTTCAAGCGGCTGCCTGTGTGCAGTGCGGAGAGATTGAATCGATTCGTGCCGTGGAAGTGAAAGGCCAGGCGAGCGGTATCGGCGCTGTTGCCGGCGGAGTCACCGGTGCGGTGGTCGGCAGCCAGTTCGGTCACGGCAGCGGCCGTACTGCCCTGGGTGTTCTGGGTGCAGCCGGAGGCGCCTATGCCGGCCACGAGATCGAGAAGAACATCAAGAAGTCGACCAGTTGGCGCGTGAGCGTGCGCATGGATGACGGCTCGCTGAGGATGCTGAGCCAGTCGGCGCAACCCGCGTTTGCCGTCGGCGACAAGGTCAAGGTGGTCAACGGCGCGCTGGTGGCGCGCAGTTGAATGGAATAGCAGCAAATGATACAGACGGGTTTACGAATGCCGGCCGCCCGTAAGACAGGATGCCTCTACCTTCGGGGATCGGTCCTGAGCCAATCGATCGCGCCCTGTCTGCGCCGGCTTCTTTTTACACTAGCGCCCGCTTCCGGGCTTGGGGTACGAGAGGTGACGATATGGAACGCCTGATGCACGAAACCAGGGAAACCTTCACGGCCCTGATGATCGCCTCCTGCCTCGCCGCCGGTGTTGGCGGCGCGGTTTTTTATACCTTGGGGCCTGACGGCTGGTTGGTCGACAGGGTGCGGGCGGCGCTGCTCGATCCGAATATTTCCACGCTGGCCGCATTGACTGCGGTGATCTGCATGCTGGCTTTGGCCAAGCGCCTGCTAGATCGCCACGCCCATTCGTCTTCCCTCAACAATCTCCTCGTCGGCGCGGTCGGCCTGGGTGGATTTGTCATCCTCCTCCAGGGCGTCCGTACCGTCTTCAGCTAGCGCCAGCCTCTGGCGCCAGCTTTTCTTCTGCGGTGCTGGCGGCAGGACTTCGCGTCCTTGCCGCAGTTTTCATTTTCGCGCCATTGGTCGGCAAGCCCGCATAGATGGCCTTGTAGGCGGTTGCCGCATTCGACCAGCTGAAATCCAGCACCATCCCGTTTCGTTGCAGCTTGTGCCAAAGCGCCTTGTCGTGCCATGCAGCCACGGCGCGGCGGATCGCCATGAGCAGCGCTTCGGATGTGGCTTCGCCGAAGACGAAGCCATTGGCCTTGCCGCTGGCCAACGTCGCGTCGTTGCAATCGATCACTGTGTCGGCCAGACCGCCGGTTTCTCTCACGAGCGGCGGCGTGCCGTAACGCAGGCTGTACATCTGGTTCAGCCCGCAGGGCTCGAAACGGGATGGCATGAGAAAGATATCCGCACCGGCCTCGACCAGATGCGCAAGTCCGTCGTCGAAGCCGATGTGTACGGCGAATTGTCCGGGGTGACGATTGGCCATGCCTGAAAGCGCGGATTCCAGCCCCTTGTCGCCGGTGCCGAGCAGTACGAGCTGAGCCGGGATCAGCGCAATGTCATCGCCGATATCGAGCAGCAGGTCGAGTCCCTTTTGTTGCGTGATGCGGCAGACTGCGCCGAGCACGGGGGAGGAAGCCTCCGCCGTCAGGCCGAAGCGCTGGCGCAGCGCGGCTTTGTTGGCCTCCTTGCCCTTCAGGTGGGCGAATTCGTAGTGTCGCGGCAGGTAGGGGTCGGTCGCCGGATTCCATGTGCGCGCATCGATGCCGTTGAGGATGCCGGTGAGATCGTTGCGCCGCCAGTGCAGCAGTCCGGCGAAACCATAGCCGAAGGCCTCGGTCTGGATTTCCTCGGCGTAGCGCGGGCTCACCGTCGTGATGCGCTGGGCGTAGTGCAAGCCGGCCTTCATGAAGGAGAGCTTGCCCCAGAACTCGACCCCCTCCATCGCATAAGCCTCGGGCGGCAAGCCGAGCGCGGCAAGCGTGTCGGCGGGAAAGATGCCTTGGAAGGCCAGGTTGTGGATAGACATGACCGTTGCTGCTTTCGCGCCGCCCATGAACTTCAGGTAGGCCGGCGCCAGTCCGCAGGGCCAGTCGTTGCAGTGCAGGACGTCGGGGCGCCAGTGCAGCGGGCTGGCATCGCTGCTCAACAGGGCGGCGATCTTCGAGAGCAAGCCGAAACGCAGGGGGTTGTCGGCATAGTCGTTGCCGCTGGCATCCAGATAGGCGGTGCCGCCGCGCCGGAAGTATGCCGGACAGTCGAGCATGAGCAGCGGGACGCCGCTGTCGGTTTTTGCCTCGAGCAGGCGGGACGCCGGCAACTCGCCACCGGCCGGCGCAAATTCGGCAACCGGTTTCGCCCGGGGAAAGGCGGCCAGCAGAGGCGTGTAGGCGGGTACCAGAATGCGCACATCCACGCCGGCTTCGTGCAGCGCGGCGGGCAGCGACCAGGAGATTTCCCCGAGACCGCCGCTTTTCATCCAGGGCGCAAGTTCGGGGGTGGCAAAAAGCACTTTCATTGAAGGAAATCCGGTGCGCGGCATAGAGAATGAATTGTCTGCCGCAGACAACCGCTCACAGCCAGACCATCATGCCCATTTCGAAGGGGTGCGTCAGCATTTCGTGGTGAGGGTAGACGCGGATGCGATACTCGATCTTGCCGCAATATTCGGGAGTCAGTTCCAGCGCGTAGAGCTGCTCGCCGGTCTCCAGCGCATGCTCATGCCGGAAACGGTGGCTGCGCGCCTTCTTCGGCAAATTGCCGCCAGCGGGCCGGCCGAACAGCAGCTCCACCACAACATCGTCCGGTTGCAGGCTGTCCAGATTGACGGAAACCTCGAAGCGCAGGCTGTCGCCGAAACCGATGCGGCGTTTCGGGGTGTCCAGCCGGCGCAAGGCGACACGCGGCCAGGCGGCGCGTACGCGCGATTTCCACTGTGCCACGGCACGCGCGCCGGCAAAATTGTCCTGCGTATAGCGACGGTACTGGTGCGAGGCCGGAACGTAGAAGCGCGAGAGATAGTCGGAGAGCATGCGCGTCGAGTTGAAGCGGGGCAGCAGCGTGGCGATTGAATGCTTGGCCATGGCGACCCAGCCGGGCGAGTAGCCCATCGGCCCCAGGTTGTAATAGAGCGGAATCACGCTGTCCTGCAGGATTTCATACAGCGTGCGCGCCTCCTCGTGGTCGCGGCGCGCCTCGTCAAGGGTGCCGGACGCGGGCTTGATGCCCCAGCCGTTCTTGCCGTCGTAACCCTCGCCCCACCAGCCGTCCAGCACGGACAGGTTGGGGATGCCGTTCATGGCGGCCTTCATGCCCGAGGTGCCGCAAGCCTCCAGCGGATACTGCGGATTGTTCAGCCAGACATCCACGCCGGACACAAGGCGTCGCGCGAAGCGCAGGTCATACCCTTCCACCAGCAGGATCTTGCCCTCGAATTCCGGCATGCGCGCCACTTCCATGACGCGGCGGATCAAGGCTTGTCCCGGCTGGTCCGCCGGGTGGGCCTTGCCGGCGAAGAGGAACAGCACCGGCCGCTTGGGGTCGCAGAGGATCTCGCGCAGCCAGTCGAGTTTCTCGAACAGCAGCGCGGCACGCTTGTAGGTGGCGAAGCGGCGGGCGAAGCCGATGGTGAGGACGTTCGGGTTGTCCGGATTGGCCAGCTTCAGCAGACGGTCGAGGTGCGCTTCTGAACCATGGTTGCGCGCATGCTGATCGGAGATGCGGTGGCGCACCAGGTGCAGCATTTGCGCCTTGAGCGACTGGTGCACGCTCCAGAACTGGTGGTCGGGGATGGTGTGGATGCCCTCCCAGCAGCTGCGGTCGGTGACCCGCTGGCTCCAGCCCGGTCCGAGGAAGCGGTCGAACAGCTCGTTCCACTCGTTCGAGAGGAAGGTCGATACATGCACGCCGTTGGTGACATAGGTGACGGGATTGTCGTCGGCCTCGATCTGCGGCCACAGGCTCGACAGGATGTGCGCCGAGACGCCGCCGTGAATGCGCGAGACGCCGTTGTGGAAGCGCGAGCCGCGCACCGCCAGGGCGGTCATGTTGAATTCGTGCCCGCCCGGCACGCGGCCGAGGGCGAGCAGCTGTTCGGCGGACACCTTGAGTTCCTTGCAGGCGTGCTCGAAGTAGCGGCGGATCATGTCCTCGCTGAAATGATCGTGCCCGGCCGGCACCGCGGTGTGGGTGGTGAACACCGTATGCGCCGCCACCGCCTCGACGGCGGCGGCGACTTCGATGCCCTGCGTGGTGAGGTGACGGATGCGCTCCAGGATCATGAAGGCGGCGTGGCCTTCGTTGATGTGCCATACGGTCGGCTTGATACCCATCGCCACCAGCGCGCGAACGCCGCCGATGCCGAGAATGATCTCCTGCTCGATGCGCGTGGTGCGGTCGCCGCCGTAGAGCCGGTGGGCGATGTCGCGGTCGTGCGCGCCGTTTTCCTCCAGGTCGGTGTCGAGCAGGTAGAGCGTGACGTGGCCGACGCGGGCCTGCCAGACCTTGACCGCGACATTGCGCTCTGGCATCTCCACTTGGACATGGAGCTCCGAGCCGTCCTCGCGCAGCACCGGGGTGATGGGCAGGTCGTCGAAATCGGCGTCGCGGTAGATGGCGTGCTGGGCGCCCTCGCCGTCGATGGTCTGCAGAAAGTAGCCCTGGCGGAACAGCAGGCCGACGGCAATGAAGGGCATGCGCAGGTCGCTCGCCGCCTTGCAATGGTCGCCGGCGAGGATGCCGAGGCCGCCCGAATAGATGGGCAGGCTCTCGTGGAAGCCGAACTCGAAGCAGAAATAGGCGACGAGATCCGTGTGGCGGAGATGCTGCGCGCCGTTGGTGCGCCCCGGTTCGTCGTGGTAGGTGTCGTACGCCGAGAGCACGCGGGCGTAGTTGCCGAGGAAGACCGGGTCGTCGGCGGCATCGAGCAGGCGTTGTTGGTCGACCCGCTTGAGGAAGGCCTTCGGACTGTGGCCGACAGACCCCCACAGGCTGGGGTGCAGGCGGGCGAACAGCGTGCGCGTCGGCCGGTCCCAGCTGTACCACAGGTTGTTCGCCAGCTCCTCCAATCGCGCGAGGCGCGCCGGGAGTTGCGGATTGACTTCGAGATGGAAGGGTGTGCCGGGCATGGTCGGTGAGTGGTGAGTGGTGAGCGGTGAATGGTGAGCGGTGAGCGGTGAGCGGTGAAGGGCGAGGTTTTTTCCGCTTACCGCTCACCGCTCACTTGCTCACCCACCTAGGCGATGGTCACGTCGCGCGACAGATACACGTCCTGGATGGCATTGAGCAGCTGGACGCCTTCCTTCATCGGCTTCTGGAAGGCCTTGCGGCCGGAGATCAGGCCCATCCCGCCGGCGCGCTTGTTGATCACGGCCGTGCGCACGGCCTGGGCGAGATCGCCGGCGCCCTTCGATTCGCCGCCGGAATTGATCATGCCGGCGCGGCCCATGTAGCAGCAGGCGACCTGGTAGCGCACCAGGTCGATCGGGTGGTCCGTCGTCAGATCCGAGTAGACCTTCGAACTCGTCTTGCTGAACTTCAGCGCGTTGAAGCCGCCGTTGTTCTCCGCCATCTTCTGTTTGATGATGTCGGCCTCGATGGTCACGCCGAGATGGTTGGCCTGGCCGGACATGTCCGCCGAGACGTGATAGTCCATGTCGCCCTGCTTGAAGGCGTTGTTGCGCAGGTAGCACCAGAGGATGGTCGCCATGCCGAGCGCATGGGCGCGCTTGAACATCTGCGACACCTCCCAGATCTGGCGGCGCGACTCCGGCGAGCCGAAATAGACCGTCGCCCCCACCGCGCAGGCGCCCATCTCGAAGGCCTGCTCGACGTCGGCGAACAGCGTCTGGTCGTAGGTGTTCGGGTAGGAGAGGAATTCGTTGTGGTTGAACTTCACGACGAATGGGATCTTGTGGGCGTACTTGCGCGATACCGCGCCCAGCACGCCGAGCGTCGAGGCGACGCCGTTGCAGCCGCCTTCGATGGCCAGCTGCACAATGTGTTCGGGATCGAAAAAATCGGGGTTGGGTGCGAAGGAGGCGCCGGCGGAATGCTCGATGCCCTGATCCACCGGCAGCAGCGAAAGGTAGCCGCTGCCGGACAGGCGTCCGTGGTTGAACAGCGCGGCGAGGTTGCGCAGCACCGCCGGCTTGCGGTCGGATGCCGCGACGACGCGATCGACGAAATCCGCACCGGGCAGATGCAGCCGCGCCTTCGGTATGCCGCGGCACTCATGCTTGAGGAGCTTGTCGGCTTCTTCGCCGAGCAGTTTGACAATGTCAGACATGATGGTCTCTCCTTGTGTCACGCCTGCATCAATCTTACCACCGCCATTCAGGCCGCACTCGCGGACAGGTGGCGCAGCAGGAATTCATCGAATTGATGCGCCCATTCGGCACGCATGAAGATAAAGCCGTCATTGTGCGAACCGGCCAGTTCGATCCATTGCTTCGGACCGGTTGCGGCTTCGTAGAGCCGGCGGCCGTGGGCGATGGGGACGATTTCGTCCTGCGGACTGTGCGCCACCAGCAGCGGACAGCGCAAGGCCTTGACCGAACCGAGGGTGTCGTAGGCATAGCGTGTGAGCAGCCGCGCCGGCAGGAAGGGATACAGGTCGGCGGCCAGATCGGGCGCCGAAGTGAAGGCCGAGTGCAGCACCAGCGCGGCCGGCTGCGTGCGGCCGGCAAGATGCGCGGCGACGGCAGCGCCGAGCGATTCGCCGAACAGCACGATCGAGCCGGCTGCCATGCCGCGCGTTTCGGTCAGGTGCCGCCAGGCCGCCTCGGCATCGGCGTAGGTGCCGGCTTCCGAGGGACTGCCGGTCGAGGCGCCATAGCCTCGGTAGTCGACCAACAGGGCCGACAGGCGCAGCCGCTGGAACATCGGCAGCCATTCAAGCCGATGGACGATGCTGCCGGCGTTGCCGTGCAGGAACAGCACCGTGGCGCGCGCCTGCGGCGCCGGCACGAACCAGCCGTGCAGGGTTTCGCCGTCGGCAGTGGCGATGCGCACTTCCTCGAAGGGCAGGCGCAATTGCGCAGGTGTGGCGCGGTCCTGTCTCCCCATTTCCGGAAAATAGATGAAGCGCGACTGGAAAACGAACAGCAACGCGGCGAGCGCGGCGTAGCCGAGCACGAGTCCGATGGCGAGGGTGCCGAGCAGCCGCATGCGGATTTCTACTTGTCGGCGACGATTTCCAGGGAGAAAGTCAGCTCCTGCACCCCAAGGGCACTTCCTGCGGGGCGCAGGATGGCGTCGATCGGCCAGGACAGGGTGAGGCAGGCCGCCTGCATGATCTTCTCGAAGCCGGCCTCGGACTGCGAGACGGTGTAATGCGGTCGCGCCGCGATGTCGACGGGGCGGCTTGCCGTCAGCCGCAGGCCGCCGCCGAGGAAGCGGTCGTCCAAAGTCAGTCCCGGTGACACGGCGAGATCCAGCGCCTGGCCGAAACCGCAGGGAATATTGCCGTCGGCGAGGATGTAGCGGCCGGAGTAGCCGTCGCAGCTGGGCATGGCGAGATTGATCTCGACCGAGAAGCGCCCGCCCGGGACATTGCGCAGCCGGTAGGCGACCTGCAGCGTGCGACCGGCCAGCGTAATGGTCTTCGTCACTTCGCCGCCGTCGAGCGGGGCGGTGAAGACAGCGCTCATCAGCGGCGCCTTGAAGGCGCCTGCAGCGTACTGCGGCCAGGCCGTTTCGCCGTCGAGCCGGTGCCAGGCGTCGGCGAAGAGGCGGCGCGGCCGCGCGTCCGGGGCGACGTCGGCCGGACCGACGGCGTCCTTGAAGGCGACGCGGTCGTGGGCGGAGGCGATGCCTTCGCCGCCCGCCGCGGCCTGGGATGCGGCGTCGAGACTGACGTTGAGTTTATGGTAGTAGTGCTCGGTGCGCTGCGTCAGCACGTCGCCGAAATTGTGGACCAGGCCGTAGGCGTCGAACTCGCACAGGGCGGCGTGGGCATCGAGCTTGACCACCGCCTGCGCCTCGGCGTTGCCGAGGAAAAGTTCGCGCACGCCGTCGAAATCCTGATCGCTGACAGTCAGCGGCGGGCGCGGCGCCACGGCATCGAGCGCCGCCTCCAGCGCGAGCAGGTTGCGGTAGACCTCGCGCCGCAGGTGGGGCAGGTAGAGGCCGCCGAAGAGGCCGTGCCAGTAGGCGTCGTTGGCCTGGGCGCGGTAGAGGTGATCGGTGAGCGCGGCCGTGCGCCCGCCGGGCGGCAGCGCTGCGAGCCGGTCGGACAGGACCAGCATGCGCTTGTGCATCCAGTTCGATTCCGGGTAACGCATGAAGAAGTTCTTCCAGATGCCGCCGCGGACGAAGGGCTTGCTGCTTTCATAGCGCCCTGCACGCTTCTCGCGTTCGACCAGGTCGTCGTAGACCGCCGCCGCGGATGCCGGCAGCGTCCATTCGTTCATCTCGATATAGGAGGTGGTCGGCAGATAGATGATGCCGCGCGTTGCGCTGCGGGCATGGAAATCGCGGTAGGTTTCGGTGCGGATGAGCGGCGAGGCGAGCACGCCTTCGATGAACTGTTCTAGCCAGCCCTTTTCGTACACCCACTCGTAGGTTTCCGGCCAGATGCCGAATTTCTCGATGTCGTCGAAATAGACGGCGGCGCGATGGCCTTCGCGGGCGAGGCCCTCCAGATAGGCGACGGCCTCCACGGCGGGCGAAAAGGGCAGCCGGTAACGCAACTGCTCGGAGATGGGGAAGAGATCGATGTGCCGGCCGTCCTCCTCCGTGGTGTAGAAGCCGTCGAGTTCCTCGGCCGTCTTTCCGGTGCAGAGGAAATGATAGTCGTCCACCGTCGCGTACTTCATGCCGCAGTCGGCCAGCGCCGGCACCACGGTGGGGATATAGACGCGCTCGGTCAGCCAGGCGCCCTCGACGCGGGCGCCGAAGCGGCGCGAGAGCTTGTCCGTCAGGGCGTTGATTTGGCCGACGCGGTCGCGATGCGGGATCGCGGCCAGCACCGGCTCGCAATCGCCGGCGCCGAACAGCTCGACCTGGCCGCGCGCCACCATTTCCTTGAGCAGGGCCATGTCCTGCGGGTGATGCTCCAGCAGCCAGTCGAGCAGCCAGCCGGAGAAGTGCGCCGCGAAGCGGAATTCCGGGTGGCGGTGCAGGACGTGGAGGAAGGGGCGGTAGCAGCGCTCGTGCGCCTCCTCCAGCACGGCGGCAAAGTTGCCGACCGGTTGATGGGCATGCACGCCCAGCAGCAAGGAAATCGGTTCGCTCATGGTCTCCCTAACCACTCTCAACGCGAAGATCGCAAAGGCGCAAAGGACGCAAAGAGAGCCATTTCAAAATCTTTCTTTGCGCTCTTTGCGTCTTTGCGTACTTTGTGTTGAAAGAGCTTCTCTCTTCAACGTCAGCTGGCACGGCGCATCGCGCCGCCCCCCTCGGGCGAGCCGCCGCCGCTGGACAGTGGCACCGCGAGCTGGGGCGGTTCGGGCAGCCTCAGCAAATGGTAGAGATGGGTGAGGTTGGCGCGGAACAGCGCGTCGAAGCTTTCCACCGCTTCGCGTGGATTGTAGTCGCCGAACCACCAGAACCAGTCCGAACCCTCGCAGACCGCCAGTTGCGCTTCGGCGGCGCGCTGCGCGGCGGCGTCGAGCCTCCCGCTGTCCATGACCAGATCATACGCCTGCTTGGCGGCGCAGAGCAGGTCCCAGGCGCGGTTCTTGTCCGTGTCGCCGATCCAGGTGGAGAAGGTGCCGTACACCCAGCTGCCCGCCACCAGGGCGGGCAGCGCTCTTGATCGCTCAGGGTTGCGCGCCAGCCAGTCGGCGAAGGTGGTGGTGGCGAGCCAGGGTTGCTCCGCGATGAGTCCGTAGAGATCCTCGAAGAAAAAGTAGGCATTGTAAGGATAGTGCTCCCAGGCATTTTCGCCGTCGAGGATGACGCAGACCAGCGGCGTTTCCCCGGCGGGCGCGTCGTCGCGGATGCGCGCCAGCTGGTCGACGAAATGCTTGGCGGCGTCGCGTCCGTGCCACTTGGCGTACTCGAAGCCGATCAGGTCGGACAGCCTCTCGTCGCGGAAGAAAACGGCGATGCCGGGTGCGGCCTCGATCCGCCAGGGGTGATAGAGCTGTCCTTTCGATGAATCGACGTGGCTGCGGCTCAGGCTGTTGGCCAGCACGCCCTGGCTCGACGCGGTCCAGCGGCAGCCCTGGGCCGCCAGTTGCTGCAGGAAGGCTGTCGACAGCGCGCCTTCGGCCGGCCACATGCCCGCCGGGGGCTGGCCGAAGCGTTGCGCATGGCTGTCGCGCGCCAGCGCGATATGCCGGTCGAGGCGCGAACGGCCGCCAGGATAAACATGCGTCAGTGGCAGGGGCAGGCCGGGCTGCGCCTCGTGGGCCGAGGCGAAATCGAGCAGGAGGGGCGCGAGAGGATGGGTGTCCGGCGTCGCCGAGAGCTCGATCTGGCCGCGTTCGGCCAGGGCGCGATAGCGCGGGATGAGGCCGCGCAGGGCGCTGCCCATCAGCGATAGCAGGCTGCGCCGGTCGGCCAGCGAGAAGCACTCCCCCTTGGCCATCAGTTCCGCCAGTAGCGGCTGATGCCGGCGTTCGGTCTCACCGGTCCACACCAGGTGGTACCAGACCAGCAGGTCGGCGAAGAAGGCGCCGGACAGGTAGCCGGTGGCGGCCATTCCCTGGCCGGCGATCGGGCGGAAGAGATTGTGCAGCCGCTCGAAGCGGGGGTAGGGCCCCACCATGCGCGCATGGTTGCCGGGCAGGCAGGTGGCGAGGATGAGCGACCGCTCTCCCGCTTCCAGGCGATCGAGCGATTCGCGCGCCAGCAGGCGCAGCAGCGGATCGCGAAAGTCGCCCGAGTCGAACTGATCCACGTAGTCTTCGATCTGGTCGAGGAGGACCGGGACGAAGTTCACCACGGCGCGCACCTGCGGATGCCGCTCCAGGTGCGCCGCCATGTCGGTGTAGTCCTTCAGCGCATGCAGATAGGTCCATGGCCGGCGGAATTCGCCCGTGGCGTGGTCGCGGTAGTCCGGCTGGTGCATGTGCCAGAGGAAGACCAGCTCGATTTTTGGTCTTGTATCCATGAAGCCCGCCGCTTGCGGCCTACCTTACGCCATGCACGTGCTGTCCGAGCATTTCGGGCGTCACCAGCGTGATGCCCTTCTCGGTGACATGGAAGCGGCGCGCATCCTCGGCGCGATCGACGCCGATGCGCATGCCGTCCGGGATGCGGCAGCGCTTGTCGAGGATGGCGCGCTTGATGACCGCATTCCTGCCGATGCGCACCTTGGGCAGGATCAACGAATCCTCGACCACGCTGCGCTCGTCGATGCGCACGTCGGAGAAGAGCAGCGAGCGGCGCACCGCGGCGCCGCTGACGATGCAGCCGCCCGAAACGATGGAGTCGATCGCCTTGCCGCGCCGGTCCTCGTCGTCGAAGACGAACTTGGCCGGCGGCAGCTGCTCCTGATAGGTCCAGATCGGCCAGGCATCGTCGTACAGGTTCAGTTCGGGCGTGACATGGACGATGTCCATGTTGGCCTCCCAGTAGGCGTCGAGTGTGCCGACATCCTTCCAGTAAGGCCTGCCTTCCTCCCCGCCGACGCAGCTCTCGGCGAAGTCGTGGGCGAAGACGCGGTAGCGATCCACGATATGCGGTATCACATCCTTGCCGAAGTCGTGCGAGGAGCCGGGGTCGTCGCTGTCCCGGATCACCTGCTCGAAAAGAAAGCCGGCGTTGAAGACATACACGCCCATGCTGACCAGGGCCCGCTCCGGCTTGCCGGGCATGGCTTGCGGATCCTTCGGCTTTTCGGTAAAGCGGGTGACGCGCCAGTCCTCCCCCACGCTCATGACGCCGAAGGCGCCGGCTTCCCCGCGCGGCACCTCCATGCAGGCCACCGTCAGGTCGGCCTGCTCGGCGACGTGGAAGGCGAGCATGCGGCCGTAGTCCATTTTGTAGACATGATCGCCGGCGAGCACGACGACATACTTCGGGCGATTGCGCCGCAGCATGTCGAGGTTCTGGAACACCGCGTCGGCAGTGCCCTTGTACCACTCCGCGCCCAGTTGCTGCTGGGCCGGCAGCAGGTCGATGAATTCGTTGAGGCGGCCGTCGAGGAAGCCCCAGCCGCGCTGCAGGTGGTGGATCAGGCTCTGCGATTTGTACTGGGTGGCGACGCCAATGCGGCGGATGCCAGAATTGATGCAGTTGGATAGCGTAAAATCGATGATGCGGAACTTGCCGGCGAAGGGAACGGCCGGCTTGGAGCGCCAGTCGGTGAGCTGCTTGAGGCGGCTGCCGCGTCCGCCGGCGAGGATCAGGGCAAAGGCATCGCGGGTCAGCTGGCTGACGAAACGCGGTCCTTGCCCACCCCGCGTGGTGGTAAATACCGGGCGCAGTGCTTCATTGTCGTCTTGCATGCAGTTGCCCTTTCAGAAGCGCATATGATTACTACAAAATCCGTTGCCGGACGCCAGGCCGAAGCAAAGCCCTGGGGACGTTTGCTGCTTGCGCGGGAGCATGACCCGTTCTCCTGCCTTGGCCCGGCCCGCGACGCGGAGGGCTGGCGTCTCCGCGTGTTTCGCCCGGGCGCCGTTTCCGTCGCGCTGGAAACCCCAAGCGGACCGGCGCCGCTTGCCTGCCTGGATGCGGCCGGCGTTTTCGAGTGGCGCGGCGCCGCGTCGCCTGCCGACCCCTATTGCCTGCTGGTCGAGGAGGGCGGCGCTGCGCTGCGCTGTCACGATCCTTACGGCTTTCCGCCGGCGGCGACCTCCCACGACCTGTATCTTTTCAGCGAAGGCCGGAATTATCAAGCCTATCGCCTGCTGGGCGCCCGCATCGAGTCGCGCAAGGGCGTGTCCGGCGCCTGTTTCCGCGTCTGGGCGCCCAATGCCGAACGCGTTTCCGTGGTCGGCGAATTCAATCGTTGGGACGGGCGCATCCATCCGATGGCTTCGCTGGGCGCCTCCGGCGTGTGGGAGCTGTTCATCCCCGGCCTGGCCGCGGAGGCTCTGTACAAGTACGAGATCCGCAACCGCGCGACGGGCGCAGTGCAGGTGAAGACCGACCCTTACGGCCAGGGTTTCGAGATGCGGCCTGCCACCGCGGCCTGCGTGCCGGCCGCCGCTGCGTATGCCTGGGGCGATGCGGCCTGGCTGGCTCGCCGGGCGCAATCGGACTGGCTGCACGCCCCCCTGTCGATCTACGAACTGCATGCCGGCTCCTGGAAACGCCATCCGGAAGGGCGCTTCTACTCCTACCGCGATCTGGCCGGACACCTGCTGCCCTATGTCCTCGACATGGGCTATACGCACATCGAGCTCCTGCCGGTGTCCGAGCATCCCCTCGACGAGTCCTGGGGCTACCAGACCACCGGCTATTTCGCCGCCACCCGCCGCTTCGGCAGTGCCGACGATTTGCGCTTCTTCATCGATGCCTGCCACCAGGCCGGCATCGGCGTCCTCCTCGACTGGGCGCCGGGCCATTTTCCGGAGGACGATTTCGCCCTGGCGCATTTCGACGGCAGCTCGCTCTACGAGCACGAGGACCCGCGCCTGAAACGCCACCCCGACTGGGGCACCCACGTCTTCAACTACGGACGCAACGAGGTGAGGAGCTTCCTGCTCTCCAGCGCGCACTACTGGCTGTCGGAGTTCCATTTCGACGGCCTGCGCGTCGATGCCGTCGCCTCCATGCTCTACCTGGATTACTCGCGCAAGGCGGGCGAATGGCTGCCCAACCGCTACGGCGGGCGCGAGAACCTCGAAGCGATCGATTTCCTGCGCCAGATGAACGTCATGGTGCATGGCGAGTTCCCCGGCGCGCTGACCGTCGCGGAGGAATCCACCGCCTGGCCGATGGTGTCGCGGCCGACCCACCTGGGCGGGCTGGGCTTTTCCATGAAGTGGAACATGGGCTGGATGAACGACACGCTGGCCTACCTGGCCCAAGATCCCGTGCACCGGCGCTTTCACCACAGCCGGCTCACTTTCGGCCAGCTCTACGCCTACACCGAGAATTTCGTCCTGCCGCTGTCCCACGACGAGGTGGTGCATGGCAAGGGCTCGCTGTTCGGCAAGATGCCCGGCGACGACTGGCAGAAATTCGCCAACGCGCGCCTCCTGCTGGCCTATCAGATGACCTCGCCCGGCAAGAAGCTCAATTTCATGGGCAGCGAACTGGGCCAGCGGGCGGAATGGAATGCCGGCGGCGAGCTCGACTGGTGGCTGCTGCAGCACGGCCCGCACCTCGGCATGCAGCGCCTGGTGCGTGATCTCAACCGGCTGTATTGCAGCACCCCGGCCCTGCATGAGCTGGATTTCGAGGCCGGAGGATTTGCCTGGAGCGATTGCCATGATGCCGATCAGTCGGTGCTCAGCTACCTGCGTTACGCGCGTGACGGCTCATTCGTCCTGGTGGCGCTGAATTTTACGCCGGTGCCACGCCACCGCTATCGCATTGGCGTGCCGCGCACGGGCGGCTACAGCGAGGTGTTCAACAGCGATTCAGCCCTTTACGGCGGCGGCGACCTGGGCAACGGCGGCGGCGTCGAAGCACGGCCCCAGGCGCATCACGGCTTTGTCGCCTCGTTCGAAATCATCCTGCCGCCCCTGGCCGCGCTGATCTTTGCGCCGGTTTAGCCGGCGCCGCGCGAATCGAGCAGCGCGTCGATCTCCGCCTCGGCTTCGATCCAGTCCCCCAGCGCATCGCCTTCGGCGAAACCGCGTTTCTCGGCCTTGTAATAGGCGGTTTCCGCGATAAAGCGCAGGCGGTCAACCGGCGAGACAAGACCGGATTTCTTTACCTTGGGGCGGGGTTTCGCCGTGGCGGGGCGCGCTACCCCGGTTTTCGTTGCAGCAGTCTTGCCGGCTGTCGTCTTGACCGCCGGTTTGCCTGACTTGCTCGATGTCGTGGTGTTGCGTGGCGACATGGCAACCTCCTACAGTGAGCGAATGGCGACAGATTATCTTTGCCATCAATTCATGCTACGCCTGAAATATGACCACGTATTGACGCGAGTCAAGCTATTTGGTGTGCGCTGCAGCAATCGAGAGCGCGCCGAGCAGGCCGAGGCGCTCGTTGGTGACGACCCGGATGGGGAAGTCCGACATCAGGCCGGCATGCGCGCCTCTTTCGCGGAAGGCGCGGACAAAGCCGCCTTCCTTCAGGCGGAGCAGGATCTTCGGCGCGATGCCGCCGCCGAGATAGACGCCGCCGCGTGCCATGAACAGCAGGGCCAGGTCGCCTGCGAAGGCGCCGTACGCGGCGATGAACAGATCGAGGGCGCGAGAGGCCAAAGGATTGCTCGATGCCGCCGCAACGATCTCGGCGGGATCGGAGATCGCCGTGCTGCCGGGACTGACTTTTGCCAGGCTCGCGTAGATGGCGGTGAGGCCAGGGCCGGAGATGACGTTTTCCGCCGTGACACGACTGCCGGGCCGCGCGAGATGCTGCCACACGGCCTGTTGTTCCTCGTTCGCCGGGGAGAAGCCGATGTGGCCGCCTTCGCCGCCGACCGTGCGCCAGCCGTTGCCTTCGGGAATCAGGGCGGCGACGCCGAGGCCGGTGCCGGCGCCAATCAGCAACCGGGGCGCCTGCGGCCGCGGACGGCCTTCCTGCAGTGTGACGAGATCATCAGGTTGGAGCGTCGCCACGCCCTGTGCGGCAGCCGCGAAATCGTTGACCACCTCGACCCGGCCGATGCCGAAGGCCGCACCGAGCGAAGGACCATCGATGACCCAGGGCAGATAGGTGACCTTGGCGCGGTTGTCCTCCACCGGGCCGGCGACGCCGAAGCAGGCTGAAGTAATTATTGCGGTGAAGCCGGTGTCATCGAGGAAGGCACGCAGCAGCGCGGGAAAGTCGTTCCAATCCTGGCTCGGATAGCGGCGCTCGTGGACGATGCCGTCATTGCCGGCCAGCGCCAGCAGCGTCTTGGTGCCGCCGATATCCCCCCCGAGAATCATCGCGGCGGGACGCTCATACCGCCACGGGCGCGGGGATGTGCGGATGCGGATCGTAGCCTTCCAGCGTGAAGTCATCGAAGCGGAAGGCGAAGAGATCGCGCACCGCGGGGTTGATGCGCAGTTGCGGCAGCGCGCGCGGCGTGCGATCGAGCTGCTTGCGCGCCTGGTCGAGATGGTTGGTGTAGAGGTGCGCGTCGCCGAGCGTGTGCACGAAGTCCCCCGGCGTGTAGCCGCACACCTGCGCCAGCATCAGGGTGAGCAGGGCGTAGGAGGCGATATTGAAAGGCACGCCGAGGAAGATGTCGGCGCTGCGCTGGTAGAGCTGGCAGCTGAGCCTGCCGTCGGCGACATAGAACTGGAACAGCGCGTGGCAGGGCGGCAGTTTCATGCGCTCGATGTCGGCGGGGTTCCAGGCGGTGACGATATGGCGGCGCGAATCAGGGTTGTGCTTCAGGCCCTCGATCAGTTGGGCGATCTGGTCGATGGCGCGGCCGTCCGGTGCATGCCAGGAGCGCCACTGGTAGCCGTACACCGGACCGAGATCGCCGTTGGCGTCGGCCCAGTCGTCCCAGATCGAGACGCCGTTTTCCTTCAGGTAGCGGATGTTGGTGTCGCCCTGCAGGAACCACAGCAGCTCGTGGATGATGGACTTGGTGTGCAGCTTCTTGGTGGTGAGGAGCGGAAAGCCCTGCGCCAGGTCGAAGCGCATCTGCCAGCCGAAGACGGAGAGCGTGCCGGTGCCGGTGCGGTCGCTTTTCTTGTGCCCGTGGTCCAGCACGTGGCGCATCAGGTCGAGGTATTGCTGCATGGAAGGGAACCGGGTTCGCGTCGGTGACGGGGATATAATCGCCCCTGATTTTATAGGAACCCGTAGATGCTGGCCAAACTGACCCAGTCCGCCGCGCCGCTCGGCAAGTCTGCCCTCGAGCGGGCGACCCACGCCGTGCTGGTGCTGCCCTTCGCCAAAAAACTCGACGGATTGCGTGGCGTGCCCGGTCTCGAACGGCTGCGCGCCGCCCTGAAGCGTCGTGACATGAAGGCCGAGGATATCGCCAAGACGCCGGTCACCGTCAGTCTGAGCGGCGGCGGCCTGTGCAGCTTCGTCATGCTCGACGGCGGCAAGAGCGCCTTCGAACGGCAGAGCGTCCTGCGCAAGGCCATGGCGCCGCTCATGGAAGAGCAGCCGCGCGAACTGGTGCTCGCGCTGTTCGGCAGCGCCGAGGCGCGGCGCGAGAATGCCCGCGAGGCGCTTTACGTGGCGTGGCTGAACGGCACGCGCCTGCCGACGCGCAGGAAGAAGCCGGAGCCCAGGCCGCTGGTGCGGATTCACCTCTACGGCGCACAGGATGCCGCCGGCTTCGCGGAGATTGCCGCGGTGGCCGAGGCCAATACCCTCGCCAGGACGCTGACCGCCCTGCCGCCGAACGAGCTGACGCCCTCAGCCTATCGCCAGCGCCTGCGCCAGATCGCGCGCGGCCGGCGCTGGGAATTCGAGGAATACGACATGCGGCGCTTGCGCCGTCTCGGCGCCGGGGCCTTCGTCGCCGTGGCGCAAGGCAGCGCGCCGGAAGACGCGGCCATCGTGCATCTGTCCTGGCGGCCGAAGAAGCCGCAGGGCCGACTGGCCCTGGTCGGCAAGGGCATCTGCTTCGACACCGGCGGCCACAACCTCAAGCCGGCCAAGTACATGGCCGGCATGCACGAGGACATGAACGGCTCCGCCGTGGCGCTCGGCCTCATGCAGGCGCTGATCGAGCGCAACATGCCGCTGGCCATCGACGCCTGGCTGCCCATCGCGCAGAACCATTTGTCGCCGGAAGCCTACAAGCAGAACGACATCGTCACAGCGCTCGACGGCACTACCATCGAGGTGGTGCACACCGACGCCGAGGGCCGCATGGTGCTGGCCGATACGCTGGTCCTGGCGACCCGCGGCGTTGGCAATGGGAGCGGCAAGTCAGGCGGCAAGGGAGGCGTGAAACCCGATCTCGTCATCGACTTCGCCACGCTCACCGGCAGCATGGCCTATGCACTGGGCAGCCGCTACTCCGGCATCTTCGCCACTTCCTCCGAGCTGGCGCATCTTGCCGTGGCGGCGGGCGAAGCGAGCGGCGAGCGCGTCTGCGCCTTTCCGCTCGACGCCGATTACGAGGCGGGGCTGGAGAGCAAGGTGGCCGACATCAAGCAATGCACCCTGGATGGCGAGGCCGACCACATTCTCGCCGCACGCTTTCTCAAGCGCTTCACCGGCGAGGCGCCCTGGCTGCACATGGACCTGTCGGCCTCGAACTGCAGCGGCGGGCTGGGGGCGGTGGGCAGCGATCTCACCGGATTCGGTGTCGCCTGGGGGGTGGAGTTCGTCGAGCAGTGGCTGGCGGCGCATGCCGCCTCGCCCGTGCCGCGCAGGCGGGCCGCCCGATAGTCGTCGCCGGGCGGAGCGGATGACTTTGCCGCCTGCTTACGCTATTCTTTAACCAGAAAGCATCCGGCAGCAAGGCTCGCCGCCGGCGTTGCGCCAAAAGCATCCTTGACACGGTCCATATCATGCTTGGCATTTTTTCCGCGAAATCCGGCCATCCTCTCGCCGATGGGAAGGAAGCAAAGCGCGTCCTCAACGAACTCTCCGTTCGCGACGCCGCGCCGGCCCTCGACGAGGTTTCCGGCTGGCTGGAATCGGTCGCCGCCGACGACATCATCAAGCTCTCCGACCGGCTCGCGCTGGTTTTCCAGCTCGACGAGGCGGCCCAGACCCATGCGCGCAAGCTGGGCCGCGACTACCTGACCTCGCCCCGGCTCGGCCGCCAGCAGGAATACAAGCTGTGGCAGGCCAACCATGACTTCTGGGCGCAACTGGGCAACGCCTACGACAGCTGTCTGGCTCGCTACACAGGGCAGGAAAAGGGCAGCGAGGCGGTCAAGTCGGATGTGCCGCTGCTCATCGTTCGCATGCTGCGCGCCTTTTCCGCGCGACTGAAATGGGACCAGTTCCGCTATGGCCCGATCAACGCCGAGCTCTGGCAGCGCATGGGCCGCGCCTACCTGTTCGCCGAGCAGGGCAAGTTTTCCCGCCAGACCCTGACGCCCTATCCCGGTGTGCCTGGCGAGAGCACGGTGGAGCAGGAATACCTCAAGGCGCTGGTGTTCCAGGCCTCCAGCATGGACAGCCTGCTGCCGCTGGAGATCGAAATCGCCGAGCGTTTCATCTCGCATTTCCTGCCGCAATTCGTATTTACCGCCGAAGTGCGGCCGGACAACGTGTATTGGGTGGATGCCGACAAGCCGGCATCGCCGAAGCGGCTTGCCGTCCTGCCGCAAATCGCGCCCAGCCTGCGTTTTTTCAATGCCGGTTCCGCCCTGACCAAACTGGAAGCCATGCTGCGACAGGTGGAACGCGGCGAGGTGCCGGCGGAAGTCAACCTCGGCGCCCAGTATTCGGCGCGGATCATCCTCCCGGTGCTCAAGCATCTGGTCATGTACTGGGCACCGAAGCCGCCGATGCGCTCGCACGACCGTCATCGCGTCAAATCGCGCTTGACCGCCGTGAATGGCCTGGCCGGAATCCATGCCCGCCTGTCCGACAAGGGCGGCGAAGAAAGCGAAGCCTGGGTGGTCGACGATGTCAGCCTCGGCGGCATGGGGGCGCAGGTGCCGCTCGGCGCCAATGACTGGGTGCGCATCGGCGCTCTCCTCGGCATGCAGCCGGAAGGCGGCAGCAACTGGCTGATCGGCGTCATCCGGCGTTTCAGCCGCGAATCGCCGACGCAGGGCTCGGTCGGCATCGAGACCCTGTCCAAGTCGCCGCAGGCCATTGCCGGCGACCTGGGCGGCATGGACTGCAACGCCATCCTGCTCGACACGCTGCACAGCGGCGACACGGTGCGGGTGATCCTGCCGAGCGCCGCCTTCGAACCGGCCATCCCCCTGGTGTTTGCCTGGCAGGATCGCTCGGCCCGCCTCGATCCGATTGAGCAAATCGAGTCCGGCGTGGACTTCGATCTCGGGCTGTATCGGGTTGCACCGCCCGGCTGAGGCGCGGTGGCCGGCCTTCCTGGTCTATGATGAAAACAGGAAGGAGGTGCCTGCCATGAGCCAAGCGAATCCTGCCGGGCCGGCGGCCAGTCCGCCGATCGAGTGCGAGATGTGCCTGAAGGAAATCCCCGAATCCGCCGCCTTCACGCCGGAAGGCAGCGACTATGTTGGCCATTTCTGCGGCATCGCGTGCTACGAGGAATTCCTGCGCAAGCGCCGCGAGGCGGCCGCCAGCCAGGAATAGTCAACGCGGGCGCTGCGCCGACTTGGGCCGGAAGGCCTTGATCGCCGCCTCGTTCGTCTCGATATACGGCCCGCCGATGAGGTCGATGCAGTAGGGCACGGCGGCAAAGATCCCGTCGAGCGTTTCCTTGATCGCCTTGGGCTGGCCTGGCAGATTGAGAATCAGCGTTTTTCCCCGCACCGCGCCGACCTGTCTTGAGAGGATGGCGGTGGGCACGTACTTCAGGCTCACCTGCCGCATCTGCTCGCCGAAGCCGGGCAGCACCTTGTGCGCCACCGCCAGCGTGGCTTCGGGCGTCACGTCGCGCGGCGCCGGGCCGGTGCCGCCGGTGGTCATGACGAGATGGCAGCCCACCGTGTCGGCGAGTTCAATCAGGGTCTGCTCGATCACCGCCTGTTCATCGGGAATGAGACGGTTTTCCATGCGCCAAGGGGAAGCCATCGCCACGCCGAACCATTCGCGCAGGGCGGGGATGCCCTGATCCTCGTAGACGCCGCTGGAAGCGCGGTCCGAGATCGACACCAGCCCGATCAGGAGTTCATCCTTCATGCCGCCTCCGCTGGGCCGCGCCCTGAAGGGCAGGCGAAGCCGTCCTGATGAAGTACTCCTGGGGTGCCCCGAGGAGGCGGGAGTCAATAACTGGAAGCCGCGCCCTGTGCGGCTGAACGCTTGTCACCCCTTTCCTCGGGAAAGGGGGTGGGGGATAGGTCATCCTTCGATCTCCCTCAACAGGCGGAACAATTCACGGAAGTTTTTCGGCGGCTTGCCCGCTTCGCGTTCATGGAGGGCGCCGCGGCGCAGCTGCCTGAGGCGGGTGATGTCGGCGCCGGGGTGCGCCGTGCCGATTTCCGTCAATACCGCCTCGTCCTCCAGCAGCCGTTCGCGCAGCCTTTCCAGGCGGTGCTGGCGCGCGGTTTCGATGGCGGACGCGCCATTGATGGCATCCAATGCCTCGCGGATCGGCGCCGGATCGACATCCCGCATCAGACGGCCGATGTACTGCATCTGGCGGCGGCGCGCCTCGTGCCGGGTGAGCCGCTGCGCCTCCAGCAAGGCGCCGCGCAACGCGTCCGGCATGTCGATGCGGGCCAGCCGCTCCGCGGAAAGCTCGACCAGCGCCGCGCCCATGTCCTGCAGGGCGTGCATCTCGCGCTTCCTCTGCGACTTGCTGGGTCGTTCGGGTTCGCCGTCGTATTCGAGGTCTTCAAGGTTCTTCATCTTGGTATGATTATATCTTTAGGCTTTCATCTTCCCGCATGTCTTCCCAAGGCTTCAGCTTTCCCCGGGACACCCTGCGCAGCATGGCGCAGGACATACTCGACCATGCCAGATCGCGTGGCGCCGGCGCCTGCGAGGCGGATGTTTCCGAAGGCTTCGGCCAGTCGGTGACGGTGCGGCGCGGCGAGGTCGAGACCATCGAATACAACCGCGACAAGGGCGTCGGCGTCACGGTGTACCTGGGCCAGCGGCGCGGCTATGCCTCGACCTCGGACTTTTCGCGTTCCGCCCTGCATGCCACGGTGGATGCCGCGCTTTCCATCGCGCGCTTCACAGCGCCGGACGAAGCCGCCGGCCTGCCGGATGCCGAGCTGCTGGCGCGCG
The DNA here is from genome assembly GCA_016214145.1 of Rhodocyclales bacterium. Lineage (GTDB taxonomy): Bacteria > Pseudomonadota > Gammaproteobacteria > Burkholderiales > Rhodocyclaceae > Desulfobacillus. The sequence goes on from JACRPA010000006.1 coordinate 466,433, forward strand.
GCGAGATGGCGCTCGATCTCTACCACCCGTGGCTCCCGCCGGTGGAGGAGGCCATCGACATCGCCCGGCGCTGCGAGGCGGCGGCCTTCGCCGTCAGTCCGCTGGTGAAGAACACGGAGGGCGCCAGCGTGTCCTGCCAGCAATCGCATTTCATCTCGGCCAACAGCCTCGGTTTCATGGGCGGCTACGCTTCCTCGCGCCACTATCTTTCCTGCTCGGTCATCGCCGGCAAGGGCGACGCCATGCAGCGCGACGACTGGTACAGCACCCATCGCAATGCGGCCGATCTGGCCGAGCCCGAGGTGATCGGCGAATATGCCGCGCGCCGCGCCCTGTCGCGACTGGGGGCGCGCAAGATCGCCACCTGCGAGGTGCCCGTCCTGTTCGAAGCCCCCCTCGCCGCCACGCTGATCGGCAACTTCGTCTATGCCGTCTCGGGCGGCAGCCTGTATCGGAAATCCTCCTTCCTGCTCGACAGCCTGGGCACGCAGGTGTTCTCGCCGCAGGTGCACATCAGCGAGCGGCCGCACCTGCCGCGTGGCCTCGGCAGCAGCCCCTTCGACGACGACGGTGTGGCCACGCACGACCGCGAGGTGGTCGAGGCCGGCGTGCTGAAGGGATATTTCCTGTCGACCTATTCGGCGCGCAAGCTGGGCATGCAGACCACCGGCAATGCCGGCGGCTCGCACAACCTCATCGTGCGGCCGGGCAAGCGCGATCTCGTCGGCCTCGCCGCCCTGATGGGCCGCGGCCTGCTCGTCACCGAAGTGCTCGGCCAGGGCGTGAACTACGTCACCGGCGATTATTCCCGCGGCGCATCGGGCTATTGGGTCGAAAACGGCGAAATCCTCTACCCCGTGGAGGAGATCACCATCGCCGGCAACCTCAAGGACATGCTGCGCGGCATCGTCGCCGTCGGCAACGACGCGCTGGTGCGCGGCTCCAAGCAGGTCGGCTCCCTCCTCGTCGACCGCATGACGATCGCCGGCGCATAAGCCGGAGGTCCAATAGGGGTTTTCCCCAACCGCTCCGCGGCGGCTTCGTGCGCCAATTGGTGTAGTATTTTGCGGCGATCCCCGACCGACGGGGATTGGATATTTCCGCCGCACAACGGCACAGAAGAACCTCTAAAGGAGACTTTTTCAATGGAACGTCGCGATTTCATCAAGCACGCCGGCATTGCCGGCATCCTGGCGGCGGGTGTCGCCCCAGCGGCCCATGCCCAAGGCGCCACCATCCGCTGGCGCCTGGCCTCCAGCTTCCCCAAGGCGCTCGACACCATTTTCGGCGCAGCCGATGTCTTTGCCAAAAAAGTAAACGAGATGTCGGGCGGCAAATTCACCATCTCGGTGCATGCCGGCGGCGAGATCATGCCGCCCTTCGGCGTGGTTGACGGCGTGCAGCAGGGCACGGTCGAATGCGCCCACACCGCGCCGTACTACTTCTTCGGCAAGGACGAGACCTTCGCCATGGACTGCGCCATTCCCTTCGGCCTCAACTCGCGCCAGATGACGGCGTGGATGTACGAGGGCAACGGCCTCAAGCTGTTCCGCGAGTTCTACGCCAAGTACAACATCGTGAACTTCCCGATGGGCAATACCGGCGCGCAGATGGGCGGCTGGTACCGCAAGGAGATCAAGTCGCTGAAGGACATCAAGGGCCTGAAAATGCGCATCGGCGGCTTCGGCGGCAAGGTGCTGGAGCGGATCGGGGGCGTGCCGCAGAACATCCCCGGCGGCGAGATCTACCAGGCGCTGGAGAAGGGCACCATCGACGCCGTCGAATGGGTCGGCCCCTACGACGACCAGAAGCTGGGCTTCTACAAGGTGGCGAAGAACTACGTCTACCCGGCCTGGTGGGAAGGCGGCCCGCAACTGTCGCTATACGTGAACTCCAAGGCCTACGAAGGACTGTCGACCGAGTACAAGGCCATGCTGGAGTGCGCGGCCGGCCTGGCCCACACCGACATGCAGGCCAAGTACGACGCCAAGAACCCGGTGGCGCTGAAGGAACTGGTCGGGTCCGGCGTCAAGCTGCAGCGGATGCCGAAGGACGTGATGGAAGCCGCCTTCAAGGCGTCGCAGGAACTCTACAGCGAATTGTCCGAGAAGAACCCCGCCTGGAAGAAGATTTACGCGGACTATGCCGCCTTCCGCAAGGATCAGCACATGTGGTTCCGTTTCGCCGAAAACGGTTTCGACAGCTTCATGCAGGCGCAGAAGCTCTAGAACCGACAGGCGAAAAAACCCCGCGATGGATTGCGGGGTTTTTTTTCGTCCGGACTTCCGGGCTGGCGGCGGGATGGCTTCCCGCGTCCGCAGCCCGGCTTATTTGGCTTTCTTCTTCTCGCTGGCGATGTCCCGCAGCAGGTCGGCGGCCGGGTCGTCTTCCTTCTCCTTGGTGGCGGGGTCCTTGCCGTCGTCGGCCTTCTCCTCGCCGTCCTTGGCCTCGGCTTCACCCCCCTTTTCCTGTTCGCCATAGCCGCCCGGCGCCGTCTCGAGCTGGATCTGTTCGACGTCCAATGGCTTGGTCTTGTCGAGGCCGCCGGTGACCAGGCCCGGGAAAGCGATGACCAAGGCGACCATGATCACCTGGATGACGACGAAGGGCACGGCGCCCCAGTAGATCTGGCCGGTCGTGACCTTGTCGATCTTCTTCCCGGTCAGACGGTCCTCGTAATCGTCGTGCGGCGCCACGCTGCGCAGATAGAAAAGCGCGAAGCCGAAGGGCGGGTGCATGAAGGAGGTCTGCATGTTGATCGCCAGCAGGACGCCGAACCAGACCATGTCGATGCCCATCTTCTCGGCCACCGGCCCGAGCAGGGGAATGATGATGAAGGCCAGCTCGAAGAAATCGAGGAAGAAGGCCAGGCCGAACACCAGCAGGTTGACCACGATGAGGAAGCCGAGCTGGCCGCCGGGCAGGCTGGTGAGCAGATGTTCGACCCATTTCGGCCCGTCTACGCCCTGGAAGCTCAGGCTGAAGACGGTGGCGCCGAGCAGGATGAAGAGCACGAAGGAGGACAGCTTCATGGTCGCTTCCATCGCCTGCTTCATCAGCCTGAGGCTCAGGCGCCGGCGCGAGACCGCCATGATCAACGCGCCCATGGCGCCCATGGCGCCGCCTTCGGTCGGCGTGGCGATGCCGAGGAAGATTGTGCCCAGCACCAGGAAGATCAGCGCCAGCGGCGGGATCAGCACGAAGGTGAAGCGCTCCGCCATGCGCGAGAGAAGTCCCAGCTTCGTCACCCGGTTGATGACGGCCAGGGCGAAAGCGATGCCGACACCCACGCACATCGAGACGACGATCATCTCGTCGGTTGGCGTGTCGTCCGGCCGGGTCAGGGCGAAGGCCACCGCGCCGCCGACCGACACAATGACCAGCAGCAGCAGAGAACGCAACCCCGGGCTGCCGTCGTCCTCGCGGATCGTGCGCGCTTCCAGCGGCAGGGCAGGGACGCTGGCCGGCTTGATCAGGCTCAGGGCGAATACGTAGCCGGCGTAGAGGCCGGTGAGCACGAAGCCGGGTATGAAGGCGCCCAGGTAGAGATCGCCGACGCTGCGGCCGAGCTGGTCGGCGATGACGATCAGCACCAGCGAGGGCGGGATGATCTGCGCCAGCGTGCCGGAGGCGGCGATGACGCCGCTGGCGACGCGGCGGTCGTAGCCGTAGCGCAGCATGATGGGCAGCGAGATCAGGCCCATGGAGATGACCGAGGCGGCGACGACGCCCGTCGTGGCGGCGAGCATAGCGCCGACCAGGATCACGGCGTAGGCCAGACCGCCGCGGATGGGGCCGAACAACTGGCCGATGGTGTCGAGCAGGTCCTCGGCCATGCCGGAGCGCTCCAGGATCAGGCCCATGAAGGTGAAGAAGGGGATGGCCAGCAGGGTGTCGTTCTTCAGGATGCCAAAGATGCGCAGCGGCAGGGCCTGCAACAGCGAGGCGGGCAGCATGCCCAGTTCGACGCCGAGATAGCCGAAAAACAGGCCGCAGGCGGCCAGCGAGAACGCCACCGAATAGCCCAGCAGCAGAAACACGATCAGCCCCGCGAACATGATGGGGGCCATGTTGGCCTGGAGAAATTCGATCATTTGCGCTCCCCTCCCTTGACCTGGTCGGAGACCATGTCCACGGCGTCTTCCACGCGCTGGATGACCTCGGGCGCGACCTGGTGCTTGAGGATTTCCTCGGCGAGCTCCTCCTCGGCGGTCTTGGTTTGAGCCGGTTTCGTCGGATCGTCGGCCACGCCCATCAGGAAGCCGATGCGCTTGATCAGTTCGGAAGCGCCTTGCAGGCCGAGCAGGGCAAAACCGATGGGCACCAGGGCATAGGCCGGCCAGCGGATCAGGCCGCCGGCGTTCTCCGACATCTCGTTGGTCATATAGGCATTCGCCACCAGCGGCCAGACGTGGTGGATGACGGCGAAGACGAAGGGCATGAGGAAGAACAGGGTGCCGAAGATCTCCACCTTGATCTGCGTACGCTTGGAAAAATGCCCGAGTATCACGTCGATCTTGACGTGGCCCTGGCGCAGCAGGGTATAGCCGGCGCCGAGCAGGAAAACGCCGGCGAACAGGTACCACTGGATTTCCAGGAACGCGTTCGAGCTGGTGTTGAAGGCCTTGCGCACGATGGCATTGACCGCGGAAATCAGCACGGCGGCAAGCACCAGCCAGATGATGGTTTGGCCGATGCGCTCGCTGAGCGCATCGATCAGCCTGGATGTCTTGAGAAGAAAATTCATTTGGCCTCCTGGTCTGGACCGGGCTTGGACGAGTCAAATTGCGAGGCCGTCATTCTGGACGGCCCGAGCGAAGCGGCGTAAGAGTAATCCGGATTGCCGCTGGATTCCAGTCGTTATTACCCTGACTGGCGCAAAATGCAGGTAAACCCTAACATGGCGACCTTCGTGCATGCGCCTTCGCCAATTCCGTGAATCCCACCCGCCTTTGCCTCGTCCGCCACGGGGAAACCGCCTGGAACGCCGAACGCCGCATCCAGGGCCAGCTCGACGTGCCGCTTTCCGCGGTCGGCCACGCTCAGGCGCGCGCCACCGCCAACGCGCTGGCGCAGGAATCCCTCTGCGCGATCTATTCGAGCGATCTGGCCCGCGCGCTGCATACCGCGGAGGCGGCGGCCCATCTGCACAAGCTGCCGGTCCGGCGCCATGTCGGCCTGCGCGAGCGCCATTACGGCGTGCTGCAGACACTGACTTACGGGGAATTCGGACGGCGCCATCCGGGCGCCTACGCCCGCTTCCAGGCGCGCGAGGAAGACTTTGCCCTGCCGGGTGGCGGCGAGAGCCTGCGCCAGTTCGCCGCGCGCGTGATGCACTGCATCGACGGGATCGTGGCGGCGCACGCCGGCGGCCAGGTGCTGGTCGTGACCCATGGCGGCGTGCTCGACATCCTGCATCGCCGCGCCGGCGGCCAGCCGCTGTCGGCGCGGCGGGACTTCGACATCCCCAATGCGGCGCTGAATTGGCTGGAGGTTTCGTCCGGCAAGTGGTCCATCCTGTCCTGGGCCGACCGCAGCCATCTCACTGAATCGCTCGATGAGCTGCCCGGCTGAGGACGCTGCTTCGCGCCTGTTGCGCGTGACCGCGCAGCTGGTGCGGGAAACCCATCCGGCCCGGCAGGCGCCGGTCACGCTGGACAGTCCGCTGGAGCGCGATCTCGGGCTGGATTCCCTGGCGCGCGTCGAATTGCTGCTGCGCATCGGCCGCGAGTTCGGCCTCGCCCTGCCGGAAGCGGCGCTGAGCGAGGCTGAAACGCCGCGCGACCTGCTGCGTTTCCTTGGGCACGCCGCGCCTGCCGCAGCGCCGCACGCAGCCATCGAACTGCCGCATGGCGCAGAGATCGCGTTGCCCGATACTGCGGCCACGCTGGTCGAGGTGCTGGAGTGGCACGCCGCGCGCACGCCCGAGCGCACGCATGTCCTGCTCTACGGCGAGGGCGAGCAGGCGGAGGCGATCACCTATGCCGACCTGCTCGCCGCAGCCCGGCGCATCGCCACCGGACTCGTTTCGCGCGGCCTGCAGCCGCAGCAGGCGGTTGCCCTGATGCTGCCGACCGGCCGCGACTATCTCGCCTGCTTCTTCGGCGCCCTGCTCGCTGGCGGGATTCCCGTGCCGATCTATCCGCCGGCGCGCCTGGCGCAGATCGAGGACCACCTCAGGCGCCATGCGCGCATCCTCGACAACGCCCAGGCCGTCTTCATCGTCACCGTGCCGCAGGCCAAGACCGTCGCCGCCCTGCTGCGCGAACAGGCGCCCGGCCTCAGGGAAATCGTCACGCCGGAGGAACTCGATGCCGAGCCGATGTCGCTGCTTTATCGTGCGGCCTCCGACGACATCGCCTTCCTGCAATACACCTCCGGCAGCACCGGCGATCCGAAGGGCGTCGTGCTGACCCATGCCAACCTGCTCGCCAACCTGCGCGCCATGGGTCCGGCCTTCCAGGTGACCAGCGAGGACGTCTTCGTCTCCTGGCTGCCGCTCTACCACGACATGGGCCTGATCGGCGCCTGGTTCGGCTCGCTCTATTTCGCCATGCCGCTGGTGCTGATGTCGCCCCTGGCCTTTCTGGCGCGCCCGGCGCGCTGGCCGCAGGCGATCTCGCGCCATCGCGGCACGATCACCGCGGCGCCGAATTTCGCTTATGAACTTTGCGCAAGGAAGCTCGACGACGCCGAACTGGCCGGCCTCGACCTGTCCTCGCTGCGCCTGGCGCTGAACGGCGCCGAGCCGGTCAGCCCGGCGACGCTGGAGGCCTTCATCGAGCGCTTCGTGCCGCATGGCCTGCAGCCCGAGGCGATCACGCCGGTATACGGCCTGGCGGAATGCTCGGTCGGCCTGGCCTTTCCGCCGCTGCAGCGCGGCCCGCGCATCGACGCCATCCGGCGCGATGCCTTCGTGGGCGAGGAACGCGCCCTGCCCGCCGCGGAAGGCGAGGCCGGCACGATGCTGGTGCCCGCCTGCGGCCGGGCGTTGCCCGGACACGAGATCCGCATCGTGGACGCCGCCGGCGACGAGCTGCCCGACCGCCAGGTCGGCTGCCTGCAATTCCGCGGCCCCTCGGCGACGCAGGGCTACTTCCGCAATCCCGGGGCGACGCAGCGCCTGTTCCGCGACGGCTGGCTCGATTCGGGCGACTACGCCTACATGGTGGAGGGCGAGATCTACCTCACCGGCCGCGTCAAGGACCTCATCATCCGCGGCGGGCGCAACCTCTACCCCTACGAACTGGAGGAGGCGGTCGGCGGCATTCCGGGCATCCGCAAGGGCTGCGTCGCCGTGTTCGCCAGCACCGACCCGGCCAATGCCACCGAGCGCCTGGTGGTGATGGCGGAGACGCGCGAGCGGGACGAGGCGGCGCGCGAAGCCCTGCGGCAGAAGATCAACGAGGCCGCCATCGACGCCATCGGCATGCCGGCCGACGAGATCGTGCTGGCGCCGCCGCACAGCGTGCTGAAGACATCCAGCGGCAAGATCCGCCGCGCCGCTTCGCGCGAGGCGTTCGAGCGGGGCGAAGTGGGCGGCCCGACGTTGCCGGCCTGGCTGCAGATGTCGAAACTTGCCCTTGCCGCCGTACTCCAGGGGCTGACTTTTGCGCTGCGGCAGGCCGGCAGCCGGCTTTACGCCGCCTGGTGCTGGAGCGCATTCGCGCTGCTCGGCCTGCCGGTGGCTGCGCTGGTGGCGCTGCTGCAGCGGCCCGTCGCCGGTCGGCGCCTGGTGCATGGCGCGGCGCGCCTGTTCCTGCGCCTGACGGCGATGCCGTTGCGGCGGAGCGGAATGGAACGCCTGCCGGCGACACCCCACCTGCTCCTCGCCAACCACACCAGCTACTTCGACCTCATCGCCCTCTATGCCGCGCTGCCGCCGGACAGGGCCTATGCCTTCGTCGCCAAGCGCGAACTGGTCCGCCAGCCCCTGATCCATGCCTGCCTGCGCGGACTGGGCACCCTGTTCGTCGAACGCTATGAGGCTGCGAAGAGCGCGGAGGACGTGGGCGAGATCGCCGCCAAGCTGGGGCAGGGCGGCAGCCTGGTGATTTTTCCCGAAGGCACTTTTTCGCGCGAGGCCGGCCTGAAGCCCTTCCGCATGGGCGCTTTCGTCGCCGCTACGCGCGCCGGCGTGCCGGTCGTGGTGGCGGGCCTGCGCGGCATCCGCGCCATCCTGCGCGACAAGACCTGGCAGCCGCGCCATGGCAAGCCGGAATTCGAGGTCGGCGCCGTGCTGCGGGCGGAGGGCGCGGACTGGGCATCGGCGGCGCGCCTGCGTGACGCCGCGCGCGCCGAGATGCTCAAGCTCACCGGCGAGCACGATCTGGGTGGTTTTCTGCCGGCACTGCCTCCCCAATAGGGCGTGGTAAAATCACGTCTTTCTTCAACCAGTTAAGCCTTCCCTCATGTTTGCCAAGAAAAACACCCTGGCCAAGGTCGATGCCGAGTTGTTCGCCGCGATCGAAGCCGAGAACCGCCGTCAGGAAGAACACATCGAGCTGATCGCTTCCGAGAACTACGTCAGCCACGCCGTGCTCGAGGCGCAGGGCTCGCAGCTCACCAACAAGTACGCCGAGGGCTATCCCGGCAAGCGCTATTACGGCGGCTGCGAATACGTGGATATCGCCGAGCAGCTGGCCATCGACCGGGCGAAGAAGCTGTTCGGCGCCGACTGCGCCAACGTGCAGCCCAACTCCGGCTCGCAGGCCAACCAGGCGGTGTTCTTCGCCTTCCTCAAGCCGGGCGACACCATCCTCGGCATGAACCTGTCGATGGGCGGCCACCTGACCCACGGCATGCCGCTCAACATCAGCGGCAAGTGGTTCAACATCGTGCCCTACGGCCTCGACAAGAACGAGGAGATCGACTACGCCGAGATGGAGCGGCTGGCGCGCGAACACAAGCCGAAGCTCATCATCGCCGGCGCCTCGGCCTACGCCTTGCGCATCGACTTCGAGCGCTTCGCCAAGGTAGCCAAGGAAGTTGGCGCCATCTTCATGGTGGACATGGCCCACTACGCCGGCCTCATCGCCGCCGGCGTCTATCCGAACCCGGTGCCGCACGCCGACGTCGTCACCACCACCACGCACAAGACCCTGCGCGGCCCGCGCGGCGGCCTCATCCTCATGAAGGCCGAGCACGAGAAGGCCATCAACTCGGCCATCTTCCCCGGCATCCAGGGCGGCCCGCTGATGCACGTCATCGCCGGCAAGGCGGTGGCGCTGAAGGAGGCCATGACCCCGGAGTTCCGCGACTACCAGGAGCAGGTCATCGCCAACGCCCGCGTCATGGCGCGCGTGCTGTCCGAGGAGCGCGGCCTGCGCATCGTCTCCGGCCGCACCGAGAGCCATGTCTTCCTGGTCGATCTGCGCGCCAAGAACATCACCGGCAAGGAGGCCGAGGCGGCGCTGGGCCGCGCCCACCTCACGGTGAACAAGAACGCCATTCCGAACGATCCGCAGAAACCGTTCGTCACTTCCGGCATCCGCCTCGGCTCGCCGGCGATGACGACGCGCGGCTTCACCGAGATCGAGGCGGAAACCGTCGCCCACCTGATCGCCGACGTGCTCGACCATCCGGCCGACGAAGCGGCCATCGCCAGGGTGCGCGGCAAGGTGGCGGAGCTCTGCAAGCGCTTCCCGGTGTATGGTGCCTGATACGGTAGGGGCAGGTCGGGCTGTAGGTCGGGCTTCAGCCCGACACCGGCCGCCGCGTCCCACAGGGATTTCCTTCGGTCATCGGGCTGAAGCCCGACCTACAGGCTTGCCGTCATGAAATGTCCTTTTTGTGCTGAGCCGAACACTCAGGTGATCGACACCCGGGAGAACGAGGAAGGGGACACCGTTCGCCGCCGCCGGCGCTGCCTTTCCTGCGACAAGCGCTTCACCACCTACGAGCGCGTCGAGCTGCGCATGCCGCTCATCGTCAAGAAGAACGGCAGCCGCGCCGACTACGACCGGGACAAGCTGCTGGCCAGCCTGATGCTGGCCCTGAGGAAGCGCCCGGTCACCACCGAGAGCATCGACGCCGCCATCGAGCGCATCGAGGAGCGGCTGCTCGCCAGTGGCGAGCGCGAGGTGCCGACCGAGAAGGTGGGCGAGCTGGTCATGCGCGAACTGCGCAAGCTCGACAAGATCGCCTACGTGCGCTTCGCCTCGGTGTACCGCAACTTCGAGGACGTCGAGGAATTCCGCGAGGCCATCCGCGAGGTGAAGAAACCCCGCGCGCCGCGGCGCCCCCGCAGCGCTGCCTGAAAAACTTTTAACCACAGAGAACACAGAGTGCACAGAGGAAAGAACATGAGTTTTCTCTGTGTTCTCTGTGCTCTCTGTGGTTCAAGTTCTTTATGACTTTCTCGGCTGCTGACCACGAATTCATGGCCCGCGCGCTGCGGCTGGCGCGCAAGGGCCTGTTCACCACCACACCGAATCCCCGCGTCGGCTGCGTCGTCGTTCGCGATGGCGCCGTCGTCGGCGAGGGCTGGCATGAACGAGCCGGCGAGGCGCATGCCGAGATCCATGCCCTGAACGCCGCCGCCGAGGCTAGCCGTGGCGCCACCGTCTATGTCACCCTGGAGCCCTGCAGCCACCACGGCCGCACGCCGCCCTGCGCCGATGCGCTGATCGCGGCCGGCGTGGTGCGCGTGGCGGTGGCGATGCGCGATCCCAATCCGCAGGTTGGCGGCAACGGCCTGGAGAAGCTGCGCGCCGCGGGCATCGCCTACGAGGACGGCCTGATGGAAGCCGAGGCGCTGGAGTTGAACATCGGCTTCTTTTCGCGCATGACGCGCGGCCGGCCCTGGGTGCGCCTGAAGGTGGCCGCCAGCCTGGACGGCAAGACAGCCTTGAACAACGGCAGGAGCCAGTGGATCACCGGGCCCGAGGCGCGCCGCGACGGCCATGCCTGGCGTGCCCGCGCCTGCGCCATCCTCACCGGCGCCGGCACGGTGCGCGATGACGATCCGCGCCTGACGGTGCGCGATGTGGACACCGATCGCCAGCCCCTGCGCGTGGTGGTGGACAGCCATCTGGAGACGCCGCCCGGGGCGCGCCTGCTTGAAGGCGGCAATGCGCTGGTGGCGGCGGCGACGGAAGATGCAGGGAAGATCGCCGTCCTGCGCGCGGCCGGCGCCGAGGTGCTCGTGCTGCCCAATCCCCAGGGCAAGGTCGACCTGGTGCGATTGCTGCAGGTATTGGCCGAACGCGGCGTGAACGAACTGCATGTCGAGGCCGGCCACAAGCTCAACGGCTCGCTGCTGCGCGAAGGCCTTGTTGACGAGTTGTTGATGTATTTCGCGCCGACGCTCCTCGGCAGCGGGCGCGAGATGTTCCCCCTGCCGGAACTGACCGAGCTTTCCGGGCGTCACGACCTGAAGATCGTCGATCTGCGCCGCGTCGGTGCCGACATCCGGATCCTCGCCCGGCCGCTGTCGTAATGGGGAAGAAGAGTCCGCAGCGCAACATTCCCGGCAAGCGCCTGCTGATCAGCCTGCTGCGCGCCGCACACCTGGTCGGCGTAGCCGGCGTCGGCGCCGGCGTGCTGGCCAGCTGGCCGTTTCCGCAGTGGCAGCCCTATGCCTTCACGCTGCTCGGTTCGGGGCTGGGCATCCTGCTGCTCGACTGGTGGTCGAACCCGCGCCATCTGGCCCAGGTGAACGGCCTCTTCGTGCTGGCCAAGCTGGCCTTGATGGGTTGGTTCGTGCTGCAGGCCGGCCAGCGCGAGTGGATCTTCTGGCTCATCCTCGTCTGTTCGGCGCTGGTCGCCCACGCTCCGGCCAACCTGCGGCACCGCGACATTCTTTCTAGGCGCTAGCGCAGATGATGCAGCGGGGATCCTTGCCGAGGGTGATTTGGCGCCACTCCATCGCCAGGCCGTCGAGCAGCAGCAATCTTCCCGACAGGGATTCACCGCAGCCGGCGATGAGCTTGAGGGCTTCCGCCGCCTGCGTCGTGCCGATGATGCCGGTGAGCGGGGCGAAGACGCCCATCACGGCGCAGCGCACTTCCTCCGCGTCCTGGCCTTCCGGAAAAAGGCAGTTGTAGCAGGGGTTGGCCGGATTGCGCAGGTCGAATACAGAGACCTGGCCGTCGAAGCGGATGGCGGCGCCGGAGACCAGCGGCTTGCGGTGCTTGACGCAGGCGCGGTTGATGGCATGGCGCGTGGCGAAATTGTCCGAGCAATCGAGCACGACATCCGCCGCCGCGACCTGCTCGTCAAGCGCAGCGCCTTCCAGGCGCTGTTCCAGCGCAATCACATTCGCCTCGGGATTGACCAGCGCCAGCGTGTCTCGGCCGGATGCCGCCTTCGGCCTTCCCACCGAGGCCGTATGGTGCAGTATCTGCCGCTGAAGGTTGGTGAGATCCACCGTGTCTCCGTCGCACAGCACGATGGTGCCCATGCCGGCCGAGGCGAGATACATCGCCGCCGGAGATCCCAATCCGCCGGCTCCGACCACCAACGCCCGGGCGGCCAGCAGGCGTTCCTGTCCTTCGATGCCGAGCTGGGGCAGCAGGATGTGGCGGGAATAGCGAAGAAGCTGGTTGTCGTTCACCGATCTTCCCGCAATTCGACCGGCGTATCGTCGCGGTCGCCGTGCGGATGGTGCTGGTAGGCCTTGATGTAGACCTGGTTGGACTGCTTGATCAGGCGCGCCGGTTCTGTGAGGTTCCGCAACTGGGTCTCCTCGGCGAAGTACACGATGGCTCGGACGATCTTGCAGTAGAGGGAGTTGTCGAGGTGGTAGCCGAGATTGCGCAGGGCTTTCTCCAGCCCCTGGTAGGTGTAATCAATCAGGTCGTAGCTGATGGTGATGCCGCGAGGATGGGGTCCGCTTGAGACTTCCAGGTATTCCATGCCGGCGAGCAGTTCGGCGGCCTTTCTGGCCTGCTCGGGCGGCAGCTTGGTGAAACGGATTTCACGTCGCTTGACGCTGCCGTGCTGGGGCACGACGGCAGCATGGCCGGCGTGGGGAACGCGGTGGGCCAGTTCTCGCGCGCGCTCCGGCGTCATGGCGGGGTCACTTCGCCTGCATGATCTGCAGACCCTTGAGGAGGTTCACGGCCTGATTGAGCTGGTAGTCGTTCTTCGAGGCGATCTCGAAGCGCGGCTTTTCCTCGTCCTCGGGTTCGTCCTTCGCCGGCTTGCCCTTGGTCGCGGGCGCCTTGGTCTGGGGCTTGGCGGCCGGCGCCGGCTCCTTGTCCTTGTCGTTCTCCAGGTGGCGTTCCAGGTCGGCTTCGCGCAGGCGCGGACCGGAACTGCCGTTCGGCGTTTCCTCGACGACGATGTCGGGCACGATGCCCTTGGCCTGGATGGAGCGGCCGCTCGGCGTGTAGTAGCGCGCCGTGGTGAGCTTGATGGCGGTGTTGCCGGTCAGCGGCAGGATGGTTTGCACCGAGCCCTTGCCGAACGTCTGCGTGCCCACGACGACAGCGCGCTTGTGGTCCTGCAGGGCGCCGGCGACGATCTCCGAGGCGGAGGCCGATCCGGCATTCACCAGGACGACCATCGGCACCGTCTTGATGCCGGCGGGAAGATCCTTGAGGAAGTCGGTGCGCGAGCCGCGCAGGTAGTCCTCCGGGCTGGCGATGTACTTGCGTTTGGCGTCCTCGGTGCGGCCGTCGGTGGAGGTCACCAGCGCCTTGGGCTGCAGGAAGGCGGCGGAAACGCCGACTGCGCCATGCAGGAGCCCGCCCGGGTCGTTGCGCAGATCTAGGACGAGGCCTTTCACCGGCCCCTGTTTCCAGAGCTTGTTGAGATGCTCGACCAGCTTGTTGGCGGTGTCCTCCTGGAACTGGGTCAGGCGCACATAGGCATAGCCCGGCTCGATCACCTTGGACTTCACGCTCTGCACTTTAATGACTTCACGCGTGAGGGTAACGATGATGGGCTTGGCTTCCCCCTTGCGCACGATGGTGAGGGTGATCTGGGTCTTCGGCTTGCCGCGCATGCGCTTCACCGCGTCGGACAGCGTCATGCCCTTCACCTGCGTGTCGTCGAGCTTGACGATGAGATCGCCGGCCTTGATGCCGGCCCGGTATGCCGGGGTGTCCTCGATCGGCGAGACGACCTTGACGAAACCGTCCTCCATGCCGACTTCGATGCCCAGCCCGCCGAACTCGCCATGCGTATTGACCTGCAGGTCCTTGAAAGCGTCGGCATCGAGATACTGGGAGTGCGGATCCAGCCCGGTAAGCATGCCGGACACGGCCTGGGTGATGAGCTTCTTGTCCTCGACCGGCTCGACATAGCCCATCTTGATGGCGTTGAAGACGTCGGCGAAGGTGCGCAACTCCTCGATAGGCAGCGGTGCAGCCGCTTCCTTCTGGGCGATGGCCGAGAAATTGAGGCTGATGAATATGCCGGCGATCAAACCGAAAAAAACCAGACCAGCTTGTTGCAGCTTGTTGCGCATAGTTGCTCCGTTGGAGGGTCAGGCTATCTCAGGCTGACCCATTTCAGGGGGTCGAGCGGCTGACCCAAATGTCTCAATTCAAAGTATAAACCCGTTTCCGGGTTGCCGCCGCTGTTGCCCACCGAGGCGATGGCATCGCCCGACTTCACCGGCTGGCCGACAGCCTTGAAGAGGGATTCGTTGTTGCCGTAGACGGACAGGTAGCCATCGCCGTGGTCTACGATGGCCAGGTTGCCGAAGCCGCGCAGCCAGTCCGCGAACACGATGCGCCCCGCCGCGATGGCCTTGACCTCGGCGCCGTTGGCGGCGCGGATGAACACCCCTTTCCAGGTCGCCCCGCCTTCCTGACGTGGAGTGCCGAAACGGTTGGCAAGTTCCCCGCGCGCGGGCAGTGACAGGCGTCCTTTCAGCTGGGCAAAGGCGTCTGCCGGGAGCGATGCGTCAGGCGTGCGCTCGTTGCGCAGGGCCGGCTGAACGTACTGTGGGGCCTGCGGCGTGCGCCTGGGCTTGGCGACGATGCGGCCGAGGCCCTCGATAAGCTTTCCCAGGCGCTTTTCGTCGCGCTTGAGCTTGTCCACCTCGCGGCGCTGCGCTTGTATCCGGTCGGACAGGCGGGCCAGGACGGCTTGCCGCTTTTTCTGCTGCTCGACGAGGCCGGCGCGTTCGCGCTGCTGGCTTTTCTCGATTTCCGCCAATTCCGCGTTCTTGTCGCGCGCCAGGCCGGCGAGGCGCTTCTTCTCGTCGAGAACCTCGCCCAGGTTGCGGATCAGGCCGGCCTTGGCGCGGGAGAGCAGGCCCAGGTAATGGGCATCGCGGGCCAGTTGATTGGGATCGTCGCCGGAAAGGAAGTGACGCATGGCGTCGGTTTCGCCGGCGTAATACTGCCGGGTGAACAGGCGGCCGAGCTGGGCCTGCTGGGTGGCGATGCGCGCAGACAATTTTTGCGACTGGATGTTGAGGTTGCCCAGCGTGGCCTGAACCTCGGTCCGCTCCCCGCCCAGTTCGCGCAGACGGCGGTTGGCGTCCGAAATGGCCTGCTCGGTTTCGCGCAGCTCTTCGGCGGCGTCGGCGCGCGTCCCCTCTGTCCTGGCGATGTCCTTCTGCAGAGACTGGATGCGCCCTTGAAGATCCTTCAGCTCTTCGCGTTTGGCATCTGCCGGGGCGGCGAAGGCTCCCGGAGCGATGCCGAGCGCGACGGACAGGGTCAGACCAAGAACGGCGCGGATGAACACGGATGGTGTATTGGAGAATCCCTTTGGGCCCGATTCTATCCGCGAAATCCGCGATGGATTCAGGTCTTCGCCTTGCCCTGGCTGGCCACCGCCTGCATGGCCGCGGCGATGGCGGCCTGGTCGCCCAGGTAGTAGTTCCTGATCGGCTTGAGGTTGTCGTCCAGTTCATAGACCAGCGGCACCCCGGTCGGGATGTTCAGCTCGACGATATCGGCATCGGAGATGCTGTCGAGGTATTTCACCAGGGCGCGCAGGCTGTTGCCGTGGGCGGCAATGATGACGCTCTTGCCGGCCTTGACCGTGGGCGCGATGGTCGAATGCCAGTAGGGCAGGAAGCGCGCCACCGTGTCTTTCAGGCATTCTGTCGGGGTGGCGGCGGCCGGGTCGCCGGCGTAGCGCGGGTTGGCCATCTGGGCGGCGAGGCGCGCGTCGCCTTTTTCCAGCGGAGGCGGGGGGGTGTCATAGGCGCGGCGCCAGACCTTGACCTGGGCCTCGCCGTACTTCTCGGCTGTTTCCGACTTGTTGAGCCCTTGCAGGGCGCCGTAATGCCGTTCGTTCAGGCGCCAGGAGTGCTCCACCGGAATCCACATGCGGTCCATCTCGTCGAGCACGCTCCACAGGGTGCGGATGGCGCGCTTCAACACCGAGGTGTAGGCGATATCGAAGGCGAATCCTGCTTCCTTGAGCAATTGGCCGGCCTGCTTCGCCTCGGCGCGGCCCTTGTCGGTAAGATCGACGTCGGTCCAGCCCGTAAAGCGGTTTTCCTTGTTCCAGGCGGACTCGCCGTGGCGCAACAATACGATTTTTTTCATAATTTCAGCAAGATAAGCGCATGGCAGAAGATGAGCGGAGGGCGTTTGGCCAAGAGAAAAGTATTTTATAATATTAGCCGCTGCAATTGGACTTCAGCCTAGTGGACAACATCATTACCGACCTGATCGAGAAACAGGAACACATCGAGACTGCCGCCCGTGCGTTGAAGGCGATCTCGCATCCCCTGCGCCTGAAAATTCTCTGCGTCATCGGCGATCAGGAAGTCTGCGTGCAGGAAATCGTCGATGCCGTCGGCACCTCGCAAAGCAACATTTCGCAGCACCTGGCCATTCTGCGCGACAAGGGCGTGCTGCTCACGCGCAAGGATGCCAACCGCGTGTATTACCGTGTCGGCGACCAGCGCACCCTGCAACTCATCGTGCTGATGCGGGAAGTCTTCTGCGGCGTTCCCCAACCGAAAAGATAGACGGAGCACCCATTGGATTTCATCAAGGACAACCTGCCCTGGGTCGGCCTCGCCGTTTTCAGCGGCGGCATGCTGCTTTGGCAGACATGGACGGCGTTCAGCGGCGGCGCGGGCGTGTCGCCCATGCAGGCCACCCTCATGATCAACCGCGAGGACGCCGTCGTGGTGGATGTGCGCGAGGCGGCCGAGTTCGGCGGCGGCCACATTCCCAACTCCCGCCACATTCCGCTCTCCCAGCTCGACAAGCGCCTGCCCGAGCTGGAAAAGTTCAGGGAGCGGGCGATCATCGTCAATTGCGCCAGCGGCAACCGCTCGGCTTCGGCCTGCGGCGCGTTGCGCAAGGCGGGGTTCGCCAAGGTGTTCAACCTGTCCGGCGGCATTTCCGCCTGGGATCAGGCCGGTCTGCCCATCACGAAAAAATGACTGCCAAGGTCCTGATGTATTCCACGGCGGTGTGCCCCTACTGTGTGCGCGCCGAGCAATTGCTCAACAGCAAGGGCGTCACCGGGATCGAGAAGGTCCGCGTCGACCTCGACCCCTCCCGTCGCGAGGAAATGATGCAGAAGACCGGCCGCCGCAGCGTGCCGCAGATTTACATCGGCGAAACCCACGTCGGCGGCTGCGACGAGTTGTATGCGCTCGACCGCGCCGGCAAGCTCGAGCCGTTGCTGCGCGGCGAATAACTTCCCTTTAACGTATTTTCCATCCGGTTCACCACCATGCCAGAGAACGACCAGCCCGTTTTTTCCATCGAGAAGATCTACGTCAAGGATCTTTCCCTCGAAGTCCCCAATGCCCCGCAGATTTTCCTCGATCGCGAGCAGCCCGCCGTCGAGGTCGGCCTGCAGTCCGAGGCGAACGGCCTGGGCGACGGCGTCTTCGAAGTGGTGCTGACCGTCACCGTCACCGCCAAGCAGGGCGAAAAAACCCAGTTCCTGGTCGAGGCGGCGCAGGCCGGCATCTTCCAGATCCGCAACGTGCCTGACGAGGAGCTGGAGCCGGTGATGGCCATCGCCTGCCCGAACATCCTCTTCCCGTATGCCCGCGAGACCGTTTCCGACATCATCAATCGCGCCGGTTTCCAGCCCGTGCTGCTGGCGCCGGTGAACTTCGAGGCGATTTATCGCCAGCGCCTGGAGCAGGCGCAGTCGCAGCCGCAGCCGGGCGAGATCCCGATTCAGTGATGAGCGCCGCCCGTCGGGCAGTCCGCGCCCTTGCCGCCGTCCTCTGCGGACTGACTTTTGGCTCCGGCCCGCCGCTGCGCGGCTTGACGTTCGCTGTGCGAACATCAGCCTTCACCGAAAGTCGTGGCACCACATCACTTATCGCCGTCCTCTGCGGACTGACTTTTGGCTCCGGCCCGCCGCTGCGCGGCTTGACGTTCGCTGTGCGAACATCAGCCTTCACCGAAAGTCGTGGCACCACATCACTTATCGCCGTCCTCTGCGGACTGACTTTTCTCGCGGCGCCCGCCTGGGCGCTGGAGTTCCGTTCGGTGGCCGAGGCCGGGGCGGTGATGTTCGACGCACCCTCGCAGAAGGCGAAGCCGCTCTTTGTCATCGTGCGGGGCACGCCGGTCGAAGTGGTGGTCAGCCTGGAGGGGTGGGTCAAGGTCCGCGATGCGACCGGCGATCTCGCCTGGATAGAGCGGAAATCCCTCGCCGAAAAACGCATGCTCATCGTCACGGCGAAGAATGCCGAAGTGCGCAGCCAGCCGGACAGCGGCGCGCCGCTGGTCTTCGAGGCCGACAAGGACGTCCTGCTGGAATTCGTCGAAACCGGCCCGCTCGGCTGGGCGAGAGTGCGCCACCGCGATGGCCAGTCCGGTTACGTGCGCAGCAATCAGGTCTGGGGACTCTGACCCCAACATGAAGATCGCCGTCCTCGGCGCCGGCGCCTGGGGCACTGCCCTCGCCATCGCCTTCTCCCGCCGTCACTCGGTTGCGATATGGGCGCGCGATGCCGCTCAGGCGGCCGCCATGCAGTCGTCGCGCGAGAACGCGCGCTACCTGCCGGGCTGCACCCTGCCGGAAACCCTGCGGATCGAAGCCGACTTCGTCGCGGCTGCCGGCGCCAGCGAACTCAACGTGGCGGCCACGCCGCTGGCCGGCCTGCGCGACACCCTGCGCCGCTTGCGCGCAGTCGCCCCGGCCACGCCGGTGATCTGGGTATGCAAGGGGCTGGAAGCGGGCAGCCAGCGGCTGCCGCACCAGGTCGTCGCCGAGGAACTGGGCGAACGGGCGACTTGCGGTGCCCTCACCGGCCCCAGCTTCGCCGAGGAAGTGGCGAAAGGCCTGCCGACGGCGATCACCCTGGCCGCCGCCGACGGCGCCTTCGCCGAAGCCGCGGCGCAGGCCCTGCACAATTCCCGCCTGCGCGTCTACGCCAACCACGATGTCATCGGCGCCGAGGTGGGCGGCGCGGTGAAGAACGTGATGGCCATCGCCGCCGGCATTTCCGACGGCATGGGCTTCGGCCTGAATGCCCGCGCCGCGCTGATCACGCGCGGCCTGGCCGAGACCACCCGGCTCGGCGTTGCCATGGGCGGCAAGCTGGAAACCTTCATGGGGCTGGCGGGCATGGGCGACCTCATCCTCACCTGCACCGGCGATCTCTCGCGCAACCGCCGCGTCGGCCTGGCCCTGGCAAAAGGGTTATCGCTGGAGCAGATACTGCGGGAACTGGGCCACACCGCCGAGGGCGTTTCCAGCGCCCGTGAAGTCGCCACCCTGGCCGCCCGGCTGGGCATCGACATGCCCATCACGCAGGCCGTCCGCAGCGTCCTCTACGACGGCGTGCCAGCCAGCCAGGCGGTCGAGCAGCTCCTCAGCCGCGATCCGAAGCGGGAATCCGCCTAATCTCCGCCGGCAAAGCCGTTCTGCCGCCAGGCCTCGAACACCAGCACCGCCACGGTATTGGACAGGTTCAGGCTGCGATTGCCTTTCACCATGGGCAGGCGGATGCGCCGCTCCGGCGGTGCGCTCTCCAGCATGTCCGGCGGCAGGCCGCGCGTTTCCGGCCCGAAGACGAAGGCATCCCCCGCCTTGTATTCCGGCTTGTCATAGCGGGCAGCCCCTCGTGTGCTGACGAAAAACAGCCGTTTGCCCTTGAGTGCGCTCAGGCAGTCCTCCCACTTCTCATGCACCCTCACTTCGGCCAGGTCGTGGTAATCCAGGCCGGCGCGGGCCAGGTGCCGGTCTGCCAGGTTAAAGCCCAAGGGCTTGACCAAATGCAGTTTCGAGCCGGTATTTGCTATTAAGCGAATGATATTTCCGGTATTGCCCGGGATTTCAGGCTGGAAAAGAACGACATGAAACACTTGAATCCCTTCTCGAATAGGGGTAATTTTGTAAATAATATGGGATGTTACGTCCCTTTTTGCATAAACAAGGTTAACTTTTCGGGGATTCCATGGCCCGTCCGGAAAAGATCAGGCTCGGCGAACTGCTGGTTCAGCAGGCCCTGATCACCGAAGATCAGTTGAAGCAGGCGCTCGACGAGCAGAAGCGCAGCGGGCGCAAGCTCGGCCGCGTGCTGATCGACAGGAAATTCGTCACCGAGGACGGCATCTCCCAGGCGATGGCCAAGCAGCTGGACATCCCCTACATCAACCTGCGCAGCTACAACCTCAAGCCCAATACGGTGCGCATGCTCTCCGAAGCGCAGGCGCGCCGCTTCCGCGCCCTGGTGCTGGAGGATCGCGGTGCGGCCGTCCGCGTCGGCTTCGCCGACCCGACCGACCTGTTCGCCTACGACGAGGTGTCGCGCGCCCTCAAGCGCGAGATCGAACTTGCCGTCGTGACGGAAAGCCAGTTGCTGGAGACCATCGACCGGGTCTACCAGCGCACCGAGGAGATCTCCGGCCTCGCCCAGGAGCTGACCGCCGAACTGGGCGACGTGACGGTGGATCTGGGGGCCCTGGGTGTCACGCCGGGCCTGGAAGAGGCGCCGGTCGTCAAGCTGCTGCAATCGGTTTTCGAGGCGGCGGTGCAGGTGCGCGCCTCCGACGTGCACATCGAACCGCAGGAGAAATCCCTGGTCATCCGCTTCCGTGTCGATGGCGTGATGCATGTGCAGACCCAGGCCGACATCAAGATCGCCACCGCCCTGCTGCTGCGACTGAAGCTGATGTCCGGCCTCGACATTTCGGAGAAGCGCCTGCCGCAGGACGGCCGCTTCAACGTCAAGATCCGCAACAACACGGTTGACGTGCGTATTTCCACCATGCCGACCCAGCACGGCGAGGCGGCGGTGATGCGCCTGCTCAACCAGAGCGGCGGCCTGCTCGGACTCGACCGGCTCGGCATGCCGCAGCGCATCGTCGACCGCGTGCGCGAGGTGATCCACCACCCCAGCGGCATGGTGCTGGTGACCGGCCCCACCGGCAGCGGCAAGACGACGACCCTCTACGCGGCGCTTTCCGAGGTGAACACGCCGGAGAAGAAGATCATCACCGTCGAGGACCCGGTCGAATACCGCCTGCCCGGCATCAACCAGGTGCAGGTGAACGACAAGATCGAACTGACCTTCGACCGCGTGCTGCGTTCCGCCCTGCGCCAGGACCCGGACATCGTCCTCGTCGGCGAGATGCGCGACCAGACCACCGCCGAGATCGGCCTGCGCGCCGCCATGACCGGCCACATGGTGTTTTCCACCCTGCACACCAACGACGCCATGTCGACCCCGGTGCGCCTGCTCGACATGGGCGTGCCGCGCTACATGGTGGCGCTGTCGCTGCGCCTGGTGCTGGCGCAGCGGCTGCTGCGCGTCGTCTGCGAGCGCTGCGCGCGGCCGCATGCCCTGACGCCCCACGAGCACGAGTGGCTGCGCGTCGAACTGGGCGGCGCCGTCGAGCGGCACGAATTCCGCAGCGCGGCCGGCTGCTCCAACTGCAACGGCACCGGCTATGCCGGACGCACCGGCATCTACGAGATGCTGGAGATGACCGGCAAGGTGGTCGAGGCCGCCAACCAGGACGACCCGAGCGCCTTCGTCAAGGCCGCCCGCGAGCAGATGGCCGGCCACACCCTGAAGCAGGACGCCCTGCGCGTGGCCCTGGAAGGGCGCACCACGGTGGAAGAGGCCATGCGCGTCAGTTCCCAGTCGGACGATTGAACGGCCATGGCCCATTTCGCCTACACCGGCCGCAACGCCCAGGGCGGCCTCACCGAGGGCACCCTGGAGAGCGCCAGCGCCGCAGCCCTGGCGGACCATCTCGTCACGCTCGGCGTCACGCCGATCCGCATCGATCCGGTGCAAGGGCCGCAGGAAGGCGCCCTCGCCCAGCTGGCCCGCCTGCGCGAGAGGGGCCAGGTCGGCCATGTCGACATCCTCATGTTCAGCCGGCAGATGTACACCCTGCTGAAGGCCGGCGTGCCGATCATGCGGGCGCTGGCAGGTCTGCAGGAATCCTGCAGCAATCGCGCCTTCGCGGCGGTGATCAGGGACCTGCGCGAGTCGCTCGATTCCGGCCGCGAACTGTCCCAGGCCATGGCGCGCCAGCCCAGGGCCTTCAGTCCCTTCTACATCTCGATGGTCCGCGTCGGCGAATCCACCGGGCGGCTGGAGGAGATATTCATCAGCCTGTTCCATCACCTCGAGTTCCAGCAGTTCATGCGCAACCAGGTGAAGTCGGCGCTGCGCTATCCCAGCTTCGTCGTCGGCGTCATGGCGCTGGCGCTGGTGATCATCAACATCTTCGTCATCCCGCAATTCACCAAGGTCTTCAAGAGCCTCAAGGCCGAACTGCCCTTCATGACCAAGGTGATCATCGCCTCCTCGGATTTCTTCGTCGCCTGGTGGCCAGTCATGCTGCTGGCGATGGTCGGCGCGGTGGTCGGTTTCCGACTCATGGTCGCTTCGAAGGAGGGGCGCTTCGCCTGGGACCGCTTCAAGCTGCGCATCCCCATCGCCGGCAGCATCGTGAACAAGGCCACCCTGGCGCGCTTCGCGCGGGGCCTGGCGCTCGGCCTGAAAAGCGGCGTGCCGGCGGTGCAGGCGCTTACCCTCACCGCCCAGGTGGTGGAGAACGACTATCTGGCGAAAAAGATCGAGGACATGCGCCTCGGCGTCGAGCGCGGCGAAAGCATCCTGCGCACGGCGATCGCGGCGAAGATATTCACCCCCGTGGTGCTGCAGATGGTCATGGTGGGCGAGGAATCCGGCGCGCTCGACGACATGATGGAAGAAGTGGGAGACATGTACCAGCGCGAGGTCGAGTACGAGCTGAAGAACCTTTCGGCGCAGATCGAGCCGATCCTCATCGTCTTCCTCGGCGTGATCGTGCTGATCCTGGCGCTGGGCGTGTTCCTGCCGATGTGGGACCTCGGCCGGGCCATGATCAAGTGATGCGCCAGCGGGGCATCACCGCGGTCGAGTTCGCCGTGGTGCTGTTCCTGCTCTCGGTGCTGCTGGCCGGACTGTCATGGGCGCTGGGCTACGTGCAGGAGCAGTCCGAGAAAACGATGGTGCGCTATGCCGTCGTGGCCATCGAGTCCGGACTCAAGCTGGAGGCCGTGAGCCGGATGACGCGGGGCCGCGGCGCCGACGTGGCGAAGCTGGCCGGCGAAGACCCTTTCCAATGGGTCGAGCCCAGGCCGCAGGGCTATCGCGGCGAGTGGAAGGAGCCGGCGGCGGGCCGGCAGGCGGAGTCGGGCTGGTATTGGGACGGGCAGCGGAAGGAAGCGATTTACGTATTGGCGCGCAGCGACCGCTTCACGCCGGGGCCCAGCGGCAAGGCGGAAATCCGCTACCGCATCGAGGCCGCGGCGGGTGGCACGGGCGATATACGAACGGCCCTGCGGCCGGTGGAAGCTTACCAGTGGTAATGGCAGCGGCCGGAATGCTGCTAAAGTTATAAATGAAGGTCAATTCAGGAAGGAGCGCAGTCATGAAAGGCAACAACAAGGGTTTTACGCTGATCGAACTGATCGTGGTGATCACCATCCTCGGCATCCTCGCCGCGGTGGCGCTGCCGCGCTTCACCAACCTGCAGGGCGACGCCCGACTGGCCAAGGCGCAGGCGGCGGCGGGCGCGGCGCGGGCAAGTGCTGCGCTGGCGCATGGCACCCAGATTGCGCGGGCCCTGGCGGCGAACGCCAGCGTGCCGATGGAAGGCGTGAACGTCACCATGTGCAACGGCTATCCGACGGCGGATGCGGCCGGCGTCATAGCCGCCTCGGGCATCAACCAGGGGGGCGCCACGGATTACACCGTGAGTGCGGGTGGCGCCACGGGCACCAGTTCGATCACCATCGACATTCCTGGCGTAACGACGGCCGCCAACTGCCGCGTGACCTATACGGCTGCTGCCGGCACAGGCACGGCGGCGAACTGCAACGAGCCGGGCAATGCTCCCGCAGTCGCGATAAACGCCACCCAGGCGGGCTGCCTGTAATTGGCTGCGGCGGCGCGCCGGTTCGGCCGGCCGCCGCTTTACCGTGAGGCGGCAACGTCCGTGCGGAAACCAGGCCTCGGACGCGACAGGGGGTTCACTCTTGTCGAATTGGTGACCATCCTCGTGGTGGCGGCCATCCTCGCCGCCGTCGCCGCGCCGCGCTTCTTCAGCCGCCAGGCCTTCGAGGAGCGCGGCTTCTACGACCAGGTGCTGGCCACGCTGCGCTATGCCCAGCGCGTCGCCATTGCCGAGCGGCGCGAAGTCTGCGTCACCCTGACGGCCGCGACCGTTGCCCTCAGCCTGAATCCCTCGACCGTCTCGGGCGCGGCCTGTTCGGCCGCCGTCAATGATCCGGGTTCCTCGACGCCCTACGCCATCGCCGTGCCGGCGGGGCTGACTTTGGTCCTGGCTCCGGCCGGTTCCTTCCGCTTCAACGGCCTCGGCCAGCCGATTGACAATGCCGGCGCCCAACTCGGCAACCAGACGATCACCCTCACCGGCGCGGATGCGCGCACCATCACGGTTTGGGGCCAGACGGGCTACGTCCAATGAGCAGGCCATTCCGGCAGCGCGGCATCTCGCTCATCGAGACGATCCTGTTCATGGTCATCGTCGGCGTGGCGGTGGGTGGCGTCATGGGCGTGTTCATGGCCACTACGCGCTCTTCCGCCGATCCGCTGGTGCGCAAGCAGGCGCTGGCCATCGCCGAGTCGCTGCTGGAAGAGGTGAGGCTGATGCCCTTCACTTTCTGCGATCCGGACGACCCCAACGTGTCAACCGCCACCAGCGCGGTTGTCGGCGTCGGGCCGACGTTCTGTGCGGTGGCGGCGGAAACGGCGATGGCGCCGGAAGCCGGGGAGACGCGCTACTCGGCCGCGACCCCCTTCGACAACGTGAACGACTACAACGGCTTCGACACGGCCACGGCAGTCCCGGCAGGCATCTGCGACATCTCGGGGGCTTGCATCGCCGCGCTGGCCGGCTATCGGGCGCAGGTTGCCGTGGCCGCGACCGCCTTCAACGGCATTCCGGCAGCCGATGCCCTGCTGATCACCGTGACGGTCATCGCCACCAACGGCGAAACCATCTCGCTTTCCGGCGTCAGGACCCGCTATGCGCCGAATCTCTGATCGCCGCGGGCAGTCCGGCTTCACGCTGGTCGAGATGATCGTGGCCATCACGATCACCGCCATCCTCTCCGGCATCGTCGCGCTCTTCATCCGGGTGCCGCTGCAGGGCTATTTCGACGTCTCGCGCCGCGCCGAACTCACCGATGCCGCCGACCTCGCCGTGCGGCGCATCGCCCGCGAGGTGCAGGGCTCGCTGCCGAACAGCGTGCGTGTCACCGCCGTAGGCGGGGTGCAATGGCTCGAATTCATCGAGGTGCGCACCGGCGGCCGCTTCCGCGAACAGCCCTCCGGCGGCGCCGTCGCCTGCGCTGCGGGCGGGGCGGGCGCGGGCTTCGAGGACACGCTGGAGGTCGGTTTTTCCGACACCTGCTTTCGCAGCTTCGGCGCGATTCCCAACCGCGCCGGGATTGTGAACGGCTCCGATTCGGTGGTGGTCTACAACCTCGGCCCCGGTTACACCGGCGCCGATGCCTACGCCTCGTCGAACATGAACCGCGCCGTCGTCAGCAACACCGTGGTGGGCGCCGGCCCCAACAACGAGGACCGGGTCGAGTTCGCCGCCCGGACCTTCCCGCTGGCGTCGCCCTCGCGGCGCTTTTTCGTCGTCAGCGGCCCGGTGACCTACGAATGCAATCCGACCACCGGCGAGTTGCGCCGCCACTCGGCTTATGCGCTGGCTGACGCCCAGCCCGTCCCGCCGGCGGGCGCTTCCGCCCTGCTGGCCACCGGGGTGACGGGCTGCACGATCAGCTACGCCGCCAATGCCGTGGCGCAGCGGGCCGGCGTGGTGAGCATCGATCTGGCGCTGACGCGGCGCGATGCGGCCGGCAATGCCGAAACCGTCCGGTTGTTCTCTCAGGCCCATGTGGGGAATTCGCCATGAGCCGACAGCCGCGCCATTCCACCGACGGGCGGCCTGCCGGCAGACGGGGGCGTGATCGATTTCATGGCAAAGTGGGCAGGCAAGTTGCACACTTTGCGCATGGACAGCGAGGCGTATCCATCGTGACGGCAATCTTCCTCATCGTCATCCTGGCGGCATTGGCCGGCTTCGCCGCGCGCATCTTCAGCGTGCAGCAGCAGTCCTCCGGCCTCGACGTGCAGGGCTCGCAGGCCTATGCCGCCGCCCAGTCGGGCATCGACTGGGGCGCCTTCCAGGCCTTGCGCAGCGGTTCCTGTGCCGGATCGACCAACCTAGCCATGCCGGCGGGGCCGCTTGGCGCCTTCACCGCGACGGTGACCTGCGGCTCGACCACCCACACCGAGGCCGGCAATACGGTGACGATGTACCGGCTGACGTCCACCGCCTGCAACCAGCCAACGGCAGGTGCCTGCCCCAACGGCGCGCCCGGCGACAGCTACGTCGAGCGGCAGGTGACGGCGACGGTGGAGAACTGAGCCATGCGCCGTGATTTCCTCCTGCGGCTTGGATTGATTGCCGGGATCGCCGCATTGTCGCCCCAGGCTTTCGCGGCAGCCTGCACCTCGGTCGCCTCTGGCAACTGGAATGCGGCTGCAACCTGGAGCTGTGCCGGATTGCCTGCCGCGACGATACCCGGTCAGAACGCCGCCGATACGGCCACCATCGCCGCCACCCATACGGTCGCCGGAAATTTCGCCACCACCATCGCCGCCCTGACGGTGAATGCGGGCGGCGTGCTCAACATGCAGGGCGTCAACCTGACCGTGAATGGGGCCATCGGGGTCAGCGGAACGCTGGCGCACACGACTGCCGGCGGGACCAAGACCTATATAGGCCTGGTGACCGTCAATGCCGGCGGAGTCTGGAGCAACACGGCCAACCAGGCCGTCACCTTCCGCGGCGGCATCACGCACAACGGCACGACGTTCAATGCCGGTACCGGCACCCAGACCTTCAACACCAACAGCCAGGCGCTGGCCGGTTCCAGCGCCATGACCTTCGGCGGCATCGTCGCGGTGGTGGGAGCGGTGACGCTGACCAACAACAACACCAGCACGGTGACCATCACCGGCAACCTGACCGGCTCGGTGGCCGGCTCGACCTTCGTCAATGCCGCCAACGCCACGCTGAGCTACGGCGGCGCGGCGGCGCCGATGGCCACAGGGGTGCTGACGGCGACGGCCGTCCCGAACACAGTGATCTACAACCGCAACGACGGCGGCCGGCAACATCACGGTCAACGGCAACCTGACGGTGAGCGCCGGCATTCTGGCGCTGGCGGCGACGACCTCGCAGGTGAACGGCACGACCAGCGTCAGCGGCACGCTGAGCATGACCACCGCCACCAAGACCTTCGTCGGGGCGGTGACAGTCAACGCCGGCGGCGTGTGGACCAGCTCGGCGGCGGGGACGGCGGTGTTCCGCGGCGGCATCACGCACAACGGCACGACGTTCACGGCCGGCATCGCCCAGTTCAACACCAACAACCAGGCGCTGGCGGGCGCATCGGCGATGACCTTCGCCGGCGCGGCAGTGACCATCACCGGCACCCTCAACGGCACGGTGGCCGGCTCGACCTTCACCAACGGCGCCAATGCCACCCTGAACTACGGTGCGGCGGCGGCTCCCATGGCGACCGGGGTCCTGAATGCGGGCGCCAATCCGAACGCTGTGAATTACAACCGGGCCGGCGCGCAGACCGTCAGGCTGCCCGTCGGCAACACCTACCACCACCTGACGCTGTCCGGCAGCGGCGTGAAAACCCTGCCGGCCGCTGCGCTGGCCATCAACGGCAATTTCACCCTGGCTGGCACGGCAACCACGACTGCGGCCGGGGCGCTCACCGTGGGCGGCAATTTCACCATCGGCGCGGGCACGACCTTCAATGGCGCCACATTCAGCCACAGCGTCGCCGGCAACTTCTCGAACAGCGGCACGTTTACCGCCTCGACCAGCACCATGACGCTGAATGGCGCCGCCGCGCAGACCATCGGCGGCGCGGTCGCCACGACGTTCTACCGGCTGACGATCAACAACACTTCGGGCGGCGTGACCCTTTCGGGCGTGAATGCCACGGCGACCAACCTGCTGACCTTCCAGAGCGGCATCGTCACGACCGGCGCCCAAAGGCTGATCCTGGCCGCCCCCGCGAATTGCACGACCGGGGTGAGCCGGCCAGGGAGCGGCCATGTCGCCGGCTTCCTGCAGATGCGCGTGCCGGTGGGCAATCCAACCTGCACCTTCCATGTCGGCGATGCCACCGATTATCGCGGGGTCACGCTGTCGTCCTTCAGCAGCGGCGTCACGACGGCAGGAGACCTGACCGTTTCGGTTACGCAAACGGCGGGGGACCATCCGAACATCGCCACTTCCGGCCTCGACGACCTGGGCAGCGTGAACCGCTACTGGACGATCAGCAACAGCGGGCTGGTGATTGGCCTGCCAGGCACATACAGCGCAACCTTCAATTTCATTGCAACCGACCTCGACGGCGGGGCGCTGCCCTCGACCATGGAGGTCGAGCGCTACCTGGCCACCTGGAACACTACCGGCATCGGCACGCGCACGGCCACCAGCACCCAGGCCACCGGCATCAACGGATTCGGCGATTTTGCCGTCGCCCGCAAGAAATCCGTTGTTTCCAGCTTCAACGGCTGCAGCAGCGGCGACACTTGCCCGCGGACGACGGCCAAGCTCAACACGCGCCTCGCCAATGGCCAATTCGCGCTCTACCTGGCGGCCTTGAAGCTGGACGGCAGTGTCGCGACCGCCTTCAACGGCAGCGCGACGGTGTCCCTGGTCGGCACCATCGCTTCGGGCGGGGGGGTGGGCGCGGATAACTGCCCGACGGCGGCGCTCGATCTGAACCAGTCGCTCGGCCTGCTGGCCTTTACCAACGGCAAGCGCACCCAGACGGCCATAACCGTGAACAACGTCTATCGCGACGTGCGCGTCAAGTTCGTCTGCACGGCCGTGGAATGCCCGCCCCTCGGCATCACGGTCTGCAGCAACGACAACTTCGCCATCCGGCCGGACAACTTCACCATTACCGTGCCGGCTGCTTTCGTCAAGACGGCCGGCGATACGACGGTCGGCGACACCTTCAGCCTGGACGCGGTGGCGAAAGGCGGGGGTGCGGACGTTGCCAACTACAATGGCACGCCCCAGACCGATGCGAGTTTGGCTGCCGCGACCAGCTCGGGGCCGAACAACAATGGCGCACTGACCGGCAGCTTCGGCGTCGCCGCCGGCGGAGTCGCCAGCGGGACCTTCGGCTATAGCGAGGCGGGCTACTTCGCGCTCGGCATCGGCGCGGTGCATGACAGTGGCGCCTCGCGCTTCACCGCCGCCGATTCCTTCCCCGCCGAGTGCACCGACGATTTCAACAATACTTACACGGCCACCGATCCGGCGGCCACGGTCGGCTGCAGATTCCGCAATCAGGCTGCCAGCGGCGCCATCGGACGATTCACCCCGGACAGGTTCGTCCTCATCGGCAGCCCGGCGGTGACGCCGTATTGCGGCAGCGGGGCGACCGGCTTCACCTACGAGGGCCAGGCGCAACTGGGGCTGACCTTCACGCTGGAAGCGCGCAACAAGGCCGACGTCCGCACGCGCAATTACGACGACACCTATCTTTTTGGCAAGGGGCTGGTCGAACCGCTGGCCGAAAACAACGACAACGATGTTGACTTGAGCGGAAGGCTCAACCACGCCTCGTCGGGCTGGCCGGTCTGGTCCGACGGGCGCTTTGTCGTAAGCAAGCTGGGCACGTTCAGCCGGCCCGGAGCGAGTCCGGACGGGCCTTACGACTCCCTGGAAATCGGAGCCCGGGTGACCAAGGCGCTTGGCACCGACGGCGACGCCGACGGCATCAAGGTCAGCCCGGAAAACATGACCATCGGCACGAAAAAAGGAGTGAAGCTGCCGGGAACCACCCGCGTGCGCTTCGGGCGCCTGCGCCTGGCGAACGCCTCCGGCTCGGAACTCTACGGGCTGCCCGTGCCGATGAGCGCCCAGTACTGGAACGGCACCGGTTTTGTCACCAACGGCGCCGACGCCTGCACCACGGTCACGAGCGGCATGATCACCCTCGGCAATTACCAGCGCAGCCTGAATGCCGGCGAAACCACGCCGACGGTGGGCGGCGCCTTTGCCGCCGGCGTCGGCAGCCTGATGCTCTCGGCGCCCGGGGCGGGAAACCAGGGCAGTGTCGATCTCCGCGTGGATCTGTCGGGCCAGCCCTGGCTCCAGGGCCGCTGGGATGCGGTGGATCAGGGCGCGGACGGCAATTTATACGATGACGACCCCTCCGCGCGGGCCACCTTTGGCGTTTTCAGGGACAGAGTGTTGTATCGGCGCGAAAACTACTAGGAATTCATTGACTTTGGGAATCAGATAATCTACCTTAACGACATTAGCTAACTAATTGTCAGGACAGGATTTGTTCAAGGCGGGGAAAAGACAAGGGTGGCTCGCCTTTGAATTCGCCGACGGCGCGGTCAGCATTGCAAACGTAATACGCAGGACAGGCAGCCACCCGAGACTCGAAATCTGCAATTCCTATCGCTGCGAAGGAGGCGAACTCGACACGCTCATTCGCCTGCGCAAGTCCCTCAAGCTCGACGCTTTCCGCTGCACGCTGAATCTGCAATTCGGCGAATACCATTTTCTCCAGGTCGATCCACCCAATGTTCCAGCCGACGAGCTCAGGCAGGCGCTGCGCTGGAGCATCAAGGGCATGGTCGATTTCCCCGTCGATCAGGCCACGCTCGATGTGCTCGATGTGCCGGCCGACAAGGAAGGCCATGCCAAGGCGCGCTTCCTCTATGTCGTCGTCGCCAGCAACGATGTCATCGGGCGCCATGTGCGCCTGTTCCAGGATGCGGGTCTCGATCTGGCCGCCATCGACGTTCCCGAAATGGCCCAGCGCAACGTATCGGCCCTTTTCGAAGCGCAGGATAGAAGCATCGCCATGCTCGGCTTCTCCGGCGCCGGCGGACTGCTGACTTTCGGCTATCGCGGCGAGCTGCTCTCGGCCCGCCGCATCGACGTTTCCCTGAAGCAGCTGGTCGAAGCGGGAGAGGATCAGCGCCAGGCGATGTTCGAGCGCATCGGCCTCGAACTGCAGCGCTCGCTCGACACTTTCGAGCGGCAATTCACCTTCGTCAGCCTCGGCAAGCTCGTCGTCAGCCCGATCGCCGAGGAGATCGGGTTGTCGTCCTACCTCGCCGGCAACCTGTATGTCGGCGTGGAAACGGCGGATCTCGGCAAGGCGATGGACCTCGACAAGGTGCCGACGCTGCGCCAGCCCGGCAGCCAGGCGCAGCGCATGATGCTCGTCGGCAGCGCCATGCGGAACGGGGATTGACCATGAGCCGCCAGATCAATCTCTACAATCCGGATTTGCGCAGCATCAGGGAATTCTTCTGCGCCCGCACGCTGGTCTTCGGGGCGGCGGCGGTGTTTGCCCTCTCCATCGGGGCCTACTCGCTCTTCACCTATCAGGCGATCGGCCGCGGCGACCAGGCGCGCGCGCTGGACCTCCGGATCAGGAAGTTGAACGATGAAAGCGCTGCGCTCTCGTCCGAGATTGCCGGACGCAGCAAGAGCTCCGAACTGGAGCGGCAATTGCAGCAACTGGAGGCGCTTGCCGCGGCGCGCGAGCAGGTGGCCGCTTCGCTGGCGCAGGGCGCGGGCGGACCGTCCGGCGGCTTCTCGGAATACATGCGTGCGTTTGCCCGCCAGACCCTGTCCGGCGTCTGGCTGACTGGTTTCACCATCGGGGCGGACGGTGGGGACATGACCATCAGCGGGCGCGCGCTCAATCCGGACCTGGTGCCGTCCTACATCGCGCGGTTGAACAAGGAGCCGTTGCTGCAGGGAAGAAAGTTCGCGCAGTTCGCCGTGAAGCAGCCTGCCGGCGAGCGCACCGCGCCAGTCGTCGCGGCCGCTGCGCCGGCTCATCCGGAGGGGCAGCGGACCGCGGTCCCTTTCCACGAATTCCTGCTGGTGTCGTCGGCTGCGGGGGGCGCGCAGCGCGGGGGCGGGATGCAATGAAGGAGAAGCTGAAAAAACTGCTGGCCCGCTTCGATGCGCTCAACCGCCGGGAGCGCATTGTCGTGTCGGTCGCCGTCTGGCTGGTCGTGCTGTTCGTGATGGACACGCTGGCCATCACCCCGGCGCAGCGCCAGAGCGGGGCGATGGTGAAAGCCATCACCGACAAGCAGGCCGAGCTTGTACGCAGTGAAACGGAACTGGCAGGCCTGCGGAGCCAGCGGGCACAGGATCCGGATGCCGCCGCCAGGGCGCGCATCGCGGAGTTGCAGAAACGGATCGCCGTCATCGACGACCAGCTGAAGAACGCCAGGACGCAGATCGTGCCGCCGGAGAAGATGGCCGGCCTGCTCGAGCAGCTGCTTCGCCGCAACAAGCGGCTGGAACTGGTGAGCCTGCGCTCGACCGCGCCGGAGTCCATGGGCAAGGCGGAAGGGGCGGCCGGCGCCGACAAGGGCGCGCCGGCGCAGGGGAAGGGACCGGCCGAGGCGCTTTATCGCCAGGGCATGGAGCTGACTTTGAGCGGCAGTTATGCGGACATGCTGGATTACGTGGTGCAGATCGAGCAGTTGCCGTGGAAGATTTTCTGGGGGCGCCTGGACATGAAGGTGGACGAGTATCCGCGCGCCAGGCTGGTGCTCAACGTATATACGCTGAGCCTGGACAAGACCTGGCTGAGCATTTAGGCATGATGAAGAACATATCGCTCCAGCATCTGATGACGGCCTGCCTGGCGCTGGCGTGCAGCGCATGGCCGCTTGCCGGCGGCGCGCAGGGTCTGGCCGATCCGACCCGGCCGCCGACGCACCTGATCGATCCGGCCAGGGGCGGCATGGCGCAGGGCGAGGTGTCGTCGAATCCGCTGCAATCCATCATCCGCAGCGGCAAGACGCGCAAGGCGCTTGTCAACGGGGAATGGGTGAGAACCGGCGACAAGGTGGGCACCGCGGTGGTGGATGGCATCGGCGATGCCGAGGTGGTTCTGAAGCAGGAAGACGGCTCGAAGGAAACGCTCAAGCTGTACCCCGACGTGGAGATCAGCAAGAGCAAAACGAAGCAGCGCGCTGCGCAGTCGACCAAGCCGGCGGGCGCCAAACAATGATAGGAAACACGCCATGAACAGGCTGATACTCATCTTCATAGCAATCCTTGTGGCGGCTTGCGACATGGGGCCGCGCCGCGGCGTGGTGAAGGAGTCCATCGACGCCGAGATGAAGCAGGCGGCGGAGAACCGCAAGGCGGCCCCGCCCGACGCCGTGCAGCAGGCGCTGATGTCGCCGCTGGGCGCCGCTGCGCCGGGCAAGCCGCGCGAACAGCGTTTCGACCTGAACGTCAGCAATGCGCCGGCCAGCCAGGTCTTCATGGCCATCGCCTCCGGCACGCGCTACAGCATGATCGTCCATCCGGAAGTCACCGGTGCGGTGTCGGTCAACCTCAAGGATGTCAGCATCGGCGAGGCGCTCGATGCCCTGCGCGAGCTGTACGGCTACGAATACAAGGTGCAGGGCAATCGCATCTTCATCCATCCGGTGTCGATGCAGTCGCGCGTCTTCCAGGTGAACTACCTGACCTCCCTGCGCCAGGGCCGCAGCAATACGCGCGTGACGTCCGGTTCGATCACCACCGCGAATCCCGCCGGCACCGCGCCGGCGGCCACGCCCGGCGGCCAGCCGCAGCCGACCGGCGCGCCGAGCACGCAGACGCTGGATGGCAGCCTGGTGACGACCAGCAGTCGCAGCGACTTCTGGAGTGAGCTGGAAACCGCGATCAAGGCCATCATCGGCGGCGGGCAGGGCGGGCGCAGCGTCGTCATCTCGCCGCAGGCCGGCCTGCTGGTGGTGCGCGCCATGCCGGGGGAACTGCGGGAGGTGGAGAATTTCCTGCGCGCTTCCCGCGTCACCGTCGAGCGGCAGGTGATGCTCGAGGCGAAGATCCTGGAAGTGCAGCTCTCCGAGGGCGCCCAGGCGGGCATCAACTGGGCCGGTTTCAACAAGCACGGCGACCACGGCTTCTCGGTCGGCGCCGATCCGGACTTGTTCAACGTACCGGGCAGCTCGCTGCCAGGTGTGCGGCCGGGATCGATCGCCACCACGGCGGGCGCTGCCGCCACGCTGGGCCAGGTGCTGGCCAAGCCCTTCGGCGGCGGCATCCTTGGCCTGGCCTTCCAGACCGGCAGTTTCGCCGCGCTGCTGTCCTTCCTTGACACGCAGGGCAGCGTGCAGGTGCTTTCCAGCCCGCGCATCGCCACCATCAACAACCAGAAGGCGGTCCTCAAGGTCGGCACGGACGAGTTTTTCGTCACCAACGTGACGACGACCTCCTCGACGACGGGCAGCAGCACAACGACCTCGCCGACCATCACCGTGCAGCCCTTCTTCTCCGGCATCGCCCTCGACGTGACGCCGCAGATCGACGAGGACGGCAACATCATCCTGCACGTGCGTCCCTCGGTGAGTCAGGTCACGGAAAAGACCAAGAACCTCGATCTGGGCACGCTCGGCACCTTCACGCTGCCGCTGGCGTCCAGCGCCATCAACGAGAGCGACACCATTGTGCGCGTGCGCGACGGCAACGTGGTGGCCATCGGCGGCCTCATGCAGCAGACGCAGACCGACGGCACGAGCAAGGTGCCGGGCGTCGGCGATGTCGCTTCCGGCCTGGGCGGCCTGTTCAGGCACGGCAACAAGTCCCTGACCAAGCGCGAGCTGGTGGTGCTGATCAAGCCCACCGTGATCCATAGCGACAGGCAGTGGCAGGACGATCTCGAGCGCACGCGCGACCGTTTCCAGGGCATGGTGCCGCCCGAGCCGCGGCAGGCGCAGGGTCAGTAGGACTGAGGGGAGGGGCGATATGTATCTCAACCATTACGGCCTGACTGAATTGCCCTTCGGCATCACGCCGGACACGACTTTCGCCTTCTGCACCACCGCTCACCAGGAAGCGCTCAATACCCTGCTCATCGCCGTGAAGAGCGGCGAGGGCTTCATCAAGATCACCGGCGAGGTCGGCACCGGCAAGACGCTGTTGTGCCGCCGCTTTCTCACCGCTCTGGACGGGGATTTCGTCACCGCCTACCTGCCCAACCCCTACCTGGAGCCGCGCACCCTGCTGCTGGCCCTGGCGGAGGAACTGGGCGTCGAGTTGCCGAGGGATGCGGACCAGTATCATCTGCTCAAGTCGCTCAACCAGGCGCTGGTGGGTTTCGCGGGGCAGCGCAAATCCGTGGTGGTATGCCTCGACGAAGCCCAGGCCATGCCGCTGGAAACCCTCGAAGTGCTGCGCCTGCTCTCCAACCTCGAGACGGAAAAGCGCAAGCTGCTGCAACTGGTCCTCTTCGGCCAGCCGGAGCTCGACACGAAGCTTTCCAATCCTTCCGTGCGCCAGTTGCGCCAGCGCATTTCGTTCAGCTACCGCCTGGGCGGATTGAAGCGGAACGAGATGGAACTGTATCTGGCGCATCGGTTGCACGTGGCCGGCCATCGTGGCGAACGCGTCTTCAAGTCCGGCGCGAGCCGCCTGATCCACAATGTGACGTCGGGCACGCCACGGCTGGTGAACATCCTGGCCCACAAGGCCCTGCTGTCGGCGTATGGCGAGGGTCGGCAGCAGGTGACGGCAGGGCATGTGAAGACGGCGATCGGCGACACCGAGGGCGTGCGCATGCCGCGCTGGGCGTTCTGGTAACACGGCCGATCCGATGAGCCTCATCAACCGCATGCTGCAGGACCTGGAGGCGCGCCGCGCCGCCGATCAGGGCAGCGCCCTGTCAAAAGATGTTCGGCCGCTGCCGGCCGCGCAGGAAACCAACTGGCTGCGTCTTGCAGCGATGGGCGTGGTGGGGGCGGCGATTCTGGTGGCGGGCGGCATGCTATGGATGGAGATGCAGGATCAGCCGGTGGCTCCGCCTCCCGCCGCGGCGCCCAAGCCCATCGCCATGACGCCTCCCGCACCACTGCCTGCGCCTGTGCCGCCCGCCCCGGTTCAGCCCGCAGTTGCACCCGCGGAACCTGTTCCGGCCCCAGCTGCCGCCGTGCCTGCCGCGACGCCTGGACCTGTGCCGGCCTCTGCGCCGGCCAACACGTCAGCCGCGGCGCCTGCCACCCCGGTTGCGGATGTTGCGAAAGCCCTGCCTGAACCGAAGGCGCAACCCGCTCCGACGCCTGTAACGCCCAAAGCCGATGCTGCATCCGCCGAGCGCGCGCTCAAGGTCGACACTTCACTGAACCTGCCGAGCGGTGTTCAGGAAAGCAGCTCGGCCAAGCCGCAGCGCACCGAAAAGGCCGGCCCGACGGTCATCGAGAAAAAGGTGCGCAACGTTCCCCCGAAGGAGCGCGCGGAGAGCGAATACCGCAGGGCGCTTGCCTTGCTCGGCCAGGGACGCCAGCAAGAGTCTCTGGCTGGATTCGGCGCGGCCCTGCAGGCCGATCCGACGCATGTGAATGCCCGCCTGTCCCTGGTCAATCTCCTGCTGGATCAGCAGCGGCTGGCCGATGCGCAAGCCATGCTCGAAGAGGGGCTCGGCCTGGCGCCCGGCCAGCCGCAACTGGCCATGCGCCTGGCGCGCATCCAGATCGAACGAGGCGATTTGCAGGGCGCCTCCGGGACCTTGCAAAAGGCAAGCGCCGCCGCCGCAAGCAACGCGGAGTTTCATGCGCTCCATGCCGCCGTATTGCAGAGACTGACTTTGCACAAGGATGCCGTGACGGAGTATCAGGCCGCCCTGCGCCTCGCGCCCCAGGCCGGCGTGTGGTGGATGGGCCTGGGCATCTCGCTGGAAGCCGACGGGCGTGGCGCGGAAGCGCGCGAAGCCTACCAGCGGGCGCGCGCCAGCGGCGCGCTGTCGGCCGAACTGGATCGTTACGTCGAGCAGAAACTCAGGCAGCTGCAGTAATCAGTTCGGCAAGGTTCTTGCCACCACCCAGTTTTCCACCCTTGCTGCGCCGTGCAGCTTCAGTATCCGCGCGAACTCGTTCAGCGTTGCTCCGGTGGTCATGACGTCGTCGACCACGGCGACGGTTTTCCGCGTCAGGTCGCTCCTGCATTCGAAGGCGTTGCGGATGTTGGCCTGGCGCGCCTTCCATGGCAGGCTGGCCTGCGGTGCGGTGTCGAGGACGCGGGTGCAGGCGTCGGCAATGAGCGGCAGGCCGAGGCAGCGCGCCAGCGGGCGGGCGATCTCATGCGCCTGGTTGAAACCGCGCTCCTTCATGCGCTGCGCGGAGAGCGGCAGCGGCATGATGCAGTCGACGTCGGCCGATCCGATGCGCCCGTCGAGCGCGTCGGCCAGCCAGCCGGCGAGCGGGAGACGGTGCCGGTACTTCAGTCCCTGCACCAGGTGTTCCACCGGAAAGGCATAGCGGAACACGGCTGCCGTGGCATCGAAATGAGGCGGCGCATTCCGGCAGGCGCCGCAGATCGCACCCTCCGGTGCAGGCAGGGCGCAAACCGGGCAGAGCGGGCCGGCCAGATGGGGCAGATCGGCTTCGCAAGCGGTGCAGACCAGGCGATCGCCGCTGCCCTGGCCGCAGACGTAGCAGTCCTGCGGCAGCAGCCGGCCCAGTGCCACAATTGTCGTCCGGTAAATTGACAAGCCTCCCCCCTTGAACGATGATCCTCGATCCGATTCTAGCCGAAGCATTTCCCCGACATGCATACAGCCGCAGCCGACCGCGTGAGCAAGGGCTCACACAAGCAGAAGACATGGACCGCCGCCGAGATCCAGGCGCTGTTCGCACTGCCCTTCAACGATCTGCTCTACCAGGCCCAGCAGGTGCATCGCAAGCATTTCGACGCCAACAGCGTGCAACGCTCGACCCTGCTGTCGGTGAAGACCGGCGGCTGTTCGGAGGATTGCGGCTATTGCTCGCAGGCGGCGCGCCACCATACCGGACTGGAAAAGGAGTCCCTGCTGGAGATCGACGAGGTGGTGGCCGCGGCCCAGGCCGCCAAGGAAAAGGGCGCCAGCCGCTTCTGCATGGGCGCCGCCTGGCGCGGCCCGAAGGACAAGGACCTGGAGCAGGTGAGCGAGATGATCCGCGCCGTGAAGGCGCTCGGCCTGGAAACCTGCGTGACGCTGGGCATGCTCAAGGAAGGCCAGGCCGAAAAGCTGAAGGCCGCCGGCCTCGACTACTACAACCACAACCTGGATACCGCGCCGGAGTTCTACGGCAACATCGTCACCACCCACAGCCAGGCCGACCGCTTCGACACGCTCGGCAAGGTGCGCGAGGCCGGCATCCACGTCTGCTGCGGCGGCATCGTCGGCATGGGCGAGACGCGTGCCGGCCGCGCCGGCCTGATCGCCGAACTGGCCAACATGAATCCGCCGCCGGAATCCGTGCCGATCAACAACCTCGTCCCGGTGCCCGGCACGCCGCTGGCGAATGCCGAGCCGATCGACCCCTTCGAGTTCGTCCGCACCATCGCCGCCGCGCGCATCACCATGCCGGCGAGCCTGGTGCGCCTCTCCGCCGGCCGCCAGGAGATGTCGGACGAGCTGCAGGCGCTGTGCTTCCTCGCCGGCGCCAATTCCATCTTCTACGGCGACAAGCTGCTCACCACCGGCAATCCCGAAGCCGGACGTGACGAACGGCTCTTCGAGCGGCTGGGCTTGCGCGCCGTCTGATGCGGCAAGACTTCAGCAGGGCGGCAGCCTCCTACGACGAGGCTGCCGTGCTGGCGAAAGAAGTCAGTCTGCGCATGACGGCGCGGCTCGATTTCGTCAAGCTCACCCCCGCCCGCGTCGCCGACATCGGCTGCGCCACCGGCGACGGCATCCGCGCCTTGCAGGCGCGCTATCCTCAGGCCCTTCCCCTGGCGATCGATTACGCGCCGGCCATGCTGGCCGAGGTCGCGCGACGCGTCCCATGGATGGAAAAGCTGCGCCGCCGCACACCGCGCTGCGTGGCGGCCGACGTGCGGGCGTTGCCCCTGTCGGGCGGCACGCTGGGCCTGGCCTGGTCGAACCTGATGCTGCACTGGCTCGACGATCCTCTGCCGGCCTTCGGCGAGCTGCACCGCGTGCTGGAAACCGGCGGCCTGCTGATGTTCAGCGCGCTGGGCCCGGACACCTTGAAGGAACTGCGCGCCGCCGGCGCTACGACGCTGAGGCGCTTTCACGACATGCACGACCTCGGCGACATGCTGATGGCGGCCGGTTTCGCCGATCCGGTGATGGACATGGAGCGCATCGAACTCGCCTACGCCAGCCCGCGCGGCCTGCTGCGCGACCAGCGGCTGCTCGGCGTGCGCGACGGCCTGCTCGGCCCGATGGGCTTTCGCGAGGGGCGGCGCGTTTTCCGCGCCTGGGAGACGCAGCGTCGGGAGGGGCGCCTGCCCGCCACCTTCGAGATCGTCTACGGACATGCCTGGAAAGCCGAGGCGAAGACCTCAGCGGACGGCCGTGCGGTTATCCGCTTTCATAAATAGACGCGCGCAATTGCCGTTGCCGTTCGCGCGCCAAACGAGCCGCGCGCCAGCCCAGCAACACACCGAGCAGCACGGCATAGACCAGCGGCAGCGTGATGTCCTTCTTCACCAGCCACCAGTAGTGGATGACGCCGATGATGGCGATGGCGTAGGCGCTGCGGTGCAGCTGCGCCCAGCGCCGCCCGCCGAGCCGTTTCAGCATTGCCGCATTGGAGGTCGCCGCCAGCGGGATCAGCAGCAGGAAGGCGGTGAAGCCGGCGGTGATGAAGGGGCGCTTGGCGATGTCCTTGACGATGGACATCCAGTCGAAGAACTGGTCGAGCCAGAGGTAAGTGAGGAAGTGCAGCAAGGCATAGAAAAAAACATACAGGCCGAGCATGCGGCGCAGCCTGATCAGCCAGTGCCAGCCGCTCAGGTGGCGCAGCGGCGTCACCGCCAGCGTGACGAGCAGGAAGTTCAGCGTCCACGTGCCCAGATGGCGGGTGATGTATTCGATGGGGTTCGCGCCGAGCCCGCCGACGTAGCCCAGCCAGACAAGTTGCGCCAACGGCCACAGGCAGGCGGCAAAGAGCGCGGCCTTGATGGCAATGATCTGGCGTGGTGTCGGCTGCATCAATAGAACTTCCTCAGATCCATGCCGGCGTAGAGCGGCGCCACCTGGTCGGCGTAGCCGTTGAAGGGCAGGGTCTTGCGCTTGAAGAACTCGCCGATGCGGCGTTCCTTCTCCTGGCTCCAGCGTGGATGGCTGACGTCGGGATTGACGTTGGCGTAGAAGCCGTATTCATCGGGCTGGGCCTGATTCCAGGCGGTTTGCGGCTGCTTGTCGGTGAAGCGAATCTTCACGATCGACTTGCCGCTCTTGAAGCCGTATTTCCACGGCACGACCAGCCTGAGCGGCGCGCCGTTCTGGTTCGGCAGCGCATCGCCGTAGAGGCCGACGGCCATGATCGTCAGCGGATGCATGGCCTCGTCCAGGCGCAGCCCTTCGGTATAGGGAAAATCGATGTATGGCAGGCGCAGGCCGGGCATGGCGGCCGGTTCCATCTGCGTGATGAACTCGACGTACTTGGCGTTCCCCAGAGGCTCGACCTGCTTCAGCAGCGCATTGAGCGGAAAGCCGACCCAGGGGATCACCATCGACCAGCCCTCGACGCAGCGCAGGCGGTAGATGCGCTCTTCCAGCGGGGCGATCTTCAGGACGTCCTCGATGGCGAGGGTGCGCGGCTTCTGCACCAGCCCCTCGATGCCGACCGTCCAGGGGTGTGTCCTCATGGCGCCGGCGCGTTCCGCCGGCTGACTTTTGCCGCCGAAGCCGAACTCGACGAAGTTGTTGTAGGTGGTGATGTCGCGCAGGCTGTTCGGGGGTTCAAGGACGCTGTAGGGGCTTTTTTGCAGATCGGCAAACTTGCCGTTGGCCCAGGCGCGGCGCGGCAAGCCGGCTGCCAGGGCTGCACCGACCAGGGCGGTGGCGCCGGCGGCCTTGATGAACCCGCGTCGGCCCTCGAACAGGGCCTGCGGCGTGATCTCGGAGGGGGCAATGTCGTCCGGTCGCTTGATCAGCATGGCGTACTTTCGGTTGGGAACATGCCGAGTAGACCGGCATGAACCGCGGAAACTTACGGATTCAACTGCCGATAGACGGAAGTGGCGACCCGCAGCAGTTCCGCCTTGTCCAGTTCGCCCGACAGGGCATAGCCGAAGCGGCCATCCAGCCAGTAGAACACGCCGATGCCGTCTTCCTGCGAGAAGCGGAAGGCGGTCTCTCGACTGTCCTGCGTATCGCGGCGCACATAGAGCGTCAGCCGCTGGCCGCGGCCGTCCTGGTACATGAACTGGGCCACCGGGCCGGCTTCGCCCGGCAACAGGCGGCCGCCGACCAATTCGAACCCCTGTCCGGAGAGACGGGGCGGCTTCAACTCCGCACCCAGCCGCTTCGACAGCCAGGCGACCAGATGGGTTTCCTCGGCGGCGCCGACTTCGACGGGATGTCGTATCTCCGGGCTGAAGACGGCATGCGCCAGCGCCGCCTGGCGCGCCAGGGTTGCTGCCGGCTGAGGCCCCTGCGAAGGGGCCGTGCCGCGCAGCTGATATCCGATCACGCCACCCACCGCCAGCCAGGCAATGGCCGCGGCCATGCGCAGTGGGGGCAGTCGAGACGAGGGCCGTGCAGCTTCCGCCAGGCGCGCCGGCACGGGTTCATCGAGAACGGAGTCGAAGGTGCGGTGCAATTGCTCGCCCTGGATGCGCCATTCGGCCACCGCCTGGCGCATTTCCGGGTGATCGGCCAGCCAGGCTTCCACTGCCGCGCGGCTTGTGGCATCCAGACGCCCGTCGGCATAGGCATGCAGTTCCTGCTCGCCGATTGATCGAATATTCATTTGACCGCCTTCAGGTGCGTTTCGGCGGGTTCGCTTCCGGCCAGCAGGGCACGCAGGCGCTCGCGTCCGCGCGACAGCCGCGACATGACCGTGCCGATGGGGACGCCAAGGACTCTGGCAGCATCCTCGTAGGAAAGATCCTCCAGACCGACCAGCAGCAGCACTTCCCGCTGCTCTTCGGGCAGTCGCGACAGGCTGCGCGCGAAGTCGCGCAGTTCAAGAGCATCGCCCTGGTTCTCCCGCACCGGCAGTTCAGGCAGGGCTTCGTCGCCGGGATATTCAATCAATCGGGGACTGCGCACCTGGTTGACGAAAAGATTG
This sequence comes from Rhodocyclales bacterium, assembly GCA_016214145.1. Taxonomy (GTDB): domain Bacteria; phylum Pseudomonadota; class Gammaproteobacteria; order Burkholderiales; family Rhodocyclaceae; genus Desulfobacillus. The sequence continues at coordinate 508,950 of JACRPA010000006.1, forward strand.
TGCATGATGGAGAACAACCAGGCGCGCAGGTTGCCGGGCCGCCACAGCGACCATTTGCCGAGCGCGCGCTCCAGCGTGTCCTGAACCAGGTCGTCGGCGCGCACGACATCCCCCGTCAGCGCGCGCGCATAGCGGCGCAGGCGGGGAATTTCGGCAACGATGGCGTGGCGGTTCATCGGAAACGAGTCTACTCCTTGGCGATGCGCCAGGCGTTATTGACGCCGTCCCCAGTCCTGTCGCCGGGTTTCTGGTCCTTGATCCAGAAATAGAGCGGCTTGCCGCGGTGGGCCCACTGTTTCTTGCCATCGTCGCGCGTGACGATCGACCAGTCGCCCGAGGCGCGGTCGGCGTCGCCGGCGAACAGGGGCGGCCAGTTGGCGGCACACGGCCCGTTGCAGACGCTCTTGCCGCTGCCGGCGGCGTCCTTGTCGAAGGTGTACAGCGTCATGCCGCCGGCGCCGACGAACACGCCGTTTTCCATGCGTGCGGGCGCGGCAGACCGGGTTTCGTAGGAAGCGCAGCCGGCGAGAAGGCCGAGCGCCATGAAGCCGGCAGCAAGGCCGGCGCGAAGGGACGGATTATTCATGTTTTCTCCTGTTGAGGTTGGGTGCCACACAGCCTAAACAAGCGGGGTGCCCTGTTTATTCCTCGAAGGAAGAAAAAAAGGGGTGGCAGTTGCCACCCCTTTGGGTTCAGTCGAAGCGGACCGGTTTAGCGCAAGCCGGCTATATAGTCCGAGACGGCCTTGATTTCGGCGTCCGACATCTTGTCGGCAACGGCGCGCATCATCTTGTTCGGGTCGTTGGCGCGCTCGCCGGCGCGGAAGGCCTTAAGCTGCGCTTCGGTGTACTCGGCGAACTGGCCGCCGATGCGCGGGTATTGCGCCGGGATGCCGGCGCCGGCCGGGCCGTGACAAGCGGCGCAGGCAGGCAGGCCCTTGCCTGCATTGCCGGCGCGATACAGCTTCTGGCCGGCTTCGATGGCCTGGTTCTTGGCCTGCTCCCCCTTCTGCGTCTGGCTGGCATACCAGGCGGCCACGTTCTTCATGTCCTGATCGTTGATGGCCGCGACCATGCCGCCCATGATGGGGCTGTTGCGCTCGGCCGGCTTGCCGCCGTCGGCCTTGAAGTTCTTCAACTGCTTGTAAATGTAATCGGCATGCTGGCCTGCCAGCTTGGGATTGGCGGCGACCGCGCTGTTGCCGTCGGGGTTGTGGCAGGCGGCACAGATTTGCGTGGCGACCTGCTGACCCTTGGCGGCATCAACCTTGGGGGCGGTTTTTTCTGCGGAGGCGGGCTTGTCGGCGGCCTGGACCGTTACGGCCAAGGCAAGCGCCAGTGACAGGGCGATGAAGCGATGAACCATGGGTGCGACTCCTCGGGGCCTGAATTTAGTTTCGGCCGCTGCGCTTGACGCCGATAAAGCCGGCGTTAGCCGGGTAGCGTTTTAGCTCCGGCTAACGCCAATAAAGCCGGCGTTAGCCGGGTAGCGTTTTAGCTCCGGCTAACGCCAATAAAGCCGGCGTTAGCCTCCACTGAAACTTCGTTTTCAAAACGATGCAGTTTCGGCACAGGTTAACTGAAGCGCAGCGACTGTAAGCGCAACGGCCGAAGCCAAAAAGCTGTTATTCTATACCAACTTACCTTGGTTGCTCCATGTTCTGCGGGCTTCCGCCCGCTAGCTCTATGCCCCTGTTTGCCAATGCGGTTTTTACGATCTCCGCAGCAAAGCTGAACGATCTGCCGCCGCCGTCCGGCGCGGAGATCGCGTTTGCCGGGCGTTCCAATTCCGGCAAGTCGAGCGCGATCAACACCTTGGCAGGCAGGACAAGACTGGCCTTTGTCAGCAAGACGCCGGGGCGCACGCAACTGATCAATTTCTTTCGCCTGGTCAACGGCGCCTTTCTGGTGGATCTGCCAGGCTATGGCTACGCCGACGTGCCCGAGGAAATCCGGCGCCAGTGGCAGGGCGTGCTGGCGGCCTATCTGACTCGACGCACGAGCATATGCGGCCTGGTCCTGATCATGGATGCGCGTCGGCCGTTGACCGAACTGGATCGCCAGATGCTCGCGTGGTTCGGCCCGACCGGCAAGCCCATCCATATCCTGCTGACGAAGGCCGACAAGCTGACGCGCAGCGAGGCAGCGAAAATCCTGCAGGCTACCCGGAGCGAGCTGGCTCCCTGGGCCGATCAGGTCAGCGTGCAGCTCTTCTCGAGCCTGAAGAAAACGGGTGTCGACGAGGCGGAACGGATCATCGGCAACTGGCTGGGCGTTGCCGATGAGGGAGCGGAAAAATCAGCGGAAAAAAGAAATGCCCCCGGCTAAAGGGGAGAAAAACCGGGGGCGGAAACGCCTTAACTTGATTAAGGCACCCGCTCAGGGAGGTGAAGCGGGAGACGGTTCAACACCATCTGTCGTTTCTGAGCGAAAATCCTCAGTGCAAGTTCCAATGAATGCGAATTAAATATTTTTCTTGTGAAGAAACCATGAGCTTATCAGGCGTTTTCCCCTCGACCCGCATGCGGCGCATGCGCCGTGACGATTTTTCACGCCGGCTGATGCGGGAAAACAGGCTGACGGCCGATGACCTGATCTACCCGGTATTCGTGCTGGAGGGCAAGGGCATATCCGAACCGGTGGCATCCATGCCGGGCGTTTCCCGCCATTCCCTGGACCGATTGCTGAAGGTGGCCGGTGAGGCCGTCCAGCTCGGCGTGCCGGCGCTGGCCTTGTTCCCGGTCATCGATCAGCCGTTTAAAACAAGCGGAGCGGAAGAGGCCTGGAACCCGGACGGCCTGGTGCCGCGTGTGGTGCAGGCGTTGAAGAAGGAGTTTCCCGAACTGGGTGTGATCACCGACATCGCGCTCGACCCCTATACCAGCCACGGCCAGGATGGCCTGATCGACGAGACTGGCTATGTGTTGAACGACGAGACGCTGGAAGTGCTGGCGAAACAGGCATTGACGCATGCTCAGGCCGGCGTCGACGTGGTGGCGCCCTCCGACATGATGGACGGCCGCATCGGGCGCATCCGTGCCGAACTGGACGGCCATCGGCAGATACATACCCGCATCCTGGCTTACTCGGCGAAGTATGCTTCAAGCTTCTACGGCCCCTTCCGCGATGCCGTCGGCTCGGCGGGCAACCTGGGCAAAGGCAACAAATACACCTACCAGATGGATCCCGCCAACACGGACGAGGCGCTGCGGGAAGTCGGCCTCGACATCGCCGAGGGCGCCGACATGGTGATGGTGAAGCCCGGCCTGCCCTACCTGGATATCGTGCGCCGCGTGAAGGACATGTTCAAGGTGCCGACCTGCGTCTACCAGGTGAGCGGCGAGTACGCCATGCTGAAAGCGGCCGGCCAGAACGGCTGGATCGACGAGAAGGCCTGCGCGCTGGAGGCGCTGCTGTCGATGAAGCGGGCCGGCGCCGACGCCATCCTGACTTACTTCGCCCTCGATGCGGCGAAGTGGCTGAAGGAAAGCTGAAAAGGCATTACGCCGGCTGCGAGAGACAGCCCGCCAGCAGCATCGGCCATTGCTGCGGCCATTGCGCCATCGGTTCGCGCGTGAAACCGCTCTTGACGAAGATCTGCCAGCGGCCTATGGCGTAGCACAGACACAGGTTGGCGGCAGCAGCGGCATCCTCGCCTTGCGGCAGTTCATTGCTGGTCGCGGCGATACGCAGGGCTTGCTTGAGCGCGGCCTCGATGCGGTCGAGCAACTGGTTGATGCGCGACTGCAGGCGGTTGTCTTCGTTCACCAGCGCATCCCCGATCAGCACCCGGGTCAGTCCGCGGTTCTTCTGCGCAAATCCCAGCAGCAGGGCGACGATCAGTTCCGCCTGCTTCACACCTGATTGTTCCTCGGCATTGATCTTGTTGATGACGGAGAAAAGGCCGGTTTCGATGAACTCGATGAGACCCTCGTACATCTGCGCCTTGCTGGCGAAGTGACGATAGAGCGCGGCCTCCGAGACATCCAGCTTCTTCGCCAGGAGCGCGGTGGTGATCTTTTCCCCCTTCGGATCCTGCAGCATCTCGGCGATGGTCTGCAGGATCTGCAGCTTGCGTTCTCCCGGTCTGGCGGCCATTGCTCCCCCTTGTTATCCCAGCGCGCCGAGGCGGCGCGACAGTTCGAGCACGGATTCTAGCCTGAGGCCGACCCAGGCGGGGCGGCGCGCCGCATGGCTGATCCAGGCTGTGCGCATGCCGGCCGCTCACTTGCTCTTGATCATGGTGCCGACGCCGTGGTCGGTGAGAATCTCCAGCAGCAGCGCATGCTCGACGCGGCCGTCGATGATGTGCACGTTTTTCACTCCGCTGCGGGCGGCGTCCAGCGCCGAGCAGATCTTCGGCAGCATGCCGCCGGAAAGCGTGCCGTCGGCGACGAGATCGTCGATCTGCTTGGGTGTGAGGCCGGTGAGCAGCTTGCCGGCCTTGTCGAGTACGCCCGGCGTGTTGGTGAGCAGCACCAGCTTTTCCGCCTTGAGTATCTCGGCCAGCTTGCCGGCGACGACATCGGCATTGATGTTGTAGGACTCGCCATCTTCGCCGACGCCGATCGGTGCGATGACGGGAATGAAATCGCCCGAATCGAGGAAGGCGATCAGACTCGGATCGATCGAGGTAATGTCGCCGACCTGGCCGATGTCGAGCAGGTCGGCCGGATTGTCCTTGTTCGGCATGAGGAGTTTCCTGGCGCGAATGAAGCTGCCATCCTTGCCGGTGAGGCCCACCGCCTTGCCGCCATGCTGGTTGATGAGGGCGACAATTTCCTTGTTGACCTGCCCGCCCAGCACCATCTCGACGACTTCCATGGTCTCGCGGTCGGTGACGCGCATGCCCTGGATGAACTGGCCCTGCTTGCCGACGCGCTTGAGCAGGTCGTCGATCTGCGGCCCGCCGCCGTGCACCACCACCGGGTTCATGCCGACCAGCTTGAGCAGCACCACGTCGCGCGCGAAGCAGTGCTTGAGCGTCTCGTCCGTCATGGCATTGCCGCCGTACTTGACGACGATCGTCTTGTCCTGGAAGCGACGGATGTAGGGCAGGGCTGCGGCGAGGATGCCGGCTTCGACTGCAGGGGAGAGCTTGGTATCGGTCATGATGGCTTGGAAGGGCGCGAAGCCTGAATTCTAACCGCCTGCCCCATAAAGAAAAAGCGGGAAGCCTCGGCTTCCCGCAGATGGAACCGGCAGTCGCCGGATCGGGGGATCAGTCTATGGCCAGTCGTTTGGCGGTTGCGGCAGCCTTTTTCGGCAGCGTCAGTTCAAGCACGCCATCGGTGAACTTGGCAGCCGATTTCGATTCATCGACATCCTGGCCGAGCTGGAAGCTGCGCGAGACTTTGCCGAAATAGCGTTCGGTGCGCAGGACGCGTTCCCCTTCCTTTACTTCCTTCTCCTGCTTGCGCTCGGCGCTGATCGAGACGACGGAGCCGTCGATGTTCACATGAATGTCTTCTTTGCGGATACCCGGTAACTCGGCGTGAACCTTGTAGGCGTTATCTTGCTCCTTGACGTCGATCTTGATGGAGGGGACGTCTACAGGATTGCCGAAATCAACCGGCCGAACGAAGAAACCGCGGAAGAAATCATCGAAGGGGTCGGAACCGGAACGCACGATATTGGCCATGATGTCTCCTTTCAAGTAAGCATTAAACTCATACAGTCAATATAGGGGAGGCTGGTGTGGTTTCAAGGGCTGCATTCAATCTCTATAATTGTTTCCATGTCATATAGTTGCGAGCAAGAACGCAATTGTCCCGGCTGCGGACGGGCTTTTATCTGCGGAATGAATGCTGGCTGGGCACGCTGCTGGTGCGCGGAGTTGCCACCCCTGCCAACACAGCCGGAAGCCGACAAGGGCTGTTACTGTGCGGATTGCCTGAAGAAGAGGCTGGCGGCGGAACCGGTCAAGCCGGATTGAGACGCCGAGGCAGCATGAGAATGGCGTCCCGGTTGCTCCAGGAAAAAACAGTGCGGGCTGCTTCGCGCCAGGGCAACCAGCGGTAGCCGAGGTGCTCACCGGGAGCGACGGAGACCGGTTGGGGCGAAGGAAACACCAGGCTGAAGACATGCTCGGTGTTTTCCGTTACGCCGGGCGGATAGCGATGCCGCCATTCCGGGAAGATTTCGTAGCGATTGGTAAGACCCCAGTCAGCCAAGTCCTCCGGCTTGGTGGCGATGCCGGTTTCCTCCGCCACTTCGCGAACAGCGGTGCCGAGCAACGATTCGTCACCTTCTTGGCTGCCGGTGACCGACTGCCAGAAACCCGGATGGGCGGTGCGCTCGAGCAGCAATACCTCAAGGGCGGGCGTGTGGATCAGGACCAGGACAGAGACCGGTTTCTTCATCCGAGACCTGGCAAATAGGCGATGCCGTCGGCGTGCATGTCGACCAGGATCCAGAAAGGGACGTTATCCTCACGCCATGCGGCGGCGGCGGCGGCGAAGACCTGCAGCGCAGTGGCGAAATCCTCGGCCTGACTGGCGCGGAAACCGTCGCAGTGCTCAAGCACGAGCAGGTAGCCATCTGTTGTTATCCAGGACAGGTCGCCCAGGCAGTCGGCGAGGGCGTCCCAGTTGTGCCCGAACCAGTCGGGGAACTCGAAGGCGATCGCCAGGCGTTCAAAGAGTGCGGTCTTGTCGCGCACCATAGCAAGATCGATCCGACAAATGGCGAAGCCGGCTGCCTCGGCTGCGGCGAGCAGATCGCCCATGCCTTGTTGCGGCATGTGATAGACGCCGGCGCGGGCGATGTCGCGCAGGATCCCCTCGTATTGCTCGCGGCTCATTCTCGTATTTTCCGGAAGCTGCGATAGTGATCTGCAGTGTAATAGTACTCGCCCGAGGTTCTCACATCGCCCGTGCCGCCCTGTCCGGCAACGATGCGTCGCGCGCCGCGGTCGCGGGCGCCGGGCGTGGGAACGGTATATTCGCGGTAATGGCCGCGCGTCCGCACAGGTAGATGCCTCTCGAAATTGCCGAAGACCGAGCCGTCCTTGCGATCAGGAAAAGGACCGCCGCGCTTGATGAGGATCAGCGTTTCGCGTGCTTCCGCAGGCAGGGCTGCCACCTGGACAATCAGGATGTTGGCGGCAGGATGCGTCTCACGTGCTGGTGCGGGCACCGCAGTCAGGAACGACAGCAGCAGGAGGAGAAGGCGCAACGTCACCCCCCCGACGGCACTCAGGCGGTTAAAGGCTTGGCAGCTTCGGCCTGCCGCAATCGAATGTGAAGCTCACGCAGTTGTTTCTCGTCGACCGGTCCAGGTGCGTTGGTGAGCAAGCACTGGGCGCGCTGGGTCTTGGGGAAAGCGATGACATCGCGGATTGATTCCGCGCCGGTCATCATGGTGACGATGCGATCCAGGCCGAAAGCGAGCCCGCCGTGCGGTGGCGCGCCGTACTTGAGGGCTTCGAGCAGGAAGCCGAACTTCTGCTCAGCCTCCTCGGCGCCGATGGCGAGCGCGCGGAACACCTTGGACTGCACTTCCTCGCGGTGGATACGCACGGAGCCGCCGCCGATCTCCCAGCCATTCAGGGCCAGGTCGTAGGCCTTGGCCAGGCACTTGCCGGGATCGGTGTCGATGAGCGCCTCGTGGCCGTCCTTGGGCGAGGTGAAGGGATGGTGCAGGGCCACCCAGCGTTTGTCCTCTTCGTCGTATTCGAACATCGGGAAGTCGACCACCCAGACCGGCCGCCAGCCGGTTTTCAGATAGCCCGCCGCCGGCCCTTTCTCGTGGCCGATCTTGACGCGGAGGGCGCCTAGTGCGTCGTTCACGATCTTGGCGCGGTCGGCGCCGAAGAACACCAGGTCCCCGTCCTGGGCGCCGGTGCGATCAATGACCTGAGTGACTACATCGGTCGGCAGGAACTTGAGGATGGGCGACTGCAGGCCTTCGATGCCTTTCGCCTTTTCATTCACCTTGATGTAGGCCAGCCCCTTGGCGCCATAGATGGCGACGAAGGCGGCGTAATCGTCGATTTCCTTGCGCGTGAAACTGCCGCCGCCGGGGATGCGCAGGGCCGCCACGCGGCCGTCGGCGAGTTCCGCGGCGGCGCGGAAGACCTTGAAGTCCACCTTCCTCATGAGATCGGTGAGTTCCGTCAATTCGAGCTTGACGCGCAGGTCCGGCTTGTCCGATCCGTAGCGGGCCATGGCCTCAGCGTGGCTGATGCGGGGGAAGGGATCGGGCAGGTCGACGTTCAGAGTTTCCTTGAACACGGTGCGGATCAACTCTTCCATGATCGCGGTGATCTCGGTTTCGGTAAGGAAGGAGGTTTCCATATCGACCTGGGTGAATTCGGGCTGGCGGTCGGCACGCAGATCCTCGTCGCGGAAGCACTTGGTGATCTGATAGTAGCGGTCGAAGCCGGCCACCATGAGGAGTTGCTTGAACAGCTGCGGCGATTGCGGCAGGGCGAAGAACTGGCCGGCGTGCACGCGGGAGGGCACGAGGTAGTCGCGCGCGCCCTCGGGCGTGGACTTGGTCAGCATCGGCGTTTCGATGTCGATGAAGCCCTGCGCATCGAGGAAGCGGCGGAAGGCCATCGCCACCCTGTAGCGCAGCATCATGTTCTTCTGCATCTGCGGGCGGCGCAGGTCGAGCACGCGGTGAGTCAGGCGTACGTTTTCGGACAGATTGTCCTCGTCCAACTGGAAGGGCGGCGTGGCGGCGGGGTTGAGGATTTCGATGTCTTGCGCCAGCACTTCGATCTCGCCGCTGGTTAGGTTGGCATTGGCCGTGCCTTCCGGGCGGCGGCGTACAAGACCGGTGATCTTCAGCACGAACTCGTTGCGGATGCGCTCGGCGGTGGCAAAAGTTTCCTTGCGGTCAGGGTCGCACACCACCTGCACCAGGCCTTCGCGATCGCGCAGGTCGATGAAGATGACGCCGCCGTGGTCGCGGCGGCGATGCGCCCAGCCGCACAGGGTGACGATTTGGTCGAGGTGTGCGGCATTGACGAGGCCGCAATAGTGAGTACGCATTTCAATTGCCCAGGAAAAGCCGCGATGGCGGCGCGTTATTGATTTTGTGCCCGCCCGGCGGGATTGCGCATGGGGGGGGCCACCACTCCCATGGAAATGATGTATTTCAAGGCCTCATCGACGCTCATGTCGAGTTCGATGATGTCCTTGCGCGGCAGCATGAGAAAAAAGCCCGAAGTAGGGTTGGGGGTGGTCGGCACGTAGATGCTGACGTATTCCCCCTCCAGGTGGTTGACGACGTCGCCGCCCGGCTGGCCGGTCTGGAAAGCGATGGTCCACACGCCTTCCCGTGGGTATTGCACCAGCAGCGCCTTGCGGAAGGCTTCGCCGCTCGAGGAGAAGAGCGTGTCGGAGACCTGCTTTACGCTGTAATAGACTGACTTGACCACCGGGATGCGCGACAGCACGCCTTCCCAGAAGCGCAGCAGGCGTTGTCCGATGATGTTGGCGGTGACCAGGCCCGTGAGGAAAACGATCAGCAGCGTGGCGATGACGCCGATGCCCGGTATATAGATACCGAGCAGGTTCTCCGGACGGATCGAGGCAGGCAGCAGCAGGAGCGTCTGGTCCATCGTCTTGACGATGAGCGCCAGCACCCAGGCGGTGATCGCCAGGGGAACCCAGATCAGCAGACCGGTGATGAAATATTTTTTCATGCCGTTGCCGCGCCGCCGCAGGCTAAGCGCGGGGGCCAAATTATCCGTTGCCGGCGCAAGCGCAGCCGTTGCAGCCTTGAGCAGGAGCCTTTTCACTTTCCTGTTTCGACTCCGTTTTTGCTGCGCAGCCCTTGAAGTCGGTCGCGTACCAGCCGCTGCCCTTGAGTTGGAAGCCGGCAGCGGTGAGCATCTTGCTGAAGGACTCCTTGCCGCACTCGGGGCAGGTTGTCAGCGGCGCGTCGCTGAGCTTCTGCAGGAACTCCTTCTGGAATCCGCAGGTGCCGCAGCGATATTCATAGATCGGCATGGCAGTCTCCAAAAAACAAAAGATTATAACTTAAGCCGTTGCGCTGAAAGCGTAAATCCAGGCAGCCAATCCAATGTTAAATGCTGCCGGCCCGGCCGATTTCAAGCTTTCAGTGAGGATCAGAACAAGCCGAGGTACTGCTGGGTCAGGGGTTTGCCCCAAAACAGTGCAATGACGGCGGCGGCAGCTAGGTAGGGTCCGAAAGGGATGGGGACATTGCGGCCGTGCCGTGCGAAGACGATGAGGACGATGCCGACCACGGCACCGACCATGGATGAAGCCAGTATCGTCAGGGGCAGCATCTGCCAGCCCAGCCAGGCTCCGATTGCGGCGAGCAACTTGAAATCGCCATAGCCCATGCCTTCCTTGCCAGTGGCGAGCTTGAAGGCCCAATACACCACCCAGAGCGACAGATAGCCTGCCGCCGCGCCGATGACGGCGCTCTTCAGATCAGCAAAAGTGCCGCCCAGATTGAGCAGCAGGCCCACCCAAAGCAAAGGCAACGTGATGCTGTCGGGTAAAAGTTGGGTGTCGAAATCGATGAAGGTCAGGGCGATCATGCACCAGATGAAGATCAATGCGCCGATGCCGGCCCAGCTTGCCCCATAACGCCAGGCCGCATATGCCGACAGCAAACCGGATAGCGTCTCGACAAAAGGATAGCGCAGGCTGATGTGTGCCTGGCAAGCGCTGCAGCGTCCTCGAAGAAAGAGATAGCTGAGGATTGGGATGTTCTCCACAGCGGTGATCCCATGGCCGCAATGCGGGCAACGTGAGCGCGGCGTGGCGAGCGTCAGTTTTTCCGTTTGGGGGGGCGGCTCGCTGCGCAGTTCCGCGCATTCCGCCAGCCATCCGCGTTCCATCATTTTGGGAAGACGATGGATGACGACGTTGAGGAAACTGCCCACCATCAGGCCCACAGCGGCGGCCAAGATGGTGCTGGCAACCGGTTCCAGCAGAAAACTCATGGAGAAGCTTCAGTAATAAAGGCTGATTTGGGTAACCCCCTGGTTTTCAGACAACGGCGCCCAGTTTGAAGATCGGCAGATACATTGCGACCACCATGCCACCGATCAGCGTGCCCAGCACGACCATGATCATCGGTTCCATCAGGCTGGACATGGCCTCGACTGCGTCATCCACCTCAGCCTCGAAGAAATCGGCCACTTTGCCCAACATGGCGTCAAGCTGACCGGATTCTTCGCCGATGGAAACCATCTGAATGACCATGTTTGGGAAGACGTTAACGTTCTGCATGGCCACAGTCAAATTGGTACCCGTGCTGACCTCGGACTGAATCTGCTTCGTCGCCATCTTATAGACGTAATTGCCGGAGGCACCGCCGACAGAATCCAAAGCCTCGACCAGTGGAACACCTGCCGCGAACATGGTTGCCAAGGTTCGCGCCCATCGTGCCATGGTGGCTTTGCGGATGATGTCGCCAAAAATGGGTAGGCGAAGGAATAGCCTATCCATGACAATTTGCATCTTTTCGGAGCGTTTCCACATGAAGAAAAAACCATACAACGCGCCGCCCAAGATGCCGAAGACGATGTACCAATTGGCAACCATGAAGTCCGACATGGCGATGACCATCAAGGTAGGCGCCGGAAGGTCGGCCCCGAAACTCTTGAATACTTCCTTGAATGACGGGATCACGAAGATCATGATTACCGCGGTGATGACAATGGCGACGACAAGGACGGCGATGGGGTAGAACAGAGCGGATTTAATTTTGCTCTTGATGGCAAGAATTTTCTCCTTGTAGGTCGCCAGGCGATCCAGCAGGGAATCCAGGATGCCGGCAGCTTCGCCGGCAGCGACCAGGTTGCAGAACAATGCGTCGAAGTAGAGAGGGTACTTACGAAAGGCCTGATTGAGCGAGGAGCCCGTTTCCACATCTGCCTTGACATCCATGAGCAGCTTGGCGACCGCCTGGTTGGAGGCTCCCTTGCCGACGATGTCGAAAGCTTGCAGCAGCGGTACGCCGGCCTTCATCATGGTGGCCAGTTGTCGGGTGAATAGCGTGATGTCCTTCTCGGTTATCTTGCCGCCTCGTTTGAAGGCCTGTTTCTTGACCTTGCTGACAAGGATCCCCTGGCGCCGCAGGGTCGCATGGACCAGCGCCTCGCCGCCCGCCCGCATTTCTCCCCGCATCAGCTTGCCGGTCTTGTCTTTGCCTTCCCAAGCGAAGGTGAATTCCTTGACCCCGGAGTCTCTCTTGGCTGTTTTTTTTGCGGTTGCCATCTTGTTCTCCCTATTCGTTCGTCGTCGCGAGGACTTCCTCGAGTGAGGTTAGCCCCTGCTTGACCTTGAGCAGCCCGGACTGCCGAAGATCCTTGATGCCTTCCTGTTGCGCTTGCTCGGCGATGTCGATCGAGTTTCCGTTGGTCATGATGATGCGCTGAATCTCTTCCGAGATCGGCATGACCTGATAGATGCCGACGCGCCCCTTGTAGCCGCTGTCTTTGCATTTGTCACAGCCGTTCGGTCCGTATAATTGCCAGCTGCCGTCGATTTCGTGCTCATGGAAACCGGCCTGGATCAGGGCTTCCATCGGGATGGACAGGGGTTTCTTGCAGGAGCACAGCCGGCGGGCCAGTCGTTGGGCCGTGATCATGATGACGCTTGAAGCAATGTTGAAGGGGGCTATGCCCATATTCTTCATTCGTTCAAGCGTGGTAGGTGCGTCGTTGGTATGCAAGGTGGACAGCACCAAGTGGCCGGTTTGAGCTGCTTTTATGGCGATTTCCGCAGTTTCCAAGTCGCGAATTTCACCGACCATGATGATATCCGGATCCTGTCGCAGGAATGCCTTGAGTGCAACGGAAAAGTTCAGTCCCGCTTTGTCATTGACGTTGACCTGGTTGATGCCCGGAAGATTAATTTCACATGGATCCTCCGCAGTGGAGATATTGATGCCCGGCTTGTTTAGCAGGTTGAGGCAGGTATAAAGCGAAACAGTCTTGCCGCTGCCAGTCGGGCCTGTCACGAGGATCATGCCGTAGGGCCTCTCGATGGCGGCCATCAGCGCTTCACGCTGCTCCGGTTCGTAACCCAGAGCTTCGATGCCGAGCATGGCGCTCGATGGATCCAGAATGCGCATGACGATTTTTTCGCCATGCAGAGTAGGTAGTGTGCTGACGCGAAAATCGATGGCGCGGGTTTTCGAGAGCACCAGTTTCATGCGGCCGTCCTGCGGAACGCGTTTTTCCGAAATGTCCAGCCGGGAAATCACCTTGATGCGGGAGGCTATCTTTTCCTTGATGACCAGAGGGGGCTGGGCAATTTCGCGCAGAACGCCATCGGTGCGGAAACGAATCCGGTAATACTTCTCGTAAGGTTCGAAGTGGACATCGGAAGCCCCTTCATTGATGGCATCGAGGAGTATCTTCTGAATGAAACGGACAACTGGCGCGTCATCAACCTCAACCGAACCGGCCTCGGCGCCGGCCGCCTCTTCGGTCTCGTCGGCCAGTTCGAGATCCAGGTCATCGCCTGCCAATTCGTTGAGCTTTGTTTCTGCAGTTTCAGACAGTCGCTGAACGATGGGCGCCAGCTTGCTGGCTTCAACCACCACCGGATCGACTGCCAGACCCGTCTGAAAACGGATTTCATCCAGGGCGCGCAGGTTAGTCGGGTCGGCCAGTGCGACAGCGATGCGGTTTCCGCGCTTGGTCAGGGGAATGACCTGATGGTTCTGCATCAACTTGCGGTCAATGGCTCCCGGGGGGAAATGGCTTTCCTCGAAAGCGTTCAGATCGAGCAGGGGATAGCCGAATGTTTCCGCAGCGAAAGTGGCAATGTCCTTGGCGTTAAGACGGCCGCTGGAAACAACTTGGTTGACAAACCCACCCCCGGAGCCCACCCCCTGCGCGGCAAAAGCTTCTGCTTCGGCCTCCTTGAGACGGCCTTGCTGGACCAGCGCGCGTGCCAAGCCGCTGAGGGTTGTCTGGAGTGAAGCAGCCATCGGTTCCCGGGATCGATTGGAAATACCAGCCGAGTATCTCGGGCGATGATGCCCTTCCGCCCATGTTTTGTAAAGACTATCAGTCGGTTGGCGCGGATTGTTGAGCTAATTGTTGTGTCGGGATGCGGCGACGTCAAGTGAGGGGGGTGAATAACCTGACCGTCTTTACCATCCGGTCCTGCGTCTGGATGATTTCCATTGGAACGCCTGCGATCTTCAATGAAACCCCAGTTTCAGGGATATCCTGAAAATGCTCAAGAATCAAGCCATTAAGAGTCTTTGCCCCTTCCAGGGGGAGCGACAGATTGAGCTTGCGGTTAAGCTCGCGCAGGCTGCGCCCGCCATCCACCAGCGTACTACCATCGTGGCCCCAGGCAATTTCGCCGCTGCAGCCGGGTACGGTGGTGGTGAACTTGCCGATCAGTTCCTCGATAATGTCCTCAAGTGTCACCAAGCCCTGGATCTCGCCGTATTCGTCCACCACCAACCCGATGCGCTCCCGATTTTCCTGGAAGAACTGCAGTTGCGAATAGACGGGGGTTGCAGCCGGAATGAAATAAGGCTCGGTGAGTTGTTCGCGCAGGCATTCCTTGTCCATGCTGCCTGCCAGGAGCGTGGCCAACAAGCGTCGCTGGTGCAGGATGCCGACGATGTTATTCAGGTCGTTCTCGAAGACCGGCAGGCGCGTATGGTAGCTGGTGGCCAGTTGTTGGCGAATGACCTCGATAGGGGCGGCAAGATCGATGGCCTCGATCGCTCCACGCGGAATCATGATGTCCTCGACAGTGATGCTTTCCAGATCGAAAAGATTGAGCAGGATGGACTGGTGCTGATGCGGAATGAAATGCCCCGCCTCCAGAACCAGCGTACGCAGTTCCTCCGGCGAGAGTTGGGGCACCTCTCCACTGCTCTTGGGCTTCAAGCGTGTCAGGATGAGCAAGGTTTCGACAAAGAGATTCACGAACCACACTACCGGCTGGAAAAGACGCAGCAATGGAGTGAGCAGGAAGCTGACCGCCGGGGCGAGCCGGTCTGCATTGCCCGCACCGACCACTTTCGGCGTGATCTCGGCAAAAACCAGGATCAGGAATGTGACGAGCAGCGTCCCCGCTCCGAGAGCCCAGTCTTCTTCACCGAAAAGCTGAATGGCGATTACGCTGACGAGAGTGGCGGCGGCGGCGTTGATCAGGTTGTTGAAGAGCAGGATGACGCCCAGCAGCCTGTCGGTGCGGGCAAGAAGATCAAGCGCCAGACGCGCGCCACGATGTCCTTCCTGAGCCAGATGCCGCAATCGATAACGATTGGCCGCCATCATGGCGGTTTCAGCCAGCGAGAAAAAGCCGGAAATAATGAGTAGTACGGCCAGCGCAGCAAATAGCGCCGAGAGGGGAACGTCTATCAAGCGGTGCGTTCAGGCAATGCGGAGCGGTCAGTATCGCGACGAGGCGGATGCCTGTCAACCGGCGCGGCCGAGCACGATCTCCAAGACGAAGCGGCTGCCGACATAGGCGAAGAGCAGCGCAACAAACCCGGCCAGCGTCCAGCGTAATGCCTTTCGGCCGCGCCAGCCCCAGGCATGACGTCCGACCAGCAAGGCGGCGAATATCAGCCAGGAAATAATGGAGAAAAGCGTTTTGTGGTTGAAGGAGAGTGCCTTGCCGAATACCGTTTCGGAGAAGGCAAAGCCCGAGGCCAATGTCAGTGTGAGCAGGACGAACGCGATGGCGATGAGCCGGAACAGCAACGACTCCATCGTCAGCAGGGGAGGCAGACTGGCGAGCGGCCGGGTTAATTCACCCCGATGTAGCCGCCGCTCGGCTACCGCCATGATGATGGCGTGGAGTGCAGCCAGGGTGAACAGACTGTAGGCCACCATGGCAATAAAAAAATGGAGGCGAAACATGGCCGAGGTGACATTGGCCAGCAGGTGCTGGCCGGGAAACAGGCCCGGCAGGAGCGTACATACGGCCGCCAAGGGAAGGACCAAGGGCTGCAGGCCTTCCAGTCGGGCGTGGAAGCTCTCTACCCAGTAGATCAGTACGGCGAGCCAGAGCATGAGCGAGAGCGCCGCGGAGAAGCCGAAGCGCATGATGCCGCCCCCGAACAATTCTCCATAAAGCACATTCCCGTGCAGCAGCAAGGCTACAGCGAGCGCAAGCCTTTCCCAGGGGTATATCCCTGGCAGCGCCTTGGCAGCGGCTTGACTCCAGCGCGTGCGCCAGAAATGAAAGCCAAGAAGGGCATACAGTGAAGCGGGGAGCAGATGCGGTAAAATTCCTTGCATCCTGCAAGTTTACATCCTTCCCGGAGCAATCGGAACATCATGCTGGACAATCTAACGCAGCGCCTCTCCCGCGTCGTCAAGACGCTGCGCGGCCAGGCGCGCCTGACGGAAGACAACATCTCGGACGCATTGCGCGAAGTGAGGATGGCGCTGCTGGAGGCCGATGTCGCGTTGCCGGTGGTCAGGGACCTGATTGTCCGCATCAAGGAAAAGGCAGTTGGCCAGGAAGTGATTGGCAGCCTCACGCCCGGCCAGGCCTTGGTGGGGGTCGTGCACCGCGAGTTGGCCGAACTGATGGGCGGCGCGCACAGCGGCCTCAATCTCGCCGTGCAGCCGCCGGCGGTTGTCCTCATGGCCGGCCTGCAGGGCGCTGGCAAGACGACGACGACCGGCAAGCTGGGCAAGCTCCTCAGGGAGCGCATGAAGAAGAAAGTGCTCGCGGTCAGTGCCGACGTATACCGGCCGGCGGCGATCCAGCAATTGAAGCTGGTTGCCGAGCAGGCTGGCATCGATTTCTTTCCTACTCACGCAAGTGACAGGCCGGCCGCCATTGCCGCCTCCGCACTCGATTTTGCCAGGAAACACTACTACGACGTGGTGCTGTTCGACACCGCCGGCCGGCTCGCCATCGACGAGACCATGATGCGGGAGGTGGCGGAGCTGCACGCGGCGCTGCAACCCGTCGAAACCCTTTTCGTGGTGGATGCCATGCTGGGCCAGGATGCAGTGAATACCGCGCGCGCCTTCAATGAGGCCCTGCCTCTTACCGGGATCATTCTCACCAAGCTCGATGGCGACGCGCGCGGCGGTGCGGCGCTTTCCGTGCGCCATGTCACCGGCAAGCCGCTCAAGTTTGCCGGCGTCGGCGAAAAACTCTCTGGCCTTGAGGAATTCCACCCCGAGCGCATGGCCTCGCGCATCCTCGGCATGGGTGATGTGCTCGGCCTCATCGAAGAGGCGCAGCGTGGCGTCGATCAGGAAAAGGCGCAGGAATTCGCCCAGAAATTGAAGGCCGGCAAGGGCTTCGACCTGAATGACTTCAAGGAGCAGATCGGTCAGATGCGCAAGATGGGCGGCATGGCCGGTCTGCTCGACAAGCTGCCGGCCCAGTTCGCCCAGGCCGCGCAGCAGGCCGGATCGCAGGTCGAGGACAAGGCCGTCCGCCGCCTCGAAGGGATCATCAATTCCATGACGCCGCAGGAACGGGTCAAGCCGGAACTCATCAAGGCGTCGCGCAAGCGGCGGATTGCCACGGGCGCCGGCGTGCAGGTGCAGGAGGTCAACCGGCTGCTCAACCAGTTCGAGCAGACCCAGAAGATGATGAAGCAGTTCTCCAAGGGCGGGCTGCAAAAAATGATGCGCGGCATGAAGGGCATGCTGCCGGGAATGCGATGACGAGGGGAGCCTGTTCAGTCAAGAAGGCCCTGTCCGATCACTTTGCGCAAGTTGGCAAGGCGCTTGGCCAGGGCAGCCGGCTTGAATTGCTGGAGGCGCTGGCACAGGGCGAACGCAGTGTCGATGCGCTGGCACAGGTTTGTGCCATGCCAATTTCGAACACCTCGCACCATCTGCAGATATTGCGCGATGCCGGACTCCTGGCATCACGGAAAACAGGTCTGCAGGTTTTTTATCGCATCGCAGACGAGGAGGTATTGCGTGTGATTGCGGGCATTCGTGGCATCGCCCAGCGACAACAGGCCGAAGTCGGCCGTATCGTGCGGGAACATTACGGTAGCCGCGACGAATTCCAGCCTGTACCTAGGGGGGAGCTGATCAGGCTCGTACGTAATGGCGAAGCGATCATCCTCGATGTTCGTCCGGAGGGGGAGTTCATTTCCGGACACATACCGGGTGCGGTCAACATTCCTCTGGACCAACTGACGCTGCAACTGAAGAAATTACCCAAGAGCCTTGAGGTTGTCGCCTATTGTCGCGGCCCTTTTTGCTGGCTTTCCTTTGAGGCCGTGGAATTGCTGCGCAAGAAAGGATATCGCGCCAGACGTCTTGAGGAAGGCTATCCCGAGTGGAAAGCGAATCGCCTGCCTGTCGAGTCCGGAACTCTTGGCGTCACTGCTGTTTGAGGGCGATCTTCGGGGAGTAATGCCACTGCCTTTCCCAGGCGGCACGCACGGCATCCGGATATTCCGCACGGCCCAGGCTGCCGTTGTAGCGACCCAGCGCCCGGAACAGATCCCCCTTTTCGATATCCAGGTAGTGCTTGAGGATGGTGCAGCCATAGCGCAGATTCATACGCAGATGGAATAGGTTGTCGCTTCTGCCGCCGATCAGCTTTACCCAGAAAGGCATGACTTGCATGTAGCCGCGGGCACCAGCCGACGAAACCGCATATTTCTTGAAGCCGCTTTCGACCTGGATCAATCCGAGCACCAGTTGCGGATCCAGTCCGGCACGCGTGGCCTCATAATGCATCGCGCGCAGGAACTCCAGACGGCTTTCCTGGTTGGGCATGCGCTTGGCAAGCCGCCCCGACATTTCTTCCAGCCAATTGACCGCTTCGATCGGGTTCCGAAAGGAGCTGCTTGGCGGTTTTCGATCCGACACCGCCGCATGCAGTGCCGCCTGGACGCTGGCGGCCAACGGTTCGTACTTCTGCGCCCCGGCGCAGGCGGCCCCGGCGACAAGAAGCAGGACGAAGAGGAAGAAACCTTGTCTCACGCGTTCAGGCGATCGCGCACGAAGGTGCTGATTTCGGGAAGGGGCACCTTGACTGCCGCGGCATCGCGTCGTTCCTGATACTCCACCGCACCTTCCTTGAGGCCGCGCTCGCCGATGGTGACGCGGTGCGGCACGCCGATCAGTTCCAGATCGGCGAACATGACGCCGGGACGCTCGTCCCGGTCATCCAGCAGCACGTCGAGACCGGCAGCCTTTAGTTCAGCATATAGCGTGTTGGCGGCGTCCCGCACGGACTGACTTTTGCCGTAGCCGACAGGAGCGATGGCGACCTCGAAGGGAGCGACGGAGCGTGGGAAAATGATGCCGCGCTCGTCATGGTTCTGTTCTATTGCTGCGCCGACGATTCGCGTGACGCCGATGCCGTAGCAGCCCATCTCCATCACGCGCGGTTGTCCGGACTCATCGAGAAAAGTCGCCTTCATCGCTTCCGAGTACTTGGTGCGTAACTGGAAGATGTGCCCCACCTCGATGCCGCGGCAGATGGAAAGGAGGCCCTTGCCGTCCGGGCTGGGGTCGCCCGCGACGACGTTGCGTATATCGAACACATAGTCCGGTTCGCGCAGATCGCGCCCCCAATTCACCCCCACCAGATGGAAGCCCGCTTCGTTGGCGCCGCAGACGAAATCATTCATCTGCGCCACCGTGCGGTCGGCGATGACCGAAATGTCCTGTGCTATGCCCACCGGGCCGATATAGCCGGGCCTGCATCCCAGGTAGTGTTCTATTTCCTCGTCGCTGGCGAAGCGAAAGGGGTTGAGGAAGGGTAACTTGCTCGCCTTGATTTCATTGAGGGTGTGATCACCACGAATGAGCAGCATGAAGAACTGCTCGTTGTGCATGACGGCAATGGCTTTGACGGTCTTGGTAACAGGGAGCTTGAGCAGTGCTGCCACGTCCTCACAGCGAACCTTGCCGGGCGTGGCAACCTTCTTAATCTGTTCGGTATGGCCGTTGCGAGGGGAGGCCGGTGCAAGGCCTTCTGCCAGTTCGACGTTGGCGGCATAATCCGAATCCGGACAAAAGGCGATGGCATCTTCGCCGGAATCCGCCAGGACATGGAACTCGTGCGAGCCAGTGCCGCCGATCGACCCGGTATCGGCTGCGACCGCGCGGAAACTCAAGCCAAGACGGGTGAAAATGCGCGTGTAGGTTTCGTGCATGTTCTGGTACTCGCGCTGCAAATCCTCGTAACTGGCGTGGAAGGAGTAGCCGTCTTTCATGAGAAATTCGCGGCCGCGCATGACGCCGAAGCGGGGTCGAATTTCGTCGCGGAATTTGGCCTGGATCTGATAGAGATGCAGCGGCAGTTGGCGGTAGCTCTTGATCTCGCGCCGTACGACATCGGTAATGACTTCCTCGTGCGTAGGTCCGATGACGAAGTCGCGCTGATGGCGATCTTTGAAACGCAGCAATTCGGGGCCGTACATCTCCCAGCGGCCGGTTTCCTGCCACAACTCCGCCGGCACAACAGCGGGCATGAGCAACTCGAAAGCACCAGCGCGATTCATCTCCTCGCGAATGATGTTTTCCACTTTGCGCAGAATACGAAGGCCAAGCGGCATCCAGGTATAGATACCACCTGCCAGTCGTTTGATCAGGCCAGCGCGCAACATGAGTTTATGGCTGACAATCTCTGCGTCGGAAGGGGCTTCCTTGAGCGTGGCGAGGAAAAATTGCGTGGCGCGCATGGTCGTAGTATGGGTAAAAAGTGAAATATTACCGTAGTACGCCCAGCCTCATAGAAGTAAGTCCCAGTTGCTTTCAATCCAAGGTGAATTGTGGAAAAATGAACCCAGTTTAATTTTTGATGGGTTGCAATCATGCTCGACCGTGAAGGCTATCGCCCTAACGTCGGCATCATCCTGGTCAACGGCAAGAACGAGGTATTCTGGGGCAAGCGCATTCGAGAGCATTCCTGGCAGTTCCCGCAGGGCGGGATCAAGCACGGCGAGTCGCCCGAACAGGCGATGTACCGTGAGCTGCAAGAGGAAATCGGCCTGAAGCAGGAGCACGTCAGGATTCTCGGGCGCACGCGGGACTGGCTGCGTTATGAAGTGCCGAAACAGTGGATTCGGCGCGAATGGCGCAATACGTACCGTGGCCAGAAGCAGATCTGGTTCATGCTGCGTTTGACCGGGCGGGATACCGATGTCTCGTTGCGCGCCAGCGATCACCCGGAGTTCGACGCCTGGCGCTGGAGCGACTACTGGGTGCCGCTGGATGCGGTGATCGAATTCAAGCGCGGGGTGTACCAGCAGGCATTGATTGAACTGTCCCGTTTCGTCTTCCGCCATCCTGCGGACCGGCAACCGAAGTGGGCTTTTCCTTCCGATTCGCTGCAATCCTGACTTGGCCTGGCGACCGATTCAGGCAGCTAATGACGCAATCCGCAGGTTCCATTTTCACTCCTTCCTTTTTGTGTCGAAAATGGATTGCAGCGTCCGCAGAGGCGCTGCAATCCACGGTATTTCGCCGCACGTCACGACAGGAGGAGAAGCATGATCCGCGACCAATACAAGACTCTGCACCAGACCACCCTCGAGCAGTGCGCAAGCTATTATCAAGCTGAGTTGCAGCCCCTGCGCAACGTAAATCTCGATTCGCCTGCCCTGGACGTAATGACCGATCTTAAGCGGGTTCAGGCGGTTACCATTGGGCCGGATGCCGCGCTTACCGCGGTTAACCAGGCCATGCTGCGCAACACAGTCCGCTCGCTCCTTGTGTCCGACGAGAAACGCTGCATCCTCGGCATCATTACTTCGACTGATACTTTGGGCGAAAAGCCGATGCAAATCGTGCGCGAACGCGGCATCCGTCACGAGGAGGTTCTGGTGCGAGACATCATGACCCCGCGTGATTTGCTGGAAGTGCTCTACTTGGATGACGTGCGTGCAGCAGAAGTCGGCCATGTAGTGGCGACACTCAAGTGGACCGGCCGACAGCATGCGCTGGTGGTCGAAGAAGACACCTCGGGCCGCCAGATGATCAGGGGAATTTTCTCCGCCTCCCAAATTGTCCGTCAGTTGGGCATGGCGATCAACGCCACCCAGATTGCCTCGACCTTTGCCGAGATCGAAGCAGCCATCGCTCACTGAGAGCGGCGCTTATCGCAGTGTATCATCCGTTTTCTGACAAGGGCGGGTAAAAATCTTGCCAGCCCATCGTATGGAGCACATGCGGGCATGCATGAAGGAAAGGCATTTTTGCTTGGCGCTGGTTTGCTGGTGCTTGCCGGACAGGCAGCAGGGCAGCAATTCTACGGGGACAAGAAGTATGGCGAATTTTACGAAGAAGACAAGAAGTGGACTGAACTGGAAGCCAAGCTTCCCGACTACCCCAAGGAACAGAATCTGATCGAATTCAATGCGGGGGCTGCTACAAGCAATCGTTACTACGTTGATGGTTCGACGCTGAGCATTGGCGGGGACGGCGTGGTTCGTTACGTGGTTGTCGTCAGAACGCATGGCGGGGCCATCAATGTCAATTTTGAGGGCATCCGATGCGGCGCCAAGGAACGCAAGCTGTACGCTTTTGGACGCAGTGACAGCACCTGGGGGAAGTCACGTACCCAGGAATGGCAGTCGATCCGACCGGGCAGCTATCAGGCCGTGTTATCCAAGGAGTACTTCTGCCCTGGAACTATAGTCATCAACAAGACGGAAGAAGGGGTGGATGCCCTCAGACGCGGCGGCCATCCTGAAAGCAGATGAAGACTGAAAGGACTCTTGCGGTCGCCGATGCGTTTGCCGCTGTAGTTCTGAGCCATGTTTATGACATGATCTCCCGAGCACGGCCGCAATCCGGCCTGCCGGAATTATTCCCGGCATATTCTTGTCGGAAACATGGGGTTTGGCAGTGATAGACGGGCTGATTATTGAATTCGACAAGGCACTGCGTGCAGTGTTCGCCTCAGGGCGCAGTGTCCGCCGCATGCCGGGAAGCGATTTGACTGAGGCTGGGCTATCCGAAAACGAGAAGTGGCATGTGGCCGCTTTGATGCGGGTAAATCATTGCGGCGAGATTTGCGCCCAGGCGCTTTATCAGGGGCAGGCCTTGGCATCGCAGCATCCAGCAATTCGTATCGCTCTGCGCCAAGCCGCCCAAGAAGAGGGCGAGCATCTGGCGTGGACGGAGCGTCGTCTGGGTGAATTGGGGGGGCGGAAAAGCTTGCTGAATCCCCTTTGGTATGCGGGATCCCTGTCCGCAGGAATCATGGCAGGCAAACTGGGGGACGCTTGGAATCTGGGCTTTCTGGCTGAAACGGAACGACAGGTTGAAGCGCACTTGAATGGCCATTTGCAGCGACTGCCGGAAAGTGATCTGAAATCACGGGCCGTCATTGAGCAAATGAAGATCGACGAAGTCGGTCATGCACATGCTGCGGAACAGTTGGGCGCCCGTGTGCTGCCTGATGCAATCAAGCTGGCCATGCGACTCGCGTCGGGTGTAATGACACGCACGACCTACTGGATTTGATCACCTCTCGACAATTTCCCAGCCGTGGGTGATTTCCGCGCTTTTGCCCAGCATGATCGAGGCAGAGCAATATTTTTCTGCGGACAAACGGATGGCCCGCTCCACTGCATCCGCCTTCAGCCCCTTGCCATGCACCGTGAAGTGAAAATGAATTTTGGTGAATACCTTTGGATCCTTTTCCGCACGTTCGGCCTTTAAGTCGACTTCACATCCGGAGACTTCTTGGCGGCTTTTCTTGAGGATCAGCACCACATCATAGGCAGTACACCCACCCGTTCCTGCCAGAATTAGTTCCATCGGGCGGGGGGCTAGATTGTTGCCACCACCCTCCGGTGCCCCATCCATGACGGCAATGTGGCCGCTGCCGGTGCGGGCGACAAAGGCCATTCCGCTCATCCCCAACCATTGGACATTGCATTCCATGACGTAACCCTTGTAAGTGACTTGGCGATTGCGCCGGGATTCTAACGGGAAACCCCGTCGGACAAATGGAACTACTGCAAGGAATTACGTTTGTGCAATGCGGTAGTGATGTCATAAATACCCATCATTAATTAGGCATGCTGACTTCTTTAAAAAGTACATATTTAATATGTAAATGTCTAGTATAAATAAATACAAGTCCACACATTTTGGAAAATAATGCACATATAAAGAAGACTGTGTGCGGTGCACAAAAAATTCTTGCATTGCACAAATAGTTTTGCCATACTGTAATTGATTTGAACGTGATGAATCTTCGACGTTCAGGGTTTTGTCCGACGTTCAGGGTTTTGTCTCCTCCACCCTCCTCCTTTGGTGTGGATTTTGCGCGATCCTCTCCGGATCGCGCTTTTTTTTGCGGACTTGGCATGAACCTGCTCCCCTGGTCGAGAGGTTCAGGCGGCGAATCCCCACATGTTTGACATGCTCATTCAAACTGCAATACAATTCCCGGCTTTCCGTGTTACGCAGTTAGCCGTAGAGGAAACACCATGAGAACGTTTTCCGCCAAGTCGCATGAAGTTAAGCGTGACTGGTTCGTCGTCGATGCGACGGACAAGGTCCTCGGTCGGCTGGCCACCGAAATTGCGCGTCGTCTTCGTGGCAAGCACAAACCCGAGTTCACTCCGCACGTCGATACCGGCGATTACATCGTAGTTGTCAACGTGGAGAAGTTGCGCGTGACCGGCGCCAAGGCTGAGCAGAAAGTGTATTACCGCCATTCCGGCTACCCGGGAGGCATCTATGAAGACACTTTCACCAAGCTGCAACAGCGCGCCCCGGTTCGCGTGCTGGAAAAGGCCGTCAAGGGCATGCTGCCGAAAGGCCCGCTTGGCTACGCCATGATCAAAAAACTGAAGGTCTATGCTGGCGGCGATCATCCCCATGTCGCGCAGCAGCCTAAGACGCTGGAGATTTAAGGAATGGCTGCAAACTATTACTATGGCACAGGTCGGCGCAAGACCGCGACTGCACGCGTTTTCATGAAAGCTGGCAGCGGCAAGTTTATCGTGAACGATAAGCCGGTCGACGAGTTTTTCTCCCGCGAAACCGGCCGCATGGTCGTGAGACAGCCGCTTGAATTGACGCAACACTCAGGTACCTTCGACATTCTGGTCAACGTTTGTGGCGGTGGCGAGTCCGGCCAAGCCGGTGCAGTTCGTCACGGCATTACCCGCGCTCTGATCGAATACGATGTGACTTTGAAGCCTGTTCTTTCCAACGCGGGTTTCGTCACGCGCGATGCTCGTGAAGTCGAGCGTAAGAAGGTCGGCTTGCACAAGGCGCGCCGTCGCAAGCAGTTCTCCAAGCGTTAATACGCACGCTCGGAGCGATGAAAAAAGCCGCCGCCAGGCGGCTTTTTCGTCTACGGCACTACCGTTGCGCCGTTTGGAAGACGTGCTTTACCATAGCTCTTTCATGTGGAGAAAAGGATGATCAAGGTTGGCATAGTCGGGGGAACCGGCTATACAGGCGCCGAACTGCTGCGTTTGCTGGCACAGCACCCGCAGGTCGAATTGCGGGCCATTACCTCGCGCGGCGATGCTGGCACTGCGGTTGCCGACATGTTTCCCAGCCTGCGCGGACGGGTAGTATTGAATTTCGTCGCCCCCCAAGTGGCCGCCTTGGAAACATGCGACGTCGTTTTCTTTGCTACGCCTAATGGCATCGCCATGGGGCAAGCCAAGGCGCTGCTCGATGCGGGGGTGCGCGTGATCGACTTGGCAGCCGATTTTCGGATCAAGGATATCCCCGAATGGGAGAAATGGTATGGCATGAAGCACTCCGCACCGGAACTCATCGCCGATGCGGTCTATGGCCTGCCTGAAGCCAACCGCGAGAAAATCAGAGCAGCACGTCTAGTGGCTAACCCAGGCTGCTATCCGACCGCAGTTCAACTGGGATTCTTGCCGCTGGTTGAGTCCGGCGTGGTGGACACGAATTACCTGATAGCCGACGCGAAATCCGGCGTATCCGGGGCTGGCCGCAAGGCAGAGTTGCATACCCTTTTCTCAGAGGCATCTGACAGTTTCAAGGCCTATGGGGTGCCGGGTCATCGCCATTTGCCGGAGATTCGCCAGGGATTGTCCATTGCTGCAGGGAAAACGGTTGGCCTTACCTTCGTGCCGCATCTGACGCCGATGATTCGGGGCATCCACGCCACACTGTATGCCCGGGTAACACGGGAGACAGATTTCCAGGCGCTATATGAAGCTCACTACAAGGCGGAGCCTTTCGTGGACGTGCTGCCCTTCGCCAGCCACCCAGATACGCGCTCGGTACGTGCGGCCAACATGTGCAGGATTGCCCTGCATCGGCCGCAAGGTGGGGATACGCTGGTTGTTTTGTCGGTGATCGACAATCTGGTAAAGGGGGCGGCCGGCCAGGCCGTGCAGAACATGAACCTTATGTTCGGATTCAACGAATGCGCAGGGCTTACGCAGATTCCCGTCTTGCCGTAGCACTGCGACGGCTGCGCAGCCGTTTCGGCATATCCGCCCCCAAGGTGGCAGTGCGCACTCACATTCCTTGGTATTGGCGTGCACTGGCGACAATTGCAGTCTTGTCTATTTCCATGGCGCTTGCCGGATGGGTCTATGATGCCGGCCGAAAGATTGCCGGTTTCGACAGGCGCGAGACCGAGCAGGAGATGACAGCCCTTCGTGATCGCGTCGCAGAGTTGGAGCTGGAAGCCGCAAAACTGCGCGCGCTTACCAATGCGGGTGAAAGCACTATGCAGATTGAGCGAACTGCGCAGCAGCAATTGATTAGCCAAGTCAAAGCGTTGGAACAGGAAAACGGCCGATTGAAGGAAGACCTGGCATTCTTCGAGAATCTGGCAGCTGCTGAAGGAAAGGAGGCCGGCTTCACCATCAACCGGCTTCGCGTCGAGCAGAATGGGAATCCGGGGCAATACCGTTACCGGTTGCTTGCTGCAGCGCAGGGAGGCAAGAAAGATCGCGAGTTTCGAGGAAGTGTACAGCTTGTGATCAGTCTACATCAAGATGGCAAAAGTGCTATGATGACTTTGCCCGTACAGAACGACCCCGCTCGGCATCGTTTTAATATAAATTTCAAGCACTTCCAGCGTGTCGATGGGACTTTTCAAGTTCCCGTAGGTGCGAGAGTCACGAGTGTCGAAGCGCGTCTGGTGCAGGACGGCGTAACGCGTGCTTCTCAGACAGTCACGCTATAAATAATAAGGAGGAATGCCATGTTTCTCAAAAAAGACAAATCCAGCAAACCGCAAAGCCGGATCGATAGCCTGATCGGTGCGGGCACCAAGATCGAGGGGGATGTGACGTTTGTCGGTGGATTGCGCGTGGATGGCGAGGTGAAAGGGAATGTCCGTTCGACGGGCGATGGGGGGGGTACTTTGGTGATCAGCGAGCATGCCAGGATCGAGGGGGAAATCCATGTTTCTCATCTGGTTATCAACGGCACAATAACAGGACCGGTCTATTCGAGCGAATTCCTTGAACTTCAGCCTCGGGCCCGCGTCACAGGAGATGTTCAGTACAACAGCCTGGAAATGCACTTGGGCGCCATCGTTCAGGGCAGACTGGTGCATCAGGGCGGCACTGGGAAGGCAGTTGAACTCAAGCTGGCTTCCAGCAATTGACGGAGCCGCTACCAGCCCATATATTATTCAAGCGTTAACCAGTTTAGGAGCTTTCAATGAACGCTGTCACCGAAATGTCGCCACTCAACTTTACCGACAATGCCGCCAACAAGGTGCGCGAACTTATTCAGGAAGAGGGCAACGCGGAACTCAAGTTGCGCGTGTTTGTGTCGGGTGGCGGCTGTTCTGGCTTCCAGTACGGTTTCACCTTTGATGAAGTGCAGAATGAGGACGATACTGTGATGCAGAAAAATGGCGTCACGCTGCTGATCGATCCGATGAGCTATCAGTACCTCGTCGGCGCAGAAATTGATTACACAGAAGGCTTGGAGGGAGCGCAATTTGTCATCAAGAACCCGAACGCAACCTCGACCTGCGGTTGCGGGTCGTCCTTCAACGTATAAGCCCGCTATTTCAGGGGAATCCAAGGGAGCTTCGGCTCCCTTTGTGTTTCAGTGGGGGTAGACTGCCCCCAGGATGCGCGCCCCTCTGGCTCCGGTGACGGCGGGTAGGTTGCCGGGCAAGCCCCGCAGGGCTTGTCTTGCAAGCCAGGCAAATGCCAAGGATTCCACCCAGTCAGCGCCGATCCCCAGCGTATCGCTCGTCAGCACCCGGGTTCGCGGCAAAAGGGCAGACAGGCGCTTCAGAAATGCTGCATTGCGTGCGCCCCCACCACAGACAACGAGTTCTTCCGGTCTGCTGCACCAGCATTCGATGGCTGAAGCGATGGACATTGCGCTGAGTTCGAGCAGCGTTGCTTGGACGTCTTCCGCCGGCTCGCTGCCAACAAGGTTCGATTCCAGCCAGTCGATATTGAATTGCTCGCGACCACAACTCTTTGGCGGCGCCAAGCCGAAGAACGGATGAACCAGCAGCGCGTCGAGCAATCTTGGAATGACCCGACCACTCGATGCCCAGTTACCCGCCTCGTCAAAGGCCCGTCCGGTATGCCGTTGTACCCAGGCATCGAGCAACATGTTGCCCGGTCCGGTATCGAATCCTTTCGTGATGGAACCGGGGTTGAGGTCGGTAACGTTGGCGATGCCACCTACGTTGAGGATGATGCGGTGTATCTCGGGAGATCGAAACGCAGCGTCATGGAATGCCGGAACCAGTGGAGCACCCTGACCACCGGCGGCTATATCCCGGCTGCGGAAATCGGCAACGACGCTGACACCGCTCAATTCAGCCAGCAATGCCGGATTGCCCAATTGCAACGTATAGCCGTCGCGAGGGTTGTGGCGAATCGTCTGGCCGTGGCAGCCGACCGCGTGAATTGATTTCGCCATAACGCCAGCCTTCTCAAGCACGGCTTCGACCGCTTGGTGATAAAGATGGACGATCTCATTGCTGATCAAGGCGGAATGATGCAGTTCGTCGAAGCCTTTCTTCTGGAGGGCCAGCAGGCGTTCGGACAGTTCGCGCGGATAAGGGAGGTAGTGGGCGGCAATCAGTTTGGGCGGATGCGAGCCGAAATCGGCCAGCACGGCGTCGACGCCATCCAGACTGGTGCCAGACATGAGACCGACATACAGGTCGGCGGTGACGTACTTATGGGACTTGTCCGAGCTCATCTCGCAGCTGGTTGCGAGACGTTTGCTAGTCGAGCAGAGCGAGGTTCATGCCATGAATCCGGTCGAGACGGTCAACGAGGGGATCGGCATGGTGTTTGAACTCGGCCATCTGCTGCGGCGCCAGGGGCGGTGCGCTAGGCAAGGCCACCGCCAGCGGGTTTTGATGCACGTCATTGATGCGGAACTCGTAATGCAAGTGCGGCCCGGTGGCCCAGCCCGTCTTGCCGACGTAGCCGATGATGTCGCCCTGGCTTACGCGCACTCCCTTGCGAATGCCTGCCGCGAAACCATTCAAATGCCCGTAGTGCGTCGTGTAACGACCCTGGTGGCGCATGACCACCAGGTTGCCATAGCCGCCCTGCTTGCCGACGAACTCCACGACACCGTCCCCCGTTGCCTTGACCCGGGTGCCGATCGGCGCGCCATAGTCGACGCCCTTGTGCGCACGCCAGGTCTGGTGAATCGGGTGAAACCGAGAGTGCGAAAACCCGGAGGTGATACGGGAAAACTCCAAGGGGGAGCGGAGGAAAGCCTTGCGGATGTTCTTGCCTTCTGCGGTGTAATAGCCTTGGCCGTCCTTGCTCGCGAACCAGACAGCGCGAAAGGTCTTGCCGTTGTTGACGAACTCGGCCGACAGAATGCGGCCGGTGCGTGTCGGCTGGCCCTGGTTGAAGAGCGTCTCAAAGACGACGCTGAAGCGGTCGCCCCGTCGCAAGTCACGATGAAAGTCGATGTCGCCGCCAAAAATGTCCGCCATCTGCGTGGCGATGCTGTCGGGCAGGCCGATAGCATCGGTGGTGGCGAAGAGGGAACTGCGGATTTCGCCGGACTTCATCACCACCTGAGGGGTGAGCATCTGGGCCTGTTCGCCGGCCTGCAACTTGCCGTCGCGCTTTTCAACTAAGAGGGCGTTGTCCTTGGGCCCGTTCAGGGGAAAGGTCAAAGCGAGCAGTTCGCCTGATTCGCTGGTGCGGGCGGTCACGACCTTGCCGGGGCGCAACTGGCGGAAAAGGGGTTGTGTATCCGGCTGCCGGCGCAAAAACGCGAAGGCCTGTTCGTCCTGCACGCCCAAGCGGGACAGCAGGGCTGCAACGGTATCGCCTCGCAGTATGCGCTCCTCGCGCACGAATGAATTGCTCTCGGGGGCGTGGATGGCGTCAAGCGAGAGAGGAAGCTGCTCGACAACTGTGCGCTGAAAATTCCTGATCTCCGCACTGTCCGGGGCAGTGCCGAACGCCGCCACCATGCTGAACAGGGAAACGCCCGCCACCAAGGCGCCAGCCCGGAAATGGTGGGGCCGGTTATCGCTGATGGCTTTGAGATGCGTTAAAATTCGCGTCTTTTCGTTGTTCATGCAAGCGCGCGGGTAAAAAACTCGGGCGAGTGTATCAAAAAACCGGCCCAAGCCCAAACCTGGGATACCCTACCATGACGGACGTCCAGAAAACCCTTTCCCTCATCAAGCGCGGTGCCGACGAGCTGCTGATCGAGACAGAACTGGTTGACAAGCTCAAGTCCGGCCGCCCTTTGCGCGTGAAGGCCGGATTCGATCCGACGGCGCCGGATCTGCATCTCGGGCATACGGTCCTCATCAACAAGCTGCGACACTTTCAGGAACTCGGCCACCATGTGATGTTCCTGATCGGCGACTTCACGGGCATGATCGGCGATCCGACCGGGCGCAACGCCACGCGCCCCCCCTTGTCTCGGGAGCAGATTCTCGACAACGCCAAGACTTACCGGGAGCAGGTATTCAAAATTCTCGATCCAGAAAAGACCGAGGTCTGCTTCAACTCCACCTGGTTCGAGCCGATAGGCGCCGCCGGCATGATCAAGCTGGCGGCGCTGCATACCGTGGCCAGGATGCTGGAGCGGGATGACTTCGCCAAGCGCTACAGCAACAACCAGCCCATCGCCATCCACGAATTCCTCTATCCGCTCTGCCAGGGATACGATTCCGTGGCAATGCGCGCAGACGTCGAACTGGGCGGCACCGACCAGAAGTTCAATCTTCTTGTCGGCCGCGAACTGCAGAAGCACTACGGCCAGCCTCCCCAGTGCATCCTGACCATGCCGTTGCTCGAGGGCCTGGATGGCGTCAACAAGATGTCCAAGTCCTACGGCAACTACGTCGGCATAAACGAGCCGCCGAAGGAGATCTTCGGCAAACTGATGTCGGTATCGGACGATCTCATGTGGCGCTATTATGAACTGCTCTCTTTCCGGACCAATGAGGAAATTGCCTGTTTCAAGGATGAGGTAGCAGGTGGGCGCAACCCGCGCGACGTGAAGGTCCTTTTAGCCCAAGAAATCGTCCAGCGCTTCCATTCCCGCCAGGCCGCCGAGGATGCTTTGACAGATTTCGAGGCGCGATTCAGGCAGGGAGCGATTCCTGAGGATATCGAGGATGTGAGCATCGCATGCGATGCCGAAGGCATGGGCATAGCCCAAGTGCTCAAGCAGGCCGGTCTCACCGGCAGTACCTCCGAAGCCTTGCGCATGATCGAGCAGGGAGGGGTGCGGCTCGACGGCGAGAAGGTGAGCGACCGGGCATTGGTTCTCAAGTCGGGAACCACGGCGGTTCTGCAGGTTGGCAAGCGTAAGTTCGCACGCGTTTCCCTCTCGTAATCAGGCCTTGTACGGCGCTGTTTTTTGAGCGTCGGAAATACGTCGGAAATAATTCCTTAAAAGCCTTGACCCGCATTTTTCGATCTGTATAATGCGCGGCTCTCGTTGCTCTGCAACATTGTTCTTTAACAACACAAACAGCCGATAGGTGTGGGTACTTGGTTGGTTGGGCGCCTGGGTTTAGGTCTGGGCGGATCGATTGTATTGAGTGCTCATACTGGAGTTAAGAGAAGTTCTGGCTTGTGAGAACAAGTTGGGACGAGTTTGTTGTAAGCAGAGATTGAACTGAAGAGTTTGATCCTGGCTCAGATTGAACGCTGGCGGCATGCTTTACACATGCAAGTCGAACGGCAGCACGGGGGCAACCCTGGTGGCGAGTGGCGAACGGGTGAGTAATGCATCGGAACGCGTCCTGTAATGGGGGATAACCTACCGAAAGGTAGGCTAATACCGCATACGTCCTGAGGGAGAAAGCGGGGGATCGTAAGACCTCGCGTTATAGGAGCGGCCGATGTCGGATTAGCTAGTTGGTGGGGTAAAGGCCTACCAAGGCGACGATCCGTAGCGGGTCTGAGAGGACGGCCCGCCACACTGGGACTGAGACACGGCCCAGACTCCTACGGGAGGCAGCAGTGGGGAATTTTGGACAATGGGGGCAACCCTGATCCAGCCATGCCGCGTGAGTGAAGAAGGCCTTCGGGTTGTAAAGCTCTTTCGGCCGGGAAGAAATCGCATCTTCTAATACGGGGTGTGGATGACGGTACCGGAAGAAGAAGCACCGGC
>JACRPA010000005.1 GCA_016214145.1 Rhodocyclales bacterium
AGGTGCTGCATGGCTGTCGTCAGCTCGTGTCGTGAGATGTTGGGTTAAGTCCCGCAACGAGCGCAACCCTTGTCACTAATTGCCATCATTTGGTTGGGCACTTTAGTGAGACTGCCGGTGACAAACCGGAGGAAGGTGGGGATGACGTCAAGTCCTCATGGCCCTTATGGGTAGGGCTTCACACGTCATACAATGGTCGGTACAGAGGGTTGCCAAGCCGCGAGGTGGAGCCAATCCCAGAAAGCCGATCGTAGTCCGGATCGGAGTCTGCAACTCGACTCCGTGAAGTCGGAATCGCTAGTAATCGCGGATCAGCATGTCGCGGTGAATACGTTCCCGGGTCTTGTACACACCGCCCGTCACACCATGGGAGCGGGTTCTACCAGAAGCAGTTAGCCTAACCGCAAGGGGGGCGATTGCCACGGTAGGATTCGTGACTGGGGTGAAGTCGTAACAAGGTAGCCGTATCGGAAGGTGCGGCTGGATCACCTCCTTTCTAGAGATCATCTGACGGATCAAGTACTCACAACCTATCGGTTGTTTTAGCAGTCCTCGAGGTAACGGGGGTCTGTAGCTCAGCTGGTTAGAGCACACGCTTGATAAGCGTGGGGTCGTAGGTTCAAGTCCTACCAGACCCACCAGCGATTTGCGGTGGTGGGAAATCGTGATCGGGGGTGTAGCTCAGTTGGGAGAGCGCCTGCTTTGCAAGCAGGAGGTCATCGGTTCGATCCCGTTCACCTCCACCAGTACAGTGAGGTGTCAGGAGTGAGGGGTGAAGAGTAAAAGCGTGATGTTTTTACTCCTTACTCCTTACTCCTCACTCCTTACGGGGTGTAAGGCTGTTGAGTTCTTTAACAATTTGGAAGAAGTAAAGTGTGTTGGTCCGAGAGGGCCAACGCATGGGTTGTGATTGTATCTACTCTCATTCTGTGGCTTACCAGCGCACGGGATGGGGGCACAAGCGCGAGAGTTGCCTATGCCTGGTTTTGTTGAAAGACAGAGCTTAAGGTTATAGGGTCAAGCGAATAAGTGCATGTGGTGGATGCCTTGGCGATCACAGGCGATGAAGGACGTTGCAGCGTGCGAAAAGCCACGGGGAGCTCGCAAACAAGCTTTGATCCGTGGATGTCCGAATGGGGAAACCCGGCCCGCAAGGGTCATCCTTGGCTGAATACATAGGCCAATGGAGGCGAACCCGGTGAACTGAAACATCTAAGTAGCCGGAGGAACAGAAATCAACCGAGATTCCGAAAGTAGTGGCGAGCGAAATCGGAAGAGCCTGCACAATTTAACCATTACGCTAGCAGAGCGGTCTGGAAAGGCCGGCCATAGTGGGTGATAGCCCCGTATGCGAAAGCCTGGTGGTGGAACTGAGTGTGCGAGAAGTAGGGCGGGACACGTGAAATCCTGTCTGAAGATGGGGGGACCATCCTCCAAGGCTAAATACTCGTGATCGACCGATAGTGAACCAGTACCGTGAGGGAAAGGCGAAAAGAACCCCGGGAGGGGAGTGAAATAGATCCTGAAACCGCATGCATACAAACAGTGGGAGCCCCTGCTTAATGGGCTTTCGACGAGTGCGCGTAGCGCACGAGTCAAAAGACCTTCGGATGAAATAGATCCAGAAATATCCGAAGGGCTTTCGGTTCTTTCGAGGAGCGCGAAGCGCGACTCAAAAGAACTAAGAAAGAAATAGATCCTGCAGACAAGCCACAAGGCTTCGTTGGTTGGATCTAGCAACCTTGATGAGTTCAATCGAAGTGGAGTGACTTCGGATTGCGATTGGCGTGAGCGAAAGCGAACGGCAAGCGCGAGACGAAAGGAACCCCTGCTTGATGGACTCATCGAGAGTCCATCAAGCAGGGGTGACTGCGTACCTTTTGTATAATGGGTCAGCGACTTACATTCAGTGGCGAGCTTAACCGAATAGGGGAGGCGTAGCGAAAGCGAGTCCGAACAGGGCGAATCAGTCGCTGGGTGTAGACCCGAAACCAGATGATCTACCCATGGCCAGGATGAAGGTTGGGTAACACCAGCTGGAGGTCCGAACCCACTACCGTTGAAAAGGTAGGGGATGAGCTGTGGGTAGGGGTGAAAGGCCAAACAAATCTGGAGATAGCTGGTTCTCTCCGAAAGCTATTTAGGTAGCGCCTCGTGTATCACTTCCGGGGGTAGAGCACTGTAATGGTTGTGGGGGTCATTGCGACTTACCGCGCCATAGCAAACTCCGAATACTGGAAAGTGTGAGCACGGGAGACAGACTTGGGGTGCTAACGTCCTGAGTCGAGAGGGAAACAACCCAGACCGCCGATTAAGGTCCCGAAGACACAGTTAAGTGGGAAACGAGGTGGGAAGGCTTAGACAGCCAGGAGGTTGGCTTAGAAGCAGCCATCCTTTAAAGAAAGCGTAATAGCTCACTGGTCGAGTCGTCCTGCGCGGAAAATGTAACGGGGCTCAAACTGTGCACCGAAATCGCGGATATCCGTAAGGATATGGTAGGAGAGCGTTCCGTAGGCCGTTGAAGGTGGGGTGTGAACCCTGCTGGAGGTATCGGAAGTGCGAATGCTGACATGAGTAGCGATAAAGCGGGTGAAAGGCCCGCTCGCCGAAAGCCCAAGGTTTCCTGCGCAACGTTCATCGGCGCAGGGTGAGTCGGCCCCTAAGGCGAGGCCGAAAGGCGTAGTCGATGGACGTCCCGGTTCAAGCGTGTAGGCGTGCCCGGTAGGCAAATCCGCTGGGCTTAGCCGAGGCGTGATGACGCAAGGTCCTTCGGGACCCCAAGCCGCTGAGACCCCGCTTCCAGGAAAAGCCTCTAAGCTTCAGTTGCATGAAGACCGTACCGCAAACCGACACAGGTGGGCAGGATGAAGATTCTAAGGCGCTTGAGAGAACTCAGGAGAAGGAACTCGGCAAATTAGCACCGTAACTTCGGGAGAAGGTGCGCCCTTGTAGCGTGAAGGCCCTTGCGGCTGGAGCGTGACGGGGTTGCAGTGAATTGGTGGCTGCGACTGTTTAATAAAAACACAGCACTCTGCAAAGGCGAAAGCCGACGTATAGGGTGTGACGCCTGCCCGGTGCCGGAAGGTTAAGTGATGGGGTGCAAGCTCTTGATCGAAGCCCCGGTAAACGGCGGCCGTAACTATAACGGCTTTGAAGGCGGGATGCTAGTTCCGCTGGAGCCGTCCTTGAAATACCACCCTGGTGTCATTGAGGTTCTAACCTGGATCCCTTATCGGGATCGGGGACCGTGCATGGCAGGCAGTTTGACTGGGGCGGTCTCCTCCCAAAGGGTAACGGAGGAGTTCGAAGGTTCGCTAGGTACGGTCGGACATCGTACTGATAGTGCATTGGCAAAAGCGAGCTTGACTGCGAGACGGACATGTCGAGCAGGTGCGAAAGCAGGACAAAGTGATCCGGTGGTTCTGTATGGAAGGGCCATCGCTCAACGGATAAAAGGTACGCTGGGGATAACAGGCTGATGACCCCCAAGAGTTCATATCGACGGGGTCGTTTGGCACCTCGATGTCGGCTCATCTCATCCTGGGGCTGTAGCCGGTCCCAAGGGTATGGCTGTTCGCCATTTAAAGAGGTACGTGAGCTGGGTTTAAAACGTCGTGAGACAGTTTGGTCCCTATCTGCAGTGGGCGTTGGAGATTTGACGGGGGCTGCTCCTAGTACGAGAGGACCGGAGTGGACGCACCTCTGGTGTACCGGTTGTGACGCCAGTCGCATCGCCGGGTAGCTATGTGCGGAAGAGATAACCGCTGAAAGCATCTAAGCGGGAAACTTGCCTGAAGATGAGATCTCCCGGAGGCTTGACCTCCCTGAAGGGTCGTGGAAGACCACCACGTTGATAGGCCGGGTGTGGAAGCGCAGTAATGCGTTAAGCTAACCGGTACTAATTGCCCGTGCGGCTTGATCCTATAACCTTAAGCAAGGTTCATGGCGCAATCGCGCAAAACAATCGCAATCCCTTACTTCTTCCAAATGCGTCCTGGCGCTCAAGTAGCGACAGGACAACCGTCAAGTCTGACGACCATAGCAAGTCGGTCCCACCCCTTCCCATCCCGAACAGGGCCGTGAAACGACTCCGCGCCGAT
Source organism: Rhodocyclales bacterium (assembly GCA_016214145.1). Classification (GTDB taxonomy): domain Bacteria; phylum Pseudomonadota; class Gammaproteobacteria; order Burkholderiales; family Rhodocyclaceae; genus Desulfobacillus. The sequence goes on from JACRPA010000005.1 coordinate 4,101, forward strand.
GATATTGCACACCCCGTGTGAGAAAGTAGGTCATCGTCAGACTAGTTACACGGTCTTTATGCGATCAACCTACTTCAGTGGAGGCTAACCTTCAGGTTACGCCGTAACTAAAGTAGGTCATCGTCAGACTAGTTACAGAGAAAGACCCCGGAGAAAAATCTCCGGGGTCTTTTGCTTTCTGCGCCGTGGTAGGCTTTCGGCATTCGTTTCAGCGAGGAGCCTGCCATGAAATTCAAGGCCGCCGTTCTCAGGCAATCGGGCCTGCCGCGCCCGTATGCGACGAGCCGCCCGCTGTCCATCGAGACCGTCGAAGTGCCGCCGCCCGCGGCGGGGGAAGTCATCGTCGCCATCAAGGCGGCAAGCCTGTGCCATTCCGATCTTTCCGTGGTCAATGGCGACCGCGCCTGGCCCATGCCCATTGTGCCGGGGCACGAGGCGTCAGGTATGGTCGAGGAGGTCGGGCCCGGTGTGCTTTCGGTCAAGCCGGGCGATCACGTGGCATTGATCTTCCTGACACAGTGCGGCGAGTGCGAGCACTGCATCGAGGGCAGGCCGTCGCTCTGCGCGCGCGGCACCCAGGCCAACCGGGAGGGCCGACTGCTGACCGGCGGACCGCGCCTGCGGCTCGATGGCCAGGCCGTGCATCATCACATGGGTTTGTCGGCGTTCGCCGAATACGCCATGGTGTCGGAAAAGTCCCTGGTGAAAATTCCTGAAGACCTGCCTTTTGTGGAAGCCAGCCTGTTCGGCTGTGCCGTGATGTGCGGCGCAGGCACCGCACTGTATTCTGCCGGCATCCGGCCGGGGCAGACCGTGGCGGTGTTCGGCCTGGGCGGCGTCGGCCTCGCGGCGGTGCTCGGGGCCGTGACAGCAGGCGCGGGCCGAATCATTGCCGTCGATCCCGGTGAGGAAAAACTGACGCTTGCCCGCTTGATCGGCGCCACCGATTGCGTCAATGCCGGCAGTGCAAACGCGGCGGAAATGGTGCGCGAACTTACGCAAGGCGGCGTCGATCACGCCATCGATGCCAGTTCGTCGCTGGACGGTTTCGGCAACGCCTTTGAATCCACGCGCCGCGGCGGTTGCACGGTGACGACGAGCCTGACGCATCCTTCGCAGAAATTCAGCTTCCCGCTGGCGCGCATTGTTGCCGAGGCAAGAACCATCAAGGGCAGTTACATCGGCACCTGCGTGCCGGGGCGCGACATACCGGCATTCATCCAGCTCTACCGCCAAGGACGCATGCCGGTGGACAAGCTCGTTACGCGGACCTTGAAGCTGGACCAGATCAACGAGGCCTTCGACGACCTGTCGGAGGCCAAAGGGGTGCGGCAGGTCATCGTCTTCTAGTCGTCACCCTCGACCGTCAGATCCGGGATGTGGCCGAAGGCGATGCGCATGGGCGCGGCGTGCAGGGCGCTGTGAGCGCCGCCGAAATACAGGGCGTTCCTGCCGTAACGCAGGTTGAGTGAGTCGATGATTGCGTTCAGCTTGTCGTGGGAGCGGCCTTCGTCGAAGAGGGAACGGAGCTGGTGTCCCTCTTCGTCCAGGCGTGACAGAGCGATGGCGACGGCCAGGGGTTGCACGCTGACTTTGCGCGGGAAGTCTCGCCACAGGCTGTCCAGCACTTCCAGCAGTTTCAGCGTGTCGCTGGTCGGATCGAACACCGCCTGGTTTTCCCAACTGTTGCGATCGCGCAACTTTATCTTGACGCGCATGGCGCCGGCGATGCAGCCGTAGCTGCGCAGTCGCATTGCCGCCTTTTGCAACAGGCGATGCAGGACCGAGAAGGCCGCCTGCGGCGTGCGCAGCTCGGGCGGCAAAACATGGGAATGACTGACGCTGCCGCGCTGCGAAGGCAGGTCCCTTACCTCCTCACCGCGCAGTCGCGCGTAGACCCGCTCGCCCTCGACGCTGCCCCATGCGTGGCGCAGTTCTTCCTTGCTGGCGGCGCACAATTCTCGCACCGTGCGGATGCCGCCGCTGTTCAGGCGCTGCTCCATCGCCCGGCCGATGCCGCACAGATCCCGCAGGTCGAGACCATAGAGGCACTCCGGCAGGTCGGTATCCTCGATGACGACACAGCCGTCCGGCTTCTGCATGTCCGAAGCGACCTTGGCAAGAAAAATGTTCGGTGCGATGCCGATCGAGCTGCGCAATTCGCTGCCGACGCATTCGGCAATGGAGCGCTTGATCCGATCCGCCAGGGCCCGGGCGCGTTCGCGGCGGCGGTCGCTGCCCGTGAGGCGACAGGCCACCTCGTCGATCGACATCACACGTTCGACATGCAGGCAGGACTCGATCGCCTCGACCAGCTTGTGGTGCAGTTCGACATAGGCCGCCGGTCGGGCTTCGACGAAGCAGATGTCCGGGCACAGCTTCCTGGCTTCGGCGACGAGGGTTCCCGTTTTCACGCCGCAACGCTTCGCCTCATAGCTGGCGGCGATGCAGCAGGTGGTCTCCGCCATCACCGGCAGAACGGCGACCGGCCTGCCGCGCAGCCGGGGATCCAACTGCTGCTCAGCGGAGGCGAAATAGGAGTTGAAGTCGACGTAGAGGGCGCGCAGCGGCATATGGAAAAAGTCAGTCTGGCTGGGACGGCGGGCGCATTGCTGGCCGAGGGTGACTGGTTGGCGTTACCTGCCCGAGCGGGCCACGAGCAGGCCCAGCACAATGCCGACTACCGAGGCCGATGCCGTCACGACAAGCGCCGATTGCCATTGCCCGCTGGCGGCGACGATGCCGGCGATCAGCGGAATGCCGGCGAACTGGCCGAGGTTCGATCCCTGCAGATACAGGCCTTGCAGCGTGCCGATCTGCTGCGGAGTGGGCGCGAGTACGACCGACGAGGACAGCACGGCGACGGGGATCACGCCGCCGACACCGGTCAGGACAAGGCAACAGACGTAACGCAGTGCATCCGGCATGCCCTCGGAAAAGATGCCCAGGCCGGCCAGGCCCATGACCAGCGAGGCGGCCGCGATCAGATGGCCGCGATTGACATGGTGATGCAGGAGGGCGCCGCCGGCCAGGTTGCCCGGCACGTTGACTGCGATCACCAGCGCGCTCAGGAGCGCGATGATGCCCGGCGACAACGCGCGCTGCTCCTGCAGGAAAGTGGGCAGCCAGATCACCACGGCGAAGAATTGCAGGGCATACGCGGCGAAGGCCAGCGTGAGCAGCCAGGGAACGGGTTGATGCAGGGCAAGGCGGATATCGGTCATGCCTTCGTGGCGACGCGCGCTGACGTTGCGGTAATGCTGGCGCTGCAGAACCACGGCGGCGAAGGAGACTGCAAGCAGGATCAGCACCAGCCACCACAGGCTGCGCCAGCCGTGGCGCTCGAGCAAGGGCGGCGCCAGGAGGATGCACAGGCTGGCGCCGGCCGGCATGTAGCAGCTCCAGATGCCCATTGTGATGCGTATCCGGGCGGAGGCGCTGGCGGTTGCTACCAGTACTGGCGCGGAGACGCTGACGGCCAGAAAGCCCAGACCTTCGATGAGACGGGACAGTAACAGCAGGTTCCCTTTAGGATCGGCGAGGCCCAGCAGCCCGCCGCACCCGCTCACTGCCAGTCCGACCAGGCAGAAGCGCAACGCGCCGGCGCGGTCGGCGATGATGCCTATCAGGAGGCCGAAAACGATGGCCAGCGCGCTGAAAGCCGCCGCCAGCCAGCCGGCTTCGGACAGCGTGAGGCCGAACTCGCTGCGCAGGTGGGGCAGTGCGATCGGCAGCTTGCCGATGTTCATGGCGACCACGATGCCGCACAGGGTTGCGGCCGCGACGGCGGGCCAGGCGGTCTCGGCCCGCCTCGTTCCGGGCATCAGTTACAGACCAGCGTCGTGCCGAATTGATGGCAAATGCGGGATCCGGCAGGCGGCACCACGATGACCGGAGCAGCCGATGAGGCGGGTTGTGCCTGCGGATATGCCGGAGCGGGCAGGACCGGCAACGTGTTTTGCGTGCCAGCCGGTGAATAGGGCGCATTCAGGGTAGGCAGATTGTTGTTTTGCAGCAGCGGATTGGGCAGGGCAGGGGCAGTTTGCGGCTGCACAGGCATGGCATTGGGAACAACCGTCGTATTGCCGTAGCGATGAATGGTCATCCCGCCATTGCCGCTGCAATGGGTTTTGCCGCCCCCGATATCCTTGCAATAAACCACCTGTCCTTCGGCCGACGAGGCCAGGACGAGAAGCATCGGTAAAAAGGCAATCTTGTATCTCATATATTCATTATAGATCGCAGAAGGGGAAATCCACCCCGGGAGGATTGCCGCCAATGATGTCGGCAATCGCCCGACCCGAGCCGCAGGCCAGCGTCCAGCCCAGGGTGCCGTGGCCGGTGTTGAAAAAGAGGTTGCCTATCCTGCCCCGGCCAATGATGGGAACATTGCTTGGCGTGGCGGGCCGCAGCCCGGCCCAGTATTCCACTTCGCCAGCCGGCTCGACTTGCGGAAACAGCTGGCCGGCCCGGCGCAGGAGGGCCGTACAGCGGGCGGCATTGATGCTTGCGTCGAATCCGGTGAGTTCGGCCGTTCCTGCGACACGCAGCCGATTTCCCAGGCGGGAACAGACGATGCGGTGCGACTCATCCGTGATGCTGACATAAGGCGCATCCGCATCCGCATCCAGCGGCAGCGTCACCGAGTAGCCCTTGACGGGGTAGATCGGCAGGGAATCGCCCAATGGACGGACCAGCGCTGCGCCGTGACTGCCCAGGGCGACCAGAAAGGCGTCGCCGCCAATCTGCTCGAACGTGCCGTTTTCACTGACCGCATGTGCAGCGGCCACGCCTTCATTTCCGGTGACAAGGGAATCGATGCGAAGCCCGTAGCGGAACGTCACGCCGACCTGCAGGCATAGGGCGGCAAGCTTCTGGGTGAAGGCCAGTGCATCGCCCGATTCGTCTTCCGGCGCATGCAACCCGCCCAGCATCCTGTCCCGGCAATGCGCCAGCGCCGGCTCGACCGACTGGCAACCGCGCGCGTCGAGCACCTCGACCCGCATGCCGAAACCCTGCAGCAGGGCTGCCCGCTGTCCGGCCTGGGCGAAATCGCGGGAGGAGAAGAACAGATGCAGAATGCCCTTCTCGAGCCGATCGTATTCCAGACCGGTTTCGTTCTGCAGGGCGTGCAGGCAGGCGCGGCTGTAGAGAGCGAGCCGGGCAATGACGGCGGTATTGCGCCATGTGCGGCCGGGAAGGCACTCCAGAAGGAAACGCAGCCCCCAGGACCACTGATCCCAGTCCAGGCGGGGGCGAAACAGCAGCGGCGCATCCTCGCGGCCCAGCCAGCGCAGTATCTGGCCGGGTGCGCCAGGGTTGGCCCAGGGCTCGGGATGGCTGACCGAGATCTGGCCGCCGTTCGCAAAGCTGGTCTCCAGGCCCGCGGCGGGTTGCCTTTCTATGACGGTAACAGTGTGGCCTGCCTGCCTCAGGTACCAGGCGCTGGTGACGCCGGCCAGGCCGGCGCCGAGGACGATGACGTGCATGCGCCAATTTTAACGCAGGGATGCGAACGTCCTTCGAAACCCGGATAATTGCGCTTTAGGATCTGTATCGGGAGAGCGCTCGATGCGCCACACCAACCTCATGCTGTACTTCATTGTTGTTCGCACACCCTTGGGCCATGCTGCCTGACACACCTTCTGCAGGGATCGAGGTCGCCACGCTCGCAGGCGGCTGCTTCTGGTGCCTGGAGGCGGTGTTCGACGAACTGGAGGGGGTCACGGATGTCGTTTCCGGCTATACCGGCGGGCATACTCCCGAGCCGGACTACCGGCAGGTCTGCTCAGGCGATAGCGGACATGCAGAAGTCGTGCAGGTGCGCTTCGATCCTGCCCGGATCACTTACCGGGAAATTCTCGAGGTGTTCTTTGCCATCCACGATCCGACCACGCCGAACTGCCAGGGCAATGACGTCGGGACGCAGTACCGCTCGGCGATCTACTTCCATTCGCCGCGGCAGCAGGCCGAGGCGAAGGCCCTGCTCGGCGAGTTCGCCGCGGCAAAAACCTTCGGCGCGCCTGTAGTCACGGAACTGGCCCCGGCGGGGATGTTCCATCCTGCCGAGGATTACCACCAGCAGTATTTCCGCAATAATGCGCATCAACCCTATTGCCAGTTCGTCGTGGCGCCCAAGCTGGCAAAGTTCCGCCAGCGGTTCGCCGCAATGCGCAAGCCAAAATGACATTTTCCCGAAAGGATGTTCCATGAGCCAGACCACAACCCCCAGCGGCCTGATTTTCGAAGAGACCACCGTCGGCAGTGGCGCTGCGGCCGCGCTCGGCCAGACCGTGTCGGTGCATTACACCGGCTGGTTGACCGACGGCACGAAATTCGACTCGAGCAAGGATCGCAACGAGCCTTTCGAATTCCCGCTCGGTGCCGGCTATGTCATTCGCGGCTGGGACGAAGGCGTGCAGGGCATGCAGGTCGGCGGTGTGCGCAAGCTGACCATTCCACCCGAGCTGGGTTACGGCGCCCGCGGGGCCGGCGGCGTGATTCCGCCCAATGCGACCCTGGTTTTCGAGGTCGAACTGCTCGAAATTCTTTGATCCGCGGGTATATACCCGTGTTGCGGGGTCGCGTAGAATCCGCCTCGCGCCGGAAACTGCACGATCCGGCTTGTGCGGCGGGGCGATCGACCCGATCGCGCCAACAGGACTAAAACACGATATCCAGGGTTCGCCATGTTTGGTAGCTTCATGCCGAAGGAAGGCAAGTTCTTCGAACACTTCGTGGAACTGGCCGAAAATATCCTCCTAGCCAGCCGCGAACTGGCGGAGCTGATGGCCAGCTTCGACGACGTCGAGCGGCGCGCCTACAACATCGAGACCATCGAGAAGAACGGCGACAAGATCACCCACGCCGCGGTCGAAATGCTGCACAAGACCTTCATCACGCCTATCGACCGCGACCACATACACCAACTCATCACCAGCATGGACGACATCCTCGATCTCATCGAGGATTCGGCGCAGTCCCTCTTCCTCTACGACATCCGTGCCGTGACGCCGGAGGCGAAGAAGCTGGCCGACATCTGCGTCGCCTGCGCGGAAAAGGTGAAGGAAGCCGTGAGCATGCTCTCCAACATGGACAACGCCCGCACCATCATGGCCGTCTGCCACGAGATCGACCGGCTCGAGTCCGAAGCCGACCACGTCATGCGCTCGGCGATGGCCAAGCTGTTCCGCGACGAGCCGGACGTGCGCCAGGTGATCAAGCTGCGCTCGGTCTACGAGCTGCTGGAGGGCATCACCGACCGCTGCGAGGACGTGGCCAACCTGATCGAGGGCATCGTTCTGGAGAATTCCTGAGCGGCCGCGAAGGTCACCCGGATAGTCCGTCATGAGCTTCGAGGTCTTCGTCCTGCTTGTCGCCCTTGCCCTGGCGTTCGACTTCATGAACGGGTTTCATGATGCCGCGAACTCCATCGCCACCGTCGTCTCGACCGGCGTGCTGAAGCCCCACCATGCCGTGGCTTTCGCTTCCTTCTTCAATTTCGTCGCACTGTTCATCTTTCAGCTCAAGGTGGCGATGACCGTCGGCAAGGGCATCGTCGACCCTTCCATCGTCGACCACTACGTGATCTTCGGCGCGCTGATGGGGGCGCTGCTCTGGAACATCATCACCTGGTATTACGGCATCCCCTCCAGCTCCTCGCATGCGCTGATCGGCGGCTTGATCGGCGCCGTGGTGGCCAAGGTCGGCACCGGCGGCCTGATCGCCTCCGGCATCAGCAAGACGCTGATTTTCATCATCGTCTCGCCGATGATGGGCTTCATCCTGGGCGGGCTGCTGATGCTGGCGGTCTCATGGATTTTCTTCCGCACGCCGCCCTCGAAGGTGGATCGCTGGTTCCGCCGCATCCAGCTGTTCTCGGCTGGTTACTACAGCCTCGGCCACGGCGCCAATGACGCACAGAAGACCATGGGCATCATCTGGCTGCTGATGATCTCCGGCGGCTATCTGTCCGCGGATTCCACACGACCGCCCGACTGGGTGATCCTCTCCTGCTATGCGGCGATGGGCCTGGGCACGCTGTTCGGCGGCTGGCGCATCGTCAAGACCATGGGGCAGCGGTTGACCAAGCTCAAGCCGGTCGGCGGCTTCTGCGCCGAGACGGGCGGGGCGATCACGCTGACCATCGCCTCGCTCGCCGGCATTCCGGTGTCGACCACGCATACCATCACCGGCGCCATCGTCGGCGTCGGCTCCTCGCGCAAGCTCTCCGCCGTGCGCTGGGGGCTGGCCGGCAACATCGTCTGGGCCTGGATCCTGACCATTCCCTGCTCGGCCTTCATGGCCGCCGTCGCCTGGTTTATCGGCCAGGCTTACCTGTAGGGATCAAGCCGTTTCCGCACCGGGACGGCCGTCTTCCACCACAAAAGCGGCAAGGGTGGCGATCGGCGAGTCGACTGCTTTCTCGCTGTCGATCGCCCGCAACTGCGCCAGGCAGCGCTTCTCCGTAAGCTCCAGCACCGCGTAGCCCCGCCTTTCGCTGTTGGCGAAGCGCACATGGGGGTTGTCCGGACGCAGGGCGTCCAGGCGCGACTGGAGCGGCCCCTGCGAGGTGATCGAGGTGCCGCAGAACTCGGTGGCGACAACGGGAGATTTCGGGTCGTCGAAATCCACCTTCAGATCGGCGACGCAGCTGAAATGCACGTCGCCGCCGATCACCAGCGGATTGGCCGGCCTGCGCTCGGCGACCGCCTGCAGCAGCCGGGCGCGCGCCGCCGGGTAGCCATCCCAGCCGTCGCTCCAGAACTGCCGCTCCGGCCCCGGCTTGCGATCCGTTTGCGCCATGAGCAACTGCTGGGCGACGATGTTCCAGCGCGCCCGGGACGTGGAGAGACCAGCATGCAGCCAGTATTCCTGATCGAGTCCCAGGAGGGTCCGCTGCGGCTCCAGGCGGGAGGGGCATTTCAGGTCGTCGACCACATTGCTGCCGCCGCGGCCGAGTCTCGGGCAGACCTGATGGTCGCGGTACTGCCGGCCGTCGAGCACATGGAAGCGGGCCAGGCCGCCGAAATCGTGCCGTCCGTAGAGTTGCATATGCGGCCCGTTCGGCAGGGCGCCGCGGCGCAGCGGCATGTGTTCCCAATAGGCCCGGTAGGCGGCGGCGCGGCGGACGAGGAAATCCGGATCGAGGTCCTCCGAGCGGTCGTTGGCGTAATCGTTGTCCACCTCATGGTCGTCCCAGGTGACCAGCCAGGGAAAGGCGGCGTGGCTGCGCTGCAGGTCGGCATCGGACTTGTAGCGGGCATAGCGGTTGCGGTACTGCTCCAGGGTGTAAGGTTCCGGCCCCTCGTGCTTGCGCACGTGCCGGCTGCCCCAGGATGATTCGTAGATGTAGTCGCCGAGGAAGACCACCAGGTCCAGGTCCTCCGCCGCCATGTGGCGGTGGGCGGCGTAGAAACCCTGCTCGTACTGCTGGCAGGAGGCGAAGGCGAAGCGCAGGCGATCGACCGCGGCGCCGGCCGCCGGCGCGGTGCGCGTGCGCCCGGTCGCGCTGACGGCGTCGCCGGCCATGAAGCGGTACCAGTACCAGCGGGCCGGCGCCAGGCCATCCACCTCGACATGCACGCTGTGCGCATGCTGCGGTTCGGCCCGCGCCTTGCCGCGGCGCACGATGTCGCGGCATCCTTCGTCGCGGGCGATTTCCCAGCGCACCTCGATCGCCGCCGGCGGCAGGCCGCCGCCGTTCAGGGGATCGGGCGCCAGCCGCGTCCACAGCACGACGCCGTCGGGCAGGGGCGCGCCCGAGGCGACGCCGAGGGTGAAGGGATGGACGGCAAACACCGGCCGGGCCCACAGGCGCGGCGCGGCGAGCGCGGACGAGGCGGCGAGCAGGAAGTTGCGGCGGCTGAAATGTCTCATCGAATCCTCGGTGGAATCATACCTCGCGCCGACGGATGCCACGCAAACCTCGGGCCGGCGATTGGCGGGGAGCCGCGACATGGCTGGAGAACGGCTCTGGACGGGCTTCTCCGGCCGATGGATGTCGGCATCGTGCGCAATGCGCGGGGCCTTGGCGCGTGGCTTCCCGGCGGCGCATGACACGATGCGCAATCATTTTGTCGGCTTCCTCATAGGGGGCGAAGACGCAACACCAGAGCGAAAGTTTTTTCGTTCTCCTCTGAAAAATGATTGACAAATCGTTCTGGCATGCGCATGCTTCGCTCCATTCTTGCTGTATGCAGCAAGGAGATTCGTGGTGTTTTCAGGTGTAGTAATCACTATTTTCAGGAGGTGAAGATGGCCACAGCCAAGAAAGCAAAGAAACCCGCTGCGAAGAAACCCGCCGCCAAAAAACCGGCAGCCAAGAAAGCAGCTCCGAAAAAAGCCGCCGCCAAAAAGCCGGCAGCCAAGAAGGCCCCCGCTAAGAAAGCAGCACCCAAGAAAGCCGCTGCCAAGAAGCCCGCCAAGAAAGCCGCCGCCAAGAAGCCGGCCGTCAAGCGTAAGCCCAATGCCGCGTTCATGAAGCCGATGACGCCGAGCTCCGTGCTGGCCGCCGTCGTGGGCGCGCTGCCGTTGCCGCGGACCGAGATCACCAAAAAGATCTGGGATTACATCAAGAAGAACAAGCTGCAGGACGCCATCAACCGTCGCATGATCAATGCCGACGAGAAGCTCAAGGCCATCTTCGGTGGCAAGAACCAGGTCTCGATGTTCGAGATGACCAAACTGGTCAGCAAGCACGTCAAGTAAGGAAGCGCATCACCGAACGCCCTGCCCCCTTCCGGAGGCAGGGCGTTTTGTTTCCGTCCGCGCCAGAGGCGCTTAACTTGCCTGCGGCAAGTTAGCCTTCAACGCAACAGGCGCCTTCGGTGCGTGTTGTGTTTCCCGCCCCCTATAGCATCAGCGCGCCGTGCTCGTCCACCCATCCCGAGAAGGTGTTTTCCGCAGCGTCCGGATCGTTTCGCCAGGTCGCCAGCAGGCGCAGGGCGGCTTCCCGCCAGTGCGTCTGCCCGTCGCGGAAGGCCAGGCGCAAATCGGCGTCGTCGCCCGTTCTGCGCCAGGCGGCATAGGCGGCCGCCAGCCGCGGGAAGAGGCTGCGGCGCAGCCCGTCGAAATTGGCGAAGTAGAAATGGATGGAGGGGCCGGCGCCGCGCTCGATCAGCGCCGGCAGGGTGGATAGGCAATCCGCCAGGTTGTCGCGCACGGCGCGGGCCAGCAGCTCGGCGCGCCGTTGCGAGAGCCCACCCAGCATCTCGCGCCAGGCCGGTCCGAGCAGCGGTTCCGCCATGCCTTCGCCGACTTCATGCAGGATCAGCGTTTCCCCCTCCTGCGCCGCCATGCGGTCCAGGGCGGCTTCGGCATCGCCGGCAAAGCCGTAGCCGTCCAGCGCGGCCTTCAGCGCGCCGTCGGCCTGCTTGACGCCCCAGACCTCCGTCTTTTCCCACAGCCAGCGCCGCAGCGCATCCAGGCGCAGGAAGACCATGCCGCCGCGCAGCGCCGCCGGCGGGGCGAAGAGGTCGCGGGCATGTTCGCGGTCCGACACCAGCACGGTGAGCCCGTGCCTGGCCTCCCGCCGCGCCAGTTCGCCGAGGAAGAAATGCGGCTTGCCCCAGCGGCCGAGGCCGCCGGCGTAGACCAGGCCCAGCGGCGCAAGCAGGTCGTTGATGGCGGCGTTGTCGAAGGGATCGCAGCCGTCGCCGAGGGGCAGGCGGCGGAAGTCGGCGTCCTCGATCTCGTTCCAGAGCGCTTCGCGGCGGGCGATCCAGGCGCTCAGCCCGGCCTGCTGCAGCGGCTGGTGAAGGGGCAGGCCTGCTTCCCAGCGGTACAGCTCGCGCATCGCCAGCAGGTAATTGCACATCGTCATTTCGCGGGCGTGGCGGGCGTCGGCGATGTTGCAGTTGGCCTGCACGGCATCCCTCAACTGTTCCAGGCCGACCGTGTTCATGACGGACCGGCCCGCCGCCGCGTCCGCCAGGCCGCCACCGACTGGACGATCTCCGAGTAGGGCAGGGCCGCCAGGTCGGCATGGGCCCGGCGCGCCGCCTGCACGAGGGCATGGATGTCCCCGATCGCTTCCTTGCCCGTCAATGTTCGTTGCAGGCCGACCAGGCCGCCGCACTGCACTTTCATTTCCTGGGCATGCGCGAGCGGAGCGTCCGCCTGGGCCAGGTGCAGGGCAAAGGCGGAATTGCGCCGCATCAGGCCCAGCAGGGTGGCGCAGTCATCGCGCGCCGCGGCATCGAGGCAGGCGACCGCTTCGCGCTCCGCGATGCTCATGCGCGCGGAGAGGCTGCAGGCGCCGCAGCCGGCGAGCAGCGCCTTCTCGAAGGGACAGGGATGTCGGACCGCCGCTTCGCGTGCCTGCCTGAAAGCGGTTTCGTCCATTGGGAAACTCAGGCCTCCGCCGGGCCGTCCCAAGGAGGCCTGAAGACAACAGCACGGAAGCCGCGCAGCGGCTGAACCACCGTCACCCCTTTCCGTGGGAAAGGGGATGGGGGATAGGCTGTCATTTTAGTCGTCGCCCAGTTCGGGCTGCGGCTCGCGCACCTGGGAGAGGATGTCCTCGGCCAGCAGTTCGTTGTCGGCGAAGATGGTCTTCACGGTGCATCCCTCGGACAGGGCCAGTTCGCGGCGCAAGGCCTTGGCGCGGGTGGAGGCTTCCTTGAAAGTCTCGTGGCTTTCAAGCTTTTCCAGGCGGCGGATGGGGGATTCGAAGACCTTGTAGAGGTAGTAGGGCATGACGTTCTCACTCAATGTAGGATTTCCGCGAACGGCGCGAGCCGGGGCGGCTTTTCTGGATGACGACGCCGCGCACGGCCTCGAGGCCGGCGAGCTCGGCATCCGGGTAGCGCGGGTTGAGCGGATGCAGCCACCAGCCCCCTGCCCGGTTGACCAACTGACGCAGGATGGGTTCGCCATCGTGCTGCGCAACGACGTAGCTGCCGTCGCGCGCCAGGCCCTCCGGCTCGACGACGATGACCTCGCCCTCGGCGAACTCGGGCAGCATGCTGTCGCCCAGCACCATCAGCGCGAAGGGTTCGGCGCTTTCGCAGGCTTCCAGGGCCGCGTCGGCCACGGGGGTCGGCATGACGGGAATGATCTTGCGTTGCATGAGGCAATGTTACGGGCTTGCGCCTTCCGGGGCTAACAGAACGGGTTGATGCAAGCGGCAAGGAAATTTATGTCGTCGTGGCGACCAGCTGCGCAGCGGGAAAACCCTGTTGCGCGAGGGCCTTTGCCGCGCCGTCGACGAAGGTATCGGATCCGGCAAGATAGATGTCGAAAGCGGCGAGGTCGGCATGGTCCTTCGCCATGCCGGCGACGAGGTCGTGCGCGCCACCCTCCGCCACCGCCGTGTACCGGAAGTTGTCGAGGGCGCCGGCCCAGGAGCGGCACAGGTTGGCGAGGTAATGCCCCGTCGGGCGTGCCGCGTGCCAGTAGAGGTGCAGCAGCTCCGCCGTGTCGAGCGACATGGCGTGCTCGATGAGGCCCTTGATCGGCGCGAAGCCGGCCTCGGAGGCGACGAACAGGATCGGCCGTGGCGACTCGGCGCGCAGCACGAAATCCCCCCACGGTCCGAAGACGGTGACCGGGTCGCCGGCGCGCAGGACCTCGAACACCTGGCGGGCGAAATCGTCCTTGGCGTTCCGTTCGATGTGGAAATGCAGGTTGCGGTCGTCGCAGGGGCAACTGGCGATGGGCAGTTGCGCCGAGGTTTCGCCGGCGCTGAGCGTGGCGCTCTGGCCGGCGAGGAAGCGCAGGCGGTTGTTGCGCGGCGTCTGCAGGTGCAGCAGGCGGACCTCGTCGCCAAGCGACTCGATGGCCTTGATGCGTGCCACGATCTGCTGCTGCGGGATGTCGCCGGCGCTGCCGGTCTCCAGCGCCTCGACGACGAGGTCGCCCACCGCCGCATGGCAGCAGAGCAGGGTGTAGCCCTGGTTTTTTTCCGCCTCGGAGAGGACGTAGTCGTGCGGCCGCACCTTCTGCACCTGGCCCGACACCACGCGGGCCTTGCACAGGCCGCAGATGCCGTTGCTGCAGCCGTAGTTCACCGCCAGCCCCGCCCTCAGCGCGGCTTCCAGCAGCGTGTCGGCGCCCTCGACGAAAAAGTCGTGGCGGCTGGGGTGCAGGGTGACGTGGGCCGACATGACGCGGAGCATATCATCCATGACGGCCAGCGCATTCGGCGCTTCGGCCGCGCCGAGGATCTCCGCCAGTTGTGCGTCGAGGAAGGCGCCGAGGGCCGCCATGCCCGGCTGCGCCGCCTGTTCGCCGATGCGGCTGCGCAGCGCCTCCATCATGGCGTGGTAGCGCTGCAGGTGGGCGCGCAGGTCGGCCAGTTCCGTGCCCTGTTCGAACAGGCGCTGGGCGAGGATTTCCTGGCTCGGCAGCATCCGCTCGCGCACGCGCTTGCCGAAGGCATGCGCCTTGATCTGCATGACCTGCTCGAAGCCGCCGTCCTCCTCCAGCTTGATGCCGGGGTAGAGGCGCAGCAGGTCGTCCGCCGAGACCATGCCGTCGAAGGACGGCAACTCGCCGCTGCGGATCTTCAGTTGCAGCGCAACACGGCTGGCGCCGACCAGGCGCGCCGCGCGCGAGAGGGAAAGCAGCTGTGCCATGAATTCAGGATAGCACTACGGTCGCGACAGAAAACCCTCCACCGCGCCGGCCAGCCCCGGCGCCTCGACCTCGGCGAATTCGTAGCGGGCGCGCAGCACCGGCTTGTGCACCTGGATCAGGGCGGCGAGGTCGATCGGCGTGGCGGAGACGACGGCATCGGCCGGCGTCGCGTTGATGGTCTGGCGCAGCGCGTCGAGCTCGCCGCGCGCGTAACCCACGGCCGGCAGCACGTCGCCGATATGCGGGTAGCGCGTGTAGAGGGCGCGGATGGCCGGCGCGGCAAAGGGCCGCGGATCGACGATTTCCGCGCCCGCCTGCAGGGCCGCGACGTGGCCGGCGCCCCAGGGCATGCCACCGTGGGTCAGCGTCGGCCCGTCCTCCACCACCAGCACGCGGCGCCCGCGCACCGCCGCTTCGTCGTCGAGGCGCACCGGCGAGGCGGCGCGGATGACCGTCGCGCGCGGGTTGATCGCATGGGCCGCCTCCGTCACGCGGCGCACGTCTTCTGGCTTGGCGGCGTCGCTCTTGGCGACGACGATCACGTCGGCCATGCGCAGCACCGCCTCGCCCGGGTGGTGCGTCGTCTCGTGGCCGGGGCGCAACGGGTCGACCAGCACGATGTGCAGGTCGGGCCGGACGAAGGGGAAGTCGTTGTTGCCGCCGTCCCACAGGATGAGGTCGGCTTCCGCTTCCGCCGCGGCGACGATGCGGGCGGTGTCGACGCCGGCGAAGACCACGTTGCCGCAGGCGAGGTGCGGCTCGTACTCCTCGCGTTCCTCGACGGTGCATTCGGCGGCGTCGAGGTCGGCGCGCGTCGCGAAGCGCTGCACCGCCTGGCGCGCCAGGTCGCCGTAGGGCATGGGGTGGCGGATCACCGCCACGCGCTTGCCGCGGGCTTTCAGCAGGCCGGAGAGGTAGCGCGCCGTCTGCGACTTGCCGCAGCCGGTGCGCACCGCCGAGACGGCGATGACCGGCACCCTGGCCGCGATCTGCGTGCGGGCCGGGCCGAGCAGGGTGAAGTCGGCGCCCGCCGCCAGCGCCTTCGAGGCCAGGTGCATGACTTGGGCGTGCGGCACGTCGCTGTAGGCGAACACCACTTCGTCGACGCGTTGTTTCCGGCAGAGCGTTTCCAGTTCCGCCTCGTCGAGGATGGGAATGCCCTCCGGGTAGCGCGCGCCGGCGAGCTCCGGCGGGTAACGGCGGCCGGCGATGCCGGGAATCTGCGCGGCGGTGAAGGCGACCACCTCGACCGCCGGATCGTCGCGGTAGACGAGGTTGAAGTTGTGGAAGTCGCGCCCCGCCGCGCCGAGAATCAGGATACGACGACCTACCCCCCGCCCCCTCCCCGCGGGAGGGGGTGACGGATGTTCGCCGCTGCGCGGCTCCATGTGGTTGACTGCGCCGTCCTTGGGGCGGCCCGGCGGACGGCGGCTCATTCGTACTTCAGTCGGTAGGCGGTCTCGGCACCGGACGGCACGGCCTTGATGCGGCTGAACTTCATCCCCTTGCCGCCTTTCGCCGTCTGCTTCACCGCGCCGGTGACGAGAATCTCGTAGGGCCGGGCATGGTCCTCGCCCAGCTTGCTGGCCGCATTCACTTCCGCGCCGAAGACGTCGCTGTCGCCGATGCGCAGCATGTCGCCGTAGCCGAGGCCGATGCACAGCAGCACCTCCTCGGCCTTCGGCCGCTTGCGGTTGTATTCCCGCGCCCGCTGCTGCATGGCGATTGCGCAGGCGATGGCCTCGTCCACGCTGCGGAAGATCACCAGCAGGGAGTCGCCCTCGACCTTGAGCAGGATGCCGCTGTGCTCCTCGATCAGCGGCACCAGCAGGCGGTTCGATTCGTAGATGGTCTGCAGGAAATGGATGATGCCGAAATCGGCGACGCGGCGCGAAAAGCCGGAGAGGTCGGTGAACATCACCGCCCAGCGCTCACCGAAGAGGTTCCAGATCTTCTCGTCGATGCGCGCCTGGTCGGCCTTCGGCTTGAGCCGATCCTCGATGAGCTTTTCCAGCCGGTCCTGCGAAGCCGTCGAGGCGACGCGGTAGATGAATGCCATGCTCCGCTCCTTTTTCTTGGAAAGGACATTGTAGCGACAAGAAAGCGGATTGATGAGCCGTCATTCCCGCAGAGGCGGGAATCCAGTGGTTTGGACGAGGCGGTGGATTCCCGCTTTCGCGGGAATGACGGGGGCCTACTTGCGGAACAGCCGCTCGGCGTTGCGGAAGGCGATCTTCTCGGCGACATCCTTCGGCAGCTCGGCCAGCCAGTCGCGGTAGCCGTTCATGATTCCGGCGTACTGGTCCCAGCGCTCGTTCACCCAGGTGTCGGAGCCGACGACGAAGCGGTCGGGGTATTTCTCGAACAGGCGACGCCAGGCCGGCTTCAGCTTGCCGCCCTCGGTGACGTCGTAGCGGTAGGACAGTTCGCCCCACAGGTTGGGGTATTTCTGCAGGTACTTCTCGATCATCTCCGGCCCGGTGGAGAAGCCGGTGTGGGCCCAGATGATCTTCACCTTGGGGTTGTGGGCGAAGAGGATGTCCACCGCCGCGTCGTCGGAATGGGCATGCAGCCAGAGGTTGTTCGCGACGGCGAAGTCGACGGTCTTCTTCACCCATTCCGTCTTCGCGTCCTTGCCGAAGAGGTGGAACTCGCCGATGCCCTGGTAGTAGCCGCGCTTGAACTCGCTTTCGATGAGGGCGAAGATCTTCGGGTCGTTGAACCAGGTGTGGCGGTCTGGCTGGACGATGTAGGGGCGGATGAAGGGGACCACCCAGACGTCCTTCGGCCTGGCTTCATACAGCGCTCGCGTGCCGTCGTTGGGCCGGCTGTTGGCGAGGATGCCGGTGATGCGGTTGTCGCGGAAGAGCTTGAGCACGGTGTCGAGCGGGTAGGGCCCGCCCGCCGCCTCGACGTTGTAGTGCAGGTGGGCGTCGAAGAGCGGCAGCGGCTCGGCGGCCTGGGCTCCCCAGGCAAAAGTCAGTCCCCAAAACACGGCGGCAAGATGCGTTTTCATGGTGGCTACCTCCGTAAACTCCCCTCTCCCCTTGCGGGAGAGGGGTTGGGGGTGAGGGGGAGCGGCGGCTATGGAGAGTTGGAGCCCCTGGCCGCAACAATCGTTCAATCCCTGAACTTCGCTTCCCGCTTGCCGCGCGCGGCCGTCATCGCCTCGGTGAGGTCCTCCGACATCAGCATGGCGGCGTTCCAGGTGGCGATGTAGTTGAGGCCGTCGGCGACGGAATGGTCGCGGGCGTAGTTGACCATCTCCTTGATGCCGCGGATGGACAGCGGCGACTTCTTCGCGATGATGGCGGCGATCTTGGCCACCTCGTGGAAGAGCATGCCGGCGCTGGCATAGCTGTGGTTGACCAGGCCGATCTCCTTCGCCTCCGGCCCGGCGACGACGCGGCCGGTGTAGGCCAGCTCGCGCACCATGCCCTCGCCGATCAGCTTCGGCAGGCGCTGCAGGGTGCCGACATCGGCGGTCATGCCGACGTCGATCTCCTTGATGCTGAAGCTGGCGTCGCTGCTGCAGTAGCGCATGTCGCAGGCGCAGATGAGGTCCACCCCGCCGCCGATGCAGTGGCCGTGGATGGCCGCCAGCACCGGTTTGCGGCAGCGCTCGATGCTGGTGAGGGAATCCTGCAGGTCGAGGATCAGGCGGCGCAGTTTCTCGCGCGCGCGGCCGTCGCATTGATCGGCGATCTCCCGGCTCACGCTGCCGAGCAATTCGAGGTCGATGCCCGAGGTGAACAACGGCCCGTTGCCGCGCAGGACGGCGACGCGGATCGAAGCCTCCTCGTCGGCCCACTTGAAAGCCTCGCGCAGTTCCAGCCACATGCGCAGGTTCATGGCGTTGGCCTTGTCCGGCCGGTTCATCTCGACCGTGGCGACGCCCTCGGCCAGTTCGATCTTCAGGGTTTCGAATGTCGGTATCGTCATGGTTCGTCCTGTCGTCGGTTCGTAGGTCGGCCTTCAGGCCGACTTCGGCGGTGGTTGTTGTCGGGCTGAAGCCCGACCTACGGCCCGACCTACACGGAGAAGGTCGGGTAATCCAGGTAGCCGCTGTGGCCGCCCAGATAGAAGCTCTTGCTGTCCCACGGCGCGATCTCCACGCCCTGGCGCAGGCGCGACACCAGGTCGGGGTTGGAGATGAAGGGCTTGCCGATGGCGATCAGGTCGCCGCTGCCGGCGGCGAGCGCCGCCTCGGCCTTCTTGCCGGTGAAGCCGCCGCACAGCATCAGCGCATTCGTGAATTTCCCGCGGATCAGCCGCAGCAGCTCGTCGTCGGGATCGTGGATCCAGCTCGTCGACTGGTCGTAGAGGTGCAGATAAACCAGGCCAAGCTTCTGCAATTCCGCCGCAAGGTAGGCGTAGGTGACCATCGGCTCGGGATCGGGCTTCATGTCGTTGGCCTGGCCGTGGGGCGAGAGGCGGATGCCGGTGCGTTCCGCGCCGATCGCGGCGGCCACCTCGCGCGCGATGTCGAGGTGCAGGCGGCAGCGGTTCTCCAGCGAGCCGCCGTACTCGTCCTTGCGGTCGTTGAGGAAGGGGCAGCGGAACTGGTCGAGCAGGTAGCCGTTGGCGCCGTGGACCTCGACGCCGTCGAAGCCGGCGGCGATGGCGTTCTTCGCCGCCTGCACGAATTCGCCGATGACGCCTTTCACCTCGGCGGTCGACAGCGCGCGCGGTGGCTCGCAGGTCGTCAGCGCCGCCTCGCCGGTGGCGCGGTTCAGCGCCATCGATTTGCCGTTGGCGGCAATCGTACTCGGCCCCACCGGCGGTGCATTGTCCTCGCGCAGGCTGCCGTGGCTGATGCGGCCGCAGTGCCAGAGCTGGGCGAAGATGCGTCCGCCCTGCTTGTGCACCTCGTGCGTCACCGCCTGCCAGCCCGCCACCTGCTCGGCGGAATACAGCCCCGGCGTGAAGGCGTAGCCGCGCGCCTGCGGCGAGACCGGGATGCCTTCCGAGACGATCAGCCCGGCATCGGCGCGCAGGCCGTAGTACTCCACCATCATCGGCGTCGGCGCGATGGCCGGGTTGGTGGCGCGGCAGCGCGTCATCGGCGCCATGGCGATGCGGTTGGGCAGCGTCAGCGCGCCCAGCTTGAAGGGTGAAAAAAGCTTGCGTTCGGTCATGTCGATCCCGTTTGTTTTTTTGAGAAAAACGTTACGCCACGTAAAGCAGGATGGCGATGTAGTGCAAGGCGCTGCCGGCGACGACGAAGAGGTGCCAGATGCCGTGCCAGTGGGTAAACCGCTCGTCGTACACATAGAAGACGATGCCGGCCGTGTAGGCCAGGCCGCCGGCCGCAAGCCAGGCAAAGCCGGCCGGCGACAGGGTGTCCACCAGAGGCATGACGGCCACCAGCGCGATCCAGCCCATCAGCACATAGATTATCAGGGAGAGGACGCGCGTCCGCTTGCCGAGCCAGAATTCTTGCCCGATGCCCAGGACGGCCAGCACCCAGATAACGCCGAACAACCACCAGCCCCACGGCCCGCGCAGGGTGACGAGGGTGAAAGGCGTGTAGCTGCCGGCGATGAGCAGGTAGATGGCCGTGTGGTCGATCTTGCGGAAGAAGGCCTTCAGCCGGCCGCGCGTGCTGTGGTACAGCGTGGAGGCGCTGTAGAGCATGACCAGGCTGGCGCCGTAGATGGCGAAGCTGACGATCTTCCAGACATCCTGCTGCATGGCGCCCAGCACGATCAGCACGACGGCGCCCGCCAGCGCGAGCAGGGCGCCGACCAGGTGGGTGTAGGCGTTGAATCGTTCGCCGTGGTACATGGCCTAGGCCTTTCGCCGGGCCGTCCCAAGAGAGGCCTGCGCCCCCTCGGGGGGCAGCGAACGAAGTGAGCGTGGGGGCCGTTTCATCTTGCCAGCGTGCCGTCCTCGAAGCGCTCGCCCGGATCGAAGGACACATACGCCTCCGCCGGATAAAACGCGCGGAAATCCGCCATCACCTTCTCGAACGGAAAATCCGACCAGCAGCCGTGGTCGCGCACGTACTCCATGTGGCGGCGGTTCTTCGCGTCGTATTCCTGGAAGATGGCGTTGCCCGTGCCGTCGAACTCGGTCGGGTGCACGTGGAATTTCTCGCACATCTCGATGTTGAAGGCCGG
The DNA here is from genome assembly GCA_016214145.1 of Rhodocyclales bacterium. GTDB lineage: Bacteria > Pseudomonadota > Gammaproteobacteria > Burkholderiales > Rhodocyclaceae > Desulfobacillus. The sequence goes on from JACRPA010000005.1 coordinate 24,803, forward strand.
CGCCGCCTTCACCCACTTGCCGCCGAGATAAAGCACCGCGTAGCCGTGGTGCATGAACAGCGTCTTGCCGCCCATCATGGCCTTGAGCTTTTCCGTGGTGAGGTGGTTCTCCACGTCGGAGAGGCCGATCGCCGCTTGGATGCCCACGGCGCGCGCCGCCGCCGCGAGCAGGATCGCCTTCGGCAGGCAGTAGGCCGCCTTCGCCTGCAGCACATTGCTGGCGACGTACGGCTCCGGGTCGAGGCTCATGGTGAACGGGTCGTAGCGCCAGCCGTCGCGCACCTTGTAGAAGAGCCGCACGGCCTTGTCAATGTCGGACGTCGCGCCGGCGCAGGTTTCCTCGGCGAAGCGGCGCACGGATGGCGTTCCGGAATCGATGAAGCGGGCGCTGGAAAGGTATTCGGGGCCGGGCTCGGGCCAGGCGCCGGGTGGGGTGTGGGTCATGTCGATGTCGCTCGGGGGAAAGCGACATTATGCCGGGCATGCCCGTGAAGGCAAGGTGCACTATGCTGTGTCGTGTTGCGGCGTGCCCCCATCCTTCCCGCGAACGGCGGGTTCAGAAAAAGCGAGGCTGGCGGCGACACGTTTCTTTCAATCAACCGCGCTAGGCTTCGGCCGGCTGCTCACCGGCAAGGTGGGTATCTAACGCTTTGCCATCTAACTTAGCTGTCATCTACAGGTGGTCACCGGCGAATCCTGTTCCATAGCATTCGTACTATGTGATGGTGAGAGATGATATGTCGTTTGTCATATTGACTACGCATGCAGGTTGAGTACACTGACACATTCAGAATTTCGGTTTCAGCCATGTCAGTTTGCCAAGAATGCGGCAGTTGCTCCAACGGCGGGTAGCGCCCATATCATGCATATTCTCGGCATTTTTGCGTTTTTGCTTGCCAGTTCAGTTTGCTTAGCTGACCCTGGCCCCGGCTTCACTATCCACTCGATTAACGGACCGTCGAATGGCAGCGACGAGATATCGATCGTAATCGAATACAGCTATGACGGCTCACATGGGGATACGGTGGGTGCGGGAGCTCGGGTAGTTTCAGGAAGCAACCTCGAAATGCAATCTTATGGATTCCGGCCGGCCCTGCTAGTCAAGGGCGAACGCCAAGTGCAGAGATTCGTACTTTCCCGCCCGCAAAGAGAAAACTCCTTCAGGACGGACGCTGTTGAGGTTTTCTCTTATGTCGGGGGAAGCTTTTATTTCGCCAGGAAGATCGTTGATTACTCAATCGATTGGGTTGCCGTTCCGTCTCTGAGCAGCTACGAGAACTACGGCCTTGAAGGATTCGCGATTGCTTACGACGTCGGCGACTATGCCGAGGCGGAGCGGGTCTTCGATCTCTGGTCCAAGATAGACGCTGTCGACGTAAATGGCGACCAGATGCTAAAGCATTATATGAATTCATTAATGTCACGTTTTAAGCATGACCGAGAAGGCAGCATCGCCAAGATCCGCGCATGGCGATCCGTTCGTCCCAATTCGATCGCAGCCATGTTAACGGAAGCCTGGTTCTGGATCGCCTACGCGGAGCATCTGCATGGCCGGAAAGCACCCGACGCCGATACAATGAGCGTCATCCGGCAATATCAGACAAAGGCCTCAATTATCCTAAACAAGACGAGACCGCTTACCGGCAGGCATCCACTGTGGCAAATATTCCAGTTGAAGATGGCAATCAATGCGGGGCTTCGCGAGAAGGAAGTCATGCGAGCCTTTGAGAATGCTGTACTCGACCAGCCAAAGTATCCATACCTCTACATTGAGGCGGTGCAATACCTGGCAAAAAGCGATGTGCCTGGGCGTTGGCGCGGCATTAACGAAATTGCCGATCGCCTCGATAAGGCAGTGTCAGCCATTAATGCCGGAGCCTATGCCGATTTATTGGATCATGCTGCCGATTCTGCCTCCAATACGGTCCTCGATCCCTTTACGACCGGTTATGTTTCCTGGCCACGCACGCGAGACTCCTGGAAGGCGCTGATCCAGCGCTACCCCAGCGCATACAACCTTAACCGCTTTGCCTCCCGGGCCTGCCAGGCACATGACAAGGACGCATTCGAGACGGCGCTCGGGAAGATCGGAAAACGCGTCTCTCAAGGTGCCTGGCCACCCAATCTTTCTCTTGATCTCTGCCGTCGTCGTTTCCTTAAGGAGAGCTGATGAGGACGTTCGCACTTGCCGTTATCTTGATAACACTCGGCCTCCTGCCAGCATATGCACAGGAAGGTCCCAAGACACCAATAACCTTCAGTACGATTAATTGGTGCGCCAAACCTTACATCGATGACAACGGGGCCGCCACGAAATCTTGGGCGGCGGCGCAATTTGAGACCCAGAGTTTCTCCAATATAAGTGAGGTGCACAAGCAATACATTAGCGAGACATGTAACGATCTTTCTGGAAGGCCACAGTTGGGCCATTTCTGGCGGGGACTAGCCGACTACTTTAAAACTTCAAAGGCGTGGGACAAGAACCAGGAGCGGATTTCCGCTTATCGCAAGGCGATGCCCAAGGATCCGCAGGCGCCCATTTTGGAGGCAACCTATTGGATAGCATATGCTTGGGATGCCCGCGGCTCGGGCTATGCGTCTTCCGTGTCGGCCGACGGCTGGAAACACTTTCGCGAGCGACTGGAGAAAGCGAAGAAGGTGCTTGAGGATAGCAAGTCCTACGCCTCGACGAACCCGGAGTGGTATATGGAAATGCTGATCGTCCAAGCGGCACTCGACGCTCCGCAACGGGTGCGAGACGCCACCTTTGTTGAGGGGGTGGGGAAGTATCCATGGTATCTCCCCCTGTATTTCACGCGGGCTGAATACTTGGCGCCATGGTGGGGCGGCGATTGGGATAGCATCGAAAATCTCTCTCTCTGGTCCGTGAAGCAGACCAAGGCGAAGATGGGCAACACCATGTACGCACGCATTTATTGGGCGATCTCCCACGCCGAGTCGGTCAAGAACTTGTTCAAGGATACCAAGGCGTCGTGGCCCACGATGAAGTCAGGTTTTGACGACATGATGCGTCAGTTCCCGGAAAGCAACCGCAATCTGAACGCGTATGCGCGCTTCGCCTGTGACGCCGGCGACAAGGAGACTTACCTCAAACTGAGAAAAAAACTGGCTGGCAAGGCGCTTGATGACTCTCTCTGGGGAACGAAGCATCACGAGGTGTGCGACGTCAAGTTCGGGTACAAGATCTGAGGAGCCAGGAATGACGATGAACAAGACGATAGCAGCCTTTCTTGTAGCGACATCTCTTGTCGTGCAAGCGGCGGATCGACGTGAACCCACGATAGAAGAACTTATGGCTGTTTCCGGAATCAAGGTAGGACTCGACAAAATGCCGGCGCAAATTGCTACCCAGTTGTTCGGAAACATGCCCGCCAGCACGCCGGAGACAGCCAGACGCGACTTGATGAAAGGATACGCTGAGGCGTTTCCCGACGGTGCGATGACAGTCTCCGTGACCCGTGCTCTGAAATCGGCCAATGGGGCTCCTCGGATAACGCGTCTCATAAATGCCGCCACCACGCCAACTTCCATGAAAATGACGGCGCTTGAACTCAAGGAGCCCAACGAAAAGGAGCTTCGTGATTTCGCCGCAACCATGCAGTCGAAACCACCATCCAGGGAGCGCGTTGCCGTGTTGAAGGAAATCCTCGACGCAACGCACGCCGTGGACATATTCTCGACGATCGCTGTCTCCACGTCTGAGTCGATGGCGATCGCTGCGTCCAGCGGTTGCTCTGATGACATAAAGAGTATTCGCGCCGAGCTTGTCTCTCACCAGCCAGCCATCAGGGAGGGGGTCTTCACGTCGATGATGTTTTCGATGATGTATACGTATCGCACAGCGGCTGACGAAGAGCTGCGTGAGTATCTTGCTTCCTATCGCGATCCAGACGTTAGCGCATTTCATGCCCAATTGGCGAAACTGGCGACCAAGGAATATCTGTCCAGATGGAAGTCGTTCGAGAAGACGCTCTACCGACTTGGAGGAGATCTTTCCGGCAGATCGATGTTCGCCAAATCGTGCCGCAAGACCGCGTTCTTGGAACCGACTGAGGGGGCAAAGACAAAGAGCATGGACACGACGGCGCTGGAGAAATCGTCGTTTTCTGGAAAGGATGCGCGGGAGTGCCTCGACCTTGCTGACAACATTAAGATCGCGTCGTGTACGCAAAAGTATCGATAAGCTGGTCAGCGACAATGAATGTCCACCTCCCTGTTCGGTGGTTGGCTGCTTAGAATAAACAACAGGTGCTAATAAACGACAGGAATAAACGACAGGTACCGGAGTCTATTTTCTTGAAGAAATCGACTCCAGTAACAGTTAATTACGTCCTGCCTCGACGCAGGGACGCCTCGGCCAAGGACGTTTTTGCCATAGCCGCTTGTTCCTATAAGCCGGCCTTGCGATACCACTCCTGGGCCTTCTGATTGTCCTTGTCAACGCCCAAACCAATCTCATACATGAATCCAATGGACATACAGGATTCCTTGAAAAAGTGCGTACCCTTTTCTAATTCCTGCGCAAGGATGAAACAAGATTTTGCGTCAGAATAACGCTGGAGAGCGACGAGCTTCTTGCCGCGTCGAAAGTAGGTTTCAGCGAGTACCCCCTGTTGTGCTTGGGCGCAGTTATCACCCCCGAGTTCATCAAGTTCCGTCTTGAGTGATTCACTGACCCGTTGTTCAGCAACTGCCCGTCGGTTCTTAAGGAAATCTGTAGCTTCTCCTGCTGTCATGCGCGATGTATTGCAGAGAACATAGCCACTAATCGTTGCATTTGAGGCTGAGCCCCATACTACGATTCCATGGCGTATTGGGACTGGCGATAAACGGCTGTCCTGAGAATTGAAAGTGTCGACATTGACGTATGCGTCCTTGCCGCACAGCTGGTCAGCTCTCTTCTTCCAGGTCTCGGCTGCCCCATCAACACTCGCCCAGAGTGCAGTATTGCTTGTTGCCGACATTCTGAAGAATCCAGGTTGCAATTCCTCCTCGATAAAACCGCCTCCCAATAAATTGATTCCGTCGGCTTTCAAATTATGTGTAGAAGCACAACCGGTAATCGCAAGTATTCCGATAACAAGAAAGACCGAAGAAGGAAGAGGGACGCGGAACTCGCCGCTGTAGTGCTTTTCCGCCAAGGGCACGGGAATGGTCTCGCCAGCGGTCTGCATGTCGGCCACCGCCTCGGATACGACCCGGCGGATTCCCTTCAACGCGGCTTCGGACGTCTTCGCCAGCCATGACAGCGACGGAAATTCGGCGCACAGGCCGATATGTTCGCCGTCCTCGGCCGACCAGGTCACGCGGTAGGTGTAGTGATCAACGCTCATTGCGCATTCCTTCCAGTTTGTCGATTGCAAGCAGCACCTGCCTGACCTGATACGCTTTGGCTTTGCCTCTGTCGTCCTGGATGTTGATCCGCGGATCGCCCACCCAGGGCGTCTTGAAGATGGCGTTGCTGGTGCCCGTCTGGCGCGGCTTCCCGAAATGCGCCTCGCAAACCTTCTCCTGATTAGTGACAAACCTCAGCTTCGTCATTCCGGGCAAGCGAAGCGCGACCCGGAATCCAGAACAGCCGCTGAAAAAGTCCCTGGATTCCGGGTTCCACCCTTCGGGCGGCCCCGGAATGACGGCTTCGGTGAGACGCTCGACCACGTGCTGAGGTTTGTCACTAATCAGGAACCTTCTTGAGATCGCCAAATAGAAGCCAACCGGCTTGTCCGAACCGGCAATGTGCAAATTTTGCACATACTGAATCCGGGTCGAGTTCGCCCTCTCGAAACACGTTGCGGACGTGCTTGGTGATGACCGACCGCACGCGCCCGAACAGCTCCGCCATCTGCGCCTGCGTCAGCCATACCGTGTCGCGCTCCAGCCGCACCTCGGCCAGCGCCGAACCGTCCTCGGCCTGATAGACCCGGACCTCTCCGCCGTTGATCGGGCCCATCCCGCTCATGCCCCGGTCTCCATGGGTCGTCTTGCAGAATTATTCTGAACGGATGGAGTGTAACAGCGAGCCGCGACTTCCGGCCGCGACCGGGAGTTGCCTGCAATATCGACCGCCGCCTGCTCGTAGTCTGAATATCGCCGTATCCCGGCGACTGACTTTTCCCGGAAGAACCGAGACTATCGCAGGTCGTGCCCTGCCATCAGTTCCGCCATCGCCGCATTCCCGTTCGGATCATCCGGCGAACTCAGTCCTGCGGCCACCCCGGCCCGGTCGGCCTCGGGGCGGTTCTGGCTCAACTTCCACTTGCCTTCGATGCGGTCGATCGGGATTTCGATGCCGACGATGGCTTTCATCTGCGCGGCGATGTAGTCGTCCGGAGCGTCGCCGACCGCCCAAGGCTGGGGGCGGGCGCGTTCCTGGGCGTGCGTGAGGTCGTCGATCTGCCGCCGCAGCCAGGCCGCATCCTCGACGAGGCGCGGCTTGCCCCAGGCATGAACGGTGACGTAGTTCCATGTCGGCACCACCTTCTGCGTTTCCTGCTTGGTTGGATACCACGAGGGCGTGATGTAGCCCTGCGGCCCCAGGAACACGACGAGGCATTCGGCAACGCCCTGCACGTCGCGCCAGTGCGGATTGGCCCGCGCCACGTGGGCGCGCAGGGTGCCGCTCTTGCCCTCCTCGGCATAGATCAGGAAGGGGACGGGCGTGGCGAGCAGGCCGCTTGCGCCTGCGGTGGTCAGCAGGCCAAGCGGGTGCTGCCGGATGAGTTCGTGCAGAACCTCGATGCGCGCTTCGCGGAAGGCGGGCGGGATGTACATCGGGCGGCTCCGGTTGGGGGTGGATTCGCGCTTGCGACCAAACTTTGCAGTTACGCGAACACAACCTTTGTTCGTCCGGGAACTGTACCTCTGGAGCGCGAGGCTTTCCGCACAACGATCTCCACGTCCCGGCCGAGTCGGTTCAGGCAATCGAGCATCCGGGCCTCGCTGATCCCGCGGAATTGCCCGCGCAGCATGTTGGACAGCTTGGGCTGGGTCATGCCGAGGATTTCGGCGGCCTGCTGCTGGGTCAGGTGGCGCTGCTTGATGATTTCGCCGATCTTCGCCGCCAGGTGCGCCTTCACCAGCATTTCGCCGGCGTCGGGCATGCCGATGTCGGCGTAGACGTTGTTGCTGCCTTTCTCGATTTTCATTTGCTCGTTCCTTTTGCGTGCGCTTCCGCTGCCTTCAGTCTTTCGCGGATCAGGTCAATGTCGGGCTTGGGCGTTCCGATGCCGTGGCTCGACTTTTTCTGGAAGCAGTGCAGGACATAGACGGTGTCTCCGAACTTGACCGTGTAGACCGCCCGGTAGGCGTCGCCTCTGAACAGAAGATCGGTTTCGGCTGATCGGGCATCGATGGATTATACCCAAATGGATATATGACGCAATCTTCATTGCATCGCCGCCTTGGGGGCTGATTTTTCTTGGCGGCGCTGGGACTGTCACGAAGCTCGGGGACGCCGCATTGCTGCGGCGCCCCCGACGATTCGCATATTCACGCGGTCAGACGGCCGCAGAGGCTTACTTCGCCGCGAAGCAGTAGAACAGTCCGTCGCCGCCCGTGGGGCGGATCTTCTCCATGCTGCAGCCGAGCGTCGGGTGGGCGGAGTTCCAGGAGACGGCCCACTGCGCGTCGCCCGGGCCGGCGCGGTCGTGGTGGCCGGTCATGGCGGCGCCGTCGTTGCCGCCGTTGGTCCAGTTGCCGCAAGTCATGTCGGAGAAGGGCTTGCCGGGGAAGGCGGTACCGTCGGGCCGCGAGCCGGTGAGCATGTCGTGCTTGTTGGGCTTCTCGGTGCGGCCGTTGACGATCTGGCCCTTTTCGTCGAGGGCCGTCTGCTTGGTCAGGTTGCTGCCGGCCGAGTGCAGCTCGTCGACGCTGCGCGCGATGACCTCGCCCTTGGCGTTCTGCCACGGGCCGGCGCCGATGCGGTCGCGGGCGTTGACGAAGTCCTTGCCGGCCAGCGTCGAGGCCTGGGTGCTGAGGTAGGCGCGCCAGGTGCGAGGGCCGGCGCCCGCCGCCTGCGCCAGCGACTGGCAGTGCCGGTCGGCGCCGTCGAGGCCGCCCAGGTCGCCGCCCTTGCCGGGGTTGGCGCTGGTGACGAAGAAGGTCATTTCCTTCGGGCCCTGCTGCATGCTGGCGCAACCCGCCACGCCGATCACGCCCATCACGCCTGCCGCAGCCAGCCATATCGTTTTTCTTTGCATGACGCGTTCCTTTCGTTTTCTGTTGGGGGGAGGCAGACGGCGAATGCGATCTGCCTGAAACCGATCTTGCGGCAGTTGCCCGGGATCGTCAATGTTCGACCCTGGTCGGGGCCCGGCGATCCCCCTCTGGTGGTAAGGTTTAGTTTTCGCTCGCCGGACGGAACATGATCTCGATTTTGAGACTGCCGCTGCTAATGCTGGCCTGCCTGTCGTCCGCGCCGGCCTTCGCCGCGGACGACGACGAGTCGCCGCTGTGGGATTTCGTGCGCGGGCGCTACACGCTGATCGGCCGCCAGCCCGACAGTCAGGCGACCTACACGGGCACGGCGAAGATCGAACGGGTCGGCAAGCAGTTGCGGCTGACGCGGACGATCGCGGGAAAGCAGGAGCGCATCTTCGGCACCGTTCGACGCGCCGACCCGGGCGAGGCCTGGGTGCTGTCCTTCAAGTGGGACCGGCGTGTGCCGATGGAGATGGTCTGCCTCGTCGGCCCGGATCTCGACAACTACGCGCGCCTCACCTGCCACTGGGGAAGAGCGGACAACCCGCACGCGCAGCCGGGCATGGAAGCCTACTTCGCGCAGGAGCCGTGGGACCCGGTGAAGTGAGGCCGCACCCTACTTCGCCATGCGCGGCGCCGGATCGCGCCCATCGCTTGTAAAGCGTCGCTTTCCGCATTACAATCCGCCATGATCAAATCGTTTCGCCACAGGGGGCTCGAAGCGTTCTTCCGTCGTGGCAGCAAGGCGGGCATTCAGGCCCATCATGCGACTCGATTGAGGGTCATGCTGACGGCGCTGGATTACGCGAAGCGGCCGGAGGACATGATTGCGCCGGGCTGGCGATTTCACGGATTGAGCGGCGAGCTGAAGGGTTTCTTCTCGGTCACGGTGAATGGCAACTGGCGGATGATTTTCCGCTTCGATGGCAAGGATGCCGAACTGGTCGATTATCTTGATTACCACTAGAAAGGAACACGGCATGTCGCGTATGCACAACCCCGCGCACCCTGGCGAAGTGCTGCGGGAGTATTTGCCCGAATCGCTCGGAGTGGGTGAGGCCGCCCGGCGGCTTGGAGTTACCCGCCAGGCGCTTTCCGCGCTGTTGAATGGCCGCGCCGGCGTCAGCGCCGCCATGGCATTGCGCCTCGAAAAGGCCCTTGGAACCAGCGCGGAGATGTGGCTGGAGATGCAAGCGGGCTACGACTTGTGGCAGGCCAGGCAGCATCGCCAGCCTAAAGTGATGCGAATCGCGGCGTAATTGCCGGACTACTTCGCCATCCTCGGCGCCGGATCGCGCAGGATGAGCGAGGGCGAGGCGAAGGGGGCGAGGCGTTCGAGGAGGTCGAGCAGTTCCAGCGCCGGCGAGTTGGCGAAGAATTTCGCGCGCGGCGTTTCCATCCAGATGCGGTCGGTGTAGAGCCAGATTTCGTGCGGCGTGTCGCCGATGCCGTCGCCGTCGCGGTCGAAGCCCTGGTAGTCGCTCCAGGCGTTGCCCTGCCACAGGTTCGACTCGCCGACGCCGGCGGCGCTGACCGCCACTTGCGTCAGGTTGTTCTCGAAGCGGTTGCCGGTGATGCGGTGGCCGCCTTTCTCGCCGTAGAAATACATGCCGGTGACGTTGTGGGCGAAGCGGTTGTTGCGCACCGTGAGCACGGCCTCGTCGTTGAGCGGCGAGTTGGCGGAGAGGCCGGCCGCGCAGTGCAGCACGTCGTTGCCCTCGACCAGTGCATTGCCGCTGTCCTTGAAGGCGATGCCGGCGCCGCCGCCGTCGAGGGCGTGGGCGATGGTGTTGCCGCGCACGGTCACGTCGGGCGAATAGAGCACCACGATGCCGGTGTCGGTGTCGCGCAGGTCGTTCCGCTCGATCAGCGTGCGCGGCGAGAAGACGAGGTGCATGCCGTAGCGGCCGTCCGTCAGCATGTTGCCGAGGATGCTGTTGTCGGGCGAGTTGGCAAAGGTGAGGTCGCGCACGGTGCGGAAGGTATTGCCCACGATGCGGTTGTGGCGGCTGTTCCACAGGCGCAGGCCGTCGCCGCGCGCGCCGCGCGGGGCGAGGCGTCCGGCGACGGTGTTGTTGGCGATGCGGTTGCGGTTGCCCTGTTTGACGTGGATGCCGAACAGCACGTCGTCGATGACGTTGCCCTCGACGCGGTTGTCGTCGCCCTCGACGAGCAGGCCGGCGTCGACGCTGTCGTGGCTGTCGCCGGAGCGGGTCAGGCGCAGCCCGCGCACGGTGGCGCCGCTGGCGGCGAGGGTCAGCACCGTGCCGAGGCCGCTGCCCTCGAGGATCACCTTGCCGGCGCCGTCCAGGGTCATCGGTTTGGCGATGACCGCCGGACCGGCATAGGCGCCCGGCGCCGGGCGCAGCACGCCGCCCGGCGGCGTCGCGTCGATGAGCGGCTGCAGCGGGGGCGCGGCGTGGACGGCCGTGCAGAGGAAATAGAGAAAAGTCAGTCTGCGCAACACGGCGATATTGTTGCCCTTCGCGCCGCGGACGCCTTGCCTTGCGTCAAATTGATTGGCGCGAATGATTGACGAATTGCGTGGGAGCGGCGTCCACGCCGCGATAGCCGCCGCCGATATCGCGGCGTGGACGCCGCTCCCCCATCGGTGTTTCAGGGCAGAAAGGCTTTGACCGAGGCCTGACGCAAATCAGGCACCTCAATTACCAGCTGCCGGACGAGCCGCCGCCGCCCGAGCTGCCGCCCCCGCCGGAGAAACCGCCGCCGGAGGACGAGCCCGAACTCCACGACGAACTGCCCGAGCTGCCGCCCAGGGTGAAGCCGCCGATCTTGGCCGTGCCCTTGGTCTTGATGTCGTGCTTCGCCTTCTCGTACCAGGGCATGCGCGAGACGATCAGCTTGGCGATGGGGAAGCCGACGACGTAGGTGCCGAGCAGGTAGAGCGCGCCCTTGGCGCCGACCACGACGATGGGGAACATGGCCCAGAAGGGGATGAGGAAGAAGTAGAGGAACCAGCCCATGCCCGGCGTGAGGATGCCGAGCACGGTGAACAGCCCGATGATGCCGAAGATGAAGGCGCCGATGAGGATGCGCTCGGTGAGCGGCAGGTCGGGGCCCTCGAAGAAGCTGTCGGATTTCCTTTCGGCGACGGGCGGCGCGTCGGCCGGCGGCGCCTCGGCGCCGGTGAGCTGGCCGATGACGGCCTGCACGCCTTCCGCCACGCCGGCGTCGAAGTCGCCCGCCTTGAAGCGCGGCGTCATCACGTTGCGGATGATGCGGCTCGCCGCCACGTCGGTGAGCGTGCCTTCGAGGCCGTAGCCGACCTCGATGCGCATGCGCCGCTCGTTCGGCGCCACCAGCACCAGCACGCCGTTGTCCTTGCCCTTCCGGCCGAGCTTCCAGGTGTTGAAGACCTGCTCGGCGTAGGACTCGACGCTCTCGCCCTCGAGCGAGCGCACGGTGAGGACGGCGATCTGGTGGGTGGTCTCCGCCTCGTGCGCCTTGAGCTGGGCGTTCAATTTCTGTTTCGTCGCGGCGCCGAGGATTTCCGCGTTGTCGACGACGCGGCCGGAGAGATAGGGCACGTCCGCGGCGAGGGCCGCGAGCGCAGCGAGGCCGGCACAGAGAAAGAATGCAAGCCGGCTCACGCGCCCTTCTCCTCGAAGACTTCCTGCGCGATCTCGTCGGCGCCCGCGCCGCCGGAAAATCCCCTGGCGGCGAGCAGCGCTTCCAGCGCGTCGAGGCCGTCGCGCAGGGCCGGGGCGATGCGGCCGGCGGCGAGCAGCGGCGTCATGCGCGCGATGACTTCCTGCAGCTCGGTTTCAGCGATGCGGTCGCGGATGCCGCTGTCGGGCAGGATCACCACGGTGCGCTCGAAGACGCCGACGAGGATGAGGATGCCGTTGCGCCCTTGCGTGCGGGACAGGTCGTGCGCGAGGAAGAACGAGGCGGCGTACTGGCGCGTCTCGGCTTCGCGCCGGGCGGCGTCGATGAACAGGCGGGCGAAGGCGGGCAGGAAGATCGAAGCGAGCGCGGCGGCGGCGCCCGTTCCGAGAAAAGTCAGTCCCCCCAATACGGCGTCGGGATGCCACAGCATGGTGGCGAGGAAGGCCAGGCCGGAGCACAGGGCAAAGGCCTTCCAGGGAATTTCCGGGTAGGCGTCGCACTTGCCGACGACCGCAGCGACGATCTGCACGCCGGTGCGCGCTTCGAGGCGCGCGGTGCGTTCGGTGAGCGTATTCCGTTCGGTGTCGGAGAGGTTCATTTTTTCCTCAGGAAAAGCCGCGGGTCGACCGCCGTGCCGTTGGCGAGCACCGTCCAGTGCAGGTGCGGGCCGCTGGTCCGCCCGGTGTTGCCGGAGAGGCCGATGCGCTGTCCGGCGGCGACGCGCTCGCCGGGTTTCACGTCGATGCGGTCGAGGTGGCAATACAGGGTGACGAGGCCCTGGCCGTGGTCGAGATAGATTGAGTTGCCGTTGAAGAAGTAGTCGCCCGTCTCGATAACGATTCCCGCACCCGAGGCATGTACCGGCGTGCCGACCGGCGCGGCGACGTCGATGCCGGCGTGCGGGTTGCGCTCCAGTCCGTTGATGATGCGGCGCAGGCCGAAGTTGCCGGTGAGGCGGCCCTGTGCGGGCAGACGGAAATCGGTGTCGGGCTCGGGTTCGTCGCGAAAGGCGGCCTTGATTTCGTCGATGCGCTTCTGCTCGCGTTCGATGCGCAGCATGTCCTCGGGCGGCGGTTCCACCTTGCGATGGTCGGGCACGTTGAAGCGCTGCAGCGGGTAGTGCTTCGCGGCAACGCGTATGGATTTATTTTCCTCGGCGCCTGCGCCGACGACGCGCAGCTCGTGTACGCCGGGCTCCAGGGCGAGCGGCAGGCCGACCAGCGCCACCCAGCCCTGGCGGTCGCGCAGCACTGCGACGCGCTTTTCTCCGAACCAGGCCTGCGGCCGCTCCGCGCCGTTGCCGAGGCGGGTCAGCGCGATGCCGCCCGGCACGGCAGCCTCGTGCGGCAGGGCGTAGGCGGGCAGGGCGGCGAGAAAGCCCAGAACGAGCGTGATCAATCTGGCGAGCGAACCGTTCATATTGGTCTAATTGTAGCGGCTGCGCTCGCGCAGGAAGACCTTGAGGATGCGGCCGGTGTGGGAGGCCTTCGCCGCCACCTGCTCCGGCGCTCCCTGCGCGACGATGCGCCCGCCGGCATCGCCGCCTTCAGGGCCGAGGTCGACGATCCAGTCGGCTTCGGCCATCACGTCGAGGTTGTGCTCGATCACCACCACCGTGTTGCCGCCGTCGACCAGGCGGTGCAGGACGCGGATCAGCTTCTCCACGTCGGCCATGTGCAGGCCGACCGTCGGCTCGTCGAGGACGTAGAGGGTATGCGCGTTCTGCACGCCGCGCCGTGGCGCGGCGTCCGTCCTCACCTTCGCCAGCTCGGTCACCAGCTTGATGCGCTGCGCCTCGCCGCCGGAGAGCGTCGGGCTCTGCTGGCCGAGCGTGAGGTAGCCGAGGCCGACGTCCTGCAGCAGGCGCAGGGCGTGGTGGATGGACGGATGCGCGGAGAAGAAGTCCACCGACTCGTCGACGCTCATGGCCAGCACCTCGCCGATGCTTTTGCCCTTCCAGCGCACCATCAGCGTTTCGGCATTGAAGCGAGATCCCTTGCAGACGTCGCAGGGCACCTTCACGTCGGGCAGGAAGCTCATCTCGATTTTCTGCACGCCCTGGCCCTCGCAGGCATCGCAGCGCCCGCCGGCGGTGTTGAAGGAGAAGCGCGACGGCGAGTAGCCGCGGATGCGCGACTCCGCCGTGTCGGCGAAGAGCCGGCGCACGGCGTCCCAGAAGCCGACGTAGGTGGCCGGGCAGGAGCGCGGCGTCTTGCCGATCGGCGTCTGGTCGACTTCCAGCACGCGGGAGATGGATTCCCAGTTGCGGATTTCCTGGCAGCCTCGTAGGTCGTTTCGTAGGTCGGGCTTCAGCCCGACTCTGCCCTTCGATGAAATCCCGTGTCCCACAGGGACTTCCTTCGGTCGTCGGGCTGAAGCCCGACCTACAAGGGCATGCAGGTTGTCATGCAGCACCTCGCGCGCCAGGGTCGACTTGCCCGAGCCGGAGACGCCCGTCACCACCGTCAGGCGGGCGAGCGGCAGGCGCAGGTCGAGGCGCTTCAGGTTGTGCAGGCCGGCGCCGAGGATCTCGATCGCCGTGTCGCGGGGACTGACTTTTCGCCGCGGCGCGAGCGGGTGCAGCAGCGGATGGGCGAGGCAGCGCCCAGTCACCGAGTCGGGATGGCGCATCAGTTCTTCCGCCGTGCCTTCGGCGACGACGCGGCCGCCCTGGGTGCCGGCGCCGGGGCCGAGGTCGAGCACGTGGTCGGCGCGGCGGATGGTGTCCTCGTCGTGCTCCACCACCACCAGCGTGTTGCCCTTGGCTTCCAGTTTCGCCAGCGTGTCGAGCAGGATGCGGTTGTCGCGCGGATGGAGTCCGATGGTCGGCTCGTCGAGGATGTAGCAGACGCCCTGCAGGTTGGAGCCGAGCTGGGCGGCCAGGCGGATGCGCTGCGCTTCGCCGCCGGAGAGCGTCGGCGCGGCGCGGTCGAGAGCGAGGTAGTCGAGGCCGACCTCGCGCAGGAAGGTGAGGCGCGAGCGCAGCTCGACGAGGATGTCGCGGGCGATGGCTTCGTCGCGGCCGGTGAGCTTGAGTTTGGCGAAGAACGCTTCGAGTCCGGAGACTGGCAAGGCGGAAAGATCGGCGATGGAGTGGTCGCGGAAGCGCACCGCCAGCGCGGTCGGGTTCAGGCGCTTGCCCTCACAGGCCGGGCAGGCGTGCGCTTCGCCTTCGAACCATTCGTTCCACCAGATTTCCTCGCCGGTCTGCTCCGCGTCGAAGCCGGCGATGGCGAGGCCGGTGCCATAGCACTGCTCGCACCAGCCGTGCTTGGAGTTGTAGGAGAACAGGCGCGGATCGGGCTCGGCGAAGCTCTTGCCGCAGGAGGGGCAGGCGCGTTTCGTCGAGAAGACGTGCTGTTCCAGTCTGGCTTCGTTCTTCCCTTGTCGGATGGCGCGCGCCAGCGCGTCGAGCGGGCCGATCACCTGCAGCGTGCCCTTGCCGAATTCCAGCGCGCGGGCGAGGGCTTCGCGCAGTGTAGCTTCGTTGTCCGCCGAGACGACGAGGTCGGCCACCGGCAGCTCGATGTTGTGCTCGCGGAAGCGGTCGAGGCGCGGCCACTTGGCCGTCGGCAGGAAGGCGCCGTCGACGCGCAAGTGGCTGAAGCCCTTGCCCGCCGCCCACTTGGCAAGGTCCGTGTAGACGCCCTTCCTCGCCACCACCAGTGGCGCCATCAGGCCGATGTGCCTGCCGCGCCAGTCGCGCAGGATGCGCGCCGCGATGGCCTCCTCGCTCTGCGGCTCGATCGGCACGGCGCAGTCGGGGCAGTGCTGCGTGCCGAGCTTGACGTAGAGCAGCCGCAGGAAGTGCTGGATCTCGGTGAGCGTGCCCACCGTGCTCTTGCGACCGCCGCGGCTGGTGCGCTGCTCGATGGCCACCGTCGGCGGGATGCCGAAGATGGCGTCGACGTCCGGCCGCGCCGAAGGCTGCACGAACTGGCGGGCGTAGGCGTTGAGCGATTCAAGGTAGCGCCGCTGCCCCTCGGCGAAGAGGATGTCGAAGGCCAGCGTCGACTTGCCCGAGCCGGAGACGCCGGTGATGACGGTGAAGCGGTTGCGCGGGATGTCGACGTCCACGCCCTTCAGGTTGTGCTCGCGGGCGTTGTGGATGCGGATGACGTTTTGTGTGGAGGCCTGTAGGTCGGGCTTCAGCCCGATGACCGAAGGAAATCCGACCGAAGGAAGTGCAAAGCCCCGTGGGACACCGGCCGCTGCTGTCGGGCTGAAGCCCGACCTACCGAGCGCCGCTTCGTATTCGGCCAGCGCGCGGCCGGTGTGCGAGGCCGCGCAGGCCATCACCTCGCCCACCGTGCCGGCGCAGACCAGCTCGCCGCCGGCCTCGCCGCCCTCGGGGCCGAGGTCGACGATCCAGTCGCTGGCGCGGATGACGTCGAGGTTGTGCTCGATCACCACCAGCGAGTGGCCGGCGGCGACGAGGCGGCGGAAGGCGCGCAGCAGCTTGGCGATGTCGTCGAAGTGGAGCCCCGTCGTCGGTTCGTCGAAGAGGAACAGCGTTCCCTTTTCCGTCATTCCCTCGAAAGAGGGAATCCATGAATTTCCAGGGCTGCTGGATCCCCGCTTTCGCGGGGATGACGATACTTCTGCCGCTTCGGCGAGGTGGCCGGCGAGCTTGAGGCGCTGCGCCTCGCCGCCGGAGAGCGTCGGCACCGGCTGGCCGAGGCGCAGGTATTCGAGGCCGACGTCGGCGAGCGGCGCCAGCCGTGCCAGCACCTCGGGCCGGTCGGCGAAAAAAGTCAGCGCCTCGGATACGGTGAGTTCCAGCACGTCGGCGATCGACTTGCCCTTCAGCGCGACTTCCAGCACCTCGGCGCGGAAGCGTTTGCCGTCGCAGTCGGGGCAGCGCAGGTAGACGTCGGAGAGGAACTGCATCTCGACATGCTCGAAGCCGTTGCCGCCGCAGGTCGGGCATCTTCCGTTGCCGGAGTTGAAGCTGAAGGTGCCCGGCGTGTAGCCGCGCTCCTTCGAAACATCGCTCTTCGCGAACAGGTTGCGGATCGGGTCGAAGGCGCCGACGTAGCTGGCCGGATTCGAGCGCGTCGTCTTGCCGATCGGCGTCTGGTCCACCATCGCCACCTCGGCGATGGATTCAAAGCCGCGCAGCGCGCGATGTTTTCCCGGCGCGTCGGTCGGCTTGCCCTTGTGCTTGCGCAGGGCGGCATGGAGCACGTCCTGCACCAGCGTCGACTTGCCCGAGCCGGAAACGCCGGTGACGCAGACCAGGCGGTGCAGCGGCAGGGAAACGTCGAGGTTCTTCAGGTTGTGCTCGGCGGCGCCGAGAATTTCCAGCACTTCTCCCCCCTTTGGAAAAGGGGGGCCGGGGGGGATTTCTGCAGCCGCTGTTAAATCCCCCGGCGCTGCCGCGCCACCCCCTTTTCCAAAGGGGGTTACACCATCTGCGCGTTTTCGTCCGGCGAGATAGTCCGCCGTCAGCGTCTTCGCCCCACGCATTTCCTGCGGCGCGCCGAAGAACACCACTTCGCCGCCGCGCTCGCCGGGGCCGGGGCCCATGTCGAGCAGCAGGTCGGCCTCGTGCATGATCTGCGGGTCGTGCTCGACCACCACCAGCGAATTGCCGGCGTCGCGCAGCCGGCGCATGACGCCGATGACGCGGCCCATGTCGCGCGGATGCAGGCCGATGGAAGGTTCGTCGAGCACGAACAGGGTGTTCACCAACGAGGTGCCGAGCGCCGTGGTCAGGTTGATGCGCTGCACCTCGCCGCCGGAAAGGGTGCGCGACTGGCGGTCGAGCGTGAGGTAGCCGAGGCCGACTTCGCACAGGTAGGCGAGGCGGGTGCGGATCTCGTCGAGCAGCAGGTCGGCGGCTTCATCGAGCGGGGCGGGCAGGGCGAGCGTGGCGAAGAAGTCGCGGCAGCGGTCGATCGGCAGCAGCATCAGGTCGTGGATGGAGAGCTTTTCCTCGCCGAGCTTCCACAGCAGCGATTCGGGCTTGAGGCGCGCGCCGCCGCAGGCCGCGCAGGGCGTGTAGGCGCGGTAGCGCGACAGCAGCACACGGATGTGCATCTTGTAGGCCCGGGTCTCCAGCCAGGCGAAGAAGTGCTTGACGCCGTACCAGTGGCGCGGCCAGGAGCGCTTGAGGCTGACGTACTCCGGATCGCCTTCCAGCACCCAGCGCCGGTGTTCGGGCGGCAGGTCGCGCCAGGCGATGTCGTGCGCCACGCCACGCTTCTTCGCGAAGCGCAGCAGGTCGTCCTGGCACTCGCGGTAGGACTCCGTCTGCCAGGGCTTCACGGCGCCGCCGGCCAGCGTCTTCGACTCGTCCGGCACCACCAGGCCGTAGTCCACGCCGATGATGCGGCCGAAGCCGCGGCAGCTCTCGCAGGCGCCGAGCGGCGAGTTGAAGGAGAAGCTGCTCGGCGTCGGCTCGGCGTAGTGGATGTCGCAATCGGCGCAGTGCAGGTCGGTGGAGAACTTCCAGGGCGCGAGTGGCGTGCCTTCCTCGTCGAGCGGATGGACGGCGACGCGACCCTGGCCGACGCGCAGCGCGGCCTCCAGCGCCTCGACGACGCGGGCGCGCTCGGCGCCGGAAAGACGGAAGCGGTCCTGCACCACTTCGAGGGTCCTGCCGCGGCGGGCGTGGATGCGCGTGTAGCCCTGCGCTTCCAGCAGGCGCAGCACCTCCGCCTCGCTGAAGTTGTGCGGCACGTCCACCGGGAAGGCGATGATGAGACGCGGGTCGCTCGCCGTGCTGCAGCGACTGACTATTGCGGCGTGAATGCTCTCGGCCGTGTCGCGCCGCACCGGCTGGCCGCAGCCGCGGCAGAAGAGCTTTGCCCCGCGCGCGTAGAGCAGCTTGAGGTGGTCGTTCAGCTCCGTCATGGTGCCGACGGTGGAGCGCGAGGTGCGCACCGGGTTGGTCTGGTCGATGGCGATGGCCGGCGGAATGCCGTCGATGCGGTCGACCTGAGGCTTGTCCATGCGGTCGAGGAACTGCCGCGCGTAGGGCGAGAAGGTCTCGACGTAGCGGCGCTGCCCTTCGGCGTAGAGCGTGTCGAAGACCAGCGAGGACTTGCCCGAGCCGGAGACGCCGGTCACCACGACGAGCTGGCCGGTGGGGATGTCGAGGCTGAGGTTCTTCAGGTTGTTCTGGCGCGCGCCGTGGATGGCGATGACGGGCTGCTTCTTGTCGTACATTTGGAAATTGAATTGCCGCAGAGAAAAGCCAGCTTGCCACAGGCACGGGCAGGCTGCTAGGGTGTGTTCTCAGTCATTTTGTCGGATGCGTTGTGGCCAAAAGCGTCGACTGCTAGGCGCGCGACGCCGCCAATGGCCACTCCCTTGGCAAGGAGCGCAACGACGCAGCCGGCGCTTTTGGCCGCAACCCGGAGGGAACGGGCATTTTCGGGCGCATGGCGGCGTTGCGGCTCGCTTATGTGGAATACCACACCGCGCTCACCGCGCCTAGCCCTGCGCCCGAAAATGCCCGTTCGCACCGATAAAATGATTGAGAACACACCCTAGGGTATTCCTTCCCCAAGGAACAGAGAACCAAAGTGACTACCAATAACCCTGACAACGACCCGCCTATGGCCGAGGACAAGCGCCTTTCATACGATGACGCCGTCCAATACATCGTGCAGCGCAACGCGGCGGCCTTCGCCGTGCACCCGGTGTTCGAGGAGGAGGACGATGCCTCGCCGTCCGGCGCGCGCGTTTTCGTGCTGGCCGCGGACGGCAAGGGCGGCTATTACATGCGCTTCGTCGCCGGGCGCTTCTTTTCCGGCGCCCATGCGGCCGACGACGTGATCGCCGCCGGGGACATTCCCGACCGCGTCAGGGAGTTGCGCTTCCTGCCGACGCGCTTCGAGGAGGACTGGTTCTCGGATCAGATCCAGGTGCTGATCGGCAAGCTGATGTCGGCCTCGGGCGCCGCCGCGCCGCACATGCCCGACTACCAGAACGCGCCGCAGAAGCACGCGGCGGCGGAAGTGGTGTTCCCGGTGACGTTTATCAGTGGAGCGAAGAAGCACTGAACAGCGCTTCGTAGTCGGCTTCCGTGGTGAGGGGGCGCGGCGCCTTCCTGAGCGCGTCCTCCAGCCAGGCGATGTGCTCCAGTTCCTCGCTGGCCAGTTCGCGCGCCAGCCGCTTCACTTCCGCATCTTCGCTTGAAGCGACCGACTGCTCGTAGAGCGCCTGCGCGCGCTTCTCGGCGCCGAGCGCGATCTTCAGCGCATCGTGCGGCGTCATGAGGTGGAAGATGAAGTCGTGGTTGACCTGCTCCGCGGGTGCATTGTCGAGCCAGCTGAATTCCCAGGAGCGCAGCGTGGGCAGCGGCATGCCGGAGGTGCGGCGCAGGAGTTCCTCGACATGCTGCTGCTCGTAGCGCGCCAGCTTGCGGAACAGCTCCGCCGTCGCCTGCTCGCCGTGGTCCTCGAGATATTCCGCGAATTGCTCGCAGCGCGCCGCCGCCTCGCGCTCGATGGCGAGGGCGTTGGCATAGCACTCCGCGAGATTGCCTATCGGTGTCGCGCTGGCCATGGCTGTCTCCTTGGGCGTTTTGGAGTTCAGCCTACGCCTGCTTTGTGACGGAATAAAGACGCACTGCACAATCGACAGATATCGGCTTGTGCAGAGCAACAATCCCGTGACGTTCCCGACCAAGACGCGGTAACCTTTGTCTTCAGGAGGTATCGACATGACTTTCAAATGCAGCGTCCGCCGGCTCATGCCGGCCCTGTTCGCCGCCCTGATTGCCGGACCGGCGGGTGCGGCGGGCGGCGCAAAGGGCCTCGAGCGCATCGAGCACATCATCGTCATCTACGCGGAGAACCGCAGCTTCGACAATCTCTACGGCCTGTTCCCCGGCGCCAACGGCATCGCCAACGCCCGGCCGGAGAACACCGTCCAGGTCGACCACGACGGCAAGCCCTTCGCCGTGCTGCCGCCGATCCTGAAGGGCAATGCGCCCGACCCGAAGTTTCCCGCCGCGTTGCCGAACGCACCCTTCCGCATCGATGCGCCGCCCATCAGCCTGCCGCTGTCGGTGCCGACGCGCGACCTGGTGCATCGCTACTACCAGAACATCGAGCAGATCAACGGCGGGCGCAACGACCGCTTTGCCGCCGTGTCGGATGCCGGCGGCCTCGTCATGGGCCATTACGACGGTTCCAGCCTGCCGATGTGGCAGTGGGCGAAGGAATACACCCTGGCCGACAATTTCTTCATGGGCGCCTTCGGCGGTTCCTTCCTCAACCACTTCTGGCTGGTGTGTGCGTGCACGCCGCACTGGGAGCATGCACCCGAAAAGGAACGGGCCAGAACCGACGCCGGCGGGCGCGTCCTGCTTGCGGAAGGTTCACCGGCCTCCGCGATGAACGGCCGTCCGCGCTATCAGGACGGCGAGCTTACCCCGGACGGATTTGCGGTGAACACCTTGCAACCGCCCTACCAGCCGGGCCGGGTACCGCCCGCGGCCGGCGGAGACGCTCGTCTCGCCGACCCGGACCGGCATCCCCTTGCGCCGCAAACCTTCCGGACGGTCGGCGACACCTTGAGCGCCAAAGGGGTGTCATGGGCATGGTACTCGCAATCCTGGAATGCCGCGCTGGCCGACGGCATGCAACTGCCGACGGAAAAGCGCAGCGTGATTTACGGGCGCAAGCCGGGCATGCCGAGCTTCGAGGCGCATCACCACCCCTTCAATTACTTCAAGCGCTTCGCCCCCGGCACGTCCGACCGCGAGCGCCACCTGAAGGATGGCGCGCGTTTTCTCGCGGCCATCGAAAGCGGCACGCTGCCACAGGTTGCCTTCTACAAGCCGGACAGCAACTCGAACGAGCATCCCGGCTACACCGACGTGCTGTCGGGCGACCGGCACATTGCGGAACTCGTGGCGAAGATCAAGGCCAGCCCGCTCTGGCCGAGGGTGGCGATCATCGTCACCTACGACGAGAACGGCGGCTTCTGGGATCACGTGCCGCCGCCGAAGGGCGACCGCTGGGGGCCGGGCTCGCGCGTGCCGACGATCGTCGTCTCGCCGTTCGCGAAGAAGGGATTCGTCGATTCGACGCCCTACGACACGACCTCGATCATCAAGCTCATCACGCGCCGCTTCGGCCTGGCGCCGCTGCCGGGCGTGCGCGCCGGCATGGGCGACCTGACCAACGCCTTCGACTTTTCGCGGCACTGAACCCCGTGCGCCCGATCCTGCTTGCGGCGCTGCTCGCGCTGGCCGGCATCGGCCGGCTCGCCGCAAGCGAGGAAATCGTCAGGCTGCCGAGCCAGGGCGATGCCATCCTGCCGTATCTGCTTTCCTATGAACCGGCCCGCGAGGTGAAGGTCGCCGCCATCCTGTTCAACGGCGGCGACGGCAAGGTCGGGTTGCTGACGCGGGGGATTCCGGCGCCGGGGGCGAATTTCCTGGTGCGGACGCGCGGGCTGTTCGTCGACAACGGCGTGGCCACCGCCGTGATCGACGTGCCCTCGGACGTCGGCGGAATGCCCGACGGATTCAGGATCGGCAGGCGACATGTCGAGGACGTGGCCAGCGTGCTGAACGATCTCAACACGCGCTTTCCGGGCGTTCGGGTTTTCTTCGTCGGGACCAGCCGGGGCACCGTCTCCGCCGCCTATGCGGGCGCGGCGCTCTCGCCGCGGCTGGCGGGCGTGGTGCTGACGTCGAGCGTATTCAACGCCTCGCGCGGCGGCGGCCAGGGCCTGGCCGGATTCGACTTCAGGAGCATTCGCGTGCCGCTGCTGCTGGTGCACCATGTGGAGGACACCTGCCAGGTCACGCCCTACCATCCCGCGCAGGCGCTGTCGCAGACCTATCCGCTGGTTTCCGTGAAGGGCGGCAAGGAGCCGAAGTCCGGCCCCTGCGATCCGTACAGCCCGCACGGCTATTTCGGCAAGGAAGCCGAAACGGTGCGGGCGATTACGGACTGGATGCTCGGCCTTCCCCACGCCGCTTCCATCGAGTGAGCGGCGCGGCGAAACAGTTTAATGCGCCGGGAACGGAAGGGGGGATTACTTGCTTTCGGCCGGGGTCGGCACCGGCGCGGGCCTGGACGCGCGCCTGGCCTGCTCGAGGAGCTTCCTGGCCTCCGGGTGCCCCTGCGCGGCGGCGAGGTCCAGCCAGAAGCGCGACTGGACGGGGTCCTTCGCGCTTCCAATGCCGTTGTAGAGGAGGCCTGCGAGCATGTATTGCGCCTTGGCCTCGCCCTGCTCCGAAGCATTGCGGACCCAGGCGGCGCCTTCGGTTTCGTTCTTCTCCATGCCGGCCTTGCCGAACAACAGGAGTTCGCCGAGCAGGGCCTGGCCGAACGGATCGCCGTCCGCCGCCGCCTTGCGCACCCAGCGCCGCCCCTCCTCCTCATTGCGCACTTCCGCGGCGGTGATGAGGGTCAGGCCAAGCAGCCCCTCGGCCTTCGGGTAGCTCTTCTCGGCCGCCATGCGCAGCCACTTGAGCGCATCTTCCGGGCTGCGCGTGACGGCGCGGCCGGTGAGGTAGGACAGCCCCAGCAGCGCCTGGGCGTCGACATGGCCCTTGTCCGCCGCCCGGCCCAGCCAGACGATGGCTTCCTCCAGTTCGTTGGTCTGCATGAGGGTGCGCGCCAGCCAGACCTGGGCGTTGGCGTCGCCCTGCTCGGCGAGCGGTTGCCAGTCCCTGCCCTTGAGCGGCGCATGGGCGCGCATGCCCCTGAAGAAACGCTCGGCCATCTCGGCGATGTTCTGCTTGCCGGCGCCGTCTGCCGGCGCGCGCTCTGACAGCGTGACGGCCAGCAGGATGCCTTCGTCCGCCGGATGCAGGCAGACCTGTCCGTACAGGTCGATCAGCTGCGCCTTGCCGTCCGCGCCGATCGCTGCGAGATCCCGCGCCTGCTGGCGGTAGCGCACGCATTTGCGGTCGGGGGCGGCATCCGGGCGGACTTCCTCCGCGAACACCTCGAAGCGCCTGGGATCGGTCTTCTCCTTCAGATCCTTGCGCAACAGCGCGGCGAGCTCATCGGTGGAGCGGAGGCGCTTGTCCGGCACCTTGCCGCTGGCGATCGCGACCAGGCTGTTGTGCTCCTTGTCGGCCGGATGGAGAAAGGTCAGGTCGGTGTCGGTGCGCCGCACCAGCGCCCAGCCTGCGCCGGCGGGGCGTTCGACCGACATCGGCACGAGCACGATGCGCCCCGGCCGGTCTTCGGCGGGGGCATGGGTTTGCGCCTGCGCCGCCATGGGCGTCAGCGCCAGGCAGGCAAGAAATACGGTGCGAAGTGTCGTCATGGCGTCGCCATGATAGGCGGAATCGATTCCTGCGGGGCGGCCGTCCATCGGTCACCGGCGGTCAGGATTTGATGAGCCCTTCCGCTTTCAGCGCCGCCTGGACGGCCGGCCGCGCGGCGACGCGCTTCAGGTATTCGGCCAGGCCCGGCCAGCGCGAAAGATCGACTTTCACCCAGTTCGCCCAGTTGAGCACCGTGAAGAGGTAGCAGTCGGCGACGGTGAAGGCGTCGCCCATCAGCCAGGCGCGGCCTTCGAGGGCCTTCGCCACGATATCGATGCGGCGGTCGAGCAGTTCGCGCGCCGCCGCCTTCCAGTCCTCCGAAGCCTTCTTGTTGAAGAGCGGGCTGAAGGTCTTGTGAATTTCCGAGGTGATGTAGTTGAGCCATTCCTGCAGGCGGACGCGCTCCATGGTGCCGGCCGGCGGCGCCAGTTTCTTCCCGGGGACGAGATCGGCGATGTACTGCACGATGGCCGGCCCTTCGGTGAGGATCTGCCCGTCGTCGAGGACCAGCGCCGGCACGTAGCCCTTGGGGTTGATGGCGCGGTAGTCGCTGCCGTCCTCGAGCGTCTGGGAATGAAGCTCCTTCTTCACCGTCTCGAAGGCCAGTCCGGCTTCGCGCAGCGCAATGTGGGGGGACAGGGAACAGGCGCCGGGGCTGTAGTAGAGCTTCATTTCGATTGTCTCCGGAAGGGATGGGGTGTCCGGCAATGTGCCGGCAAGGCGACAAGTCTAGCTTATGAGCGCCTAAAAAATAATCGCGGTCAAAAAACCGATTTCAACCCCGTACAGATCATGGTTTTTCGCCATGAGCCGTGGCACACTGCAGCGCATCATTTTTAACCGAGGCGTTGAATCAGAGGCCACCATGAATACCCGCAAATTCATATTCGATTTCGAGGACGGCGACGGCAAGGACAAGATGCTGCTGGGCGGCAAGGGCGCCAATCTGTGCGAGATGACGCAGATCGGCCTGAATGTCCCGCCGGGCTTCACCGTCACCACCGAGGCCTGCCTCGCCTACCTGGAGAAGAACCAGCTGCCCGAAGGCCTCATGGACGGCATCAAGTCGCACATGAAGGCGCTGGAGAAGAAGACCGGCAAGGGCTTCGGTAGCGCCGACAACCCGCTGCTGGTGTCGGTGCGCTCCGGTTCGGCGATGTCCATGCCGGGCATGATGGACACCATCCTCAACCTGGGCCTGAACGAGACCTCGCTGAAGGGCCTCATCAAGCAGACCGCCAACCCGCGCTTCGCCTGGGACGCCTACCGCCGCTTCGTCCAGCTCTTCGGCAAGATCGCCCTGGGCATCGCCGACGAGGCCTTCGACGAGAAGATGCACGCCGTCAAGAAGAAGTACGGCGCCCTGCAGGACGTCGACCTTTCCGCCGAGCATCTGAAAGAGCTGGCCGACGAATTCCTCGCCATCATCCAGCGCCATACCGGCAAGCCCTTTCCGGCCGACCCCTACGAGCAGCTGGAAATCGCCGTCGGCGCGGTGTTCCGCTCCTGGATGGGCAAGCGCGCGGTGGATTATCGCAAGCAGTTCAGGATCACCAAGGACATGGCCAACGGCACGGCGGTGAACGTGTGCACCATGGTGTTCGGCAACATGGGCAACGACTCCGGCACCGGCGTCGGCTTCACGCGCAACCCGGGCACCGGCGAGAACCTCATCTACGGCGAGTACCTGGTCAACGCCCAGGGCGAGGACGTGGTGGCCGGCATCCGCACGCCGAAGCCCATCGCCGAGATGGAAAAGGAGATGCCGGAGATCTACCGCCAGTTGATGGAGCTGCACAACCGGCTGGAGTCGCACTACCACGAGGTGCAGGACTTCGAGTTCACCATCGAGAAGGGGCGGCTCTACTGCCTGCAGACGCGCAACGGCAAGATGAACGCCCGCGCCATGGTGCGCACTTCCGTCGAGATGTTCCACGAGGGCCTCATCGGCAAGGAGCGGGCGCTGCTGCGCGTCGATCCGGCCATGCTGGAGCAGCTGCTGGTGCCGCAACTCTCGCCCAGCTTCCGCGGCAAGTCGCTGGCGCAGGGCCTGCCGGCCTCGCCCGGCGCCGCCTCCGGCAAGATCGTCTTCGACGCCGACACGGCGGAAGCGCGCGGCAGGGCCGGCGAGCGCATCATCCTGGTGCGCGAGGAGACCAAGCCCGAGGACATCCACGGCTTCTTCCAGGCGCAGGGCATCCTCACCAGCCGCGGCGGCAAGACCTCGCACGCCGCCGTGGTGGCGCGCGGCATGGGCAAGCCCTGCGTCTCCGGCTGCGAGGCCATCGTCATCGACGTCATCGCGCGCCGCGCGGTGATCGGCAGCGCGACGCTGCACGAGGGCGACGTCATCACCATCGACGGCGGCTCCGGCCATGTCTACGCCGGCGAGGTGCCGACCGTCGAGGCGGAAGTCTCGGAGGAGATGTCCGTCCTGCTCGAATGGGCCGACGAGGCCGCGCGCCTGCAGGTGATGGCCAACGCCGACACGCCGGAGGACGCCGCCCGGGCGCGCGCCTTCGGCGCCGTGGGCATCGGCCTGTGCCGCACCGAACGCATGTTCAACGGCACCGACCGCCTGCCCATCGTGCAGGAAATGATCCTGGCGGAAACGCAGGAGGAGCGGCAGGCCGCGCTCGACCGCCTGCTGCCGATCCAGCGCGCCGACTTCAAGGGCATCTTCAAGGCCATGAAGGGCCTGCCGGTGACGGTGCGCCTGCTCGATCCGCCGATGCACGAATTCCTGCCGACGGCCTCGCAGCTGGAGCTGGAAATCGCCCACCTGCACCACCTGCGCGACACCATCAAGGGCCTGGAGGAGCTGCCGGAGACGCTCAAGCTGCTCAACCCGAGGCTCTACCAGCAGTACGCCGACGGCCTCGTCAAGCTGATGGACGGGCTGAACACCTTCAAGGAATCGCACCTCGAGGAGGACGTCATCCACAAGAAGGAGAAGGTCCTCAAGAAGGTGCGCGCGCTCTCCGAGGTGAATCCGATGCTCGGCCACCGCGGCGTGCGCCTCGGCATCACCTATCCCGAGATCTACTCGATGCAGATACAGGCCATCCTGGAGGCGGCCGCGCAGTGCGCCCGGGAGGGGGTCGAGGTGCATCCGGAAATCATGGTGCCGCAGGTCGCCACGGTCGAGGAACTGCGCCGCATCCACGGCTACGTGCAGCGCCTGCACAAGGTGGTCGACCTGACCCACGGCATCAACGTGCGCTTCAAGTTCGGCTCCATGATCGAAGTCGTGCGCGCCTGCATGCGCGCCGGCCGCCTGGCCGAGATGGCCGAGTTCTTCTCGTTCGGCACCAACGACCTGACGCAGGCCACCTTCTCCTTCAGCCGCGAGGACGCCGAGAACAAGTTCCTGCCGGCCTACAACGACAGCGGCATCCTGCAGGACAACCCCTTCGAGGTGCTCGATGTGAAGGGCGTCGGGCAGGTGATGAGGATCGCCGTGGAGAACGGGCGCAAGACCAACCCGGACCTGAAGATCGGCATCTGCGGCGAGCACGGCGGGCACCCGGCCTCGATCCGCTTCTGCCACCACATCGGACTGAACTACGTGTCGTGCTCCGGCCCGCGCGTGCCGATCGCGCGGCTGGCGGCGGCGCAGGCCAAGCTGCTGGAGGGGCAGTACGCGGATCCGGTGTAACGGGGGAACGCTTCAGCTGGCGTCGCGCCGATCTTCGAGCGAAGCGGCGGCATTGATGCCGTCGAGCAGCGATTTCCCCTTCGTCGTCATGTACCAGCGGACGACATTGCGTTCGTCGATCCTGGATTCGATCAGGCCCATCGCCTTCAGCGCCGCCAGGCGCGGCGCCACCTGTTCCTTCGGCAGGGTGGTCTTGGTCGCCAGCCCGGTGTTCGCGCCGTAGATGGCGTTGCCCTCGGCAACGGCGCGCATCAGTTCGATGTCGCCGAAGCTCACCGCGTTGCGCGGCAGTTCCACGATGGAGGCCGGCGCCGCCTCGGGCGCCGCTTCGGGCTCGCTTGCGCGCGGGGCGGGCGGCGCCGGCGCCGCGCCGCGCTCGGTTGAATACTGCAGATGCTTCACTTCCCGGCGCACCTGCTCCACCTGGCGCATGAGATGCGCCGCGATGTTCTCGAAGAAGCGCCGCGACACCACCACGTAGAGCAGGCAGAAGCCGGCGAAGACGAACAGGTCGCTGGATTTGAGCCGGGTCGCTTCCAGCAGGTGGCTGGACATCATGTTGAGGAAGAGCGGCACGGTCAGCGCGGCGACGACGCCGAGCACCATGTGCTTGCCGGCGGTGCGCCAGGGCGTGCCGGTGTCGCGTTCGTTGAGGAAGAAGTTGGCGAGGCCGCCGAGAAGGCCGGTGGCGACCATGATGCCGAGGATGAGGATCAGGTGAATATCGATCCCGCTGACCGCTATTGTTTGTGCGCCGCCCATACGCCCTCCCCGTGTGCGTGATGGAGAAACACTATGCCACAAACGGTGGCCGGGGCATAGACGCTATTTGGCCTGGGGCCTGGCGGCTTCCCGGCTGAGCTGCTTGGCCTGCACCTTGTCGTTCACGAACTGCACGGATATCGCCGTGCCGCCGTCCTGCCAGGTGGCCATGCCGCCGGAGAGGCCGGCGACGCTGACGGCGCTGGACTCGGTGGGCTCGCCGAGGATGGCGACGACTTCCTTCTGCGTCATGCCGGTCCGGATGCGCTCGAAATTCTCGGCGGAGATTTTCGAGCCGCAGGCGGCGAGAAGTGCCAAGGCGGCCAGCGCGGCAGCGCCGGAAAGATAGCGCAGGTTCATGTCCGGAGGAGGTTACCGCTGATAGAGGTAAATGATTTTACCCTTGCGGGACTGCGTCTGGAGCACGGCTTGCCAGCCTGACCCGGCGGCGTCGGGCAGGGGATCGCGGCGCAGGAGCCAGGCAGGCGAGCCCACCTCCCCCAGCCGGGCATCCTCGATCGGGGTCGGCAGGCGATTGAGGTAGAAGGCGAGGCGCGGATCCGTGCTGCCCTGCTGGTACAGGGCGATCCGTGCCGGCACATGCTCGTTGATGTAGGCGCTGAGGTTGTATATCGTCCGGTCCTCGGGCAGATGAGTCTGCAGCACGCCATTGTAGAAGGTCGTGATCAGCACGCCGCTGACGACCAGGCTGGCCACGGACGGTCGCGCGCGCAGCGCATTCCTCAGCAAGGCGAGCGCGGACAGGAGCAGCAGGAGCCCCAGGCTGGCCGCTCCCCAGGAAAGGTGATCGCGCCATGCCAGTGCGGCCCCGAACAGCGCGGCGATGAGCAGCAGGTTGATGAGCAGCTGGGCCCAGCCGAGCCAGCCCGCTTCCCTGTAGTGCGGCATTTTCGACAGGTATTGCGCGGTGAGCAGGGCGGCCGGCGCCATCAGCGGCAGCAGGTAGGCGGCCTTTCGGCTCGACAGCAGCAACAGGAACACCATGCCGGACGCAAGCCACAACGCCATGGGGTCGCGCTGCCGAAGGCCCCGGAATGTTCCTGCCAGGAACGGCAGCAGGAGCGGGCTGACCGCCGACAGCATGACCGGGAAGTAGAACCAGCGTCCGCGCATTTCCTCGACATCCCCCGTTACCCTGCCCCAAACCTCATGCCGCCAGAGAGCCAGGGCGTCCGGCAGCTGCTGCATGACCATCGCCGCCCAGCCGGCAATGGGCGCGCAGGCCAGAATCACCCCCAATGCATGCCATTGCCAGGCGATGCGGACTGAATCGGCTGCGCGCGGCTTGACGAAGCCGGCGCCGATGCCGATGAACACCAGGGCGATGGGCCCCTTGGCGAGAAGGGCGAGCGCCGTGAACAGATAGGCGAGGGAAAGGCAAGCCGTCCCCGATCTCCCCGGCCGTCGAAAAGCCCAGGCAAAAGCGGCCACGGCAGCCGTGGTGAGCGCGGCAAGGAAGGGGTCGGTGGTCACCTTGCGGAATTCGGTATTGAAAAGCAGGAAACCCGCCAGCACCGGCAGCACGAGCAGGGCGGTGTGCCGGTCGCTGACGGCGCGCGCGATCAGCCAGCTGGCCAGCAGCATGAGCAGGCCCAGCAGGGCCGTCACGAGCCGGGCCGCCGTCACGGAAGGCTCGCCGGCCATTTTGTAGGCCAGCGCGGAGGCCCAATAGGGCAGAGGCGGCTTTTCCAGGCGCAACTCGCCTATGAAATGCGGCACCACCCAGTTGTGCAGTTCCAGCATTTCACGCCCCGTCTCCAGCACCCTGGCTTCATGGATGCCGCTGAGCAGCGTCAGGTTGAGATGCGCCACGAGGCTCAGCGCCGACAGCGCCAGGGCCAGCAGCACATACAGCGCGTGGCGCCGGTTCGGCTCAGGAAGCGAAGGCATGACGCAAGGCGGGCCAATCCTGGAGGGAGGAGAAAATCAGCAGGATGCCGGGATTCCGATCGACGCAGAGCACGAGGCCGACGCCCGGCACCATGGCGGCGCCCTCGAAAAAGCGATACGGCACCGGGCGCCACCCGTCCCCCACCGCATTGCCGTCGGCATCGAGCAGCAGCAGGCCGTTCTCGCGGGAGACGACGAGAAGCTCTCCCTGCGGGCCGGGCAGCACGCCGCTGATGGAGCGGGCGCCGAGCAGCACGGTGTGCGGCGGCGCGATCCGGTCCGTCCCGAATCGCGCCACTGCCGGCGGGAATTCGTTGCCGAGGACGAGGCGCGGCGGCTGGCCCGTCAGCGCCAGGGCCTCGAAGCTCTTGTTTCTGTGTCGCGTCAGCGAGAAGCCGTTGGGCACGCCCGCCTGCGCGACGATCTCGAAATCCGCGAGGCGCACGGTGAGCAGCTGGTTGTGCTGCTCGTCGATTGCCAGGGCAAGGCCGGGCTGATCGAGCAGGGCGACATCCTCGAAGTCGCGATCCCGGTGCATGCGCTTGCGCAGCACCTTGCCCTGCAGGGTGATCTCGGCAATCTCGCCGTTGTCGCCCACGCCGATCAACGTGCCGCGTTCGGCCCAGTAGGCAATGCCGGAGATTTCCGGGAAATCGTCGATGGCGATGACCCGATTCGGATCGAGGATGCCCAAGCGGCGTTCCATGGCCGTATAGCTGGCAACAGCCGCCAAAATGACCAGGAGCGGGAGGAGCAGCCGATACGCGAATTTGAGCGGGGAACGCCGTGAATCCGACGGCGATAGGGGGCCGACGGCGTGCGGCAGGCTGAGCAAATTGGGCGCGGCATCCCGCAGCATGAAGGGCAGTTCACGTAGTTGGCTGCCGCGCACTGTATGTGCCGCCCCGTGATTGCCACGTCAACTCCGTGTGAAAAATTCGTCAAGACGAGGAAAAGTCGACCCGGAACTCGCAGCCGCCGTCCTTGTGCTCGTCGAGGCGTATGCGCCATCCCTGTCGCTGGCAGATGCGCTGCACCAGCGACAGGCCCAGCCCGAGGCCGTCGCCGCGGCTGGTGTCGCCGCGGACGAAAGGCCGGAACATGGTTTCGCGCTCGGCCGTGGGGATGCCGACACCCGAGTCGCAGACGCTGAAGCCGCCCGGGCGCAGCACCAGGCGGACATAGCCCCGGTCGGTGTAGTGGATCGCATTGCGCAGCAGGTTGGAGAGTACGGCGCGCAGCAGCGGGGCGGGGTAGCGACCGGCGTCATCGCCTTCCCTTGCCAGCGAGAGATCGAGTCCGCGCGCGACCGCCTCGCCCCGGAAGCGGTCGATCAATTCCCCGGCGACCTCGTGCAGACCGGCTTCGCCGCCGTCTCCGCGGGACTGACTTTCCGGCGCACGCGCCAGATCGAGGAACGTCTCCACTAGTTCGCGCATTTCCATGCAGGAAGCCAGGATGCGCCTGATCTGGTTTTGCTGGCGCGCATCGGCCAGGCCCTGTTCCAGCAGCAACTCGCAGGAACTGGCGATCACCATCAGGGGGGTGCGCAGCTCGTGGCTGACGTCGCTGGTGAAGAAGCGCTCGCGCTCGAGGGCCTGGCGCAACTGGCCGAGCGTCGCGTCGAAGGCGGCGGCGAGGCGCCCCACTTCGTCGGGCGCGTAGTCGGCGGCCAGCGGCGGCGCCGCCGTCAGCAGCTGCTCGCGGTGCTGGACCTGGTCGGAGAGCCGGGTCACCGGGGCGATGACGCGGCGGGCCATGAGCAGTCCGAGGCCCCAGGCGGCGAGCACGCTCAACATGAAGGCGGCTGCCAGAATCATCTTCAGAATGTCTTCGCGGCGGTCGAGTTCCTCCTGGTCGAGCAGCAGCGCATAGCGCTTGCCATCCAGATCGCGCACCATGACGTGATATTCCTTGTCGTCGCGGTAGGCCTCCTGGAAGCCGGGCCTGACCTTTCCGAGCCAGGCCGGCAGCGGCGGCTGTCCGTCGGCGCCGACGACGTACAACGCCATGTCCTGGTCGAGATGGAAGGGCCGCCCCCTGTCCAGGGCATTGAGAATGTCGTCGAGTTGCTTGTTCAACGAGTAGGTGGCGTACTGCTCCTCGACGTAACTCATCGCCATCAGGACGCTGAGGGAGAAGACGCCGGCCACCACCAGCGTCATCAGGACGAAAGCGGTGACGATGCGCCGCGCGAGGCTCTTCTCGGCCATCACTCGGCCTTGCCGGATTCGGCCAGGCGGAAGCCGACGCCGTGCACGGTGTGCAGCAGCGGCTTGGGGAAGGGCTTGTCGACCAGCTGGCGCAGGGTGTGGATGTGGCTGCGCAGGCTGTCGCTGTCGGGCGGCGCGTCGCCCCACAGCGCCGCCTCGAGCGCTTCGCGCGTCGCCACCGCCGGGCTCTTCTGCATCAGCACGGCGAGCAGCTTGAGGCCGATCGGGCCGATCTTCAGGGGCTGGCCGGCGCGGGTGACTTCGAGGGTATCGAGGTCGTAGACGAGATCAGCGACCTGGAGGCGGCGGCGCCCGCCGGCGCGGGTGCGCTTGAGCACGGCCTCGATGCGCGCGGCCAATTCGGGCAGTGCAAAGGGCTTGGTGACATAGTCGTCGGCGCCGGTGCGGAAGCCCTGCAGGCGGTCGTCAAGGGCGTCGCGGGCGGTGAGCATGATCACCGGCGTGTCGCGCCGCTCGCCCTCGCGCAGGCGCTGGCACAGCGCATAGCCGTCCATGCCCGGCAGCATGACATCGAGGACGATCAGGTCGTAGTGCTGGGTCGCCGCCAGGTGCAGGCCGGTCAGGCCGTCCTGGGCGCAGTCCACTTCATAGCCCTTGAGGGCGAGATAGTCGGCCAGATTGGCCAGGATATCCCGGTTGTCTTCAACCACCAGCAGTCGCATTGGTGCTCATTCCCCCTTCACCAGGCGCAAGACTACCACCGGCGGGATCAGGAAGGGGCGCGGCTGAAGCGTGCCAGGTTGCCCATGATTTCCAGCATGGCCGTGCGGATCGCCTTGATGACCGCGGAGGAATCGGCCAGCGGGCGGTCGTCGCCGTCGGTGACTTCGTTGCGGATGGCGCCGAGCGCGTTGACCGGGAAGGAGACCTTGAAGTCGTTGCCGATGTAGGCGATGCGGTTCCAGTCGGCGGCGACGGCATACTCGCGATGGAAATCGGGCGCCAGCAGGTCGTAGCCGTGGGAGTAGTCGGCGGGCGGGTTCTTCACGCCGAGGAGCGGCATCAGCGTGGCGGGGATGTCCATGTGGCTGCTGATGCCGCCGATCACCCTGGCCTTCCGGCCGGGGACCCGGATGACGCCGGGCGTGCCGGTCTGGAAGCGGTTGAACTCGGCGCTGTGACCCCAGCGGCCGCGCTCCATGAATTCCTCGCCGTGGTCGCCCAGCACGATGACGACGGTCTTGTCGAGCAGCCCCCTGGCCTTGAGGTGGTCGACCACGCGCCCGACCTGCCCGTCGACATGATGGGCGGCGTTGATGTAGCGGTTCTTGATCTGCTGGATGTCCCTGCCGAAATCGGCGGTCAGGTAATTGAAATCCTCCAGGTAGGGCCGGGCGATGGCCGCCTCCTGCGGGAAATCGTAGGGCGCGTGGGTGGACTCGAAGAACATGTAGGTCATGAAAGGCCGCGCAGGATCGCGCCGGTCGATGAAGGAGAGGATGTCGTCGATGTTCTTCGCGTCGCGCTGCCAGGGCGGGGCGCCGCCCTCCAGGGGGTGCATGTCTTCCGGCCGCATGTTGACGAAGATCGTCTTGTCGAAGGCCGGGTAGGTGAAGCGCTGGCTGGTGTTCAGGCTGAACTGGTAATTCTGCTGCTGCAGCACGTCCATCAGCACCGGGGCGCGCTGCGCCGTCCGCATGGGGAACCAGTTGCTGCCGTAGAGGCCGTAGAACATGGAGAAGACGCCCATCTGCGTCAGGTTGCCGCCGCTGAAATGCTTTTCCAGGCGCACGGCGTCGTTCGAAAAGGCCCACAGCCGCGGCATGATCTTCGGATCGAGCATGTCGAAGCGCAGCGACTCGGCGACCAGCCAGACGATGTTCAGCGGTTCTTTCGGCGCTTCCACCTGCAGCGGAGACAGCGGGTAGGCGAGGTGGTCCTCCTTCAGGCGCAGGCTTTGCGTTTCCTCGGTTTTGGACTCGATGCCGAGGCGCTTGGCCAGCTTGCGGAAGGTGAAGGGCTGGTAGAGCGGATAGTGCTCGCTGGCGAACAGGATGGGCTGATAGTTGGCCGCCGAGCTGTAGGCGTAGGCCACGCGCTCTCCCGTGCTCAGCAGGATGAGGGACAGCAGCACCCAGCGCCAGCGGATGTGCGTTGTCCACCGTCCCGTCCCGTCATGCCGCAGCACCCAGGCATAGGCGCCGGCTTCCGCCGCGATCAGGCCGAGCGTGATCAGGCCGGCGGTGAGCTGGGTGGCCCAGCTTGCGCCGAGGGATTCTATGCCGCCGGGGCTGAACACCAGGTTGATGACGAAGCCGTTGATATGGAAGCCGTACATGTCGCGGATGAGGCGGTCGGCGAACAGCAGCGTCTGGGTCAGGCCGCTGAGGCCGATTGCCGTCGCGGCGAGCAGGGCGGGCGCTTTCCGCACGGGGCGCGCGGCCAGCAGGCGGCGCAGCAGCCGGGCGAGCAGCAGCGCCGGGAGGAGGTAGATGAAGGCGTAGCTGATCGTCGCCGCCAGGGTCCAGCCGGCCACGGCGGGTTCGGCGAACTGGCGCGCGCTCTGCAAGCCGGCCACCTGGGCCACGGCGATCAGCCAGGAAATCAGGAAAAAGCGGTTGAGTTGTCGTGCGGAGGGCAGAACAGGCATGGCGTGAATCCGGTGACAGGCAGGCCATACCGTATCAACCGGGCCGTCAAGCCCGGCTCAAGACCGTGTGAAAAAAACGTGAAGCGCAGCGCGGGAAACGCTATTTGGCGAACAGGCGCGCCGGATCGCTGAAGGCCTTGAACTCCAGCGCGTTGCCGAAGGGGTCCATGAGGAACATCGTCGCCTGCTCGCCCGGCTGGCCCGTGAAGCGCACGTAGGGCTCGATGACGAATTCCATGCCGGCGGCGCGGAAGCGCTCGGCCAGGCGCTGCCATTCGTCCATCGGCAGCACCAGGCCGAAGTGGCGCACCGGCACCTGCTTGCCGTCGACCGCGTTGGTCGGGTCGTCCGAGGCCATGCGCTTGACGAGGTGGGCGACGATCTGGTGGCCGCGGAAATTGAAGTCCACCCATTCGTCCGAACTGCGTCCTTCCGGGCAGCCGAGGAACTTGCCGTAGAACTCCCGCGCGCGCTCGAGATCGGTGACGGGGAAAGCAAGGTGAAACGGGGGCAGGCCAGCCATACAAGCCTCCTTCCGGACGGGCCGGCTAGTGTGCCATAGACCCTAAGTCGCTGCCACCGGCCAGGGGATCACGTAGAACAGCACGGCGAAGTAATGCAGCGCGGCGCCGGCCAGCACGAAGCCGTGCCAGATGGCGTGGTTGTAGGGCAGGCGCCGCCACTTGTAGAAAGCGACGCCGGACGTGTAGGCCAGCCCGCCGGCGGCCAGCAGGGCGAGGCCGCCGGCGCCAACGTGCTTGAGCATCGGCTCGACGGCGACCACCACCACCCAGCCCATGGCGACGTAGATGGAGACGATCAGGCCGTGCAGCCGTCCCTTCAGCAGCAGGCGCAATGCGATGCCGGCAAAAGTCAGTCCCCAGATGACGGCGAAGAGCGACCAGCCCCACGGCCCGCGCAGGTTCACCAGCAGGAAGGGGGTGTAGGTGCCGGCGATGAGCAGGAAGATGGCCGAGTGGTCCAGCGCCCGCAGCGCGCGCCGGGCGCGTTCGGCCTGCACGCTGTGGTAGAGGGTGGACGTGGTGAAGCAGAGGATCAGCGCCGCGCCGAAGACGCTGCAGCCGACGATGTGCCAGGCATCGCCGTGGCGCGCCGCGAAGGCCACCAGCACCGCCAGGCCGGCGATGGCCAGCACGATGCCGACGCCGTGCGTGACGCTGCTGGCGATTTCCTCGCGCAGGGTATAGCGGGGCAGGGCGGGAAGGGGAGTCAAACGGAGTCCTTTTGCGAGGCCATTCAACGGCAGAATTATATGCCTTGGCCGGATTATATCCGGGGGGCGATGCAGGATAGTTCAAGACAGCGACCCTGGATATCCCATCCGGTCCTGCCGCTGTGACATAGTCCTTTAGTTATATTCCCTGTCTGCCGTTATCCTGCGCAGGCAGAGTTTGTCTTTGACAGGGAGTACCACATGGCGCCCAGTACTGCGCTGCACGGTTCATCGACCCGCACGGGCCGGTTGGCAGCGAGGCTTGCGGCAGGCGCCGCAATTGCGGCATCGCTGCTGGCCGCGCCATCCGCGCAAGCCGCGCCGGACACAGCGCCGGCGAGCGACCTGACCTTGCTGCCGATCGAGCGCCTCATGGCGATGGAGGTCGTCAGCGCGTCCAAATTTCCGCAGCGCTTGGCCGAAGCGCCAGCCTCGGTCACCGTGATTACCGCCGCCGACATCAAGGATTACGGCCACCGCACCCTGGCCGACGTCCTGCGCAGCATCCGCGGCCTGCATGTCAGCTACGACCGCAACTACAGCTATCTGGGTGTGAGGGGATTTTCCCGGCCGGGCGACTACAACACCCGCGTGCTGCTTCTGGTGGACGGCTACCGCTTCAACGACAACGTCTACGACCAGGCCAGCATCGGCAGCGAGTTTCCCATCGACATCGACCTGATCGAGCGCGTCGAATTCGTGCCGGGCCCGGGGTCGTCGGTGTACGGCGGCAACGCCTTTTTCGGCGTCGTCAATGTCATCACCAAGCGCGGCGCCGACGTCGGCGGCGGTGAATTGGCGGGTTCGGCGGGGAGCCACCGCAGCGCGACCGGGCGCGCCACCTACGGCCGCCGCCTCGACAACGGCGCCGATCTGCTGCTGTCGATGAGCGCCCATCGCAGCCGAGGGCAGGATCATTTCTATCCGGAGTTCGTCCCGCTCGGCGTCGCCGACGGCATGGCGCGCGGCCTCGACGGCGACCGCACCCGCCAACTGTTCGCCAGGCTCTCCTACCAGGGCTGGACGCTGCAGGCGGTTCACGGCGAAAGGAACAAGGACGTCCCGACCGCTCCCTACGGCACGGCGCCGGGGATATCGGGAACGCAGACAACGGATGCCAACACCTATCTGGATCTGAAGCATTCCAGCGCCCCGGCCGCCAATGTCGAACTGACCGGCAGGCTGTATTACGGCCGCTACGCCTTCGAAGGAAGCTACCTCTACGATGCGCCGCCGCTGTATCGGAACCGCGACTCCGTGCGCGGCGAATGGTGGGGCGCGGAAGCCAGGATGGTGAGCACCGCCATCGACCGGCACAAGCTGGTGTTCGGCGCCGAATATCAAAGGGACATGCGCCAGCAGCAGAAGAATTACGACGAGCAGCCCTATGCCCTGTATCTCGACGACCGGCGCGAGGGCGACCGCGCCGGCATCTACCTGCAGGACGAAATGGTCTTGCACGACAAGTTGCGCCTGAATGCCGGCCTGCGCTATGACCATGCCAGCGGTTTCGGCGGCATCTTCAACCCGCGGCTCGGCCTGATTGCCGAACCGTTCGAGCGGACCTTTGTGAAGCTGCTCTACGGGACGGCCTATCGCGCGCCCAACGCCTACGAGCGCTTCTATGCCGTCCCCGGCGTCGGCGGCCAGAAGGCGAACCCGGACCTGCGGCCGGAGCGGATACGCACGGGCGAACTGGCCGTCGAGCATTTCCTGCACGACAGTTTCCGCGTCGGCGCTTCGCTGTTCCGCTACAAGATCAAGGATCACATCGACTCAACCGTCGATCCCGCCGACGGCCTGACGGTGTTCCGCAACATCGACGGGGTGCGCGCCACCGGCTTCGGCGCCGAAGCCGAGCACGTCTGGTCCTGGGGCGCCCGCCTGCGGGTCAGCTACAGCCGCCAGCGCGCGCAGGATGCCAGCGGCGCCCGGCTGACCAATTCGCCGCGCCACCTGGCCAAGCTGAATGCCACGGCGCCGTTGCCCGGCGGCTGGCTGCGCGCCGGGGCGGAACTCCAGTACACCGGCGCGCGCCGCACGCTGGCCGGCGAGACCGGCGGCTTCTGGCTGGGCAACCTGAATCTCAGCACCGACCGGCTGGCGCCGGGACTGGAAGCGTCGTTGGGCCTGTACAACATCTTCAACCGGCGTTACGCCGATCCGGGCGGATCCGAGCATCTGCAGGATGCCATCCGGCAGGACGGGCGCAGCATCCGCCTCAAGCTCTGGTACCGGTTCTGATGGCGCTTCATCGGCTCATGTCGATCCGCCGCCTGCTTGTTTGCCTGCTTGCCTTGAGCGCCTTGGCCTCGGGCGGCGCGACGGCCCAGGCAGTGCCCGAATACGAATTGAAGGCGGCCTTCATCTACAACTTCGCGCTGTTCGTCGATTGGCCGGCCGATACCCGGAAGGATGGCGCATTCGTGCTCTGCGTGGCCGGGCGCGGGTTGTATGACACGGCCTTCGACGCCCTTCAGGGGAAACCGGTGAGGTCGCAGAGGCTGGTCGTGCGGAGAGTCGATGGCTTACAAGGCCTGGACGAATGCCATATGCTCTATATCGCGCCGGCCGAGGAAATGCGCCTCAACCATATACTGGGACTGGCCGGCGGACGGCCGATACTGACCGTAGCCGACGCAGAGGGCTGGAGCGGCCGGGGCGTCATGATCAACCTGGTGACGCGGCAAGGCCGGCTGGCGTTCGACGTCAACCTCGATGCCGTGAAGCGGGCCGGGCTG
This sequence comes from Rhodocyclales bacterium, assembly GCA_016214145.1. GTDB lineage: Bacteria > Pseudomonadota > Gammaproteobacteria > Burkholderiales > Rhodocyclaceae > Desulfobacillus. The sequence goes on from JACRPA010000005.1 coordinate 64,033, forward strand.
GACATGAGTTCGCGATTGCTGCGCCTGGCCGGCAGCGTGAGCGGGAGGTAACCGCGGTGGCGCCCCAAGAAAGCGGATTCAAGGGAAGGCTGACCGTCCTCAACCTGCTGACGGCCGGGGTTGCGCTGTGCATCGCCGGCGCGGTACTGATCCTGCAAGAATATATTGCCTTGCGCGACGACCTGGCCGGCAATCTCGATACCCTGAGCCAGGTGATTGCCGACAACAGCACGGCCTCGCTGGCGTTTGCCGACGCGCGCGCGGCAAGCGAGACGCTGCGATCCCTGCGCGCCCTGCCGAACATCACCGCGGCTGCGCTCTATGGCCCCGACGGCAGGCTTTTCGCCGCCTACCTGCGGGACGTAGGCGGCGTGGTTTCCGATCCGGTGCCGGCCACGTTGCCCGAGACGGATCTGATGCTGAAGGGCCAACTGGCTGTGTCGCGCAACGTGGCGCTCGACGGCCGGCCGCTGGGCACCTTGTTCATACGCTCCGATCTGCGCGCGATGTACGCCCGCCTGCTCGGCTATGGCGCGGGACTGCTGGCGGTGCTGCTGGCCTCGCTGGGCGCGGCCTACCTGATGATGTCGCGCCTGCGACGGAATCTGGCCAATGCCGAAGAGAATCTGCATGCCATAAACGAGACGCTCGAACAGCGCGTCGCCGAACGCACCTTGCAGCTTGAAATCGCCAACCGGGAACTGGAATCCTTCTCGTATTCGGTATCGCACGACTTGCGGGCGCCGCTGCGCGCCATCAACGGCTTCAGCCAGATCATCCTGGAATCCGAATCCGAGAAGATCAGCGACGAGGGAAAGCGGATGTTCGACCGCATCGTGCGCAACAGCAACCGCATGGGCCAGCTCATCGACGACATCCTCGAATATTCGCGCGCGGGACGCCTCCAACTCGAGCGGACCAAGGTGGATATGGACGCTCTTGCCAAAGCGGTGGTCAAGGAGAATGCGGAGGATTACCCGCCGTCGGCGGTCGACTTCAAGCCGCTGCCGGTCGTCGACGCGGATCGTGTCATGCTGCGCCAGATACTGGAAAACCTGATCGGCAACGCCTTCAAGTATTCCGCCGGGAGCGAGCATCCCGCGATTGAAATCGGGATGCATTCGATGGCCGGAGAAACGTTCTTTTACGTCAAAGACAACGGGGTAGGATTCGACCCGCAGTACGCGGGCAAGTTGTTCGGCATGTTCCAGCGCATGCACACCGAAGGCCAGTTCCCCGGCACCGGCGTGGGCCTGGCGATCGTCAAGCGCCTGATCGAACGGCACGGCGGGCGGGTCTGGGCCGAATCCGAAGTCGGGCGGGGTGCGACCTTCTTCTTTACGCTGGAGTGAGCGAGTAGACTCCCGTCAGGGAGGAACATGCCGCACTTGCCGGACATCTCGGGCTGGACCGTCGCGCTGGCGCGCAGGCTGCTCTACGCCTGGGTGCGCACCACCGTCCTGCCCGGCCGGGCGGGCGAGCTCGGCCTCGATCCGGCGCGGCCGGTGTGCTACGTGCTGCACGGGCGGCACTTCTCCAACCTGCTGGTGCTGCTGCAGGAGACGCGCCGCGCCGGCCTGCCGCGGCCGCGCGCCGCGCTGGCCGTCGGCGCGCTGCGCGCCCGCCGCTCCTTCTTCTTCCTCGAACGCGCGCGCCGCATCGCCGCCTCCGCGAAGGAGCGCCACGGCCACTCGCCGCTGCTCGTCGACATGGTGAAGGCGGCCATCGCCGATGCGGCCGCCGACGTGCAGATCGTGCCCGTCACCATCCTCTGGGGCCGCGCCCCCGACAAGCAGGACTCCATCCTCAAGGCGCTGTTCTCCGAGACCTGGCGCGCGCCGGGCCGGCTGCGCCAGATCCTCGCCGTGCTGCTGCACGGCCGCCAGGTGCTGGTGCGCTTCAGCGCGCCGCTCTCTCTGCGCGACGTGCTGGGCGATGACAGGGACGAGGCGCGGGCGCTGCGCAAGCTCTCGCGGGTGCTGCGCGTGCATTTCCGCCGCCAGCGCGAAATCGCCATCGGGCCGGACCTCTCCCACCGCAACACCCAGGTGGACGACCTGGTCGAGGCGCCGGCGGTGCGCGCGGCGATCGCCGCCGAGGCCGCCGCGAAGCAAGCGCCGGCAGCCGAGGCGGAAAGGCGCGCCCGCGCCTTCGCCCTGGAGATCGCCTCCGACTACACCTACGGCGTGGTGCGCGCCTTCGAGATATTCCTCACCTGGCTGTGGACGCGCCTCTACGACGGCGTCGAGGTGCACAACTTCGACGCCGTCACGCGCATCGCGCCGGGGCAGGGCATCGTCTACCTGCCCTGCCATCGCAGCCACGTCGACTACCTGCTGCTGTCCTACGTCGTCTTCCGGCGCGGCCTGACGCCGCCGCACATCGCCGCCGGAGAGAACCTCGACATCCCCGTCGTCGGGCCGCTGCTGCGCCGCGGCGGCGCCTTCTTCCTGCGGCGCAGCTTCAAGGGCGAGCCGCTCTACGCCGCGGTGTTCCACGAATACCTGCATCGGATGATTTCGCGCGGCTTTCCCATCGAGTATTTCATCGAGGGCGGGCGCAGCCGCAGCGGGCGCATGCTCGCCCCCAAGGCCGGCATCCTCGGCATGACCGTCAGGAGCTTCCTGCGCGAGCACGCGCGGCCGCTGGTTTTCGTGCCGGTGTACCTCGGCTACGAGAAGCTGATCGAGGGGCGCGCCTTCCTGGAGGAGATGCAGGGCAAGCCGAAGCAGGGCGAGTCGCTGTGGGGCCTGCTCGGCGCCTGGCGCCTGCTCAAGCGCGAATTCGGCAAGGTGCATGTGAACTTCGGCGAGCCGCTGCCGCTGGCGGAATTCCTCGACCGTCACCGCCCCGGCTGGGCGGAAGCGGCCGACCCGCGCGCCGACTGGGTGCGCGAGGCGATCCGCAGCGCCGCCGAGGAACTGGCGAAGCGCATCAACGCGGCGGCGGCGGTGACGCCGATCAACCTCGTCGCCGTCGCCCTGCTGGCCACGCCCAAGCACACCGCCGACGCGCATGCCCTGGCGCGCCAGATCGGGCACTGCCAGGCGATCCTGCGCGACGCGCCGTATTCGCCCGGCGCCGTGCCCTGCGCGTCGAGCGCCGCCGAGATCGTCGCCTATGCCGAGCGGCTCGGCGTCGTCGAGCGCCTGCCGCATCCCCTCGGCGACCTGCTCCGCGTGCCGGCGTCCGAGGCGGCGCTGCTCGCCTACTTCCGCAACAACGTGCTGCATCTCTTCGCCCTGCCGGCGCTCATCGCCTGCCTGCTCGGCCACAACCGCCGGCTCGACGCGCGCCGCATGGACGAGGCGGTGGCCGGCATCTACGGCCTGCTGCGCGCCGAGCTGTTCCTGCGCTGGCCGCCCGAGGCGCTGCCGGATGCGATGGCGACGGCGATAGCGGTGCTGGAAACGCGCGGCCTGCTGCGGCGCGCGGAGGACTCCGGCCGGCTCGCCGCGCCCGAGCCGAACAGCCAGGAGTTCGCCGAGCTGCGCCTGCTCGGCGAGACCATCCGGCCGACCCTGGAGCGCCATTTCCTCACCCTGGCGCTGCTGCAACGGCACGGCTCCGGCCGAGTGACGCGCCGTGCGCTGGAAGAGGCCGGCCACCTGCTGGCGCAGCGCCTGGCGCTGCTCTACGAATTCAACGCGCCGGAATTTTCCGAGAAGACCCTGTTCGCCGGCGTCGTCGGCAATCTCGTCGAGGCCGGGATCCTGCGCGAGGACGAAGCGGGCCTGCTGCACTTCGACGAACGCATCACCGTGCCGGCCGCGCACGCCGAACTGGTGCTTTCCGCCGAGGTGCGCCAGACTATCCGCCGCATGGCGGGGGAAACCGTGGCAAGCGGGGGATGACATGAGCGAAAGAAGGATCGGGGATCTCATCGACGGGGTCATCGCCGCGCACGGCGGTGCGGAATTCTGGCGCGGCCTGGGCGGACTCGATATCCGGCTCTCCGCTTCCGGCTTCCTCTTCGCCGCCAAGGGCCGTCCGGTGCTGCGCCACGCGCGCATGTGGGCCTCCACCACCGAGCCGCGCTTCGTCTTCCACGACTACCCGCGGCCGGGCTGGCGCGGCGAGCTGGTCGGCGACGCCGAGGTGCGCATCCTCGACGCGGAAGGCCGCGTCATGGCCAGCCGCGCCAGGCCGCGCGAGGCCTTCCGCGGCCTGCGCCGGCAGTTCCGCTGGGACGAGCTGGATTTCCTCTACTTCGGCGGCTACGCCACCTGGAACTACATGGTGACGCCGTTCATCTTCCTGCGCCCGGGCTTTTCCTTCGAGTTGCTGCCGCCCGTGCGGGGCCCGCAGGGGGAGATTGCGCGCCTGCGCGCCACCTTCCCGCCGGACATCCCCACGCACAGCCGCACGCAGGTCTTCCACTTCGACGAGCAACGGCTGTTGACGCGGCTGGACTACACCGCCGAGGTGGTCGGCGGCTGGGCGCGCGCGGCGCACCTGTGCGAGGACTACAAAGACTTCGGCGGACTGAAGGCGTCAACCCGCCGCCGCGTCTGGCCGCTGTTGATCGGCGACAGGCCGATGCCGTTCCCGAACCTGGTGGCGCTGGATATCGACGACATTTCACCGCAGCGGGCTGCCGCCTGAACGGGTCTGTTGCCCGGTACGTGAAACAGGTTACACTGCGATGCCGTCGGCATTGCTGGGCCAGCGGCCATTTCATACCCAAGGAGGATTCATGATTCGCACGATGCTGAAGATGCTTGCCGTGTTCCTGGCGCTCTCGTTCTCGAACGCCGTCCTGACGACATCGGCCCTGGCGGCAAAGCCGCAGGGATGCAAGGCAGGGACGACGAAAATTCCGGGAGATGGCACCCGCTGCAAATGCTCGGACGGTCAATGGGAATGCAAGAAGATCAGATAAAACCGGCCTGAAAGGAAGGGACGGCTGCGCCGCCCCTTCCTTCTCCGCACTATTTCCCGGCTTTTCCCCACGAATCCTTCAGCGTCACCGCCCGGTTGAACACCGGCGCGCCCGGTTTTGAATCCACGCGATCCGCGACGAAGTAGCCGTGCCGCTCGAACTGGAAGCGGTCCTCCGGCTTCGCTTGCCGCAGCGATGGTTCCAGGCAGGCGGAGATCACCTGCTTCGAATCCGGGTTGAGGTCTGCCAGGTAATCGCGGCCGCCCGCGCCGGGGTTCGCTTCCCTGAACAGGCGGTCGTAGAGGCGCACGTCGCTCCGGTAGGCGTGCTTCGCGCTGACCCAGTGGATGTTGCCCTTCACCTTGTAGGTGTCCGCGCCCGGCGTGCCGGACTTGCTGTCGGACATGTACTCGCAATGCACCGCGATGACCTTGCCGGAAGCGTCCTTGTCGCAGCCGGTGCACTTCACGACGAAGCCGTAGCGCAGCCTGACCGAATTGCCCGGAAACAGGCGGAAGTAGCCCTTCGGCGGCGCCTCGGCGAAATCCTCGCGCTCGATCCACAGCTCGCGCGAGAAGGGCACGGGGCGCTTGCCCAGTTCCGGCTGTTGCGGGTGGTTGGGGGCGAGGCATTCCTCTTCCTGCCCTTCCGGGTAGTTGTCGATGACGAGCTTCAGCGGGTCGAGCACGGCGATGCGGCGCTCGGCGCGCGCGTTGAGGTCGTCGCGCATGCAGTCTTCCAGCACGCCGTAGTCGATCCAAGAATCGGCCTTGGCGACGCCGATGCGCTCGGCGAAGGCGCGCAAGCCCTCCGGCGTGTAGCCGCGCCGGCGCGCGCCGACCAGCGTCGGCAGGCGCGGGTCGTCCCAGCCCTCGACATGCTTCTCCTGCACGAGCTGGATCAGCTTGCGCTTGGACAGCACGACATAGCTCAAGTTGAGGCGGGCGAACTCGATCTGCTGCGGCAGCGGCTTCGCCAAAAGCCCCCCTTCCGCGAGGCGCTCCAGCAGCCAGTCGTAGAAGGGGCGCTGGTCCTCGAATTCAAGCGTGCAGATGGAGTGGGTGATGCGCTCCAGCGCGTCCTCGATCGGGTGGGCGAAGGTGTACATCGGGTACACGTTCCACTTGTCGCCGGCGCGATGGTGGGTGGCGTGGCGGATGCGGTAGATGGCCGGGTCGCGCAGGTTGATGTTGCCCGAGGCCATGTCGATCTTCGCCCGCAGGACATGGGCGCCATCGGCGAACTCGCCGGCCTCCATGCGGCGGAAGAGGTCGAGGTTCTCCTCGGCGCTGCGGCCGCGGTAGGGGCTGTGCCGGCCCGGCTCGGTGAGCGTGCCGCGGCTGGCGCGCATTTCCTCGGCGCTCTGCGAGTCGACGTAGGCGTGGCCGCTCTCGATCAGGTACTGCGCCGCCTCGTACATGAAGTCGAAGTAGTCCGAGGCGTGATACAGGTTGTCGCCCCAGTCGAAGCCGAGCCAGTGCACGGCGTCGACGATGGCGTCGACGTATTCCTGCTCCTCCTTCTCCGGATTGGTGTCGTCGAAGCGCAGGTGGCAGGCGCCGCCGTAGTCGCGCGCCAGGCCGAAGTTGAGGCAGATCGACTTGGCGTGGCCGATGTGCAGGTAGCCGTTCGGCTCGGGCGGGAAGCGGGTGCGGATCTTCGCCGCATCGGCGGGCGCGCCGGCGTGGGCGGCGGCCGGACCGGGCTTGCCGCCCCAGGCGACGCCGGCGTGCTTGCCGGCGGCAAGGTCGGCCTCGATGATCTGGCGGATGAAGTTCGAGACGGGTGGGGTGGGCGCCGCGGCGGGCGAGTTCTTGTCGTTGCTCATGGTGCCGCTATTTTAGCGTGAGGCGGGCCGCACCCCAAGAGTACTTCTTCAGAGCGGCACGCGCCGCTCTTCAGGGCGCAGCGCGGCGTAGACGGCGAGGCCGGAGAGCAGGACGAAGGCGATCAGCGAGAGTTCCGGCACCGACAGGCCGAGGAAAGTCCAGTCGACTTTCGTGCAGTCGCCGTTGGCCTCGAACATCGCCGGCCACCACTTCGACAGCGGCAGGCCGTTGAGGAATTTCTCTTCCGGGCTGATGCCGCATTCGGCGGCCTGCGGGTGGTAGGTGAGATACACCTGCCAGCCGGCGACCGCCGCGCCCAGCGTGGCCCACAGGTCGAGCAGGCCGGCGTAGAGCCAGCGCGCCGCGCCGGCCGGCCGGTGGAATGCCGCGACGAGGGCGGTGACGCCGAACAGGAGGTAGGCGATGCGCTGCATGACGCAGAGCGGACAGGGCAGCAGGCCGATGGCAGCCTGCAGGTAGTAGGCGGCGAAGCCGACCAGGGCGAGGCAGCCTACGCCGAGAGTGAGATGGATGTGATGGGTTTTCATGGCGGACGACATTATGACCGAAGGGAATCCCCGTGGGATGACCGAAGGGAACTCCCGTGGAGTGACCCGGCGCGATGAAGAAAGTTCGCGCCGGCCAACCGGTCGTAATCCTCGGCCCGATCCACGTCCCACAGCGGCTCCGCCTCGGCCCAGCGCCAGCCGAGCCGCCGCAGGCGCTCGCGCGTCTGCGCCATGACGCGCGCCGAGCCCCAGTCGATGCCGGAAAACAGTTCCGGCGCCGGCCGGCGCAGGCCGATGAGCACGTAACCGCCGTCTTCCGCCGGCCAGACGACCGCATCGTGGTCGTCCAGCAGGGCCGCGGCGCGGGCGAGATGATTCGCCGTCAGGGCCGGACAGTCGGTGCCGACGAGCAGGACGCGGTCGTGCCCGGGCAACAGCGCCGAGAAGGCCTGCAACATGCGCGCGCCGAGATCGCCGTTGCACTGGTCGTGCAGCGGAATGCCGAAACGCTCCTGGCATTCGGCGAAGAAGGCATGACGCCGGTCGGGCGCGCAGAACAGGGCGACGGGCCCGAGCGCCGCGGCGGTCGCGGTGGTCAGGGTGCGCAGCGTGAGCCGGCCCTGCAGGGCCGCCGCGCCGTCCGCGCCGAGGCGCGGCATGAGCCGTGTCTTGGCCGCGCCCGGCACCGGCGCCCGTGCCAGCACGGCGATCGCCGTGCGCGTGGCAGGGCCGGGCGCATGGCCATAGCGCTGCGCCAGCCGCGCCGGATCGGCGCCGAAAAAGTAGGCCAGCCGCAGGCGCAACATCAGCAGCACGGTTCGCAGCACGCCGTGCTTCTCCCAGCGGCGTCCCGAGGTGCGCACGCGATGTCGCAGGCAGGCGGGCCGGCCGAGGCGCCCGAGCGCGCGGCTCATCGCGATGTCTTCCATGAGCGGTATTGATGGAAAGCCGCCGCAGGCCGCGAAGGCGTCGCGGCGCATGAACATCGCCTGGTCGCCGGTGGCGATGCCGGTCAGGCGCGAGCGCAGGTTCATCAGCCGGGCAATCAGCGGCAGCAGGAGATGCCGTCCTTCGATGGCGACGTCGAAGCGGCCCCAGACGGCCCCCTGTGCGAGGGCCGTCTCGACCAGGCGGTCGGCGTCCGCCGGCAGGCGGGTGTCGGCGTGCAGGAAGAGCAGGACGTCGCCGCGCGCCGCCGCGGCGCCGGCGTTCATCTGCGGCGCCCGGCCGCGCGGCGCGGCGATGACGCGCGCGGCATGCGGTTGCGCCAGCGCCGCAGTGCCGTCGGTGCTGCCGCCGTCCACCACGATGATCTCGGCGCCGCGCGCGCGCAGCGGGGCGAGTGCGGCCAGCGCCGCCTCGATGCACGCGGACTCATTCAGTGCCGGCACGACGATCGACAGCGCTGCCGACCTCATGCGGCAGGCAGTCCGTTTGCCGACACGGGAAGCGGCCGCCCCGTGAGCAGGGCGGGGATTTCCGACGCCGGCAGCGGCTTGCTGAAAAGATAGCCCTGCATTTCCTCGCAGTCGTAGCCTTTCAGCAGGGCGAGCTGCTCTTCGGTCTCGACGCCTTCGGCGATCACCCGCAGATTGAGCGAGTGGCCCAGGGCGATGACGGCCTGGACGATGGACGCATCGTTGCTGTCCTCCGCCATGTTGCGCACGAAGGACTGGTCCACCTTGAGCTTGTCCAGCGGAAAGCGCTTCAGGTAGGCGAGCGAGGAATAGCCGGTGCCGAAATCGTCGATGGACAGCTCCACGCCGATGGCCTTCAGTTCGCGCATCATGGCGACGGACGACTCGACATCCTGCATGGCGGCGCTTTCCGTCACTTCGAGTTCGATGTGCCGCGGCGCCAGGCCGGTTTCGGCGATGACGCGGCGCACCAGCCCGGGCAGGCTCTTGTCGCGGAACTGGCGCGGCGAGATGTTGATCGCCATGCTCATGGCCGGCCAGCCTTCCGCCTGCCAGCGCCTGGCCTGGCTGCAGGCGGTGCGCAGCACCCACTCGCCGATCGGCACGATCAGGCCGGTTTCCTCGGCGAGCGGAATGAAGTTGATCGGTGACACCATGCCGCGCCGCGGATTGCGCCAGCGCGCCAGGGCTTCGACGCCGATCACGTTCCCGGCCGCCGCGACCTGGAGCTGGTAGTGCAGTTCCAGCTCGTCGCGCGCCAGCGCCTGACGCAGCTCGTGCTCCAGCTCGAGCCGGTCCAGCGCCCGCGCGTTGAGCTCCTGCGAGTAGTACTGGACGCCGTTGCTGCCCTCGCGCAGCGCCTTCTGCAGCGCGCTTTCGGCGTTGCGCACCAGATTGTCGGCTTCATTGCCGTCCTGCGGAAAGCAGGCCACGCCGATGCTGAAGGTGACGAACAGGTCGCGCCCGTCCGCCTGCAGGGGCGATTCGGCGGCGGCCCCGACGCGCCCGGCCAGGCGCGAGACCGTGTCCGACGCGCCCTCGCCGCAGGCCAGCAGGGCGAACAGATCGCCCTCGAAGCTGTACAGTTCGCAGCGCGCGGCGCCCTCGTTGCCGGGCTCCAGCAGCGCAGTCAGGCGCTGCGCGGCGGCGACCAGCACCCGCTCCGCCAGGGCCGGCCCCAGGCTTTCGGTGATGCGGCTGAAGCGGTCCAGGCTGAGCAGGACGGCGGCGCCGGCCTGTCCGCCGCCCGCTGCCGCGGCGAGGTCGTCGAAGAAGCGGCGGCGGTTCGGCAGCCCGGTCAGGTCGTCGTGGTAGGCCAGGAAGACCAGGCGCTCCTCGGCGCGCCTGCGTTCGCTGATGTCGGCCAGGTAGGCGTGGTAGACCTCGTAGTCGTCGAGATAATGCACGCGGCAGTCGAGCGTGCGGCCGTGCGCCTCGTACTGCCAGCTTTCCTGCCGCGCGCCGGAAGCCTTCAGGGCGGCCAGGCGCTGCGCCAGGTCGGCGGGGAACAGGGCCTGCGGCCCCTCCGCTTCGATGCCCATTTGCCTGAGCATCCCGGTTGCGCCGGGATTGGCGTAGCGCACCATGCCGCCCGCATCCAGGCTGAAGACGGGGCTGGGATTGCGCGCGGGAAACATGGCCAGGCGCCGGCGTTCCGCGCCCTCGGCAAGCCAGGCGCGGGCGAAATAGCCGCCGACCAGCGCCACCGCCAGCAGCGCGGCGCTGAAGGCGACGACCCAGGCGTAGATGTTGGCGATGGCCTGTTCGGCCTTGATGCCGCGTGCGACGACGCCGTCGCGGACGGCCTGGGCGAGCAGCTCGGCATTGCCGTTGATCTGCATGCACAGCGTGGTGATGTCGCGCAGCAGCGCCAGGGCGCGCTTCGGATCCGGCCTGTCGTGCAGCGCCTCGTCGAGCTGGCCGACCAGCGCTTGGATCGGCGGGTACTGCATCTCGATCAGCGCCAGCCGGCCGTCGCCGGGAAAGGCCTGGCGCAGGGCCTGCAGTCCCTCCGCAATGGCGCGCTCGTTTTCCTGCTTGCGCTCGCGGAAGATCGCGCGCTCGCGGAAGACGTAGTTGCCATAGGCGATCGGCTCGATGGCAGCCACTTCCGCCTTGAAGCCTTCCAGCGTCTGCAGGAGGCGGTTGTCGCGCTCCACCAGTCCCCGCGTCGCCTCGACGGCGATGCTGCCCTGGTGGATCACCAGCGCGGACAGGGCGACGCCGCCGGCGAATATCGCCGCATAGAGTGCGATCACCGTCTGTCGCAGGCTGAGTTTCATGCCTTCCTCTTCAGATTTGTGCGCGGCAATGGGCCAGGGCGACGGCCTGCAGCACTTCGCCGCTGTCGCTGTCCTGGACGAAGGCGGCCACGCCGGCACGGCTGAAGTCTATCCCGTCGCGCGGCGCGAAGGTATGGCTGTGGGCGATGCGCCCGTCGGCGCCGACCGGCAGCGGGCCGAGCCACTGGCGCACGACATAATCGTGGCGCAGCCGCGCGCCGCGGTTCTCGCCGGCCGCGACGTCGCTGGCGAGGCCGCTCTCGTAGAGGGCGAGGTAGGCCTCGCTGCGGCCCTTGCGTGGCAGCACCTCGCCCGTCAGCCGGGCGGTCCAGCCCTCCGCCGCATTGCCTGTCACGGCCAGCGCGAGTTTCGCCTGGAGCGGCCGGGCGGCCGCCTTGCGCACGGCCTCGTCGAAGGCGGCCGGGCTGTGCCAGGCGCGGAAATCCCGTCCGTTCAGCATCACCTGCGGCGTGTAGACCACCCGTCCGCCGCCGCGGTTGACCATCTCGCGCTGGCGCTGGCCGAAGCGCGCCTGGGCGAAACGGTCGCGCCAGCCGATGTAGTCCCAGTAGTCGACATGCAGCGCCAGCGGCACGACGCGGCCGGGGGCGAGCTGCGACAGCCAGCGATCCGCCGGCGGACAACTGCTGCAGCCCTCGGAGGTGTACAGCTCGACCAGTGGCACGGCAACGGTTTCGGCGCGGGCGACGCACTCGGCCTGCGCTGCGCAGGCGGCCAGCGCGGCTGCGGCAAAAGTCAGTCTGCGCAGGACGGCGAGTAATGACCATCCCCCCGGCCCCCTTCCCGAGAAAGGGGGTGACGGTCGTTCGCCGCTACGCGGCTCCATGATGTTGGCTGCGCCCACTTGGGGCGGCCCGGCGTGGGCGCTCATCCCCGCCTCCAGGCATGGTAGCGCGCCACCCATTCGAGCAGCCGCTGCGGCGCGTGCGCTTTCTTCCAGTTGCCGGCGGCGAACTTGTTGGCTTCGGCCAGCGTCGGGTAGATGTGGATGGTGCCGAGGATCTTGTTGAGGCCCAGGCCGTGGCGCATGGCGGCGACGTATTCGGCGATGAGGTCGCCGGCATGCTCGCCGACGATCGTCACGCCGAGGATGCGGTCGCTGCCCGGCAGCGTGATCACCTTGACGAAGCCGTGCGCCTCCGAGTCGGCGATGGCGCGGTCGAGGTCGTCGAGGCCGTAGACGGTGACCTCGTGGGCGATGCCCTTCTCCTTCGCCTCCTGCTCGTTGAGGCCGACGCGCGCCACCTCGGGCTCGGTGAAGGTCGCCCAGGGGATGACCGAGTAGTCGGCCTTGAACTTGCGGAACGTGCCGAACAACGCGTTCACCGCGGCGTACCAGGCCTGGTGCGCCGCGGTATGCGTGAACTGGTAGGGGCCGGCGACGTCGCCGCAGGCGTAGATGTTGGGATACAGCGTCTGCAGGTACTCGTTGGTCTCGACGGTGCGCGTCTTCGCCAGCGGGATGCCGAGTTCCTCCAGGCCATAGCCCGTCGTGTTGGCGAGACGGCCGACCGCCACCAGCACTTCGTCGAAGGCGATGCGCACCTCGCCGCCGCCGGGCGCGCCGACATGCTCGCAGACCAGCGTCTTCTCGCCGTTCTCCACCAGGAAGCGCAGCGCCTTGTGGCCGCTGCGCACGTCGACGCCCTCGGCGCGGAAGCGCGCCGTCACCAGCTCGCTGACTTCCGGGTCCTCGCGGATCAGGATGCGCGGCAGCATCTCCACCTGCGTCACCTGCGCGCCGAGGCGGGCGAAGCATTGCGTCAGCTCGCAGCCGATCGGCCCGCCGCCGAGCACCAGCAGGCGGCGCGGCAGGCGGCGCAGGTTCCACAGCGTGTCCGAGGTGAGATAGCCGACTTCCTCCAGGCCGGGGATCGGCGGCACGAAGGGGCGCGCGCCGGCGGCGATGACTATTGAGCGGGTGGTCAGCGTCTGCGTGCCGGCGGCGGTCTTCACCTCCACCGCCCAGGGCGAGACGATTTTCGCCGTGCCTTCGAGCACCTCGACGCCGAGCGACGTGTAGCGTTCGACCGAGTCATGCGGCTCGACGGCCTTGACGATGGATTGCACCCGCTCCATCACCTCGGCGAAATCGAAGTCCACCTGGGCGCGCCGCATGCCGAACTCGCGCGCCCGCCCGGCGTGGGAAAGAAACTTGGCGGAACGGATCAGCGCCTTGGAGGGCACGCAGCCGGTGTTGAGGCAGTCGCCGCCCATGCGGTGCTTCTCGATCAACGTCACCTTCGCCTTCACCGCGGCGGCGATGTAGGCCGTCACCAGGCCGGCGCTGCCGGCGCCGATCACCACCAGGTTGCGGTCGAAGCGCCGCGGCCGCGGCCAGCGGGCGTAGGCCTTGCGCGCCTGGATGGCCCCGACGATTTTTTTCGCGATCAGCGGGAAAAGACCGAGCAGGGCGAAGGAGACGATCAATCCCGGCGAGAGGATGCCGGAAAGCGACTCGATTTTCGCCAGTTGCGTGCCGGCGTTCACGTACACCAGCGTTCCGGCCAGCATGCCGAGCTGGCTCACCCAGTAGAAGGCCCAGGCGCGGATGGGCGTCATCGCCATCGCCAGGTTGATGAGGAAGAAGGGGAACACCGGCACCAGGCGCAGGGTGAACAGATAGAAGGCGCCGTCGCGGGCGACGCCGGCATTGAGCGCCTGAAGGCGCTCGCCGAACTTCGCCTGCACCCAGTCGCGCAGCAGGAAGCGGGCGATGACGAAAGCCAGGGTGGCGCCGAGGCTCGAGGCGAAGCTGACGATCAGCGTGCCCCAGGCCAGGCCAAAGATGGCGCCGGCCGCCAGCGTCATCACCGCCGCGCCGGGCAGCGACAGGCCGGTGATGGCGACATAGGCGGCGAAGAAGGCGAACCCGGCGGCGAGCGGGTTGGCGGCGCGCCAGGAGTCGATCGCCGCCTGCTGCGACTTGAAGAAGTCGAGCTTCAGGTACTGGCCGAGATCGAAAACGAAAAATGCGGCGATGGCGGCAATGACGAGGGCGACGACAAGCAGCTTGCGCGCGTTCATGAGCCTTCTCCCGCATCGAGGTGGGTCGGCACCGTCACCTCGCCGTGCAGCGTGCGATGCACCGGGCACTTGTTGGCGATTTCCAGCAGCTTCTGCCGTTGCGCCGTGTCGAGATTGCCGTCGAGGCGGATGACGCGTTCGATGCGGTCGACCTTGCCCTCTTTGGATTCGCAGTCGGCGCAGTCCTGCGCATGAATCTTCTCGTGGCGGAGTTCGACCTGCACCCGCTCCAGCGGCAGTTTCTTCATGTCGGCGTACATGCGCAGCGTCATCGCCGTGCACGCGCCGAGGCCGGCCAGCAGCAGGTCGTAGGGCGACGGGCCGCTGCCGAGGCCGCCGGCCGAGACCGGCTCGTCTGCAAACAGCAGGTGCCCGCCGGCGACGATGCGCTGGGTGAACTTGCCTTCGCGCGTTTCCTCCACGCGCACCGTCGTGTCATCGGCTTGTGCGGCGGCCGGCGCGACATAGCGGCTGGCCCAGGCGGCGAGCACCTCGGCGACATAGGTGGCGTCCTCGCGCCGCGTCAGCAGGTGATCGGCGCTGTCGAGGGTAACGAAGCTCTTCGGCTGCGCGGCTTCCCCGAACAGGCGGATGCCGTTGTCGAAGTCGACGATCTCGTCGTCCGGCGCATGCATCACCAGCAGGGCCTTGTCCATGCTTCCCAGCGCATCGGCGAGGCGCTGCCCCTCGACGTCCTCGACGAACTGGCGTCGGATGCGGAACTCGCGGCCGCCGAGCTTGACGGCGGCTTCGCCCTCGCGGCGGATCGCCTCCTCGGCGCCGGCGAAATTCTTCAGCACGTGCGCCGGGTCGGCTGGCGCGTTGAGCGTGACGACCGCGCGCACCTCGGCCAGGCCCGGCGCCGCCGTGACGACCGCCGCGCCGCCCAGGCTGTGGCCGATGAGCAGTTGCGGCGCCTGGTACTCGCGGCGCAGGTATTCGGCCGCCGCGGCGAGGTCGGCGACGTTAGAGGAAAAATTGGTGTCGGCAAATTCGCCCTCGCTGGCGCCGAGGCCGGTGAAATCGAAGCGCAGCACGGCGATGCCGCGCGCGGCCAGCGCCGCGCTGATGAAGGCCGCCGCCTTGCTTTGCTTCGAGCAGGTGAAGCAGTGGGCGAACAGCGCCCAGGCGCGCGGCGTGCCGCCCGGCAGCTCGATCCGGCCGGAAAGCGTGGCGCCGTCGCTGCCGGTGAAGGTCACGGAAATGCGTTGGGTGTTCATGGCCTTGCCTCTCTTTTCATGTATTGGGCCTCGTATTTGCCTGTCGAATGTAGGTCGGCCTTCAGGCCGACACGGTCGTTGTTAGTCGGGCTGAAGCCCGGCCCGCACCGGGCATGTCAGTCATTTATCCGATCGCAATGAATGTCCTCCAACCGCGCTGGCCAGATCGTAGTCCGGGCCGGTCGCGATGCGTTTCCAGTACGAAGCATGTGCGGCGGAGCCCCCACGGCCAGTCGCGCTGGAATTGCGACTGCCATGCCTCCTGGTCGTAGCGCAGCGCCACGGCGTCGATGCGCAAGTCGACGACCGCCGCGACCCGGTGCATGGGCAGTCCGCCCAGATGCCGCCGCGTTGCGGGGATCGACTGCGCGGTGCGCCGCAGGCGCGCGAGGATGGCGTTGGACCGCGCCACCGCGGCATCGGACACGTCATCGGGATAGGCGCAGCCGCAGCCGGCGCGGTCGTCGTCGCCGGCGAGTTCTGTCTCGACGATTCCGCGCAGGGCGATGTGGTGCTGCACGCGCGCTTCGGCGGCGTCCAGCGCCGCCCGGTTGCCGTAGAGCCCGCCGACCACGATCAGCGTGTCGGCGGCGAAGTCGGGCGCGCGCACGAACTCGCCCGGGGCGCAGCCGTAATGAGACGGGCAGAAGCGGCCGGCAGCGCCAGCCTCAGTCCCCGAGGGCGCCGCCACAACTGCTTCCCTGTCCGGCCGTGCAGCCGTAGCAGTGGTCGGCCACGGCGATGGCGCCGCCTTCCAGTCCGGCCGCGGCCAGTTCCGTGATGTGCGTCCGCGCCCCGCCTTTCGCGCCAAGGGGCAGTTCCAGCATCTGGTTGAAGTCGCAGTCGTAGGCGTATCCCCGCCAGTCGATGCTGAGCAGGCTGCGGCACATCACCTGATCGAGGTTCTGCTCGCGGTGCGCCGCTTGCAGCAGGGCCATGTAGTCGTTGAACTGGCCCTTCGAGATGAGGGTGCTGCCGAAGCGCTGGATCGGCATGTTGGCCAGGGTCAGCAGCCGCGTGAAGGCGATGCCGTGGCGCTCCGCCAGATGCCGGCGGTAGTCGGCCTCGAGCTGCACCTGCGGCGGCGGCAGCACCGGGCCCTGCGGGTTGTACACCAGGCTCAGCACCAGCCCGCTGCCCTCGCGGCCGTAGCCCAGGGCATTCAGCCGCTGCAGCGCGCGCAGGCTCTTGCCGAAGACGCCCTCGCCGCGCTGGCGGTCGACGTTCTCCTCGAGATAGCAGGGCAGCGAGGCGATGACCTCGACGCGCTGCGCGGCGAGGAAATCGGCGAGGTCCTCCTGTCCGGGCTCCTCGAGGATGGTGAGGTTGCAGCGGTCGATGACGTGCAGGCCGAGCGCGCGCGCCCCGGCCGTCAGGCGGCGGAAATGCGGATTCAGCTCGGGCGCGCCGCCGGTCAGGTCCAGCGCGGTCGCGCCGGCGCGGCGCAGGAAGGCCAGCACCGCATCGACGGTGCCGCCGTCCATCTGCTCGGTCCGCTTCGGCCCGGCGTTCACATGGCAGTGCAGGCAGGACTGGTTGCAGCGGTAGCCGAGATTGACCTGCAGCGTCTCCAGTTTTTTGCGGTGCAGGGCGGGGAAGCGCGTTTTTTGCAGGCGGGGCAGGGTGGCGTGCATGGAGCGTCCTTTACCGTGTTGTCGGGGGGTAAATCTCGGAATCGGGCCGGAAGGCCAGCCAGGCGAAGGCGAAGTGCACGCCGCCCGGCACGGCTTCGAGCCGCATTCCTTTCAGCGGCCCGGCCACCGCTTCGCCGAAGGCATTCCAGCGCGAGCCGGTCTGCGCATCCGTGACCTCGTTGCCGCGCAGAGAGAATTCGAGCGTGCGGCCGCCCGCTTCGCGGCGGAAGGCGCCGGCGGCCGGGATCAGGCGCCCCTCGGCGATGCGCTCGGCGTCGAGCGCGGAGCGCACGCGGGCCTGGGCGAAGACGACATAGGGCGTGCCGGCCAGCATCTCGTTGAGCACGGCCTGTTTTTCGAGCCGGGCGAAAGGATGCAGCCGTGTTTTCCCGCCGAGCTCGACGGCCAGTACCCGCTCCATCGCCGGCAGGCGCTTGTCGACCGGATCGTCGAAGAGAAAGGGGTTCTGACCGATGCGGTCGTAGCCGCGGTAGGGATTGCGGCCGTAGGGCCGCGTGTGTCCGGTGCGCTGCGACAGCACCTCGCCGACGGGATAGGCGGCGGCGAACTCCGCGAAGGAGGCGACTTCCGAGGGCAGCATGCGCAGCTGCCGCCCGGCATGGGCGCCGACGATGCCCTCGCCGGTGAACTGCTGCCACCACGATTCGGTCTGGCGGTCGTACATGACCAGGTCGCTCTTGCGCAGCCGCCCGGTAGTGCCGAAGTCGAGCATGCTGCCGTCGAGGCGGCGGTCGAAAACGATCGAGGCGTTGCACAGCGGACAGAAGGTCACTGCCACGGGAACGTCGGAGAACGTGTCGTTTACGATCTCGTGGTACATGAGGATCTGCAGCGGATAGGCGCGCGCGCGGCCAGCGAGGCGCAGTACGATGACCGGCTCCTGCGGCGCCAGCCAGGCGCGCGCCTGGCTGGCCGTGTCGAAGCGCGGCCGGTCGATGGCCGGAATGCCGTCTTTCGGCGGGCCGCCGAACTGGATTTCGGCGAGATCGACAGTGCGCTTGGCAAAATCCGTCTTCGGCCAGGACTGGCGATCTTCCACCGCGAGCTGCGCTCGCACGCTCGCAGCGGCAAGCAAGGCAGCGGTGAAAACGACGATGGCGATGGCTGCCCTGGAAAGACGTGAAGCCATGGCTCAACTGCGCCAGCGCACGCGGCTTCGCACCAGTTCGTCGACCTTGCCGAGCGTCTCCGGCGAATCGGTGATGACGGCGTAGAAGCCCTGCCCGCCGGGGCGCGCCACGGCGTTCCAGCCGCCGACTCGCGCCTGTTCGGAATCGGCCTTCATGCGCTTGGCGGGAATCAGGATCAGCGTGGCCAGCTTGCCATTCTCCGTTTCGAAGACGATGTGCCAGCCGGTGCCCTCCGGCACCGGGCAGAGCTTCATGTAGCGCACCTTGCCGAGCGGGGCCTGCATCTCGCCGCCGAAGGTGTGCATGACGCGGCGGAACAGTTCCGGGTCGGCCAGGCGCGCGCTGGTGAAGGATTCCGGCTCGTGCATGACGTGCTCGATGGCCAGCCGCGCGTATTCCTGCGAGCCGGCATCCTTCCATTGCTGGAAGCCGAAGCCGAAAGTCAGCACCACGGTGGCGGCGAGCGCCCACAGGCGCGGGGAGAAGCGCGCGCCGGTCTTGCGGCGCAGGATGATGCGCTCGGCCAGCCCTTCCGGCACCGGCACGTCGAGGGCGGTGGCGATGCGCTCCTCGTTTTCGTTCACCTCGATGGCGAAGCCGCGGCAGGCGGCGCATGCGCCCATGTGCGTCAGCGCCTCGCGCGAGAGGCGGCGCGGGTCGGCGAGTTTCTCGCGGCGGAATTCAAGGCAGTTCATGTCATGCCTCCTGCAGGGCCGCCCCAAAGGGGGCATGCGCCCCCTCGGGGGGCAGCGAACGAATGTGAGCGTGGGGGTTCATATTGCCCTCGCTTTCGCGGGATCGGACAGATGTGCGCGCAGCGCCTGCCGCGCGCGGGTGAGGCGGGTCATCACGGCCCCCTCGGTGGTGCCGAGCATCTCGGCGATTTCCCTGCATTCGTAGCCGCCCAGCACCTGCAGCACCAGCGGCTCGCGGTAGGTCTCCGGCAGCGCCTCGACCAGTTGCTCCAGTTCCAGGTGGGCGCCGGCCTGGACGGCGGAGGGCAGGTCGAGTTCCTGCGGGTCGTCGTCGGTGTAGTCGAGGCGCTTGCGCTCGTAGAGGCGGGCGTGCTCGTTGCGCAGGATGGTGATGAGCCAGGGCTTCACCGCGGCGAGGTCTTCCAGGCTGGCCCAGTTCTTCCAGGCGCGGGCGAAAGTCTCCTGCACCAGTTCCTCGGCGACAAAGCGATCGCGGCACAGCCAATAGGCGTAGCGGTACAGGTCCGCGCCGTAGGCGCGGGCGGTCTGGTCGAACTGCGCGGAACCGAGCTTGATGAGCATCCCGATCATGGTAGTCAGAACCTTGTCGTCAGGTCTACCAGCCAATCCGGCATGAGCGCGGTGAGGCGCGCCTCGATCAGCTTGTCGGCGCCGAAGGCCACCAGAGCCCCGACCAGCACCAGCACGCCGCCGAGGATCGGCTTGCCGTGGCGGCCGGTCTTCGCCAGCGCCGCCTTCCGTGAAGCCAGGGCCTGACGCGAACCGTAGGCCAGCGCCACCAGCGGCAGGGTCGCGCCGAAGCTGAACAGCGCCATGATGCCGGCGGCGCGCGTCGCCGATTCGCTCGCCGTGGCCAGGCCGATGGCGGCGCCCAGGGTCGGGCCCGAGCAGGGCGTCCATACCGCGCCGAGCAGCAGGCCGAGCAGGAACTGGCCGCCGAGTCCCGCCGGCGCGAAGCGTCCCGTCAGCGCGTTCAGGCGGTCGGAGAGCGGCGTGCCGGCCCGCGCGAAGGCGGCCTGCAGCGGGGCGGAGAGCAGCACCGCGCCGAAGGCGATCATCATGACCGCGGCGGTCAGGCGCACCGCCTGGCTGCCGATGTCGAGGGTGAAGCCGATCGTCGCGATGCCGATGCCCAGCGCCGTGAAGGCCAGGCTCATGCCGGCGGCCAGCGCCAGCGGCCCCAGCCGGTGCTGTTGCAGGGCGGCGAACAGCACGATGGGCAGCACCGGCAGCACGCAGGGCGACAGCGTCGTCAGGACGCCGGCGAGGATCGCGACCAGCAGCGCGCTCATTGGACCCTCCCCCCAGCCCCCGCCCACGGTCGGCTTTGCATAGCCGACCGGCTACGGCGGCGCGGAGCAGTGCTCCGCGAAACACCGCCTTCGCCCCCGTGTGAGGGGGTGACGGGGGTTCGCCGCTGCGCCCTGAAGGGTGGGCGAAGCCACCCTGAAGAAGTACTCCTGGGGTGCGCGGCTCCAGGTCTTGGCTTGCGCCCCTTCGGGCGGCCGTGCGGGGCGCTCACGGCGATCTTCCTCAGGATGCCTTGGCGAGCATGCCACGGATGCTCGCGGTATCGGTGTCGAAGGTCGAGCGCGCGACTTCCTTCTCTCCCTTGAACAGCACCAGGGTCGCCTGCGAAGTGACACGCAGGGCTTTCAGCGCCGTGCCCGGCTTGTCGAAATCGACCTTGAAACGCACCACCTTGTCGAAGGCCGCTTCCTTGCCCAGGCTTTCCAGGATCGGCTTCTGTTTGGCGCAGGCCGAGCACCAGTCGGCATGCACTTCCACCAATATGGTGCGGCCCTCCTGCTGCGCCTTGCGGAAGGCGGCATCGTCGAAGGGCTGGGCCGGACTCGCCTGGGCAGGCAGCAGAAAGACCGCCGCCACGAATGCCGCGAAGGCGTGAAGGAAGCGGCGGCGGGCAGTGATCGGCACGTTCATGTTCGAGTCTCCTGTGTCTGTAATTGGGGGCTGCTGACGATTAGACCGGTTCGCCGGGCGATTCCTTACAGAATGGTTTAGGCCTGTAAGGTTTTCGCGTTCCGGCCGGTCTAATCGGCAGGGAAGCCTATTTGCTCCCTGCACCCCATTCAAAGGAGGAGACATGAACGCCCAAGCCAGACCCTTGCAGTTGGCCCTCGCCGCCAGCCTGATTCTCGGCCTCGGCATGGCGCCCGCCCAGGCCGCCAATCCGTGCAATCCCTGTGCGGCGAAAGCCAAGAATCCCTGCGCCGCGAAAGCCAAGAATCCCTGCGCCGCGAAAGCGAAGAACCCCTGTGCCGCCAAGAACCCCTGTGGCGCCGGCGCCAGGATCGACCCGAAATCCATCACCCGGCCGGCCGGCTACAAACCCTACAAGGGCGATGCCACCGCCCTGCTCAAGGATGGCGAGAAGCTGTGGAACGACACCAAGCTGTCGACCAACGGCATGTCCTGCAACACCTGCCACCAGGGGCATGCTGCCTTTGAGGCGGGTTTCGCCAAGCCTTACCCGCATTTCGTGCAAATGGCCAAGGACCAGGCCGGCCTGAAGAAGGTGCATCTCGATGAAATGGTGCAGGCCTGCATGGTGATGCCGATGGCGGCCAAGCCGCTCGTCTGGGAATCGCGCGAACTGGCCGCGCTGACGGCCTATACGGGCCAGATGCAGAAGACCTTCAAGCCGGCCAAGGGCAAGGCGGCGAATCCGTGTGCGGCGAAGAACCCCTGTGCCGCAAAGAATCCTTGCGCGGCGAAGAATCCCTGCGCAGCCAAGAAGTAGTAGCCGGCGCCGTCGATCGGCGGCGCCATTTTTTGTTACCCTGACGAAGGAGGCAGCATGAAAGCAATTCGTACCCTTTTGGGCGCCGCGGCGCTCGCCCTGGCCGTTCCGGCGGCCTATGCCAACCCCTGCGCGGCCAAGAATCCGTGCGGCGCGAAGAATCCCTGCGCGGCGAAGACCATGAAGAAGGACATGAAGAAGGCCAACCCCTGCGCGGCGAAGAATCCCTGTGCCGCCAAGAACCCGTGTGCGGCGAAGAATCCGTGCGCGGCGAAGAAGTGAGGCCGTGCCGGGCGCATTGCTGACAGCCTGGCACACGGGGAGGCGGCTCATCGTCCTCCCCTTTTTCCTGCTTGCAGCCTGCTCCGAAACACCCCCGCCCATGACCGCCGCCGCGCCCGGCGAAGACGTCGCCGGATTCCTCGCGCGCCACTGGCAGCGGCCGCTGGCCGCGCAGGGCGCCGCGCCCGAACAGTTCACACCGCAGGAAACAGCGCTGGATGCGGCTGCCTGCGGTGCTTGCCATCCCGACCAGCATCGCGACTGGTCGGCCAGCCTGCACGCCAGGGCGATGGGGCCGGGCGTGCTCGGCCAGCTCGTCGACATGGCGCCCGGCGCGCACGAAGAACACCAGGCCTGCATCCGCTGCCACGCGCCGCTGGCCGAGCAGGCGGCCGACTTGTCGGCGGCCATCGCCGGAAGAAGGAACGACAGTCTGCATAAACAAGGCAACACCTGCGCCGCCTGCCACGTGCGCGAACACCGGCGCCATGGCCCGCCGCGCCGCGACGGCTCCGCGCCGAAGCCGGAGGACAAGCTGCCGCACTCCGGCTGGCAGGCAAGCGCCGCCTTCGGGGATTCCCGCTTCTGCGCGAGCTGCCACCAGTTCGAAGCGGACGATTTCGCGCTGAACGGCAAGCTGCTGGAGAACACCTACGCCGAATGGCAGGCGAGCCGACACGCCAAAGAGGGCAGAACCTGCCAGTCCTGCCACATGCCGGAGCGGCGGCATCTCTGGCGCGGCGTGCACGATGCCGGGATGGTCAAAAGCGGCGTTACTGTCGCCGCCGCGCCGCCGCGCCTGGAAGGCAACGCCGTGCTGGCGGGACTGACTTTGGTGAACAGCGGCACCGGCCACCATTTCCCGACCTACGTCACGCCGCGCGTCGTCGTCGAGATATTCCAGGCCGGCGCCGACGGCCGGCCGCTCGACGGCACGCGGCAGGAGCAGGTCATTGCGCGCCAGGTCGCGCTTGATCTCGCGCGCGAGATCGCCGACACGCGGATCGCCCCCGACGCCGAAGCCCGGCTGGACTACCGCCGGCCGCGCCATCCGCGCGCCGTGCGGATCGACTACCGCGTGCGCGTCGAGCCCGACGCCTTCTACACCGAGTTCTACCGCTCGCTGCTGGCGAGCGGCGCCGGCAAGGGCGAGAAGATGATCCGCCGGGCGCTGGCCGATTCGCTTGCCTCGCATTTCACGATCCACGCAGAAAGTCAGTCGCTGCAGGACGGCGAGCGCAAGCCATGAACGCGCCTGCATCCATCCCGGCGGGCCTTTCCCGCGCACGGCTCGAAAACATGCGCCGCGCCGGCGAGGAAATCCGCGAGTGCTACCGGGTGCTGGAAAAGGGCGGCCTCAACGTCGTCGGCGAAATCCTGCGCGGGCAGGGCGAGTTCGTCGAATTCAACCACTATCCGGCGGACGACGTCTTCGATGCCGACAGCCATGCCCAGTACTACTACCACGCCCACCGCGGCGCCGCGGGCGAGCACGGCCACTTCCACACCTTCCTGCGCGCCCCCGGCATGCCGCCGGGCATCGCGCCGGTCGCCTACTCCGGCGCCGAGCCCTGGCCGCAGGGCGAAGCGGCGCTCTCGCATCTCGTCGCCATTGCCATGGACGACTACGGCTATCCGACCGGCCTGTTCACCGTGAACCGCTGGGTGACGGGCGATGCCTGGTATGCCGCCGAAGACGTCATCCGCATGCTGGACTTTTTCGGGATCGACCATGCCAATCCATCCTGGCCGGCCAACCGCTGGATCACGGCCATGCTGCGATTGTTCCGGCCGCAGATCGAAGCGCTGATCCTGGCGCGCGATGCGGCGCTGGCCGAATGGATGCGCACCCATCCCGGCGAAGATGCATTCGAGGATCGCGCGCTGGAGATCACCAGCCAGGCCGCGATATCCGTGGCGGAACAGATCGCCGCCGTCGAGGCGGCATTGGAGAAAGGAGTCTGAAATGAAAACGACGATGTTTGCGACGCTGCTGTCGGCAACATTTTTCTGTGCGGCGACCGCCCAGGCCGCGCCGCAGGTGGTCGAACTCAACCAGGTGCCCTGCCAGTTTCTCGAAAGCGAGCACGGCGTCAATCAGGGCTTCAAGTCGGCGAAGATCCAGGACTGCGAGGCCATCAATGCGCGCACCGGCAAGGATCGGTTGGCGAAGGCAAAGACGCTCGAGCTGAAGCCGGGCAAGACCATCTTCCGCGTCGCCAACAAGGACGTGCCCTACGAACTCGGCTTCTGGCTGCGCGGCGCCACGCTCCTCAGCCGCGCCACGCTGCCGAGCGTCTCCGGCGGCGGCCTCACCACGGGCAAGACCCAGGATTACGTCATCGACCTGAAGCCGGGCGAGTACGTCTATTCCTGCCCGCTCAACCCGACGCCGGACTACCGGCTGGTCGTCAAGTGAAAATGGAGGATGTCATGCAAGCGAGGCAATGGATGGGAAATTCCGCCGCGGCCGCCCTGTTTGCCCTCGCGGCAACGGTCGCCGCGGCGCCGCCGGAAACGCTGGCCGTGAAGACGCCGCACGGCTTCGACGCCGCCGTGCAGCGCACGGAACAGGCCATCGCGGCCAACGGCATGGGCCTGGTGGCGAGCGCCAGCGCCAGCCGCGGCGCCGCCGCGCGCGGCGTGAAGATTCCCGGCAACATGGTGCTGATGGTGTTCCGCAACGACTACGCGGTGCGCATGCTCGCCGCCAGCGTGCCGGCCGGCATCGAGGCGCCGCTGCGTCTCTACCTGACCGAGGCGCCCGACGGCACGACGACGATCCGCTACAGCCGGCCGAGCGCGGTGTTCGCGCCCTACGGCAATGCCGCGCTCGACGCCATGGCGAAGGAACTCGACCCGGTGTTCGACAAGATCGTGCATGACGCCGCCGGCCGGTGAAGCTGCTGCTGCGCGCCGGCAGTGGCGCATCGTCATCGTCGTTGCCGCCGCCGCGCTGTGGCTGGCCCTGCGCGCCGCGCGGGACGGCTGGCGGCCGGCGGCGCTGGTCGTCGTCGGCCTGCTGCTCGGCGCCACGCTGTATCGATTCGCTTTCGGCTTCGCCTACGCCTATCGCCGGCTGATCGTCGCCGGCGACACGCGCGGCCTGCGCGCGCAACTGCCGATGCTGGCGCTGGCGACGCTGCTCTTCGCGCCGCTGCTGGCGGCGGGCGAATTCCTCGGCCAGCCGCTCGCCGGCGCCGTGGCGCCGCTCGGCGCGCAGGTGGCGGCCGGGGCCTTCCTCTTCGGCATCGGCATGCAGCTCGCCGGCGGCTGCGGCTCGGGCACGCTGTACACCGCCGCCGGCGGCAGCCCGCGCATGCTGGCCGTGCTGGCGGCCTTCTGCGCCGGCTCGTTCTGGGCCAGCCTGCACATGGGCTGGTGGCAGGCCCTGCCCGAGGCGGGCGAAATCGCCCTTGGCGAAACGCTGGGATGGGACGTCGCCGCCGTCCTGCAGGCACTGACTTTGGCCGCCGCCTGGCTGGCGCTGCGGCGGTGGGATTCCGGACGCGGCGGCGCGCGCATCGATCCGTTGCTCGTCGGCGGCCTGCTGCTGGCGCTGCTCAACTTCGCCACGCTGGCGCTCGCCGGCCATCCGTGGACCATCACCTGGGCCTTCGCGCTGTGGGGCGCCAAGACGGCGGCGCTGGCGGGCTGGCAGCCGGCGGGCGACGCCTTCTGGTCGGCGCCGTTCCAGAGCGGCGCCCTCTCGGCGAGCGTTTTCGAGGACATCACTTCACTCATGGATTTCGCCATCCTGCTCGGCGCGGCGACGGTCGCCGCGGCAAGCAACCGCTTCGCGCCGCAATGGCGCATTCCTTTGCGGTCGCTGGCGGCGGCCGTGCTCGGGGGGCTCCTCATGGGCTACGGGGCGCGAATCGCCTTCGGCTGCAACATCGGCGCCTTCTTCTCCGGCGTCGCCTCGACCAGCCTGCACGGCTGGCTGTGGTTCGCCGCGGCGCTGGCCGGCAGTTGGCTCGGCGTGCGCCTGCGGCCGCGCTTCGGCCTGGCCAACTGACCCTTCACGCTTCGGACGAAGCGTCGTCCCAACGCAACTGCCGGTAGTCGAAGCCGCGCGCCAGCGTCGGCTTGACGATCTCGAAGTAGGGCGAGATGTCGAAGTCGCGCGGCACGAACAGGCTGTGGTGGCGGATGTGCAGGATTTCGTCGTAGCAGTCGTTGCAGTCGTCCCGCGCCGCGGGTTTGCGCGTGACGCTGGGCAGGATCGGATAACGCACTGACTGGAAGGCCTGCGCGATCAGCGTCGAGCAGATGGCGCGCGTCGGGTCGCCGCTGCCCAGCGACAACATGCGCCGTCGCCAGCGCACCGGCACCGGCGGCTGCGGCAGCAGGTAGCGCACCAGGTCGAGGATGTTCTTCAGGTCGTAACGGTGGCCGATGCGGGCCAGGGCATAGCCGATGACCTTCGCGCGATCTTCCGCCGTGAGGCCGGCCGGCCGGCAGATGCGCGTGTGCATGTCGGCGTATTTTTCCAGCGGCACGGCGATGACGCCGTCTACCACGTCGGCTTCCACCAGCCAATGCCGCTCTCCCTCGCCCGCGGCATCGCCCACGTACAACGCGGCGTGAGACCAGGTTGACTGGCTGAGATATTTGATGGCCTTGCTGAAGCGGGTATTGCCCTCCACCAGCAGCACGTCGCCTGGCACGATGGCCGCCGCGACGCCGCGCGGGTCGCTGGTCGCCAGCGGCCGGTAGCGCGGATCGGGCCGGCTCAGGTAGCTGGCCAGGCGGTTTCCCAGCCGATTCATGATCGGGTTCATGCGCTTTTCCCTTGGTCCCAGGCTTTGTCCATTAGACCGATGAATTATCACCCGCCTTACAAATAGGACATGACAACAACCGAAAGATAAGCATCGGCGCGCTGTAATGAAACGCTTCCTGTTGCGACCAAGGGGCGCTGGCCGGATGAATCGGCCGGAGAGATACAACCCAACCCCAACTTTGCACAAGGAGACTGACATGAAGACCATTTCCACACTGCTGGCTGCACTGGCCACCGCTTCCGCCCTGTTTGCCGCCCCGGGCAGCGACGCGGTTCCGCAGCGGAACCGCGTCGCTGTAGCGCACATGGTCCGGCTCTGCGCCCGAAACACGACCGCGGCGATCGGTAATCGCCGCAATAAGAATCGGTGGCGTCACGGATTCCCATGCCATTTTCATCGACGTATGTTTCTTGGCCTGCGTACCGTCGCAAAGAACACGAATAAGGCCAGGATGCCATGAACGGAACCGCAAAATGCCCCCGTATCCAGGGCAATCGGCCGTGATCGAGCCGACGCATCACTTTACGCCGCACCAAGAGGACAGTCGCCGGGGAATGCTGGCTGTCCTGATTTTGGTGGTGGCGGCCGCCTACTACGGCGCCGGTGCGTTCTCGCTCGCGCTCTACCCTGCCAGCAACGGCTTGGCTGGTATCTGGCCGGCGGCCGGCGTTGCCGTCGCCGCCGTGCTGATTCTCGGCCCCTTGGCGTCTCTGGGGGTGCTGGCGGGCGATCTCTTCGTCGGACTTTACGCCGGGCTGCCGCTTGCGCCGGCGCTGGTATCGGCCCTGGCCAGCGCGGGCGAATCGCTGCTGGCCTGGTACCTTCTGTCGCGGGTCTGCCCGATCGACACGCGGCTGGCCCGCGTTCGCGACGTGGCCGCCTTCATCGGCCTCGGCGTGGTGCTGAACGCGGTGCTGTGCTTCGCGGTCAGGCTCCTCCTGCAATCAGCGACCGGCGACGCCGGGGCGTCCTCCTCCATCGATCTGCTCGCCGCCGCCGCGCTCGGCCACGGCCTGGGCGTGCTGGTCGTCGCCCCCGCCGTCCTGACCTGGCGCGCCCGGGCTTCAATGCCCCGTCCTGCGATCGAACTGCTGCTGCTGACGCTGGCCACGGTGCTGATCAACATCGGCGCTTTTTCGGCCTCCCTGCTGTCGCCCGGATCGCCGCTGCTGTATGCCGTCTATATCGTCGTGCTGTGGGCCGCCCTGCGCTTCGGCCCGCGCGAGACCTCCCTGGTGCTGCTGGCGACGGCGCTCTTCGCCATGTGGGCCGCCGGCCGCGGCAGCGGCCCGTTTCTTCTGGCCAGCCCCAGCGAGGCCCTCTCCTCGCTGGGGGTGTTCCTGATGGTGTCGGCGACGACGGCCCTGCTGCTGGCCGCGGCGGTGTACGAAAAACAGGCGCTGGATCGGCGCGTTGCGGAAAGCGAGGTCGTGCACCGCACGCTCATCGAGCAGATGGGCGAGGGCGTTGTAATGATCGACGCCCTCGGCCGACTGAATTACGTGAGCGACCGTTTCTGTGAAATCTGCGGACGACAGCGCGAGCGGCTGCTGGGAAGCCCGCTGGCGGATATCTTTACCGCGACGGATCGCGAGGCGCTGCAGGCAGCCGTTGCGGAGAGCGACACGCGCATGGAAACCGTGCTCGTGCCGCCCTCGGGACAGGCGCTCACCGTTTCGCTGGCGCTGCGCCGCCTGGCCGGCGCGGCAGGCGACCAGGCGGTCACGCTGGCGGTGCTGTCGGACGTGACGGAACAGCGGCGGGCCGAAGAGCGTGCCCGGCTGCACCTGCAGCAGCTGGCCCACATGGGGAGACTGAAATCGATGGACGAGATGGCGATAGCCCTGGCGCACGAGATCACCCAGCCGCTGACGGCGATCATGAGCTACACACAGGCCGGACGGCGCCTGCTGGGCGCGGGGCACGGTGACGACCCGGCGCTGGCCGAGGCGCTGGCGGGGGCGAACGGCGAAGCGCGGCGAGCCCGCGTCATCGTGCAGCGCATCCGTAATTTCGTGCAGAACCGGCCGGCGCGGCCGGCGAACATCGAAGCCGCGTTCCTCATCGCGGAAGCCGTCCGCTTCGCCGGACCGGAAGCGCGCCAGCACAGTATCGATTTGCGCACGGAAGCGGCCGGCGCGCCGTGCAGCGTGCATGCCGACCCGATCCAGATCCAGCAGGTGCTGCTGAACCTGGTGCAAAACGCCGTCGAGGCCATCGCCGAGGCGGCGAGTCCGTCGCGCCGCGTCACGGTGAGCGCCCGCCAGATCGGCGAAGGCTTCGTCGAGTTTGCGGTGGAGGACAGCGGGCCGGGCATCCCCCCGGCGCATCTCGATCGCGTATTCGAGCCTTTTTTCACCACCAAGGAGACGGGCGTCGGCATAGGGCTGGCGCTGTGCCATTCGATCGTCGACGCCCATGGCGGACGCATCCGGGCCGAACCGCGCTCGGACGGCGGCGCCGCCATCCGCTTCACCCTGCCGGCCAGCAGCGATGGAACGCGAACGCCCGCCTGATGCCGCCACGGTTTACATCGTGGACGACGAACCGTCGGTCCGCGACGCGCTGCGCCTGCTGTTCCATTCCGTCGGCCTGGCGACGGCCGGCTTCGCCGGCGCGGACGAATTTCTCGGCCACCGGCTGGCGGAAGGCCCCGGCTGCCTCGTCACGGACCTGCGCATGCCCGGCCTGAGCGGCATCGAGCTGATCGAGGCGCTGCGCGCGCGCGGCTGCATGCTGCCGGCGGTGGTGGTCAGCGGCCATGGCGACGTCAGGCTGGCCGTGCGCGCCCTCAAATGCGGCGCGACCGATTTCCTGGAAAAGCCCTTTCACGACCAGGATCTCCTGGATATCGTGAATGGCGCATTGCAGGCCTGCCGCCACGACAACTGCGCCTGCACGTTCGCGGGAGGCATCCCGCAGAGCCTGGAGCGGCTCACCGCGCGCGAGCGGGAGGTGCTGCGGCTGGTGGTAGCGGGCTTGCCGAACAAGCTGATCGGCCGCCAGCTCGGCGTGAGCACGCGCACCGTCGAGTCGCACCGCGCCAGCCTCATGCGCAAACTGCAGGCGGACTCGGTGGCGGGGCTGGTCGCCCTGGCGCTGCGCGGCGGCCTGCTCGGCGACGGCGAAGACAGAAGTCAGTAATCTCCGCAGCACTTCTCCGTAACGGCACGAATATCCAGGCCGCATTGATCGGACTATCTTCATATCACGGGAAAGGATGCCGGACGAACCGGCAGACCCCGAACGACCGCCGGGCCGACTCCGCATGCTGCGGGCCGCAATCCGAAGGTGAATCGACAACCAACCGCAAGGAGATCGAAATGAAACTGACGAAAACCGCAACTGCAATCGTGATCGGCCTGGCGCTCGCTGGCG
Organism: Rhodocyclales bacterium; assembly: GCA_016214145.1. Taxonomy (GTDB): domain Bacteria; phylum Pseudomonadota; class Gammaproteobacteria; order Burkholderiales; family Rhodocyclaceae; genus Desulfobacillus. The sequence goes on from JACRPA010000005.1 coordinate 93,930, forward strand.
GCAGCGTGGCCCCTTCTTTCGCCGACGTGCCGAAGGCGCCGCAGAAAATATCGGACATCGACACCAACAAGGACAAAAAGATCACCAAGGAGGAATACCTTGCCTTCATGGCCAAGGCCTTTGACGGTGCGGCCGGATCGAAGGGCTACTGCACCTATGAAGAAATTGCCAAAGGCTTCAACGGATTTGGCGGTATGACGCAGTGGTAACCGGCGCTTAGCGCTTCATCGCTTCACCGCCCCGTCCGATGGCATCGCACTACGCCACCGGGCGGGGCGGAGACTTTTCGACCGAGGAGGCATTATGAGGAGGATTCATTCTCTTGCCGCGGCCGCCATGCTGCTGCTCGGGCTTCTGTCGCCGGTTGCCCGCGCCGATCTGGAAGTGGGGCAGACCGCCGACCGGCCCGGCATCGAGCTGATCGACGGCAGCATGCTCGACACCGGTCACCACGACGGCAAGGTGGTCGTCGCCCTGTTCTGGGCCACCTGGTGCCCCATTTGCATGAGCGAGCTGCCGGAATACCAGAAGCTTTATCAAGCATACAAGGCCAGGGGGCTTGAAATTATCGCGGTTTCCCTGGATCGGGAACCGGGCGTGGTGAGCGAATACTGGCGCCGCAGCGGCTACACCTTTCCGGCCGCCATGCGGACGGACGCGATTCGGCAGGCCTACGGCGGCATCAAGGGCACTCCTACCCTGTACCTGCTCGATCGCAGGGGAGTTCTGCGTTACAAGCATCTCGGCGGCCTGCCGTACGAGGAACTGGAAAAACAGGTCAAGGCATTGCTTTAGCTTGTGACGCCAGGCGATATTTATTACTGACCCAGGAGAGACGCAATGCAGAGAAAATATTTCGTAGTCGCAGCCGCCGCCTTGCTGGCCGCGCCGGCAGCCATGGCGCAGACCAACGTCACTATTTCCGGACGCCTCAACGTCGGCTGGGAAAGCTACAAGCTGGGCGACTGCCCGGCCGGCTTCAGTTGCAGCAGCGAATCGCGCGTCAGCGAAAGTTCTTCGCGCATCGACTTCAGCATTCGCGAGGATCTTGGCGGCGGCCTGAGTGCCTGGGCTTACCACAGCCTGCGCTTTTCGCCGGACCTGGGCACGATCAACACCAGCGGCAATACGGCCGTGGGCCTGCAGCACAACCGCTGGGGCAAACTGACCATCGGCCGCTGGGACGTGCATTACCTCGAAGCCGACATACCTCTCGGCGCCCTGCACCGCGGTTCCAACCAGGCCCTGATCGGCGGGGGCGGTCTGCTGGGGCAGATTCAGTCCGGCCCGGGCGGCGCCGTGGCGACCATGGGAAACGGCACGCGCACGCCCAACCTGCTCATGTGGAACAGTCCGAACTGGAACGGCTTCAGCGGCCTCGTCGCCTATTCCGCCAGCGGCGGCGCCGCGCCCACGGCGGTAGCCGGCGTGGTGACTGCGATACCCGGTGCAAGCACCTTGAACGAAGGCAGCGGCCGCAGCGCGGCAGGCGCCGGCAATCCCGGCAGCGGCCGCAGCTGGAGCGGCGCCCTGCGCTACGACAATGGTCCTTGGGCCGCCGGCCTCAGCTACTGGAATTCGAATGCCGAATCCGGCGTAGCAGATGGCATCAACCGGGACAACGACCAGCGCAGCACGCGCGCCTGGCTCGGCTACAAGTTTCCCATGGGCCTGAACGCGGGGCTGAGCGTCGACCGCAGCAGCCTGGATACCGGCATCAACGGTGGCGCTTCCAGCAAATCCCGGCGCACCTCGTGGTTCGTTCCCGTCAACTACCGTTTCGGGCCCCACAATCTGATCGCGCAGTACGCCCGTGCCGGCAAGCTGACCGGGTCTGCAATCGCTGCAGGCACGAGCGGCAATTACAAGGCGCATGCCTGGATGCTCGGATACGAGTACGCCTTTTCCAAGCGTACTTCCCTCAACCTGAACTACACGAAACTCAATAATGCTTCCCTGGCGAGCTACGATTTGTATGCATTGAACGGCGCGACCAATACCTTGGCCGGCGAAGATACCAGACAGATATTCATCGGCATGCGCCACGACTTTTGAAAGCCGTGCGGCGGCGAGGCAGCCGCCATGGGCAGGGATTTGGAAGCGGGCTGTAATGAATCGTCTTCAATTGCGACCAAGGGGCGCTGGCCGGATGAATCGGCCGGAGAGATACAACCCAACCCCAACTTTGCACAAGGAGACTGACATGAAGACCATTTCCACACTGCTGGCTGCACTGGCCACCGCTTCCGCCCTGTTTGCCGCCCCGATTCGGCCGCGGCGCCCGCCAAAGCGGCGGAGGGCGTCGCCGGGAGGAAGGCCGATTCCGTGAAAAGGATCAATCCCTTCGCCGCGCTGCCCTACTACGGCGTGGACCATCAGCGCTGAGCCTGCCGGCAAGGCGTGCCGCCCGCGGGGCAACCCGCCGGCGGCTTTTTCGTGCGCCCGCTGTAAGAAATCGGCTCAATGCTGTGTCTACTCGATGTAGAACAAGGGGGATTCGACGCCATGCATGAACTGGTAAAAGACTACTACGGCCGCCAACTGACCTCGTCGGACGACCTCAAGACCACCGCCTGCTGCGACGTCTCCGCCACACCGGCCTGGCTGAAGCCGCTGCTGGCGAAAATCCACCCCGAAGTGCTGAGCCGCTACTACGGCTGCGGCCTGGTCTGTCCGCCGCTGCTGCAAGGCTGCCGCGTGCTCGACCTGGGCAGCGGTTCCGGCCGCGACGTCTATGCGCTGGCGCAACTCGCCGGGCCGGCGGGCGAAGTCGTCGGCGTCGACATGACCGACGAGCAGCTCGCCGTCGCCGAGCGGCGCCGCGCCTGGCACGCCGACGCCTTCGGCTTCGACAACGTGCGCTTCCTGCACGGCTACATCGAGCGCCTCGACGAACTCGACCTGGCGCCGAACAGCTTCGACGTCATCGTCTCCAACTGCGTGGTGAACCTCTCGCCCAACAAGGACGCCGTGCTGCGCGGCGTGCACCGGCTGCTCAAGCCCGGCGGCGAGTTTTACTTCTCCGACGTCTACGCCGACAGCCGCGTGCCCGACGCGGTGAAGAGCGATCCGGTGCTCTACGGCGAATGCCTCGGCGGCGCGCTGTACTGGAACGACTTCCTCGCCGTCGCGCGCCGCGCCGGCTTCAACGACCCGCGCCTCGTCGAAGACCGGCCGCTACTGATCACCGATCCCGAACTGGCGGCGCGCACCGGCAACCTGCGCTTCTTCTCGGCGACCTACCGCCTGTTCAAGCTCGACGGGCTCGAATCCGACTGCGAGGACTACGGCCAGGCGGTCGTCTATCGCGGCAGCATCCCCGAGCACGCGCACAACTTCGTGCTCGACAAGCATCACCGCATCGAGACCGGCCGCGTCTTTCCCGTCTGCGGCAATACCTGGCGCATGCTGCAGGAAAGCCGGCTGGCGCCGCACTTCGACTTCGTCGGCGACTTTTCGCGCCACTACGGCATCTTCGAGGGTTGCGGCAAGGCGCTGCCGTTCGCCGCGGATGGCGGCGCAAGCGAGGGCGAGGAAAGCTGCGGCTGTTGCTAACCATGGAAATCGTCCTCGCCGGCGTCGCCCTGTTCCTGGCCTTCGGCAACGGCGCCAACGACAACTTCAAGGGCTTCGCCACGGTCTGGGGCAGCGACACTTTGCCCTATCGCCGGGCCTTGCTGCTGGCCACACTGGCCACCGTTGCCGGCAGTCTGGCCTCCTGGTGGCTGGCCGGCACGCTCGTCGAACAGTTCTCCGGCCGCGGCCTGGTGCCAGTGGAAGTGGCGAATGCACCGCAGTTCATCGCCGCCGTCGGCATGGGCGCCGCGCTGACCGTGCTGGCGGCGACGCGGCTGGGCCTGCCGATCTCGACCACGCATGCGCTGATCGGCGGCCTGGTGGGCGCGGGCCTTGGCCAGCCCGATGCGCAAGTGCGCTACGTCGCGCTGGCCAGCCTGTTCCTGCTGCCTCTGCTGGCGAGCCCGCTGATCGCCGCGCTGCTCGGCTACGCGGCGTCGCGGCTGGTCAAGCGGTTGCCGGCCGACGATTGCGCCTGCGTGGTCGCCGCGCCGGCGCTCGCGCCGCCTGTCGGCGCCATCAGGGTGGGCAACGGCGTGCCCGCCGTGCTGATCGCGCCGGAAAGCCAATGCCGCGAAAAGTCAGGCGTGGTGACACGGCTCTCGCTGGCCCGTACCGGCGACCGTGCGCACGTCGCCTCGGCCGCCCTGATCTGCTTCGCCCGCGGTGTCAACGACACACCCAAGCTGGCCGCGCTGCTCATCGCCGGCAGCGCCATCGATGCCGTCGGCACAGCGCTGGCAATTGCCGTCGTCATGGCGGCGGGCGGCCTGCTGTACGCCCGCCGTGTCGCCGTCACCATGAGTCGGCGTGTCACGCGCATGGACCACGGCCAGGGCATGGCGGCGAATCTCGTCACGGCGACGCTGGTGCTGTTCGCCAGCAAGTTCGGCATGCCCGTGTCCACCACCCACGTGTCGGTCGGCGCGATCGCCGGCATGGGCGCCAGCGCCGGCACCATCGACTGGGCGACGGTACGGAACATCGTTCTGTCCTGGGCCGCCACACTGCCGCTGGCCGCCGCGCTGGCGTGGCTGGCGGCAACGCTGGTAATCTTGGCGCCATGATTTTCGAACAGTTCATCCTCGCCAACGAGCCCGTCATCCGGCTCGGCTTCTTCCTGGGCGTCTTCGCCGTGATTGGCCTCTGGGAAGTGGCCGCCCCCCGGCGCGCGCTGACCGTTTCCAAAACCCTGCGCTGGGCGAGCAACCTCGGTCTGGTGATCTTCAACACCGTACTGCTGCGGTTGCTCTTCCCGCTGGCGGCGGTGGGTGTGGCGGCCTTCTGCGCCACGAATGGCTGGGGGCTTCTGAACCACTTCCAAACGCCGTTCGCGATCGCCGCGCCCCTGGCGGTGATCGCCCTGGACTTCGTCATCTGGCTCCAGCACGTCATGGTGCACGCCGTGCCGGCCCTGTGGCGGCTGCATCGGGTGCATCACGCCGACCCGGATTACGACGTGACCACCGGGGCGCGCTTCCATCCCTTCGAGATCGTGCTGTCCATGCTCATCAAGTTCGCCACCATCGCCGTGCTCGGCCCGCCGGTGGTGGCGGTGGTGATCTTCGAGGTGCTGCTCAACGCCACCGCCATGTTCAACCACGGCAACATCCGCCTGCCGGCCGCACTCGATCGGGTGCTGCGCCGGTTCGTGGTCACGCCGGACATGCACCGGGTGCACCACTCCATCGAGGAAGACGAGGCCAACTCCAACTTCGGCTTCAATCTCCCCTGGTGGGATCGGCTGTTCGGTACCTACCGCGACCAGCCGCGCGCCGGGCATGTAGGCATGACCATCGGCATCCACGGCCATGCCGACCCGCGCGAGGTGGCGCGCCTGCCCGGCATGCTGCTGCTGCCTTTCCGCGGAGAGGTCACGGACTACGCCATCAACCGGCGCAGCTTCTCCGGCAAAGCGGAGGCGAGACGGGCCGACCCGTAAACGCAGGATGCCGTCCCGCCAGCGCCGACTCTTCAAAACCACTAGGAACCAGAATGGAAACCAGACAAATCGATGGCATCGACGCCTGCGTCTTCGACGCCTACGGCACGCTGTTCGACGTTTCCAGCGTCGCCCGCGGCGCGCAGGATGCGCTCGGCGAGCGCTGGCAGGCGCTGTCGGATCTGTGGCGCAACAAGCAACTGCAATACACCTGGCTGCGCGGGCTGGGCGGCCACCATGCCGATTTCTGGCAGGTCACCGGCGATGCGCTCGACTACGCCATGGCCAGCCTGCGCATCGAAGACGATGGCCTGCGCGCGCGGCTCATGAATCTGTATCTCTCCATCTCCGCCTATCCGGAAGTGCCGGCGATGCTGGCCGCACTCAAGGCCAGGGGCATGAAGCTCGCCATCCTTTCGAACGGCACGCCGGCCATGCTCGCCGCCGCGGCTGCCAATGCCGGCATCGCGGCGTATTTCGATGCCGTGCTGTCCGTCGAGGAAGTCGGCGTCTACAAGCCGCATCCCTCGGTGTATGCGCTGGCGACGCTGCGGCTGAACATCCCCAGGCCCAATATCTGCTTCCTCTCCTCCAACAGCTGGGATGCCTGGTCCGCCAAGGCCTTCGGCTATCGGGTGCTGTGGTGCAACCGCTTCGGCCAGGCGCCGGAGCGCATTCCCTCGCCGCCGGACGGCGAGTTGGCCGATCTGTCGACGCTGCCGGCCCGGCTTGCGCGCTGAATGCACGCTGCGGCAACCCCGGTGCTGCGCGACATCGTGCTGGTCGGCGGCGGCCACAGCCACGTCGGCGTGCTGCGCGCTTTCGCCATGCGGCCGCTGCCGGGCGTGCGCCTGACGCTGATCTGCACCGACACCGACACCCCCTACTCCGGCATGCTGCCGGGCTACATCGCCGGCCATTACAGCTTCGACGAGGTGCATATCGACCTGCGCCGCCTGGCCGAATTCGCCGGCGCGCGCTATTACCGCGACGAGGCGACCGGCATCGACCGCGCCGCGCGCAAGGTGATCTGCCGCCGGCGTCCGCCGGTCGCCTACGACGTGCTGTCGATCAACGTCGGCTCGACGCCGCAACTCGATCGGATCCCCGGCGCCCTCGAACACGCCGTGCCGGTGAAGCCGATCCGCCGCTTCAACGAACGCTGGCTGGCGCTGTTCGAGCGCGTGCGCGCCCATGCCGGCGCCACCACCATCGCCGTGGTCGGCGCCGGCGCGGCCGGCGTCGAGCTCACGCTGGCCATGCAGCATCGGCTGCGCAATGAACGCCTCGCCCAGGGGCGCGATCCGGACGCGCTGCGCTTCCACCTGTTTTCCGCCGGGGCGGAAATCCTGCCGACGCACAACGCCGCCGTGCGCCGCGCCTTCGAGTCGGTGCTCGCCGCGCGCGGCGTGACGGTTCATCGCGGCGCCGAAGTTGAGCGGGTCGATGCCGGGCGCCTGCGCACCGCCTCGGGCGAGCTGCTGGAGGCCGACGAGATCGTCTGGGTCACCCAGGCCGGCGGTGCGGCATGGCTGGCCGGCACCGGGCTGGCGCTGGATGATGCCGGCTTCATCCGCGTCGATGAGACCCTGCAAAGCGAAACCGACCCGTTGGTCTTCGCCGCCGGCGATTGCGCATCGATACGCGGACACAAGCTGGAGAAGGCCGGCGTCTTCGCCGTGCGCATGGGGCCGCCGCTGGCCGAGAACCTGCGCCGCAGCGTCACCGGCCGGGCGCTGCGGCGCTATCGGCCGCAAGCGCGCTGGCTGGCGCTGATCAGCACCGGCGACCGGCATGCCGTCGCCTCGCGCGGCGCGCTCTACGCGCGCGGCGACTGGGTGTGGCGCTGGAAGGACTGGATCGATCGCCGCTTCATGCGCAGGTTCAGCGAGTTCGCGGCCATGCCCGAGGCGGCGCCGGCGCGCGGCGATCCGCTGCCGCTCGCGGCGGATGAACAGGCGCAGGCGATCTCCGCCGTGGCCATGCGCTGCGGCGGCTGCGGCGCCAAGGTCGGCGCCACGGTGCTGGAGCGCGCACTGGCGAGCGTGCAGCCCATCGAGCGGGACGACGTGCTGATCGGCCTGCATGCGCCGGACGATGCCGCCGTGCTGCGCGTGCCGCCGGGCAAGGCGATGGTGCACACGGTCGATTTCTTCCGCGCCTTCATCGACGACCCCTGGTTGTTCGGCCGCATCGCCGCCAATCATGCGCTGGGCGACCTCTTCGCCATGGGCGCCGAGGCGCAGTCGGCCACCGCCATCGCCACCGTGCCGCCGGGACTGGAAGCCAAGGTCGAGGACAGCGTGTTCCAGATGATGGCCGGCGCCGTGGCGGTGCTCAACGAAGCCGGCTGCGCCCTGGTCGGCGGCCACACCGGCGAGGGCAGCGAGCTGGCGCTGGGCTTCGCCGTCAACGGCCTGATCGACGAGAACCTGGCCGGCGTGCTGACCAAGGGCGGCATGCGCCCCGGCGACGCGCTGATCCTGACCAAGCCGATCGGCACCGGCACGCTGTTCGCCGCCCATGCGCGGCCGCAGTCGGGCGTGGTGTGCCGGGGCCGCTGGATCGACGCCGCGCTGGAATCGATGCAGGTCTCCAGCCGCGACGCGGCGCACTGCCTGCTCGCCCACGGCGCCACCGCCTGCACCGATCTCACCGGCTTCGGCCTGCTCGGCCATCTGGTCGAGATGACGCGGCCCTCGGCGGTCGATGCGGAACTCGACCTGAATGCGCTGCCGCTGCTCGAAGGCGCGGCGGAAATGGCGGCGGCCGGCATCCTCAGCTCGCTGCAGCCGGCCAACGTGCGCCTGCGCCGCGCCCTGCGCAACCAGGAAGAGGCGTTGTCGCACCCCAACTACCCCTTGCTGTTCGATCCGCAGACCGCCGGCGGCCTGCTCGCCAGCGTGCCGGCGGAGCGGGCTGAGGCCTGCCTCGCCGCGCTGCGCGCGCTCGGCTACGTCCACGCCGCGCGCATCGGCCGGGTGCTGCCGCAGGGCGAGGCGATGGAGCCGATCAGCCTGATCGTGTAAAAGTCAGTCCCCGCAGGACGGTGACATCGTGCTATCGATCCTGAGCAGACTATCAACATTGGAATTAGGCCGAAGTATCGACCTGAAGGTTGTACGTAGCGACTTCAACACCACCCTCTTTAAACCCCGTAAGGACGCTGCATGATGGACCGCCTGACTCCGTCTTGAGGGAAACGAAGTACAGACCATGTCCGTCGGATCGGCTGATGAAGTGTTGATTCAGGAGATCGACAATCTTGTGAGACCAGCGAATCAAATGGTCGTAGTCATTCTTGCTCGGAGGTTTCTCTGCCTCAATTGAGCGGATTGTCCCGCGGTGAAGTACCTCACCGCACTTGCTGTATAGGGACTTGAACTCCGCAAGTGTCATCGCGTTCGGCTTTGAGTTGGCGACATAACTCCAGCCATTGGGGATTTTGGTGGCGATGACGCATTGCGGAAATGCGTGAGGGCGGTTGCGGTGCAACAGAGTCATGATCCTCTCCGCGTTCCACTCCTTGGTTGCGCTGCGAGACTTCGCCGCCGGCAGGTCTCCGTGAAGTTGCAAGCAGCCAAGGGCGAGCAGTTCACAGATTCGCCTGTACTGCAGGTAGCAGTACTCGAAAGCGTAGGGTGGGGAGAGATTCAGATGCCCGTTGCAGGCATGGGAAACCAACTCGAGGCGAATCACGACCTCGTGCATCAGCTTCAGATACGTGCGAACCGCAGCGGGTTCATCAAACTCCGACATAGTGAGCAAGTAGTGCGTTCTGCGGGCTACTGTTCGAGATCACCGTCCTGCGCGGCAGCTTGCGCAGGCCCGGTGGATTGAGGGGTCAGCTCTCAACTGATATGTTGCACTGTCCGTTCTTCTATTTGGCATTGGCGGCTTTAAACATGCGTACTAGATTCGAGAGCAGCACATCTTGGACTGAGGACCGGAAATCATAGATAACAACGCGGCGTCTCTCCTCCAAAAAGTTGCTACCCAACTTGGCTGCTAAATCAGCAAGTGCGCCCGGCAGTTTCCCAAAAGCGGCATCTACAAGCTTTGGGGTTATTTGAAGTATTCCAAGGCCGGACTTTCTGAGTTGCAGTAGCTGCGGGTTTTTCGCGAAGACGAGTCTGGCCGATGAAACAACGGTTGGTAGCGAGGTCTCTAGCGGTGTGCCTGAATCCTCCAGCGAATATTGAGCAGAAACGTAATTTGAAAAAACATCACCGGCCATGATGTCGTTAAATCTCTGGATATCCTCCGTTGGTATTGCCTTCTGCGGAATTGGACTTGGTGCCTGAACGTCCTTTACGGATGCAAGCAGGTTACTCAGCGGCACAGATAACTCACTTGGCAACAATGCGTCGGCTTCAGCTATGTCTGGAATACCCCATGGTGATAAGACGCAGGCACCGACAGACATTGCATCCATTAGCTCAATCAGAAAGCTTTCTAGCGGCCAAAGTGACGAGAATTCTTCGCTTCGCTCCCATCCGTTTGGGAGGTAGGCAGAAAATGCAGCTCGTGTGAGTTTAGTGTGTGTTTCAGTATCTTTACGCGGAATATAACGAGTGCGTGCGGCGAGGAATTCTGATTTCGGAGACGGTTTGTCTTTCAGGTCTGGAACGATGAACTCATCTACGCCGGCTTGAAATGCGGTTGCATAGAAAATTCCCTCCAGATCAGCCCCATGTTCCTGTGTTACTTCTTCAGCGATCCTAAGCGCGTCTGAAGCACCAGAAAGAACGCCAAGCTGGTACGGGCCGATAAATCCCTTCTTCATGCTGATGCGCTCCTTTCGGATGAGATCTGAAAGTTATAGTCGGACCCGTACGATCCGGATATGAATTGATATCCCGTCAAAAGTATGCGCTTGTGCTGCTTTGATGTGCAAGGCATCTCCTTTGACGGGGCCCGCATAAAAACTCGAATATTCCGGATAGACGGAACCAGCCGTATCGGTCCGCTCCTGGCCAAAAGAACGTACTCGACCCGCCTTGTCGCCGTCCCGCAGCGACTGACTTTCCCACCGCTCACCCTCCGGCCTGCCGCCGCAGCCACTCCGACGGCGCGATGCCGGTTTCGCGGATGAAGGCACGCGAAAATGCCGGCTGGCTGCCGTAGCCGACTGCCTCGGCCACCCGCGTCAATGAACGTCCCTTGCGCAGGAGGCGCTGGGCGAAGCCGATGCGCATCTGCGCCAGGAAGGCGGCGGGCGCGACGCCCACCACGTCCCTGAACAGCCGGGCGAAGGCGTTGCGCGACAGGTGGGCGCGGGCGGCCATGGCATCGAGCGGCCAGTCCTTTCCCGGCGCATCGAGCAGTTCGACCAGCAGCCGGCCCAGGCGCGGATGCGCCAGTCCGGCGAGGATGCCGCTGGCGACGAGGCCGCGCCCGATGGCGTGGCGGACGATCTGGATCAGCAGCACGTCGCAGAGGCGGTCCAGCATCACCTGCCGCCCCGTGCGCGCATCGCCCGCCTCGTCGAACAGCAGGGAGAGCGTCGGCTCCAGCCCCGGCGCCTCGCGGAAGGGCGTCACCACGACGGCCGGAAACGACTGGGTGATGGCGTTGTCCATCCCGGCGTCGTAGCGCACGCTGGCGCACAGCACGTCGGCGGTGATGCGGTCGGCGACGTCGAGGCGATGGTCGAGCGGCCGCGGATAGAACAGCAGGGCGGGCTCGGCGACGGCGATCCCCTTGTGCCCTGCCTGCACGGCGCGCAAGGTTCCGGCGCGCACGACATGCAGGTGGCCGACGCCTTCCTCGGCGGCGAAGTCGTGCAGGCCGCACAGCGGGCCCGAATAAAAAGTGCGGGCACGCAGCCCGACGTGGTCGAGCAGGCGGGAGATGCCGTCCTGGAATTCCATGCCTGGGTGCGAATGGTTATGAATCCGGTGCAAATGATAGCCGCAAAACCGCGACAGGGCATTACGCTTCGGCCAGGTCGCGCATCCCGCGCGCCAATCGAACATTGCGGAGAAGCATCATGAGCCAGCATTTCGTCGCCAGCACCCTGAGCAGCGTCACCCTCGGCAGCGCCAATCCCGAACAGAAGGAGGTTCTGGAAACGGCGCAGAAGCAGGTCGGCTTCATCCCCAACATGTACGCCAACATGGTCAATGTGCCCGGCGTGCTGACCACCTACCTGCACGGCTACGCGGCTTTCCGGCAGAAGTCGGGCTTCACGCCGGCCGAACAGGAAGTGGTTTTCCTCGCCGTCAGCCAGCAGAACGGCTGCACCTATTGCACGGCGGCGCACAGCATGCTGGCCGACAAGATGTCCGGCGTGCCGGCGCCGGTGCTGGCGGCGATCCGCGCCCACCATCCGATCCCGGACGCCAGATTGCAGGCGCTGTATTCGTTCACGCAGGAGCTGGTGAGTACCGCCGGCAAGCCCGGCCAGGCCGCGGCCGACGCCTTCCTCGCCGCCGGCTACACGGAAACCCATGTCCTGCAGATCATCCTGGCGGCGGCGGTGAAGACCCTCTCCAACTACACCAACCACCTGTTCCAGACGGCGGTGGATGACAAGTTCGCCGCCTACAAGGTGGCGTGAGGGCCTTCGTACAGGCAGGACTCAGTTCTGGATTCCCGCTTTCGCGGGAATGACGAAGTTTGGGCTAGTCGTCGTCCTTGCCGCGCGGCTTCTTTCCCTCCTGCAGCGAGGCGATCAGCGGGCAGGAGACGTTCGCCTTGCGCGACCGGCAGGCGCGCACCAGGCCGGACAGCGCGGTTTCCATGCGGGCCAGGTCCGCCAGCTTCTCGCGCACATCCTTGAGCTTGTGTTCGGCCAGCGCGCGCGCCTCGGCGCAATGCGTGCCGTCTTCCAGGCGCAGCAGCTCGCCGATTTCATCCAGGCTGAAGCCCAGGCGCTGGGCCGTCTTGACGAACTGCAGCCGCCCCACGTCCGCCGCGCCGTAGCGGCGAATGCCGCCGCGGGGCCGTGCCGGCTCGGGCAGCAGGCCCTTGCGCTGGTAGAAGCGGATCGCCTCGATGCCGACCCCGGCCGCCCGGGCGAAGGCGCCGATGGTCAGATTTTCCAGAGTGTTTTCCATGCCGCTTGACTCCGTACTTGGCTACGGAGTTAACGTTACCGCATCGAGAGCATAGACGGAAGGAAGGGAGAATGACCTTGACTAACAAGAGCGAAAGCCGCCCGCATATCGCCGTCATCGGCAGCGGCGGGGCGGCGATGGCCTGCGCGCTGAAGGCCGCCGAGCGCGGCGCGCGCGTGACCCTGATCGAGCGCGGCGCCATCGGCGGCACCTGCGTCAATGTCGGCTGCGTGCCGTCGAAGATCATGATCCGCGCCGCCCACATCGCCCACCTGCGCCGGGAAAGCCCCTTCGACGGCGGCATCGCCGCGGCCGTGCCGGCGATTCTGCGCAGCCGGCTGCTGGTGCAGCAGCAGGCGCGCGTCGATGAGCTGCGCCACGCCAAGTACGAAGGCATCCTGGCGTCGAACCCGGACATCGATCTGCTGCGCGGCGCGGCACGGTTCAAGGACGACCGCAGCCTCGTCGTGCAGCGGGCCGGGGGCGAGCGCGAAGTCGCCTTCGACCGCTGCCTGATCGCCACCGGCGCCAGTCCGGCCGTGCCGCCGGTTCCCGGTCTCGCGGACACCCCTTTCTGGACCTCCACCGAGGCGCTGGCCAGCGACACGATTCCCGCGCGGCTGGCCGTGATCGGCTCGTCGGTGGTGGCGCTGGAACTGGCGCAGGCCTTCGCCCGGCTCGGCAGCCGGGTGACGATCCTCGCGCGCCACACGCTGTTCTTCCGCGAAGACCCGGCCATCGGCGAAGCCATAACGGCCGCCTTCCGCGCCGAGGGCATCGCGGTGCTGGAACATGCGCAGGCGAGCCGCGTCGCCCATGCCAACGGCGAATTCGTGCTTGCCACCGGGCAAGGCGAGCTGCGCGCCGACCGGCTGCTGGTCGCCACCGGCCGCACGCCGAACACGCACGACCTGAACCTCGCAGCGGCGGGCGTCGCCGTCGGCGCAGTGGGCGCCATCGTCATCGACGCGGGCATGCGCACGGGCAATCCGCGCATCTACGCCGCCGGCGACTGCACCGACCAGCCGCAGTTCGTCTATGTCGCGGCGGCGGCCGGCAGCCGCGCGGCGATCAACATGACCGGCGGCGCGGCCGTCCTCGATCTCGCCGCCATGCCGACGGTGGTGTTCACCGATCCACAAGTGGCGACCGTGGGCCTGAGCGAGGCGCAGGCGCGGCACGACGGCATCGAGACCGACAGCCGCCTGCTCACGCTCGACAACGTGCCGCGCGCACTTGTCAACTTCGACACGCGCGGCTTCATCAAGCTGGTCGCCGAGGCGGGTTCGGGCCGGCTGCTCGGCGTGCAGGCGGTGGCCCCCGAAGCGGGCGAGCTCATCCAGACCGCCGTTCTCGCCATTCGGGCGAAAATGACCGTGCGCGAACTGGCCGACCAGTTGTTTCCCTACCTGACGATGGTCGAGGGACTGAAGCTCGCGGCGCAGACCTTCGGCAAGGATGTGAAACAGCTTTCGTGCTGCGCGGCATGACCGTGAATTTGTTCGATCCGAACTTGACTGTGGGCATGGCGATGAACAGCGTCACATTCAGAATGGGCGGCTTCAAGAACGCCATCGCCCCATGACCGAGTCCCTCGTCGCAGCCGTCCTGTTGCCGATCGGGCTCGGCCTGTTCGGCTTCATCGAGCCATGCACCATCGGATCGACCCTGGTCTTCGTCAAGGTGATGGAGGGCCGGCCGGTCGCAGTCAAGCTCTGGCAGGTCGGCGTGTTCACCGCGACGCGCGCCCTGTTCATCGGGGCGCTCGGCGCCGTCGCGGTGCTCGCCGGTTCGGCCTTCATCGACTTTCAAAAGGCCATGTGGATCGGACTCGGCGCGCTCTACGTCGCGCTCGGGCTGCTGTACCTCGCGAATCGGTCCGGTTACGTCACGACCACGCTCGGCCCGAGTCTGACGCGCCTGGGCGACTTGCGCGGCCCGGCGCTGCTCGGGCTGCTCTTCGGCTTGAACATTCCCGCCTGCGCGGCGCCGCTGCTGTTCGCCCTGCTTGGCGCCGCGGCGGGGGGCGGCGCTTCGGGGGCCACGCTCATGAACGGTTTCGGGTCGCTCGCGCTGTTCGGACTGGCGCTGTCGCTGCCACTGGCGGTCGTCGTGCTGATCCCCGCCGTGCGGGGGGCGCTCGACCGGCTGGCCGGATTGAGCGGGCGCGCGCCGCGCTGGACCGGAATCGTGTTGATCGGCCTCGGCGCCTGGTCGATCGGCTTCGGGCTGTTCGTGACGCCGCAGCCCTGAGGGGCGAGTGGCAGAGAGGCACTATGATGTGGTATGCGCACGCGGAATCCTGGTCGTTCGTCATCCGGCGGTATCTGCCGCGCCTGGCGCTCCTCAGTCTGGCGTGGGAGATCGCGCAATTGCCGCTCTACACCCTATGGGCGGACCCGCGCCCGGAGTGGATCGCTTTTGCGGTCGTGCATTGCACCGCAGGCGACGCCATGATCGGAACGGCGGCGCTGTTCGCCGCCCTGATTTTGAGCAGGGCCGGCCATCCGGCCAACTGGCCGGGGACGAAAATCTTCGTATGGATGGTTTTTCTCGCGCTCGCCTACACGCTGGCGAGCGAACGGATCAATCTGATCCAGGGGAACTGGGCGTACTCGGACTGGATGCCGGTGCTGCCGTGGGTCGAGGTTGGCCTGGCGCCGTTGCTGCAGTGGATCGTCGTGCCGCTCACGGCATGGCGGTGGGCCAATCGGCCGCGCCGGTCATTGCCGTAGCGGAGGCAGCTGGCGAGGAGATATGCGGCTTGTATTTCCTTCATGCTAGAGTTGGGCCTCCCGACAGGAGGCATCCATGCAGTCGCCGCTGATACTTTCCGCGCAGGAACTTTGCCGCCTCGTCCGGGAGGCACGCGAGCACACGCTGAAGCTCGTCTCGGATCTTCACGACGAGCAGTTCACCGTGCCGCTGCTGGAGGCGGTGAACCCCTTCCGCTGGGAACTGGGCCATGTCGCCTTCTTCTATGACGCCTTCCTGCTGCCGGCGCTGGGCGAACGGCAGTTCCTGCTCGACGGCGCCGAGAAGCTCTACGATTCGTTCAAGGTCGATCACGACGACCGCTGGGGGCTGCCGCTGCCCTCGCGGCAGGAGACGCTCGGCTACCTGTCGCGTGTACAGGAGCGCGTGCTGGCGCGCCTCGAAACGGCCGGCAGCGACCCGAAGGTCACCTACCTGACGCAGCTGAGCGTCATCCACGAGGACATGCACGCCGAGGCGTTCACCTACATGCGCCAGACCCTCGGCTACGTCGCGCCGCCGCTCGGCGAGGCGCCGCGGGAGATTGGCGGCGGCCCGCTGCCGGGCGACGTCGACATCCCCGGCGGGACCTTCCGGCTCGGCGCGGAGCCCGGGCCGTACTTCACCTTCGACAACGAGAAGTGGGCGCATGCGGTCGAGGTCGCGCCGTTCCGCATCGCGCGCGCGCCGGTGACGAACGCCGAATATGCTTGCTTCGTCGATGACGGCGGCTACCGCCGGCCGGAACTGTGGAGCCACCAGGGCTGGCTGTGGCGCACCCGGGCGGGCGCGCAGCAGCCCGTCTATTGGGCGCGCACCGGCGACGGCTGGCTGCGGCGGCACTACGACCGCTACGTCGCGCTGGAGCCCCACCATCCGGTGGTGTATGTCGGCTGGTTCGAGGCCGAAGCCTTCTGTGCCTGGGCGAAGCGGCGCCTGCCGAGCGAAGCCGAGTGGGAGATGGCAGCATCGGCCGCCTCGGCCGAGCCGGGCGGGCGCAAGCGGCGCTACCCGTGGGGCGACGATCCCCCGTCGCACGAGCGCGCCAACCTCGACGGGCGCCTCGCCGGCTGCGTCGATGTCGGCGCATTCCCCGAGGGCGACAGCGCCTGCGGCTGCCGCCAGATGATCGGCAACGTGTGGGAATGGACCGCCTCGGCGTTCTTCCCGTTTCCCGGCTATGTCGTCGATGCGCCGTACCGCGAATACTCCGCACCCTGGTTCGGCTACCGCAAGGTGCTCAAGGGCGGCGCCTGGGCGACGCGCTCGCGCTTCGCCTGGAACACGCTGCGCAACTTCTTTCCGCCCTACCGCCGCGACATTTTCGCTGGTTTCCGCACCTGCGCGCCCTGAGACATGACCGGCCGAAAAACGAAACGGACGGTCCGCTGCGCGGACGGCGGGCCGGCGGCTGTCAAGCCGAGCCTGCCCGGCCAGGCGGTGCTGGTCATGCAGGGCGGCGGCGCGCTGGGGGCCTTCCAGGCCGGCGTCTATGAAGCCCTGCACGAGGCGGGCATCGAGCCGGACTGGGTGGTGGGCACTTCCATCGGCGCCATCAACGGCGCGCTGATTGCCGGCAACCCGCCGCAGGAGCGGTTGCCGCGCCTGCGGGAATTCTGGGAAAGGATGGCCGGCGGTACTGCCTCGGCCGCGCACTGGAGCGCGTTCGGCATGGGCAACCTGATGCACAACCTGGGCGCAATCATGCACGGAATCCCAGGCTTCTTTACGCCCAATGCGAGCTCCTGGTTCGGTGCGCACACGCCAGTAGGGATAGGCAGCGCCTCGTACTACAGCACGGTCCCGCTGCGGCGCACACTTGGCGAACTGGTGGATTTCGGCCGCATGGCCAAGGGCGGAATCCGCCTGACATTGGGCGCCGTCAATGTGAATTCGGGCCGCATGCGCTATTTCGACAGCCGCGACGAGGCCGTAGGAATCGATCACGTCATGGCCTCCGGAGCCTTGCCGCCGGCGTTTCCGGCAGTGGTAATCGACGGCGAACCGTACTGGGATGGCGGCATCTATTCCAACACGCCGATCGAAGTCGTGATGGACGACAATCCGCGCCGCGATTCGGTGATCTTTGCCGCCCAGCTTTGGCAGCAGGAAGACGCGGAGCCGCAGACGATTCAGCACGTTATGGCACGTCTCAAGGACATCCAGTATTCAAGCCGGGCGGCAAGCCATATTGTGCGACAGCAGCAGATTCACCACCTGCGCCACGTCGTGCGCGAGCTTGGCCGCCTGATGCCGGAAAGTGTGCGCACCACGCCCGAGGTCAAGGAGTTGCTCGGCTGGGGTTGCGGCACGGCGATGCACGTCCTGCCCTTGCAGGCGCCCCTGCTGGACGGCGACGATCACACCAAGGACATCGATTTCACGCCGGCCGGCATCCATGCCCGCTGGTCGGCGGGACGGGAGCTGACGCGCCGCCGGCTCGCCGAGGCGCCCTGGCGCGGCGCGGCCGACCCCAGGGCCGGTATCCTGGTGCACGATTGACGGCCCGGCGGCGAACCTGAGGGGAACATCTTTCCGATGACACGCTACGACTATGATTTCTTCGTGATTGGCGGCGGTTCCGGCGGCGTGCGCGCCGCCCGGGTGGCCGCCGGCCTGGGCGCCCGCGTGGCGATCGCCGAAAACCACCGCTACGGCGGCACCTGCGTGATCCGCGGCTGCGTGCCGAAGAAGCTGCTGGTGTATGCCGCCCGCTTCGCCGACGATTTCGCCGATGCGGCGGGCTTCGGCTGGCGCGTGGGGGACAGCGCATTTTCCTGGCCGGCGCTGATCGCGGCCAAGGACCGGGAGATCGCGCGCCTGAGCGGCCTCTATCGGGACACGCTTCAGCGCGCCGGCGTCCACGTGCGCGAGGGCGCCGCGCGGCTGGCCGGCGCACACGCGGTGGAACTCGGCGGCGAGCGCATCACCGCGGAACACATCCTGGTTGCCACCGGCGGCAGGCCGTTCCGCCCCGGCCTGCCCGGCATTGAGCACGCCATCACATCGGACGAGGCCTTCGACCTGCCGGCGCTGCCGCGCCGCGTGCTCATCGTCGGCGGCGGCTACATCGCCGTTGAGTTCGCCGGGATTTTCCACGGCCTCGGCGCCGAGGTCGCCCTGTCCTACCGCGGCGAAGAGATACTGCGCGGCTTCGACGACGACGTGCGCCGCCACCTGCATGCCGAAATGGCGCGGCGGGGGATCGACATATGGCTGCGCAGCGAAGTGCGCGGCATCGCGCGCCTTCCCGGCGGCGCCCTGAAAGTCAGTCTCGCCGGGACGGCGAGCGGCGAGGCGGTGTTCGACACGGTGATGATGGCCACCGGCCGGGTGCCCAATACCGACGGCCTGGGGCTGGAGGCGGCCGGCGTCGCCCTTGGCCGCCACGGCGGCATCGCGGTCGACGACTACCAGCAGACCAGCGTGCCGGGCATTTACGCCGTGGGGGACGTCACCCAGCGCATCGCGCTGACGCCGGCGGCAATCAAGGAGGGCGCTGCGCTGGCGAATTCGCTGTTCGGCGGCGCCCGGGTCAAGGCGGACCTGGACCATGTGCCGACGGCGGTGTTCAGCCAGCCCCCCGTCGGCACGGTCGGCCTGAGCGAGGCGGCGGCGCTCGAGCGCTGCGGCGAGGTGGATGTCTATCGGGCGGCGTTCCGGCCGATGCGCGGCACGCTTTCCGGGCGCGAGGAACAAACATTGGTGAAACTGGTGGTCGACAGCGCGACGCAGCGCGTGCTCGGCGCGCACATGGTCGGCGCCGACGCACCGGAGATCGTCCAGGGCCTGGCGATCGCGATCCGGCTGGGCGCCGCCAAGGCGGATTTCGACGCCACGCTGGGCATCCATCCGACCGCCGCCGAGGAGTTCGTCACCCTGCGCGAGAAGACCACGGTGCGCAGGCAGGCATGACGCCGATCCGGCCGCAGGCCGGCATATCCCGGTACTTGATTAGCCACAATGTTCAGCTATCTCCCAACGGCGTCATTCCGGGGCTGCCCATCAGGGCAGAACCCGGAATCCAGAGGTTTCCCGGCCGCATTGCCTGGATTCCGGGTTCCGCTTCGCGGCCCCGGAATGACGGGCTGAACTTCATGGCTAAGCAGGTCCCGGTATTTGTTGCGCGCGGCGCGCCTACAGGCTGAAGCTGCCGCGCCAGACGCCCCCGGCAAAGTCGAGGCTGACCTTTTTCGGGGCGATTTTCCCGACGGCCGCGTTGTGCAGCTCCATTTCCGGCTGGCGGCCGAGGCGCTCGGCGACCTCGAAGCTGCAGGCCGTCGAGGTCACCGGGCGGAAGTACAGCAGCAGCTTGTCGCTCGCCGCCACGGTCGGCCTGCCCCGGGAATCCTCGCGGAAGTGCACGAACTTCTTCACCAGGCAGGAGAAATACAGTTCCAGCTCCACGATCAGCGGATCGGGACGCCGCGCGAGTTCGTCCGCGGCGGGCCGGGTCCACTCGACCGCAACATTCCTGCCGTTGATGACGACGCTGGTCCTATGTTTCGTTTGCATCATGCGGGACCTCCGGTGGCAAGGCAGTCCGATCCATAAAGCGGGGCTCGCCCATTAGTCCGTTCAGGCCCCGGTTTCTTACGCCCTGTCCGGCAGAAGTGTAAGTTTTGCCTTCGGCACGCGACTATTGAAACATGCACACCTCCCTTCGCTGCGGTCTGCCGCAGGCTCGACGCATGAACGATATTGCACACGCCGCAGGCGGCGGCCTTGATCCGCGCCCGGCCCGGGCGATGTCGTTCGTCATGATGCCGGCGTTTTCTGGGACAATGCGAAGCGGCTGCAGCACGATGCAACGAGGGGGGAACGCGGTGACGGAAGGGCAAGACGGCGTGATCATGGACGACGGGCTGCTGCGGGCGCTGCGGCCCGGCATGATCCGCTTCGCCCGGCTGCAACTGCGCGACGACGAACTTGCGGAAGACGTCGTCCAGGATGCGCTGATGGCGGCGATGGCCGGGGCGAAGGGATTTGCCGGCCGGGCCGCATTCAATACCTGGGTGCTGGCCATCCTCCGCAACAAGATCGCCGACGCGATCCGGCTGCGGAGCCGGTCGATCAACATTTCGGCGCTGGCGCCGGAGGAGGAGGGCCTCGACCAGGCCTTCGAAGCCTTGTTCAAGCCGAACGCGCACTGGTCGCCCCAGTCGCGCCCGCGCGACTGGGGCGACCCCGAGGATTCGCTGCAGCGCGACCAGTTCTGGATCGTCTTCGAAGCCTGCCTGAAGCACCTGCCCGAGAATACCTCGCGCATTTTCATGATGCGCGAGTTCCTTGAGTTCGATACATCCGAAATCTGCAAGGAACTCGCCATCAGCAGCGGCAACTGCCACGTGATCCTGCACCGGGCGCGCAACGCTCTGCGCGGCTGCCTAGAACAGAGCTGGTTCGACAAGGGAGAGCAAACATGCTGAGCTGCAAGGAGGTGACCCGGCTTCTTTCCGAGTCGCAGGACCGGGAACTGACCTTGTTCGAGGGCCTGCAGCTCAGGATGCACCTGGCGATGTGCAAGGGTTGCGCCAATTTCGACAGACAGATGAAGTTCCTGCGCAAGGCGAGCCGCCAGTATGCGGCGAGCGTGAGCCGGGCCGACAGGAACGACCGAAGCGATTGACATCGATCGGCCGCCGCGACCCGGTTCCACAGTTTTTTCCCAATCCTGTAACAAACCGCTTCGCCCGACGACCAAGGGGCGTGAATTCGTCCCGCGATTTTCCGCGGAAAGGAGCGTCGTCATGAAGCATTCCGCTTGCGCCCTGATGCTTGCCCTGGTTGCGTTGCCTGCCATCGCTTTTCCGGGAGGCGCGTCCGCCTTGCCGGCCGCCAGCGCGGACGGTCAGGCGATTTTCGCCAGGGTCAGCCCGACCGATCCGAACGATCCGCTGTTTCCGCCGGATCAATGGCCGCGATGCCATGTATGAATGCCGCGGGGCTGCTGTAATGTTTCCGGCGCCGATCCGGTCTAATGGGATGAGCACCTTGTCCCGAAGGAGACCGAACCATGGCACCGATAGCCAAAGAGGATCTGGCGGAGCTGCGCCGCTACCTGATGCGTTTCGCCCTGCTGCATCTGCGCGACCGGAGCCGCGCGGAGGACGCGGTGCAGGAGACCCTGACGGCGGCACTGGAACGCGAGGACGGCTTTTCCGGCGGCTCTGCCGTGCGCACCTGGCTGACCGGGATACTCAAGCACAAGATCATCGATGTCTTCCGCAGGCAGCGGCGCGAGCTGGCGACGAGCGAACTGGCCGACGACGATGCTGAAGGACGCGATCCTGACGCCCTGTTCGACGCGGCCGGCGCCTGGCAGACGCCGCCGGCCAGCTGGGGCGATCCGGCAAAAATGCTGGAACAGAAGCGCTTCATGGAAACGCTGGAGAAGTGCAACGGCGATCTGCCGGAGCGGCTCGCCCAGGTGTTCACCCTGCGGGAAGTGACGGGGCTGACGACGGAAGAGATCTGCAGCGAGCTCGGCATAACGCCGAACAACTGCAATGTCATGCTGTACCGCGCACGCATGGGGCTGCGCGAATGCCTGGAAAAGAACTGGATGACCGAAGGGAGGCCGTCATGATCAGCTGCAAGGAGGTGTCGCGACTCGTGTCGGCGTCCCTCGACCGGCCCCTTACGCTGCGCGAACGTTTCTGGCTGAGGCTGCATCTGTGGCGTTGCCGGAGCTGCGGCAATTTTGCCGAACAGATGAATGCGATGCGTGCCGCGATGCGCCGGCTCGCGCGCAGTCCGGACGATCCGCCCGATCGCGGATAATCGCCGATCGCATCCGCCTGCATGCGGTTGCAGAGGCCTGCGTTACAATCCGGCTACCCAGTAGAACCGGAGCATCTGCAGGCATGGCAGGAGCAATCAGCATCGGAGGCTTAGCCGCCGTCGGCGGCGGCGCGGCGCTCGGCGCCTGGGCGCGCTGGGGTCTCGGCGTTGCCCTCAATCCGCTGTTCCCGACGGTTCCGCTCGGCACCTTGGCGGCTAACCTCATCGGCGGCTACATGGTCGGCTTCGCCGTCGCGCTGTTCCACCACCACGCCGGCCTCTCGCCCGAACTCAAGCTCTTCCTCATCACCGGCTTCCTCGGCGGACTGACGACCTTCTCGACGTTTTCCGCCGAAGTGGTGGCGCTGCTGGAGCGCGCGCAGTACGGCTGGGCGCTGGCGGCGGCGGGCGGGCATCTGGTCGGTTCGCTGGCGATGACGGCGCTGGGCATCGCCACCTTCGTTGTTCTGGCCAGGTGATCTGCTAGTATTGATTCGGACCGAAAGGAACAGGAGCAAGCAATGACTGCCACCGGGATCGCTGAATTGCCCGTCGCCGAACGGCTGAAGCTGATGGAAACGATTTGGGATTCCTTGTGCGCGTCGGATTCCGAAATCGAGTCGCCCGCCTGGCATGGTGAAGTACTCGCCGAGCGACTGCGCAGCCTCGATAGCGGAGCAGATACCGTTTCGGACTGGAAGGAAGCCAGGGAGCGCGTCCGCAACCAAGCCAAGGCCGGTTGATGCAGGTCAGGATCGCCCGTTCGGCGGAGACCGATCTGCTCGAAGGGTTCGTGTTCTACGAGAGACAGCAGGCTGGAATCGGCGACTATTTTCTCGACAGCCTGTTTGCCGATATCGATGCGCTGGCGCTGTATGCAGGAATACATCCCAGGTTCGGCGACCGCCTCCATCGCATGCTCGCCAAGCGGTTTCCGTTTGCCATCTACTACGAATTGCGGAACGACATCGCCACAGTTGTGGCCGTGCTCGATTGCAGGCAGAACCCGGCCTCAATTACTGAACGACTTTCGCGTTCCTGAATCGCCGTATTGCGGCGCCTGACTTTTCGGCGCAGGAAAACTCCCGGTACATGAAATTCGACCCCGCAACCCGCCTGGCCGCCCGGCCGGCGATCGCCTACGACGATGAACTGCCGGTCTCGGCCCGCCGCGGCGAGATCGCCGAGGCCATCCAGAAAAATCAGGTGGTCATCATCTGCGGCGAGACCGGCTCGGGCAAGACCACGCAGTTGCCGAAGATCTGTCTGGAGCTGGGACGCGGCGCCCACGGCCTGATCGGCCACACCCAGCCGCGCCGCATTGCCGCCCGCGCCACCGCCACGCGCATCGCGCAGGAGTTGAAGAGCGAACTCGGCCGCGCCGTGGGCTTCAAGATCCGCTTCACCGATCGCGTCAGCCCCGACAGCTACATCAAGCTGATGACCGACGGCATCCTGCTCGCCGAGACGCAGGGCGATCCGCAGTTGCGCCAGTACGACACGCTCATCATCGACGAGGCGCACGAACGCAGCCTCAACATCGACTTCCTGCTCGGCTACCTGAAGCATCTCCTGCTGAAGCGCCCCGACCTGAAGGTGATCGTCACCTCGGCGACGCTGGATGCGGATCGCTTCTCCAAACACTTCGACGGCGCGCCTGTGATCGAGGTCTCGGGCCGGCTCTATCCCATCGAGATGCGCTGGCGGCCGCCGGCAGACAGGGTCGACCTGCCGGAAGCCATCGTCGATGCGGTGGACGAATGCCACCGCAACGGCGCAGGCGATGTGCTGGTCTTCCTGCCGGGTGAACGCGAGATCCGCGAAGCGGCGGAGGCGTTGAGAAAACATCACCCGCCCGGCACCGAGCTGCTGCCGCTGTATGCGCGCCAGTCGGCGCAGGAGCAGCAGCGCGTCTTCGCGCCGGCGAAGGGCCGCCGCGTCGTGCTCGCCACCAACGTGGCGGAGACCTCGCTCACCGTGCCGGGCATCCGCTACGTCGTCGATTCGGGCCTGGCGCGCGTCAAGCGCTATTCCCACCGCAACAAGGTGGAAATGCTGCAGGTCGAGGACATCGCCCGCTCGGCCGCCAACCAGCGTGCCGGACGCTGCGGCCGCGTCATGAGCGGCGTCTGCATCCGCCTCTACGGCGAGGACGACTTTGCGAAACGCCCCGCCCACACCGAGCCCGAGCTGCTGCGCTCGTCCCTGGCCGGCGTCATCCTGCGCATGAAGTCGCTGCACCTGGGCGAGGTGGAGGAATTCCCTTTCCTCGACAAGCCGCTGCCGCGGATGGTGACGGATGGGTATCAATTGCTCGCCGAGCTGGGCGCGGTGGAGGATGTGCGCAGGTCGGGCTTCAGCCCGACAAGTTCCTGTGGGACAGCCGCCGAAGTCGGCCTGAAGGCCGACCTACAGGAGCGGGGCGGTTCCGACAAGGAGCTGACGCAAACCGGCCGCGAACTGGCGAAGCTGCCGCTCGACCCGCGCATCGGCCGCATGATCCTCGCCGCGCGCGACGGCCACTGCCTGCACGAAATGCTGATTGTCGCCGCCGCGCTGTCGGTGCAGGACCCGCGCGAACGGCCGCCGGAGCAGGCCGGCACGGCCGACCAGGCGCACGCCAAGTGGCGCGGCGACGAGCAGCAGCAGCGCTCGGAATTCCTCGCCTGGCTCAACCTGTGGAAGGCCTTCGACGCGGAGTGGATGCACGCCTCGCAGCGCAAGCAGCGCGACTGGTGCCGCAGGAACTTCCTCAACTACCTGCGCATGCGCGAGTGGCGCGAGGTGCATGCGCAACTGCACACGCTCTGCAGGGAACATTCCTGGCGTGAGAATGAAAAGCCTGCGACCTTCGATCAGATCCACAAGGCCCTGCTGGCCGGCCTGCTCGGCAACGTCGGCCTGAAGAGCGAGGAGGAAGGCCACTACCTCGGCGCGCGCGGCATCCGCTTCTGGCCGCACCCCGGTTCGGCGCTGGCGAAGAAGGCCGGCCGCTGGATCGTCGCCGCCGAACTGGTGGAAACCACGCGGCTCTACGCGCGCTGCCTGGCGAAGATCGAGCCGGAGTGGCTGGAGGAGGTCGGCGCGCATATGGTGAAGCGCCACGTCTACGATCCGCACTGGGAGAAGAAAAGCGGGCAGGTGCGCGCCTGGGAGCGCGGCACGCTGCATGGCCTGGTGCTCTACGCCAGGCGGCCGGTGACCTACAGCCGCATCGACCCGGCGCTGGCGCGCGAGCTGTTCATCCGCGAGGGTCTGGTGCAGGGTGAGCTGCCCGACGAGATGGCGCGGCAGGCGCGCTTCTTCCAGCACAACCGAAAGCTGGTGCGCGACATCGAGCAGATCGAGCACAAGACGCGCCGCCAGGACGTGCTGGTGGACGAAGAGTTGATCCACGCCTTCTACGATGCGCAGATTCCCGCCGAAGTGGTGGACGTCGCCAGCTTCGAGCGCTGGCGCAGGGACGCGGAAAAGGCCGAGCCGAAGCGGCTGTTCCTGACGCGCGAGCAGATCATGCGCCACGATGCCGCCGGCGTGACTTCGGATCGTTTCCCGCCGCAGATGGAGATCCACGGCCAGCGCTATCCCCTGAGTTACCACTTCGAGCCGGGCGCCGAGGACGACGGCGTCACGCTGACGGTGCCGGTGGCGGCGCTCAACCAGGTGCCGGCGGTGCGCTGCGAATGGCTGGTGCCCGGACTGCTGGGGCAGAAGGCGGCGCAGTTCGTCAAGACCCTGCCGCAGAAGTACCGCCACCGCCTGCAGCCTGTCGATGAATTCGTCGCCGCCTTCGCGGAAGGCGCGCACGAGGCCGACGAGCCCTTCCTGCGCGCCCTGACCCGCGCCGCCGAGGAGAAGATGCAGCTCAAGCTGCCGCTCGACGCCTTCAGAGCCGAGATGGTGCCGGCGCACTTCTTCATGAACTTCCGCACGACGGACGAGCACGGCCGCATGCTCGGCCAGTCGCGCAACCTGCAGGAGCTGCGCAGCCGCTTTGCCGCAAAGATCGAGCAGACCTTCGCCCGCGCCGAAGTCAGGGAGGAGGCCGCCGGCGCCGTATTGCAGGGACTGACTTCCTGGAGTTTCGGCGAACTGCCGGAGATCATGGAGGTGAAGGCCGGCGGGCGCACAGTGATCGGCTTTCCGGCGCTGGTGGACGAGGGCGACACGGTGGCGCTGCGCGTGCAGGACACGCCGGAGAAGGCGGCGCAGGCGCACCGCAAGGGGCTGCGCCGGCTGTTCGCGCTGGAACTGCGCGAGCAGGTGAAGTTCGTCGAGAAATCCCTGCCGCGCGAGCTGGGCCTGCTGTTCATGCCCTGGGGGACGGAAGCCGAAATGAAGTCGCAAATCGTCGCGGCGACGCTGGAGCGCACCTGCATGCTGGACCCGCTGCCGGCCGACGCTGCGGCCTTCATCAAACGCAAGGACGAGGCCCGCGCCCGCATCAGCCTGGTCGGGCAGGAGATCGCGCGCCTGATCGGTGCGATCCTGGCGGAGCACGCGGCGCTGCAGAAGAAGCTGGTTCAACTCAAGGCGCAGCCGGCGGTGGCGGAAGACATCAAGGCCCAGTGCGCCGAGCTGCTGCCGAAGGACTTCATCGTGGCCATGCCGTTCGAGCGGCTGGCGCATTACCCGCGCTACCTGAAAGCCGCCCAGCTCCGTGTGGACAAGCTGCGCACCGACCCGTTGCGCGACGATCGGCTGGCGAAAGAATTCGCGGCATTGTATAAACCCTGGGAGCGCGAGCGACTGGCGCACCGCAAGAGCGGCGCGCCCGATCCCTGGCTGGAGGAATTCCGCTGGCTGCTGGAGGAGTTGCGCGTCGCCCTGTTCGCACAGGAACTCAAGACGCCGATGCCGGTATCCGTTAAAAGACTGCAGAAGGCCTGGGAGAGCCGGCCGCGGCATTAGCGAGGATCGTGGAAATGATTGACACACGGCATGTAGGTCGGGCTTCAGCCTGACATCAGCGGCAGAAGTCGGCCTGAAGGCCGACCTACATCCGACAGGCAGTTGAGGAGAAGCATGACCGAAGTTCTGAAAGCCTATGGACGCGCCCTGCGGAGCCTGCTCACGCGGGGCATCCTCTGGCATCTGCTGTGGCCGACGCTGACCGCCGTCGTCTTCTGGATCGCCATGGCCTGGCTTTCCTGGGACACGGTCGGCGCAGGCATCGAGCGGCTGTTCGTTGAGGTGAGCTGGCTCAACTGGATCCTGCAGCGCTGGGAGGCTTCGGCGCTGGCCGCGGCGATCTTCGTCAAGGTGGTGCTGGGCCTGCTGCTGATTCCGCTCGTCTACGGCACGGCGATGTTCATCGTCGCGGTGTTTGCCCTGCCGCTGATGCTGGAGCGGGTGGCGGCGAAGGACTACCCGGAGCTGGAGCAGCGCCACGGCGGCACGCTGGCCGGCAGCGTGGGCAACGCCTTGCTGGCGGTGTTCGTATTCCTCGTCGGCTGGATAGTCACCCTGCCGCTGTGGCTGATTCCCGGCATGGGCATCCTGCTGCCGGTGCTGCTGGCGGGCTACCTCAACTACCGCGGCTACAGTTACGACTCGCTTTCGGCGCATGCCGACGCGAAGGAGCTCGATGATGTGCTGACGCGCGAGCGCGGGGGGCTGTATCTCGCCGGAATCGTCGCCGGCCTGCTGGCCTTCATACCACTGGTTAATCTGTTCGCGCCCGCCTATGCGGGGCTGGCCTTCATCCATTACTGCCTTGAAGCGCTGCGCCGTTCGCGTCGCACCGGCTGAAGTGGGCAACGAGGCGAGCATGGAAACATCCCCCAAAGCGTCGTACAAGCACGTCAGGCTGAACTCGGCCCTGGCGATCCTGTTCTGGACGCTGTTTATCGGCGCGTCGCTGGCCTGGAATGCCTACCAGCATCGCAAGGCCGTGATGGAATTCGCCCTCATCCAGGCGGAGGCCAACCTCAACAAGGACATCGCCTTCCGCCGCTGGGCCACCGAACATGGCGGGGTCTATGTGCGCCCGACCGGGAAGTGGCCGCCGGACAAGTACCTGACGCTGCCTGACCGCGATGTGGTCACAACTGGCGGCACGCAGCTGACCCTGATCAATCCGGCCTACATGATGCGACAGATCATGGATGGTTATGCCGAGCAGTACGGTGTAGTGGGCCACATCACGGGCATGAAGCCGATCAATCCGCTGAACGTACCAGACGAATGGGAGCGCAAGATGCTGGAGTCCTTCAGCATGGGTGTGGCGAGGGCGGCGGAGATGAGCGAAGTCGGCGGCAAGCCCCACTTGCGCGTGATGCTCCCGATGTACATGGAGGGCGGCTGCCTAAAATGCCACGCCGGCAGCGGGAACAGCCTGGGGGAGATGCAAGGGGGGGTCAGCGTGTCCGTTCCCCTGGCGCCTTTCGAGGCGGCGGCGGGGCAGGAGCTGCGCATCACGCTGGGTACGCACGGCGGCATCTGGCTGGTCGGAATGGCCGGCATCCTCGCCGTGTCGCGCCGCGCACGGCAGCGTGTGGCGGAGCGCGAAAGGGCCCGGTCGGAAATCTTCGAGTTGAATGCCTCGCTGGAACGGCGCGTCGCCGAGCGCACCGCCGACCTCGAGCGCGCCAACCGCGAGCTGGAGGCCTTCTCCTACACCGTGTCGCACGACCTGCGTGCGCCGCTTCGCGCCATCAACGGCTTTTCCCACCTGCTGATCGAGGGCGAAGGCGAGCGCCTGAGCGAAGAGGGCAAGCGCATGTTCGGCCGCATCGTGCACAACAGCAACCGTCTGGGCGAGCTCATCGACGACGTGCTCGAGTATTCGCGCGCCGGCCGCATCGCCCTCGTTCCTGTCGAGGTCGACCTCGAGCGCCTGGCGCTGTCGGTGGCACATGAACTTCAGGAGGCCTATCCGGGGGCGGCTGTCGATGTCGCGCCGTTGCCACGCGCGCAGGGCGACGAAACGATGTTGCGCCAGGTTCTCCAGAATCTGATCGGCAACGCGCTGAAGTTCTCAGCCGGGGCGTCGCAGCCGCACGTGGAAATCGGCGTGCGGGAAGACCATGGCAGGCGCGTCTATTTCGTCCGCGACAACGGCGTCGGCTTCGACATGAACTATGCCGGCAAGCTGTTCGGCATGTTCCAGCGCATTCACACCGGGGCGCAGTTTCCCGGAACGGGCGTCGGCCTGGCCATCGTGCAGCGATTGGTCGAGCGCCACGGCGGGGAGGTGTGGGCCGAGTCCGCGCCGGGCCAGGGCGCCACCTTCCATTTCACGCTCGGATTGGACAAGGCATGAAGATGGGTATCGGCGCGATCATCATCGGCGATGAAATCCTCTCCGGCAGGCGGACGGACAAGCACTTCGCCAAAGCCATCGAATTGCTCTCCGCGCGCGGCATGGCGCTCGACTGGGCGCAGTATCTCGGCGACGACCGGGCGCGCCTGACCGGAGCGTTCCAACGCAGCTTCGCGGGCGACGATGTTGTCTTCGGCTTTGGCGGCATCGGCGTGACGCCGGACGATCACACGCGCCAGGCGGTTGCCGCGGCGCTGGGCGTGGGCATTGCCCTGCATCCCGATGCCGAGCGCGAGATCCGGGCGAGGTTCGGCGAGGAAACCACGCCGCAGCGGCTCATGCTGGGGGAGTTTCCGTTGGGCAGCGAGATCATTCCCAATCCCTACAACCGCATCCCCGGCTTCTTTCTGCGAAATCACTTCTTTTTCCCCGGTTTCCCGGTGATGGCCTGGCCGATGCTGGAGTGGGTTCTGGAGTCGCGCCTTGCGCATCTGCACCATGCGGTGGCACGGGGCGAGCAGGCGATCGTTGTTTATGAAGCTGTCGAGTCGGCCCTGCTCGACCTCATGAACCGCATCACGCGGGACTACCCGCAGGCGACCTTGTTCAGCCTGCCGTCGTTCGGCGGCGAGGGCGTGCGCCGCCACATTGAACTCGGCATGCGCGGCGAGCCGAAATCCGTGTCGAAGGCGATGGAGGAAATTCGGGCCGAAGTGACGAAGCGCGGCCTGGAGTGGGCGGCAAGATAAAAAAAAAGCCCCGGCCGGAGCCGAGGCTTGAATCCGCCCCAATGCTGGGGCTGGAGGAGGACGGTACAGCCAAGCTCCGTCGCCGGCCGCGCCCCGCAGGAAGTACCCTTGGGGTGCCCCAAGACGGAGCAGCGTATTGCGCGGAGCAGGCTTCGCCTGCGAACCACCGTCGCCCCCTTCCACGGGAAGGGGGCTGGGGGGAAGGTTCTCTTTAGGCGGCTTTCTTGGCTTTGGTGGTCGCGGCGGCGCCGACGGCCTTGACGGTGGCGTTGGTCGCGGCGGCCACATTGGCCTCGGCGATCTCGGCGACCTGCTTGGCGGCCTTGCTCATCGTGTCGTAGGCCGAGTTGGCGGCGGCGATGGCCGACTTGACGGCGGCAACCGCGACGTCGGAACCGGCCGGGGCCGATTTGGCGGCCTTGTCCAGCGAGGAGGCGACGTTCTTGTTCACTTCGGCGAACTGCGCCTCGACCAGCTTGGAGAACTCTTCCTGGGTCTGGGCGGAGATCTCATACACGCTGCGCGAGTAGGCGACGGCCTTCTCGACGGACGGCTGGGCCAGGGTGGCTTGCAGGGAGATGGCTTCCTGCAGATCCTTGGCGCCGAGCAGGGCCTTGGCGTTGTTCACGCTGTCTTCCAGCACGGCACGGGCGGTGTTCAGGTTCAGGGCGGCGAAGCGCTCGGCGCTCGCAAACGCGGTGTTGGCCAGGGTAAGCATGGCTTCGACATTGGCTTTATTGGCGCCAGCCAGTTGTTCCGGGGTAGCAAACATTTCTCTCTCCTTCAAATGACGACGATTAAAAAACGAAAACTGCAATCGGGTTTCGATGACTGCTTGTTGCACTGCAGCATGATTCAATTATAGGGACGAATTAATCCAAGTCAAGATTTTTTTTGTGCAAAGCACAATATTTTTTGAGCAAATAAAAAATAGCATAAAAACAGTATATTAAAAGTTAGTAAGCACTTATCTTTGTTGTCTTGCTATGCTTCATTTGTGGCGTCGCAACCTGACTTTCCAAAATAAATGACCCAAAAAACCGATTCACAATCCCTGCTGCTGGCGCTGGCCCCGGGCCTGTTCGTCCTGCTCTGGAGCACCGGCTTCATCGGCGCCAAGCTGGGGCTCCCCTTCGCCGAGCCGCTGACCTTCCTGCTGGTTCGCTTTGCCTGCGTGATCGGCTTGCTGGGCACATTGGCGCTGGTCTTGCGGCGGCCGTGGCCGCACCGGCCGATGCAATGGTTCCACATTGCCGTTGCGGGCGTATTACTGCACGGCGGCTATTTGTCCGGCGTGTTCCTGGCCATCCATCACGGCATGTCGGCGGGCGTGGTGGCGCTCATCGTCGGCATCCAGCCGCTGCTGACGGCCTTTCTCAGCGCTTCCATGGTGGGCGAACGGGTGAGCGGACGGCAATGGGCGGGGCTGGTGCTCGGTTTCGGGGGCGTCACGCTGGTTGTGCTGGACAAGCTGGGGTTTGCCGGGCTGAGCGGCGCCGGCCTTGCTTTTTCGACGATGGCGCTGGTCGGCATCACGCTCGGCACGCTCTACCAGAAGCGTTTCTGCGCCGAGCTGGATCTGTGGAGCGGTTCGGTGATCCAGTTCGTTGCCGCCGCGCTGGCGCTGCTGCCCTTCGCGCTGGCCTTCGAGACGATGCGCGTCGAGTGGAGCGGGCAGTTCGTGTTTGCGCTGGCCTGGCTGATCTTCGTCCTGTCGCTGGGGGCGATCTCGCTGCTGCACCTGCTGATCCGGCGCGGCGCGGCGACGCGCGTCTCGGCGTTGTTCTACCTCACGCCGCCGACGACGGCGCTGCTGGCGTTTCTTGTTTTCGGCGAGAAGCTCGGCCTGGCGGCCGTGGCGGGGATGGCGATCGCCGCAGTGGGCGTCGCCATAGCAGTACGCAGGTAATTACCGGTTCTTGAAGTCCGGCTTGCGCTTCTCGACGAAGGCGGCCATGCCTTCCTTCTTGTCGGCCAGCGAGAAGGCGGCGTGGAAGGTGCGCCGTTCGAAGAGCATGCCTTCGGCCAGCCCGCTTTCGTAGGCGCGGTTGACGCATTCCTTGACCATCATGATCACCGGCAGCGAGAAGCCGGCGATGGTTTCGGCGGCGGAGAGGGCTTCATCCAGCAGCTTGTCGGCAGGCACGACGCGCGAGACGAGTCCGGCGCGTTCGGCTTCGGCCGCATCCATCATGCGGGCGGTGAGGCAGAGGTCCATCGCCTTGGCTTTGCCCACCGCGCGCGGCAAACGCTGCGTGCCGCCGGCGCCGGGCAGGATGCCGAGCTTGATCTCGGGCTGGCCGAACTTCGCCGTGTCGGCGGCGATGATGATGTCGCAGGACATGGCCAGTTCGCAGCCGCCGCCCAGCGCAAAGCCGGCCACCGCGGCGATGACCGGCTTGCGGCA
This sequence comes from Rhodocyclales bacterium, assembly GCA_016214145.1. Classification (GTDB taxonomy): domain Bacteria; phylum Pseudomonadota; class Gammaproteobacteria; order Burkholderiales; family Rhodocyclaceae; genus Desulfobacillus. The sequence goes on from JACRPA010000005.1 coordinate 126,466, forward strand.
GGTCTTGACGCGCTCCCAGTTGCGCGTGATGTAGTCGGGCTTGTAGACGTCCATGTAGTCCCACTGGCTCATTGCCACGATGTCGGCGCCGGCGGCGAAGGCCTTGTCCGAGCCGGTGATGACCATGGCGCCGATGGCCTCGTCGGCCTCGAACCTGTCGAGCGCGTCGCCCAGTTCGTCGACCAGCGCATCGTTCAGCGCGTTGAGCGCCTTGGGCCTGTTCAGCGTGATGAGCCCGACCTTGCCGCGGGCCTCGACGACGATGTTTTCGTAGGCCATGGCGCTCCTATCTGGGATTGGCGATGTTGGGGGCGATTTGCAGCTTCACCGGCGGGCCGGCGGCGGGCGAGGCTTGCGGGTCGATGTCGGCGTCCTTGCCCTTGTTCTTCGGCTGGATCACGGCGCGAACGCGGTTGTCCCGTCCCGGCACGACCGAACCCGCCGGGCCGCTGGTGACCGAGTATTGCTCGTGCTGCCCATCGAAAACGATGAACTGGCCGCGCACTTCGTCCATGCCGCTCTTGACGTAGGCGCGATTGAAGAATTTGGTGGTCTCGGACTTGGAATCGTGCTCGATGCGCTCGGCTTCGCCCTCGATGAATTCATCCTTGCCCTCGCGCTTGACGCGAAAGTGCGCCAGGTTGCCGGGATTGGCGTTGGCGATGCCGTTCTGGAAGCCCTCGGCGTCCTGCTTCACCACCAGCTTGTCGCTGCGGATGACCAGGGTGCCCTGGGTCAGGGTGACGTTGCCGTCGAAGATGTGCACCTTGCTGACATCGTCGACCGTGACGCGGTCGGCCTCGAGGTTGACCGGCTTGTTGCGGTCCGCCTTCTCGGCATGGCTGAGCGTGGCGGCGGCGAGCAAGGCCGCGCACAGGACGGATCGACGGGTGGCTTGGGAGGGCATCATGGGCGTCAGCGGTGTTTTTTCTCTATGGTGCTGTTGACCTGGCTCAGCAGTTGATAGACCTGGGTCTTGTTGTCGGCTTCCAGTCCGACCCCGCGCACGACCGAGGCCCCCTGGGTGATCGTCACGGCTGCCGTAGTGCGCACTACCTCGTCGTCGGGGAACACCGTGAGGTGGCTGGTGGTAAAGACGATCTCGGGATCGGTTGCCGTTGCCGCCCGCATTCCGCGCACATTGCCGACCAGGGCGACTTCACGGGCATCCGGCCCGACCAGTCCCTCCTTCGCGGAGAGATACGTCGGCCTCGGCCCCTTGAAAAACGACATCCGCGGCTCGGTCACGACCGTGGTCTCGTCATCGGGGTAATGTACCATTTTTTTTGCGACGAGCGTGCTCTGCAGACCGCCCGTCGAGGCAAAGCGGCGCACGCTGAATTTCTCAGCATAGTAGTCGGGATCGTGGCGAATCTTGCTGTCGCTGAAGTTTTCCTTGATTTCGGTGGCGCGCTGAAGCCAGAAGGTGAGCCCGAGCAGCGTGACCATGAGGGCGATCGGGAACAGGCTCTGGCTGCGCGGAATGAATTTCATGGAGGGCTGCTCAAATCACCTTGGCGCGGAACAGGTCGTGCGTGTTGAGCGCGCCGATCAGCGCGCCGTCCTCGACCACGAGAATCTGGCTGATCTTGTGCTCTTCCATCATCTGGGCGGTTTCCGCAGCCAGGCGGTCGGGCCCGATGGTGCGCGGGTTGCGCGTCATGACCTGCGTTACCGGCGTTCCCTTGAAGTCGGCCACCTTTTCCAGGGCGCGGCGCAGGTCCCCGTCCGTGAAGATGCCGACAACGGCAAGCTTTTCCGTGACGACGGCCGTCATGCCCATGCCGCCGCGGGAGATGGCGAGCACCGCTTCGGCGACCGTCGCCTTTTCGCTGACGCACGGCACCGCGTCGATCTTGCGCATGATGTCCCTCACGTGAGTGAGCAGCCGCCGGCCGAGCGTGCCGCCGGGATGGGAACGGGCGAAATCCTCGGCGCCGAAGCCGCGCGCGTCGAGCAGGGCCACGGCGAGCGCATCGCCCATGGCCAGCGCCGCGGTGGTGCTGGCGGTGGGAGCGAGGTTGAGCGGACAGGCTTCTTCGGCGACGCCGGCGTCCAGATGGGCATCGGCTTCGCGCGCCAGCGAGGATGCCGGATCGCCGGTGATGGCGATCAGCCTGCCGCCCTGGCGCTTGACCAGCGGCACGATGGTCAGCAATTCCTCGCCTTCGCCCGAATTGGACAGGGCGATCAGGACGTCCTCGCGGGTGATCATGCCGAGGTCGCCGTGGGCCGCCTCGGCGGCATGCACGAAATAGGCCGGCGTGCCGGTGCTGGCAAGCGTCGCGGCGATCTTGCGCGCAATGTGGCCGGACTTGCCGATGCCCGAGACGATGACGCGGCCGTGACAGGCAAGAATCAGCTCGATGGCCTTGAGGAAGGCGCCATCCAGGCGATCGATCAGGCCGGCGACGGCCTGCGCTTCGATGCGCAATACCCTTCTCGCCAGTTCCAGCGTCCTGGGATCGATTTTTCCTGTGGCCGGGATTTGGTTCATGAATGCGATTTGATTAGACTAGGCAAAAGTATACCAAACTACTCCGCCAATCCCTGAATCCATGACCACGCTGCAACTGGTTCTTGTCCTGCTCGCCTCCGCCGTGTTCGTGGTCGTGCTGTTCCGCTCGCTCAATCTTCCGCCGATTCTGGGCTACCTGCTGGTCGGCGCGGCCATCGGGCCGCACGCGCTCGACCTCATCCCCGATTCCGAGGCGACGCGGCACCTGGCCGAATTCGGCGTGGTCTTCCTGATGTTCTCCATAGGCCTGGAGTTCTCGCTGCCGCGCCTCTACAGCATGAAGCGCACGGTGTTCGGGCTCGGCCTGGCGCAGGTCGCCTTGACGGTCGCCATCAACGTTCCCGTCGCCATGCTGGCGGGGCTGTCCTGGCAGGCCGGCATCGCCCTGGGCGGCATTCTCGCCATGTCGTCCACGGCGCTCGTCGTGAAGATGCTGGCGGAGCGCCTGCAGCTCGAATCCAAGCACGGCCGCGAGATCATCGGCGTCCTGCTGTTCCAGGACCTGGCGGTGGTGCCGCTGCTGATCGTCGTGCCGGCGCTTTCGCAGGCGCCGGAGGCGATGGCCGAGACGCTTGCCGTGGCGGCGCTCAAGGCGGCGGTGGTGCTCTCGCTGATCCTCTTCTTCGGCCAGCGCCTCATGCGCGGCTGGTTCCACATCGTGGCGCAGCGGCGTTCGGCCGAGCTGTTCATGCTCAACGTCCTGCTCATCACGCTCGGCCTGGCCTATCTGACCGAGCTGGCCGGCCTGTCGCTGGCGCTGGGCGCCTTCCTCGCCGGCATGCTGATCTCCGAGACGGAATACCGCTACCAGGTGGAAGAGGACATCAAGCCCTTCCGCGACGTGCTGCTCGGCCTGTTCTTCATCACCGTCGGCATGTTCCTCGACGTCGGCGTGATCGTCCGCCAGCTGCCCTGGGTGGCCGGCCTGCTGGCGCTCCTGCTGGCCGGCAAGTTCGTCCTCATCGGCGGGTTGTCGCGGGCATTCGGCGCCCTGCCGGGCACCGCCATGCGCACCGGGCTGTGGCTGTGCGCCGGCGGCGAGTTCGGCTTCGTGCTGATCGCCGACATCAAGAACCTGACCTTGCTGCCCGGCGCAGCCCTGCAGGTGGTCGTGGCGGCGCTGGTGCTTTCCATGCTGCTGGCGCCGCTCATCGTGCAGTTCAGCGAAAAGATCGTGATGCGCTTCTGCGCCTCGGAATGGATGCTGCGCGCGATGGAGCTGACGCAGATCGCGGCGCGCTCGATGGCCACCGACAAGCACGCCATCATCTGCGGCTACGGCCGCAGCGGCCAGTACCTGGCGCGCTTCATGGAGCAGGAGGGCGTCTCCTACGTCGCCCTCGATCTCGACCCGGAGCGCGTGCGCGAGGCCGCCGCCGCCGGCGACACCGTCGTGTATGGCGACGCCGCGCGGCGCGAAGCCCTGGTGGCCGCCGGGCTCATGCGCGCCAGCGTGCTGATCGTCTCCTATGCCGACCCGGACTCGGCGCTGCGCGTGCTGGCGCTGGTGCATGAACTGCGGCCCGAGCTGCCGGTGGTGGTGCGGGCCGTCGACGAAAGCGACTTCGACCGCCTGTCCCAGGCCGGCGCCGCCGAGGTGGTGCCGGAGACGCTGGAGTCCTCCATCATGCTCGCCTCGCACGCCCTGGTGCTGCTCGGCGTGCCGATCAACCGCGTCGTGCGGCGCTTCCGCGAGGTGCGCGAACAGCGCTATGACCTGCTGCGCGGCTTCTTCCATGGCGCCACCGACGCCGCCGACGACCTCGACGAGGCGCGGCAGTCGCGCCTGCATTCCGTGGTGCTGAATCCCGGCGCCTGGGGCATCGGCCGGACCATCGCCGAGCTCGGCCTGGAGCGGTTCGACGTCACGGTGTCCCTCATCCGCCGGCGCGGCATCCGCGCGGTCAGCCCGTCACCGGAAGCGCGCTTCGAGGCGGGCGACGTGGTCGTCATGCTGGGCGTGCCGGACGGGCTGGCGGCGGGGGAGAACCGGCTGCTGAAGGGATGACCCGCCTATCGTCTTCACCCGTGACTGCAACAAAGCATGAGCGGCCTTACCCAATAGACCTTAATATCGTTGGGTAAATTGCCGTAGCGGGCTATAATTACCCTATAAAATCATAAATTATTGGGTAAATTCAATGGCAAAACCATCGCTGTTTCGCGAGCATGAGCTGGCCTTTCGCACGCAGTACGCGGAGCTCAAGGAGCGAACGCTGGCTGCAGGGATCCTGCTGCCGGGTACGCCGGGTACGCTTGCTCTGCGTAAAGGAAGCGGCTATCCCTACTGGTACCGGGTCTTTTATCCGGTGCCTGGAAAACAATCCGAAGAACTGGTTTGCAAAGATGGTGACGCAGAACCCCTGCAGTCGATGCGCGAACGGATGGCGTTCGGCGAGTGGGCCTCATCCCAGGTATCGGCCCTGCGCAAGCTGGGGTTTCAGGTGGGCGACAAGCCGATGGCGCGCGTGCTGGTCGAACTGCACAACCGGGGGGCGTTCCAGGCGGGACTCATACTCGTAGGGACGCTTGGCTATATGGCGTGGCTCAACGAACTCGGCGCGATTGCCATCAGCGCCCGCACCCAGGATATCGACCTGGCACGCAGGCAACAGCTCAAGCTCGCGGCGCAGCTATCCTTTCTCGCGACCCTGCGGGCGACCGGACTACCCTTTACGGCGGTTCCGGGGTTGCCGTCGTCGGAGCATTCGACATCCGTAAAACTACCGGGTGCTCAGGCATTGCGGGTCGATGTACTTGCGCCCGGGAAAAAGGTGGGCAGCGTCATTCGCGTGCCGGAACTCGAGTGGGCCGCCCAGACCGTACCGCATTACGACTACCTGCTCGAAGCGCCTGAACCGGGCGCCATGCTTGCGGGTGGGCATTGCATCCCCGTGCGCCTGCCGCAGGCCGCCAGACTGGTCTGGCACAAGCTCTATTCCAGCACCCAACGGCGTGGCTTTCCGGAAAAGGCGGAAAAGGATCGGCAGCAGGCGCTCGTCCTCGCCGCCGTGCTTGCGGATAGCGAACCCCAGGCGCTGAAGCTCGCCTTTGCAGAGGCGCCGGCATCCATGACCAAAGCTATCAAGCCGCTTTACGCCAGCCTGGTGAAAAGACTTGGAGCCCGCCCTGCGCTTGAGCAGATGCTGGGAGAGTGTTTGTTGCCTCGCCACAGACGCGCCTAAAAGCGGGCGACGTGGCCGTCATGCCGGGCGTGCCGGACAGGCTGGCGGCGGGGGAGAACCGGCTGCTGAAGGGATAAAAAAAGCCCGCCGGCTGGCGGGCTTTTTCATCATTACGCTGCCGTCAGTTGCCGACGCATATCGTATAGACCTTCGCATCGTCGGCGGGGGTCAACGCCACGTAGGCGGCCGAGGTGGAGCAGAGGTTTTCGCAGAGGACCCGCACCGTGCCCGTGGTCGTGTTGCCGTCGTCGATGGTGGTGTCGATTTGGCGGGCGAAACGGCCCTGGATGTTGGACGAGCAGATGAAGAAGTTGGCGGCCCAGGGCGTGGCGCCGGTGAAGACGGCGTCGCCGGTCACCCCGATGCGGCCGCCGTCGGCGTTCTTCGGCACGTATTCGTCGCCCAGGCTGAGGTCGCCCACGGTCGTGGTGCCCGTCGCCAGGCCGGCCAGGCGGACATGCTGCCAGAACAGCGCCGATTCGTCCGTCGTGGTAGTCGTGTTCCAAGTGCCGTTGATGCGGCCGTTGGCCAGGCCGGCGGCAGGTGTCGTGGCGACGGTGCCGCCGTTGACATGGCTCGCAACTGCCGAGTCGTCGCCGGGCAGGGCGCGGTACTTGTCCTGGTAGGCGTAGACGAAAGTGGAAATGTTCCGGAAATCGTTCGCCAGGTTCTTCACTTTCGCGCTATTGACCAGTTCCTGTCCCTTCAACACGCCGCCGAGCAAGAGGCCGATAATCACCAGCACGATGGCGATTTCGACCAGGGTGAAGCCCATCTGTTTTTGTCTCACGGTATTCTCCCGAGTTATGGCATTACGCCCCTAATCAAGCAATAAGAATGCCAATAGCCATTCAGTGCATTTTCCGGCGCAAACAGTGAAAATTTCACGGAATGCTGTCGGCCTTTCGACAATACTGTCGCCATGTCGTCAAAACCCGCCGTGACCGGCACAACCTCGACCTTTGCCCACCTGACGCACAGCCAGCGCCGCTGGGTATTGCTGGGCCTGCTGGGCCTGCTGCATTTGCTGCTGCTGCAGGGCATCGCCAGCGGCGTCGGCCGCACCTTGCTGGTGGTGCATATCGGCCTGTTCATCCTCTGGCAGCCGTTCGTTCGGGCCGAACATCGCCTGAGCGGGCTGCAGCTTGCGGTCATTGCCGTCCTGGTCGCCGCCGCCGCTTACTCGGCGAGCGGCTGGATGATGATCCTGTGGGTGATGGCGCTGGCCGGGATCATCGGCGGAAAGGTGTTCTTTTTTTCCGGCCGCTGGTCAAAGGTTTTTTACCTCCTCGTCCTGACCTACCTGATCAGCATGCTGCTGGTGGTCCTGGTGCCGCAGGTGCTGCCCGGCCCGTTCGTGCTGCCCGGCGAATACCTGTTCCTGGCCAAGTATGTGCTGCCCGCGCTGCTGCCCGTGATGGCCCTCCTGCCGGTCGAGCCGGAGGCCGAAGGCGAGGCGGAGGTGGTCGACTTTGTCTACAGCGCCTTCATCTTCCTCCTGCTGGCGGTGCTGGTGCTGGGCAGCATCTCGGCCATGCTGCTGACCCGGCAAGGCTATATCGAATCCCTCATCGCCACGATCGTCGTCATCACGGCAATCCTGCTGCTGATGGCCTGGGCCTGGAACCCGCGACTCGGCTTTGCCGGGCTCGGCATGTTCTTTTCCCGCTACCTGCTGTCGCTCGGCTTGCCCTTCGAGCGCTGGCTGCATGAACTGGCCGACACCATGCAGCGGGAAGACCAGCCGGAGAAGTTTCTCGCCCAGTCGCTGGAGGGCATGACCCGCCTGCCGTGGGTGAACGGCTGCGAATGGCGTGCCGAGGGCAGCGAGAGCGGGTCGGGCCGGCGCGAGGGTCAGCGCAGCGAGTTCCAGCATGGCCTGCTGACGCTTGCCATCTTCACCCAGCAGCCCCTCAGCCCGGCGCTGACCTGGCATTTCGACCTGCTGGCGCAATTGCTCGGCGAATTCTACGAAGCCAAGCTGCGTGCCCAGGAGCTGCAGCAGCTCAGTTACGTCAAGGCCATCCACCAGACCGGCGCGCGCCTGACCCACGACGTGAAGAACCTCCTGCAATCGCTCAATGCCCTGTGCCTGGCCGCATCGAGCGAGGGCGAGACGCTGTCGCCGCAATACCAGGCCCTGCTGCGGCGCCAGTTGCCCGTCATCGCCCAGCGGCTGCAGCAGACCCTGGGCAAGCTCCGGCGTCCCGAACTGGAGGGTGCGCAATTCGTTCCTGCTGGTCCGTGGTGGGCGGGATTGCAGGCCCGCTACGCCCAGGCCGGCGTGAGCTTCTCGCCCGAGAGGATCGAGAGCGAACAAACGATTCCCGTCACTCTGTTCAGCAGCGCGGCGGAAAACCTGCTGGAGAATGCACTGGCCAAGAGGCAGGAAACGCCGGCCTTGCAGATCCGCGTGGCGTTCAGTCTCAAGGAGGGCCCGGTGCTGACGGTCAGCGATGACGGTCCGGCGATTCCGGCCGAAGTGATGGAGAGCCTGTTCCGCGCCCCCGTCGTTTCGCGGGTGGGCCTGGGCATCGGCCTCTACCAGGCGGCCCGGCATGCCGAGTTTTACGGCTACGAACTGAAGGTCGTCAGCAACGAGACGGGACGGGTCTGCTTCGAGTTGAGCCAACTGCCCGAGGAGGACGAGCCGGGCGATCTGTAGGTCGGGCTTCAGCCCGACTTGGGCGATTGGCTTCCGTTGTCCCGCAGGGATTTCCTTCGGTCATCGGCCTTCAGGCCGAAGTCGGGCTAAAGCCCGACCTACACTCCGACCTACGCTGCCGCCCCGTCCGATCTCCTGCCGATCAGGCGGTGCACTTCCGTTTCGCCCTTGCCCTTGAGATAGATCGTCTGCGGCTCGTGGAAGTCGAAGCGCTCCTTCAGACGGCGCCAGGTGGTGGTGTCCACCTGGATCATGCCGGGCACGCCCTCCGAGGTGATGCGGCTGGCGATGTTCACCGTGTCTCCCCACAGGTCGTAGATGAACTTCTTCTTGCCGACCACGCCGGCCACCACCGGGCCGGTGCCGATGCCGATGCGCACCTCCAGGTGGGCGTCGTTCACCGTGAAATCGCGCCGCAGCAGCTCCCGCATGGCCAGGGCCATGTCGGCGATGGCGTCCGAGTAGTCCTCCTCGCCGTCGTTGAGGCCGCCCGCCACCATGTAGGCATCGCCGATCGTCTTGATCTTTTCCAGGCCGTATTTCTCCGCCATCTCGTCGAAGGAGGAGAAGATGCGGTTCAGCATGGCGAACACCTGCGTCGGCGCCATGCCTTCCGCGACCTGGGTGAAGTTGACGATGTCGGCGAACATCACCGTCACGTCGGCGAAGCCGTCGGCGATGGTCTGGTTGCTGTTCTTCAGGCGTTCCGCCACCGCGCCGGGCAGGATGTTGAGCAGCAGGCGCTCGGAGCGCTCCTGCTCGATCTGCAGCATGCGGTGGGCTTCCGTCAGCCGCTCCTGCGCCTTCTGCTTTTCGAGGGTGGCGAAGCGCAGCAGCAGGAAAACGATGGTCGACACCGCGGCGAAATTCAGGGCGAAGAAGACCACCGCCGTCTTGATCGGGATCTGCTGCTTGGTCTGAATTTCCATGGAAGCCAGGTGGAAGTCGAAAAAGCCCGACAGGGCCAGCAGGAAAAGATAGGCGGCGAACCAGGCGAAAGATTCACGCGCCCCCATGAAGAGGATGGCGCCGACCGGCGCCAGCAGGCCCCAGATGGTGATGCCGCTTGCGGTGATGAAGTTGCCGATGCTCCATTGCACGACAAAGGGGAAGAAGAGGAACAGCGCCAGCTGGCTCAGGCGGAAGAACTCGAAATTTCCCAGCCTGATGTAGATCGCCAGGTTGGTCGCCAGCAGGATCTGGAAGGCGAAGGGCAGCGTCGAGGACAGCTGCGGGCCGAGGCTCCAGTAGATGACGAGCCACAGCATCGAGGCGACGCTGGCCAGGCCGGTGGCGAACATCAGCAGCGACTTGTTCAGCCGCAGCTCTTCGCTGTCGCTGGGGTCGATGCCGGCAGTGCGCAGCCGGTCGAGGAGGCCGTTCGAGCCACCGGTCATGCGGGTCTCCGAATGGGTTTTGCGGGGAACATCCCCGTTCTTTGATTGGAGTTTCGCAGGATTATGACGCGCTGGCAAGAATGGCGGCATAGCCCATTCGGGTGATGGCCGCTCAGGGCAGCTTGCCGGTGGTGATCATGCGGTTCATGAGGACGGTGGGCGGAACCCAGGTTACGAGGTCGTCGAATCCGGCATCGGAGGTTCTGCTCACGAGAGTGTCGTCGCTGTCCGTGTTTTCCAGTTCGTTGGCATCGGTTGGGGCGGGGTTGGTGCCGCCGCTCAGGTTGAAGGCACCGGCGCCGTTCGCGCCGTGCGACAAGACGACCGCGGGCACGTTGCCGGCGATGGTTGCCGCGCAGGCGCTGTCGGCGCAGACGGTAAGATTGCCGGCGCTGGCCAGCGTGAAGCCGGCGGTGCTGTTCGAGAAGGCCGCCGTGACGCGGTAGCGAAAGCGATTGTTCCAGGCATCGTTGCGGCCGAGGCCGAGATCGGCCCAGGGGAGGCGGCCTTCCTGGATTCCGCCGGTGCAGGCGCCGGCAGTGCGGTTTTCGAGGCCGTCGTCATCCGTGTCCGGGCAGGGCAGATAGGGCTTCCCGTCCCCCGCGGCATGGCTTGCCGCATAACCCAGGAGCGCCTCGCGGATGTCCGCCAGCGCTTTTTCCGTTTCCTGCCGCGCCCGGATGTCCTGTTGCGCGGAGAGCGGAATCACCAGGCTGGCGATGAGAAGCGCGACAATCACCAGCACCACCGCCATTTCGGTGAGGGTGAAACCGCGCGCTGAAGTCAGTCTCCGCAGTACGGCGGGATTCATGGCAGCCATGTGGTGAAGAAGTCGTTGATGGTCACTTCCTGGTCGGAGGTGCGCTGCGAGCCGGTGAAGCCGAGCTGGACCGTCTGCAGCGCCGGACGATAGCACATGTTGTCCGTGCCGCAGGCCTGTCCCGACGGGCAGGCGCCGCCGCTGCAGGCCGCCACGGCGACATCGTACAGGAGTGCCGTGTCGCTCAGGGTCGTGGCATACGTCGGGTAGAGCAGGCTCATCGGGCGGGTGGTGTTCTTCAGGGCGGCGATCTGGTCGATGAGGGAGGCGTCGCCCTCGATCCAGACTTCGGTGCGCATGCTGGTGTTGCTGAGTTCGGCGGCGAGATTGACGTTTCGCGTTGGCGTGACTTCGACGCGGACGTGGTAGAGCTTGCTGTCGAATGAGCTGTCGGGATAGCCGCGCAGGTTGATGAACTTGATGCCCGATTCGGTGGCCGGGTCGGCATGGCTGCGCGGTGGAGGGCGCGGGCCGGGAGGTGCGGTGGGGAAGCCATGAACGTTGTCATCGTCGTTCGGTCGTGTCACGCCATCGGCTCCGGCGACCTCGTGACCCCAGTACACGATGGCGGCGTGGCTGTTGAAGGCTCCTGAGCAGGCGGTGCCACAGGGATCGTTGCGCCCGGGATTGCCGAGGGTGAGGCTTGCGAACTCGCTGAAGCCGGTGTTGCGGCTCTGGTCGAACTCGATGCCTATCTTGGGGAAGTCGATTATCGGCGTGGTGCCGTTGTTGCCCGAATAAGCGAGATGGCTGCCCGCCGCGCCGCAGGACAGGAAGCTGTTCTTCATGGCGTCGGCGATGGCGAAGACGAAGCCGTTGCCGCCCACGCTGGTGCCGACTTTCTTGAACTGGAAGCGGTAGTAGGCGCGCACCCCGCTGCCGAGCGTCCTGACCTCCGACACCCAGGCGCAGCCGAACAGCGCGTCAGCGCCGGCGCCGAAGCCGGTGGTGACGTCCTGCTTGCCCAGCGTCAGCGTGCGCGTGGCGGCATCGTAGGCGACGATTTGGCCGAAGCCCTGGGCTGTCAGCACGGGCGATTCGACGGTGGTGAAGCTGGCGCCGACGGGGATGCAGCGGGCGATGTCCTGCTCGGGCGCCTGCAGCGGGGCGCGGTCGAGCAGGGTGGGACCGCCGACGCTGCCGAAGGTGGTGCCGGGGGCGGTGAAGCTTGCCAGGTTGCTGCCTTCAAGATAGTTGGAGGGGGCGTTTTTCTGCGCCGTCGTGACGCGTTGCTGCCCGGCGCTGCGCTGGCCGGGGAAGAGCAGGACGCCGGCGCAGTTCGCGTCGCCGTTGACCGTGAAATTTCCCGCGTTTGGCTTGGCGAGGAAGAGCATTTCGCTGTAGTGGCTGTAATAGCCGAGCGGATTCTGGCTGTCGTCGTAGCAGGCATGGGACGGAATGCGGCCGGCGCTCTTGTCGGCGGGCGGGGTGAAGCCGCCGATCGCCGCGGGGGTGAAGCCGCCGGCGACGATCTGGTCGCGCAGGCAGAAGGTCATGCGGTCGAGCATCGCGTTGATGTCGGTGCGGAAATAGGCCGACTTGCGGATTGCCGCAAACAGCGTGTCGCCGGTGATGGCCAGGCCGGCGTCATTGGCGACGAGGTCGCAGTCGCCGCCCTGGCAGGCGTTGGGCAGGAAATTGCCGCCCGAAGCGAATGCCTTGCCCTGCAGCGAGAGCGCCTTGGGCGTGGTCGGGTCGGTGACGGCGCTGGCCTTGTTCGTTCCCGCCAGGTAGTTGGTGACGCCGCCGAGCGCCGCCGCCGTGGCGGGATCGAGGTAGTTGGCGACATCGTAATTGCCGCCGCAGCGCGCCACGTCGTCCCCTCCCACAGGGGCGCGATCCTGCCCCGGCAGCGGCGGCCCCGCCGAGAAAATCACCGCCACCGGGCGCTCGTGGGCGCCGGCCAGCGCTGAGACCAGGGCCGCGCTGCCGTTGGCGACGACGACATCGAGGTGGCTGAGGGTGTCCCAGTTCATCGGTGAAACCCTCAGCTCGCGCTGGTGGCTGCCGGACACGGCGTACCACAGGCATTCCCCATGGCCGTCGCGCAGCGGCTCGAGGCCGAGCGTGCGCCAGGGCAGCCGGCCGATCACGGTCGAATTGAGCGCATTGCCGGCGAAGTTGGCGGCGTCGCAGCCTTCGGCGACGCAGCCCGCGTTGTTGTTGCGCGTGGTCCCCAGATCCGGCAGCGGCAGGTAGCCGTAGACCCGGCCGGGCTGGCCTTGCGCGAGCTGCTGTTCGCGGTATTGCATCGCGTAGCCGATCAGCGCTTCCCGGGCCTGCGCCAGCGCCTCCTGGTTTTGTTGCGTGCGGCGCGTGTCGATGCTCTCGGGGGACAGGCCACGGACGAAATAAAAAAGCCCGCCCATGATCAGCAGGATCATGAAGATCAGGAGGGCGGCGCCGCGCTGGCGAAGCAATGAACCTCGGTGTCGCCGTCCTGCCGGGACTGACTTTTCCCCCGTGCTCATGACGTGACAGGAAGCTGGCGGCTGAGGCCTACTTTGCCTTGGCACTTTCGCGCTTGACGGTGATGCGCCCCTCGCCCACGCCGCTGGACGTCTCGCGCGTGGCGCGGTTGATGGCTTCGCCGACCTTGAGCGTGGCGGGCGCCTCTTCGCCGGCGGTGACGACGGTCCTGCCGGGATTCGCACGGTCGACGTCGACGCGAACGCCGGTGGCGGCATTCTTCTCTTCCTGGGGCGTGTTGTTGATCCAGGTCGTCGTCCTGCCGCCGCTGCGCTGGACGACGCCGGTGACGGTGAGCGTGGCGCCCTCGATGACCTGCTGGGTTTCCTGGATGTTGAGCAGGCGCTGGCGCTCCAGCGCGGCGCGGCGCTCCGGCGTGAAGAAGAGGCGGCCGAGTTCCTCGGCGGCGGCAGGATGGGGGGCGGCCAGGCCGATGAGCAGCAGGGCGGCGGCCAGTCGGACGGTTGGCGTCAGGCGGAGCATCAGGCGCCCTTCCTTTCGCGGATGGTGATCCAGTCGATGGTGCAGTCGGCGCTCAACTGCGGCGCGACGCTGCCGCGCTCGCTCGGGACCCTGGGCAGGCGCGACACGTCGCACTTGCGCACGCGAAGATAGGCCTTGGCCGTCGAGCGCAGGTCGGCGAGGAAGTTGAGGAGGTCGTCCTCGTGCAGCAGCTTCATCTGCACTTGCATCGGGCTGGCGAGGTATTCGAAGTTGGCGCTTCTGCCCGGCACGGTGACGGCATCCGCCAGTTGCTGCGGCGCGATTTCGTATTGGATGTCGAACAGCTTGCGCGCCTGCTTGATCTGGCGGATCTGCTCGACCCAGTCGAGGCGCTGCTCCTCGCCGAAGATGCCGCGGGCGGAAAGCTCGTTGAAGCGGGCGATCTTCTGCTTTATCTCCAGTTCCTCATCGCGCGCCAGGTTGAGCCGGCGCTGGCTTTCGCCGCGCTTTGCCAGCGCCGCCTTGTTGTTCTTCTCTTCCGCCTGTTTCATCTGTATCGAGGCGTAGACGGCCGCGGCGCCGGTGGCGATCATGAGCAGCGCTGCCGCCAGGCTGAGGCGGATGCGGCGAAAGTCATCCTGGGTAAAGGTTGCGGCCATGTCACAGTTTCCTGCTGATGTGGACGACGAATTTCGGCTGGACGGCTTCCGCCGCCTTCTCGCTTGCGCTCTTCAGCGACTTGCCGGACTCGACATCGAAGGGCATGCGCAGGATGGTCACCTTGAGGGAGGGATCCTTGCGCAGGGTGTCGGCGAAGGCATTGACCGCATCGAGCTGGCCGCGCTGATCGGTCGCCATGGACGTGGGCAGCAGGCCATGCACGACCGCGATGGCATGCATGGCGCCCGCCGCCGGCTTTTCACCGTTCGCCGCGGGGGTGCGGGTTTCCTGCTGCGACTGGAAGTTGTCGTCCGGGTTGGCATTGAGCTGCCACTGGATGCGATCGAGGTCGACGCGGGGGGATTCCCCCAGGGCGCGGCTGAGGGCGAGGAAGAGCGGCTCCACGGGTGCGCTGCGTTTTTCCAGGTCGTCGAAGCGACCGATGACGGCGCGCAGATTGTCCGTGCTGGTCGGCATGGGCGGATAGGTTTTCAGGATCGCCTGGTATTTCTGCGCGTCCGCTTCCGACTGGGCCTGGATCTCCGCGGTCTGGCCGCTCCACTGGAAAGCGTCGACCAGCAGCTTGCCGGCGAACAGCAGGCAGCCGAGAAGCGCCACCGCGCCTGCGCTCTTCAGGGCGAAGCGGATTTGCCAGAGGCGGAAAAAGCGGCGCTCGGCAGGCTGGGCGAACTGCTCGCGCGGCGGAGCCTGCGCCAGCAAGTGCAGGAAGAGCGACTCGGCATGCGAATCCCTGGGCAGGGTCTTCAATCCGCAGGTCTTGCAGGCGGCATGCAGGTCGTGGAGGCTGAACTGGAGTTCCTCGGTGTTCTTGCAGTGCTCGAGGAAGGCGCCGGTCTGGGCAGGGTGCGCCAGGGCCAGGACGGGCAGGGGGGCGCCGCGCGCCAGCAGGCGCTGACCCAGCAGGTATTGGTAGATCTTGGCCGCTTCCGCTGCGCAGCCGGCGGCGATTTCGGCGGCGCCGGTCGCCGTCATCTGGGACAGGCGGCTGAACTTCAGCTGGCCGTTCTCGAAAAAGCTTTGCCGGATGCCGCCGCGGGTGATGGAGATGAGCAGGCAGTGCTCACGGACGGGCGGCAGCTTGGCGATCAGTTGGGCGCCGAGCAGCGACAGGGAATGGACGCCCGCCAGCTGCGCTTCCGCCGCATGCAGGGCGGCAAGCCAGGGCTCGAAGAGCTGTGGCCGCGTCAGGGCGGCGAGCAGGAATTTCTCGTCGCGGCGGCCGGTTTTTTCGCGGCCGTAGGAGAGCGCCGTCGCCAGGGGGGACCCGTAGAAGTACTGGCCCAGCTTGCGCGCGAGCAGCGCACTGCGGTCGGCGCCCTGCGTGTAGGGGAGGACCTCGATCTGGAAGCCCTCGTCCGCGATGTCGGCGAGCAGATAGAAGCTGCTGTGACGGTGGCGGGCGACATACTCCGAGAACGCGGCGATCCCCGCTTCATCCTGCGGGAAATGGCCTTCCTCGTGCAATGTGCCGCCCTGCCACAGGCAGGCGCTGAGGCCGTTGGAGTCGAGGTAGAGCAGTCGGCGTTGTGGCATCAGACTTTCAGCTTGGTTATGACGTCGTAGATGGGGCCGAGCACCGAGAGCATGACCCAGCCGAGCAGGGTGCCGAGGATGAGCGTCATCGCCGGCTCGATCATGGCCTGCACCTTTTCGATCGATTCCTTGACGTCGCGGTTGTAGAAATAGGCGACGTTGAGGAGGGCGGTATCGAGCGCGCCGGTGTTCTCGCCCACCCTGAGCATGCGGATGACCAGCGGCGGGAAGAGGCCGATGTTCTGGAAGGCGACGGTGACGTTCTGCCCTTCCGCGATCAGCTGGCCGACGCGCTTCAGCCCGTCCTGGATGACGGTGTTGCCGACCACTTCCTCGGTGGCGCGGATGGAGTCGATGATGGCGATGCCGGAGGCGTACATCATGGCGAAGACGCCGGCGAAGCGCGACAGGATGACCTTGCGCAGGATGGGGCCGACGACGGGCAGCGCCAGCTTGAATTCGTCGAAGCGGTAGCGGAAGGCCGGGTTGGCCTCGACCGCAACCTTGATGCCGACGGCAAGGGCGGCCGGAACCAGGAGAAAGAGATACCAGTACTGCTTGACGATGGCCGAGGTGATCATGAGCACCTTGGTCTGCGTCGGCAGCTCCTGCCCCATGTTCTTGATGAAGCCGGTCATCTGCGGCACCAGGTAGATCATGAGGAAAAAGGTGACGCCGAGGACGATGGTGCCGACGAAGGCCGGGTACATGAACAGCTTCTTGGTGTGGGAGGCCAGTTCGTCCTCCCACTTGAGCGATTCGGTCAGGCTTTTCAGCACGGCGGGCAGGTTGCCGGTGTTCTCGCCGGCGCGGATGAGGCTGCTGAAGACCTTGTCGAAGACCTTCGGGTGCTCGGCCATCGCCTGCGAGAGCGTGCGGCCGCCCTCGATGGATTCGATCATGCTGGCGATCACCTCGCGAAAGCGCGGGTGGAAAATGCTGTCGCGCAGGTCGGTGAGGCCTTCCAGGATCGGCACCCCCGCGCGGGTGAGCTGCTCCATGTGGAAGCAGAAATTGATCAGCTCGCGCTTCGGAATCCTGCCGCCGCGGAACATGCCGCTCTGACGGACTTCGTTGCCGTTGATGAAGTCGAGTTCCATGCGCTTCAGGCGCATTTCGAGGTCGACCAGGTTGATGGCGTCGAGCTGGCCGTGCACGACGCGGCCGCCTTCATTCATGGCTTTGTAGGTGAACAGGGACACGCTACATCCGCTCCGTCAGGTCGACCACCCGGCCGACTTCCTCAAGGGAAGTGGAGCCCTCGCGCGCGCGCCTGAGGCCGTCCTCGGCCAGGCTGCGGAATCCCCTGGCAAGGGCGGCCTGCTTGATCTCGCGCATGGTGGCCCGCCGCGCGATCAGCTCGTCCAGGTCGGCATCCATGCGCAGCAGTTCCATGATGGCCTGGCGGCCCTTGTAGCCCTGGTATTCGCAGTGCTCGCAGCCGCTGGCGCGATACAGGGTGGGCGGCGGGGCGTCGGCGGCCAGGCCGAGCAGGCGGGTTTCGTGCGCTTCGGGCCGGTAGGCTTTCTTGCAGTGCGGACACAGCTTGCGCACCAGGCGCTGGGCGACGACGCCGATGATGTTGCCGGCCATGATGTCGGGCAGTACGCCGATGTCGAGCAGGCGCGGGATGGCGCCGATGGCCGAGTTGGTGTGCAGGGTGGAATACACCTGGTGGCCGGTCATGGCGGCGCGGAAGGCCATCTCGGCGGTGTCGGCATCGCGGATTTCGCCGACCAGGATGACGTCCGGGTCCTGCCGCATCATGGAGCGCACGCCGTTGGCGAAGTCGAGCTTGGCGGCTTCCGCCACGGAGGTCTGGCGGATCATCGACATCGGATACTCGACCGGATCCTCCAGTGTCATGATGTTGATGCCTTCCTCGTTGATGTGGTTGAGCACCGAGTAGAGCGTGGTGGTCTTGCCGCTGCCGGTCGGGCCGGTGACGAGGATGATGCCCTCCGGGCGCGCGATCATGAGTTTCAACTGGTCGAGCTGCGCGTCGTCGAGCCCCACCTGGTCGAGCGGCACGATGCCCTTCTGGCGGTCGAGGATGCGCAGCACGACGTTCTCGCCGTGGATGGTCGGCTGGGCCGAGACGCGGAAATCCACCAGGCGGCCGCTGATGTTGAGCGAGATGCGGCCGTCCTGCGGCGCGCGGGTCTCGGCGATGTTCATGTTGCTGATCACCTTGATGCGCACGGCCATGGCCGGCCAGTAGGACTTGTGCAGGGCGCGGATCTGCCGCAGCAGCCCGTCGATGCGGTAGCGGATGCGCAGGAAGTTCTGCTCCGGCTCGAAGTGTATGTCCGAGGCGTCGCGCTTGACGGCGTCGGTGAGGATGGCGTCGATGAGGCGCACCACCGGCTGGCTGTATTCGTCGCTGGAGGCGGCGAGGCTGCGCCAGTCGATCTCGCCCGTCTCGATTTCATGCAGGATGCCGTCGATCGACAGCTCGTGGCCGTAGTACTGGTCGATGGCGCGGGCGATCTCGGACTCGCCCGCCAGGACCGTGTCGATCTGCAGGTCGTCGTGGGTGAGGGAGCGCAGCTTGTCCAGCGCGACGATGTCGTTGACGTCGGCGATCGCCACCGTCATGCGGTGCTGGGCGCGGTTGTAGTCGAGCGGCAGCAGGCGGTGGCGCTTGGCCAGATCCTGCGGCACCAGCCGCAGGGCGGCCGGGTCGACGATGGCATGGGAAAGATCGATGCTCTTCTTGCCCAGGCTTTCCCCCAGGGCGTCGCGCAGCGTGGCCTCGGAAATGAAGCCCAGGCTGACCAGCAGCTTGCCGACCGGCTGGTTGGACTTCATCTGCTCCAGCAGCGCAATGCGCAACTGGTCCTCGCTGATGACTCCCTGCGCGATCAGGATCTGGCCAAGCGGCCGGCGATGGGGTGCGGGCGAATTCATCTCCATGGCGCCGGAGAGGGCGCAGAGTTATTTTTGCAGTTCGCTGACGCGGCCGGCGACCTGGTTCCTGTCGAAGGCAGCAGGGCGTTGGGCAGCCGCAGCAAGCGCTCCCTGATAATACTGCAATGCAAGCCTGGGTTGGCGCAACTGCTCCAGGCTGATCGCCAGGTTGTACTGGTAGTCCGGATTCTCGCTGTCGCCGCTGAAGGCGCGGAAATAGGCCTGCTGGGCGTCGTTCCAGCGGCCCTGCTGGGCATAGAGGTTGCCGAGCGTGAAGTTCAGGGAGGGGGAATCCGGCTGGCCGGCCAGCAGGTTCTTCAGGCGGCTCTCGGATTGAACCGGGTCGACCTGGCCTTTCAGGCCGATCAGGCCGGCCTGTGCGGCGCCGTCCTTGGGATCGGCCTCCAGGACGCGGAGATACAGTCCTTCCGCCGCTTCGTATTGCCCCTGACGCAGGCTGATGGCGGCCAGGCCATGCAGGGCGTCGATGTTCTTCGGATCGTTTTTCAGCACCGACTGGTAGTCGCGCTGGGCGCCGGCGAAGTCGCCCGACTGGAAGGCCTGGTAGGCGCTGGCGACCTGGGGATGGATCTTCAGCTTGCTGGTCGTGATGCGGATGGGGCTGTCCGGCTCGACGGGGGCGGGTTTTGCCGCCGCCTTGCCCGCGAATGCCATAGAAGCAGAGGCTGGCACCTGAGTCAGCGCCGGCGGCACGGCGGCCGGTTTTTCCCTGGCCGGGGCGGCGGCCTGTTCCGGCGCGGGAGCTGCGGGTGCGGCGGCGGGGGCGGGCGCCGCTGCCGGAGGCGCCGAGGCGATGGGCGCGGCCGCGATCGGCGCTGCCGGAGGCGCGGTGCGGGCGGTGGCCGGCGCCGGGCCGAGCCCGCCCTTGGGCTGCAACTGCCACCAGAAATAGCCGCCGATGCCGATGACTGCCAGCAGGCCGGCCACGCCGACAAGGATCATGAAGTTCGATTTTTGCGCCGGCTGCTTGGCCTGGAACACGTTCTGCGCGGTGGCGCGCTCGCGTTTCTGCGCCTCAACCGACGGCTGCCTGGCGGCTGGGGCCGGTGCAATGGCTGGCTCCGGCTTGGCGGCAGGGGGCGTGTGAAATTCGTGGTCGAGCAGTTCCAGGCGCGAAGGCAGTTCGGGCAGGCCGCGCGGCGTGTCGCCGGAATCGGCCGGCTGCTCGGCGGCGGGCGGCTGCTCTTGCGGCTCGATTTTTGCCGCCGCCTCGGACTGGCGCTTGGCCTCTTCGGCCTTCTTCAGCGCGTCCATGAGCAGGCTCACTGCGGTTTGCCTCCCACGTCCCACTCCGGCACCGGCTGCAGGCCCTCCTTGTTTTCCAGGAAATCGGACCCCGGCAGATGATTGCGGAAACTGCTGTAGTCGCCCTGGATGCTGGCGTCCCTGACCACTGTTGGGCGCAGGAAGATCACCAGCTCGGTCTTGGTGGTGGTGTCGTTGCGGTAAGTGAACAGGTTGCCGAGGATGGGGATCTTGGATACGCCGGGCACGGCGTCGTCGTTATTGACGACCTGGTCCTGCATGAGACCGCCCAGTACGGCGATATCGCCGTCGTTTACGCTCATGAGGGACTCCATTTCCCGTGTCTGGATTTCAGGCACGAGATTGGGGATGTCGGCCGGCAGTCCCGGATGCGGGTCGCGCTTGGTGCCGGTGATGCGCGAGATGGTCGGCCGCACGTTGAGCAGAACCGTGCTGCTTTCGCTGATCTGCGGCGTCACGCTCATCACCAGGCCGACCGAGACGGACTGCGGCGTAGTGGTGAAGTTGGTGACTGCCGGCGAGCCGCCGGTGGCGCTGGTGGTGTCGGCCTTCACCTGGAAATAGACAAAGTTGTCCACCACCTTGAGGAGGGCTGTCTGGTTGTTGAGCACAGACAGCTTCGGGCTGGAGATCACCTTGAGCGTGCCGAAATTCTCCAGCAACTTGAGGGCCGTAAGGAAGTCGGCACGGCGGAAAGCCAGGGTGAATAGGCTTTTTGCGACTCCCGAGTCCAATGTTGAAGTGGATACCGTGGCTTCATACGCACCCGTAGTCGGATTGATCCGGAAGGTGCGCGTCGTTCCGCCCTGGCCGATGCTGCGCCAAGCGTCTCCCCTGTTGAAGTACTGCCAGTCGATGCCCTGCTGGTAATTCTGGCTCAGGCGCACTTCGACGATGGTGGCCTCGATCAGCACCTGGCGCTTGGCGCTCGAGAGGACCTGGCCGAGGAATTCCTGGATCTTTTCATGCTGGCGCGAACTGGCCCGCGCCATGATCACACCCGTCTCGGCATTGACCATCACCGAGGCCGCCTGAAGGGTTTCATATTCCTTGTTGGCCTGCGAAGGCGGCGCAACGACGACTTGAGGAGGTGTCGGTGTGGCACCACCTCCCCCGGCGCCGGGCTGTCCCGCTGCACCGGTGGCGGCGCTGGCTTGCTCCTGACTTTCCGCGACACGGCGCCTGACGATGATCTCCTTGTCCGTCTCGCGCAGGATGTCCTTGATGTTCTTTTCCAGGGTTTCCCAGAAGCGGTTCTTGGCGACGTTGTCCACCTTGGTCGACGAAACGTTGCCGCTGGTGCCGCCCGCGGCGGCGCCCGCGCCGCCCGCGCCGGCGGCGGTCGGGCTGACGCTGGCGATCTGGGTGTTGATGGCGACGTTGCCGGTGGTGTCGCGCGACATGTTGACGTAGTTGACCTTGTAGGTGCGCAGATACGGCGTATCCGGCATCACCACCAGGTTGGGGCCGTCGAGCTCGAAGCGCATGTCCACCTGCTTGGCGATGCGGTTGAGCAGTTGCGGCAGGGTCTGGTCGATGGCGTTCAGCGTGACGGTGCCGGCGATGCCGGGGTGGATGTCCACGTTCAGCTTGGCGTCGCGGGCCAGGGCAAAGAGCAACTCCTGCACGCGCACTTCCTTGACGACGACGCTGTAGGTTTCGGTCTTGGCGACAGGCTTGGGTTTGGGCACGGCTGCCGACTGCTGTACCGGCTGCGGGATGCTCGATTTGGCGGTCGGTGGGACTTCGTCTGCCCGGAGGTGTCCGCTCGATGGCGGCTTCACCTGTGGCGCAGTGCATGCCGCCAGGAAAGTCGCACTCAACAGTGATGCAATCGTCGTTGTTCTAGCTGTCATGGCGAGCCACAGGTTAGCGCCTCATCTAAGAGGTCGGGCGTTTCGAGCATAACACATTAACATTATTTTGCAACTGGCTGATTTGTCTGTTCAATATGAGTCCAAAGTTGTGTTGTTTTTTTGCAATGCTTAATTCTTCAAGCGTCTCACCTGACGCGGGTAGGGTCCGAAGACCTTGAGTGCGGGCGGCAGGTCGTTCATGGCCTTGCTGGCCGATTCGAGCGAAGGATAGTCGCCATAGATGACACCCAGGCGGCGCGTACCTTTGACGACGACAGAATACACCCTCAAATCGCCCTCATCCGTCAGTCTTGCGGCTTTGTGAAGGAAGTTTTCCACGCTGACGAGACTGCTGACATCGGTGTTGAGGAGCTGGATGAACCAACGGTTGTCGGCAACCGTCTCCAGCCATTGCTGCGTTTCCTCCAGCTTCACCCGGGTCATCTGCCAGGTCTTGGTGTCGACCTGGCTCAGTTCTTTCGTGACTTGCAACAGAGTCAAGTTCCCGTCTTCATTGGGCTTGTCCAATGGTTCGGACTGAGGGGATGCGGTCGCTATGGCGCCAGCATCCGAAGCATTCTCCGGTTGTGGAGCGATTGTTGCCGCTGCCGGCGCGGGGGTTGCAAGCACCTGCATTGATGAGGGGGAGGGCTGGTCGAAGCCGAAATAGGCGAGTCCCGCCATTAACAACAGGGCGGCGACGGCTGCTCCCCCAAGCCAGACGCCGGCCCGCGGAAGCGGCGACTGACGGAATTCGGCATCGCGTATGGCGGCCTTGACGTGGGAAACAGCGATTTGATGAGTGTTGCCGGCGAAGGCGGCGAGCAAAGCCTTGTCGCAGAGGATGTTGACGCGTCGGGTCAGTCCCAGGGAGGCGCTTGCTATGCGCTTGAGCGCGGCCTGGGAGAAGATGTCCGGTCCCTTGTAACCGGCGGCGCGCATGCGGAAGTTGATGTATTGGGCGACGTCCGAACGGATCAGCGGTTCGAGGGAAAAGTTGTGCGTGATGCGCTCCTTGAGCTGGCGCATCTCGTTGCGGTTGAGGACATCGTTGAGTTCGGGCTGGCCGAAGAGGACGATCTGCAGAAGCTTGTGGCGGTTCGATTCGAGGTTGGAGAGCAGGCGGATCTCTTCCAGCGTCTCGGCCGGCATGGCATGCGCCTCGTCGATCAGGACCACCACCTGACGGCCCTGCGCATAGAGATCGATGAGATGCTCCTGCAGGGCGCGCATGACGGCGCTGATGCGATTCGTGGCAAGGTTGACCTGCAGTTCGTCGGCGAGGGTGAACAGGATCTCGTCGCGCGAAAGGGAGGGATTGGCCAGGAAGATCGTCTCGACGCTTTCCGGCAGGCGCTCCATCAGCACCCGGCAGAGCATGGTCTTGCCGCTGCCGACTTCGCCGCTCACCTTGACGATGCCCTCGTCGTGGGTGATGGCGTAGAGCAGCGCTTCCAGGGTGGCGCCGCGGTTGGCTCCTTCGAAAAAGAAGTCCGTGTGCGGCGTGATGCGGAACGGCGCCTCGGTCAGGCCGAAATGTTCAAGATACATGGTGCAGCGGTTTCTCCCTTGTTTTGAATTTTGTCATGCCGTGCCTGAAGCGGCGCCCAGATCCCGCTCCAGCACTTCCATGCGGTTGTACAGCGTCGTGCGGTTGACCCCCAGCAGCCTGGCGGCCTGACTGACGTTGCCATGGCTCAGCTTGAGGGCCGCCTGGATGTAGCCCTGTTCCCAGCGCAGCAGGGTGTCGTCGAGATTGAACTGGCCGCGCTGCTGCAGTTGGCGCAGCGCGATTTCCGACAGTTCGTCGACGTCCTGCGGCGGCAGCCAGGTGGAGGGGAGTTCCTCCGTCCCGGTATCCAGTTCGTCCTCCAGTTCGGCGAAGCCGACCTGACGGCCGGGGTACTTGGTGGCCAGGCGAATGACGATGTTGCGAAGTTCGCGCACGTTGCCGGGGAAACCGTAGGCCTGCCAGCGCTCCAGGGCTTCGTCGGAGAGTTCGAAGGGCAGTTGCTGCGCCTGCTGGGCATAGAAGGCGCGGTAGTGGCGCAGCAGCAGCACCTTGTCGTCGCCCATTTCGCGCAGCGGCGGCACATTGATGGTGAAGACGGAGAGGCGGTGATAGAGGTCGGCGCGGAAGCGGCCTTCGCGCACTTCCCTGCGCAGGTCGCGGTTGGTTGCGGTGATGACGCGGGCGCGGCTGACGCGCTGCTGGGTTTCGCCGACGCGCTGGAACTCGCCGTTTTCGAGGACGCGCAGCAGCTTGGGCTGAAGATCCAGGGGCAGCTCGCCGATCTCGTCGAGGAAGAGCGTGCCGTCTTCGGCATCCTCGAAGTAGCCCGACTTGGCCTGGGTGGCGCCGGTGAAGGCGCCCTTGGCGTAGCCGAACAGGGTGGGTTCGACCAGGGTCGGCGAGATAGCGGCGCAGTTGAGGGCGAAATACGGCTTGTCGCGGCGTGACGTCATGCGATGCAGGCAGCAGCTGGCGACGATTTCCTTGCCGCTGCCGGATTCGCCTTCGACCAGCACGGGGAAGGGCGAGTCGCCGTACTGCCTAATTTGCGCGCGCAGCTTCTGCATGGGCACGCTGTTGCCGAGCAGGCCGCAGGGATCCTCGGCAGCAGCGGGTGGGGCGGCAAGCTCCGCTGTCTGGTATGAGTGTATCCGCAGCAGGGTTTGCCGCAGATGCTCGGGATCGGCCGGCTTGGCGACGAAGTCGGTTGCGCCCAGGGCGCGGGCGTGACGTGCGTTGGCTTCGTCGTTTTGCCCCGAAAGCACGACGATCTTGATGCCCGGGGAGTGGGCGAGCAGGTCGGAGATCAGCGCGAACCCCTCGTCCGGCTGGTGCGGCTGGGGGGGAAGACCGAGATCGACCAGTGCCAGCTGGGGCGCCGCACCCTGGCTGCGCAGCAGGGCGATGCAATCGGCACGGGAGCCGGCGGTGGTGATCTCGAATTCCCGGCTGAGGAAGAAAGCCAGGGTGTCGATGATGAGCGGATCGTCATCAACGATCAGGAGGGAAGGCTTGCGGGATTCAGGGTTGGTCATGCCGGCGCTCGCCTGGTACATCCATTGCTTTTGCTTACTATATCAGAGCCGCCACAAGTAACCCAATGAAATCCATGCCGGAATGGCGACGGTCGGGCATGTGACCGATTTCACGGCTTTGCCGCGGATAGGCCGATATCATGGCTGCACCGGCGGCTCTGATAGAATGCACGCCTTTGCGAAACCAGAGAATTCCAGCTTTCGTGTCGAACGAGCCACTCGTCAAAATCAGCGACCTGAATTTCACCTATGATCGGCGGCCGATCCTGACGGGAATCAACATGACGATCCCGCGCGGCAAGGTGGTGGCCATCATGGGGCAGAGCGGCTGCGGCAAGACGACGACCCTGCGTCTGATTGGCGGACAGCTGCGGCCGACCCATGGCGAAGTGCGCTTCGACGGTCGGGCGATGCATGAGCTGGACAGCGCGGATTTGTATGCCATGCGACGGAGAATGGGGATGCTGTTCCAGTTCGGCGCCCTGTTTACCGATATATCCGTGTTCGATAACGTCGCTTTCCAGATGCGCGAGCATACCGATCTGTCCGAGGCCATGATCCGCGATCTGGTGCTGCTGAAGCTCAATGCGGTCGGACTGCGCGGGGCGCAGAACCTGATGCCCTCCGAACTGTCCGGCGGCATGGCCCGCCGCGTCGCGCTGGCCCGGGCCATCGCCCTCGACCCGCTGCTGATGATGTATGACGAGCCTTTTACCGGTCTCGATCCGATCACGATGGGCATCATCGGGCAGTTGATCCGCCAGCTCAACGACGCGCTGGGCGGCAGTTCGATCATCGTTACCCACGACGTGCAGGAATCCCTGCAGATCGTCGATTACGTGTATTTCATGGCAGACGGCAAGGTGGTCGCCGAGGGAACGCCCGACGAGATCCGCGCCTCGGACAAGGCCTATGTGCACCAGTTCGTCTGGGGCGAGATGGATGGACCGGTGCCCTTCCAGTATCCATCGGAGCCTTATCGCGAGCAGATCTACGGAGCGGCCCATGCTTGACCGCGCGACTTCCGCCCTGCGCGGCCTTGGCAGCCGCGTGACAAGCCGCATCTGGCGGCTGGGCTTCGCCAGCCGTTTTCTCCTGGCCACGCTGCTGTATTCCGGCACCAGTTTCCGCCGCTTCTTCCTGACCATCCGCGAGATTTACTTTACCGGGGTGCTGTCGCTCATCATCATCCTGGTTTCCGGCCTTTTCGTCGGCATGGTGCTCGGCCTGCAGGGCTACGACACGCTCCAGCGTTATGGTTCTTCCGAAGCCCTGGGCATTCTTGTCGCCCTGTCGCTGGTTCGCGAACTCGGTCCGGTGGTGTCGGCCCTGCTGTTCGCCAGCCGGGCCGGTTCCGCCATTACCGCCGAGATCGGCCTGATGAAGGCCACCGAGCAGCTTTCGGCGATGGAGATGATGGCGGTGAATCCGATCGCCCGCGTCGTTGCGCCGCGATTCTGGGCCGGCGTGATTTCAATGCCCCTCCTGGCGGCGCTGTTTTCCGCGATGGGCATTTTCGGAGGGTATCTCGTCGGCGTGGTGCTGATCGGGGTGGATGAAGGCTCTTTCTGGTCGCAGATGCAGGCGTCGGTCGATTTCCGCGAGGACATCGTCAACGGCGTCATCAAGAGTGCGGTGTTCGGCATCATCGTTTCCTGGATCGCCGTGTTCGAGGGCTACGATTCCGAACCTACCGCGGAGGGGGTGTCCGGTGCGACGACGCGCACCGTGGTGACTTCCTCCCTGGCTATCCTCGCCGCCGACTTCATATTGACGGCATTCATGTTCAGGGGTGCTTAGAGCTCCTAACAGAATGAAACACGTGATGCGTTGTGCTTGGATGGCGATGGGTGCAAGGCGCGGTGCGCCGCCCGCAGTCATTCTGCGGGCAAGCGCCGCAACGCCGCAGACGCGCCATCCAAGCACAACCCTTCGGGGCGTCGGCGTTTGGGCGCATCGCGTCGTTGCGGCGGCTTGTCGTGGAATAACCACTGCCTGCGCCACCGCGCCTAGCGCTGCACCCAAACGCCTTAGCCGCACACGTGTTTCATTTTGTTAGGAGCTCTTGATGAATCGTATGACTTTAGACCTATGGGTTGGCATATTTGTGGCCATCGGCCTGGGGGCACTGTTGTTTTTAGCCCTCAAAGTAGGTAATCTTTCTTCGGCAAATACTGGGGAAACCTATGTACTCAAAGCAAATTTTGATAATATCGGGGGCCTGAAGGTACGCGCGCCGGTGAAAAGTGCAGGTGTCGTGGTGGGCCGGGTGGGCGATATCCGGCTCGATGCGGACCGCTATGAGGCGGTGGTGACGATGAACATCAGCAGTCAGTTCATGTTCCCCCGCGACACGTTCGCCAAGATTCGTACTTCGGGCCTGCTGGGCGAGCAGTACATAGGCTTGGCGGTGGGCGGCGATACGGAATTGATCAAGCCGGGCGAGGCCGTCAAGAAGACGGAGTCGGCCATGGTGCTGGAGGATCTGGTAGGCCAGTTCCTCTTCAACAAGGCGTCTGAAGGAAATGACAAGAAGTGACGTTAGTGCAGTTGGAGACAACAAGAAAGGCACCTCGATGACAACGACTTTTATCAGGCAAATCAGCAGGATGGCGTTTATTGCGGCTGCGGCCAGTCTGCTGGGCGGATGCGCCACGAGCGGAAATCCGAAGGATCCGATCGAGGGCTTCAACCGAGCCATGTTCGGTATCAACGAGGGGCTCGACCAGGTCATCATCAGGCCTGTGTCCTCCGGCTACGAGGCGCTGCTGCCATCGCCGCTTCAGACGGGCGTATCCAACTTCTTTTCGAACATCGCCGACCTGATGATCGGTGTGAACAACCTGCTCCAGGGCAAGCCGGCCCAGGCCGCCTCCGATGCCGGACGCGTCCTGGTCAACACCACCGTGGGCTTCCTCGGCATCCTCGATGTCGCCAGTACCATGGGCATGGAGAAGCATGAGGAGGATGTCGGCCAGACCTTCGGCCGCTGGGGGATGGGCGATGGCGCCTACATCGTTCTGCCGTTCTTCGGACCGCGCACCGTACGCGACACCCTCGGCCTGGCGTTCGATGTCTATACCGATCCGGTGACCCATGTCGATCACGTGCCGACCCGCAACACGCTCCTGGCGACCCGCCTCATCAGCAACCGGGCGGAGTTGCTGAAGGCCGACAAGATCATCGAGGAGGCTGCGCTGGACAAGTACAGCTATGTACGCGATGCCTACCTGCAGCGCCGCCGCAGCCTGATTCATGACGGCAATCCTCCGAAGGAGCAGGATGAATCCGCCGAGCTGGAAGGCGACAACAAGACGGCGGATGCCGGAGAATCCGCCCAGCCGGCGCCGGCCCAAACGGCCATGCGCCAGTAATTCAACCCCGATCAGAGACTGCAAGGATAGCCATGAAGTTTTTTGCTTTGCTGCTGGCCGGCGCCAGCCTGCTGCTGCCGATCGGCGCCCAGGCGCAGGAAACGGCCCCCGACGTGCTGGTCAAGAACGTCACCAATGAAGTGCTCGACATCATCCGCAAGGACAAGGACATCAAGGCCGGCAGCACCAAGCGGGCGATCGAGCTGGTCGAGCAGAAGGTTCTGCCGCACTTCAACTTTTCCCGCATGACCGCCCTGGCGGTGGGCAAGGATTGGCGCCAGGCCAACCCGGCGCAGCAGAAAGTCCTGACGGAGGAGTTCCGCGAACTGCTGGTGCGCACCTACTCCAACGCCCTGATCGCCTACAAGAACGAAACGGTCGACTTCAGACCCTTCAAGATGAAGCCGGGCGAAACCGATGTCACGGTGCGCACCCAGATTCACCAGAGTGGCGGCAAGCAGCCGATCACGCTGGATTACAGCCTGGAGAAGAATCCGCAGGGCTGGAAAGTCTATGACGTGGTCGTCGGCGGCGTCAGTCTGGTGACGAACTACCGTTCCACCTTCGCCACTGAAGTGCGCAACGGCGGCATCGACGGCCTGATCAAGACGCTGCAGACGAAGAACCGCAGCCTGGAAGCTGCAGCCAAGTGATCCGCGACACCGGAGATCGCATCGAGGTTTCCGGTCCGCTCACGCTCAGCAAGGCGCGTGAGATGCTGGAAGCCGGCAGCGCGCTGATCAACCGGCCCGAAATCACCTTTGACCTCTCGCAGGTGCAGGAAGTGGACTCCTCCGGCCTGACGGTCGTGTTCGGCTGGGTACGTGCCGCCAGGAGTCAGGGCAAAGTCGCCCGAGTCAGCAATCCCCCGCAGAACCTGCTTAGCCTGGCCGAACTCTACGGTGTGACCGAACTTCTGCCGCTGGCCTAGGCTGGCGTTCCGCTGGGCCGTTCCACCCATGAATTCCGCGATACGCATCGAAGGCGTCACCAAGCGCTTTGCCAGCGTTCAGGCGCTTGCCGGCATCGACCTCGAGATTGCACCGGGGGAGTTCTTCGGCCTGCTCGGGCCGAATGGCGCGGGAAAGACGACGCTGATTTCCGCCCTGGCCGGCCTGGTGCGCCCGGATGCCGGCCGGCTGGCCGTGATGGGGCATGACGTAGTCGCGGATTACCGGGCCGCGCGGCGGCAGCTTGGCGTGGTGCCGCAGGAACTGGTGTTCGACCCCTTTTTTTCCGTGCGCGAGTCGCTTGAAATCCAGTCCGGCTACTTCGGCATTAGGGACAATGCCGCGTGGATCGACGAGATTCTGGAAAACCTCGACCTGAAGTCGAAAGCCGACACCAACATGCGACAGTTGTCCGGCGGCATGAAGCGCCGCGTGCTGGTGGCGCAGGCGCTGGTGCACCGGCCGCCGGTGATCGTGCTGGACGAGCCGACTGCCGGCGTCGATGTCGAGTTGCGTCAGGCGCTGTGGAGTTTCATACGGCGGCTCAACCGCGACGGCCATACCATCGTGCTGACGACGCATTACCTGGAGGAGGCGGAAAGCCTGTGCGGGCGCATCGCCATGCTCAAGCAGGGGCGCATCGTCGCGCTCGATACCACGGCCAATCTGCTGCGGCGCTTTTCGGGGCACACGCTGCGCCTGCGCCTGGCGCCGGGCGTTGTGCTGCCGGACTCGCTCCGTTCGCGCCTGTCGGGGGAGTCGGGCGAGGAGCACGTTTTTGCGCTCGGGAGCTGCGAGGAAATCGAGCCGCTGCTCGCCGGTCTGCGCGAAGCGGGTTGCCGCATAGAGGATATCGAGGTTGGCAAGCCCGATCTCGAAGAGGTTTTCGTCCGCGTCATGAACAGGACCTGACATGGACGGCTTCCTGACCCTGCTCTACAAGGAGGTGCTGCGCTTCTGGAAGGTGGGCTTCCAGACGGTGGCGGCGCCGGTGCTGACCTCGCTGCTGTACCTGCTGATCTTCTCGCATGTGCTGGAGCAGCACGTGAAGGTGTACGACAACGTTTCCTACACCGCCTTCCTGGTGCCCGGCCTGGTCATGATGTCGGTGCTGCAGAATGCCTTCGCCAACAGCTCGTCCTCGCTGATCCAGTCGAAGGTGACGGGCAACATCATCTTCGTGCTGCTGCCGCCGATCTCCTACCGGCAGTTCTTCGCCGCCTACGTGCTGGCAGCCATCGTGCGCGGCTTCGTCGTCGGCATTGGCGTGCTGCTGGGGACGCTGTGGTTCGTCGGCCTTTCCTGGGCGGCGCCGCACTGGATCCTGCTGTTTGCCGTGCTGGGCGGCGCCATCATGGGGGCGCTGGGCGTCATCGCCGGCATCTGGGCGGAGAAGTTCGATCAGCTCGCCGCCTTCCAGAACTTCATCATCATGCCGCTGACCTTCCTCTCCGGCGTCTTCTACTCGATCCATTCGCTGCCGCCCTTCTGGCAGCAGGTCTCGCATTTCAACCCGATCTTCTACATGATCGACGGTTTCCGCTACGGCTTCTTCGGCGTGTCGGACGTGTCGCCGCTGCTGAGTCTGGGCGTCGTTGCGGCCTGTTTCGTCGTCCTGACCGCTTTCACCTTGTGGCTGCTCAGGATAGGCTACAAGCTTCGCGCATAAGGAATACAGGAATACACATGGTCACACCCGCAGACATCCAGGGTTACATCGCACAGGGGCTGCCCTGTGAGCATCTCGCCGTCGACGGCGACGGCGCGCACTTCGAGGCGCTCATCGTCAGCGGCGTTTTCGAGGGACTGAGCCGCATCCAGCGCCAGCAGGCGGTGTAC
Organism: Rhodocyclales bacterium; assembly: GCA_016214145.1. Taxonomy (GTDB): domain Bacteria; phylum Pseudomonadota; class Gammaproteobacteria; order Burkholderiales; family Rhodocyclaceae; genus Desulfobacillus. Next base: position 157,442 of record JACRPA010000005.1, read on the forward strand.
AAGGCGCTGGGCGGGCGCATGGAAAGCGGCGAAATCCACGCCCTGTCGATGCGTACCCTGACGCCGGAGGAATGGCGGCAGCAGAATGGATAAGCTGCTCATCGAAGGCGGCGTGCCGCTCTCCGGCGAGGTGAGCATTTCCGGGGCGAAGAACGCGGCCCTGCCGCTGCTGTGCGCCGCGCTGCTTGCGGATCAGCCGCTGCACCTGACCAATGTACCGCACCTGAACGACGTGTCGACCATGCTGCGCCTGTTGGTGCAGATGGGCGTGGACGTCACGCTGGATGAAAAGAACGGCATCGTGCTCAACGCCGGCGGATTGAACAGGCCGGAGGCGCCCTACGATATGGTGAAGACCATGCGCGCCTCCATCCTGACCCTGGGCCCGCTGCTGGCGCGCACCGGCCGGGCGCGGGTCTCGCTGCCCGGCGGCTGCGCCATCGGCGCGCGGCCGGTGGACATCCATATCCGCGGCCTGCAGGCGATGGGCGCGGAGATCCATGTCGAGCACGGCTACATTCTGGCCAGTGCCAAGCGGCTGCGCGGCGCGAAGATCTTCTGCGACCTCGTCACCGTCACCGGCACGGAGAACCTGATGATGGCAGCGGCGCTGGCCGACGGCGTGACGGTCATAGAGAACGCCGCGCGCGAGCCGGAAGTGGTGGATCTGGCCATCTGCCTGAATGCCATGGGCGCCAAGGTGAGCGGCGCCGGTGGCGATGTGATCACCATCGAGGGCGTCGAAAGACTGTCCGGGGCGCGGCACCGCATCATGCCTGACCGCATCGAGACCGGCACCTTTCTTGTCGCGGCGGCGGTGACCGGCGGCCGCGTGCGTCTGAACGGCACGAGCTGCGGCATTCTCGACGCGGTGGTCGAGAAGCTGCGCGAGGCCGGCGCGAAAATCGATTGCCAGGCGGACGCCATCGAGATCTCGGCCGAAGGGTCGCTGAATGCGGTCAACCTGCGCACGGCCCCCTATCCGGCCTTTCCCACCGACATGCAGGCCCAGTTCATGGTGCTGAACAGCGTCGCCCGCGGCTCGGCGATGATGACCGAGACGATTTTCGAGAACCGCTTCATGCATGCCCAGGAGCTGCGCCGACTGGGCGCCGACATCGAGATCAGCGGCAACAACGCCGTGGTCAAGGGCGTGCCGCGACTCGATGGCGCCACCGTCATGGCGACCGACCTGCGCGCCTCGGCCTGCCTGGTCGTCGCCGGCCTGGTGGCACAGGGAGAGACGCTGATCGACCGCATCTACCACCTCGACCGCGGCTATGAGCACATCGAGGAGAAGCTCTCGCAGCTCGGTGCACGCATCCGGCGCGTGCATTGAGCCTGCATGTCGGGCTGAAGCCCGACCTACACGTGCTTGTAGGTCGGCCTTCAGGCCGACACGGACCCCGTCGCCGTATTACACGGACTGACTTTTCATCTGCGTTAAAATCACGCTATTAATGATCGAAAGCCCACCGTGACCGGCATCACCATCGCCCTCTCCAAGGGCCGCATCTTCGAGGAAACCCTGCCGCTGCTGGCGGCGGCAGGCATCGTGCCGGCCGACGATCCGGAGACCTCGCGCAAACTCATCCTCGGCACCAATCGACCGGACGTGCGGCTGGTCATCGTGCGCGCCTCGGACACGCCGACTTACGTGCAGTACGGCGCGGCCGACTTGGGCATCGCTGGCAAGGATGTGCTCATCGAACACGGCGGCGCCGGCCTCTACCAGCCGCTCGACCTGAAGATCGCCCGCTGCCGCATGGCGGTGGCGGTGCCGAACGGCTTCGACTATGCCGCCGCCGTGCAGCGCGGCGCGCGCCTGCGCGTGGCGACCAAGTACATCCAGACGGCGCGCGAGCACTTCGCCGCCAAGGGCGTTCACGTCGACCTCATCAAGCTCTACGGCTCGATGGAGCTGGCGCCGCTGGTCGGCCTGGCCGACGCCATCGTCGACCTCGTTTCCAGCGGCAACACCCTGAAGGCCAACAATCTCGTGGCGGTGGAGGACATCATGCCGATCTCCTCGCGCCTGATCGTCAACCAGGCGGCGCTGAAGATGAAGCGCGAGCTGCTGCAGCCGGTCATTGATGCCTTTGCCGGAGCCGTCCGTGATTAAGCGTCTGACCACCCACGACCCCGATTTCACCCAGCAGCTCGCCGCGCTGCTGGCGTTCGAGAACGCCCAGGACGAGGGCATCGAGCAGGCGGTGGCCGAGATCCTCAAGGCGGTGCGCACCGTCGGCGACGCCGCCGTGCTGGAATACACGCGCCGCTTCGATCACCTCGATGCGAAGGCCATGATCGAGCTGGAGCTGCCCAAGCGCGAACTGGAGGCGGCGCTGTTCAATCTGCCGGCCGAACAGCGCGAGGCGCTGGAGCAGGCCGCCACGCGCATCGCTCTCTATCACCAGAAGCAGCTCGCCGCCTCCTGGGAGTATACCGAGGCCGACGGCACGCGACTCGGCCAGAAGGTGACGCCGCTCGACCGCGTCGGGCTGTACGTGCCCGGCGGCAAGGCGGCCTATCCCAGCTCGGTGCTGATGAACGCCATTCCGGCCAAGGTGGCCGGCGTCGGCGAACTGATCATGGTGGTGCCGACGCCGCGCGGCGAGAGGAATGCCCTGGTGCTGGCCGCCGCCGCGCTGGCCGGCGTCGACCGCGTGTTCACCCTCGGCGGCGCGCAGGCGGTGGGCGCGCTGGCCTACGGCACGCAGACGATTCCGCAGGTGGACAAGATCGTCGGGCCGGGCAACGCCTACGTCGCCGCCGCCAAGCGCCGCGTCTTCGGCGTGGTCGGCATCGACATGGTGGCCGGCCCCTCGGAAGTGCTGATCATCGCCGACGGCTCGACCGATGCGGACTGGGTGGCGATGGACCTCTTCGCCCAGGCCGAGCACGACGAGCTCGCCCAGTCCATCCTGCTCTGCCCGGACGGGCGCTTCATCGAGGCAGTGGAAAAAAGCATGGCCCGGCTCCTGCCCGGGATGCCGCGCAAGGACGTGATTTCAGCTTCGCTGGCCGGCCGTGGCGCATTGATCCACGTGCGCGACCTGGAGGAAGCCTGCACGATTGCCAACCTGGTTTCCCCGGAGCACCTGGAGCTGTCGGTGGCCGATCCGAACGCGCTGGTGGACCGCGTTCGCCATGCCGGCGCCATCTTCATCGGCCGCTACACCTCGGAATCGCTCGGCGACTACTGCGCCGGGCCCAACCACGTGCTGCCGACCTCACGCAGCGCGCGCTTCTCCTCGCCGCTCGGCGTCTACGACTTCCAGAAGCGCACCTCGATCATCGAGGTGTCGGCCGAAGGCGCCGACAAGCTCGGCCGCATCGCCTCCACGCTCGCCCGCGGCGAGGGCCTGCAGGCCCATGCGCGGGCGGCGGAACTGCGCCTGAAGAAAGTCTGACTACAACCCCCTTTGTCCCACAGGGATTTCCTGCGGTCAAAAAAGGGGGTCGCGCAGCGCCGGGGGATTTGCTGTCGTCGGCCAGCATGCTCGCTTTGCCAGCTTCTTGGCCTTGCTCGTACCTTGAAAATTCGGAGGTGCGATCCGAATTTTCAAGGTAGGTAAGCCACCCCATCAGCCGTTGACAATCAGCGGGTAGTCGAAGGATTCCGCCGCTTGCCGCAGGGGGAGTTCGCCATCGCACTCGGCCTGGGCTTCTAGCAGTTTCTTCGCCACATCGTGCGCGATCTCGATGGTCTCCTGGATCGTGCGTCCCTGCGCGATCAATCCCTGAACGTCATCCGACGTGGCGAGATAGACGCCCTCAGGCAGCTTCTCGATATGCAGATTGACGATGCGTTCCATGGCCGGCCTGTTCAACTCAATTGAGGCGCCTATCGTACTTCCGGGGGCAGCCAAGAGCAACCGGATTTGCCGAACCCCTGCAGAAAAAGGGGGACGCAGCACCGGAGGGATTTGCCCTTGGCCCGCTCCTGATTGTTGTTGGAAAAGTCAGTCGCCGTGATACGGCGACTGACTAGCCGAGAATTTCCCGCAACGCCGTAACCAGCGCCTGGCATTGCGCATCGGTGCCGACCGTGATGCGCAGGAACTGCTCGATGCGCGGCTGGCGGAAGTGGCGCACGATGATGCTCCGCGCCCGCAGGGCGGCGGCGAGTTCGCCGGCGTCGCGTTGCGGGTGGCGGGCGAAGACGAAGTTGGCGGCGGAGGGCAGCACTTCGAAGCCGAGGGCGGCCAGTTCCTTCACCAGCGCTTCACGGCTCCTGATGACGGCCTGCCGCGTCTGCTCGAAGTGCGCCTTGTCCTCCATCGCCGCCACGGCGCCGGCGATGGCGAGGCGGTCGAGCGGGTAGGAGTTGAAGCTGTTCTTCACCCGCTCCAGCGCCTCGATGAGGTCGGCGTGGCCGACGGCGAAGCCGACGCGCAGCCCCGCCAGCGAGCGCGACTTGGAGAGGGTCTGCACCACCAGCAGGTTCGGGTATTTCGCCACCAGCGGAATCGCCGTCTCCCCGCCGAAATCGACATAGGCCTCATCCACCACCACGACGGAATCCGGGTTGGCGGCGAGCATCTTCTCGATCGCGGCGAGTGGCAGGGCGCGGCCGGTCGGCGCGTTCGGGTTGGGGAAGATGATGCCGCCGTTGGGCCGCGCGTAATCTTCCGGACGGATTTCGAAGGCGTCCGTCAGCGGGATGGTCTGATACTCGACCCCGTACAGCCCGCAATACACCGGGTAGAAGCTGTAGGTGATGTCCGGAAACAGCAGCGGCTGTTCATGCTTGAGCAGGCCGAGGAAGACGTGGGCCAGCACCTCGTCCGAGCCGTTGCCGACGAAGACCTGTTTCGGCGTCACGCCGAAGTAGCTGGCGACGGCATCCTTGAGACGGTCGGCGTTGGGATCGGGATACAGGCGCAGCGAATCGCCGGTTTCCCCGCGCAGCGCCTCCAGCACCTTCGGCGAGGGACCGTAGGGGTTCTCGTTGGTGTTCAGCTTGACGAGATTCGGCAGCTTGGGCTGCTCGCCGGGAACGTAGGGGGTCAGGCCGCGGACGACGGCGCTCCAGTAACGGCTCATGATCGATGGCAAATCGCCTGCTGCCAGAGGGAAAATCCAATGTTATCATGGTGACCCGGATCACTTTTCAACGATGTGCTGAACGCCATGCGGCAAGCTGAAATCTCGCGCAAGACCCTGGAGACGGAAATCACCGTCCGCCTCAACCTCGATGGCAGCGGGCAGGCGAAGCTCGCCACCGGCGTGCCCTTCCTCGAGCACATGCTCGACCAGGTGGCGCGCCATGGCATGATCGACCTCGATGTATCCGCCAAGGGCGACTTGCACATCGATGCCCACCACACAGTGGAGGACGTCGGCATCACGATCGGCCAGGCGCTGGCGAAAGCCATCGGCGACAAGAAGGGCATCCGCCGCTACGGCCATGCCTACGTGCCGCTGGACGAGGCGCTGTCGCGCGTGGTGGTCGACTTCTCCGGCCGCCCCGGCCTGTTCTTCAACGTCGAGTTCAGCCGGGCGATGATCGGCCAGTTCGACGTCGACCTGACCCAGGAATTCTTCCAGGGCCTGGTCAATCACGCCCAGGTCACGCTGCACATCGACAACCTGCGCGGCGAGAACGCCCACCACCAGTGCGAGACGGTGTTCAAGGCCTTCGGCCGGGCGCTGCGCATGGCGGCGGAAGCCGACCCGCGCGCCGCCGGCAGCGTGCCCTCCACTAAAGGCGCTTTATAAAACCTTGAACCACAGAGGGCACAGAGGACACAGAGGATTCATCTGAATTTTTTGCTTTTCTCTGTGGTCTCTGTGCACTCTGTGGTTAAAGATTTTTTATCATGAACACCGTCGCTATCGTCGATTACGGCATGGGCAACCTGCGGTCGGTCGCCAAGGCGATCGAGCATGTCGCGCCAGAAGCGCGCGTGCTGGTCACCTCCGACCCGGCCGCGGTGGCCGCCGCCGACCGCGTCGTGGTGCCCGGCCAGGGCGCCATGCCGGACTGCATGCGCGAGTTGGATGCGCGCGGGTTGCGCCCGGCGGTCATTGCGGCGACGCAGGAAAAACCCTTCCTCGGCATCTGCATCGGCCTGCAGATGCTCTTCGCGTCGAGCGAGGAGGGTGACGTGGCCGGTCTTGGCGTCCTGCCGGGGCGGGTGCGCCGATTTCCGCACGAGCTGATGGTGGCGCCCGACGGCGGCCGCCTCAAGGTGCCGCACATGGGCTGGAACGAGGTCAATCGGACGGAACCTCATGCCCTCTGGGAGGGCGTTGCCGACGCATCGCGCTTCTATTTCGTGCACAGCTACTACGTCGAAGCGGGCGAGCCGTCCCTGGTCGCCGCCTTCAGCGTGTACGGCTTCCCCTTTACCTGCGCGGTGGCGAAGGATAATATTTTCGCCGTGCAATTCCACCCCGAAAAAAGCGCCCAGTCCGGCCTGGCTTTGCTGGGCAACTTCATGCGCTGGAAACCCTGACTTTTTTATCCTGCATCCCATCCTATGCTGCTGATACCTGCGATCGACCTCAAGGACGGCCATTGCGTGCGCCTGAAACAGGGCGACATGGACGATGTCACGGTGTTCTCGGAAGACCCGGCGGCGATGGCGCGGCACTGGCTGGCGCAGGGCGCCCGCCGCCTGCACCTGGTGGACCTCAACGGCGCCGTCGCCGGCAAGCCGAAGAACGAGGCGGTGATCAAGTCCATCACCGCGGCGGTCGGCGACGACATCCCGGTCCAGCTGGGCGGCGGCATCCGCGACCTCGACACCATCGAGCGCTACCTCGACGACGGCATCACCTACGTCATCATCGGCACGGCGGCGGTGAAGAACCCCGGCTTCCTGCACGATGCCTGCGGCGCCTTTCCCGGCCACATCATCGTCGGCCTGGATGCCAAGGACGGCAAGGTGGCGACCGACGGCTGGTCGAAGATGACCGGCCACGACGTCGTCGACCTGGCGAGGAAGTTCGAGGACTACGGCGTCGAGGCGGTGATCTACACCGACATCGGCCGCGACGGCATGTTGAGCGGCGTGAACATCGAGGCCACGGTGCGGCTGGCCCAGGCGCTGCGCATCCCGGTCATCGCCAGCGGCGGCATAGCGAATCTGAAGGACATCAAGGCCCTGTGCAAGGTCGAGAATGAGGGCATCATGGGCGCCATCACCGGCCGCGCCATCTACGAAGGCACGCTGGACTTCAAGAAGGCCCAGGCCGAGGCGGACAAATGTTCAGTGAGGAGTAAGGGGTGAGGAGCGAGGAGTAAAGGCCCGCGCCCCCGGTGCACGCCTCACTCCTCACGCCTCACTCCTCACCGCGAATGCTAGCCAAGCGCATCATTCCCTGCCTCGACGTCAAGGCCGGCCGCGTCGTCAAGGGCATCAATTTCGAGGGCCTGCGCGATGCCGGCGACCCGGTCGAGATCGCGCGCCGCTACGACGAGCAGGGCGCCGACGAACTCACCTTTCTCGACATCACCGCCAGTTCGGACGAGCGCGACATCATCATTCACGTCGTCGAGCAGGTGGCCGAGCAGGTCTTCATCCCGCTGACGGTGGGCGGCGGCGTGCGCGTCGTCGACGACGTGCGGCGGCTGCTCAACGCCGGCGCCGACAAGGTGAGCATGAACACGGCAGCGGTGCAGAATCCGCAACTGGTGGCGGACGCCTCGGGCAAGGTTGGCGCGCAGTGCATCGTGGTGGCGATCGACGCCAAGAAATCAGCCGACGGCCGCTGGGAGGTGTTCACCCACGGCGGCCGCAAGGGCACCGGCCTCGACGCCGTCGAATGGGCGCGCCGCGTGCAGCAATTGGGCGCCGGCGAGATACTGCTCACCAGCATGGACCGCGACGGCACCAAGAACGGCTTCGACCTGCCGCTGACGCGCGCCATCTCCGACGCCGTCGACATCCCGGTCATCGCCAGCGGCGGCGTCGGCACCCTGGCGCACCTGGCCGAGGGGGTGCTGGAAGGGCATGCCGACGCGGTGCTGGCGGCGAGCATTTTCCATTACGGCGAATACACGGTGCGGCAAGCGAAGGAATACATGCGTTCGCGCGGAATCGAGGTAAGGTTGTGACGGCCTTTCCCCCGGCCCCTTTCCCGCGGAAAGGGGTGACGTCGGTTCAGCCGCGCGGTGCGCAGCTTCCGATTGTTGACTTGCTGCCTCCTCGGGGCGGCCCAGCGGAGGCAGCATGACGGCACTGGACGAGATCAAGTGGGACAAGGACGGCCTCGCGCCGGCCATCGCGCAGGATGCGGCGACGGGGGAAATCCTCATGGTCGCCTGGATGAACCGCGAATCCCTCGAGCAGACGCTGAAGCGCGGCGAAGCGGTCTACTGGTCGCGCTCGCGCAGGAAGCTCTGGCACAAGGGCGAGGAATCCGGCCACACGCAGAAGGTCAGCGAAATCCGCACCGACTGCGACAATGACGTGCTGCTGCTGAAGATCGAGCAGGTCGGCGGCATCGCCTGCCACACCGGGCGGCGCAGCTGCTTTTTCCAGAAGCTGGAAGACGGCCGTTGGGTGGCCGTCGAGCCGGTGATCAAGGACCCGAAGGAGATCTACAAATGATCGATTGCGGCGTGCTGTACCGCCTCGCCGAGACGCTCAAGGAGCGCCGTGGCGCAGCGCCTGACTCTTCCTACGTCGCCAGCCTGTATGCGAAAGGCACCGACGCCATCTGCAAGAAGATAGCCGAGGAGGCCGCCGAGACCATCATGGCGGCGAAGGACGAGGACCGCCTGCACCTCGTGCGCGAGACCGCCGACCTGTGGTTCCACAGCCTGGTGCTGTTGACGCATTTCGGCCTCGGCCCGGACGACGTGCTGGCCGAGCTGCATCGCCGCGAGGGCATTTCCGGCATCGACGAGAAAAAGTCACGAGTGGATGACTGAGATGACCGACTGCATCTTCTGCAAGATCGCGCGCGGGGAAATTCCCAGCAAGAAGGTCTACGAGGACGAGCACGTCTTCGCCTTCCACGACATCAACCCGATCGCGCCGGTGCACTTCCTCATGATCCCGAAGGCGCACGTGCCTTCGCTCTACGAGTGCGGGGCCGGCGACGAGCCCGCCCTGGGCAGGATGCTGGCCCTGGCCGGGCGTCTGGCGCGCGAGCAGGGCGCCACGGACGGCTTCCGCACCATCATCAACACGGGGCGGGTGGGACGGCAGGAGGTGTATCATGTGCACCTCCACATCATCGGCGGCCCGGACGTCCTGCCGGGCATGCTCAAGCGATAGAAAGAGACAGAGGAGAAGGCAATGGGTTCATTCAGCATCTGGCATTGGCTGATCGTCCTGCTGATCATCGTGCTGATCTTCGGCACCAAGAAGCTGCGCAACGTCGGCCAGGACCTGGGCGGCGCCGTCAAGGGCTTCAAGGACGGCATGAAGGAAGGCACCGCCGGCACGGCCGAGAAATCCGCCGAGGCGCCGCCGCAGCAGGTGACCGGCCAGACCATCGAAGGCGAAGTCAAGGAAAAAACCAAATCGTGACCGCCAGGGTAGGTCGGCCTTCAGGCCGATGACCGAAGGAAATCCCCATGGGACGACGGCAGTTGCCCTCGCACTAATGTCGGGCTGAAGCCCGACCTACGACCCCTTCATGTTCGACATCGGTTTTTCCGAACTGCTGGTCATTGCCCTGGTGGCGCTCGTCGTCATCGGGCCGGAGCGGCTGCCGCGCGTGGCGCGCACCGCCGGCCACCTGCTCGGCCGCCTGCAGCGCTACGTCGGCGACGTCAAGGCGGACATCAACCGCGAAATCCAGCTCGAAGAATTGAAGAAGATGCAGCAGCAGGTCGAGGAATCGGCCCGCTCGCTGGAATCCAGCGTGACGCAGGAATTCACCAGCATGGAAAGCACGCTGAACCAATCGCTGGCCCAAGCCGATGCACCGGCTGCGGCGGCGGAACCTGCCCCCGCCCCGCCTGAACCGGGGCCGGCCGAGGCGCCGCCAGCCGTGCCGCAGATGGAACTCGGCTTCGACGCCGCGCAGGCGGAAAAGAAGACGGCCTAGATGTCGGAACAGCAGGACACCTTCATTTCCCACCTGATCGAACTGCGCACGCGGCTGATCCGGGCCTTCGCCGCCATCCTCATCGTCTTCGTCTGCCTGTTTCCCTGGGCCAAGGATCTGTATGCGCTGATGGCGCAGCCGCTGCTCTCGGCGCTGCCGAAGGGCGGCCAGATGATCGCCACCGATGTTGTCGGCGTCTTCATCGTGCCGATGAAGGTGACCATGCTGGTGGCCTTCCTCATCACCCTGCCCTATGTGCTGTTCCAGGTCTGGGCCTTCGTCGCGCCCGGCCTGTATGCCCACGAGAAGAAGCTGGTGCTGCCGCTGATCGCCGCCAGCGTCGGCCTGTTCTTCGCCGGCATGGCCTTCGCCTATCTTCTGGTGTTTCCCACGGTGTTCCAGTTCATGTCGGCGGTGGCGCCCGAGGGCGTCGCCTGGATGACCGACATCGACAAGTACCTCTCCTTCGTGCTGACCACCTTCATCGCCTTCGGCGTCACCTTTGAGGTGCCGGTGGTGGTCATCGTGCTGGTGAGGATCGGCGTGGTGTCGATCGCCAAGCTGAAGGAAGCGCGGCCCTACGTCATCGTCGGCGCCTTCGTCATCGGCGCCATCTTCACCCCGCCCGACGTCATCTCCCAGATCATGCTGGCCGTGCCGCTGTGGCTGCTCTACGAGCTCGGCATCGTCCTGGCGCGCTTCGTCGAGAAGCCGGCAGGCAAGACCGACTACGCCCCGCCGAGCGAGGCGGAAATGGAGCGAGAGCTGGACAAGTCGGAGGCGGATTCGAAGTAATTTTACGAATGCTTTTTAGCCGCGGATTTCGCGGATACACGCGGATCGGAACAGGAAAAAATCCGCGTCCATCCGCGTAATCCGCGGCCAACGAAATTTTGGTGTTGGCGGCCGGCCGGCGCCGCCGCTATGATGTGCCGATTCCCACCCGGGGGTAATGCATGGCCCGCCCTGGCCTCACCAGCGATGCCGATGTCCGCAGCCTGGCCTCCAACGCCCTGCTGCGCATCTTCGACAGCCTTTACGAAGGCGCTGTGGTGGTGGATCGTGCAGGCCGCATCACCTGGATCAACGACAAGTACAAGGCGCTGCTCGGCTGGAACGGCGCCGATCCGGTCGAGGGGCGCGCGATCGAGGAGGTCATTCCGAACAGCCGCCTGCGGCAGGTCATGGAGAGCGGACGGGCCGAGCTGCTCGATGTCTTCGCCATCGGATCGCGCCAGGTCGTGGTCTCCCGCATTCCGCTGCAGGACGAGTCCGGCGCGGTCATCGGCGGGCTCGGCGTCATCCTCTACGACCGGGTGCAGGCGCTGAAGCCGATCGTTTCCAAGTTCCAGCAATTGCAGGCCGATCTGGCCAGCGCGCGCCGCGAGCTGGCCGGCACACGCCAGGCCAAGTACCGCTTCAGCCAGATCGTCGGCCTCTCGGCGCCCATGCGCAACGTCAAGGAGCAGGCGCGCCGCGCTGCCGAGCGCGACGCCACCGTCCTGCTGCTGGGCGAGACCGGCACCGGCAAGGAACTGATGGCGCATGCCATCCACGGCGCCAGCCGGCGCGCCGACAAACCCTTGGTGGGCCTTAACGCCGCCGCCATACCCGAGACGCTGCTGGAAGCGGAACTGTTCGGCGTCGAGCCGGGCGCCTATACGGGCGCCGGCGCGAAGCCGCGCCCGGGCAAATTCCAGCTCGCCGACGGCGGCACCCTGTTCCTCGACGAGGTCGGCGACATGCCGCTCATGCTGCAGGCCAAGCTGCTGCGCGTGCTGCAGGAAGGCGAGGTCGAGCCGATCGGCTCGAACCGGCTGCGCAGCATCGACGTGCGGGTGATTGCCGCCACCAGCCGCGACCTCAAGGCCATGGTCGATGCGGGCGGCTTTCGCGCCGACCTTTACTATCGGCTGAATGTCCTGCCGATCCGCCTGCCGCCCCTGCGCGAGCGGTTGGAGGACCTGCCGGTGCTGTGCGAAGCCCTGCTCGAGCAGATCGCGGAAAAGGCCGGCGAGCCGGTCAAGTCGGTCTCGGCCGCCGGACTGGCCCGGCTGGCCGCCTATCACTGGCCGGGCAATGTGCGGGAACTCGGCAATATCCTGCAACTGGCCGCGGCAAGACACGATGCGCGTCTGCTGGGGCCCGAGCATTTCGACGACCTGCCGGTGACCGCGCCAGCCGCCGCGTCTGCCGTGGCAATGGACGTGGAAGTGCGGGCCCTGCGGGATGCGGTGGCCGCCGCCGAAAAGGCCGAGATCGTCAAGGCCCTCGCCGCCGCCCATGGCGTCAAGCTGAACGCCGCCAAGCTACTGCACATCAGCCGGGCGCAGCTCTACGAGAAACTGGCCGCCCATGGCCTGTTGTCCGAACCTCAGGACAGAAAAGAAGCTGTCTGATATCCCGGACAGTCACATAGTCAATAATAATCAGCAAGTTGTTAAGCCTGCCTGGCCGTATTGTCCGGACTTCCGGACACATTTCCATTTCGAACCCCGGTTAGCGCTCACTATTTTAAATAAACACACTATTAAACAATAGCTTGAGTTAAATGGCACGACTCATGCAATTGCTTTCCGCAAGGCTGATAGCCTGTTTCATGACCTGACAAACAAGGAGGAGAAACATCATGCTGAAACGCATTCTTTGCGCCGCGCTGGCGTCGGGCGCCCTGGTCCTGTCCGGATCGGCGGCCGCCCAGGAACTCAAGATCGCCCTCATCGCCGGCAAGACCGGCCCCCTCGAAGCCTATGCCAAGGACACCGAAAAGGGCTTCATGCTCGGCCTGGAATACCTGACCAACGGCACCATGGCGCTGAATGGCCGCAAGATCCGCGTCATCATCAAGGACGACCAATTGAAGCCCGACCTCGGCAAGGCCATGCTGGCCGAGGCCTACGCCGACGACAAGGTGGACATCGCCGTCGGCACCACCAGTTCCGGCGTGGCCCTGGCCATGCTGCCGGTGGCGGAGGAGTACAAGAAAGTGCTGATCGTCGAGCCGGCCGTGGCCGACGCCATCACCGGCGACAAGTGGAACCGCTACATCTTCCGCACCGGCCGCAATTCCGCCCAGGACGGCCTGGCCAGCGCCGCCACCCTGAAGAGCGGCGGCAGCGTGGCCTACCTGGCGCAGGACTACGCCTTCGGCCGCGACGGCGTCAAGGCCGGCAAGGAAGCCCTCGCCGCGGTAGGCAGCAAGGCCAAGGTGGTGCATGAGGAATACGCGCCGCAGACCACCACCGATTTCACCGCGCCTGCGCAGCGCGTGTTCGACGCACTGAAGGACAAGCCCGAGCCGCGCGTGCTCGGCATCATCTGGGCCGGCGCGCACCCGATGACCAAGATCGCCGACCTCAAGCCCGAGCGCTTCGGCATCATGCTGGCGCCCGGCGGCAACATCCTGCCGGTGATGAAGGGCTGGCGGAACTATGCCGGCACCGAGGGCGCGATCTATTACTACTACGCCTTCCCGAAGAACAAGATGAACGACTGGCTGGTCGCCGAGCACCAGAAGCGCTTCAATGCGCCGCCGGATTTCTTCACAGCGGGCGGCTTCGCCGCCGCCAGCGCGGCGCTGACGGCGCTCTCCAAGGCCGGTTCCAGCGACACCGAGAAGCTGATCGCCGCCATGGAAGGCATGGACTTCGACACGCCGAAGGGCAAGATGACCTTCCGCAAGGAGGACCACCAGGCGATGCAGTCGATGTACCACTTCCGCATCAAGAAGAACCAGTCCGGCGAGTGGGACCTACTCGAACTGGTGCGCGAGATACCCGCCAGCGAGCTGCCGGTGCCGGTGCGCAACAAGCGTTGAACTCGTGAGCGGTGAGCGGGAAGCGGTGAGCGGGTAGCCCCGATCTTACCGTTCACCGCTTCCCGCTCACCGCTCACCATGACTTCAGAGCACCCCGTCCTCGCCACCGAAGGCCTCACCATCCGCTTCGGCGGCCATGTGGCGGTGAACAACGTCACGGCCGAGTTTCGCCCCGGCACGCTGACGGCCATCGTCGGCCCGAACGGCGCCGGCAAGACCACCTACTTCAACCTGATCTCCGGCCAGTTGCCGGCCACTTCCGGCAGCGTGAAGCTCTACGGCGAAGACGTGACCCGCCTCGGCGCGGCGCAGCGCACGCGCCGCGGCATCGGCCGCGCCTTCCAGCTGACCAACCTGTTTCCCAACCTGACGGTGCTGGAGAACGTCCGCCTGGCGGTGCAGAGCCGCGCCGGGCTGGGCCTCAACCTGCTGTCGCTGTGGTCGGACCACGTCGAGGCGATCGAGAAGGCCGAGCACTTCCTGCTCCGCGTCGCGCTGGCCGACCGGCGCAACGAACCCGCCTCGGCGCTTTCGCACGGCGACAAGCGCAAGCTGGAAGTCGCCATCCTGCTGGCGCTGGAGCCGGACATCTTCATGTTCGACGAACCGACCGCCGGCATGAGCGTGGACGAGGTGCCTGTGGTGCTGGAACTCATCCGGCACATGAAGGAGCAGGGCGACAAGACCATCCTGCTGGTCGAGCACAAGATGGACGTGGTGCGCTCCCTGGCCGACCGCATCGTCGTGCTGCACAACGGCTATCTGGTCGCCGACGGCGATCCGGCCGAGGTGATGAATTCGCCCATCGTGCAGGAAGCCTATCTCGGCATGGGGGTGGCGGAGCATGTCTAGGGAAACGCTGAATAGGTCCGAGATCGTCATTCCCGCGAAAGCGGGAATCCATGCTTCCGACCATGTAATGGATTCCCGCTTTCGCGGGAATGACGAATTCAGCATTTTCCTAGGGTTCGTCTCGTGGATATCGCTGAGATGATCTCTCCGATGCTTTCTCTGACGGGTGTCCATACGCACATCGGCCAGTACCACATCCTGCAGGGCGTGGACCTCACAGTGCCGCGCGGCGAGCTGACCGTGCTGCTGGGGCGCAACGGCGCCGGCAAGACCACCACCCTGCGCACCATCATGGGCCTCTGGCACGCCTCGCGCGGCGCGCTGCTGTTCGACGGCGAGGACATCACCCGGACGGCGACCCCGGACATCTCCTGCGCCGGCATTGCCTACGTGCCCGAGAACATGGGCATCTTCTCCGACCTCACGGTGCGCGAGAACCTCCTGCTTGCGGCGCGCGCCGGCGAGCCGGACACGGCGCGGCTGGAGTGGATCTTCGGCTTTTTTCCGGCGCTGAAGAAATTCTGGAACCAGGCCGCCGGCACGCTTTCGGGCGGCCAGAAGCAGATGCTCGCCATCGCCCGCGCTATCGTCGAGCCTAGGAAGCTCCTGCTGGTGGATGAGCCGACCAAGGGCCTGGCGCCGGCCATCATCCAGAGCCTGATCACCGCCTTCCGCGAACTCAAGGCGATGGAGACGACCATCCTCCTCGTCGAGCAGAACTTCGGCTTCGTCAAATCCCTCGGCGACACGGTGGCGGTGATGGACGACGGCCGCATCGTGCACAGCGGCGGCATGGACGAACTGGCGGAAGACCGCGACCTGCAGCAGAAGCTGCTGGGGCTTTCACTGGACACGCATCAATGACGATAACCACTGCTTTGCCGGATACCGAGTTGCCCCGCCTGCGGCTCGATGTGGCGCCGCTGCTGGTGCTGCCGATCCTCGCCCTGCTGGCCCTGCCGCTCGTCGGCAGCTTTCCCACCTGGGTGACGCTGACCATCGCCGGGCTGGCCATGGGCATGATGATCTTCATCATGGCGAGCGGCCTGACGCTGGTGTTCGGCCTGATGGACGTGCTGAATTTCGGCCACGGCGCCTTCGTCTCGGTCGGCGCCTTCACCGCCACGCTGGTGCTGCTGCCGATGCAGGGCTGGATGCAGGCCGATTCGGTGCTGCTGAATCTGTCCGCGCTGGGGCTGGCCATCGCGCTGGCCATGCTCGTCACCGGCGCACTCGGCTGGGCCTTCGAGCGCGTCATCGTCATGCCGGTGTACGGCCAGCACCTCAAGCAGATCCTCATCACCATGGGCGGCATGATCGTCGCCGAGCAGATGATCCATGTCGTCTGGGGGCCGGACCAGATTCCGCTGCCGCTGCCGACCTCCTTCCGCGGCGTCATCCTGGTCGGCGACGCCGCCATCGAGAAGTACCGCCTGATCGCCGTCGCCGTCGGGCTGGTCGTCTTCGCGGCGATGTTCCTCGTGCTCAACCGCACGAAAGTCGGCCTGCTGATCCGCGCCGGCGTCGAGAACGGCGAGATGGTCGAGGCGCTCGGCTACCGCATCCGCCGCCTCTTCGTCGGCGTCTTCGTCGCCGGCTCGACGCTGGCCGGCCTCGGCGGCGTGCTGTGGGGCCTGTACAAGGAGATGCTCACCGCCGCCATGGGCTCCGACATCATGGTGCTGGTGTTCATCGTCATCATCATCGGCGGCCTGGGCTCGGTCGGCGGCTGCTTCATCGGCGCGCTGCTGGTGGCGCTGGTCGCCAACTACACCGGCTTCCTGGCGCCGAAGATCGCGCTGGCCTCGAACATCCTGCTCATGGTGGCCATCCTGCTGTGGCGGCCGCAGGGGCTCTACCCGGTGGCGAAGCGATGATTCTGCAAAGACTGCTCTCGGGCGATTTCCCGCGCAGCCGCGTCCTCGCGCTGGCCCTGCTGGCGATCGTGGCCGCCCTGGCGCTGGCGCCGTTCCTGTTTCCCGGCGCGCGGGCGATGAACGTCGCCGCCACCGTCTGCGTTTTCGTCGTGCTGGTGGCCTCCTACGACCTGCTGCTCGGCTACACCGGCATCGTCTCCTTCGCCCACACCATGTTCTACGGCATCGGCGCCTACGGCGTCGGCCTCTCGCTGCACAGCGTGGGGCCGACCTGGGGCGCCGTGTTCATGGGACTGACTATTGCCCTGATGCTGTCGCTGGCGCTGGCGCTGGTGATCGGCCTCTTCTCGCTGCGCGTGAAGGCCATCTTCTACGCCATGATCACCCTGGCGGTGGCCTCCGCCTTCGCCATCCTCGCCTCGCAACTGTCGGACTTCACCGGCGGCGAGGACGGCCGCACCTTCGGTGTGCCCGAACTGCTGCGGCCCGGCTTCCGCCTGATCGAGGCGGAGGTCTTCGGCACAGCCATCAACGGCAAGCTGATCACCTACTACCTGGTGTTCTTCTCGGCGCTGGCGCTGTTCCTGCTCCTGCTGCGGGTGGTCAATTCGCCCTTCGGCCGCGTGCTGCAGGCCATCCGCGAGAACGATTTCCGCGCCGAGGCGCTCGGCTACCGCACGGTGGTCTACCGTACTTTGGCCAACTGCCTCTCGGCGGTGGTGGCGACGCTGGCCGGCGCGCTGATGGCGCTCTGGCTGCGCTACGCCGGGCCGCAGACGACGCTGGCCTTCACCATCATGATGGATATCCTGCTCATCGTCGTCATCGGCGGCATGGGCACGCTCTACGGCGCGGTGATCGGCTCGGCCCTGTTCATCCTGGCGCAGAACTACCTGCAGGCGCTGATGAAGCAGGCGAGCGACGGTCTCGTCGCCGTGCCGCTGCTGGCCAACCTGCTGCATCCCGATCGCTGGCTGCTGTGGCTCGGCGTGCTGTTCGTGCTGTCGGTCTATTTTTTCCCGACCGGCATCGTCGGAAAATTGAGGAATGCCAGTCGCAAACCTCTTTAGCAGAATTCAGCCATGCGCGAAAAAATCATTCTGTCGCCTGTAGGAGCCAGCTTGCTGGCGATTCGGCGGCCGTATCGCCGCCAAGGCGGCTCCTACAGAAGAGGGTCCCCAATCCGCCGATCATGATGACCTCCAACTACGCTACCGTCCTCGACCGCGAACTGCACTACACCGAGTGGGGCGCGGAAAACCGGGAAACGGTGGTCATGTGGCACGGACTGGCGCGCACCGGGCGCGATTTCGACGACATTGCCGCGGCGCTTTCCGATCGCTACCGCGTGCTGTGCCCGGACACCCTCGGCCGCGGCCTGTCGCAGTGGAGTCCGGCGCCGGAAACGGAATACTCGGTGAGTTTCTACACGCGACTGGCGATGGCCTTCGTCGATGCGCTGGGCGTGGGCAGGATGCGCTGGCTGGGCACCTCGATGGGCGCCATGATCGGCACGGCCGCCGCGGCGGGCCCGCTCAAGGGCCGCATCAGCCACCTGGTGCTGAACGACATGGGGCCGAAGATCGGCGACGCGGCGCTGGCGCGCATCCGCGCCTATGCCGGCAACCCGGCGCAGTTCGACCGCGTCTCCGAGCTGGAAGCCTACTTCCGCACCATCTACAAGCCCTTCGGCCTGCTCACCGACGCGCAATGGCGGCGCCTGGCGGAGACCTCGGTGCGGCGCACCGATGCCGGCAAGGTCACGCCGCACTACGACCCGAAGATCGTCATGATGTTCGACCACGAGGCCGAGCTGGTGCAGTGGGATTTCTGGGATGCGCTGGAATGCAAGGCGCTGTGCCTGCGCGGCGCCGAGTCGGACCTGCTGCTGCCGGAAACCGCGGCGGAAATGGAACGGCGCGGGCCGCGCGCCCGCGTGGTCACCTTCCCCGGCATCGGCCACGCCCCGGCGCTCAATGTGCCGGAACAGATCGCGCTGGTGGCGGACTTCTTCGCCGCCTGACTACTCCCGATTATTCCGCTGCATCGGCGGCCGCTTGCCGATGTTCACGGGAACTTCCAGTTCCTTCGTCTCGCGGCGCAGCCGGAACGGTGTCGTCGTCCCCGGCGACAGGCCGGCGATGAGTTCGAGCATGGCCTGCGGGTTCTTCACGGGCTTGCCCGCCACGGCCACCAGCACGTCGCCGGGCCGGATGCCGGCGCGGTCGGCCGGGCTGCCGCGCATGACGCCGGCGATGATCGCCCCCTCCGTCGCCGGCAGCTTGAAGGACTCGGCCAGTTCCTGCGTGATCTCCTGCGCCTCGACGCCGATCCAGCCGCGCGTCACCGAGCCGGACTTGATGATCTGCTCCATCACCGTCCGGGCGATGGAGACGGGAATGGCGAAGCCGATGCCGAGCGAGCCGCCGCTTTGCGAATAGATCGCCGTGTTGATGCCGACCAGATTACCCGAGCTGTCCGCCAGCGCGCCGCCGGAATTGCCCGGGTTGATGGCGGCGTCGGTCTGGATGAAGTTCTCGAAGGCGTTGATGCCCAGCTGCGTGCGGCCGAGCGCGCTGACGATGCCGTGGGTCACCGTCTGGCCGACGCCGAAGGGGTTGCCGATGGCCAGCACGACGTCGCCCACGCGGAGGGATTCGGTCGCGGCGAAAGTCACCGCGGGCAGCTTTCCGTCGCTCTTGATCAGCAATACCGCGAGGTCGGTTTCCGGGTCGGTGCCGACGACGCGGCCGCGGAAGCGGCGGCCGTCGTTAGTCGCCACCTCGATCTCGTCCATGTTCTCGACGACATGGTTGTTGGTGAGGATGTAGCCGTCCGCGCTGACGATGACGCCGGAGCCGAGGCCCGACTGGCGCTGCGGCCCGCCGAAGCGGTCGCCGAAGAAGTAGCGGAAGACGGGGTCGTCGGCGAAGGGGTGGCGCGGCGTCTTCACTTCCTTGCTGGTGTAGATGTGCACCACCGAGGGCAGCGTCTTCTTCGCCGCATCGGCATAGGACACCACCTTGCGCGCATCGGGGGAGGTGGGCGTGGCGGGCGCGGCCGCCTCCTGCAGGGCCACCACGGCCGGCATCGGCTGGCCGCCGAGCCAGTCCGGCTTGAGCGTCGTCACGACGAACAGCGCGGCGACGCTGACGGTGACGGCCTGGGCGAAAATGAGCCACAATCGATGCATATCTTGGTTGAGAGGCAGATGAATGGATAGAAATGAATTGGCCGCGTACCTCGACGGGCTGCTCGAGGCCGGGCGTTTTCGCGATTATTGCCCAAATGGCCTGCAAGTGGAAGGTCGCATGGAGGTTCGCCGCATCGTCTGCGGCGTGACGGCCAGCCAGGCCCTGCTGGAGGCGGCGCTGGCCGCCGATGCGGATGCCGTTCTGGTGCATCACGGCTGGTTCTGGCGCGGCGAGGACGGGCGCATCGCCGGCATCCGCCGCGCCCGCCTGAAAACCCTGCTGGAGAACGACCTCAACCTGTTCGCCTACCACCTGCCGCTGGATGCCCATGCCGAGCTGGGCAACAACGCGCAACTCGCCTTGCGGATGGGCTGGACGGTCGAAGGGCGCTTTGCCGAACAGGACCTCGGCTTCCTCGGCCGCACCGAAGGCACGGCGCAGGAACTCGCCGAGAAACTGGCGCTCAAGCTGGGCCGTCTGCCGCTGCTGGTGGGCGATGCGGCGCGGCCAGTCAGGCGCATCGCCTGGTGCAGCGGCGGCGCGCAGGGGTATTTCGAGCAGGCCATCGCCGCCGGCGCCAACGCCTATGTCAGCGGCGAGATTTCCGAGCAGACCGTGCATCTTGCGCAGGAATCCGGCGTGCCCTACATCGCCGCCGGCCACCACGCCACCGAGCGCTACGGCGTGCAGGCCCTCGGCGCGCACCTGGCGGAGCGCTTCGGCATCGAATGCCGCTACGTCGAGCTCGACAACCCGGTGTAAGGTGTGCCCGGCCCTGCCGGGGGGCCGAGCCTGGCGCTATGCGGCCTGAAGCCGGGTGCGGATGCGCGTGAGGAGATCGACCAGGGTGGCCGTTTCGGCAGGCGTCATGGCGTCGGCGATGCGCGCCTCATGCTGCTTGATGCGGCGCTTCAGCTGCTTGAGCAGCTTCTCTCCGTCCGCGGTGAGCACCAGCGCGTTGGAGCGCCGGTCGGTGGGCGAGGCGCGCCGCTCGACCAGGCCGCGCGCCTCGAGCTGGTCGATGACGGCGACCATGGTGGAACGGTCGAGCTGGGTGGCGGAGGCGAGCAGGCTTTGCGTCATGCCCGGGTTGGCGGAGATCAGCACGAGCACCCCGAAGCGTCCGGGCGAGATGTCGAAGTCCTTCAGTTCGGCGGCGAAATCGCCGAAGACGGCCAGCTGGGCCAGGCGCAGCTGGTAGCCGATCAGGCCGGGCAGCAGGTCGAGCTTGAGCTCTTCTTTCTGACTTGCCTTGCCGGCCGATTTTTTCTTCGCGCTCATGTCGGATTGTCTCTGATTGGAAGCGGACTGTATTCTAGCGGTTTAAGCGAGAACAATGGAGAAGGCCATGAACAGCGTCATTCCCCACTGGGCACTGCCACAGGTAGCGGTGGCCGGCAGCGACGCGACCTTTCCGGTCCGCCGCATCTACTGCGTCGGCCGCAACTATGCCGAGCATGCGCGCGAGATGGGCGGCAATCCGGAGCGCGAGCCGCCGTTCTTCTTCATGAAGCCGGCGGATGCCATCGTCACCGGCGGCCGCATGGACTATCCGTCGCAGACCGCGGACCTGCAGCACGAGATCGAGCTGGTGGTGGCGCTGGCCCGCGGCGGCCGCGACATTCCCGCCGCCGCGGCGCTCGACTGCGTGTTCGGCTACGCCGTCGGCCTCGACATGACGCGGCGCGACCTCCAGGCCGAGCTGAAGGCCAAGGGGCGCTCGTGGGAGATGGGCAAGGCCTTCGACCAGTCGGCGCCGATTTCCGCAATCGTTCCGGCCAGCCGCATCGGCCATCCGCGGCGCGGCGCCATCACGCTCACGGTGAATAGTCAGTCCCGCCAGCACGGCGACCTGGCCGACATGATCTGGCCGGTGGCCGACATCATCGCCAACCTGTCCGGCTACGTGACCCTGCAGCCGGGCGACCTCATCTTCACCGGGACGCCGGCCGGCGTGGGGAAGGTGGAGCGGGGAGACCGGCTGGAAGGCGCGGTCGAAGGGGTAGGCACGCTTTCCGTGACGATCGTATGATTCGCCCATGCGATTCCTAGACCGTTTCCGGGGCCTGTCGTCCAAGATCTACGTTGCCTTTCTCGTTACGGCGGTGGTGCCGGTGCTGGTGGCCGGCCTGGTCGGCATCTATTTCTCGCTCGATGCGCTGCGCAAGGAGACGCTGCACCACCTCGATCAGGAGGTGACCAGCCGCGCGGAAGGCATGGCGCGTTTCTTCGACCAGCTCGCCAGCGAATTGCTTTATCTGGCGAGCTCCACCCTTCTGCATGACGTCGCGAACAACATGGCGGCGGGCCGGCAGGCGCTGCCGTCGGAGGTGAGGCTGCGCCTGGAAAGGGACTACGCCGCCTTTGCCCGCGCCTATCCCTATATTTATCAGGTGCGCTTTCTCAGCGCCGATGGCATCGAGGTCGTGCGCATCGACCGGCGCGATGGACGGCTGTACACGGTTCCGGCGAAAGAGTTGCAGGACAAGTCGGACCGTTACTACGTGCAGGAAGGCCTGGAGCACGAACCCGGGCAGGTTTACGTCTCGCCGCTGGATCTCAACATCGAGCGCGGCCAGGTGGAAAAGCCCGAGCGGCCGGTGATCCGCTTCGCCACGCCCATCGTCGACCGCAAGGGCGTCAAGCGCGGGCTGCTGGTCATCAACCTGCATGCCGCCTTCATGCTCGGACAGATCCAGGAAATGGCGGGCGGCCGCGGCGGCGTGGCCTACCTGTTCGACCGTTCGGGCTTCTACCTGTCGCGCTCGGCCGATGTCGCCGAACCGGAATCCTTCAGGATGCAGTCCGTCGAGGCGCTGACCCCGCTCATGCCGCGCCCCTTGCTGGGCCGCATCATCAATCGCGAGAAAGGCACCGAGCAGCTGGGCGATTCCATCATCGCCCACGCGCCGATCGGCATCGGCCAGACGCTGGCCGACCGCAGCGACAGCTCGATGGACTGGGCCATCGCGCTGTCGTTCCCGCGCAAGCGCCTGTTCGAGGCGGTGTTCAACCTTTACCTGCTCTATGGCGTGCTGGCATTGACGCTGGTGGGCACGGCGATCGCCGGCTTTCTGCTCTCCCGCCACCTGCTGCGGCCGCTGGAGCTGCTGAGCCGGGAAGCGGAAGAAATCGCCGAGGGGCGCTTTACCCATCGGGTCGAAATCCGCGGCAGCGACGAGATCGCCGATCTGGGCCGGCGCTTCAATTCGATGGCGACCCGGCTGGAGCAGTCCTACCGCGCCCTGGAGGACCGCAAGGGCGAACTGGAAAGGGAAGTGCAGATTCGCACCGCCGACCTGGAGCGGGAGCAGCAGGAGCGGCGCGAGCTCGACCGGCAGATGTTCCAGGTGGAGAAGATGACGACCATGGGCGAGGTCGCCATGGGACTGGCCCACGAGATCGGCAATCCGCTCGCCGGCATGAAGGCCGTGGCGCAGATGCTGCTGGAGGAGGAGCTTGCGCCGCGGCAACGCGAATACCTGGAGCGCATCCTCAACGAGGTCAATCGCCTGTCGGAATTCCTGCGCACCTTCCACGGCTTTTCCGCGCCGCAGGACTTCCACCCCGTCGCCTGCCGCCTGGAGCAGGTCCTCGAAGATGTCATGCTGTGGACGCGCAGGGAAGCGAGATCGCGCGGCGTCACGATCGACTTCTCGCCGTGCAGCGCCAGCGTGCCCGCGCTGTGGGCGGACCCGAACCGCCTGAAGCAGGTGCTGCTCAACCTCGTCATCAACGCCATCCATGCCATGCCCGAGGGCGGGCGCATCGAGATCGGCATGTGCGCCGGCCTGGGCCATCCCGAGGATATCGACGGCGCCGTGCCGAAGATGCGCTTTTGCGTGCGGGATACCGGCACCGGCATTCCGCCCGAAGTGCTGCCCAAGGTGTTCGATCCCTTCTACACGACGCGCGCGGACGGCTCCGGCCTCGGCCTTGCCGTGGTGAAGAAGATCGCCCAGCAGCACGGCGCCGACATCCAGGTCGAGTCGAAGCCGGGGCATGGAACCTGCTTCGAACTGATCTGGCCCATCGCCCCGGGCGTGGACATCGAAAGCCTGCGCGAGTTGGCGCGCGCGGGAACATGCAAGGAGCTTTCGCAAAGTGGCTGAACAGATACTCGTCGTCGAGGACGACACCACCATCCGCCTGACGCTGCGCGACGTGCTGGAGAAGCAGGGCTACGGCATCGATCTCGCCGAGGACGGCGCACAGGGCCTCGCAGCCTTCCGCGCCAGCGACTACGCCCTGGTCATGCTCGACCTGCGCCTGCCCGACATGCACGGGCTGGAAGTGCTGCGGGCGATGCGCGAAACCGACGGCGAGGCGCTGGTGGTGGTAATGACGGCGTACCCCGAGGTGCGCACCGCCGTCGACTGCGTCAAGGCCGGCGCCTACGATTACCTCAACAAGCCTTTCGAGCTCGACGACCTGAAGGAAATCGTGCGCCGCGCGCTGGAGACGCGGCGCCTGCGCCTGGAAGTCGAGCGCCTGCGCATGGCCGCGCCCCAGGCCGGCTCGATCGAGGGCATGGTCGGCGCCAGCCCGGCCTACCTGGCCATGACGGAAGTGACGCGCCGCATCGCCGCCGCTGCGCGCGTGCCGGTGCTGATCCGCGGCGAATCGGGCACCGGCAAGGAGCGCGTGGCGCAGGCCATCCACAACCTCAGCCCGCGCGCATCCGGGCCCTGGGTGACGCTCAACTGCTCGGCGCTGGCCGAGGGGCTGATCGAGTCCGAGATGTTCGGCCACGAGAAGGGCGCCTTCACCGACGCCAAGGCGGCCAAGCGCGGCCTGCTCGAGCTGGCCGACGGCGGCACGCTGTTCCTCGACGAGATCGGCGACCTCGCGCTCCCGCTGCAGCCGAAGCTCCTGCGCGCCATCGAGACGCAGGCCTTCCGCCGCGTCGGCGGCCAGAAGGAGCTGAAGGTGGACGTGCGCTTCGTCGCCGCCACCAACCGCGATCTCGACGCCATGGTCAAGGCCGGCAGTTTCCGCGAGGACCTCTACTACCGGCTCAACGTCGGCAGCATCGACGTGCCGCCGCTGCGCGAACGCCAGCCGGACATCCTGCCCCTGGCCAAGCACTTCCTCGCCGATGCGGCGCGCATCATGGGCATGCCCGAGCCGGAGATCGACGCCGCGGTCGGCGCCCTGCTGGAGCGCTACGGCTGGCCCGGCAACGTGCGCGAGCTGCGCAACGTCATGGAGCGCGCCCTCATCCTCTCCGGCGGCGGCGCCATCCGGCCGCTGCACCTGCCCAAGGAAATCGCCGCCGGCGCCGCCGCCGCCAGCATCGCGCCGATCGCGCAGGAAGGCGCGCTGCTTTCCCTCGACGAGATCGAGAAGCGCCACATTCGCCGCGTCATGGAAGCCAGCGGCGGCAACAAGACGCGCGCCGCCAAGCTCCTCGGCATCACCCGCCTGACCCTGCGCACCAAGATCGCCGACTACGGCTGGACGGAGTTTCTCGGCAGCGCGGAGTAGACTTTCCCCTCTCCCCGACACGGGGAGAGGGTAGGGTGAGGGGCAGCCGCCGCAGGAAAAAGTCAGTCCCCGCAACACGGCGCCGCAAGCAAATATTCCGGCGCCGGCCTGCCCTATTGGAAACCGGCCCCACAAACCGTTCCATGCGCGGGATAATAGCCTCCGACGACCATGGTTTTCCCTGAACGGAATCAGCAATGAAACGATCCGACGCGATTGATCTGCTTGCCCGAA
This sequence comes from Rhodocyclales bacterium, assembly GCA_016214145.1. GTDB lineage: Bacteria > Pseudomonadota > Gammaproteobacteria > Burkholderiales > Rhodocyclaceae > Desulfobacillus. The sequence continues at coordinate 182,917 of JACRPA010000005.1, forward strand.
GCAAGCCCATCCTGGCAGAGCGCTACGGCGTCACGGATCTCGCCCTGTTCGGGTCCATCGCGCGGGACAGTGCCGGCACCGGAAGCGATGTCGACGTGCTGGTGGCGTTCGACGGCCCGGCGACCTCGGCGCGCTATTTCGGCGTCCAGTTTTATCTCGAAGACCTCTTCGGTTGCGCGGTCGACCTTGTGACGGAAAAAGCCGTGCGCGCGGAACTCCGCCCGTTCATCGAGAAAGAGGCCATTCATGTCTGATGCCGCAGCGCGCGGTGGCGGTTCTGCATCGACGACATGATTGGCTTCGCCGGCAAGGTAATTGACTACACCAAGGGTCTCGATCAGTCGGCTTTCATCGGCGGTGGGCTGAATTACGACGCCACCGTGCGCAACCTCGAACTGATCGGCGAGGCGGCTACCCACATTCCCGAGTCAATACGCGCCGAGAATCCTCAGATTCCCTGGAGAAAAGTCATCGCCACGCGCAACCGCGTGATCCATGGCTATCTCGGCATCGACAACGACACCTTGTGGAGCATTGTCCGGGACGATATTCCTGCGTTGCTGGAAATGCTCAAAGCCCTCAAGAGCGGTTTGTCCTGAGCTTAGGGTAGTAGAACTCCTGAAAAGTCAGTCGCTTTAGTACGGCGAATGTAGTAGCTGGCGGGCCGGACTCGGCCAGGAGCGGCCTTGTAGGTCGGGCTTCAGCCCGACTTGAGCGCCCGAGCAACCGCCGCTGTCGGCCTGAAGGCCGACCTACAGACAAACGGCCGCAACGGGCACGGAACGGAAGTTCATTCAAACTGAGTCATTGACCGCTAAAAGTCAGTCCCCGCAATACGGCGAACCGGTCGTTTTCCGGCCGTGACGGTCAGTTTCTGACCACCCGATTCCCTCTTCCCGCTTAACGGCCACCGGCCTGTAACCCGCGCCGGTATTGGCTTTCAGGCCGATTTCTCCTCTGGCACGGATGCTGCAATGGCTTACGCGCGTGCGGGGTTCGTGCGCCTTTCGCTTGGCGGGAGTTGTTGGAATAAAGAGGCGCGTCTTCCCCCTCTCCCCCGGCCCCTCTCCCGCGGGGGGAGAGGGGAGTGAAGCGAGTCGCGGCGCGACTGAAATCAAAAGGAGGGGTCTTTGGCCCAGGCAATCACCACATCGGCGTTCCATGCCCTGAAGGGGACCTACAAGGGCGTCGTCAAGATTTCGCTCATGCTGGCGGCGACCTACCTGGTCGCGCAGGGGCTGAGTTCATTCCTGCCGGCGGCCGACTACCGCTCGCTGTTCGGCTTCTCCAACCGCACGGCGGTGTGGGTCATCGCCGAGCTGCACCTGATGTTCGCCGCCTTCGTGCTCGGCGTGCCGATCTTCGCCTTCATCACCGAGATCGTCGGCGTGGCGACGAAGGAGAAGCGCTACGACGAGCTGGCGCGCGAATTCACCAAGCTGCTGGCGATGGCCTACACGCTCACCGCCGTGCTCGGCTGCGTGCTGCTGGTGCTGTTCATCGTGCTCTACCCGAAGCTCACCGGCTACCTGTCGGGCCTGTTCAAGCCGACCTGGCTGCTCTACATCGTGCTCATCTTCGGCGAAGTGATCGTCGCCTATTTCTACTGGTACTCCTGGGACCTGTTGCAGGGCGCGGCCAAGAAGTGGCACCTCGTGCTCGGCCTGCTGGTGAACCTGTGGGGCACGGCGCTGCTCTTCGTCGCCGACATCTGGGTCACCTTCATGATGAGCCCGGCCGGCATCGACGACGCCAACAATCTCGTCAGCCTGTGGGACGCCATCAACAACCACACCTGGATGCCCATCAACATCCACCGCCTGCTCGCCAACGTCGCCTTCGGCGGCGCCATCGTCGCCGCCTACGCAGCGGTGCGCTTCCTCAACGCGAAGACCGATGAGGAAAAGGCGCGCTTCGACTGGATGGGCTACGTCGGCTCCTTCATCGCCATCGCTGCCTTCATCCCGCTGCCCTTCGCCGGCTACTGGCTGGGGCGCGAGATCTACCAGTTCTCCGAGCAGATGGGCGTGTCGATGATGGGCGGCAGCTTCGCCTGGCTGTGGATATTGCAGGCCATGCTGATCGGCGGCCTGTTCCTCGCCTCCAACTTCTACCTGTGGCTGGGCATGGGGCGCATTCCCGGCGCCGAGCGCTACACGAAGTTCCAGATCGGCATGATGATCGTGCTGACCATCGGCTTCATCGTCTGGGCGACGCCGCGCTCCATCATCGCCTCGGGCGCCGAGATGTCGGCGATGGGCGGTTCGCACCATCCCTTCCTCGGCCTGTTCGGCGTCATGGCGGCGAAGAACACGGCGGTGAACCTGATGATCCTCACCACCTTCTTCTCCTTCATGCTCTATCGCCGTGGCAACCGCATCCCCGTCGTGGCGTGGGCGACGGCGGGCAAGGCCGTGCAGGCGCTGGTCATCGCCGCCGCCGCCGTCGTGGTCGTGGGCTACGGCGTGTATAGCTATTTCGTGCCGTCGATCACCCGCATCGGCTTCTCGGTGTACCAGGTCTCGGCGGTGCTGGCGGCGATGGCGCTGTTTGTCGCCATCGACATTCCGCTGCTCAAGGGCGCTTCGGTAATCGGCGCGATCAGATGGGGCCAGATTCCCGCCCGCGCCCAGTACGCCCTGTTCTTCCTCGCGGTTTCCTTCACCTGGCTGATGGGCCTGATGGGCTACATCCGCTCCGGCATCCGCCAGTACTGGCACATCTACGGCCGCGTCATGGACGAGAGCGCCAATGCCTACACCATGAGCCACGGCCACGCCACGATCATCGTGTCGTGCATCGTCGTCATCTTCTTCCTGCTGGTGTCCGTGGTGTTCTGGCTGGCGGCGAGAAACGACCCACCCCCCGGCCCCCGCCCGGCAGGCGGGGGTGACGGCGGTTCAGCCGCTGACGCGGCTTCCATGCCGTTGGCTGCCGCTTCCTTGGGGCGGCCCGGCGGAAGCGGCGCGGGCGGGAGAGCAGCATGAAGGCGACCATCGCAAAAATCTTCCTGTTCATGCTGGCCGTGGTCAGCCTTTATGCCTACGTCGGCCAATTGGTGCCGCAGTTCGAGGAACATCCGCCGCAGAAGAAAGTCATCACGACGGAGACGCCGAAGGAGGAACTGGTCGCTTCCGGACAGGAAATCCTGCGCGGCAAGGGCGGCTGCCTGGTCTGCCACAAGGACCAGGAACGCGGCAACGAGCGCGGGCCGGACCTGCGCCAGGCCGCCGGCAAGGCGGCAACACGCAAGCCGGGCACGGCGGCGGAGGCCTACCTGATCGAATCGCTGGTGACGCCGGATGCCTTCCTCGTCGAGGGCTACCCGAAGATGATGCCGCCCTCGATGAAGCCGCCGGCCAATCTCTCCATGGCGGAAGTGAAGGCGGTGGTGGCCTACCTGCAGTCGCTCGGCGGCGCCGAGGTGACGGTGAAGGTCGAGGCCGCCGATGTCGCCGCCGAAAAGAAATCCAGCGGTCCCGTGCATCGCGGCAAGGCGCTGATGGCGGAGCAGGGCTGCGTCGGCTGCCACAAGGTGGAAGGTGAAGGCGGCGAGATCGGCCCGGAACTCACCAAGGTGGCCGAGCGGCATGAGCCCGCGAAAATCGCGCAGAAGATCGCCGATCCGACCTTGTGGACGGCCGAGGGCTTTCAGACCGGCCTGATGCCGCCGCGGCCGGACATGCCGGAGGGCGACCGGCAGGAAATCGCTGCCTATCTCGCCGGGCTGTCCGGCAAATCCTACAGCCCGACCGGCACGGCTTCACCCTGGTCGCACGAAGGCGTGCGCCTCGGCGCGGTGATCGCCGTGTTCAACATCGTCATGCTGCTGGTGCTGGGCTGGGCGCGCGCACGAGAGAAGTCCACCCTCTCCCCCGGCCCCTCTCCCATCGAGGGAGAGGGGAGAAATACTGCCGGAGCCGCGTCATGATCCGCTACACTTTTTATATTGCCATCGCCCTCTGGCTGGCCATCCTCGCCGGGCTGAAGCTGCTGGTGCGGCCGCCGATGCCGGCCAGCGTGATGATGATCTACATGACGCTGTCTACCCTCGGCATCCTGGTTTTCGTCGCCGCCAACGAGGAACGCTTCCGCCATTTCGTCGCGCCGCTCAAAGCCGTGTTCGAAGGCCGCGCGCCGAAGGCCGTGCAGGCCCTGGTGCTGGCCGGCATTCCGCTGCTGCTGGCCTGGGGCGCATGGCTGCGCACCGCGCCGACCTGGGATGCGCCCTACGAGCCGCGCGTGGTGCACCCCGAGCCGCCCTCCGGCTTCGCTTTGCACGGCAAGCGCATCGAGACGGCGGGGCTGAAGAACCCGCTGCGCACGGCGGACGCGGCGACGCTGGAGAAGCACACCGCCGAGGGCAAGACGATCTACTATCAGAACTGCTTCTTCTGTCACGGCGACGCGCTGGCCGGCGACGGCCACTTCGCCAATGCCTTTTCGCCGATCCCGGCCAACTTCCGCGACGTCGGCACCATTTCCATGCTGCAGGAATCCTTCGTCTTCTGGCGCGTCGCCACTGGCGGCCCCGGCCTGCCCAAGGGCGCCACGCCGTGGAGCTCCGCCATGCCGGTGTGGCAGAACCTGCTCACCGAAGAGGAAATGTGGAAAGCCATCCTCTACATCTACGCCGGCTCGGGCTCGACGCCGCGCACCTGGGAAGAGGAGCCGAAGAAATGATGACAAGGGCCAACCTCTTTCAACGCAAAGATCGCAAAGGCGCAAAGAGCGCAAAGGAAGACATGCCGAGAGATCTCTTTGCGTCCTTTGCGCCTTTGCGTCCTTTGCGTCAGAAGCGGTTTCTTGTGGTTCTTGTCGGCATGATGATAGGCAGCGTTTACGCCGCCGACGCCCCCAAGGTCAAGACCGAACCGGTCAAGGCCACGCCGGTGGCCGCCGACCTCGAAGCCGGCAGGAAGCTCTATCAGCGCTGGTGCACGCAATGCCACGGCGACGAAGGCAAGGGCGACGGGCCGGCCGCCGACTTCGTCTATCCGCGGCCGCGCGACTTCACCCTGGCCATGTTCAAGGTGCGCACGACGCCCTCCGGCGCACTGCCGACCGACCACGACCTCTTCAACATCATCAGCGAGGGCCTGCCCGGCACCTCGATGCCGGCGTGGAAGAAATTCATTCCCGAGAACGATCGCTGGCAACTGGTGCATTACGTCAAGACCTTCGACTCGCTCGGCCTTTTCAAGGAGGAGCCGGCCAAGGAACAGGTGGTCGTCGATGCGCCTCCAAAAATGACGCCGGAACTCGTCGCCAAGGGCAAGGAACTCTACCAGCAGAAAAAATGCTGGCAGTGCCATGGCCCCGGCGGGCGCGGCGACGGGCCCTCCGCCGCCGGCATGAAGGACGAGTGGGGCTTCCCCATCCGCCCGGTGAACTTCACCAAGAGCTGGCGCTTCCGTGGCGGCGACCGCCTGGAGGACATCTACCGCACCTTCACCACCGGCTTCAACGGCACGCCGATGCCGTCCTTCGTCGACGCGATTCCGGCGGCGGAAGACCGCTGGGCGCTGGCGGCCTTCGTCAAGAGCCTGTCGCGGCCTTTGATGACCGGCCAGGTGCTGAAGGCCGGCTTCATCGCCGGCGAGATTCCCGCCGATGCCTACGCCAAGGCGTGGGAAGAGGCGGAGTTCACCGACTTCCCGCTCGCCGGCCAGATCATCCAGGAGCCGCGCTGGTTCAAGCCCGTGCACGACGCCATCACGGCGCGCGCGCTCTACAACGACAAGGAGATCGCCATCCTGCTCGAGTGGGACGACGGCACGCACAACAAGGGCGAGGGCGGCAAGCCGGTCGACCAGGTGGCGCTGCAACTGCCGGCCGCTGCGCTGGAAGGCACGGAGAAGCCCTACTTCATCCTCGGCGACGCCAAGCATGCCGTCGACCTCTGGCGCTGGAACCCGGCGCAGGGCCTCTCCCGTGCGACGGCCAACGGCGCCGGCAAGGAGAAGCCTCTGGATGCCGGCGGCGTGGTCGCCCAGGGCAGCTACAAGGACGGCCAGTACCGCGTCATCCTGCGTCGCCCGCTCGCAAAAGTCAGTCCCGGCGACACGGCGATCGAGCCGGGGAAATTCGTGCCCATCGCCTTCCAGTTGTGGGACGGCGACAACGGCGAAGAAGGCATGAAGATGTCGCTGTCGACCTGGTACTACCTGCTGCCGCAGCCGGCCACGCCCGTCACGGTGTACCTGTGGCCGTTTGGTCTCGGCTTCCTAGCGCTGGGCGGCGAGGTGTGGCTGTTGCGGCGCCTGCGCAGAAAGACGACGGCATGATGTCGCTCGCGCAACCCTTGCCCTGGCTGCTGGCGGCGGCAACGGCGGCGCTCAATCTGCCGCTCGGCCGCCTGCGTGCCAACGCCACGCGTCGCTCGCACCGCTGGTTCGGTCTGCTGGCCGCGCCGGTGTTCCTGCTCCTGGCCCTGCGCCACGCCTTCGCGCTGGCATGGATCGAGGCGCTGCCGCTGGCGACCGGCATGCTGGCCGGACAATTCTTCGGACGGCGCATGGCGCAGCCGGGCGAACCCTCGCCTCTGCGCTGGCGGACTGCAGCCTACGCGGCGCTCGTTGCGGGGCTGCTGCTTTTCATCGGCGCGCCGGCGCAGGCGAAATCGCCAAACCAGTGGGATCGGCTCGATGCCAACGAACCGGCGCCGGCGTTTTCGCTCACCGATCAGAGCGGCCGCCGTACTGCGCTGACTGACTTTCGCGGCAGGGTAGTGATCGTCACCTTTCTCTTCACGAACTGCACCGATGTCTGCCCGGTGCTGCCGCAGATGCTGGCGCGGGTGGATCAACTGTTGAGCGATGCCGAGAAGGCCAAGCTCGCCTATGTCGGTATCAGCATCGATCCGCGCCGCGACACGCCGCAGCGGCTGCGCGAATTCATCAAGTCGCACGGCCTGGACGCTTCGCGCTGGACGCTGCTCACCGGCTCGGTGAAGGAACTGACCAAGGCCGCCAACGACTACGGCGTGGTGGTGCGGCCCGACCCGCGCCTGGATTTCGTGCACAACACGGTGTTCGTGCTGATCGACGGCAAAGGCCGGCTGCGCACCGAGTTCCACGGCCTGGCCACGCCAACAGATGAAATTGCCAAGGCGGCGCGCGCACTCATGGCGCCGCCGGCCAAGAAGAGGTGACCATGTACAAATCCATCTATCTGCCACTCGACAACTCCGCCCACTCTCTGCGCGGCGTCGACCTCGCCGTCGCGCTGGCGAAAGCCGGGGGCGCGTCCCTCACCGGCAGTCACGTCTATGCGGCGAAGCTGCACGACCGCCGCTTTCGCCAGATGGAAGGCGGCCTGCCCGAGCCCTATCGCAAGGAGGAGAAGCTCGTCGAGCAGCGCGACATCCACGACGACCTCATCACGCGCGGCCTGCAGGTGATTTCCGATTCCTACCTAGACGTCTTCGAGGCGAAGTGCGAGGAGGCCGGCTTGTCCGGACGCTCGGTGTCGCTGGAAGGAAAGAACTGGCAGGCATTGGTGAAGGACATCGCCGCCTCCGACTGCGATCTGGTGGTGATGGGCGCGCTCGGCCTTGGCGCGGTGCAAACCTCCCTGCTCGGTAGCGTGTGCGAGCGCGTGGCAAGGCGAGTCGACCGCGACCTGCTCGTGGTCAGGGAAACTGAAGACAACGAGGGCGCCATCGTCGTCGCGCTCGACGGTAGCCCGCAGTCCTACGGCGGCCTGATGACGGCGCTTGAACTGGCGCGCATTTTCAAGCGCCCGGTCGAGGCGGTGGCCGCCTTCGATCCGGATTTCCACTACGTCGCTTTCAACAGCATCGCCAAGGTGCTTTCGCCGGAAGCGGCGAGCGTGTTCCGCTTCCAGGAACAGGAGCGCCTGCACGAGGAGATCATCGATTCGGGCCTGGCGAAAATCTACCAGGGCCATCTCGACGTGGCGAAGCGCATCGCCGCCGACGAGGGCGTGGCACTGACGACGCGGCTGCTCTCCGGCAAGGCCTTCGAGCAGTTGCTGCGCTACGCGCGCGAGACGAAACCCTGGCTGATGCTGCTCGGCCGCATCGGCGTGCATTCTGATGCGGACATGGATCTGGGCTCCGCCACCGAAAACCTGCTGCGCCTGGCGCCCTGCAACCTGTTGCTCTCGGCGCGCTGTTTCACGCCGCCGCTCGACCACATCGCCGAAACGACCATGTCGTGGACCGAGGAGGCCGAGGCGCGCATGACGAAAGTGCCGGAGTTCGTGCGCGCCATGGCGCGCAAGGCGGTGGTCCGCCAGGCCGCGGAGGAAGGCCACACCGTGGTGACCTCCGACGTGATCGACGCCTGCCTGTCGAAATTCATGCCCGGCGGCATGAGCGCGGCCAAGGCCGGCGGCGGCAAGTGTCCCTTCGGCCATGGCGGGGCGAAGACGCCCGCCGTCGTCGAGGATGCACCCGCGTGGGAGCCGGCGGCGCTGGCGCGGCTGGAGCGCATCGGCCCGCCCGCCATCCGCGAGCACGCGAAACTGCGCATCGAGAAGATGGCGCGCCGCCTGGGCCGCGACCGCATCGGCGTCGACCTGGTGGACGAAGCCGCCCGCGCCGTGACGGAGATGCTCGGCTGATCGCCATGGAAGCGCCAAGGCTCATCTCCTGGAATCTGACGCGGGTCTGCAACCTCGCCTGCGGCCATTGCTATCTCGATGCCGTGCAGCGGCGACGCGAGGCGCCGGACGAATTGACCACCGACGAAGCGCTGCGCATCGTCGAAGAGATCGCCACGCTTGCCCCCGGCGCCATGCTGGTCCTCACCGGCGGCGAACCGCTGCTGCGCCGCGATCTCGACACGCTGGTGGCCGCCGCCGCGGCGCGCGACCTGATGCCCGTGATCGGCACGAACGGCACGCTGCTCGATGCGCGCCGCGCCGCTGCCCTGCGCTCGGCCGGCGCGGTCGGCGTCGGCATCAGCCTGGATTCGATCACGCCTGACTTCCACGACCGCCTGCGCGGCCAGGACGGCGCCTGGGGAAAAGCCGTGGCCGGCCTGCGCGCCGCGCGCGAAGCCGGTCTGGCCGTGCAGGTACAGACCACTTTGTTCCGCGAGAATCTCGACGGGATAGAGGCCCTCGCCGATTTCGCCGAGGAGATCGGCGCGCTCGCCCTCAACCTGTTCTTCCTGGTGTGCACCGGCCGCGGCGTGACGCAGACCGATCTGGACGGTGCGGAGTACGAAGCGGCGCTGAAGCGCATCACCTCGCTGCAAAAGCAGCGGGACAAACTGATGATCCGCGCGCGCTGCGCGCCTTACGTGCGGCGTATGCTGGGCCTGCATGCCGGCGACGAGAGCAGCAGCTACGCCTCCTGGTCGAGCGCCTGCCTTGCCGGACGCAGCTATTTCCGCATCACGCCCGAGGGCAAGGTCACCGCCTGCCCCTACATCCCGCAAGCGGCGGGCGACCTGCGCGCGCAGCCGCTGGCGGAGATATGGGAAACGGCCGGCGACTTCCGCCGCCTGCGCGAGGAACTGCCGCAGGGCAAGTGCGGCGGCTGCGACTACCGCGTCTCCTGCGGCGGCTGCCGCGCCCGCGCGCTGGCTTTCACGGGCGACCTGATGGGCGAGGATGCCAAGTGCGCCTACCGGCCCGCGCCAGTCGCCATACCGGAGCCACAACATATTTCGCAGACTGCCCCAAGTGCAGCGACGTGGACACCGGAAGCGCAGGCTTTGCTCGAACGCATTCCCGGTTTCGTGCGCGCACGCGTGCGCGACCGGCTGGAGGAAGCCGCTGCGCGCGAGGCTGCGAATGAGATCACCCTGGAGTTCATGCGGGCGCATTCCCCAAGGGAACTTCCATTCGGGCGCCGGCCGCAGGGCCTCGCCTTCCTGCGCGGACGGCCATCATGACGGAACTCCTGCTGAAGGACGATTCGCCGCAGATCGCCATCCATCCGGCCATCGTCTTTTCGTCCGAACCCATGCTGCCCGCCTATTTTCCCGCCGAGCTGCGCGAGGCCTCCAGCCTGATCAGGCTGAAGGCCGGCGAGCATCTGTTTTCGCCGGATGCGCCGCCGCTGGCCTGCTACCGTGTGTTGAAGGGAAGGGTGGCGCTGTTGCGCCCTGCCGCCGACGGCGCATCGATGGACGTGCAGCATGCGGGCGAGGGCGAATGGCTGGTGGAGCCCAGCCCCTTCGACAGGACGGTCACCTGCTCGGCCATCGCCGAGCGGCCGGCGGTCGTGCGCGCGGTGCCGATCCGCGCCTTCCGCGCCACCCTGCGACGCGATGCCGAGTTCGCCAATGCCTGGAGCCGCGAGACCGCGCAGCGGGCCAAGCGCCTGCAGCTCACTGTGGAACGGCTCAGTCTGATCCGCGCCTGCGACCGCATCCTGCATTACCTGGCCACGGAAGGCGCCGGCGGTGGCGAAGTGTACCTGGCGTTCCCGCTGCGCGAATGGGCGCGCCGGCTCGGCATGACCGGCGAAACCCTCTCGCGCGTGCTCGCCGACATGGAGGCCGAGGGCAATGTGGTGCGCATCGGCCGTCGCGGCTTTCGGTTGCCCTAGGAACTCTGCGCGCATAATCGCTTCCAACCGGCATCGATCCTCCGATGCTTCCTTGCCGTGGAGAAGTTCATGCGCAGGTTCCTATTCGCCGTCGCGCTGGCGGTCTCATCCGCGCTCGCGACCGCCGCGCCGGCAGCCGGCGAGGGCAAGCCCAACCGCCTCATCGACTCCGGCTCGCCCTATCTCCTGCAGCACGCCCACAATCCCGTCGACTGGCATCCCTGGGGGCAGGAGGCCATCGACAAGGCGCGGCGCGAGGGCAAGCCGATCTTCATCTCCGTCGGCTACAGCACCTGCTACTGGTGCCATGTCGCCAACCGCACCTTGTACCAGAACCCGGCCATCGCCGCCCTCATGAACGAGGGCTTCATCAACATCAAGATCGACCGCGAGCAGCGGCCCGATCTCGACCGGTTGTTCATGGCCGCCACCGGCGCGCTCACCGGACGGGGCGGCTGGCCGAACAATCTTTTCCTCACGCCCGACCTGGAGCCGTTCTACGCCGGTTCGTATTTCCCGCCGACGGACGACGAATTCGGCCGGCCGGGATTCGTCACGGTGCTCAAGGGCATACGCGAGGAATGGCGCTTGCGGCGCGGCAACCTGGAGGCGCGCGGCCGGCAGGTCGCCGCGCTGCTGCGCGAACAGGCGCGGCCGGCCGCCGCCGAGGTGTCGCCGGCCTCCTGGCGCGAGGCTGCGCTCGATGCCATCCGGCCGCGCCTCGACGGCCGGCACGGCGGCGTGAGGACGGCGGGCGATGCCAAATTCCCGCAGCCGGTGCTGCTCGGCTATCTGCTCGCCGAGCACGCCGCGCGGCCGAATCCGGCGCTGCTCGGGGCCGTGGCGCAGGCGCTCGATGCGATGGCGGCCGGCGGCATCCATGACCATCTCGCCGGCGGCTTTCATCGCTACACGGTGGAGCGAACCTGGTCGGTGCCGCATTTCGAGAAAATGCTCTACGACAACGCGCAGTTGCTGGGCTTGTATGCGCAAGGCTTCCGCCTGACCGGGAAAACCGCTTGGCGCGAAGTGGCGAAGGGCATTGCCGCGCATCTTGCACGGGACATGCAGGCGGCCGAAGGCGGCTTCTACACGGCGCTGGATGCCGGCGTGGACGGCGAGGAGGGCCGGCCCTATCTCTGGCGGCGCGGCGAAATCGAGGCCGTGCTCGGCGCGGCCGGGGCGGCGCGTTTTTTCAGGGCAGTCGAACTGCGTCCGGTCGCGCCGCGCGAATCGGCCGATCCGCTGGCGGAGGCAGCCGGCGTGCTGCGCCTGCGTGCCGCCGCCGGCCCGGTTGCGCCGGAACACCGCGCCGCTCTCGCCAGTTTGTTCGCGGCGCGGCAGCAGCGGCCGCAGCCGGCGCGCGACGAAAAGCAGGTGATGGCCCTCAATGGCCTGGCGATTGCCGCGCTGGCGGCCGGCGCGCAGGCCTTGCAGGCGCCGGCGCAACTGGAGCAGGCGCGCCGCGCGGCCGAACGCCTGTGGTCCCTTGGCTGGGATGCGCGCGGCGGAAAACTGGCGCATGAGCTGTTTCGCGGCCGGGCGCAGGGCGACGGCCTGCTCGAGGATTACGCGCATCTGGCGCGCGGTTTTCTCGCCCTGTTTGATGCCGGCGCGGGCGCGGCGTGGCGCGATCGCGCGCGGGCGCTGATCGAAGCCGCACAGCAGCGCTTCCAGCGTCCCGACGGGCGGCTGGCCGCCTCGACCGAATCGGCGCGCCTGCCGATCCCGCTCGACGACATCGAGGACTACGCCTATGCCTCCGGCACCAGCGCCGCTGTCGAAGTCATGCTGCGGCTGGGCGGCGACGACCTGCTCGCCGCGGCAGGAAGAGCGATCGTCGCCGCCGGCGGCCAGGTCGGCGCATCGCCCGCCTCCTGGCCGGCGCTGCTGGCTGTGCTGACGGGCGATGCGCGCCAGGTCCGCCGCGCGCTCGAACTGGCGCGGGATGGCGCAAAAGTCAGTCTCCAGGATACGGCGTCGGATTCGGCGCGGCATGTCGGCGTGATCGCCAGGCTGCGCCCCGTGGCCGGCGCCGTGCTGCTGGACCTGACTTTGCGCGTCGAGGCCGGCTGGCACGTGAATGCCAACCCGGCGAGCTTCGACTATCTGGCGCCGACCAGGCTGCTGATCGAGGGCGCCGTGCCGCGCCGCATCGCCTATCCGCCGGGAAAATCGTTCAGGGCGCGCTTCGCGCCGGAAGCGATCCAGGTCTACGAGGGAGAGGTGACGATCCTCGCCGAGTTTGCGCCCGGCGCCGCCTCCCGCCTGCGCGCGCGGCTGTCGGTTCAGGCCTGCAACGAGGAGGTCTGCCTGGCGCCGTCGACGCTTGCCGTGCCGCTGCGCTGAGCGGCGAGAAAGGCCTGCGCGCGGCTTGCCGTCCCGCGCGCCGCATCGATGCAGGCCGCGGTCGACACGCCCGAAATGTAGTTGCCCGTGACGAACAGGCCGGGCCATTCGGCTTCCAGCGCGCGCAGCGCCTCGACGCGGCGCTCGTGGCCGAGGCCGGGCTGGGGCAATCCCTGGCGCCAGTAGCGCACGCTGGAGAACACCGGCATGCCGCGCGCGCCGAGCAGGTCGCGCGCCTCTTCCAGCACCAGCGCTTCGATTTCCTCCCTCGGCAGCAGCGCCAGTTCCGGCTGGCGCGCGCCGCCGACATAGGCGGTGAGGAGCACCTGGCCGCCGGGGGCGCGGCCGGCGAACAGCGTCGAGGAGAACAGCATGCCGAGCACGCCGCGGCGCTCTGCCTTGGGCATGAGCACGCCGAGGCCGTCGAGCGGGTGGGCGATGTCCGCGGCGCGGAATCCCAGGGCCACGACGGCGAGCGGCGGATGCGCGATGCCGCCCAGCGCGGCGCCGGTGTCCGCGGACAGCGGCGCCAGCGCACGGGCGGCGGCATAGGCGGGCAGGGCGACGACGACGCTGCGCACCCGCAGCGTGGCGAGGTGCTCACCTTGGCGCAGCTTCAGCCGGTACCCGCTGGAGAGCGGTTCGATGCCCTCGACGCGCGTGCCGAAACGGACGCGGCCGGCCAGGGTTTCCATCAGACGCGCGGGCAGCGTCGCCATGCCCCTTGAAAAGGAAAACAGCCTGCGCTTGCCCGGATCGAAGCCGCTGCGCCCGGCGCGGCGGGCGGCCAGCACGCCTTGCAGGATGGAGCCGTACTCGCGCTCCAGGCGCTTCAGGTGCGGGAACAGGGCGGCTACGCTGAGTTGTTGCGGATCGCCGGCATACAGGCCGCCGACCAGCGGATCGAAGACGTAGTCCAGCAGTTCGCGGCCGAAGCGGCGCGTGATGAAGCGGGTGACCGTTTCGTCCGCGGGTTCCGGGCGGATGAACGGCTCGCCGAGCAGGCGCAGGCGCCCGCGCAGCGAGAAAAAACCGGAAGCGAAAAACCCGAAGGGATCGAGCGGCAATGCGTGCGCGCGGCCGTCGCGCACCAGGTAGCGCCGACGCACCGCCTCGCCGCGCTCGATGCGGGTGTCGGCGAGGCCGAGCGCATCTATAAGCGCCTCGGCGCCGGGGGCGGGCGAGACCAGGCTGTTCGGGCCATGCTCGACGAGGAAGCCGTCGCGGCGTTCGGTGTGGATGCGGCCGCCGGGCGCATTTCTCCGGTCGAGCACCACCACGTCGTGGCCGGCCGCAGCCAGCGCATGGGCGGTCGTGAGTCCCGAGATGCCGGCGCCGATGACGGCGATGTCGTGGTCGTGCTGCATGGCTGGAGACATGAGCAAGAGCCATGCCCTCGTTCGCGGTCCCGTCGTAGGTCGGCCTTCAGGCCGACACGGTGTTCGATGTCGGCCTGAAGGCCGACCTGCATTCGCTCCAGAGACCCCGGTCAATTTCTGTTCACTTCGGCGGTTGAAATCTGACCGTGTCCGCCACGGAGGATTGGCTTTGATCCGTCTCTGCCGCCGTGTCGCAGCAGGAAGAACATTGATATTCCGCAAAGAATATCCAATGGCATGGCCGTTGCTTTAAGGCTGTCAGCAATTCCGTGCACAGAATTCTTTAGGAGGAAATATATGAACAGCACCCTGACCCGCTGCGCCCTCGCCGTCGCTTCCCTGTTCGTCGCCCATGCCGCCTTCGCTTACGACGGCGGCGGCGCCGGCGGCGGCAAGATCACCGGCAAGGTGGCCTTCAAGGGCGCGCCGGTTTCGAAGAAGCTGCCCATCACCAAGGACAACACCGTCTGCGGCACCGGGGAGCGCGAGATCGTCGAGGTGAACGCCAAGGGCGGCAACCTGGCCGGCGCCGTTGTTTATGTCGCCAAGATCGACAAGGGCAAGCCCTGGGGCGACGCGGAGAAAGCCGTGCTCGACCAGAAAGGCTGCCGCTTCGCGCCCGACGTGCTGGTGGTGAAGAAGGATTCCGAGCTGACGGTGCGCAACTCCGATCCGGTGCTGCACAACATCCACACCTACGAAATCATCGGCGCCGTGCGCCGCACCATGTTCAACGTCGGCCAGCCCGACAAGGGCGACATGAAGCAGCCGGTCAAGGTGCGCCGCGCCAACATCGTCAAGATCGAATGCGACGCCCACGACTTCATGCACGCCTGGGCCTTCACGGCCGACAACCCCTACGCCGCCGTGACCAAAGAGGACGGCTCCTTCAGCATCGACGGCCTGCCGGACGGCGAGTACGAACTGAAGGCCTGGCATCCGGTGCTGGGCGAGAAGAGCGCCAAGGTGACGGTCAAGGGCGCGGCGACGGCATCGTTCGAATTCAGCAAGTAACCGAGGCAACCTCAGGGAGGATTTATGAAACCTCGCAATTTGAAACGGGTGGCGCTGGCCGCCGCGCTGGCCGGGCTGGCGACGGCAAGCATCGCGGCCGATCTGGCGCCGTTGCCGGAGCCGAAGTTCAACGCCAAGCAGGCCGAACTGGGCCGCTACTTCTTCTTCGACGAGCGCATGTCGGGCGATGCGGCCTTGTCCTGCGCCACCTGCCACAACCCGCAGAAAGGCTGGAGCGACGGCATGCCGCTGTCCAAGGGCTACCCGGCCTCGGAGTACTTCCGCAACAGCCCGACCATCGTCAACTCCGGCTTCAAGAAGCGCTTCATGTGGGATGGCCGCCTCGACGGCGCCGACATGGGCACCCTGGTGCGCGACATGATGACCGAGGCGCACACCATGAACATGGACGGCCGCCTGGCGCAGGAGCGCGTCAAGCAGGTGCCCGAGTACGTCGAGATGTGGCAGACCGCCGTGAAGAAGGGCGACGACCCGAACGGCATGCGCATCTTCAACATCATCGGCGAGTTCGTGAAGAGCGTGAATTCGAAGAACGCGCCCATCGACAGGTTCCTCAAGGGCGACCAGAGCGCGCTGAACGGCACCCAGCGCGAAGGCTACGAGCTGTTCAAGGGCAAGGCCAACTGCGTCTCCTGCCACAACGGGCCCATCGGCTCGGACGGCAGCCTGCACCGCACCGGCGTGCCGGAGAACCCGGCCATCACCGCCGATCCGCTGCGCCACATCACCATGCTGCGCCACTACTCGACGAGCGGCATGCCGAACTACATGAACACGCATGTCGACGTCGGCTCCTACGCCATCACCAAGGACCCGAAGGACAAGGGCAAGTTCGCCACGCCCAGCCTGCGCGACCTGAAATACACCGCGCCCTACATGCACAACGGCATGTTCGCCACGCTCGACGAGGTGGTCGAGTTCTACAGCAAGGGCGGCGGCGCCGGCTCGGAGCTGAAGGCGCTCGATCTCAGCAGTTCCGAGAAGCGCGCGCTGGTGGCTTTCCTGGAGAGCCTCTCCGGCGATCCGGTGGTCGTGGAAAAACCGAAACTGCCGGCCTACAAGGTCCGCGCCTTCGGCAAGAACTGAGGGAGATGATCATGACGACATTCAAGCGCAACTTAATCGCCGCCGCCATTGCAGCGGTCGCGGTAAGCGCCGTTGGGCTGGCCCCGGTGGTCATCGCGGCGGACAAGCCCATGGCGAAGAAAACGGCCGTTTCGCCGCTCGGCCCCCTGCCGCCGGCGCCGATCCCCACCGACAACCCGATGTCCGCCGAAAAGGTGGAACTGGGCAAGATGCTGTTCTGGGACAGCCGCCTCGGCGGCGACGCCAGCTCGCCCTGCGTGGTCTGCCACGAGCCCGGCAAGGGCTGGGGCGACGGCGGCGAGATCTCGCGCGGCTATCCCGGCACCCAGCACTGGCGCAACTCGCAGACGGTGCTCAACGCCGCCTACTACAACAAGCTGTTCTGGGAAGGCTCCGTCACCAGCCTGGAGGGACAGGCGCCCTCCGCGGCCGAGGGCAACGTCGCCGGCAACGGCGATCCCTCGCTGATGGAAATGCGCATGCGCTTCATCCCGGAGTACGTGGCGCGCTTCAAGAAGGTCTTCGGCGTCGACTGGCCGCGCATGTTCCACGCCTACCAGGCCATCGCCGCCTTCGAGCGCACCCTCGTGTCCGATGCCAAGCAGGTGCCCTTCGACCGCTACATGGCCGGCGACAAGAAGGCGCTGTCGGAGTCCGCGCAACGCGGCATGGCGGTGTACCACGGCAAGGGCGGCTGCATCCAGTGCCACAACGGCCCGCTCGCCTCCGACCAGAAGTTCTATTCCCTTGGCGTGCCGGAGAACGAGGTGTTCAGGACCGACCCGCTCTACCAGATCACCCATCGCTGGGAGCACTACCAGAAGGGCGTGAACGAGAAGGACTACCGCAACGCCGACAAGGACCTCGGGCTCTACTACATCACCAAGAATCCCAAGGATGTCGGCAAGTTCCGCACACCCTCGCTGCGCGAGCTGAAGTACACCGCGCCCTTCATGCACAACGGCATCTTCTACACCCTGGACGAGGTGGTGGACTTCTACAACAAGGGCGGCGGCGAGGCGAACTGGCCGAACAAGACCGCGCTCGTCAAGCCGCTCGGCCTGACGGATCAGGAGAAGAAGGACCTGGTGGCCTTCCTCGAAGCCCTCAGCATGGACAAGCCGCTGCTGATGGATCCGCCCAAGCTGCCGCCCTACATGCCGATGAAGGCCGCCAAATAGGAGACCATGATGGAAAAGCAAATCGTAACGATGCATGAGGCGCACGACGAGCACGAGGCTCACGAAGGAGGCGGCCGCGCCTGCATGAGCCGCCGCCAGTTCCTGCTCTCCGGCGGCGCGGTGATCACCCTGGCCGCCGTACCGGGGGGACTGACTTTCGCCGCGCAGGCGCTGAAGGCCGATTATCCGAAAGTGAAGATCGGCAGTCTCTCGGCGCTGAAACTCGGCAAGCCGGTGACCTTCGCCTATCCCTATCCCGGCGTGCGCAACATCCTGGTCAGGCTGGGCGCGCCGGCCGGCGCCGGCGTCGGCAAGGACAGCGACGTGGTGGCCTTCAACCAGCAGTGCACCCACATGGGCGGGCCGCTCGACGGCACCTACAAGGACAAGCATCAGGTGCTCGGGCCCTGTCCGTTGCACCTCACCACCTTCGATCTCACGCGACACGGCATGGTGGTCTCGGGCCACGGCACCGAGAGCCTGCCGCAGATCGTCCTGGAAACGCAGGGCGACGACATCTACGCCGTCGGCGTGCTGGGACTGATCCACGGCTATTCGGCCAACATCAACGGCCGTCGGTCATAAGGAGAGGAACATGAGCGAAAAAGACAAATCCAGCGCCTTCGGCGTCTTCGCCAAGGACTACGTGCCGCTGCCGCCGAAGAATGCGGAAGTGTTCACGACGGCCTGCGACTACTGCACCGTCGCCTGCGGCTACAAGGTATACCGCTGGCCGGTGGGCAAGGAAGGCGGCAGCGCCAAGGCGCAGAACGCCATCGGCGTCGACTTCCCGCACCAGTTGATGAACACCGCCGCCTGGGTCAGCCCCTCGCAGCACAACATCGTGCGCCACCAGGGCAAGCCGCACCACGTCGTGGTGGTGCCGGACAAGGACGCCAAGGTGGTCAACGTCGGCGGCAACCATTCCGTGCGCGGCGGCACGCTGGCGCAGAAGTGCTACAACCCGGAGAACCGCACGTCCGAGCGCCTGCTCTATCCGATGATCCGCGTGCGCGGCACGCTGATGCCCGTCTCCTGGGACCTCGCCACCGAGGTGATGGCCGACATCTCCAAGTACATCATCGCCAAGCATGGCGAGCATGCCTGGGCGATCAAGATGTACTCCTACCAGTACTTCGAGAACACCTACGCCATCACGCGCTTGGGCATGACCTCGATCGGCACGCCGTCCATCGCGCCGCACGACAAGTGCGCCAACACCAACGACGCGACCGGCCTCGACGATGCCGGCATCGACTCGTTTGCCGCCAGCTACCAGGACTGGGCGGATGCCGAAGTGGCCTTCCTTTCCGGCGTCGACCCGTACGAAACCAAGACCACGCTGTTCACCACCTGGATGATGCCGGGCGACAAGAAGTTCATCTTCGTCACTCCGCACAAAACCATGGGCGTGGCCTGGGCCGAGAAGGAGGGGCGCGGCATGTGGCTGCCCATCATCCCCGGCACCGACACCGCGCTGCATATGGCGATCGCGCGCATCGTCATCGAGAACAACTGGCAGGACCAGGAGTTCATCGACACCTGGGTCGCCAAGCAGTGGGACGTGGATGAAGGCTACGGCCGCGGCACGCGCAACACCGGCTGGCAGTGGCGCACCACCTGGGGCAACTGGCAGAGCGACTGGGAGGACTACAAGAAGTTCATCCTCGCCCAGGAGGAATCCAAGCTCGACGTGGCGGCGAAGATCACCGGCCTCAAGGCCGAGGATATCCGCAAGGCGGCCGAGTGGATCGCCAAGCCGGTGAATGGCAAGCGGCCGAAGACCTCGTTCATGCTGGAAAAGGGCAACTACTGGTCCAACAATTACATGAACACGGCCTCGCTCTCCGCGCTGGGTCTGATCTGCGGCGCCGGCAACCGGCCCGGCCGCATGATCTCGCGCGGCGGCGGCCACCAGCGCGGCATGATGGGCGCCGGCGGCGGCTCCGGCTGGCTGATCCCGGAGAAGTATCCGGGCCGGCGCAAGAAGGACTTCAACCTGGACCGCTGGCTGATGGCGGGCGAGATCAAGTTCGCCTGGGTCTTCGGCACCACCTGGGTGGCGGCGATGATGGCCTCGCAGGCGCTGTCCGACAAAATGCAACAACTGACGCGCGGCAACCCGCACCAGATATCGAATCTGGATCGGGCGGCCATCTTCGAGACGCTGAAGAAGCGCGTCGATTCCGGCGGCATGGTGATGGTCGACTCCGACATCTACCCCTGTGTGCCGGTCGGCACCGAGTACGCCGACATCGTGCTGCCGGCGGCGACCTGGGGCGAGGACAATTTCACCCGCTGCAACTCCGAGCGGCGCCTGCGCCTGTACTCGAAGTTCTACGACGCGCCGGGCGATGCCAAGCCGGACTGGTGGGCGGTGCAGAAGTTCGCCAAGAAGATGGGCCTGGATGGCTACGACTGGAAGGACTCCAACGACATCTTCGAGGAGGCGGCGCGCTTCGGCCGCGGCGGCGTGCTCAACTACCACCCGCTGGTGACGCAGGCCAAGGAAAAGCACGTCAAGGGTCATGAGCTGCTGCGCAGCTACGGCACCGAGGGCATCCAGACGCCGATCCGCGTGCGCGACGGCAAGCTGGTCGGCACCCAGCGCCTGCACGATCCGAGCAACAACTGGGGCGAGATGGAGCAGGCCGAGGTGCAGAGCCCCTTCATGCACGCTTTCAACACCCACTCCGGCAAGGCCATCCTGCTGAAGAGCCCGTGGAAGTTCGCCGGCTGGATCCAGTTCTACGAGGCGGTCAAGCCGCGCGCCGAGAAAGGCGAGATCTGGGTCACCAACGGCCGCATCAACGAGACCTGGCAGTCGGGCTTCGACGATCTGCGCAAGCCGTATCTCTCTCAGCGCTGGCCCTATCCCTTCCTCATCGTGCATCCGAACGACGCCAGGAAGAAGGGCATCGAGTCGGGCGACTTCGTCCAGGTGCACAACGACACGGTGTACGTGCAGACCGGCCAGCCGCAGGGCGTGCTCGATGCCGACCTCAACTTCAACAACCTGATGAAGGACGGGCACATCAAGACCACGGAAGGCCAGTTCGTCGCGGTGGCCATCGTCTCCGACGAGATGCGCGAAGGCGTGGCCATGGCCAACTTCAACTTCCCCGGCGCGCCGGCGAATTCGGTGGTGTCGGCGGTGCCCGATCCGGTCACCAACAACTACCGCTACAAGCTCGGCCGCGGCGTGCTGACCAAGATGGGCGAGTCGCCCTACAAGCACTCCTTCACGGCCATGAGCCTGAAGCCGCGCAATATCGTCTGATCCCTTGTCGTAGCAGTGCGGCGGGGCGTCCCGGTTCTCCCCCGGGCCGCCCCGGTTTTTTTGCCGGGCCGGTTTCGATGTAACATGATGGCTGAGTTGAAAATGACCCAGCCCAACCCCAAGAAACAGATCTTCGAACACCTCGCCCGCGTCGGCAAGGGGCTTGCCCATGCGGCGCGGCTGGATCTGCTCGAGGCCCTGGCGCAGGGCGAGCGCAGCGTGGACGCGCTGGCGCGGACCTGCGGCATGCCGATTCCCAATACCTCGCATCACCTGCTGGTTCTGAAGGACTGCGGGCTGGCCGCCTCGCGCAAGGAGGGACTGCAGGTCTTCTACCGCCTGGCCGTTCCCGAGGTGACCATGGCGATCGCCGCCGTGCGGCGCATCGCCGAGCAGCAGCTGGCTGAGGTCAGCCGCATCGTGCGCGAGAACTTCGAGTCGCGCGATGCGCTGCAGCCCGTGCGGCGGGAGGAGCTGCTGAAGATGGCGCGCCGCGGCGAGGCGGTGGTGATCGACGTGCGCCCGGCCGAGGAATACGCCGCCGGCCACATCGCCGGCGCCATCAACATGCCGGTCGATTCGCTGCCGCGCTTTCTGAAGAAGCTGCCGAAGGAGCAGGAGATCGTCGCCTACTGCCGCGGCCCCTACTGCATGCTGGCCTTCGAGGCGGTGGAGAAGCTGCGCAAGAAGGGCTACCGCGCGCGCCGGCTGGAGGATGGCTTTCCCGAGTGGCAGGCCGGGCGCCTGCCGGTCGGCAAGGGCGAATGATTCCGCGGGACGTCATTCCCTGAAGGCGATGAAATTGGCGCCGCGCACGCCGTACTTGCGCGCCGTCTTCTCCTTGCTCGTTCCGGCAAACGTGTCGAAGAACTCGACGACCTTGCAACGCCTGAAGCCGGCTTCGTCCAACAACGCGAGATAGCCTGCAGACTGCAGAGCACCCGCGATTCAGCCAACCCACAGCTCGATGTCGTTGAGCGCTTTCTCCGACAGCTCGGTCTCGATGACGATGTCGGCGAACTGCACCCAGCCGCCCGGGCGCAGCACGCGATGCAGTTCGGCGAACACCTGCCGCTTCTCCGGGCTGAGGTTGATGACGCCGTTGGAGATGGCGACGTCCACCGATCCGTCCTCCAGCGGCAGCCGGCCGATGTCGGCCTTCTCGAAGCGCACTTGGCGCATGCCTGTTTCCGCCGCGCCCGCCCGCGCCTTGCCGAGCATCGCGTCGGTCATGTCGTAGCCGATCACGGCGCCTTCCCTGCCGACGCGGCGGCCCGCCAGCAGGCAGTCCATGCCGCCGCCGGAGCCCAGATCGATGACCGTCGCGCCGGCCGGCAATTCCCGCACGCGCAGCGGATTGCCGACGCCGGCGAATGGCGCGGTGACGTAATCGGGCAGCTCGGCCAGCTCGTTCCGGTCGTAGCCGAGCAGCGAGGCCGCGTAGCCGGGCCCGCGGTGGAAATGGAAATCGCCGTCCGGCTGCTCGGCGACGCGGGCGTAGGTCGCCCGGATTTCGCTCTTCAGTTTTTCGCGATCGAATGTCACTTCGCAAACCATGGTCATGGGAGCCCTCCTTCCATCGAGTTGACCCTGCGGCAGCGGTCGAACGCACGCATCGCATCGCCTTGCAGGGGCGGGCGCGGCACGCCCAAAGCGGCATTGCTTTATATATAGACTATTTAGGATTGCAATGCGCGGCCGAGCGCCTGGAGGTGGAGACAGCCGCCCTGCGGGTTGAGGCGCAGGGCGTTGCGCGGCCGGGAGATGCCGAGCCCGATCGAGGCCGGCCCGGCCT
Organism: Rhodocyclales bacterium; assembly: GCA_016214145.1. GTDB lineage: Bacteria > Pseudomonadota > Gammaproteobacteria > Burkholderiales > Rhodocyclaceae > Desulfobacillus. The sequence goes on from JACRPA010000005.1 coordinate 205,550, forward strand.
CGCCGAACGCTGGTGCAGTGAGATTACTTGACGTCCTTGATGGCCGCCTTGAGGGCTTCGAACTGCGGCTTCGGTTCCTTCGCCATCAGCCGCCCTTCCTGCTTGTGCTTGGGCACGCCCTCGACTTCCAGCATGTCGGACAGTTCGGTGAAGCTGACCATGCCGTTGCCCTTGCCGCCGTCCTCGGCGATCAGCTCGTCGCCGTAGTAGACCGCCGGCGCCTTGGCGCCGGCGCCGGCGAGGCCGTGCGGCACCACCTGCACCGGAATCTGGTAGATGTTGGTCAGCTCGGCCGCCACCTGCATGTTGTTGTTGCAGCGCACCCAGGGCGGATCGCGCACCACCAGCGTGAGCACCTTGTGGCTGCCCAGCTTGGTGGCGCCGGGCGGGCCGGCCCAGACGGGCGCCGCGATTCCCGCGAGCGCGGTGGCGAGGACGATCAGGGAAGCAAGCAGCCGGGCAATTTTCGCGTTCATGGTTTCTCCTTCTGGACCTGTTGACAGTATTCTAGTGTTTGTTTGAATATTGGCCAAGGAGGAATGACCATGTCGATCAAACGGGGGTGGCCGCTCCTGGCCGTCCTGCTGGCCGGGTCGGCCCTGGCCGAGGAACCCGACCGCCTGCAGGGCCACATCCTCGGCCTGCAGTGCGCCGAGCAGGGCCGCGTCGGCGAGTGCTACCTGAAATGGGCCGACAACGTGGTGTTCCGCAGCGCGGCGGGCGAGATCCTGCGCATCGACCTCGCCGCCGGCGGCATCAAGCAGGAGCGCCTCGACGAGGCCTACGGCCTGGAGGTCGAGCTGTACGGCAAGGTGCTGCGCGACGGGCAGGGCGCGCGCGTCGGCATCTCGCAGCTCAACATCGTCAAGCCGCCGGGCAGCAAAGAGTTTTTCAAGGGCTGACTGTGAGTTCGCGTCCCCGGTCCGGGGCCGACAAAAAAAGGAGGAGCGGGTGAGGAAGTGGATCGCCGTGCTGGCGGGGCTGACTTTTGCGCTGGCAAACGCAGTGGCGCAAGCGCAGGGCTATGCGCGGCCCGAGCTGTTGATCGAGACGGATGAGCTCGCGCGCCTCTTTGCCCAGCCCAACCTGCGCCTGGTCGACGCCGCCGATGCCGCCACTTACAAGCGCGCCCACCTGCCCGGCGCGGTGAACATCCCCTATCTCGATCTTTCCAAAATCGACGAGCGGCGCGGCACGGGACACCCGACCAGCAATTTCGAGGCCGAGCGGATTTTCGGCGAAGCCGGCATCGACGCCGCCACGCTGGTGGTGGTCTACGACGGCGGCGAGGGCGCGCCGGCCTCCGGCGTCTGGTTCGTGCTCGACTTCTTCGGCCACAAGCAGGTGCGCGTGCTGAACGGCGGCTTCCGCAAGTGGCTGAAGGAGGGCCGCGCCGTAACGCAGGACGCGCCGAAGATCGAGCGGAAGAAGTTCGCGCCGGCGCCGCAGCCGGAGAAGATCGTCACGCGCGAGTGGGTAAAACGAAACCTCGGCCACAAGGGCACCGTCTTCGCCGACACGCGCTCCTTCAACGAATACATCGGCCGCGAGCTGCCGGCGGGCGCATCCCGCGGCGGCCATATTCCCGGCGCCATCCATATCGAGTGGAGCAACTTCTCCGCCGAGACGGCATCCTTCAAAAGCGCCGCCGAGATCGAGGCGGCGCTCAAACAACGCGGCATCGCGCGCGAGACGAAAGTCGTCACCTATTGCCAGGGCGGCCTGGGCCGTTCCACCGACGTCGCCTTCGCCATGAAGCTGATCGGCTGGGACAACGTCGTCGAGTATCCCGGTTCCTGGGAGGAATGGTCGGCCGACCCGCGCCTGCCGCTGGAGCGATGATGATGCGCGCCCTGTTTCTCGGCGCCGTGCTTGCGCTGCTCGCCGGTGCAGCTACGGCTGCGAACGAACTCAAGCCTTTCTCCGGCGCCGCCGTCGACTTCGCCGCGCAGGACCTGCAGGGCAGGCCGGTGCGCTTCAATGCCTTCCGCGGCAAGGTGGTGCTGCTCAACTTCTGGGCCACCTGGTGCCCGCCCTGCCGCAAGGAGATGCCGGCGATGGAGCGCCTGCACCGCGCCTACCGCGAGCGCGGCCTGGTGGTGCTGGCGCTGTCGCAGGACGATCTGCCGCCGGAAGACGTCCGCCGCTTCGCCGTCCTGCTGGGACTGACTTTTCCCGTCTGGCACGACCGCGACAGCGCCGTCGGCCGCCGGTACAACGTGCCTGGCGTGCCGACTTCCTACCTGATCACGCACGACGGCCAGCTCGCCTACCGCGTACTCGGCGAGTACGACTGGGACGGCCGCGAGGCGCACGGCGCCGTCGAACTGCTGCTCGACGAGGCGGGGAAATAAATGGTCTCGCGGCGCGACTTCATCAAGTCCGGCGGCGCCTGCGGCCTGATGGCCGGCCTGCCCGACGAGCTGCTGGCGCGCATCCAGGACCCGGGCGATCCGCTATCAAGCTACCCCTACCGCGAATGGGAGGACTTCTACCGCAAGGAACTGGCGCAAACGCGCGGCAACAGCCAGGGCTTCGCCTTCCACTGCTCCAACTGCCAGGGCAACTGCGCCTTCCGCGTCTATGCGCAGGACGGCGTGGTGACGCGCGAGGAGCAGCTCGCCGAATACCCGCAGATCCATCCCGACATTCCCGATCCCAATCCGCGCGGCTGCAACAAGGGCACCATCCACTCGCAGGCGATGGCCGAGAAGGACCGCCTGCACTACCCCCTCAAGCGCGTCGGCCGCCGCGGCGAGGGCAAGTGGCGGCGCGTCTCCTGGGACGAGGCGCTCGGCGACATCGCGGAGAAGATGGTCGACACGCTGGTGAAGGACGGCCCCGGCGCGCTCATGGTCTACGCCGGCACCGGCATCGTCTCGCAGGGCAAGCGCGCGGGACCCTTGCGGCTGGGCTCGCTGCTCGGCGCGCAGCGCCTGTATCCCTCCAGCGCCGTGGGCGACATGTTCACCGGGGCGAGCCTCGCCTACGGCATCCCCAACGTCGGCACCTCGCTCGATGCCTGGTTCGAGATGGACTACATCGTGCTGTGGAGCTTCAACCCGAACGTCACGCGCATCCCCGACGCCCACTACCTGTGGGAGGCGAAGTGGCGCGGGGCGAAGATCGTCGTCATCTCGCCCGACTACAACCCGACGGCCATCCACGCCGACCTGTGGATCCCGATCAGCCCCGGCACCGACAGCTTCCTCGCCCTGTCGCTGGTGCAGGTGGTGCTCGCCGAGAAGCTCTACAAGGAGGACTTCATCCGCGAGCAGACCGACCTCACCTTCCTGGTGCGCGAGGACGATGGCCGCCTGTTGCGCCTGTCGGACCTGCGCGCGGGCGGGCGCGACGATGTCTTCTACTGCTGGGACGAGGCGGGCGGCAAGGCGCAGGCCATGCCCGGCACGCGCGGCCACTTCCGCAAGACCCTGCGCCTGGGCGCGCTGAAGCCGGCGCTCACCGGCCGCTATGAGGTGAAGGGGGTGGACGGCAAGCCGATCGCCGTCACCACGGTGTTCGAGAAGGTGCGCGCCGAGGCGGCGAAGTTCGCGCCGGAGGCGACGCAGAAGCACACCGGCATCCATCCAGACGTGGTGCGGCGGCTGGCGCGCGAATTCGCCGCGGCGCACGACCCCGGGCTGACCATCGGTTTCTCCCTGCACAAGTACGCCTGGGGCATTCTCGCCTGCTGGGGCCAGGCGCTGTTCTGCGCGCTGACCGGCCACGACGTGGTGGACACCGAGCACCAGTGGAGCCTGGGCGGCATCGGCCCGCTCACCAACCCGAAGCCGGGCCGTTTCGGCTCCGGCTTCTACGGCGAGTGGATGGGCGGGCGCATGTGGGAGACCTTCCGCAAGCACTATGGTGGCAAAAACGGCGAAGGGCCGGAGTTCGCCCGCCGCGCCGGACTGACGCCCGAAGAACTGGTGAAGCTCGCCGAGACGGCGCGCGAGAAGAAGTGGACCGCTTACCATGGCCAGCCGAAGGTGCGGCTGCTTTTCGCCGAGAACATCTTCCGCCGCAACAAGTCCTCGGCGCACTACCGCAAGACCGTGCTCGACGCCACCGAGCTCTACGTCAATGTGAACTTCCGCATGGATTCCTCGGCCGAGTACGCCGACTACGTGCTGCCGGCGACCAGCCACTACGAGGCCTGGGACATCCGCGGCGAGGTCGGCTACCACCGCTATGCCAACCTGACCATGCCGCCGCCGGGGCTGAAGCCGATCGGCGAAACCAGGTCGGAGTGGGAGATCTGCCGTCTGCTGGCGGAGAAGATCCAGGCTGTGGCGAAGCGCCGCGGCCTCGGCCCCATCCCCGATCCGGAATTCACCGTTGAGCGGCAGGGCAGGAAGGAGCCGGTGACGCGCGACCTCGACATCCTGCACGACGAATTCACGATGCTCGGCCGCATCAACAGCGACCGCGACGTGGTGAAGTGGCTGATCGAGAACGTGCCGGCCTTCCAGCCGTGGAAGTTCGAGGACGTCGTCAGGAACGGCTATCTCACGCTCAACGGCAGCGCCGGCCTCACCTCGCCGCTCTATGCCGACAAGCCCTACCGCTCCTTCGAGGAGCAGTTCCACCTGAAGAAACCCTGGCCGACGCTCTCCGGCCGCCAGCAGTTCTACATCGACCAGGAGGTGTTCCTCAGGCTCAAATGCGCGGTGCCGACGGCGCGCGAGCCGCTGCATCCGGCGAAATTTCCGCTCAAGTTCTATTCGCCGCACACGCGTTGGGGCATCCACTCCACCTGGCGCACGAACAAGCACATGCTGCGCCAGCAGCGCGGCGTGCCGCACGTGAACCTCAATCCGAAGGACGCCGCCGCGCGCGGCATCCGCGACGGCGACACGCTGCGGGTGTTCAACAACGTCGGCGAGTTCACCGCCATGGCCAAGCTGATGCCGGCGCTGCGCCCCGGCACGCTGATGATGGACCACGCCTGGGAGCCGCACCAGTTCGTCAAGCGCCTCGGCATGGACGAGCCGGTGGCGGGCCTGCTCTCGCCGCTGGAGCTCGCCGGCGGCTGGGGCCACCTGCAGTTCGGCGCCGAGTGGGACGGCAACCAGCTCGCCTACGAGTCGTCGGTCGACGTAGCGAAGGCATAAACAACATGAAAATCTTGAACCACAGAGAGCACAGAGTTCACAGAGCAGAGGTAAGCGCAATTCCATCAGTTCTTGGGGCTCTCTCTGTGTTCTCTGTGTCCTCTGTGGTTCAAGGTGTTGTTGTTAGCGCTTCCAAGGAAAAATGATGTCGAAGCGCCAGCTCGCGATGGTAATGGACCTCAACAAATGCATCGGCTGCCAGACCTGCACGTCGGCCTGCAAGACGCAGTGGACCAACCGCAACGGCCGCGACTACATGTACTGGAACAACGTCGAGACCCATCCCGGCAGCGGCTATCCGCGCAACTGGCGCAAGTCCGGCGGCGGCTTCGATGCGGCGGGCAAGGTGAAACAAGGGCACATCCCGAACCTGGCGCGCGACTACGGCGTGCCCTTCGAGATGAACTACACGGCCGCCCTCAACCCGCGCGGCGAGCGCGAAGGCGACGCCCTGCCGCATCTCGCGCCGCTCACCCCGCCGACCTTCGGCCCGAACTGGGACGAAGACCAGGGCGCCGGCGAGTATCCGAACAGCTTCCACTTCTACCTGCCGCGCATCTGCAACCACTGCACGAATCCGGCCTGCCTCGCCGCCTGTCCGCGCGGCGCGATCTACAAGCGCGAGGAGGACGGCATCGTGCTGGTCGACCAGGAGCGCTGCCGCGGCTACCAGCATTGCGTCGGCGCCTGTCCCTACAAGAAGGTGTATTTCAATCCGCGCTTCGGGCGTTCGGAGAAGTGCATCTTCTGCTTTCCGCGCATCGAGCAGGGCCTGGCGCCGGCCTGTGCGCGCCAGTGCGCCGGGCGCATCCGCTTCGTGAGTTACCTCGACGACGCCGACGGGCCGGTGCACAAGCTGGTGACGAAGTGGCAGGTGGCGCTGCCGCTGCACGCCGAGTTCGGCACCCAGCCGAACGTGTACTACGTGCCGCCGCTCTCGCCGTCGAAGCTCGACGCGCAGGGCCGGCCCAGCGGCGAGCGGCGCATCCCGGATGCGGAGCTGATCGAGCTGTTCGGCCCGCGCGTGCCCGAGGTGCTGAAGCTGCTCGAGGCGGAGCGCGAGAAGAAGAAACGCGGCGAGGCTTCCGAACTGATGGACCTCCTCATCGCCTACCGGCATGAGGAGATGTTCAGGATCGGGGTGAAGAAGTGAGACGCCTGCTGTTCGCGCTGTTGCTTCCGCTCGCAGCCATTGCGGCGGACATCCCGGTGCAGCGCGTCGACGGCGAGCCCGCCGCCGATCCGATGAGTTCCGCCTGGCTGGCGCAGGCCGCCGTGGCCGTGCCGCTCTATCCGCAGGCAAGCGTGCCGCCGGCGATGAAGGCCGCCGGCAAGGGCAGCATCAAGGTGCGCGCGCAGCGCGGCGCGACGACGCTGGCGCTGCATCTCGAATGGCCGGACCGCAAGCCGGCCGCAAGCCGCGGCGTGGGCGAGTTCGCCGACGCCGCAGCCGTGCAGTGGCCGTTGCAGCCCGGCGCGGCGTTGCCCTACATCGGCATGGGCCACCGCGGCGCGCCGGTCGCCCTGTGGTTCTGGCGCGCCGACGGCACGGTCGAGACGCTGGCGGCGGAAGGCTTCGGCACGCTCACCGCACAGCCCGGCGATGGCGTGAAGGCGAAGGGCGTGTGGAAGAACGGCGTCTGGCGCGTGGCGCTTTCCCGTGCCGTGAACAAGCCGGCGATGGAGCGCATGCCGGTGGCCTTCGCCGTCTGGAACGGGGAGGGCGCCGAGCGCGCCGGCCTGAAGCGGCTCTCCGCCTGGCAGACGCTGCGCTTCCCGGGCGCCACGGCAAAAGTCAGTCTCCCCGATACGGCGTCATCCGGCAGCGCGGCGCGCGGCAAGCGCCTGATGCAGGCGAAGGGCTGCGCCGCCTGCCACAACTATCCCGGCAATCCGGCGAAGCCGCGCATCGCCCCCGACCTCAGCCATGCCGGCGGCCTGCATGCGGCCGACTACCTCGCCGAATCGATGCGCGAACCCTCGAAAATCGTGGTGCCGGGCAAGGGTTATTTCACGGAGCAGGGCGGCCGGCGCGTGTCGATCATGCCGCCGTTCGAGGGCAGCGAAGCGGAGCGCGACGACCTCCTCGCCTTTCTCCTGAGCCTGCGCTAGCGCGCAGGCCGCACGACAGGCTTCCAGATCGCTGCGATCACGCCGAACTTCGTGCTGTAGGCCTTGGCATGGAATTGGCCGACCGCGACGCGCTTGCCGCCCTCCGGCAGCGCCGTCAGCACCAGTTCCGTCAGCTCGTCGTCCGTTGGATTGACCGTTCCCTGCGAATGCCAGACCTTGATGCCGCCGCAGCCGTCGCGGTCGATGAGCAGCGTCCTGTCCGGGCCGAGGGCCGGCAGCCGGATGAGGATGCCGTTCGGGGTGTCGTAGGCCTGCGCCAGTCCGGCCGCCGTCAGCATGCGCCTGCCGCCCTCCGGGCTGGCGGCGGCCTCCAGGGCGAGGATCTCGTCTTCGTTGAGCGGAGATTTTCCCCCGGCATGCCAGACCCGGTAGCGGCCGTCCGGCTGGATCTGGACGAGCAGCGCCGTATCCTCGGCGGCGGCGGCGAAGGCAAGGCCGGCGGCGATAAGCGCGATGGCGATTTTCAGCAGCAATTTCATGGCATGCCCATCCCCGGCCGTCGCTGAAGTCAGGCCGGCGTCCTCCTGGCGGGTTCGGCAATGCCGTGCTTGCGCATTTTCTCCCAGAGATTCTTGCGGCTGATGCCCAGGGCGTCCGCCGATTCGCCGATCCGCCACAGGTTCGCGGCGAGCGCCTGCTCGATATAGCGCTTTTCGCAGACATCCAGATGGGCGAGCAACTTATCGCCCGTTGCCATGCTGCCCGATCCGGCGGGCAGAACGTCGCCCAACAGCGCTTCCGGCGTCAGCTGCGCGCGTTCCGCCATGACGCAGGCGCGCTCGATGCAGTGTTTCAATTCGCGGATATTCCCCGGCCATGCATAGGACAGCAGGGCGCGTTCGGCCGCTTCGGTGAAGACGAAGGGCGCGCCGCCTTTCTTCGCCGACTGCTCATCGGCGAAATGCCGCGCCAGCCAGAGAATGTCCTCGCGCCGCTCGCGCAGCGGCGGGATGCGCAGGTGAATGACGTTGATGCGGTAATACAGGTCCTCGCGGAAACGGCCCGCTTCGACCATCTGGCGCAGATCCTCGTGGGTGGCGCAGATCAGGCGCACCTCGACGCGCAGCGGCGTTTCGCCGCCGACCCGGGTCACCGTGCTGTCCTGGATGGCGCGCAGCAGCTTGGCCTGCATGGCCAGCGGCATGTCGCCCACTTCGTCGAGGAACAGCGTGCCGCCGTCGGCCTGCTCGAAATAGCCGCGGCGCTCCTTGGCCGCGCCGGTGAAGGCGCCTTTCTCGAAGCCGAACAGCTCCGCCTCCAGCAGCGTTTCGGGGATCGCCGCGCAATTGACCGCGATGAACGGCCTGGCCCGGCCATTCTCGCCCAGCAGATGCAGCAGGCGCGCGACCTGCTCCTTGCCGACGCCCGATTCGCCGGTGAGCAGCACCGTACCGCCGGAGGCGGCCATGCGCGTGAGCGTATGGCCGATCCTGCGCATCACGGGCGAGATGCCGAGCTGGAAGTCCTCCCCGGGGAGCGTTTCGAGCGGGGTGCCCAGGTCGCGAATGCGCTGCATCAGGGCATTGACGTCGATCGGCTTGGTCAGATAATCGGTCGCGCCGAGCTTGAGCAGCCGGACAGCCTGATCGATGGCGCCATAGCCCGTGATGAACAGGAAGGGCGGCGCATCGTCACGGCTCTGTCGCAGTTGAACGAATACATCTTCTCCGCTCAGGTCCGGCAGGCGGATGTCGCTGATTACGACGCAACAGGTTTTTCGCTGCAGCGCCTGCAGCGCGTCCCGGCCGTTTTTGTGCCAGACGTATTCGAAACCCTCCATATCGAAGCGCTCGCACAGGGCTTCGCCCATCAGTTCGTCGTCCTCGATGAGGCAGACGCGTATCGGTTCGGTGCTCATAGGCCTTCTCCCCATCCCCCTTCCCGTGGAAGGGGGTGACGATTGTTCGCCGCCATGCGGCTCGATGTTGCTGACTGCGCCATCCTTGGGGCGGCCCGGCGGACGGCGCTCATGCCGATTCTCCTGCAGGCAGCTCGACGTGGAAGCGGGTGATGCCGTCCGCGCTTTCCGCGCCGATCTGGCCGCCCAGTTGCGAAACGATCTGGTAGGTCACCCAGAGGCCCAGGCCGTGCCCCGCTTCGTTGCCGGTCGCGAAGGGCTCGAAGAGGTGGCCCAGCACCTCGGGCGGGATGCTGCGGCCGGCGTTCTCCGTGTCGATCGTGAGCCGCCCTTTGTCGAAGTGCAGGCGGCAGGTGACGGTGCCGGAAGGATCGGCGGCCTGAAGGCCGTTGAGCAGAAGGTTCATCAGGACCTGTCGTACCAGGGTGGCCGGCAAGGCGACAGGCTGTTCGATGTTGTGCTCGACGCGCAGGACGATGGAACGTTTGTGGGCCTCCCCCGAGAGCAGCAGTTGCACGTCCTCGACGTCATGCGGCATGAAGTCCCGGCTTTTCACCTTCGCCTCGATCATCATGGCGCTGACGGTATCGCGTATCTGCGCCAGGCCGCGTTCGATCATGGCGACCGTTTTCAGGGTGCGCTCATCGTTGCCCGCGCGATGCTTGAAGTTGTCCAGGGCGACCAGCATGCCGCCGAGCGGGTTGTTGATTTCATGGGCAAGGCCGGCCGACAGGCGCCCTACCGCGGCCAGCCGCTCCGAGCGGATCATTTCCTGTTCCAGCTCGGCCTTTTCGCGCAGTGAGCGGACCATCAGTCCGAAATTCTCGAACAGTTGACCGAGTTCGTCCTGGTAGGCGTAGGTGCCGCGCGGCGGCCCGCGCAACTTGCCGTGCGCAACATCGTGTGCGCTGTGCGCCAGCTCGACCAGCGGCACGGCGGTGTGCTGTCCCCAGTACCAGTTGATCGGCAGCAGCACGGCCAGCACCAGCAGGCCGATGCCGGCGCTGCGCCAGGCGACGTTGCCAAAGCGCATCAGAAAGACATCCTTGGAATGGACGATCACCAGCGTGCCGAGACGCGCGCCTTCATCGGCAATCGGGATGGCGACATAGATGCGTTGCGCGCCGGACAAGTCGAGGATGGGCGCATCGGCTTCAGGATGGGCCGCGATGCGTTCAGCAAGACGTCGCTGGTCTGTACCCAGGCTGCGCAGTTCGGCCAGCATCGGCACGGCCCTGGGATGACTGGAAGCGAACACCTGCAGGTTCCGATCCAGCGCCAGGATCATTTCCGGCCGGATCGGGTTGTCGCCCGCTTCGCCATGCAGGGGCGCCCGGATGATCTGGAAGGCCTGCCATACCTCATCCTGCAGCATGGCGGAGAAAAGCGTCCTGGCCAGCGTGCGGCCGAGACCGGCCGAGCTGCCCAGCAGATCCTTTTCCAGATCGTCGTAGGACTGCGCTATCAGCGTGGCCGAAACCGCCAGCGTTGCGGTCACGATCAGCAGGCTGCCCCACAGGGGAATCTTGTAGCGGAAGCTGAGGTTGAACAAGAAGTTCATTTTTCGCCGACGGCGCGGATGAGGCGCTCGGTGCGTTCGAACAGTTTGGCATCGCCGGCGATGAAGCCATCCAGGTTGAGCAGCCGGAGCAGTTCCCGGCCTTCCTCGTCCGCCTGCATGTCCAGCATGAGCTTCTGCATCTCCCTGAATTCGTCGTCGTTGACGGACGACTGGGCGACGAAAGGCGCGAAGCCGTATTCCTGGGATTTGGCGATGACGCGCACGGCTGCGGTCAGTTCCGGCTTGCCGATCGAAAGCGTGTCGTAAACATGACTGCTGACGGCGCCGCCGTCGGCCAGCCCGGTTCCCACCGCTTCCAGGACGCGCCGATGCGACCAGGCGAAGAAGGTCTTGCGGAAGAAATGCGCAGGGTCCTCGCCGGCCTGTTGCAACTGGTACCGCGGCGTGAGGTATCCGGTGTTGGAGTAGGGATCGGTGTAGGCGAATACCTTGCCCTTGAGTTGCGCAAAAGAGGCGGTGGCGGTGTCCGTGGCCGGCACGATGAGGTAGGACTGGTAATAGGGGCGTCCCTTGTGTACCGGCACGGCCAGCAGCCGCACCTGTTTTTTGAAATACACGTAGGGGTAGTCGCAGATCCAGGCGAAGTCGAGCTTTTTCAGCCGCAGCAGATCCATGGTTTCGATGTAGCGGTCGCGCCGGACGAACTCCACGCGGCGCTTGAGTTTGCGTTCCATGTAGAGCCGCCACTTCTCCAGCGGCTGGTACTGATCATGGGGAAAGGTCGGCGTCAGGCCGATGCGCAGCGGCCTGTCCGTTTGCTCGTCACTCGCGTGCGTTGGGCCGGATGTTGCAAGCGAAAAAGCCAGAACAAGGGCAATTAAATATTTCATGGGCCAAGGTTACGAGCGGGTAACTAAAAAATGGCTGGTCGATGAATTCGGTTACTGAACGGTAAGACCGGGAGAGTCCGAAAGCTGTTTGCCATCAATCCTGCCTGCCAATGTATTTCCGTTCGTTTTTCTCAAGCTTGATGTTTATCAATTCATTCAATGTTCTAGCGCATTGATGCGATATCTGGCCCATTTTGTGCAATGCCATATTCGAAAAGATCAAAAAGGAAATGAACACATTTCATATTCCGATGTGCAAGCCGCGTGCCAATGAAATGACAGACCTTCGATACTCAGGGATACGCGCCAATACGGCAAGGAATTCATTGACGGCGGCATCGGGTTGCACAGGAACCAGGTACTGGGTCTTGCAGGCGGAAAGAATGCGATGAATCGAATTTGTTGTTACCGGCGGGTAACGCTTCGTGCCGCGCCGTTCAGCTTATGGAAGCAAATAAACCTCAGGAGGATTACCTCATGAAACTGCTCGACAATCACCTGACCCGGCGGGATTTCCTCAAGGTTACCGGGAGCACAGCGCTTCTGACGCAAATCCAGCCGGCGAGCGCGCAGGAATGGCTGGCCCAGGTCGGCAAGGCCGGGTCGAAGCCCGACCTGGTCGGCAGCGACGCCAGGATCGTGCGCAGCGTCTGCCTGATGTGCCACAGCGGCTGCGGCATCCAGTGCACCATCCAGAACGGCGAGCTGGTCAAGATCGACGGCAATCCCTACCACCCGAACACCTACGACTATGTATCCAAGGGCGACATCGTCGAGGAAAGCGATCTCGACGGCGGGCTCAACGGCAAGGACGTCGGCACGCTGTGCGCCAAGGGACAGGCCGGCATTTATGCCCTCTACAGCCCGGCCCGGCTCAAGCATCCGATGAAACGCGTCGGACCGCGCGGCTCCGGCAAGTGGAAGACCATTTCCTGGGAACAGGCCTTGACCGAGATTACCGAGGGCGGGGTGCTTTTCAAGGATGTGCCCGGCGAGGAAACGCGCCAGGTCGAGGGCCTCAAGTCCATCCTCAACAACGACAAGCCCATCGGTCCGGAGGATTCGGACTACATGGACGAGGCGCCGCCCGAAGGCTGGGGACCGAAGCGCAACCAGTTCGTCTGGGCGCACGGCCGCAACGAGCAGTCGCCGCTGACGCCGCGCTTCGTCGCAGGCGCAGCGGGCGTTCCCAACATGCTCAACCACTGCGACCGTTGCGCCGGCACCTTCTACAACGTCGTCGAGCATGTTCTCAACGTGCCGCCCTACGAGATCGGCGCCTATGCCGACTACGAATACACCACCTTCCTCATCAGCGTGGGCTCGAACATCACCCACGCCGACTACCCGGGACAAACGCGGGCCCGCTACCTGCAGAAATTCGCCAAGCGCACCGGCCCCGATGCCAAGGGATTCAAGCATGTCATCGTCGATCCCTGGCTGTCCCCCGCCGCGGCAAAGGCGCTGCAGTCGGGCAAGGGCGAGTGGATTCCGCTGAAGCCGTCTACCGACGCCTTCTTCCTGCTCGGCATGTTGCGCTGGATGATCGACAACAAGGCCTACAAGGCCGACTTCCTGGCCTTGCCGAACGAGCAGGCGGCGAAGAAGACCGGCCGGCGCAACTGGAGCGACATGACCTACCTGGTGCGCACCAAGGAGCCCAAGCTCTATCTCTCCGGCAAGGATGCCGGCCTGGGGCAGGCGGATTACGTGGTGCTGGTGGGCGGCAAGCCGACGCTGTTCCACGAAGTCGATGGGCCGGCCGATCTCGATGCCGAAGTGGAAATCAAGGGTGAGAAGTTCAAGACCGTCTTCCGCATGCTGCGCGAACGCGCGCACGAGAAGACCATCGAGGAATGCGAGAAGGTTTGCGACATCCCGGCCGGAACGATCTCTCGCCTGAGCAAGGAGTTTTCCAGCGCCAAGCGGCCGGTCATCGAGATGTTCCGCGGCCCCATCCAGCAGTCGAACGGCTGGTGGAACGGCCAGGCGCTGATCACCCTGAACATCCTGATGGACAGCATCGATCGCAAGGGCGGCTACATTCCCGGACACAAGGCGTACAGCGGATCGGTCGGCGGGCCGTCACGCAAGGCCACGGGCGTTTCCGTCGATCGGCACAAGGACAAATACCAGGGCAAGAAGGCGACTTCGACGCGGCCATGGTACCCGCTGGCGATACGCACGGTGACCAGCGAGTTCTTCTCCGCCGCCAAGCAGGGCTACCCGTACCGCATCAAGGCCTATCTGAACTACTACAACGATCCGGCCTATACCACGCCGTTCAACTCGTCGGTCATCGAGGCGATGCTCGATCTGAAGGCCATGCCGCTCACGATCAGCATCGACGCCTACATGGGCGAGACCACCCTGCTGTGCGACTACGTCCTGCCGGATACCGAGTACCTGGAGCGTTTCGGCGGCTTCAAGACCTATCCGCCGGTGAAGACCCAGGTTCAGGGCTTGCGGCAGCCGGTTATCGGCACCCTCGACGCGAAGACCAAGAGCTACCGCGGCATCCATCCGGACGTGCAGACGGCGGACGACACGCTGATTCAGCTCGCCATGCGCTGCGGCCTGCCGGGCTTCGGCAAGGACGGTGGCGGTCCGGGCAAGGACATCTTCACTTCCTGGCAATTCTGGAACGAGTACTACAGGAACGGCGACTTCAAGGGCGAACCGGGGCTGGATCCGGACAGCCGCCTGGTCAAGCTCGGCGGCAAGTTCGAGAACCCGGCCAGGCAGTACGATGAAAAAGGCGACTACACGCGCTTCCCCGGCGGTCGCCAGGTGCGCGGCCTGTATGTCTACGCCGCCAACGTGGCGGCCAACAAGAACAGCATGACCGGCAAGTACTACGACGGACTGCCGCAGTACCGGATGATCATCGACTGCAAGGAGAACGAGATCGATCCGGCCCTGTGGAAGGAATTCCCGTTCCAGTTGCACACGCACAAGGACGCCTGGCACACCCAGACGCGCACCATGAACAACCTGTGGCTGGCCTCGATCAAGCCGCAGAACTTCGCCGAGATCAACCCGGCCGATGCGCAGAAGCTGGGCGTCGTCACCGGCGACTGGGTCAAGGTCAAGTCGCCCTCCAGCAAGCACATCTCCTACGTGGAAACATCGATGGGCGACGGCTGGTACAAGATGCAGGTGCGCGTCACCAGCCGCATCCGTCCGGGCGTGTTCTCCGTGAGCAACTCCTACGGTCGCTGGGGCGCCGGCGGCAAGGCCTGGGCGGCGGACGGCAAGCCGCAGTTCTACGACAAGCGCATCGCCGCGGGCTTCAGCGTCAATCCGCTCTACATGGCCGACCCTGTCCTGAAGGACCGCGGAATGCTCGATCCTGTCGGCGGCGGCACCCAGAGCTACGGCACGCCCCTTCGTGTAGAAAAAGTCTAAGGAGAACATCATGGCCGAATACAGCCCAGTCATTCCGCGCGAAGCCGTCGACCGCTCCTTCGCCAAGCAGGGTCCCAAGCAATACACGCTGTGGGTCGACATCGAACACTGCATAGGCTGCAATGCCTGCACAGTCGCCTGCAAGGCGGAGAACAACACGCCGGTCGGCGTGGACTACAACCGCGTGATCGAAATCGAGGAAGGCGACTTCCGCGATGCCGGCAAGACGCCGAACGTCGGCGTCACCTTCGTGCCCATGCCCTGCATGCACTGCGGGCGGCCGGCCTGCCAGGCGGCCTGTCCGGTGGGCGCCATCACCAAGCGCAAGGAAGACGGCATCGTCCTCATCAACAAGGACAAGTGCATCGGCTGCCGCTACTGCGCCTGGGCCTGCCCCTACGGCGCGCCGCAGTTCAACGCCGAGGCGAAGATCATGGAGAAATGCACCCTCTGCGTCCATCGCGTCGAGAAGGGGCTGCAGCCCGCCTGCGTCACGACCTGTCCGGCAAAAGTACGCTTCTTCGGCGAGCTGAACGAGCTGACCATGCTGATGAAGGAACGGCGCGCGCGCGGCGTCAGCATCAGCGTCGGCGGCGCGGACACCAAGCCCAGCGTGCAGTACACCAAGTAACGAGCCGTATTGGCATTGAGCATGAACTCGCTGATCGAAATCGGGCTGCAAGCGCCGCTGCGGGTGGATAGCACGCTGTGCTCCCGCTACCGCAGCACGAAGTCGGAATGCGCGGCGTGCGCGGTGGTTTGCCCCGTCCCCGGCGCCGTCCGGCTGGGTGACGGGGCCGACAACAACGGCGCCGAAATCAACGCCGCCTGCGTTGGCTGCGGCGCCTGTGTCTCGGCCTGTCCGAACGGCGCCATCCGGCCGCGGGAGGACGATCGCCTGGCGGAACGCATCGGCGAGCGGGTGCAGGCGGGGAAAGTGTTCCGCTTCGCCTGCAGCCGGGCGCAGGGCCGGGCGGATCTGGTCGTGCCTTGTCTTTCCCGCCTGACCGAGGCGCTGGTCCTGGAGCCGATCCGGGGCGGGGCGGAAGGGGTCGCGTTGTGCGCGCCGGATTGTTCCGGCTGCGGTCTCAGGAAGGCCGCGCCGCAGTGGGCGCGGACGATGGCCTTCTCGCAGGCGCTTTGCGAGTCGGCCGGACTGGGTGCGGAGCGGATATCGGGCGTCCGGACTCTGAGCGGCGAGGCGGAGGAAATCCGTCTCCCGGCAAAAGCGCCTACTTCGCGGCGCCGGATGTTTCAGTCCATCGCCGAGCGCTGGCAAGCCAGCGGCGAGGCGGCTCTTCAAGGCGAGGCGGCGGAGGCGACACCGGTGGAGCCTTTCCGCGAAATCGTGCAGAGGCACTCGGAGAATCCCAAGCGGATGGACCTGCTGCGGCTGCTGGATGCGCTGCCCGGATCGGGAGCGGCCTCGAAAGCCGTTGCCACGACGGGATTTCCGCTCGCACAGCTTGAGGTGGACAGCCGTTGCGTCGGCTGCAATGTTTGCGAAACGCTTTGCCCCGTCGGCGCGCTCAGCCATCGCGAGGAGGGGGGCGCCTACACCCTCGAATTCGCTGCCGCGCAGTGCACCGGCTGCGGAGTATGCGCGCTGGCCTGCTATCACCAGGCCATGCATGTCCGGGAACCGGCCGGCTTGTCTCAGTTGTTCGAGCGACCCCGCATCACACTGGTGTCCGCCAGGCCGCGGACGTGCCGTTCCTGCGGTGAACGCATCCTGGGCGATGCGGCGGAATTCTGCCCCGCGTGCCAGGTGAGCGGCGACCGCCGCGATGCGATCGCGCGGCACTTTTTCAGTGGAGGACTCAAGAATGTTTGATCATGGCGAAATGCAGGCCGCCGCCGCCGGCCGGGCGAAGACCTATGCCGTCCTGGCCGCGCTTTACTCGGCGCCGCCCCCGGAAACACTGGCCGACCTGATCCGGGCGGGCGGATTGGCGACGGAAGACGGCGGACCCCTGGGCGCGGCCGCCGATGCGCTGACGGCATCCTTCCGGCGGGCCGCATCCGCCGGGCTTCCCGAGGCCGAACTCGTCGCCGAGCATACGCGGCTGTTCACCCTTCCTTCCGGCGTCGTGCCGCACGAGTCGTATTACGCGGACGAAAACCAGCGCGTGGGCGGCCATGTGACCGCCGCCGTCAAGCGGTATTACGACGCCGCCGCGGCGGAATTGACCGGCGCATGCCTGGAACTGCCGGACCACATCGGCGTGGAACTGGAGTTCATGAAATTCCTCTGCGATCTGGAGGCGCAGTTCTGGCAGGCGTCCAATGAGGAGGGGCTGCGCAGGTGCCTGGATTTCCAGGCGGGTTTTCTGGCGGACCACCTGCTGCGCTGGCACCGCGATCTGTGCGAAAAGATCATCAAGGAAACCAGTCTCGACATATACCGGGCGCTGGCCGCCCTCACCCTCGAATTCCTGGAGGCCGAACGGACGTTCGTGCCGGAGCTGGCCAAGGAAGTTCATTCCGAATGGAGGACAACATGCGCATCCGAATCCTGACTTTCGCTGCCCTGGCGCTGGCTTCCACGGCGGCGCTGGCGCTGGAGCCGCAGACCCCGATCGACTGGCCGCCGAAGGCGGTGTCCAAGCCGGCCACCGGCAAGGTGCCGGACTTCAAGGCCAAGAACGCGCTGTGCCTCGACTGCCACAAGGAGATCATGGAGGTGAAGACGGCGCGCAAGAATGTGCCCAACCTGCATCGCCTGCATCTCGAATCGAAAAAGATCGCCTACAAGGGCGAGAACCGCGACTGCCTGACCTGCCACGAGATGGTCGTTCCGTCGGAAACGAAGGCGAAGAAGAAGGAAGGCTGGTTCGTCAAGGGCGACGTCTATCACCCGAATGTCCTGCTGGCGCCCGAAGCCTTCTGGAAGAAGACCGTGGTTCGCCCGGACGCCCAGTACGTCCAGGTCGAAGCGCTGCGCCCGGCGGATCCCTATATTTTCAAACCGACGCTGAAGCGGCTGGTCTGCCAGGAATGCCACAGTACGGACAGCAAGATCAAGACCTTCTACGGCGCGCCGGAGGCCCGCAACTGATCCGGCGCGGGAAACGATCATGAACCGGAATACTAGCCATTCCTCGCGTGCGGCGATCTGCCTCGCCGCCGGTATCGCCCTGGGCAGCATGCCTGCCCTGGCGCAGCCACCGGTGGCCAGGAAAGCGCAGGGCGGCGAGTCCGAGATCCTGCGCCGCCTGCAGGAGCTGGAAAACCAGGTCGCGCAGTTCAAGACCGAAACCGTCCGCCTGCAGGCCGAGCTGGCGAAGCGGGACGCGAAAGCCGCGCCTGCCGCATCGGCGGCGGCGAAGGGCGGTGGCGGCGAGTGGGACGAACCCGAGGTCGAGAAGAAAGCGGAAGGCCGCGACGAGGAAGCCCGCCGCCGCCTGCTTGCGCTGGAAACGCAGATGCGCAAGACCTCGGGCGAGGCCGCCAAGCTTGAGGAAGAGCGCAAGAGCCGGCCGCAGTTCGATTTCTCCGGCAAGTACAAGGCGCAGATCAATTCCCGCAACAACTTCGACCTGGGCAACCCGCTGCAGAAGTGGAAGTACGACAACGCGACCTTCTTCGACCAGCGCTTTTCCTTCCAGATCGATGCCTCCTACGAGTCTCTGCTGGCCCGCGTGGTGCTCGACAAGGGCAACTTCGTCTTCGACTGGAAGGAGGACGGCGAGGGGACGCTGGAGCGCTGGGGCCAGTTCCATACCGTCAATTCCCAGCTGGTGCGCGAACTGTTCGTGCAATACACCGGGCCCTTCGTGCTGCGCGCCGGGCGGCAGAACTGGGACGTCGGCCAGAACATCGTGCTCGAAGGCCCGATGGACGGCATCCGCATCCAGTATCCCTTCGGGCAGCTGCCCTGGGGCAACACCACGCTCTCGGCCGGCTACATGGCCATTGCCGGCGGCTGGAACAGCTACGCCAAATTCACCGCCTCCGGCGGCCCGCCGGCGGGCAATCGCGAGGAGGTCTTCGGCGCCTCCAACAGGCTGGGCGGCCTCTATCTGGATCTGGACATCCGGCCTTCGCGCGGCCTGCGCTTCAAGCCGTACATGCTGAAAGTTTCGGATCACGGCAAACCGGGCGATGCCGACCTGAACCTGGACAAGGACTTCAATGCCGCCACCCTGCCGCGCGACGGCGGGTTCCGTCCCATGTGGACGGGGATCAACGCCAGCGCGGAACTGGGCAAGTGGAAGTTCGATGCCGAGGCGATCCTGCTCACCGGCGACTACACGGCGAACCGCAAGCTGCGCGCCAATGCGCTGCAGGTGAAGGCCGCGCGCGACTTCGGCAAGGTCGGCGCGCTCGGCAACCTGGCGCTCGGCCTGCAGCTCGGCCGCGGGTCGGGCAACGGCACAGACAGCACGGCGAGCGGGACGATGCGCAACTTCAGCGGCCTTTTCATGTGCCGCGAGCGCAACAAGTTCGGCAATATCTTCAGCGAGGACATCCGCGCCGGCTACAACTTCTGGGACAGCAATCTCTCGAACATCACCTATCTGCGCGCCGATCTCACCATCGAGCCGGTCAAGGGCCTGAAATTCGTCCCGGCGCTGGCGCGGATGTGGACGACAAAATCGGTCTTCGAAGGGCGCGGTCCGGTATTCGACTGGAGCCGCGGCATGGCTACCTCGACCGCGCAGACGCGCGACGTCGGCTGGGAATTCGATCTCGATGTGAGCTATCCGCTCTACAAATACGTCGAGGGCTTTGCTTCCCTCGGCTATTTCCGCCCGGGCGATGTGTATGCCCGGCCGGATGGCAGCAAGGGCAAGACCGCCTGGGAGTTCGTGCTGGGGGCCGAAGTCAAGTTCTAGAGATGTCCAACGGAGAATGGAACAATCATGAAAACGACAACCGCAATCCTGCTCATGCTGTGCAGCTTTCTCGCCTGGGCGCAGGAAGAATCCAGCATTCGCGTCACCCAGGCCGACGGCACCGTCGAGATCCGCAAGAGCGGGACGCAGGCCTGGAAGCCGGTCAAGGAAGGCGATCTGTTCGAGCGCGGCGACGGCCTGGCCGCGCGGGACAAGTCGGCGGCGCTCCTGATGTGGTCCAACGGCAGCATGGCCAGGCTCTATCCGAACACCGAGGTTGGCCTGGCGGGCGTCGGCTTCGATCTGGAAAAGAAGATGGAGAAGACGGTGTTCGACCTGCAGAAGGGTCGCGTCTTCGTCAAGGCGCAGGTGCCGGAGCATCTGTTCTGCGAATTCAAGCTGCGCATGGGGACGTTCGAATTGCGCACTCAGAGCGCCGAGTTCGCCACTGCCTACGACCCGGACAAGAAGAGTTTCACGGCCTGGTCGCTGCACGGCAGGCTGGTGTCGGACTACGGCACGGCGCGCGTGCGCATCGACGACGGCCGGCAGGGCACCCTCACCGAGGGCGCCAAGCTGACCACCGACGATCTCAAGCCCATGGATGACAAGGTTCTGCAATCCTTGACGAAGGCCTCCAAGGACATGGGCGGCAGCCTGCGCGAGGCGGAGCTCGCCGCGCCGGGCGGCAAGTTGATCACCAAGATCGGCGGTGTCGCCAACCGTCGCGGCAACGCGCCCTACAAGGTCAGCTTCAAGGCGCTGACGGCCGGCGGCAGCGGCAAGATCAAGTCCTTCGCCTGGGAGTTCGGCGACGGCTCCTCGGCCAGCGGGCGCGAGGTCGAGCACACCTTCACGCAGGGCCTCTACGTCGTCATCCTGCGCGTCGAGGACGAGAACGGCCAGAAAGCCACGGGCCAGACCGGCATCTCGGTCGAGGCGGATTGCGGCTGCTGAACATCGATTGAAACGAGGAGAGCAAAAAATGAATCGTCTGCTGTGGAATGTCGCCGCGCTTGCGGCCCTGCTGATCGCGGCGCCGGCGAGCCAGGCTGCCGGCGCCGGCTACGTCGGGGTGAAGACCTGCACGAAGTGCCATGACGTGCAGGGTGACTCCTGGGCGGAGACCGCACACGCCAAAGCCTTCGAGTCGCTGAAGGCCAACACCAAGGCTGACGAGAAGAAGAAGGCCAAGCTCGATCCCGCGAAGGACTACACCAAGGACAAGGACTGCGTCGGCTGCCACAGCACCGGCTTCGGCCAGTCCGGCGGCTTTGCCGTGGGCGGCGAGGTCGGCGGCCAGAAGCAGCTTGGCGCGGTCGGCTGCGAATCCTGCCACGGCGCAGGCGGCGGCTACCGCGACGAGCACGGCAAGGCCGAGAAGAAACTGAAGAAGGAATCCCAAAGCACGCCGCGCAAGGCGCTGGTCGCCGCCGGGCAGAACTTCGACTACGAAAAGGCCTGCGCGGCCTGCCATCTGAATTACAAGGGTTCGTCGCACAAGGGGGCCAAGCCGCCGTATACGCCATTCACGCCGGAGGCTGACGCCAAGTACAAGTTCGAGTACGACAAGGCGGTGCGCAGCAAGGCGCTGCACGAGCATTACAAACTGAAAGGCGTCTTCAGCGGCGATCCGCTGCCGGCCGTGCGCGCCGAGTTCCAGAAGAACGCCAAGGAGATCCCTGAGTAAGCACGCCATGCACAAGGCAATGGCCAGGAAAAGGATCGAAACCGAAAATCGAACGTAAGGAAGCCAACATGGATCAGTCAGACAATGGCGTCAGCCGCCGCAAGTTCCTGAAGTCCTCCGGT
The DNA here is from genome assembly GCA_016214145.1 of Rhodocyclales bacterium. Taxonomy (GTDB): domain Bacteria; phylum Pseudomonadota; class Gammaproteobacteria; order Burkholderiales; family Rhodocyclaceae; genus Desulfobacillus. The sequence goes on from JACRPA010000005.1 coordinate 227,128, forward strand.
GCGGCCGTGGCAGGCTTGGCCGTGCCCTCCGGCGTATGGGCGTTCTCGAAGATTCAGCCCATCGCCGACCCGCTCAAGCACTATCCCTACCGCGGCTGGGAAGATCTCTACCGCAAGGAATGGACCTGGGATTCGGTCGGCTTCACCACCCACTCCAACGGCTGCGTGGCCGGCTGCGCCTGGAAGGTGTATGTGAAGGGCGGCGTGCCCATGCGCGAGGAGCAGGTGAGCGAGTACCCGCAACTGCCCGGCATTCCCGACATGAACCCGCGCGGCTGCCAGAAAGGCGCGGTGTACTGCTCCTGGGTGAAGCAGCCCGACTTCCTCAAGTGGCCGCTGAAGCGCGTCGGCGCGCGCGGCGAGCGCAAGTGGAAGCGCATTTCCTGGGACGAGGCGCTCACCGAGATCGCCGACAAGGTGATCGACACGACGATCAAGCGCGGCCCCGGCAACGTCTGCATCCCGAAACGCCCCTTCGCCGTCATCAGCAACACCGCCTACACGCGCCTGGCGAACCTGCTCGGCGCCATCAAGCCGGACGTCTCGTCGATGACCGGCGACCTCTATCCGGGCATCCAGACGGTGCGCATGCCGGCGCGCACGGTGTCCACCTTCGACGACTGGTTCACCTCCGACCTGATCCTGATGTGGCACAAGAACCCCATCGTCACGCGGATTCCGGATGCGCACTTCCTCATGGAAGCGCGCTACAACGGGGCGCGGCTGGTGAACATTTCGGCGGACTACAACCCCTCCTCGATCCATTCCGATCTGTTCGTGCCGGTGAAGATGGGGACGGACTCCCATCTCGCCGCGGCAATCGTGAACACCCTCATCGCCGGCAAGCACTACAAGGCGGACTACCTCAAGGAGCAGACCGACCTGCCCTTCCTGGTGCGCACCGACAACGGCAAATTCCTGCGCGAGAAGGACTTCAAGGCCGACGGCAGCGATGAAGTGTTCTACGTCTGGGATACGAAGAGCGGCAAAGCCGTGCCGGCGCCAGGCAGCATGGGCAGCAAGGAAAAGACCCTCAAGCTCGGCGCGGTCGATCCGGCCCTGGAGGGAGTATTCAATGCCGATGGCGTCAAGGTCACCACCGTCTTCGAGCGCCTGAAGACGGAGATCGCCCCCTATACGCCGGAAGCCACCCAGGCCACCACGGGCATCCATCCGACCGTGGTGCGCAAGCTCGCCGGCTGGATCGCCGAGTGCAAGGCCCTGCGCATCCTCGACGGCTACAACAACCAGAAGCACATGGACGGCTTCCAGTGCGGCCGCCTGAAGATCCTCATCCTCACCCTGATCGGCCACCACGGCACCACCGGCTCCATCGACACCACCTACGAGGGCTGGCGCCTGGAAGGGAACACCGAGCTCGGCGCCGTCAAGGGTCGGCCGGGCCGCAGCGTTTCCATGGTGCTGGCGCAATGGGTGTGGGGCGAGCAGTACCGGCGCTCCAAGGCCTACTACGACAGCGCCCAGTTGAAGGAGCAGATCGGCTTCGACGTGGACGACATGGAGGCCCTGCGCAAGGAGTCGGAGGCCAAGGGCTGGATGCCCAAGTGGCAGTCGATCAAGGACCCGGTGGTCTACATCAACGGCGGCATCAACCTCTGGGCCACTTCCAACGGCTACAGCCACCTGGCGGAGAATTTCCTCAAGCGCTGCGAACTGCTGGTGGTGGTGGACTTCCGTCTCAACTCGGGCGCCATGTACGCCGACATCGTGCTGCCGGCGGCGGCGATGGAGAAGCTGGATGTCCGCGAGACATCGACGACCCGCTTCATCCATCTCTACGGCCAGCCGGTCAAGCCCATGTACGAGCGCAAGACCGACTGGCAGATCAACGTGGCCCTGGCGCAGAAAATCCAGGAGCGGGCCAGGGCGCGCGGTGTCGGGCGCGTGGAGGATCCGGAGATCAAGAGCTGGATCGACTTCGACAAGGTGTATGACGAATTCACCATGGACGGAAAGGTGGTGACCGACGAGCAGGCCCTGCGCCTCGTCATGGAGAAATCGAAGGCCCTCGGCCCCGGCACCTACGAGGAGATGTTCAAGAAGGGCTTCGTCGAGATCGGCGCCGCGGCCGGAAAGACAGGGCCGATCCCCAAGGACAAGCCCTACCGGCCCTTCACGGTCAACGTCACCGACAAGAAGCCCTACGGCACACTCACCGGGCGTCTGCAGTTCTACGTGGACCACGACTGGTACCAGCGCTTCGGGGCCACCGTGCCCAAGCCCCAGGTCAAGGGCGGCCACCTCGGGCCAAAGAAGTACCCGTTCAAGACCAACTCGCCCCACACCCGCTGGGGCATCCACTCCTTCGCCCGCAACGAGCAGTGGCTGCTGCGCCATCAGCGCGGCGAGCCGGACGTCTGCCTCAACGCGAAAGTCATGGCGCGCAAGGGCATCAAGGACGGCGACCTGGTGCGGGTGTTCAATTCCCACGGCGAGTTCTTTGCCGTGGCCAAACTGGCCCCGTCGCTGCCGGACGACCAGGTGTTCTCCGAGCACGGCTGGGAGCAGTACCTGTACAAGAACATGACTCACTACAACAACGTCGGCTCCGAGCTGATCAACCCGCTGGAAATGGTCGGCGGCTACGGACACATCAAGTACGCTTCGGGCGGCTTCAACCCGAACCGCATCTTCTACGAGACGACGGTCGACGTCGAGAAAGCCTGAGGAAACCGCCATGAGACAACTGGCCTACGTATTCGATCTGAACAAGTGCATCGGCTGCCACACCTGCACCATGGCCTGCAAGCAGTTGTGGACCAACCGCGACGGGCGCGAGTACATGTACTGGAACAATGTGGAAAGCCGTCCCGGCAAGGGCTACCCGAAGAACTGGGAGCAGAAGGGCGGCGGCTTCAGGAATGGGGCGCTGCTGACGGACGGCAAGATTCCGCCGAAGGAAGATTACGGCGGCGTCTGGGAATACAACCTGCAGGAAGTCCTGCTGGAAGGCAAGGGCAACCGGGTCGTGCCGCACGAGAAACCCACCTGGGGCGTCAACTGGGACGAGGACGAGGGCAAGGGCGAGTTCCCGAACAACCACTTCTTCTACATGCCGCGCATCTGCAACCACTGCTCCAACCCGGCCTGCCTCGCCGCCTGTCCGCGCAAGGCCATCTACAAGCGGCCGGAGGACGGGCTGGTGGTGGTGGACCAGGAGCGCTGCAAAGGCTACCGCTACTGCGTCAAGGCCTGCCCCTACGGCAAGGTGTATTTCAACCTGCAGACGGGCAAGTCGGAAAAATGCATCGGCTGCTATCCGCGCGTGGAGAAGGGCACGCCGCCCGCCTGCGTGGCCCAGTGCGTGGGCAAGATCCGCTTCGTCGGCTACCGCGACGACAAGGACGGGCCGATCCACAAGCTGGTCGAGCAGTGGAAGGTGGCGCTGCCCCTGCATGCGGAATACGGCACCCAGCCCAACGTCTTCTACGTGCCGCCGATGAACGTCACGCCGCCGCCGTTCGAGGAGGATGGAAGGCTGTCGGACAAGCCGCGCATCCCGCTCGCCGACATCGAGGCGCTGTTCGGCCCCGGCACGAAGCAGGCGCTGGAGACCCTCGGGCGCGAGATGCAGAAGCGCCGCGAGGCGAAGCCATCGGAACTGACCGAGATCCTGATCGGCTACACCAACAAGGACAGGTACCGGCTATGAGCGCGCAGACCAACGAAGCCGGCATTCTGGCCGGCGCCTATCTGGGCATGGCGCAGCTCTTCTCCTACCCGAACCCGGAGTCCTGGCAGCGTCTGGTGGAGCAAGGGCTGATCGATCCGACGCTCGGTCAGGACGTCATGGAGGCCGACTACCTGGCCGCCTTCGAGCTGGGACGCGGCAAGTCGCCGGTGCCCCTGTACGAGGGCATGCACCGGGGAGACCTGGGGCGCGAGGGCGTGCTCGAGGACCTCCTGCGCTTCTACGAGTTCTTCGACGTCAAGCTGTCCGAGGCCGATCGGGAGTATCCGGATCACCTCGTCACGGAACTCGAGTTTCTCGCCTGGTTGTGCCTGCAGGAGCAGGCGGCGCAGCAGAAGGGCGGCGACGCGGAATCCTTCCGGCGCGCGGGACGGGACTTCCTCACCCGGCACCTGGCGGCCTGGCTGCCGGAATTCCGCCGCAAGCTGGAGGCGACGGACACCGCCTATGCGCAGTTCGGCTCGGCGCTGGCCGATCTGGTGGAAGCCCACCGCGGCCGGCTCGGCAGCGAATCGTAAGAATCGGGAGACACACATGAACCCAAGCAATCTGATGAAGCAACTGGCGACGCTTGCCATGGTTACCTCGGCTGCCGCAACGGTCGGACTTGCGGCGACCGCCGTGCAAGCCGCGCCGGCGGCGAAGACCATTCGCGTCCTTTCCGCAGCAGGCGTGGACGCCGCCTCGCCCGAGGCGGAGATCTGGAAGAAGGCGCCGGCGACCCAGGTCGCCCTGCAGCCGGCCTTTCCCGGGCATGGCTCCATTGTCGGCACCCCCGTCACCGAGCGCCTGACGGCTCAGGCGGTGCGGGCCGGCGACCGGCTGTTCGTGAAGCTGGCCTGGAGCGACCGCAGCGCCAACACGGCGATCAAGGACACGGTGCAGTTCGTCGATGGCGCCGCGGTGCAGTTCCCGATCAACGGCAAGGCTTCCACCACGCCCTTCATGGGCGACGCGAAGAACCCGGTGAATGTCTGGCACTGGCGTGCCGACGGCCTGACCGAGAACCTGGTCGCCAAGGGCTTCGGCACCTCCACGCCGGTGCATTTCGAGGGACTGAAGAGCGCGGCGGTGCGCACGGACAGCGGCTGGGCGGTGGTGCTGTCCCGCTCGTTGAAGGTCAAGCCGAGCGAGGGGGTGAGCCTGCAGGGCCGCGCGAGCATCCCGGTGGCCTTCGCCGCCTGGGACGGCGACAACCAGGAGCGCGACGGCCTCAAGGCGGTCACGCTGGAATGGTGGCAGTTGAAGTTCTGAGGCGGGACGTTGGCGGGGCGGCTTGCGCCGTCCCATTTTTTCGTCTAGTATTCAAAAGAACGTTTGAATATATGAATCTATCCCTCCCTGGAGCCGACCATGCAGAAATATCTCATCATCCTCAACGATCCGCCCTACGGCACCGAGCGCAGCTACAACGGCCTGCGCCTGGCGCGCTCGCTGCTCAACACCAATGAAGCCGAGGTCAAGCTGTTTCTCATGGGGGATGCCGCCTCCTGCGCCAAGGGCGGGCAGAAGGTGCCGAGCGGCTTCTACAACATCGGCGACATGCTCGGCGCGGTGGTCCGCCGCAAGGGCGAGGTGTCGGTGTGCGGCACCTGCATGGACGCGCGCGGCATCGCCGATGCGGACCTGGTGCCGGGCGCCGGGCGCGGCACCATGGACATCCTCACCGAATGGACGGAGTGGGCGGAAAAGGTTCTGGTGTTTTGAGGTGAGCCGTGTCGCGTTCGCGCTGCGGCGCCTTCATCGGCGTGGCGGCCGACGTCGCGCCTGAGGCGGGCTGACGGCAATGTGCGAGCTGTTCGGCATGAGCGCCAGCCATCCCTTGACCGCCAACGTGCCGCTGGATGAATTTCGCCTGCGCGGCGGCCGCGAGGCGGACAACCCCGACGGCTGGGGCCTGGCCTGGCGCGAAAAGCGCGGTTTCGAGATTCGCAAGCGGCCCGCGCCGGCCTGCCGCAGCAGGCTGTTCGCGCGCCTGAGCAGGGACATGCGTTCGGATCTGATCCTCGCCCATGTGAGAAAGGCGCGCTTCCCGCCCGTGAGGTCGCAGGCCAATACCCATCCGTTCCGGCGCGCCTGCTGCGGCAGGGAATGGGTGTTCGCCCACAATGGATTGGTGCCGGATATCGTGGAGATCGAGCGCGGCAGCGGCAATCCGGTCTGCCGCCCGACGGGCGAGACGGATTCCGAGTTCGCCTTCTGCCACCTGCTCGGCCACATCGCCAGGCATTTCGACAGCCATGCCGTGGCGGAACCGCGTGCCGGCGTCGAAAACCTGGCGGCGGCGAGCGGGCTGATCGCCTCGCTGGGCAAGTTCAATTTCCTGATGTCGGATGGCGAGTATCTGATCGCCTACGGCCATGACCGCCTGCATTATCTGGAACGGAGCGGTTGCGCCGGCCCGGACGGCGCCTGCGCCAACCTGGCCATGGTGGCAACGGAGCCCCTGGGCGGAGAAGAAGGATGGATTGCATTCGATGCGGGCGAACTGCGGGTATATCGCCATGGCAAAATGGCCGGACGCGCGACACCCCATAGCTAGCCGCCCTGCCATAAGCAATGCCGGAAAACATATCCGCTACCGAGTATGTCGCGCCGCCGAAGCGAACCGGCCCGGTCGTGCCGCATCGCCTGAATGTGCCGAAGACATGGCGGTTTGCAACCTGCGCTATGGCGCTGGCGATGCCTTCTGGCGCGGCGCAAAGTCAGTCTCCGTGGCACGCCGCACGGGACGGCGTGGAGATCAAGGCCACCGCCCTGACGCGATCCGCGCTGCTGGCCTTCTACCAGGCGCGCGGCTTTTCGGCGCAGGCCATCGCGCCCTATGCCGATGCCTGCGCGTTCTCCTTCGAAGTGCGCAACACCGGCAGGGGCCCGCTGCGGCTGCGCCTGGCCGACTGGCGCGCCGGGGAAAGGGCCGGTGGCGCGCGCTTCATGCTTCCTGACGAGTGGGATGCGGAGTGGGTGCGGCGCGGCGTGGCGGAGCCGGCGCGCATCGCTTTCCGCTGGGCGCAGTTCCAGGCCGAACTGGAGTTCGCTCCGGGCGACTGGATCATGGGCATGGCGGCGCTGGAGCGGCGCCCGCCGGGCCGCTTCCGCATGAGCTTCCGCCATCGCAATGGGAAGGAAAGCCGTGAAGTTGTTCTCGACAATGTCACCTGTGCTCCGCTCGACTGAACGGCGGCGCGCACTGGTCCGCCTGGCCGGCCTCGGCTGCCTGCTCGCCGCCGGGCCGCTCGCCGCGCAGGGCGGAACGCTGACGCCGGTGCCGGACACGCCTGCCGCGCCGCCGCTCGTCCTGCCCGACAGCGACGGCAAGCCGGTGGATCTGGCGGCCTATCGCGGCCGCCTGGTGCTGGTGAATTTCTGGGCGACCTGGTGCCCGCCCTGCCGGCGCGAATTTCCCTCGCTCTCGCGCGTGCAGAAGCTGTTCAGGCCGGCCGAACTCGCCGTGCTGGCGGTGAATGTCGGCGAGGATGCCGAGACCATCTTTTCCTTCACCGGCGCCAGCGACGTCGCCGTCCTGCTCGACAGGGACTCCACTGCCATGCGACGCTGGCCGGTGAAGGGCCTGCCGACCACTTTCATCGTCGACCGGCAGGGGCGCCTGGCCTTGCGCGCCGTCGGCGGGCGCGAATTCGACGATCCGGCCATCGTTGCCCGGTTGAGGGCGCTGCTGAAGAACACCTGAGAGGAGGAATGCCATGAACGAGAAACAGGGGCTGTCTACCCAGTGCGTCCACGCCGGCGAAATCGCCGACGCGCACGGCTCGCCGCACACGCCGATCTACAACACCACCACCTTCAAGTTCGCCTCGACGGCCGATCTGCTCGATGTCGTCGACGGCCGCAAGGCGGGCAGCCTGTACACCCGCTACGGCCTCAACCCGACCGTCTTCGCGCTGGAGCAGAAGCTCGCCGCGCTGGAGGGGGCGGAGGCCGCCTGGGCTTTCTGCTCGGGCATGGCGGCCGAGGCGGCGCTGTTCATGACGCACGGCCGCGAGGGCATCGCCTGCATCGGCGACGCCTACGGCGGCACGCTGGAACTGATCGGATCGCAGCTGCCGCTGTTCGGCGTGCGCACCCACCTGCTGCTCGGCAGCGAACTGGACCTGCTGGAGGCGCACCTGCGCGACGGCTGCGGCCTGGTCTTCCTCGAGACGCCGACCAATCCGCGCATGGAAATCTTCGACATCGCCGCCCTCGCCGATCTGGCGCACCGCCACGGCGCGCGGCTGGCGGTGGACAACACCTTCGCCTCGCCGGTGAACCAGCGCCCGCTGGAACTCGGCGCCGACTTCGTCGTGCACAGCGCGACGAAATATCTCGGCGGCCACAGCGACATCACCGCCGGCGCCATCATGGGCAGCAAGGAACTGCTGGCGCCGGTGTGGAACTGGCGCAAGAACCTCGGCCAGATGATCGCGCCGGAGACCGCTTCGCTGCTGGCGCGCAGCCTGCGCACGCTGGTGGTGCGCGTCGAGCGGCAGAACGCCACGGCGCAGGCGGTGGCCGAGGCCATGGCGAAACATCCGCATGTCGAGCGGGTGTTCCATCCCGGCCTGCCCGGCTTCCACGGCCACACCCTGGCGAAGCGCCAGATGAAGGGCTTCGGCGGCATGCTCAGCATCGAGGTGAAGGGCGGCGGCGCGGCGGCGACGCGCGCCGCCGACCGGCTACGGCTGTTCGCCCTGGCGCCCAGCCTGGGCGGCGCCGAGAGCCTGGTGACGCAGCCGACCACCACCACCCACCACGGCCTCACGCCGGAGGAACGGGCGCGGCGCGGCATCTCGGAGGGCATGCTGCGCCTCTCCGTCGGTCTGGAGGACGCGGCCGACCTGATCGCCGACCTGGAGCAGGCACTGAAGGATGCGTAGAAGCGATGAGCTTCGAACAACAATGCGGGAGCGGCGTCCTCGCCGCGATATTGGCGGTTGGAATCGCGGCGAGGACGCCGCTCCCACAGCTCGGACCGAACCTTGTCGCAAACAATTTAAAGGAATGACATGAAACGCATCACCGTCATCGGAACCGGCTTCGCCGCGCTTTCCGCCGCGCGCAAGCTGCGGCAACTCGACCGGCAGGTCGGGATCACCGTCATCGGGCCGCGGCCCGAGCTGATCTTCCTGCCCAGCCTGATCTGGATTCCCTCCGGCCAGCGCAAGGCCGAGGACCTGCGCGTATCGCTGCAGGAATTCTTCCGCAAAGGCGACATCCGCTTTCATGCCGGCGAGGCCACCGGGCTGGAGAACGGCGGCCGCACCGTGCTGACTACGGTCGGGCCGGTGGACAACGACGGCCTGATCGTTGCCTGCGGCGGGCGCTTCATCAAGAAGCTGCCGGGCATCGAGCACGCCATCCTGCCCTGCGAGGGGATTGCGGCGGCGGAGCGCCTGCGCGAGCAGGCGCAGGCGATGCAGGAGGGCACCATCGCGCTGGGCTTCGCCGGCAACCCGAACGAGCCCTCCGCCATGCGCGGCGGGCCGATCTTCGAGTTCCTCTTCGGCCTCGACACGCAATTGCGGCGCGAGGGGCGGCGCGACAGGATCAAGCTGACTTTCTTCAATCCCATGCCGAACCCCGGCAACCGCCTCGGCGAGAAGGCGGTCGCGCGCCTGCTCGATGAAATGAAGCGGCGCGACATCGCCACCCACCTCGGCCACAAGCTCACCGGCTTCGAGAAGGACAAGGTGAAGACCGAGGGCGGCGAATTTCCCGCCGACCTCATCGTCTTCATGCCGGGCCTCACCGGCAACGCCTGGTTCGACAACACCGACCTGCCGCGCTCGCCCGGCGGGCTGCTCAAGGCCGACGCGCAGTGCCGCGTCGAGGGGCGCGAGCGGATCTATGTGGCGGGCGACGCCGGCAGCTTTCCCGGTCCCGACTGGATGCCGAAGCAGGCGCACATGGCCGACCTGCAGGCGGAGACGGCGGCGGAGAACCTGTTGGCCGAGATGAAGGGCGGCGCGGCGGACAAGACGTTCAAGGTCGAGCTGCTGTGCATCGTGGACACGCTGGATTCGGGCATGCTGGTCAAGCGCACGCCCGAGGGCGGCATGGCGCTGCCGCCGCTCGGCCTGATGCACAGCGCCAAGGCGTTCTTCGAATCCTGGTACCTGCGGCGCTACCGGTAATCCCGTCTAGGGGGGGAGAGCGGTTCGCGCAGCACCTTCACCAGATGCCGCGCGATATCCGCCGGCGTGCGCTTGCCCGGACGGTACCAGGTGCGCGTCCAGTTGATGGCGCCGAGCAGTTGCAGGCGCAGCAGGCTGCGGTCGATGCCCGGCTGCAGGGGCAGGGCGGCGATCAGGCGCCGGTAGACGGCCTCGAAGCGGTCGCGCTCGGTGCGCAGTTGCTTCTGCATCTCCGGCGAGTTGAAGAGGAACAGGCTGGCGCCGGTCCACACCGTCAGGTCGTTGCCGGAGATGAGGTGGCGGATGTGCTCCGTGCAGGCGGCCTCCAGCCGTTCCCAGGGGTCGCGACAGGTGGCGAGGGCCACCTCCAGCGCATGCGCCGCCTGGCGCATGCCGGCCGAGTGGGCCGCAACGAAGAGTTCGTCCTTGGACGGAAAGTGGTAGTACACCGAGCCGGGCTGGATACCGGCGGCCTGGGCGATGTCGCGGATGGAAGTGCGGGCGAAACCCTTGCGGTTGAATTCGCGCACGGCCACCGCCAGCAGGTGCTCGCGCGCCATCAGCGGCGCTTCTCCCTCGACGAAGCCGCCGCGGCGCGCGCCAATGCGGGCGAGCGACGCCTTCTGCATGGCGGTGAGACGCGCCGGCCCCAGTTTTCTCAACGCGGCGGCGCGCTTGGCGGCGGTTTCCAGGCCGTGGCGCTGCCAGATCCAGCGCACGCCGGCGGCGGACACCTTGAGTCCCTCCTTCACCATGGCTTCGGCCACGCGCGCCTGCCCCCACTCCGGGTTTTCGTGGGCGTGGCGCAGTATGGCGCGCTCGATTTCCTGGCGGCGATTGGCGGGAGGGGCGATCTTCGGCATGGCGCCACTTTAGCGCAAACTAACTAACCATACAATCGTTTGACAAAGTTAGTAAACGCGGCGTATGGTGACATCGCGTCGTGGCATCTGCCGCGGCAGGAACGCAAACCAATAACGAGGAGGAGACAAATGCAGATCCGCAAGCTCGCCCTATTGCTGTCCACACTGTTCGCCGCCGGCGCGGCCCTGGCCGACATCACCATCGGCGTCACCCTGTCCGCCACCGGCCCGGCCGCCTCGCTGGGCATCCCCGAGAAGAACACCTTCGCCCTGCTGCCGACGACCATCGCCGGCGAAAAGGTGAAATGGGTGGTGCTCGACGACGCCGCGGATTCCTCGAACGCGGTCAAGAATGCGCGCAAGATGATCTCCGAGGACAAGATCGACGTCCTCATCGGCTCCTCGACCGTGCCGACTTCGCTCGGGCTGGTCGAGGTCGCCAACGAGACCAAGACCGTGCAACTGGCCCTGGCGCCCATCGTGCCCGCCGCCGACAAGCGGGCCTGGGTCTTCATCCCGCCCCAGGGCAACGCCGTGATGGCCTCCGCCATCGTCGACCACATGCAGGCGAGCGGCGTGAAGACGCTGGGCTTCATCGGCTACAACGATCCCTTCGGAGAGGGTTACTACAAGGAAATCGCGCCGCTGGCGGAAAAGGCCGGCATCAGGATCGTCGCCAGCGAGCGCTACAACCGCACCGACACCAGCGTCACGGCGCAGGCGCTCAAGCTCATCTCGGCCAATCCGGAAGCCGTGCTCATCGTCGGCTCGGGCACGCCCGCCGCGCTGCCGCAGACGACGCTGTTCGACCGCGGCTACAAGGGCAAGGTCTATCAGTCGCACGGCGCGGCCAACCGCGATTTCCTGCGCGTCGGCGGCAAGGCCGTCGAGGGCGCATTGCTGCCGGTCGGCCCCATGCTGGTCTATGAGCAGCTGGCGGATTCCCACCCGCTCAAGAAACTGGCGGGCGACTACGTCAAATCCTACGAGGCGGTGCACGGCGCCGACAGCCGCTCGACTTTCGGCGGCCATGCCTACGATGCCTACCTGATGATCGTCCGCGCCGCGCCGGAGGCCCTGAAGAAGGCCAAGCCGGGCACGCCGGAATTCCGCGCCGCCCTGCGCGATGCCATCGAGAGCATCAAGGAAATGCCGGCCACGCATGGCGTGTTCAACATGAGCGCGGCGGACCATAACGGCCTGGATGCGCGCGCACGGGTGATGGTGCGCGTCGAGGGAGGCAGCTGGAAACTCATCAAATGAGCAAAGCGCCCTTCGCCAGCCTGCGCTTCGCGCCGGCCGCGGTCGAGGTCGAGCGGCGCGCCGGCGGCGTGCAGGTGCTGCGCTCGCCGCAGCAACTTCAGCCCTATGCGCGCTGCCTCGGCGAGCACCTCGAGCGCTGGGCGCGGGAGGCGCCCGATCGCTGCTTCCTCGCCGAGCGCGCCGGCGCCGTATGGCGCAGACTGACTTTTGGCGAAGCCCTGACCCAGGCCCGCTCGATCGGCGCCGCGCTGCTGGCGCGCGGGCTGTCGGCGGAGCGGCCGGCGATGGTGCTGTCCGACAATTCCATCGACCACGCCCTGCTCATGCTCGGCGCCATGCACGTCGGCGTGCCGGTGGCGCCGGTCTCGCCGGCGTATTCCCTGATGTCGAAGGACTGCGCCAAGGTGAAGGGCATCGCCGGCCTGCTCAAGCCCGGCCTGGTGTATGCCGCCGACGGGGCGAAGTTCGCCGGCGTGCTCGGAACCGTCGACTTCGGCGATGCGGAGATCGTGCTCGGCGCCAATGCGCCGGCGGGAATGAAATGGACGCCCTTCAGCGAGCTGTTGCAGCAGAAGGCGGGCGCCGAGGTAGACCGTGCCTTCGCCGCCGTCGGCCCGGACACGATCGCGAAATTCCTGTTTACCTCCGGCTCCACGGGTGAACCGAAGGGCGTCATCAACACCCAGCGCATGCTCTGCTCGAACCAGCAGGCCGTCACCCAGCTCTGGCCTTTCCTCGACGAGAAGCCGCCCGTGATCCTGGACTGGCTGCCGTGGAACCACACTTTCGGCGCCAACCATAACTTCAACATGATGCTGGCCAATGGCGGCACGCTCTACATCGACGACGGCAAGCCGGTGCCCGGCCTGATCGAGAAGACGGTGGCCAACCTGCGCGAGGTGTCGCCGACCATCTACTTCAACGTGCCGCGCGGCTTCGACGCGCTGATCCCCTTCCTGGAAAAGGACGACGCGCTGCGCAAGAGCTTCTTCCGCGACCTGCAGCTGATTTTCTACGCCGCCGCCGCCCTGCCGCAGAACCTGTGGGAGAAGCTGGAGGACCTCTCGGTGCGGGAGCGCGGCAAGCGCACGGTGATGGTCTCGTCCTGGGGCGCCACGGAAACCGCGCCGATGGTGACCTCGGTGCATTACGAGATCGAGCGCGCCGGCGTCATCGGCCTGCCGGCGCCGGGCACGGAACTGAAGCTGGTGCCGAACGAAAACAAGCTGGAATTGCGCGTGCGCGGCCCCAACGTCACGCCCGGCTACTGGAAGCGCGCCGACCTGACGCGCGAGGCCTTCGACGAGGAAGGCTTCTACCGCATCGGCGACGCCGGCCGCTTCGCCGATCCGAACGATCCGGCCAAGGGCATCGAGTTCGACGGCCGCATCGCCGAGGACTTCAAGCTGATGAGCGGGGTGTGGGTGCATGTCGGCGCGCTGCGCGTGAAGGCGCTGGCCGCCCTGGCGCCGGTGGCGCAGGACATCGTCGTGGCCGGGCACGACCGCGAGGAACCGGGCTTCCTCGTCTTCGCCAACCCGGCCGGCTGCCGCGGCCTTTGCCCGAACCTGCCGGCCGATGCGCCGCTGGAACAGGTGCTGGCCGATGCGCGCGTCGCCGCGCATGTGCGCGAGGGCATGGCGAAACTGAAGCAGGAGGGCGGCGGCAGTTCCACCTACGCCACGCGCGCGCTGCTGATGGCGGAGCCGCCGTCGATCGACGCCAACGAGATCACCGACAAGGGCTACATCAACCAGCGCGCCGTGCTGGCGCGCCGCGCCGCGCTGGTGGTGCGCCTGTATGCGGAGCCGGCAGACGCCGCAGTGATCGCGATTTAAAAGTCAGCCCCCACAGTACGGCGAAATGCTTCCGCTGGCCGGAAGGGGGGGGCTGTTTGACCGAATTTTTTGCAGGAGCCAGGGAAATGAGCGAAGTGGTACGTGTTTCGATGCAAGGCGAGATCGCCGTCGTCACGGTCGACAGCCCCCCGGTGAACACCCTGTCGCGCGACGTGCGCGCCGGGCTGAAGGAATGCTTCGAATCCCTGCGCGGCAGGGCGGACGTGAAGGCCGTCGTGCTGGCCTGCGCCGGCAAGACCTTCCTCTCCGGCGGCGACATGCGCGAGTTCGAGACCGGCGTGCAGGAGCCCGGCTACCACGAGGTGCTGCGCCTGATCGAGGACAGCGCCGTGCCGGTGGTCGCCGCGCTCTACGGCACGGTGATGGGCGGCGGCCTGGAGACGGCCATCGCCTGCCACTACCGCATCGCCCTCGACGGCACGCGGCTCGGCCTGCCGGAGATCACGCTGGGCATCATTCCCGGCGCCGGCGGCACGCAGCGCATGCCGCGCCTGATCGGCCTGGAGCCGGCGCTCGACATGATGCTCTCCGGCAAGCCGCTCACGGCGGCGCAGGCGAAAGACCTGGGCCTGGTCGATGCGGTCGTCGCCGACGACGTGACCGGCGCGGCGATTGCCCATGCGCGCGAACTCGCCGCCGCGGGAAAGGGCCCGCGCCGCACGCGCGAGCGCAGCGTGGCCGGCAGCGAGAAGGCCGCCGAGGCCATCGCCGCCCGCCGCGTCCAGGCGGCGAAGACGATGCGGAACCGCAACTCGCCGAATGTCCTGCTCGACGCCGTGCAGGCTGCGGTCGACAAGCCCTTCGACGAAGGCATCGCCTTCGAACGCAGCCTGTCGAACGAGGTCGAGCGTGCCGTCGAGGGCCGCGCCTTCCGCCACCTCTTCTTCGGCGAGCGCGATCTGCGCAGGATCCCCGGGCTGCCGGCGGACGTGAAAGCGCGCAAGGTGGCGAAGGTCGGCATCGTCGGCGCCGGCACCATGGGCGGCGGCATCGGCATGTGCTTCGCCAATGCCGGCATTCCGGTGACGATCGTCGATACGGCGCAGGCGAACCTGGATCGCGGCCTCGCCACCATCCGCAAGAACTACGAGCGCTCGGTGTCGCGCGGCAGTCTCAAGCCCGAGCAGATGGAACAGCGTCTGGCGCTGATCGCGCCGACGCTCGACTACGCCGCGCTGAATGACGCCGACCTGATCGTCGAAGCGGTGTTCGAGAACATGGCGCTGAAGAAGGAGATATTCGCCAAACTCGATGCCGTGGCGAAACCCGGCGCCATCCTCGGCACGAATACCTCGACGCTCGACATCGACGAGATCGCCGCGGAGACGAAGCGGCCGCAGGACGTCATCGGCCTGCACTTCTTCAGCCCGGCCAACGTCATGCAGTTGCTGGAAATCGTCCAGTGCGCGAAGACCGCGCCGGACGTGGTGATGACCGCACTCGACATCGCCAAGACCATCCGCAAGGTCGGCGTGGTGGCGAAGGTCTGCTACGGCTTCATCGGCAATCGCATGATGGACCCCTACGGCCGCGAGGCCGAGCGCTGCGTCATGGAAGGCGCCACGCCGGCGGAAGTCGATGGCGCGCTGGAAGACTTCGGCATGGCCATGGGCATCCTCGCCGTGTACGACATGGCCGGCATCGACATCGGCCATCTGACGCGCGTGGCGCGGGCCCACCTGCTGCCGAAGGACCCGACTTTCTACCGGCCGACGGCGCTGCTCACCGAGCGCGGCTGGCTGGGGCAGAAGAGCGGGCGCGGCTACTACCGCTACGACAGTCCCGACCGCAAGCGCACGCCCGACCCCGAGGCCATTGCGATGTTCGCCGCCGAGGCGCAGCGTCTCGGCGTGCCGCAGCGCAAACCGTCGCAGCAGGAAATCCGGGAGCGCTGCCTCTACGCCATGATCAACGAGGGCGCGTTGCTGCTGGAGGAGGGCATCGCCGTCCGCGCCTCCGACATCGACATCGTCTATGCCTCCGGCTACGGCTTCCCGCGTTACCGCGGCGGCCCGATGTTCTACGCCGACACGGTGGGGCTGAAGGTCATCTACGACAAGATCCTCGAGTTCCGGAAGACCCTCGATCCGCAGTACTGGCAGCCGGCGCCGCTGCTGGAGAAGCTGGCGAAAGCCGGTTCCAGCTTCGCGCAATGGCAGGCCGAAAGGACGTAGGTCGGCCTTCAGGCCGACTGCAGCCGCCTAAGTCGGCCTGAAGGCCGACCTACAGCCCGATCCCAACATCAATGGAAGCAACCATGGCAAACGCATTCATCCCCTACGGCAGCTACTGGTCCACCCCCTTCGCCAAGTGGCAGGGTTCGCTGGCCAACCTGAACAGCATCCGGCTGGCCGCCGAAGTCGGCAGTCAGTTCCTTGACGCGAAGCGCATCCCCAGGGAGAAAATCAACCTCGGCATTCTCGGCATCACCAACCCGCAGCCGGGCAGCTTCTATGGCCTGCCCTGGCTCACCGGCCTGCTCGGCCTGGAAAATGTGCCGGGGCCGACCGTGCAGCAGGCCTGCGCTACCAGCGCGCGCGCGCTGCAGATGGCGGCGGCGGAAATCGCCCTGGGCGGCGCCGGCTGCGCCCTCGTCGTCTGCGCCGACCGCATGTCCAACGGCCCGGTCGTGTACTACCCGGACGCCAGCGCGCCGGGCGGCAACGGCCTGACCGAGAAATGGACGCTGGACAATTTCGCCCGCGATCCCTACGCGAAGAACGCCATGATCGACACGGCGGAGAACGCCTCGGCGCGCCTGGGGATAGCCAGCGCCGAGCTGAACGAGGTGACGCTGGCGCGCTACGCCCAGTACCAGGCCGCGCTCGCCGACGACCGCGCCTTCCAGCGCCGCTACATGGTCGAGGCGCCGCTCTCCGACTCCGGCTTCCGCAAGCAGAGCGGCGCGCTCGCGGCGGACGAAGGCATCTTCGCGACCACCGCCGAGGGCCTGGCGAAACTCAAGCCGGTCAAGCCGAACGGCACCCACACCTTCGGCACGCAGACGCATCCGGCCGACGGCAATGCCGGCATGATCGTCACCACGCGCGAACTGGCGCGCGAGTTGTCCGCCGATCCGGCCATCGAGATCGAACTGCTCGGCTTCGGCCAGGCGCGCGTCGACAAGGGCTACATGCCGCTGGCGCCGGCGCCCGCCGCGCAGGCGGCGCTGAAGCAGGCCGGCCTGTCCATCGAGGACGTCGATGCGGTGAAGACGCACAACCCCTTCGCCGCCAACGACATCGCCTTCGCCCGCGAGACCGGATTCCCGCTGGAAAAGATGAACAACTACGGCTGCTCGCTGATCTGGGGCCATCCGCAGGGCCCCACCGGCCTGCGCTCGGTCATCGAGCTGATCGAGGAGCTGGCGCTGCGCGGCGGCGGCATCGGCCTGTTCACCGGCTGCGCCGCGGGGGATTCAGGGATGGCGGTAGTGCTGCGCGTCGGTCGCTGAGCGCCCCCGCGGGGGGCGGCGAACGCAGCGAGCGAGGGGGCCGTTCCTCTCAGGCGTGGACGAAATCGCGCTTAAGGTTCAGCGTCTCCATGAAGGAATCGACGCGGTTCTGCGCGCGCACCATGTCGAACTCGCGCTCGTCGCCCATATTGCCCTCGTAGGTCATCACCGGAATGCCCGCGGCGGCCAGGCCGAGGCGGTTCTCCATGATGCCCATCGAGAGGCCCTCGCAGCCGCGGTTCATGTGGATCATGACGCCGTCGACGCCCCAGTGCTTGACGATGTACTTCATCATCTCGGTCTTCAGCGAGGGGTCGAAGAAGTGCTGCCACAGCGGCTTCGACAGGTTCCAGTCGGCGTAGAGGCGCAGCGCCGTGTCGCGGTCGTTGATCTCGATGCCCTTCTTCCACGGCAGGGTGCGCGGCATCCAGCTGCCGTCCGCGCGCGTCTCCCAGGTGCCTTCCAGGCCGAAGGTGTACAGCGAACCGATGGACACCGCGCCGAATTCCTCCAGGTAGCGGAAGATCTTCAGGAAGGCCCAGGGCGGCTGCGTGTCGGACATGACGCGGCAGCGCTCGTTGGGCACGGCGGCGATGCCGCGGGCGACGCGGTCCTTCACCTCGTCGAGCAGCTCCTGATAGAAGTCGGCGCACCACTGCGAGGACTTGTGCAGCACCGCCAGGACGTAGAGCGAATACATGGTCTTCTCGTCGAGCGGCGCCGGCTTGTTCTGGTTGAGCAGGCAGATTTCCGCCCACAGCGAGGTGGCGCGCATCTCGTTCTTCACGGCGCGGATCAGCCGCTCGTCGTCGCATTGGCGCCCGGTCACCTTTTCGACGAACTCGATCGATTCGTGCAACTGGCTGGTGACGTAGTTCAGGCGGCTTTCGTCAATGTCCTTGTAGGCGCCGATGCTGACATCGACGTAAAAATCCGGCACGCCCTCGAACTTCGACGCATGCTGGTACCACTTGGCGTGCGAGCAGCAGATCTGCGTCTGGAAGTTGAAGTCGGGCTTGGGGAACTCGCCGCCGTAAAGGTACTTGTTGAGGTGCATGCCGCCCCAGTAGAGCCGCATGTAGGCGCACAGGTCGCGGGCGAAGCCGGCGGCCTCGGCGGCGTCGAGGCATTCCTTGGCGAACTTGCGGTCGAAGGCGATGCTGGCGCCGTAGGGCTCGCCGGTGAGCGGATGCACGTCGTCGCCGAAGGCGGTCGGTATGGCGTCGAAGGACCAGCCCGCCGCGCCCCAGCGGATGCCGCCGTTTTCCTTGGCGCGGGCGTAGTTGATGTAGTACTGCTCGCGCAGCTCCTTGGCCTTCTTCCAGCACTTGAGCTGCTCGGTCGGGTATTTGGCTTTGGCGCTCATGGGAGTTTCCTTTCCAGATCAAGCGGGATGTATATGAATGAACGATCATTCATGTTGGGAGGCGATGAAGGGGCGCGGACGGGCATGCGGCACTCAGGAACGCGGCTGCGCGAAGGCGGCGAGCGTCTGCCGGGCGATGATGAGCTGCTGCACCTCGGTGGCGCCCTCGTAGATGCGCAGGGCGCGGATCTCGCGGTACAGCTTCTCGACCGGATGCCCGCTGACGACGCCGAGGCCGCCCCAGATCTGCACGGCCATGTCGATGACCTGCTGCGCCGTCTCGGTGGCCGTCATCTTGGCCATGGCCGCCTCGCGCGTCACCGTGCGTCCCAGGTCGCGCAGCCAGGCGGCGCGGTAGGTGAGCAGGGCGGCGGCGTCGATGCCGGTCGCCATCTGGGCGATCTTCGATTGGGTGATCTGGAAATCCGCCAGCGTCTGGCCGAACATTTTTCGTTTCGTGGCGCGGGAGAGGGCTTCGTCGAGGGCGCGGCGGGCGAAGCCGAGGGCGGCCGCGGCGACGGAGGTGCGGAAGATGTCGAGCGTCTGCATGGCGACCTTGAAGCCCTGGCCCGGCGCGCCGACCCGGCTGTTGCCGGGAATCCGGCAGCCGCTGAAGCGCAGCCGGGCGAGCGGATGGGGAGCGATGGTTTCGATGCGCTCGGCGATCTCGAAGCCGGGCGTGCCGGCCTCGACGACGAACGCCGACAGGCCGCGCGAGCCGGCCGCCTCCCCGCTGCGCGCGAACACCACGTAGAAGTCGGCGATGCCGCCGTTGGAGATCCAGGTCTTCTCGCCGTCGAGCACATAGTCGCCGCCTTCGGCGCGCGCCGTGCATTCCATGGCCGCCACATCGGAGCCGGAACCCGGCTCGGAGAGGGCGAAGGCGGCGATCGCCTCGCCCGAAGCCACTTTCGTCAGGTAGCGCTGTTTCTGCTCCGGCGAACCGTGCAGGGTGAGGGCGCCCGAGCCGAGGCCCTGCATGGCGAAGGCGAAGTCGGCGAGGCCCGAATGGCGCGCCAGCGTCTCGCGCAGGAGGCAGATGGCGCGCGTGTCGATGACGTCGAAGCGGCCGCCGCAGCCGGTGCCGCCGACGGCGTAGCGCAGCCAGCCGGCCGCGCCGAGGCGGGCCACCAGGTCGCGGCAGGCGGCATCGACGTCGCCGTGATGGCCGGTGATGTTCCGGGCCGCCCAGTCTTCCAGTTCGGCTTCGAGACGGCGGTGTGCGTCGTCGAAGAACGGCCAGTCGAGATAGGTCTTGTCGCTCACGATGTCCTCACGCAAATGGAAGCCTGCGTCATGATGCCGGATTCCGGAGAATCTCGCGCAGGCGGAACCGCTGCATCTTGCCCGTGGCGGTGCGCGGCAGTTCGGCGACGAAGCGTATGGTGCGCGGGCACTTGTAGATCGACAGCGTCGATTTGAAGGTCTGCAGCAGGACGTCGGTCAGCGCCTGCGTATCGGCCTCCGCGTCGCGCGCGATGGCGAAGAGCGCGATGCGCGTCAGGCCGTCCTCGTTGGGAAAGCCGACCACCGCGGCCTCCGCCACGCCGGGCACGGTCAGGGCGCAGGCCTCGATCTCGGCCGGGCTGACCCACTGGCCGGAAATCTTCAGCATGTCGTCGGCCCGCCCCATGTGGTACCAGTACCCCTCGGCGTCGAAGCGGAACATGTCGCCGGGGTAGTACCAGCCGTCGCGCAGCGTTCGTGCCGACAGCTCGGGCTGTTGCCAGTAGCCGACGAACTGGCACGACGTGCGGATGGCGATCTGTCCGGGCGTTTCCGGCTCGGTAATGTCGCGGCCGTCCTCGTCCACCAGGCGCACCTCCGCCCAGGGCACGCGCTTGCCCGAGGCGCCGCCGCGGGAGGCGTCGGGCGGATTGACGAGGAACAGGAATACCGTTTCGGAGGCGCCGACGCAGTCCAGTATGGGCTTGCCGCACAGCTCCAGCCAGTCGTCGTAGAGCGACTCGGGCAGTTTCTCGCCGGCCGAGACGAAGTGCCGTATGGCGCGGAAGGCCGGTCGGACGGGCGCTCCCTCCCGCAGCAGGTTTCTGTACATGACCGGCGTGCTGAACAACACGGTAGGCCGGTGGCGTTCGACGGTGGAGATGATCAGGCCGGGCTCCGGCCAGGCTGGCGACAGGATGATCGTGGCGCCGCACTGCAGGCCACCCATGAGCGAATGGCCGAGGGCGAAGCCGAAGAAAATCTTCGAGGTGGTGAAGACGCGATCGCCCGGGCGCACGCCCAGGTACAGCCGCTCAAGATGGTCCGCCACGAGCACGCTGCGGTGGGGGTGCATCACCGCCTTGGGCTTGCCCGTGGTGCCCGAGGAATACAGCCAGAAGCCGACTTCCTCCGGATCCATGCTGACGGATTCCAGCCGATCGGACTGGCCGGCGAGGAAATCCCCCAGCGCCAAATGGGAAAACGGCGCCGCGCCGCCGACAACGACGACCAGCGGCGGCTTGTCGAGGCCCGCCGCCGCGGACTCATACAGATCGAGGAAATGCGCATCGACGAAAATCACCCGGCATGCGCTGTCCTGGATGACATAGAGCAGGTCGCGCGGCGCCAGCCGCACGTTGAGCGCGACGGCGACTGCGCCGATGCGCAGCGTGCCGAGGTAGGCGGCCACCAGTTCGGGCGAATCGTCCATCAGGAACAGCACGCGCTCCCCGCGCGCGACGCCGCGCGCGTGCAACGCGTTGCCGTAGCGGTTAACCTCCGCGTTCAACTCCGCGAAGCTGACCGACCGGTTGTCGCACAGTATGGCGGCCTGCGCCCCCAGCCCCTGCGCGAGCGGGCGGCCGATGATCTCGTCCGCCGCATTCATCGTGGCCATCGTCACCCCGTCCTCAAAGTTCATGATTTCCCGTTTTAGCCTGCGTGCCGGGACCCCCTGACCCACCCGGCAATGGCGGTGATTGAACACTCATTCATTTTGCTTGTCAAGCCATCATCCATGCCTTTCGGGAGTTGACACCCATAACTGAATGAGCAATCATTCATGCAACGGACGCGTTGCCGCGGCGACGTCCGGCGCGGCTTGCCTGCATGCATTCCGCGACATATTCGCGAGGACCGGAGGTGGGAAAATCATGCAATTGAAGGACAAGACCGCAGTGATCACGGGCGCCGCATCGGGCATCGGGCGGGCCACGGCCGAGACGCTGGCGGCAGCCGGCGCCTTCGTGCTGCTGGGCGACATCGACGAGCAGAAGGGCGGCGAGGCCGCCGCCGCCCTGCGCGAGCAGGGGCGCGGCGCGGAGTTCGTCCGCCTCGACGTCACCGACCTGGAGTCGATCGCCGCCTTCAAGCAGCGCGCCTACGAGCTGCGCGGCCACGTGGATGTGGTCGCCAACGTGGCCGGCTGGGGCAAGATCCAGCCCTTCATGGAGAACACGCCGGAATTCTGGCGCAAGGTGGTCGACCTGAACCTGCTCGGGCCGGTGGCGGTCTCGCACGCCTTCCTCGACAGGATGATCGAGCGCGGCAGCGGCAAGATCGTCGTCGTGGCCAGCGACGCCGGCCGCGTCGGCAGCATGGGCGAGACCGTCTATTCCGGCGCCAAGGGCGGCGCCATCGCCTTCACCAAGTCGCTGGCGCGGGAAGTCGCCCGCTACAGCATCAATGTGAATTGCGTCTGCCCGGGCCCGACCGATACGCCGCTCCTGCGCGCCGTGCCGGAAAAGCACCAGGAAGCCTTCGTCAAGGCGACGCCGATGCGCCGCCTGGCCAAGCCCTCGGAGATCGCCGACGCCGTGCTGTTCTTCGCCAGCGACCGGGCCCGCTTCGTCACCGGCCAGGTGCTCAGCGTGAGCGGCGGGCTGACGCTGGCGGGTTGATCGACTCATCTCGCAGGCGCGCGTGCGCCTGCCCCACGACCAAGGAGAAACGAATGTACAAGCTGAAAGCCGCCGAGTGGCGCCCAGAGCACTTCAAGCTGGAGGTCGCCGACCGCGTCGCCACCATCACGCTGAACCGTCCGGAACGGAAGAACCCCCTGACGTTCGAGAGCTACGCCGAACTGCGCGACACCTTCCACCGCTTCCAGTACGCCGAGGACGTGCGCGCCGTGGTCATCACCGGGGCGGGCGGCAACTTCTGTTCGGGCGGCGACGTGCACGAGATCATCGGGCCGCTGACCAAGATGAGCATGAACGACCTGCTGGCGTTCACCCGCATGACCGGCAACCTGGTCAAGGAAATGCGCACCTGCCCGCAGCCCGTCATTGCGGCGGTGGATGGCGTCTGCGCCGGCGCCGGCGCGATCATCTCGATGGCCTCGGATATGCGCTATGCCACGCCGGAGGCGAAGACGGCCTTCCTTTTCGTGCGCGTCGGCCTGGCCGGCTGCGACATGGGCGCCTGCGCCATCCTGCCGCGCATCATCGGCCAGGGGCGCGCCGCCGAACTGCTCTACACCGGCAGCGCCATGAGCGCCGAGCAGGGACTGGCCTGGGGCTACTTCAACGGCGTCGTCGCCGCGGACCAGTTGCTGGAGAAGGCGCGCAAGATGGCCCTGTCCCTGGCCGACGGCCCGGCCTTCGCCCATTCCATGACCAAGAAATGCCTGCACCAGGAGTGGAACCAGACCATCGAGCAGGCGCTGGAGACCGAGGCCGAGGCGCAGGCGATCTGCATGCAGACGAAGGATTTCACGCGCGCCTACAATGCCTTCGTCGCCAAGGAAAAGCCGAAGTTCGAGGGCAACTGAGGCAATCTGCGCCGGCCGATTCACATGAGAGCGGAGAGAGGGGGCGATATGAATTCTGCCGGAGACGTACTGGCGCTGGTGACCGATCCGCGGCTGGTCGAGGAGCGGCGCGGGCAGATCGTGCGCGCCGCGGTCAAGCTGTTTTCCGAGGAAGGCTATTACACGACCACCATCCAGCAGATCGCGCGCGAGGCCGGCGTCAGCACCGGCCTGATCTATCAGTACTTCCGCGACAAGGACGACATCCTCTTCCTCACGCTGAAGCTGGTGCTCGATACCTACGAGCACGACATCCCGCCGCAGCTCGAAGGCATCAGCCATCCGGTCGAACGCCTGTGCATGGCCATCTGGACCTACTGCAGGATCGTCGACGTGTTGTGCGAAGCGACGGTTCTGGCCTATCGCTCCACCAAATCCCTGCGCGCGGATCGCCGGGTGCTGATCAAGGATGCCGAAACGAGGACCAACCGGCTGATCGAGGAATGCCTGAATGCGTGCGTGGCAGGCGGCCACATGCGCGAGGTCAATGCGCATCTGCTGTCGTACCAGCTGGTGATGTTCGCCCACTCCTGGGCGCTCAAGCATTGGGCCCTGCACGAACGCTATGCCCTGGCGGAGTACGTTTCCGAGGGCATCAGGATTCTCATCGAGCCGTTCCTGACGGCCAGGGGCCGCCGGGTGCTGCAGGCCATGAGGGTGCGAACCGGGGCGTTCGGCAGCGAAGGGCTGAAAGCGGGTGCGCGGGCCAGGGCTGCAAAAGGCCGGCCGGCGGCGGGCAAAAAGCGCTCGCGATAGGGGGAACGGCGCACATGATTTCCCTGACCATCGACGGCGCCGTCGCCGTTGCGACCCTGTGCCGGCCTCCCGTCAACGCCATCAACGAGGAGTGGGTGGCGCGGCTGGACGAGGTCCTGGCGGAAGTGGAGCGGATGGAACAGGTCGGGGTACTCCGGATCCGCAGCAGCGAGCGCGTGTTCTGCGCGGGAGCCGATCTGGCGCTGATGCGCGCCCTCTTCGACAGCGCCGAGGGCCGGGCGCGGATGATCGATCTGACTCGGCGGATGCAGGCGGTGTTCGCCCGCCTGGAATCGCTGCCCAAGGTGACGCTGGCCGAAATCGGCGGGGCGGCCATGGGCGGCGGCTTCGAGCTGGCGCTGGCCTGCGATCTGCGCCTGGTGGCCGACTCCGCCCGGCTCGGCCTGCCCGAGGCGCGGCTCGGCCTGCTTCCCGCCGCCGGCGGCACGCAGCGCATGACGCGGATTTGCGGCGAAGCGGCGGCGCGGCGGCTCATCCTCGGCGCGGAGCTGGTCGGCGGCGCCGATGCCGTCGGGCTGGGGCTGGCGCAGTGGGCGGCCCCCGCGGCGGAAATCGAGGCAACGGCGCGCGCGCTGACCGGGCGCATTGCCGACCTGCCCGCCGCGACGCTTGCGGCCTGCAAGCACTGCATCGACATTGCGCGGGATGCGGGCAAGGACGGCTTCGAGGCGGAGCTCGCCGGCAGCGCCATGCTGCTGGCCGAGCCGGAAACCCGGCGGCGCGTAACGCGATTTCTGGAAAAGGGCTAAGGCCTGATCACAATTGTTTTATCGGATCGACAAAACAATTGTGAACAGGCCCCAGGTCTTATCGGATGCGGTTCGCCGGCGCCGTCTTGCGGAGACTGACTTTGTCGTTACGGCAGCGCGATTCCCGCTATGTCCGGCCGACCCGCAGATGCAGCGGCCAACGCAGCGTTTTCTGCTGCACCGGATCGGGCCACAACGGCGCCAGGCGCCGGCTGAATTCCACGAGCGGATCGCTTCCCTTCGCCTTCGCATAAGCCTGGGTGGCCGACCAGGTGCCGAGGTAGCCGAGCAGGTCGTCGAGCGACCATTTCGTGCGGATCTCGAAAGCGGGCGCCGCAACAGCTTCAAACGGGAAGGGCAGCGAGCGGTAGCGGTCGTCCACCATCCTGCGTTCGGGCGGCCAGTAGGGACCGACTACATTTCGGTAGTAATCGCTTACCAATTCGTCGATGCCGGCCTCGACGTCGAGCAGCGTATAAGTCCAGGCGGCGATGATGCCGCCCGGTTTCAGCACGCGCCTCGCCTCGGCGTAGAAACGCGCCAGGTCGAACCAGTGGATGGCTTGCGCCACCGTGATCAGGTCCGCGCTCGCCGTGTCGAGGAGACTGACTTCTGCGGGGGCGCGACGATATTCGATGCCGGGATGCGGCCGGGCATGGGCCAGCTGCCTGGCGCTGGGGTCGGTGGCGATGACGCGCTCGAAATGCGGCGCCAGGCCGAGGGCGGCCTGGCCGCTGCCGGTGCCGCAATCCCAGGCAGTTCCTCGTGACGGCGCGATTTCCGCCAGCCAGGCGAACAGCTCCCCGGGATAGTCCGGCCGGAAGCGGGCGTAGTCCGGCGCCTGGCTTGAAAAGTGGTCCTTGAACGCGGTGCTCACGACAATGTGAAATAAAAGGCCGCGCCCTTGCCGACTTCGCCTTCGGCCCACACCAGCCCGCCGTGGCGCTGGATGATGCGCTGCACGGTGGCCAGGCCGATGCCGGTGCCGGCGAATTCCTTGACGCCGTGCAGCCGCTGAAAGGCGCCGAAGAGCTTGTCGGCGTAGCGCATGTCGAAGCCGGCGCCATCGTCCCTGACAAAGTAGGCGAGACTGTTGCCGGCTTGCCGGACGCCGAACGCGATGTGGGCGACGTCCTTGCGGGCGGTGAACTTCCAGGCGTTCGACAGCAGGTTGTGCAGCACGACGCGCAGCAGGCGCTCGTCGCCGCGTGCCCGGATGCCGGGCGCGGCGGTGAATTCGACCCTGCGCTCCGGTTCGGCGCCGTGCAATTCCCTGGCGATCGACTCGGCCAGTCGCGAGAGATTGACTTCGCCCATGTGTATCGGTTCGCGCGTGAGCTGGGCCAGGTCGATCATGCCGTCGATCAGTTCGCTCATGCGCAGGGTGGCCGAGCAGATGCGGCGCAGGTACTCCTTGCCGTGCTCGTCGAGCCGCTCGCCGTAGTCCTCCAGCAGGAGGCGCGAAAAGCCGTTGATGCCGCGCAGCGGCGAACGCAGGTCGTGCGAGACGGAATAGCTGAAGCTTTCCAGCTCCCTGATCGAGTTCTGCAGTTCCGCCGTGCGCTGGCTGACGTGGTCTTCCAGCTCGACATTCATCTGGCGCAGCATGCTCTCGGCGTGGCGGCGGCGCTGACTGTTGCGGTAGGCCTCGATCAGCACGGCGCAGGTGGCCGTGAAGGGCTGCAGGTGCTCGACCTGCGCCGCGTCGTAGCCGTCCGGGCGATTGGCGACGGCCGCCATGCCGACCAGTTCTTCGCCGCGATACAGCGGCAGGCCCATGAAGGCGTTCAGCGGCGGGTGTCCCGACGGCAGGCCGCCGCGGCGCGGGTCGCCGGACGGGTCGTTGGCAAGCACCGGGCGACCCGATGTGAGCACATGGCCGAACAGCGTATCGGGATTGCGGAATTCGAAGCCCCCCCGGACCACGCTCTGGTAAAGGGCGCGCGAGTCATCGTCCCAGGACAGGTCGGTAATGGCGTAAATGCGCAAAAAGGGCGCACCCTGCTCGTTCCGGAGCACTTCGCCGATGAAGCCGTACCCGCTGTCCGTGATGTCCAGCAAGTGGGTGAGCAGCCGGTCGAAGGTCGGATGCGGGTCGGCATCCATGATGAAATCGGCCTCGGCCTCGCTGACGGCATGCAGCATGCGGTTCTGCTCGAGGAACAGTTGCTCGGTGCGCTTGCGGTCGCTGATGTCGCGCGTGATGGACAGCATGCAGGGCTCGTCGTTCAGTTCGATGATGCTGGCGGATATCTGCGCGTCGAACACGCGGCCGGACTTGTGACGGAACTGGCTTTCGTGGTTGATGAGCTCGCCCCGCCTTTGAAGCTGCTTGATGAAGCGTTCGCGCTGGACGAGGTCGGGCCAGACGCCCATTTCGGCGGCCTTCCGGCCGATGGCTTCCTGCGGCGAATAGCCGAAAACCCGTTCATAGGCGGGATTGACGTCAACATATCTTCCGCCGAGAAGCGAAGTGATCGCGATGGCGTCGGGACTGGCGGCGAAGATGCGCGAGAGCTTCTGCTCCGACAGGCGCAGCGCCGCTTCGGTCTGCTTGTGTTCCTGGCTGATCTGCCCGATCAGCGTGTCATGAGCCCAGCCAAGCTCGGCCTCGTTGGATTCCAGCTCGGCGATGCGCTTTCTCAGCGATTCCAGCTCGGCCTGCATGTCGAGCTTCTTCTTGTCCTGGCCCTGATTCATGGTCTCGATCGGATCGGCGATGTGGCGCGATGGGATGGCGCTCTTGCGGAATTCTCCGCTGAATCAGGGCCGGCCTCAAGCATGGGGCCGATGCATGCGGGAGACAACCGGCATGGCGGGGCGGGAACAGGCCGCCCCGCCATGCCGCGGCTCATGCCTGTCTTGGCCGCTTGTCGATGACGCGCTTGGCCTTGCCGACGGACCGTTCGATGGTGGCCTGGCCGACGACGCGCACCTGGGTGGATACCCCGATGTAGGACTTGATGTGGTGCTGCAGCGCCGAAGCCGCCGCCTGCCGCTCGGCCGCCGGCGCCTGCGCGAACTCCGGCTTCATCTCCACCAGCACGTCGAGCTCGTCCATGTGCTCGGGGCGGGAGACTTCCAGCACGTAATGCGGCGCCAGCTGCGGCTGCCTGAGGATCAGTTCCTCGATCTGCGAGGGGAAGACGTTCACGCCGCGGATGATGAGCATGTCGTCCGAGCGGCCGGTGATCTTGTCCATGCGGCGGAAGGAGCGCGCGGTGGGCGGCAGCAGCCGGGTGAGGTCGCGCGTGCGGTAGCGGATGATCGGCAGCGCCTCCTTGGCGAGCGAGGTGAACACCAGTTCCCCCGTCGCGCCGTCGGGCTGCACTTCGCCGGTGACGGGGTCGATGATCTCGGGGTAGAAATAGTCCTCCCAGAGCACCAGCCCGTCCTTGGTTTCGATGCACTCGCAGGCGACGCCCGGTCCCATGACTTCCGAGAGGCCGTAGATGTCGATCGCATCGATGCCCAGGCGCTTCTCGATTTCCGCGCGCATCTGGTTGGTCCACGGCTCGGCGCCGAAGATGCCGATCTGCAGGGAGCATTTCGCCGGATCATGCCCCTGGCGCGCGAACTCGTCGGCGATGGCCAGGCTGTAGGAGGGCGTGACCATGATGATGTCGGGCTTGAAGTCGACGATCAGCTGCACCTGCTTCTCGGTCTGCCCGCCGGACATCGGGATCACCGTGCAGCCGAGGCGCTCAGCGCCGTAATGGGCGCCGAGGCCGCCGGTGAACAGGCCGTAGCCATAGGCGACATGCACCAGGTCGCCGGGCCGCCCGCCCGAGGCGCGGATGGAGCGCGCCATCAGGTCGGCCCAGACATCGATGTCCTTCTTCGTGTAGCCGACCACGGTCGGCTTGCCGGTGGTGCCGCTCGAGGCGTGAACGCGCACGACCTGGCCGCGCGGCACGGCGAACATGCTGAAGGGGTAGTTCTCGCGCAGGTCCTGCTTGGTGGTGAAGGGGAACCTGGCCAGGTCCGAGAGCTGTTTCAGGTCGTTCGGCTTCACCCCGGCGGCGTCGAACTTCTTGCGGTAGTGCGGCACGTTGTCGTAGGCGTGCCTGAGCGACCACTTCAGGCGCTGCAGCTGCAGCGCGGCGATTTCGTCGCGGCTGGCCGTTTCGATCGGCTCCAGATCGCCCGGCGCGGGTTTTTTCGATGGCATGGCTGTCTCCTCCTTTGTTCCTTGCTGCTCTCCCGTATTCTGCTTCAGACGCGCTCGATGATGAGCGCGATGCCCTGGCCGACGCCGATGCACATGGTGCACAGCGCATAGCGACCGCCGCCGCGGTGCAGCTGGTACATGGCGGTGGTGACGAGGCGCGCGCCGCTCATGCCGAGCGGATGGCCCAGCGCGATGGCGCCGCCGTTCGGGTTGACGTGCGGCGCGTCGTCGGGCAGGCCGAGGTCGCGCGTCACCGCCAGCGCCTGCGCGGCGAAGGCCTCATTGAGTTCGATCACGTCCATCTGCGCCAGCTTCAGGCCGCTGCGCTCCAGCAGCTTGCGCGTGGCCGGCGCCGGGCCGATGCCCATGATGCGCGGCGGCACGCCGGCGGTGGCCATGCCGACGATGCGCGCGCGCGGCGCGAGGCCGTGCCTCTTCGCGGCGTCTTCCGAGGCGAGCAGCAGGGCGCAGGCGCCGTCGTTCACGCCCGAGGCGTTGCCCGCCGTCACCGTGCCGTCCTCGCGCACGATGGGCTTCAGCTTCGCCAGGCTGTCCAGCGTGGTGTCGGCGCGGGGATGCTCGTCGGCGACGACGGTCCTCGGCTCCCCCTTCCTCTGGGCGATTTCCACCGGCGCGATTTCGTCGTCGAAGCGGCCGGCGGCCTGGGCCGCCACGGCGCGCTGCTGGCTGCGCAGGGCGAAGGCGTCCTGGTCGGCGCGGGCGATCTTCAGTTCGGTGGCGAGGTTCTCCGCCGTGTCCGGCATGGCGTCGGTGCCGTGGAGCTTCTTCATCAGCGGATTGACGAAGCGCCAGCCGATGGTGGTGTCGAAAATCTGCGCGCTGCGCGAGAAGGCCGCATCGGCCTTGCCCATGACGAAGGGCGCGCGCGTCATGCTCTCGACGCCACCGGCGATCATCAGCTCCGTGTCGCCGGCGCGGATGGCGCGCGCCGCGCTGCCGACGGCATCCATGCCCGAGCCGCAGAGGCGATTGACCGTGGCGCCGGGCACCGTCAGCGGCAGGCCGGAGAGGAGCAGGGCCATGCGCGCGACGTTGCGGTTGTCCTCGCCGGCCTGGTTGGCGCAGCCGTAGATGACGTCGTCGATGGCGCTCCAGTCCAGATTCGGGTGGCGCTGCATCAGCGCCTTGAGGGGCAGGGCGGCGAGGTCGTCGGCGCGGATGGCGGCCAGCGCGCCGCCGTAGCGGCCGATGGGGGTGCGCACGGCGTCGCAAATAAAGGCTTGCTTCAACTCATTCTCCTTGCTGGCGGACGACCTCGCCCTGCACGCGGTGGGACTTGCCGCGGAAGAGCGCAATGCGCTTGCCGTCCTGGTTGGTGACTACAGCGTCATATACGCCGGTGCGGCCGGCGAGGTGGCGCTCTTCGCAGACCACGCCGAGGGTATCGCCGGGATGCGCCGGCGCCAGGTAATCGATGCTGCAGGCGGATGCGAGCGCGTTGCCGTTGTGGCTGTTGCAGGCGTAGGCGAAGGCGGTGTCGGCGAGGGTGTAGATGATGCCGCCGTGGCAGACGTCGTGGCCGTTGGTCATTTCCGGCCGCACGCTCAGGCTCATGCGGGCATACCCCGGGCGGATTTCGTCGAGCCGGATGCCGAGGAAATGC
Source organism: Rhodocyclales bacterium (assembly GCA_016214145.1). Classification (GTDB taxonomy): domain Bacteria; phylum Pseudomonadota; class Gammaproteobacteria; order Burkholderiales; family Rhodocyclaceae; genus Desulfobacillus. The sequence goes on from JACRPA010000005.1 coordinate 257,859, forward strand.
GCGTTCCGGTCGCGCGGAAACATCGCCGCGCCGACGGCCTCGGCCAGTTCCTGCGGATCCTTGTGCATGCCCATGGCTGGAGTTTACTTGCCCTTGAAGCGCGGCGCGCGCTTCTCCATGAAGGCCGCCACGCCCTCGCGATAATCCTCGCTGCGCCCGAGCTCGCGCTGTGTGTCGCGCTCCATGTCGAGCTGCTGCTCCAGCGTGTTGTCCGGAGAGGCGTACAAGGTGCGCTTGATGGCGGCGTAGCCGAGCGGCGGCCCCTGCGCGAAGCGGGCGGCGAGGGCTTCGGCTTCGGGCAGGAGCCGGTCGTCGTCGACGCACTTCCAGATCAGCCCCCAGGCTTCGGCCTGTTCGGCGCCGAGCCGGTCGCCGGTCAGCGCCAGGCCCATGGCCCGCGCCGTGCCGGCCAGTCGCGGCAGGAAGTAGGAGCCGCCGCAGTCCTGCGCCAGGCCGAGCTTGCAGAAGGCCTGGATGAAGACCGCGGAGCGGGCGGCCAGGACGATGTCGCAGGCCAGGGCCAGGTTGGCGCCGGCCCCGGCGGCGGCCCCATTCACGGCGGCAATCACGGGCAGGGGCAGGTTGCGCAGGGCAAGCACCAGCGGCTTGTAGAAAGCCTCGATGGACTGGCCGAGGTCGGGCGGTGGCGCCCCGGCCGGGGCGACGCGCTCGGCCAGGTCCTGCCCGGTGCAGAAGGCGCGGCCACTGCCGGTGAGGATCAGGGCGCGGACGTCCCCGGCGCCGGCGCGCCGGATGGCCTCCAGCAACTCGCTCCGCATCCCGGCGCTGAAACTGTTCAGCCGGTCGGGCCGGTTCAGCGTGATGCGGGCGACACCGTCACGGCATTCGAATAGCACGCTGCTCATGGGAGTGCTTGATGTGATACGGGAATTAAGTCCGGTTAAATTCTACAAGTATCATTTTACATCCATCTTGCCATGCTACATACTTCAGTTACGCGAGACAACCTGCAACATTTTGCCATATGGTGAAAGTCTATTCCCTGGAGGGCGTCACCCCCGTCGTGCATCCGACGGCCTTCGTTCATCCTTCGGCCGTGCTCATCGGCGACGTGATCGTCGGACCCGACTGCTACATCGGCCCGAACGCCTGCCTGCGCGGGGATTTCGGCCGCATTCGCATCGAGCGCGGCGTCAACATCCAGGACTGCTGCATCGTGCATGGCTTCCCCGAACGCGACACGGTGGTCGAAGAGAACGGCCATATCGGCCACGGCGCCGTGCTGCATTGCTGCCGCGTCGGCGCCAACGCGCTCGTCGGCATGAATGCCGTGGTGATCGACAACGCCGAGGTGGGGGATTTTGCCATCGTCGCGGCCATGGCCTTCGTCAAGGCCGGCATGAAAGTGCCCCCGAAAAGCCTGGTGGCGGGCATCCCCGCCAAGGTGGTGCGCGAACTCACCGACCAGGAAATGGTTTGGAAGACCGAAGGCACGGTGCTCTACCAGCAATTGGCGCGCAGCTCGCTCGCCACCATGGTCGAAACGGAAGCTCTCACGGAAGTCGAGGCCGAGCGCAAGCGCATCGTCCTGCCCGACATCAAGCCGCTCATCGAGGCCAAGGCCGAATGGGCCGAGGCAGCCGCACTCAACCCGCCCGAATAGTCGTCCCAACGCCTGTTTCCCCTCTGGAGAGGGGCCATAATGTGATATTATGGCCAACTCGATGAAACCTATGGCGTTTCGCTGAATGGTGCCGCGCACAGGCGCGCATTCCGGCCCCTTTCTTCAGCATCAACCAGCAAGGAAATAGCATGAAAATCCATGAGTACCAGGGCAAGGAGATCCTGAGAAAGTTCGGGGTCGCCACGCCGCGCGGCAAGGCCTGCTTTTCCGTCGACGAGGCCGTCAAGGCGGCCGGAGAACTCGGCGGCAAGGTGTGGGTGGTCAAGGCACAGATCCATGCCGGCGGACGCGGCAAGGGCGGCGGCGTCAAGGTGGCGAAATCGATGGACGAAGTCCGCCAGTACGCCGGCCAGATCCTCGGCATGCAGTTGAAGACGCACCAGACCGGGCCGGAGGGCCAGAAGGTGCGCCGGCTGCTCGTCGAGGAAGGCGCCGACATCAGGAAGGAGCTCTACGTCGGCATGGTGGTGGACCGCGTCACGCAGAAGGTCTGCCTGATGGCATCGAGCGAGGGCGGCATGGACATCGAGGAAGTCGCCGCGCATACGCCCGAGAAGATCCACAAGGTGTTCGTGGATCCGGCCACCGGCCTGAAGGATGGCGAAGCCGACGACGTCGCCCGCAAGATCGGCGTGCCGGACGCCTCAGTGGCGCAGGCGCGCGCCGTGCTGCAGGGGCTTTACAAGGCCTTCTGGGAGACCGATGCCAGCCTGGCCGAGATCAACCCGCTGATCCTCACCGGCGACGGCAAGGTCGTCGCGCTCGACGCCAAGATGAACTTCGATGCCAACGCGCTGTTCCGCCACGAGGACATCGTCGCCATGCGCGACCTCGACGAGGAGGATCCGGCCGAGATCGAGGCTTCGAAGTTCGATCTGTCCTACATCTCGCTCGATGGCAACATCGGCTGCCTGGTGAACGGCGCGGGACTCGCCATGGCGACCATGGACACCATCAAGCTGTTCGGGGCGGAGCCCGCCAACTTCCTCGACGTGGGCGGCGGCGCCACCACGGAGAAAGTGACCGAGGCCTTCAAGCTGATGCTGGCCAACCCGAAGGTGAAGGGCATCCTGGTCAACATCTTCGGCGGCATCATGAAGTGCGACACCATCGCCACCGGCGTGGTGGCGGCGGCGCGCGAGGTGCATCTGTCCGTGCCGCTGGTGGTGCGCATGCGCGGCACCAACGAGGACATCGGCAAGCAGATCCTCAGGGATTCGGGCCTGCCCATCATTTCCGCCAGCGACATGGCCGATGCGGCGCAGAAGATCGTCGCGGCGGTCTCCGCGTAGGTCGGGCTTCAGCCCGACATGTCGGCCTGAAGGCCGACCTACAAGTAAAGGATTAGAGGATATGAGCATTCTGATCAACAAGAACACCCGGGTCGTCACGCAGGGCATCACCGGAAAGACCGGCCAGTTCCATACCAAGATGAGCAAGGAGTACGCCAACGGGGCGAATTGCTACGTGGCGGGCGTGAATCCGAAGAAGGCCGGCGAATCCTACGAAGGCATTCCCATCTTCGCCTCGGTGAAGGAGGCGAAGAAGCAGACCGGCGTCAATACTTCGGTCATCTACGTGCCGCCGCCCTTTGCCGCCGCGGCGATCTGGGAAGCGGTCGAGGCCGAGCTGGATCTGGTCATCTGCATCACTGAGGGCATCCCGGTGCGCGACATGGTCGAATTGAAGGACAAAATGCGCAAGTCCGGAGCCAGGACCGTCCTGTGCGGCCCCAATTGTCCCGGCATCATCACGCCGGACGAGATCAAGATCGGCATCATGCCGGGCCACATCCACATGAAGGGCCGCATCGGCGTGGTGTCGCGTTCCGGCACCCTGACCTATGAAGCGGTGGGCCAGCTCTCCGACCTGCGCCTGGGCCAGTCGACCGCAGTGGGCATCGGCGGCGATCCAGTGAACGGCCTCAAGCACAAGGACGTGCTGGAACTGTTCATGAACGATCCCGACACCGACGCCGTCATCATGATCGGCGAGATCGGCGGTTCGGACGAGGAGGCTGCCGCGGAATGGTATGCCAGGGAGTGCCGGAACAAGAAGCCCGTGGTCGGCTTCATTGCCGGCGTTACCGCGCCGGCAGGCAAGCGCATGGGCCATGCCGGCGCCATCATTTCCGGCGGCAAAGGCACGGCGCAGGAGAAACTGGCGGTCATGGAGGCAAGCGGCATCAAAACGACCAAGAATCCCGCCGAAATGGGCAAGTTGCTGAAATCGGTTCTCTGAACGACTGACGCAGCAACAACAGCGCCGCCATCAAAGGCGGCGCTGTTGTTTGCAGCCCTCCGACAGAGACTGAAATGTCACCTTGTTTCCTTGCCAAGAAATATTTGACTATCTTCATATTTGCCTGTAAGAATTACAATTAAATTGCTGTTTCTACGTGGGTTGGGAGGATTTTGAGGGTATCCTTGCAACCTGCGGCTTTAACGTTTGTTTCAAGCTGTGCGGGAAGAAGTAGTCCGCGGGTCCGGTGATCCGCGCGCGCACGGCCGCTTCTCCAAAAAAGACAATATTCAGCGGGAGAGGACAGCGCAGCGTGTCGAAGACTTTCTGGAAAACCGACTGGTTCATCGGCGTTGTCGTGAGCGTGGTCATGCTCTTTGCCGGCGGCGGGGAACTGTTGCAGAGCCTGGAGCGCAAGGCCTATGACCTCGGCGTCGGCGCCGTCTCGCGCGAACCGAGCACCAAGATCGCCGTCATCGCCATCGACAAGCAGAGCATCGACAACCTCGGTCGCTGGCCCTGGTCGCGCGAAGTGCATGCCAAGATGATCGACGGGCTGGCGGTCGCCAAGGCCAAGGTCATCGCCTCCACCGTCTTCTTTTCCGAGCCTCAGATCGACCCGGGATTGTCCTACATCAACAAGCTGATCGAACTCTATGGCCAGGCTGGCGGCGCGCCGCTGACGGGCGCTCCGGAGGCGCTTGCCGCCCAGTTGCCTCCCCTGGGACAGTTCGGGCCGGTGCTGGCCGAGGCCGAACAGAAGCTCAATACCGACCGGCGCATGGGCGAATCCATCGCCAGGGCAGGCAATGTCGCCCTGCCGATGCTGTTTCGCCTGGGAGAGCCGCGCGGGCGGCCGGACAAGCCGCTGCCGGACTTCATCAAGAAGAACGGCATTACCCAGGTCGAGAAGGGCGAGGATGCGCCGCTGCTCACTTCCGATATCGAAGCTCCGGTCGTTGAGGTGCTCGGGCGAGGCGCGGCGGCCATCGGCCATCTCAACGTCAACCCCGATGTCGATGGCGGCATTCGCACCGAACCGCTGGTGCTGGCCCACTTCAACGAAGTCTATCCCGCGCTGTCGCTGATGATCGCGGCGAAGAGCCTCAACCTCGGCGTCGCCGACATCAAGGTCAAGCTGGGCGATTCGGTCCGACTCGGCAACCTGAAGATCGGCACCGATCCGGTCATGCAGATGAACACCTTCTTCTACAAGGATCGCGACGGCAAGCCGGCCTTCCAGGTGGATTCCTTCTTCGATGTGACCAGCGGCAAGATTCCGCTGGACAAGTACAAGGACAAGATCGTGCTGATCGGTCCGACGGCCGCAGGCATCGGCAGCATTTTCGTCACGCCGGTGTCGCCGGCCATGCCGGCGGTGCTGATGCAGGCCCACACGGTGTCGAGCATCCTGCAGGAGCATTTCTTCGTTGTGCCGACGTGGGGCTGGATTGTCGAGCGCCTTGCCTTCCTGCTGGTGGCCGCCTACCTGATCGCGCTGCTGCCGCGCCTCAAGGCCGGCATGGGCGCCGGCGTTACCGCCGGCCTGCTCATCGCGCTGATCGCTGCGCACTTCGTGCTTATCACGACTCAATTGATGTGGCTGCAGCTCATGGTGCCCGCCACGCTGCTGCTGGTGGGGCATGCCCTGCTCACCACCAAGCGCTTCCTCGTCACCGAGCGGGGCAAGGAGAAGTCCGAGGCGGATTCGGCCGAGTCCAACCGCATGCTCGGCCTGGCCTTCCAGGGCCAGGGCCAGCTCGACATGGCCTTCGACAAATTCCGCAAGTGTCCGCTGGACAATGCGGTGATGGAGAACCTGTACAACCTGGCGCTGGATTTCGAACGCAAGCGCCAGTTCAACAAGGCCGAGTCGGTGTTCCGCTACATGGCCGACTTCAACCCGAAATTCCGCGACCTGGAACAGAAGCTCACCCGCGCCAAGGCCATGTCGGAGACGGTGATTCTGGGCGGCGGCGGGCGCTCGACGGCGCAGGGCACCATGATCCTCGAGGGTGGCCAGGTGGAGAAGCCCATGCTTGGCCGCTATCAGGTCGAGAAGGAGCTCGGCAAGGGCGCCATGGGCGTGGTGTACCTGGGCCGCGACCCGAAGATCAACCGCGTCGTGGCCATCAAGACCATGGCGCTGTCGCAGGAGTTCGAGGAAGACGAACTGAAGGACGTCAAGGAGCGCTTCTTCCGCGAAGCCGAAACGGCGGGACGCCTGAACCACCCGAACATCGTGACGATTTTCGATGCCGGCGAGGAGCATGACCTGGCCTATATCGCCATGGAGTTCCTCAAGGGCAAGGATCTGGTGCCCTACACCAAGACGGGCAACCTGATGCCGCTCGCCAAGGTGATGGACATCGCCGCCCGCGTCGCAGATGCACTCTCCTATGCGCACCAGAACAGCGTGGTCCACCGCGACATCAAGCCGGCCAACATCATGTATGAACCGGAATCCGATGCCGTCAAGGTGACCGATTTCGGCATTGCGCGCATCACCGACTCGTCGAAGACGAAGACGGGCATGGTGTTGGGCACGCCCAGCTACATGTCGCCGGAACAGCTGGCCGGCAAGAAGATCGACGGCCGCTCCGACCTGTTCTCGCTCGGCGTCATGCTGTTCCAGATGGCTTGCGGCAAGCTGCCCTTCGAGGGGGATTCGATGGCCCAGCTGATGTTCAAGATCGCCAACGAGGCTCACCCCCACATCCGGGAATTCAATCCGCAGGTGCCGGAATGCCTTGCAGCCATCATCGACAAGGCGCTGACCAAGGACAATGCGCAGCGCTACCAGACCGGCGCCGAAATGGCGGCGGACCTGCGTGCCTGCATGGGCCTGACTACGGGCGGGAGTGGAACCCAGCCGCAGGTCGATTTCAATCTTTGAGAACATTATGGACCCCCACGCTCACATTCGTTCGCTGACTCCCGAGGGGGCGCTTGCCTACCTTGGGCCGGCCCGGCGGGAGGCATGATGGATCTCAGCCAGGCACTGCAAATCGTCAGCCGCTCCGATGCCGGCATGGTGCGTTCGCACAACGAAGACGCGGTCTTCTACAATGCCGCGCGGGGAATGGCCATTCTGGCCGACGGCATGGGCGGTTACAACGCCGGCGAGGTCGCCAGCGGCATGGCGACGGCACTGCTGGGCAGCGAACTGGAAAAGGCCTTCCAGAAGACGGAGCCTCACCAGCTTGACACTTCCGGCAAGCTGTATTCGCATAGCGTTCTCGAAGGCGAAATCGCCCGGGCCAATACGGCGATCTACCAGGCGGCGCAGAGCCAGCCGCAATATGCCGGCATGGGCACGACCCTGGTGGTCGCCCTGTTTTTCGACAACATGATGACGGTCGCGCACATTGGCGATTCGCGGCTCTACCGCTTGCGCGGGGACGAATTCCAGGCAATCACGCGCGATCATTCCCTGTTGCAGGAGCAGATCGACAGCGGCATGATTACGGCAGAAGAGGCGCGCAACTCCCAGAACAAGAACCTGGTTACCCGGGCGCTGGGTGTGGATCCGGCTGTTGAGCCGGAAATCCGTGATTACGATACGATGCCAGGAGATATCTACCTGTTGTGCTCGGATGGGCTGAACGACATGGTCGAGGACGAAGAGATCGCGCTGACCCTGCAGGCGCTTTCCGCCAATCTCGACCTGGCGGCAACGCAACTGATCCAGACTGCGAACGACAGCGGCGGACGTGACAATGTTTCAGTGGTGCTGGTGCGCATTGCGCGCGAATATCCGGCGGCGCGTGGCTGGTGGGCACGGCTGCTGCAATGGTTCAAGTGAATTGACGAGAAGGACGCAACATGGCTGCTAAGTTGATCCTAAGCATGGATGGACTGGTGCTGAAGGAAATTCCGCTCACCAAGGAGCGGACGACGATCGGGCGCAAGCCGCACAATGATATCCAGATCGACAATCTGGCCATCAGCGGCGAGCATTCGGTGATTGTGACGATCCTCAACGATTCGTTCCTCGAGGACCTGAACAGCACCAACGGCACGTACGTGAACGGCCAGCCGATCAAGAAGCATTTCCTGCAGAACAATGACGTCGTCGAACTGGGCAAGTACAAGCTCAAGTACATCAACGAGACGCCTACACAGACGACGGCCGCAGACTTCGAGAAGACGATGGTGCTGCGCCCCGATCTGATGAAGAAGACGGCGGAGCAGACGGCGGCCAAATCCCCATCGATGAGCGACACCCAGGTCGGCATGAAGGCAGTCGATACCCATGCCGGCATGGCGCCGCCGCCCCAGCCTGCAGCGCCGGCCTCGCCGCCGCCCGCGCCCCAGGCCATGCCGGTGGGGGCCATCCAGATCCTGACCGGAGCCAACGCGGGCAAGGAACTGGAATTGACCAAGAATCTCACTACCCTGGGCAAGCCGGGTGTGCAGGTGGCAGTCATTACCCGCAGGCCGCACGGCTACTTCATCACCCATGTCGAGGGCGCCAACTTCCCGGTTGTCAATGGCACGGCGCTGGATGCCCATCCGCGCGAACTGAAGGATCATGACGTCATCGAGTTGGCCAGCGTGAAGATGGAGTTCTTCCTCAAGGGCTGAGCCCGGCGCCGCTATCGGGTGCCGTAACCCGGTTCGTGAAATTGTTCATACCGTCACCATGAGGCGGGCGCTAAGCTCGCTTATTGCGGGACAGTTCGAGAGGGGGCGGTCTTGAAGCAGCACATCGTCAGGTACGCACTGGGGTTCGTGGTATTGCTGGCCCTGCTCGGCCATGCTGCGCGTTTCTACCAGTTCGGCTTCATCAACCGCCTCGACGCCATCATCTACGACACCAAGGTTCGCCTGACCATGCCGCAAAGCATGGATGAACGTGTCGTCATTCTCGACATCGATGAAAAGTCCCTTGGCGAAATCGGCCGCTGGCCCTGGGGGCGGGATCGCGTTTCGCAACTAGTCCTGAAGCTCTTCGACCAGCACGGCATCTCCCTGCTCGGATTCGACGTGGTGTTTGCGGAACCCGACGAGAGTTCCGGCCTGAAGGTGCTTGACGGGCTGGCCAGGAGCGAACTGAAGGACAGCACCCAGTTCCACGCCGCGCTGAAGGATCTTCGCCCCCAGCTGGACCACGATGGGCGATTCGCCGAAACCCTCAAGGGTCGGCCGGTGATCCTCGGCTATTACCTTTCAGGGCGCAGCGACGGCGTATCCAGCGGCGCTTTGCCTCAGCCCGTGTTGCCTGAAGGCAGCTTCACGGGGCGAAGCATTCCTTTCACCGTCTGGGCCAACCACGGCGGCAATCTGGCCGAGTTCCAGAAAGCGGCCCTTTCCGGCGGGCATTTCAATCCGCTGGTCGACTTCGACGGCATCTCGCGTCGGGTACCCCTCTTGGCCGAATACAAGGGCCAGTACTATGAGGCCCTGTCGCTGGCCATGGTGCGGACCCTGGTCGGCCAGCCGAAGGTGGTGCCCTGGTTTCCCGAGGATCGCTGGCTTTCCAGCAAGGGCTATCAGGGCATGGAGGCCATCGATCTGCCGACTGCGCGCGGCACGCTGCGCATACCGGTGGATGAAAACGTCGCCGCCCTGATTCCCTATCGCGGCTATCAGGGCAGCTATCGATACTATTCGATAGCCGACATCATGGCCGATCGGATCAAGCCGGGCGAGTTGAAAGGCAAGATCGCCCTGATCGGCACGACTGCGCCGGGCCTGCTCGACCTGCGCGCCACCCCCGTCGGAGAGGCATATCCCGGTGTGGAAATCCATGCCAATCTGATCACCGGCATGCTCGACGGGGTGATCAAGCAGAAGCCGCCCTATGTGCTGGGGGCCGAGGTCGTTCTCCTTCTGCTGGCGGGCCTGGTGATGGTGCTGCTGCTGCCATTCCTAACCCCGCTTCGAGCTTCCCTTGCCTCGCTCGTGGTGCTGCTGTTCATCCTGACGGTGAACCTCGTCTTCTGGCATTACGGCAACCTGGTGCTGCCGCTGGGGTCTGGCATTCTCATGGTGCTGGCCCTGTTCGCGCTCAACATGTCCTATGGCTATTTCGTCGAGTCGCGCAGCAAGCGCCAGTTCACTGAACTGTTCGGTCAGTACGTGCCCCCGGAACTGGTGGAGGAAATGAGCCTCAACCCGGAGTCCTACAGCATGGATGGCCGCAAGGCCGAGCTGACCGTGCTGTTTTCCGACATTCGCGGCTTCACTACGATTTCGGAGGGACTCGGCCCGGACGAGCTGACCCGATTGATGAACGAATACCTCACGGCCATGACCGAGGTGGTGAGGAAGAATCGCGGAACGCTGGATAAATATATCGGGGACGCCATCATGGCTTTTTGGGGCGCCCCGGTCAGCGATGCCCAGCATCCCCGTCTGGCTGTCGTCACGGCGCTGCAGATGCAGGCTGCGCTCCCTGCGATCAACAAGGTCTTTGCTGCAAAGGGCTGGCCTGAGGTCAAGATTGGCGTCGGCGTCAATACGGGCGACATGATTGTGGGTGACATGGGTTCCGTGGTGCGCAAGGCTTATACTGTCATGGGGGATGCGGTCAATCTCGGATCCCGTCTGGAGGGCATTACCAAGCAGTATGGCGTCGGCATTCTCGTCGGCGAGGGAACGCGCAAGGCGATCAAGGACATCGTCTTCCGCGAGGTCGATCGGGTGCAGGTGAAAGGCAAGGAAGAGCCGGTCGCCATCTTCGAACCGCTCGGCCTGGAGGGTGAAGTGGCCAAGGCGATGCAGGAGGAGATCAAGCTGTGGAACCAGGCCTTGCGGCACTATCGCGCTCAGGAATGGGATCAGGCGGAAGTGACGCTGCTCAATCTGTCGCGCATGGCGCCCGGGCAGGGGCTGTATGGCAAGTACATGGAGCGGATAGCCCATCTGCGCAAGGAACCGCCGGAGGCGGGCTGGAAGGGCGTGTGGAAGTTCGACACGAAATGACGAGAACTGTCTGACATGAAAATCCGCATTCTCGGCTGCAGCGGCGGCATCGGCGGACGGCATCTGCGCACGACCTCGCTGCTGGTCGACCACGACATCCTGATCGATGCCGGCACCGGCGTGGGGGATTTGTCGCTGGCCGAGCTGGCGATGATCGACCATGTATTCATTACGCATTCGCACCTTGACCATGTCGCCTGCCTGCCGTTCATGGTCGACACCGTGGGCGACATGCGCAACAAGCCCCTGACGGTGCATGCCACACAGGCCACGCTGGAAATCATCCAGGCGCACATTTTCAACTGGGCCATCTGGCCCGATTTCTCCGAGATTCCCAACCGCGACAAGCCTTTCATGCGCTATGCCGAGATCAAGACCGGCAAGGCGGTGAAGCTGGAGGGCCGCGAGATCACCCCGTTGCCGGCCAATCACACCGTGCCGGCGGTCGGCTACCGCATCGACTCGGGCGAAGGCAGCCTGGTTTTCAGCGGCGACACGACGGTATGCGACGAGTTGTGGAAGGCCGTCAACAAGATCCGCAACCTGCGCTATCTCATCATCGAAACCGCCTTTTCCAACCGCGAACGGCAATTGGCCATAGCCTCGAAACATCTCTGCCCCGACATGCTGAAGGAAGAACTGCTCAAGCTTCAGCGCGAGGCCGATATCTACATCACCCATCTCAAGCCCGGTCAGATCGAGCTGACCATGCAGGAAATCGAGGAATTCATCGGTGAGTACAAGCCGCGCATGTTGCAGAACAATCAGGTGTTCGAGTTGTAGGGTGCATTGATGAGCGAACCATCCATATCCACGGAAGTACTGAGGCAACTTGAGCCGCTGGGCGCCCTGTCGCCCGACAGCCTGCGCGAGATTTCCCGCATGTGCTACGTGGAGAAGGTCAGCCGCAACCTGGATCCATTCCGGCTGCAGGGCCTTCAGGGACAGTCTGTCTACCTCGTCAAGGGAGAGTTGAAGCTGGATTATCCGGATTCGAGCTCGGAAATCCTTGTCGGCGGGACGGAGGCTGCCGTTCGGTCGCTGGTCAAGCGAAAGCCGGCCTTCAGCGGCGCCAAGGCGATTACCGATGTCGAACTCATTCGCATCGACGAGGAAGTGCTCGACATCATGCTGACCTGGGACCAGTTGGCCGCCCCGCAGGCTGAAGCACATGCCAGGAAACCCCCGGATGCGATGGATCTCACGGACTGGCGCACCATGACGGGCATGTTCGCGGCGGAAAACCTGACGCGCGGCATTTTTGCCAGCCTGCCGCCGGCAAACATCGAGGCGCTGTTGATGCGATTCCAGCGCATCAAGGTTCCGCGCGGAGAAGCGATCATTCGCGAGGGTGGGGAGGGCGACTTCTATTACGTAATCGAGAGCGGCCGTTGCACCGTTTCGCGGCAGGTGGGTGGCGCCAGCTACGAGCTGGCCGAGTTGAAGGGGGGCGATGCTTTCGGCGAAGAAGCCCTGGTGGCGAATGCCAAGCGCAACGCCAATGTCACCATGAAAACCGATGGCGTTCTGCTCAGGCTGGCGAAGGCGGATTTTATCGAGCTGCTGAAAGAGCCCCTGATGCATCGCATTTCGCGGCAGGAGGCGGAGGCGAAGGTGGCGAGCGGGGCAATCTGGCTGGATGTCCGTTTTGCGGCCGAGTACAACGCGGAGAAGCTGCCGGGTGCAATCAATATTCCGCTCAACGAGATACGCAACCTGTTCGGCTCGCTCGACCGGCAGAAGGAGTATATTGTTTATTGCCAGAGCGGGCGGCGCAGTTCGGCGGCGGCGTTTCTGCTCTCCCAGCGCGGCTACAAGGCATATCTGCTCGAAGGCGGCCTCCGCGGCAACGCGGCATAAAGCGCGGTTCCCTATGGCTCAGAGGGGTGGTGAGGAATGAGTGCAGTGCTTGGCACGACGCAGGATGCGGGCGGAGCGGGCGACGTCGCCAGCCGCCTGACCTTCTTCAAGACTCTGCAGACGGTCACCAACAAGATCCATGCGACGGCAAACATCGACGAGATCATGCTCGAGCTGTCGCAGGACATTTGCACCCTGTTCAATGCCGACCGCCTGACCATTTATTCGGTCAGCGAGGACAAGTCCTCGATCGTCTCCAAGGTCAAGACCGGCCTCAATTCCTTCAAGGACCTGCGGCTGCCCATCGCCGACCAGAGCATTGCCGGTTTTGTCGCCCTGTCCAAGAAACTGGCCAACATCCGCGACGTCTATGACGAAGCCGAGCTGAAATCGCATACTCCCAGCCTGCGCTTCCTGCAGGAAGTGGACAAGCGCACCGGCTACCGCACCAAGCAGATGCTCGTGGCGCCGATCACCGACGCCCACAGCGGCGAGTTGCTCGGCGTGGTGCAGTTGATCAACAACAAGGGCGGCGCGCCGTTCTCGCAGGTCGCGGAGGAGGGGGTCAAGGGCCTGTGCGAAACCCTGGCCATCGCCTTCAACCAGCGCCAGAAGCCGGCGCATGTCGTCAAGTCCAAGTACGACCACCTGGTGGCCGACGCCGTGCTTTCCGCGGCGGAATTCGACCTCGCCACGCGCTCGGCGCGGCGCAAGGGACAGGACATCGAAGAGGTGCTGCAGCACGAATTCCAGGTCAAGCTGGCGGCCATCGGTTCGGCGCTGTCGAAGTTCTTCGGCGTACCCTACGAGCCCTTCAAGGGCGACCGCATCAAGCCGATGGACCTGCTGAAGAACCTCAAGCGGGATTACGTCGAAGAGAACCAGTGGCTGCCGATCGAGGAGACGAAGGAGGGCGTCGTCATTTTGACGATGGACCCCGAGCAGGTGAAAAGCTCGCGCATCGTCAACAACGTCTTTCCCAAGAGCAAGCTGGTTTTCCGCGTCACCACCATCCAGGAATTCAAGCAGTCCCTCGACCAGTTCTATGGCGTCGCCGCTGACTACGGCACCGTCGGCGATCTCCTCTCCGGACTCGACGAAGGGGAGGAGGGCGTCGGCGAACTGACCGGCGAGGACCTGTCGGCGGCGGCGGACAACGAACTGGTCAAGCTGGTCAACAAGATCATCATCGACGCCTACAACCAGGGGGCCTCGGACATCCACATCGAGCCGCGGCCGGGCAAGGAAAAGACCATGGTCCGCTTCCGCAAGGACGGATCGCTGGCGCCCTACATCGAAGTGCCGGCCAGCTACCGCAACGCCCTGTGCGCGCGCCTCAAGATCATGTGCGACCTCGACATCTCCGAGCGGCGCAAGCCGCAGGACGGCAAGATCAAGTTCAAGAAGTTCGGCCCGATCGACATCGAACTGCGGGTGGCGACGATTCCCTCCGCCGGCGGCGTCGAGGACGTGGTCATGCGCATTCTGGCCGCCGGCGAGCCGATCCCGCTGGAAAAGCTCGGCATCCTGCCGAAAAACCTGGAGCGGCTGAAGTCGGTGGTCGAGAAGCCCTACGGCCTGTTCTTCGTCTGCGGCCCGACCGGCTCCGGCAAGACGACCACGCTGCACTCCGTGCTGAAGCACCTCAACACCCCCGACACCAAGATATGGACGGCCGAGGATCCGGTCGAGATCACGCAGAAGGGCCTGCGCCAGGTGCAGATCAACCGCAAGGCCGGGCTGGATTTCGCCACCATCATGCGCGCCTTCCTGCGCGCCGACCCGGACATCATCATGGTCGGCGAGATGCGCGACAAGGAGACCGTCTCGATCGGCATCGAGGCCTCGCTGACCGGCCACCTGGTGTTCGCCACATTGCACACCAACAGCGCGCCCGAGTCGATCACCCGCCTGCTCGACATGGGCATGGATCCGTTCAACTTCGCCGACGCCCTGCTCGGCATCCTGGCGCAGCGCCTCGGCAAGCGCCTGTGCGGCGAGTGCAAGGAAGCCTACACGCCCTCGCCGGAAGAAATGAAGAGCCTGCTCACCGAATACTGCGAGGAACTGCTCAACACCGAAGTCTTCAAGAAGGACGCCAAGGCCGCCTACGAGGCGGTGTACAAGGAGTGGGTGAAGAACTATGCGGACGACAAGGGCCAGTTCAAGCTCTACAAGGCAAAAGGCTGCGACAAGTGCAACAGCACCGGCTACAAGGGCCGCGTCGGCCTGCACGAACTTCTGGTGGGCTCCGACATGATCAAGAAGCAGATCCAGGAACACGCCAGGGTTGCGGAATTGCTGGCAACCGGACTGAATGAAGGCATGCTCACCCTGAAGATGGACGGCATCCAGAAAGTGATGCAGGGCATCACCGACATGAAGCAGATCCGGGCAGTCTGCATCAAGTAAGCGCCGTGGATACCATCGAGGATCTGTTCCGGCGGTTCGAGCGGCTCAACGAGATCGGCGCCGCCCTCTCGCACGAGCGGGACATAGACAGGCTGCTGGAGAACATCCTCGTCGCCGCCAAGACCATCACCCATGCCGACGGCGGCACGCTCTACCGCGTCACCGAGGACGAGGCCAGCCTGCGCTTCGAGATCGTCCGCAACGACAGCCTGAAGATCGCCATGGGCGGCACCTCGGGCAATCCCATTCCCTTCCCGCCGCTGCCGCTGCGCACGGAGAGCGGCGCCGAGAACAACTCGATGGTGGCCGCCTATGCCGCCATCCACCAGAAGACCGTCAGCATCGCCGATGCCTACGAGGCGGAGGGGTTCGATTTTTCCGGCACGCGCAAGTTCGACGAGCGCACCGGCTACCGTTCGCAGTCCTTCCTCACCGTGCCGATGAAGAATCACGAGAACGCGGTCATCGGCGTGCTGCAGCTCATCAACTCCATCGATCCGGACACGAAGAAGGTCGTTGCCTTCTCCGCCGCCGACCAGCGCCTGGCCGAGTCGCTCGCCTCGCAGGCGGCCATTGCGCTCACCAATCGCCAATTGATATCCCAGCTCGAAGCGCTGTTCGAGTCCTTCATCCAGCTCATCAACGTGGCGATCGACGAAAAGTCGCCCTACACGGGCGGGCACTGCGAGCGCGTGCCGGTCCTCACCATGATGCTGGCCGAAGCGGTGAACGAAACCCGGTCCGGTCCCCTGGCCGACTTCGGCATGACCGACAAGGACCGCTACGAGCTGAAGATCGCCGGACTGCTGCACGATTGCGGCAAGGTGACGACGCCGGTGCACGTGGTCGACAAGGCGACGAAGCTGCAGACGCTCTACGACCGCATCCATCTCGTCGATACGCGCTTCGAGGTGCTCAAGCGCGACGCGCAGATCGCCATGCTGAAGGCCAAGCTGGCCCTGCGCGACAGTCACGATGACCAAAGGAAATCCCCGTGGGATGGGCGGGCCGAGGCCGTGCTCGAAGAGGACCTGACCCGCCACCTGCGCCAGATCGAGTCGGATCGCGAGTTTCTGCGCCACGCCAATATCGGCTCGGAATTGATGACCCCGGAGGACCAGGAGCGCGTCAAGCGCATAGGCACCGGCTACCGCTGGATCGACGTCAACGGCAAGTCCGCCAACTTCCTCAGCGACGACGAACTGGAAAACCTCAACATCCGCGCCGGCACGCTGACGCAGTCGGAGCGCGAGACGATCAACTACCACATCGTCGCCACCATCAAGATGCTCGAGCAGCTGCCCTGGCCGAAGCACCTGAGGAACGTGCCGGAATACGCCGGCGGCCACCACGAGCGCATGGACGGCAAGGGCTACCCGAAGGGGCTCACGCGCGAGCAGATGAGCGTGCAGGCCCGCGTCATGGGCATCGCCGACATCTTCGAGGCGCTCACCGCGCGCGACCGCCCCTACAAGCGCGGCAAGACGCTGTCCGAATCGCTGGACATCCTCGGCAAGTTCCGCCTGGGCGGCCACATCGATCCGGATCTGTTCGACGTCTTCGTGCAACAGAAGGTCTACCTCAAGTACGCCGAGAAGTTTCTCGATCCGGAGCAGATAGACGAAGTGGATGAATCAAAAATACCCGGGTACGAACAACCCGTTTTTGCGGTGCAGCAAAAGTGACGCATTCCGTCACATGTTGCCTGAGAAAGAATTTCAGTTCATGGAATTCCTGAACTCTTGGCAATAAAACAAGGGATTAATTTGTTAGGCGCCTCTGGCACGACTGTTGCATAATCACCAATGTGTGTGTCGGAAGCCTTGTCGGCTTTCCAGCCATACTTTCCAACTGCAGAAGGAGAACTTCATGAAGACGATTCAAAAAGGCTTTACCCTGATCGAACTGATGATCGTGGTCGCGATCATCGGCATTCTGGCGGCCGTCGCGCTGCCTGCGTACCAGGACTACACGGTTCGCGCGAAAGTGTCGGAAGGTCTGATCGCGGCTTCGTCGGCGCGTACCGCCGTTTCCGAAGTCTACGCGAACGCGGGCCGGATGCTGCCCAGCGCCGCCTCGATGAACGTGCAGTCGCAGACCTCGCAGTGGGTGAACAGCGTTGGCTGGTTGATGACGGGCCAGGACGCCGGCGATATCACCGTGACGCTTCAGAACGTCACCGGCCTGGGCGCTGCTGCTGGCACCACGCTGATCCTGCGCGCCACCGGCACGGCGGCTTCCGGCGCCGTGGCTTGGCAGTGCGGCAAGGGCACGATCAACTCGAAGTACCTGCCGGGTTCCTGCAAGGACTTCTGATCAGTCAAGTCGGATGAAAAGCCCCCTGGCGAACCCAGGGGGCTTTTTCTTTCAGCCTTACACTTGCGCATCCCTCTTCTTTCCGCACTTGCGGCCTTCATCGCAGGCGTGTTCCTGGCCATCCTCTACGGGCCGGGTCTGCAGGGCGGGTTTTTCTTTGATGACGAACCGAGCATCCTGTACGCAGATGGCATCCGTCTGGAAAGCCTCACCACCGAGTCGCTGCGTGAAGCCCTCGCGAGCGGACGTTCCGGGCCCTCCGGGCGCCCCGTTGCGCAACTGAGTTTCGCCCTCAACCACTATTTCAGCGGCTTCGATCCCTTCGCCTTCAAGGCGACCAATCTGGCCATCCACGCCGCCTGCGGCCTTCTGGTGTTCTGGCTGGCCCTGCGTCTGTTAAAAGCAGGTTCATCCGGGAGCGCTGTAGCTCATGTAGGAGCGGGCTTGCCCGCGATTGCGCCCCGCAGGAAGTACCCTTGGGGTGCAGTCGCCAATATCGCGGGCAAGCCCGCTCCTACAGGGGGCTCAGTTCGAGCCGCCGTCGTTTTGGCGATCTTGTGGCTGCTGCATCCGTTGCAGCTCACACCGGTCCTGCACGTCGTGCAGCGCATGACCAGCTTGTCGGCCTTCTTCCTCCTCGCCGCGCTGCTGCTGCATATCGGGGCGCGCGAACGGGGCGGGCGCGCCGGGTGGGCGGGCCTCCTGCTGGCCTGGGGCGTCCTCTGGCCCTTGTCCTGCTTCAGCAAGGAAACCGGCGTGCTTTTTCCCCTGTTTGCGCTGGCCTGGGAACTGATCGTCCGGCGCAGCGCGCGCGGCGGACTCGATCGCTTCGCGCGCGCATTCGCCGTCCTCTGCGGGCTGACTTTGGCGGCAGGCATCCTTTATTCACTGTCGCCGGCCGGCCAATGGCTGTGGGCCGGTTACGCCTATCGTGATTTCACGCTCGTCGAACGCCTGCTTACCGAGGGGCGCGTGCTGTGGTTCTACCTGTCCCTCATCCTGCTGCCGCGCCTGGAGGCGTTCGGCCTCTACCACGACGACATCGCCGTTTCCACCGGCCTGTTCGTACCCTGGACGACGCTGCCCGCCTGGGTGGGGCTGGCCGGCCTTGCCTGGCTGGCCTGGCGCGCCCGGGCGAAGGCGCCGCTCGTCGCGTTTGGCATCGCCTGGTTCCTCATCGGCCACGGGCTGGAATCCACCGTCCTGCCGCTGGAAATCGTCCATGAACACCGCAATTACCTGCCCTTGTTCGGCATCCTGCTGGCCGGCATTGCGGGGCAGATGCGCCTGCTGGAGAGATCCGGCCCGCCGAGGGTGCTCGGCCTTGCGCTGGCGTCTGCGGCGTTGATCTATCTGCCTTTCGTCACGGCGCTGCGCGCGCACCAGTTCGGCGATGAAATCCGGCGCACGCAGATCGAGGCCCAGCATCACCGCGGTTCCGCCCGGGCCCAGTACGAGGCGGGGCGGGCCCTGGCAGGCCATGCGGAGGCCGTTCGGCCGGAAACACCGGCGTATTCCTTCGCACGCGCCCATTACGAGCGCGCGGGAGAACTCGACCCGGCCTTCAAGTACGGCTTGCTGGGACTTGTGCACCTGTACTGCAAGGCCGGGCAGGAGGTTGAGCAAGCGTGGATCGGGGAACTCGCCCGCCGCCTGCGCGACACCCCTTTCGGCCCCGGCGACATCACGGTGATGCATGCCCTCAAGAATATGTCGATTTCCGGGGAGCTTTGCCTCAAGCGCGGGGAGGTTGAGCGGCTATTTCAGGCGGCGCAGGCCAACACGACTGCAGCGACATACACACGGGCCGACCTGCATTCGTGGCTGGCGGATTATCTCGTTCTGCATGAGCGCGATCTTCCGGCAGCCCAGGTTGAACTGGATCGCGCGCTGGCGCTCGCGCCGTATAATCCCGGCAATCTGCTGAAGCAGGCGCAACTGGCCATTCTACGGGGGCGTCTGGTCGACGCCCGAGGGATGTTGGATAGAGTGGAGAAGCTGCCGTTGAAGCGCTCCGAGAAGGAAATGCTGTCCGGTTTGAGGCGCTGTCTGGCTAACAATCAGACCGGGACGGCGTGCGTCGTCAAATAGGATGTCATGACCATGGAAACCCGCATATCCGTCATCATCCCCGCCCGCGACGAGGCAGCGGCGCTGCCGGCCTGCCTGCGGGGGGTGATCGAGGCAGTTCCCGGTTGCGAACTGATCGTGGTGGATGACGGCTCGACGGACGGCACCGCCGCCATCGCCGCGGAGTTTGGCGCGCGCGTCATTTCCCACCCGTATCCCAAAGGAAACGGCGCGGCGGTGAAAACCGGCGCGCGTGCCGCCACGGGCGACATCCTGGTGTTCATGGATGCCGACGGCCAGCATCGTCCCGAGGACATGCCGCGTCTCCTGGCGAAGCTGGAGGAGGGCTACGACATGGCGGTCGGCGCGCGCGGCATGCAGGACCACGCCGGTGCGCACAGGGGATTCGCCAACGCCGTCTTCAACCGGCTGGCCAGCTGGATGGTGAACCATCGCGTGGACGACCTCACCTCGGGCTTCCGCGCCGTGCGCGCGGAGCGGTTCCGCCGCTTCATCTACCTGCTGCCCAACAGCTTCTCCTACCCGACCACCTGCACGATGAGCTTTTTCCGGGCCGGGTTCGGCGTCGCCTACGTCTCGGTCAGCATGCCGCCGCGCATCGGCCGAAGCCACATCCGCCCCTTCCGCGACGGCGTGCGTTTCATCCTCATCATCATCAAGATCGGCACCCTCTATTCACCGCTGAAGCTGTTCCTGCCGATTGCCGGCGCCTTTTTTGCAACCGGGCTCGGTTACTACACCTACACTTACCTCACGTCGCACCGCTTCACCAACATGAGCGCGCTGTTGTTCATCACGTCGGTGCTGGTCTTCCTGATCGGGCTGGTGTCCGAGCAGATCACGATGCTCACCTACAAGGACAGTGATCAATAATCCCGCCGGGGTCCGCCCCCGCCTGCTGGTGCTGACGTCGACTTTCCCGCGCTGGGAGGGCGATGCGGAACCGGGCTTCGTGTTCGACCTGTGCCGCCATCTTGCCGCGGCGCAGGATGTCACGGTGCTGGCGCCTCATGCGCCCGGAGCCCGGCCGCAGGAAACGTTGGCAGGCGTCAGGGTGGTCCGCTTCCGCTACGGCCCCGAGCGCTGGGAGAAACTCGCCTACGGCGGCGGGATCATGGCGAACCTGCGCAGGAACGCATGGCTTTATTTCATGCTCCCGCCGTTTTTCCTCGCCCAGCTTCTCGCCCTCCTGGGCTTGATGCGTCGCGTTCAGCCCGTGGCGGTGCATGCGCACTGGATCGTGCCGCAGGGCATCGTTCTGGCCGCCGCGGGGATGCTGAGCCGCGCGAGGGCGAGAGTGATTTGCACGGCCCACGGCAGCGATGTGTCGGCCCTGCGGGGCGGCTTCTGGCGGCGCCTGAGGCGGTGGGTGGCGAGGCGCTGCGAGCGCATCGTGGCGGTAAGCGAGGCGCTGAAGGCGCAACTGGTGGAAGAAGGATGCCCCGCCGAACGGATCGAGGTGATCCCGATGGGGACCGATCTGCATGGCCTGTTCGTGCCGGACGGGAGTCCCCGCCGCCGGGCCGAGATTCTTTTCGTCGGGCGCCTGGTGCCGGGCAAGGGGGCGGACATCCTTTTGCGCGCCCTGCCGGCCATACTGGCCAGACAGCCGGAGGCGACGCTGACGGTGGTGGGCGGCGGGCCGGAGCGGGATAAGCTGGCCGATCTGGCGCAGCGGCTGCGGGTCGGAGAGCGTGTGTCCTTCACCGGCCCCGTCGCCCATGCGGCGCTGGCCGCGCACTATCGCAGGGCCGCGCTGCTGGTGCTGCCCTCGCGCGAGGAGGGATTCGGCCTCGTGCTCGTGGAGGCCCTGGGTTGCGGCTGCCCGGTCGTGGCCAGCGACCTGCCGGCAATCCGCGGCCTGTTGAATGAAGGGCGGGCCGGCAGGCTGTTCCGCCCCGGCGATGCCGGGGACCTGGCGCTGGCGGTTGCCGAGCTGCTGACGGACGGCGATGCGCGCAATGCGATGGCGGAAAGAGGGCGGCAGCATGCCCTGTCCCGCTACGACTGGCATTCCAACGCCCAACGCTATGCCGCGATGCTGATGCCGCACGAGGCGGCGAGTGAAGGCGGAGCCGGCCATGCGTGATGCGCTGAGGCGTTTCCTGCGCGATCCTTTCGGCACCCTGGCGCGCGCCTGCCACAAACTGCTGATCGCGCCGCGGCGCTACGCCATCGGGGACGATTACGATGCCGCGCGCTATTGGGAGGACCGCTTCCTCAGGAGAGGGCCCTCGCTGCGCAGTGTCGGCGACGAGGGCATGACCGAAGCGGAAATCCGCGCGGCCTATGCCTCCCAGGCCGGCGAGATTTTCGGCATGCTGGAACGGGCGGGGGTCGTGCTGTCACGGGCCCGCCTGCTGGAAATCGGCTGCGGCAACGGCTACTACGCGGAACTGATGCGCGGGCGCGGCCTGGCGCATTACCGGGGTTTCGATATCACGGATGCATTCTTCCCGATGCTGCGGGAGAGATTTCCGGGATTCGATTATGTCCGCGGGGACATCACTGCGGACAGGGTGGCCGGGGAATTCGACGTGGTGCTGATGATCGATGTCGTCGAGCATATCGTCACCGAAGCGAAGTTCATGTCGGCCCTTGCCAATGTGAGCGCCACGATGGCGAAAGGCGGTGTGCTGGCCCTGGCGCCCGTGGCGCCGCGCGGCCGGCGCTCGCTGTTCTACGTCCGTTTCTGGACGGAGGAAGACGTGCTGCGCGGCCTGCCGGATTTCCAGATAGTGGAGCGCAGCGGCCGGGCCTTGCTCCTGAGGAAGACGTGAGCACGACAGGCTTGCCGGCATCCGGCGGGGGCGTGACCTGTTCCGTCTGCATCGCCAACTTCAACGGGATGAGCCTGATCGATGCCTGCATCGCATCGGTGCGGACGCAGGACTGCGATTTTGCCGTCGAGATCATCGTGCACGATGATGCTTCGACGGATGGTTCCGCCGCGCACATTGCTGCCCGCCACCCGGACGTGCGCCTGATCGCAAGCCGTGAGAACGCCGGTTTCTGCGTCGCCAACAACCGCATGGCCGGCGCGGCGCGGGGCGAGTACCTGCTGCTCCTCAACAACGACGCGACACTGCTCCCGGGAGCCCTTGCCGCGCTGATGCACGAAGCCCGGCGGTTGCAGCGCCCCGCCATTCTTTCCCTGCCGCAATACGATGCGGACACCGGAGAGCTGCTGGACATAGGCAGCCTGCTCGATCCTTTCTTCAATGCGGTGCCCAACCATGATCCGCAACGCCAGGATGTGGGGATGGTGGCGGGCGCCTGCCTGTGGATTCCGAAGCGCCTGTGGGACGAACTGGGCGGCTTTCCGGAGTGGTTCGGTTCCATCGGTGAGGACCTGTACCTGTGCTGCCGGGCGCGGCTGGAGGGACATCCGGTACGGGCGCTGGCGGTGTCCGGCTATCGGCACGGAGTGGGGGCGAGTTTCGGCGGGGGCAAGGTGCGCGGCGGGCGCCTGTCGTCGACTTTCCGGCGGCGCGCCCTGTCGGAGCGGAACAGGACCTGCGTCATGGCGATGACCTGCCCGGGCCCTGTGGCGCAATTGCTGCTGCCCCTCCATCTGGCCCTGCTTATGATCGAGGGCGTGGCGCTTTCCCTGCTCAATCGCGATCGCGCCTTTCTCACCGAGATCTATCTTCCCGTGTTTCGGGCGCTCTTTCGCCAGCGCGGGCTACTGCTGCAGGGGCGGCGGTCAACTTTGGCCAGACGCAAGCTCGGAGTGTTCCGCTTCCTCGCCGTTTTCGTGGCAACCCCTCACAAACTGAGGATGTTCTTGCGGCATGGCCTGCCACAGGTGAAGTGATCCTTAACCTGCAAGGATTACCCTCTAGGCAAGGGGGTTCCGGCAAGGGGATCTGTAAAATGCCAATACGGCACCGAGGGGAGATGCACATGATCCTGAGTTGGTTCAATGCAAAGGAGGCGGAGGATTTCGGTCACGGTTTGGCCGAATTCTATGACAGTCAATCCAAGATCAATGCAAAGGCAAGCAATCATAAGGCTGCTGAAAAACAGCAAAAGCTGGTTTCTCAGGTATTAATGAAAGCTCAGCAATTCAAGACAAACCATACCCTGAATGCCTATCAAAAAGCGAAGCTTGGAAATGCCTTCAAATGGAAGTTGCGTGATCTGGGCCACGAGACCGAACTTGTCGACATGATGACCAAGGATTTATTGCTTGCCTTGCGATAGCCGACTAGTGCCGTTTCCATTCTAGGATATTTCGATGCTCAAATGGATCAGAAATGCCTTGTCCGGCAAGGAGCGTGTCGATGTCGCCACGGAACCGGAAGCAACCGCCGTTAATGCAGAACAGGTGGAGGGCGAGCTACAACGTGGAGCCCGATATCTCAACGCGGGTGATTTCAAGCAGGCGGAAGAATGCTTCAGTCGTGTGATGCGGGCCGATACCAATAACGTCGATGCTCATTTCCTGCTGGGCTCGGCACTACAAGCACAGGGACGCCTAATGGAAGCGATTGCGAGCTATCGGACTGCTGCGACAATCCGGCCCGCACTTGTCGAAGCTCATGTGGCGATGGGTGAGTTGCTGTCCAGTCAAGGAAATCTGGATGCGGCAATCCGCGCGTACCGTGCTGCGCTCGCCGTTCGATCTGACTATGCCGAACTCCATTCGAACCTGGGCGCCATTTATCGGAAGCGTGGGCTTTCGGATCAAGCGGAGGCTTGCTATCGCGAGGCGATAAAGCTCAAGCCGGATTTTTACGTGGCACATTTCAATCTTGGCAATTTGCTGCGGAATCGGGGGAAGTTGGCCGAGGCCGAGGCCTGCTATCGCGACGCACTGGGATCCAATCCGGATCTTATCCAGGCCCACCATAATCTGGGCGATACGCTGAAGGATATGGGCAGGTTCGATGAGGCTTTCTCCTGTTATGACCGTTCCCTTGCCTTAGCCCCCGACTATCCCGTCTCGATCTGGCATCGAACGATGTTGTGGCTGCTGACAGGTGACTTTCAGCATGGCTTGCCCGGGTATGAATACCGATGGAAACTGTTGAACGAAGAGAAGCCGCGCCATTTCACCCAGCCATTGTGGCTGGGGGATGCCGATATTCGCGGGAAGACCATCCTGCTATATGCGGAGAAGGGATTCGGCGACACGATCCAGTTTGTTCGCTATGCAAGTCGGGTGGCGGCGCTGGGCGCCAAGGTCATCCTGGAAATCCAGCCACAGCTGAAATCGCTGCTGTCGGCGTATCCGGGCATGGAGAAAATCGTTGCAAGAGGCGAGCAATTGCCTGCTTTCGATTATCAGTGCCCATTGATGAGCTTGCCCCTGGCGTTCAAGGAGGAAGTGGGTACCATTCCGGTCGAGAGCCGCTACATTGCGGCGCCGCCGGATCGGGCGGCATATTGGGCCGACCGGCTTGGGCAACAGGGTTCTCCGCGCATCGGCATCGTCTGGTCCGGCAACATCGGACAATCAAATGATCTGAATCGCTCGATGGAATTGGGGACGTTGGCTCAGTTGATATCCGGCACGAATTTTCATTTTTTTGGACTGGTCAAGGATGTGAGAAAAGCCGATCAGTCCTTGCTGGGATCGCTGCCAAACGTTACCGACCTGTCTCTGCAACTGACCGATTTCGCCGAGACGGCAGCGATTATCGAAAACATGGATTTGGTGATCACGGTGGATACTTCGGTGGCTCACCTGGCCTGCGCCTTGGGAAAACCAACCTGGATCATGCTGTCCTTCGTGCCTGACTGGCGGTGGCTGCTGATCCGCCCGGATAGTCCATGGTATCCGTCAGCAATGTTGTTCAGACAGCCGGTGTTCAACGATTGGGACAGCGTTATCAAGTTGCTGCGAGCGGAACTCAATCAGTTCAGCGCCCGCCGTTCAGCACCCACCTGACGAACCGGCGCAGGCGGGGATAGCCTTTCAGCCAGCCGCTCAGCCTGCCGAGCAGTAGGTAGGCGTGATAGGCGAGCACTGCGCGCAGGTCGGCGAGCAGCCTGCGCTGGGCATCGTTCGAGAAGGCCGGATCGGGCGTTTCGGAGAAGCCGCGCGCCCGGGCGGGATCGTTGCGGGCGCTCAGGGTCGCTTCCAGGTAGCGCCGCTGGAATTTCCGGTCGGGCTCCAGATGGCAGCCTTCGGCCCATTCGTTCCAGGCGTTGATGAATACCAGCCTCTCCCGGCCGGGAAAATCCTGCATGGTTTTCTGGATGGCCTGCGCCAGCCAGTGCTCATAGTTCTCGGGTGAACTCCCCAGCACGATGACGCCGCGATTGCCCGTCCGGGGCGTGTTGTCCCACGCGGGGAAAACGCCCTTGAACACATTCGCGTCCCGGTACTGCCTCCCCAGGTAGGCCTGGGCGATCTCGCGGTACTCCACGGCGTAGCCGCCGAAGGGTTCGTGGAAGGCGATATTCCTTGCCACGTTTCTGGATTGCAGGTTGTGGGGCGGAAATTCCACGCCGCTGTCGAAGCCGAACTGGGCATAGTCCAGATTGCCGTGCGTCAGCGCCGCGCAGATGTGAATCTCGCCGATGCCGGCCGTACGGCAATGGTCCCGCCAGACGGCCGCCGTTTTCCTGGCATCGGGCAGATGCTGGGGACGGTAGACGATCAGGAACGGCGCACCGTCCACGCGGATGTAGCGGGGATCGGAAAAGAAGGGAATCAGGCTCCTGATGAAGTTGAGGTCGTCATCCGGCAGGTAGCGCTGGGCAATGAGGATCTCGTGCTCGGCGGCATCCCACCGCCTCGTCCAGTTCTCGTTGGCCCAGCACAGGCAGAAGGGCATGTCGCTTGCCGGATCCGCCAGCATGTCGTCGAGCGGCTGGTTGAGCAGGCGCGTTCCCGAGAACCAGTAGTAGTGATAGCAGAAGCCGTCGATGCCGTATTCCCTGGCCACCCGGATCTGGTCCTGGCGGGTGGCGCGCACGCGCAGATCATAGAAGCCGAAATCGGACGGGAGATGGGGTTGGTAATGCCCTTCGAACAGGGGCTTCGCCTTGGTGACGTTGGTCCACTCCGTGAACCCCTTGCCCCACCATTTGTCGTTTTCCGGAATCGGATGAAATTGCGTGAGGTAGAAGGCGAGCAGGCGCGGCGGGCATGGCGTCAGCCCGGAACTGCCTGGCCGCCCTGCCTCGCCGCTTGCCGTCGTGTCGCTCATCAATCGGGATTTCCGTTCAATGGGGGATGCCCAGCCGTTGCAGCAGGCGGGATATCCTGGCCCGGGTAGTCAGGCTGAGGAAGGATATGAAAAAGCCGAGGACCCGGCTGCCGCGCGCGCCGGCGCTGAAGGCTCCCGCCGCGGGTGAAGGCACGAGCTGGGATTCGAGCCGCAAGCCATTGCCCGCCGCGGTTTGCGGGACAGCCCTGACCACGACCTGGTAGACATTGCCGAACGGGTTGCAGGCCAGCGCCTGGCGGGTTTTCGCGGGAAGTTTTCGCCAGCGGCTGGCGAACTCCGTCTGTTCGGGAGACCTCACCACGAAGTCGGCCTCGATGATCTTGAAGCCGGCTTCCTCGAACAGCTTCTGGATGTTCTTCATGCCCCAGAAACGTATGTGGGTTTTATCCAGCAGGCCCCAGGGCTGATACTCGAAGTCCTCGTTGAGGAGGCAGGCCACGACGGCGTTGTGGGCCACGTGGGGCAGGGAAATGACCACGTAGCCGTCCTCGGCGAGGAACGGCTGCATTTTCTGCAGGGTGGTCCACGGGTCATACAGATGTTCGAGCACGTCCGCCGCCACGATGGCGGAGAACTTGTCCGCGTCGGCGAGCAGGGCAGGCCATTCCGCATCGTTCAGGTTGCAGGGATGAACCTGCTCGCAGAACGCCGACACGATCTCGATGGCCTTCTCGTCCAGTTCCAGCGCGGTGACGCGGCAGCCGTTTTCGTGCAAGTGACGGGTGATCGAGCCAGGGCCGGGACCGAGTTCGAGAACCCGCTTGTCCGCTCCCACCATGCGGATCACCTTGGCGGCGGCGGTGTCGGGATTGACCTTGTATTCGTATTTGTGGCGCTGGGCCGTCATGGGCTTGCATCCTGGCGCGTCCTGATGCGCGCATTGAGCCTCTGGCCATATCTTATGGCCGGAATCTCGATGAGGCGATAAGTGGCTTCAGACAGCAGCAGAAGCGGCAGCAGAGCCAGTCCGGCGCAGACGAAATAGGCGTAGTGTCCCATCGAGGGGGTCAGCATCTGATAAACGGACTGCAAGGGGCTCTTCAGGAGAACGATGACCACGGGGTGAAGCAGGTACACGCTGTAACTGCGTTCTCCCACATGCTCGAAGAGCCGATTCGCGCACCAGCGGCTGGGCCATTTGCTCTGCCATACGGTCAGGGCCGCGAAGCCGAATCCCCACAGGAGCAGGTCCGGCTGCCAGCCATTGTACCTTCCCAAAAACAGCAGGGCGAGAAACAGGACGGTCGTGAAGGCCGAAACGCCGCGGCGCATGGCCAGAGTGTCCCACGCCGCGTCGCCTGCGATGCGGAAGGCGTACATGCCGAGGGCGAAAAAGCACACGTTGGGCGCGAACGAAAAATAGGCCCAGTTGTACTTATAGAGCGCGACGGTGTTCTCGAAGTGCATTTGCAGGACGGTGCGTGAAGCATGGGAGACGAGGATGCTGGCGATGAGCAGCAGCAGCGTTGCCTTGCTCGAGCGTATCGTCAGCAGCAGAACGGGCAGGATGGCATAGAACAGCATTTCGACGCCCACCGTCCAGCCTGCCCAGACGATGCCGGTCCAGGGGGCGAAGCCGAAGGTGAAGGTGAGGTTGAGCAGAAGCGCCTGCGGACTGACGGCCAGGTACTGCGCCTTGATGGAAGGCCACAGCACCATGCCGGCCAGGATGCAGTAGAAAAGCGGGGCGATGCGGAAATAGCGCTTGACGAAATATTCCTTCATCCAGGTTCGGCGGTGCAGGGTATGCTCCGTCGAGTGCATCAGCGAGAAGGCGCTGAGCACGAAGAACAGGTGGACGCCCTTGCCGAAATCGCCGGCGATGAAGGAAAAGGCGGGGGGCGCCGCAATGTTGGCGAGGTGCACGAGATGGAACAGCACCACCGCCAGCGCCGCGATGCCGCGCAGGCCGTGGATGCCGGGCAGCAGCCGTTCCTGCGGGATCGTGGCGGAATGGAAGGGGGCGGAGGAGGTCATGCGGTTGCGTGCGGGCCTTCAGCGCGCCGTCTTATGCCAGAAGACGCCGACGCCGTCGATTTCAACGATTTCGTCCTCGATGCCGCGTTTGGCGCGGAACTCGTCAACAGCCTTGCGGCATCCCTCCACGACGCGGTAATCGTCAACGATGACATAGCCGCCGGGGGAGACCCTGTCGTAGAGGTGGGTGAGGGCATCCATGGTCGATTCGTACATGTCCCCGTCCATGCGCAGGATGGCCAGCGGGCCGGTGGGGGCGCCGGGCAGGGTGTCCTTGAACCAGCCCTTGAGGAAAACGACCTGCCCATCGAGCAGGCCGTACCGCTCGAAGTTGCGCTGCACCGCCTCGATGGGAACGGCCAGTTCGCGGTAGGTGTGGAACACATCTCCCGCGTCGGCCGGATAAGCGGCATCCGGCGGTGGAAGCCCCTCGAAGGAATCCGCCACCCACACCCTGCGATCCGTGACGCCATACGCCTCCAGGATGGCCCTCAGATAGATGCAGGCGCCGCCCCGCCACACGCCGGTTTCGATGAGATCCCCCGGCACGCGATCGAAGAGCACGCGCTCGGTGAGCAGGCGCAGGTTTCCCATGCGTTTCCTGCCGATCATCGAATGGGCGACGGAAGGCCAGTCCCACCCGTACTCGCGCAGCTTCGGGTCGAAGGTTTCGCTGCCGAGCGCCTTGAGCGGGGGGTCCTCGTAGATGCTGCCGGTCAGGCAGTCCTGCATGAGCTGCAGATAGCGCTCACGCATCCGGCGCAGGCTGCCGAAATGCCTGTAGAGCAGGTGCGCCGTCGCGATCCGGCGCAAGCTGCGCATCGCCCTGGGAATCCGCATGCTCACCACCGCCACCACCCACCACGTTTCGCGCGCCTTAATTCGGGAAGTTCAGTTCGTGCATAGTCGTACAGCTGACGGTCCAGTCCGGTCAGCCGGTCGAGCAGATCCCTGACCGCAGGCGACTGCTCGGCGGCCCCGGGCCGCCCGGGGGTTGCATTCAATTTCGGCATTTCCTTCATTCTGGGCAGACCGAGCGCCTTCAGGACGGGCGCCGAATCGGCGACGAAGGTCTCGGTAAAGCCCACCTGCGAGAACTCGCCAAGGTGCTCCTTGGCAAGGCGCAGCAACTCGGCTTCGCCGAAGTCGCCAACGGTTCGATCATCGAGATGGGTATAGCCGTGGGCAAGCTGCCACACCTGGTTGTTCCATATGTGCATCTTCGCGCAGGGATCGGAAAGCCCTGCTTCCAGAAACCCGTGAAGGTCCAATTCACGCGCCATCTTGTATATCTCGAACTCGCCCGGATCGCGGGCCTTGCTGAAATAGTACAGGGACAGAATGCGTTCCGCAGGATCCCTCAGGAAGGTGAACGTGTAGCGGTCCTGCATCAACGGACGGGCGAAGTGGTAGCCGATATGGCCGGATATGAAGCCGATATCCCTCAGTTGCCCGGGATCTTTTCCCCAGTACTCGCCGTGGCTTGTGAAACTCTCCCCGTAGTACTGGCGTGCCAGGTGTACAAGGGAAGTGCCGGCGGTCTTTTGAATATGCAGGAAGAACGCCTTGACGGTGCCGGGCAACGGCCTGTTCCGGAAAAGCGCCATCTACGCCGCCGCCGCGCCGGTCAGGCGAACCGAGGATCGGCAACCGAAATCCACCGCGCCGATGGCCAGGCGATCCTCGTCCGCCTCGACGCGGAATCCCAGGGCGCCCTGGATTCCATGCAAGGCGTACTCCACGCCGGCCTCGCTGCCGAATACAGCCACATTGAGCCGGTAGGATCCCGGATTCAGGGAGCATTTGAAATCGAATTCGGCAACGGCGGCCGCCCCCTCGGGCACGCTCGGAATGCCGGCGTCGATGGAAGGGGCCGTCATCGCCCCGCCCAGATCCATGCCATCGCGGGTCTTTATCAGCATGGCGCAGCGCACTCGTTCCGCCCCCCGGGTGAAGCGGATGCGAAAAACGCATCGATAGTCCTGGCCGCTTCGGACCAGGTTCACGCTTTGTCCCGAAGCGTCCACAAGCCGTACTTCATCGATCACTGCGCCGTTCGGCTCATAGGGCATGGCAGCGTCGGCGTCGTCCGGGTGTGCAGGCCCGAATGTGCCTGCAGCCGATCCTCCCTCGCAGGGCGGTTCGGGGGTTTGCGTCCTTATCTGCTCGCGCACCGCCGCGCGCTTGCCGGAATCCGCGTTCAAGAGGCGCTGGAATTGCGCAACGACGGATACCGGCTCGCCGCTCAGCAGCAGGTCGCCTTCGTCGAGCAGCATCACCCGGCTGCACAGCCTGACAATCTGATCCATGGCATGGGAGACGAACAGAATCGTGCAGCCGGCATTGCGGAGCTCGCCGATGCGGCGGTAGCAGCGCGCGCGGAACCCCGCGTCCCCCACGGCCAGCGCCTCGTCCACCACCAGGATTTCCGAGTCGACATGGGCCGCCACCGCGAAGGCGAGGCGGAGATACATCCCGCTGGAATAGATCCGCACCGGCTGGTCGATGAACTCGCCGATATCGGCAAAGGCCGCAATGCTGTCGAAACGCCGGTCGATTTGCGTTCTGCCGAGACCCATCAGCGCGCCCTGGAAATAGGCGTTTTCGCGTCCGGTGAATTCCGGGTTGAAGCCGGCGCCCAGTTCCAGCAGCGCCGAGACGCGGCCGTTGACCGAGAGCGTGCCGTCGGTGGGCTTGAAGATGCCGCACACGAGTTGCAGCAGCGTGCTCTTGCCAGAGCCGTTGCGGCCGATGATGCCGATGGTTTCGCCTTTCCGGATGTCGAAGGAGACATCCTTCAGCGCGGTGAAGTCGCGGTGGTACCGCCTCAGGCCAAGGCTGAGAAACTGCTTGATCCGGTCGCCGGGATGACCGAAGAGCCGGTAGGTCTTGGCCAGGTTGCGGGCGGAAATGACGACGTCAGGCGGCATGGCCGCCTTCGCTTTTCGCAATGACGCCGCGCTGGCTCAGCAGCGACAGCACTGCCGAGATGGACTGCCCGATGCCGGTTCGATCCGTATCGAGCACCAGGTCCGGCGTTGCCGGCGCCTGGTAGGGCGCGGAAATGCCCGTGAAGCGGGCGATGACGCCGGCCTTGGCCTTGGCGTAGTTTCCCTTTTCGTCGCGCGCTTCGCAGACCTCGACGGGGCAGCGGCAATACACCTCGATGAAGCTTTCGGCGCCGACCAGTTCGCGCACTTTCCGGCGATCCGCCGCGAAGGGGGAAATGAAGGCGGCCAGGGTGATGATTCCGGCGTCGAGGAACAGGTTGGCCACTTCGCCGATGCGACGGATGTTTTCCGCCCTGTCCTGCTCGGCAAAGCCGAGGTCGCGGCACAAGCCATGCCGCACATTGTCTCCGTCGAGGACATAGGCGCCGCGCCCGTCGGCAAACAGGCGCTCCTCCAGCCCGTGCGCCAGCGTGGACTTGCCCGAACTGGGCAGACCGGTAAACCAGACCAGAACGCTGCGATGCCCGTTGTGCGACTCGCGCATCGCGCGGGTCACCCGCTGCGGGTGCCATCTGAGGTTCGGATCCATTTCTTCCGGAGTCATGTCGGGCTTGTCAGAGGGCATCGGCGAACTCGTCGCGGCTGTGCTGGAAGAAGGCGTGGCCGAGAATGGCCACGGCGAGGCCCAGTGCGAGTGCGGCGGTCCAGGCGCCCCATGGCACGGGCAATCCCAGGATGGCGGCGCGCGCCGCTCCGATCACCGCGCCCAGCGGGTTGGCATTGTAGAGAAAAGTCAGTCCCGGCGGTACGGCGGAGACGGGGTAGAACACCGGCGAGAGAAACAGCAGCATCTGCACGAAGAGCGGCACGATCTGCGTCATGTCCTTGATGAACACGCCCCACGCCGCGAGGAACCAGGCCGCGCCGATGCCGAGCAGCGCGACCGGCACAAGCAGCAGGGGGAAGAGCAGGATGCCCGCCGAGAGATTGCCCGTGATGGCGAGGGCGGCCGCCAGAATCAGGAAATTGAACGCGGCGTGCACCAGGGCCGCGCCGAGCGGCACCAGCGGCAGGATGTCGAGCGGGAAGATGATCTTCTTCACGTAGCTGGGGAAGCCGCGCACCGCTGTCGGGGCGCGCGCAACGGTTTCGCCGAAGACGTTGAAGACGATCAGTCCGCAGTAGAGGATCAGCCAGAAGGGCAGGCCCTCGCGCTGCTCGGGCCAGCGCGCCTGGAAGACGTGGCCGAAGACGAAGGCGAAGATGGCCAGCATGAGCAGCGGGCTGAGGAAGATCCACAGCACGCCGAACATCGCGCCGCGGTAGCGCAGCAGCACGTCGCGCTTGACGAGCTGGCCGAGCAGGTAGCGATTTTGCGCAATGCCCGCAGCGATGGCGAAGGGGTTGAGGGTGACGGCGTTCATGCGCTCCGCCCCGCTTCGCGAATGGCCTCCTGCAGGCTGGCGACGTTCACATCCGGCGACATCCGGTAGTTTTCATCACCCGAATAGACGACGGTTCCGCACGCGATGCCGAGGTCGCCCAGAGCCTGATGATATCCCCTGGAAAGTTTGGGACTGAGCCCGAATTTCGCTTCGAAGGCGCGCTGGCCGGCGGGCGTTTCGAGAACGAGGTCGAGTTCTGCGCCGGCCACGGTGCGGTAGAAATGAGGGTGGGCATTCTCCGGCGCGTGAGTGACGACATGCTCTATGACCGTGCCCTCCCAGGCGGCGCCTGCGATGGGATGGGCGAGCAGGGCGTCGAGGGTTTCGATGCCGAGCAGGGCATGGAGCAATCCGCTGTCGCGCAGATAAATCCGGGGCGACTTGATGAGCCGTTTGCCGAGGTTGGCATGCAAGGGGGGCAGGATGCGCACCATGTAAGTGTCGGCCAGGATGTCGAGATAGCGGCGCATGGTCGGCGGTGTCAGACCGAGGCTGGCGGCGATCTGGCTGGCATTCCATATCTGACCGTGGAGATGGGCCAGCATCTGCCAGAAGCGCCGAATCTGGGCGGCCGGGATGTTGATGCCGAGTTGCGGCAGATCCTGCTCCAGAAAGGTGCGGATGAAGGCGTTGCGCCAGCGCAGGCTGGCCTTGTCGCTGGCGGCGAGAAAACTTTCCGGAAAGCCGCCGCGCAGGAGGAGCTTTTGCAGATTTTCGGTCGTGGCGCCGACTTCGTCCAGGGTGAAGGGGGCGAGTTCGAGATGGTCGATGCGGCCGGCCAGGGACTCCGCCGCTTGCCTGCGCAGGGCCGGCGAGGCGGAGCCGAGCAGCAGGAAGCGGCCCGGACGCCTGTGGCGGTCGATGAGGACGCGCAGGACGGGGAAGAGTTCCGGCATGCGCTGCACCTCGTCGACGATGACGAAGCGGCCGGAAACGGATTCCAGATAGGTTTCGGCATCCCGCAGGCGCGCCATGTCGGCGGGGCGCTCCAGGTCCAGGAACACGGCGCCCTCCCCTGCCAGGCTGCGCGCCAGGGTGGTCTTGCCGACCTGCCGTGGTCCGAGGAGGGCGACGGCAGGAAACTGGGCAAGGGATTGCCTGAGTCGGGGGAGTATTTGGCGTTCAATCATCCTTGTTTATTGAAACAATATCTTTCAATAGACACTAATGGTACGCGGGAAAACTGCATTTGCAAGAGGCGAGGGCGAGACAAGGCCGAGCGAGGGGATCATGGGCGCTCATGCAAGGCGCAGCCCTCGCGCGAGAAGGCGTCGACGATGTCAGGCAGGCGGGCGAAATGATCGAGCACTATGCACGGGCGACTGGCGACGACCGAAGGAAGTCCCTGTGGGATACCGGCCGCGCCATAGCCATAGGCGGCGTGGATGAAGCGCAGTCCGTTTTCCCGCGCTGCGGCGGCGTCCTCGTCGGAGTCGCCGACGAAGAAGGCGCGGCCGCGGTCGATGCCGTAGAGGTCGATGACCCGCTGCGTCACGGCCGATTTCGACGGCGCCATCGGCTCGGTCTCGTCGCGCGTATGGATGCCGGCGAAGCGGTGCGCCAGGCCGAGCGCTTCGAGGATCCGGCGCGTCGGCACCATGCGCTTGTTGGTGACGATGAACAGCCTGGCGCCGCCGTCGGCGAGCTGCGCCAGCCCTTCGGCGACGCCGTCGAAGGCGCAGGTGGAAAGACAGCCCGCCGTGTCGTAGTCCCGCTTGAACGCTTCGACGAGGCGGCCGAGCAGGGCCTCGTCGCCAATGTCGCCGAGGCCGGCGATGCGCCTGAGGGTCACGGCCAGCGGCGGACCGATGAGCGAGGCTTCGAGCGGCACGGCCGCGCGCAGGCCATGCGCCGCCAGCACCCGCTCGAACGTGGCGAGGATGCCCGGCGAGGAGTCGATCAGCGTGCCGTCGAGATCGAAGAGGATGTCGGGAGGCATTTCGTGGTGTTTATACCAGATCGGGCGCGATCACCGCACGCAGCACCGTTTCCGCGTTGCCATTGCGGATGCGGTAGGTGAACCACCACAGCGCGCCCTTGCGCACGCTCCAGTCGCCGGCGTCGCCGGTGAGCAGAAGCGCCGCCACGCGGCCCAGGGTCGGCTGGTGGCCGACCACCACCACCGTGCCGCCGGCCTGCGGCCAGCCGACGGCGCCGAGCAGGCTGCTGGCGCCGGCGCCGGTGCCCAGCTTGGCGACTTCTTCGCAAGGCAGTTCCAGCGCTTCGGCCGTCTGCATGGCGCGGAGCGCGGGGCTGACGAGGATGCGCGCATCCGCGGGCAGGCGCTGCTTCAGCCAGCGCGCAACCTGCTTCGCCTGTTTGCGTCCGCGCGGCGTGAGCTTGCGCTTCGCATCGGGCGAGCCGTCCTCCGCCTCGGCATGCCGCCAGAGGATGAGGTCCATCGTCGTATCCGCCGCTGCGGTGGGCTTGCCGGCCATCTTGGTCAATCCTTCCAGAAACGTTTTATTTTTCGCAGGCGTTCGATTCCCTGCAAAGTCAGTCTGCGCAATACGGCGTGGCGCGGCCCGTGCCAGCCGCCGGTGAGGGCGATCGCCTCGCGCAGTTCCGGATCGCTGTCCATGCACTGCATCAGCAGGGCGCCGGCGCGGGCCAGGTCGTTGAGCGCGCCGAGGGAGTCCTGCAGGCCGGTCAGCGATTCCAGTGCCTCGCGGGCATCCCGGTCACGATACAGCGGCGCGAAAAATTCGAGCGCATAGCGCAGCCGCTTCACGCCGATGCGCAGGGCGTGGAGGCTGGCGGGATCCGCCTCCTGCGCGGCCGCCGCCAGGGCCAGGGCCTTCTTGTGCAGGCGGCTGAGGCGGCGGGCGGCGAAGGCCGCCAGTTCCTCCTCTGCCGGCGCGCTGCGGGTGCGCTGCAGGCGGGCGGCGAGGTCGAGCAGGAAAACGGCATGCGCCGGCGCGGCGAGGGCCTGCCGCGCGGCTTCGCGCGCCTGCTGCCGGGCGCGGCCGACGGCCGCGTCCAGCGCGTCCAGTCGCACATCGCCGGCGAAGGCGTCGCGCGCCGGCCCGACAATCTCCCCGGCCAGCACGTCCCAGTCGCGCGCCCCGCCGAGGACGCGGGCGAGTGCGCGAATGGGCGGCACGACGGACTGCTCGAAACCGGCCGGCAGCGCCGGCCTGAACGTGCGCAAGGCGGAGCGCAGCCGGCGCAGGGCCACGCGCATCTGGTGGATGAATTCGGCATCTTCCTCGCCGGCGCCGAGCTCATTCAGTTGCAGCTGGGCGATGCAGGCGGCGGCGATGCCGCGGAAGGCGGCAAGCGGGGATTGCGCCGCATGGAGCGGGGAGGGCGCGGCCTTGACCGGCTTGAGCGGGGCGCCCGATCGCAGGCGGTAGCCGCGTTCCGCCTTGGAGAGGATCTCCGGGCGCAGCGGCAGGTCGGCCGCCAGGGCCAGCGCGAGATCGAACAGGATATCCGCCTTGCCCTGTTCCAGTTCGATCTCGATTTCCGAAATGGCCTCGCGCTTGCCGCCGGCCTCGATCCAGCCGCGGTCGAGCATGAGCAGGGCGGAGGCGCCGCGCAGCGGTGCAAACCGCCAGGTGCTGCGCGTGAAGACGGTCTCGAAGGCGGGTTCGAGATGCGAGCGGATGCGATGCCGCTCCAGCAGTTCGCGCACCTGCGGATCGTCGATGCCGGCGAAGTCGAAGCGCCCGCTGTAGGGTTGCTCCCACTCCGGCCGCACGGCCAGGCCGCCGCTCGCCACCCCGGCGCACTTCACCGTCTGCAGCCAGCCGCGCCCCTGCCGGCGCGTGCGCAGGGCGATGCCCTGGCGGTGCAGGGCCAGGTCGGGCGAGTCGTAATAGACATTGACGAGCTTGCGCACGGGGAGTTTTTCCGCCTGTTGCAGCAGCGGGTGGCGCAGGAAGGCGCGACGGGCCGATTCCGGCAGGGACAGCTTGATTTCGACCTCTTCCGCCATGATGGACACATTATCGCCCATCATCGCAGAGCCGGGTCCCGTAGGTCGGGCTGTAGGTCGGGCTTCAGCCCGACTTTGGCGGTTGATCAACCTCGGCAGTCGGCCTGAAGCCCGACCTACAGCCCGACCTACTGGTAGCGCAGCGCCTCGATGGGGTCGAGCCGCGCCGCCTTTTTCGCCGGATAGAAGCCGAAGAAGACGCCGACCCCCGCAGCCACGCCGAAGGCGGCGAGCACCGAGCTGCCGGAGACGACCACGGTCATCCTGGCAAGCTGGTTCGCCAGCAGCGCGCCGCCGACGCCGAGGACGAGGCCGATGGCGCAGCCGATGACGGAGATGATGATGGCCTCGAGCAGGAACTGGGCGAGGATGTCGCGCTCGCGCGCGCCGATGGCCATGCGGATGCCGATTTCCCGGGTGCGCTCGGTGACCGAGACCAGCATGATGTTCATGATGCCGATGCCGCCGACCAGCAGGGAGACCGAGGCGATGGCGCCGAGCAGCAGCGACATGACGCGGGTGGTCTCGGCTGCGGTATCGGCCACTGCAGTCAGGTTGCGGATGGTGAAGTCGTTGTCGGCGCTGTCGCGCAGGCGGTGGCGCTGGCGCAGGAGCGCTTCCATGGATTTTTCCACCGTCGGCATGGCCTCTGCCGAGCTGGCCTTGACCAGGATCTGGCGCACCGAGCCCTGGAACGGCGTGCCGAAGACCCTGCGCTGGGCAGTGGTCAGGGGCATGACCACCAGATCGTCCTGGTCGCGCCCCTCCAGGTTTTGTCCCTTGGGGGCGAGCACGCCGAGGACGACGAACGGGGCCTGGCCGATGCGGAAGGTCTTGTCGACCGGGTTTTCGTCGCCGAACAGGTTCTGCGCGACGGTGCGGCCGATCAGCGCCACGCGGGTGGCGGCGCGCACGTCGGAATCGGTGAAGGCCGCGCCTTCGG
The DNA here is from genome assembly GCA_016214145.1 of Rhodocyclales bacterium. Lineage (GTDB taxonomy): Bacteria > Pseudomonadota > Gammaproteobacteria > Burkholderiales > Rhodocyclaceae > Desulfobacillus. The sequence continues at coordinate 295,794 of JACRPA010000005.1, forward strand.
CCAGCGGCCAGGAGCGGGCGTCGAGGTAGGCCGGCGTGGTGCCCTGCACCCAGGCGTTCCAGTTGTTGGAGCCATGCACCATCTGCACCGAGCCCCAGTGCACCGGCGCGACCGTGTCGACACCCTCCAGTTCCGCGATGGCCTCGGCGTCGGCGACGTTGAGGGTCGGCGCGTTGCCGCTGCCGCTGCGCACGCCGCCCGTCGAGGTGTAGCCGGAGAGGACGACGAAGATGTTGCTGCCCATCGAGCTGATGGTCTGCGCCACGGCATATTGCGCGCCCTGGCCGATGGCCATCATCAGCACGACGGCGCCGACGCCGATCACCATGCCGAGCATGGTCAGCAGGGTGCGCAGGCGGTTGGCCCCCATGGCGCGCCAGGCCTCCTGGAGCATCGCCCCTAGCATGTCGCCGCCTCGGCCTGCGGCTGCGTGGACGCGTCGTGCACGATGCGCCCGTCGAGGAAGCGCACCTGGCGCTTCGCATGCGCGGCAATGTCGTTCTCATGGGTGATGAGGACGATGGTGATGCCCTCGTCGTTGAGGGCGCGGAACACGCCCATGATCTCTTCGCCGGTGTGGCTGTCGAGGTTGCCGGTGGGCTCGTCGGCGAGGATCAGTTGGGGCCGGTTCACCAGCGCCCGGGCGATCGCCACGCGCTGCTGCTGGCCGCCGGAGATGCGGCTGGGCAGCGAGTCGGCATAGCCGCCCAGACCGACCTTGTCGAGCACGGCCTGCGCCTGCGCGCGGCGCTCGGCGTGAGCGATGCCGGAATAGACCAGCGGCAGCGCGACATTGTCGGCCAGGTTCATGCGCGGCAGCAGGTTGAAGCCCTGGAAGACGAAGCCGATGGTGCGGTTCCTCAGCGCCGCCGTCTCGTCCTTGCCGAGCTCGGCCACGTCCCTGCCCGACAGCAGGTAGCGTCCCTCGCTGGGCCGGTCGAGGCAGCCGAGGATGTTCATGAAGGTCGACTTGCCCGAGCCGGAAGGCCCCATGATGGCGACGAATTCGCCGGGCAGGATGACCAGGTTGACGTCCTTCAGCACCGGAAACGGGCCGGCCGGCGTGTCGTACGCCTTGAACAGCGATTCGACGCGGATCACCGCATCTTTGTTCTGTAGGTCGTCCTTCAGGCCGACTTCGGGGGCCATTGTCGGGCTGAAGCCCGACCTACGAATGACCATCAGAACATCCTCAGGCGGAAGGAGCTCGACGAGGAGGCGGGTTCCGCGGCATTCGGCAGGTTTTCGCCCGTGATGACCTTGTCGCCCTCCTTCAGGTCGCCGCTGACCACCTCGGTGAAGCGGGCGTCCGTGATCCCGATCGCGATCCTGATCGGCTTGATCTCGCCGCCGTCCAGGACATGCACGGTCCCGCTGCCGGTTTCGCGCTTCCTGTCGCGCTTTTCGGCGCCGGCGCCTTGCCCCCCGGCCGCGCCCGGGGGGCCGGCCGGTCTCGCAGCATCGCTTCGTTCGACGGCCGCCTTGTCAACGCCCTTTCCGCCCTTGTCGCCGTCGGCCGGCTTGAAGCGCAGGGCGGTGTTGGGCACCAGCAGCACATTCTTCTTGTGGGCCACGGCGATGTTGACGTAGGCCGTCATGCCGGGCATCAGGATCTTCTCGGGGTTTTCCACCGCCACCACGACGTTGTAGGTCACCACGTTCTGCTGCGTCGTCGGGTTGAGGCGGATCTGCTTCACCTTGGCGCGGAAGCTGCGGTTGGGAAAGGCATCGACGTTGAAGCGCACCGGCTGGTCGACGCGGATGCTGCCGATGTCGGCCTCGGCGAAGGTGGTGTAGATCTGCATCTGCGTCAGGTCCTGCGCGATCTTGAACAGCGTCGGCGTCTGGAAGCTGGCGGCAACGGTTTGGCCGACGTCGATCTGGCGGTCGACGACCACGCCCGACACCGGGGAACGGATGATCGTATAGCCGAGGTTGGCGCTGTCGCGGTCGTTCTGCGCCCGGCTGAGCTTGAGTTGCGCCTCGGCCGATTCGCGCGCCTGCACCGCCTGGTCCAGTTCCTGGCGCGAGACATATTCCTGCTGGAAGAGGGATTTCACCCGCGTCTCGTTTGCCCGCGCCAGATGCAGCGCCGCCTGCGCGCTGGCGATACTGGCCGCGCTCTGCCGCACCTGCGCCGAGTAGAGCGCATCGTCCAGTTCGGCGAGGATCTGCCCTTCCTTCACCTGATCGTTGAAGTCGACATGGAGCTTCTTCACCGTGCCCGATACCTGGGTGCCGACGCTGACCAGCGTCACGGGGTTGAGCGTGCCGTTGGCCGAAACGCTCTGGGTGACATCGCCCTGGGCCAGGGCCTGGTTCTTGTAGCGCTGCTCCGGGCTGGCGGCGGCCTGCTTTTGGTAGAGGTAATAGCCGAAGCCGGCGACCAGGCAGGCTGCGACGGCGAGTGCGGCTGATTTCTTCACGTGGATCATGGACGGTCTTTCTGTGTGGCAGGGGCCGCGGCCTGCGGCGCCAGGTCGGCGAGCAATCCCGAATCCAGCGCGCCCATGGCCTGGGCCAGCGTGGCGCGCGAGACGAACCAGTTGGTGCCGGCCTGTATGCGCTGTTGCCGCGCGTTGGCAAGGGCCGCTTGCGCGGTGAGCAGGTCGAGAATGCTGCCGACGCCGGCGCGGTAACGTCCGGCGGCGACCCGTTCGGACTGCGTGGCGCTCTCCAGCAGCTCCCCGGCGGTTTTCACCGACTGGGTGGCCGTGGCGAGGTTGGCATGGGCATTCCAGACGTCGAGCGCCACCAGCAGACGCACCTGGTCGAGTCGCGCCGCCTGGACATCGGCCTGGGCTTCCGCCGCATGAACCTTGTAGGTGGTGGAGAAGCCGCTGAAGATCGGAATGGTCAGGGTGAGCCCGATGCTGGAGCTGTCATAGGTCGGCTGGCCGGAGAGATGGCTGCGGCCGGCGCCCATCCCCAGCGAGAGCGTCGGCAGGTGGCTGGCCTGCGCAGCCGCCACGTTCGCTTTCGCGGCGCGGAACTGGGCTTCCGCCGCGGCGAGGTCGGGCCGGCGCCGGCGCGCTTCCCCGATCAGCTTGTCGACGTCGGCCTCGAAGCCCGCCCCCGGCGCGGCGGGCGGCATCGGTGTCAGCGCAAGGGGGCGGGTCGGCTCGGTGCCGAGCACGTTGGCGAGCGTGCCCTGCGCGGTCTTCACGGCCCCCTCGGCGCCGATGCGATTGAGCATGGCCTGCGAATAGGCCGTGCGGGCCTGCAGCCGGTCGGCAGGCGTGGCGGAGCCGACCCGGTAGCGGGCTTCGGCGGCATTCAGGGATTCGAGGCTGGCCTTCTCCGACTGCTGGGTGGCCTCCAGGACGGCGGCGGCGGCCTGCTTCTGGAAATAGGCCTGCATGGCGGCCAGGAAAACGGATTGCACGGAGGCATCGCGCGTCGAGGCGGCGGCGGCGAACAGCTGGCGGGCATTTTCCAGGCTTGCGGCGCGGGCGCCGAAATCGAACAGTACGTAGGCAAGGTCGACGTCCAGGGATCGACGGGAATAGGGATCGCCGCCCCGCGTCGCCTCATTGCGGAGCCGGCTGGCGGAAGCGCTGGCCGAAACGGAGGGAAGGAAGGCGGCCTGCGCCACGCCGACCTGGGCCGCCTGGACGCGGGCGGTGCCCCAGGCCTGCCGCGTCAGCGGGTTGTTGCACAGCGCGACGTCCACCACGTCGGCGAGATCGAGCGGCTTGCCGAGGTCGACCGGCTGGCAGGGCGCCGCCGTGGCATCGCGCACGCCGGACAGGGGCGGCACGGCGGCCAGTGTCCCGAACGGATCGCCGGCCTGCGCCGGCAGGTGGGCAAGTGCGACGGCGGCGAGAAGGGCGCCTCGCCGCAGCGAGGTGGAAAAGTCAGTCTGCATGGTACGGCGAATTCTACCGTGCCATGCACTCCGGGGATTGTTACCATTTGTTTCCGGGTGCAATTGAAAGCGCATGCAGGTCGGGCTTCAGCCCGACCTGCGAATCATGCGATGCCGGGATTGTTGGCGACGCCCAGAAGCTTCGGCTCGTTGAGCTTGCGCGGCGTGACGACCTTCTTGTCGCGCAGCCATTTCGACACGACGTCCCAGATCGGCTCGCCCGAAGCGCCCTCGGCCACCGGCGCCCAGCCGGCCACCTTGTAGGTCTTGTTCGCCTCGATCGGCTTGCCGTCGAGGCGCATGTCCTGGATGCGGCTGCCGATGGCGGCGTGCGGGTCGCAGGCGTAGCTCATGCCGCCGACGCGCACCATGTCGCCGCCCTGCTGCTTGTAGGGGTCGGGATTGAACAGATTGTCGCAGACGTCCTCGAGGATCATCTTGATCGTTTCGCCGCTCATGTCGGTGAGCGTCGAGTAGGGATAGGTGATCGCCGTCTGATCCAGCAGGTGCTCGAAGGTGATGGCCTGGCCGGGCAGGATGCTGGTGCCCCAGCGGAAGCCGGGCGAGAAGGCGATCTGCGCGCCCTTCACTTCCAGCATGGCGTCGAGGATGAGCTGGTCCCAGCTGCCGTTGAAGCTGCCGCGGCGGTAGAGCAGGCCTTCGGAAACGGCGAGCTTCTCCTCCAGCCTGGCCTGGTGCGGCGCGCGCATTTTCTCGATATACGCAGCCATTTCCCGGTCGGCCGGCAGCAGGTTGGAAAACACCGGCAGCAGCTTGTAGCGGAACCCCTGTATTTTCCCCCCGCGCACGTCGAAGTCGAGCACGGAGACGAACTTGCCGTTGGAGCCGGAGTTCATCACCAGCGTCCGGCCGCCGGCGTTCTTCACGACGGAAGGCGCCGGCACGCCGTCGTGGGTGTGGCCGCCGAGGATGGCGTCGATGCCGCTGACGCGGCTGGCCATCTTGAGGTCGACGTCCATGCCGTTGTGCGAGAGCAGCACCACGATCTGGGCGCCCTTGCCGCGCGCCTCGGTCACGACCTTCTGCATTTCCTCGTCCTGGATGCCCATGGTCCAGTCGGGCACCATGTAGCGCGGGTTGGCGATGGGCGTGTAGGGGAAGGCCTGTCCGATGATCGCCACCGGCACGCCGTTCATCTGGCGGATGACGTAGGGCTTGAACACCGGGTCGCCGAAATCCGTCGTCTTGACGTTCTGGGCGAGGAACTCGATCTTGCCGGCAAAATCCTTCTCCACGATTTCCTTGACGCGCTCGGCGCCGAGGGTGAATTCCCAATGCCCGGTCATGATGTCCACGCCGAGCAGCTTGCCGGCGTCGACCATGTCCTGGCCCTTGCTCCACAGGGCGGTGGCCGAGCCCTGCCAGGTATCGCCGCCGTCGAGCAGGAGTGCGCCGGGACGCGAGGCGCGCAGGCGCTTGATGAGCGTGGCGAGGTGACTGAACCCGCCGACCTTGCCGTAGGTCTTCGCCGCCTGCGCGAAATCGAGGTGCGTGAAGGCGTGCGCCTCGACGCTGCCCGGCTTGACCTTGAAGGCCTTGAGCAGGCGCTCGCCGACCAGGTGCGGCGCCTTGCCCTGCGCTCCGCCGATGCCGAGGTTGACGTTCGGCTCGCGGAAGTAGATGGGCATCAACTGCGCGTGGCAATCGGTGAAATGCAGCAGCGAGACGTTGCCGAAGCGCGGCAGGTCGTAGAGTTTTTCCCCGCCCTGCGCGGCGAGCAGAGTGCGGGAATCGAGGGCGAAGCCGGCGGCGGAGGCGGCGGCGAGGATCTGCAGGAACTCTCTGCGGTTCATCATGGAGGAGTGAGGAGTGAGGTGTTAGGAGTGAGGAGCCAAGGCTGAGTGGGGCGAGTTTTCCTCCTCACCCCTCACGCCTCACTCCTCACTTGCTGTTAACAGGCGACTGCGGGTCGAGCAGCAGGGCGACGAGGTCCTTGATCTGGCTTTCGGTGAGCGCGCCGGCATGGCCGAAGCGCGGCATGGCGGAACACAGGTTGAAGGCCTTGGCGTTCCAGATCTTGCCATAGGCGTATTTCTGCATCTCCGGCGTGTTGCCGCGGATCTTGCCGAACTGGTAGAGGCTCGGGCCGATGGTGCCGAACGAGGTTTCCGTGGGCGAGATCTGGTGGCAGTTGTAGCAGTTGCCGCCGCCCGGCACGCCGGCCTTGTCGCTCCAGGTCATGCCGCGGCCGCTCTGCGCCAGCTTTTCGCCGGCCTTCCAGTCGCCCATCAGCTTGCCATCGGTCGGGTACTTGACGGCTTCCAGTTGGTCGCGTTCCAGGCGTGCCGCGATGTCCTTCGGCGGATTGTCGGACGTGCGGTTGCAAACGGCCTGCAGGCCGTCCTCATGGACGCGGTCGGCGGTGGCGATGCCGCGCGTCTTGAAGTCGCGCTTCATCATGGCGACGGCTTCGGCGCGGTAGTTGCGAATTTCGTCGGCGAGAACGGCTGAGCAGGCGAGCGCCGCGGCGGCGCACACAACGGTTTTCTTCATGGCGGTCATGGATCATGCCTCCTGATGGGCCGCCCCGAAGGGGGCATGCGCCCCCTCGGGGGGCAGCGAACGCAAGTGAGCGTGGGGGGTCATATCTTCTCCCCTTAGCGCTTGATGCCCGGGCCCTTGTACACCTGGCCGTTGGCGGTGACGGTCATGTAGGCGAGCAGGGCGGTGATGGAATCCGACAGGTAGGTCGGCTCGGGGAAGCGCTGCTGGCGGAAGCAGTCGTTCATGCGCCATTGCTGGGTGAGCATGAAACCGCCTGTCATGCGGTAGCCCGGCCAGCCCTGATAGGCCTTGACCGCTTCGGCCGGCTTTCGCAGGTTCGGCAGGTCCTGGGTGCGGATGCGCTTGCCGTCATCGCCGTGGCAGGTGGCGCAGGAGAAGTCGTAGGGGCCGGCGCGGTAGGCGAAGATTTCCTTGCCGATCCGGTAAGCCTCGATTTCCTTCGCGTGCTTCTGCGGCGCGGCGATCTTCAGGTTGCGCGACTGGGCGGCGACATAGGTGATGACCGAGACATGGTCGGGCGTGCGCTGATCGTTGCTGAAGGGCTGCTTGCGGATGTCCTCTTCCTTGTAGCCGAGGTACTTCACCATGCAATGCACGATGCGCCGCTCGGCATCCATGACCTGGCCGACGTCGGCGAACCAGCGCGGCATCTGCACGTAGGCGCCCTTGACGACACCGGCGCCGAGGCCGAGGTCGCACTGCGCCATCGTGGCGCCGCCCGGCCCCTTCTTGTTCTTCCAGATGTCCTCGCCCTTCGCCTCGAACAGCTCGGCGGGATTGTCCTCCTCCAGGACTTCGCGGAACTTCTCGAACTCGGCGGTGATGCCCTCCTTCTTGGCCGGGGCGGCGGCTTTCGCCGGAGGCGGGGCTTTCTTCGCGGGCTGCTGGGCGTGCGCGGCGAAGGACGCCGTCATCACCGCGGCGACCATGAGCGTGCTCAGGCGCTGCTTCATGATTCTCCTCCTTGTGGTGGTGCCGTTTCTTTCCCGGGCGGTCATCGCCGCCAGGGTTATTTTTTGTCCGCCGGCTCAGGCGGCGATGACCGCTTCGTCGGTACGCTTGTCGCCCTTGTTGTCTTCCCAGTGGATGACGACCTTGTCGCCGACCTTGGCGCCCTTGACCTTGAAGCCGAACACCGGGTTGCGCGAGACCGAAGTGGAGGTCTGGCCCTGGATGACGCGCTTGCCGCCGACGTCGACCGTGATCGCCTGGATGAAGTGCGCCGGCACGGTGGCGCCTGCATTGTCCTTGCGCTGGCCGGTTTCCATTGCGTGGCTCATGAGAACGCGGATTTCCGCGGTGTCGCCCTTCATCTGGGCGCGGATTTTCATTGGATCTGCCATGTCTTTCTCCTTGTTGGTTCGTAGGTCGGGCTTCAGCCCGACTTCAGCCTTTGCTGTCGGCCTGAAGGCCGACCTACGTTACTCCAGGGCACTAACCGCCGCAGCCGCCGACGGTGACCTTGACTTCCTTCTTGGCCTTGTAGAACTTGCCGTCCGCCGTCTTGGCGACGACCTCGACCAGCGAGGTCTGGCCCATCTTCAGGCGCAGCGCCATTTCGGGCAGGGCGCCGTTGGCGAAGTCGAAGGCGCTGGAAAGCGGCGAGGGGTTCTTGTCGACCAGCACCGCGAGAGAAACGGTATTGGGAATGTTGCTGCTGACGTCGACCGGCACGACGGCGCCGTTCTCGGCGATGTCCGGCGCCTTGATGACGATCCCCGTGTTGTCGGTCGCGCCGCCGGCGCCGATGTTCTTGAGCGCGCCGGCCACGTCCTTGGCCTCGAAGGCGGCGCGGTTGTATTCGGCGGCCAGTACCTGGGAGGGCTTGAGCACGCCGGCCGCCATGGCCGCCGCGATCGCCCCTGTGGCGCCCGCCCCTTTCAGCAGGGTTCTGCGCAATGCATCCATCCGTGTGACTCCTTTGGTCTGTATGTTCGTTCGCCCGGGCAGCAAGAGGCATGCAGGACGTGGGCGGACTCTAGCTTGGAAAGTCCGGCAGGACAACTCATTGGTTCTGATTGGAAAATAAGCCCCCCCAATTTCAGCGCCGGCTAATATTCCTGCAGTCCTGACGCCGGTCAGTCGGCCTGCCAGTGGCCGCTCTTGCCGCCTGCTTTTTCCAGTAGACGGACATTCCCGAAATATATTCCACGGTCGACGGCCTTGCACATGTCGTAGATGGTCAGGAGGCCGACGCTGACGGCGGTCAGCGCTTCCATTTCCACGCCGGTACGGCCGACCGTTTCGGCCGTGACTTCGCAGGTGATGCAGGCGCGTTCCCGGTCGATGGCGAATTCGACGCCAACCCGGGTCAGGGCGATCGGATGGCAGAGGGGGATCAGATCGGAAGTGCGCTTGGCCGCCTGGATGGCGGCAATGCGCGCCACGCCCAGCACGTCGCCCTTTTTGGCATCGCCGGATTCGATCAGGGCCAGGGTGGCCGGCTGCATGAAGACGGTGCCGGCGGCGCGGGCGATGCGCTGCGTCTCGCCCTTTTCAGCTACATCGACCATGTGCGCCTGGCCGCTGGCGTCGAAGTGGGTCAACGGGCTGGACATGGATCAGGCGGGGGGTGCGGGCGGCGGGGGAATGTTCAGGTCGAGCCAGTAGCGGCCGAGCAGTTCGACCGTCTCGCGCAGGCGGCCGTAGTCGAGGGGCTTGCGCACGTAGCTGTTGGCGCCGAGCAGGGCTGCGGCGCGCACGTCGCGCTGCTCGGACGAGGCCGACAGGATCACCACCGGCAGCAAGCGGGTGCGGGGATTCTCGCGCAACTCCCGCAGGACTTCGAGGCCGTTCACCTTGGGCAGGTTCAGGTCGAGGAGCGCCACGCCGGGCAGGTCGTCGCCGCTGCGGTGGGCATAGGCGTTGCGGGCGAAGAGATAATCCAGCGCGTCGACGCCGTCGCTGCAAAGCGCGACCATGTCCTCCTGGATGACGGGTTGCAGGGCATTCAGGATCAGCCGGGTGTCCTCGGGTGAATCCTCGGCCAGCAGCAGGGCATGTGTGCTCAAGAGAACCTTCTCGGATTGAAGCGATCTACTTGTTTTCGGCAATTTTAGCCGAATCCTTAGAAAAAAATGCATCGGCTGCGTCAAGGTATCATATAAGCAATGCGATTCAGAACCCTGGTTTTTCTCGCGACCCTGGCGTCCGGCGCGCTGGCCGAGGGCTTGCCCGATCTGGGCGAGGCTTCGCGAACCGATCTGCCGCCGCAACTGGAGCGGCGCATCGGCGAGTCGATTGTGCGCGACATCCGCCTGCGCGAGCCGGCGTATATCGATGATGTCGAGGTCATCGCTTACCTCAACGCGCTCGGCGCCCGCCTTTCCGCGGCCACCCCCGAGGCGGGCCAGAACTTCGAGTTCTTCGCCTTGCGCGACGCCACCCTGAATGCCTTTGCCCTGCCGGGCGGCTATATCGGCGTGCACAGCGGCCTCATCCTCGCGGCGCAGTCCGAATCGGAACTGGCCGGCGTGCTGTCGCATGAAATCGCCCACGTCACGCAGAAGCACCTGGCCAGGCTGATGGGCAAGCAGAACCAGGCCCAGGTGGCCCAGTGGCTGGCGATGGCCGTGGCGATCCTGGCGGCGCGCTCGAATGCCGACATCAGCCAGGCGGCGATGGCCACCGGCGCCGCCTTCGGCGTGCAGACCATGCTCAACTACTCGCGCGATTTCGAGCGCGAGGCCGACCGCATCGGCATCCAGACCCTCGAACGGGCCGGATTCGACGTGCGCGGCATGGCCAGCTTCTTCGAGCGCATGCAGAAGTTCGGCCGGCTCTATGAAAACAATGCGCCCGGCTACCTGCGCACCCACCCGCTGACCACCGAGCGCATCAGCGACATGGAAAACCGCATCCTGCAGGCGCAGTACCGCCAGGTGGCGGACTCGCCCGAATTTCAGCTGGTACGGGCCAAGCTGCGCGCCGGCCAGGGCGCACCGCGCGACGCGGTCGTCGACTTCGAGAGCCAGTTGCGCGAGCGCAAGTACCTTTCCGAAATGGCCGCCCGCTACGGCCTGGCCGTGGCGCAGATGCGGGCGAAGAACCTGCCGGCGGCCGAGCGGCAAGTTCCCGAACTGCGGCGCCTGAAGGCGACCTCGCCCATGGTGGACACCCTGGCCGCCGACTTGCGGCGGGCGCAGGGCGACTTGGCCGGCGCGCTGAAGATCTACCGCGACGCGCGCATCCGCCATGCCCGCAACAAGGCGTTGCTCTACGGCCAGATCGATGCCCTGCTGGCGGACGGCCAGGCGCAGGAGGCGCTGAAGTCGGCGACCGACGAGTTGCAGCTGTCCCCTTCCGATGCGGCGCTGCATGGCCTGCAGGCGAGGAGCTATGCCGCGCTTGGCAAGCGCCTGCAGCAGCACCGCGCCCAGGCCGAACTGTATGTCCTGCAGGGACAATTGGTTGCGGCCGTCCAGCAGTTGGAACTGGCGCAGAAGGCCGGCGACGGCGACTTCTTCGAACATTCCCAGGTCGATGCGCGGCTGCGGGAATTGCGCGCCCGGCAAGTGGAGGAAGCCAAGCAAAAACTGTCTTTCTGATGACCGCATCAATGCGCTTAAGTTGATACAGGTCAAAACACGGCCGAAGGTGTTGTTTCAGCGCAGGCTAATCTGCGCGCAGCGCGGCTTAAGGGGTGCATCGCACCCCGGCCGAAGCTAAAAAATCGACCCCCCCTATTTCACAATAAAATAAAACGATTATTGCCCCTTCCCGGAAGTGCTAGCCTTCGCACGGACTAAAAGGCACACCACACAGGGAGGAGCAGTACATGGCACTGGTCAATCCGCACGGCGGGGGCGCGCTGAAGCCCCTGTTGCTGCAGGGCGAGGCGCTCAAGGCCGAACTGGCACGCGCCCAGGCGCTGCCGAAAATCAAGGTCAGCTCTCGCGAGAAGGGCGACATCATCATGCTCGGCATCGGCGGCTTCACGCCGCTCGACGGCTTCATGACGCACAGCGACTGGCAGGGCGTGTGCGACGGCATGAAGACGGCCAGCGGCCTGTTCTGGCCGATCCCCATCACGCTGTCCACCGACAGGGCGACGGCCGATGCGCTGAAGACTGGCGCCGACGTCGCGCTGCTCGATCCCGACAGCGGCGAGATCCTCGCCACCATGAAGGTCACCGAGAAGTACGCCATCGACAAGGCGCACGAATGCGCCATGGTCTTCAAGACCACCGACCTGGAGCATCCCGGCGTCAAGATGGTGATGGAGCAGGGCGACATCAACCTCGCCGGCCCGGTGAAGGTGCTCTCGCAGGCCGAGTTCCCCTCGAAGTACGGCGAGCTGTTCATGACCCCGGCGCAGACCCGCGCCCTGTTCGACTCCTACGGCTGGTCCAAGGTCGCCGCCTTCCAGACGCGCAACCCGATGCACCGCTCGCACGAGTACCTGGCCAAGGTGGCCATCGAGACCTGCGACGGCGTGCTGATCCATTCCCTGCTCGGCAACCTCAAGCCCGGCGACATTCCCGCCGACGTGCGTTCCGATGCGATCGCGACGCTGGCCGAACACTATTTCGTCAAGAAGACCGTGGTGCAGGCCGGCTACCCGCTCGACATGCGCTACGCCGGTCCGCGCGAGGCGCTGCTGCATGCCCTGTTCCGCCAGAACTACGGCTGCTCGCACCTCATCGTCGGCCGCGACCATGCCGGCGTCGGCAGCTACTACGGCCCGTTCGACGCCCACCACATCTTCGACGAGATCCCCAAGGGCGCGCTGGAAACCCAGCCGCTGAAGATCGACTGGACGTTCTGGTGCTACAAGTGCGGCGGCATGGCCTCCGCGCGCACCTGTCCGCACGGCGACGCCGACCGTCTGCTGCTCTCCGGCACCAAGCTGCGCAAGATGCTCTCGGAAGGCGACGACGTGCCGGCGGAGTTTTCCCGGCCGGAAGTGCTGGAAATCCTGCGCGCGTACTACGCGGGGCTGACCGAAAAGGTCGAGGTCAAGCTGGTCGGCCATTCGGCCAGATAAGTTTTTGGATTGCGCCGGCGCATCAGTGCCGGCGTCGTTTTTTTAGGAGAAGGAAAGATGCCAACCTTTGTACGTACCGAGAAATGCGATGGCTGCAAGGGCCAGGACAAGACCGCTTGCATGTACATCTGCCCGCACAACCTGATGAAGCTGGACAAGGACGGTTCGGAAACCGGCCATGCCATGCGCGCCTTCAACCAGGAGCCCGAGCAGTGCTGGGAGTGCTACTCCTGCGTGAAGATCTGCCCGCAGAACGCCATCGAAGTGCGCCACTACGCCGACATCGTGCCGCTCGGCGGCTCGGTGCAGCCCCTGCGCGGTTCCGACTCCATCATGTGGACCATCAAGTTCCGCAACGGCACCCTGAAGCGCTTCAAGTTCCCCATCCGCACCACCTCCGAGGGCTCGATCGATCCCTACGGCGGCAAGCCGATGCCCAAGCTGGCCGAACTCGGCGCCGAAGGCGTGTTTACCAAGGCTGTCATGGGCGGTTTCCGCGCCGGCAAGCCGGAAGAACTGATCCGCAAGTAATCCACGAATCGAGGACTCTAAAATGGCTGGAACTTTTGACAATCCGGAAATCGTCCAGGAAGAACTGGACATCCTGCTGATCGGCGGCGGCATGGCCTGCTGCGGCACGGCTTACGAAATGATGCGCTGGGCCGAGGCCGTCAAGGCCGAGACCGGCAAGGAACTGAAGATCAAGCTGGTGGACAAGGCCGCCATGGACCGCTCCGGCGCCGTGGCCCAGGGCCTGTCGGCCATCAACACCTATATCGGCCCCGAGCAGGATCCGGCCGACTACGCCCGCATGGTCTCCAACGACCTGATGGGCATCACCCGCGACGACCTGGCCTACGACCTGGGCCGCAACGTCGACGACTCCGTGCACCTATTCGAGGAATGGGGCCTGCCGATCTGGAAAACCGACGCCGAAGGCGTGCGCCATGACGGCGCCGAGTCGCAGCGCGAGGGCCTGCCGGCCCTGAAGGACGGCGGCAAGCCGGTGCGTTCGGGCAAGTGGCAGATCATGATCAACGGCGAATCCTACAAGTGGATCGTCGCCGAGGCGGCCAAGAAGGCCCTCGGCCTGGACCGCATCCAGGAGCGCGTCTTCATCGTCCACCTGATCAACGACAAGAACGATCCGGGCCGCATCGCCGGCGCCGCCGGCTTCTCGGTGCGCGAGAACAAGATCTACATCTACAAGGCCAAGGCCATCATGCTGGCCGCCGGCGGCTGCGTGAACCTGTTCCGTCCGCGTTCGGTGGGCGAGGGCACGGGCCGCGCCTGGTACCCGGTGTGGAACGCCGGCTCGACCTACGCCATGGCCGCCGAGGCCGGCGCCGAACTGACCATGATGGAAAACCGCTTCGTGCCGGCCCGCTTCAAGGACGGCTACGGCCCGGTCGGCGCCTGGTTCCTGCTCTTCAAGGCCCAGGCCACCAACGCCTACGGCGAGAACTACATGACCAAGAACAAGGAGATGCTGAACGACTACCCGCCCTACGGGCAGGCCGCCGTTCCCGCCTCCTGCCTGCGCAACCACCTCATGCTGAAAGAGATGAAGGAAGGCCGCGGCCCGATTTACATGGACACCGTCACCGCGCTCGCCAAGCTGCGCGAGACGCTGACGCCGAAGGAAGTCAAGCACCTCGAAGCCGAGGCCTGGGAAGACTTCCTCGACATGTGCATCGGCCAGTGCGGCATCTGGGTCGGCGAGAACATCGAGCCCGAGAAGAAGATGTCCGAGCTGATGCCCACCGAGCCCTACCTGCTCGGTTCGCACTCCGGCTGCTGCGGCATCTGGGTGTCCGGCCCGACCGACGTCGGCGCGCCGACCAAGGAAGAGTACGACGGCATCCCGGCGCACCTGCCCTCCGGCTGGAACTGGGGCTATCGCTCGATGACCACCGTCAAGGGCCTGTTCACCGCCGGCGACGGCGTCGGCGCCTCCGGCCACAAGTTCTCCTCCGGCTCGCATGCCGAAGGCCGTCTGGCCGCCAAGGCGATGGTCAAGTACTGCCTCGACAACCCGGACCTCAAGCCCGAGTTCGACGAGACCGCCGAACAGATCTCCGAAACGATCTACAAGCCGGTGCGCAACTTCATCGCGCACAAGGACTACACCACCGCCATCGACGTGAACCCGAACTACATCACGCCGAAGATGCTGCAGATGCGCCTGCAGAAGATCATGGACGAGTATGTCGCCGGCGTCGCCACCTACTACAACACCAACGACAAGATGCTTGCCGTGGCGGAAGAGAAGCTGGAGATGCTGAAGGAAGACTCGCAGAAGATGCGCGCCAAGGACCTGCACGAGCTGCTGCGCGCCTGGGAGAACTACCACCGCATCCTGACCGCCGAAGCGCACATGAAGCACATCCAGTTCCGCGAGGAGAGCCGCTATCCGGGCTTCTACTACCGCACCGACAAGAACTTCGTCGACGAGAAGAACTGGCACTGCTTCGTGAACTCGGTCTACGACAAGAAGAGCCACCAGTGGACCTGCTTCAAGCGCAAGCACGTCGACCTGGTCGACAAGTCGAAGCTGTTCAAGGCGGCGGCGCCGCACTAAGCCGTCCGCAGGCTGTTTGAAGTGCAACCGGGCGCCGCAAGGCGCCCGGTTGCTTTCTGGTTCAGGAGTATTACCATCCAATGTAGGTCGGCCTTCAGGCCGACAATGTAGGTCGGCCTTCAGGCCGACATGGGCAGTTGATCAGCCGATGCTGTCCCACAGGGATTTCCTTCGGTCATCGGACTGAAGCCCGACCTACAGTAGCTTTGGCGCATGTGCGCCTCAACCCGAACCGAGGTTTGAAAATGGACACCTACATGGCGAAGGACCTGCCCTTCCCCGAGAGCCCGGTCGTGCCGCAGATGGTCGACGGCGGCAAGACGATCCAGTTCCAGTGCCGCAAGGGCATCGCCTGCTGGAACGCCTGCTGCAGCAACATCGACATCTCGCTGACGCCCTACGACATCCTGCGCCTGAAGCGCCGGCTGGGGCTCGCCTCGGCGGCCTTCCTGCAGCAGTACGCCGTGCCCTACGAGATGGAGAAGGACGGCATCGCCGGCATCAAGATGAAGCCGGTCGAGGGCGGCAGCGCCTGCCAGTTCATGAAGCCGGAGGGCTGCAGCGTCTATGAAGACCGTCCCACCGCCTGCCGCTACTACCCGGTGGCGCTGCTCTCCATGCGCCGGCAGGACGAATATACGGACACGCATTCCTATGCGCTGGTGAAGGAGGCGCACTGCCTCGGCCATAATGAGCCGCGCAGCCTGACCATCGACGCGTACCGCGCCGAGCAGGGGCTGCAGGAATACGACGCGCAGGGCCGCGGCTGGCGCCAGCTGGTGCTGAAGAAGATGTCCTCCGGCCCGACGGTGGGCAAGCCCTCCGTGCGCAGCCGCCAGCTCTTCTTCATGACCTGCTACGACATCGACACCTTCCGCGCCTTCGTCGACAGCGGCCCGTTCAAGGAACTCTACGACGTGCCGGAGGCCGAGCTCAAGGCGATGCTCGGCGATACGCTGGAGAGCGAAGAGGCCCTCATGCAGTTCGGCTTCCGCTTCCTGCGCCAGGTGCTGTTCGGCGAGGAGAGCATCGCCCTGCACAAGGACGCGGCGGAAAAGCGCCGTGAGCAGGCGCGCGCGAAGGCGCAACAGGCCGAGCGCGAGGCCGCCGAGAAGCTGGCGCGCGAGGAGGACCCCCGCGACGAGGGCTTCGACGACTAGTGCCGGCCCTTGTGCCTGTGGCATTGAGCCTGTAGCGGCTCAGGCCGGTTCGGCGAGAAACCGCGCAAACTCCGTGTCGTGCTCCGCGATATGGTCGGTCAGCCAGTGCCTGAGAAAATCGACGGTTTCCTTTTCCATCTTGACGGAAGCTTCTTCCAGCTTGGCTTGCAGCTGGAAAATCGTCTCGAACAGATCGGCATGTATCCGCTGGTGCGCTTCCAGTTTCGGATAGCCCCGATCGGCCATCATGGTTTCCTCCCGCTGGAAATGTTCCTCGGCATATTGCACGAGACCGTTGAGAATGCGGAGGATATCCGTGCGGTCGCGATTCTGGATGAACGCATAGTGAAAGGAATTGATCAGTTCGAAAAGATGTTGATGGTCCGAATCGATCCGGGCATTCCCTGTCAGGTAGCCGCGATTCCAGTTGAGCAGAGCCATGGCAGTGTCCCTCAGGCGACAGGGACGGTTTCGGCATTTCCGGCGCCTGCCCTGAACAGCGGAAAGAAGTCGCGGTCCGCCTTGAAGAGATGCCGCGCCACGACTTCGCCGGCGAGGAATTCGACGATGCCGCCCAGGCTCGCACTGCCCGCCTCCAGGCCATCTCTCAGCGCTCGTGCGCGCCTGAGCAGGTTGGCGTGGGCGCGCCGATGCGCATCGGCGTGCGCGTAGCCGCGAAGCTCCAATAGCGCTTCCTCGTTGACGAAATGACAGGCGATGTGATCCAGCAGCTTGTCGAAAACGGACAGGACCTTGCCGGAATCGCTGTTGCTCATGACCGACACATCGATCAGCGCATTCGCCAGATTGAAGAGTTCCAGATGCTCGCGGTCTATGCTGGGCTCCCCGCACTCGTAGGCTTCCTGCCAGCTCAGGCAGAGGGCCGCAGGTCCTTGCGCGGCGGCCCATGTGTCGGAATTCCCGTTCGCGTCGACGCGGACGCAGTTGCGTCCTTCGCGCTTGGCGGCGTAGAGCATGCCGTCGGCGCGGCGGAACCACGCCTCCGCGCTTTCGCTGGCGCTGTGCTCGGCCACGCCCAGGCTGACGGTCACCGTGCCAACATCGGGAAAGACATGGCACGCCACCTGGCCGCGCAGGGCTTCGGCCAGTCTGCCCGCGCCACGGTAACCGGTTGAAGTGGCAAGCACGGCGAACTCTTCCCCGCCCCAGCGGAAGACCGCATCCGAGGAGCGGGTCGCGGCGTTGGCGACGAGCGCCAGTTCGCGCAGCACCGCATCGCCGGCCTGATGCCCGAACTGGTCGTTGGCGCGCTTGAAGTGGTCGATGTCGAACAGGATGAGCGAAACCGGCTGCTTGTAGCGCAGGCTGCGGTCCAGTTCGGAATCGACGACCTGGTTGAAGTGCGCCCGGTTCCAGAGGCCGGTGAGGTAATCGGTGGATACCTGCATCTCGAGATTGGCGAGACGCGCATTCAGCCGGGCAAAGGTCGGGCAGGCGTCGGACTCCGTGCAGGATTCGGCAATGGCCTGGCCGACCTGTCCGGGCACGGGAGGCTGCGAAGGCGCCATGATTGTCATGCCCGGAAACCCGCCATGGCGCCGCTTGGCAGATTGGCCGGTTTGGCCAGGCGGCCGGACACCGGTTGGGCGAGACGCCGAGCGGAAGACATCGTCACTATCCCCTCCTTGAGCGACGCGCATCGTGCATGCATTGCGCGACGCGTATCCCCCGGCAGGGAGGAAGGCGTATCGCGAGGGCGGGGCGATGCGCTTGACTATGTTCGATCTATAACGGTCAGCTTGCCTGAAACTTGAAACATGGCCACAACCTGTTGATTGCAATGCATTACGCAAGGGTGAAATAAAACGTGGCGCCTGTTTCCGGCCGACCCTCGGCCCAGACTTCGCCGCCGTGGCGGTGGATGACGCGGGCGACGGTGGCCAGGCCGATGCCGCTGCCGGGGAACTCGGCGGGTGAGTGCAGGCGTTGAAAGGCGCCGAAGAGCTTGCCAACGTGCGCCATGTCGAAGCCGGCGCCATTATCGCTGACGAAGTAGGTGCGGCGGCCCGCGTGTTCCGCCGTTCCGAACTCGATGCGCGCCTCGCCGCGCCTTGAAGTGTACTTCCAGGCGTTGCCGAGCAGATTCAGCAATACCACCCTAAGCAGGACGGCATCACTTCTGGCACACACGTCGGGGGCGATGATCCATTCGACCCGGCGCGCCGGTTCCTCGGCATGCAGTTCCGCGGCGATCTCGCCGGCGATGAAAGACAGGTCGGTCGGGGCGATATTCATTTCCCGGCGCGACAGTTGGGACAGTTCGAGCAGGTGATCGATGAGTTCCGCCATTCGCTCCGAGCCGGCGCGCACCCGGGCGAGATAGTGCCTGCCGTTGTCGTCGAGCAGGCGTCCATACTCTTCCTCCAGTGCATGGCTGAAGCCGTTGATGGCGCGCAGCGGCGCGCGCAAGTCGTGGGACACCGAGTAGGAAAACGCCCCCAGTTCCCGGTTGGCTGTCAGCAGGGCGCGGGTCCGCTCGATGACGCGCTGCTCGAGCTCCTCGTGGAGACGCTGCCTTTCCTGTTCGTGCGCCTTGCGCTCGGTGATGTCGGAGACGAAAGCCAGCACCGCCAGAAGCGATCCATCCTCCCGGTAAAGGTTGTTGGCGCTGAAGGATACAGGGATGTTGTGCCCGTCCCGGTGCCGCAGGGCGATCTCGTAGTTGCGCCTGGTTGTCGTTGCACGGCGGTTCTTCTGCGCTTCGAAGATGCGGCTGTTATCCGCGTCGGTGAAATCGGTCGGTTCTTTTCCCAGCATTTCTTCGCGTGAATAGCCGAGCAGATCGCTCAGGCGCTGGTTGACCTCGATGGTGCGCTCGTCGGCGCCGATGATCCAGACGCCTTCCGGCGCGCTTTCGAACATCGTGCGGTAGCGTTGCTCGCTGTCCCGGATCGCCTGCTCGGCCGCCACGCGCTCGCTGAGGTCGGTGAATATTGCGACGTAGTTGATGACCTTGCCGGCGTCATCGCGCACAGCGGTGATGGACAGCCACTCCGGGTAGATGCTGCCGTCCTTGCGCTTGTTCCAGATCTCGCCGCTCCAGTGGCCCTTGTCGGAAGCGAGCGCCGCCCACATCGCCCGGTAAAAAGCGGCGTCCTGCCTGCCGGATTGCAGGATGCGCGGATTCCGGCCGATCACCTCTTCGGGGGAATAGCCGGTGATCTCGGTAAAGCGCGGGCTGACGGTGACGATGCTGGAGTCGGCATCGGTGATGGTGATGGCCTCGTTGGCGTGTGCGAAGACGCTGGCCGCGAGGCGCAACTGCCGTTCCTGCTCGATGCGCGCGGTGATGTCCGTCAGGATGCAATGCGCGCACAGGAACTCGCCGGCGGCGTCGCGCGATACGCGCCCATTCACCTCTACCAGTCGCCGTTCGCCGTCGCCGCGAACGATTTCAAAGACATTGCCACCCTTATGATTGTCCCGCTCGAAGCTCGCGAATCGCTCGCCCAGAGCGGTCAGCGAGTCTTTCGTCAGGAAGTCGCCGACGAAGCAACCGATGACGGCGTCTTTCCTTCTATGGAACAGGTCGAGCCAGGCGTCATTTACGTCGAGAATCAATCCGGCCGCGTCGAGCGACTGGTAGGCCAGCGGCGCCTGTTCGTACAATTCCCGGAATCGCCGTTCGCTCTCGATCAGCGCCCTTCGTTGCCCCCCCAGCGATCCGGCCATCGCATTGAAATCCTCGATCAACGTCGAGATTTCGTCGTTGCCGGGGCCGGGCGGAATGCGGCAGTCCAGTTCACCCTCGCGCATCCGATGGGCTGCATTGGCCAGGGATCCGATCGGCCGCAGCAGGTAGCGTGTGCTGCCGATCCAGGCCACGGCGTACATGACGATGCTCAGGAGCAGCAGGATCAGTGTGCCGGCGGCCAGTGCGCGGTTGGCTGGCGCCTGTACCAGACCCAGCGGGATGCCGATGGAAACCACGCCGCCCGCGGCATGCTTGAGCGGGACGTCGGCCTGGAGCCGCACCACCTTGTCCAGCCAGACGCTTTCCGTCACCTGCGGCATGCTGTCCGCCAGCGCCTCCCTGATGCCCACGAGATTCAGGCCGGAACGGCCCAGGCAGCATTCCGGGTTGGGTTGGCGGACGAGGAAGGTGCCGTCCCGATCGAGTATGCGCAACACCGAGCCGGGGGGCACCAGTGCGGCGAATTGACGATTTATCCGACTCAGATCCAGGTAGGCCACGATGAGACGGACGACCGCGGCATCGCCCGCCACCGGCTGCGCCAGGACGAGCACCGGGCCGCCTTGGGCCGGGTCGCGCGCCAGCGTGCCCACAACGGCTTTCCCGCTGGCGATCGCCTGGCGCACCGCCCGCGTTTCGCCCGGCTTGAATGAGGGTGAAGGCGTCTGTCCCGCGCAGCGAATGCCGCCCGTCTTGTCGAGGACAGCCAGGTTCATCAATTGAGGATGGGTCCGGGCAAGCCCGGCCAGAAGCGACTCGCATTGCGCAGGGTGGCTGCCGTCAGCCTGCGGCAGCGTGGCGAGATGGCGCAGCAATGCCTGGGCTTCGTCGATCTGGCTCTCGTAGCCTGCCGCGAAACTGCGGGCGAAATCGAGGGCGCGCCCGGCCGCCTGCGCGCGGTTTTCCTCCAGAACGAGATGATGGCCGACCAGGAGGGCGACAAACAGCAGCACGAAAGCCGCGGTGAGCGGCAGCAGAAGGCGCTTGCGTACTGAAGCGAAAAGTCGGATCGGCATGGTCTTGGCGAATCCTTTGCTATCTACGGATAACGGCCCCAAGCCTGAAAGCTTGAATCGTGTCCGCAGTCGCTCCAGCTTACTACCGGCTAGAATGCCTGTGAATACCTTGAAGGGAATCCTCCCGATGTCCGAAGCCGCGCGCGTTTCAACTCCAAAGCTCCAGCAGATCGAGCGGGAACCGTATTACCAGCCGATCGGCGACGAGGTGGCCCTGTTCGAGTCGGCCCATCGCCGCCGCCTGCCGGTGCTGCTGAAGGGGCCGACCGGCTGCGGCAAGACGCGCTTCGTCGAATACATGGCGTGGCGCCTGAAGCGCCCGCTGGTGACGGTGGCCTGCCACGACGACCTCACCACGGCCGACCTCGTCGGCCGCTACCTCATCGTCGGCAACGAGACGGTGTGGGTCGATGGCCCGCTCACCGCCGCGGTGCGCGCCGGCGCGATCTGCTACCTCGACGAGATCGTCGAGGCGCGCAAGGACACCACGGTGGTGATCCATCCGCTGGCTGATGCGCGCCGCATTCTCGCCGTGGACAAGCGCGGCGAGCTGGTGGCCGCGCCCGACCCGTTCATGCTGGTGGTGTCCTACAACCCCGGCTACCAGAGCGTCCTGAAGGAGATCAAGCCGTCCACGCGCCAGCGCTTCGTCGCGCTGGATTTCGACTATCCCGAGGCCGCCGTCGAGGCCGGCATCGTCGCCGCGGAAGGCGGCGTCGACGCGGAAACGGCGCGCCGCCTGGTCAAGCTGGCCGAACTGACGCGCAACCTCAAGGGGGCGGGACTGGACGAGGGCGCCAGCACGCGCCTGCTGGTGCATGCCGCCCAGCTCATCGCCGACGGTGTCGCGCCGGCCATCGCCTGCACCGCCGCCGTGGCGCGGGCGCTCACCGACGATCCCGACATGACGGGGACGCTCGATGACCTCGTCCACGCCGTCTTCTAGAAAGCTTTTCTCCGACGAACTCGAGCTGCGCCTCGACGAGGTGCTGTTCGCCTCGCCTTCGCATCGCTCGGCGAAGAACATCGCCGACGGCCTGGAGCGGCTCGGCCGCGAGCAGCAGGAGCGCGTGCTGCACTGGGTGGCCGTCGCCGCGCAATCCTATGCCGAGATCGGCTATCTCGTCGCCACACTGGCGCCGCGCGCCCTCGACCGGCTCGACGCTTCTGGCTTCGAGGCTTGGGTGCTGGCCGGGCTGGATGCCTATGACCGACAGGGCGGCCAGGCGGCGATGGCGCTGCTGCGCGACCTCGACGGCTTCTGCGCCGCGCGCGAGCATGTCCCTGCGGCGGCGCGACTCGCCGACGTCGAGTCGCGCCTGTCGCGCTTTCTGCAAGGCCTTTCCGGGCGCGCCCTGGCCTTGAGTCACGGCGCTTTCGCGCATACCGACACGGAAACCGTTTTCCTGCCCGCGCAACTGGCCGCGCTGCCGACCGCCGCCGACAACCGGCGGCTGTACAAGGCGATGGCCGCGCTGCTCTGGGCGCAGACGCGCCATGGCACGTTCGGTTCAGCCGCGCTCGACATCGAAGCGGCGCTGGCGCGCTGGGCGGATCGCGAGCGGGCGCTGCGCTGGTTTGCCACTCTGGAGGCGGTGCGCCTCGAAGCGGTGCTGGGCGCAGAGCTGCCCGGCCTTGCCGCCGAGATTGCCGCGCTGCGCGGCCCCTGGCCGACGGGCCTGGAAGAGGCCGTCCGGCGTCTCTCCCGGCCCGATGCCGCCGTGTCGCAGACACTGACTTTTCTCGCCGAATGCATGGCGGGGGAGGATGAGCCGCCTCAGCTCGCCCATGCCGGCGCGATCGACATCGAAGCGGCGCTGCGGGTGCGCGCGGCGCGTATCGCGCGCGAGGCCGAAACCGTGCGTCGCGCCTTGTCGACGCTGAAGGGCTTCGGCGGCCGGCAGGGCGCCGGCGAGGAGGCGCCCGCGGTGAACATCGAAGGCGGCAGGGTGGAATTCAGCCTCGACGGCGAGGTTGCCGCATTGCCGCCCGAGGCGCGGGCGGCGGCGCAATCGCTGCTGCAGGATCTGGGCGAGCTGCCGCCGGAATGCCTGGTGCCGGCCGGGCCGGGCGCCTGGCAGCCGACGCAGCGCGAAGGGGACGAGGGCGGCGGCGAGAATGCCCTGACCAGCCACCGCGAGCCGCATCGCCGCTACGACGAGTGGGACTACCGCCGCCGCGCCTATCGCCGCGGCTGGTGCCATCTCTTCGAAGTGGATCTCGCGCCGGGCGATGCCGACTATGTGGCAAAAGTCAGTCTCCGCAATACGGCGGCGATACGGCAGATCCGCCGGCGCTTCGAGATGCTGCGCGGCGAAGACCGCCTGCTCGGCCGCCAGCCCGAGGGCGAGGAAGTCGACATCGATGCCCTCGTCGAGGCGGCGGGCGACCGCGCCAGCGGCGCAGAGCCCTCGGCGCGCCTGTTCTGCCGGCGCATCCGCAACGAGCGCTCGCTGGCCGCGATGTTCATGGTCGACATGAGCGGCTCCACCAAGGGCTGGGTGAACGACGCCGAGCGCGAGTCGCTGGTCATGCTGTGCGAGGCGCTGGAGACGCTGGGCGATGCCTACGCCATCTACGGCTTCTCGGGCTGGACGCGCACGCGCTGCGACATCTATCCGGTGAAGCGCTTCGACGAGCGCTACGACGCCACGGTGCGCGGCCGCATCGCCGCCATCGAGGCCAAGGACTACACGCGCATGGGCGTCGCCATTCGCCATCTGACGCAGCTGCTGGAAGCGCAGCCGGCGCGGCACAAGCTATTGGTGACGCTCTCCGACGGACGGCCGGACGACTTCGGCGACGAGTACCGCGGCCACTACGGCATCGAGGACACGCGCCGCGCCCTGCAGGAAGCGCACGAGCGCGGCGTGAGGAGCTACTGCGTCACCATCGACCGCCATGGCGCCGACTACCTGCCGCGCCTCTACGGCCCGGCGCGCTACGCCGTGCTGGACGATGTGTGGAAGCTGCCGCTCAAGGTGGCCGACATCTACCGCAGGCTGGCGACCTGAGAGCCGGCTGCCGCTGCCCGCACGAGAGGCGGCGCGGCCAGCAGCACCGTCGTTTCGACCCAGCCGTCCTCCGCGCCGGCGAGGCCGATCGTCGCGCCCCGCGTCGGCAGCAGCGAGCGCACCAGGCCGAGGCCGGTGCCGAGCTCCTTGCCCTGCGCGAAATCCAGCCCGGCGGGCAGGCGGCCGGGGTTGCGGATCGTCAGGCGCGCGCCTTCGCCATCGCATTCGATGTCGAGCGAGGGCGGCGCGTCGCCGAGGCGATGCCGCACGGCGTTGGTCAGCAGCTCGTTGAGGATGAGCGCGAGCGGCACCGACTCCTCCTCGGCGACGGCCCATTTGCAGACTTCCTCGCGCGAGCAGGGCTGCGACATGAAGCATTGCCCCTCGCGCTCCGCCAGCCTGAGCGGAACGCCCATGACGCCGCTGAGGAAAGCGGCGATCTCCACGACCAGCCCGCGCAGGCTGATCTGCCCGCTTTCGTTGCGGCCCTGCAGGCCATGAACGATTGAGATGGCGCTGATCTGTCCGACGACCTCCTCCAGTGCCGGCTTGAGCGGCGCATGCTGCCCCATGTGCTGGCGCAGCAGCCCGGCCAGCCCCTGCAGGTGGTTCTTGATGCGGTGATGCACTTCGCGCACGAGCGCGTCGCGCTGGCGGCGGGCTTGTTCGAGACGCTGCGTTTCCGCCTGCCTGCGCTCGGTGATGTCGCGCGCGACGGACAGGATCACCGGTATCCCTTCGATGACTATGCGGGCGGCGGTCGCCTCTGCGTGGATGGTCATGCCGTCAAGCGTGCGATAGACGAGTTCGGCCGGCGGCAGAAAGGCCATTTCTCCGCTGTTGAGGGAGGCGACGCGCGCTTCGATCTTCGTCCAGTCTTCCGGCGCAATCAGTTCGTGCCAGTCTCGGCCGACGAGATCTTGTGGGGAGGCGGCATGGAACAGGCGTGCCGTGGCATCGTTGGCGAAGAGGATGACGTTGTCCCTGTGCACGAACACGGCATCGGGCGAGAGCCTGAAAAGGTATCGGTAACGTTCATCGCTCTCGAGCAGTTCTTTTTCCGCCTGCTTGCGCAGGGTGATATCTTCACCGGAACTCAGCGTTCCGACTGGGTTGCCGGTGGCATCGGTAAGAATGGCGTTGTGCCAGGCGATTGTTCGCTGTTGGCCGTTCCGGCAGAGTATCGCGTTCTCGAAATATTCTTCCGTCTTCAGGTCGCCCGCCATGAGACGCAGGAATACCGGGTAGACCGTCTCCAGTCCTTCCGGCTGCGGCAGGCAGGTGTCGAACCAGAACCGCCCCCGCAGCTCTTCCTCGGTATAACCCAATAGCTCGGAGCCTTTGCGATTGATCATGGTGATGCGGCCCAGGGCATCCAGGGCCACGATCACGGTTTGAACCGTATCGAGGTAATGCTGATTCAACTGTTGTTGCGATCGGAGAGCAATTTCTGACTGTTTTCGTTCGGTGATGTCACGCGCCACATAGGAAAGCGCTTCAATGTCCGGGTCGTCGAAATGATTGGTAAAGCAGGATTCGACCGTGAGCCAGGCGCCATCTCCGCGGGCGAGCCGGTGCTCGACGCACTGGGGCTTGCCCGGCTGATTCAGCGCCGCCTGCCGGGCGGCCTCGACCCGCGCAACGTCGTCCGGGTGAACCCGGGCCGTGCCGACGCCGATGTCCTCTCCGGCGGCTTTGCGGCCCAGATAGCGGTCGATTGATGGACTGGCGTAGCGTATGACCATGTTTCGGTCGAAGAGCGCGTTGAAATCCCAGCCGTGCTCGTGCAGCTTGCGGAAGCGCGCCTCGCTGGCGGTCAGTGCCTCCTTCGCCGAGGCCTGCTGCGCCAGGGCCAGTTCGCTCCGGCTGCGGCGCCACCAGGAGAACATGGCCAGGCCGAGGGCCAGCACCAGCAGCGCCGCGAGCGTGCCGGACCACAGCGCCTCGCGCCGCACCGGCGCGAGGATCTCGTCGCGGTCGAGCTTGGCGACGACGAACCAGGGCATGCCGGGCACCTGGCCGACTGCCGCCAGCACCGGGACGCCGCGATAGTCGAGGCCCTCGGTGACGCCCTGCTGCCCGCGCGCGGCCAGGGCCGCCGGCAGCGAAGGATCATCGGTCTTGCGCTGTAACGCCGCCGCCTCGGCATGCCTTAGCGAGCTGAGATAAACGATCTGATCATTCATCCGCTCGACGAGGAAGGTTTCCCCGCCTTCGCTCGGCGAGGGCCATTTTCCCAGCAGCAGGCCAAGATGCGCCTGGGGATCGATGCGGAATACCAGTGCGCCAACGATGCGGGGTGAGGGCTTGCCCGCGGCAATCACCGGCGTGGCGATGTCGATGTAAAGAGGGAAGGCTCCCCCTGCTTGGGAAGCATATACCCGGGAGACGAGGGTTTTGCCGCCTCCCATCGCGGCGTGCGCCGACTCCAGGGCCCGTTCGCGTGTGATCTCGTCCTGCGAGCCTATCTCGGCGCGGAAACGCCCCGCGCGGTCGAGCAGCATGACGCTTTCGTAACCATGCGCGTTGCGGAAGGCCTCGAGGCGGCCGAGCACTACATCCGCGCCGTCCATGCCGGCGCTCTCGATCCCGAACTCGGCGGCGCGGGCGATTAGCGGGGCGCTGGCCGGGATAGCCAAATCGCCGCGCCGCTCCGACAGCCAGAAACGGACGAACTCGATCTTCAACTCGGCGATGGCCTGCAGCTCGCGGCCGCGTTCGCGCTGCACGGCCGCCTCGTAGGCGGAGAGGGCCGAATACCAGAGGGCGCCGATGCCGGCGGCGAGGAGAAAGAATGCGGCCACCAGCCACTTGCCGGCCAGGTTCCGGATTGGCAAAAAGGTCATCGGTTCAATTCGAAGGGGTTCGGCAATTCGATATTACTCCCGATGGCCCCGGCGCGCGCCGGCAGGCGTGGAGGCGGGCGAATTCGGCTAAAATGCCGAACCTTTGTGCGGTGAAATTAACAGGAGATGGCAAGTGCAGCTTGCGTGTCTGGACCTTGAAGGCGTTCTGGTTCCCGAAATCTGGATCGAGTTCTCGAAGCGGACGAACATTCCCGAGCTTGCGCGCACCACGCGCGACGAGCCGGACTACGACAGGCTGATGCAGGGGCGTCTCGCCATCCTGAAAAAGCACGGGCTCGGCCTGCACGACATCCAGAAGGTCATCGCCGAAATGGGCCCGCTGCCCGGCGCGCGGGAATTCCTCGACTGGCTGCGCGAGCGCTTCCAGGTGGTGATCCTCTCCGACACCTTCTACGAGTTCGCCATGCCGCTGATGAAACAGTTGGGTTACCCGGCGCTGCTCTGCCACAAGCTGGAAGTGGATGCGGGCGGCTTCGTGCGCAATTACGTCCTGCGCCAGCCCGACGCCAAGCGCGAATCGGTCAAGGCCCTCAAGTCGCTCAACTTCAAGATCATCGCCGCCGGCGACTCCTACAACGACACCGCCATGCTGGCCGAGGCCCACGCCGGCATCCTCTACCGCCCGCCGCAGAACGTCATCGACGAGTTTCCGCAGTATCCGGTGACGCGCAATTACGACGAGTTCGCCGCCGCCTTCCTCGACGCCAGCCGGCGCATCTGACGGCCGAAAGAATGTGTAGGAGCGGGCTTGCCCGCGATTGCGCCCCGCAGGAAGTACCCCTTGGGTGCAGCCGCCAATATCGCGGGCAAGCCCGCTCCTACATGACTCGAAACAAAAAAGCCGGCATCGCGCCGGCCTTGTTGCCGAAGCAAGGGGAGGCCTACTTCTTCGCGATCTCTTCCAGCTTCGTCGCCCTGATGAGCTGGCCGTCAAGGCCGGCTTCCTTGGCGCTGCCGCCGTAGGCGATGGTCATCAGCTGGCTGTAGTAGAGGACGGGCATGCTGAACTTGGTGCCCTGCTTCTTGTTGATCTCGCTCTGGTAGATCTCGACGTTGGCCTGGCACAGCGGGCAGGGCGTGACGATCATCTCGGCGCCGTGGTCGTAGGCCGACTCGACGATGTCGCGGATCTGCTTCTGCGACTTCTCCGGCTCGGAGAAGGCCAGCGCGCCGCCGCAGCAGGCGACCTTCTGGTCGTAGGGCACGGCCTCGCCGCCGACGGTCTCGACCAGCTTGTCGAGGTACACCGGATTCTCGAAGGATTCGCCGGC
This sequence comes from Rhodocyclales bacterium, assembly GCA_016214145.1. Classification (GTDB taxonomy): domain Bacteria; phylum Pseudomonadota; class Gammaproteobacteria; order Burkholderiales; family Rhodocyclaceae; genus Desulfobacillus. The sequence goes on from JACRPA010000005.1 coordinate 323,798, forward strand.
GATGCCGAAGGGGCGGTTGGTCTGGCAGCCGACGTAGCCGGCGAACTTGATGCCCTCGAGCGGCTTCACCACGGGCTGCTTGAGGGCGTCGTAGCCGAGGTCCTCGATCAGCACTTCAACCATATGGCGGATCGGCGTCGTGCCCTGGTATTGCAGGCCGGCGGCGGCCAGCGCCTCGTTGGTTTCCTTGAGCAGGACTTCGCTGTGGTCGAGGCGCTCCTTCACTTCCCGCTGCGCCAGCCAGCAGGCGGCGCAGGTGGCGACCATCTGCTTGCCCGGTAGGTGCGTCTCGGCCAGGGCGAAGTTGCGCGCCGAGAGCGCCAGGCGCGGCAGTTCGCCGCCCTCGGCGTAGCCGATCGAGGCGCCGCAGCAGTTCCAGTCGGGGATCTCGGTGATGGTGACGTCGAGCTTGTCGCACATGGCGTTGACCGACGTCAGGTAGTTCGATGCGGAAGCGCCCTTTTGCGAAGAGCAGCCGGGGTAGAACGCGTATTCCTTTTTTGCCATTTGGTTTCTCCGTGTAGGTCGGCCTTCAGGCCGACACCGGGGATTGCAGCCGCTGTTGTCGGGCTGAAGCCCGACCTACATCATTTTGAAAAGCCCTTCTTGCGGTCTTCGATCTCGCGCGCCTTGGCGATCATGGCCTGCAGGCCGCTCTGGTCCTTGACGCCGTGGCCGCCGAGGATTTCCATCGGGTTGAGGCGCTTGGCCTTCATGAGGCCGAGGCCGATCGACTGCATGCCGAGCGCGTTCTTGATGCCCTGCACGAAGCCGTCCTTGAAATAGAGGGCGAGGGAGAAGGTCAGCTCGTTCACGCGTCCCTTTTTGATCAGGTTGTTCCAGAACAGCGTGGCGGTGGCCTGCGTCGGCTGGCCCTTCGGCGCCAGGCCGAGGCGGTGGGCGTAGTTGGCGAGGCCGTGCATGATGTGCGTGATCGGCAGCTGGCGCGGGCAGCGCACGATGCAGTTGTAGCAGGAGGTGCACATCCACATCGAGTCCGAGGTGAGCACTTCCTCGCGCTTGCCGGCGCGGATCATCATGAAGATTTCCTGCGGCGGATGCGCCCAGGCGTTGCCGAGCGGGCACGAGCCGGCGCAGACGCCGCACTGCATGCACATCTTGACCCAGTGGCCTTCCTCGACGTTCTTCTCGACTTCCCGGAGGAAGTCGTTGCGGTAGGGTGCAACAGCGTGTTCGCTCATTTCGCGCTCCTCAGGCGAAGCCCTTCATGGGGCTCATGCCGATTTCCTTGATCTTGGCGGCGTACTCGTCGATGAGCTGCGGCACGCGCTCGATGTCGGTGATGGCGACCTCGTAGCTCGCCACGCGCTCGGTCTCCAGGCCCATCTGCTTGAGCGTGTCGTCGACCTTGCTCATGCGGTAGCTGGCCATCTCCGAGCCCTTGACGAAGTGGCACTGGTAGTCGTCGCCCTTCTTGCAGCCCATCATCATGACGCCGTCCCAGCCGCCGTTGAGGGCGTCGGTGATCCAGATGGTGTTCACCGAGCCGAGGCAGCGCACCGGGACGATGCGCACGAAGGCCGAGTAGCTGCGCCGCTGCATGCCGGCCATGTCGAGCGCCGGATAGGCGTCGTTCTCGCAGGCGAGGATGAGGATGCGCGGTTTCTCGGAGAACTCGTCGGGCATGTCGACCGATTTGATCTGCATGCCGACGGTGTCCACCGAGTAGTTCTCGAAGGAGATGACGCGCACCGGGCAGGCGCCCATGCAGGTGCCGCAGCGGCGGCAGCGCGATTCGTTGAACACCGGGAAGCGCTTCTCGTCCTCGTCGATGGCGCCGAAGGGGCATTCCACCGTGCAGCGCTTGCACTGCGTGCAGCCTTCCAGCCGCACGATGGGGTAGGAGAGGTCGCCGGCGCGCGGATGCGCGGCGCGGCCGAGGCTGGCGTTCTCCACCGCCTGGATGGCCTTCATGGCGGCGCCGGTGGCGTCCTCGATGGCCTGCGTCATGTCCATCGGCCGCCGCACCGGGCCGGCGGCGTAGATGCCGGTCCTGCGGGTTTCGTAGGGGAAGCAGATGAAGTGCGAATCGGCGAAGCCGTTCTTCAGCTGCGGCATGTCCTTGCCCTGGCGGTAGTTCAGGTTGAGGATGGACACCGGCTTCACTTCCATCTTGGCGACTTCCTCCTCCGGGATGTCGATGTTCATGCCGGAGTTGGCCACCATGCCGGTGGCGAGGACGACGAGGTCGGCCTCGATGGTCGCGTCCTCGTTGAGGATCAGATCCTTGAAATTGACCTTGCAGGCATTGCCCGACGCTTCGACGGAGGCGGTCTTGCCCTTGGTGAAGATGACGCCCTTCTGCTGGCCGCTGCGGTAGAAATCCTCGCCGGTGCCGGGCACGCGCAGATCGGTGTACATCACCATCGTGTCGATGTCGGGATTGGCGTCCTTGAAGTACATGGCCTGCTTGATGCTGGTGGCGCAGCAGTGGCCGGAGCAGTAGGGCAGGTGCCTGCCGCCGGATTCCATCGCCTCGTCGCGCTGGCCGGCGCACTGGATGAACACCACGCTCTTCACTTCGCCGTCGTCGGAGGGGCGCTTGACCGGACTACCGTTGGCGGCCTTGACCAGCTTTTCGAGGCCGAGCTGGTCGACCACGTTCGGGCTCTTGCCGGCGCCGAGTTCCGGCAGCTGCATCATGTCGTAGGGCGTGAAGCCGGTGGCCTGGATGAGGGCGCCAACCTCCTCGGTGACCGTTGCGCCGGACTCCTGGGCGATGTCGACCGAGAAGCGGCCCGGCGCGCCGTTGGTCTGGGCGATCACGGCATTCAGGTACACCTTGATGTGCTTGTGGCCGCTCACCTTTGCGGCAAGCTCGGCGATGCCGGTGTCGGCCGGATCGGCGTAGGGCTGCTTCGAGGGCACGCGCTTGACGAGCTGGGCGGACCAGCCGCCGAGGGCGGCGGATTTTTCGACCAGCACGGTGTCGTAGCCGGCGTCGGCCATTTCCAGCGCCGCGGTCATGCCGGAGACGCCGCCGCCGACGACGAGGATGCGCTTGTTGCTGGCGCGATTCGGGTTGCCTTCCGGCACCTTCATCTTCTTCACTTCGGCGCAGCCCATGCGCACGTAATCGTCGGCCATTTCCTGCGTTGTTTCGGCGCGGTCGGCGTCGTCCGGCTGGCTCCAGATGACGCCTTCGCGGATGTTGGCGCGCGACATGGCGATGCCGGGGAAATTGAACGCTTCCGTCTTGGCGCGGCGCGAGCAGGCGGCGATGACGATGTGGGTGACGGCTTCCTTCTCGATGTCGTCCCTGATCGCCTGCACGCCGGATTCGTCGCACAGGCAGGCATGCTCGCGCACGAGGGCCATCTTGCCTTCCTTCTGCGCGACCTTGGCCATTTGAGCCGTGCTGACGCGCTCGCCGATGCCGCAGCCGGAGCAGATGTAGGCTGCTGTTTTCATTTCGGCCATTACGCTGCCTCCACGTTTGCTGTCTTGTTGATCACCTGGATCGCGCGCAGCGATGCCGCCGTGGCGTTCTGCACTGCGCGGTTGACGTCGAGGGCATTGGTGGCGCAGCCGGCGCTGAACATGCCGTCGCCCGCGGTTTCGATGAAGCCGCTCGAATCGAGCACGATGTCGTCTGGCAGCTTGACGCCCTTGATCGACGGCTCCATGCCCACCGCCAGCACGGCGAGATCATGCGGCGTCGCGTAGCGCTGGTAGCCCTCGGTGTTCACGCCGTGCAGCACGACGTCGCCGGTCTTCTCGTCCTGCACGATCTTCGCCACTTTCGACTTGATGAAGCTGACCGTCGCATCGCGCTGCACCATCCGGTAGAAATCCTCGAAGCGGTCGATGGCGCGGATGTCGATGTAGTAGATGGTCGATTTCGCGTCGTCGCCCCAGGCCTCGCGCACATACTGCGTCTGCTTGAGGGAGGCCATGCAGCAGATGCGCGAGCAGTGGCGCAGGTGGTTCTCGTCGCGCGAGCCGGCGCACTGGATGAAGGCGACGTTCTTCGCCTCCTTGCCGTCCGAGGGGCGCAGGATCTTGCCGCCGGTCGGGCCGTGCGGGTCGCACATGCGCTCGAACTCGACGGAGGTGATGACGTTGGCGAAGCGGTCGTAGCCGTAGGGCTGGATCTTCGCCGCGTCGTAGGGCTTCCAGCCGGTGGCCCAGACCACGGCGCCGACCTTCAGCTCGATGGTTTCTTCCCGCATGCCGAGGTCGATGGCGCCGACCTTGCAGGCGGCCTTCGCCGCCTCGCCGTCGGGCGTGCCGACGATGGCGGGGTCGAGCACGTAGCGCTGCGGGTAGGCCATGCCGTGCGGCAGGTAGGCGGCCTTCATCTTGTCCAGGCCGTAGTTGTAGGGGTTGGGGATCTCTGCGGAGACGGCCTTGCTGCAGTCGCCGCAGCCGGTGCATTTCTCGTTGACGTAGCGCGGGGCGATCTTCAGCGTGGCGGTGTAGTCGCCGCGCGTGCCGCTGATGGCGGACACTTCCGCCATGGTGAGGACGCGAACGTTGCGGTTGCCCTTGAGGCGGCGCAGGTTGATCTCCAGGCCGCAGGTGGGGTGGCACATCTTGGGAAAGTAGCGGTAGAGCTGCGCCGTGCGCCCGCCGAGCGTCGGCAGCTTCTCGGCGAGGATGACCTGCTTGCCGCATTCGGCGGCTTCGAGCGCCGCCGTCATGCCGGAGATGCCGCCGCCCACGACGAGGATCGTCTGGCTGGTAGCGATGGATGCTGACATCGGGCCTCCCGGGAACTGAAATTCCTGTTGAAGAACAGAAGCGAATTCTAATCAACTACGCCTTGTCGCATCGGCTGATTTTCCCTATCGCGTGATTGAAACACTCAATCCCGATTTCGGGAGAAGGTTGACGCAAATCAAACCACTGGGGGTTGTGGGGTCAAACGGTTGCCATGACCAGGGGGCGAACGGCGAATTCCATCGTCGCCAGGTCGCCCAGCACCCAGGTCGCCGACGGTGCGCCGAGGCCGGCCACCGTGCCCGGGTTCACCAGCCAGGTTTCGCCGCCCTTCACGTTGGCCTGGCGGACGATTTCCGGCTTGTGGCTGTGGCCGCAGCAGACCAGGTCGTAGTCGCCGGTGCACGCCATCGCTCGGCCGTAGTGCGGGTAGTGCACCAGAAAAATCTTCCGTCCGCCCAGCTCGATCGAGGCATCGCCGCCGTGGTAGTGCAGGAGTCCCTCGGAGCGCGCCGCCATCTGGCAGATGGCGGTGAAGTCGCCGAGGTTGTTGCCGTGGATGACATGCGTGTGCAGGCCGATCTTCAGCAGGGGCTTCAGGGTGTTCGGGCCGATGATGTCGCCGCAGTGCAGGACCGCCTCGGCGCCGAGGGACTTGGCTTCCTCGACAGCGGCGGCCAGCATGGGGCCGCGGTCGTGGCTGTCGGAGACGATGCAGATCTTCAAAGCAGACCTCTTTCAACGCGAAGGGTGCAAAGACGCAAAGATGAAATTCATTTCGTTTTTGCCTTTCTTTGCGCCCTTCGCGCCTTTGCGCCCTTTGCGTCAAAGGCGGTAATGGTGTTTGGGGTCACACTACGATCGGGCCGTGGTAGTCCTCGTCCGGGCCGAGGCCGGGATTGGACATGATGGCGCGGCGCTTCGCGTCGTGGTCGACCTGCAACTGGAGCAGGTTGCGCACGCAGTCCTCGATGACGCCGTAGTCCTGTTCGCCGATGCGGTACTGCTGATCCTCGGTGTAGAAGAAGTAGGAGCGGTAACGCGCGCCGCCCAGCTTGCAGACGACGAACTGCACCTTGCGCTCGTTCCAATAGATGCCCGGCACGGTGGTGAGGGCTTCGCTGCCCGGCGTCAGGCGCACCTCGACGTCGGCCTCCTCCAGCGGGACCAGTTGGCCGTAGCGGTAGATCATGGCGGCCTCGACGGCGCGCCGCTCCTGGGGGGTGAATGCGGGGATGTCGCTCATGGGAAACCTACTATTCTGAAATTGTAGGTCGGGCTTCAGCCCGACATGGACCGCAGTTGTCGGCCTGAAGGCCGACCTACTAGCGCGTTAGTATCCGATATCCGAGATTACACGAGCTCATAAGTTACTCAAGCAGTAGCTTCTTATGACCAAATAAAAACAATTGGCTTGAGGGCTTAGCCTAAAGTACCAAGAATATCAACAATCACTAATATATCTATTCCCCAACCATGTCCGCTGTCAATCCGTCGGTCCAGGAGGTGAAGAAAACCACCTGCTACATGTGCGCCTGCCGCTGCGGCATCCGCGTGCATCTGGTCGACGGTCAGGTGCGCTACATCGACGGCAACCCGGACCACCCGCTCAACCAGGGCGTGATCTGCGCCAAGGGCAGCTCGGGCATCATGAAGCAGTACTCGCCGGCCAGGCTGACGAAACCGCTGCTGCGCAAGCCGGGCAGCGAGCGGGGTGCCGGCGAATTCGAGGCGATCTCCTGGGAGCAGGCCTTCTCGATCCTCTCCGAGCGCCTGGCGAAGATCCGCGCCACCGACCCGAAGCAATTCGCCCTGTTCACCGGCCGTGACCAGATGCAGGCGCTGACCGGCCTCTTCGCGCGCCAGTTCGGCACGCCCAACTATGCGGCGCACGGCGGCTTCTGCTCGGTGAACATGGCAGCCGGCATGATCTACACCATCGGCGGCTCCTTCTGGGAGTTCGGCGGGCCGGACCTCGACCGCGCCAAGCTCTTCGTCATGATCGGCACGGCGGAGGACCACCACTCCAACCCGATGAAGATCGCGCTGTCGAAGTTCAAGCGCAACGGCGGCCGCTTCGTCTCCATCAACCCGGTGCGCACCGGCTACTCGGCCATCGCCGATGAGTGGGTGCCGATCCGTCCGGGCACCGACGGCGCGCTGCTGCTGGCGATCATCCACGAGATCATCGCCCAGGGCCTCTACGACCGCGACTTCCTGGTGCGCTACACCAATGCCGGCCAGTTGGTGAACCTCGACGCGAAGAGCGACGAGTTCGGCATGTTCCTGCGCACCGAGGTGCCGGAGGAGGAGGGCTGCTTCGACCCGCAGAACAAGCTGTGGTGGGACCGCGCCTCCAACAAGCCGGTGATTACCCACACCGAGGGCTGCGATCCGTTCCTGCTGGGTGAGTTCAAGCTTTCGGATGGCACGCCGGTGAAGCCGTCCTTCCAGTTGCTGCAGGAGCGGGTGCAGGACTACACGCCGGAATGGGCCGAGGGGCTGACCGGCATTCCCGCCGCAACGATCAAACGGCTTGCCTACGAGATGGGCGTCACCGCGCGCGACCAGAAGATCGAACTGCCCATCGCGTGGACCGATTCCTGGGGCAAGGAGCACGACACCGTTACCGGCAACCCGGTGGCCTTCCATGCCATGCGCGGCCTGGCGGCGCACTCCAACGGCTTCCACACCATCCGCGCGCTGGCCATCCTGATGTCGCTGCTCGGCACCATCGATCGGCCGGGCGGCTTCCGCCACAAGGCGCCGTTCCCGCGGCCGATCCCGCCTTGCGCCAAGACACCCAACACGCCGCTGGCGGTGAAGCCCAATTCACCTTTGGACGGCATGGCGCTGGGCTGGCCGGCCGAGCCGGACGATCTCTTCGTCGACGAGGCGGGCAAGCCGGTGCGCATCGACAAGGCCTTCTCCTGGGAGTACCCGCTCTCGGTGCACGGCCTCATGCACAACGTTATCACCAATGCCTGGCGCGGCGATCCCTACCGCATCGACACGCTGCTCATCTTCATGGCCAACATGGCGTGGAATTCCACCATGAACACGGTCGAGGTGAGGAAGATGTTGAACGACCGCGACGAGAACGGCGAGTACAGGATCCCCTTCATCGCCGTCTGCGACGCCTTCCAGTCGGAGATGACGGCCTTCGCAGACCTGGTGCTGCCGGACACGACGTATCTCGAACGCCACGACGTGATGTCCATGCTCGACCGGCCGATCTCGGAATTCGACGGCCCGGTCGACTCGGTGCGCATCCCGGTGCTGCCACCGACCGGCGAGTGCAAGCCTTTCCAGGAAGTGCTGATCGAGCTGGGCACGCGCCTGAAGCTGCCGGTGTTCGTCAACAAGGACGGGACGCGCAAGTACCGCGACTACCCGGACTTCATCACCAACTACGAGACCGAGCCGGGTTCCGGCATCGGCTTCCTCGCCGGCTGGCGCGGCAAGGGCGGCGAGAAATTCATGCGCGGGGAACCGAATCCGCGCCAGTGGGAGATGTACGCGGCCAACAACTGCGTGTACCACCACGCGCTGCCGCGCTCCTACCAGTACATGCGCAACTGGAACAAGGGCTACCTGGAATGGTCGCAGCGCAGCCGCATCACGCGCTACGCCGAACCGATCCTGATCCACCTCTACTCCGAGGTGCTGCAGAAATTCCGCCTCGCGGCGCAGGGCAAGGGCATCACGCGCAAGCCGCCGGAACACCTGAAGCAGCGCATCGAGACCTGGTTCGATCCGCTGCCCTTCTACGCCGAGCCGCTCGAAGTGCAGGCGACCGACACGCACAAGTACCCGCTCGCCGCGGTGACGCAACGGCCGATGGCGATGTACCACTCGTGGGATTCGCAGAACGCCTGGCTGCGGCAGATCCACACGCACAACTACCTGTTCGTGAATGGACGCACGGCGCGGCTCGCCGGCATCGACGACGGCGACTGGATCTGGGTCGAATCGCAGTGGGGCAAGGTGCGCTGCATGGCGCGCCACTCCGAGGCGGTGGAGCCGGGCACGGTGTGGACCTGGAACGCCATCGGCAAGGCCGCCGGCGCCTGGAACCTGACGCCGGACGCGAACGAGTCGAAGCTGGGCTTCCTGCTCAACCACGTCATCTCCGAAGAACTCCCCTCTCCCCTCGCGGGAGAGGGGCAGGGGGAGAGGGGGAATCGCATCAGCAACTCCGACCCCATCACCGGCCAGGCGGCCTGGTACGACGTGCGCGTGCGGATTTCAAAAGTCAGTCCCGGTGATACGGCGGTGACATCGCCGCAGTTCGAAGCGCTCAAACCCTATCCCGGCCAGGAAGAGCGCAGGAGCCTCTGGAATTTCTTCGCGGGGAGGCGGACATGATGTACGTAGGTCGGGCTTCAGCCCGACACGGCCGTCGTCGTCGGGCTGAAGCCCGACCTACAGACAGGGCCCGTCCATGACCCAACTGGCTCTGGTCATCGACCTCAATGTCTGCGTCGGCTGCCATGCCTGCGTGACGAGTTGCAAGGAGTGGAACACCTCCGGGCAGGCCGGCCCGATGAGCGACTTCAATCCCTACGGCGCCGATCCGACCGGCACCTTCTTCAACCGCGTGCAGACCTTCGAGGTGGGCGAGTTTCCGAACACCGAGACGGTGCACTTTCCCAAGTCCTGCCTGCATTGCGAGGAGCCGCCCTGCGTCCCGGTGTGCCCGACCGGGGCTTCCTACAAGCGCAAGGAGGACGGCATCGTCCTCGTCGACTACGACAAATGCATCGGCTGCAAGTACTGCTCCTGGGCCTGTCCCTACGGCGCGCGCGAGATCGACGAGCAGCAGAAGGTGATGAAGAAGTGCACGCTGTGCGTCGACCGCATCTACGACAGCACGCTGCCGGAACGCGACCGCAAGCCGTCCTGCGTGCTGGCCTGCCCGACCAGCGCGCGCCTGTTCGGCGACGTGCACGATCCGGAGTCGGAGGTATCGCAGGCCATCCGCGAGAGCGGCGGCTATCCGCTCATGCCGGAGTGGGGCACGCAGCCGGCCAACCACTACCTGCCGCGTCGCAAGACGAAGCTGCGCATCCACGAGGACGAACTGGTGCGCGCCGACAACCCGCTCAAGGTCGACGGCAAGCTGCCGAAGCCGGCCAAGGCCGAGCCTTCACTGGACGATGTGACGTCATGGTAAAAATCTTGAACCACCAAGACACCAAGGCACCAAGGAGCACCAAGAAGATCAAAACGATGCCCATAAAGGTTTTCCTTGGTGCATCTTGGTGTCATGGTGCCTTGGTGGTTAGCTTTTGAGGTTATTGAAATGCACCCCGCGTTTTCGGTGATCTTTCTAACTACCCTGATCGGCGTCGGCCAGGGGCTGTTTCTCGCCCTGTTCACCGTCGAGTCCTACGCCGCCTTCGATCTGCTGCCGCCGCAGGCGGGCCGCTTCTACGCCCTCGGCAGTATGCTGGCGCTGGGATTCCTCGTCGCCGGACTGATTGCCTCCTTCTTCCATCTCGGCCATCCCGAGCGCGCCTGGCGCTCGGCCGCGAAATGGCGCACCTCCTGGCTGTCGCGCGAGGTGATCGTCCTGCCCGCCTTCATGGGCGTGGTGTTCCTCTATGGCGCGGCGCACTTCACCGGTTTCAACCCGGCGCTGGCGACGCTGCCTTCCGGCGTGCCGGTCAACGTCACGGCGATTCTCGGCGTGGCCGGCACCGTGCTGGCGTTCGCGCTGTTCGTGTGCACCGGCATGATCTACGCCTGCCTGCGCTTCCTGCAGGAATGGCACACGCCGCTGACGGTGATCAACTACACCTTGCTGGGCGGGGCGTCGGGCTTCGTGCTGGCCACCGCGTTGGCGGCGCTCTCGGCGCCGGAGGTGGCAGGGTTTTACGGCGGCTGGGCGATGATCCTGACGCTGCTCGCCCTGGTCGGCCGCGCCGCCTCGCTGCTGCGCAATGCCCGCCTCAGGCCGAAGTCGACGCTGCGCACGGCCATCGGCGTGAAGCATCCGCGCATCGCGCAGAAGGCGCAGGGCGCCATGGGCGGCTCGTTCAACACGCGCGAATTCTTTCACGGCAGGACGGCCGCCTTCCTGCGCCAGGTGAAGTGGCTGTTCCTCCTGCTGGCTTTCATCCTGCCACTCGGGCTGCTCGCCGGCGGGGCGGCGACAGGTTCGGCGGCGCTGCTGCTGGCGGCTTTCGTCGTGCAGTACTCCGGCCTTCTTGCCGAACGCTGGTTCTTCTTCGCCCAGGCGAACCATCCGCAGAACCTGTACTACCAGGCGGTCTCCTGAATGCCGGGAGAAAGAAATTCGATGTTTTCGATTGCCCGTAACGGGTTGCGTTGATCGCCGCGCAAAAGTATATTAGCCGTGGCTGAAATTTCGTGAGCTTGATCCAATCACTGAGGAGGAACCGACATGAATTTCGACAAGGAACTGGATGCCAAGGGCCTGAACTGCCCGCTGCCGATTCTGCGCGCCAAGAAAGCGCTGGCGGATATGGGGAGCGGCCAGGTGCTGCGCATCATGGCCACCGACCCGGGCTCGGTGAAGGACTTCGCCGCTTTCGCCAAGCAGACCGGCAATGAACTTCTTTCGACCGCCGAGAAGGGCAAGGAATACGAGTTCTTCATCAAGCGGAAGTAATCGCGCGCATTCGCAGGGGCGGCCCGGGTTTGCTCCGGGCCGTTTCCTTTTGCGTTGGCCTGCCGCGGCGCAACATATACGAAGGATATAGGCCGATAAGAATAATCGTCTGGCTGTCGGCTGTACCTTAGAACATCATTATTCGTTAATGCATGAAATATAACGACAGGGCGAACCGATCCGACCCTGCCGGACAAGAGGAGATGCTCCATGAATATGCCCACGGACCAAGCTGCGCTGGATGCCCTGATTCGTCAGCGTCTCGACGAGATCCTGCCGCAGAAACTCGAAGAACTGAAGGCGTCCCGGACGCCCTCGATGACCATCATCGCCACCAAGGGCACCCTCGATTGGGCCTATCCCCCCTTCATTCTCGCCTCGACGGCCGCCGCCCTGGGCTGGAACGTCTCGATCTTCTTCACCTTCTACGGCCTCAACCTGCTCAAGAAGGACATCAGCGACCTCAAGGTCAGCCCGCTCGGCAATCCGGGCATGCCGATGAAAATGCCTTTCGGCCCGGGCTGGTTCAAGAGCATCAACTGGAACATCCCGAACCTCATCCAGGCCGGCATCCCCGGCTTCGAGTCGGTGGCGACGATGCTCATGAAGCAGACCATCAAGAACAACGGCGTCGCCGACATCGCCGAACTGCGCAGCCTGAGCGTCGAGGCCGGCGTGGAGATGATCGGCTGCCAGATGACGGTCGACCTGTTCGGCTTCACGCGCGACGATTTCATTCCTGAAGTGAAGGAATACTGCGGCGCGGCGACGTTCCTGCCGATGGCGCAGCAGGCGGATGTCAGCCTGTACATGTGACCGAGGGAAATTCCCAAGGGGACGATTGTTGTTTCCATGCAACATCACAGGGCAATATAGTAAAGAAGAAGAACTGAGCATTTGCATTCCAACATTTAAACGAATACTTTCGCTTCAGTGGAATGGCAAGCGGATTAATACGGATTACCAAGGGGAGGCAGGACAATGAAACTGAATAAATTGATCGGCGCGCTGGCGATTGCCGGTTTGGCGGTTCCAGGCGTTGCCCTGGCAACCAACGGCTATTTCTCGCATGGCTACGGCATGAAGTCCAAGGGCATGGCGGGCGTCGGCATCGCGCTGCCGCAGGATGCCATGGCTGCAGCGACCAACCCCGCGGGCATGGCTTTCGTGGGCGACCGCCTCGATGTCGGCGTGGACTGGTTCCGGCCGATCCGCGATTCTGAAATCGTGTCCCCCTTTGGCGCCATCCCGGGTCTGACCGGCGATTTCGACGGCAGCGGTAAGAAGAACTTCCTCATCCCCGAGTTCGGCTACAACAAGATGCTGGGCTGGAACATGGCGATCGGCATCAGCGTTTATGGCAACGGCGGCATGAATTCAACTTACGACAATGGCCCCGCCCCCTTCGGTGGCGGTATCCCGGCGCTTAACGGTGGTACGGGCCAAAGAACCGGCGTCGACCTGAGTCAGTTGTTCATCGCACCGACTTTCGCCTACAAGATCACCAAGGATCATGCCGTCGGGGTATCGCTGAACATCGCCTACCAGCGCTTCAGGGCCGATGGACTCGGCGCTTTTGCTCCCTTTTCAATGTCGCCGGCCAACTTTAGCGACAGAGGCCATGATTCCTCGACCGGCTGGGGCATCAAGCTCGGCTACACGGGGAATCTGACTGACGCAGTTACCGTCGGGGCAACCTATCAATCCCGCACCTGGATGGGCAAGTTCGGCAAATACAAGGGTCTGTTCGCCGAACACGGCGACTTCGATATCCCCGAGAACTACGGAATCGGCATCGCCATCAAGGCCACCCCTAAACTGACTGTTGCTGCCGATGTTCAGCAAATCAACTACAGCAGCGTCGACTCCGTGTCGAACGAGATGCCGGCATTCCCCCCGATGTGCCTCCTGGCGGGAACGTGCCCGCTTGGTGCGAACAACGGCCCCGGTTTCGGCTGGCGTAATATGACGGTGTTCAAGTTGGGCATGAGCTACGCTTGGAGCGACAAGCTGACATTGCGTGCGGGCGTCAGTACGACTCGTCAGCCGATTCCCAAGGATCAGACTTTTTTCAACGTGGTGGCGCCGGGGGTAGTGGAGAATCACCTTACCTTGGGCGCGACGTGGGCGGTGTCGCCCTCCTCTGAACTGTCGTTGGCATACATGCATGCTTTCAGCAAAAAGGTGAAGGGCTCGGCGTCGTTCCCGATGGTGCCTCCGGGGTTCGCCGAGGCCAACCTGAAGATGTACCAGGATTCGCTGGGCATCGCCTACGGCTTGAAGTTCTGACCCAGCCAGGCTGGCGTCATGCAATAAAAATCGGGGCTGGAGCGCTTGCGCTTCAGCCCCTTTTTCATACCCATAATCAACCGACCACCAAAGGAGAGCAGCGATGAGAGCATTTCTCAGGGGAGTGATCTGCCTGTTTTTCGGCATCAGCGGCGCCGTCATGGCGCAGGATGCCGTGCTGAAACCGTTCGTGCTGGGTTCGAAAGGGCCCGGCGAGGTGGCCGCGAAGGCGGATGCCGTCAAGGCTGCGCTGGCCCAGCACGGCTTCACCGTCGCCGGCACCTACACGCCCTATTCCGACGCGACCATCATTGTCGTCACCAATGATGAAATGAAAACCACGGCGGCGAAATCGGAGCGCGGCGGCTTCGGTGCGGCGCAGCGCGTTGCCGTCACCAAGGTCGGCAACGACGTCCAGGTGACCTACACCAATCCGTCCTACATGGCGAACGCCTACCGCATGGCGGGCGACCTCAAGGACACCGCCGGCAAGCTGCAGGCGGCGCTGGGCCGCGTGGAGGAGTACGGCGCCAGGGGCCTGACGGCGGAGAAGCTGCGCAAGTACCACTACACCTTCGGCATGGAGTATTTCGACGAGCCGAACGAACTCGCCAAGTACGCCAGTTATGAAGATGCGGCGAAGGCCGTCGAAGCCGGCCTGGCCGCCGGCAAGCAGGGCGTGACCAAGGTCTATCGCGTCGATGTCGCCGGAAAGAAAGAGACGCTGTTCGGCGTCGCCATGAAGGGCGAGGGCGATGCGGGCAAGAACATGGACGACAAGTACATCATGAGCGAGATCGATTTCAAGGACATCCGGTCGACGGCCCACCTGCCCTACGACATCCTGGTCTCCGACAACAAGGTGTATGCCCTGTACGCCCGCTTTCGCATCGCCATCAGCTTCCCCGACCTGTCGATGATGGGCGCCAACAGCTTCATGAACATCATGAAGTCGCCCGAGGCGATCCGCGAGGCGCTGGCGCTCTCCGTCGGCGGCAAGAAGGACGCGCGCTGACCAGTACATCAGCTGGCAACGGGGCCGGAGGGGAACCTCCGGCCTTTTTTATTTGTGCTGTGCGTAGAGCGGAAGGAGCTGCTCGCGCAGCGCCGTGAGGCGGCCGGCAAACCAGCCGGCGCCGATCAGGCAGCAGGCGCCGCCGACCGCCAGCGCGGTGCGCGCGCCGAAGTGCTCGGCGATCCATCCCGAAGCGAAGTGTCCCAGCGGGGCGATGCCAAGGAAGGCGACGATGTGGAAGCTGACCAATCTGCCGCGCAGCGCGTCCGGCACCACCGACTGCAGGATCATGTTCGCCGAGGCGGTGTTCACCATGATGCCGAAGCCGATCAGGGGCAACGCGGCGAGCGACAGGCTGAACCAGGGCGACTGGGAGAAGACGAGCAGGCCGAAGCCGGCACAGCCGGCGGCGACCGGCACCAGCGCCTCCAGTCCGGCGACGCTCTTGCGTGACGCCAGATAGAGCACGCCGCTCACCGCGCCCACGCTGCCGGCGCCCACCAGCACCCCTAGCAGCTCACCGCCGCCGGCGAAGATATCGCGGGCGAACACCGGCATGAGCGAGGCGTAGGGATTGGCGAAGAAACTCACCAGCGCCACCAGCGCCAGCAGGCTGCGGCTCGGCAGGAAATCCCAGGCGAAGCGTGCCGCCTCCTGGAGGCCGGCCAGCCATCCCTGCGCATGCGGCTTGCGCGGCGCGCCGCCGATGTGGATGGCGGAGAGCGAGGCGAGGACCGCCAGGTAGGAGAGGGCGTTCACCATGAAACACCAGGCTTCGCCGGCCAGGGCGAGCACCACGCCGGCGATGGGCGGCCCGATCAGGCGCGAGGCGTTCATCATGAGCGAATTGAGCGCGATGGCGTTGGGCAGGTGCTCGCGCGAGCCGACCAGTTCCAGCAGGAAGGATTGGCGCAGCGGCGTATCGAGGGCGTTGACGACGCCGAG
Source organism: Rhodocyclales bacterium (assembly GCA_016214145.1). Taxonomy (GTDB): domain Bacteria; phylum Pseudomonadota; class Gammaproteobacteria; order Burkholderiales; family Rhodocyclaceae; genus Desulfobacillus. Next base: position 339,367 of record JACRPA010000005.1, read on the forward strand.
GAAAGCCGCCGCGACCAGCAGGTGCCACACTTCGACCATTCCGGCAAAAGTCAGTCCCGCCAGCACGGCGGCTTGCAGCAGCGACAGCGCCTGGGTGACGAGCATGCTGTGGCGGCGGTCGAAGCGGTCCGCCCACAGGCCGCCGAGCGGCGCGAGGAAGAGGATGGGGATGTGGCCGACGAAGCTCGCCAGGCCGAGCATGAAGGGCGAGCCGGTCAGGCGGTAGACCAGCCAGGCCAGCGCGATCTGCTGCATCCAGGTGCCGACCAGCGATGCGCTCTGGCCGATGAAATAGACGCGGAAGTTGCGCTGGCCGAGCGCGCGCAGGAGGTGCTTCATCGGATGTTCATGGCAACGGTTTGTTTTGAGTAGGTCGGGCTTCAGCCCGATGACCGAAGGAAATCCCCGTGGGACAGCGGCGCATAAGTCACCGCATTTGTCGGGCTGAAGCCCGACCTACAGCCGCTCAAGTTGCGCACGCAGCTTGTCGACTAGCGCGCCGAAGTTCGCCAAACGTTCTTTTTCCTGCGCCACGACGGCGGCGGGGGCGCGCTCGACGAAGCCGGCGTTGCCGAGCTTGGCGTTCGCCTTGGCGATCTCGCCCTCGATGCGGGCGATCTCCTTGCTCAACCGCTCGCGCTCGGCCGCCACGTCGATCTCGATCTTCAGCATCAGGCGGAAGTCGCCGACGATCTGCACCGGGGCGTCGCCGGCCGGCAGTTCGGCGCCGGTCGCCGTCACCTCCGACAGCCGCGCCAGGGCGGCGAGGTAGGGCGCGAAGACCGCCACCTTGTCCTTGTCGCCTGAGGCGAGCAGGGGCACCTTCTGCGCCGGCGAGAGGTTCATTTCCCCGCGCAGCCTGCGGCAGGCGTTGATCAGGTCCTTGAGCAGCCGGACGTCGGCTTCGGCCTTCTCGTCGATGCGCGACAGATCCGCTGCCGGGTAGGGCTGCAGCATGATGCTCTCGCCCGACCTCCCCGCCACGGTCGAGACGGTTTGCCACAGTTCCTCGGTGATGAAGGGGATGAGCGGGTGCGCCAGGCGCAGCATGGTTTCCAGCACGCGCACCAGGGTGCGCCGCGTGGCGCGCTGCCGCGCCTCGCTGCCGGTTTGGATCTGCACCTTGGCGAGTTCTACGTACCAGTCGCAGTATTCGTCCCAGACGAATTCGTAGATGGCGCGCGACAGCAGGTCGAAGCGGTAGTCGGCGAAGTGCCGCGCCACTTCGGCTTCGGTGCGCTGCAGGCGGCTGACGATCCAGCGGTCGGCCGCTGAAAAATCGAGGTAGGCGCCGTTGCAGGCATCCGAGCCGTGCGGGGCGAGGCCGCAGTCCTGGTCCTCGCAGTTCATCAGCACGAAGCGCGTGGCGTTCCACAGCTTGTTGCAGAAGTTGCGGTAGCCCTCGCAGCGCGAGAGGTCGAACTTGATGTCGCGGCCGGGCGAGGCGAGGCTGGCGAAAGTGAAGCGCAGGGCATCGGTGCCGAAGCCCGGGATGCCGTTGGGGAATTCCTTGCGCGTGCGCTTCTCGATCTTCGACGCGTCCTTCGGGTTCATCAGGCCGGTGGTGCGCTTCTTCACCAGTTCCTCGATGCCGATGCCATCGATGAGGTCGATCGGGTCGAGCACGTTGCCCTTCGACTTCGACATCTTCTGGCCTTCCGCGTCGCGGATGAGGCCATGCACGTAGACGTGGCGGAAGGGAATCCTGCCGGTGATGTGCCTGGTCATCATGACCATGCGCGCGACCCAGAAGAAGATGATGTCGAAGCCGGTGACCAGCACCGATGAGGGCAGGTAGAGGTCCAGCGCGGTGTTCGACTTTGCCGGCCATTCCGATGTCCAGTCCAGCGTCGAGAAGGGCCACAGCGCCGAGGAGTACCAGGTGTCGAGCACGTCCGGGTCGCGCTCCAGTCCGCCTGTGTAGCCGTCCTGGCGGGCGAGGGTATAGGCCTCGTTCTCGTCGTGAGCGACGTAGACGCGGCCGTCGTCGGCGTGCCAGGCCGGGATCTGGTGGCCCCACCAGAGCTGGCGCGAGATGCACCAGTCCTGGATGTTGTTGAGCCATTGGTTGTAGGTGTTGACCCAGTTCTCCGGAATGAACTTGATCTCGCCGGAGGCGACGCATTCCAGCGCCTTGCCGGCAATGGAGCTGCCGTCGGCTCCAGGCTTGGACATGGCGACGAACCACTGGTCGGTGAGCATCGGCTCGATGACGGCGTGGGTGCGGTCGCCGCGCGGCACCATCAGCTTGTGCGGCTTGGTCGAGGCGAGCAGGCCCTGCGACTCCAGGTCGGCGACGATGGCTTTCCGGGCGTCGTAGCGGTCCATGCCCCGATACTGCTCGGGGCCGTGCTCGTTGATGCGCGCATCCAGGGTGAGAATGGAGATCGGCGTGAGGCCATGGCGGTGGCCGACTTGCCAGTCGTTGAAGTCGTGCGCCGGCGTGATCTTGACGCAGCCGGTGCCGAAAGCCTTGTCGACGTAGCTGTCGGCGATGACCGGGATGCTGCGGCCGGTGAGCGGCAGATGGACGTGCTTGCCGACGAGGTGTTGATAGCGCTCGTCATCCGGATTCACGGCGACGGCGACGTCGCCGAGCAGGGTCTCCGGGCGCGTCGTGGCAACGATCAGTGCGCCTCCTCCTTCGACGAAGGGGTAGCGGATTTCCCACATCGAGCCGTCTTCCTCTGTGGACACGACTTCCAGGTCCGACACCGCAGTGAGGAGCTTCGGATCCCAGTTGACCAGCCGCTTGCCGCGATAGATCAGCCCCTCGCGGAAAAGCCGCACGAAGGTCTCGGTGACGATCTTCGACAGGCCCTCGTCCATGGTGAAGCGCTCGCGCGACCAGTCGGGCGAGGTGCCGAGGCGGCGCATCTGCCGCGTGATGGTGCCGCCGGAATATTCCTTCCATTGCCAGACGCGCTCGAGGAACTTCTCGCGGCCGAGGTCGTGGCGCGAGACGCCTTCCGCGTCGAGCTGGCGCTCGACGACGATCTGCGTGGCGATGCCGGCGTGATCGGTGCCCGGCTGCCACAGCGTGTTGGCGCCGCGCATGCGGTGGTAGCGGGTGAGCGCATCCATCAGCGTCTGGTTGAAGCCGTGGCCCATGTGCAGCGTGCCGGTGACGTTGGGCGGCGGCAGCAGGATGCAGAAGTTGTCGGCCTTGGACGTGTCGGCGCCGGCGGCGAAATAGCCGCGCGACTCCCACAGCGGGTACCAGCGGCGCTCGATGTCGGCCGGTTCAAAGGATTTCGCGAGTTCCATCTCTGCAGGGGGAAGGTACGGCGGAAAAGCCGAAATTATACCGGAGTGTGACTCGCTTCCTCAGCCGGCGCTGGGCCGTCCCGAGCCGGCTGCTCCAACATCATGGAGCGGAGCGATCCACCGTTGCCCCCTTCCCCGGGAAGGGGGCTAGGGGGTAGGTTTCTTGGTTCTTTCCTGGGCGGAACGGATGAGATCCGAGATAAGCAAGGGCAGGCTTTCGCGCAGGGCCGCGCCGACTTCCTCGGCGACCTGCTCGGCGATGCCGTCGAGGCGGCGGGCGACCAGGCGCGGCAGGGTGGCGACCAGCCAGTTCTCCACGGCGCGCGCGATGTCCGGCGGCAGGGGGCCGAGCAGGTCGCGCATGCGCTCGGCCAGGTGTTCGGCGCCCGGGCTGCCGGAGAGTGCAGCCGAGAGTGCCGGCACCGCCTGGCTCGGGTCGACGACCTCGGTGAGCACCGGCAGATCCTCGGCCGGCGGCGCGGGTTGGGCGCCGCCGGCGACGAAGGCGCGGCGCTTCATCAGCGCGTCGGCCTTGCCGAATATGTCGTCGCTCACCGCTCAGGCTTTCGTGAGGTCGTGGGCCGCGATGGCATAGCCGCGATCCCGGTAGAACTTGAAGCGTTCCCGCGCCGGCCCGCGGTCGGTTTCCTCCGTGCCGACAATCTCGAGCAGCCGCTCGAAACGGGAAAAGGCCGGCGGCAGGTCGCCGTCGAGATTCAGCAGCACGTCGTGGTGCGCCGCATCTTCCAGCGAGCCGCCGATGACGATGGGCGTCTCGGCGGCCAGGGCCGCGCCGATGCGGCAATGGGGCACGAAGCCGGTCGCAGGCTGGACCCACAGTTGGCGATCCAGCTGGGCGGCCAGGCTGTCGGCCGGCACGTAGACCAGCACCTTGCGGCCCTGGGCATACAGCTCGCCTATCAGGCGGCAGGCTGCCTGTACCTTGTCGCCGGCGCCATGGTAGAAGTCGATGCTGGTCACAGCTTGCCTGCGCGCTTCAGCAGGAAGTGCGTCAGCAGCGGCACCGGACGTCCGGTCGAGCCTTTTTCCTTGCCGGAGCGCCAGGCGGTGCCGGCGATGTCGAGGTGCGCCCAGCGGTATTTTTTCGTGAATCGGGCGAGGAAACAGGCCGCGGTGATGGTGCCCGCCGCACGGCTGCCGCTGATGTTCGGGATGTCGGCGAAATTGCTCTTGAGCATCTCCTGGTAATCCTCCCACAGCGGCAGTTGCCAGGCGCGGTCGCCGGAGACCTGTCCCGCTTCGAGCAATTCATCGGCGAGGCCGTCGTTATTCGCCATCAGTCCCGAAGCCACCGCGCCGAGGGCGATGACGCAGGCCCCGGTGAGCGTGGCAATGTCCACCACGCAATCGGGCTCGAAGCGTTCGGCATAGGTGAGCGCGTCGCACAGGATGAGGCGTCCTTCCGCGTCGGTGTTGAGGATCTCAATGGTCTGACCCGACATGGACGTGACGATGTCGCCCGGTCGGGTGGCCGCGCCGCCCGGCATGTTTTCGGTGGTCGGGATGAGACCGACGACATTCAGCGGCAGCTTCATGGCGGCAAGCGCGCGGAAGGTGCCGAGCACGCTGGCGGCGCCGGACATGTCGTACTTCATCTCGTCCATTTCGGCGCCGGGCTTGAGCGAAATGCCGCCGGTGTCGAAGGTGATGCCCTTGCCGACCAGCACGACGGGTTTCGCCCTGGCCTTGCCGCCGTGATACTGCAGAACGATGAAGCGCGGCGGCTGGTGCGAGCCGCGCGCGACGGAAAGCAGCGAGCCCATGCCGAGCTTTTCCATGCGGGTGCGATCGAGCACCGAGCATTCCAGCTTGAATTCCCTGGCCAGTTTTTGCGCCTGTTGCGCAAGATAGGTCGGCGTACAGATGTTGGCCGGCAGATTGCCCAGTTCGCGCGTCATGTTCATGCCCTGCGCGATGGCCACGCCCTGCACGAGCGCGACGGCAGCGGATCTGGCATCCTTGCCCGCCATGGAGAAGGCGATGCCATCCAGGACGGGTTTGGCGCCGTCCGGATCCTTCTTCGACTTGAGCTGGTCGGAGCGGTAGAGCGTGTCATGGACGGCCAGCGCCGCCTGACGCACCCGCCAGGCGGCGTTGCGCCTGGCGACAGGCAATTCGCTCAGGGTAACGAGAACATTCCTGCTGCCGGTGTCCTTCAAGGCGCGAACAGTTGCGGCAACCGCGTCGCGATAGGCCTTCTCGCCGAATTCCGCTTCCTTGCCGAGGCCGACCAGCAACACCCGCCCGGCGGCGATTCCCGGCGTGCCGTGCAGCAGGAGCGTCGAGCCGTTTTTCCCCTCCATGTCGCCCCGACGCAGGATGCCTGTCAGAAATCCCCCGGAGGCCTTGTCCAGCCTTTGCGCCGGTGCCGACAATTTGCGCGAATCGAACACGCCGACAGCGACACAGTCGCATTTGGCCTTATCCGGGCTGCCGCTTTTTATGCTAAATTCCACTCGCAACTCCTCTCCGGCTAATTAGGCTCCGATTATCCCTTTTCCCCTAAGAAAAAGTCAAAATGGCGCGCGGGAAGATATTTGAGCGAGCGGTGATACGTGAATGCACCGGTACTGCCGGGGCGATCTTTGTTGCGCTCTTCGCCATTCTGGTGACGACGCAATTGATTCGCCTGCTGAGTCAGGCCGCTGGCGGCAAGATCGTGCCGGAAGCAGTGGTCGCCATGCTCGGCTTCGGCGCGCTGACCCAAATGCATGTTGTTCTTTCCATGACACTCTTCATTTCGATACTGCTGACGCTTTCCCGCAGCTATCGCGATTCCGAAATGGCCGTCTGGTTTTCTTGCGGGTTGCCCCTGACGGCGTGGGTGAGGCCTGTTCTGAAGTTTGCAGTGCCACTGGTGGCGGCGATCTCGGTCATCTCCTTCCTGCTGTCCCCCTGGGCGCAATCCAAGAGCGCCGAGTACCGCCAGCGCATGGACAGCCGGGACGATGTCGCGCGCGTGTCGCCAGGCGCTTTCAAGGAGTCGGCTAAAGGGGACAGGGTGTTCTTCGTCGAGGCCGCCTCAACTGGAGTCAGTGCCAACGATGAAGGCGCAGTGCGCAACATTTTCATCAGTTCGATGCAGCATGGGCGACTCGGTGTCATGATGTCTTCTGACGGGTATACCGAAACCATGCCCAATGGCGACCGCTTCGTGGTGATGATCAATGGCCGCCGTTATGAAGGCACTCCAGATTCACCCGAATATCGGGTCATGGAGTTCGAGCGCTATGCCGTGCGTATTGAAGCCAAGGAGGCGCACGAGGTTGAACCCACCAATAGAAACACGCCGACTTGGGTTTTGCTGCAGAACCCGACCAACAGCAGCAAGGGGGAAATGCTCTGGCGCATCGGCATGCCACTGGCGGCGCTGAACCTGGCGCTGCTGGCCATTCCGCTTAGTTTCGTCAATCCGCGTGCGGGCCGAACCAATAATATGATTCTGGCGCTGCTTACCTACATGATCTACAACAATATGATTTCGGTAAGCCAAGCTTGGGTTTCTCAGGGGAAAGTCCGATTCGAGATCGGCTGGTGGATGGTGCATGTGGTGATGTTCGCGCTGCTGATCATATTCTTCTTCAAGCGCCTGTCCATGTTCTCCGGGATAAAGCTACGCAAGTGAAGGTATACAAACGCTATTTGGCAAGGGAGGTCTATTCCTCAGTAACGCTGATCCTGGTGGCGTTCCTGATGCTTTTTGCCTTTTTCGATCTCATCCACGAACTGGAAAGCCTTGGCAAGGGTAATTATCAGCTTCGGCACATGATGCTCTTCGTGCTGCTGACGCAACCGGGCCATATCTATGAACTGGCGCCGATCGCCGTGCTGATCGGAACGCTCTATGCGCTGACGATGCTGGCTCGCCATTCCGAGATCACCGTTTTGCGCGCATCGGGCCTGTCGACCGCTTCAATTCTCGGCACCTTGGTACAACTCGGACTGGCGTTTGTTCTGCTAACTTTCATCGTCGGTGACTTCATTGCTCCGCCCTCTGAGCGTGCCGCGAAGGAATTGCGGCTGAAGGCGTTGTCACAGATAGTCGGGCAGGAGTTTCGCTCCGGCCTGTGGGTCAAGGACGAGTTGAGTTTCATCAATGTGCGCACCGTCCTGCCCGATACGAGACTGGAGGGAGTGCGCATTTATGAATTCGACAAGAATCAAGTCTTGCGCTCGATTTCAGAGGCAAAGGAAGGCGAGTACCTGCCGCCGGATAAATGGCGATTGAAAGAGGTTGCGCAGACAGTTTTCGAGAAAGACGAAGCCAAGACAAGTCGGCTACCCGAAGCCATCTGGCGCTCGGCGATCAATCCGGAAATTCTTGGCGTCCTGCTGGTCATGCCCGAGCGCATGTCGGCGGCCAGCCTGTATCGCTATATCCACCACCTCAGGGAAAACCAACTTAAGACGCAGCGCTACGAGATCGCCATGTGGAAGAAGTTGATCTATCCGATGGCCGCGCTGGTCATGATGGCGATGGCCCTGCCTTTTGCCTACCTGCAGGATCGCATGGGTACGGTGAGCGTGAAAGTCTTTACCGGCATCATGCTCGGCATAACCTTTCACATGTTGAATGGGCTTTTCTCGAATCTGGGCGCCATCAATAGCTGGCCGCCTTTCTTCTCGGCCATCACGCCGAGCGCGCTCTTCCTGATGGCGGCAGCCGGCATGCTGTGGTGGGTTGAACGACGCTGACGATTAAAGCCGGATGAGGCGGGTGCCGGCCAGCCGATCGTGCAGGAACTGGCGGTCGGGATCGACCAGCGCCCAGAAAATTCCGACTCCGCCGGCAAGCAGGCTCGGCCAGGCCAGCGAATAGCGCAGGAGAATCTGCCCGTTCGTCAATGGCGCGCCGTTGGCGGCCACCAGCTTGATTTTCCACGTCTGCATGGCCAGTGTTTGCCCGCTGCGCCTCCAGAGCCATCCGAAATACGCCAGCAGGACAATGAATATGTGCAGCCAGAGCAGCGGGCCGGGGACAGCGGCCTTCCAGATCATGCCGATCAGCAGATGAGGCAGGACGAAAGCGATGCTCAATACACCCAGCAGCAGGAACGATTCATAGAGCATGCCGGCCAGCCGTCGGCGGATGCTGGGCGGCGCGACGACGGCAATAGTCTCGTCCGGCACGACTTACTACTGTGAGGCCGGGGGGGCGGATGCGGCAGGCGTTGCCTGAGCGGGCGCCTCAGTCGAGGCGGGTGTGTCGGCTTGGGCCGGGGGTGTCGGGATATCCGCCACTGCGGTGGAGGCGGCTGGCGCGGCCGGCGGAGGGACCGGCAGGGGCTGGGGCGCAGTCGCCGGTAGCTTGGGCGCCAGCCCAAGCGGCTTGGTCGTGCCGGGTTTGGGTGAAGGTTTGCTGACGGCTTTTTCCGCCAGTCGTTTTTTCTCTTCGTCCGGCAAATCCTTGTATTGCTCCCATTTCAGCTTGATGGCTTCTTTTTTCTCCGGTGGCGCCTTTTGCAGGGTCTTGTACTGTTCCCTAGCCTGCTTGCGCTGGTCCGGTGTCAGACTGGCCCAGTCCTTCATCTGGCTTTGAACGCGCGCCTGCTCCTCTGGCTTCATGGAGGGGTAGCGTTTGGCTATGCCGATCCATTTCTTCTTGCGATAAGCCTCCATCTTGTCCCAGTCGCGGGACAGGGGGGACAGAATCTGCTTTTGCTCCTGGGGAAGTTCGGCCCACGCCGGCTGCCTTAGTTCGGGGACAACGGCCTGGGCGGGGGAGAGCAGCGAGAATGCGAGGATTAGTCCTGCGACGAGTGCTCGGAAAGCCATGCCTGGAAGCCCTTGTCGAGGTAGGCGTTGATCGGCAGGTCGTCGGCCAGCAGCGCACTGTCGACTTCCTCTTGCTCAGCCGCCTTCCGGAAATCGTTCCAGGTGGATACTCCGACGACTCCGATCACCAGACCGACTATTCCTACCAAGGCGCGTGCATGGGGCAGAAACAGGTCAGCGGCGATATGGCCCACACCGGCCAGACTCAATTGAGCACCGGCAATTTTTTGATGGGCAAGCGCATTCTGACGGGCTTCAAACAATCTGTCGGCGGTTTTGCGGTCGACGCCGTCCACCCCCAGGTTAAGGTGGTGGCGGACCTTGTAGGCGAATTCGCGTTCTTTGTTCATAGCTCGATGCCTCTTGCCTTCAATGCGGCGGCCAATGAATGAGTTGCCCGGGAGCAATGCGTTTTGACGCTGCCTTCCGAGCACCCCATGGCAGACGCGGTTTCGGCGATATCCATGTCTTCCCAATAACGCATAAGAAAGGCTTCGCGTTGACGCGGGGGCAGTTTTTTTACTTCTTCTTCAATGATTGCAAGTACTTGCGTTTGCTCCAGACTTGCATGCGGTGTTGCCGGCGTATATGACCCCTGTTCGACTTCGAAAGTTTCCAGGGGGTCGGCATCGTCGTCGTCGGCGGGTGAAAACGCAGAGAGCAGCGTGGTCCAAAGAGAACGGACTTTTTGTCGGCGGTAAAAATCGCGGATGGTGTTCTGCAGGATGCGCTGGAACAGCATCGGCAGTTCCCCGGAGGGCTTGTCGCCATATTTTTCCGCAAGCTTGAGCATCGAATCCTGGACGATATCCAGCGCCGCCTCGTCGTCGCGCACCGCGAACAGTGCCTGCTTGTAGGCGCGCCGCTCTACGCTGGCGAGAAAATCCGACAGTTCCGTTCTGGCGGCCAGGATTCAGTTTTCCACTCGTTGCGAAGGGATTTTTCCTTCGCGAAATACCTTGACCAACGGGGGGGGTGTAAGTAAAATCACAGGTTTTTCAGCCGTTTATGGAAGCCTTCTGGGTGCAACAATGGTTCTGACCGGTGCGGAAATTGTAATCAGGTGCCTGCAGGAAGAAAAGGTCGAATATGTTTTCGGCTATCCCGGCGGATCTGTTCTCTTCATCTACGACGAGTTCTTCAAGCAGGACAAGGTACGCCATGTGCTGGTGCGCCATGAGCAGGGTGCCGTACATGCCGCCGACGGCTATGCGCGTTCGACCGAGAAGGTCGGCGTGGCGCTGGTGACCTCGGGCCCGGGCGTGACGAATGCCGTAACCGGCATCGCCACGGCTTACATGGATTCGATCCCGATGGTGATCATTTCCGGCCAGGTGCCCACCGCCTATATCGGCCAGGATGCCTTCCAGGAAGTCGATACTGTCGGCATCACCCGCCCCTGCGTCAAGCATAATTTCCTCGTCAAGGACGTTCGGGAACTGGCTTCGACCATCAAGAAGGCCTTCTACCTCGCCCAGAGCGGCCGCCCCGGGCCGGTGCTGGTGGACATCCCGAAGGACATCTCTGCGACGAAGTGCGAGTACGCCTATCCGAAGTCGGTGGCCATGCGGTCCTACAACCCGGTAATCAAGGGCCATCAGGGGCAAATCAAGAAGGCTGTGCAGCTGCTGCTCGAGGCCAAGCGGCCGATGATCTACACCGGCGGCGGCGTGATACTGTCCGATGCCGCCGACAAGCTCGCCAAGCTGGTCAGGCAGCTTGGTTTCCCCGTTACCAACACGCTGATGGGACTGGGTGGCTTTCCCGCGACGGACAAACAGTTCGTCGGCATGCTCGGCATGCACGGCACCTATGAAGCCAACATGGCCATGCAGCATTGCGACGTGCTGCTGGCCGTCGGCGCGCGCTTCGACGACCGCGTCATTGGCAACCCGGCCAACTTCGCCGAGGTGCCGCGCAAGATCATCCACATCGACATCGATCCGTCGTCGATTTCCAAGCGGGTCAAGGTGGACGTTCCCATCGTCGGCGACCTGCCGGATGTGCTCGATGACATTACCAAACTGATCGCGGCCAGCGGCGACCGTCCGGACGAGAAGGCGGTCAAGGCCTGGTGGAAGCAGATCGAGGAATGGCGCGGCAAGGACTGCCTCAAGTACGACCGCAAGAGCAAGATCATCAAGCCGCAGTTCGTCGTCGAGAAGCTCTACGAGGTGACCAAGGGCGAGGCATTCGTCTGCTCCGACGTCGGCCAGCACCAGATGTGGGCGGCGCAGTACTACAAGTTCGACAAGCCGCGCCGCTGGATGAATTCCGGTGGTCTCGGCACGATGGGCTTCGGCCTGCCGGCGGCGATGGGCGTGCAGCTTGCCCACCCGGGCGCGCCCGTGGCCTGCGTCACCGGCGAGGGCAGCATCCAGATGTGCATCCAGGAGCTGTCGACCTGCAAGCAGTACCGTCTGCCTCTCAAGATCGTCCTGCTCAACAACGGCTATCTCGGCATGGTGCGCCAGTGGCAGCAGCTTTTCCACGGCAACCGCTACGCCGAGTCCTACGTCGATGCCCTGCCGGACTTCGTCAAGCTGGCGGAATCCTACGGCCATGTCGGCATGAAGATCGAGAAGCCCGGCGACGTCGAAGGCGCCCTCAAGGAAGCCTTCAAGCGCAAGGACGATCTGGTCTTCATGGATTTCGCCATCGACCCGACCGAGAACGTCTATCCGATGGTGCAGGGCGGCAAGGGCCTCACCGAAATGATCCTGTCGGAAGAACTGTAATGCGTCACGTCATCTCACTCCTGATCGAAAACGAAGCCGGCGCACTGTCCCGCGTGACCGGGCTGTTCTCGGCGCGCGCCTACAACATCGAATCCCTGACAGTGGCGCCGACCGAGGATCCCTCCATGTCGCGCATCACCATCGTCAGCATCGGCTCGGACGACATCATCGAGCAGATCACCAAGCAGCTGAACAAGCTGATCGAGGTGATCAAGGTGGTGGACATCTCCGAGGCGGCCCACATCGAACGCGAGCTGATGCTGGTCAAGGTGCGCGCCACCGGCAAGGATCGCGAGGAAATGAAGCGCATGTCGGACATTTTCCGCGGCCGCATCATCGACGTCACCGAGACGACTTACGTCATCGAGCTGACCGGCAACACGGCGAAACTCGATTCCTTCATCGAGGCCATCGACCGCACGTTGATCCTGGAAACCGTGCGCACCGGCGTTTGCGGCATCGGCCGCGGCGACAGAATTCTGAAAATCTGATAACGGCAGGGCGGTCGGCGGGAGCGCCGTCTGCCCGTTTTTATAAGGAAGAAAACATGAAGGTCTATTACGACAAGGACGCCGACCTCTCCCTCATCAAGGGCCGGAAGGTCACCATCGTCGGCTACGGCTCGCAGGGCCACGCCCACGCCCTCAACCTGCACGATTCCGGCGTCAAGGTCACCGTCGGCCTGCGCAAGGGCGGCGCCTCCTGGGACAAGGCGAAAAAAGCCGGCCTGACTGTGAAGGCCGTCGGCGAGGCGGTGAAGGGCGCCGACTTGGTCATGATCCTGCTGCCGGATGAGAACATCGGCCAGGTCTATCGCGAGGACATCGAGCCGAACATCAAGAAGGGCGCGGCGCTGGCCTTCGCCCACGGCTTCAACATCCATTACGGCCAAGTGCAGCCGCGCGCCGACCTCGACGTCATCATGGTCGCGCCGAAGGGCCCCGGCCACCTGGTGCGCTCGACCTATGTCCAAGGCGGCGGCGTGCCCTCGCTGATCGCCGTGCACCAGAACGTCTCCAAGAAGGCGCGCGACATCGCCCTGTCCTACGCGGCGGCCAACGGCGGCACGCGCGGTGGCGTCATCGAGACCAGCTTTCGCGAGGAGACCGAGACCGACCTCTTCGGCGAGCAGGTGGTGCTGTGCGGCGGCCTGACGCAGTTGATCCAGAACGGCTACGAAACGCTGGTCGAGGCCGGTTACGCGCCCGAGATGGCCTATTTCGAGTGCCTGCACGAAGTGAAGCTGATCGTCGACCTGATCTACGAGGGCGGCATCGCCAACATGCGCTACTCCATCTCCAACAATGCCGAATACGGCGACATCACGCGCGGTCCGCGCATCGTCACCGAGCAGACCAAGGCCGAGATGAAGCGCATTCTCAAGGAGATCCAGTCCGGCCAGTACGCCAAGGAGTTCATCCTGGAGAACCGCGCCGGCGCGCCGACGCTGCTGGCTTCCCGCCGCAACATGGCCGCCCACTCGATCGAGCAGGTCGGCGCCAAGCTGCGCGACATGATGCCGTGGATCAAGAAGAACAAGCTGGTCGATCAGACCAAGAACTAGATGACGGCCTATCCCCCAGCCCCTTTCCCATGGAAAGGGGTGACGACGGTTCAGCCGTTGCGCGGCTTCCATGTCGTTGACTGCAGCCCTCCTTGGGGCGGCCCGGCGGAGGGCTAGTGTCTTCTTCCTACCCGCATCCGATCATCGCCAGGGAGGGGTGGCCTTTCCTGGCGATTTCAATTGCTGCCGCGCTGGCCGTCGGCTGGTTTGCCGGCTGGGGCTGGTCGGCGCCGCTGTGGCTCTGGACGGTGTTCGTCCTGCAGTTCTTCCGCGATCCGGCGCGGCCGATTCCGGGCACGGCAAAGGACGTACTGTCTCCTGCCGACGGGCGCATCGTCGCCATCCAGACAACGCGCGACCCCTATCTCGATCGCGAGGCGCTGAAGATCAGCGTCTTCATGAACGTCTTCAATGTGCACTCCAACCGCAGCCCGGTGGATGGCGAAGTGAAGGGCCGCTGGTACCACGCCGGCAGCTTCCTGAATGCCGCGCTGGACAAGGCCTCCCTGGAAAACGAGCGCAACGCGATCTGGTTGCGCACACCGGACGGCCAGGATGTCACCAGCGTGCAGGTGGCCGGGCTCATTGCGCGGCGCATCCTCTGCTACGTGAACAAGGGCGACCGGCTCACCCGCGGTCAGCGCTACGGCTTCATCCGTTTCGGCTCGCGCGTCGATGTCTATCTGCCGCCCGGCTCACGGGTAAAAGTCAGTCTCGGCGACACGGTGTCGGCGACGGCCACCATCCTGGCCGAGCTACAATAAGGCCATGCCCGAGATCCGTTCCCGCAAAGCCCTGGTCAACCCCGAGTTGAGGCGGCGCGGCATCTACATCCTGCCCAACCTGTTCACGACGGCGGCGCTGTTCGCCGGTTTCTACGCCATCGTGCAGGCCATGACCGACCGCTTCGAGCATGCGGCGGTGGCTATCTTCATCGCCATGATCCTCGACGGGCTGGACGGGCGCGTGGCGCGCCTGACCCGTACGCAGAGCGCCTTCGGCGCGGAATATGACTCACTCTCCGACATGGTGTCCTTCGGCGTGGCGCCGGCCCTGGTGATGTTCGAGTGGGCCATGAAGGGCATGGGCAAGTGGGGCTGGATCGCCGCCTTCATCTATTGCGTCGGCGCGGCGCTGCGGCTGGCACGCTTCAACACCAATATCGAAGTCATCGACAAGCGTTTCTTTCAGGGCCTGCCCAGTCCGGCGGCGGCGGCGCTGGTCGCCGGCTTCGTCTGGGTGCTCATAGACCTGAATTACACCGGGGAGGAAGTGCGCTGGTACGCCTGGGCGCTGACCCTCTTCGCCGGCATCACCATGGTGAGCAACTTCCGCTACTACAGCGGCAAGGACATCAACTTGCGGCGCAGCGTGCCGTTCATGGCGGTGCTGGCCATCGTGCTGTTCTTCGTCCTGGTCTCCAGCTACCCGCCGGGCATCCTTTTCGCCCTGTTCCTCTGCTATGCCTTTTCCGGCTATGTCATGGCCGCCTGGGCCTGGGCCCGGCGCCGCAACAACCCGGCCTGACCCCCCTTGCGCCGGTCCGGAATTCTGGGCTATAGTCGAGCCATGCTTCAAATGGCAATGATCCTGTCTGCAACACTGCTTCTCAGCGGCCTCCTGCTGGCTCGGCCGCTGCTGCGCCGCGCGCGCTAAACTCCCCCACCCACAATTTGAGTTGTACCCGGCCGACGAGGGCATGACCCCCGTTCGACTTTATTGACGCATCCCATTCGGAGACGGACATGAAAGACCACTTGGTGATTTTCGACACGACCTTGCGCGACGGCGAGCAGAGCCCGGGCGCTTCCATGACCAAGGAAGAGAAGCTGCGCGTGGCGCGCCAGCTGGAGCGCATGAAGGTCGATGTCATCGAGGCCGGCTTCGCCGCCGCCTCGCCCGGCGATTTCGATGCCATCCGCAGCATTGCGGAAGCGGTCAAGGAGTCCACCGTCTGCTCGCTGGCGCGCGCCAGCGAGAACGACATCCGCCGCGCCGGCGAGGCCGTCAAGCCGGCCAGGTCCGGTCGCATCCATACCTTCATCGCCACCAGCCCCATCCACATGGAAAAGAAGCTGCGCATGACGCCCGACCAGGTCGTCGAGCAGGCGGTGAAGGCCGTGCAATGGGCGCGGGAATACACCGATGACATCGAATTCTCCGCCGAGGACGCCGGCCGTTCGGAACTGGATTTCCTTTGCCGCATCTTCGACGCAGTCATCAAGGCCGGCGCCAAGACCCTCAACGTGCCGGATACCGTCGGCTATAACGTGCCGGGACAGTTCGCCGCGACGATCCGCAGCCTGCGCGAGCGCGTGCCGAATTCGGACAAGGCGGTCTGGTCGGTGCATTGCCACAACGACCTCGGTCTCGCCGTGGCCAACTCGCTCGCCGCTGTGATGGAAGGCGCGCGCCAGGTGGAATGCACCATCAACGGGCTGGGCGAGCGCGCCGGCAACGCCGCGCTGGAGGAAATCGTCATGGCCGTGCGCACCCGCCAGGACATCTTCGGCTGCGAGACGCGCATCGACGCGACGCAGATCGTGCCGGCCTCCAAGCTGGTCTCCAGCATCACCGGCTTTCCGGTGCAGCCGAACAAGGCCATTGTCGGCGCCAACGCCTTCGCCCACGAGTCGGGCATTCACCAGGACGGCGTGATCAAGCACCGCGAGACCTACGAGATCATGCGCGCCCAGGATGTCGGCTGGGCGCAGAACAAACTGGTGCTGGGCAAGCACTCCGGACGGAATGCTTTCAAGACCAGGTTGGCCGACCTGGGAATCGTCATCGGGAGCGAGGAGCAACTCAACCTGGCCTTCTCCCGATTCAAGGAATTGGCAGACAAGAAGCACGAGATCTTTGACGAAGATCTGCAGGCGTTGATGTCCGATGAAGCAGTCGCGCCCGAGCAGGAGCACTACAAGCTCGTCAGCCTGCGCGTCGCCTCGGAAACCGGTGAGACGCCGCATGCCCGCATCACGGTTTCGGCTGGCGGGACAGAAAGAAAATCCGAAGCGGATGGAGACGGCCCGGTGGACGCTTCCTTCAAGGCGGTGGAGCGCATCGCCGAGAGCCGTTCCGAATTGTTGCTGTTTTCCGTGAATAGCATTACCGGCGGCACCGATGCGCAGGGCGAAGTCACGGTCCGGCTGGCCAAGGACGGCCGTGTGGTGAACGGTCAGGGGGCGGATACGGACATCGTCGTCGCTTCGGTCAAGGCCTACATCAATGCCTTGAACAAACTGGTTTCCAAGCCCGAGAAGGTCAATCCGCAAGTCTGATCCGGGTTCTTTCCCCTCGGCAACAAAATGATCGTTGCTATTTGGGCCGAGGGGGTGTAAAAATTAAACAATTGAAGGCTGGCCTTGCACATGCCGCCTTTTTTCGTTTCAGCCCGGCAAACGCCCATCCCCGGATTATTTTCGCGCCTTGTTCCTGCGCCGCGCGATCATTTTCGCCTGTTCGTCATGACGGTTTTACCGGTTCCGGGGGGAACATTGCCGGGGCATATATATCTAAAGTTATGAAAATTGCGGTCGTAATTGATTCGGTAGAGAGAGTCATTCATGAATGAGGGAAAACAAACACCGCAACGCAAGGTTCTGCTGGTCGATGACGACCGGCTGGTTTTGGCGACGCTATCGAGCGGTCTTGAGCAGGCAGGGTATGCCGTTCAGGCGTGCGCCTCGGCGGAGGAGGCACGGCGGGTGCTCGGCGTGGAGCATCCGGATATAGCCGTGCTGGATGTGCGCATGCCTGAGCAGTCAGGCCTGGATCTGGCTAAGCATTTGTTGGAGCATCCCCGTGTCCCATTCATCTTTCTGACCGCTTATAGCGAAGAAGATGTGGTGCAGCAGGCCATCGAGCATGGCGCGCTCGGTTATTTGGTAAAGCCGGTCGATATTCCCCAACTGGTTCCGGCCCTAGAGGCGGCTTTGGCCCGAGCCACGGAGCTTGGGAAGCTGCGCACTACCGAACAGCAATTGCAGACCGCCCTGACCGAAAACCGCGAGGTGAGCATGGCAGTGGGGCTTCTCATGGAACGCCGCAGACTGAATCGGCAGCAGGCCTTCGAAGCCTTGCGCACGACTGCGCGCACGCAACGGCGGAAGATCGGCGAAGTGGCGGAGGAAATCCTTTCCGCGGCAGAACTCCTCAACGTCAGCAAGACTTCCTGATCCGTCTTCAGCATGGCTTGCGCCTGATGAACAACTGGCGATCGGCACGGCTCAACAAAGCAAGGCAGCCTCCAGCATGGCGGCTGCGGTGGAGGAGATGACAGTCTCCATCCACCACGTCTTCGACAGTGCCAATACGAGATCGGCGACATGACGGAAAGCTGTGCAGGATGCGAAGCGAACAATCATCCCCTTCCCGAGGGGGGGTGGTGGAAGGCTATGACCCGGGCGCCGTGTTACAGCGACTGACTTTTGTTCCGGCATTCCGCCCGCTCACGCGGGCATTTGTCTTCCCTGAAACTTCGTTTTCCGGTGACGCGGACATAGAGCACCGCGCTACCGAACAAAATGCTGGCGAATATTGTTTCGGCGATGGCGAGCCAGGCGGACAAGCCGTGTTCGGTGGTTGCGCGCACAATGCCTTCGGTGAAATAGGCCAACGTCAGAAGAGACACCCACTGGTGCGTGTAACGCCGGCCGCGCAGCACGCCAAATAGCGGCGCCAGCAGCGGCAACGCCTTCAGCGCCAGCCACGAGCCGCCCGGGCGCAGGGGCGCCCACCACAGTTCCCAGGCCAGACAGAGAAAAAGCAAGGTCATCAGGCTCATCGTGGTGGCGTGATTGCAAAGACGGGCGGTAGTAGGCATGAATGCTTCCGGTAGAATCGCGGCATTCTATCGGAACGGGAATCCTCGATGCGCCTGGTTGGCCTCTTGCCCGACTTCCTGACGCGCTGCGTTTCACGCTTTCGCGAGGAGCGTTGTGCCCAGGCCGCCGCCAGTCTGGCCTTCACCACGCTGCTGGCGCTGGTGCCGCTGCTGACAGTGGCGCTGGTGCTGATTTCCCAGTTCGACTTCTTCTCGGGACTGGGCACGGCGTTGCGCGGCTTTCTCCTCGCCAATCTGCTGCCGGAGAAGGCGGGCAGGGTCATCACCACGTATGCCCTGCAGTTTACGCAAAAGACCGGCCGCCTGACGGCGCTGGGCACGGGCATGCTGGTCCTTACGGCACTGCTGCTGATGCTCTCCATCGACCGCGTATTCGGCCAGATTTGGCGGGTGAGGGCGCCAAGACCATTGCTGAAGCGTATTTTTCTATACTTGTGCGGATTGATACTGGGGCCGGTCGTGCTGGGGGCATGCGTGGCGGCGGCGACCTATCTGATGACGGCTTCGCTGGGTCTGGTCAACGAGCCGAAATGGATGACCAACCTGTTCTTGAAAATCCTGCCGGCACTGCTGCTTGCAGCGCTATGCGGCCTGATTTACTACGCCATGCCGAATCGCCCGGTGGCACCCCGGCATGCTGTTGTCGGCGGGATGGTGGCGGCCTTGGGCTTTTCCCTCATCCAGCGTGGTTTCGGCTATTACGTATCGGCATTCCCGAACTACACCCTGATCTACGGCGCCTTCGCCACGGTGCCGATCTTCCTGGTCTGGCTGTACCTCTCATGGCTGGTGGTGCTGGGGGGGGCGCTGACGACGGCGGTGCTGGGGGAGATGCGCTCTGCCAAACGTTGATCACATCGGATAGGGATCGGACTCGAACTGGAACAGTTCGACCGCGCCGGTCTGCAGATCGAGGCTGAGCAGCCGTCCTTGCATGACGTGGGTCTTGTCCTCGCCGGAGACGATGAAGAAGCGGCGCGCGCTGAAGACGCCGGAGGGGGCAAGGAGAGCAGGATGCTCGCGCAAGGCCGGAAGGGCCGGCAACAACAGCCCCGGGGTGGGCAATTGGGTTTGATCACCATTACGGAACAAAAGCTGCACCGAACGGGCTGCAGGGGCGACCAATTCCAGACCCAGCTCGATGTGTTCCGGGTTCTCGCTTTTCATCCAGCGCACAATGCAAATGCTCCAGGGCATGTCGGGCGCTGGACGCAACGCAATGGCGCTGCCCGGAACCAGCCCTTCGACTTCGCCGGCAACGTGCATCACGGCATATCCGGCGGGGCTTTCATTGAGCACCATCCACTCGGTCATGTGCAGCGCACCCGCCTCGGCGCCCTCCTGCACCTCGCCGCGTTCCAGCAATTGCCATAGTTCGCTGAGGCCGACACAGACTTGGGCGCGGAAATTGTTGTGGCGGCGCGGATGCTGACGATGGGGGGGGTGCGCCCAGTGTGCTTGCAGGCGTTTAAGAGCAGCGAGACCACCATGCCCGGCGGCACGCTCCGGCAGCCGCAAGTTGCCCGCAGGCATGCCGCTTTCGAGGGCGGAGACCTGTTCGCCGAGCAGACGGGCCAACAACTGGAACGAACAGTAGAGCAGATCGCCATGGTCGGGCGGAATTCGCCGGTTGGGCGGCACCGGCCCCATGTCGCGGCTGCCGTCCACCCAGTACCAAGAGCCTTCTTCCTTCGGTGGGGGCGAGGGCAGCAGATTAACCGCAGCGGCGAACTGCGCGAGGTACTCGCTCGTCAGCGCGATCTCTCCCGGCGAAAAACCTTCGGGTTGGGCTGCGGCCAAGGCCAGCAGCCCCTTGTAGATTTTTTCGGCATCAAGCGAGAGGCCAGGAATCAAGGTCGCTGTCGGCTCGAAATGTGCCCGTGCCGACTTGGCCAGGGTATGGGCGCGCCGCCACAGGTCCGACGGCGGCGGTCCGGCCACCATGCAACTGGCTTCCAGGGCTTCGGCAAGACAACTGAGGGCGCGGGCAGCAACGGAGCCGGCATTGCGACGCTTGCTATGGGCGAGGCGATCAGCGTCAAGCAGGACGCGTTCGTATCCTGCCGCAATGTTCTCGTGCACGGCGATCAGCAAGGCGGCCATGGCGCGCAATTCCTTGCCGAGCGGCAGGCTGGCCTCGGTGAGGTGTGCTTTCAGGGCGCGGGAGAGTCGGTGTGCCCGGTCGTAGAAGAGGTCCAGAATTCGGTGGTAATGGGCATCTTCAAGGCGAGCACGCCCAAGTGCCGCCAGTTCTCCGCTGAGTTGGGCCAGATCCTGCGCAGGGTCTTCCGGAATCGGGGTGGCGAGCCAATCCAAGACGTGGGCGACGTCATCGGACAGGCGAATCTGGCGGACGGGGGCTGTGCGTGCCAAGCTTCCGTAGGCCGTGGGGCGGCCCCAAAAATGATAATGGGTTCATTGTAGTGGAATCGGCCGGCCGGGCAAGGGGCGACGCAAGCGCGCGCGGCAGGTTGGAGACTGCCTCCGGGTTATCGCTTGTTCTTGTTTATCAGATGATTTTCCTATAAGATATTTGCCTTTTTAGCTTCGGCTGCTTCGTTGGCTGTTCGCTTCGCGGACCCGGCCTGCGCCGAATCCCCATTTTCCGATTTCAACCAAGGGTTAAGCACATGGTCGTCATTCGACTTGCCCGGGGCGGCGCCAAGAAGCGTCCGTTCTACAACATGGTCGTCACCGATTCGCGCAAGCGCCGCGATGGCGCCTGCATTGAACGCGTCGGCTACTACAATCCCGTTGCCGGCGAGAAGGAGCAGGGGCTGCGCGTCGACATGCTGCGCATCGAGCATTGGACGAGCAAGGGCGCCCAACTGTCGCCTACCGTCGCGCGGCTGGTCAAGCAGTTCGCTGCCAAGGCTGCTGCCTAACACGCATGATCGTCCTGGGGCGCATCACCGCCCCATTCGGCATCCGCGGCTGGGTCAATATTCATGTCTACGGAGACGATCCGCAGGCGTGGGCGCAAATGCCGTGCTGGTGGTTGAGCGCGGACGAGGAGATGGCGGATGCGGCGTGGCAGGCGAGGCAGCTCGCCGAATGCAAGCCGCATGGTAAGGGCCTTGTCGCACGTTTCGACGGCATCGAGGACCGCAACGCGGCGGAGCAATTGTCCCGACTCTATGTCGGTGCGCCTCGCGAGGCGCTGCCGAAAACGGCAAAAAATGAATTCTACTGGGCCGATCTGATTGGCCTGGAAGTGGTGAATCGGGCGGGCGAACGGCTGGGCCGTGTCGCAGAACTGGTGAGGACCGGTGCGCACGAAGTGCTCGACGTGCGCGACGAGGACGGCAGCCGGCGCCTGCTGCCTTTCGTGGCGACGGTGATCAAGGAGGTGGATCTGGCCGGGTGCCTGATCCAGGTGGACTGGGAGCGTGACTGGTGAGCGTCGCTTTCGATGTCATCACGCTGTTCCCGGAGATGTTCGCCGCGGTGGCCGACTACGGCATCACGCGGCGGGCGCGCGAGCAGGGCCTGTGGCGCCTGGCGCTGTGGAACCCGCGCGACTTCGCGGTCGACAACTACCGTACGGTGGATGACCGGCCCTACGGCGGCGGGCCCGGCATGGTGATGCTGGCCGAACCGCTGGAAAAGGCGATAGACGCGGCCAGGGGAAACCAACCTGGTGGCAAGGTGATCTACCTGACGCCGCAAGGCCGCCCACTGAGTCATGAGCGGGTGCTAGGGCTGGCGCAGGGGGCGGGAGCGATCCTGCTGTGCGGACGCTACGAAGGGGTCGATGAACGGCTCATTCAGCGTAGCGTTGATGAGGAAGTCTCTCTGGGCGACTTTGTCCTCTCCGGCGGCGAGATCGCGGCGATGGCGCTGATCGATGCGGTGGTGCGGCAATTGCCTGGGGCGTTGAACGATGCCGATTCGGTGGTGGAGGAATCCTTTGCCGGCGGATTGCTCGATTGTCCGCACTACACGCGGCCCGAAGTTTATGCAGGGCTGCCGGTGCCGGCGGTATTGCTTTCCGGTCATCACGCCGATATCCGGCGCTGGCGGCTGAAGCAGGCGCTGGGGCGCACCTGGCTACGGCGACCGGAGTTGATCGAAAGCCGGCAATTGAGCAAGGAAGAATCGATCCTGCTGGAGGAGTTCAAGCAGGAGCAGAGAAAGTAGTTGGGTAGCGGCAACAGTTTGTTAAACGAGAAACGTGCGCATCATGCTGCGGCATGCTCTGCGCACAAGGCCAAAGGCCATTCGACTTAGGAGCAAGGCAATGAATCTCATCGAGCAACTGGAACAGGAAGAAATCGCCCGCCTGGGCAAGACCATCCCAGAGTTCGCCCCCGGCGACACGGTGATCGTCAACGTGAACGTCGTCGAAGGCGAGCGCAAGCGCGTGCAGGCCTACGAGGGCGTGGTGATCGGCAAGCGCAACCGCGGCCTCAATTCCGCCTTCACGGTGCGCAAGATCTCCTCCGGCGAGGGCGTCGAGCGAACCTTCCAGACCTATTCCCCGCTGATCGCCAGCATCGAGGTGAAGCGCAAGGGCGATGTGCGCCGCGCCAAGCTATATTATCTGCGCCAGCGTTCCGGCAAGTCGGCGCGCATCCGCGAGAAGTTGGAAGCGTCAGGCAAGGGCGGCGCGAAGTAAGCGGGACGAACAAGGCAAACGGGGCGCTGCGGCGCCCCGTTTCTTTATGCCTCCAGGCAGGGGGCTCAGCCTTCGAGCTTGTTGCGCTCGATAAGCGCGTAGGCGGAGTGGTTGTGAATGGACTCGAAATTCTCCGATTCCACCACGTAGGCATCGATCCGTTTTTCCTTGTTGAGCAGCGCGGCGACGTCGCGCACCATATCCTCGACGAACTTCGGGTTGTCGTAGGCGCGTTCGGTGATGTGCTTTTCGTCGGCGCGCTTCAACAGGCCGTACAACTCGCATGAGGCCTGGCCCTCGACCAGTTGCACCAGGTCCTCGATCCAGACGAAATCGTTGGTCGTCGCCGTGACAGTGACGTGAGAACGCTGGTTATGGGCGCCGCGCTCCGAGATTTTCTTCGAGCAGGGACACAGGCTGGTGACGGGCACCAGAACCTTCATGGTGAAGCGGTAGTGGCCGCCGTCGCAGACTTTGCCGATGAAAGTGACCTCATAATCCATCAGGCTCTGCACACCCGACACGGGGGCCTTCTTGTTGACGAAATAGGGGAAGGTCATCTCGACGTGGCCAGTCTCCGCCTCCAGTCGCTTGACCATCTCGCGCACCATCGGCTCGAAATTCTCCACGGAGATCTCGCGCTCGTTGGTGTTGAGAATCTCGACGAAGCGCGACATGTGCGTGCCCTTGAAATTGTGGGGCAGGCCGACGTACATGTTGAACATGGCGATGGTGTGCTGCACGCCGCCGTTCTTGTCCATCACCCTGACCGGGTGGCGGATCGATTTGATGCCGACCTTGTCGATGGCCAGCTGGCGGGTGTCGGCGGAGCCTTGGACGTCGGGTATGGCCATAGTGTCGCTCAGGTTCATGGTGTTCTCTCTCGGGGCAGGTCTATTAGCGTTTTCTTTTAAACACATCCTACCATTCCCGACGGAATCACTCAAGTATTACCCGCTTCACCCTTTCCGAAATGCTTTTGGCGTCCAGACCCAGCTGCGCCAGCAGGGTGGCGGAATCGCCGTGTTCGGTGAATCGATCGGGCAGACCGAGGCGCAGCAGTCGCGTATTGAGGCCCTGTTCCTCCAGCGAGCGCGCCACTTCCGCGCCGGCGCCGCCGATGACGGCATTTTCCTCCAGGGTGACAACCAAGTCATGGCCGAAGGCGAGTTCCCTGACCAGGGCATGGTCGAGCGGCTTGATGAAGCGCATGTTGGCGACGGTGGCATTCAGGATGTCACCCGCTTCGAGGGCCGGCGCCAGCAGGCTGCCGAAGGCGAGCAGGGCGATGCGCGATCCCGAGCGGCGGAGCTCACCCTTGCCCAGCGGCAGGGCAGCCAGTTCCTTTTGCGGTGGAACGCCGGGGCCGTGGCCGCGCGGATAGCGCACGGCGCTGGGGCCGTCGTGGAGAAAGGCGGTGGTGAGCATCCGTCGGCATTCGTTCTCGTCGGCGGGGGCCATGACGACCAGGTTCGGCAGGCAAGTCAGGTAGGACAGGTCGAAGGCGCCGTTGTGGGTGGCGCCGTCGGCGCCGACGAGGCCGCCGCGGTCGATGGCCAGCATGACCGGCAGGTTCTGCAGGGCGATGTCGTGGATCAGCTGATCGTAGGCGCGCTGCAGAAAGGTCGAATAGATCGCCACCACCGGCTTGATGCCCTCGCAGGCGAGGCCGGCGGCGAAGGTCAGCGCGTGCTGTTCGGCGATGCCGACATCGTGGAAGCGCTGCGGGTATTCCTCGGCGAAGCGCACCATGCCCGAGCCTTCTTTCATGGCCGGCGTGATGGCGACGAGGCGCGCGTCCTGCGCCGCCATGTCGCACAGCCAGTCGCCGAAGACCTGGGTATAGGTGGGGCCGCCGCCCTTGCCCTGCTGGATGCCGTTCTCGCTGTCGAACTTCGACACGCCGTGATACAGCACCGGGTCGGCTTCGGCCAGCTTGTAGCCCTGGCCCTTCTTGGTGATGACGTGAAGGAACTGTGGGCCCTTCAGTTCGGCGATGTTGCGCAGCGTCGGCACCAGCGAATCGAGGTCGTGGCCGTCGATCGGGCCGATGTAGTTGAAGCCGAATTCCTCGAACAGGGTGCCCGGCGTGACCATGCCCTTGATGTGCTCCTCGGTGCGCTTGGCAAATTCCAGCAGGGAAGGCGAGACGCCGAGCACTTTCTCGCCGGCGCGGCGCGCGGCGTTGAAGGCGTGGCCGGAGAACAGCCGCGCCAGATACTTGTTCAGCGCCCCCACCGGCGGCGAGATCGACATGTCGTTGTCGTTGAGGATGACCAGCAGGTTGGCATCGGCGACGCCGGCGTTGTTGAGCGCCTCGAAGGCCATGCCGGCGGTCATGGCGCCGTCGCCGATGACGGCGACGACGTGCTTCTGCTCGCCGCGGTCCCGCGCGCCGATGGCCATGCCCAGCGCCGCCGAGATGGAGGTGGAGGAATGACCGGTGCCGAAGGTGTCGTAGGGGCTTTCGTCGCGGCGCGGGAAGCCGGAGACGCCGCCCAGCATGCGCAGCCTGGCCATGCCGGCGCGCCGGCCAGTGAGCACCTTGTGGGCATAGGTCTGGTGGCCAACGTCCCACACCAGCCGGTCCTCCGGCGTGTTGAAGACGTAGTGCAGGGCGATGGTCAGTTCCACCGTGCCGAGATTCGAGGAAAGATGGCCGCCGGTCTTCGACACCGACTCGATGAGAAATTCGCGCAGCTCCTGCGCCAGCTGCGGCAATTGCTTGCGCTCGAGCTGGCGCAATTCGGCAGGGCTGTTGACGGTGTCGAGCAAGGGGTAGGCGGACATGACGATCTGCGATGCGGTGTGCTTCAGAATTTCCGTGTGACGATGAAATGGGCCAGTTCGTGCAGGCGGCGGCCGCGCTCGCCGAAGGCCTCGATGGCTTCCCGCGCCTCGCTGCGCAGGGCGTCAGCCATCTCCCGCGCCTCGGCCAGGCCCATCGCGCTGACGTAGGTGGCCTTGCCCTGGGCGGCGTCCTTGCCGGCGGTCTTGCCCAGCGTGGCCGTGCTGGCTTCGGCATCGAGCAGATCGTCGACTACCTGGAACAGCAGGCCGACGCGCTTGGCGAAATGGTCGAGGCGCGCCATCTCCTCTTCGGGCAGCGGCGGGCCGCACTGTGCGCCGAGCAGGATGGCTGACCGGATCAACGCGCCGGTCTTGTGCACGTGCATGAGTTCCAGTTCCGGGCGTGTCAATTGCTGCCCGGTGCCCTCGATGTCGATCATCTGGCCGCCGGCCATGCCGCGCGAGCCGGACGCCTGCGCCAGGAGGCGCAGCATTTCGATCTGGCGGCGCGGATCGTCGGCCAGCACGTGGTCGGAGAGCAGCAGGAAGGCCTGGGATTGCAAGGCATCGCCGACCAGCAGCGCGGTGGCCTCGTCGTATTCGACATGGCAGGTGGGCTTGCCGCGGCGCAGGACGTCGTTGTCCATGCAGGGCAGGTCGTCGTGCACCAGGGAATAGGCGTGGATCATCTCGACGGCGCAGCCGGCAATGTCCAGGCGCGCATGGTCGGCGCCGGCCAGTTCGCCCGCCGCGTGGCACAGCAGCGGGCGCACGCGCTTGCCGCCGCCGAGGGTGGCGTAGCGCATGGCCTTGTGAAGGCGCTGCGGGGCGATGTCGGCGGCAGGCAGCAGGCTTTCGAGCGCACGCTCGGTGCGCTGCTGCACGGCAGTCATCCAGCTCTGGAAATCCATCTTGAAGAGTCAGCGCCCCCTCGGGGGGCAGCGAACGAAGCGAGCGTGGGGGTGGTTCATCTCAGTTTTCGGAACGCGGCAAATCCTGCAACTGGCCCGCTTCGAGCACCTGGATTTTCTGCTCGGCGGCGGCCAGCGCGCCCTGGCAATGCTTGAGCAGTGCCGCGCCGCGCTGGTAGGCGGCGAGCGATTCTTCCAGGCTGAGCTTGCCGGTCTCCATGCCCTGCACGATGGATTCCAGTTCGGCCAGCGCCGCCTCGAAGGAGGGAGGCGGCTTGTCGTTTGCAGCTTGGCTCATTGGGGATTGCTGATGGGCAAACCGTAATCATAGCGTATTGCCTTCATCCGGGCACGCGGCGCTTCGACTATACTCGGCCACTTTTCGCATTGTCGCCAACGGGTTGGGTTTCCCCCAACCCCGCATGCCGGACTTCTCTCAAGCATGAACATGCAGTCCCTCTGGATGATCGCGGCGAGCGCGCTGTTCGCCTGCATGGGCGTCTGCGTCAAGCTGGGCGCCAGCCTGTTTTCCGCCGCTGAACTGGTGTTTTACCGCGGCGTCATCGCGCTCATCCTTCTGTGGGGCTTCGTGCTCGTGCGGCGACTGCCGCTGGCCACCCCGCATTGGCGCGCCCACCTGTGGCGGGGGGTGGCCGGTTCCGTTTCCCTGGTGCTGTATTTCTACGCCATCAGCGTCCTGCCGCTGGCGACGGCGGTGACGCTCAACTACACTTCACCGCTCTTCCTTGCCCTCATCCTGGCGTTCTGGGTCGGCGAACGCGTGCGCTGGACGCTGTTTCTCGCCCTGACGCTGGGGTTGGCCGGCGTGGCCCTGCTGCTGCGGCCTAGCTTCGAGGCGGACCAGTGGCAGGGTGGGCTGGCTGCGCTGGCCTCCGGCGCCGGCGCCGGCATTGCATATTTCAATGTGCGGAAGCTGGGGCGTCTGGGCGAACCCGAATGGCGTACGGTGTTCTATTTTTCGCTGGCGTCGGCCATGATCGGCATGCCCTGGCTGCTGGCGAGCCAGACGGTCCATGCCATCAGCGGCCAGGGCGCCCTGCTGGTGCTCGGCGTGGGCGGCTTCGGCGCGCTGGCGCAGCTGGCCATGACGCGGGCCTACAAGCGGGGCAGCACCCTGGTGTCGGCCAGCCTGGCCTACAGCACGGTGATTTTCGCCAGCCTGTTCGGCATGCTGCTGTGGGACGAGGTCTTGCCGCTGTCCGCCTGGATTGCCATCGGGCTCATCGTCGCCAGCGGCCTGGTTGCTTCGGCGCAATCGCGTGCGCCGGCCGGGCAGGATTGATATAGTAGAAACGGACAAACAAGGGAGCGCAGCATGATCGTCACCGATCACAAGGAAAAGCTGGTCACCGTCGCCGTGTATGGCGAGTTCACGCTCGGCGACTACAAGGAGTTCGAGGAGCTGGTCAACTACAAGGTCAAGTTCGAGGGGCCGGTCAACCTGCTGTTCGACCTGCGTCAGATGGCCGACTTCACGCTCGACATGGCGTGGGAGGAAATCAAATTCTCGCGTGCCCACAGCCACGATTTCGGCAAGATCGCCGTGCTGACGGATTCGCAATGGGTGACCTGGAGCGCCTGGCTGTCGCAGACCTTCGTCGATGCCGATCTGCAGGTTTTCGACGACGAACAGGAAGCGCGGGACTGGCTGGCGGCATGAAGACATTTTCCACCCTGGTCTCCGCCGAGGATCTGGCGCATCACCTGCACGATGCGCGCTGGTGTGTCTTCGACTGCTCCTTCGACCTGGTGCACCCGCACGCCGGCGAGCTGGCCTACCGCGAGGTGCATATTCCGGGGGCGATTTACGCTCACCTCGAACGTGATCTTTCCGGTCCGCTCACCGGCAGGAACGGCCGCCATCCCCTGCCGGATCCGGCGCGCTTCGCCGCCAAGCTGGGTGAATGGGGTGTCGGCAACGACACCCAGGTGGTGGTCTATGACGATGCCGGCGGCACCTATGCCGTGCGCCTGTGGTGGATGCTGCGCTGGCTCGGGCACGACGCCGTGGCGGTGCTCGACGGCGGGATCAACGCCTGGGAGGCCGCCGGCTACGACACGACCGATGCCGGGCCCCACCATCCCCATGCCGCGTTCACGCCGCGGCTGCGCCCGGAAATGGCCGTCGATGTGCGTTTCGTGGAAAGTCAGTCCCCACAGGACGGCGTCAGGCTGCTGGATGCGCGCAACGCGCAGCGCTTCCGCGGCGAGAACGAGACGCTCGATCCGGTCGGCGGCCACATCCCCGGCGCGGTGAACCGCTTCTTCAAGGACAACCTGGAGCCGAGCGGGCGCTTCAAGCCGGCGGGGATGCTGCGCGCCGAGTATCAGGCGCTGATGGCGGGTCGCGGCGCGGAGGAGGTGGTGCATTCCTGCGGTTCCGGCGTGACCGCCTGCCACAACCTGCTGGCGATGGAAGTGGCCGGCCTGTCCGGCTCGCGCATCTATCCCGGGTCCTGGAGCGAGTGGTGCGCCGATCCGGCGCGGCCGGTGGCAACCGGTCCGTGAATTTCCGGGGATCGGCAAGAGGATGCTGGCCGATCTCATTCTCGTCGTTCATTTCTGCATCGCCGGTTTCATCGTTGCCGGCTTTCTGCTGATTCCGCTCGGTGCTGCGGCCGATTGGCGCTGGGTCAGGCGCCGTCGCCTGCGCTTGCTGCATGCCGGTGCGATTGCCTTCGTCGCGCTCGAATCCCTCGCCGGCATCGCCTGTCCGTTGACGGTGTGGGAGGCCAATCTCCGCGGTGCGGCTTCCGGCGAGACGGGCTTCATTGGCCTCTGGCTCGGCCGGCTGCTCTATTGGGATTTTCCGCCGGCGGCGTTTGCCCTGCTGTACGTTGCTTTGGCGCTGCTGGCGATCTGGCTGTGGCGGCGGGTGCCGCCTCAGGCGCCGTGACGCGCCAGCGCCCAGGCGACATGCTCCCGCACGAGTTCGGAGGGGTGATCACGGCGTGACTCCAGCGCCGCAACGATCTGCGGCGAGGTCGGCGCATTGCCCAGTCCCACTGCCAGGTTGCGCAGCCAGCGCTCGAATCCGATGCGATGGATGGCGCTGCCGGCGAGACGTATTTTGAAATCCGCTTCCGTCCACGCGAACAGTTCGACCAGACCGGCGCTGTCGAGGCCGTGGCGCACGGCAAAGTCAGTCTCCCCGGTACGGCGCGCGAAGCGGTTCCACGGGCAGGCGAGCTGGCAGTCGTCGCAGCCGTAGACGCGGTTGCCGATCAGCGGCCGCAAGTCCTCTGGAATGCTGCCTTTCAGCTCGATGGTGAGGTAGGAGATGCAGCGCCGCGCATCCACCGTGTAAGGGGCGACGATGGCCTGCGTCGGACAGATGTCGAGGCAGGCGCGGCAGGTGCCGCAGTGATCGGCTTGAGGCGCATCTGTCGGCAGTTGCAGGTCGGTGTAGATCTCGCCGAGGAAGAAATACGATCCAGTCTCGCGCGTCAGCAGCAGGGTGTGCTTGCCGCGCCAGCCCAGCCCGCTCTTTTCCGCCAGCGCGACTTCCTGCACCGGGGCGGAGTCGGTGAACACGCGGTGGCCGAAAGGGCCGGTCTCCGCCGCGATGCGCTCCGCCAGCTTCTGCAGCCGCGCGCGCAGCAGCTTGTGATAGTCGCGGCCGAGCGCATAGCGTGAAATGGCAGCGCGCGAGCTGTCGGCCAGCACCGCTTCCATCGGCGCCGCTGTCGGCAGGTAGTTCATGCGCGCCGTGATGACGCGCACGGTGCCGGGCACCAGCTCCGCCGGGCGCGAGCGCTTCGTGCCGTGGCTTGCCATATAATCCATCTCGCCGTGGAAACCGGCAGCCAGCCACGCTGTCAGTTCGGCTTCCGCGGTGTCGAGCGCCGTATCGGCAAAGCCGATGGCATCAAATCCCAGCTCCCGCCCCCATTGCCTGATGCGCGCGGCGAGTTCAACCCCATCGATGGAGTGTGCGTTTTGCATAGCGTGGATGATAACCACTTGACCCTGAGCCTGCCTGATGAGGCGGCGACACTGGCACTGGGCGCCCGGTTGTCCCAGGTTCTGACCGCGGGGCTGGTGATTTACCTCGATGGCGACCTCGGCAGCGGCAAGACGACCCTCGCGAGGGGGGTGCTGCGCGGCCTCGGCTATGCGGGAAATGTGAAAAGTCCGACCTATACTTTGGTTGAACTTTATGCTATTTCTAGATTAAACTTGCATCACTTTGATTTTTATCGGTTCAGCCAGCCGGAAGAATACCTGGATGCGGGCTTGGACGAATACTTTCAGGGCGGGGCGGTCTGCCTCGTCGAATGGCCGGACAAGGCCGGGGATTACCTTGCCCCGGCCGACCTGCGCATTGCCCTTTTCGTTGCGGATCACGGACGGCGGGCCGACTTCGCCGCGTTCT
Source organism: Rhodocyclales bacterium (assembly GCA_016214145.1). Classification (GTDB taxonomy): domain Bacteria; phylum Pseudomonadota; class Gammaproteobacteria; order Burkholderiales; family Rhodocyclaceae; genus Desulfobacillus. The sequence continues at coordinate 370,293 of JACRPA010000005.1, forward strand.
CCAAAGCGGGGCACGCATGCCTGAGCAGGCTCCGCGCCTCCCCGCTGGAATCAAGCGCCGCGACTTCCTGAAGTTCGCCGGTGCGGCCATGACGCTGCTGGTCAGCCCGGCGGGGCAGGCGGCGACCAGCATCCTTGCCGTGCGCGTCTGGCCGGCACGCGACTACACCCGTGTGACGCTGGAATACCAGCAGCCCATCGCCTTCACGCACATGATCGTAAAGAGCCCGGAGCGGCTGGTGGTCGATCTCGATGGTGTCGAGTTCAACAGCGTCCTGCAGAGCCTGCCGAACAAGATATCCGAGACGGATCCCTACATCAGTCTGATCCGCGCCGGGCGCCACAAGCCAGGCGTGGTGCGCCTGGTGATCGAACTGAAGACGGAGATTCAGCCGCAGGTGTTCATGCTCAAGCCGGTCGGCGAGTACGGCCACCGCCTGGTGCTGGACCTTTATCCGGCCGTCGCGGACGATCCCCTCCTGGCCCTGCTGGAAAAGCTCGATGCGCCTCCGGAAAAGGCGCCGCGGAAGGAAAGCGGTCAGCCAGAGGTCGTGCGCATGGTCACCATCGTCCTCGATCCCGGCCACGGCGGCGAGGACCCCGGCGCCATCGGCCGCGGCGGCACCTACGAGAAGAACGTCACGCTGCAGGTGGCGCGCCGGCTGAAGGCGAAGATCGATGCCGAGCCGAACATGCGGACCCTGCTGACGCGCGACGGCGACTTCTTCATTCCGCTGCAAAGCCGCGTGCAGAAGGCGCGCCGCGTGCAGGCCGACCTCTTCGTCTCGGTGCATGCCGACGCCTTCGTCAAGCCGACGGCGCGCGGTTCCTCGGTGTTCGTGCTCTCCGAGAACGGCGCCTCCAGCTCGGCCGCGCGCTGGCTGGCGCAGCGCGAGAACGCCGCCGACCTCATCGGCGGCGTCAATCTCGACGTCAAGGATCCGCATCTGGCGCGCACCCTACTCGACCTTTCGCAGACCGCCACCCTCAACGACAGCCTGAAGCTGGGAAAATCGGTGCTGGGCGAGCTGGGCGGCATCAACACTCTGCACAAGGCCCATGTCGAGCAGGCCGGCTTTGCCGTGCTGAAGGCGCCGGACATTCCCTCCATCCTCATCGAGACGGCCTTCATCAGCAACCCCGACGAGGAACGGCGGCTCAACGACGAGGCCTACCAGGAAAAAATGGCCGAGGCCATCTTGAAGGGGATCAAGGGCTATTTCGCCAAGAATCCGCCGCTCGCCAAATCCAAGCTGGTACGCCTGGAGTAGGCTGCCCTGCTGATATAATTCGCTGTTTTTCCAAGGCGAATTTTCTTCCATGCAGGTCTTCCGCGGCATCCCCGCCCGCGCCACGCATTCGACGGTGCTCACCATCGGCAACTTCGATGGCGTGCACCGCGGCCATCGCGCGCTGCTGGCCAGGCTGACTGGCCTGGCGAAACAGGCCGGCCTGCCGTCCGCGGTGATGACCTTCGAGCCGAATCCGCGCGAGTTCTTCGCGCCGCAATCTGCGCCAGCGCGCCTGGCCAGCCTGCGCGAGAAGCTGCAACTGCTGGCCGAATGCAGCGTCGACCAGACCTACGTCTGCGCCTTCAACAGGCGTTTCGCGGCGCTCTCGGCGAATGAATTCATCGAGCGCATCGTGCACGGATTGGGCGTGCGCCACCTGATGATCGGCGACGACTTTCGCTTCGGCAAGGGCCGCAGCGGCGACTTCGCGCTGTTGCAGCAGGCAGGGCAGGAACACGGCTTCGGCGTCGAAGCGATGGAAACCCTGGTGCATGAAGGCGAGCGCGTCTCCAGTTCGGCGGTGCGCGAGGCGCTCGATGCCGGTGATCTCGAGCACGCCGAGCGCCTGCTCGGGCGGCCCTACTGCATCGCCGGCCGCGTCATCCACGGCGAGAAGCTCGGCCGCAAGCTCGGCTACGCCACCGCCAACATCCAGCTCAAGCGCCTGAAGGCGCCGCTGTCGGGCATCTTCGTCGTGACGGTGGACGGCATCGCCGGGCGCCCGCTGGAAGGGGTGGCCAGCCTTGGTGTGCGGCCGACGGTGAGTTCGAGCGGCCTGCCGACGCTGGAGGTTTTCATCTTCGATTACCAGGGCGACCTCTACCGCGCGCACCTGCGGGTGAATTTTCTGCACAAGCTGCGCGACGAGGCGAAATTCGATTCACTCGAAGCACTGACGGCGCAGATCGCGCGCGACGTTTCCGATGCAAAGGCGCACCACGCGGCGCTGCGCACACAGATGGCGAAATAAAATGGCTGACTACAGAAAAACCCTGAACCTTCCCGACACCCCCTTCCCGATGAAGGGCGATCTCGCCAGGCGCGAACCGCAGTGGGTGGCCGACTGGCAGAGCCGCAGGCTGTACCAGAAGATCCGCAAGGCCTCCGCCGGACGGCCGAGGTTTGTACTGCACGACGGCCCGCCCTATGCCAATGGCGACATCCACATCGGCCATGCCGTCAACAAGATCCTCAAGGACATCATCGTCCGCTCGAAGACCCTGGCCGGCTTCGACGCGCCCTACGTGCCGGGATGGGACTGCCACGGCCTGCCCATCGAGCACCAGATCGAGAAGCTGCACGGCAAGCACCTGCCGGCCGACCAGGCGCGCGAGCTGTGCCGCGCCTTCGCTGCCGAGCAGGTCGAGCGGCAGAAGAAGGACTTCATCCGCCTCGGCGTGCTCGGCGAGTGGGACGACCCCTATCTGACGATGGCCTTCCGCAACGAGGCCGACGAGATCCGCGCCCTCGGCGAGATTCACAAGCGCGGCTTCCTCTTCAAGGGCCTCAAGCCGGTGAACTGGTGCTTCGACTGCGGCTCGGCGCTGGCCGAGGCCGAGGTGGAGTACCAGGACAAGGAATCGCCGGCCATCGACGTGGCCTTTCCGCTCGCCGATGCCGAACGCGCCCGCGTGGCGCATGCCTTCGGCCTGCCGGCTCTGCCCGACGGCCCCTGCTATGCCGTCATCTGGACGACGACGCCGTGGACGATTCCCGGCAACCAGGCACTCAACCTGCACCCGGAGTTCACCTACGAACTGGTGCAGACGCCGCGCGGCCTGCTGCTGCTGGCGGCCGAACTGCGCGGCCAGGCGCTGGCGCGCTTCGGCCTGGAGGGCACTGTGCTCGGCGCCTGCCAGGGCGCGGCGCTGTCGCTGGTGAAGTTCCGCCACCCTTTCTACGACCGCGAATCGCCGGTGTATCTCGGCGACTACGTCACGCTGGATACCGGCACCGGCGTAGTGCACAGCGCGCCGGCCTACGGCCTGGAGGACTTCGAGTCCTGCAAACGCCACGGCATGCGCAACGAGGAGATCCTCACGCCGGTGCAGGGCGACGGCCGGTTCAGTGAAAGCCTGCCCTTCTTCGGCGGCCTCAACGTCTGGAAGGCCAACGCGGCGATCATCGAGAAGATCTGCGAGTCCGGCTGCCTCTTCGCCTCTGGGAAAATCACGCACAGCTACATGCACTGCTGGCGGCACAAGACGCCGATCATCTACCGTGCCACGTCGCAATGGTTCGTCGGCATGGATCGCAAGCCCGTCGAGGGCCGCACCCTGCGCGAAACGGCCCTGGCCGCGGTCGAAGCGACGAAGTTCTTCCCCGACTGGGGCCAGGCGCGCCTGCACGCCATGATCGCCAACCGGCCCGACTGGTGCGTCTCGCGCCAGCGCAACTGGGGCGTGCCGATCCCCTTCTTCCTGCACAAGGAAACGGGCGAGCTGCATCCGCGCACGCCGGAGTTGCTCGAACAGGTGGCTCAGCGCGTCGAGCAGGAGGGCATCGATGCCTGGTTCAAACTCGATGCGGCCGAACTGCTGGGCGCCGAAGCGACACAGTACGACAAGATGCGCGACACGCTTGACGTCTGGTTCGATTCCGGCACGACGCACTGGACGGTGCTGCGCGGCAGCCATCCCGACGGCAGCAAGTGGCCGGCGGATCTTTATCTCGAAGGTTCCGACCAGCATCGCGGCTGGTTCCACTCCTCGCTGCTGACCGCCTGCGCGCTCGACGGCCGCGCGCCCTACGACGGCCTGCTCACGCACGGCTTCGTCGTGGACGGCCAGGGCCACAAGATGTCGAAGTCCAAGGGCAACGTCATCGCGCCGCAGAAGGTCTCCGACACGCTGGGCGCCGAGGTGCTGCGCCTGTGGGTGGCGGCGACCGACTACTCGGGCGAGCTGTCGATCTCCGACGAGATCCTCAAGCGCGTGGTCGAGTCCTACCGCCGCATCCGCAACACCCTGCGCTTCCTGCTCGCCAACACCGCCGACTTCGATCCGGTTCGGGACATGCTGCCGCTGGCCGACTGGCTGGAGATCGACCGCTATGCCCTGGCGCTGACGCGCCGGCTGCAGGAACAGGTGACGGCCGACTACGGTCGCTACGAGTTCCACCGCGTCGTTCAGGCGCTGCAGGGTTTCTGCTCCGAGGAACTGGGCGCCTTTTATCTCGATATCCTCAAGGACCGCCTGTACACGGCCGGCGCGGATTCGAAGCCGCGCCGCGCGGCGCAGAGCGCGCTGTGGCACATCCTGCAGGCCATCGTTCGCCTGATGGCGCCGGTGCTGACGTTCACCGCCGAGGAGATATGGCAGTTGTTGATGAAGAACCCGGAGGACAGCGTGATGCTGGCCACCTGGCATGCGCTGCAGGAGCAAGAGGAAGAGTCAGTCCTCGTGACACGGTGGCAGCGGATCCGCGAGGTGCGCGCCGAGGTGTCGAAGGTGCTGGAAGCGCTGCGCGTCGCCGGCAGGATCGGATCGAGCTTGCAGGCCGAGGTGGAGATCCGCGCCGCCGGGGAGAAGCACGACCTGCTGGCCTCGCTCGGCAACGACCTGCGCCTGGTGCTGATCTGCTCGAAAGCCACGCTGGTCAAGGTCGACGACGCCGCGGCCGAGGGCGTCTCCGCCGTGCCCAGCCCGCATGCGAAATGCCCGCGCTGCTGGCACTGGCGCGAGGACGTCGGCGTGAATGCCGAACATCCCGAGCTGTGCGGCCGCTGCGATGCCAACCTGCACGGGGCCGGCGAGCCGCGCGCCCATGCCTAGGTTCGCTTTCTGGCTGGGCCTGTCTGCGCTGGTCATCGTCCTCGACCAGCTGGCGAAGCTATGGGTTCTGGCCGCGCTGCAGCTCGGCGAGCGCATCGAGGTGACGACGTTCTTCAACCTGGTCCTCGTCTTCAACCGGGGCGCCGCCTTCAGTTTTCTCTCGGACGCCGGCGGCTGGCAGCGCTGGTTCTTCGTCGTCCTTGCGCTCGCCGTGTCCGGGTGGTTGACTTTTCTGATTCGCCAGCATGCCGCCGAGCGCCTGCTGCCGCTGGCGGCGGCGCTGATTCTCGGCGGCGCGCTGGGCAACGTCATCGACCGCGTCCGCTTTGGCGCGGTGGCGGATTTCCTCGACGTGCACGCCGCCGGCTGGCACTGGCCGGCCTTCAACGTCGCCGACTCGGCGATCACGGTTGGCGTGGCGCTGCTCGTCTGGCAGCAGCTCTTTTTCGCCCAGAAGGACAAGAAATGACTGCAGTCGTCCGGGAAGACAGCCTGCTCACGCTGCATTACCGCCTGGCGCTGGCCGACGACACCGAACTGGTGAGCACCTTCGGCGCCCAGCCGGCCACGCTGCAACTGGGCAGCGGCGAGCTGGCGCCGGTGCTGGAGCGCTGCCTGATCGACCTGCCGGTCGGCGAGCGCACGGTATTCCTGCTCGAAGCGGAGCAGGCCTTCGGGCCGCACAACCCGCAACTGATGCAGCGCTTTGCCCGCAGCGAACTGCCCAACCCCGGGGAACTCCGCGAGATGGCGCTCATCGAATTCAAGGCGCCCAACGGCGCCACCTACACCGGCCTGGTGCGCGAACTGACGGAGGAGGGCGCGTTGATCGACTTCAACCACCCCCTTGCCGGCAAGGCCATCCGCTTCGAAGTGGACGTGATCGGAATACTGTAGGTCGGCCTTCAGGCCGACAGACAGCTGGCGCCCAAGTCGGGCTGAAGCCCGACCTACAGCGGGCATGACGGAGCAGTCAAATGGACATTCTTCTCGCCAATCCGCGCGGCTTTTGCGCCGGCGTCGAGCGCGCCATCGAGATCGTCGAGCGGGCGCTGGCGCTGTATGGCGCGCCGATCTACGTGCGGCACGAAGTGGTGCACAACCGCTTCGTCGTCGACGACCTGCGCGCAAAGGGCGCGGTGTTCGTCGAGGAGCTCGACGAGGTGCCGGACGGCGCCACGGTGATCTTCAGCGCCCACGGCGTATCGCAGGCGGTGCGGCTGGAGGCCGGTCGGCGCGGCCTGCGCGTGCTCGACGCCACCTGTCCGCTGGTGACCAAGGTGCATCTCGAAGTCTCGCGCATGCACGATGCCGGGCGCGAGGTCGTCATGATCGGCCACCGCGGCCACCCGGAAGTCGAGGGTACGATGGGGCAGTCGCAGGGCGGCATGCACCTCGTCGAGAGCGTCGGGGATGTGGTGAAGCTGGATGTGAAGGACGAGAATGCCCTGGCTTACGTGACGCAGACAACCTTGTCCGTCGACGATGCGGCGGCCATCGTGGAGGCGCTGAAGCGCCGCTTCCCCGCCATTGTCGGGCCGAAGAAGGACGACATCTGCTACGCCACGCAGAATCGCCAGGATGCCGTGAAGCAGATGGCCGGGCGTTGCGACCTGGTCATCGTCGTCGGCTCGCCGAACAGCTCGAACTCCAACCGCCTGCGCGAAGTGGCGAAGAATCGCGGCGTCGAAGCCTACCTGGTGGACGGCGCCGATGAAATCCGGCCGGAATGGCTGTCCGGCAAGCGGCATGTCGGCGTCACGGCCGGCGCCTCGGCGCCGGAAGTGCTGGTGCAGCAGGTGATCGGAAGGCTGGAAACCCTCGGGGCCGGCAAGGTGCTTCACCTGGATGGCAACCCGGAGAACGTGGTTTTTTCGCTGCCCAAGGAGTTGCAGAAGGCTGACCGTTAACGCGCCGGCAGCATCGCGCCGGACGGAGGCGGGACGTTGCCGCCTTCGAAGGTGATCTCTACGAACATCTGGCTTTTCACGGGTGTTTCGCCGCGCAGGCCGGGCTGGAATTTCGCTTGGGCGAAAGCCAGTCGCGCCAGGGCTTCCAGTTCCCCCGGCACATCCGCCGTCTCCACGATGATCTTGTCCACATCGCCCGCTTCGCTGATCAGCAGGCGCAGCACCACATGGTTTTTCGCAACGAGCGGCGCATTCTCCGGGTAGTCGAGCGGCACGGGTGCGGCCGCCTGCGGCTTCCGGCTCAATTCCTGGGGCGGGAAGTAGTAGGGCCCTGGCAGGGAGACAATTCCTTCGGGCAGGGAGACGGATGCGCCGCCTGCCGCATCGGGACCCAGGCCGGCGGATTCGTTTCCCAGGGAGGCCATTCGCGCGTCGAGGAAAACCACGCGAAGCGGCGCCTGATGCCTTGCGATCCGGGCCCCGCCGGAGAGAGGCGCCCCGTAGTAGGCATCCATCAGGGCAAGGCCGCCGGCGTGGAGCGCCAGCGACGTCATCAGGGGAGCCAGGAGGGAGGACGTGTTTCTCAGCATGGAGGCAGCAACCTGCTTGCGCGACGGCCGCCGAAAACAGGGCGGGCCGGATGTCTCCGGCCCGCCCTGCTGAAGCTTATTGCGTGATTTCGCGCCAGGAGACGCGCCTTACCTTGCCGCTTGAGCTTCCCGTTACGCCACTGGTCGTCTTCTCGCCGCCGGCGAAGGTGGTCACCACCTTGAGGGCGCCGCTCGGCAGGCGGATCACGATGAAGCCCACCACGATCGAGTTGCCGAGCTTCGTGCCGACCTGCTGGTTCGGCGAGGCCAGGAGATAGCTGCCGGTGCAGTAGTTGAACTCGTACTTGTAGCTGCTGCCGCCGGTGGTGCAGGCCGTGATGTCGGACGGTTGGTTGGTGATCACCAGCAGGTTGCCGAAGATCAGGGCCGGGTCGAGGTTAACCCGTTCGCCGCTGTTCTGGTCGAAATCGACATACCAGCCGGGGGTGGCGGCCAGATCGACCGGGTTGTTGCTGACTGTGTAGCCACCGCCGCCCAGCGGCGAGAACGACTGCTGCACGGCCGAGGTGGTACGGAAGACACCGTACGTAGCCGTGCTGTCCTTGACGCCGTACATGGACTGCCGCTGGGTGTTGGTCAGGTCGCTGACGCCCAGGTACCTTCCGGTCCCGGCAAAGACCATAATGGTGTTGTCGCACTTGCCGAGTTCCGGCCGGCTGGTGATGGGCTGCGCCACACCGAGATAGTCGGTCACCGCGGCGAGCTGCGTTACCGTGGCGGTGGCCATGTCGAGGCGCCACAGATTGCCGAGGAGATCGCCGCCATAGACGGTTTCCACGGTGTTGTCGGTCTGGGCGTTCTGCGCCAGGCCGGTAATCCGGGCCAGCCCGCTCGGCGTGGTGGTGTCGCCGACCAGGGTGCTGACCTTGTTCAGCAGCGTGCCGTCGGCGGCATCGACGACATAGAAATACCCTTTGCCGTCGCCCGGGCTGACGTTGTTGTAGCCGGAGGTGAAGACCACCACCCACTTGCCGTCGGACTGGCGCTTGGTGATGATCGGGTTGCCGTAGGTATAGCCGAGATCGGCATCGGCGAGGTTGCACAGCGCCGCGTCCGCGCAGAACTCCCACAGTATGACCGGATCGGTCGGGTCGGTGATGTCCAGCGCGTAGTAGCCGCGCCCGCCTTTGTTCAGGCCGCCGACCAGGATGGTGCGCCAGGCGCCGTTGATGTAGACGTCGCCGGCTTCCGGGCTGCCGTCGACGTAATAGCGGTGGTTGTTCTGGTAGTTGGTGTCCGCCAGCTTGTAGAGCTCGGGATAGATCATGCGCGGGATGTAAGCCCACAACTCCTCGCCGGTCGACGCGTTCAGCGCATGCATCATGCCGTCGTTGGCCGCGACATACACCATGGCTTGCCGCGTCGCTTGGGCGGACTTGAAGGCGGCATAGCCGATATCGCCGTAGTTGCGGCGCGGGTTGCGCACGTAGGCCGGCTTGGCGCTGGCGATGTCGCCCAGCACGTGCTCCCGGTCGCGGTAGAGGGGCGGCACGGTGATCTCCATCTCCTTCCGGCCGCGGAGGTACTCCACCATCTTCTGGCCGTTGTTGGCCTGCGCCCTCTCGGCGGCGCTGAGCGATGCGCACTGCGACATCTGCGAGGCGCCGGTGCACTTGTTGTCGAAATAGGCGCGCTCGGCGGCGGTCAGGTCCGCCCAGGTGAAGGCCTTGCGCGTCGGCGTCGCGGTTGCGGCATCCATAGTGTAGAGGGTGCGGCTGTCGGAGGTGTTTTGCACCTTGTCGTCGAGCAGCGCCTGGGCTTCCCAGGTGACGGTGGGCAGCAGGTTCCCCGTCGCCGTGTCGATCTTCTGCGCGACCAGCTCGCCGTCCCACTTCACGGTGCGGAAGGTGGCGCTGAATATGTCGTTGTCGTCCTGGGTGACGTTCGGCGTGCTGGTGGCCGAGGCCGAGGCCGCCGCGTTCCTCACCTTCAGGTTGGTCAGGGCGTCGGCCAGGCCACGCGCCATGGATTCCGGGTCCTTGGCGCTGAAGTAGCTGCCGTGGCCGTTGACCGCGGCGTGCCACAGGTCGTCCACCGCCGTTTCGGTGTCTGCCGCCGGCACGGGCCAGTTGCAGACAGTGCCGGCAGTCTGCCAGCTGCAGTCGGAGGCCGAAGCCGTGGCGCCCGTCTTGATCTTGTAGAAATCGCCCGAGGCGGCAGTCGCATAGCCCTCCTGGAAGGTCATGACGCCGTCCACGCCGAGACCGATGGTGAAGGTGGTCATGTGCTGGGCGGGATTCGGATCGTTGGTCGAGGTCGGCACATTGTTGTCCATCGACGGCCGCAGGTCGCGCTTGTAGTAGTACATGGCGACGTCGGCCAGCGAATTGGCGGAGCCGCCGCCCAGGTTGCCGTCGTAGCAACCGATATTGCGGTTGCAGAACGGCGCGCTCTGGGCATTGCCGCCGCTATCCACGTTGTCTTGGTCGCCGTAGCCGGTGAAGCTCTGGTTCCAGTAGCCGTCCGTGGTCAGGATGGTGAAGTTCTGCTGGCAGGAATACTCGACGGGATCCGGTGCGCCCGACAGCGTGCCTTCGTACAGCTTGCCCATGCGGTCCAGCGCGCTGCGCAGCGGTGTCGAGCCGCTGGGGGTCTGCGCGTAGAGCTTGGTATACCAAGTCTGCTTCTGGGTCGAGTCGAGATCGGCCAGGGCCAGCCAGCGCGTGCCGCTGGTGCCGGAGAAAGTGGTGTTGTTGATGGTGGTGAATCCCAGCCGGTAATCCGTGTTCAGCGGCAGGAAGGCCTGGCCGACCGAGGTCTTCATCATCTGCATGCGCGTCCGGTAGTAGGCATACCAGTTGGCGTAGTTCGTCATTTCCTCCTCGTAGGTGCAGGAGCTCGCATCGGCGATGCAGTCGCTGCGGTTGGCCCCGCGCGGGTATACGCTGCCCGGCGCGATATCCACGCGCGCGAAGGCGCTGACCGAGCCGATGGAGGTGATGTTGGTGGGGATGAACCGTGACACGCCGCCGGCGAACTTGAGGGAGGTCAGGGAGATGCCGCCGCCGCCGGAGGTCGTGATGTTGAATGCGTAGCCGTTGGCGATGGCGCCGGGCGCAGAAGGCGGCGCGGGCGGATAAACACAGATCTTGTTGGCGGCGTTGCAGTTCGTCCCCGCCACATTGGTTGCCGCGGTGTACTCCCACGGTGTGGTGTTGAGGTAGGTGTTGATGCGGGCGGCGATGGCGTTGGCGGCGGCTGTCCGGTTGGCGGTGCTGTTGTTGCCGAAGTTGGCCAGGCCGCCGTTCTGGATTTCCACGCCGTTAACCGTGATGCTGGTGGTCTTGCTGCCGCCGCTGCCGGAATGGCCGACGGTGATGACGCCGTAGGGCCGTGTTATATGCGTGGACGGGGCGGTGACCGTCATAGGGGGGTAGGAGGCCGCTGCCACGGCGGGATATACGGCCACCGTGTCTGTCGGTAGGCTGACCCCGATCGGACCCAGGCAGGCCGCGCCCGCGCAGGCAAGATATTCCGGCGCGGAAATCCTGGTGTTGATCGATGCGGCCAGCAGCGTCGCGAGCGCGGCGCGATCACCGGGTGTCGAAGTGCCACCTGGAGCCACCACCGCAGCGTTGGTGATGACAACGGCACCGACCTTCACGTCGCTGATCGAGACCGAGTCCGTGGAACCCGAGTTGTCGATTTTGATGGTGCCATAGGGGGTTGCGCTTTGCGCAAAGGTCGCAAAGCGCGCGTACTGGAATGCGCCCGACTTCTTGGCCCGGCAGGTGCCGGTATTCGGCTGATTATTGTTCGGTCCCGGTCCCGCTATATTGTAGGTCCTGTTGGCTTCTGTTGCGGAATTGCACCATCTCACTTTCGCCGGAAACCAGCCTGCCGGTGGCGTTGCCCCCTTCTGGAGGTACGTGCAGTTATTCAGGCTCGCGTCCGAGCAGTACTCGGCCGCCGCGATGCTGAAGTAATAGGGTGGACCGAAGTCGTAACGGTTGTTGTTCGCTCCACCGTCATAATTGTAACGGTAGGTGCCGCCCGCGCCTTCCGGAAAGGCATAATCGCCCGTGTTGTTGACGCAGGTGGTTCCCGCGGCATCGTTGCACCATTTGCGCGACGGGACGGCGAGGGTGAGGTCCACGCTGGTGGCCGCTCCTTCCAGCTGGTTCAGGTTCTGCTGGTTGAACCCGTCGGTCAATACCGAGGTCCACCCGGTGGTGTTGGCACTGGTCTGGTTTGTGTAGCTGCTGCCCAGATAATCGATCGGAGGGGTATATGAAATCTCGGGGTTGTAGTACTGCTTGTTGAAGTCGGCGCTCATGTAGGGCGGGTCGCCCAGTACGCACAGGTCGCGGTTGGCATTGCTGTCGGTAATGGTGCTGCCGGGCGTGATCCGTACCGTGGTGTCCAGGCTGTTTCGGCAATGCATGTCGCTCGTGGCCGGGGCGCCCCAGCGCTCGCTGACGTAGTCGGGGGTGTATTGCTGCATCATGGAGCCGGAGTCGTCCAGCAGGAACATGATATTGGGCTTGACCGCCGCGGTGCCGGAGACGTTGGCCAGCGGGTTATTCGACAGGTCGGTCGTGGCGGCGTAGCCCAGCGTGCTGGTCGCCACATGCAGTGCGGCAACGAGCTGGGCGAGGATTCGTGTTCGGTTGGTCATGCGATTCATCGCAATTCTCCTGTTGAGTCTTTCTGTGGCGCCGGATCAGGTGACCGGAACCAGCATCAGCGTCTGGATGTAGCTGGTGCTGTTGCGCGGGCCGACGACCTTGGCCGTGACGCGGAAATAGATGTAGGTGATGCCGATGAAGGCGGGAGCGTCGCTGGCCAGGCTGCCGCCGACATTGCTGTTGTTGGAACTGGTGTAGCTGGCGCACTGGTTGGCGCCTTCGTTGTAGGCCAGGCCGGGCTGGGTGCACAGGCGATGGATGATGTAGGTGGCGGTGTTGCCGCCCGTATCCTGCGCGACGCTGACGGTGCCGGAACCCGGCCAGCTGGTCACGGGATCCCAGCTGGGGTCGTTGGCATGCTGGGAAGAGTAGTAGCCCGCCCCCGTATTGGTGCTGTTGAGGTCGACCGGTGCATTGGCGGCTTTGTCCTGCAGCCAGACGTAGGCCGCCCGCACGCCCTCGTCGCCGGCGTGCACGGTGCGCTGCTTGTAGGTCAGGTTGCCGGCGACCATGGTGGCGGTATCGACGGCGCGGAAGAGGGCTATCGCGGCCAGGATCATGGCGACCAGCATGATGAGCGCGATGGGCAGGGCGATGCCGTCCTGGCCAGGATGCAAGCGGAATCTGTTGGACTGGATCACGACTGCGGCCTCCACATCATGTTGCGCAATGGCACGACCGTTTCGAACACCTTGTACTTGTAGCATTGCCAGTCGGCGGACATCGATGCCGCCGTCACGGCTCCCCAACTCCACGAAGGCGGGGCGGCGGTTGCGCTGCACGATCCGTCCGGGTTGATTTCAGGCTGGCGGTTGCGCACCACGATGGCGATGCGCACGGCGCCCACGCGCAGCCAGTCTCCCGAGTTGCCCACTTCGCCGTTGCCGTCCGCGTCGATCATGGCATCGCTGTAGGCCCCGACCTGCAGGTCCGTCTGGGTGCCGCCGCGCGTATCGAGGCCGAACTGGGCTTGGAAAGTGACGACGTTGTCCAGAAGAACGGTCGTCGTTCCGCTCAGCCCCTCGGTAAATATCAGCCTGTTGTCCTGCACGGTATAGGCATTGCTGATCGGGTTGGGGCCAAGGTTGAAGACCTTGGTCTTGTTGGCCTCGAACTTGGCGCCTGCCTGCACCACGCCGCCGACCGTGATGCCCAGGCCGCCGGCCTTGTTGAAGCGGGAGGGAACGGTCGCTCCCGTCAAGTTGGTGTAATTGGCGTAGCGGTGTTCGACCGTGTCCACTTCATCTGCGGCGGTCGGCAGTGCGGTAACCTGATACATCGAGCAGTCGCGCGGCGCGATGGTCGGATCGATATTGGCGCGTTTCGGCGAGTCGGCGAGGACGATGACATCGCCGGGGTTGAAGCCGTAGCGGCTGGTCAGCTTGAGATTGGTCATCTCGTCGCCGGGGAAATCCTGGATCAGTATGGTCGCCGATGCCAGCATCGGTGAGTTGCTGTAATTCACCGTGATGGTGTCGGGTGCGCTGCCGACGCCCTGGTTGATCAGGACGGGATAGATCGAGAAATTGAAGTCGCGCGCCGTCAAAGGCGTGTCCGGGCGTGCTTCGTGGGCCTGGATGCGGCAGGCCGTCAGGTCGGGGTCGATGATGCCGTAGCCGGCGCCCATGATCTCGCGCCGGAGGGTGTACAGGGCCACCGCGCCCTCGTCCATGGACTCGGCGGCGCCCACCGTCGAGCGCTTCTGGGCCTGGAAGGTGATGGCGAACTGCGTGACCACCAGGATGGTGATCAAACCGATCACCATCGCGATCATCAGTTCGATGAGGGACAGGCCGCGTTGCCTGAGGGGAAGCGGGGCGGTCATGGTCAGTTTTCCGGATTCTGGTTGATGTTGGCGACAACCACGTGGTTATGCACCGTGCCGCCCGGAGGCGACCAGCGGATGGTGACGGTGACCAGGTTGTCCGCGCCGATGGTGACCGTCGGCTTGAAGGTGTCTGCGCCCGGCAGCGCGCCGCTGCCCGTGGTGACGTTGGCGTACCAGGCCGCCAGCGGCCCGGGCACGGCGCCGGAGCCGCCATAGGCGTAGTTGGCGAGATTGATCGGGTCGACCCACATCTCCGCGATCAGGCGTTCGGCGAAGGCGCCGGCATCGACGCGGTAGCGCGCATCGCTGGTCAGGGCGATCGAGTTCGCCTGCAGTCCGATGATGCCGAGGATGCCGAAGGAAACGATGAGGATGGCGATCAGCACTTCCAGCAGCGCGACGCCGCCTTGCGATGGTCGGGTTCCGGGATTCGTCATGGTGTCCTCTTCGCTAGCAGCGGCGCGGATCGCCGGCGGGCAGGCGCCAGTTCGCTGCGCTGGCGGGCGGATTCAGGTCGGTGGCGTCGCCGGTCCAGGGGGCGCACATGCGCATGCCGCCGCTGGCGGTGACGCGGATTTCCATCGGGCGTTCCTGGGTCGAATCCAGAACGATCGAGCCGACATTGATCTGGGCGATCGGGTTGGCGGAACAGGATCCTGTCGTCCATCCGGTCGGCGTGAAGGTCACTGACGTCGCGCCGGCTCCGGCGGTCCCGGTGACGGCGACCGTGGCCTTTTCCGAACCCTCGGACCCCGAGCGCGTCTGGATGGTGGCGATTATTCCGCAGGCGACGCCGGAAGTCGGCGGGTTGATCTCGGACACAGTCCACCCCGTGCCCGGCCCGAGCACGAACTGCGTGTGGGCGTTGCGACGCACGGCTTCCGAGCGGGCCACCTGCAGGCCGTCCAGGATCGATTCCGCCGCGGTACGCACTTGTGTGTTCTGGAGCATTTCCATCAAGGAAGGAATGCCGAGGGTCGCCAGGATCGCGAGGATCGTGATCACGACCATCAACTCGATGAGGGTAAATCCCCTCTGTTCAGACGGGCGGCGCATCAGGTGCAGCTCCCGCCCTTCCTCACCACCCAGCAGTTGACCGGAACGCCCGCAGCCGGCGCCCAGCCCGCCTTGGTGCCGGTTGTCTGGCGCGTGTTGGTTTCATTGATGGTGAATACGAAGCCGGCCATCGTTCCTTGCCCCGTGGCGGAGATGGTATAGGTGGTTGCGTCCCCGTTACAGGCATACACCCAAAGCGCCGTATTTGCAGGGCAGGGAAACCCCGCATAAGTGCGCTGGTCCTGGAACCATTGTTCAGCCCGCACGCGTCCAGTGGATAAACCACCTTGCGCTTCGGGCAATCGGCTGCGCGTGACGTAGTCCGTATAGACCGGCAGCGCAACGGCCGCGAGAATGCCGACGATCGCCACCACGATCATGACTTCGATGAGGGTGAAACCGCGTTGCTTGGACATAGGACGCTCCTTGTGACAATCAGATGTTAGGCGGGCATGAAGGGCGAAAGCCAGCCCGAACCGATAAAACGCCCGTTGGGCCGGACAAACGGCCGGCAGGCGTGAATTATTACCCGGCCGGCGTTTGCCTGGGGGCCCGGCGCTCGTTTATAATCCGTCCCCCCGTGCTGTTGTAGCTCAGTTGGTAGAGCAACTGATTCGTAATCAGTAGGTCGGAGGTTCGACTCCTCTCAACAGCACCAAAAATTCAATGGCTTGCGGCTGCGCAGGCCATTTCTTTTTGATCCGGAGGTTGCATGCAGATCAAGGACAGCGTGTTCATCGTCACCGGCGGCGCGTCGGGACTCGGTGCGGGCACGGCGCGGGCATTGGCGGCGCAGGGCGGCAAGGTGGTCGTCGCCGACCTCAACAAGGCGGCCGGCGAGGCGCTGGCGAAGGAACTGGGCGCCGGCGCACGCTTTGCCGAATGCGACGTGTCGTCGGAAGCCAGCGCAAAGGCTGCGGTGGAGCTTGCCGTGAGCGCCTTCGGCGGACTGAACGGCCTGATCAATTGCGCCGGCATCGCCATTGGCGAGAAGACGATCGGCAAGGAAGGCCCGCACCAACTGGCCACTTTCGTCCGCGTCATCAACATCAACCTGATCGGCACCTTCAACATGATCCGCCTGGCGGCGGACGCCATGAGCCGCGGCCAGCCGAATGCGGCGGGCGAGCGCGGCGTGATCGTCAACACCGCCTCGGTGGCTGCCTTCGACGGACAGATCGGCCAGGTTGCCTATGCCGCCTCCAAGGGCGGCGTGGTCGGCATGACGCTGCCGATCGCGCGCGACCTGTCGCGTTCCGGCATCCGCGTCATGACCATCGCCCCCGGCATCTTCGAGACGCCGATGCTGCTCGGCATGCCGCAGGAGGTGCAGGACGCGCTGGGCAAGATGGTGCCCTTCCCGCCGCGCCTGGGCAAGCCGGCCGAGTACGCGGCGCTGGCCCTGCACATCATCCAGAACGAGATGCTCAACGGCGAGGTGATCCGCCTCGACGGCGCGATCCGCATGCAGCCGAAGTAGGTCGGGCTTCAGCCCGATGACCGAAGGAAATCCCTGTGGGACACCGGCTGCCGAAGTCGGGCTGAAGCCCGACCTACAGTCTGCCCATACGATGACTGACGCCTGCTACCACTGCGGTCTGCCCATTCCGCAGGGAACGCACTTCACAGTGGCCATTGAAGGCGCGCCGCGCGAGATGTGCTGCGCAGGCTGCCAGGCGGTGGCGCAGGCCATCGTCGACAACGGCCTGGACGACTACTACCGGCATCGCGACGCGCTGCCGGAAAGCCCGCGCGAGGCGCTGCCCGCCGTACTGGGGGAACTGACTTTGTTCGACCACCCCGACGTGCAGAAGAGCTTCGTGCGGCCGCTGTCGGAACACGAGCGCGAGGCTTCCCTCATCCTCGAGGGCATCACCTGCGCCGCCTGCGTCTGGCTCAACGAACAGCACCTGACGCGCCAGGCCGGCGTCACCGCGGTGGAGATCAATTACGCCACGCGGCGCGCCCGCGTGCGCTGGGACGAGCGGCGCATCAGGCTCTCCGGCATCCTTGCCGCGGTGGCCGCCATCGGCTACCAGGCCCATCCCTACGATGCCGCCCGTTCCGAAGAGATCGCCAAGCGCGAGCGCCGCGCCGCGCTGTGGCGCCTCTTCGTCGCCGGCTTCGGCATGATGCAGGTGATGATGTACGCGGTGCCGGTGTACCTGGCGGACGAGGGCACCATGAGCGCCGACATCGAAAGCCTCATGCGCTGGGCCAGCCTGGCGCTGACGCTGCCGGTCGTGCTGTATTCCGCCGCGCCCTTCTTCCGCAATGCCTGGCGCGACCTGCGCCTGAAGCGCGTCGGCATGGACGTGCCGGTGGCGCTGGGCGTCGGCGCCGCCTTTGCCGCCAGCCTGTGGGCGACGCTCATCGACGCGGGGGAGGTGTATTTCGACTCCGTGACGATGTTCGTTTTCCTGCTGCTGGGCGGGCGCTACCTGGAGATGCTGGCGCGCCACCAGTCCGTGCGCTCCATTGAGCGCGTCGGCCGCGCCCTGCCGGCGTTTGCCGAACGATTGATGGCATTTCCTTCGGTGCAGACGGAGCGCGTCGTGGTATCTGCGTTGCTGCCGGGCGACCGCGTGCTGGTGGCGCCCGGGCAGACCATTCCCGCCGACGGCAGCGTGCTGCAGGGGGAGAGCGAGGTCGATGAATCCCTGCTCACCGGCGAGAGCCGTCCTATCGCCAAGGCAGTGGGCAGCGATTTGACTGGAGGCACGGTGAACATCCGCAGTCCACTGGTTCAGCAGGTGGAGAGGGTCGGCGAGGCAACGCGGCTCGCCTCGATCGTGCGCCTGATGGAACGGGCCATCACCGAGAAGCCGCGCGTGGTGCAGTTGGCGGATCGTGTTGCCGCCTGGTTCGTCGCGGCACTGCTGCTCCTGGCGCTGGCCACCGGCATCGTCTGGAGCCAGATCGACGCCTCGCGCGCCTTGTGGATATTCGTGTCGGTGCTGGTGGTGAGCTGTCCCTGCGCGCTTTCACTCGCCACGCCGGCGGCGCTGGCGGTGGCCACCGGCGCCTTTTCGCGCCTGGGCCTGCTCGTATCGCGCGGCCACGCCATCGAGACCCTGGCCCGCGCCGACCACTTCGTGTTCGACAAGACCGGCACGCTGACCTGGGGCAGGCTGCGCCTGCGCGAGACGCTGCCGCTTGCCGGCGTGTCGGTTGTGGAGGCAATGCGCCTGGCGGCTGCGCTGGAGCAGGGGTCTGAACACGCCATTGGCGCTGCGCTGCGCGAAGCAGTTGCGAACGGAGGATCCCTGCCCGTGGCGCAGGCGCCGCAAAGCTTCACCGGCCAGGGGGTCGAGGGCGTGCTCGATGGCCGCAAACTGCGCCTGGGTCGGGCGGAGTTTGCCGGCGAGCTGCACAAACAGCCGCTGCCGTTCGAAGCGGAGGCGCTATTCGCCACGGGCGACACCTGCGTGACGCTCGCCGATGAGACCGGTTGGCTCGCCGTTTTCCGGCTTGGCGATCAATTGCGTGCCGAGGCGGGCGAACTGGTGCGCCGATTGCGCGATCTCGGTTGCCGCGTGACCCTCCTCTCCGGCGATTCGGCCGAGGCGGTGGGGCAGGTGGCGGCGGCTTTGGTTCTCGAAGATGCCCACGGCCGCATGACGCCGCAGGGAAAGCACGACTTCATTGCCGCCTTGCAGGCGCAGGGCGCCGTGGTGGCGATGGTGGGGGATGGGGTGAACGATGCGCCGGTGCTGGCCCAGGCCCAGGTTTCCGTGGCCATGGGCGGGGGGACGGAACTCGCACGCAACCAGGCCGACATCGTGCTGCTGGGTGAGAATCTCGAACGCCTGGCCGAGGCCGTGGCGCTGGCGCGGCGCACCCGGCGCATCGTGCGGCAGAATCTGGCTTGGGCTTTCGCCTACAATCTGTCCGCCATTCCGCTGGCGATGCTGGGCTGGATCACCCCCTGGATGGCCGGCATCGGCATGTCGGCCAGTTCCCTGCTGGTGGTTGCCAATGCGCTGCGGCTTCAGCGCGGGGGGCAAAACTGATGGAAATCCTCTACCTGCTGATCCCGCTTTCGGTCGTACTGGTCTTCGTGATCGGCGCGATCTTCTGGTGGTCGGTGAAAAGCGGGCAATTCGACGATATGGAAGGGCCGGGCTATCGCATGCTGATGGATGACGACCGCCCCAGACCCCAGGACAATGCGACCCAGGGTTCGGTCGATGCGGGGACAGAACAGCAAAAGTAATGTCCGGAATCGATCACAATTTGACCCACATCAATTCTTTCTCAAGGTTCTTTATCCATACTTCACGCAAGGTTTTGGGCTTGGCAACGAGCCCGGAGTCTTGTCTCTCTGTTGGGGTTGGGGTGCGCATTGCGCACCCTTTTTTTTGCCCCGGCATGCCTGGCAGGGATCCCCGGATATGCGGTGCGAGCCATCATTGCCGGCTCAGGATTTGCGCGACCATGGCCAATTTGTATATTAAGATACGCATATCTCAATAGGCCTCCGCCAGGGGCTTCGACATGATCCTGTCCCGCACCAGCCAATACGCCATTCAGGCCCTGATTTTTATCGCAACCCAGCCCCGCGGGGTTCCCGTGCTGATTCGCACAGTCGCCGAGCACCTCGGCGTCCCCCCGCCTTACCTTGCGAAAATCATGCAAAGCCTCGGCCGTGGAAAACTGGTCGATTCCTTTCGCGGGCGGCAGGGCGGCGTGTGTCTGCGCGAGGGCGCCGAAACGACCGATTTGATGCAGATTCTCACCCTGATTGAAGGTCCGGGCTTGACAGAGAATTGCGTGCTCGGGCTGAAGGTATGCGGCGACGAAACGGCCTGTCCCGTGCATACCCAGTGGAAACCGATCAAGACACGAATCGTGAATCTCCTGAATCAGCAGACTCTGGGCAAGCTCGCCGCGGCCGTCCGGAGCGGGAAGTATCGGCTCACGGACCTACCGTTTGCCGCGCTGGAATCCGGGGGTGCCGCGAGAGGCGACGTGCAGGCGATACTTGCCCGTCCGCCAGGAGTCCGGGCGCGCCGTGCAGGCAGTGCGAAGTCGGTGCGCGCCGAAAACGTTGGCAAGCGCCCATAATTGCGCAACAGAGACGGTATTAGAGATGTCCGGATCGAAGGTAACGCCACTCCGTTCCGCGCTCGGTCAGCGGTGCGAGCCCATTGCCTGCGCGCAATGCGGAGTCTATCAATTGTGCCTTCCCCTCGGCCTGCATCAGGCCGACTTGACGCTGCTGGAGAGCATCGTCAAACGCAAGGAAACCTACAAGCGCGGGCAACTCCTCTTCAGATCGGGTGAGCGCTTCGATTTCATTTATGCGATCCGCAGCGGCTCGGTAAAGACCTACGTCGGCGCACCGGATGGGCGCGTGCAGATCACCGGCTTCCATATCGCGGGAGAACTTCTGGGATTGAGCGCGCTTGAGTCGGGGCATTACAGTTGCGAAGCGCGGGCGCTCGAAACGACATCCGTCTGCAAGGTGGAGGCCGAGCGGCTTGGCGAACTGGCGCAAAGAATCCCTTCGATCCAGTACCAGATGCTGAAAATCATGAGCGGCCATATCCGTCAGGACGAGGAACTCATATTGCTGCTCGGGAAGAGGAATGCCGAGGAACGACTGGCCGAATACCTGATCGGCCTGTCCAGGCGCTTCGCCGCCCGTAATTATTCCCCGACGCAGTTTCACTTGAGCATGTCCCGCAGCGACATCGGCAACTATCTCGGCATTGCCGAGGAGACAGTCTGTCGCGTTTTGACCCGCTTCCAAAATGCAGGTCTCATCGCCACAAATCGGCGCTACGTTCGTCTGATCGATCTCAGGCAACTGGAGGCGGTGGCGCGAATAAGCGTTGCCGCCTGACCCCCGGCCCGCTTGTCGATTCCCGCACCTGCGCCAGCCTTTCCCCCGTTTCACCGGCAATTGAGTGCTCAGTTGGGGCAAGCCATTTGATTTGCAGCGTTACTTCTGCGGACACAAAGGTTGACGCATGTCATGGTTTCGGAATGACCGCCGTTCTTTTCCTGTATTAAGATAAATCTATCCGATTATCTTTACAGGGGGGGCGTGATGGATGCCTTGTTTGCCTGGTCCGACAATCTAAGCGTCGGCATCCAGGAAATCGATGAGCAGCACAAGGTGCTGGTTGGATTGCTCAACGAACTCCATTCGGCAATCGCCGGACACAGGGGATCCACCGAGTGCAGGGGCGTTCTCGACCGGCTCGCCGAATACACGCGCGTGCACTTCGCCGTGGAGGAGAGCCTGATGCGCATCCTGGGTTACCCGGACCACGAGAACCACAAGCACGAGCACGAGTTGCTTACCGCGCAGGTGGTCGATCTTCAGCAAAAGCTGGATGCCGGCAAGGCGGCGATCAGTTTCGAACTCCTCCACTTTCTCAAGGTGTGGCTGACCAGGCACATCCACGAAAGCGACAAGCGATACGGAAGCCATTTTCTCGCGCGCGGCATCGAGGCTCGCTGGCCGGCGAAGGAAGCCGCCCCGGAGAAGAGGCGCTCCTGGATGTTCTGGAGTCGCTGAACCGATGCATTCAGCACCTGTTTTCTACTTGAGGAGTTCTTGATGAAACGATCGATAAAACGGCTTCTGGCCCTGGCAGTCGCCTCCGCAGCATTGCCTGCGCACACGGCGTTCGCCGACGATGGCCCCTGGATGGTTCGCGCGCGCGCGGTCTATCTCGACACGGCAAACAAGTCCGGGGCGATCCCGCTGCTTGCCGTGCCGGCGGATGCCATCCACGTCGCTGACAAGACCATTCCGGAAGTCGATATCAGCTATTTTTTCACCAAGAACATCGCGGCCGAACTGATCCTTACCGTGCCCCAGAAGCATGGCGTAAAGGTCACGCAAAGCGCTATCGGATCCTTCAAGGCAGGCAGCTTCAGGCATCTGCCGCCGACGCTGACGCTGCAGTACCACTTCCTTCCGGACAGCCAGTTCCGTCCTTACATCGGCGCCGGCATCAACTACACGCGCATCACTAGCGACGACCTGGCCGTGCCAGGGGTCACCAAACTGCATCTCGATAACGATTCCTGGGGCGGGGCGCTGCAGGCGGGTGTCGATGCGAAACTCGGCAAGAGCCTGTTCCTCAACCTTGACGTCAAGAAGATCTACATTCGCAGTGACGTGACGGCGTCCGGCCTGGGCAAGATCAGCCATGTCAAGGTTGATCCGCTTGCGGTCGGCATCGGTCTCGGCTGGCGTTTCTGATGAATTCGAAGGTCCTGCGGGGTTACGGGGGCCCTATCTCCCACAGCACCCGGTTTTTATGCCCCCATAAAAACTTCGATAATTGTCAAAGAGTGGCGGTAGTTACTTTTGACATGAATCAATCAGGAAATGATTATTTACAGGTATCCTTGTAATTGATAAGGGTATCTTGCCTGTGCCCGAATACAATCCTGCATTCCCAAAGTGAGGCCTTCCGTTATGGACAACCAAGCGACGTACAACTACAAGGTAGTGCGCCAGTTCGCCGTGATGACGGTGATATGGGGCATTGTCGGCATGCTGGTCGGCGTGATCATTGCCGCCCAGTTGGTCTGGCCGGAACTCAATCTGCATGAGTTTCTCGGTTACGGGCGATTGCGGCCGCTGCACACCAATGCCGTGATCTTCGCCTTTGGCGGCTGCGCCCTGTTTGCCACCTCCTACTACGTGGTGCAGCGCACCTGCCACACGCCGCTGTTTGCGCCGGGCCTGGCCGGCTTCACCTTCTGGGGCTGGCAACTGGTGATTGTCCTCGCGGCGGTGACGTTGCCGCTGGGCATGACCAGCGGCAAGGAATACGCCGAGCTCGAGTGGCCGATCGACATCCTGATTACGCTGGTGTGGGTTTCCTACGCGGTGGTCTTCTTCGGCACCATCATGAAGCGCAAGGTGCCGCACATCTACGTCGCCAACTGGTTCTACGGCGGCTTCATCCTCACCGTGGCGCTGCTGCATCTGGTCAACAGCTGCGAGATTCCGGTCTCGCTGACCAAGAGCTACTCCTGCTACCCCGGCGTGCAGGACGCCATGATCCAGTGGTGGTACGGCCACAACGCGGTGGGCTTCTTCCTCACCGCCGGCTTCCTGGGGATGATGTACTACTTCGTGCCCAAGCAGGCCGAGCGCCCGGTGTATTCCTACCGCCTCTCGGTGGTGCACTTCTGGGCGCTGATCTTCACCTACATGTGGGCCGGCCCGCACCATCTTCACTACACCGCGCTGCCCGACTGGGCCCAGTCGGTCGGCATGATCTTCTCGCTGATCCTGCTGGCGCCTTCCTGGGGCGGCATGATCAACGGCATCATGACCATGTCGGGCGCCTGGCACAAACTGCGCGACGACCCGATCCTCAAGTTCCTCATCACCAGCCTGTCCTTCTACGGCATGAGCACCTTCGAGGGCCCGATGATGTCGATCAAGACGGTGAACGCCCTGTCGCACTACACCGACTGGACGGTCGGCCACGTGCATAGCGGCGCCCTCGGCTGGGTGGCGATGATCTCCATCGGCTGCATCTACTACCTGATCCCGCGCCTGTTCGGCAAGGCCCAGATGCACAGCGTCAAGCTGATTACCGCGCACTTCTGGATCGCCACCATCGGCGTCGTGCTCTACATCGCCGCCATGTGGATTGCCGGGGTGATGCAGGGGCTCATGTGGCGCGCCACCAACCCGGACGGCACGCTCACCTACGCCTTCGTCGAGAGCGTCAAGTCCACCTATCCGTTCTGGACCATCCGCCTGCTGGGCGGCCTGATGTTCCTCGGCGGCATGCTGCTGATGGCCTGGAACGTCTTCAAGACCATCGCCGGCGGCAAGGCCTATGACGCACCGGTGCTGGCGCCTGCCGGGCACCACGCCTGAGATCGGGGAGAAACAATTATGAAACTCACGCATGACTTCATCGAACGCAACATCGGCTGGATGATTGGTCTCACGATTCTCGTGGTCAGCTTCGGCGGCCTGGTCGAGATCGTGCCGCTGTTCTTCCAGAAATCCACCACCCAGCCGGTGGCGGGCCTGAAACCCTACGATCCGGTGCAACTGACCGGGCGCGACGTCTATATCCGCGAAGGCTGCTACAACTGCCACTCGCAGATGATCCGTCCCTTCCGCGCCGAGACCGAGCGCTACGGCCACTACTCGGTGGCCGGCGAATTCGTCTATGACCACCCCTTCCAGTGGGGCAGCAAGCGCACCGGTCCTGACCTGCACCGCGTCGGCGGACGCTACTCCGACGAATGGCACCGCGCCCATCTGATCAACCCGCGCGACGTAGTGCCCGAATCGAACATGCCGGCCTACGCCTTCCTCGATCGTCCGGCCCAGGCCGGCGACATCGAGGCCAAGATGCGCGCGCTGCGCATGGTCGGCGTGCCCTACCAGGACGCGGAGATCGCCGGGGCGAAGAAGCTGCTCGAAGGCAAGACCGAACTCGATGCCCTGATCGCCTACCTGCAGGGCCTGGGCACGGCCCTCAAGCAGACGAGGTGAGCCATGGACATCATCGACCTGCGTTCGATCATGACGGTGCTGGCGTTTGCCACCTTCGCCGGCATCGTGGTCTGGGCCTATAGCGGGCGGCGCCGCGCGGCTTTCGAGGAAGCCGCCAACCTGCCCTTTACGGAAGACGAGCTGCCGGGCGAAGCCCGCCAGCAGAAGGAAGGGAAAGCATCATGAGCGATTTCGTCAGCGGATTCTGGAGCGCCTATGTGGCGCTCATCACCCTGGTCAGCATCGTCGGCTGCGGCGTGTTCCTCTGGTTCCAGGGCAAGGCCCGCGCGACCGCCGCCGCCACCGGCACGGTCGAGACCATGGGCCATGTGTGGGACGAGACCCTGGAGGAGTACAACAACCCCCTGCCGCGCTGGTGGAGCTGGCTGTTCTACATCACCGTGTTCTTCGCGCTGGGCTATCTGGCCGTCTATCCGGGTCTGGGCGCCTACCAGGGCGCCTTCGGCTGGAGTTCGAAGGGGCAGTACGACGGAGAGATGAAGCAGGCCGAGGCGCAGTACGCGCCGATCTTCGCCAAGTTCGCCCAGCAGGAGGTCAAGGCGGTGGCCGCCGACCCGGAGGCGAGGAAGATGGGCGAGCGCCTCTTCCTCACCTATTGCGCGCAGTGCCACGGCTCGGACGCGCGCGGCGCCAAGGGCTTCCCCAACCTGGCCGACAAGGATTGGCAGTGGGGCGGCGAGCCCGAGCAGATCAAGACCTCCATCCTGGAGGGCCGTCAGGGCGTCATGCCGCCACATGCCCACCTCGGCGCCGAGACGGTGAAGGACCTGGCGCATTTCGTGCGATCGCTCTCGCCCGACAAGCTGGCCCACGACAGCGCCCGCGCCGCGCGCGGCAAGGAGGCCTTCGCCACGGTCGGCTGCGCCGGCTGCCACGGCCCCGACGCGAAGGGCATGGCCGCGGTGGGCTCACCCAACCTGACCGACTCGACCTGGCTCTACGGCTCCTCGGAGGCCACCATCATCGAGACCATCGGCAAGGGCCGCAGCAACAAGATGCCCGCCCACAAGGAGTTCCTCGGCGAGGCCAAGGTGCATCTGCTCGCGGCCTACGTCTATGGCCTCTCGCAGGGCGGAACCGAGAAGAAGTGAAGTAAAGCTGTCACAATAACGACCCCGGGGACACCGTCCCCGGGGCATCTTTTTCCCCAATAGCGAACGGCACCATGGCGCAGCCCGCCTCCAAGCTGGAACAGACCGGCGCAAAGGTCATTCCGATCCAGGAATCGTCCCTCTACGAGCCGCACAGGAAGATCTATGCCCGCAGCGTGACGGGGGTGTTCGCCACCTGGCGCTGGGCGCTGGTGTGGATCACCCAGGTCCTCTATTACGGACTGTGCTGGATGGAATGGAACGGCCGCCAGGCCGTGCTGTTCGAACTGGTCGAGCGCAAGTTCTACATTTTCGGCCTGGTGTTCTGGCCGCAGGACGTGTTCTACCTGTCCATCCTGCTCATCATTTCCGCGTTGTCGCTGTTCCTGTTCACCGCCGTTGCCGGGCGCCTGTTCTGCGGCTACGCCTGCCCGCAGACCGTCTACACCGAAATCTTCATGTGGGTCGAGAAGCTCATCGAGGGCGATCGTTCCGCACGCATTAAATTCGACGCCGCGCCGATGAGCGCCGGCAAATTCGCCCGCAAGACGGCCAAGCACGCCGTCTGGCTGGCAATCGCCTTGTGGACCGGCTTCACCTTCGTCGGCTATTTCACGCCGATCAAGACCCTGGCGGGTTCGGTGATGGGCTGGCAGCTCGGTCCCTGGGAAACCTTCTGGATTTTCTTCTACGGCTTCGCCACCTGGGGCAACGCCGGCTTCATGCGCGAGCAGGTGTGCAAGTACATGTGCCCCTATGCCCGTTTCCAGGGCGTCATGTTCGATCCCGACACGCTGATCGTCACCTACGACGCCGAGCGCGGCGAACCGCGCGGCGCGCGCTCGAAGAAGCTCGACTACAAGGCTGCCGGCAAGGGCGAATGCGTCGATTGCGGCATCTGCGTGCAGGTCTGCCCGACCGGCATCGACATTCGCGAGGGCATGCAATACGAATGCATCGGCTGCTCGGCCTGCATCGACGCCTGCGATCAGGTGATGGACAAGATGGACTATCCGCGCGGCCTGATCCGCTACTCCACCGAGCATGCCCTGGCCGAGCACTGGGGCCGCAAGGAAATCATCCACCATATCCTGCGTCCGCGCACGCTGCTCTACGGCGCCATTCTTTCAGCGATCGTCATCGCCGCCGCGGCGGGACTGACTTTGCGCCAGCCGCTCAAGGTGGACGTCATCCGCGACCGCGCCACGCTGGCCCGTGAAGTCGAGGGCGGCCTGATCGAGAACGTCTATCGCCTGCAGATCATGAACCTGGCCGAGGAGCCGCGCCGCTTCGCGCTGGCCGTGAGCGGCCTCAAGGACATACAGATCGCCACCGACCCCATCGTCGAGATACCGGCCGCCGCCACCCAGGCCGTTTCGGTGCGCGTGCGCGTCGAGCCGGACGCCGGCCCGCGCGGCTCCCACCGCATCCATTTCGAAGTGCGCGCCCTCAACCACGACGATGTGTTCGTGCGCGAGAAGGCGAGCTTCCTGCTGCCATGAGCGCTCCCGCCGGGCCGTCCCAAGGGGGCGCAGTCAATAGCATGGAGCGGGCGCAGTCCGCGAACGCCAGTCACCCCCTTCCTCGGGAAGGGGGAAGGGGGGAAGGGCGTCCATTCCCGGACAGCCGTCCCTGGTATCGCCACCACTGGCCGTGGATCCTCATGGCCGGGCCGGGCGTAGTGGTGGTGGCCGGGATCGTCACCGCCTGGATCGCGGTGACCACCAGCGACGGACTGGTGGCCGACGACTACTACAAGCAGGGACTGGCGGTTAACCAGAAACTGGCGCGCAACGATGCCGCAGCCGCGATGCAACTCGAAGCTCGTCTGCGCATAGCCGTGGATCGCATCGAACTGCGCATGGTTTCGCGTGCCGGCGCACCGCTGCCCTCGCGGGTACGGGTCACGCTGGCGCATCCGACCCGCGGAGGCGAGGACCAGAAACTGCTCCTGGCGGGCGAGCAGGGCGCCTACGCGGGCCAGCTAGTGGCGCCGGGCCCGGGCCGCTGGCAGGTGGTGATCGAGGATGAGGCCAATACCTGGCGCCTTGCCGGCAGCGTGCAGTTGCCGGATGCGCCGGAAACCCTGCTCATGGCAGCCGGAAAAAGATAACGATAAAAATACAGCGACACCCAAACGGAGAGAGACATGCAAAGACTGATCTGGATCCTGTGGCCGTCCTTCGTCGTGGCCGGCATCGCCGAGGCGGTTTTTTTCACCCTTATCGATCCGCAGGAGCTCTACCTGTTCGGCGAACCGGTGAGCTTCTCGCGCATCGCGACCTATTCCCTCGGCTTTTTCGCCTTCTGGGCGCTGTGTGCGGCTTCCAGCATGTTCACCTGCTTCATCCAGCGCTCCTCGCGTGAAATCAACAGCTGCCCCCTGCCGAAGCGCGAACGTCCCTCCGACTGTCCCAAGTTCGACGAGTAGGGCTGCCGCCTGCCTGGCCGCCGGGTGTAGAATCGTTCCATGCCAGCGCTCCCCGGAATCCGGAGCGCGGCCACAAAAAAATAACGACGGCAGCGCAGGGCGGGCTGCTGACACCTCCGCGAAGGCGAGGTTATGGCGGATACGGACGAATGCGATGTGCTGGTTGTCGGGCTGGGCCCGGCTGGCGCCGCGGCCGCAACGGCAGCGGCCAAGGCGGGCGCGCGCGTCCTGGCCGTCGAGCGGCGGCAATCCCTGGGCGGCGTCGCCAACTGTCCCGAGTTCATTCCCATCCCCCTTGGCCTGCATGCCCGCGCAGATCATGTGGTGATCCAGAGTATCGTCGGTACGCGCAACCATCTGGGCGACGGCACGTGCGCGGACAGCCTGTTGCCGGGCTGCGTCGTGAATCGCGATGCCTTCGACCGGGCGCTGGTGGACTTCTCCCGCGCCGCCGGCGCTCAACTGCGCCACGACATCGTATTCGCCGGCCTGGATGCCGACCATAGCGAGGCGACGTTGAATCAGAACGGGCGTTCGCGCAAGATGCATTACCGCGCGCTGGTGGCCGCCGACGGGCATGCCTCCTCCGTGGCGCGCCTGCTCGGATTGCCCGCACTGAAGAAAATGTACACCCGGCGTTATCGCGTTGCGCTGCATGTGCCGCAGGACGCGGTGGACGTCTGGATATCGCCGCGCTATCCCGGCGGCTACGGCTGGCTGATCCCGGCGGGGCGGGAGGCCATCCTCGGCACGGGCATGGAAGAGCGGGTCGCCCGCGAGGCGCTGGATGCCCTGCACCGGCAGCTTGCCGGGGCCGGGCTGGTGGGCAGCGAAGTGCTTGGCCAATCCGCCGGGGCCGTTCCGGTGGAAGGTCTCCGCGAGAAACTCTCCTTTGGCAATATCCTGTTTGCGGGCGATGCAGGCGGACTCGCCCATCCCCTCACCGGCGCGGGCATCCATCCCGCCGTGGTTTCCGGCGAAGCGGCGGGTCGCGCAGCAGCCGAATGGTCGGTTGGGCATCTCGGCGCGCTCCCTGCCTATGAGGCAAAAATGCGCGGGCAGTTTGGCGAGACGCTGGCGCGGGCGTTGAAGCGGCGCGGGCCGCTGGAATCGCCTCTTGGCACCGATGGCGGCGCCTCCGACCTGGAAGCCGGCGGCTGGAGTGTCGTGCGCGGGGCGTTCGAGCAGTAGCTCAGGCAGTTGTGCGCGAGGGCCCGACGCCGATCGGCGGCGGGGCGAGATTGACGATGCGCGAGAAGAGCGAGCGGAACTCCTGATCCGGTTCGGCGCCGAAGCGCGGATCGCCGTTCGTGCCGAAGGCCTGCGCGATCTCCACCCAGTCCTCCGCCTGCAGGTGCTGCTTGGCGATGGGGATGACGACGTTCTCTTCCAGCGCCATGTGTACGGCGATTTCGTCGGCGAAGGTTTCCGCCGCCGCCATGAAAGCCTCGCGGCCGCCGGGCGCGCCCGCCTCGTAGCGTCCCAGGGCCATTTCCAGCGCCTTGACATGCTCTGCGCCGGCACGGTGCTGCCTCTCCAGTTCCATGATGGCCTTGTCCGCCTCTCGCGTGCGCATCTTGAGGCGGCGGAACAGGTAGGCCTCCTCCTTCGGGTGGTGCAGCTTTTGCGGGAAGGTGTCGATGTAGTAAAGCATCGCCCAGAGCAGCTTGCTGTCGGGTTCGATGCCTTTCTCGCGCATCTCGCGGACGATGAAGCGCAGACCGTGCGTGACGGCGGCAAGGGAGCGGTGCTCGTCGAGGATGATGGTGAGTGCGGTGTTGAGCATGACGCTTGGATCCTATCGATAGACCAGGACGGGCACCTTGGAATGGGTCAGCACTTTCTGCGTTTCCGAGCCGAGCAGCAGCCCGGACAGGCCGCGCCGCCCATGCGATGCCATGAAAATGAGGTCGCAGCCGCT
This sequence comes from Rhodocyclales bacterium, assembly GCA_016214145.1. Lineage (GTDB taxonomy): Bacteria > Pseudomonadota > Gammaproteobacteria > Burkholderiales > Rhodocyclaceae > Desulfobacillus. The sequence continues at coordinate 400,350 of JACRPA010000005.1, forward strand.
TTCAGCGGCTGCCTTGATGATCGCTTCGTAGGGCACATCGCTGGTGGTTGCGGCGACGGTGCAGGGCACGCCGGCGGCGGCGGCCAGTTTCTGCGCCGCAGCGAGGATTTCCTGCGACTGCTTTTCCGCCATCTCGGCGAACTTCTCCGGCGTGGTCGGGTCGATCAGCGCGCCTTCGCCATAGAAGGCCACGGGATAGTCGGGCTTGGAATAGAAAAACGTGACCCTGGCGCCGGTTTCCCGGGCGAAATCGACGGCTTTTTTCACGGTGTCGGTGGACAGCGCCGAACCGTCGGTGGGGACGAGGATATGCTTGAACATGCTGCCCTCCTGTGAGAGATGGAATCATTATAGGAAGCGCAACCCGATAGCGATTGACGCAGATCAAGCATGATACTGCTATCACGGGAACAGAATGCAGCATGCGTATCACTTTTCATGGCGCCGCCGGGGAGGTGACCGGTTCCTGCTTCCTGGTCGAAACGGAGGAAGTGCGTTTCCTCGTCGACTGCGGCATGTTCCAGGGCGGCCGCGATGCCTGGCGGAAAAACCTGCGTGCGTTGTCCTTCGACCTGCGCAGCCTGGACTTTATCCTGCTCACGCACGCCCATCTCGACCACTCAGGGCTGCTGCCGCGCGCCGCCGCCCTGGGGTTCCGCGGGCCGGTGCATGCAACGGCGGCGACAGTGGATCTGCTCGGCGTCATGCTGCTCGATTCGGCCCACATCCAGGAAAAGGAAGCGGAGTGGGAGGCCAAGCGCGCCCATGCCGGGCGCACCCCAAGAGTACTTCCTCAGGGCGGCTTCGCCGGCCCTTCAGGGCGCGGCCGGGGCCAGCCGGGCGCCCTGCTGTACACCGTGGCGCAGGCGCAGGCTTGCCTGCGGCAGTTGCGCAGGGAGGGATACGACCGGGCCTTCCAGCCGCATCCAGCGGTCAAGGTGTGCCTGCGCGACGCAGGGCATATCCTCGGTTCGGCCATCGCCGAGGTCTGGGTCGAAGCGGCGGGGCGCACGCGCAAGCTGGTGTTTTCCGGCGACCTCGGCATGCCGGCGCGTCCGGTGCTGCGCGATCCGCAGCCGATCGAGTCGGCGGACGTGCTTTTCGTCGAATCCACCTACGGCAACCGCCTGCACAAGACGCTCGAGGCGACCGAGGACGAACTCGTCGAGGCGATCGAGAACACCTTGCACCGCAAGCACGGCAACGTCGTCATGCCGGCTTTTTCCGTCGGCCGCACGCAGGAGGTGCTGTTCGTGCTGGCCGATCTGGTGCGGCGCGGGCGCCTCAGGCACCTGCAGGTCTATGTCGATTCGCCGATGTCGATGGCCGCCACCGAAATCACCCTGCGGCACACCGAGTTGCTCGATGACCACACGCTCGAATTGATCGAATGGCAGCGCGCCCATCCCGATGCGATGCAGGTGCGCTTCGTGCAGGACGTCGAGGAGTCGATTTCGCTCAACCAGGTGAAGAGCGGCCTGGTGATCCTTTCGGCCAGCGGCATGTGCGACGCCGGGCGCATCAAGTACCACCTGCTCAACAATCTCGGGCGACGCGAGGCCTCGGTGATCATCACCGGCTTCCAGGCGGCGGGCACGCTGGGCCGGCGCCTGGTGGAGGGCGCCCGTTCCGCCACCATTTTCGGCCAGAGCGTTCCCGTGCGCGCCGACATCCACACCATCGGCGGCCTCTCCGCGCACGCCGACCAGGACGGGCTGCTCGGCTGGCTGGGGCATTTCCGCCGGCCGCCGCAACGGACGTTCGTCGTCCATGGCGAGGTGGAAATCGCCGAGGCCTTTGCCGGCGCTGTCGAGCGGCGGTTGAAGTGGAATAATGTCAGCGTGCCGCAATACGGCAGCAGCGTCGATTTGTCATAGGGAATTCACCATGTCCAGGCAAAAGGAAAACCACAACGCACCGGTCGTCGCCAGCCCCGCCGCGACGTGGAAGGCCGTGCACGATGTCACCGAGGCCGGCATCGATCCGCTCGGCATCGCCGCGCCCCTCAGCCATGCCCAGGTGGCGTGGATGATGCATCCGCAGGAACTGGCCGAGCTGGGGGCGAAATTCTCCGGCGACCTGATGGCGTTCACCTGGCACGCCTGGAACCGCGCGCTCGGCCTGCCCAGCGAAGACCCGATCCAGCCGCATGCCGACGACACGCGCTTCGCCGATCCGGCGTGGAAGGACTCGGCCACCTGGGACATCGTCAAGGAGTGGTATCTCCTGCTCACCCGCAACGTGCAGGATGCGCTCTACGACACGCCGGCGCTGTCCGGCAAGGAGCGCCGGCGCGCCGCCTTCTGGTGGCGCAAATGGCTCAATGCCATGGCGCCGACGAATTTTCTGCTGACCAACCCGGTCGCCATGGCCAAGGCCGCCGAGACCAACGGCGAGAGCCTGGTGCGCGGCATGCACAACTTCCTCGAGGACCTGCGCGCCGGCAATGTGCGCATGACGCGGCCGGAGGATTTCACCGTCGGCAGGAACCTGGCGACGACGCCGGGGGCGGTGGTGTTCCGCAACCGGCTGCTGGAGGTGATCCATTACGCGCCGACGACGCCGCAGGTGCAGGCCATGCCCATCGTCATCGTCACGCCGTGGATCAACAAGTTCTACATCCTCGACCTGAACCCGAAGAAGAGCCTGGTGAAATACCTGCTCGACCAGGGCTTCCCGGTGTTCATTACCAGCTGGAAGAACCCGACGCCGGAGATGCGCGATGTCACCTTCGAGGACTACATCCTCGAGGGCGTCAACGAAGCCATCGAGGCGGCGCGCGGTTTCTGCGGCGTCAAGCAGGTGCATGCCGTCGGCTACTGCATCGGCGGCACGGCGCTGTCGACCTGGATGGCCTGGGCCAACCGCAAGTACGGCGACGTCGACAAGGTGCCGGTGGCGCACTGGACGCTGCTCACCACGCTGGTCGATTTCAGCCGGCCGGGCGACATCGAGGTCTTCATCGACGAGGGCAGCGTGCGCTGGCTGACCCAGGCCATGCAGGGCAAGGGCTTCCTCGACGGCAAGGAAATGGCTGCCGCCTTCAGATTGCTGCGCTCGAACAGCCTGATCTGGCAGTACGTCGTGCACGGCTACCTCTACGGCGAGGCGCCGCCGCCCTTCGACGTGCTCTACTGGAACATGGACACCACGCGCATGCCCTTCGCCATGCACGAGTGGTACCTGCGCGAACTGTACCTGCACAACAACCTCATCCGGGGCGACGCGCTCACGCTCGGCGGCCAGCCGATCGACCTCGGCCGCATCCGCCAGCCGCTGTATGCCGTCTCCGCCGAGGACGACCACATCGCCCCCTGGCAGCAGTGCTTCCGCATTTGCACCCATGTGCCGGCGGAGAAGCGCTTCGTGCGGTCCTCCTCGGGCCACATCCTCGGCATCGTCAATCCGCCGGTGACCCCGCCCAAGCGCAGCTACCACGTCGGCGTGGCGCACCGGCGCGACCGCTTCGAGCAATGGCAGTCACGCGCCGAGGAACATCCCGGCAGCTGGTGGGAAGACTGGATGGCCTGGCTCAAGCCGCAGGCCGGCGAACGGGTCGACGCCTACCCCGCAGCGACGAAGCGCTACCCGAAGCTCGCCGAAGCGCCGGGCACTTACGTTCTTGAATCCTGAAGCCGCCGTCCCACAGGGACTGACTTTTGCGCGGCGACTGCACGCCCCGTCGCGCTGCCACCCTCAGATCAGGAGGGTTTATCCCTGCATCGATTCTTGACAGCCGTCAAGGCCCAACTCCCTGCCGAGCAAGGAGAATCCCTTCTCAAGCAAGACGGAAGGAGACAAGCGAATGAGCGGCATCACCAGCGCCCTGCAACACCATCACAAGCAGTGCGACGAGGACTTCGCCGAGGCCGAGGACGCCGCCCGCAAGGGCGACTGGGCGACCTGCGCGGCGAACTACGGCAAGTTCCGCACCGAGCTGCTGGCGCATTTCGGCGTCGAGGAAGAAGTGCTCTTTCCGGCCTTCGAGCAGCGCACCGGCATGGCCGGCGGCCCGACCCAGGTCATGCGCGGCGAACATGTGCAGATGCGCGACCTGATCAAGCAGATGGACGAAGCCCTGGCGCAGAAGAACGCCGATGGCTTCGGCGGCGCCGCGGAAACCCTCCTCATCATGATGCAGCAGCACAACATGAAGGAGGAGAACATCCTCTATCCGATGATCGACCAGGCCCTCGGCCAGGACGGCGAGATCCAGTCCCGCGTCACGGCCGGCCTGAACGCCTAGACGGAACCGACATGGCCGAGGAAAGGGTGATCGACGGCCGGGGGCTGATGCCGCCGGAACCGATGGAGCTGACCCTCACCGCCCTGGACACGCTGCCGGACGGGGAGGAGCTGACCCTGCTGCTCTATTGCGAGCCGCACCCGCTTTACGGCATCCTCAGGCAGAACGGCTACACGCACCGCTCGCAAACCCGCCCCGACGGCACCGTAGAAATCCATATCCGGAAAGTCTGAAGGGCAGCCATGCAACCCGGCCTCTCCTTCGAGCAGGCGCCGCCCATCTCGGTGCCTTTCCGCTTCTTCCTCACCGCGCCGCTTTTCGGCATGGCGGCCGGCCTGCTGCTGCTCTGGCAGGGGCCGGCGGCGCTGGCCTCGCGCTGGACCTCGGCGGCGCTGGCGCTCACCCACCTCCTCGCCGTCGGCTTCATGCTGCAGGCGATGTGCGGCGCGCTGCTGCAGATGCTGCCCGTGGCGGCGGGGGCCAACATCTGGCAGCCGCGCCGCGTCACGCAGTTCACCCATGCCGGCCTGACCGTCGGCACGCTGCTCCTGGTGGCCGGCTTCCTTTTCGAGACGGCATGGTTTTTCCGCATCGCCGTGCCCTTCATGACGGTATCGCTGGGCGCCTTCGCGCTGATCGTGCTCATCGCGCTGTTCCGCACGCCGGCGCAGGGGCCGACCATCATCGCGCTGCGCATTGCGGTGTTCGGCCTGATCGTGACGATTACCCTGGGCGCCACCCTGGCGAGCAGCTTCGGCTGGCAGCTGGCGCTGCCGCTGACCGAAATAACGCATGTCCACGCGGCCTGGGGATTGGGCGGCTGGAGCCTGCTGCTGGTGGCCGGCGTGGCCTACCTGGTGGTGCCGATGTTCCAGTTGACGCCGCCCTATCCGGCCTGGCTCACGCGCAGCTTTTCGGTGACCCTGTTCTTCCTGCTGGCGGCCTGGTCGATCACCTGGCTGCCGCTGCAGCGGCCTGACGGCTTTCAGGTCGCGCTGGCGTGCGCCGCGGCGCTGCTCGCCGTGGTGTTCGCGGCGGTGACGCTGCGCCTGCAGGCGCAGCGTCGGCGCAAGGTGATCGAGCCGACCCTGCTGTTCTGGCGGGTGGCGATGGCGAGCCTCGTCGTGGCGGCTTCAGCCGTCATCGTGCAGCAGCTCAACCCGGGGACCGAGGACTATGCCGGAACGCCCTTCCTGCTCGGCGTGCTGCTCATGGTGGGGGTGTTCATGCCGGTCATCAGCGGCATGCTCTACAAGATCATGCCTTTCCTCAACTGGATGCATTTGCAGAAGATCGGCAGGCCGGGCCTGGTGGTGCCGAACATGCGCCAGATGATCCCGGAGCCGCGCATGATGATGCAGTTCAGGCTGCACCTTGCGGCGCTGGCGTTGCTGCTCGGCGCGGTGCCGTTGCCCTGGCTGGTCTATCCCGGCGGCGTGGCGCTGATCGCCTCGTGCATCTGGCTGGAGTGGAACCTGGTCGTGGCGACGCGCAACTTCGCGCGCTTCAGCCGCGAACTGGAAGAACGGCTGGCCCAGGAGCAGGCGCCGTCCTCATGACCCCGCCCAGCGGGCGGGGCTGGCCAGTCGCCCCCTCGCTTGGCGGGGGAGGATGGGTGGGGGTGCCCTGAAATGCTTCGGGCAAGGGCGGCGCAGCGCCGCCCTTGCCCGATCAGGGCTCGTATTCGCGCAGCCGCTTCACGCCATGCACCGTGACGTGCTTGCCGTGCACGCTGATGAGCTTGGTGGATGCCAGGTCGTGGAAAATGCGCGAGAGGGTTTCCGGCGTGAGGTTGAGCCGCGACGCGATGACCTGCTTGCTGGTGGGCAGGTCGATCTCGACATCGCGCGACTCGTCCTCGCCATGATCGGTGCGCTGCAGCAGGAAACCGATGACGCGCTGCGTGCTGGAGCGCAGCGAGTAGGATTCGACGTCGCGGATCAGGCCGTGCAATCTCAGGGCCAGGCCGGCCAGCATGCGGCGGGCGAAGGAGGCGTCGGTTTCGAGCATCTCGAATACGGCCTGGCGGGCGATGTGCAGCAGCAGCGAGTCGGCGAGCGACTCGGCGAAGACGGGGTAGGGACGGTCCATGAACATGACGGCCTCGCCGAAGCTCTGCTGGGGCCCCAGGATCTCGACCACCTTCTCGTTGCCGGCGGCCGAGGGGAAGGCGAGCTTCATCTGGCCGTACACGATGGCGTAGAAGCCGCGCGACGGATCGCCCTTCTGGAACAGCATCTCGCCCTTGTGCAGGCGCTTCTCCCGCGTTTGCGAGGCGAGAAGTTCGATCTGTTCCGGACTGAGCTCCTGGAACAGGGGAATTCTTCGGAGTATTTGAGCTATGTCGAGCTTGTCGTTATGCATTGAGAGACCCTTACCGGCTCTGACGGGGGCGCGGCGCGTGAAACATACCATGGAAAGCCCGGCTCAGGCGAGTCGTCCTGCCTCAAGCTGCGGCCCGACGGCCTGCAGGGGTAGAATTCGCCCCCCATGACATACCTCATTCTCAAGCACCTCCACGTCACCTGCGTGGCGATCTCGATCGCCGGCTTCTTCCTGCGCGGCATCTGGATGCTGAAGGATTCGCCGATGCTCGACCGGCTCTGGGTGCGGGTGGTGCCGCATGTGAACGACACGCTGCTGCTGGCCGCCGCCATCGGCCTGTCGATCGTGCAGCGGCAGTATCCCTTCGTGCACGGCTGGGTGACGGCCAAGGTGCTGGGCCTGCTGGCCTACATCGGCTTCGGCATGTTCGCCCTGCGGCGCGGGCGCAGCAAGGCGCTGCGCACGGGCTTCTGGCTGGCCTCGCTGGCCAGCTTCGCCTACATCGTTTCGGTGGCGCTGACGAAAGACCCCTGGGGCTTTCTGGCCTTGCAGGTCGGCCTTTAGGCCGACGATGGCCGGTGTCCCACAGGGATTTCCTTCGGTCATCGGGCTGAAGCCCGACCTACGTTCTTCAGCGCGGCTGGTGGTTCAGAAGTTTCTTCAGGCCGGCGCCGTCGAGGATGCGGATGTGCTTCTGCTGCACGGCGATGAGGCCTTCCTCCTGGAAGCGCGAGAAGGCGCGGCTCACCGTTTCCAGCTTCAGGCCGAGGTAGCTGCCGATTTCCTCCCGCGTCATGCGCAGGTGGAATTCCGCCGCCGAATAGCCGCGCGAGGTGAAACGCTGCGACATGTTGAGCAGGAAGGCGGCCAGCCGCTCCTCGGCGCGCATGGTGCCGAGCAGCATCATCAGGCCCTGGTCGCGCACCAGTTCCCGGCTCATGACCTTGTGGAAATTATGCTGCAGCGTCTTGATTTCGCGCGACAGCTGCTCCAGCTGGGAGAAGGGGATGATGCAGACTTCGCTGTCCTCCAGCGCGACGGCGTTGCAGGAATGCACCTCGGTGCCGATGCCGTCCATGCCGAGGATCTCGCCGGCCATCTGGAAGCCGGTGACCTGGTCGCGGCCGTCCTCGAGCAGGATGTCGGTCTTGAAGAAGCCGGTGCGCACGGCATAGATGGCCTCGAAGGGATCGCCGGCCCGGTAGAGGTTCTGCTGGCGCTTCAGCTTGCGGCGGGCGCCGACCAGGCTGTCGAGCTTGGCCAGTTCCTCCTTGCTCAGGCCTTCGGAAAGGCACAGTTCATGCAGGCTGCATTGGGAACAGGCCGCCTTGATGGCGACCAGGCTGACGGGAACGGCGGATTTGTTGGGCAATTCCGTCTCGCTTTCTCTCTCTGTTGATTGGCCGCTTTGATCCATGTCAATACGATAAGCAGGTCGATGCGGCATCTTTCCTCATCGTCCCGCAGCACTGCTCCAGTACCGCATGAACGCGACTTTTCAGGATCTTATTTTCGACCCGCAACTCATTCGCCGGTTCGACGTGAACGGACCCCGTTACACCTCGTACCCGACGGCCGACCGCTTCGTCGAGGCCTTCGATGCCGACGCCTATCGGCTTTGGCTGGGCAAACGCACCGTCGGCGGCATCAGCAGACCGCTTTCATTATACGTGCACATCCCCTTCTGCAACACCATCTGCTACTACTGCGCCTGCAACAAGATCATCACCAAGGACCATGGCCGTTCCGCCAAGTACCTGAAATACCTGGGCAAGGAGCTGGCCCTGCAGTCCGGCTACCTGGAGGGCAGCCACGACGTGGTGCAGCTGCACTGGGGCGGCGGCACGCCGACCTTCCTCTCCCACGACGAGATGCGGCAGCTGATGGGCTCGATCCGCGAGCATTTCCGCCTGCTGCCCAACGGCGAGTATTCCATCGAGGTCGACCCGCGCAAGGTCGACGAGGCGACGGTGGCCCTGTTGGGCGAACTGGGCTTCAACCGCATGAGCCTGGGCGTGCAGGATTTCGATCCCGCGGTGCAGGAAGCGGTCAACCGGGTGCAGAGCATCGAGGAGACGGAAACCGTGCTGCGCGCGGCGCGCGCCAACGGCTTCAAGTCGATTTCCGTGGATCTCATCTACGGCCTGCCCAAGCAGAACGTCATCAGCTTCAACCGCACGCTGGAAGAGGTTATTCGCCTCTCGCCCGACCGCCTGTCGATCTACAACTACGCGCACCTGCCAAGCCTGTTCAAGCCGCAGCGGCGCATCGCCGATGCCGAGCTGCCCACGGCCGACGCCAAGCTGCAGATCCTCCAGCTGGCCATCCGCCGGCTCACCGAGGCGGGCTACGTGTACATCGGCATGGACCACTTCGCCAAGCCCGACGACGAACTGGCCGTGGCCCAGCGCCAGGGCCGGCTGCACCGCAATTTCCAGGGCTACTCGACGCACGCCGAGTGCGACATGATGTCCTTCGGCATTTCCTCCATCAGCATGGTCGGACCCAGCTACTGCCAGAACGTCAAGACGCTCGACGAGTACTACGACCGGCTCGACAACGGCGCGCTGCCGGTGATGCGCGGCATCGAGCTGACGCCGGACGACCTGCTGCGGCGCTCGATCATCCAGGCGCTGATGTGCCACTTCGAGGTGTCCATCGAGGCGCTCGAGGTGGCCCACCTGATCGACTTCAAGCGCTACTTCGCGGCCGAGATCGACGACCTGCGCGAGATGGAGAAGGGCGGCCTGATCAAACTCGACGACAAGTGGATCAGCGTGCAGCCGCGCGGCCGCATGCTGGTGCGCGCCATCGCCATGGTGTTCGACCGCTACCTGCGCGCCGACCGCGAGCGGGCGCGTTACTCGAAAGTCATTTAGTGAGGCGTGAGGGGTGAGGAGTGAGGGGTAACACCCTCGATGTTTTTACTCCTCACTCCTCACCCCTTACTCCTCACGCCTCACGATGCCCGACACAGGTTACATCGCCGTTTTCCTCATCGGCCTGCTCGGCGGCACGCACTGCATGGCCATGTGCGGCGGCATCGTCGGCGCGCTGACGGTCGGAACGCCTGCCGGCCGGCCGCAGTGGCCGCTGCACCTCGCCTACAACCTCGGCCGCATCTCCAGCTATGCCCTCGCCGGCGCTATCCTGGGCGCCGTCGGCAGCGCCGGCCTGCTGCTCAACGACGCGCTGCCGGTGCAGATGACGCTCTACGTGCTGGCCAACCTGATGCTGGCGGCGCTCGGCCTGTATCTCATCGGCGTGCCGCAGGGACTGACTTTCCTCGAACGGGCCGGACAGAAGATCTGGGCGCGCATCCAGCCGCTGACGCGCCGCTTCCTGCCCGCCACTTCCGTCTCGCGCGCGCTGCCGCTCGGCATGCTGTGGGGTTTCCTTCCTTGCGGCATGGTCTATTCGGTGCTCACCACGGCGCTGCTCACCGGCAGCGCCCTGCGCGGAGCGGGGCTGATGCTGGCCTTCGGCGCAGGCACCTTGCCCAACCTGCTGCTGGCAGGGTTTCTCCTGCGGCGCTTCCGCGATATCGTTCAGGGCCGCCCCGTGCGCCTCGCCTCCGGTCTGCTGGTGCTCGGTTTCGGCGTGTGGGGCCTGTTCAACGCCACCTCGCTCGGCGGACGGCTATGGCAGGGAATTGTCTGCGCGGTCTAGAATCGAATTGTTATGAACGCTCCGGAGTCCCGCGCCACAGTTGATCTGCCCATCGAGGGCATGACCTGCGCCGCCTGCGCCGCGCGCATCGAGAAGCAGCTGAACAAGTTGCCCGGCGTCTCGGCGGCGGTGAACTTCGCCAGCGAACGCGCCCGCGTCGAGTTCGACGCCGGCGCGGCGAGCCGGCCGCAGCTCGTCGCGACGATCGAGAAGGCCGGCTTCAAGGTGCCGCAGGTCGACCCGGCGATCCCGGCGCTGGAGGCGCGCGCTGCAGAAAAGGCGCGCAAGGAAGAGGCCTATCGGGCCGAGCTGAAGCGCTTCTGGATCTCCGTCGTCCTCACGCTGCCGCTGGTGGCGCAGATGGGCGCCATGTTCTCCGGCCAGCATCAGGATCTGCTGCCGCGCTGGCTGCAGCTGGCGCTGGCCACCCCGGTGCAGTTCTGGATCGGCTGGCGCTTCTACGTCGGCGCCTTCAATGCGCTGCGCGGCGGCTCGGGAAACATGGACGTGCTGGTGGCGCTCGGCACCTCGATGGCCTGGGCCTTCAGCGCGGTGGTGACGGCGGCAGACCTGCACCACCATCACGTCTACTTCGAGGCCTCGGCCGCCGTCATCACCCTGGTGCTGATGGGGAAACTGCTCGAGGCGCGCGCCAAGGCGAAGACCTCGGCGGCGATCGAGGCGCTGATCCGCCTGCAGCCGCAGACGGCGCGCATCCTGCGCGACGGCGAACTGGTCGAGGTGCCGGTGGCGAGCCTGAATCCGGGCGACGTCTTCGTCGTGCGGCCGGGCGAGAGCGTGCCGGTCGACGGCGAGGTGGTCGAAGGGACTTCCAGCGTGAACGAGGCCATGCTCACCGGCGAGAGCCTGCCCGCCGCCAAGGGCGCGGGCGACAAGGTGTTCGCCGCCACGGTGAACGGCGATGGGATGATCCGCTGCCGCGCCACCGGCGTCGGCAGCCACACGCTGCTGGCCGGCATCATCCGCATGGTCGAGCAGGCGCAGGGTTCCAAGGCGCCGGTGCAGCGACTGGCCGACCGCATCTCGGCGATCTTCGTGCCGGTGGTGACGGCCATCGCGCTGGTGGCCTTCGTCGCCTGGTGGGCCTTCGCCGGCGATTTCACCAACGCGCTGGTCAACGCCGTCGCCGTGCTGGTGATCGCCTGCCCCTGCGCGCTCGGACTGGCGACGCCGACGGCGATCATGGTGGGCACCGGGCGGGGCGCCGCTTCGGGCATTCTCGTCAAGAACGCCGAGGCGCTGGAGCTGGCGAAAAACGTCGAGGTGCTGGCGGTGGACAAGACCGGCACGCTGACGCAGGGCAAGCCGGAGGTGACCGATCTCGTGCCCGCCGGGGGCATTGCCGCAGCGGAGCTGCTGCGCATCGCGGCGGGTCTTGAGCAGGGGGCGAATCACCCCCTGGCCGAGGCCATCGTCGCGCAGGCGCGCGAGCGGGGCATCGCGCTGGCGCATCCCGCCGAGCTGCGCGCCGTGCCGGGCAAGGGGCTGACGGCGTCGCTGGAGGGCGCCGACTGCCTGCTCGGCTCGCCATCTTTCCTTGCCGGGGAGGGCGTCGCCGTGCCGGAGGACATGCTGGCGCCGCTGGCCGGCGCGGGGAAAAGCGTCGTCGGCGTGGCGCGCGCCGGGCGGCTGCTCGGCCTGATCGGCGTGGCCGACCGCCTGCGGCCGACCTCGCGCGCCGCCGTCGCCCGCCTGCTGGCGCAGGGCGTCGAGGTCGTCATGCTCACCGGCGACAACGTCGCGACGGCGGCGGCCATCGCGCGCGAGGCCGGCATCGAGCGTTTCGAGGCGGAAGTGCTGCCGCAGGACAAGGCGGCGGCCATCACCAGGCTCAAGTCCGGCGGCAAGCGCGTCGGCATGGTCGGCGACGGCATCAACGACGCCCCGGCGCTGGCGGCGGCGGATGTCTCCTTCGCCATCGGCGGCGGCTCGGACGTGGCGCTGGAGGCGGCCGACGTGACGCTGATGAGGAACGACCTGCTGTCGGTCGCCGACGCCATCGACCTGTCGCGCGCCACCCTGTCGAAGATCCGCCAGAACCTCTTCTTCGCCTTCATCTACAATGTGCTCGGCATTCCGCTCGCCGCGATGGGCATGCTCAACCCGGTGATCGCCGGCGCGGCGATGGCCATGAGTTCCGTCTCGGTGGTGAGCAATTCGCTGCTGCTGCGGCGCTGGAAACCGCTCCGGAGAGATCAATGAAGCTGCACCGCCTTGCATTCGCCGTGTTGTGCGGACTGACTTTTGCCGCGCAGGCGCAGACGACCCTCGGCGCCAACGAGCCGCCCATTTTCGACGCCGCGCGTCTGGGCGCCGCCGCGGAGACTGCGAAGATCCTCAAGGCCGATCCGGCCATGCGCGATGCGCGCAACCAGCTCGGCTCGACGCCGCTGCATCTGGCCGCCACCAACGGCGACAGCGGGCCGCTTAAGGCGCTGATCGCCGCCGGCGCCGACGTCAATGCGCGCGACAAGGAGGACAACACGCCGCTGCACATGGCGGCCTATGCCGGCAAGTCGGAAGCGGCCCGCCTGCTGCTCGAAGCCGGCGCCGATGTGAACGCCAAGTCGACGGGCGGGCGCACGCCGCTGTCGCTGGCGCGCAAGTCGCGCGCCGACGAGACGGCCGGCATCATTTCGTTGTGGGTGCTCAAGGGCTGCAAACCCGGCAAGCCCTGCTGAAAGGAAACATCATGGAAACGACAACCATCAAGGTCGAAGGCATGTCCTGCGGCGGCTGCGTCAAGAGCGTCACCAACGTGCTCGGCGCGCTGCCCGGTGTCGCCAAAGCCGAAGTCTCGCTGGAGAACAAGAGCGCCCGCGTCGAATACGAGGCGGGCCGCGTCACGCGCGAGGACATGAAGCGCGTCATCGTCGACGCCGGTTTCGAGGCGGAGTGAGCGCGCGAGATTGTCTCCATGTGGGAGCGGCGTGGACGCCGCTCCCACGGGGGCGGAGGCAGGCTTTACTCAAGCTGATTTCCGCATGAGCTTTTCCTCGCATCCGCTCTGGCTGGTCGGCTTTCGCCCCTTCTTCGCGCTGGCCTGCCTGTCCGGACTTTCCCTGCCGGTCGTCTGGGCGCTGATGTTCTCCGGCGCGATCGAGGCGCCGGCGCATGCCTTCTCCAGCACGCAGTGGCATGGCCACGAGATGTTCTTCGGCTTCGGCCTGGCCGTGCTCGGCGGCTTCCTTCTCACCGCGAGCAAGAACTGGGTGAAGATCCGCGGCTACCACGGCGCCCCGCTGGTCTTCCTGGCCGGCGCCTGGTGCTTCGAGCGGCTCGGCATGTGGTTCGGCGGCGCCTGGCCGCAGCCGCTGTTCCTGCTCTCGAACCTCCTGTTCCTCGTTTCCCTCGTGGCGATGCTGCTGTGGACGCTGCTGCGCCACCGCGACACCGACGGCTACCGCCGCGACAACGTCTTCTTCCTGCTCGCCCTGCCTTGCTTCATCGTCGCCAAGCTGCTGCTGCTGGGCGAGTCCCATGCCCAGGCCGGCCAGGTCATGGTGCTCGGCCTCTTCCGCCTGGCCTACCTCATCATGCTCGAACGCACGCTGACCGAATTCATGCGCGGCGTCTTCAAGGCGGACATCCTGCGCCAGCCGCTGCTCGACGGCGCGATCAAGGCGCTGGCGCTGCTGCTGGCGTTCGCGGACTTCCTGCCGCCCCTGCCGGCGGCGGGCCTCGCGCTGCTGCTGGCGCTGCTGCTGCTGGTCCGCTTCGCCTTCTGGAAGCCCGGCCTGGCGTTCTCGCGGATCGACATCGGCATCATGTATCTCGGCTATCTCGCGCTGACCGCCCAGCTGCTGGTGGCGGCGCTGGAAGCGTTGGTGCGCATCGTCTGGGTCGGCAGCGTCTCCATCCACCTGTTTACATTCGGCGTGATGGGCCTCATCGCTCCCGCCATGCTGATCCGCATATCGAGGGGGCACACCGGGCGCAAGGTCGCGTTCGACGCCGCCGATCGCGGCGTGCTGCGGATCATGATCCTGGGGCTGCTCCTGCGCGTGATCGCGCCGCAGGTCTTCCCCGCCGCCTACCTGCTGTGGGTCGGGCTGGCGGCGGCCTGCTGGTTCGCCTGCTTCGCCACGCTGGCCTGGCGCCTGATTCCCATGCTGCTGCGGCCGCGGGTCGACGGCAGGGAACACTGACGGGCCGTCTCCCGCAGGACCGCATCCCGCAACGCCCCCGCACCCGCAAGGGACTGCGCGCTAGAATTCCATCGTTGCCAGAGCGCGGGAGGAAGCATGAAAGGTCTGTTTCAGGGGTTCGTCATGCTGGCGGCGGCGCTGCCGGCGCTCGCCCAGGACGTCACGTATCGCCAGCACATCCGCCCCGTGTGGGAGGATCAGTGCGAGCGCTGCCACGGCAGCAGCGCGCCGAACTACGAAACATTCATGGGCGAGCCGAAGAAGTACGAGGCCGACGACAAGGGGCCGCGCATGGACAGCTACGAGAGCCTGGTCTTCTTCGTCAGCGGGCCCCGGGAAGCCGGCGCCCTCATGCGCCGCCTCGACGACGGCGCCAATACGAAGGACGGCCAGCCCGGCAACATGTACCGGCACCTTGGCCGCAGCGACAAGCGCAAGGCCAATCTCCAGCTCTTCAAGCAGTGGATCGGCGAGGACGCCTGGGTCGTGAAGCAGACCGGCGAGCTTAACCAGGAAGATCTGCAAAAAATCAAGGCCGCCAACTGACAGATTCGCGCCTTCGGCTGGCTGGACGATTCGCTGCAAGGCGTCGTCGCCGCGCACCTGCGGGCGGTGCGGAGTTGAAAAGTCAGTCCCCGCGATACGGCGGCCAATGGCATCGGGAGGCTCAAGGCGGCCAGAGTCGCGTCACGCGATAGCCGTCCTTCCGCAGCAGCGAAAGCAGGCCCTGGCTGCCGTACAGGTGCGAGGCGCCGACGGCGACGAAGACGCCGCCCCCGCGCAGGGGCATGAAAAGCCGGTGGTGCATGAGCAGCGTGCGGTTGTGGATGAGGTGCCGCGTGAACTGCCGGTAGTGATATTCCATGGCGGGATGGCGCTCGACGCTGCGGTCGGCGATGCGCGCGAGCGCGGCGAGATCGCCGCGCAGCCAGGCGTCGATGGCCGGCCCGGTCGTGGCGGCGAGGGCGTCGCGGTTGCGCAGCAGGTGCATCAGCAGGGCGACCTGCGAGTCGGGCGGGATGGCGTCGAACGAGGCGATCTGCTCCTCGACCAGTTCGAGCGAGATCACGCGCAGGCGAAGGCTTTGCGCCGCCTGCAGCAGCCGCTCGTCGAGCGTGGGTTCGCCGCCGTTGCGCGGCTGCCGGGCGATGCGCATCATGGCCGCCCAGGGTTTCAGCCGTTCGATGGTGCGCCCGGGCACGTCCTGCGCCAGCAGTTCGGCGCGCACTTGCGCGAACGCTTCGGCGCCGATCAGCGGTTCGAGGCGGCGGCCGTCGTCGAATTCCTCCAGTTCGGCCACGCGCGCGTCGAACGTCTCGGCGAGGGGTTCCATGGCCAGGGTGCGTGTGCGCGCCAGCGCGTCGCGGACCGGCGGTGCAATCGCGGAAACGCGCGCATCGGCGACGTGGATCGTGCCGAGGACGAAGCTGTCGGCCTTGCCCTTGCCGGAAATGCGCCACAGCAGGCCGTCGCCGAAGGGCTCGCGGCCGCCCGCCGCGGCCGGGCCGAAATGCAGCAACGCCGCAGCGGCGATGCCGCACGCAAGGCGCTGCCAGCGCCGGATTGCCCTTGTTCGCGTCATGGTCGATTCCCGCGGCGGTTTCGTCCCGCATTCTCCGCCGTGGGGTCGCCATGCTCAAGCCGGCCGGCGCGGCGCATAATGGCCGGCAGCTTCAGCCGACCGAGGAGACGCACATGACGACCGCCCCCGCAGACGGCAACCCCCTCGTCCTGGAACGCAGCCCCAAGGCCCCGCGCAAAAGCATCCGGCGCAGTCGCCCTGAGCGTCTCCCATGAAACAGGCCATCAGCTTCATCACCCTCGGCGTCGGCGATCTGGCGCGCAGCCGCGCCTTCTACCGCGCGCTGGGCTGGCGCGAATCCTCCGGCAGCCAGGCGGAGGTGGCCTTCTACCAGGCGGGCAGCGTGGCCTTCGCGCTCTTCGCGCGCGAATCGCTTGCCGAGGATGCCGGCGTGCCGTCCGACGGCGCAGGATTTCCCGGCTTCGCGCTCGCGCACAACGTCGCCTCGGAGGCAGTGGTCGACGCCACCCTGCGCGAAGCGGTGGCGGCGGGCGGCCGCCTGGTGCGCCCGGGCGAGAAAGCGCCCTGGGGCGGCTACCGCGGCTACTTCGCCGACCCCGACGGCTTCCTCTGGGAGGTCTGTTTCAATCCTTTTTTTCCGCTGGAAGAAAACGGCTTCGTGCGGCTGCCGGAGTAGGCGGGTTATTGCGGGAAAAGTCAGTCGCTGCGATACGGCGATGGATTTTCGGAATGGGTGCTTTCGGCCAGGAGCGGCCTTGTAGGTCGGGCTTCAGCCCGACTTGAGCGCCCGAGCAACCGCCGCTGTCGGCCTGAAGGCCGACCTACAGACAAACGGCCGCTCCGGGTCGAAAGCACCCGTCGCCGTACTGCAGAGACTGACTTTTCCCAGCGGATTGCAACGTAATTCAACAGCGCAGGATTCCGCGCCGTCCCGCAGAGACTGACTTTCAGTTCAGCATGCCGGCGGCTGCGCCGGGCGTGAGGACGGGCCGCCGGGCATCCGCCGTCCTGTCGCGATCGAGGATGTCGACCAGCTCGCGTGCGTGTTCGCGCAGGTGCGGATCGGCCTCCGCGTCGGCGGCGACGCGCTCCAGCAGCAGCGCCGCCAGTTGCGCGGCGCGCGGGCAGCCGGTGGTCATGTGACGGGCCAGGTGGGCCAGCGCGCCGGCGACCAGGCGCGCGGGGGCGGGTTCGTCGCGGGTGTCGGTTTCGTTCATGGGCGTCTCCGCTGGGTTGCGATCATTGCGCCGCCTTGCCGCGCGCGGCGAGTTGGCGCTTGTAGGCGCGCGCCTGCCGGCGGGCGTGCAGGCCGTGGGCGAACAGCCACAGGCCGGCGAGCACGCCTGCTCCGGCGAGGGTTGCGAGCAGGAGGGCAAGGGCTTCAGCCATGCAGGGTCTCGAACTGTTTGCGCGCGACGTCGCGCCGCCTGGTCTGGCTGCGCCACCACAGATAAAGGCCGGTGACGCCGAGGAAGACCCAGACGAAGCCGAGCAGGTCGATCCAGAGCCATTCCGCTTCCTTGCCGAGGAAGGCGCGGCCGGTGTGCAGGTCGAGCATCAGCTTGCCGAGGGTGATGCGCTCCATGGCGGCTTCGCCCGCCGGCAGGGCGGCGAGCGCCTGGCGGGCGGCGTCGTCGGTGCGCCAGGTCGCGCCGTCGCGGCTGGCGACGAGGCCCTCGTCCTTTACCGCGACGGCCACGCTGCCGTCGGGGTTGAGCTGGGCGTTCCAGGCGTCGCCCTTGTAGGCGCGGCGCCAGCCTTCGGCGGTATGCGTCCAGATGCCGCTTCTCGCGGCGACGACGAGGCCCCAGGGCGCGGCGACGAGGTCGCGGATCGGGGTGCCGCCGAGTTCCCTTGCTGCGATGGCTTCGTTGCCGACGATGCGGTAGAGGCCGGACTGCGTGCCGATCCAGCGGCTGCCGTCGGCAAGCGTGAGGCTGCTGCGCACTTCCGTGCGCTGCTGTTTCATTGCCATCTCGCCGTAGCCCGGCAGCCAGGCGACGGCGCGGGTGAGGTCGATGTCGTTGAGGCCGAGTTCCTTCTTGTGGGCGAGGAAGATCGTCGTCAGCCCGACCAGCAGCATGGGGACGATGAGGAGGGCCGACACCCAGTTGTGCCAGTCGCGCGCCTTCAGGTTGAGTTGCATGAAACCTCCTTGGTTGGGGTTACCACTTGCCTTCGAGGGCGACATACAGCGCGCGGCCGCCGCGCTCGGATTCGAAGGTCTGCTTGGTGAGACGGCCGGCGGCGTTGTACTCGTATTTGTCCTTGTCCTTCGTCATGTCGAGCAGGTTGGCCGCGGTGATGCGGACGGCGAGGTCGCGCGACAGGCGCTTCATGACGTAGAGGTCGAGCAGCTTCTGTTCGGCTTCCGGGTCGAGCTTGAGCGTCTCGGCCGGGTTCTTGATGAAGCGCGGCGTGTAGTTGTAGTTCACGCCCCAGGCGGCGCCCCAGCGCGGCAGTTGCCAGTCGAAGCCGAGGTTGTAGACCCAGGGCGGCTGATCCTTGATGCGCGTGGTCGTTCCGGTGGCGCTGTTCTCCAGCCGCGAGAACAGCCGTGTGTAGTTGAAGCGCAGCATCAGCTCCGGCAGGCCGAGGAAATCCATGCGCGGGCGGGCGTCGAGTTCCAGGCCCCACACCCGGGCTGCGCCGACGTTCTGCGGCCGCGCGACGTAGCGCGCGCCTTCGAGCGCGGTGCGCTCCTCGATCTTGTCGCGGATGTCGCGGCGGAACAGGTTGGCGCCGAGCACGCCGCCGCCGCGCGGCAGGAAGTGTTCCCAGCCGAGTTCGATGCCGCGCGCCTGTTCCGCCTTCAGCGCCGGGTTGCCCGATTTATCCGGGTCGCCGAGCGTGCCGGTCTTCGTCTCGGTGACGGGCGACAGTTCGTCGAACTTGGGCGGCTTGAGGGTCTGCGTGACGCTGGCGCGCAGGTTGTTGCGGCCGTCGGCCTGCCACAGGTAGTGCAGCGAGGGCGAGGCGAAGCGGTAGGTGCCGTCGTAGCGCCGGCCGGCGCCGTCGACGCCGCGCTGCTCGACGTGCAGCAGGCGCAGGCCGGGTGTCAGGAAGTGGTTCGCCGCCAGCGACCACTCGTCCTGCACGAAGGCGACCCAGCGCCGCTCGTCGATGCGGAAGTTGTCGCCGCGGCCGGGCGTCTTGGGCAGGCCGTTCTCGACGGTGCGCTTCTCGTCCTCGCGCGTCTTGTCGGCATACTCCAGCCCGGCGCCGAGCTTGTGGCTGCCGAAGGGACGGCTCCAGCGCAGGCCGCCGAAGCCCTCGCGCTCGTCCTGGGTGGCGTCTTCCAGCGTGGTCTTGGTCAGCGCGCCGGCGGCGTTGTATTCGCGGGTGGTCTTGTCCTTGGTTTCTCCGCCGCCGCGCACGCCGCCGAAGACCGACAGTTTGCCGCCGCCGTCGAGGGCGTGCTTCCATTCGCCGCGCAGGCGGGCGAGTTCGCGCTGCTTGTCCTCGGCCTCGATCTTGCGGCCGTCGCGCACGTAGTTGAGGCCCGTGGCCGGCGGCGTGAAGGCGAATTTCTCCACGGCCTTGTCCTTGGATTCATCCGTGCGCGAAATGAAGGGCGTGATCACCAGTTCGTCGCCGGCGCCGAGGCGGATGTTCACGCGCGGCGAGAAATCGAAGCCGTCCGAGCGCGTGCGCTCATCCTCGAATTCCTCCTTCCAGCTCGTGCGCACGCCGGTGACGGGATGGAAGCCCCGCTCGTCCTTGGACTTGGTCTTCGGCTCGCCGCGGCGGCCGACCGAGGCGGAGAGCAGCCAGCGGATGTCGCCGCTGCCGTCGCCGGCCTGGCCCGAGGCGTTCCAGATGTCCATGTCGGTCTTCTCGCCGAAGACGCGGCCGCCGACGAGGCGGGCATTGGCGATGCGCTGGCCGGGTACGTCGCGCAGGACGATGTTGATGGTGCCGGCGAGGCCCTCGTTGGGCAGGTCGGCGCCGGGCGCGCGGATGATTTCGATGCGTTCCACCATGTCGAGCGGCAGGCGGTCGACCTGGATCTGGCGCTCCTTGCCGCCGCCCGGCACCGGCTCGCCGTCGATGAGGATCTGCGTGTAGCCCTTGTCCATGCCGCGAAGGCGCACGTCCTTGGGCGCGCCGGGCGGGCCGGTGAAAGTAACGCCGGGCAGGCGGCGCAGGTAGTCGCCGACGGTGAGCTCGTTCATGCGGTCGAGCTCCTCGCGGCCGTAGACGAGGCGCGTCGAGCGGGCGTCGCGGCGGGCCTCGAAGTCGTCGCGCTCGGCGCCGACCTCGACGACGGGCAGGGCGGTGTCGGCGCGCGCCGGGCCGGCAGAGAGGAAGGGCAGGACGAGCAGGAAGGCGGGAAGATGAGTGTTGCGGATCATGGTGCTTTCACGGGTTGGGTAAAGTGACGAAGCCGAGCTTCGCGACGCCGGCGTTGTGGATCTCGGCCATGATTTCGGCGAGGCGTTCGTAGCGCGTGCTGCGGTCGGCGCGCAGGTGCACTTCCGGCTGCGGCGCGTGCGCCGCGGCTTCGCGCAGACGCGCGCTCAGGTCGGCATCCGAGATCAGCCGGTCGTTCCAGTAGATATCGCCGTTGTCGTTGAGGGCGAGACGCACCGCGTCGGGCTTGTGCAGTTGCGGGGCGGCGCTGGCGCGCGGCAGGTCGACGTTCACCGCGTGGGTGAGCATCGGCGCGGTGACGATGAAGATGATGAGCAGCACCAGCATCACGTCCACCATCGGCGTGACGTTGATCTCCGCCATGGGAGCGCCGTCGGCGTCCGCTTCGAAGCCGCCGAAGGCCATCAGGCGCCTCCCTTCGCCACCCGCAGCGCACGCGCTTCCGCGTGCGGCCGCGCAC
This sequence comes from Rhodocyclales bacterium, assembly GCA_016214145.1. GTDB lineage: Bacteria > Pseudomonadota > Gammaproteobacteria > Burkholderiales > Rhodocyclaceae > Desulfobacillus. The sequence continues at coordinate 421,136 of JACRPA010000005.1, forward strand.
CCGCCGTGAAGCAGGCATGCAGGTCGCGGGCGAAGGCATCGAGTTCCGCGAGCAGCTCGCGGTTGAGGCGGCCGATGGCGTTGTAGGCGAGCACGGCGGGGAGCGCCACGCCGATGCCGGCGGCGGTCATCACCAGCGCCTCGCCGACCGGGCCGGCGACCTTGTCGAGGGTGGCCTGCCCCGTCACCGAGATGGCGACGAGGGCGTGGTAGATGCCCCAGACGGTGCCGAAGAGGCCGACGAAGGGGGCGGTGGCGCCGATGGAGGCGAGCAGGGTGAGGCCGCGCTCCAGGCGCGAGCGGCTGTCGACGAGGGCGCGGCGCAGGGCGCGGGTGAGCGCGTCGCCGCGATCGAGTCCGTCGGCAAGCCGCAGCGGCTCGCGCGCATCGAGCCGCTGCGCCGCCCCGGCGGCGGCCGCTGCCAGTCGCTCGGCCGGCGTGCCCGGCGCGAGGCGCCGCAACCCGGCGAGGCCGGACTCCGCATCGGCGGCCTCCCAAAAAGCCTCGATGTGGCGGGCGCTCGGGCGCAGGCGCTGCCACACCCAGAGGCGGGCCAGCGTCCAGTACCAGGCGGCGACGGACATGGCGAGCAGCAGCAGGGCCACGGCGTGGGTCACTGCGTCGCCCTGCGCCCACAGTCGGGCGAAGCCGAAGTCGGGGGTGTCGTTCATCATCGTTTCTCCAGTCGGAAGGCAATCGGTACGCGCACCCAGGCGGCGACGGCGGTCTCGCCCTGGCGCGCGGGGACGAAGCGCCAGTGGCGCACGGCCTCGAGGGCGGCCTCGTCGAGGCGCGGGCTGCCGGCGCTCTCCGCCAGATCGATCTGTCCGGGCAGGCCCTCGGGCGTGACGAAGACGCGCAGCGTCGCCTTGCCTTCCTCGCCCATGCGGCGGGCGAGGGGCGGGTAGGGCGGGCGCGGGTTGTTCAGGTAGGCGGCGTCGAAGCGCGGCGGCAGGATGGGTGCCGGCGCGGCGGGAGCGGCGGGGGCGGCGGAGGAAGCGGCGGCGACCGCCAACTGCGCCGGCGCGGCAGCCGTTGCATGCGATGACTGGGCAGGCGCCGCCGCCCGCGTGTCCGGCTCGGGGCTGGCAAGCGGGGTGGCCAGGGGTAGGGCCTGGCGCGGCGTCGGGACGGGCTGTTGTTGCGGACGGGCAGGCGCCGCGGGTGCGGAGGCCGGCGGCGCGACGAGGGCGACGGCGAGCGCCTGGGGCGGCGCGAAGCTGCGCGCCGCCGGAACAAAAGTCAGTCCCAGCAGGACGGCGCCGTGCGCCGCGGCAACGATGCCCAGCAGCCAGCGGGGGGCTTCATCCAGCCTGCTCAATGTGCGTCCTCACGTTCGTCGAGTCATCCATGTCGAATCTGGCTGGCTCGTCCGAACGGGCGGACTGGCTGGCTAAGGTTCCCGTCATTCCCGCCGTCATCCTCGGACTTGATCCGGGGAAAGCGGGAATCCAGGGATTGCTAACTGCGTGGGTTCCCGCCTTCGCGGGAACGACAAGTTCTTACGACAACTCTCCCATCTGCGACTGCAGGTAGTTCTGCAGACCGACTTTGGCGACGAGCTCGATCTGCGTTTCGAGGAAGTCGATGTGTTCCTCGGTGTCCTCGAGGATTTCCTCGAAGAGTTCGCGCGAGACGTAGTCGTTGCAGGTCTCGCAGTGGGCGACGGCTTCCAGCAGCGTGGCGCGCGCGAGGTGCTCGAGCTTGAGGTCGCCGGCGAGGGTCTCGGGCACGCTCTCGCCGATCATCAGCTTGCCGAGCATCTGCATGTTCGGCAGCCCTTCGAGGAAGAGGATGCGTTCGATCAGCTTGTCGGCGTGGTGCATCTCCTCGATGGATTCCTCGTATTCCTTCTTGCCCAGCCGGTTGAGGCCCCAGTTCTTGTACATGCGCGCATGCAGGAAGTACTGGTTCACCGCGGTGAGCTCGTTGGTCAGGGCCTTGTTGAGGTGCTGCAGCGTTTTCTTGTCGCCTTTCATTTTTGTTTCTCCTTGGATCGGGGGCAGTGGCCGCAATCCTTGTTGCATCGCGGGTTCTTGGTCTGCGTGTCGCCCCGCAGCAGCCCCTGGGCGTAGCCGGCGCAGCGGCCGCATTCGAGGGCGATGCCGAGGTGGGCCTGCAGACTGCGCAAGCTGCGCACGCCGGCTTCCGCCGCCCGGAGGACCTGGGAGTCGGTTACCGCATTGCAGACGCAGACATACATAGTTTAGTCCTCAAGAAAAATGCTTGCCGGGTCATTTCGTCAGGATCAGCTTGCCGTTGCGGGTTTGCTGCAGGCGGTAGGTTTCGCCCTGATGCACGATGACAATCACCCGCCGGCCCTGCATGAGTTCGGTGCTGGTGAGCGTGGCTTGCGGCGGCACGGGTGCGTCCCCGGCCGGCCTGGCCTGCTTGGGCTGTTCCGGTTTCACCATACGTAGAACACCAGCGTCCAGGCCGTGCCGACGGCAGCCAGCGGCACGGCCAGCCCGGGCAGCGCCAGCACGGCGCGCCGCGGGTTTGCCGCGCGGCCGAAGAGCAGGCGTGCGCCGAGCCAGCCCGACCAGGCGATGCCCAGCGCCAGCAGGGCGCCGCGCGCGATGGGCAGCCAGCCGAGCGGCGCGCCTTCGGCGCGCAGGTGGGTGGCGGTCATCATCGACAGGCCGAGGAAGAGGCCGATGCCGGCGAGCGGGATCAGCGACAGCGAGAGCGCGCGCCAGTCGATGCGGCTGATGCGCGCGGCAAAAGTCAGTCCCAGCAATACGGCGCCGCCGAGCACGGCTGCCACGGCGCCGATGTAGGCGAGGATCAGCGCGCCGTCGAGCCAGGTGAACACGTCGTTCGCTTCCGGGTAGTGGGTGAGCAGCCACCAGGGCGCATCGGTTTCCAGCGGCCCGAACAATTCATGTTCGACCAGCCACTCCGCCGCTTTCTGCCGCAGGGCGACGAACCACGGGCTGACGGTCCACTGGAAGGCGCCGATGGCCACGCCGAGCATGCCGAAGACCAGCAGCGCGGCTTCAGCGGTGCGCGGTGTTTTGGCGGCGAGGATCTCGGCGTTGGGTGAACGCGCGGCGAGTTCGACGGCGTCGCGGTGGCCGCTGCAGCGCCCGCAGGCGTGGCACTGCGCGGCGCTCGTCATGTGCTTGACGTCGAGCAGCGGGGCGCAGTCGACGGCGGCGCTGCGTCCGGGTTGGCTGTCCCAGGCGGCGCGGTCGATGCGGAAGTGGATCGGCGAAATGCGCGCGAGCAGGGCGAAGACGCCGGAGACGGGGCAGAGGTAGCGGCACCAGACGCGCTTGCCGCGGCCGAAAAGCCAGCCGACGGCGACGGCGGCCACCGTCGAGCCGCCGAGGATGAGCAGCGCCGCCTGCGGGTATTCGTACACGCTGACCAACTGGCCGTAGAGCGTGGTGAGGACGAAGGCTGCGAAGGGCCAGCCGCCCCAGCGCAGCCACTTCGGGATGGCGTAGCCCTTGCCGTGGCGCGAGGCGAATTCGGCCAGCGCGCCTTCCGGACAGAGTACGCCGCACCAGACGCGGCCCATGAACATGATGGAGAGGATGACGAAGGGCCACCAGACGCCCCAGAAGAGGTACTGGGCGAGGAGCACCAGGCGCTCGTGCCACTGCGGCGCGTAGGGTGCTTTTTCCTGCGGTGGCAGCGGCGTGCCGTCGGGGGCGCAGGCTTCACCGTCCACGAATGAAGACGCGCCGAAGTCACCCGAGAACAGCCGCGCCTCCGGATGTGGATGGGGCAGGAAGGCGGGCAGCACGACGAGCACGGCGTAGAACGCGACGATCGCCCATTGCACGCCGAGAATCAGGCGGCGGTGCTCCGCCATCCAGTCGCCGAGGCGGGCGAGGCGCGGCTTGCGGCGCGGGTGGAAGACGAGGGTGGCGGTTTGCACGCTCATTTCGCGATGACCGTGAGTTCGCCGGTGATCGGGTTGAACTCGTCGACGAAATCATACTGGCCGGGCTTGAGCGGCGGCAGCACGACGAAGGAGCGGGCGCCGGCATTCAGCACCTTTTCGATGTGCATCTCGTCGTTCTCGAATTCGAGCGGGCCGGGGCCTTCGTTGATGAGGATCAGCTTGACGCGGCGGCCGGCCGGGACTTCGATGCGCTTCGGCTTGAAGTAGCCGTTGTTGACGACGATCTCGAAGGCGGGCAACTCCCCGGCGGCGACTGCCATGCCGCCGGGGAGCATTCCCGACCACGTGAGAACTATGAGGACGGTGAGCGAGCGCAGCCACGTCGTCCCCGCGAACGCGGGTACCCATGGATTCCCGCGTTCGCGGGAATGACGGGTATTGAGCGTGTCGCGCACGATTCAGTCACCCATCAGAAGCCGAGCTTGGCGCGCAGGCCGACGACCTTGACGGTCGGTGCGCCGCCGTCGCCGCCCGGGCGCTGGATGAACTGGAAGTCCGGCGTCAATTCGAGCAGGCTGTTCACCTTGAAGCGGTAATAGATCTCGCCGATGCGCTCGGTGCCGGAAGCGCGCGGATCGAGCACGCCGTCGCCGTCGAGGTCCAGCGCGACCGAATCCCTGCGGTAGGAGGAACTGGTGCGCAGGACGCCGAAGGCTGCTCCGAGCGAGTCGGCGCCGCGTCCCCAGGCATTGCCGGCGATCTCGACGCCGGCGGTGAGGGCGCGATCGAAGCGTACCTTGCCGGAAGTTTCGTGACCGTAGCGGCCGAACAGCGTGACGTAGTCGGCGACCTTCTGGTCGATCGACATGCCGATGCCGGAGTGGCGCCGCTCGATGCCGTCGTAGCCCAGGCCGCGGCCGTTGCTCCACAGGTAGGCGCGGTAGTTGCCCGGCAGGTGGTTGAAGCGCCAGGTGGTGTCGGCCTGGCCGATGACATAGGGCTTGCCCGGCGAGCCGGAGAAATTGGCGCCCGGGCCGGAGCCGAAGGCGCCGAGCGAGAGGCCCCAGGTCTCGGCCTTGTTGCGCTCGTTCTCGTAGCGGAGGATGGCGCCGGGGGCGAAGCCGTAGGCGTCCGCCCGGATGTCGCCGCCCGAATCGAGCAGCGGGTTGTGCACGAAGGCGTTGTTGAGGAACTTCGCCGACTCGTCGTCGGCCGCGGCGTTCTGGTCGAAGAAGACGAAGGAGTCGATCTTGCCGGCGGTGAGGAGCAGGCGCTCCTTCGAGTTGGCCTTGACGCCGTCGCGCGGCAGCGGCACCTTGAGCTGGTACCAGGCCTGGGCGAGGATGGCGAAGGAGTCGTCGGGGCCGGCGTTGGTCTCGAAGGCGGTGGTGTTGGGCGTGCTGGTGAAGGTCGGGCGCAGCCCCACGCCGTTGCCCTGGCCGAAGCGGAAGTGGCTGAAGATCTTGCCCTCGATGTCGCCCATTTCGCCGCCGGGCAGGGTGACGGAGACGTCGCCGCGGTAGTTGGCGCGCGACTGGCGCGAGGCGGTGCCGGCGACGCCGTCGCGGTTGGCGCGCTGCGCCACGCCGGTCAGGCTGGCGCCGACGCTGATGCCTTCCAGCTTCTCGACCTGGCGCGCCTGCTTCTGCATGGAGAGGGTCTGGAATTCGACGGCCTTGAGACGGGTGGCGATTTCCGGTTCCTTCTCGGAGAGGCGCTCGGTGGAGAGGGACTTTTCCAGTTCCTTGTTGTGCTTCTCCAGCGACTCGACGCGGTCTGCCAGGCGCTTGACCTCGGCCAGCAGGGCCTTCATGTCGTCGCTGGCGGCGGCCGGGCCGGCCGAGCCAACGAAAAGCGCCGCGGCCAGGGCGAGCGGTTTCAGCTTCAAAGACATCTCAGTACCCGCCCTTCTTGCCGATGCCGGCGAAAGTGAATTCCCACTCGACCTCGACGGTCTTGAACCAGGGGCGCACGCCGGTGGCGCGGTCGGTGTGGCGGCCGAACATGTTGCCGGCGGGGTTCTCTTTGGCGTTGGGCGGGTAGACGATGAACTTGACCTTGTACTTGCCCGGACCCTTCAGCTTGACGTTGTCGCCGTAGTGCGGGCCGTCGGAGGCGACCATCGGCATCATGTCGCCCTTGATGACCTCGCCGGAGCCCTGCTTGGTGAGTTCGTACTTGACGAGGAGATGCGGCATCCAGAAGCCTTCGGGAAAGCCGTTCGGGTTGTTGGCGAGGGCGTGAATGTCGGCCTCGAGGTGGATGTCGGTCTCGGCCGCCTTCTTCATGTGGCCTTCCGGCTCCATGTCGATCGGCTGCAGGTAGACCGCGGCGATCTCCATGCCGGCGACGTTGTGCGGCGTGCCGATCGGGTATTCGAGGGCATGGGCGGCGGCGGACAGGAGCAGGCCGGCGCCGAGAGCAAGGCTTTGCAGACGATTCATTGAATTCCCCTTAAAGAAAACGCTAATGCGAACGATTCGCATTGTGCTTGTATGGGAGGGGGCTGTCAAGCGCCTATCGCAACCAGCCGGGAGAGATCATGCTGCGCTGCGAAAAATGTGCGCAGTAGACTGTATCCAACAGGGATTTCCTTCGGTCATAATCAAGGCTTTTATGACAGAGAGCAGAGGGAGAGCAGCATGAACCTCGACCGCGTGACCCCGGGGCGCGACATCCCCAACGACTTCAACGTCATCATCGAAATCCCGATGAATGCCGATCCGATCAAGTACGAAGTCGACAAGGCGACGGGCGCCATGTTCGTCGACCGCTTCATGTCGACGGCCATGCACTACCCGTGCAACTACGGCTACATTCCGCACACCATTTCAGACGACGGCGACCCGGTCGACGTGCTGGTGCTTTCGCCCGTGCCGCTGATCACCGGCGTCGTGGTGCGCTGCCGCCCGGTGGGCATGCTGAAGATGGAGGACGAGGCCGGCGGCGACGCCAAGCTGCTGGCCGTGCCGGTGGACAAGCTGTGCAGCCTGTACCGGCACATCCAGTCGCCGCGCGACCTGCCGGAGATGGTGCTGTCGCAGCTCTCGCACTTCTTCGAGCACTACAAGGACCTGGAAGCCGGCAAATGGGTCAAGGTGCAGGGCTGGGTCGGCGCCGAGGAGGCGAAGCAGGAAATCCTCGACGGCATCGCCCGCTACGGGGCGGCCGCCACCAAGCCGATGTTCTAGAATCCGGGAATGTCTGCAATCCGCATCGCGCTCGCCCAGATCAACAGCACGGTTGGTGATCTGGAAGGCAACGCCGACCGCATCGCCGGCTTTGCTAAACGCGCGCGCGCCGCCGGCGCCCACCTGATGGTGACGCCGGAACTGGCGCTGGCCGGCTATCCGCCCGAGGACCTGTTGCTGCGGCCGGATTTCTACCGCGCCTGCGCGCGCACGCTCGCCGAACTGGCGCGGCGCATCGAGGGTATCGCCGTGGTCGTCGGCCATCCCCTTGAAGCCGACGGCGAGTACTTCAACGCCGCCTCCCTGTTGCGCGACGGCAAGGTTGTCGCCACCTACCGCAAGCACCGCCTGCCCAACTACGAGGTGTTCGACGAGCAGCGCTATTTCGCTGCCGGCTTCGAGCCCTGCGTGGTTGAGGTGAATGGCGTGCGCTGCGGCATCAACATCTGCGCCGACGTCTGGGAGCCGGGTGCGGCGGATGCCGCCCGCCAGGCCGGCGCCGAACTACTGCTGGCGCTGAATGCCTCGCCCTACCACATGAACAAGCAGGCGACACGCTATGAGGTCCTGCGCGAACGCACCCAGGCGACGGGCATGCCGGTGCTGTACGCGAACCTGGTCGGCGGCCAGGACGAGCTGGTGTTCGATGGCGCCTCCTTCGCGCTGGACCGGCAGGGACGGCTGACGCACCAGCTGCCGCAGTTCGCCGAGGCCCTGGAAATCGTCGAATGCGAGGACGGCGAACTGCGTCCCGGCAAGATCGAACCGTCTCGCCCGCTGGAGGAGGAAGTGTATGAGGCCCTCGTCCTCGGCGTGCGCGATTACCTGGGCAAGAACGGCTTCCCCGGCGCCATCATCGGCCTGTCGGGCGGCATCGATTCGGCCCTGACGCTGGCCATCGCCGTCGACGCGCTGGGCGCCGCCAAGGTGCGCGCGGTGATGATGCCCTCGCCCTACACCGCGCAGATCAGCCTGGACGATGCGCGCGAGATGGCGCGGACGCTGGGCGTGCGCTACGACGAGCTTCCCATCGAGCCGGCGATGAAGACCTTCGCTGCGATGCTGGAGCAGGAGTTCGCCGGCCGGCCGGCGGATACCACGGAGGAGAACCTGCAGGCGCGCATCCGCGGCATGCTCCTCATGGCGCTGTCGAACAAGGTCGGCTCGATCGTCCTCACCACCGGCAACAAGAGCGAGATGGCGGTGGGCTACGCCACGCTGTACGGCGACATGGCGGGCGGCTTCGCCGTCATCAAGGACATCTACAAGACGATGGTCTGGCGCCTGTCGCGCTACCGGAACGGCATTGCGCCGGTGATCCCGGAGCGCATCATCACGCGGGCGCCGTCGGCCGAGCTGAAGCCCGGCCAGACCGACCAGGACACGCTGCCGCCCTACGAGGTCCTCGATGCGATCATCGAGGCCTACATGGAGCGGGATCTTTCTCCGCGCGAGATCGTCGCGCTCGGCTACCTGGAGGCCGACGTGCGGCGCACGGTCGGCATGCTCAAGCGCAGCGAGTACAAGCGGCGCCAGGCGCCGGTCGGCATCCGCGTCACCAAACGGGGCTTTGGCAAGGATTGGCGTTATCCGATAACATCCGGCTACGCGGATGAATGGTAACCGTTGGGAGCAGCCATGAAGAAAATTGAAGCGATCATCAAGCCTTTCAAGCTCGACGAAGTACGGGAGGCCCTCTCGGAAGTTGGCGTCACCGGCCTGACCGTGACGGAGGTGAAGGGCTTCGGCCGGCAGAAGGGCCACACCGAGCTCTATCGCGGCGCCGAGTACGTGGTGGACTTCCTGCCGAAGATCAAGATCGAGGTGGTGGTCGCCGACGGCTCGGTCGAGCAGTCCATCGAGGCCATCATCAAGGCCGCGCGCACCGGCAAGATCGGCGACGGCAAGATCTTCGTCACCCCGGTCGAGCAGATCGTGCGCATCCGCACCGGCGAGACCGACGAATCGGCTATTTAGCCCCTGCCGGAAAATAGCCGCGCACCTTTGCCTGATCCGCCGTCAGCAGCATGGCGGATTCGCCGCGATAGGGCTGGCTGAACAGAGCGGGAGCGGGGGTTCCCGGGGCTTCCCTGGCATAGAACGCGATCGCGCCGTCCGGGTGCCTGTCGAACCAGGCTTTGATGTCGGCGGCCGTATGCACCTGGTCGAGCGGCCGTTCCAGCCTTCCCGCAAACTGGTATTGCGCGTGGTAGTCGCCGTGGTTCGCCACGGCCAGCCCGCGCTCCTGCAGCTTTCCGATTTCCCGGGCGATGGGGCGCACGTCATACCTGAGCCAGAGGTTGTCGGCAGCATAAAACTGGATCAGGGCAAATGCGGTCGCGCTCAGCAGCGCCAGTGCAGGCAGCCGCCGCCCGGAATGCCGGCCGAACCATACTGACAGAGCGGCCGCCAGGACCAGCGCCATGCCCGGCCATGCCGGAAAATCCTGCCAGTTGGCGACGTCCGCCGGCTTGGCGGCAAAGGCGAAATACACCATTGAAGCGCCGACCGCGCCGGCCAGCAGGGCCGGCAGCCACGGGCCGCCCCGGGTCGATTGCCGGATCAGGCGGCCGGAAAACAGCGCGAAGGCCGGAAACAGCGGCACCAGGTAATGCACCTGCTTGCCGCTGATCATGGAAAACGCCACGAATACCGGCAGCATCCACGCCAGGCACAGGCGCAATCCGCTGTCCATCCCTTCGGCTTTCAGCGCGGCCAGCCTGCGCCACAGTGCCGGCCATACCAGCCAGGGATACAGCAGCGCCGGCAGGAGCGGCAGGTACCACCAGATGGGCCGCCGGTGGGCGAAGGAGTCCACCATCCGGTTGGCGGTCTGGCCCCAGAAAATCATGCGCCGGTATTCGTCGCCGCCGTGAATGGCCGCCGGAATCGCCCAGGCCAGCGCGATGGCGGCGCCGCCCAGCACTGCCAGCAGGGTGGCGGCGTACCAGCGTTTCCAGGGCAGTCCCGGCCGCCACCACGGGGCCAGCGCGGCCACCGGCAGCACGTGCAGCAGAATCACCGGCCCCTTGGCCAGGACGCCCAGGCCGATGGCCAGGCCGAGCCAGGCGAAACCGCGTTTCATGGATCCGTCGGCGGCAATCAGCAGGCCGCGCATGCCCAGCAGCGCAAAGAACCCCAGCATCACGTCGAACATGGACGATGTGGAGAACAGCATCCAGAGCAGGCTGGTGGCCAGGATCCACGCCGTGTTGCGGCCGGCTTCCCTGTCCCCGGGCCAGAGCCGGCGGCCGATCGACAGGGTGAGGAGCAGGCTGCCCAGCGAGAACAGCGGCGAGACCAGGCGCGGCCACCATTCGTTGACGCCCGTCACGGCCCAGCCCAGGTTGTACAGCCAGAACAGCAGCGGCGGCTTGTGGCTGTAGGGCGCGCCGTTCTTGAACAGCACGAGGTACTCGTTCTTCAGCCACATTTCCCACGCCACGCCGACATAGCGGGTTTCGTCGATGGGCGTGAGCGGGCGCGCATAAATGGCGACCAGCGTCAGCATGCCCAGCAGCAGGGTCGGCCCGAAGAGGGGATGGGCGGAAAGGGTCGAACGATTCGTCATGGTGCCTCGGTGGGTGATTCGGTTATTTCACGATGCGGCTGCCCTTCAGCAGCACGACCAGCGCACCGGCGCCGCCCTCGGCGGCGCGGGCCTGGCAGTAGGCGAGCACTTCGGTGCGCTGCATCAGCCAGGTCTTCACCAGCCCCTTGAGCACCGGCTCGCGTCCGGGCGAGCCGAGGCCCTTGCCATGCACCACGCGCACGCAGCGCAGGCCGCGCCTGAGCGATTCGGCGAGGAAATCCGCCAGCAGCAGGCGCGCATCGTCGCGGGTGGCGCCGTGCAGGTCGAGATGGTCCTGCACCACCCAGCGGCCGCGGCGGAGATCCTTCAGCACGGTACGCGCCAGTCCGGGGCGGAGGAAGGTCGGTTCGTCGCCGCCTTCGAGGCGCAGATCGAGCGGGTCGGGGTGGAGCGATTCTGCCAGCGCCTCGGCCTCGTCGCGACGGCGCTGCAGCGGCACGGCGGGCGGGGGCGTCGGCTCGTGGTGGACCTTGTCGGGCGTAATGGGTTTTACGCCGGTCACGGCTTCACGGAACATAGCGCGCTCCTCTTCGGTCGGCGCGCGCCGTCGCTTCATCCAAGGTTGTCCAGGTATTTCTCGGCGTCGAGCGCCGCCATGCAGCCGGTGCCGGCGCTGGTGACGGCCTGCTTGTAGATCTGGTCGGCGACGTCGCCGGCGGCGAACACGCCGGGGAGGCTGGTCTGGGTGGCGTTGCCGGCGCGGCCGCACTGCGTGACGAGATAGCCCTTGTCCATCTCCAGCTGGCCCTCGAAAAGCTCGGTGTTGGGCTTGTGGCCGATGGCGATGAAGACGCCCTGCAGGGCGATTTCCTTTGCGCCGCCGCTCTTGACGTTCTTCACGCGCATGCCGGTGACGCCGCTCTTGTCGCCCAGCACCTCGTCGAGCGTGCAGTCGGTTTCCAGGACGATGTGGCCCGCGCGCACCTTTTCCATCAGCTTGTCGATCATGATCTTCTCGGCGCGGAACTTGTCGCGGCGATGCACCAGGGTGACTTTTTTGGCGATGTTGGCGAGGTAGAGCGCCTCCTCGACGGCGGTGTTGCCGCCGCCGATGACGGCGACGTCCTGGCCCTTGTAGAAGAAGCCGTCGCAGGTGGCGCAGGCGGAGACGCCGCGGCCGGAGAAGGCCTCTTCCGAGGGCAGGCCGAGGTACTTGGCCGTGGCGCCGGTGGCGATGATCAGCGCATCGCAGGTGTAGGCGCCGTTGTCGCCGACCAGCGTGAAGGGCTTCTCCTTCAGCTTCGCGGTATGGATGTGGTCGAAGAGGATCTCGGTGTTGAAGCGCTCGGCGTGCTTCTGGAAGCGCGCCATGAGGTCGGGGCCCTGCACGCCGTCGGCGTCGGCCGGCCAGTTGTCCACGTCGGTGGTGGTCATCAGCTGGCCGCCCTGGGCCAGCCCGGTGATGAGCAGCGGCTTCAGGTTGGCGCGGGCGGCATACACGGCGGCGGTGTAGCCGGCCGGGCCGGAACCGAGAATGATGAGGCGGGAATGGCGGGTTGCGCTGGTCATGACGAGGTCGCTCGGGCAAGGTTCGGAACGGCAAAATTATACTGGAGGCGGCAGGGGAGGTTAAGGAAGCTCTGAACAAGTCCTGAAAGGTCTTATAATCTTCCCTGGACTCAAGAATAAGAATTGCCGCGTGGCCGTGTCCGCGCTGGAGGAATCTCGCATGACACAAGGAAACAGCGTCACCGTCGATGCCCTGCGCTCGATGCCGATATTCGAGTCGCTGTCCGTCGAGCGCCTCGTCCCCATAGCCCGCGTCGCCGTATTCCGCAAGATGCCGCGCGGCTCCGCCATCCTGCGGGCGGGGGATCGCACCGACTTCGTGTATTTCGTCCTGTCCGGCGCATTGAAGGTGCTGGTCTCGGACGAGGAGGGCCGCGAAGTCATCCTGTCCAATCTCGGCCCCGGCGAGTTCTTCGGCGAAATGGGCGTGCTCGACGACAACCCCCGTTCGGCCACGGTGATGACGACTTCGCCCTGCGAACTGGTGGTGATTTCCAAGGCCGATTTCAAGCGCTGCCTGGCCGAGAATTTCGACGTCTCCCTCTACATCATGCGCGCCCTGGTCAAGCGCCTGCGCACGGCCGACCGCAAGATCGAAAGCCTCGCGCTGATGGATGTCTATGGCCGGGTCGCCCGCCTGCTGCTGGAAATGGCCGAAGAGGACACCGACGGCCGGCAGGTGGTCATGAAAAAGATTTCCAAGCAGGACATCGCCAAGATGATCGGCGCCTCGCGCGAGATGGTCAGCCGCGTCATGAAGGACTTGAGCCTGCAGGGCCTGATCGAGGAAGGCGGCGGCCGCATCCTCCTGCGCGAAAAGATCAACCTGATCTGAGAGCTTGTGAATAAATCTACTGCGCGTGCCGGATCGGGGCTTGGGCGGTGCTCGCTATCCTCATGTACAGAAACGTACATTCCGGTAGCTGCGCTCCGGCCGCACCCCGCTGCGGCCCGCTCGCTACGATTTCTTCACAAGCTCTGAGGCGTATAATCCCGGCATTGGCCGGCACTGCCGGTTTGCGCCTGTACCTGATCGAGCGTGCAAGAAAAAACCGCCCAACAACCCCTGCCGGAAAAGATCGTTGCGCTGCTGCAGGAAGCGCGCTGGCTGGTGCTTGGTGGCGTCGCCCTCTATCTCGGCCTGATCCTCTTCGGCTACAGCAAGGCCGACCCCGGCTGGTCGCATGCCGCCCAGGTCGATCGCATCGCCAATCCCGGCGGCCGCGTCGGCGCCTGGGTGGCCGATCTCCTGCTCTACCTGTTCGGCCTGTCCGCATGGTGGTGGGTGCTCTTCCTGCTGTTCCTGGTCATCTGGGGCTATCGCCGCCTGGAAGGCATCTTCCATACCGACCGGCGGCCTTTCTTCATCGCCCTGTCCGGATTCATCGTCCTGATTGCGGCTTCCAGCGGCCTGGAAGCGTTGCGCTTCCACAGCACGAAAAAGCTCCTGCCGCTCGATCCGGGCGGCATGCTCGGCCTGGAAGTCGGCCGGCTGTTCTCGCAGTTCTTCGGCCATACCGGCGGCACGCTTCTGCTGATCGCGCTGTATGCCGCCGGCCTGTCGATTTTCACGGGACTGTCCTGGCTGAAGCTGATCGAGCGCATCGGGGCGCTGCTGGAGGGCATCTGGTTCGGCGGCAGCCACCTCTACCAGCGCTGGCAGGATCGCCGCATCGGCCGCGAGATTGCGCAACAACGCGAGGCCGAGGTTGAGGTCGAGCGCAAGCGCATCGGCGAGTTTCACGTCGAGCCGATTCGAATCGAGCCGGCCGAAATGGCCATCCCGAAATCGCCCAGAAGGGAAAAGGAGCGCCAGGCGCCGCTGTTCATCGACATTCCGGGCGGGGCGCTGCCGCCGCTGCATCTGCTCGAGGAGCCCTCGGGCGACGTCGAGCCGCCCTCGGCCGAGACGCTGGAATTCACCTCGCGCCTGATCGAGCGCAAGCTCGCCGACTTCGGCGTGCAGGTGAAGGTGCTGGCGGCCTATCCCGGCCCGGTCATCACCCGCTACGAAATCGAGCCGGCCGTCGGCGTGAAGGGCGCCCAGATCGTGAACCTGGTGAAGGACATCGCCCGAGCCCTTTCCGTGGTGAGCGTGCGCCTGGTCGAGACCATTCCGGGCAAGTCCTGCATGGGTCTGGAACTGCCCAATCCGAAGCGGCAGACGGTGCGCCTGTCCGAGATCCTCGGCTCGAAGGCCTACCACGACATGGGTTCGCCGCTGACGCTGACGCTGGGCAAGGACATCAGCGGGGCGCCGGTCGTCGTCGACCTGGCCAGGATGCCGCACCTGATGGTGGCCGGCACCACCGGCTCGGGCAAGTCGGTCGGCATCAACGCCATGATCCTCTCGCTGGTCTACAAGTCGGAACCGTCCGAGGTGCGCCTGATCCTGGTCGATCCGAAGATGCTGGAACTGTCGATCTACGAGGGGATTCCGCACCTGCTGGCGCCGGTGGTGACCGACATGAAGCATGCCGCCAATGCGCTGCAATGGTGCGTCGCCGAGATGGACCGCCGCTACCGCCTGATGTCGGCGCTGGGCGTGCGCAACCTGGCCGGCTTCAACGGCAAGATCAAGGACGCCGCCAAGGCCGGCGCGCCCGCCGGCGGGCACATTGCCAATCCCTTTTCGCTGACGCCGGAGAATCCGGAGCCCCTGATCACGCTGCCCTACGTGGTGGTCATCATCGACGAACTGGCCGACCTGATGATGGTCGCCGGCAAGAAGGTCGAGGAACTCATCGCGCGGCTGGCGCAGAAGGCGCGCGCCGCCGGCATCCACCTGGTGCTGGCGACGCAGCGGCCGTCGGTGGACGTCATCACCGGGCTCATCAAGGCCAACATCCCGACGCGCATCTCCTTCCAGGTTTCCAGCAAGGTCGACTCGCGCACCATCCTCGACCAGATGGGCGCCGAGGCGCTGCTCGGACAGGGCGACATGCTCTTCCTGGCGCCGGGCAGCGGCGTGCCGGTGCGCGTGCATGGCGCCTTCGTCGCCGACAGCGAGGTGCACAAGGTGGTCGATTACCTCAAGAAGACCGGGCAGCCCGAGTACATCGAGGGCATCCTCGATGCGCCGGGCGGCGACGGCGAGGAGGGCGTTGCCGGCGAGGGCGGGCCGGACGGCGAAGCCGACCCCCTCTACGACCAGGCCGTCGAGGTGGTGCTGAAGACGCGCCGCCCGTCGATTTCGCTGGTGCAGCGCCACCTGCGCATCGGCTACAACCGCGCCGCGCGCCTGATCGAGCAGATGGAACGCTCCGGACTGGTCTCGCCGATGGGCGCCAACGGCAACCGCGAGGTGATCGTGCCGGCGCGGGAGGGGTGATGGAACTTCAAAAATCTTTAACCACAGAGTGCACAGAGAACACAGAGAACACAGAGAACTCCATGAAATCCGTCTCTGTGTCCTCTGTGTCCTCTGTGGTTAAAGGTCTTTTCGTAGTGCTTTGTTTCTATCCGCTGTTTGCCGAAGCTGCCGCGCTCGACAAGCTGAAGGCTTTCGTCGAGGGCACGAAGAGCGGCCGCGCCGACTTCATCCAGACAGTGGCGTCGAAGAGCGGCCGCAAGCCGCAGAACGCCGCCGGCAGCATGATGTTCTCGCGCCCGGGCAAGTTCCGCTGGACCTACGACAAGCCCTATTACCAGTTGATCGTCGGCGATGGCGAGCGGCTGTGGGTCTACGACCGCGACCTCAACCAGGTCAGCACGAAGAAGCTGTCCGCCGCGCTGGGCAGCAGTCCCGCCGCGCTGCTTGCCGGCGACAACGCGCTGGAGAAGAACTTCGAGCTCAAGGAGGGCGGCACGGCCGACGGCATCGAGTGGGTCGACGCCCAGCCGAAGTCCCAGGACGCCGGTTTCCAGTTCCTGCGCATCGGTTTCGTCGGCGACACGCTGCGCGCGATGGAGCTCACCGACAGCTTCGGCCAGGTGACCACCATCGCCTTCGAGAAGTTCGAGCGCAATCCGCAGATCTCCGCCGGCCAGTTCCGCTTCACGCCGCCGAAAGGCGCCGACATCCTCGGTGAGTGACCTCTTCGCAGCGAAGCCGCATGCGCCGCTGGCCGAGCTGATGCGGCCGCGCACGCTCGACGAGGTGGTCGGGCAGGGCGATCTGCTCGGGCCGGGCAAGCCGCTGCGCCTGGCCTTCGAGTCGAAGACGCCGCATTCGATGATCCTGTGGGGCCCGCCCGGCGTCGGCAAGACGACGCTGGCGCGCCTCATGGCGGAAGCCTTCGACGCCGAGTTCATCGCGCTCTCGGCGGTGTTCTCCGGCGTCAAGGACATTCGCGAGGCGGTGCAGCGCGCCGAGCTGACGCTGGCGCAGAGCGGCCGCCACACGATCCTGTTTGTCGACGAGGTGCACCGCTTCAACAAGGCGCAGCAGGACGCCTTCCTGCCCTATGTCGAGCAGGGCCTCATCACCTTCATCGGCGCCACCACCGAGAATCCCTCCTTCGAGGTGATCAGCGCGCTGCTGTCGCGCGCGGCGGTGTACGTGCTGAAGAGCTTGAGCGAAGAGGAGCTCGGGCGGCTCTTCGACCGCGCCCGCATCCAGGCCTTCCCCGAGCTGGAATTCGACGAGGCCGCGAAGAGCCGCCTCGTCGGCCTCGCCGACGGCGATGCGCGGCGCCTGCTCAACGCGCTGGAGATCGTGCACACGGCAGCGGCCACGACGGATCGCCGTAGTGTGGACGCTGACTTTCTCCAGACGGCGCTGGCGAAGAACCTGCGCCGCTTCGACAAGGGCGGCGAGGCCTTCTACGACCAGATCTCGGCCCTGCACAAGTCGGTGCGCGGCTCCAGTCCCGACGCCTCGCTCTACTGGCTGCTGCGCATGCTCGACGGCGGCGCCGATCCGCTCTACCTGGGACGCCGCATCGTGCGCATGGCGGTGGAGGACATCGGCCTGGCCGACCCGCGCGCCCTGCAGATCGCGCTCAACGCCGTCGAGACCTACGAGCGGCTCGGCTCGCCCGAGGGCGAGCTGGCGCTGGCCGAGGCGGTGCTCTTCATGGCCTGCGCCGCCAAGTCGAACGCGGTGTATGTCGCGTATAATGCGGCGCGAAAATTCGTCGGCGACGACGCCTCCCGCGAAGTGCCGGTGCACCTGCGCAACGCGCCGACGAAGTTGATGAAGGAGCTCGGCTACGGGCGCGAATACCGCTACGCGCACGACGAGCCGGAAGCCTATGCCGCCGGAGAGGATTATTTCCCCGACGGCATGCCGAAGGTGAGCTGGTACAAGCCGACGGAGCGCGGCCTGGAGGCGCAGATCGCGGAGAAGCTCGCGCACCTGCGCGAACTCGATCGAAAAACCGGAAAAAAGTAAAAGTCAGTCCCCGCAATACGGCGACGTCAGTGCAGCAGCTCGGTCTGCGCCGGATCGGCGCCGGGGTGATCGCGGTTGAAGCGGCGGTAGAGTTCCTCGAGGCGGCTGGCCTTGTCGTAGTGACCGCGGCTGCGCGCATGCTCGATGTTCTCCAGCAGGTAGAGCTTGATCAGGCAGACGCCCGAGTTGGTTTGCAGCAGGGTGGAGCCGATCTCGGCGGCGACGATTTCGGGCACGTGCTCGTGCTCGGCGATGGCCTCGATCTCGGCTTCGGTGAGATCGCTGAAATCGATGCACTCCTGCAATGACAGCATGGCGCCTCCTCCGGATGCTTTTTTATAGACGGCCGGCGGGGATTTGCAAGGAATAATTGTATTGCCGCGGGAAAGCTGTTGGAATTCCGGAAACTGCCGCGTCCAGCGCAACCCGCGCCTCAGGAAAGCGCTGCATCCCATTAAAACCGAACAGGAATAATCATGCTGGACATTCAACTTCTGCGCAGCAACCCGGCCCAGGTGGCCGAGCGCCTCGCCACGCGCGGCGCGAGCCTCGACGTGGCGGCCTTCCAGGCGCTGGAGGACGAGCGCAAGGGCCTGCAGGTGCGCACCCAGGATCTGCAGGCCAGGCGCAATGCCCTGTCGAAGCAGATCGGCCAGCTCAAGGCGAAAGGCGAGGATACCGCCGCCGCGATGCAGGAGGTGGCCGGCCTCGGCGACGAACTGAAGCGGAACGAAGAGGCGCTCGCCGATCTGCTCAACCGCATCAACGCCTTCGTCTCGGTGATTCCCAACCTGCCGCACGAGAGCGTGCCGGTCGGCCAATCCGAGGCGGACAACGTGGAAGTCAGCCGCTGGGGCACGGCGCGCGCCTTCGCTTTCGCCGTGAAGGACCATGTCGATCTCGGCGAGGCGCTGGGCGGCATCGACTTTGACGCCGCGACGAAGATCAGCGGCGCCCGCTTCACGCTGATGAAGGGCGCCGTGGCGCGCCTGCACCGCGCGCTCGCCCAGTTCATGCTGGACACCCACACGCAGGAGCACGGCTACACCGAGGTCTACGCGCCCTACCTGGTCAACGGCAACAGCCTGTTCGGCACCGGCCAGCTGCCGAAATTTCACGAGGACCTCTTTCACATCAAGGACGACGGCTACTTCCTCATCCCGACGGCGGAAGTGCCGGTGACCAACATCGTGCGCGACGAGATCGTCGATCTGGCGCAGATGCCGCTCAAGTTCGTCTGCCACACGCCGTGCTTCCGCCGCGAGGCGGGCTCCTACGGCAAGGACACGCGCGGCATGATCCGCCAGCACCAGTTCGACAAGGTCGAGCTGGTGCGCATCGAGACGCCGGAGCATTCCTGGGCGGCGCTGGAGGAGCTGACGCGCCACGCCGAAATCATCCTGGAGAAGCTGGAACTGCCCTATCGCCGCGTCGCGCTGTGCACCGGCGACATGGGCTTCTCCGCGGCCAAGACCTACGACCTGGAAGTGTGGCTGCCGGCGCAGAACACCTACCGCGAGATTTCCTCCTGCAGCCACTTCGACGCCTTCCAGGCGCGGCGCATGCAGGCGCGCTTCCGCAACGAGAAGAGCAAGCCGGAACTGGCGCACACGCTCAACGGCTCGGGCCTCGCCGTCGGCCGCACGCTGGTGGCGGTGCTGGAGAACTACCAGCGCGCCGACGGCAGCATCGATGTGCCGGTGGCGCTGCGGCCCTACATGGCCGGACTGGAACTGATCGAAAAGGCCTGAGGACTCACCCGGGCCTTCCCGTAGCGCTGCAGGATGTCGTAGTAGGTGCGGATGTTCTCCGTCATGATGACGGCCTCGCCGCCGCGCGCCGCGCCGCTCTTCAGCCTTGAGTAATACTCCGGCTTCGCCAGCAGCGGCAGCACCTGCTTCATCTCGTACCACGAATTCGGATCGCGCTTCACCAGTTGGGCGATGAAGCGCGCGCCGTTCATGTGTCCCATTCCCAGGTTGTAGGCGGCCAGCGCCAGCCAGGTGCGGTCGGGCTCGGCCACCTCGGGCGGAAACTGTTCGCGCAGCTCGGCAAGATAGCGCGCCCCGGCGAGGGTGCTCTGGCGCGCGTCGAGCCGGTCGGTCACGCGCAGGCGGTCGGCGGTGTCCTCCGTCAGCATCATCATGCCGCGGACATTGGTCCAGGAGGTGGCGAGCGGATCCCACTGCGATTCCTGGTAGGCGAGGGCGGCGAGCAGGCGCCAGTCGATGCCGTGGATGTCCTGCGCCTCGATGAAAAACCGCCGGTAATGCGGCAGCACGCCGTGCATTCTTTCGAGGAAGCGCTCCACGTCGCCGGCACTGAGCCGGTGCACATGGCCGAAATAGCGGTCCACGAGGCGATCCAGGGTGCCGTCCCGGCGGAGGCGCTCCAGGAAGGCTTCGACCCGCTGCGGCAGCGATGCATCGCCGTTGGCCGGGAATGCCCAGGACGAAGCCACGACGGCGCGGCCGTCGAAATCGCCGGCCTCGTCGGGAAACGCGTCGTCGAGCGGGGCGGGGATCTGCTTCAATTCGCCGATCGGACGCGAGAAGCGCAGGGCGGGATGGTCGGCCGGCGCCAGGGTGGCCGCGGCCAGGTGGGCGCGGCCCTTGTCCAGGATTCTCGCGATCCCGGCATTGTCGTGCGCCAGGATGAAGCGCGCCTCGACGCCGAGTTCCTGCGCGAAGAGGACGACGAGGTCGTGCTCGAAGCCGGAGGCCTTGCCGTTGCCGTCGACCTGATAGGTGGCCGGGCCTTCGCGCGTGACGACGACAAGCTTGCCCAGTTGCGCAGGAGGCGGCAGCGGGGGTTCCCCGCAGGCGGCGAGCTGCAACAGCAGAATTGCGGCAAGCAACGAACGCATGCGGCCCCCTTGTCAGAGGAGGGGAAATTGCGGTCCCCCGCGTCGCGCCAAATGGGGGATTGGTGTAGAATGCGCGCCTCCGGAGAGGTGGCAGAGTGGTCGATTGTACCTGACTCGAAATCAGGCGTAGGTGTAAGCCTACCGTGGGTTCGAATCCCACCCTCTCCGCCATCCGCATTCGATAAAAAAGCCGGCCATTCGGGCCGGCTTTTTGTTTGCCGCTTCCTGCTATTTCAATGCTTCAGCGCTTTCCCTGACGATCAGCCAGCGGCCGTCGATCTGTTCCCATTCGAGGGTTTTCAGCGTGACGTCCTTGAATTGCTCGGAGCGGTAGGCCTGCTTGAAGACGGTGCTGGCGCGCTTCGCGTCCCGGACCACGAGCTTGATGTCGCGGACGTCGAGGGAGATGTCCTTGGCGCGGGAGAGCGCATTCTTCCGTTTCGCCGTCCATGCCTCCCGCGTGCTGCCGTCGGCGGGCGTGAATGAGCGGGCATAGGCGTCCAGATAGCCCTGCACGTTGCGGCCCGACCAGGCGAGCGTCCAGGCCTTGAGCGCCTCGGCGACGGCGCGCTCGGCCGTGACATCGGGCGCCGCGGCGGCAGGGATTTCGGCCGCAGGGGCCGGCGGCGCGAGTTCCTTGAGCAGTTCCTGCGCGCGGGCGTTGAGCGCCTCCTTGTTGGCGACATAGAGCTGCGGATTGTCCGGCGGGCAATTTTCCGGGGCTTCTTCTCCGGCCGCCCACATTTCCGGCTCGGCCGGCGGCGGGTCGCCGGCCTTCGATACGCCGAGCGTGGCGAGCAATTTGCCCAGGCTGGCGTGGGTGCGCGCGTAGGCTATGGCAAGGTCGTGCTCGGCATTGCTGTAGGCGCGCCTGGCCTGGAACAGTTCGTTTTCGCTGTCGAGCAGATCGAGCAGGGTGCGCTGGCCGATGTCGAACTGCTTGCGATAGGCATCGCGCGCCTTTTCGATCGAGAGCTGGTGCTGATCGAGATAGCCCAGTTGTTCGGTCAGTTTGCGCGTGTCGTTGTAGGAGATGGCCACCGTCTGCCGAATGTCGCGGCAGGTCTTGTCGCGGACGTCCCTGGCGACGTTGTGCTGTTCGGCGTACTGGCGGGAGCGGGCGATATCGGAAAGGCCGTTGAAGAGGTTCCAGCTCAGCACTACCTCGGCGGTGCTGGAGTCATGCTGGCCGGCGTAGCCGTTGAGGTTGTGCCCGTTGTCGCGCTTGAGCCGCAAGTCGAGGCGGGGCTGGTAGGCGGCATCCCGCACGCGGGCGGCGGAATAGGCGGAGCGCACGTTCTCGATCGAGGCGAGCAGGGCGGGATTGCCGCGCTGGGCGGTGGCCAGCGCCTCTGCCATGTCCCTGGGCATGCCCTTGGTCAGGTTGGCGAGGGATTCCATCTCCCTGGCGGGCTGTTCGCCGACCACGCGCATGTAGCGGGCGCTGACGTCATGCAGGTTGGAGGTTTCAGTCAGCAGATTGGCCTCGGCCAGCGCCAGCCGGCCGGCGGCCTGCTCCAGATCGACCCGACGTCCCACGCCGGCCTGCACTTTTTTCTGGATCTGCTCGAAGACCGAGCGGTGGCGAATGTAGTTTTCCTCGGCCAGCCCGACCAGCTTGCGGTAGCGCAGGACATCGATGTAGGCGCGCGCCGCTTCCAGCGAGGCGGTTTCCGAGGCGTCCTGCAATTCGAACAGGCGGACGATCAGGGCATGGTCGAAACGCTTCACTTCGTTGCGCGTGGCGAACCCGTCGTATAGCATCTGCGTCAGGGTGAGCGTCGTCGAGTTGCGCGTATAGTCCTTCTTCAGAAGCGGATCGTCGCGATGGTCGCGGCCCTTGCTGGCGGAGAGGTCGAGGCGGGGCAGATAGCCGCCGAAGGCGGCATCGCGCTCGCCCTGGGTGGCCTTGTAGGCATGCCAGCGCTGCAGGACTTCCGGATTGGACAGGACGGCCTTCTGGGCCGCGCTCTGCAGCGTTGTGACTTGCGCCAGTGCCAGCAGCGGGTTCAGGGCCAGGCACAGCATGAGGATATTGCGTAGCATCTTAGGGTTCTTTTTCCGATAAACGCATTGCTTCAGGGGCGAATGATATCCCAGACGGGGGAGGGCAGGCTATTGCGGCTGGATGGGGCCTTGCGCCGCTTTGCCGCGCTGGCGGCCGTTCTCCTGCTGTGCCAGGCACCGGTCGCCGACGTCGAGAAGATGCTGGCGACATTGCAGCGATACGGCGGGGCCGCCTCAGTTTTCCGCGACTGGCGGCAACTGATCGACGACAGCAGGACGATGGGGACGCAGGACAAGCTCAAGCGCATCAACGAGTTCTTCAACCGAAAAATTCAGTTCTTGGACGATATTCAGGTCTGGGGCCAGACAGACTACTGGGCGACGCCGATCGAAACGCTGGCCAAGGGCAAGGGCGATTGCGAGGATTTCACCATCGCCAAATACTTCACGCTGCTCGACGCCGGAATGCCGAACGAGCAGTTGCGCCTCATTTACGTCAAGGCGAGGATCGGCGGGCCGTCCAGCAATGTGACCCAGGCCCACATGGTGCTGGCCTATTACCCAACGCCGGATGCCGAGCCTTTGCTTCTCGACAATCTGATTACGGAAATCCGCCCGGCATCCCGCCGCCCGGACCTGCAGCCGGTGTTCAGTTTCAACAGCATGGGCATTTGGGCGAATCCTGTTGCAAGGGGTGTGCCAAGCTCGACAGGCGTCGGTCGATTGACCCGCTGGCAGGACCTTTTGAACCGGGCGAAGGCCGAAGGGTTCGAGTTTTGAGCAATATTTAACGAAGTTCTTGTCGAAGGAAGCACGATTATGTCGATGTATCGTCAACTTTGGCTTGCAGTCATCGTCAGCATGCTGGTTGCGCTGGCCGGCAGCCTGCTCGCATCCTCTCTGACAGCGCGCAGCTATCTTTCCGAGCAACTGGCGATGAAAAACACCGACAATGCCGCGGCGCTGGCGCTTTCGCTCAGTCTGCGGGAGCCGGATGCGGTGGAAGTCGAGCTTGCGGTTTCGGCCCTGTTCGACAGCGGCCATTACGAACTGATTCGCGTGACAGATCCGCGCGGCCAGGTCATCGTGGAGCGGAAAATCGATCCAGGCGTCAAGGGCGTGCCGGCATGGTTCGTACGCCTGCTGCCCCTTGTTTCGCCGCCCGGAGAGGCGCAGATCACCAGCGGCTGGAAGCAGCTCGGCACCGTGCATCTGGAGAGCCACAGCCGTTTCGCCTATGAATCCCTCTGGAAAAACGTGTGGGAGCTGGCCGGCGCCCTGTTCGTGGCGACGCTTATCGGGGGTTATCTCGGCACGCTCATTTTGCGTCGCCTGCGTGCGCCTTTGCAGACCGTTATAGGACAGGCCAGGGCGATCACCGAGCGTCGCTTCGTGACGATCGAAGAGCCCGACGTACCGGAACTGAAGCAGCTGGCCACGGCGATGAATGCCACGGTGGGGCGCCTGAAGGGCATGTTCGAGGAGGAAACCGTCCGCCTCGATGCGGTGCGCCGCGAGGCGAACTGCGATTCGCTGACCGGGCTGGCCAATCGCGGTCATTTCCTGGCTCGCCTGCATGAGGCGCTGGAGGCGGAGGATTCGCGCGGCATCGGGCTGATCCTGGTGCGCTTGGCGGATCTGGCCGGGATCAACCGGCGGCTGGGACGCGATGCCACCGATGATCTGCTGCGACGCTTTGCGGGCGTCTTGCAGGCAGAGATGGAACAACAGGCCGACAGCCTGGTGGCGCGCCTGAACGGGGCGGATTTTGCGCTGCTGTTGATGGGGCAGTCGGGCGCCCGGCCGCTGGCCGAGCGTCTGCTGCCTCATCTGGTTCAGGAAGCGGCCCCCTTCGTCGGCGACAGTCCGGCCGCCCATGTCGGAGTGGGCGTTTTCCCGCGCGGCGTGGAACTGAGCGCGGTGCTGTCGCAGGTGGATGCGGCGCTTGCCACGGCGGAAGCCGATGGCGGCAATGCCATCCGCGAGGCCGGCCATGTGATCGGGGAGGATGCGCCGAAGAGCGCCGACGAATGGTCGCGCCTGATACGCCATGCCCTCGAACAGCGTTGGGTCAGGCTGATTTCATTTCCCGTGGCCGATTTCAGCCAGCGACTGATCCACCGCGAATGCCCGCTGCGCTTGATGCTCGACGAGCAGGGCGAGTGGCTGCCGGCCGGGCGCTTCCTGCCGATCGCCGAGCGGCTCAAGCTGACCTCCAGGCTGGACCTGTCGGCGGTTGCGCTGGGCTTGATCGACCTGGCGGCCAATCCCGCCCTGACGGGGCTGGCGGTCAATCTTTCCGCCAGTTCGTTGCAGGACCGGGACTTCCGCAAGGAGCTGCGAAATCTGCTTCGTCAGCAGGCACAGGCAACCAGGCGACTGTGGCTGGAAGTGGCGGAGAGCGGCGCGCTCAAGCACTTCGATGCATTCCGCGACTTGTGCAGGGAACTGAAGAGTTCAGGCTGCAAAGTCGGCATCGAGCATTTCGGCCGCCAGTTCAGCCAGGTCGGTCAATTGCACGGCCTCGGACTCGACTACATCAAGGTCGATGCGGGCTTTGTGCGCGGTTTGGAGAACAATCCGGGCAACCAGGCGTTCCTCAGGGGCTTGTGCTCGATCGTGCACGGCATCGGCATTCAGGTGATTGCCGAAGGTGTGGTGAGCGAGGCCGAAATGCAGGCGCTGGCCGGCGTGGGATTCGATGGCGCCACCGGCCCGGCGGTGAAGGATCCAGCATAGGCGAGAGACCCGCCGAAGCAGGTCTCGCCGTATGCCGGCGACTGACTTTTAGTCCGTGATCAGCTTGCCCTTGTTGAGCAGGTCCTGGATGATCTGCTGATCGGTGCTGAAACTGCCGATCAGGTCGACGCCCTGCAGCAGGATCGCGTGATCTTCCTGATTGGAGACGAATCCGCCGCTGAATCCGCCGGTCGTGCTGATGTGCACCACGGTATCGCTGCCGGACTGCTCGAAATGCAGGAAGCTGCTCAGGTTGCCGGTGCTGCCGGCCGTGTGGCTTTCGTTGGCCAGCAGGTCGCGCAGGTCCAGCACATCGCCGCCCGAGACGAACGGTGCGGCATCGAAATCCGTAACGGTGTCCGTCGCAGGATTGCCCTTGACGCCGCGATCCGCCAGTTCCCACCTGAAGACATCGGCGCCGAGACCGCCGGTCAGCGTGTCGGTGCCCGGCCCGCCGATGAGCACGTCGTTGCCGTCGCCGCCGATCAGGATATCGTTGCCGCCGCCCCCTTCGAGGCGATCGTTGCCGATGCCCCCATCGAGGGTGTCGTTGTCGTCCTGGCCGCGCAGCGTGTCGCTGCCGGCGCCGCCGGTGAGCGTATCGGCGCCTGCGCCGCCGGTGAGCGTATCGTCGTCGGCGCCGCCGTCGATGGCGTCGTTGCCGTCGCCGCCCTGGATGATGTCGTGGCCGCCGCCGCCGCTCAGCGTGTCGTTCCCGGCCAAACCGGAGATGTAGTCGTTGCCGGTTGTGCCGGTAACGGTATTGGCGCCGCCGTCTCCGACCAGGTTGTTGGTGACGACGTTCAGGGTGAGCGTTGCCGAAGAGGTGTCGCCATCGCTGTCGGTGAGCGTGTATTCCACTTGCTCGGGCGCGACAGGGGTCGCGGACGCGTTATTGAGCACGCCGTCGAATTCCACCGTCCGCACGCGCAATGAGCTGGACGCATCGGTGAGGATGGTGACCCTGCCGACGTTGCTGTATTCGGCAGGCATCGTTATCCAGCCGTTGGCGGCGACGGTATATTGGCCGAGTTCGTGGCCGTCGATGTGATAGAAGGTGAAGGTCAGCGGCTCCGTCGCGCCGCCATTCTGGATTTCGAAGCGCAGGCCCTGCACGCCCTGCGCATAGACGGCCGAGCTGAAATTGACGACCAGGGTTTCCAGGTTGTTGAGGTTGGTGCTGCTGCCCTCGGTGACGCCGACGCCGGTCGTTGCGTTGTAATTCAGCGTGCCCGAGCCGGCGACATTGCTGTCGCGCAGCATGCCCTGGATCGTCACGCCATTGGCGGGGACCAGTGACGGGTCGCTGGTGAACAGCACCTGCTTGTCGGTCGGGCTGGTCGCCGGGTTGGGGATGTCCGCAGTGGGCGGCGAGTACCGGTAATAGCCATTGCTGCCGAAGACAAGCTGGCTGCCGTCGCTGGCATGCGTCCAGGTCAGCCGGCCGCCACTGATCGTGTAGCTGCCGCCCGAGGCGCTGCCGCTGCTGTTGACCGTCAGGTTGTAGGTGACGCCCTTGAACACGATAGACGTTACGCTGGCATTGTCCACCGGGTTGTCCACGCCCGAGGCCTGCGGCGTGAAACTGGTGAGTTGCGAGCCGAGCGCGATGCCGCCGTCCGTGCCGATGCCGCTCACCACGTTTCCTTCGAGGCTCGTGCTCAGGGGTTGCAGGGTA
Source organism: Rhodocyclales bacterium (assembly GCA_016214145.1). Lineage (GTDB taxonomy): Bacteria > Pseudomonadota > Gammaproteobacteria > Burkholderiales > Rhodocyclaceae > Desulfobacillus. Next base: position 447,908 of record JACRPA010000005.1, read on the forward strand.
TCGGAGTCGGCATTGGCCACCGGCTTGCCGTCGACCACGGTAATCGTCTGCATGGCCGAAACGGTGTCGCCATCCAGGTCTGTCGCCGTGAAAGAGAGGGCGAAGGTGTCGCCCTCGCTGGCGAGGCCTGCAGTGTAATAAGTGTAGTCGCCGCTCTGGAAGTCGAACACCAGGATGCCGTGCGCGAAGCCCCTTGACGCATTGAGGGTGAGCAGGTTGGCCGTGGTGGGGAAACCGGGCGGGAACGGACCGCTGCTGCTGATGACATTGGTGGCGTTGTTGTAGCTGAACGTGACCAGTTGCTCCGGTGTGCCGGAATTGCCGTCCGTGTCGAGCATGACGGAAATGGAACTGATGTAGCCGCCGTCGGCGCCAAAGACGATGCCCTGCGAGCTGTTGGCCGATACTACGTTGCCGCCGTAGGCCGCGGGCACGGTCGCCAGGAGCTCCTGCTCGAGCTTGCTGACGTCGGCCACGATGATGGCGTTGTCAACGACACCGTCGCCGACGCTGTCCACGTTGTGGATCTGGTTCAGGTAGGTGGTGTTGCTGATGCCCGCGCCCACGCCGATGGCGTAAGACCTGACGTTGCTGCCGGCGATGTAGTTGAGGTAATTCGTGATGCCGGTTGCAGTCGTGCCGGCCGTCGGATCGCCATCGGACAGGAAGTAGACGATGTTCTGCCGGCCCGGATCCGGTGCGGCAGGACTGCCGAGGGCGGTGCGCGTGGCGTCGAGCGCAGCCTGGTAGTTGGTACTGCCGCCTGAAGGGAAGTTGTCGGGCGAGGAGCTGTTGATGTAGGCAACGGCGGCTTCCTCGCTGGTGAACCAGGCGCCCCCGTTCTCGATCGCCGCCGTGGTGTCGAAATCGATGATCCTGATCTGGACATCGGCGGACTGGGAGAAATATTCCTGCACCAGACTGATCAGGGCCAGCTTGGTCATCGCCATCCGCGTCATGACCGTGACCGTGCCGTCCGCATTGACGGAGCGGACCTCCTCGGCCATGCTGCCCGAGGTGTCGACAGTCAGGACGATGTTGTAGCTGGGCAGCACGCTTTCCGGAATTTCCACGTCGGCGTTTGCCGCCACCGGGCGGTCGTCCTGCACCGTCACCCTCAGCGCGGCTGAGGAGTTGTTTCCGACGTAGTTGAAGATATCTGTCACGCTGGCGTTGTCGGCCGGGGCGCTGTTGTTCGCTTCGGAATTCAGCGTGTAGGTGTAATTGCCGTTGGTGCTGTTCACCACCAGCTGCCCGATCGCCGTCGTCACCGTGATGACTCCCGCGACCGGCGTGATGCCGTTGATGCTGAGCACGCTGGTATTGGTTTCGCCGCCGCCAAAGAGATTGCCGGAGGCGATGCTGCTGCCGGCGCCGCCGATGAGCGCCGATTCCTGCACGGTTGCCAGATCGTCCAGGGCGCCGTGCGCCGTGAGGTTAACCGTGGCGGTGCTGGTCTGGCCGTCGTCGTCCTGCAGGGTATAGGTGAAACTGGCCGTGCCGGCGGCGCCCGGCGTCCAGGTGTAGTAACTGCCGTTGTCGACCAGGCCGGCCAGCGGCGTGGAGGAGGTGATCGCGGCATGGTCGAACAGCGTATCGTTGGCCAGCAGCGAAGCCTTGCTGATGTTGATCGGCGTGCCGAGCACGGTGCTGTAGCTGTCGCCCACGGCGAGCGGGGCGCCATCGCTGACCGGGACGACGCTGATCGATGCCGTCGCGGAGGGCGAGACGCCGCCCAGGTTGTCCACCGCATTGAAATTGAAGCCGGCGCTGCCGTTCCAGTCGACCGGCGGCATGTAGTAGAGCGTCAGGGCATTGCCGCTTGCCGCCAGCATCGTGCCGGTGGGCGCCAGTTGCGTCATGGCCGCATCCAGGTAGAGCTGGCCGTAGGCGGGCAGGTTGGACAGCGTGAAATTGGCGACGCTGCCATCGGCATCGCTGCCCGTCAGCGTTACCGGAATGAGTGCGTCCTCGTTGCCGCTAGCCGAGACGGCATTGGCCGCGGGCGGGGTATTGGCGGCGACCATGTTGATCGTGGCCGTGGCCGTATTGGAATTGCTGCTGCCGTCCGTGACAGTCACCGTGATGGTGCGCGCGGTGAGGTCCGGCGAACCGGCCGAGTTGTTGAAGGTGACCGCGCGGATCGCCAACTGGTAGTCGGACCAGAATGCGCTGCCGGAAAGCGTCACCACGTTGCCGGCCAGGCTGGCGGTGATGCCGGCGGGGAGCGAGCCCCAGGACAGCGTGTCGCCGGCCTGGGAGTTGGTCAGCGTGATGGTGGCGCCGGTGATATTGCTGCTGTCGGCGTCGGCGATGCTGATGTCGGTGTCGCTCACCGGCACGCTGGCGCGGGTATCCACGCTGAAGAAGGATGTGTATCCGGTTCCGGCCGCGCTGGCATCCAGGTCAAGAACCGGCGCGTCATTGACGGCGACCACATTGATTGTTGCCGTGGCCGAGTTGGACGTGGCGCTGCCATCCGTTACCGTCACGGTAATGCTGCGCGGCGTCCCGTCGGGCGTTTCGGCGGTGTTGGCGAAGGTGATGGCGCGGATTGCCGTCTGGTAGTCCGCCAAAGTGGCGCTGCCCGACAGCAGGACGATATTCCCCGCCACTGTGGCGGTTATACCCGCAGGCAGCGAGCCCGCCGCCAATACGTCACCGGCCTTAGGGTTGCTCAGCGTGATGGTGGCGCCGGTGATGTTGGCGCTGTCGACGTCGGCGATGCTGACATCGGTGTCGGCAATCGCCACCGCCGCGCCGTTCTCGGTGAAGGTCGTGGTGTAGCCGGTGCCCGCCGCGCTGGCGTCGAGGTCCAGTGTCGGGGCGTCATTGACCGCCGTGATATTGACGGTGGTCGTTGCGGTGTTCGAGTTGGCGGAGCCATCGGTCACCACCACGGTAATGCTGCGCGGGGTGGTGCTCGGGTTGTCCGAGGTGTTCGAGAAGGTGACTGCCCGGATCGCGGTCTGGTAGTTGGCCAGGGTGGCGCTGCCGGAGAGCGTCACCACGTTGCCGGCCAGGCTGGCGGTGATGCCGCCCGGCAGCGCGCCCCAGGCGAGCACGTCGCCCGTCTGGGCGTTGGTCCGCCGTCATTGACGGTAACCGTGATGGTGCGCGGCGCCGTGCTCGGGTTGTCGCCGGTGTTCGAGAAGGTGACCGCCCGGATCGCCGTCTGGTAGTTGGCGATGGAGGCGCTTCCCGTCAAGGTAACCACGTTGCCGGCCAGGCTGGCCGTGATGCCGCCCGGCAGCGCGCCCCAGGCCAGCACGTCGCCGGCCTGGGCGTTGGTCAGCGTGATGGTGGCACTGGCCATGTTGGCGCTGTTGCTGTCGGTGATGACAACGTCGGCATCGGCGACGGAGACGGCAGCACCGTTTTCAGTGAAAGTAGTCTGGTATTCGGTGATCGTCGATCCGCTGCTGTCATTGGCGTCAAGATCGATGACCGGTCGATTGCCCGATCCGAGAATCGTCACGGTGGTGCTGGCCGTATTGCTGCTCAACGAGCCGTCGTTCACCGCTACCGTGATGGTACGCTGGCCTGTGTTGGCCGACCCCGTATCGAAGCTCACAGCCCGTATTGCCGCCTGGTAGTCGGCCAGGGAGGCGGACCCGCTCAGGGTCATCGTAAATGTCGCGGCGTTCCAGCTTGCTGTGATGCCGCCCGGCAGCGCGCCCGCCACAAGAACATCGGTTCCCTGTCTGTTGGTTGCGCTGATGCTGATTGTCGCGCTTGTGATATTCGCGTTGTCCGGATCGGCCACACTGACATCGATGTCGCCGACGGGAATCGCATTGCCGGTATCAAGGTTGAAAAAAGTTGCGTAGCCGGTACCGGCGCCGCTGGCGTCGAGGTCCAGTGTCGGGGCGTCATTGACTGCCGTGATATTGACGGTGGTCGTTGCGGTGTTCGAGTTGGCGGAGCCATCGGTCACCACCACGGTGATGCTGCGCGGGGTGGTGCTCGGATTGTCCGAGGTATTCGAAAAGGTGACTGCCCGGATCGCGGTCTGGTAGTTGGCCAGGGTGGCGCTGCCGGAGAGCGTCACCACGTTGCCGGCCAGGCTGGCGGTGATGCCGCCCGGCAGCGCGCCCCAGGCGAGCACGTCGCCCGTCTGGGCGTTGGTC
>JACRPA010000012.1 GCA_016214145.1 Rhodocyclales bacterium
CGCCCAGCTGGTCGTGGAACTGTGGCAGCCCGCGGTGTCGCACTGCAGGGCGGTCGGAATATGCGTGGGCGTCTTGGCCTGGGCGTTTTGCGCCAGGTAGGCGCCGCTGTGGCAGGTGGAGCACTGCCCGGCGAGCCCGGCATGGCTCATCGTCGAGGGCGACCAGGCGGCGTAACCGCTCAGGTGGCAGGTATCGCATTGGGCGAGGGTCGGGATGTGATTGGCCGGCCTGGCGAGCGCATTCGCGAAGACGTAGGCGCCGCTGTGGCAGGTGGCGCAATTGCCGACGGCCGCCGGGCCGGTGGTGGCGGCGTGGCTCATTCTTGCCGGCCTGAAGGCAGAGAAGCCGGCGTGGCAGGCGTCGCACTGGGCGCCGGTCGGGATGTGGTTGGTCGGCTTGCCGAGCGCCGTCACGCTGTTGTGGCAGGTCGAGCAGTTTCCGTTGGCGCTGGCGTCGTGGGCATAGATGGCCGTGGCCCAGGTGACGGTCGAGGTGTGGCAGGTGTCGCATTGCGTCGTGGTGGCGACATGGGTCGGCGGCTTGATCTGCGCGTTCTGGGAAAGGTAGGCGCCGCTGTGGCAGGTCGAGCACTGCCTGGACAGTCCGGCGTGGTTCATGGTGGCCGGGCTCCAGGCGATGAATCCGTTCACATGGCAGGAGTCGCACTGTGCCGTGGTCGGGATGTGGCTGACGGGTTTGGCGAGCGCGTTGGCAAAGAGATACGAACCGTTGTGGCAGGTGGCGCACTGGCCTGTCGTCCCCATGTGGTTCATCTGCGCCGGCTTGAAGGCGGTGAAATTGGTGTGGCAGCTGTCGCACTGGGCGCCGGTCGGAATATGCGTGGTGGGCTTGCCGAGCGCGGAAACGCCGTTGTGGCAGCTCGAACAGCGCCCCGCCGCCGGCGGGCTGGCGGTGGCGTGGTTGAAGGTGCCGGTGGCCCAGGTGGTGGTCGAGCTGTGGCAGGAGTCGCACTGCGCCGTCGTCGGGATGTGCGTCGCCGGCTTGGTCTGGGCGTTCTGCGAGAGGTAGCCGCCGCTATGGCAGGTGGCGCATTTGCCTGCCATGCCGGCATGGTTCATCGTGGCCGGCGACCAGTTGATGAATCCGCCCAGGTGGCAGGCGTCGCATTGCGCCGTGGTCGGAATGTGGGTGGCCGGCTTGGCCAGGGCATTGGCGAAGTTGTACGAGCCGTTGTGGCACGAGGCGCATTGGCCGGCTGTGCCGACGTGATCCATCCTGGCCGGCTTGAAGGCGGTGAAGTTGCCGTGGCAGGCGTCGCACTGGGCGCTGGTCGGGATGTGATTGGTCGGCTTGCCCAGGGCGGTGGCGCCGTTGTGGCAGCTCGAGCAGCGTCCCGCCGCCGGCGGGCTGGCGGTGGCGTGATCGAAGAGGGCGGTGGCCCATGTCGTGGTCGAGGCATGGCAGAAGTCGCACTGTCCCGAGGTCGGGATGTGGGTGGACGGCTTGACCTGGGCGTTCTGGGTGAGGAAGGCGCCGCTGTGGCAGGTCGAGCAGTTGCCGGCCGCGGCAGGTCCGGCCATGCTGGAATGCATCGTGCCGACGCCGACCGAAATCGGCGCGAAGGCGACGCCGGGTGCATGGCATGCGTCGCAGGCGGCCGAGGTCGGAATGTGCGCGGCCGGCTTGCCGGTGGCGCGGACGCCGTTGTGGCAGGTGGCGCAAGTGCCCGGCGCGACCAGCGCGTGGGAGTAGCCGGCGGGCAGCCAGGAAGCGGTCTTGTGGCAGGTGTCGCAGGGAGCGCTTGTCACCACGTGCGTGGCCGGCTTGCCCTGCGCGGTGATGCCGTTATGGCAGGTGCTGCAGGAGCCTGGCGCGATGCCTTGGGTTGTCCGGTGCCTGAAATTGGCCGGCGTCCAGCTGGTGGTGAAGTGGCATGAATCGCACTGCACCGTGGTCGGAATGTGCGAGGCGGGCTTGCCCGGCGCCAGCCCGCCGGGGCGGTGGCAGGTTGCGCAATCGCGCGGCGTGCCGCGGAAGGTGCCCTGCACGTGGCAGGACTCGCAGCGCTCGCGGACGTGGGCGCCGTCGAGGATGAATCCGGTGGTGTTGTGATCGAAGGGAGCGATGCCCCCGGCCTGCGCCAGCGCGGGCGACGGGCCGTATGCGATCGCTGCCAGCACAAAAAAAACGGCTGAGAACAGCTTGAATGCAAGACAGCTGCCGCTGCCTTTCGAACTCGCCAAGTGGCTCTCCTTGACTGCTGCCAGTAGTGCGCTGAGGTGGTTTGCCTTGAGCCAGCAAGCAATTCTTCTTGTTGTAATTTTTTTGTCCCGTTTCGTCCTCTGAGGGCGTTTCTGTCAGAGGCGACTGCCTGTTTGCGGGATTATATCCCACATTTTACGCATAAAGCAATCCCCTCTGCTGAAGATGGGATTGGGGGCGTCCTCGGGCTTATCTGCGAACTTTCTTCCAGGTGCTGGTCACGTGACAGCGCTCGCACTGGCGGCTGAAGCCGCCCTCGTGAACATCGTCCCGGATGTGGCAGCCGACGCAGGAACGGTCCGGCTGGACGGGACCGTCCACGGGTTCCCGGTGGCAGTCGTGGCAATCGACTTTGGCGTGGGCGCCGTCCAGCTTGAAGCGCGTGGTCGAATGATCGAAATCCCACGTCTTCCAGGTGCCCGTGTAGTGGCAGGACTCGCATTTCGTCCCCAAGCGGCGCTTGTGCTTGTCGTCCTTTTCATGGCAGCCGCTGCACGTCCTGGGCGCGTCGCGGAAGGCCGGCGTCAGGTGGCATTTCCTGCACTCAACCTTGGCGTGGCTGCCGGTCAGCGGGAAGCGCGACTTGTTGTGGTCGTAGGGCGCGTCCTGCCAGCGCTGCTCGTTGTGGCAGCTCTCGCACTTGGCGCCGAGTTGCCCCTTGTGCTTGTCGTCCTGTTTGTGGCAGGCGATGCAGCCTGTTTCCAGCTTGGCCTTGTGGATCGGCCCCTTCGCAGGCAGGTGGCAGGCGTCGCAGCGGGTTTCCTTGTGCTTGCCCTTCAAGGCGTATTTGGTGTCCTTGTCGTGGTCGAAGATGCTGGTTTTCCAGTCCTTGGCCGTGTGGCAGGTTCCGCACTTCTCGCCGTAGCGCCCCTTGTGGCCCTTCTCCTTCTCCTGGTCGTCCTTGCGGTGGCAGGCGATGCATTCCATTTCCAGCTTCAGCTTCGCGTTCGGGCCGCTGACGCCGCCCTTGTGGCAGGCGTCGCACTTGGCGTCCTTGTGCTTGTCGCGCAGCGGGAACTTCGTGTCGTCATGGTCGAAGCTCGGGTTCTTCCAGCCGCGCTCGCTGTGGCAGGTCTCGCATTTCTCGCCGAGGCCGCCGCGGTGGCCCTTGTCCTGGTCATCCTTCTTGTGGCAGGCGATGCATTTGTCCGGCAACCTGGTCTTCTGGTAGAGGGGGCCTTTCTCGGGCAGGTGGCAGGCGTTGCACTTCACCTGGCGGTGCTTGCCCTTGAGTGCGTAATGCGTGTCGTGGTCGTGATTGAAGGTGATCTCCTTCCAGCCCTTGTCGTTGTGGCAGGACTCGCACTTCGTGCCATAGCGGCCCTTGTGGCCCTTTTCGTCGTCGATCTTCCTGTGGCAGCCGTTGCAGGTCAGCGGCGTCTTTTGATAGGTCAGGTCGGCGTGGCAGTCCTTGCACTTGGCCTCGGCGTGCTTGCCGCCGGCGAGGGAGAACTTGGTTTTTTCATGGTCGAATTTGGCTTCCTTCCAGCTCCTGTCGTTGTGGCAGGCCTCGCACTTCGTGCCGAGATGGCCCTTGTGGCCCTTTTCCTGGTCGATCTTCCTGTGGCAGTCGTTGCACAGCTTCGGCGTGTCGCGGAACCTGACTTTCGGCTTGTGGCAGCTCTCGCATTTCGTGCCGAGTTCCCGGTGCGCGCCGGCCAGCTTGAAATCGGTGCGATCGTGGTCGAATTTCTTCTTGTCGAGGGAAACGATGCCCGCCTTGCGCCCCTTGTGGTCGGTATGGCAGCGGCTGCAGGTGTTGTCATCGAGCCTGCCGTGCAGCCGGGTTCTGGAGCGGACGTCGGCGCCGATGTCCTTGTGGCAATCCTGGCACAGGCCGGATTGGGCCGCCTTGTCGAAGCGCTTGTGGCATTGGGCGCAGTCCTGCTCATACTTGGCGTGCCCTTCGATGACTTCGCCGGGCATCAGGACCTTCTCGATCGTCTGGCCCCATGCGCCGGCGGACCCGAGCGCCGCCAGCACCAGCAGCAGCCGGCGGAGGGGGCTTTCAATACATGTGAACCGCGACGACATGAACGATTCCGCTCAGGACGAGCAGGTAGATGAAGGGAATGTGGATGACATGCCAAAGTGAAAAAAGCCGCTCCCATACGGCCAGCTGGGAGGTTCGCACGACCGCTTCGAGATAATCGTCGATCAGCGCGCGGGCGAGGCGGTAATTGATGATGAGTTCGCGGCGCGGCAACCTTGCCTCGCGTCCCATTCGGCTCAGGATTCTCTTGACGTCGCTGCGGATTGCCCTGGACAGCCCCCTGCCTTTCCAGCGCAGGGAGAGGAAGCGCCACAGGCGCAGCACAACGTTGTCGAGCGGGGCGAAGGCCGCCTCATGGAAGGCCTTCAGCCGCGCCTCGATGTCGGTTTGCAGGGCGAATACGGTGCCCATCCTGCCCGTAGCCGCATTCATCTCGCTCCTGGCATCGGCCAGTGTCAGATGGCGCCCGTAAAGCCCGCGGTGTATGTGCCGGTAAAGGAATCGCCCGACGATGCCGCTGCAGGCGACGAGCAGCATGGCGTACAGCGCCACGCGGCCGTTCATCGAGCCGGTCCTGAAAGTGGAATGGAAAAGGATGAGCAAGGGCCCCCCGATCCCGGCCACCATGTGATACTTGAACCAAAGCTGCATGTTGCCGAGGCGCTCCAGGGCGCGGACCCTCTTGCGCAGCGGGTATAACAGCAAACTGGACATGAGCAGGCCGCCGGCCAATCCCAGGTTGTAACCCAGGGAAGAACCCGGATCGTAGGCATCTCCGAAAGCCGCGAGCCAGCCGAGGGCCGCAACCACGCCGATCAGCAGGCCGATGGCAAGGCGCCAGACCCAGCGAAGCGCCTTCTCGGCGCCGGATCGGGCCTCGCCTTCCATCGAGATGACCGTCATCGGTCCGAGCGTGTTTGCGCTTGCCATCATCAAGGTATGCGGTTGCGATCGGAAAATTTGTATCGTTTCATTCGATCGAAGACAAGGCTGATCGGGCGCTTGATGCAAAATCGATCAACGAAAAAATCAGTCCGAGGTAAAATATCCCACGAACAGAGGAATGGCAAATTTTTGTTTTTCGCCACTTCCCTCCATGGCCCATTTTTGGAGTCCGCCCGATGGCTTCGATCAAGTTCAAGCAGACTCTCGCAGATTGGTTTCCGAAGGAGCAGGGAGGGAATGCGGCTCTTCCGGTTGCGTTCGTCCTGGTTGCCGTCGAATTGCAGAGGCACTGGCGAGGAAGCGTCAGATGGCTTTTTCTGGCTGTTGTCATTTGGGTTGCCGCAATCTGGATCGGCACGCTGGCGAAAGGCGCATGGGCGATGCGTCATGCAAACAGCGCACTGGATGCCGTTGTGCTGGTCCTCCTGCTTGGCAGCGGCTATCTCGCATTTGTCGCAGGGGATCCGGATGGCCCCGACGTGGCGGCGACGCTGTTGTTCTGGGCTCCCCTGGTTTGCGCGTGGTGGGGAGTCGCCTATCGCGACAGGATGGTTCGAATTGCCGCCAGCGCGTTCGTGCTCTACGCCAGCCTGTTTTTTCTCGGAATCGCCGGAAACCCTCCGCTCTATGATCATGTGATACTCGGTGTCCTGATGATCATCCTCGCCCGCGGGGCCGGCAGCCGGTTGCCCTCCGTGCAGGACAGCCTGTCTTCCGGGAACGTCCCCGATACGGTGCTGAGGGATACATTGACGGGCGTCGCCAGCCCGACCTATTTCGAAGCCGAACTGGCCCATACGGCTGCCGTCGCGAACAGGTACCGCCAGTCGCCGTTTTCGCTGATCGTCTATGACATCGAGCACTACTCGCAACATGCTGCCGAGTTCGGGAAGAAGGCAGTGGTCGGCCTGATCAAGGGGGTGGCCTGGAAGATCGCCGATCGCGTCAGGGTGGCGGATACGGTATGCAGGTGGGAAGACGGGAAAATCGTCGTCCTGCTGCCCAACACGGGCATTGCCGAAAGCAGGCAGCTGGCGAGCGATATCGGTCGCGCATGCAGGCAAATCAGCTTGCCGAACGGACAGCCTCTATCCATGCGCATGGGCGTGTCCGAGCACCGATTCGGCGACGATCCGATGATGACGTTCGGCATTGCCAACGAGTCTTTGTCGGTCATTCCCCGCGGCCAGGACGCCGGGCAGGGTTGAGTCCGCTGTTATCCAGGGGCGATTCATGACAAGGCCCGGTTGAACGGAAAGAGACGCCGATCCCATGTCCGAGCTGATCTACTATCTTGTGCCGCTATTGCTGGTTTTCGTTTCGATCCGGCTGTATGTTCGCGCAGGCCGAAAGCGCTCCGGCCTGCACTCGGCCATCCTGCAGGAGGCCGTCGAGGCAGGCCTGACCGAGCCGCCCTCGCTGCATCCGGTGGTCGACCTGTCGGTCTGCATGGGATCGGGCGCCTGCGTGCGCGCCTGTCCGGAAAAGGCGCTCGGCATCATCGACGGCAAGGGCGTGCTCATCAATCCGACGCACTGCATCGGCCACGGCGCCTGCGCGCCGGCCTGTCCGGTCGGGGCCATCAGGCTGGTGTTCGGCACCGCCAAGAGAGGCGTGGATATCCCCCAGGTGACCCCCGACTTCGAGACCAACGTGCCCGGAATCTTCATCGCCGGGGAACTCGGCGGCATGGGCTTGATTCGCAACGCGGTGCGTCAGGGCACCCGGGCCATCGAGGCGATCGCGAAGCGGCCGCGCGCCAAGGCGGATTTCGATGTGGTCATCGTCGGCGCAGGCCCGGCCGGCATATCCGCTTCGCTTGCGGCGAAGGAGGCGGGGTTGCGCTACGTCACCATCGAGCAGGAAGACTCGCTCGGCGGAACCACCTATCACTATCCTCGCAACAAGCTGGTGATGACGGCGCCGATGAAGTTGCCGCTGGTGGGCGAGATCAGGCTGCGGGAAGTCAGCAAGGAGCAGCTGATGGATATCTGGCTCGGCGTGCTTGAAAAGGCGCGGCCGAACATCCGGTTCGGCGAGCGCATGGAAAGCATCGTCCCGGAAACCGGCGCGTTCGTGGTGAAGTCCAGTCGGGGCGCCTACCGGACGTCCAGCGTTCTGCTCGCCATCGGCCGCCGCGGCACGCCGCGCAAGCTTGGCGCAAGTGGCGAGGAGCAGTCCAAGGTGGTGTACCGTCTGATCGAGGCGGATCAGTACCGCAGGCGCAAGGTGCTGGTGGTCGGCGGTGGCGACAGCGCGCTTGAAGCGGCGCTCGATGTCAGCGAGGAGCCCGGAACGACCGTGACGCTGAGCTATCGAGGCAGGGCGTTCGACCGGGTCAAGCCCAAGAACAGGGCCCGGCTGGAGGAAGCGATTGCAAGTTGCCGCATTCAGCAGATCCTGGAATCGACGGTCAGGGAAATCGGCCCCGACAAGGTCATCCTGGCCAAGGGCGACGGGACTGTGGAACTGCCCAACGACGCAGTCATCGTTTGCGCCGGAGGCGAGTTGCCGACGCCCATGCTGAAGAAAATCGGCATCCAGGTCGAGACCCACTACGGGACATGACCGCGGGATCTAGAACTGCGCGCTCAGCGAGGCGCCGATGCCGAGGTCGGGACTGCCGTCGGCGAGGCCGCGCACCAGATAGCCCTGCAATCGCGCCGTGGCGCCGAGCTTGTACGCCGCATAGAAGGTAACCTCGCGCTGCCGCCTGCCGCCGGAAACGGACGCCTGGCGCAGGTCGAGCATGACGCCGGCGCTGGTCGTCGGCGCGAGCTTCCAGGCGGCGCCGACGGAGCCGAACCAGACATTGCGCAGGTTGAGGCCGGGCGGGTCGCCCATGACCTTGTAGCCGAGGGTGCCGATCGCGGAGAGGCTGCCGAAGCCTTGCGACACATCGGTCTGCAGGGCATAGTCGTTCTTGCCGGTGCCGAGGCCCTTGTCCGCATCCGCGGTGCCGAACTTGACCTTGCCGGCGACATCGACGATCAGGCCGCTGGCGGCGTTCTCGACCAGCGTGCGGCCGATGCCGGCGACGACGTCGCCCTGGCCCGAGGCGCTGAAGCGGGCGGTGCTGCCGGTACGCAGCACCGTGCGGTCGTCGCCGCCGCCGACCACGCCGCCGGGGCCGGTGATCCTGAGCCATGGCACGGTGAGTTTGAACAGCCAGGGTCCCGTTTCGTATTTTGCCGAAAAGGGGATGTAGGTGATTTCAGTCAGGACGCTGCTGCCGTAGCTGCCGCGGCTGTAGTCGAGACCGGTTGCCAGCGTCAGGCCCTCTCCCGCCGCAGCGGGAAGGGCGGTCGCAGCCAGAACGGCAGACAGCAATATCGGTTGCAGATTCATCGTTCTCCCTGGTTGTTTTTTCGGGCGCTCAGCGCCTCTCGTGCCTTTCGGCCCTTTCCGGCTTCTCCGGCTTTTCCGGCTTCTCCGGCTTTTCGGGTTTCTCCGGTTTCTCCGGTTTCTCCGGCTTTTCGGGTTTTTCGGGCTTTTCCGGTTTCTCGGGTTTCTCGGTCCGCTCGGGCTTTTCCGTTTTTTCGGCCTTCTCGGCGCGTTCGATCTTTTCCGCCGTTTCCTGCCGCTCGTAGCTTTCTTCGCGCCCGCCTTCCTCGCGCCGTTCGATGCGCTCGGCAGCAGCCGGCTGAGCGTCGCGCGAGGCTTCCCCCGCCGGCTGGCGCCCGCGATCAAGGCGCTCTCCGAACGGCCGCCCCGACAACTCCAACGTAATGCGTTCGGCGACGATGCGCCTGTCCGGCAGCACCTCCGCGCTGACGCGCACGCGGTCGCCGTCGCGATAGCCGCGATTCCCGCCGCCCTCGATTCGCGTCCTGTCGGTGATGATCACCATCCTGCCCGAGATCATTGCCGTGCCGGGTTTGCGCAATTCGAGATAGCCCTGGATTTCCAGCCTTCGCGCTCGATCGAGCAGGCGCTGCACCGGATTGCGCACCACCTCGCGGGCCGTCAGGGCGGCGCCGTTCCAGTTGCCCGTGATGCGCACTTCGGTCCCGGTCGCCGGGAGGCCCGCCGCAGGCGGCAATTCGACCGGCACGCCATTGACCGCGATGCCGCCGCCCGGTCGCGGCGCGACGACTCCGGTGACGCTGGCGGGGGCCGCCGGGACGAGGGCCAGGTGCGTTGCCACCACCGTGCCATCGACGCGGTGCAGACCGCTCACCTTGACGACGTCGCCCGGCTTGAGGCTGCCTGCGGACCTGCCGGGACCGCCGCCCGGCACGGATAACGGCATTCCCGAGGCCAGTTCGACGCTTTGTCCCATCACGGCGATCCTGCCGCGTCCGCGGGAGATGTCCGTGATCGGGCCGCTCAGTGCGTACACGATGCTGATGCGGTGCGCCCTGACATCGCTGCCGCTGCCGGCGGCATCGACGGCAACCACCTGGCCGATGGCGAGCGCGGTCGGCGCAGCCGGCTGGCCGCCGGCTTCTACCGGTGTGCCGTTGTCGTAATGCACCTCGATGCCGTTCACGCAGATGCTGCCGAACCCGGTGACGATGCCGACGATGCCTGTTCCGCCGATGCCTTCCTGCGCCAGGCTGCCGGTGCCGCCAATGCCGTCGTCCCGTCCGGGCGCGCCGGTTCCGCCCGTGCCGTCGCTGCGTGCCGGAGCGCCCGTGCCGCCGGTGCCATCGCGCGCCGGGGTTCCGGTGCCGCCGATGCCGTCACCCGAGCAGGCCCTGCCTGCGTGGGCAGGCAGGGCGCCGAGCAGGACGGCGCACAACAGGAAGGCGGGGCAAAGGCGCGGCAGCGGGCGCAGTCCGGTCATGCCTTGCGGTCCTTGGCCGGCGCGTCATCGGCACTGTAGAAATAGACGCCGAAGGTCATGCGCCTGGGCGACGCAGGGGGGGCGGCACGGTCGGTGGCCTGCAACTCAATGGCGCGCCGATTCACGCCCTGCAAGGCCTGCATGCCGTTTTTTTGTGCCAATGCGGCCAATTCCGCGACGGATGCCTCGCTCAACTGGCCGTAATAGGCGCAGCGCTCCTGGAACGGAGGCGTGCCGCCAGCAAGGTTGTGCGTCACCGCGGCCATGTGGTCGTGCATGTTGTGGCCGAAGTAGAAGGTCTTTTCCTCGAAGCCTTTCTTCGGGATGAAGGCATCGACGTTGAGTCGGATGCGATCGTCGAGATCCACATCCACCGCGCCAATGCGCAGCCACTCGTCGAGCACCGCACGCGGGCGGATATCCTTGCTGACCGAGGTGACGAGGCCTTCGAAGGTCGGGCCGCCGCCCTTGCCACCCAGGCGGGGCAGCGGTCGGGGCCGGCCGGCACTGTCGAGATATTCGCCGCTGCCGGTCCAGCGCGCGAACAACTGCGCGGAGAGGGAGGCATGGGCCGACTGGCGCAGCGGATCTCCGCCGCCGCCGCGCAGGCGCTTGACATCCTTGCGATGCACGCCGGTCAGCAGGCTGATGCGGCTGTCGGTCTGCGCCTTGCCGGCAATCCGGAAATCCTCGTCGGCGACTCGGACAAATACGGACTTCAATGTTTCCACCATCGTCGCGTAACCAATGCCATTCGCCAGCAGCAGCCTGACGAGCGGTCGCAACATGTGCTGCAGAGCCGAAACCAGATTTTCCGAAGCAGGGCTGGGCTTCGGGAGATTGTTGTCCATGGCCATCAAGGTGCTGGAAAAATCATACGTGGAAAAAAATAACATAATCGGCAATGTTTTTGTTTAGATAATAATATGAATATACAAACAGAGGGAAAAATTACCACGATAAAAATGTATTAAGCATATTCACTTGCGCTTGGCCGGGTGCAGACAGAAAGATCATTCATTCAATGGCAGGTTGATGGCATTGCGGAAACCTTGCTTGGCGTATTCAGGATTGACTGTCGAAAAAAATATCATTATCTAAGTGGGAAATAATCCCCCAAAATAGTTTAATAAATGTGGGAATAATTCCCAATTTTGAGAATATATAGGCAAGCCGGCGTGCGGGGAATCACGGCTTCTTCTCCATTTGAAGCCGAGGCTGGCCGGATTCGTCCGGCGGCGCTGAGGCGGTCCTCTCGGGCATGAATGCAGCCTGGACGGAAATCCGGGCGAACTGGTGCGCGCATCCGCGTTCTGCTAGCCTTTCCGCATAGCGTCGAACGGGGAAGCAGGAATCATGGAACGTTTTACCATCTCGCTCGACGAGAAGCTGGCGAAGGAGTTCGACCGGCTGATCCGCGAACGCGGCTACTCCAACCGTTCCGAAGCGGTGCGCGACATCCTGCGCGAGAAACTGGAGGCGAGCCGGCTCGACCGCGAAGAGGCGCCCGACTGCATCGCCGCGCTGTCCTACATCTACAACCACCACGAGCGCGACCTCGCCGAGCGGCTCACCGCCGCCCAGCACGACCACCACGATTTGACGGTGTCGACCCTGCATGCCCACCTCGACCACGACAACTGCATGGAGACGGTGATTCTGCGCGGGCCGACGAAGGCGGTGCGCGCTTTCGCCGATTCGATGGTGGCGGAGCGCGGCGTGCGCCACGGCGTGCTCAACCTGGTGCCGGCCGACCTCAACGCCGGCCGCAAGCATCAGCACGGCCACCCACATCACGATGGCGGGCCGGACCATCCCTACCATGTGCATAGCCGACCCAAGACATAGTTGCCGGTTACCGGCAGGTAGGTCGGCCTTCAGGCCGACATGGGCCGTTGACCGGGCGCCGATGTCGGCCTGAAGGCCGACCTACGAAAATGGCGCGCAAACAGCCGGAATCAGGGAAGACGCCCAAGGAAACGCAGGTCTACCTGCCGACGCTGCCGCCGCATGCCCTCGACCATCCGCCCGAGGGCGTCGGCGAGGACGTCTGGATCGACGTCATCCGCAAGATGGACGAGGTGTATTCCGACCTGCTGCAGTACGAGGTGGCGCTGGAGGAGAAGAACGCCAAGCTGGAGGAGACGCAGAAGTTCATTTTCAGCGTGCTCACCTCGATGTCCGACGTGCTGGTGGTGTGCGACCGCCACGGCGTCATCCAGGAGGTGAACCAGGCGCTGGCCGACCTGGTCGGCCAAAGCGAGGACGAGCTGCGCGGCACGCCGCTGATCGACCTGTTCTCCGACGACGCTTCCAGCGAGCAGGCGCGCCGCTTCCTGCGCGACCTGCACAGCGAGCGCATCCACGACTGTGAGCTGCACTTCAAGTGCCGCTACGCGCCGGAGATGCCGGTGGCGGTGAACTGCACGCCGCGCCTGTCGCCTGTCGGCAAGTTCGTCGGCATGGTGATGACCGGCCGCCCGGTGGGCGACCTGCGCCGCGCCTACGAGCAGTTGCGCCAGGCGCACGAGGACCTGAAGCTCGCCCAGCAGCAGCTCATCCACTCCGAGAAGATGGCTTCCCTCGGCCGTCTCGTGGCGGGCGTTGCGCACGAGCTCAACAACCCGATCAGCTTCGTCCTCGGCAACGTCTATGCGCTGCAGCGCTACGGCAGCCGCATGCGCGAGTACCTCGCGGCCATCCATGCCGGCAAGACGGCGGAGGAACTGGCGGAGCTGCGCAAGAGCCTGCGCATCGACCGCCTGATGGAGGACATGCAGCCGCTCATCGACGGCACCATCGAGGGCGCCGAGCGCACGCGCGACATCGTCGCCGGACTCAAGCGCTTCTCGGCGCAGGACCGTGGCGAGGAGGAGACCTTCAACCTGGCCGAGGTGCTGGAGCGCTCGGTGCACTGGGTGGTGAAGGCCTCAGGTTCGAAGATCAAGGTTTCACTGGACGTACCGAAGGAGATTCCCGTCTCCGGCTCGGCCGGCCAGATGCAGCAGGTGCTGGTGAACCTGGTGCAGAACGCCATCGACAGCACCGATCGGCAGCCCGATGCGCGACTCGACATCAAGGCCGAAGTGCGCAACCGCAGCGCAGTGCTGACTTTCCGCGACAACGGCCCCGGCTTCGGGGAAGCAAACCTCGACAAGGTCTTCGATCCCTTCTTCACCACCAAGCCGGTGGGCAAGGGCACCGGTCTCGGGCTGTCGATCAGCTATGGCATCGTCGAGCGGCATCGCGGACAGTTGAAGGCCTTCAATCACCCCGAGGGCGGCGCCGTGCTGACGCTGACTTTGCCGCTGGCCTGAACGCCGTCTCGCGCGGACTGACTTTTGGCGAAAGCAGCCGCCGCATCACGGCGACTGCTTTTCCCTTGTGCGACACGCGCATGCACCAAGTTGGACGCCCCCATGCTGCATTGTGGAGCAGCCCCGCTTTGGTGCGTTGGCTTCCCGCCCACGGCCGTCAAGCGGCTGAAAGCCGCGCCAGGCAAGGCGTTCCGGCCGATTGCCTGTCCCTGGAATCGGCGTGGCACGCTTCTCGCTAAACCCCTCTTGTCTCCCGATCAAGTCGCACCAGGGGACGACTTATCGATCAATCATTCAACAGAGGGGTGATCCATGAAACGCAGAATCTTCGTCAAGACCATGGCGGCGTCGGTCGCGCTCGCCGCCATGAGCATGTCCTCTTTCTCCGCGCTGGCCGCCGAGACCATCAAGGTCGGCATCCTGCACTCGCTCTCGGGCACCATGGCCATCTCCGAGACGGCGCTGAAGGAGACCGCGCTGATGACCATCGCGGAAATCAACGCCAAGGGCGGCGTCATGGGCAAGATGCTGGAGCCCGTCGTCGTCGACCCGGCCTCGAACTGGCCGCTGTTCGCCGAGAAGGCGCGCCAGCTTCTCACGCAGGACAAGGTGGCGGTGGTGTTCGGCTGCTGGACCTCGGTGTCGCGCAAGTCGGTGAACCCGGTGTTCAAGGAGCTCAACGGCCTGCTCTTCTATCCCGTGCAGTATGAAGGCGAGGAACTGGAGAAGAACGTCTTCTACACCGGCGCCGCGCCCAACCAGCAGGCGATTCCGGCGGTGGAGTACCTGATGAGCAAGGACGGCGGCTCGGCCAAGCGCTGGGTGCTGCTCGGCACCGACTACGTCTATCCGCGCACCACCAACAAGATCCTGCGCGCCTTCCTCAAGTCGAAGGGCGTCGCCGAGGCCGACATCATGGAGGAATACACCCCCTTCGGCCATTCCGACTACCAGACCATCATCGCCAAGATCAAGAAGTTCGCCGGCGAGGGCAAGAAGACGGCCGTGGTGTCGACCATCAACGGCGACTCCAACGTGCCCTTCTACAAGGAACTGGGCAACGCCGGCCTGAAGGCGACCGACGTGCCGGTGGTGGCGTTCTCGGTGGGCGAGGAGGAACTGCGCGGCGTGGATACGAAGCCGCTGGTGGGACACCTGGCCGCCTGGAACTACTTCCAGTCGATCAAGAACCCGGAGAACGACGCCTTCATCAAGATGTACCGCGACTGGGCGAAGAAGCAGAAGCTGCCGAAGGCCGACACCGTCGTCACCAACGACCCGATGGAAGCCACCTACATCGGCATCCACATGTGGAAGCAGGCGGTCGAGAAGGCCAAGAGCACCGATGTGAACAAGGTGATCGCGGCGATGGGCGGCCAGACCTTCAAGGCGCCGTCGGGCTTCACCATCAAGATGGATGAGAAGAACCACCACCTGCACCGGGCCGTGTTCATCGGCGAAGTGAAGGGCGATGGCCAGTTCAACGTGGTGTGGAAGACCAAGGGCCCGGTCAAGGCCCAGCCGTGGTCGCCCTTCATTGCCGGCAACGACAAGAAGAAGGACGAGCCGGAAGGCAAGTAAGGGCAAGCAAGCAGGCGTCAAAATCCCCCCTGCCCCCCCTTTGTCAAAGGGGGGGGGTCGTAGTGTCCCCCCTTTGACAAAGGGGGGGCAGGGGGGATTTCAACGGACTACGAGAACATGAAAACGCATTACATCGCCCTGCTGATCGTTCTCGCCACGCTCCTCGCCGCGCCGGCGCAGGCCGCGCTCGACGCGAAGGCTGTCGCGCAGTTGGCCGCGGAGGATTCCGACGAGCGGATCGCCGCCATCTGGACGCTGGCCGAGGGCGGGCAGCCCGCGGAGGCCATGTCGGTGCTGCAGGCGCTCGCCGACGGCAGCCTGAAGGATGCCAAGGGCGAGGACATCACCATCAACAACCGCATCCGCGGCGAGCTGGCCGCCGCGCTGGCCAGCCTGCGGCTGTTCGACGCCGACCGCGGCGTGCGCTTGGCCGCGGCGAGGGAACTGCAGGCCGGCGCCGATGCGCGCCTCGTCGGCGTGCTGGAAAAAGCCATCGCAAAGGAAGCCGACGCCGAAATCAGGCGCCTGCTGGCGCTGTCGCATGCGCAGGCCAGCCTGCAGTCCGACGATCCGCAGCGGCGCCTCGCCGCGGTGCAGGCGCTGGCGTCGAGCGACAGCCCGAACACGAAATCCCTCCTGCTCGGCGTGCTGGCGAAGAACGGCGACGCCTGGGCCGAGCCGGACGCGGAAGTGCGCCGCGCCGCCGCCGCCGCGCTGAAGGGCGTGGAATCCCGCCTCGGCACCGCCGAGAACATCGGCCGCGTCTTCTCCGGCCTCTCGCTCGGCAGCATCCTGCTGCTGGCGGCGCTCGGCCTCGCCATCACCTACGGCGTGATGGGCGTCATCAACATGGCGCACGGCGAGTTCCTCATGATCGGCGCCTACGCCACCTTCGCCGTGCAGGGGCTGTTCCGCAGCTACGCGCCGGACTTCCTCGACGCCTACGTGCTGGCGGCGATTCCGGTCGCCTTCATCATTACCGCGCTGGTCGGCATGGTGCTGGAGCGCATGGTCATCCGCCATCTCTACGGCCGGCCGCTGGAGACGCTGCTCGCCACCTGGGGCATCAGCCTGATGCTGATCCAGGCGGCGCGCACCCTGTTCGGCTCGCAGAACGTCGAGGTGGCCAACCCGTCCTGGATGTCCGGCGGTGTCGAAGTGTTCGCCGGCGCCATGCTGCCGTGGAACCGCATCGCCATCGTCGCCTTCTCGGTCGGCGTGCTGGCGCTGATGTGGGCGATCCTGAATCTCACGCGGCTCGGACTCTTCGTCCGCGCCGTGACGCAGAACCGGCCGATGGCCGGCTGCGTCGGCGTGCCGACCGGCCGCGTCGACACGCTGGCCTTCGGCATCGGCGCCGGCATCGCCGGGCTGGGCGGCGTGGCGCTGTCGCAGATCGGCAACGTCGGCCCGGACATGGGCCAGGGCTACATCGTCGACTCCTTCATGGTGGTGGTGCTGGGCGGCGTCGGCCAGCTCGCCGGCGCGGTGTGGGCCGCCCTCGGCCTCGGCGTCTTCACCAAGTTCCTCGAGGGCTGGACCGGCGCGGTGATCGCCAAGATCGTTGTGCTGGTGTTCATCATCGTCTTCATCCAGAAGCGGCCGCAGGGGCTGTTCGCCCTCAAGGGCCGCGTCGTCGATTGATGCGCACGCCCTTGATCATTCGCTTCTACCGCGCGCTCGGCCCGAAGGGTGCGGCGGCGCTCGCCGTCTTCGCGCTGCTGACTTTGGTGCTGGTGCCCTTGCTGCACCTCGCCGTGCCGAAGGACAGCTTTTTCCATGTCTCCGACTACACCATCACGCTCGGCGGCAAGATCATGTGCTACGCCATCGTGGCGGTGGCGATGGACCTGATCTGGGGCTACGCCGGCATCCTCTCGCTCGGCCATGGCGTGTTTTTCGCACTGGGCGGCTACGCCTTCGGCATGTACCTGATGCGCCAGATCGGCCGCGACGGCTCGTATCAATCCGACCTGCCGGACTTCATGGTGTTCCTCGACTGGAAGGCGCTGCCCTGGTACTGGAGCGGCAGCGACAGCTTCCTCTGGGCGGTGATTCTGGTGCTGGTGGTGCCGGCGCTGCTCGCCTTCCTCTTCGGCTATTTCGCCTTCCGCTCGCGCATCAAGGGCGTGTACTTTTCCATCATCACCCAGGCGATGACCTTCGCCGCCATGCTGTTCTTCTTCCGCAACGAGACCGGCTTCGGCGGCAACAACGGCTTCACGGACTTCAAGCGCATCCTCGGTTATTCCATCACCTCGCCGGAGATGCGCGTGACGCTGTTCGCCCTCTCTGCGCTGATGCTGATGGCGACGCTGGCGCTCGGCCGCTACCTGGTCACCTCGCGCTTCGGCCGCGTGCTGGCGGCGGTGCGCGACGCCGAGAGCCGCGTCATGTTCATCGGCTACAACCCGCTCTGGTACAAGCTGGCGATCTGGACGCTCTCTGCCATGCTCTGCGCCGTAGCTGGCGCGCTCTACGTGCCGCAGGTGGGCATCATCAACCCGGGCGAAATGAGCCCGGCCAACTCCATCGAGATCGCCATCTGGGTGGCGGTGGGCGGGCGGGCGACGCTGATCGGCGCGGTGATCGGCGCAGTCATCGTGAACCTGGCCAAGAGCTTCTTCACCGTGGCCTTTCCCGAGTACTGGCTGTTCTTCCTCGGCTTCCTTTTCATCGCCGTCACGCTGTGGCTGCCCGACGGCGTGGTCGGGTTGTGGAAGCGCCTGCGCCGCTCGGCCTCCGCGGAAATCCCCCCCAGCCCCCCTTTGTCAAAGGGGGGAGACAAGTGAGGCTGCGCGACTTCCTTGTTCCCCCGGTGTTCGGCATCGCGCCGCCCGGCCTGGTGCTGCCGCCGCCGGAGCTGAAGGCGAAGCTGGAGGAGAAGGAGAAGAGCCGCGAGGGCGTGTCCACCGGCATGGCCCACCTGGTGAAGCCGGGCGAGGTCGACCTCTCGCACGGCGTCATCCTCTACCTCGAGGACATCAGCGTCAGCTTCGACGGCTTCAAGGCGCTGAACAGCCTGTCGCTGGCCATCGACGCCGGCGAACTGCGCTGCATCATCGGCCCCAACGGCGCCGGCAAGACGACCATGATGGACGTCATCACCGGCAAGACGCGGCCCGATTCGGGCTCGGCCTTCTTCGGCCAGACGATGAACCTCAAGCGCATGAGCGAGGCCGAGATCGCCCACTCGGGTATAGGCCGCAAGTTCCAGAAGCCGACCATCTTCGAGCAGCACAGCGTCTTCGAGAACCTCGAGCTGGCCATGAAGACCGACAAGCGCGTGCGCCGCAGCCTGTTCGCCGAGCTCGACGACACGACGCGCGACCGCATCGCCGAGACCCTGCGCCTGATCCGCCTCGACACCGAGGCCGCCCGCCCGGCCGGGCTGCTTTCGCACGGCCAGAAGCAGTGGCTGGAAATCGGCATGCTGCTCATGCAGGAGCCGAAGCTGCTGCTGCTCGACGAGCCGGTGGCCGGCATGACCGACGAGGAGACCGAGCGCACTGCCGAGCTGTTCAAGTCGCTGGCGGGGAAGCACTCGCTGGTGGTGGTCGAGCACGACATGGCCTTCATCAAGCAGCTCGGCGGCAAGGTCACGGTGCTGCACGAGGGCAGCGTGATCGCCGAAGGCGGCCTGGAAACCGTGCAGAACGATCCGCGCGTGATCGAGGTTTATTTGGGGAGGTGAGGAGTGAAGAGTGAGGAGTGAGGAGTTGAACATCCACCGGCTTGGGGTGTGTGATACGGCGATTTTTGGCGCTGTGTCGATCATGCCGAGGGCGTTGCTCCTTACCCCTCACTCCTCACGCCTCACCACATGGAGCGCAGCGACATGCTGATAGTCGACAACCTCAACCAGTACTACGGCGGCAGCCACATCCTGCGCAACCTCTCCTTCGAGGCGCCGGCGGGCAAGGTGACGGCGCTGCTCGGCCGCAACGGCGTCGGCAAGACGACGCTGCTGAAGTGCCTGATGGGCCTGCTGCCGGCGGCCTCGGGCAGCATCGGCTTCGAGGGTCGCGACCTGACCCGGGCAGCCTCGCACGAGCGCGTGCGCGCCGGCATCGGCTATGTGCCGCAGGGGCGCGAGATCTTTCCGCGCCTCACCGTGCAGGAGAACCTGGAAATGGGTCTGGCGACGCGCCCGCGCGGCGCCGAACTGCCGCCGCGCATCTTCGAGATGTTCCCCGTGCTGAAGCAGATGCTGCGCCGGCGCGGCGGCGACCTCTCCGGCGGCCAGCAGCAGCAGCTCGCCATCGGCCGCGCCCTGGCCATGGGGCCGCGCCTGCTCATCCTCGACGAGCCGACCGAGGGCATCCAGCCCTCCATCATCAAGGACATCGAGCGCGCCATCCGCGCCCTGGCGGAATCCGGCGAGATGGCCATCCTGCTGGTCGAGCAGTACTATGACTTCGCGCGCTCGCTGGCCGACCACTACCTGGTCATGGAGCGCGGGGAGATCGTCATGCGCGGAGCGGGCAGCGATATGGAAAAGGATGGGGTCAGGGAAACGCTTTCGGTATGAAGCACGGCGAGCCGCTTGGCTGGCAGGCTGAGCTGGCGCTGCGCTTCGAGCGCCGCGGCGAGGGGACCGTGCTGGCGGAGCGAAGGCATCGCGGTCCGCTGGCGGTGCAGAAGCCGCTCTACCCGGAAGGCGAGGCGGTATGCCACGCCATCGTGCTGCACCCGCCCGCCGGCATCGCCGGCGGCGACGAGCTGCGCATCGGCGTCGAGGTCGATGCGGGCGCCCAGGCGCTGCTCACCACGCCGGGCGCCGGCAAGTGGTACCGCTCCGACGGCCGCCGGGCGCGGCAGGACGTCACGATAAAAGTCAGTCCCCACGGTACGGCGGAGTGGCTGCCGCAGGAGACCATCGTCTTCGACGGCGCGCTGGCGACGATGCGCAGTGACGTCCAGCTCGGCGCCGGCGCGCGCTACCTCGGCTGGGAGATCCTCTGCCTCGGGCGCAGCGCCTCGGGCGAGCGCTTCGGGCGCGGCAGCCTGCAACTTTCCACGCGCATCGCGCGCGAGGGGCGCCTGCTGTGGGCGGAGCAGGGCGCGCTCGAAGGCGGTTCGCCCTGGCTGGATTCGGCGGCGGGCTTCGCCGGCTGCACGGTGAGCGCGACGCTGCTGGCGGCGGGTGCGCCCGCCGATGCCGCGCTGCTCGCCGCCTGCCGCGGCATCGAAACGGAGGCGGACGCGCGCTGCGGCGTCACCGCGCTGCCCGATCTCGTGGTGGCGCGCTGGCTGGGCGATTCGGGCGAGGCGGCGCGCGACTGGCTGGAACAAGTCTGGCAGCGCCTGCGGCCGGCGCTCGTCGGGCGCGAGGCGCAGCGGCCGCGCATCTGGAACACGTAGGTCTGTTGCGCAGGTCGGGCTTCAGCCCGACTTCGGCTTTGTCGGCCTGAAGGCCGACCTACAGGAGAAACGATGGAACTGACGCCAAGAGAGAAGGACAAGCTGCTGCTCTTCACCGCCGCGCTGCTCGCCGAGCGGCGCCGCGCGCGCGGCCTCAAGCTCAACTATCCCGAGGCGGTCGCCTTCATTTCCGCGGCGATCATGGAAGGCGCCCGCGACGGCCGCACGGTGGCCGAGCTGATGGGCTGGGGCGCCACGCTGCTGACCCGCGAGGATGTTATGGAGGGCGTGCCGGAGATGATTCCCGAGATCCAGGTGGAAGCGACGTTCCCGGATGGAACGAAGCTCGTCACCGTGCACAACCCCATTGTATAGGTGTGATCATGATCCCAGGCGAAATGAAGATCGAGGCCGGCGAGATCGAGCTCAACTCCGGCCAGCGCGCGGTGAAGCTCACGGTCGCCAACACCGGCGACCGGCCGATCCAGGTCGGCTCGCACTACCACTTCTTCGAGACCAACGCGGCGTTGTCCTTCGAGCGCGAGCGGGCGCGCGGCTACCGCCTCGACATCCCGGCCGGCACCGCCGTGCGCTTCGAGCCCGGCCAGAAGCGCAGCGTGCAGCTCATCCCGCTGCGCGGCGAGCGCAAGGTGTACGGCTTCCAGGGCAAAGTGATGGGGAAACTCAAATGATCACCGACACTCAGATTCGTCATTCCCGCGAAAGCGGGAATCCATGGGTCCCCGCTTTCGCGGGGACGACAGTCCTCTACGGAGCTCGCCCATGAGCACGAAAATCTCCCGTCAGGCCTACGCGGAGATGTTCGGCCCGACCGTGGGCGACCGCGTGCGCCTGGCCGACACCGAGTTGTGGATCGAGGTGGAGAAGGATTTCACCATCTACGGCGAGGAAGTGAAGTTCGGCGGCGGCAAGGTGATCCGCGACGGCATGGGGCAGGGCCAGTGCGTCGCGGCGGAAGTCGCCGACACCGTCATCACCAACGCGCTGATCGTCGACCACTGGGGCATCGTCAAGGCCGACATCGGCATCAAGGCCGGGCGCATCCAGACGATCGGCAAGGCCGGCAATCCGGATATCCAGCCCGGGGTGACGATTCCCATCGGCGCCGGCACCGAGATCATCGCCGGCGAGGGCATGATCGTCACCGCCGGCGGCATCGACAGCCACATCCATTTCATCTGTCCGCAGCAGATCGAGGAGGCGCTGATGTCCGGCGTCACGACGATGATCGGCGGCGGCACCGGGCCGGCCACCGGCACCTTCGCCACCACCTGCACGCCGGGGCCGTGGCACATCCAGTCCATGCTGCACGCGGCGGACGCCTTCCCGATGAACCTCGGCTTCCTCGGCAAGGGCAACGCCAGCCTGCCCGAGCCGCTCGCCGAGCAGGTGCGCGCCGGCGCCATCGGCCTCAAGCTGCACGAGGACTGGGGCACCACGCCCGCCGCCATCGATAATTGTCTGGCGGTGGCGGAAAAACTGGACGTGCAGGTGGCGATCCACACCGACACGCTCAACGAGTCCGGCTTCGTCGAGGCGACGCTGGCCGCCTTCAAGGGCCGCACCATCCACACCTACCATACCGAGGGCGCCGGCGGCGGCCACGCGCCGGACATCATCCGCGCCTGCGGCGAGCAGAACGTGCTGCCCTCGTCGACCAACCCGACGCGGCCGTACACGGTGAACACCATCGACGAGCACCTCGACATGCTCATGGTGTGCCACCACCTCGACCCGGCCATCGCCGAGGACGTCGCTTTCGCCGAGTCGCGCATTCGCCGCGAGACCATCGCCGCCGAGGACATCCTGCACGACCTTGGCGCCTTCAGCATGCTCTCCTCCGACTCGCAGGCCATGGGCCGGGTCGGCGAAGTGATCCTGCGCACCTGGCAGACGGCGCACAAGATGAAAACGCAGCGCGGCGCGCTGAAGCAGGACTCGGCGCGCAACGATAATCATCGCGTGAAGCGCTACATCGCCAAGTACACCATCAACCCGGCCATCGCCCACGGCATAAGCCATGTCGTCGGCTCGGTCGAGGCCGGCAAGCTGGCCGACCTGGTGCTGTGGAAGCCGGCCTTCTTCGGCGTCAAGCCCTCGCTGATCCTCAAGGGCGGCATGATCGCCGCGGCGGCGATGGGCGATCCCAACGCCTCCATCCCGACGCCGCAGCCGGTGCACTACCGGCCGATGTTCGGCAGCTTCGGCGGCGCGCTCGCCACCTCGCTCACCTTCGTCTCGCAGGCCTCGCTGGAAAACGTTTCGCGCCTCGGCCTGAAAAAACCGCTGGAGGCGGTGAAGCATTGCCGCAACATCGGCAAGCGCGACATGGTGCACAACGCCGCGCTGCCCAGGATCGAAGTGGACCCGGAAACCTACGCGGTGCGCGCCGACGGCGAACTGCTGGTCTGCGAACCGGCCAGCGTGCTGCCGATGGCGCAGCGCTATTTCCTTTTCTAAGGAGAGACGGATCATCTCCGAATCGTCATTCCCGCGAAAGCGGGAATCCACGTGTTCAACCGGGTGCTGGATCCCCGCTTTCGCGAGGATGACGGAATCCACGCTCCACCAGGTTTTCCAGGCATGATGGTCATCGAGAAACGCGCTGCTGCCGGCGCGAAGGCTACCGAGAAGCTCGTGCTGCCCTTCGAAGCCCGCTGCAAGAGCCGGCTGCGCACGCGGCTGGCGAGCGGCGAGGAATGCGGTCTGTTCCTCGAACGCGGCACGGTGCTGCGCGGCGGCGACCGGCTCGCCGCCAACGACGGCCGCGTCGTTGAGGTGGCCGCCGCGCTCGAAGCCCTGTGCGAGGCGGTCAGCGGCGATCCGCTGCTGCTCCTGCGCGCGGCCTACCACCTCGGCAACCGCCATGTCGCCGTCGAGATCGGCCCCGGCCGCCTGCGCTTCGCCCGCGATGCCGTATTGGGCGAAATGGTGCGCGGCCTCGGCCTGCCGGTGAAGGACATCGAGGCCCTTTTCGAGCCGGAGAGCGGCGCATACGGCGGTCATGCCGGGCACACCCGTCCGCAAGGCCACAGCGCCGATGGAGAGGGCCGCGGTCCGCGCATTCACGACCACTTCCAGCGATGAGCCTTGCCCTCGCCAGACTGCTGCAACTCGCCAGCCCGGCCCTGCCAGTGGGCGCCTTCAGCTATTCGCAGGGGCTGGAGTGGGCCATCGAGGAGGGAACGGTGCGCGACGAAGCGACGGCGCTGGCCTGGATCGGCGACCTGCTCGAATGCAACCTCGGCCGCTTCGAGGCGCCGCTGCTGGCGCGTCTGGTCGCGGCCTGGCAGGGCAAGGACCTGGCTATGGTGCGGCAGCTCAACGAACTCCATCTCGCCAGCCGCGAGAGCGCCGAGCTGCGCGCCGAGACGCTGCAGATGGGCTACTCGCTGCTGCGCCTGCTGAGGGAGCTCGGCGATTTCCCGGCAGACACCCTGTCTACGCTGGACGCAATGGGCGATGTCGGCTTCCCCACTGCCTGGAGCGCCGCGGCGGCTGCGTGGGACATCCCGGCGGAGGCGGCGGTGACGGCCTGGCTGTGGGCCTGGGCCGAAAACCAGGCGATGGCGGCGCTGAAGGCGGTGCCGCTCGGCCAGAGCGCCGGCCAGCGCATCCTGCTGGCGCTCGGTGCACGCATGCCGGCTGTTGCGCAACGGGCGCTGTCGCTCGACCCCGAGGCCTGGAGCAATCTCGCCCCCGGTTTCGCCATCGCCAGCTGCCGTCACGAGACGCAGTATTCGAGACTTTTCCGTTCCTGAGGATGGACATGAAAACGAATCAGCCTTTGAGAGTCGGCATCGGCGGCCCGGTCGGCTCCGGCAAGACGGCGCTGACGCTGGCGCTGTGCAAGGCGCTGCGCGACAGGTACGACCTCGCCGCCGTCACCAACGACATCTACACCGAGGAGGACGCGCAGTTCCTCGTGCGCAACGAGGCGCTGCCGCCCGAGCGCATCATCGGCGTCGAGACCGGCGGCTGCCCGCATACCGCCATCCGCGAGGACGCCTCGATCAATCTCGAAGCGGTGGCGCGGCTCCACGCGCGCTTTCCCGGCCTGGAGTTGATCCTCATCGAGAGCGGCGGCGACAACCTGGCGGCGACCTTCAGCCCGGAGCTGTCCGACCTCACGCTCTACGTCATCGACGTCGCCGCCGGCGACAAGATCCCGCGCAAGGGCGGCCCCGGCATCACCAAGTCCGACCTGCTGGTGATCAACAAGATCGACCTCGCGCCGATGGTCGGCGCCTCGCTGGAGGTGATGGAGCGCGACGCGAAGAAGATGCGCGGCGAGCGGCCCTTCGTCTTCAGCAACATGAAGACCGGGCAGGGGCTGGAGGCGATCATCGGCTTCATCGAGCTCCAGGGCATGCTGGCGCCCGCGCCCGCCACGGCCGGATAGGAAGTTTCCGAAAATCCGCTTAATCGCAAGCCGGCTGATCGGCCGGCGCTCCATCCGTACCGGAAAGAGTCGATAGAACAGGCAGTTGAAGCCCGTAGTGAACTGGCACGAATCCTGTTAGGACAAACTATAATTTCTTCATACTTGGCACGCGGATCGAGGTCATGGACACCCTACCGAACGACTGGCTGGCGCTGATGTTCCTGGTGTTCACGCTCGGCGTGAAGCACGGCCTGGATGCCGATCACCTGGCCACCATCGACGGCCTGACCCGCTTCAACGCCCAGCGCAACCCGCGGCTGGCACGCTGCTGCGGCTTCCTGTTTTCCCTCGGGCACGGCGCGGTGGTCATTGCCGTCGCCTTGGCGGTTGGGGCGCTGACCAGCCGCTGGGCTGTGCCGGCCTGGATGGAAGACTTCGGCGCCTGGATTTCCATTGCCTTCCTGGCATTGCTCGGCGCCCTGAACCTGATCGCGGTGCTGACCGCGCAGCCGGGCCAGGTGGTGCAGCCGGTGGGTCTGAAAGGGCGCTTTCTCGGCCGCCTGCAGCGCACCGGCAACCCGCTGCTCGTCGCCGCCGTCGGCGCGCTCTTCGCCCTCTCATTCGACACCATGAGCCAGGCGGCGCTGTTCGCCCTCACCGGCGCGCAGTTCGGCGGCGCATCGCACGCACTGACTTTGGGGCTGATCTTCATGCTCGGCATGATGCTGATGGACGGCCTGAACGGTCTCTGGATCGCGCGCCTGATCCGCCGCGCCGACCGTCTCGCCTGCATCGCCTCGCGCATCATGGGGCTGGCGGTGGGCGGCCTGTCCCTGCTGGTTGCCGGCTTCGGCTTCGCCCGATACGCATCGCCCGAGGTCGGCGCCTGGTCCGACGGCAAGGAACTCGCCTTCGGCTTCACCTTCGTCGCCGTGGTCGCCTTGAGCTTTCTGCTGGCCCTGCGACTTGCCCGTGGCGAGCCGGCACGGGCATAGGCCCTAGCCCTTCGCCTTGATCCAGGCGGCTGCGCGCCGCCTGCGAAGAGGCGATAATCCGCTCCATGAACGCATCCCCCGGCGCGGGCCGCATCCCGCTGCATACGCCGCTGCTGCGCGGCGACCGGCGCCCGCGCGTAGCCCTGGTCGGCCGCCATCAGGCCGGCAAGAGCACCGTCTTCCAGGCGGCTTCCAGCGCCGCCCCGCAGCACGCGCGCCTGGCCGGCGAGTCGGCCTACGAGGAGTGCCTGGTCGGCATCGGCCTGGAGGAAATCTCCCTGGTCGCCCTGCCGTCGATCGAATCCCTGCACCGCCTGCGCGAAGCCGACCGCGTGGTGCTGATGTATCTCCTCTGGGGCGACCGCTGGCCGGTGATCGCCCGTCACGAGCCCGAGCAGCCGACGGCGGCCTTTCGTGCCCCGGATGTGCTGGTGCACGTGGTCGATGCGACGTCCCTGGAGCGCGACCTGGAATTGAGCCTGGAACTGTCGCTGCTCGGCCGGCCGATGGTGATTGCGCTCAACCGCATGGACGAGGCGCGCGAAAAGGGCCTTTACATCAATCCCCGCGCGCTCTCCGAGCGGCTCGGCGTGCCGGTGGTGGCGACGGTGGCGCACATGGGCATGGGACTCACCGAGCTGTTCGCCGCGGCGCTGGCGGCGGCGCGCGAGAAGGTGTGCCCGCTGGCCCAGCATTGCAGCGAGCACATCCGCGAAAGCCTGAAGCCGCTCAACGCCATTCTGTCGCGACCGGAAATCGAGGAAGCCTTCCGCGTGCCGCGCCCGCTGCTGCTGATGCAACTGGCGGAGAACGACGACTGGTTCCTGCGCGAGCTGGCCGAGCATTTTCCCGCCGTGGTGCCGGAAGTGACGGCGGCGCGCGCCGATGCGCAACGCACGCTGCCGCGCCCGCTCTCCGACGAACTGCATGCCGACCGCCACCATCGCGCGGCGCTGCTCTTCGAGGCGGTGACGCGGCTCGGCGCGCCGGAGGACCGCGAGCGCTGGAAGCGCTGGCTCGACGAGCTGTTCCTTCACCCGCGCTGGGGCCTGATCGGCAGCCTGGCGGTGTTCGCGCTGGTGCTGTTCATGGTGTTCGAGGTGAGCGCCGTGCTGGACGGACTGACTTCCGCGCGGCTGGCCGAATGGGTCGGGCAGTGGCAGCCGACCGACACGGCCGGCGTCGTCGGCCGCGCCGTCGCCGACGGCCTGGTGGGACTCGTCGGCATCGTCGTGCCCTACATGCTGCCGCTGGTGCTGCTGCTGGTGGCGCTGGAGGAGTCCGGCATCATGCACCGCGTCGCCTTCGTGGTGGATCGCGGCTTCCACTCGATCGGTTTGCACGGCGGCGTGGCGGTGCCCTTCCTCATGGGCCTGGGCTGCAACGTGCCGGCCATCTCCGCCGCCGCGCTGACCTCGCGCGGGCGCGAGCGTGTGGTGGCGTCTATCCTGATCACCTTCGTGCCCTGCTCGGCGCGTTCGGCCATTGTGCTGGCGCTGGGCGGCAAGTATCTGGGCGTGGCGGGGGTGCTGGCGATCTTCGCCCTGGCCATGCTGACGGTGGCGGTGCTCGGCAGGCTGCTCGGCCGGCGCTATCCGGAAGACGTGCGCGGCCTGGTGCTGGACATCCCGCCCTACCGCCTGCCGGCCTGGCCGGCGCTGCTGCGGAACACCTGGGCGCGCACCAGCGACATCGTCACCATCGTCACCCCGCTGCTGGTGGCCGGCAGCGTGGTGCTGGCGCTGATGTCGCACTTCGGCGCCGACGATGCCATCAACGCGGCGCTGACGCCGGTGACGGCGTGGTGGCTGGGGCTGCCGCTGGCGCTGGGCGTGCCGATCCTCTTCGGCATCCTGCGCAAGGAACTCTCGCTGCTGATGGTGTACCAGGCGCTCGGCACGCTGGAGATCGCGCCGCTGCTCGACTGGGTGCAGATCCTCGTCTTCCTGGTGTTCCTGACCTTCTACATCCCCTGCGTGTCCACCTTCGCCGTGATGCTGAAGACCCTCGGCCGGCGCGAGGCCTTCTTTTCGGTGGCGCTGTCGGTGGGGGTGGCGCTGGGACTGGCGGGGGTGACGCGGCTGGGGGCCGAACTGATTCGATTCCTGATTTAGCCGGCGCGGGTGTAGGACTCGAGTTCCTGGCGCTCGGAGCGGTTGATGCGCCCGCGCTGGCGCCTCCAGGCCTCCGATGCAATCGGCCGGTTCACCTTGTCCGGCGCTACCCAGAATTTGTTTTCGATCGTCACTCCGATTCCAAATATCCAGCCATTTCCTTCGATGCGATAACAGTCGAAAGAGCCGGCCGGCACCGTGATGGTTTCGCGGGCGACTACTTTGAGATCCACTTCAATTGTATCTTTGAGCCCGTTTGGAAAAGCAACAGCGTAACGGGTTGTCCATTTCTTGCCGAGGCTGTACTCGGCAATGAAAAACTGCCTGGGACTGTAGGTCGTGCCGTCCGGGGTTTTGAGAATGTTGCCGAGGAGGTCGGTGATGGGCCCGCCGTTGTTGTAGATCACCTTGTCCTCGGCAACCTCTGTGACGGTTTGAATGAGTTTCCGACCTTCGACTTTCGTCAGCAGGTCGATGGAGCGGAACACGTACCTGTCGCCGACGCGATAGTCGAGGTCGATGACGCCGGTGCCCTTGGTGAAGGGGTTGGCCGCCGTATTGACGAGACTGACTTTCTTCTCGCCCCGTTTGGCCAGCATGCGGTCGAGGCGCACTTGGGCCAGCTCCGAGAAGCGCCCGCTCGGGTAGCGCCTGAGGTAGTCCTCTACCACCGCGACCTGGGTCGCCTGCTGGGCTTTTTCCCAATGGGCGGTTTCCTCGGCGAACTGGCGGTCGAGTTCACCCTGCGAGAGCTTCCTGATCTCCGCCGGCGGCAGGAAGTAGAAGTCGTCTTCCAGGGAGGTGCTCTCCCAGGGGATCTGCTGTCCCTGCGAGGCGCGCCGCACGGCCAGGCGCACGCGCTTGAAGACGTCCTCGATCCTGGCTTCCGGCGTGCGGACTTCGCGCAGCAGGTTCTCGGTATACAGGCCGTTGGCGCCCGAGCCATCCGAGGCGACGTTGCCCGGCGCCGTGGCGTAGGCGAGCAGGGTGCCGATGGGGGCGTCCATCTGGCTCAGTCCCTTGCCGCTTTTCAGGTCGCCGCCGAAGGGATTGTCGCGGCAGGCATCCAGGATGACGATGTTCATCGGATTGCCGGCCTTGCCGATGCCGCCGAGCAGGGCGGCGAGGTCGACGGTCTGGCGCGGGATGTCGTCCGTGCGGTCGAGATTGGCGTCCACCGGCACGAGGAAGTTGCGCCAGTTCACCTGCAGGCCGTGGCCGGCGAAGTAGAACAGGCCGACGCCCTTGCTCTTCGCCAGCTGCTCGCCGTAGCTGCGGATGGCGTTCTCCATGGCGGTCTTGCCGCTGTCGAGCAGCGGGATCACCGAGAAGCCCATCTTCTTCAGGTTGTCGCCGATGGCGGCGGCGTCGTTGGCGGGGTTCTTCAGCGGCGCATCCCGGTAGCGGCTGTTGCCGATCACCAGGGCCGTGCGCGGCAGGGCGTTCAGCGTCGACGCCGTGGAGCCGAAGACCTCCCCGGCGCGCAACGGCAGGAGGGAGGCGGCAGACAAAGCCGACAAGCGCTGCAGCGCCTTTCGACGTTCGGGGGAGCGCAGTGCAGGAAAGGATTTGCGCATGAGGCTTCTCCCGGGATGCAAACGTGATTTCCGCCTAGCGGCCCTTTTTCAGCAGGGCGGAGACGCCGATGAGGATGAGGATCAGCGGCCACCATTTGGCCAGGATGGCCTTCAGTTCTCCCAGCGGCAGGATGCCCAGGTTGGAGAGCAGGAGCAGGCCGCCGACGAGGATGAGGATGACAGGCCAGAAAGTGCCGCGCATGAGCGAATCTCCAATAGCCAGCAATACCGCATGATAGCCCAAGCCCGCAGCGCCGGACTGCCCACAGCTTATCCACCGTGATTTCACAGCTTATCCACCGATTTTCCGCTGCTTATCCACCGCTTATCCACTCGCCATGGCCTGGCTGCGCGAGTAAACTCACCTGCTTAATTGAATAACGACCCCATGGCCCAAGCCCGCGCATACAACTCCCCGCAATCCGGCGATCCGCAAATGACGGCGCTCAAGCTGCCGCCGCATTCGATCGAGGCCGAGCAGTCGCTCCTCGGCGGCCTGATGCTCGACAACAGCGCCTGGGACCGCATCGCCGACCAGGTCGCCGAGGCGGATTTCTATCGCGATGACCACCGCCGCATCTTCCGCCACATCGCGCGCCTGATCGAGGCCGCCCGCCCGGCCGACGTGGTGACGGTGTTCGAGTCCCTGGAGAAGTCCGCGGAATCCGAGCAGGCGGGCGGCATGGCCTACCTCGGCGAGATCGCCAACAACACGCCGTCGGCCGCCAACATCAAGCGCTACGCCGAGATCGTCCGCGAGCGCGCCATCCTGCGCAAGCTGGTGGCGGTGGGCGACGAGATCGCCGCCAGCGCCCTCAATCCCGCCGGCAGGGAAGCCAAGGCGCTGCTCGACGAGGCCGAGTCGAAGGTCTTCGAGATCAAGGACGCCGGCGCGCGCACCACGGAAGGCTTCACCGCCATCCAGCCCCTGCTGGGGCAGGTGGTGGACCGCATACAGGAGCTCTACGACCGCGAGCACCCCTCCGACATCACCGGCATTCCGACCGGCTTCCACGACCTCGACATGAAGACGTCCGGCCTGCAGCCGGGCGACATGGTCATCGTCGCCGGAAGACCAAGCATGGGGAAAACGGCCTTCGCCCTCAACATCGCCGAGCACGTCGCCCTGGAGGCGAAGCTGCCGGTGGCCATCTTCTCGATGGAAATGCCGGGCACCCAGCTCGCCATGCGCTTCCTCTCCTCGGTCGGCCGCCTCGACCAGCACCGCGTGCGCACCGGCCGGCTCAACGACGACGAGTGGCAGCGCATGACCTTCGCCCTCGGCAAGCTGCACGAGGCGCCCATCCACATCGACGAGACGCCGGCCCTGAATTCCACCGAGCTGCGCGCCCGCGCCCGCCGGCTCTACCGCCAGTGCGGCAAGCTCGGCCTGATCGTCATCGACTACCTGCAGCTGATGTCCTCGGTGCGCGACGGCGAAAACCGCGCCACGGAGCTGTCCGAGATATCGCGCTCGGTGAAGGCGCTGGCCAAGGAGCTGCACGTGCCGGTGGTGGCGCTCTCGCAGCTCTCGCGCAACGTCGAGTCGCGCCCGAACAAGCGGCCGGTGATGTCCGACCTGCGCGAATCCGGCGCCATCGAACAGGACGCCGACATCATCATGGCGATCTACCGTGACGAGGTGTACAACCCCGAATCGCCGGACAAGGGCGCGGCCGAGATCAACATCCTCAAGCAGCGCAACGGCCCCATCGGCCAGGTGCGCGTCACCTTCCTCGGCGAGTACACGCGCTTTGAAAATTTTGCGCAATCGGGCTCGTACTAGGGTCTGTTCACAATTGTTTTGTCGGTGCGAACGGGTGTTTCAGGGTGCAGGGCAAGGCGCGAGCGACGCGGTTGGGTTATTCCCAATAAGAAGCGAGCAACGCCGCCATGCGCCCTGAAACACCCGTTCCCTTCGGGTTGTGGCCAAAAGCGCCGGCTGCGTCGTTGCGCGTCTTGCCAAGGGAGTGGCCATTGGCGGCGACGCGCGCCTAGCAGTCGACGTTTTTGGCTACAACGCATCCGATAAAACAATTGTGAACAGGCCCTAAGCCCGGTTGCGCAACAATTCGTAGCCGGCGTCAAGGCGCGTAGCGCCGGCCGGAGACAAAACAATGCCGCCCAGGGCTCCTACTGCGCGGATTCAACCCTTTCCACCGTCCGGCCGTTAAACTCCACAATAACTCAGGGAGTCCGGATCATGCGCCTGCTGCTTGCCTTTCTCCTCCCGCTGGTCTGCCTCGGCGCCGCTGCGCAGAGCCCCCAGCAATCAGCCACGCCCAACCTTGCCGGCAAGGTGGAGCTGGTCGAAGGGGACGTCACGGTACACGACCGCGCCAAAAAGCCGCGCAAGGTCGCCGTCGGCGACACGATTCTTGAAGGCGAGGGCATCGTCACCGGCAAGGACGGCGAACTGCACCTCAACATGGAGGACGGCGGCTTCATCGCCGTGCGGCCGAACACGAAGATGCGCATCGTCGCCTACCAGGCCCAGGGCGACGAGGGCGACAAGGGCGTCTTCAGCCTGCTGCAGGGCACCTTTCGCTCGGTGACGGGCTGGATCGGCAGGTTCAACCCGCGCAGCTACCAGGTGCGCACGCCGACCGCCACCATCGGCGTGCGCGGCACCGACCACGAGCCGCTGGTCATCCCGCAGGGTTCGAAGGAGGGCGAGCCGGGCAGCTACGACAAGGTGAACGTCGGCGGCAGCTTCATCCAGACGCAGCACGGCAGCGTCGACGTCAAGCCCAACCAGGCCGCCTTCGTTCCCTTGCACGGCCGGCCGGTGCCGCGCGTGCTGCCGCAGGTGCCGCAGTTCTTCAGGGCGACGCGCCATGAAGCGATCATTGCCGCCCGCCACGACGCCATCCACAAGGTGCTCGACCAGCGCCGCGACGAGCGCCGCAAGGTGTTCCAGGAGAAGAAATCACTCTTGGAGAAGCAGAAGACCGAGCGGCAGAAGCTCCAGCAGGATCGCAAGAGGCAGTGGCAGGAAAACCGGCAGAAACGCCAGCCGGAGCAGGGCCTGCATCAGCGCGAAGACCGCGAGAAGCGGCAAGCGGGCGCCGAGGAACGGCGCAAGCGCATCGAGGATCGACGGGAGATGCGTCAGCCGGAGCGCGACGGGCGCGGCCGCGATCGCGACCACGGCCCGCGCGGCGGCGGGCGGGGACGCGATTGATGTGGGTCGGGCTTCAGCCCGACAATATCCGCCTGTTCGACCGCCGCCGTCGGGCTGAAGCCCGACCTACAGCACTTCGGCGGCGTGGTCGGCCAGGCGTGAACGCTCGCCGCGCATGAGCGTGACGTGGCCGCTGTGCGACCAGCCCTTGAAGCGGTCCACCACGTAGGTCAGGCCGGAGCTGCCCTCGGTGAGGTAGGGCGTGTCGATCTGGGCGATGTTGCCGAGGCAGACCACCTTGGTGCCGGGGCCGGCGCGGGTGATCAGGGTCTTCATCTGCTTCGGCGTCAGGTTCTGCGCCTCGTCGATGATGAGGTACTTGTTGATGAAGGTGCGGCCGCGCATGAAGTTGAGCGATTTCACCTTGATGCGCGAGCGGATCAGGTCGCGCGTGGCGGCGCGGCCCCATTCGCCGCCGTCCTCGGTCGGCTTGTTGAGGACATCGAGGTTGTCCTCCAGCGCGCCCATCCACGGCGTCATCTTCTCCTCCTCGGTGCCGGGCAGGAAGCCGATGTCCTCGCCCACCGGCACGGTGACGCGGGTGATGATGATCTCGCTGTAGAGCTTGCTCTCCAGCGTCTGCGTCAGGCCCGCCGCCAGCGTCAGCAGGGTTTTGCCGGTGCCGGCCTGGCCGAGCAGGGTGATGAAGTCCACTTCCGGGTCCATCAGCAGGTTGAGGGCGAAGTTCTGCTCGCGGTTGCGCGCCGTGATGCCCCAGACGTTGTTCTTCTGGTGGCTGTAGTCCTTCAGCAGCTCCAGCACCGCGCTCCTGCCGCTGCGCTCGCGCACGATGGAATGGAACGGGCGTTCGCCGTCCTGCCAGAGGAACTCGTTGATGAGCAGGTCGGGGCAGAGCGGGCCCTTGATGCGGTAGAGCGTGCGGCCCTCCTGCTTCCAGGATTCCATGTCCTTGCCGTTGACGTCCCAGAAATCGGCCGTCAGCTCGCGCGTGCCGGTGTACAGGAGGTCGGTGTCCTCCAGCACCTTGTCGTTGTAGTAGTCCTGCGCATCCAGCCCGAGCGCGCGGGCCTTGATGCGCATGTTGATGTCCTTGGAGACCAGGATCACCGAGCGCTTCGGATGCTTGTCGATGAGATGCATCATCACGCCGATGATCTGGTTGTCGGCCTTGGCGGTGGGCAGGGTCGCCGGCAGGGCGCTGTTGATCGGCTCGGTCTGCATGAAGAGGCGGCCGGTGGCGAGTCCGGCGGAGGGTTCCTCAAGCGGGATGCCGCGGTCGATGCGCTCCTCGAAGCCGCCGACGATGCCGTCCAGCGTGCGGCTGGCCTGGCGGGCGTTGCGCGCCACTTCCGACATGCCCTTCTTGTTGTTGTCGAGTTCCTCGAGGGTCATCATGGGCACGAAAATGTCGTGCTCCTCGAAGCGGAACAGGCTCGTCGGATCGTGCATGAGGACGTTGGTGTCGAGGACGAAAAGCTTGGTCGTGGAATGCTTCTTGGCGTTCATCAGGCTCTCTTGGATTGCAGGGATTGGACGAAATCGAGCACTTCCGCGGCGTGGCCGGGCGCCTTGACGCCGCGCCACTCGCGCCGGAGCACGCCCTTGCCGTCGATGACGAAAGTGCTGCGCTCGATGCCGCGCACCGGCTTGCCGTAGAGCGCCTTCTGCCTGATGACGCCGAAGATCGCGCAGGCGGCTTCCTCGGCGTCGCAGAGCAGGTCGAAAGACAGCTTCAGCCTGGCCTTGAAGCCCTCGTGCGACTTGATGCTGTCGCGCGAGATGCCGCAGACGGCGCAGCTGGCCTGGAGGAACTGCGCGTGCAGGTCGCGGAACTCGCCGGCTTCCGTGGTGCAGCCGGGGGTATTGTCTTTCGGGTAGAAGAAGAGGACGAGGGAGCCGCCGCGCGCCTGGGACAGGGAGAACGTCTGCTTGCCTGTCGCCGGCAGGGTGAAATCGGGTACGGGCTGGTCGACCATCGATTGCATTGTTGATGAAATCCGCAGCCGGCGCAAGCGTGCCTTGTCACGGTTTCGTTATGCTGCAGCCAGGAATTCCGGCCCCTGCAGCATGAGGGTGCCGGTGCGGCCTTCGACCGTGCCGCGCACCACCTCGTGCCGCGGCAACCGGCTGGCGTCGATCGCTTCGAGCAGGCCACCCAGCGAGACGAGTTCGTAACCCTGGTCCTTCCAGCCTGCCAGGAGCTTCTCGAAGACGGGCAGCAGCCTTTGGCCCTCCAGATCCGCTCGGACGGTATAGACATGACCGGTCGAGGGAGCTCGTGCCGTCAGCGCAAGCAGGCGCTCATGGACGTTGTCGACGCTGCAACCTTCGCGGCCGAGCAATTCATCGATGGTCGGCAGCGTGGTCGGCAGTTGCGGGCAGAGGACGACTTCGGCGTTCCAGACGGGGATGTAGGGCTGCGTGCCGCGCGTGTCCGAGGCGTAGCCGAAGCCGAGGCGCTGGGTCAGGCGCAGGGCGTGCGGATTCATCTGCCAGCCGGCGGCGGCATGCGTCTTCGGCGCTTCGCCGAAGACCTTGCCGTAGCGGGCAATGGCGCGCTGCATCCGGTGTTCCGTCCATGCCGGGGCGGCCGTTTCCGCGCCGCGCTGCCAAGCGGCGCCGTCCCAGCCCTGCACGCCGGTGTCGAAGCCGGCGTCGCGCACCCCGCGCAGGATGTCCGAGCAGCGGCGGCCGACGTCCGGGCCGGGCAGCAGGGTGCCATGCAGCAGCCCCGCCAGGCCGTAGCGGTCCAGGGCCGAGGCGCCGTCGCGGGATGCCGCAAGCAGGGGCCCCAGCATGCGACCGCTGCGGTCGGGACCGAGGTTGAAGAAGAAGGTCGCCTGCGCCTCCGCCTTGCGCAGGGCGTCGACCAGGCGTGGCACGCCGGCCAGGGTGCCGCGGAAGGTGGCGGCATCGATTTTCAGGGCGAGCTTCACGATGGCATCGCTTCGATGAGCAGGGCGGCGGCGACCAGCCGGCCTTCCGCCATCAGGATGTTGAAGGTGCGGCAGGCGGCGGGCAAATCCATGACTTCGCAGCCGATGCGGGCCTCGATCAGCGGGCGCAGCAGGTGCGGCGCGGGAAAGCGCTGCCGGTTGCCGGTGCCGAGCAGGAGGATTTCCGGCCCCAGCGCGCGGATCGCCGCGAAATCGTCTTCCACCAGCGCGTCGTAGCCGCCGCCAGCCCAGGATTCGATGATGCGATCGGGCAGGAGGATCAGGCTGGATGCGTACTGACGGTGGTTGATGGCGACATAGCCGGCGCCATAGCCGGTGACCAGATTCCGGCTGGCCGGGTTGTCGAGATGCAGTTTCATGAAAATTGGCTAGCCGACTGATTTGTCGGGAGTATAAGCGTCGGGTAACATTATATCTTTGATGCGGCACCGCCGAAATGAAGGATTTCCCCAGAATCAAGCGCTTGCCGCCCTACGTCTTCAACATCACGGGCGAGCTGAAGATGGCCGCCCGCCGCCGCGGCGAGGACATCATCGACATGAGCATGGGCAACCCGGACGGGCCCACGCCGCAGCACATCGTCGACAAGCTGGTCGAGGCGGCGCAGCGCGGCGACACGCACGGCTACTCGGTGTCGAAGGGCATCCCGCGCCTGCGCAAGGCGATCTGCGACTGGTACCGGCGCCGCTACGACGTCGACTTCGACCCGGAAACCGAGGCGGTGGTGACCATCGGCTCGAAGGAAGGCCTCGCCCACCTGATGCTCGCCACGCTGGACCGCGGCGACACGGTGCTGGTGCCGAATCCCTCGTACCCGATCCACATCTACGGCGCCATCATCGCCGGCGCCGACATTCGCTCGGTGCGCATGACGCCGGACACTGACTTCTTCGAGGAGTTGCAGCGCGCCATCCGCGAGTGCACGCCGAAGCCGAAGATGATGATCCTCGGCTTTCCGAGCAACCCGACGGCGCGCTGCGTCGAGCTGGATTTCTTCGAGCGCGTCGTGGCGCTGGCGAAACGGCACGACATCCTGGTGGTGCACGATCTCGCCTATGCCGACATTGTCTTCGACGGATGGAAAGCACCGTCGATCATGCAGGTGCCGGGCGCGCGCGACGTGGCGGTGGAGTTCTTCACCATGTCGAAGAGCTACAACATGGCCGGCTGGCGCATCGGCTACATGGTCGGCAACAAGGACCTGTGCAACGCCCTGGCGCGCATCAAGAGCTACCACGACTACGGCACCTTCACGCCGCTTCAGGTCGCCTCGGTCATCGCGCTGGACGGCCCGCAGGATTGCGTCGAGGAAGTGCGCCTGAAATACCAGAACCGCCGCAACGTGCTGGCCAGGGGGCTGCACGAGGCCGGCTGGATGGTCGAGGTGCCGAAGGCCTCGATGTACATCTGGGCGAAGATTCCGCCGGCCTATGAGAAGCTGGGCTCGCTGGAGTTTGCCAAGAAGTTGCTGGCCGACGCCAGGGTGGCGGTCAGCCCCGGCATCGGTTTCGGCGACTACGGCGACGACCACGTGCGCTTCGCGCTGATCGAGAACGAGGAACGCACCCGACAGGCGGTGCGCGGCATCAAGGACATGTTCCGAAAGGATGGGCTGCTGTAATGCAACCGGTACTCAAGTCGACCAAGCTCGCCAACGTCTGCTACGACATCCGCGGACCGGTGCTGGCCCGCGCCCGGCAGATGGAGGAGGAGGGCCACCGCATCATTAAGCTGAACATCGGCAACCCGGCGCCGTTCGGCTTCGAGGCGCCGGAAGAGATCGTGGTGGACGTCATCCACAACCTGCGCGACGCCTCCGGCTATTCCGACTCGAAGGGCCTCTTCGCCGCGCGCAAGGCGATCATGCACTACTGCCAGGAGAAGCGGATCGAGGGCGTCGGCATCGACGACATCTACATCGGCAACGGCGTCTCCGAGCTGATCGTCATGGCCATGCAGGCCCTGCTCAACAACGGCGACGAGGTGCTGGTGCCGGCGCCCGACTACCCGCTGTGGACGGCGGCGGTGAGCCTCACCGGCGGCACGCCGCGCCACTACCTGTGCGACGAGGGCGCCGGCTGGCTGCCCGACCTCGCCGACATCCGCGGCAAGATCGGCCCGTCGACCCGCGCCATCGTCCTGATCAATCCGAACAACCCGACCGGCGCGCTGTATCCGGACGACCTGCTGCGCGAGATCATCGGGATCGCCCGCCAGCACCAGCTCATCGTCTTCGCCGACGAGATCTACGACAAGGTGCTCTACGACGGCGCCACGCACACGTCGATCGCTTCGCTCGCCGACGACGTGCTGTTCGTCACCTTCAACGGCCTGTCGAAGAACTACCGCGCCTGCGGCTA
Organism: Rhodocyclales bacterium; assembly: GCA_016214145.1. Taxonomy (GTDB): domain Bacteria; phylum Pseudomonadota; class Gammaproteobacteria; order Burkholderiales; family Rhodocyclaceae; genus Desulfobacillus. The sequence continues at coordinate 37,767 of JACRPA010000012.1, forward strand.
CCGCGCCGGCTGGATGGTCGTCTCCGGCGAGATGCGCCACGCCCGCGACTACATCGAGGGCCTCGACATGCTGGCCTCGATGCGGCTGTGCTCCAACGTGCCCGGCCAGTACGCCATCCAGACGGCCTTGGGCGGCCACCAGAGCATCCTCGATCTCGTCGGGCAGGGCGGGCGCCTGGCCAAGCAGCGCGACCTCGCCTGGGAGCTGCTCACGCAGATTCCCGGCGTCGCCTGTGTCAAGCCGAAGGCGGCGCTGTATCTTTTCCCGCGCCTCGACCCGAAGGTCTATCCGATTGCCGACGACCAGCAGTTCATCCTCGAACTACTGCTCGAGGAGAAAGTGCTGCTGGTACAGGGCACCGGCTTCAACTGGCCGACGCCGGATCATTTCCGCGTCGTCTTCCTGCCCAATGTCGACGACCTGCGCGAGGCCATCGGCCGCATCGCGCGCTTCCTCGGGCATTACCGCAAGCGGCACGGAACATGAGGGTCATGGACGTCACGGACGATAGCGGCCGCGTCGTCGAGCCGATCTGGCTCGGTCGTGCCGAGGGCGTGCATCGCCAGCTGCGCACTGCGTTGCCGCCAGACTATGCCGTGCGGCTGGCGCAGGTGTTCGCCAACGGCGGGCGTTTGGCCGTGGCGGCGGAGGGCGAGGCGGTGCTGGGCGTGGCCCTGTGGCGCCTGATCGAGAACACCTACGAGGGCCGCAGGCTCTATGTCGACGACCTGGTGACCGACGAGGCACAGCGCTCGCGCGGCATCGGCAAGCTCCTGTTCGGCCATCTGGAAAACAAGGCGCGGCAGTTCGGCTGCGACGTGCTGGCCCTTGATTCCGGCGCACAGCGCGCGGCGGCCCACAAATTCTATTTTCGCGAGGGGATGCACATCCCCGGCTTCTGTTTCAGGAAAAATCTCAAATGAAACCCATCAATGTAGGCCTGCTCGGCATCGGCACTGTCGGCGGCGGCACCTTCACCGTCCTCCAGCGCAACCAGGAGGAGATCACCCGCCGCGCCGGCCGACCCATCCGCATTTCCGTCGTCGCCGACAAGAACGTCGAGCTGGCGAAGAAGGTCACGGGCGGTGCCTGCCGCGTCACCGACGACGCCTTCGCCGTTGTCGCCGATCCTGAGGTCGACATCGTCGTCGAGCTGATCGGCGGTTGCGGCGTGGCGAAGGAGCTGGTGCTGAAGGCCATCGGGAACGGCAAGCACGTCGTCACCGCCAACAAGGCGTTGCTCGCCACACACGGCAATGAGATCTTCGCGGCCGCGCAGAAGCAGGGCGTCATGGTCGCCTTCGAGGCGGCGGTGGCCGGCGGCATCCCCATCATCAAGGCGCTGCGCGAGGGCCTCACCGCCAACCGCATCGAGTGGATCGCCGGCATCATCAACGGCACCACCAACTTCGTCCTTTCAGAGATGCGCGACAAGGGCCTGCCCTTCGAGGCGGTGCTGAAGGAGGCGCAGCGCCTGGGCTACGCCGAGGCCGACCCGACCTTCGACATCGAGGGCGTCGATGCCGCGCACAAGCTGACCATCATGTCGGCCATCGCCTTCGGCATCCCGATGCAGTTCGACAAGTGCCATGTCGAGGGCATCAGCAGGCTGCAGGCCGAGGACATCCGCTATGCCGAGCAACTCGGCTACCGCATCAAGCTGCTCGGCATCACCCGGCACGCTGCCAAGGGCATCGAACTGCGCGTGCATCCGACGCTGATCCCGTCGAAGCGCCTGATCGCCAACGTCGAGGGCGCCATGAACGCCGTGCTGGTGAAGGGCGACGCCGTCGGCGCCACGCTCTACTACGGCAAGGGCGCCGGCGCCGAGCCGACCGCCAGCGCCGTTATCGCCGACCTGGTCGACGTCACCCGCATGCACACCGCCGACCCGGAGCACCGCGTGCCGCACCTGGCCTTCCAGCCCGACGCCGTGAAGGCCATCCCGGTGCTGGCGATGGGCGAGGTGGAGACTTCGTACTACTTCCGCATGCGCGTCGAGGACCGGCCCGGCGTGCTGGCCGACATCACGCGCATCCTCGCCGACCAGCAGATCTCCATCGACGCCATGATCCAGCGCGAGCCCGCCGAGGGCGAGGAGCAGACCGACATCATCATGCTTACCCACCAGACCCTGGAGAAGAACGCCGACGCCGCCATTGCCCGCATCGAGGCGCTGTCGGTGGTGAAGGGCAGGGTGGTGCGTCTGCGGCTGGAAGAATTGAATTGACGGACATGTAACAACAAAATGAAATGGGGAGCGTAATGATCGATTGGATCGGGAGAAAACTACCCACCCTGGGACTCTTGCTGCTGATCGCCCTTCCCAGCTTTGTCCAGGCTCAGCAGGAGGGCGGGGCGCAGGAAAAGGTCAGGGAGGTCGAGGTACGCAAGGATTCATTCACGCGCGGCACGGCCCAGCCCGCCTGGGTCAGAACCGTTGAGGTCCCGCCGACGACGCGTCGCAATCCGACTGTCATCAGGCTGGCCGATTCTCAAATCAGAGTCGGAGATCGGCATGTCTATTACGTTAACCGGGCCGTCCAGGTTAATGAGGCGTCGGCGCTTTCTCGCATCGGTCAGTACGCCATTTCCCTCATCCCGATTTACGAAAAGCTTAATTTGCACAGCGTGCACATTCTCCGTGGCGCCGAAAAGATCGACCATACGCTGAACGTGGATGTTCGGTTCTTTCAGCGGGAAATGGAATTGGAGCGTGGTGTTTACAGCGGCGCGGTGACGGCCTTGCTGCTGTTGAGCGACGTGAGGGTTGGCGACACTCTACAGATACGCTATTCGATCGAGGGAAGCAATCCCGTATTTGGCAATACCTATTCCAAGCTCGCCATGTGGGATGACGCCGAGCCAATCGAGCTTCGCACCGTGACGCTATCCTACCCCGAAGGCCGGAAGATCGACTGGAAGATTATCGGGGACTATCGCAATACCCAAGTTACCCATGAAAGCAGGGCGGTCAATGGTTATCGCACGCTTCAGTGGGAGGAGCGAGGCATCGAGGGCATCGACTATGAGACCTCGATTCCCAGCGGCTATTTCCCTTATCGCTTTCTGCAATTGAGTGAATACCATGATTGGAATGCCGTGGCCAGGTGGGCGCATTCCCTCTTTGCACCCACGGCTGCCCTGCCTGACGAGCTTGAAGAGATCGTTGCACGGCTTGAACCACTGCCCGACGAAGATCGCGTACTTGGTGCCTTGCGATGGGTGCAGCGTGAAATTCGCTATTTCAGCGTATCGCTGGGAGAAAGCTCCCATCGTCCGCATCCCCTGCCGGTCGTTCTGGAGCGCCGCTATGGGGACTGCAAAGACAAGAGCTATATGCTGCTTACCCTCCTGCGTCGGCTCGGCATCGAGGCCGAGCCTGTATTAGTGGCGCTAGACTCACGCAAGGGACCGTCAAGATTTCTGCCAGCGCCGAATATTTTCAATCACGTCGTAGTAAGAGCGAGGATCGGCGGTCAGCACTGGTTCCTGGACGGAACCCGGCTTGAACAGGGTGGCAGTCTCTCGCGCATGGGCAATCTTATCGAGAATTCCTTCGTCCTTCCCATCACCCAGGACGCCAGCGAGCTGGTCGTTATCAACCACGACAAGCAGCTCAATACAGTCGAGGTTAGCGAGGAGTACGAGTTGAAGGGCTTCGGCGAGGATGGCCTCATCAAGTCCACCATGACCTGGGTCGGGCTGGATGCAGAAACCCTGAGGACGCTGATCAATAAATTCACCCCCGAGCAGACTCGCAAGTTTGCGCTCGGCAGTTACGAGTTGCGCTATCCAGGGATCGTTCTGGAGGGAAATCCGGAATTTCAGGATGACCTGGACAACAATCGGCTAACCATGATCGCGCGTTACAAGGCGCCTAAACTGGCGACGGAGATGCAGGGAGATTGGGCAATAAGATTCTTCCCGGCGAACCTGCGCGGTGTGCTGAACCTGCCCCAGCAAGCGAGTCGTAAGTTTCCGCTGCTGGCCATGCGATACCCGTATTCGGCCCTATACAGACTGAGCATTCGCTGGCCGGAGAGCGTGGCCATGATTCAGGACCCTGTCACGCGAAGGATTACCAACGACTTTTTCGACCTCGAAGTCAAGCGCAGCTTCAGGGGTAATCAGTCGAGCGTTGCAATCATTTTCTCAACTAAAGCGGATGAGATCGAGCCACCCCTGATACCGAAACTCCTTGAAGAATTCAGGCGGTTCGATCGAGAAGTCAGCGGGGTGGTTGTCGTAGCCAAGCAGTCGATCAAGGATGACGGGTTTCTCGGCTTGGGAAAGGCTACACTCCAGGACAGCCTCCGCAAAAGATGGCAACTGATGATCGATAACATCACAAAGACTATCCAGGCTGGCCGCATTCAGGGAGACAATCTTGCCGAAGCCTATTGTGACCGGGCGGAATCGCTGGCCGATCTGGGCAGAGCAGAGGAGGGCATGAAGGATGCGCTGGAGGCGATACGACTGGCTCCCCACTTGGGCCGTGCCTGGCAGTGCCGTGCAAACCTGCATTACGCTCTCGGAAATTTCAATGCGGCAGTCCAGGATTACTCAAAGGCGCTCGCCCTCGGCAGCGACGAATTCAGAATTCTGTACCGCAGGGGCCTAGCGCGGTTCTACCAGGGTAGGCTGGCTGAAGCGGCGAACGATTTCGAGAATGCCGCTAAGAACATCAATGACGAGTCTGATCGTTTGTATGCTGCCTTGTGGCAGATGTGGACCCTGAAGAGGCTGAACCTGGCCATCCCTGGCAAATTGCGGGAAAGCGTCAGCAGCAACCCACGAGGGCCGTGGCCCCATCCGGCACTGGCCATGTTCGTCGGTGTGCTGACGCCGGAGGAAATGCTTGCCGAGGCGAGACTCAAGCAGGGCGACGAGCAGGAAATGACATTGGCCGAGGCGTATTTCTACCTGGGACAATACAAGTTGCTGCAGGGGCAAAAGATCGAGGCCAGACAGGCGTTTGAAAAGACACGCGAAAAGGGCATTACGATGTACATCGAACATCTTGCAGCCGGGTTCGAATTGAAGAGGCTCGCTTCCGACTGAAGGCGCCGGTGACTGCCTTCTGACGCAATAGACATTCACTCTGAAATCACATGGAAGAACTTCGGGTCGTCAAGAAATGAAATACATCTCCACCCGCGGCCAGGCGCCCGCGCTGGAATTTTGCGACATCCTCCTCGGCGGCCTGGCGCCCGACGGAGGCCTCTACCTGCCGGAGGCCTATCCGCAGGTGTCGCGCGCCGAACTGGACGAATGGCGCGCGCTGCCCTACCACGCGCTGGCGCTGCGCGTGCTGGAGAAGTTCATCACCGACATCCCGGCCTGCGACCTGAAGACGCTGGTCGATCGCACCTACACGGCGCAGGCCTACCGGCACTGCCGGCCCGGCCGCGATGCGGCGGACATCACGCCGCTCACCACCCTGGAGCCGGGGCTGCACCTGCTGGAGCTGTCCAACGGGCCGACGCTGGCCTTCAAGGACATGGCCATGCAGTTGCTCGGCAACCTGTTCGAGTATGTGCTGGAGAAGCGCGGCGAGACCATCAACATCCTCGGCGCCACTTCGGGCGACACCGGCTCGGCGGCCGAGTACGCCATGCGCGGCAAGCATGGGGTCAAGGTCTTCATGCTGTCGCCACACGGCCTGATGAGCGAGTTCCAGCGCGCGCAGATGTATTCGCTGCCCGACGCCAACATCTTCAACATCGCCATCCGCGCCATGTTCGACGACTGCCAGGATATCGTCAAGGCGGTCTCCAACGACGCCGCCTTCAAGGCGCAGTACAAGATCGGCGCGGTGAACTCGATCAACTGGGCGCGCGTCGCCGCCCAGATCGTCTACTACTTCAAGGGCTACTTCGAGGCCACCCGCTCGAACGACGAGGAAGTCGCCTTCGCCGTGCCTTCGGGCAACTTCGGCAACATCTGCGCCGGCCATGTCGCGCGCATGATGGGCCTGCCGGTACGCCGCCTGGTGCTCGCCACCAACGAGAACGACGTGCTCGACGAGTTCTTCCGCAGCGGTGTCTACCGGCCGCGCGCGATGGCTGAAACCCGCGTCACATCGAGCCCCTCGATGGACATTTCCAGGGCCTCCAACTTCGAACGCTTCGTCTTCGACCTGGTCGGACGCGATGCGGAACTGATTCGCGGGTTCTGGGAAAAGGTTGACCGCGGCGGCAGCTTCGACCTGCGCGGCACGCCCTGGCTGGAACGCCTGCCCGGATTCCGCTTCGTTTCGGGCACCAGCAGCCATGCCGACCGCCTGGCGACGATCCGCAGCACCTGGGAGAAATACGGCGCGATGATCGATCCGCACACCGCCGACGGCCTCAAGGTGGCGCTGGCGCAGCGCGAGGCGGGGGTGCCGATGGTGGTGCTGGAGACGGCCCAGCCGGTGAAGTTCGCCGAAACCATCAGGGAGGCGCTTGGCCGGGAGCCGATGCGCCCGCGGGAACTGGAGGGCATCGAGGCCCTGCCGCAGCGGGTCGAGGTGATGGACGCGGATGCCGCGGTGGTGAAGGCGTTTATCGCCGCCCGGGCGTGAGTGCGGGCGACCGCCCGCGCGGGGGAATCGTTACACCTACAGGTAGATGACGGCCGGGAAAACCGTCACGGCCAGGACCAGGATCAGCCATTCGAGGTTGTGGCGCGCGAGAAAACCGGTGAAATGCAGGATCAGTACGGTGATGGCGACGACGTAGTAAAGGATGAACAGCATCTCGGGGCTCCCGACTTTCTTGTAGTTGGCCGGGGCGCGCCTGCGCCGCCCCGCTGAGCGCTTTTATACCATAGAAACAAAAGCTGGCACCAGTACCTGTTTCGCGCAGCCAAGGCAAGGCAGGGTTATTTCTCCACATGCCTCAGGGAAAGGTCGACCGCCCGCACGTCCTTGGTCAGGCTGCCGATGGAGATGCGGTCCACTCCGGTTTCCGCGATCGCCCGGACCTTCGACAGATCCACTCCGCCCGAGGCTTCCAGCACCGCCCGGCCTGCCGTCAGTGCGACCGCCTTGCGCATTTGCGCCAGGTCCATGTTGTCGAGCAGGATCATCGTCGCCCCGGCGGCGAGCGCCTCGCCGAGTTGTTCCAGGGTCTCGACCTCGATCTGGATGAAGACGCCCGCAGGCGCCAGGGCGCGCGCCTGCGCCAGAACCGCCGCCACGCCGCCGGCGGCCATGATGTGGTTCTCCTTGATGAGGATGCCGTCGTAGAGGCCGAGGCGGTGGTTGGCGCCGCCGCCGCAGCGCACGGCGTACTTCTGCGCCAGGCGCAGGCCGGGCAGGGTCTTGCGCGTGTCGACGATCTTCGCCTGGGTGCCGGCGACGGCATCGACGTACTTTCGCGTGACGGTGGCGGTGCCGGAGAGCAATTGCAGGAAATTGAGTGCCGGCCGCTCGGCGGTGAGCAGGGCGCGCGTGTCGGCTTCGATCTCGCACAGCATCTGGCCGGCGTGGATGCGCGCCCCGTCGCGGGCGTGCCAGCGGATGCGGACTTCCGCGTCCAGGCTGCGGAAGCAGGCATCGAACCATCCGGCGCCGCACAGAACGGCCTCCTCGCGGCTGACGACGATGCCGCGCGCCGGGTGCCCGGCGGGGGTGAGCAGGGCGGTGAGATCGCCGCTGCCGATGTCCTCGGCCAGGGCGGCGGCGACGTTCCGCTCGATTTCAGCGGGGATCTGCCCTGAAGTTTCCATGAAATTTGCCGTCAACGATATGCTGAGGTTGCAATCTTACCCGTTCGGGAGGGCAGCATGTCCGGTCTAGTAAGCGTTCTCTCGGTCAGCGCAGGCACCCTGCTGGCCATCGTCCTGTTCGTCACGCTGGTGTTCTGGTACGTCAAGGACATCACGCAGAAGAAGCATACCGTCCTGCGCAACTACCCGATCATCGGCCGCCTGCGCTATTTCTTCGAGCAGATGGGCGAGTACTTCCGCCAGTACTTCTTCACCGGCGAGCGCGACGAAATGCCCTTCAACCGCTCGACGCGGGGCTGGGTCTACCGCCTCGCCAAGAACGAGGGCGGCATCATCGGCTTCGGCTCGACCTACAACCTGCACGAGCCGGGCTCGCTGGTTTTCGTCAATGCGCCGTTCCCGGTGATCGAGGAGGAGCAGCTGCCGACGCCGCCGCTGACGATCGGCGAGGGCTGGTGCGAGAAGCCGTTCGTCGCCCGTTCGGTGGTCAACATCAGCGGCATGAGCTACGGCGCCATCTCGAAGCCGGCCGTGCGCGCCCTGTCGCGCGGCGCGGCGGCGGCCGGCTGCTGGCTGGATACAGGCGAGGGCGGCCTCAGCCCGTATCACCTCGAAGGCGGCTGCGACATCATCATGCAGATCGGCACGGCCAAGTACGGCGTGCGCGACGCCGACGGCAAGCTCTCGGCGCAACGCCTGAAGGAGCTCGCCGCGCACGAATCGGTGCGCGCCTTCGAGATCAAGCTGTCGCAGGGCGCCAAGCCGGGCAAGGGCGGCGTCCTCCTCGCCGGCAAGGTGACGGCGGAAATCGCCGCCATCCGCGGCATTCCGGAAGGGCAGGACTCGATCAGCCCCAACCGGCATCGCGACATCGCCAGCGCCGACGAGCTGATCGAGAAAATCGCCACCGTGCGCGACATCACCGGCAAGCCGGTGGGCATCAAGACGGCGATCGGCGGCTGGCAGTTCATGAACGAGCTGTGCGAGGCGGTGGCGCGGCGCGGCATCGCTTTCGCGCCGGACTTCATCGCCGTGGATGGCGGCGAGGGCGGCAGCGGCGCCGCGCCGCAGGCGCTGGCCGACCACATGGCGCTGTCCATCGATGAGGCGCTGCCGCGCGTGGTGGATGCGCTGATCGAAACCGGCCTGCGCGAGCGCGTGCGGGTGATCGCCGCCGGCAAGCTGGTCACCTCGGCGCGCGCCGCCTGGGCGCTCTCGGCGGGGGCGGACTTCGTGAACACGGCGCGCGGCTTCATGTTCGCCCTGGGCTGCATCCAGGCGCTGCGCTGCCACGCCAACACCTGCCCGGCCGGCGTCACCACGCACAATCCGCGCCTGCAGCGCGGCCTCGTCGTGGCCGACAAGGCGGAGCGCGTCGCCAACTACTGCCGCAACATGAACAAGGAAATCGACATGATCGCGCACTCCTGCGGCCTGCGCCAGGCGCGCGAGTTCCGCCGCGAGCATGTGCGCATCGTGCAGGGCTTCGGGCAAAGCATCGCCTTCAACATGCTGTATCCCTATCCGGCCGTTCGTTGACAGCAATCCCCCGGCCCTCTTTACAAGGCAGGGCGCGGTCCGGCGGGCGGCGCCTCCCGCGGCGCTCCCCCAGCGCCAGCCACAGGCCGCTGGCGGCGATGACGGCCATGCCTGCGGCGGTGACGGCATCCGGAACGTTGCCGAAAACCAGCCAGCCGAGCAGGGCGGCCCAGACCAGCTGCACGTAGGTGAAGGGGGTCAGGGTCGACGCCGGCGCCAGGCGGAAGGCGCGGATGAGGAGGAAATGGCCCGTGCCGCCGTAGATGCCGAGCGAGGCGATGAGCAGCCATTGCCGCGGTTCCGGCGAGGTGTCCACCCAGAACCAGGGCAGCGCCGCGCTCATGACGCCCGTCCCCACCAGCGCCGTGTAGAACAGCAGCGTCAGCGGGTGTTCGGCATGGCTCAGGCGCCGCGTCAGGATCTGATAGACGGCGTAGCTGAAGGCGCCCGTCAGGGCCCACAGGATGCCGACGAGGTTGAGGGCGCTGCCGGGCCGGACCACCAGCAGCACGCCGCCGAATCCGGCCAGGACGGCGAGCCAGCGGCCTGCCCCGATGCGCTCGTGCAGAATCGGCCCGGCCAGCAGCGTCACCAGCAGCGGCGCGAGGAAGATGACGGCGGTGGCTTCCGCCAGCGGCATGACGCGGAAGGCGGCCATGCCGCAGCCGGTGGTGGCGAGCAGCGCCAGGGCGCGGATGAGTTGCAGCTTCAGGTTGGCGGTGCGTACCAGTTCGCTGCGCATGGAGGGGGCGACGAACACCAGCATGAGCAGGAAGTGCAGGGCATAGCGGGCCCACACCAGCAGGGGCACGGCAAAGACGGCGGTCAGGTACTTCGAGGTGGCGTCCAGGCTGGCGAACAGCATCAGCGCCAGCATGAACAGCAGGATGCCGCGCAGCGGGTGCTGCGCAGGAAAGGAAGTCGTCATGTCAGCCCTCGCCCCGCTGGCGGGGGCTTGTCCAGGCGTTGAAGATGCGCCGGGCGGCGTCGATGGTCTCGTTCGCCGTGAGGCCGGCCGGACCGATGTCGTCTTCGACAAGCCGGTCGGCGGCCACGCCGTGCAGGTGCACGGCGCAGAGCAGGGCCGCCTCGGCCTCCCAGCCCTGCGCCAGCAGCGCCACCGCCAGCCCGGCGAGGACGTCGCCCATGCCGGCGCTGGCCATGCCGGGATTGCCGCTGGTGTTGATGTACCAACGCCCTGAGGGCGGGGTTTGCCCCGCCTGAAGAAGCACTCCTGGGGTGCGCCCTGCGGGCGAGGCGATCACGCTGCCGCAGCCTTTCAGCACGGTCACCGCATTCAGTTTTTCCGCCAGGGTCAGCGCGGCGCGGAGACGATCGGCGCGAACGGCGCCGACGTCGATGCCGAGCAGCCGGGCCGCCTCGAGGGGATGCGGCGTGAGCAGGGTCGGCGCGGCGCGCTTGTGCAAATGGGCCGTCAATACGGGATGGGCCGCCAGCAGGTTCAGCGCGTCGGCGTCGAGCACCAGCGGCAGTTCGGCGGCAAGCGCCCGCTTGAACAGGTCCAGCGCGTCGGCGCCCTGGCCGAGGCCGGGCCCCACCGCCAGGGCCGTGGCGAAGCCCGAGGCGAGGATGTCCTCCGGCTTGCGCAGCATCAGTTCCGGCTGGTCGGTGTCGACGGCCAGCGCCGTGTTGTCGAGCAGGCCCACATAGACGCGGCCGGCGCCCAGCTTCAGCGCGGCGCGGCCGGCGAGCAGGGCAGCGCCGGTCATGCCGGGGGCGCCGCCGAGGATGCCGACGCCGCCCATCATGCCCTTGTGGCTGTTCTTCGGCCGCGGCAGCAGGCGCGACTTGAACAATGCCGGCGTCACCACGCGCCCGTGCGCCGGGAGGATGCTCTCCGGCGCGATATCCAGATCGTAGACGCTGACTTCGCCGCAATGGTCCGGCCCGTCCAGCGTGAGCAGCCCGGGCTTGAGCGCGATGAAGGTGGCCGTGAAGGCCGCCTTGACCGCGCAGCCCAGCACGCGGCCCGTGTCGGCGCACAGGCCGCTCGGCACGTCGAGGGCGAGCACCGGGCAGTCCATTCCGTTGATGCGGGCGATCAGCTCGGCGAAAGCGCCCTCGACGGGGCGTTGCAGGCCGATGCCGAAGAGGGCGTCCACCACCAGGGAGAACGGGCGCTTCGGGATCTCCGGGCTGATCTCGCCGCCGAAGCGGCGGTAGCTGGCGAGCGCCTCGCGCGCGTCGGCGGGCAGCCCGGCCTCGTCGCCGGCGAAGACCACGGTGGGATTGATGCCGCGGCTGCGCAGGAGGCGGGCGACGACAAGGCCGTCGCCGCCGTTGTTGCCCGGTCCGCAGACGATGAGCGGCGCGAGGCGCGTGCCGCGGCTGTGGGCCAGCACGGCCCGCGTCGCCGCGGCGCCGGCGCGTTCCATCAGCGGCGGGTCGTCGCCGGCGTGGTGCGACTCGATGTCGCGGATGGCGGCGACACTGTAGATGGGCTGGCTACTTGCGTAATGCATGCTGCCTATCCTACCGCAATGCCGCCGTCGTGGATGCCAGCAGCTCCTCCGTCTGCTTCGCCAGACGGCGGTTGATCAGGTTGTTGGCGATCAGCGCGCCGACCACCAGGGCCGCGCCGGCGATTTCCACCGGCAGCAGGCGGTGTCCCTGCCAGACGGTGATGAGGATGGTCACCACCGGCGCGAAGTTGGCGAAGAGCGAGGCGTTCAGGGGGCCGAGCTTCGCCACCGCCATGTTCCACAGCAGCACCGCACCGAAGGAAACGACGAAGACGATGAACAGCAGCGCCCATGCCTGTTCGCGCAGACCCTCGACGAGCGGCGGCTGGCTGCGGCCGCTGCCCGTCGCCAGCGCCGCCACCAGGAGAATGGTCAGCCAGCCGAGGGCGGCGGTGAGCGCCGTGTAGCGCACCGGCGACCAGCCGGGGAACTGCTGTGCGCCGAGCGTGAAGGCGATCCAGCACCACGAGGACAGATAGATCAGGCCGTTGCCCAGCGCGTTGCCGCCCGAATACAGGCGTGCGAACTCGCCCCGGCTCACCACCAGCGCCTCGCCGACGAGGGCGACTGCGATGCAGGCCAGCGTGGCGGCGTGAGGGCGATGCCGCGAGCGCAGCCACTGCCAGAGCACGATGTTCACCGGGCCGAGGGCGAGGATCATGGCGCCGTGCTCGGGCCGCGTCAGCCGCAGGCCCTCGTAGACGAACAGGCTGAAGCCGGCGAATCCGGCGCTGCCGCAGGCCCAGGCTTTCGCCGCCTGCCCTTCGAAGGACAGCGCACGCCGGCCTTCCACCGAGGCGAGGACGGCGAGAAAGCAGGCGGCGGCGATGCCGTAGCGCAGCAGGGTCAGCCAATAGGGGTCGATGACGGCGAGCGCGATCTTGCTCACCGGCAGGAAGGCGCCCCAGATCAGCACCACTGCGCACATCAGCAGGGTGCCCTGGGCGAGATTCTGTCTGCTCACTTCAGTTGCTTCGCGTATTCATCCTCATCGAAGCCGATCAGCAGGATCTTGCCGGCTTCGACGATGGGGCGCTTGATCATGCTCGGATTTTCCAGCATCAGCGCGAAGGATTTCTTCTCGGTCAGGTTGGCCTGTTTCTCCGCTGGCAGTCTGCGGAAGCTGGGGCCGCGCGTGTTGATGAGCTTCTCCCAGCCGGCACGGGCCGCCCATTTCTTCAGCAGGGCCTCGTCGGCGCCAAGCTTCTTGTAGTCGTGGAAGGCGTAGGCGATGCCTTGGCCATCCAGCCAGGCGAAGGCCTTCTTCATGGTGTCGCAGTTCTTGATGCCGTAAACGGTTGCCATGCAGGATTCTCCGTGGGGGCTTCAATGATACTGCATGCGCTTGTCAACCCGGCCGCTGCAAGCCGCGTTATGGGAAGTGACGCGGATCACTGCTGTCCAGGGAGCACAAAGTTCCCTGTACCCATCACACCATTGAGAGGATCGAATAATGAGCAAGCTGACTTCCCTGATTGTCGCCGCCGCTTTCGCCGCCACCACTTCCCTGGCGTTTGCCCAGGCCACGCCGGCGGCACCGGCCACCCCCGCCAAGCCCGCCACGCCTGCCGCTGCCCCTGCTGCTGCCGCCACTCCTGCTGCCGCCCCTGCTGCCTCCGCCACGCCGGCTGCTGCGCCGAAAGCCAAGGCCAAGGCCAAGGCCAAGGCGAAAGGCAAGGCGAAGCCGAAGGCCGACGCTGCGCCGAAAACCGATATGCCCAAGTAAGTCTTCAAGCAAATGCAGCAAAAACGGGCGGAGAGATCCGCCCGTTTTTTATTGTTATAGCTCCAGGCGTCCGCCGGCACAGGTTTGCCATTGCGCGAGTCGCGCCAGCGTCGGCAGCAGGTTGAGGCCGGTCGCCTTGCGCAGGGCCAGCGCCTGCAGGCTCAATTCCCCCAGCGGCATGCGGATCGGTTCGCCCGTGGCGGCGAAGGCGATGGCGTTGCCGTGGTCGCAGGAAGGAAACACCAGGGCGCGTCCGTCGAAGGCCTTTTTGATGCGCTCGACGCTGCCCTTGAAGCCGCGGTTGCGGCCGAGGAGATTCACCGCCAGCAGGCCGTCCTCGTTCAGGTGGGCGCGGCAGGCCCGGTAGAAGGGTAGGGTGTCGAGCGCGCCGGCGCGGGCCTCGGCATCGAAGCCGTCGACGAGGATCAGGTCGAAGGTCTTGTCGCTCCCGGCGAGCCACGCGACGCCGTCGGCGATTTCCAGCCTCAGCCGCTTCGGGTCGTCCGGCAGCTTGAAGAATTGCCGCGCCGCCGCCGCCACCGCCGGCTCGATTTCCACCACCGTCAGCTTGGCCTGCGGCCGGTGGCGGTAGAGGAACTTCGTCAGCGAGGCGGCGCCCAGCCCGATCAGCAGCGCGCTGCGCGGCCATTCCGGCTCCGGCCGCAGCAGCAGGCAGGCCATCATCTCGCGCGTGTAGTCGAGCTCCAGCGCCCACGGCCGGGCGATGCGCATGGCGCCCTGGATCCAATCCGAGCCGAAGTGCAGGTAGCGCACGCCGGCTTCTTCGCTGATCTCGACGGGATTGGACATGGCGGGAGAATAGCAGCAGGCAGGTTTGCCGCCGTATTGCGGAGACTGACTTTTCCTAACGGTTGATCGATGTCGACAATTTTCCGCGATATTCGCGCACCAGGTCGTTGTCCGAACCGAGCAGGCTGAAAAACTGCAGCATGGTCTTGCGGCCGATGTCGTCCTGAAAGGCGCGGTCGCGCCGCACGATCTCCAGCAGCTGCTCCAGCGCGCCGCGGTAATCCTGCTTCAGCGCCAGCAGATTGGCCAGTGCCAGGTGCGCCTCCAGGTCGGCGGGATCGGCAGCGAGGCGCGATTGCAGGGAAGTTTCGTCGGCGCCGCCTGCCACACCCTGTGCCAGCGCCAGACGCGCGGCGAGACTCTCGATTCGGCTGCGGTCCTTGGCCTGCTCGGCGATTTCGCCGAGCAGGCGCTGCGCCTCGGCCAGGTCGCCGGCGTCGAGCAGCACGTCCACCAGGTCCAGGCGCGCCTGTTCGTGCTTTGGGTCGAGGCGGATGGCCTGCAGCAGCAGCTTGCGCGTCGCATCGGCCTCGCCGCGGGCGCGCGCCGCCTGCGCTTCCTGCCGCAGCGGCTCGGCCGGCGAGGGCAGCAGGGCGTCGATGAATTCGCGCACGGCGGCTTCGGGCAGGGCGCCGGTGAACTCGTTCACGATCTGGCCACCGACGACGGCCTTCACGTTGGGGATGCCGCGCACGCCGAATTGCCCGGCCAGCGCCTGGTTCTCGTCGGAGTTCACCTTGGCCAGGCGGAAGCGGCCCTGGTATTCCCCGGCGAGCTTCTCCAGGATCGGGCCGAGGCTGCGGCAGGGGCCGCACCAGGGCGCCCAGAAGTCGACGAGGACGGGAACGCGGCGGGAAGCCTCGATGACTTCCTGCATGAAATTGGCTTCGCTGACGTCGATGCAATGGGCGGACATGGTGGTTTCCGTTCCGAATGGGTTCGCCAGTGATTTTGGGGGCCGGGAGGGGAGAATTCAAGGTGGTGCCTCGGGTATAATTGCGCTTTGCGAAGCTTCTCCCTGCCATGCCCGAAGTCCTCAAGCTGCGCGGCGCCGCCGCTTACTCCGCGAATCGCCTTGCCCGCCTCACCCGGAACGTCCAGTCAGCCCTGCCCAGGCTCAAGGGCCTCTCCGCCGAGCACTGGTATTTCGTCGAGCTGAATTCGCCGCTGGCAGCTGCCGACCTGGTGCGGCTGAAAGACTTGCTCGGCGCATATCCTGCGGACAAGGCGCCGGCCGGCACGCTCAAGCTGGTGACGCCGCGCCTGGGCACCATCTCGCCCTGGTCGTCGAAGGCCACGGAGATCGCGCGGCAGTGCGGCTTCGCGTCGGTCACCCGCATCGAGCGCGGCACCGCCTTCCATGTCGATGCCAAGGGCGATCACGGCGCCGCGCTGCCCTTCATCCACGACCGCATGACCGAGTCGGTGCTCGATTCCGTCGATGCCGCCGAGGCCCTGTTCCGCCATTACGCGCCGCAGTCGCTGGCGACGGTGGATGTCGTAGGCAAGGGCCGCACCGCACTGGTCGCCGCCAACGGCGAGATGGGTCTCGCCCTGTCGGATGACGAGATCGATTACCTGGTGGAGAACTTCAGCCGCATCGGCCGCAACCCGACCGACGTCGAGCTGATGATGTTCGCCCAGGCGAACTCCGAGCACTGCCGGCACAAGATCTTCAACGCCGACTGGGTGATCGACGGCGCGTGGCAGGCGCATTCCCTCTTCGGCATGATCCGCGAATCGCACAAAGTCAGTCCCCACGGTACGGTGGTGGCGTATTCCGACAACGCCGCCGTGCTCGAAGGCGCCCTCGCCAGGCGCTTCCATCCCGGCCCCGGCGGCGCCTATGCGTATTCCGAGGAGCTGACGCATTACCTCGCCAAGGTCGAGACGCACAACCATCCGACCGCCATCTCGCCCTTCCCGGGCGCGGCGACCGGCTCGGGCGGCGAGATCCGCGACGAGGGCGCCACCGGCCGCGGCTCCAAGCCGAAGGCCGGCCTGTGCGGCTTCTCGGTGTCCAACCTGAACATTCCTGGCTATGCGCAGCCGTGGGAACAAGCCTACGGCAAGCCCGAGCGCATCGCCTCGGCGCTCGACATCATGATCGAGGGACCGATCGGCGCCGCCGCCTTCAACAACGAATTCGGCCGGCCCAACCTCGCCGGCTATTTCCGCAGCTTCGAGCAGGAGGTGGCGGGCGAAGTGCGCGGCTACCACAAGCCGATCATGATCGCCGGCGGCGTCGGCAACATCGCCGCGCGCGATTCGCACAAGATCGAATTCAAGGCCGGCGCGCTGCTCATCCAGCTCGGCGGCCCCGGCATGCTGATCGGCCTCGGCGGCGGCGCGGCGTCCTCGATGACGACTGGCAGCAACACCGCCGACCTCGACTTCGCCTCGGTGCAGCGCGGCAACCCGGAGATCCAGCGCCGCGCGCAGGAAGTCATCGACCGGTGTTGGCAGCTGAAGGACAGCAATCCGATCCTCTCCATCCACGACGTCGGCGCCGGCGGCCTCTCCAACGCGCTGCCGGAACTGGCGCACGGCGCCGGCTGCGGCGCGCGCTTCGAACTGCGCCGCGTGCAGACCGAGGAGCCCGGCATGTCGCCGCGCGAGATCTGGTGCAACGAGGCGCAGGAGCGCTACGTGCTGGCGATCGCCGCCGACCGGCTCGACGCGTTTCGCGCCCTCTGCGAGCGCGAGCGCTGCCCCTTCGCCGTGCTCGGCGAGGCCACCGCGGACGGTCAATTGGTGGTGAGCGACAGCCACTTCGGCAACAACGCCGTCGACATGGACATGGACGTCCTGCTCGGCAAGCCGCCGAGAATGACGCGCGATGTGGCGCACAAGGCGCGCCACCTGCCGCCCTTCGATGCCGCCGCCTTCGACCTGAAGGAGGCCGCCTTCCGCGTCCTGCGCATGCCCAGCGTCGCCTCGAAGCACTTCCTCATCACCATCGGCGACCGCACGGTGGGCGGCATGACCGCGCGCGACCAGATGGTCGGGCCGTGGCAGGTGCCGGTGGCCGACTGCGCCGTCACTTCGCTGTCCTACGAAGGCTATCTCGGCGAGGCCTTCGCCATGGGCGAGAAGACGCCGCTGGCGCTGATCGACGCGCCGGCTTCGGGAAGAATGGCGGTGGGCGAGGCGGTGACCAACCTCGCCGCCGCGCTGATCGGCGACATCGGCCGGATCAAGCTCTCCGCCAACTGGATGGCCGCCGCCGGCCACCCGGGCGAGGATGCCGCGCTGTTCGACACCGTGAAGGCGGTCGGCATCGAGTTCTGTCCTGCGCTCGGCATCAGCATTCCCGTCGGCAAGGATTCCCTTTCCATGAAGACCGCCTGGGAGGAAAGCGGCAGCAAGAAGCAGGTCACTGCGCCGCTCTCGCTCATCATCTCCGCCTTTGCCGCCTGCGCCGATGTGCGCCGCACGCTGACGCCGCAATTGCGCACCGACGCCGGCGGCACCGACCTTGTCCTGATCGACCTCGGCCAGGGCCGGCACCGCCTCGGCGGTTCCGCCTTCGCCCAGGCCTACAACGCGGTCGGCGAGCATGCGCCGGATGCCGATGCCGCGCTGCTGAAAGGCTTCTTCGCCGCCATGCAGGAACTCAATGCGGCGGACCTGCTGCTCGCCTACCACGACCGTTCCGACGGCGGTCTCTTCGCCGCCGCCTGCGAGATGGCTTTCGCCGGGCGCTGCGGCGTCTCGCTGAATCTCGACACGCTGTGCTACGACCCGCTGATGAACGACGCCGACGGGCTGGAGCGCAAGCCCGAAATGGTCGGCGGGCGCTTCCGCGACCGCGTCATGGGCGCCTTGTTCGCCGAAGAGCTCGGCGCGCTGCTGCAGATCCGCCGCGACGATCGCACGAAAGTCATGCAGGTGCTGCGCGCGCACGGCCTCGCCGCCTGCAGCCACACTGTCGGCGAGCTCAACACGGCCGACGAGATCCGCGTCTGGCGCAACGCCAGGCCGCTGCTGAAGGAAAAGCGCGTCGACCTGCAGCGCGCCTGGACGGAGACGAGTTTCCAGATCGCGCGGCTGCGCGACGATGCGCAATGCGCGCAGGAGGAATTCGATTCGCTGCTCGACATTACTGATCCGGGTTTGTCTGCGCACCTGACCTTCGAGATGGAGGAGGTGTGCTCCCCCGCCCCCGGGGCGGGGGCAGGGGGGTGGGGGGACAACGCTCCGGCGATCTTGGGCCATAGGCCCAAGATCGCCATCCTGCGCGAGCAGGGCGTGAACGGTCAGGTGGAAATGGCCGCCGCCTTCGACCGCGCCGGCTTCGCCGCCGTCGACGTGCACATGAGCGACCTGCAATCCCGCCGTGTCGCGCTGACTGACTTTTCCGGACTGGTCGCCTGCGGCGGCTTTTCCTACGGCGACGTGCTCGGCGCCGGGCAGGGCTGGGCCAAGTCGATCCTTTTCAACGACGCCTTGCGCGCGGAATTCGAAGCCTTCTTCGGCCGCGCCGACACCTTCGCGCTGGGCGTCTGCAACGGCTGCCAGATGATGAGCCACCTGGCGGAGATCATCCCCGGCACCGGGCACTGGCCGCGCTTCGCGCGCAACCGCAGCGAGCAGTTCGAGGCGCGCTTCGTCATGGTGGAGATTCCGCCGAGCCCCTCGCTGTTCCTCGACGGCATGGCCGGCAGCCGCCTGCCCATCGTCGTCTCGCATGGTGAAGGCCGTGCCGAGTTCGCTGTTCCGGAGGCGCAGAAGCAGGCCATCGTCGCGCTGCGCTACGTCGACAACCACGGCCGCGTCGCGACGACCTATCCCTTCAACCCGAACGGCTCGCCCGAGGGCATTGCCGGCCTCACCACGGCGGACGGCCGCTTCACCATCATGATGCCGCACCCCGAGCGCATCTTCCGCACGGTGCAGATGTCGTGGCGCCCCGACAGTTGGGGCGAGGACGGCCCATGGCTGCGCATCTTCCGCAACGCCAGGAAGCGGATCGGCTGATATTATTCGGCGGTCATCCAACAGGAGGTCCGCCATGAAGAAGAACATTGCCCTGCTTTTCCTCGCCGTTTTTTCGGCCTGCGTCCACGCGCAGGACGCGGCGCCGCAGAAAAGCCCCGACTTCGCCAGACTCGACAAGAACCACGACGGCTTTCTCAGCCGCGAGGAGGCGAAGGCCGACAAGCGCGCCGCGAAGTTCTTCGGCAAGGCCGACATGAACCATGACGGCAGGCTCAACGAGGATGAGTGGCTCAAGGCGCGCTCGATGGCCGACCGGCAGAAGGCCGGCGAGTACGTCGACGACAGCACGATCACCGCCAAGGTGAAGTCGGCCCTGCTGGCGAAGAAGGGCGTGTCCTCGGCGGAAATCTCGGTGGAGACCTACCTCGGCGTGGTGCAGCTTTCGGGTTTCGTCGACAGCGCGGAGCAGGTGCGGCTGGCGGGACAGACGGCGCGCGGCGTGAAGGGCGTGAAGGAAGTCAAGAACAACCTGAACGTCAAGACGAAGCCGTAGCGTTCCGGCTATTGCCCTTTTTCCGGGGGCCTCTCGAACCAGGACGGGTCGACGAGATCGAGCTGTTCGCCGCTCAGCACTTTCTGCAGGGCGAACACGCTTTGCGGGCGCTGGGCGACCGGCAGCTTGAGGCACCAGTCGATCAGCTCCAGCAGTTGCAGCGAATAGCGCTTGCCCCAGCGCCGCTGGGCGGGCTCCAGTTCATCCTTGATCAGACGCAGATCGGCCGGCTGCGGCGCGCTGCCCGCCAGGCAGTCGTAGAGGGAGGCGCCCACCGAATAGATGTCGGTCCACGGCCCCAGCGGCTCGCCCGAGCCCTGCTGCTCCGGCGCCGCGAAGCCGGGCGTGAACACGGCATTCGTCCCGGCGCCCGGGCCGAGCCCTTGGCGCGTTGCGCCGAAATCCAGCAATACCGGATGGCCGTCGCTGCGGACATAGATGTTCGCCGGCTTGATGTCCAGGTGCAGGAGCTTGTGCATGTGCACCTCGCGCAGGCCGGAGAGCAGGCGCGCGAACACGTTGCGCAGGAACTCCTCGCCGACGGGCGTCCCGTTTTCCGTCAGATGGCGCACGTGCTCCTTCAGCGTGCTGCCGCGCTCGTAGCGCATCACCAGGTAGGCCGTACCGTTGGCGCGGAAGAAATTCTTCACGTGAACCACATTGGGATGATCGATGCCGGCGAGGATGCGGCCCTCCTCGAAGAACCATTTCATGCCGGTGTTGAATGACGCCTGGTGCTCGGCGTCGACCGTCACGGCCTGCCCGTCGGTGGCGCGCCGCGCCAGCCCGATGGGCAGGTATTCCTTGATCGCCACCGGTTTCCCTTCACTGTCGTCGGCCAGGTAGACGATGGAAAACCCGCCCTGGGAAATCTGCCGCCCGATGCGGTAGCCGTCCAGCTGGAAGCCCTGGGGCAGCGGCGGGTTGTCGTCTCGGTTTTGCATCGGGGCAAAAAAATCGGCGCCCGGGGCGCCGATTTTTATCGGGGCGCGACGGCTTATTCCACCTTGGTCTTGGCGCGCAGTTCCATGATGTGCTTTTCGAGGATCTGCTGCTGCAGGCGCTGCTGGATCTGCGGCTTCACCTCGTCGAGCGGCGGGTGCTTCAGATCGCGGACGTCGTCGAGCTGGATGACGTGCCAGCCGAACTCGGTTTTCACCGGCGACGCGGAAAACTTGCCCTTCTCCAGCTTGACCAGCTCGTCGGAGAAGGGCTTCACGTAGCCGGAGGGAGGGCTCCAGCCGAGGTCGCCGCCGCGATCCTTGTTGCCCGGATCCTTCGACTGCTTGGCCAGCTCCTCGAACTTCTCGCCCTTCTGCAGGCGGGCAACGATGCTCTTGGCCTCGTCTTCCTTCTCCACCAGGATGTGGCGCGCCTTGTACTCCTTGTCGCCCATCGTCTTGACGATATTGTCGTATTCGTTCTTTACCGCCTCATCCTTCACCGGGTGGGTGGCGACGAAATCCTGCAGGTAGGCATTCACCAGGATGCCCTGGCGGGCCAGCTCGAACTGCGCCGTCACTTCGGACTTCTTGTCGAAGCCCTTCCTCTTGGACGCCTGCGAGAGCATTTCGCGGGTGATCAGGTCGTTGCGGACCGCCGCACGCAGCTGCTCCGAATCCTGCTGGCCCTGGGCCAGTTGCGACTGCAGCAGCGCATCGGCGCGGGCGACCGGGATGGCGACGCCGTTCACCGTGGCGACGGCGGCCGGCTTGCCGGCAGCCTTGGCGGCGGGCTTGGCTTCCTGGGCGAAGAGCGGCACTTGCAGCAGGAATCCCGTGAAGAGCAGGACAGTCAGGCGGGAGAGGGTGTGTTTCATGTGTTTTCCTTGCGTTGGGTTGATCGGTTCGTCAGTCAGTCAGTCAGTCTCTTCAGGCGCCAGCGCCTTGATGCTGAGGGCATGGATTTCCCTGCGCATCATGGGCCCAAGCGCCTCGTAAATCAAGCGGTGCCGCTCCAGTATGCCGCAGCCGGCGAAACGGGCGGAAACGATGGCCAGGCGGTAGTGGCCGCCTTCCTTGGCGCCGGCATGGCCGGCATGCTTCGCGCTGTCGTCGGCGATGTCGAGCCGCAGCGGCTCCAGCGCGGCCAGTTTTTCCTGCATTGCCGCAATGGTGGTCACGCGGGGAACGCTTTCCTGAACGGCAGCACCAGTGTGTGGGCGAAGACGCCCTCGGTGACGTAGGGGTCGGCCGCCACCCAGGCCTGCGCCTCGGCGATGGAATCGAACTCGGCGACGATCAGGCTGCCGACGAAGCCGGCCGGGCCGGGATCGGGCGAGTCGATGGCCGGGCAGGGGCCGGCCAGCACCAGCCGGCCGGCGTCCTGCAATTCCTTCAGGCGCTCGAGATGGGCCGGGCGCGCGGCGAGTCGCTTGTCCAGGCTGCCGGGGGCGTCGTCGCCGATGATGGCATACAACATCACTTCTTTTCCTCGATGTATTTCGCCAGCAGCAGGCTCTGCCCGACGACGAAGGCCAGCATCAGGCCCATGCCGCCGAAGAGCTTGAAATTCACCCAGGTGTCGGTGGGGAAGTTGAAGGCGACGATCAGGTTGGCCGCGCCCATCAGGGCGAAGAAGCCGATCCAGCTGGCGTTCAACTGGACCCACACCCTATCGGGCAGGGAAACCTGCTCCTCCATCAGCTTGCGGATGAGGTTCCTGCGGAAGAGCAGCGTGGATCCCGCCAGCACCGCGCCGAACAGCCAGTAGAGCACCGTCGGCTTCCACTTGATGAAGGTCTCGTCCTGCAGCCACAGCGTGGCGCCGCCGAAGACGACGATGATGGCCAGGCTCACCCACAGCATGGCGTCGACCTTGCGGCCGCGCAGCAGGAGCCAGCCGATCTGCGCGAAGGTGGCGGCGATGGCCACCGCCGTCGCGACGTAGATGCCGGAAACCTTGAAGGCGATGAAAAACAGGATGACCGGGAAGAGGTCGAAAAGGAACTTCATGCGCGGCGATTATACCTTGTCCGGTTTGCCGCGTTCGTCCTCGCGCTCCAGCTTGAGCGAGGCCGAATTGATGCAGAAACGCAGGCCGGAGGGCTGCGGCCCGTCCGGGAAGACGTGGCCGAGGTGGGCGCCGCACTGGCTGCACAGCGCCTCGGTGCGCCGCATGAAGTGGCTCCGGTCGTCGGCGGTGGCGAGGCTGGACGGCTCGGCCGGCCGCCAGAAGCTGGGCCAGCCGCTGCCCGAATCGAACTTGTGCTCGGCGCGGAACAGTTCGGCGCCGCAGCAGACGCAGCGATAGACGCCCTGGTCGTGGCAATCCCAGTATTCGCCGGTGAAGGCGGGCTCGGTGCCTTTTTCGCGCGCCACCTCGTATTGCCGCTTCGTGAGCTGGGCGCGCCATTCAGCCGGGGTTTTTTCGATTTTCATGGCTTGTCCTTTCCGTCGGGTGGGTTATTCCGGTTGCGGCGAAGGACCAGGGGCGCACAGGCGCAGCCGACGCCCAGGCTGGCGAAGGCCAGCCCCCAGGCCAGGGCGCTGTCGCCGCCGGCCAGGTCGAACACCATGCCGAAGGCGAGCGGCCCTAGAAATCCGCCGCCGAAACCGAAAAACGAATAGACAGCCAAAGTCGCACCGCGTTTCATCGGCGGCGTCGCTGCCACCAGTCCGGCGGTGAGCGCGGCGGAATCGGCCATGACGGCGATGAAATGCAGCGACACCAGCAGCAACGCCAGCCACCAGGCGAGCGGGCCGGCCGCGCCGGCCAGACAGGCCAGCGCGGCCGATGCGGTCATGATGACGATGACGTAGCGCGAGCGGCCGACGCGCCCGGCGATCTCGTTGCCGAGGATGCTGGCCGGAATGCCGAGGAGATTGATCGCGGCAGCGGCGGTGGCCGGTTCCCAGGGAATCCCGGCGCCTGGGGAGCGCGCATAGGCGAAAGCGAGAAAGGCCACCATCCAGGCGCGCAGTCCGAACAGCTCCCACGAATGCGCCGCGTAGCCCAGCACGTAGCCGAGCGTTGCCCGCTCCGCCAGCACCGGGCGCGGGTCGAACAGCGCGCGCGGCGGGTGCGGCAGGGGATGCGGCGCGACAGGCTGCAGCGCACGCAGCACCAGCAGGCCCGAGAGCAACGGCCCGGCGCTGCAAAGGATGAACGTCCATTCCCAGCCCAGCCGCGGATCCAGTTCCCCGCCGAGGATCAGGGAGAGGCTGGCGCCGATGCCGAAGCTCGATGTGTAGAAAGCGACGAAACGGCTCTGCAGCGGTCCGTCGACGCGGTCGGTCAGCGCCTTCAGCCCGGGCATGTAGGTGCCGGCCAGTCCGGCGCCGGCAATCGCCTGGAACGCACAGGCGCTCCAGACGCCCTGCGCCAGCAGGCCGAAGCCAAGCGTTCCGCCGGCGGCGAACAGGGTGGAGAAAGCGTATATCCGGCGCGCGTCGACACGATCCGTGAGGCCGGACAGCACCGGCACCGCGGCCATGTAGCCAGCGAAGAACACGCCGCCGATCAACCCCGCCTCCGTGCCGCTCATATGCCAGGCCTCGCGCAGTTGCGCCAGCAGCGCCGGATAGGTGGAGAAGCCCGTCATGCCGAGCACTTCCGCTGCGCAGAGCAGGGCGACGATGCGCAGGCCGGAATCATTGGAGAGGGCGCTCATTGAAGCCGAAAGTATAATCCCTGGCATCCATGACGCCTCCTCCCGCCCCGCCCCCCGGACGGCATGACGCCTGGCCGCTCTCGGCCAGCATCATCGCCTCGCTGGCCGTTGCCGCCGTGATCGGCCTGGCCAACGTCGTCCTGGTCCTCGATGTCGCCGGCGGCGAGATCGGCGGGCGGCTGCTTGCCGTGCTGCCGATCTATTTCCTCGCCGCCTTTGCCGCGGCGCAACTGGTGTTCTGGCTGCTGCGCGGGAGTCTGGGACGGCTCATGGGCCTCGGCACGCACGCGCACGCCGTGGTGACGGGGCTGACTTTTCTGGCGGCCGGGCTGATGCATTACGCCGAGAGCAGCGGCGTGCAGCGCGTCCTGCAGGAAAAGGCCGATTCACCTGTCGTGCACGGCGGCAGCTGCCCCCCCGGCGTGGCGTGCACGCCGCTGCGCCCCGCCGACGCATTGAAGGGGGAGGGCGTCGCGGTGCGCCGCGCCGCCGCCGAGCGCGGCCTGCTCAACGCGGAGGGCTTTGCGCTGCTCCTGGGCGATCCGGATCCCGGCGTGCGCGCCGCGCTGGCGCGCCGCGCCGACCTGCCGCAGGAACTGCTGGAAAGAATGGCGGAGGACCGGCACCCGGCCGTGCGCGAGGCTGTCGCCGGCGTGCTGCGGCTCAGCGACGAAGCGCTCAGCCGCCTCGCCTTCGACCGCGAGGAACGCGTGCGCCTGGCCGTGGCGCGCAACCGCAACGCGCCGCCCACCGCGCTGGACGTGCTGGCCTCCAGCGCCTCGACGGAAATCCGCCTGCTGGTAGCCGAACATCCCCGCGCCAGCGAGCCGGTGCTGCTGCGGCTGCTCAACGACAGCGCGGATCGCGCGGAACAGGTGGCCCGCGACCGGCTGCATGGCGGAAAGACGCGCTGACAGCAGCCTGAGCGGGGCGCGATCGGCGCCAAGGGCTCGAAAGTATGATATTTACTTGCTATATCGCGCGATTCAGTGCATAGTGCGCGCCAGCGATCTTCAAGTAGCGCTGTTGTTGTCTGGTTCAGTACCCGCAGTTCTGCGGTATTCCTCCCTTCACCACCCTGCCGTCTTGACTTTCGCCCTCCCGGGGGCACACCCCTTTTTTTGGTTTATTAAGGAAATTCAAGTTATGGCTACAGGTACCGTGAAGTGGTTCAACGATTCGAAGGGCTTCGGCTTCATCACCCCGGAAGCGGGCGGCGAGGATCTTTTCGCCCATTTCTCCGCGATTCAGGGACAGGGCTTCAAGACCCTGAAAGAAGGCCAGAAGGTCAGCTTCGACATCACCACCGGCCCCAAGGGTCAGCAGGCGTCGAACATCCGCGCGGCTGATTGAGCAGGCGATTGAGCCGGCATGGCGCATCCGCCATGCCGGCAGTTCTGCCAGGGATTGTGGCCCCGGCCTTTGGCCAGGCGCCCCTCCCTACCGGATCAGCCCGGCAGATGCCGGGCTTTTTCCATTCCGACATTTCCCCTGGAGACGCGGCAATGGCCAAGGAAGAACTCATCGAAATGAATGGCGTGGTGATGGAAGTGCTGCCGGATTCCCGTTTCCGCGTCACGCTCGACAATGGCCACAATCTCGTGGCGTATACGGCGGGCAAGATGCGCAAGCACCATATTCGCATCATCGCCGGCGACAAGGTTTCCCTGGAAATCTCTCCCTACGATCTGAGCAAGGGGCGCATCTGCTTCCGCCACATCGAGGGTCGCGCCCCAGTCAGCCCGATGCGGCCCAGGCGCTGAGCGGATGCCGCCGAAGGCCGCACCCTGCTGTTGATCGAGCTTGCGCCGGAAAGGCTGGCGGCGCAAACTGGACCGGACTTTTCACACTAGAAGACTGAGTCGGGATACCCAGATGAACGCATTGATCCTGAATTTCCTTAAAACCAACGGCGAAGGGCTGGATGCCGACATCGCCAAGGCGCTGCATCTGCCGGTGTCGCTCGTGAAGACGCAGGTATCGCAGCTTTCATCCGCGGGCGAGGTGATCTGCTGCAAGGTGACGCGATACGTCGACGGCAAGAAGATCGAGGGCATCAGCTGTCGATTGTCCGGCAACTTGCCGACACCCGCGCGCGGGCCGAAACCCGGGGCGAAGCGGGAAGCCGGCCCAGGGAAAAAAGTGGCGTGAAGCGGTGAATGGCCGAGGTTCGTCCTCGGCTTTCCGATCGGCCCGGCTCGATCAGGGGCGCGCCTCCATCGGCCTCAAAAAGCAAAATCCCGGCACAAGCCGGGATTTTCGCTGGTGCTGCGCGGATTATCGCGCCGTATAGCCGCCGTCGATCACCAGCTCGCTGCCGGTGACGAACTTCGACTCTTCCGATGCCAGGAACAGAATGCCGTAGGCGACGTCGTCCGGCTCGCCCAGCGTGCCGAGCGGATGCATTTTGGCCATGGCGCTGTGCACCGCCTCCGGCTGGACGCCGGGCACCTGGGCGCCGCTTTCCAGCATGGGCGTCCAGATGAAGCCCGGGTGCACGGAATTGACGCGGATGCGGTCTTCGGCGAAGGCCAGCGCGTCGGTCTTGCTCATGATGCGGATGGCGCCCTTCGAGGCGTGGTAGGCGGCGACGTTGTGCGAGCCGACGATGCCATACACGGAGGAGAGGTTGACGATGCTGCCGCCGCCGGCGTGGCGCAGCAGCGGCACGGCATGCTTGGTGCAGAGGAACACGCTCTTGGCGTTGGTGTTCATCACCTTGTCCCATTCCTCCTCGGTGATTTCCTCCGCGGTGCCGTTGGCGCCGGAAATGCCGGCGTTGTTCACCAGGATGTCGAGGCGGCCGAATTCCCTGCCGACCTCGGCGATGACGGCGGCGACTTCGGCTTCCTTCGACACGTCGAGCTGCCAGAAGCGGGCCTTGCCGCCCCCGGCGCGGATCTGTTCGGCCACCGCCTCGCCGCCGCGGGCATTGGTATCCGTCACTGCCACCGCGGCGCCTTCGCGCGCCAGCAGCAGGGCGGTGGCGCGGCCGATGCCTTGCGCGGCCCCGGTGACGAGGGCCACCTTGTCTTCTACGCGTCCCATTTCATTCCCCTTTGTTGAAATCTTCTTGCGCATTTTATGCCCGGAGAAAAACGGCCGGGCTTGATCGGGCGCAAGGAATGGCGCCGCCGGTTATTCCGGAAAGGCGTCGGCCAGCCTGGCCGCCGCCCGCCGCAGGGCCGGCACGCATTGCAGCGCCTGGGCCAGGGTCATGCGCGTGGTGGGGGCGTGCACGGCCAGTGCCGCCGGCACGCGGCGCTTGTCGCTCTCCACCGGCACCGCGACGCAGACCGTGCCGTCGAGGTACTCCTCGTTGTCTGTGCTGAGCCGTTCGCGGCGAATGCGCTTGAGCGCTTCCTCCAGGTCGCGCCGCCTGGTCAGGGTGTTGGCGGTGTGGTATGAAAACGGCAGGGCGTCGAGGATGCGGCGCCGTTCGCGCGCCGGCAGAAGCGCCAGCAGCAGCTTGCCGCTGGCGCTGCAGTGGACCGGCACGCGCGAACCGGTCTGGAAATGCAGGCGCAGCGGCCAGGCGGCTTCGACGCGGTCAAGGTAGACCACCTCGGGGCCGTCGAGCAGGGTGAGGTTGCAGGTCTCGCCGATCTCGCCGACCAGCGCCCTGAGGATGGCGTGGCGCGGCGCGCGCCAGGCGGTGTTGGTCAGCGTGGCGAGTCCCAGGGAGGCCAGGCGCGGACCGGGCGCGTAGCGCTTGCCTTCGGCTTCGCGCACCAGCAGCGCGGCGCCTTCCAGCAGGGCGACGATGCGGTGGACGGTCGGCTTGGGCAGTTCGGTCGCCGCCATGATCTCCACCAGCCCGAGCGGGCCGTCGGCGCCGGCGATGGCTTCGAGGATGGCGATGGCGCGCAGGGAGGCGGAGGATTGCTGGTCGTTATTATCTGGCATATATTCAAAAAAATGAAACGCAAGGTCTCATTATTGCCATAAAAATGGCGTTGTGCAATGATTGCCCGACAACAAGTTGGATGGAGGGGGCATGGCAGGCAGCCAGATCGATTCGATGCGCCGGCGCATGACGCCGAGCGAGGCGCTGGTGGAAACCCTTGCGGCGCAGGGCGTCAGGGATGTGTTCGGCATCGTCGGTTCGGCCTACATGGATGCGCTGGACATCTTCCCGGCAGCCGGCATCCGCTTCATTCCCACGGTGCACGAGCAGGGCGCGGCGCACATGGCCGACGGCTACGCGCGCGTCTCCGGACGGCACGGCGTGTGCATCGCGCAGAACGGGCCGGGCGTCACCAACTTCGTCACCGCCGTGGCCGCCGCCTACTGGGCGCACAGCCCGCTGGTCGTCATCACGCCGGAGACCGGCAGCCTCAGCATGGGCCTGGGCGGTTTCCAGGAGACCGACCAGTTGCCGATCTTTTCGAAGATCACCAAATACCAGGGGCACGTCGGCAGCCCGAAGCGCATGGCGGAGATTGCCGCGCGCTGCTTCGACCGCGCCCTGCTGGAGATGGGGCCGGCCCAGCTCAACATTCCGCGCGACCATTTCTACGGCGAAGCCGACTACGACATCGCCGCGCCGATCCGCATCGAGCGCGGCGCGGGCGGCGAGAAGAGTCTCGACGAGGCGGCCGCGCTGCTCGCCGCGGCGAAATTCCCGGTGATCGTCTCCGGCGGCGGCGTGGTGCTGGCCGAGGGGGTGGACGCCTGCGTACGCCTGGCCGAACTGCTCGACGCACCGGTGGTGACGAGCTACCTGCACAACGACGCCTTCCCGGCGGCGCATCCGCTCTGGTGCGGCCCGCTCGGCTACCAGGGCTCGAAAGCCGCCATGAAGCTGATCGCGCAGGCCGACGTGGTGCTGGCGCTGGGCACGCGCCTCGGCCCCTTCGGCACGCTGCCGCAGCACGGCCTCGACTACTGGCCGAAGGGCGCGAAGATCATCCAGGTCGACGCCGATGCGAAGATGCTCGGCCTGGTGAAGAAAATCTCCGTCGGCCTGTGCGCCGATGCGAAGGCCGCCGCCGAGGCGCTCTCGCAGCGGCTGATTTCGCGCGAGCTGGCCTGCAGCGCCAACCGCAAGCAGCGCCGCGCGGACATCGCGCAGGATAAGGCCGCCTGGGAAGCCGAGCTGGATGCCTGGCCGCAGGAGCGCGATCCGTGGAGCATGGAAGTGGCGAAGGACGGTCAGGCCATGCACCCGCGCCAGATGCTGCGCGAACTCGAAAAGGCCATGCCCGCCGACGCCATGGTGTCCACCGACATCGGCAACATCTGCTCGGTGGCCAACAGCTACCTGCGATTCGCGCGGCCGCGCAGCTTCTTCGCCGCGATGAGCTTCGGCAACTGCGGCTATGCCTTCCCGGCGATCATCGGCGCCAAGCTGGCCCAGCCTTCGCGCCCGGCCGTGGCCTACGTCGGCGACGGCGCCTGGGGCATGAGCTTCGGCGAGATCCTCACCTGCGTGCGCGAGAAGATTCCCGTCACCGCGGTGGTATTCCACAACCGGCAGTGGGGCGCGGAGAAGAAGAATCAGGTGGACTTCTACGGCAACCGCTTCGTCGGCTCCAACCTGGAGAACCCGAGCTTCGCTTCAATTGCACGCGCCATGGGGGCGGAGGGCATCGTGGTGGAGAAGCTGTCCGATGTCGGCCCGGCGCTGCGCACCGCCTGCGCGGCGCAGAAGGAGGGCAGGCCCACCGTGCTGGAGATGATGGTGACGCGCGAGCTGGGCGACCCGTTCCGCCGCGACGCGCTGCAGAGGCCGGTGCGGCTGCTGGACAAGTACAGGGGCTGCATGTAGGTCGGGCTTCAGCCCGATGACCGCAGGAAATCCCTGTGGGACAGCGGCCGTCGTGTCGGGCTGAAGCCCGACCTACGGAAATACGGGAGGTATTGAAATGGCGGAAATCAGCGGCGGCGAAGTTATCGCCCGCATGTTGCAGAAGGAAGGCGTCGAGAAGGTCTTCGGCATCATCGACGGCACCTATTTCGGCTTCTATTCGGCGCTGCACCGGCTCGGCATCGAGATCGTCACGCCGCGCCACGAGACCTGCGCCGCGCACATGGCGGGCACCTATGCGCGGCTGACGGGCAGGCTCGGCGTGTGCATGGCCAGCAACGGCCCCGGCGTGGCCAACCTCCTGCCCGGGCTGGTGGTCGAGCAGGCCGACGGCAACCGCGTGCTGGCGATCACCAGCGCGCGGCGGCCGAGCATCATGTACCCGGACCGCGGCGGCGCCTACCAGTGCTTCGACCAGAGCGGCGTCATCGGCCGGATCGCCAAGTGGAGTTCGGCCGTGTCGTCGTTCGACCGCGTGCCGGAACTGGTGCGCAAGGCGCTGCGCAAGAGTTGGGAAGGGCGGCCCGGCGTGGTGCACGTCGATGTGCCCGAGAACATCATGAACGGCAAGGTGAAGGCCGACGTGGCCTTCTGGGCGCCGCACCAGTACCGCCATATGGACCCCGTGACACCGACGGCGGAGCAGGTGGCGCGCGCGGCGCAGATGCTCATCGCCGCCGAGGCGCCGATGATCCACGCCGGCAGCGGCATCATCCATGCCGGCGCCTACGACGCGCTGCGCCGCGTGGCGGAGCTGCTGCACGCGCCGCTGACGACGAGCTGGGCGGCGCGCGGCCTGATGGACGAGACCTCGCCGCTGGCCATCACCATGCCGCACGTCAAGCTCAACCACACCGTGCGCAACGAGGCCGACGTGGCGCTGATCATCGGCACGCGCGTCGGCGAAACCGACTGGTGGGGCAAGCCGCCCTACTGGCGCAATCCGTCCGAACAGAAGACCATCCAGGTGGATATCGACGGCGACATGCTGGGCCTCAACAAGCCGGCCGACCTCGCCATCCTCGCCGACGCGAAGCGCTTCCTCGAACTGCTCGGCGACGAACTGGAGCGGCGCAAGGGCGAGATGCGGCTCGACGGCCACCGCGCCCGCGTCGCCGGCTACGGCAAGACCATGCAGGAGGAGCGCGCGGGCTGGGACAAGGCGCTTTCCGACATGGCGGTGCCGATGCATCCGGCCCACATCGGCGCGGCCTGCCGCGAGGTGTTCCCCGAGGATTCGGTGCTGGTGGCCGACGGCGGCAACGCCACCATCTGGGCCATGTTCTACCACCGGGTGACGGTGCCGAACACGGTGATTTCGACCTTCAAGTTCGGCATGCTCGGCGCCGGCACCTCGCAGGCGGTGGCGGCGGCGCTGGCGCGGCCGGGCAAGCCGGTGTGCTGCATCATCGGCGACGGCGCCATGGGCTTCCATTCGCAGGAAGTCGAGACGGCCGTGCGCAACAAGGCGCAGGTGATCTACATCGTGCTGGCGGACCGCCAGTGGGGCATGGTCAAGATGAACCAGCAGTTCATGCTGCGGCCGTTCAAGACCATGCTTTTCAAGCACCTCGATCCGGACGAGACGATCAAGGCCGACCTCGGCGAGATCGAGTTCGACAAGCTGGGCCAGGCGATGGGCGCCCACGGCGAGCGCGTCTCCGACCCGCGCGAACTGAAGCCGGCGCTGCAGCGGGCGATCCAGTCGGGCAAGTGCGCGGTGATCCACGTCGACGTCGACCCCGTCAAGCACATGTGGGCGCCGGGGCTGATCCATTTCAAGAAGATGCATGAGGAGCCGAAGGGCTAGAAGTGTCGTCATTCCCGCGAAAGCGGGAATCTACTGGGTTCCCGCCTTCGCGGGAACGACGGAGGAGCAACCATGAACGAAATGGACCTGGTCCGGCTGAACTTCAATCCGCAATCGCTGTGGGCGCTCAACTTCATCATCGGCCTGGTGATGTTCGGCGTGGCGCTCGACCTCAAGGTGGAGGATTTCAAGGCGGTGCTGACTTCGCCGAAACCGGTGCTGATCGGCATGCTCGGACAGTTCGTCCTGTTGCCGGCCTTCAGCTTTCTGCTGGTGCTGGCGATCCGTCCCACGCCCAGTATCGCCCTGGGCATGATGCTGGTGGCGGCCTGTCCGGGCGGCAACATCTCCAATTTCCTCACGCACTACGCGAAGGGCAACACGGCCCTGTCGATCACCATGACGGCGCTCTCCACGGCAGTGGCGATCTTCATGACGCCGCTCAACCTGTCGCTCTGGGGCGGACTGCACCCGCAGGCGAGCGGAATCCTCAAGGAGGTGGCGCTCGATCCGCTGGAGATGCTGCTGGCGGTGTTCCTGCTGCTCGGCCTGCCGATGGCGGTGGGCATGTGGACCGGATACCGCTTCCCGAATTTCGTCGCCCGCGCGCATAAGCCGGTGAAGATTTTCTCTCTCGGCGTGTTCGGCCTGTTCGTCATCGGCGCGCTGGCGGCGAACTGGCGCTATTTCCTCGACTATGTCGGTTTCGTGGTATTTGCGGTGTTTCTGCACAATGGCCTGGCCCTGCTCACCGGCTACTTCGCCGCGAAGGCAGCCGGCCTGCCCGAACGCGACCGCCGCGCGGTCTCCATCGAGGTCGGCATCCAGAATTCGGCGTTGGGCCTCATTCTCATCTTCAACTTCTTCGACGGCCTCGGCGGCATGGCCATCGTCACCGCCTGGTGGGGCATCTGGCACATCATTTCCGGCCTCACGGTGGCGACGTTCTGGTCGCGGCGCGACCCTGGCCCGGCTGCATGAGCGGGCCGAGCGTCCTCGTCACCGGCGCCGGCGGCTACCTCGGCTCGCAGCTCGTCGCCGCCCTGGCGGCGGGCCGGGTCAAAGTCAGCCGCGTCGTGGCGGCGGACGTGCGCGAGGCGCCGCCCGAACGGCGCCTGGCCGGCATCGAGTACGTGCAGGCCGACGTGCGCTCGCCGGCGCTGATCCAGTTGTTCGACCAGTGGAAGGTGGATGTCGTCGTGCATCTGGCCTCCATCGTCACGCCGGGCAAGGACAGCAATCGCCAGTTCGAGTATTCGGTCGACGTGCAGGGCACGGAAAACGTGCTCATCGCCTGCACCACCACCGGCGTGAAGAAGATCATCGTCAGTTCGAGCGGCGCGGCCTATGGCTACCACGCCGACAACCCGGCCTGGCTCACCGAGGACAGCCCGCTGCGCGGCAACGAGGCCTTTGCCTACGCCCGCCACAAGCGCCTGGTGGAGGAGATGCTGGCGCGCTGGCGCGTCGAGCATCCGGAACTGAAGCAGGTCGTCTTCCGCATCGGCACCATCCTCGGCGAGACGGTGCGCAACCAGATCACGGCGCTCTTCGAGAAGCCGCGCCTGCTTGCGATCCGCGGCTCGGACAGCCCCTTCGTCTTCATCTGGGACCAGGACGTGGTCGGCTGCCTGCTGCAGGCAATCGTTTCCGACAAGGCGGGCGTATTCAACGTCGCCGGCGACGGCGTGCTGACCCTTCACGAGATCGCCGCGAAGCTGGGCAAGCGCTGCCTCGTCCTGCCGCCCGGCCTGCTGCGCCTCGCCCTGCGCGTGCTCAAGGCGCTCGGGCTGACGCAGTACGGCCCCGAGCAGGTGGACTTCCTGCGCTATCGCCCGGTGCTCGACAACACGCGGCTGAAGAGCGAGTTCGGCTATGTGCCGCAGCTCACCTCGGCGCAGGTCTTCGATCTCTACCTCAATGCGCGGCGCAGCCGTGGCGCGTGATTTTTCCGGGAAGACGGTGGTCGTCACAGGCGCCGGCGGCGGACTCGGTCGCGCGCTGGCGCTGCGCTTCGCCGCGGCCGGCGCACGCATCGTGGCGCTGGACCGCGATGCCGCCGTGCTGCAGGGACTGACTTTTCCGGAAGGCGCTGCCGCGATCCGCCTCGGCTGCGACGTGTCGAACGAGGAGGACTGCGTTCGGGCGATGGCCGAGGCGCGGCGCGCCTTCGGCGGCATCGACGTGCTCATCAACAACGCCGGCATCACGCACCGCAGCGCCTTCTCCGCCACCCGTCCGGACGTGATCCGCCGCGTCATGGCGGTGAATTTCTTCGGCGCGCTGCACTGCACGCATGCGGCGCTGGAGGACCTGGTGGCCCGGCACGGCATGGTGATCGCCGTCTCCAGCGTCGCCGGCTTCGCGCCGCTGATCGCGCGCACCGGCTACGCGGCGAGCAAGCATGCGCTGCACGGCTTCTTCGACAGCCTGCGCACGGAGGTCGAGCCGCTGGGCGTGAGGGTGCTGCTGGTCTGCCCGTCCTTCATCAGCACCGGCATCGAGAGAAACGCGCTGGCCGGCGACGGCGGTCCGGCGCGGCATCCGCAGTCCATCGTCGGCGGCCGCTCGACGCCCGAGGCGATGGCGGAACGCATCTTTCGCGCGGCGGAAGGGGAGCGGCGCCTGCTGCTGCCGGACCGCATCTCGCTGATGTCCTGGTGGGTGTCGCGCCTGGCGCCGCGGCTCTACGCGCGGCTGATGGTGAAGAGACTTGGCAAGGAAATGAGGGGCGGGGAGTAATGCACGTCGTCCCCGCGCAAGCGGGGACCCATGGATTCCCGCTTGCGCGGGAATGACGAAATTTCAGTGCAGGTGCGCCGGCGCCTGGGCGCTGTCCTCGGGCAGCTCGGCGTGGGAGGTCTCGCCCTCCGGCGTCGGGTACATCGGCATGCCGCAGTCGTCGCAGAACTCCAGCGGGAAGCGCTGCTCCAGCGAGATCACGCTGCCGATGCCGGCCTCGCTCAGCACCGCCTCGATCTGACCCACGCAGTCCGTCGTTTCGTCCTCGGCCCCGAGCAGGGGCCACACCACGCCGTGCACCACTTCGCTTGAATCGGCGAGCGTGAAGCCGACGCGGTATTCCTCCAGCCTTTCCTCATGGAAGGGCGCCACCACGGCGCGCAGCTTCTGCGGATTGACGTTGAGCACCGTTTGCAGAAAGGCCGCTGCAGCGCGCAGCGAATAGAGGCGCAGGCCCTGGTCGGCGTTGCGGCAGGCGGCATGGTAGGCGTCCGGCAGCAGCGGCTCCAGGGCGCAGCCGGTGAACAGCGGCTGCAGGGCGCTGCCGCCCTGGGCGATCCATTGCGTCGCCGCCTGCTCGCGCGAGCCGTCCTCCTCCTGCCAGCGGAAGAGGGCATGGCCCCGCGGCGCCACGATGGCCCCGATCAGGTAGCGCGTGTCGGAGATGAAGCGCGTCGTCTCCGGCAACTGGCGCGGGTCGATATGCGCCTCCTTGCCGTCCGCCGCCGCCTTGGCGAGCTGGTTGGCCAGCCGGTACGTTTCGACGAAGCCGCGCGGCAGCTGGTCCGGGCTGTAGAGGAAGTCCGCCAGCGCGATCTTCGTGCCGGCCGCCATCACGTGGGCCTGCAGCTGGGTGCGTGCCGCTTCGAGCGCGCCGGCGGCGAGGGTGCCTGAGGGAATCGTGAAGCGCGACCATGACAGCAGCGGCGCGGCGAACATCACCACGTCGAATTCGCTGTTGCCGGCGCCGAGCACGCCGCCCTCGGCGCGCGACTCGATCAGGTCGGCCAGCGCATCGTAGGCGCGGCCGTTGGCGCCGAAGAGGTGGTCGAGGGCCACGTTGATCGTGTCCTCGTTGCCGGTGCGCAGCTGCCGGTCGACCGCCTCGGCGAGGCGGTCCTCCCAGAAGGCGTCCTCGATGCGGCTGGCGGAGGCGGCGAGGCCGGCGGCCAGGCGGGCCAACTGCTCGGCGTCGCGGTTGAGGGCGCCCCGGCGGGCGAAGCGGCTTCTTTTCATGGCGATTCCTTGCGTGCGGGAGACGAATTCTACCCCTTGCCTTTCAGGCCAAGCGGATTTTCGTGCGGCGGCAGGAGGAGGTTATAACGACAATAGACTTGACAATATGACAATAAGCATGTCAAATCGCCGGCATGAGGGAAAGACTCCCGGCGCCGGAGACCAACGGCCAGCCGCTGCGCCAGGCGATCCTGGCGGTGCGGCGGCTGTTTCACGCCCTCGCCGGGACGGCCGGCCGCGCCCATGCCGACCTCGGCATCACCGCCAGCATGCGGGCGGTGCTGGAGACCCTGCACGAGCGCGGCCCGCGCACGGTGCCGCAGGTGGCGCGCGGGCTGGACGTCAGCCGCCAGCACATTCAGGTGGTCGTGAATGGCCTGCTCGAGGGCGGGCTGGTCGAGTGCCTCGACAACCCCGATCACCTGCGCTCGCCGATCATGCGTTTGACCATGGCGGGGACGAAGGCCTGCGAGGCGATCCGCCGGCGCGAGGCACGGCTGCTGGCCGAACTGGCGAAGCGGATTCCCGGGGCCGACCTGAAGGTGACCCTGAAAACACTTGATGCGATGGAGTCTGGGCTGAACCGGCAGGAAACGCGCGCCGGTTCGCGTGTGTGAAGTTGCAACAGCGAAAGGAGGTGGAAGATGCGGCGATATGGAAATGTGTTCGGCGTGCTGCTGGTGGGGCTGGCGTCGCTGCTCGGCGTCGCGCTGCTGATCCGAATGGCGTGGAACTGGTCGATCCCCGACGTGTTCGGCTTCGGGCCGATCGCGTTCAGGCATGCGCTCGGTTTCCTGCTGCTCGGCCTGGTCTCCGTGGGATTGTTGCGCTTCGGCCGTCACCGCGACGGCTGGCGGCACTTCAGCGGCCGCTGGTAGCGGCGGGCTTCACCCCGCCCCCGAGCGGGGGCGGGGTGCCCTTTCAGTAGCTGCCGTAGGCGCGGCGCTTGGCGCTGCTTGGCGCGCTGCGCTTGTTGTCGCCGCCGGGCCGCGCACCGTCGCGATGGCCATAGCCCGATTTTTCACCGAAGGACGACTGCTTTTCGCCGTGGGCGGCTTTCCTGTCGCCGAATCCCGCCTTGCGATCGCCGAAGCCGCTCTTGGCGCCATAACCGCTGCCCTTGCCGTAGCCGCCCGCGGGGCGCGGCGCGGAGGGGCGGCGCTTGTCGCCGAAGCCCTCGGGACGCGCCGGGCGCGCCTTCGGCTCGAGTCCGGGGATGACGCCGACGCGGATCGACTGCGCGGTGTAGCGCTCGATGTCGCGGATCTGCCGTTTCTCGAAATGCGCCGCCAGGCTGATGGCGATGCCTTCGCGGCCGGCGCGGCCGGTGCGGCCGATGCGGTGCACGTAGTCCTCGGCCTGGCGCGGCAGGTCGAAGTTGATGACGTGGCTGATGCCGGGCACGTCGATGCCGCGCGCGGCGACGTCGGTCGCCACCAGCACGCGGGTGCGGCCCTGGCGCAGCGCCTGCAGGGTGCGGTTGCGGTCGCGCTGGTTCATGTCGCCGTGCAGCGCTTCGGCGGAGAAGCCTTCGCCGCGCAGCTGCACGGCGAGGTCGTCGGCGGATTTCTTGGTCGAGGTGAACACCACCGCCTGGGACAGTTCGACGTCGCGCAGCAGGTGGTCGAGCAGGCGCGATTTGTGCGAGAAGTCGTCGGCGAAATGGATGCGCTGCTCGATCTTCGCCTTGAGTTCCGGCGCCGTGGCGACCTCGATGCGCCTGGCGTTCTTCGTCACGCGCTGGGCGAGGCGGCCGACGACGCCTTCCAGCGTGGCCGAGAAGAGCAGCGTCTGGCGCGTGGCCGGCGTGCGGGCGATGATGGCCTCGATGTCGTCGATGAAGCCCATGTCGAGCATGCGGTCGGCCTCGTCGAGGATCAGCGTCTCCAGGCGCGAGAAGTCGATGCGGCCGCGCTCCAGATGGTCGATCAGGCGGCCCGGCGTGGCGACGACGACGTCGACCGGCTGCGACAGCAGCTTGGCCTGGACGTGCAGGGGTGCGCCGCCGACGGCGGCGACGATGCGCAGGCGCTTGAGGAACTTGCCGTAGGTTTCGGCGGCGCGGGTCACCTGCTGCGCCAGTTCGCGCGTCGGCGTCAGCACCAGCACGCGCGGGCCGCGGCCGGGCAGCGCCGAGGGCTGGTCGAGGCGGTGCAGACAGGGCAGCATGAAGGCCGCTGTCTTGCCGCTGCCCGTCTGCGAGGAGACGAGGAGGTCCGCGCCTTCCAGCGTGGCGGGGATCGCCTGAATCTGCACGGCGGTGGGTTCAGTGTAGCCGCTGGCCTCGACGGCCTTGACGACAAGCGGGTTCAAACCGAGCTGGGCAAAAGCCATGGCTCTTTCCTTTCGAAGATGGATGGGCGTCGCACAAGGGTACGCAGACCCGGCGACGCGGTATCACCGGCAACAACTCAGGCCGTTCGGAAGGGAAGGGCGGGAGAGATCGAGGACGGAGACTGTGTGTGGAATACAGTCACGTGAGCCCGATACTGAACTGGCGGGCTGAGGAACTACTGCCTACTGCATTGCACGCCGCGCATTATACAGACCTGCGGCCATTGCACCAGCGTTTTTTCTTATGCCGCGATGCTCACGCCGTGGTCGCTGCGATCGGTGAGTATCTCGAAGGCGGCGCGCGAGCGCGTGACGAAGGTCTTCGCCGGCCGGCCCGGGCGTTCCAGGGTGAATTCCGCGGCTGCGAGCTTGCTGTTGAGGCAGGTCTTCGCGCCGCCGGGCGGATTCAGGTAGTTCAGCCCGACGAAGGCCGAGGCGGGCGCCTCGATGCGGCCATGCAGGCGCGCCCGCGGGCTGCGCGAGTCGATCGTCCAGCGGAAGAAATCGTAGTCGCCCTGCGCCCGCGCCGCCTGCGGCAGGCTGTTGAGGGCGATCTCCTCGTCGCCGTCGCGCAGCACCAGCAGCGTCAGGCGCGGGCTCCACAGCGGGCCGATGCGCACCTGCGCCGTCGAGCATTCGAGGAAGGCCTCCGGCGCGTTGTCGAAGCCGGCCACCTGGCCCCAGGCGTAGCGGTCGGTGTGGCGGCTGCCCCAGTTGTGGTTCTGGCTGCCGCGCCAGCCGTCGATGGCGATCTCGCGGCCGTCCACCGTCAGCGTGCCGGAGAATGCCGCATTGGGGCGGGCGACCAGCGCCTTGGCCTTGGGGAAGCCGCCGGCGTACATCGATTCGGGCAGCAGCAGGAGCGGCGGCGCCTCGCCGGCAAAAGTCAGCTTCCACAGCACGGCGTGGTCGGCGGAAGTGGCGCGGCCCAGCAGCGCGGTTTCCGTCAGCGTGGCGTCGCCGATGCGCACGTCGAGGCGGTCCTGCGCGAAACGGCAGTCGGCGACGGGGAGCGAGTCCTTGACGGCGGCGATGCGCTGCGCCTCGCCATCGAAATAAATCGCCCACAGTTCGCCCTGCGCATCCTCCGGCCGGCCCTTCGGGCAGAAGACGGTGTAGCGGATCCAGAAAGCCAGGGGACGCTCGGGGTGGTTGGCGCGCAGGAAGTAGCTCTCGTACAGCCCGCCGGCTTCCCCGGGCCGGAAGCGCGACGCGTTCCAGGCATCGCGGCGCGGCGGCGGGCTGGCTATCGCATCGATCATCGGTTCGACCTGCCCTGCGTTTCCTGTCGGCCGGGAGGGGCGCGCTCAGTTCGCGCCCTTGATGGCGTAGTGCGTGCCGCCCTTGCCGTCGGGGGTGAAGGCGATGGGCAGATCGATGTCGTGGCCGCAGCCGCGGAAGGTCCAGGCTTCCTCCCAGTGGCCGGCCGGCTTGTCGGCGTCCTTCGCATCGCGCGGCGGGTGGGTGAGCCTGGTGTCGATGAGATCGGCTTCCTTGCAATCCTTGGTCCGCTTGGCCAGCCGGAGCATGGCGGCGGGGTAGGCGCCCTTCAGTGTGTCGGCCAGGAGCAGGGCGGAAGCGTTGGTGTTGCCCGGCACATGGGGGCGGGTTTCGGGCTTGTCGCCCGGCCGGGCGACGAAGACGGCGTTGTAGGTCATGCGCTTGCCGCAGCGCTCGAAGACATAGCGGTGCTGCCAGACGCCGGCGACGGGGTGCGGCTTGCCTTCGGGGAAGTCGATGGGCCGGAGCAGGAAGAGGCCGGCCGGCTGGATGTTGTAGGGCCCCTTGCAGTCCTGCTGCAGGGCGAGCTTCTTGTCCCACTGGCGCCCGACCGCATACAGCTCGCCGATCTGTTCCTTGCCGTAGAGATAGGCCGTGAGGCGGGAGGGTTGCCTGGCTTCGCCGGGGGCGGGGGGGGGCGGGTTCGGCGCCTGCGCGCCGGCTGGCGCCGCCAGCCATGCAGTCAGGAGCAGATATGCGAAGCGGCTTGCCGGCGTCATGGCGCGAGTGTGGCTTACTCCGGAATTCGCTGCAACTCCCGCTTGTAGCGGCGGGCGCGCTCGGTGTATTGCGCGCAGCCGAGGCGGATGAAGGCCGCCTCCTGATCGCTGAGTTGGCGCACCACCTTGCCGGGCGAGCCCATCACCAGCGAGCGGTCGGGGATGACCTTGCCTTCCGGGATCAGGGCGCCGGCGCCGATGAGGCACTCGCGGCCGATCACGGCGCCATTGAGGACGATGGCCTGGATGCCGATGAGCGAGCCTTCGCCGACGCTGCAGCCATGCAGCATGGCCTGGTGGCCGACGAGCACGCTGGCGGCCAGGGTGAGCGGGAAGCCGGGGTCGGTGTGCAGCACCGCGCCGTCCTGCACATTGCTGCCGGGGCCGAGGGTGATGAGTTCGTTGTCGCCGCGGATGACCGTGTTGAACCAGACGCTGGCGCCGTCCTCGAGCAGGACGTTGCCGATCACCGTGGCGGTCTCGGCCACCCAGGCCTCGCCGCGCAGTTCAGGTTTGATCGTTCCCAGTGCAAAGATGGCCATGCCTGCCTCCTCAAATGGTCTCGTCGAGGGTGATGTCGACCATCAGGTCGTCGGAGAGCCGCTCCAGTTCGGCCTTCAGGGCGCGGGCGTCGAGCCCGGCGCCGGCGAAGAGTTCGGCCTGGGCGTGGAACAGGGTCTCGGCGGACATCGGCGCGCTGGCGGTGTGCGTTTCCAGCTTCTCGACGTTGACGACATGCTTCGCCAGGACTTGCGAGACTTCCCGCACGATGCCGATGCGGTCGTGGCCGACGAGGGATAGCTTCAGCCGCCGTCCTGCGGGGGCTGACTTTTGCTCTTGCGAGGTTTCGGCAGTGATCTTGAGGCCGTCGAGCGCTGCGAGTGCGGCCTTGAGCGGCCCGGCCTGGGCGGTGGGAACGGCCACGCGGACGATGCCGGCAAACTGGCCGGCGAGGTGGGACATCGACGACTCCAGCCAGTTGCCCTGGTGGCGGCTGATGGTGCTGGAGAGCCGTTCGACCAGGCCCGGCTTGTCGTCGCCGATGACGGTGAGGACGAGGAAGATTTCAGTTGGCATCGTGGTATTCCTCGATGGGAGGGCAGGCGCAGAACAGGTTGCGGTCGCCGTATACGTCGTCGATGCGGTTCACCGAGGGCCAGAACTTGTTCTCCGCCACCCAGGGCAGCGGGAAGGCGGCTTCGTGGCGGGTATAGGGACGATTCCACTCGGCGTCGGCCAGGTCGGCCTGGGTGTGCGGCGCGCGCTTGAGCGGGTTGTCGTCCGCCGGCCAGGCGCCGCTCTCCACCTTGCGGATCTCCTCGCGGATGGAGACGAGGGCGGCGATGAAGCGGTCGAGTTCCCCCTTCGATTCCGACTCGGTCGGCTCGACCATGATGGTGCCGGCCACCGGGAAGCTCACCGTCGGCGCGTGGAAGCCGTAGTCCATCAGGCGCTTGGCGATGTCGATTTCCGCGATGCCCGTCGCCGCCTTGATGGCGCGGATGTCGAGGATGCACTCGTGGGCGACGCGGCCGTGGCTGCCGGTGTACAGCACCGGGTAGTGCGCCTGCAGCCGGGCGGCGACATAGTTGGCGTTGAGGATGGCGACCTGCGTGGCGCGCGTCAGGCCCGTGCCGCCGAGCATGGCGATGTACATCCAGGAGATCGGCAGGATGGAGGCCGAGCCGAAGGGCGCGGCGCTCACCGCCCCCTGCGCGCCGACGCGGTCCGCCGCCAGCAGGTGTCCGGGCGGAGATGTTGGATGCGCCGTGGCAAAAACATGCCCCGGCGCATGGGGCGCCAGATGCGCCTTCAGCCCGATCGGCCCCATGCCGGGACCGCCGCCGCCGTGCGGGATGGCGAAGGTCTTGTGCAGGTTCATGTGGCTGACGTCGGCGCCGATGCTGGCCGGCGAGGTGAGGCCGACCTGGGCGTTGAGGTTGGCGCCGTCCATGTACACCTGGCCGCCGTGGGCGTGGACGATTGAACAGATATCCTTTACCGCCTCCTCGAAGACGCCGTGGGTGGACGGGTAGGTGATCATCAGGCAGGACAGGGCGGCGGCGTGGCTCTCCGCCTTGGCCTTGAGGTCGGCGACGTCGACGTTGCCATTCTCGTCGCAGTCGACCGCCACCACCTGCAGGCCGCACATCTGCGCCGTCGCCGGATTGGTGCCGTGGGCCGACTTCGGGATGAGGCAGACGTTGCGCTGGCCCTGTCCCTGCGCCGCCTGGTAGCGGCGGATGGCGACGAGGCCGGCGTATTCGCCCTGCGCGCCGGAGTTGGGCTGCATGCAGATGGCGTCGAAGCCGGTGACGGCCTTCAGCCAGTCGGTGAGGCCCTGGATCATCTCCAGGTAGCCGGCCGCCTGGTCGAGCGGGGCGAAGGGATGCATGTCGCCGAACTCCGGCCAGGTGACGGGGATCATCTCGCTGGTGGCGTTCAGCTTCATGGTGCAGGAGCCGAGCGAGATCATCGAATGGTCGAGGGCGAGGTCCTTGTTCTGCAGGCGCTTCAGGTAGCGCAGCA
Organism: Rhodocyclales bacterium; assembly: GCA_016214145.1. Taxonomy (GTDB): domain Bacteria; phylum Pseudomonadota; class Gammaproteobacteria; order Burkholderiales; family Rhodocyclaceae; genus Desulfobacillus. The sequence goes on from JACRPA010000012.1 coordinate 80,608, forward strand.
TCTCGTGCTCGGTGTGGTGCGCGCTGAATACCGGGTGCGAGAGGATGGCGTCCGTGCGCAGCAGGCCGGCGAGCGGATCGGCGGCGGCCGCCTGTGCGTCGAGCGCGTCGATTTGTAGGTCGGGCTTTAGCCCGACAAGCCCCGAGGCAGCATCCGCCTGGTGTCGGCCTGAAGGCCGACCTACATTGCCGGTAATCGCTTTGATAAGGTTCTCAACGTCCTCGCGCGTGGTCTTCTCGTTGAGCGAGAGGCCGCGCACGCTGTCGGAGACGATACGCAGGTTGAAGCCCGGCACTTCCGCGGTCGTTTCGACATGGAGCGTGTCGAACCAGCGCTGCGTCAGCACCTTCACCCCGGCCGCCTTCAGTCCCGCGGCGAGGATGCCGGTGAGGCGGTGGATGCGCCCGGCGATGGTCTTCAGTCCCTGCGGGCCGTGATAGACGGCATACATGCCGGCGATGTTGGCGAGCAGCACCTGGGAAGTGCAGATGTTGGAGTTGGCCTTCTCGCGGCGGATGTGCTGCTCGCGCGTCTGCAGCGCCATGCGCAGCGCGCGCTTGCCGCGCGCGTCCACCGAGACGCCGATGATGCGGCCCGGCACGGCGCGCTTGTGCTCGTCGCGGCAGGCGAAGAAGGCGGCGTGCGGGCCGCCGAAGCCCATCGGCACGCCGAAGCGCTGCGAGGAGCCGAGCGCGATGTCGGCGCCCATCTCGCCCGGCGACTTCAGCAGCACCAGGGCCATCAGGTCGCTGGCGACCGCCGTCACACAGCCACTGACTTTCAGTTTCCCGATGACGTCGCTCAGGTCGACGCACTCGCCGGCGTCGTTCGGGTACTGCAGCAGGGCGCCGAAGACTTCGTGCTTCGCGGCGTCGGCGGCGGGGCCGACGATCAGATCGTAGCCGAAGAAGCCGGCGCGCGTCCTCACCACGTCGAGGGTCTGCGGGAAGCAGGCGGCGTCGATGAAGAAGGCATTCGACGTCGACTTGGAGGCGCGCCGCGCCATGGTCATGGCCTCGGCGGCGGCGGTGGCTTCGTCCAGCAGCGAGGCGTTGGCCAGATCGAGGCCGGTCAGGTCGATCACCATCTGCTGGTAGTTGAGCATCGCCTCCAGCCGGCCCTGGGCGATCTCCGCCTGGTAGGGCGTGTAGGCGGTGTACCAGCCGGGGTTCTCCAGCAGGTTGCGCAGGATCACCTTGGGCGTCAGCGTGTCGTGGTAGCCCATGCCGATGAGCGATTTCTTCACCACGTTCTTCTCGGCGATGGCCTTCAGCTTCGCCAGCGCCTCGTGTTCGCGCAGCGGAGCGGGCAGCGGCAGCGGTTGCGAAAGGCGGATGGCGGCGGGGACGGTCTGGCCGATCAGTTCGTCGAGGCTGGCGGCGCCGACGGTGGCCAGCATGGCGGCCGTCTCGGCGTCATCGGGGCCGATGTGGCGCGCGATGAACTCGTCGCGCTGCTCGAGCGCGGAAAGGGGAAGGGGGCTTGTCATGGTCGCGTAGGTCGGGCTTCAGCCCGACAAAACCGGTTGGTCATCTCCTGTTGTCGGGCTGAAGCCCGACCTACAGGGTCGATTGATAGGCGGTCGCATCGAGCAGCGAGTCGAGTTCCGCGATGTTGTCCGGCTTCAGCTTGAACAGCCAGGCGGCGTAGGCGTCCTGATTGACCGACTCGGGTGCGTCGGCGGCGGCCTGGTTGACGGCGACGACTTCGCCGGCGATCGGCGCGTAGATGTCGGAGGCGGCCTTCACCGATTCGACCACGGCGCATTCCTCGCCGGCCTTCACCTTGCGGCCGACCTGCGGCAGTTCGAGGAAGACGATGTCGCCGAGGGCTTCCTGGGCGTGGTCGGTGATGCCGATGGTGACGAGGCCGTCGTCGGCGAGGCGCGCCCACTCGTGGGACTTGGCGTATTTCAGGTTGGCGGGTACGTTCATATCAACTCCTGACAAAAGACAATAAAACCTTTAACCACAGAGTGCACGGAGAGCACAGAGAAAAACACAAGAAATCTCTGTGCCCTCTGTGTTCTCTGTGGTTCAAGAAGTTACAAGTATTTTTCCGTTGCGCACGAAGGGCGGCTTGACCACCGTCGCCTTCAGGCGCTTGTCGCGGATTTCCACTTCGACCGTGTCGCCGACCGCCACGGCGGCGGGCAGGCGCGCCAGGGCGATCGAGCGGTTCATGCTCGGCGAGAAGGTGCCGCTGGTGATCTCGCCCTCGCCCTGCGCCGTGAACACCTTCTGGTGGGCGCGCAGCACGCCCTTGTCGGTGAGCAGCAGGCCGAGGGTCTGCTTCTCGATTCGCCGTCCTGCGAGGACTGACTTTCCGATGAAGTCGCGCGGCGCGTCGAGATCGACCGTCCAGGCAAGGCCCGCTACCAGTGGCGAGGTCTGCTCGTCCATGTCCTGGCCGTAGAGGGGCATGCCGGCTTCGAGGCGCAGGGTGTCGCGCGCGCCGAGGCCGGCGGGTTTCACGCCGGCGGCGAGCAGGGCGTTCCACGTCGCCTCGGCGCGACCGGCGGGAATCATCAGTTCGAAGCCGTCCTCGCCGGTGTAGCCGGTGCGGGCGATCAGCACGTCGCCGAACCAGGCGGCGTGGAAGGGCTTCAGCCCGCTGCTGGCGGCTTCCGCGCCGGGCAGGGCAGCCCAGGTTTTCGCACGGGCGTTCGGCCCCTGCACGGCGATCATGGCGAGGTCGCGGCGCGGTTTCACCTGCACATCGCCGGCGTGCTGCCGGATACAGGCGAGGTCCTTGTCGGCGGTGCCGGCATTGACGACGACGCGATAGAAATCCGGCCGGAAGAAGTAGACGATGAGGTCGTCGATGACGCCGCCCTGCGGGTTGAGCATGCAGGAGTAGAGCGCGCGGCCGGGCACGGTCAGCTTGTCGACGTTGTTGGCGATGAGCGTATGCAGCAGGTCGTGGGCGCCGGCGCCCTCCAGGTCGATGTCGAGCATGTGCGAGACGTCGAACATGCCGGCGTCGCGGCGCACGAGGTGGTGTTCCTCGACCTGGGAGCCGTAATGCAGCGGCATGTCCCAGCCGGCGAAGTCGACCATCTTGCCGCCGAGGCGGACGTGGGTTGCGTAAAGCGGAGTTTGTTTGGCCATGTCAGGTACTTGGGTCGCGTTATTCGAGTTGATTCGCGAAAAATAAAAAAGGGCTGAAGCGACTAGGCTTCACCCCTCTGTCCCTTGTACCTGAGAGATTGCTGCCGGGTAGGCAGCGTGCCCCTTCGGTGGATGGCCAGGCCATCGCTCTCCAGAGTGTTCGTGCTCTCGCGCAGCCCTTTTGCCTGAGCGGTTCCGGGTGTTGCGCCTTCGGCGGTGGCATGGCCACTCTCTCCCGCGCGAGCGGAGCGACTATAGCTTGCGGCCACAGCGGAATCAAGAAGGATTCATCGGTTATGATTCGCGACTTATGAAATCAAGCACTTCCGAATTCCTGACGATCCGCGGCCTGAAAAGCCATGTGCGGCTGTGGGGGCCGGCGGACGCGCCGAAGCTGTTCCTCATGCACGGCTGGATGGACTGCTCGGCTTCGTTCCAGTTTCTCGTCGACGCCTTCGCGCGCGACTGGCGCGTCATCGCGCCCGACTGGCGCGGCTTCGGCCAGTCGGAATGGCTGGACCGCTCCTACTGGTTTCCCGACTACCTCGCCGACCTCGAGAAGTTTCTCGACCATTACTCGCCGGACGAAGCGGTGCGCCTGGTCGGCCACAGCATGGGCGGCAACGTCGTCGGCCTCTACGCCGGCGTGCGCCCGGCACGGGTGGCGAAGCTGGTGAACCTGGAGGGCTTCGGCCTCTACCGCACCGAGCCTTCGCAGGCGCCGGGCCGCTACGCCAGGTGGCTGGACCAGGACAAGGCCGGCGCGACATTGCGCGACTACGCCGACCTGGCGGAGTTCGCCCGGCGCCTGATGCGCGACAACCCGCGCCTGACGCAGGACAAGGCGGATTTCCTGGCGGCCAACTTCTCGCTGCGGCGGCCGGACGGCACCTTCGGCTACGCCGCCGACCCCTGGCATCGCGTGGTGAATCCGGTGCTCTATCGCATCGAGGAAGCCATGGCCTGCTGGCAGTCGGTGACGGCGCCGGTGCTGTGGGTGGTGGCGCGCGACTCCCATCTCTACAAGGAATTCGCCGGCCAGGAAGCGGACTACCGGGCGCGCCTCGCCAGCTTCCGCGACCTGCGCGAAGTGGTGCTGGAGGACAGCGGCCACATGCTGCACCACGACCAGCCGCAGCGGCTGGCGGCCGTCATCGAGGCCTTCCTGGCCGGGTGATAACATCGAAGCATGAAAGTCGACCTGCACTGCCATTCCAACGTCTCCGACGGACTGCTGCCGCCGGCCGAGGTGGCGCGCCGCGCCGCCGACCGGGGCGTCGAGCTGCTGGCGCTGACCGACCACGACGACGTCGCCGGGCTGGCCGAGGCGCGCGCCGCCTTCGAAGCGCGCGGCCTGCGCTTCCTCGACGGCAGCGAGATCTCGGTGTCCTGGCGCGACGACGCCAGCTTCCATATCGTCGGTCTCGACATCGATCCCGCACAGGCCGAGCTGGTCGGCGGGCTGAAATCGATCCGCGACGGCCGCGACGGCCGCGCCCATCGCATCGCCGCCGAACTGGAAAAAATCGGCATCCAGGGCGCCTACGAGGGCGCGGCGCGCCATGCCGGGAAGGCCTCGATCATCAGCCGCGCCCACTTCGCCCGCTTCCTCGTCGAGCGGAAGTTCTCGCCCGACTTCAAGGGCGTGTTCGACCATTACCTCGCCAAGGGCAAGCCCGGTTACGTGCCGCACGAGTGGGCCTCGGTGGAGGACGCGCTGCGCTGGATCGGCAATGCCGGCGGCGTGGCGGTGCTGGCGCATCCGCTGCGCTACCGCGTCAGCCGAGGCGAGCTGCGCGCCTTCCTCGGCGAGTTCAGGGACTGCGGCGGCCAGGGCATCGAGGTGGCCTGCGGCGCGCATACGGCGGAGGAAGTGCAGGAATGCGCCCGCCTGGCGCGGCACTTCGGCCTGAAGGCCTCGGTGGCCTCGGATTTCCACGGCCCCGGCGAGAGCTATGCCGACCTCGGCATGACGCCGCCGCTGCCCGACGACCTCGTGCCGATCTGGCGCGACCTGATCTGATCCGGCCATGGCGCAATTTTTCACAGTGCATCCCGAGCAACCGCAGCCGCGGCTGATCCACCAGGCGGCTGAAATTCTCCGCGCCGGCGGCATCGTGGCCTTTCCGACGGATGCGGCGTATTCGCTCGGCTGCCACGTCGGCGATGCCGATGCCGTGGCGCGCATCCGCGCCATCCGCGAGGTGGATGAGCGGCACCATTTCACGCTGATGTGCCGCGACCTGTCCGAAATCGCCACCTACGCCCGGGTGGACAATGCGCAGTTCCGCCTGCTCAAGGCGACGACACCGGGCAGCTACACTTTCATCCTGGAAGGCACCAAGGAATTGCCGCGGCGCATTCTGCATCCGAAACGCAAGACCATCGGCCTGCGCGTGCCGGCCCATCCGGTGCCGCTGGCGCTGCTCGCCGAACTCGACGAGCCGATGCTGACCTCGACCCTGATGCTGCCCGGCGACGACCGGCCGCTGAACAATCCGGAAGAAATCCGCGACCGCCTGGAGCGGCGCATCGACCTGGTCATCGAAGCGGGTCCCTGCGGCATGGAAATGACGACAATCATCGATCTCACCGGGCCGGCGCCGGAACTGGTGCGCGCCGGCCGCGGTCCGCTGGAGCCGCTCGGCCTCGGCTAGCGCGGGTGGCCGGTCTGGTAGAATTGCCGGCTTATCCAAACCGCCCCGACATGGACGCCCTGATCCAGACTCTGGCGATCTACGCCATTCCGGTCCTCCTCGCCATCACCCTTCACGAAGCCGCCCACGGCTACGTGGCGCGGCATTTCGGCGACCCGACCGCCTACCTGGCCGGGCGCATCAGCCTGAACCCGCTGCGCCACGTCGACCCGATCGGCACGATCCTGGTGCCCGGGGCGATCCTGGTGGCGAGCAAGCTGATCGGCGGCAGCGCCATGCTGTTCGGCTGGGCCAAGCCGGTGCCGGTGGATTTCACGCGGCTGCGCAACCCGAAGAAGGACATGCTGTGGGTCGCGGCGGCGGGACCGTTCGCCAACCTGTTGATGGCCGTCGGCTGGGCGGTGCTGCTCAAGTTCGCCAGCATGACGCCGGAGAACCTGTACACCGTGCCGATGGTCAAGATGTCCCTCGCCGGCATCGAGATCAACGCGGTGCTGATGCTGCTCAACCTGCTGCCCATCCCGCCGCTCGACGGCGGGCGCATCGCCGTCAGCCTGCTGCCGCACCGCCTGGCCTGGCAGTTCTCCAGGCTGGAGCCCTACGGCCTGGCGATCCTGCTGGTGCTGCTGTTCACCGATATACTCGGCGTCATTTTGTGGCCGCTGATGGTGGCGTTCCGCCATCTGCTGGCCGTCATTTTCCAGTTCTAGAACAAAACGTAAACCATGTACGCAGAAAGAGTCCTCTCCGGCATGCGCCCCACCGGGCGCCTCCACCTCGGCCACTACCACGGCGTCCTGAAAAACTGGGTCAAGCTGCAGAACGAGTACCCCTGCCTGTTTTTCGTCGCCGACTGGCACGCCCTGACCACCGCCTACGACGAGCCGGGCACCATCGAGGAGAACACCTGGGAGATGGTGATCGACTGGCTGGCCGCCGGCGTCGATCCCTCGCTGGCCACGCTGTTCATCCAGTCGCGCGTGCCGGAGCACGCCGAACTGCACCTGCTGCTGTCGATGATGACGCCGCTCGGCTGGCTCGAGCGCGTGCCGACCTACAAGGACCAGCAGGAGAAGCTGGAGCACAAGGACCTGTCCACCTACGGCTTCCTCGGCTACCCGCTGCTGCAGTCGGCCGACATCCTGATCTACCGCGCCAATCGCGTGCCGGTGGGCGAGGATCAGGTGCCGCACATCGAGTTCTCGCGCGAGATCGCGCGCCGCTTCAACCACCTCTACGGCCGCGAGGCGGACTTCGAGGAGAAGGCGCGCACGGCGGTGAAGAAGCTCGGCGCCAAGCGCGCGAAACTGTACGAGGAACTGCGCACCCGCTTCCAGCAGGAAGGCGACCACCAGGCGCTGGAGCGCGCCCACGCCCTGCTCGAAGAGGCGCAGAACCTGTCGATGGGCGACCGCGAGCGGCTGTTCGGCTTCCTCGAGGGGAGCAGCAAGATGATCCTGGTCGAGCCGGATGCGCTGCTCACCGAGGCGGCGAAGATGCCCGGCCTGGACGGGCAGAAGATGTCGAAGTCCTACAACAACACCATCTCCCTGCGCGAGGGCGCGGAGTCGGTGACGAAGAAGATCCGCACCATGCAGACCGACCCGGCGCGCGTGCGCCGCACCGACGTTGGCGACCCGGAAAAATGCCCGGTGTGGCAGTTCCACCTGGTGTACTCGGACGAGGGCACCAAGCAGTGGGTGCAGCAGGGCTGCCGCAGCGCCGGCATCGGCTGCATCGAGTGCAAGCACCCGGTGATCGACGCCGTGCTGAAGGAGCAGGAGCCCATGCACGAGCGGGCGCAGGCCTATATCGACGACCCGACCCTGGTGCGCAACATCATCGCCGACGGCTGCGAGCGGGCGAGGAAACTCGCCGCCGAGACCATGCGCGACGTGCGCGAGGCCATGGGCCTGAACCACACCTGAGGCCGAGCATGCCGCACAGCAAGGACGCAGAGGCAAAGCTGCTCGCCTCGATCCACGAAGTCTTCGCCGAGAAGATCCCCTTCAACAAGGTGCTCGGCCTGGACGTGGTGTCGCTCGCCGGCGAGAGCCCGGTGCTGCGCTTCGCCATGCGGCCCGAGCTGGTCGGCAACTACATGCGCGGCAACCTGCACGGCGGCGTCATCTCCTCGGTGATCGATGTCTGCGGCGGCCTGACGGCCTTCCTCGGCCTGCAGAGGAAGCTGCGCGACGAGCCGATCGAGGAGCGCCTGCAGCGCTTCGCCCGCATCGGCACCATCGACATGCGCGTCGATTACCTGCGCCCCGGCCTCGGCGCGTGGTTCGAGTCGAAGGGCTACCTGCTGCGCACCGGCAACAAGGTGGCGGTGACGCGCATGGAATTGCACAACGACACCGGCGAGCTGATTGCCATCGGCACCGGGGCCTATACGGTTGCCTGAGAGGGACATGGAACCGATCAACGCCGAGACCGCCGCAGCATCCCCGCCGGAGCCTGCCCATGTCGCCAAGCTCTACGGCGAGCCGATGCCGGAGATGCCGAAGGACCTCTACATCCCGCCCGATGCGCTGGAGGTCTATCTCGAGTCCTTCGAGGGGCCGCTCGACCTGCTGCTCTACCTGATCCGCAAGGCCAACATCAGCATCCTCGACATCCCGATGGCGCCGCTGACGGCGCAGTACCTGGTGTACGTCGAGGCGATGCGGGCGCGCAACCTGGAACTGGCGGCCGAGTACCTGCTGATGGCGGCCATGCTGCTGGAGATCAAGTCGCGCATGCTGCTGCCGCGGCCGAAGAAGATCGAGGAGGAGGAGGCGCTCGATCCGCGCGCCGAGCTGGTGCGGCGCCTGCTCGAATACGAGCAGATGAAGGCCGCCGCCGCGAAGATCGATGCGCTGCCGCAGGCGATGCGCGACTACCGGTGGGTCTCGATCTGGATCACCGACGAGGCCGGCGAGCGGCTGCCCGACGTCAACCTGCACGACCTGCAGGTGGCCTGGCTGTCGCTCATGCGGCACGCCAGGGTGATGCAGCACCACAAGGTGCGGCGCGAGGAGCTGTCCGTGCGCGAGCACATGAGCATCGTCCTGCGCAAGCTGCAGGGCGGCGCCTATCTCGAGTTCGTCGAGCTGTTCGACCTCACGCTCGGCGTGGCCGGCCTGGTGGTGAACTTCCTCGCCGTGCTGGAGCTGGTGCGCGAGCGCCTGGTCGAGGTCACCCAGCGCGAGGTGTTCGCGCCGATCTATGTAAAATTGGCCCAATCCGAAACAGGACCGAACGATGTCGACGTCCCAACCGTACACGCCTGAAGAATACAAGCGCATCCTGGAGACGGCGCTGCTGGCCGCGTCCGATCCGCTGCCGCTGTCCGACCTGAAGAAGCTGTTCGACGACGAGTTCGACGACGACACCTGGCGCGTGCTGTTGAACGACCTGCGCAGCGAATGGTCGGGCCGCGGCATAGAATTGGTGCAGCTGGCCAGCGGCTGGCGCTTCCAGACGAAACCCGAGTACCAGACCTACCTCGACCGCCTGAAGAACGAGAAGCCGCCGCGCTACTCGCGCGCCGTGCTGGAGACGCTGGCCATCATCGCTTACCGCCAGCCGGTGACGCGCGGCGACATCGAGGACATCCGCGGCGTCGCCGTCACGCCCAACGTGCTGAAGACGCTGGAGGGCCGCGGCTGGATCGACACCGTCGGCCATCGCGACACGCCGGGCCGCCCTGCGCTCTACGCCACGACCAAGCGCTTCCTCGACGACTTGCGCCTGAGAAGCCTCGCCGAGCTGCCGCCGCTGACCGAAATCGAACGGGTGATGGATCTTGCCGACGCCGCGCAAGCGTAGCCCGCTGCGCCGGCCCGAGCCGGCCCGGGGCGGCAATGCGCCGCCGCCCGGCAAGCGCCCGCATGCCGGGCACAAGGAGGCCGACGGCAACCGCAGCGCGCCCGAGGGCGGGCCGCGCTCCGGCGGACGCCGCGGCCAGCCCATGCGCCATGTCGTCGAGGCCGAGCCGCAGAAGCTGCACAAGATGCTGGCCCAAGCCGGCCTCGGCTCGCGCCGCGAACTGGAGGAATGGATCGTCGCCGGGCGGGTGAGCGTCAACGGCAAGCCGGCCCATGTCGGCCAGCGCATCGGCCCCCAGGACCGCGTGCGGGTGAATGGCAAGCCGGTCAACCTGAAGTTCGCTCCGCGCACCCCGCGCGTCCTCCTCTACCACAAGCAGGAAGGGGAGATCGTCTCCCGCGACGACCCGGAAGGCCGGCCCAGCGTCTTCGACAAGCTGCCGCGCATCGGCGGCGGCCGCTGGGTGAACGTCGGGCGGCTCGACTTCAACACCGAAGGGCTGCTCATCTTCACCAGCAGCGGCGAACTGGCCAACAAGTTGATGCATCCGCGCTACGAGCTGGAGCGCGAGTACGCCGTGCGCGTGATCGGCGAGCTGCAGCCCGAACAGGAGCAGGCGCTGCTCGACGGCATCGAGCTGGAGGACGGCGAGGCGCACTTCAACACCCTCATGTCGCGCGGCGGCGAGGGCACCAACCGCTGGTACCACGTCACCCTCAACGAGGGCCGCAACCGCGAGGTGCGGCGCATGTTCGAGGCCATCGGCGTGCAGGTGAGCCGCCTCATCCGCGTGCGCTTCGGCCCGGTTTCCCTGTCGCCGCGCCTGAAGCGCGGCATGGCGCACGAGCTGCCCGAAGAAGAAGTCCGCGCCCTGCTCAAGGTCCTTCCGAAATAAGGAATAACCGGCAAGTGTTTGATTCTTGCCGGTCTACTCTGCTATAATCCGCAGGTTTTCTGGTTCCGGGTCATCTCGTTGTTGTCGAGGTGGCTTGGGGACGGCTGGGATGGGCGTTTCGCCCATTTTTTATTTGTGCGCCGCGCATGGAATTGCAGAAGGTCATCGAGCAGGCGGTTGTCGGCCTGGGTTACGAACTGGTGGATTTCGAGACCAGTCCGCGCGCCCGGCTGCTGCGCGTCTTCATCGATTCCCCGAAGGGGGTCGCGATCGAGGATTGCACAAAGGTGAGCAACCACCTGACCCGCCTGTTCGCGGTCGAGAACATCGACTACGACCGGCTGGAGGTGTCCTCGCCCGGCCTCGACCGGCCGCTGAAGAAGGAAGCGGATTTCGTCCGCTTTTCCGGGCAGGAGGCGCAGATTCGCCTACGCCTGCCGGTAAACGGCCAGCGCAATTTCACCGGCGTGCTGGCAGGCATCGAAGACGGCCGGCTGCGGCTGGAGCGCGACGGCGCGATGCAGGTATTCGAGTTGGACCAGGTGGACAAGGCCCGCCTGGTGCCTAAACCAAAGTTCTGATTTGAGGATTGGCTGGAGGAAGAAATGAGCAAAGAGATGCTGCTGCTGGTGGATGCCCTGGCGCGGGAAAAGAACGTCGCCAAGGATATCGTCTTCGCGGCCCTGGAATCGGCGCTCGCCTCCGCCACGAAGAAAAAGACCAACGAGGAAGCCGATGTCCGTGTCGCCATCGACCAGGACACTGGCGAGTTCGAATCCTTCCGTCGTTGGCAGGTCGTGCCGGACGAGGCGGTGGAGAGCCCCGACGCGCAGATCGGCCTTTCCGAGGCGCAACAGGAGATGCCCGACATCCAGCTCGACGAATTCATCGAGGAACAGCTCGAGCCGATCGACTTCGGCCGCATTGGCGCCCAGGCCGCCAAGCAGGTCATCCTGCAGAAGATCCGCGACGCCGAGCGCGAACAGGTGCTGAACGACTTCCTCGAGCGCAAGGAGCATCTGGTCACCGGCACGGTGAAGCGCATCGAGCGCGGCAACGCCATCATCGAGGCCGGCCGCATCGAGGCGGTGCTGCCGCGCGACCAGGTGATCCCGAAGGAAAACCTGCGCGTAGGCGATCGCGTGCGCGCCTACCTGCTCAAGATCGACCGCGCCGCGCGCGGCCCGCAGCTGATCCTCTCCCGCACCGCGCCGGAATTCATCATCAAGCTGTTCGAGCTGGAAGTGCCGGAAATGGAAGACGGCCTGCTCGAGATCAAGTCGGCGGCCCGCGATCCCGGCGTGCGCGCCAAGATCGCCGTCAAGTCCAATGACCCGCGCGTCGATCCGATCGGCACCTGCGTCGGCATGCGCGGCTCGCGCGTCACCGCAGTGACCAACGAGCTGGCCGGCGAGCGCGTGGACATCGTCCTCTGGTCGGCCGACCCGGCCCAGTTCGTCATCGGCGCGCTGGCGCCGGCCGACGTCAGCAGCATCGTGGTGGACGAGGAGAAGCACAGCATGGACGTGGTGGTGGATGAAGACAACCTCGCCATCGCCATCGGCCGTTCCGGCCAGAACGTGCGCCTGGCTTCCGAATTGACCGGCTGGGCCATCAACCTGATGACCGTCGAGGAGTCGCAGAAAAAATCCGAGGCGGAGCACGGCTCGATCCGCACCCTCTTCATGGAAAAGCTGGACGTGGACGAGGAGGTGGCCGACATCCTCATCGAGGAGGGTTTCTCCACCATCGAGGAGATCGCCTACGTTCCGCTCAACGAGATGCTGGAGATCGAGGCTTTCGACGAGGACACGGTGAACGAACTGCGCAACCGTGCGCGCAATGTCCTCCTGACGGAAGCGATCGTGGATGAGGAGCAGCTGGAAAATGTCGCCGAGGACATGCTCAACCTGGAAGGCATGGACAAGCCGCTGGCAGCCAAGCTGGCGCGCGCCAACATCCGCACGCGCGACGATCTGGCCGATCTGGCGGTCGACGAGCTGGTGGAACTGTCCGGCATCGACGACGAGCGGGCCAAAAATCTGATCACCACGGCGCGCGCGCACTGGTTCGAGTAAGGAGCCGACATGGCACAGACGAGCGTAAGCCAATTCGCCAGCGAGCTGAAAATGCCCGCTGCCTCGCTGCTTGAGCAACTCGCCAAGGCGGGCGTAGGCAAGAAGGGCGAGACCGACCTGCTCAGCGATGCCGACAAGACGCGGCTGCTCGACTACCTGCGCAAGTCGCACGGCGCGACGGAGAGCAAGTCGAAGATCACGCTGACGCGCAAGCAGACCACCGAGATCAAGAAATCCGACGCTTCCGGCAAGGCGCGCACCATCCAGGTGGAGGTGCGCAAGAAGCGCGTCTTCGTCAAGCGCGACGAGTCGCAGCCTGTCGAGGCCCCGGCGCCGGCGCTGCCTCCCGCGTCGCAACCCGTGGTGGATGCCGAACAGGCCAAGCTGCGCGAGATCGAGTCGCAGAAGCAGTCCGAGCTGATGGCGCGCCAGGCGGCGGAAATCAAGGAGAAGCAGGAACGGGAAGCCAAGGTGCGCCAGGAGGCCGAGGAGCGTCAGGCTGCCCAGCAGACCGCGGCCGCGGCGGAGAAGACCAAGGCGCAGGAAGCCGCCGCGCCCGGGACCGCAGGCACGCTTCACAAGCCGGCCGGCAAGCCGGACAAGAAGGACGAGAAGCAGAAGAAGGCGACGACGGCCTGGAAAGAGGAAGCCGCCAAGAAACGCGCCATCAAGACGCGCGGCGACACCGGCGGCGCTTCCGGCTGGCGCGGCGCCAAGGGGGGCGGCCGCCACCGCCACCAGCACCACGATGAGCACGCCCAGGCGCAAATGCCGGCCGAGCCGATCGTGCGCGAGGTGCTGGTGCCGGAAACCATCACGGTCGCCGACCTCGCCCACAAGATGGCGGTCAAGGCCGCCGAGGTCATCAAGACCCTGATGAAGATGGGTTCCATGGTGACCATCAACCAGGTGCTGGACCAGGAAACGGCGATGATCATCGTCGAGGAGATGGGCCATGTCGCCAAGGCCGCCAAGCTGGACGACCCGGACGCCCTCTTTGCGGAGGCGCAGGAGGAACATGCGGACGTCGTGCCGGAGCCGCGCGCCCCGGTGGTGACCGTCATGGGCCACGTCGACCACGGCAAGACTTCGCTGCTCGACTATATCCGCAAGACGCGCGTCGCCCACGGCGAGGCGGGCGGCATCACGCAGCACATCGGCGCCTATCACGTCGAGACGCCGCGCGGCATGGTCACCTTCCTCGACACGCCGGGCCACGAGGCGTTTACCGCCATGCGCGCCCGCGGCGCCAAGGCCACCGACCTGGTCATCCTGGTGGTGGCGGCCGACGATGGCGTCATGCCGCAGACCAAGGAAGCCATCCATCACGCCAAGGCCGCCAATGTGCCGCTGGTGGTGGCCGTGAACAAGATAGACAAGCCCGAGGCCAACCCGGATCGCGTCAAGCAGGAACTGGTGGCCGAGAGCGTGCTGCCGGAAGAGTACGGCGGCGACTCGCCCTTCGTGCAGGTGTCGGCCAAGACCGGCCAGGGCATCGACGACCTGATCGAGCACGTGCTGCTGCAGGCCGAGGTGCTGGAGCTGAAGGCGCCGAAGGACACCCTCGCCAAGGGCCTCATCATCGAATCCCGCCTCGACAAGGGCAAGGGCCCGGTGGCGACCATGCTGGTGCAGTCGGGCACGCTCAGGCGCGGCGACATCCTGCTGGCCGGCGCCGTCTATGGCCGCGTGCGCGCCATGCTCGACGAGAACGGCGTTCCGATCGATGCCGCCGGTCCGTCCATTCCGGTGGAAATCCAGGGATTGTCCGACGTGCCGATGGCCGGCGACGAGGCGATGGCGCTGGCCGACGAGCGCAAGGCGCGCGAGATCGCGCTGTTCCGCCAGGGCAAGTTCCGGGAGGTCAAACTGGCCAGGCAACAGGCGGCCAAGCTGGAGACCATGTTCGAGCAGATGGGCGAGGGCGAGGTGAAGAGCCTGCCGCTCATCGTCAAGGCCGACGTGCAGGGTTCGCAGGAAGCGCTGTCGCATGCCTTGCAGAAGCTGTCCACCGACGAGGTCAAGGTCAACATCATCCATGCCGCGGTCGGCGGCATCAGCGAATCCGACGTCAACCTCGCCTCGGCGTCGAAGGCCGTCATCATCGGCTTCAACACCCGCGCCGACGCGCAGTCGCGCAAGCTGGCCGAGAGCCTCGGCGTGGATCTCCGCTACTACAACATCATTTACGACGCCGTGGACGAGGTGAAGGCGGCGATGTCCGGCATGCTCTCGCCCGAGAAGAAGGAAAGCGCCATCGGCCTGGTGGAGATCCGCCAGGTGTTCCGCATCTCCAAGGTCGGCTCGGTCGCCGGCTGCTACGTGCTGGACGGCCTGGTGCGCCGCGGATCGCAGGTGCGCCTGCTGCGCGACAACGTGGTGCTGTGGACCGGCGAGCTGGATTCGCTCAAGCGCTTCAAGGATGACGTGCGCGAAGTCAAGGCCGGCTTCGAGTGCGGCCTCTCGCTGAAGAACTACAACGACATCCAGGAAAAAGACCAGCTCGAGGTCTTCGAGATCCAGGAAGTGGCGAGAACGCTTTGAAAAGCCTGAACCACGGAGTGCGCGGAGATCACGGAGGGATTCTTGGTTTTTCTCTGAATCCTCCGTGTGCTCCGTGGTCAATGCTTTCCTGTTTTTATGCCTAAGGAGTTTTCCCGCAGCAGCCGCATCGCCGAGCAGGTGCAGCGCGAGCTGGCCGAGCTGATCCGGCTGGAACTGAAGGATCCGCGCGTCGGCCTGATCACCCTCACGGGCGTCGATCTGACGCCGGATTACGCCCACGCCAAGGTCTTCTACACTACGCTGGCCGCTGGCGCGGCGCGGCAGGAGATCGAGGCCGGCCTGCGCCGCGCCAGCGGCTTCCTGCGGCGGGAACTCGGCCGCCGCATCCGCATCCATACCCTGCCGGAACTGCATTTCGTCTTCGACGACTCGGTCGAGCGGGGAGACCGCCTGTCCCGCCTCATCGACGAGGCCGTTGCGTCCGACCGCAAGCACGAGGGCTAGCCCCTCCGCTTCAGCTTGTCATGAATCGTCCGAGCAAACCGCCGCGCCGCCGGGTCGACGGCGTCCTTCTGCTCGACAAGCCGGCCGGCATGACGTCCAACGCCGCCCTGCAGAAGGTTCGGCGCCTGTTCAATGCCGCCAAGGCCGGCCATACCGGCACGCTTGACCCGATGGCCACCGGCCTGCTGCCGGTCTGCTTCGGCGAAGCGACCAAGTTCGCCGGGGAACTGCTGGCTGCCGACAAGCGCTATGCCGCGACCGTCCTGCTCGGCGTGCGCACCGACACGGCGGACGCCGAAGGCCGCGTGCTGGAAACCCGGCCGGTGGCGGCGACGCGCGAACAGGTGGAGGCGGTTCTTGCCCGCTTCCGCGGTGACATCCAGCAAGTTCCGCCCATGCATTCCGCCCTCAAGCGCGACGGCCGTCCGCTCTACGAGTACGCCCGGCAGGGGATCGAGCTGGAACGGGCGCCCCGTGCCGTTACCATCCACTCGCTTGATCTTGTCGGTTTCGAAGGAGATCGGATCAAGTTCGATGTGGATTGCAGCAAAGGCACCTACGTTCGCACCCTCGCCCAGGACATCGGCGAGGCGCTCGGTTGCGGCGGCCACCTGGTTGCCTTGCGGCGCACCCGCATCGGCAGCTTGCGCCTTGAGGCGGCCGTCACGATCGAAGCCCTGGAGGCGATGCCGCCGGAGGCCCGCAATGCCTTGTTGCAGCCGGCGGATACCCTGCTGGCGACGCTGCCGCGGCTCGACCTGGATGTTGACGCGACACAGCGCTTCGTCCGCGGCCAGGCGGTGCGGGCAGGGCAGCAGGGCCTGATTGCAGGCCAATTGCGGGTGTATGCCGCGGACGGCCGCTTTCTCGGCCTGGGACGTGCCGCAGCGGACGGGCTGGTGGCGCCGGCCCGGCTGGTGGCGATCATCCTTGAAAAATAGGGGATTTTCATTGCGGGACGACGGGACGGCGGGTATAATCCGCCCCTTCATTCGAAACCGGAATGAATCCACATGGGGTGCAGTGCTCTATCAAACCGGGGCGGCGCCTGATTTCAACTGCGTTTGAGAGAAAATCCAAATGGCATTTACCACCGCCGACAAGGCCAAAGTCGTGGCCGATTTCCAGCGTGCGCAAGGCGACACCGGCTCGCCCGAAGTGCAGATCGCGCTGCTGACCAACCGCATCAACGACCTCACCGGTCACTTCAAGGAACACGTCAAGGACCACCACTCGCGTCGCGGCCTGCTGCGCATGGTGAGCCAGCGTCGCAAGCTGCTCGATTACCTCAAGCGCACGAATGCCGACAGCTATCGCGCGCTGATCGAGCGCCTCGGCCTGCGCAAGTAACGCGGCGAGCTGCACGTGCCCCGCTTCATGGCGGATATGCCGGCGACGCCCAGGACGGGCGCGCCGGCTTTGTCGTTTCCGGGGCGGTTGTGTCCGTCCCCTGCTGATTGAAAGGATAGTCCCTTGCTTACTGCTACCAAGAAAAGCTTTTCCTACGGTGCGCACACCGTCACGCTGGAAACCGGCGAGATCGCCCGCCAGGCGCACGGCGCCGTCATGGTCAACATGGACGAGACCGTGGTGCTCGCCACCGTGGTCGCCGCCAAGGAGCCCAAGCCCGGCCAGGATTTCTTCCCGCTGACCGTCGATTACATGGAGAAGGTCTATGCCGCCGGCCGCATTCCCGGCGGCTTCTTCAAGCGCGAAGGCCGTCCCTCGGAGAAGGAGATCCTCACCTGCCGCCTGATCGACCGCCCGATCCGTCCGCTCTTTCCGGATGGCCTCTACAACGACGTGCAGGTGATCGTCACCGTGCTGTCGAGCAACCCCGAGATCGATCCCGACATCCCGGCCATGATCGGCGTCTCGGCCGCCCTGTCGATTTCCGGCATTCCCTTCAACGGCCCGATCGGCGCCGCCCGGGTCGGCTACATCAACGGCCAGTACGTGCTGTGCCCGACAATCTCCGAACTCAAGGATAGCCAACTCAACCTGGTCGTTGCCGGCACAGAATCCGCCGTGCTGATGGTCGAATCCGAGGCGCAGGAACTCCCGGAAGACGTCATGCTCGGCGCCGTGGTCTTCGGCCACGAGCAGATGCGGGCGGCCATCAACGCCATCAACGAACTGGTCGAAATCGCCGGCAAGCCCGAGTGGGACTGGCAGCCGCCGGCGAAGGACGAGGCGCTGATCGCCAGGGTCGCCGAGTTGGCCGAAGCCGAACTGCGCGACGCCTACAAGCTCACGCAGAAGCAACTGCGCATGCAGAAGGTCGGCGAACTGCGCAAGCGCGTCATCGAAGCCGTCTCCCAGGCTGCGGCGAGCCCGCTGAGCCCGAACGAGATCAACCACGTCAAGAACATCTTCTTCGACATGGAAGCGAAGATAGTGCGCAACCAGATTCTCGACGGCGAGCCGCGCATCGACGGCCGCGACACGCGTACCGTGCGCCCGATCGCGATCCGCCACGGCGTGCTGCCGCGCACCCACGGCTCCTCGCTGTTCACCCGCGGCGAGACGCAGGCGCTGGTGGTGGCCACGCTGGGCACCGGCCGTGACGAGCAGATCATCGACGCGCTGCAGGGCGAATCGAGGGATCGCTTCATGCTTCACTACAACATGCCGCCCTTCGCCACCGGCGAGGCGGGACGCGTCGGTACGCCGAAGCGCCGCGAAATCGGCCACGGCCGCCTGGCCAAGCGCGCCCTGCTGGCGGTGCTGCCTTCGCCCGAAGAGTTCAGCTACTCGATGCGCGTCGTCTCCGAAATCACCGAATCGAACGGCTCCAGTTCCATGGCCTCCGTCTGCGGCGGCTCGTTGGCGTTGATGGATGCCGGCGTGCCGCTGAAGGCGCACGTCGCCGGCATCGCCATGGGCCTCATCAAGGAAGGCAACCGCTTCGCAGTTCTGACCGACATCCTCGGCGACGAGGATCACCTCGGCGACATGGACTTCAAGGTGGCCGGCACTGACAACGGCATCACCGCCCTGCAGATGGACATCAAGATCCAGGGCATCACCAAGGAGATCATGCACGTCGCCCTGAGCCAGGCCAACGAGGCCCGCATGCACATCCTCGGCCTCATGAAGCAGTCGATGAACGCGCCGAGCGAGATATCCACCTACGCGCCGCGGCTCATCACCATGAAGATCAATCCGGAGAAGATCCGCGACGTGATCGGCAAGGGCGGCTCGGTGATCCGCGCCCTGACCGAGGAGACCGGCGCCGTCATCGATATCAACGACGACGGCACCGTGACCATCGCCTCCGTCAGCGCCGAGGCCGGCGCCATGGCGAAGAAGCGCATCGAGGACATCACCGCCGAGGTCGAAGTGGGCAAGGTTTATGAAGGCACCGTGCTGCGCCTGCTGGATTTCGGCGCCATCGTGCAGATCCTGCCGGGCAAGGACGGCCTCCTGCATATCTCGCAGATCGCCAATGAGCGGGTGAACCAGGTCTCCGACTACCTCAAGGAAGGCCAGGCGGTGCGCGTCAAGGTGCTGGAGGCCGACGAGAAGGGCCGCGTGCGCCTTTCCATGAAGGCGGCCTCGGAAGCGGCGCCGGCGCAGCAGTAAGCGCGTTTCAGGCAACAAAAAAAGGACGCCTAGCAGGCGTCCTTTTTTTATCCTGTAGGTCGGCCTTCAGGCCGACGCCAGCGCCGCAGTCGGGCTGAAGCCCGACCTACTTGGCCACTTGCTTCTCTCTCAGTTCCTCGAGCGTCTTGCAGTCGATGCACAGGGTGGCCGTGGGACGGGCCTCCAGGCGCTTCAGGCCGATCTCGACGCCGCAGGAGTCGCAATAGCCATATTCGCCGTTCTCGATGCGGCCGAGAGCCTCGTCGATCTTCTTGATCAGCTTGCGTTCGCGGTCGCGGTTGCGCAGTTCCAGGGCGATGTCGGACTCCTGGCTGGCGCGGTCGTTGGGATCGGCGAAGACGGTCGCCTCGTCCTGCATGGTATGCACCGTGCGCTCGACGTCTTGCAGCAACTCATCTTTCAGCGTCTCTAGAATGACGCGGAAGTGCTTGAGCTGCTTGTTGTTCATGTACTCCTCGCCCTTTTTTGCAACGTAAGGCGGGAACTGCTTGTGTAGGATGTCTTCAGCCATTTTTCCGGACCCGGATTTGCGGGAAAAGCCGCTTTAATATCAGAAATGCCGGAGGGTCGCAAGCAGAAATTCGGAGCGCTTTGATTCGATTGACCTATGGGGGGTCCCCGAGTAGAATGCCGCGTCTTCGGGGTGTAGCGCAGACTGGTAGCGCGCCTGGTTTGGGACCAGGATGTCGGAGGTTCAAATCCTCTCACCCCGACCAGTGGCGTGACACGACGGGCGCCCGTAGCTCAACCGGATAGAGCACCGGCCTTCTAAGCCGGGGGTTGTGAGTTCGAGTCTCGCCGGGCGCGCCAAAACGGTCAGGGCGCGCTGGTATTTCTTCAGTGGTGGACGTAGCTCAGTTGGTAGAGTCCTGGATTGTGATTCCAGTTGTCGCGGGTTCGAGTCCCGTCGTCCACCCCACCCTCTCTCCCGATACAATGCACTCCCGTTGCCGAGGCGCCTGGCGCATGCCATGAGCCCGTGCCGGCGGCATGATGCCGCGCTTGTGCAGCCACAACAGAAGCGAATCAATGAGCAAGAAGAACGCCGCCTACGACGAATCCTCCTTCCGCGTGCTGAAAGGCCTCGAGCCGGTGCGCGAGCGTCCCGGGATGTACACCCGCACCGACTCGCCGATGCACATCGTCCAGGAGGTGATCGACAACGCCGCCGACGAGGCGCTGGCCGGCTTCGCCAAGAACATCCACGTCACCCTGCACGCCGACGGTTCCGTCACGGTGGCCGACGACGGCCGCGGCATCCCGGTCGGCCTGCATCCCGAGGAGCAGGTGCCGGTGGTGGTGCTGGCCTTCTCGCGGCTGCACGCCGGCGGCAAGTTCGACAAGAAGTCCGGCCAGTCCGCCTATGCCTTCTCCGGCGGCCTGCATGGCGTCGGCGTCGCCGTCACCAACGCCCTGTCGACGCGCGTCGAGGTGGAAGTGCGGCGCGACGGCCGCATCCACAACGTCGTCTTTTCCGAGAACGGCGAGAAGTACACCGAACTTCAGGTCGGAGCATCCTGCGGCCGCCAGACCGGCACGCGCGTGCGCGCCTGGCCGGACGCCAAGTATTTCGATTCTCCAAAATTGCCGGTGGCCGAGCTGGAGCGCCTGCTGCGCTCGAAGGCGGTGCTGCTGCCGGGGCTGACGGTCACCCTGGAAACCGAGCAGGGCGGCGCGGCCAAGACCTGGCGCTATCCGCTCGGCCTGCAGGGCTACCTGGAAGAGGCGGGCGCCGGGGTCGACGCCGTGTCCGCCGTCTACACGGGCGAAAAATTCGCCTCCGCCGACGACGAGACCTTCGCCGAGGGCGAGGGCGCGGCCTGGGCGGTGGGCTGGTTCGCCGAGCCGGTCTGCGCCGAGTCCTACGTGAACCTGATCCCGACGGCGCTCGGCGGCACGCACGAGTCCGGCCTGCGCGCCGGCACCTTCGAGGCGGTGAAGTCCTTCATCGAGCACCACGCCCTGCTGCCGCGCGGCATCAAGCTGCAGCAGGAGGACGTCTGCGGCCGCATGAGCTTCATCCTCTCCGCGCGCATCCTCGATCCGCAGTTCCAGGGGCAGGTCAAGGAGAAGCTCAATTCGCGCGAGGCCGTCAAGCTGGTGTCGACCATGATGCGCGACCCGCTCGAGATCTGGCTCAACAACCACGTCGACGCCGGCAAGGCCATCGCCCAGCTCGCCATCAGGCAGGCCGAGGCGCGCCTGCGCACGGCGCAGAAGGTGGAGAAGAAGAAATCTTCCGGCGTCGCCGTCCTGCCGGGCAAGCTGTCCGACTGTGAGAGCGAGACCATCGGCGAGAACGAGCTGTTCCTCGTCGAGGGCGACTCCGCCGGCGGCTCGGCGAAGATGGCGCGCAGCAAGGAAACGCAGGCCATCCTGCCGCTGCGCGGCAAGGTGCTCAACGCCTTCGAGGTCGACGCCGACCGGCTTTTCGCCAACGCCGAGATCCACGACATCGCGGTGGCGCTCGGCGTCGATCCGCATCCTGCCGACGCGCCCGACAGCGTGCTCGACCGCCTGCGCTACGGCAAGGCCATCATCATGTCCGACGCCGACGTCGACGGCGCGCACATCCAGACGCTGCTGCTGACGCTGTTCTACCGGCATTTCCCCAAGCTGATCGAGCATGGCCACGTTTATGTCGCCATGCCGCCGCTCTACCGCGTCGACGTGCCGGCGCAGGGCAAGAAGCGGCCCGCCAAGCGCCTCTACGCCCTCGACGAGGGCGAGCTGGAGGCGATCCGCGACCGCCTGAAGAAGGAGGGCGTCAATCCCGACGCCGTCGAGATCGGCCGCTTCAAGGGCCTCGGCGAGATGAACCCCGAGCAGCTGCGCGAGACCACCATGGACCCGGCGACGCGCCGCGTGCTGCCGGTGCAGCTGCGCGCAGGCTGCGCCGAGGAGACGCAGAAGATGTTCACCCTGCTGATGGCCAAGGGCGAAGCCGCCGGCCGCCGCGGCTGGATGGAGAAGAACGGCAACCTGGTGGAGGCCGACGTATGAGCAACGGCACGCCTGACCTGTTCGACGACGATAAAGTCAGTCCCGGCGGTACGGCGAACCCGCCGCCGCCCGCCGTGGCCGCGCTGCCCGACGACGCCCTGCCGCTCGACCTCTACGCCGAGCGCGCCTACCTGACGTACGCCATGAGCGTGGTCACCGGCCGGGCGCTCCCGCACGTCGAGGACGGCCAGAAACCGGTGCAGCGGCGCATCCTCTACGCCATGCACGAGATGGGCCTCAAGGCCGGCGCCAAGCCGGTGAAGAGCGCGCGCGTCGTCGGCGACGTCATCGGCAAGTTCCATCCCCACGGCGACCAGAGCGTGTACGACGCCATGGTGCGCGTGGCGCAGGACTTCTCGCTGCGCTACCCGCTCATCGACGGCCAGGGCAACTTCGGCTCGCGCGACGGCGACGCCGCCGCGGCCATGCGCTACACCGAGGCGCGCCTGACGCCGATCGCCGAGCTGCTGCTGGGCGAGCTCGACCGCGGCACCGTCGACTTCGCGCCCAACTACGACGGCGCCTTCAGGGAGCCGGTGCTGCTGCCGGCGCGCCTGCCGATGGTGCTGTTGAACGGCGCTTCCGGCATCGCCGTCGGCATGGCCACGGAGATACCGCCGCACAACCTGCGCGAAGTGGCGCAGGCGGCGGCGCACCTGGTGCGCAATCCGAAAGCCGCGCTGGCCGACCTGCTGCAGCACGTGAATGGGCCGGACTTTCCCGGCGGCGGGCAGATCATCTCGCAGCCGAAGGACATCGCCGACGCCTATGCGACGGGGCGCGGCAGCCTGCGCATGCGCGCGCGCTGGCGCATCGAGGACCTGGCGCGCGGCCAGTGGCGCATCGTCGTGCAGGAGCTGCCGCACGGCGTCTCCGCGGCGCAGATCGCCGCCGAGATCGAGTCCCTCACCAATCCGCAGCCGAGGCAGGGGCGCAAGGACGTCAGCCAGGAACAGAAGAATCTCAGGCAGCTGCTGCTCTCCGTGCTCGACACGATGCGCGACGAGTCCACCGACAAGGAGCCGGTGCGGCTGGTCCTCGAGCCGAAGTCGAAGAACCAGGACATGCAGGAGATGATGAACATCCTCCTCGCCAACACCAGCCTGGAGACCAACGTTTCGCTCAACTTCACCATGCTCGGCCGCGACGGACGCCCGCAGCAGAAGAACCTGGTGCAGGTCGTCTCGGAGTGGGTGGCCTATCGCTACGCCACCGTCGAGCGCCGCACGCGCCATCGGTTGGGCGAGGTGGAGCGCCGCATCCACATCCTCGACGGCCGCATGATCGCCTTCCTCGGCATCGACAAGGTGATCAAGGTCATCCGCAATTCGGACGAGCCGAAGCAGGACCTGATGGCGAAGTTCAGCCTGAGCGAGGTCCAGGCCGAGGACATCCTCGAGATCCGCCTGCGCCAGCTGGCGCGGCTGGAGGGCATCCGCATCGAGAAGGAGCTCGCCGAGCTGAAGGAGGAGCAGGGCAGGCTGAAACTCCTGCTGGCCGAGCGCAAGGAAATGACCAGGCTCCTGCTCAAGGAGATCGAGCAGGACGCGAAGCAGTACGGCGACGCGCGCCGCACGCTGATCGAGGCGGTGGCGTCGGTGGCGCCGGCCGAAATCCAGGTGCCGGACGAGCCGGTGACGGTGATCCTCTCGAAGAACGGCTGGGTGCGCCGCCGCGACGGCCACGGCCACGACCGCACGGCCATCACCTACAAGGCCGGCGACTACCCCTTCTTCGTGGCGGAGACGCGCACTACCTGGCCGCTGATCGTGGTCGACTCGAACGGCCGCGCCTATTCGCTGCGCGTCTCCGACCTGCCCGGCGGGCGCGGCGACGGCGCGCCGATCGCCACCATGATCGACCTGCAGGCCGGCGGGCGCGTCGCGGCGGCGGTGTCCGACGAGCCGGAGGCGCAGTACCTGTTCGCCAATTCCGGCGGCTACGGCTTCATCGCCAGGGTGTCCGACCTCGTTTCGCGGCAGAAGGCCGGCAAGGGCTTCATGAGCCTGGAACAGGACGAGCGCATCCTGCATCCGGCCAAGGTGGCGGGCAACACCATCGCGGCCGTGTCGGAGAACGGCCGCCTGCTGCTCTTCGCCGCCGGGGAAATGAAGAGTCAGTCCGCCGGACGCGGCGTCATCGTCATGGATCTGGAAGACAAGGAAGCGCTGGTCGGCGTGGTGGTGAACGACGGTCTCCGCGTCGTCGTCGAGGGCATCGGCCGCGGCGGCAGGACGGTGCCGTGCAAGGTGGAAGGCAAGGAAATCGGGAAGTACCGCCTGCACCGCGCGCGCAAGGGCTGCCTGCTGCCGGTGAAGATGAAGCCGGCGTTCATCCTCTAAACAGCAAAGTCAGTCCCCAGACCACGGCGGCATTGAGCAGAGACAGCATCACCGCCGCGCTGCCGAGGTCCTTGGCGCGTTTGGAGAGGTCGTGGCGTTCGCCGGAGACGCGGTCGACCACCGCCTCGACGGCGGAATTCAGCAGTTCGACGATGAGGATCAGCAGCAGGCTGCCGACCAGCAGCGCCCGCTCGATGCCGTTGTTGCCGAGATACAGCCCCAGCGGCAGCAGGGGCGCCACCAGCAGCAGTTCCTGGCGGAAGGCCGCCTCGTGGCGCCAGGCGGCCAGCAGGCCGTCGCGCGAGTAAAGCGTGGCGTTCCAGATGCGCTTGAGGCCGCCGCGGCTCTTGTGCGGCGAGGTGTGCGTCATGGTCTCCCCCCGATTGCTTCAGGGGGAGGATTCTACCCTCCGGCGATCATCGGGAACACCGTCACGCGGTCGCCGTTCCGCAGCGACACGTTTTTTTCCCCCGACAGCACCATTTCGCCGTTGACGGCGACGTTGAGGTTGCGGTCGCCGAGCGCGCCGGCGGCTTCCGGCAGGCGGCGCTGCAGCGTCCGGCGCAGCTCGATGACGTTGAATACCGGCTCGTCGATGACCATGGCGTGCTCCGGCGCGCCGGGCACGTCGTTGGGCAGTTCGACGCGGACCGCAAAGCCGGTGATGACCTTCGCCAGCTTCTCGTGCCATTCCACCTGCGGCGCGCCCTCGGCGTTGAGCCCCGTCAGCGCATAGAAGCGCGTCTTCATCTGCTCGAACTGCGCGCGGTCGATCTTCTCGCCCTTGAACGGGCCGAAAGTGTTCTCCTCCTCGAACCAGCGTTGCGGCAGGGTGTCGTCCTTCCCCCGCAATCCGAGGCGGAAGTTGAGCATGTGCTCGATGCCGGTGATGTTGTGGCCGATCTCGTCCATGTCGGCGGCGCTCAGCGCCGTGCCGGTGAGGGTGTTCACCTGCTCGGCGAAATCCGCCGGATCGGGCAGGGTGGGCGAGTTGAACAGCTTGGTGTCGAAGCGGCACATGCCGACCGAGTCGCCGACGGCGAAGGTGTTTTCGCATTTGCGCACGGCGAACTCCTTGCCCTCGTAGGAGTTGGGCTTGGCCGACACCGTGCCGCCGTAGAGCGCGGTCTTGAAGGCCGGATCGTCGTTGACGCGGGCGTTGATCTCCAGGGTGACGCGGTTGCGCAGGTGGTCCATGCCGCGCGTGGCCACCGACAGGCCGAGGGCGAAGGCCTTGAGGATGCGCGCGTCGTGCGGATCGGACTGGAACAGGCCCTTCACCGACATGCGGTATTGCGCGGCCTCCGCCGGGTAGTGGCCCTTCTCGATGGCGCGGGACGAATCGGCGATGACATTGCCGAAGCCTTCGCGCTTCGCCGTCATGAAGAGCAGCTTCTCGATCGCCTCGTAGTTGCCCCAGGCGAGGTCCAGCCCGCCGGTTTCCTTCTGCGTGATGATGCCGCGCTGGTAGAGCTCCATGGCCCAGGCGAGGGCGCCGCCGGCGCTGGCCGAATCGAGGCCGAGGTCGTTGAGGACGTTGTTCAGGCGCAGCACCTGCTCCGGCTCCTTGATGCCGATGTTCGGGCCGAATTTGCCGAGGGTGACGTACTCGGGGCCGTCGCCCTTGTCGTAGCGGTCGAACTGTCCGTCGTTGTGGATGCCGTTGTAGGTCTTCTTGCGCTCGTGTTCGACCTCGGCCTGCGCCTTGTCGTAGCTGGCGTTGCCCTTCAGGCCCTTCAGCGCATGCGCCCCCCAGCCGCCCTTTCCTTCGGGCGTCATGTCGTTGAGGTTGCGGCAATGCACCGGGCATTTGAAGCAGCCATCCATGCCGGGGCGGTAGACGTCGAAGTTGTCGGCGTCCAGCGATTCGCCCCAGGTGGTTTCCTGGTTGTTCTTGGTGCCCATTGCGCCGAGTACCCGGCTCGGCTTGTAGAGGAAGGGCGTGCCGACCATCTTCAGGGCGTTCTTGATGACCGAGGTGCCGGTGATCTTCTTGCCGATGGCCTTGTTCTGCGCCTTGGCGTCGGCCGGCAGGGCGATTTCCGGCGGACGGCCGTGCACCATGATGGCCTTGAGGTTCAGCGAACCCATCTTGGCGCCGCCGCCGCCGCGCGCCCAGATGGCCTTGATGCCGCCCATGATGCCGGCGCACAGCACGCCGTTCTCGCCGGCGCTGGTGATGCGGGCGAGCGCCATGTCCTTGCGCTCCTTGCATTTGAAGTCGTGCTCGACGGCCGCCGCCGTGTCGAGGTTGTTCAGGCCGGCGTAGGGCGTGGCGTCCTCGAAGCTGACTTCGCCGAGCGCGATGCGCAGCAGGGTCCATTTCGCGGCCTTGCCGTAGAGCACCAGGTGGTCGTAGCCGTGGCGCTTGAGGAAGGAAGGGAAATAGTCGCCGCCGTTGGCGTCGAGGATGGCGTAGGACTCGGGCGACTTGCTGGTGAAGTTGCCGCGCGTGGCCGAGGGCATCACGCTGGTCAGGACGCCGGAACCGAAGATCAGCGGCACCTCCGGGTCGAGCGCGTCCTTTTCCTCCTGCAGCAGGTTGTAGAGCAGCCACATGTTGGCGCCGCGGCCGCCGAGGAAATGCGTCAGGACGTCGGCCGGCAGGTACTTGCGGCGGGTTTCGCGGCGCGCCAGGTCGACGAACAGCGTGGCGCCCTGCGTCGGGTACTGGGCGGTGTCGTGCAGCCGGCTGCACAGCCGGTCGACCAGGGTATGAATGCTCATGGTTGCCTCCTTGCCGATCAAGCTATCACGCGCTATTTCGCCCGGACTTGATCCAGGTCAAAAAACGGTGGATGACAAATTGTTTATTACCAAATTATAATTCAACCGTGGAGTGGGGTAAAGTCGCATTCGATGGTGGGTCAGTGGCGGGTCTTGAGGAGGCAGTCATGTCGGTTTCGGCAGGAACAGCAGAAGTCGAGGCGAAAAGGGCCGGGAACGGGCGCGCGCCGCGCCGCCCGGTGGAGGAGCTCGACAGCGTCGTCATCCGCTTCGTCGGGGATTCCGGCGACGGCATGCAGCTCACCGGCAACGAGTTTTCCAAGGCCATCGCCAAGGCGGGACACGATTTCGCCACCCATCCCGACTATCCCTCGGAAATCCGCGCCCCGACCGGCACGCTGTTCGGCGTCTCCGGCTACCAGATCCAGTTCGCCTCGCGCCAGGTGTTCACCTCCGGCGACGCGCCGGACGTGCTGGTGGCCATGAACCCGGCGGCGCTGAAGACCAACCTCGCCGACGTCAAGCACGGCGGCATCATCATCGCCAACGGCGGCGCCTTCACCGACAACAACCTGGCCAAGGCCGGCTACAAGAGCAATCCCCTCGAGGACGGCAGCCTCGGTGGCTATCGCCTCTACCGGATCGACATTTCCGACCTGACCGCGCATGCCCTGAAGGATGCCGGCCTCTCCAAAAAGGATGTCGGCCGCTGCAAGAACTACTACGCGCTCGGCCTCATGCTCTCCCTCTACAGCCGTCCCCTCGAACGGGAGGAGGAGGACATCCGCAGGAAGTTCGCCAGGAAGCCGGAGATCGCCGGGGCCAACGTGCTGGCGCTGCGCGCCGGCTATGCCTACGCCGACGCCACCGAGATGTTCATCACCGCCTACCGCGTGCGCTCGGCCGACATCCGCCCGGGCACCTACCGCAGCCTCACCGGCAACCATGCCGCCGCGCTCGGTTTCGTCGCCGCTTCCGAGCTCTCCGGCGTGCCGCTCTTCCTCGGCTCCTATCCGATCACGCCGGCCACCGACATCCTGCACGAGCTGTCGGCGCTGAAGCATTTCAACGTCACCACCTTCCAGGCCGAGGATGAGATTGCCGGCATCTGCTCGGCCATCGGCGCGGCCTACGGCGGCGTCCTCGGCATGACCACCACCTCCGGGCCCGGCATGGCGCTGAAGACGGAGGCGCTCGGCCTCGCCGTGATGCTGGAACTGCCGCTGGTGATCGTGAACGTGCAGCGCGGCGGCCCCTCGACCGGCCTGCCGACCAAGATCGAACAGTCCGACCTGCTGCAGGCCGTCTACGGCCGCAACGGCGAATGCCCGATTCCGGTGATCGCATCGAGTTCCCCCGCCGACTGCTTCGACTGCGCCATCGAGGCCTTCCGCCTCGCCGTGAAGTACATGACGCCGGTGATCCTGCTGTCCGACGGCGGCATCGGCAATGCCGCCGAACCGTGGCGCATTCCCGATCCGGCGTCCCTGCCGAAGCTGGAAGTGAAGTTCCGCACCGATGCGGAAGGCTTCCAGGCCTATGCGCGCGACGCCAACCTGGCGCGCGCCTGGGTGCGCCCCGGCACGCCCGGCATGGAGCACCGCATCGGCGGACTGGAGAAGGATTTCCTCACCGGCAACATCTCGCACGATCCGGACAACCACCAGCGCATGGTCGAGGTGCGCGCCGCCAAGGTGGCCGGCATTGCCGGGGACATCCCGCCGCTGCGGGTGGAAGGCCCGGAAAAAGGAGATCTGCTCATCGTCGGCTGGGGCAGCACCTACGGCTCCATCGTGCAGGCGCGCGAGCAGGCCGCGGCGGAAGGCTACTCCGTCGCCCACGTGCACCTGCGCCACCTGAATCCCTTCCCGCAGGACCTCGGCGACCTTCTCAAGCGCTACAGGACGGTGCTGGTGCCGGAGATGAACCTCGGCCAGCTCTCCCGCCTGCTGCGCGAGCGCTACCTGCGCGAGGTGGTGCCGCTCAACAAGGTGCAGGGCAAGCCGTTCAAGGTGTCCGAGATCCACGACCGCATCGTCGAGCTAATGTAGGTCGGGCTTCAGCCCGACCACGGCGACCGATCTACCGCAGGCGTCGGGCTGAAGCCCGACCTACGCTGGAGACAAAAATGACCGACATGACCGAACCCGCGACCCTGACCAAGAAGGACTTCGAGACCAACCAGGACGTGCGCTGGTGCCCCGGCTGCGGCGACTACGCCGTGCTGGCGCAGGTGCAGAAGCTGATGCCGACGCTCGGCATCCCGCGCGAGAACTTCGCTTTCATCTCCGGCATCGGCTGCTCCAGCCGCTTTCCCTACTACATGGAAACCTACGGCATGCACAGCATCCACGGCCGCGCGCCGGCCGTCGCCAGCGGGCTGAAGCTGGCGCGGCCCGAGCTGTCGGTGTGGGTGGTGACGGGCGACGGCGACGCGCTCGCCATCGGCGGCAACCATTTCATCCACGCCATGCGCCGCAACATCGGCCTGAAGATCATCCTGCTCAACAACCGCATCTACGGCCTCACCAAGGGCCAGTATTCGCCGACCTCCCAGCTGGGCATGAAGACCAAGACGACGCCGCAGGGCAGCATCGACCGGCCGTTCAGCCCGGTCGCCGTCGCCTTGGGCGCCGGCGCCACCTTCGTCGCCCGCACCGTGGACAGCGACCTCGCCCACATGGCGCAGGTGCTCAGGCGCGCCGCCGAGCACGAGGGCACCGCCTTCGTCGAGGTGTACCAGAACTGCATCGTCTTCAACGACGGCGCTTACGACGCCATCACCGACAAGGCGGTGCGCGACGACGCCCGCCTGCTGCTCGAGCACGGCAAGCCGCTTCTCTACGGCAAGGGCCGCGACAAGGGCATCCGCCTGCGCGGCCTCGAGCCCGAGGCGGTGACCGTGGGCGAGGACGGCGTGACGGAAGCGGACCTGGTCGTGCACGACGAAGCCGCGGATCACAGCGGACTGGCCTTCTTCCTCTCGCAATTCGACGCGCCGAAGCTGCCCGTGCCGCTCGGCGTCTTCCGCGCCGTGAGCGCGCCGGCCTACGAGGATATGAACAACCAACTGCACGCCGACGCCGAGGCGCGCAGGGGGCGCGGCGACCTCGCCGGCCTCTTCAACAGCGGCGACACCTGGACAATCGACTGACCCGAAGGAGCGGCAGAGCATGGCCCTGATCATCACCGACGAATGCATCAACTGCGACGTGTGCGAGCCGGAGTGCCCGAACAACGCCATCTCGCAGGGCGACGAGATTTACGTCATCGACCCGGCGAAATGCACCGAGTGCGTCGGCCACTACGATGAATCGCAGTGCATCGCCGTCTGCCCGGTCGATTGCATCGTCGTCGACCCCGGCAACACCGAGAGCAAGGACCAGTTGCACGC
This sequence comes from Rhodocyclales bacterium, assembly GCA_016214145.1. Taxonomy (GTDB): domain Bacteria; phylum Pseudomonadota; class Gammaproteobacteria; order Burkholderiales; family Rhodocyclaceae; genus Desulfobacillus. The sequence goes on from JACRPA010000012.1 coordinate 111,242, forward strand.
CAAGTTTCTCAAGCTGACCGCCACCCCCGCCTGATGGGATAATCGCCCGGTTTCCACCGTGCGAGGTGTTCCATGCTGGTTCCGGCTTCCGTTTCGGATTACCGCCTGCTGGCGCAGCGGCGCCTGCCGCGGCCGTTCTTCGACTACATCGACGGCGGCGCCTACGGCGAACTGACGCTCAACGCCAACCAGGCCGACCTCGACGCGCTCAAGCTGCACCAGCGCGTCCTGCGCGGCGCCAAGAACATCGACACGTCGACGACCGTGCTCGGCCAGAAGCTGGCCCAGCCGGTGATCCTCGCCCCGGTGGGGCTGGCCGGCCTCTATGCCCGCCGCGGCGAGGTGCAGGCGGCGCGCGCCGCGCGGACCGCCGGCGTGCCGTTCTGCCTCAGCACCGTATCCATCTGCTCCGTCGAGGAAGTCAGCGCCGCCACCACGGCGCCGTTCTGGTTCCAGCTCTACGTCATCCGCGACCGCGGCTACGCGAAGGAGCTGCTCGCCCGCGCGCAGGCCGCCGGCTGCACCACCCTCGTGTTCACCGTCGACCTGCCGGTGTTCGCCACGCGCTACCGCGATGTGCGCAACGGCATGACGTCCGCCGTCCCGCTCGCCGGCAGGCTCGCCAAGGCCTGGGACCTCGCGCGCCATGCCGGCTGGCTGTGGGATGTGCCCCTGCGCGGCAAGCCGCTCACCTTCGGCAACCTCGCCCAGGCGGTGCCCGCGGCGCACAGCCTGGGGGCCATGAAAGGCTGGGTCGATGCCCAGTTCGATCCCGGCGTCACCTGGAAGGACCTCGACTGGGTGCGCAGCAACTGGAACGGAGCCATCGTCATCAAGGGCGTGCTGGACGTCGAGGATGCGCGCTCGGCCGCCGGCGTCGGCGCCAGCGCGGTGGTGGTCTCCAACCACGGCGGCCGCCAGCTCGACGGCGCGCCGTCCTCCATCTCCGTGCTGCCGCGCATCGCCGAGGCGGTCGGCGGCCGGATGGAAATCCTCATGGACGGCGGCATCCGCAGCGGCCAGGACGTCGCCAAGGCGCTGGCCAGCGGCGCCCGCGCCGTCATGCTCGGCCGCCCCTGGGCCTACGGCCTGGCGGCGCGCGGCGAGGCGGGCGTGGCCGAGGTGCTGGCCATACTCAGGCGCGAACTGGAAGTGACCATGACGCTGCTCGGCGTGGAGCGGGTAAGCGATATCGGCGCCGGCGCCCTGGACCCCTAGGGCAGCATTGCCGGTCTCGTCTATCATTCATCCATCTTGAAAACCAGTTCGGGGAGTTTTAAATGTATTGCTCCAAGTGCGGCGCAAAAAACAATGACGAAGGGCGGTTCTGCACGGCTTGCGGCGTGCCGCTGGCCGTGGCGAGCGCCGCCCCCGGGCCGGCGGAGCCGTTTCGCGAGACGCAGCCCATGCCGGCGCCGCATTACGCGGGATTCTGGTACCGGGCCCTTGCGCTGCTGATCGATTTCGCCATCAGCACGGTGATGGCCATCGTCATCGCGGTTCCGCTGGGGTTCGCCACCGGCACCTTGCTGTCCGGATCGGCCTCCTACTTCGAAATCCGCAACCTGGGCGAGGGGATGGGGAACCTGGTCGGCGTCCTCGTCAACTGGCTGTACTTCACCCTGTGCGAGTCGTCCCCCTGGCAGGCGACCCTCGGCAAGAAGGTGCTCGGCCTCAAGGTGACCGACGTGAACGGCAGCCGGATCGGCTTCGGCCGGGCGAATGCCCGCTATTGGTCGAAGCTGTTTTCGATCTTCACGCTGCTCATCGGCTACCTGATGGCGGCCTTCACGCAAAGGAAGCAGGCGCTGCACGACATGATCGCCGGCACGCTGGTGGTCAGGAAAGCCGCCTGAGGTTTTTCGTCGGGAGGCCGGTCTTTCTTGACCAGGATCAACCGATACAAAGATATTCAATATTTTATTAAATATGTATCTGATATAGTTGCCCGGTGCCTGGCGCCCCTGCAGCGCCAGGCAATACGCGGCGGCGAAAACGACGATAACAGCCGCGCCTTTTTCGCGAACCACAAAAGGGGGCGGTACAGTGAAGAATCCACCAGTTTCCAATCCGGGCATCACGGACGCATCCGTTGAATCCGCCACGGCCGGCTTGTTCCGGCAGGCCGTGTCGTCCGGGCGCGACAAGCTGAACGATGCCGAACTGCAGGCCCTGCTGGCCGGTCTGGGTATCGCATTCGATGCGAAGTCCGCGTCGGCCGGCGCGGCCGACATCCGCATCAGCCTGAACAGCACGCGCGAGTTCGGCATGGTCATCAGCGCCGGGCTGGGCGGCCTGGAGGCGGAGCTGGACGAGGGCAACTTCCGCCGTGACCGCGCCTCCGTCTATGCCGCCGCCGCGCTGACCGACGCGGCGGATTTCCTCGGCCTCTTCAAGCGCACCCTGGCCTGGCAGAAGCTTGCCGCCGTGGCGCGGCGTGCGGGCGCATCCTCGCCCGACGCGGCGCTGGAAGCCTGCTTCGCGCGGCTGCTGGCACTGGCGAAAGCCTTCGCGCCGGGCAACTCCGCCGCACCCTTCGTGCTGCAGGCGCTGGAACTGAATCCTGTTCAGGCGGACGGCGCGCTGACGGTGCGAGGCGCCGAGTGCGCCTTCGGCGCGCCGCTGCCGGGCCGCCTGCCGCGCCCGATCGCCAAGATCGACAAGCTGATCCACCCGAAATCCATCGGCATCATCGGCGTTTCGGGCAGCGGCATGAACTTCGGCCGCATCATCCTGCGCAACCTGATGGGCAGCGGCTATCCGAAGGAGCAACTGTTCATCCTCAAGCCGGGCGAGGCCGAGATCGACGGCGTCAAATGCGTCGAGGGCCTCAAGTCGCTGCCGGCCAAGCTGGATCTGCTCATCGTCGCGGTGGCCGCCAGCGCGGTGTACGAGCTGGTCGACGAGATCATCGCGTCCGACGCCGTGGAAGCGGTGATGCTGATCCCGGGCAGCCTGGGCGAGACGAAGAAGAGCCGCGAGCCGGCCGCCGCGCTGGCGGCGCGCATCAACGCCGCCCACGGCCAGCCGGGCGGCGGGCCGATCTTCCTCGGCGCCAACTGCCTCGGCGTGGTGTCGCACCCGGGCGCTTACGATTCCTGGTTCATCCCGCTCGAGCGCCTGCCCAAGCCGAAGAAGAAGCCGCTGCGCAACTCCGTCATGCTGAGCCAGAGCGGCGCCTTCATGATCACGCGCCTGTCGCAGAACCCCTGGCTCGACCCGGCCTACATGCTGGCGCTGGGCAACCAGACCGATCTCACGCACGGCGACATGCTGAGCTACTTCGCCGCGCTGCCGGGCATCGAGACGCTCGGCATCTACATCGAGGGCTTCAAGGACCTCGACGGCCTGGCGTTCGCCAAGGCGGTGAGGAAGGCGGTGCTCAACGGCAAGCAGATCGTCGTCTACAAATCCGGCCGCACGGCGCCGGGGCAGGGCGGCGTGATGGGCCACACCGCCTCCATCGCCGGCGGGCTCACGCTGTTCGAATCGGTGGTGCGCCACGCCGGCGCTATCGTCGCCGAGGACTTCAACGGCTTCGACGACCTGTTCTACATCGCCGGCGCGCTGCAGGGCAAGAAGGTCGGCGGCCGCCGCATCGGCGCCATCAGCGGCGCCGGCTTCGAGGCCGTCGGCATGGCGGACAACATCGAGTCGGACAGCTTCGCCCTGGAGATGGGCGCGCTGGAGGAGGCCACGGTGAAGAAGATCGAGGAGATCCTCGTCGCCAAGAAGCTCGACCAGCTGGTCGAGGTGCGCAATCCGATCGACATCAATCCCGGCGCCGACGACGAGGCCCACCTGCAGATTTCCGAGGCCTTCCTGCAGGACCCGAACATCGACGCGGTGGTGGTCGGTCTCGACCCGACCGCGCCCTCGGTGCGCGCGCTGGTGGAGAGCAAGCTGCGCCCCGGCCACGACATCAGCGACCCGAAGAGCACGGTGCACCTGATGCCGCCCATCGTCGAGCGCAACGACAAGCCGCTCATCGGCATCGTGGACGGCGGCACGCTCTACGACGCCATGGCGGCCGGCCTGATGGACCGCGGCGTATGCGTCTTCCGCAACTGCGCACGCGGCACGAAGGCGCTGGTGCGCTACGTCGAGGCGCGCCTCAACGCCGATTCACTGCAACGCCGCCGTCCCGGCGGGACTGACTTTTAACCGAGGGAATGAAAATGAGCGACACGCTGAAGCCCGGACTCACCGCCACCTGCCGCATTGACGTCGACCAGGCCCGCACCATCGGCTTCATGGGCGACGAATGCCGCGTCTATTCGACGCCGAGCCTGCTCTACGACATCGAGGTGGCCTGCCGCAACCTGCTGCTCGCGCACATCGAGCCGGGCAAGGATTCCGTCGGCACGCGCGTCGAACTCGACCATGTCGGCGCGACGCTGCTGGGCATGTGGGTGGAGATCACGGTGACGCTGAAGGAAGTCAACGGCCCGGCCGTCACGTTCGATTTCACGGCCCGCGATGCGCTCGAGGAAGTGGCGCGCGGCAAGCACAGCCGCTTCATCGTCGGCACCGAGAAGACCGCGCAGCGGCTGAAGGCCAAGCTGGCCAAGGCGACCGGCGGTTAAGAACTTGCCGTCATCCCCGCGAAGGCGGGGATCCATGGGCATTGCGCCGTAGTGGATTCCCGCTTGCGCGGGAATGACGAGAGTTACCGCGCCCTTCTGTCCACCACCCGCCGCGCCTTGCCGACCGGGCGCTCGATGCTCGCCGTCGGCACCACGCGCACGCGGGCCGAGATTCCGATGAACGACTTGATGTGGTGCTGCAGCTCGGCGGCGGCCTGCCGCTGCGCCGCTTCGCCCGAATTTCCCGCCTCCGGGCTCATCTCCACCTGCACCTCGATCTCGTCCATGTGCCGCGGCCGCGTCACCTCGATGACGTAGTGCGGGGCGAGGGCGGGGCTCTTCAGGATCAGCTCCTCGATCTGGCTGGGAAAGACGTTCACGCCGCGGATGATCAGCATGTCGTCCGAGCGGCCGGCGAGTTTGTCCAGGCGGCGCATCGTCCGCGCCGCGCCGGGCAGCAGCCGGGTGAGGTCGCGCGTGCGGTAGCGGACCACCGGCAGCGCCTCCTTGGTCAGCGAGGTGATGACCAGCTCGCCGAATTCCCCGTCGGGCAGCACCTCGCCGGTCGACGGGTCGATGATCTCCGGGTAGAAGTGGTCCTCCCAGATCGTCGGGCCGTCCCGGGTCTCCAGGCACTCCATCGCCACGCCCGGGCCGATGATCTCGGAGAGCCCGTAGCACTCCATGACGTCGAGGGCCATGCGCGACTCGATCACCGCGCGCATCTCCCGCGTGCACGGCTCGCCGCCGGCCAGCGCCAGCTTCAGGCTGGTCGCCGCCGGGTCGATGCCCTGTTCGGCGAAGCCGTCGGCGAGCGTCAGCAGGTAGGTGGGCGTGCAGCAGATGATCTTCGGGCCGAAGTCGCCGATGAGCTGCACCTGCTTCTCGGTCTGGCCGCCCGACATCGGGATGACCGTACAGCCGAGGCGCTCGGCGCCGTAGTGGAAGCCCAGCCCGCCGGTGAACAGGCCGTAGCCGTTGCTGTTGTGCACGAGGTCGCCCGGCCGGCCGCCGGCGGCGAAAATCGAGCGCGCCATGACGTTCGCCCACATGTCGAGGTCGGCCCGCGTGTAGCCGACGACGGTGGGCTTGCCGGTGGTGCCGCTGGAGGCATGCAGGCGAATGATCTGATTGCGCGGCACGGCGAACAGGCCGAAGGGGTAGGCGTCGCGCAGGTCGCCCTTCGTGGTGAAGGGGAATTTCGCCAGGTCGCCCAGGGACTTGAGGTCGTCCGGGTGCGCCCCGGCCGCCTCGAACTTGCGGCGGACGGGTTCGACGTTCCGATACGCGTGGGCCAGCGACCACTGCATGCGTTTAAGCTGCAGGGCGGCGAGCGCGTCGCGGCTGGACGTTTCGACGGGGTCGTAGGCGTCCCCAAGTGCTTCTTTGCAACCCATTTTCAACAGTTTACCCCAGGCCATCCCGGCATCGCCCGGCATTCCCGACGGGTTTGATCCACATCAATCGCGAGCATTGCAATTCTCCCAAAAATGATACAAAATAAACCAACAGTTATTCATAATATGAATCATCAAGCGGATTGCACGGTTGCCCGGCGCGGGTCCGGGCGGGCGCAATAAGGCCCGTAGCGGCAGGCAATCTTCGCGAATGGGCGGGTGGGCCAAGGAGGAGTCGATGAAGGGCATTGCTGTCGGCATATCTGCCGAAAAACGTATCACGACGGCCGGGCGGGCCGCCTGACCATGGCCGCCGCGAAATCCGTCAAGAAGGTTCCGCAGTACTGCTACCAGTGCGTGGCGGGCCCCGATCTGCTCACCGTCAAGGTGGAGGACGGCGTCGCCACCGAGGTCGAGCCGAACTTCTCCGCCTGCGACGTGCATCCCGGCGCCGGCAAGTGCTGCGTCAAGGCCTACGGCATCATCCAGAAGACCTACAGCCCGAACCGGCTGCTCGCCCCGATGAAGCGCACCAACCCGAAGAAGGGGCGCCACGAGGATCCCGGCTTCGTGCCGATTTCCTGGGACGAGGCCTTCGACATCATCGGCGCGAAGATGAAGGAGATCCGCGCCAGGGGGCTCACCAACGAGTACGGCTATCCACGCGCGGCGGCCAGCTTCGGCGGCGGCGGCATTCCCACCTACTACATGGGCACCTTCCCGGCCTTCCTCGCCGCCTGGGGGCCGGTGGATTTCAGCTACGGCAGCGGCCAGGGCGTCAGCTGCACGCATTCCGAGCACCTCTACGGCGAGCTGTGGCACCGCGCCTTCACCGTCTGCCCGGACACCCCGAGCTGCAACTACGTGCTCTCCTTCGGCGCCAACGTCGAGGCCTCGGGCGGCGTGGTCGGCGCCTGGCGCCACGGCGTGGCGCGCGAGCGGGGCATGAAGCGCGTCCAGTTCGAGCCGCACCTGTCGGTCACCGGCGCCGCCTCGGCCGAATGGGTGCCCATCAAGCCCAAGACCGATGCCGCCTTTCTCTTCGGGCTGGTCCATGTCCTGGTGCGCGAGATGCCGCGCGAAAAGCTCGACGTGCCCTTCCTCAAGCAGCACACCGGCTCGCCCTACCTGATCGGCCCCAACGGCTTCTACCTGCGCGACCCGGCGACGAGGAAGCCCCTGCTGTGGGACCTGAAGCGCAATGCCGCCGTGCCCTTCGACACGCCCGACACAGACCCGGCCCTCGACGGCGCGTTCACCCTCGATGCCATCGAAGTCGGCGCCGACGAAGAGACGTGGACCCACCGCGGCCTCGCGGCCGAGACGGCCTTCGGCAAGCTGGTCGAGCGCATGCGGCCCTACACGCCCGAGTGGGCGGAGCAGACCTGCGACGTCAGGAGCGGCACGGTGCGCCGCATCGCCGCCGAGTACGTCGAGCAGGCCCGGGTGGGCGCGACGGTCGAGATCGACGGGGAGACGCTGCCCTACCGGCCGGTGTCCATCCAGTTCGGCCGGACGGTGAACAACGGCTGGGGCGCCTACGAATGCTGCTGGGCGCGCACTCTGATGGCCTGCCTGGTCGGCGGCCTGGAGGTGCCGGGCGGCACCCTCGGCACCACGGTGCGGCTGAACCGGCCGGCGACGACGCGGCAGGCGAGCGTCAGGATCAACGAGGACGGCTTCATGTTTTACCCCATGAACCCGACCGACAAGGCGAATTGGGCCGCCAAGCCCAAGGTGCGCAATGCCCACGACACCATGGTGCCCCTGTCGGCGAGCTCGCCCTGGAGCACAGCGCTCGGCCCGACCCACTTCTCGTGGATGTTCCAGAAGGAGTCGCCCGACGAGAACTGGCCCAAGGTCACGCCGCCCGACATCTGGTTCTGCTACCGCACCAATCCCTCGATTTCCTTCTGGGACACCAAGGAGCTCTCCAAGCGCATCGCCGAATTCCCCTTCATCGTGGCCTTCGCCTACAACCGCGACGAGACCAACCACATGGCGGATGTCCTGCTGCCCGAGTGCACCGACATCGAGAGCACGCAGCTGATCCGCGTCGGCGGCAGCAAGTTCATCGAGCAGTTCTGGGACCACGAAGGATTCGCCCTGCGCCAGCCCGCCGTGGCGCCGGCGGGGGCGACGCGCGACTTCACCGAGATCGCCACGGAGCTGGCGGTGCGGGCCGGCCTCCTCGAGCAGTACAACGAAGCCATCAACCGCGGCTCGGCCTGCGTGCGGCTGTCTTCCGACCAATACGACTTTTCGCTCGACCCGAAACAGCGGCACGATGCGCAGACGATCTGGGACCGCACCTGCCGCGCCGCCAGCGCCGAACTGACCGAAGGCAGGGAGAGCGACGGGCTGGACTGGTTCAAGGAGCACGGCCTGCGCACCCGCCCGATCTCGCGCCTGTCCTGGTATCTGTTCCCCGAACTGAGGAAGAAGGGCATCCGCTTCGAGATGCCGTTCCAGGAGCGCCTCTATCGCGTCGGCGTCGAGCTGGGCCACCGCCTGCACGAGCAGGGCATCAAGTGGTGGGATGTGCAGCTCGAGGAGTACGGCGGGCTGCCGAAGGTGATGGATTTCCCCGGCATCTGGGAGCAGGAGACCGTCCGGCAGGCCGGCGCCGGCGCGCTGGCCGACTACCCCTTCTGGCTCATCACCTCGCGCAGCATGCAGTACGCATGGGGCAGCAACGTCGGCGTCCCGCTGATGAACGAGGTTTCCGGCAACGTGCGCGGCAGCAAGGGCGTGCTCATCAACCGCCGCAGGGCGCAGGAACTGGGCATCGAGGAGGGCGACATCGTCGAGGTGAGCTCCTACGTCGGCGCCACTCGGGGACCGGCGATGCTGGCCGAGGGCATCCGCGCCGACACCCTGCTGATGATGGGCCAGTTCGACCATTGGGCCACCCCCTACGCCAAGGACCTGCACAAGCCGAGCATGAACAGCCTGATCCCGATGTCGATGGCGCTCACCGACTCCACCGGCTCCTCGGCCGACATCGTGCGCGTCGGCGTGAAGAAGCTGGAGGCGGCGTCATGAGGCGACTGACTTTTTTGGGATATGTGGGAGCGGCCTACCGGCCGCGATTCGGGCTGTCGGTATCGCGGCCAGTAGGCCGCTCCTACAGGGAGATCGTCTGATGGCAAGGTTCATCATGACTGTCGACCTGCGCCGCTGCATCGGCTGCCAGACCTGCACGGTCGCCTGCCGCCACGCCAACGCCACGCCGCCGGACGTGCAGTGGCGCAAGGTGCTCGACATCGAGACCGGCGAATTTCCCGACGTGCGGCGCAGCTTCGTGCCGACCGGCTGCATGCACTGCGGCGATCCGCCCTGCATGCACGTCTGCCCGTCGACCGCCACCTACCAGCGTGCGGACGGCATCGTCGACATCAATTACGATCTGTGCATCGGCTGCGGCTACTGCGCCGTGGCCTGTCCCTACCAGGCGCGCTACATCTCGCACAAGCGCGAGTTCGCCTACGGCGACAAGCCGACCGCGCAGGAGGCGGCGCGCTTCGACGCGCGGCGCATGAACGTGGCGACCAAGTGCACCTTCTGCAGCGACCGCGTCGACGTGGCGAAAGAGAAGGGCCTGACGCCGGGCGTCGATCCCGAGGTGACGCCAGCCTGCGTGAACTCCTGCATCGCCGGCGTGCTGGCCTTCGGCGATCGCGAGGACGCCAACAGCAACGTCTCGCAGTTGCTGGCCGAGAACCAGTTCTTCCGCATGCACGAGGAGCTGGGCACCGATCCGGGCATGTATTACATCTTCGATAAAAAATGAAAACCGCTTCTGACGCAAAGCGCGCAAAGACGCTAAGGACGCAAAGAGATGCTTTATTGAGTGGTTTCTTTGCGATCTTTGCGTCTTTGCGTCCTTTGCGTTGAGAGAGATTGGGTTTCTGATGAAAACGAACATACAACCCGGCCGCATCACCCCCTGGCACCAGACCAACTGGGACTGGCGCGCCGCCTGCAACTTCATCGGCGGCGGCAGCGGCACCGGGCTGCTGTTCTTCGCCACGCTGGCCGCCGGCTCGGCCGACAGCTACCGGATCATGGCCCTGATCGCGCTGGCCCTCGTCGGCGGCGGCCTGACCTGCGTCTGGCTGGAAATCGGCCGGCCGTTGCGCGCCATCAACCTCTTCTTCCATCCGCAGACTTCGTGGATGACGCGCGAAGGCATCGTCGCGGCGCCGCTGTTCCTCTGCGCGCTGGCCGCCGTCTGGTTCGGCGGCGGGGCGCTCGTCGGCATTGCCGCGCTGCTTGGCGTCGCCTTCCTCTATTGCCAGGGACGCATCCTTCAGGCTTCCAAGGGCATTCCCGCCTGGCGCGAGCCGAAGATCATCTCCCTCATCCTCGCCGCCGGCTTTGCCGAGGGCGCAGGGCTGGCCGCGGCCCTGGCGGCCGTCCTGCCCGGCGTCTCGCCGCGCTGGCTGGCCGGCGCGCTGCTCGGCGCGCTGATCCTGCGCCGCCTCGCCTGGATGCTGTATTTCAAGGCGCTGGAGCAGAATGGCGCGCCAAGGAAAGCGCTCGATGTCCTGCGCTCCTTCGGCGCGAAATTCGAGATGATCGGCCAGCTGGCGCCGGAGATGCTGGTCGTCGCGGGAATTTTCTACGGCGAGGTAATGCCGTATTTCGTCGTGCTGGCCGGCCTGGCTGCGGCGGCGAGCGGCTGGTGGCTGAAGTTCACCATCGTCGCGCGCGCGGCCTACAATCAGGGTTATGCGTTGCCGGTCCTGCCCGTGCGCGGTCAGGGCGAGGTCAAGCCGGGCGTCAAGCCGGGCTGGACGAAGTAGGTCGGCCAGTAGGTCGGCCTTCAGGCCGACAAGGGCGGCTGACCTGGCGGCCGGCGTCGGGCTGAAGCCCGACCTACGGAGGAGAACGGGGATGTACGAGATCAGAATCCATGGCCGCGGCGGCCAGGGCGCCGTGATGGCAGGCGGCATTCTTGCAACTGCCATGGTCAACGAAGGCAAATACGTCGTCGCCGTGCCGTCCTTCGGCTTCGAGCGGCGCGGCGCGCCGGTGGCGAGCTTCCTGCGCATGGACACGCGCGAGATCCGCCAGATGACCAACATCTACCGGCCCGACTGTGTGCTGTGCATCGACCCCACGGTCGGCCGCGCGGTGAACGTCTTCGACGGCATCCGCGACAACAGCACCTGGATCCAGACCACCGCCAAGCCCATCGGTGAACTGGCCGTGCCGGACAAGGTGACCACCGTCGGCCTGTGCGACGCCGTGGCCATCGCGCTGGACATCTTCAAGCGCCCCATCACCAACACCCTCATGCTCGGCGCCTTCGCCAAAACCACCGGCCTCGTCTCGCTCGATTCCCTGCGCGCCGCGGTGGAGGATTCCGACTTCCGCGACGCCGGCCTGCAGCAGAACCTGCTGGCTTTGGAGCGCGGCTACAACGAGACGGTCGTGCATACGTTTGAAAGGCGGGAAGCGGCATGAAGCAGCAGTCCTACCCCATGTTCGATTCGTCGCAGATCCCCGGCGACCTGTGTCCCATCGCCACGAAAATGAACCCCATGCTGCCGGGCGACTGGCGCAGCATGAAGCCGGTGGTCGACCGCGCCAAGTGCGTCAAGTGCGCCGTCTGCTGGCTCTACTGCCCGGTGCAGTGCGTCGTCGAGAAGGCCGCCTGGTTCGATTTCAACCTCGCCACCTGCAAGGGCTGCGGCATCTGCGCCACGGAATGCCCGCAGCGGGCGATTACGATGGTCGGGGAGGGCGCATGAGTGCCGTGCTCAAACCCAAATCGAAAGCCATCGTCTGCGACGGCAACGAGGCCGCCGCCTGGGCGGTGACCCTGGCGCGCGTCGACATGGTGGCGGTGTACCCGATCACGCCGCAGTCCTCGCTGGTCGAGTACCTCGCCAAGTTCGTCGCCGACGGCAAGCTCAACGCCGAGATCGTCGACGTCGAGGGCGAGCACTCGGTGCTCTCCGTGCTGCACGGCGGCGTGCTGGCCGGCGCGCGCGCCTACACAGGCACCTGCGGTCCCGGCCTGGCCTTCATGTTCGAGCCGTATCTGCGCACGCCCGGCATGCGCATGCCGCTGGTGATGTCCATCGTCACGCGCGACACCCTGACGCCGCAGAGCGTCTGGGGCGGCCACCAGGACGCCATGAGCGTGCGCGAGGTCGGCTGGATCCAGATGTACTGCGAGACCGTGCAGGAGGTGCTCGACACCACCATCATGGCCTACAAGGTCTCCGAGCACCGCGACGTCATGCTGCCGGTGAACGTCTGCCACGACGGCAACTACCTCTCCTACGGCGCGACCCGCGTCGAGCTGCCGACGCAGGAGGAGGTCGACGCCTTCCTGCCGCCGCCCTCGGTCAACTGGCACGCCGCCCTCGATCCCTCGCGGCCGATGGCCGTCGACCCGCTCACCGGCGGCGCCGGCGGGCCGGGCCCGTCGCTGTTCGTGCGCTACCGCAAGGGCCAGTGCTCGGGCATGCAGCACGCGCTGGCCGCCATCGAGGCCGCCCACGAGGACTGGGCCCGCATCGTCGGCCGCCGCCATGCGCCGCTGGTGGAGTCCTACCGCATGGACGACGCCGAGGTGGCGCTCGTCACCCTCGGCTCCATGACCGGCGCCGGCAAGGACGCGGTGGACGAAGCCCGCGACCGCGGCGAACGCGTCGGCCTCGTCAAGGTGAAAACGTATCGCCCCTTCCCGGTGCAGGCCGTCGCCCGCGCGCTTTCCGGCGTCAAGGCGGTCGGCGTCGTCGACCGCTCGGTGAGCTTCGGCTGGAACTGCGGCCCGCTCTACCAGGACGTCATCGCTGCGCTGCAGTTCGCCGCGCAGCGTCCCGCCGCCATGAGCTTCATCGGCGGCCTGGCCGGCGCCGACATCACCACCGACCACTTCGGCCGCGTCATCGAGCGCACGCAGGCGCTGGCCAGGGACGGCCAGGTCGGCGAGACGGTGTGGCTGAACGAAAAGGATTGATGGAACCCTGTAGGTCGGGCTTCAGCCCGACGCCTGAGTCGGCCTGAAGGCCGACCTACATTACGGAGCACAGGATGCAACAGACTCAATACCTCATCATCGGCGCCAGCCACGCCGCGCTGTCCGCCCTCCAGGCCATCCGCATGCAGGACGCAGAGGGCAGCATCACGCTGGTGACGCGCGACGACGCGCTGCCGTATTCGCCCACCGTGCTGCCCTACGTCGTCTCCGGCCGTTCGGCGCCCGAGCGCGTCGCGCTAAAGGACGGCGTCTGGTTCGAGCAGAACAAGGTCGGCTTCATCCGCGGCGCCGCGGTGACGGCGGTCGATGCCGCCGCAAAGCGCGCCAAACTCTCCAGCGGCGAGGAGATCGCCTACGCCAAGCTGCTGCTCGCCACCGGCGCGGCGCCGATCCTGCCGCCGATCCACGGCCTGAAGGACGTCAGGTTCCATGTCCTGCGCACGCTCGACGATGCCGTCGGGCTGCACCGGGCGCTGCCGCAGACGAAGCAGGCCGTCGTGCTCGGCGCCGGGCTGGTCGGCATGCACGCCGCCGAGAACCTCGCCAAGGCCGGCGCCCAGGTCACCGTGGTGGAAATGCAGCCGCGCGTGCTCGCCGGCTATTTCGATGCCGAAGCCTCCGCCATCATCGAGGCCGCCTTCGCCGCCAAGGGCATCAAGCTCATGCTCGGCGCAAAAGTCAGTCGCTGCGAGACGGCGGGGAAGGCCGTTCGCGTCACGACGGACAGCGGCGCGACGCTCGACGCCGACCTGCTGCTCGTCGCCGCCGGCGTGGCGCCGGTGACCGACTACCTTGCCGGTTCGAACGTCGCCATAGACCGCGGCATCCTCGTCGACGACAGCATGCGCAGCAGCGTGGACGGCATCTGGGCCGCCGGCGACGTCGCCCAGGCCAAGGGTTTCTACAACGGCGAGAAGACGCTCAACGGCATCCTGCCCAGCGCCGTGGAGCAGGGCAGGATCGCCGGCATGGCGATGGCCGGCGACCCGGCGCTGAAGCCTTGGCCGGGCGGCGTGCCGCTCAACACCTACACCTTCTTCGGCCAGCAGGCGGTCTCCGTCGGCAGCCAGGATGAAGGCGAAGTGGTGAGGAAGGAAGCCGACGCGAAGCATTACCTGAAGATCGTCATGCAGGACAACCGCCTCGCCGGCATCTTCGGCATCAACGCGCCCTTCGATCCGGGCGTGATGTGGGAGATCATTCTGCGCCGCATCGATCTCTCGTCCGTGCGCGAGGCCTTCATCAAGGATCCGCAGAAGACGGCGCGGACCATCATGTCGAAAACCTGGAGATAAATTGTAGGAGCGGGCTTGCCCGCGATTGCCGCGGCCGATATCGCGGGCAAACCGCTCCTACAGGAGAAACCGATGGGTGCATACAACACGATAGCCTTCAAGCCCGAGCATTGCGACGGCTGCAACGCCTGCATGACGGCCTGCGCCACGGCGAAGGCCGGCAGCGCCGACATTCTCAATTCCCGCATCCAGATCGTCGCCGACGGCGATTCCTTCGAACTGGCGATGTGCCGCCAGTGCGGCGACCCGAAGTGCGTCGCCAACTGCCCGGCGGCGGCGCTGGCCAAGGACGCCGGCGACGGTGTGATCGCCTGGGACGGCTCGAAGTGCGTGAACTGCCTGCTGTGCACCGTCGGCTGCGCCTTCGGCGGCATCGTCTACAACGCTGCCGCCGGCCACGTCGTCAAGTGCGACAGCTGCGGCGGCGATCCGGCCTGCGTCAAGGCTTGCGACCGAGGCGCCCTGAACTACCTCACCACCGCCAACATCTACAACGAGGTCGGCGACCTGGAAGACCTCTTCGTGCCGGGGCTGGCCGGCTGCCAGGGCTGCAACACCGAGCTCATCATGCGCCATGCCCTGCGCCGCATCGGCCCGGACACTGTGCTCGCCACGCCGCCCGGCTGCATCCCCGGCATGGGCTCGGTCGGCTACAACGGCCTAACCGGCACCAAGGTGCCGGTCTTCCACCCGCTGCTCACCAACACCGCCTCCATGCTCACCGGCGTCAAGCGGCACTACAAGCGCCAGGGCCGCGAGGTGAACGCCGTGGCGCTGGCCGGCGACGGCGGCGCCTCCGACGTCGGCTTCCAGTCCCTCTCCGGCGCGGCCGAGCGCGGCGAGCAGATCCTCTTCATCTGCGTGGACAACGAGGGCTACATGAACACCGGCATGCAGCGCTCCAGTTGCACGCCCTTCGGCGCGTGGACCTCGACCACGCCAGTCGGCGAGCGCGGCCACGGCAAGACGCAGGACGCCAAGAACATGCCCCTGCTGATGATGATGCACAACTGCGAGTACGTCGCCACGGCCTCCACCGCCTTCATGGAAGACCTCTACGACAAGCTGGACAAGGCCATCGCCGCCTCCAAGCGCGGCTTCGCCTACCTGCACATCTACTCGCCTTGCACCACCGGCTGGCGCTTCCCCTCGCAGGAGAACATCGAGGTGGCGCGGAAGGCCGTCGAGACGAACTTCGTCATGCTGTGGGAGTTCAATCCGCGCGACGGCCTGCGCCTGTCGCGCCCGCTCGATGACGCGCTGCCGATTGACGCCTACCTGGAAGTCCTCGGCAAGTACCGCCACCTCGAACCCGAGCAGGTGGCGCACATCGAAGGCACGGTGAAGAAGAACGCCGGCTTCATCAGGAGCCTCGCCGAGGGCCGCCACCCGGCGATGGCGCAGGCCGTGTCCGGTCGGGCATAATTGCAGCACGGCGCGCGAAAGCGCGCATAACAAGAGCGGGTCCGGTACGCCGGCCCGCCGACAGAGAGACTATGGAACGATCCTTCAAGGCGGAAGTCGCCCGGCTGCGGCTGGGCGCCGGCCAAACCTTCAACGGCGAGGGCATCCTCGCCGTCACCAAGGCGCTGCTGCAGTCCGGCGTCTCCTACGTCGGCGGCTACCAGGGCGCGCCGGTGTCGCACCTCATGGACGTGCTGGCCGATGCGCGCGAGCTGCTCGACGAACTCGGCGTGCACTTCGAATCCTGTGCGAATGAAGCCGGCGCCGCCGCCATGCTCGGCGCCTCCATCAACTACCCGCTGCGCGGCGCCGCCACCTGGAAATCGGTGGTCGGCACCAACGTCGCCTCGGACGCGCTCTCCAACCTCTCCTCGGCCGGCGTCGTCGGCGGCGCGCTGATCGTCATCGGCGAGGACTACGGCGAAGGCGCCTCCATCATCCAGGAGCGCAGCCATTCCTTCGCGCAGAAGTCGCAAGTTTGGCTGCTCGACCCGCGGCCGAACCTGACCTCCATCGTGCGCATGGTGGAGCAGGGCTTCGCGCTCTCCGAAGCCAGCAACACGCCGGTGATGCTGGAACTGCGCATCCGCGCCTGCCACGTCACCGGCAGCTTCGAGACGAAGGACAACGTCGCGCCGAAATTCTCGCGGCGCAACCCGATCACGAAGCCGGTGTTCAACCTCGAGCGCATCCCGCTGCCGCCCCATAACTACACGCAGGAGAAGCTCAAGATCGACGTGCGCCTGCCGGCGGCACTGAAGTTCATCCAGCGCGAAAAGCTCAACGAATTCTTCGACGGCGACCTGCGCCAGGTCGGCATCGTCCTCCAGGGCGGCATGTACAACACCACCCTCCGCGCCCTGCAGCAGATCGGCCTGGCCGACGCCTACGGCGAGTCGCGCATCCCGCTCTACGTGCTCAATGTCACCTACCCGCTGCTGCCCGAAGAGATCACCCGCTTCTGCTCGGGCAAGCGCGCCGTGCTGGTGGTGGAAGAGGGCCAGCCCGCCCACATCGAGGAGGCCATCAATTCCATCCTGCGCCGCGCCGACATCAACGACCCGCACGTCATCGGCAAGGACGTGCTGCCGGTGGCCGGCGAATACACCGGCGAGGTGGTGTTGAATGGCGTCGCCGTGTTCCTGGGACTGACTTTGCCCGACGGCGTCGACATCGCGGCCGTCGAAGCGGTGCGCGAAGGCGTGGTGCAGGCGAAGAAGCGCGCCACGGAACTGCTCGGCGCGGCCGTGCCGACGCGCCCACCCGGCTTCTGCATCGGCTGCCCGGAGCGGCCGGTGTTCACCGCGCTGAAACTGATCGAGAAGGAACTCGGCGGCATCCACATCAGCTCGGACATCGGCTGCCATACCTTCTCCACGCTGGAGCCGTTCAACCTCGGCAACACCGTGCTCGGCTACGGCCTCTCGCTGGCGGCGGCCTCCGCCATGGGGCCGAACTTCGGCAAGCGCATCATCACCGTCATGGGCGACGGCGGCTTCTGGCACCAGGGCCTCGTCACCGGCATCACCAACGCGATTTTCCGCAACGACGACGGCGTGCTGGTGATCATGGAGAACGGCTACACCTCGGCCACCGGCACGCAGAACATTCCCTCCTCGCCAGACCTCTCCGCGAAGGAGGGCAGCCCGATCGGCATCGAGTCCACCCTGCGCGGCCTCGGCGTGAAGTGGCTGGAGCGCGTGCCCAACTACCAGGTCAGCGACGTCGCCGACGCCCTGCGCCGCGCCATGACCACTGAACAGAAGGGCCTCAAGGTCATCATCGCCGACGGCGAGTGCATGCTCGAGCGCACGCGGCGCGAGCGGCCCGTCAAGGCGCAGCAGCTCGCCGCGGGCGAACGCGTCGTGCGCACCCGCTTCGGCATCGACGACGACGTCTGCACCGGCGACCGCGCCTGCATCCGCCTCTCCGGCTGCCCCTCGCTCACCATCAAGGATTCGCCCGACCCGCTGCGCAGCGAGCCGGTCACCACCATCAACAGCGGCTGCGTCGGCTGCGGCCTGTGCGGCGAAGCGGCCCACGCCGCAGCCCTGTGCCCGAGCTTCCACCGCATCGAGGTGATCCAGAACCCGACCGGTTGGGACCGCTTCATGGATCGCCTGCGCCGGACGGTGATCGGCGCCTTGTCCCGTAGGTCGGGCTTCAGCCCGACAACAGCCGCTGAAGTCGGCCTGAAGGCCGACCTACAGAGGGGTGCCAAATGAGCACCCGCCCGATCACCATCCTCGTCGCCGCCCTCGGCGGCGAAGGCGGCGGGGTGCTCGCCGACTGGCTCGTCGAGGCCGCCCTGCACGAGGGCTTCCCGGCGCAGAAGACCTCCATCCCCGGCGTCTCGCAGCGCACCGGCGCCACCACTTACTACGTCGAGATCTTCCCCGAGAAGGGCGCCCGCCCGCCGGTGATGGCCCTGGTGCCCAGCCCCGGCGGCATCGACCTGATGGCCGCCTCCGAGCTGGTTGAGGCCGGCCGCGCCATGCAGAACGCCTTCATCACGCCGGAGCGCACCACGCTGGTGGCCTCCACCCACCGCATCTACGCCACCTCGGAAAAGATGGTGCCGACCGACGGTCGCTACGACGCGCAGAAAATCCTCGAGGCCGCGCCGAAGGTGGCGCAGAAGGCCGTGCTCTTCGACATGTCGCGCCTCGCGCAGGAGGCCGGCACGGTGATCAACGCCGTGCTCTTCGGCGCCATGGCCGGCAGCGGCGCGCTGCCCCTCCCGCGCGAAGCCTGCGAGCACGCCATCCGCGGCGCCGGCAAGGGTGCGGAAGCCAGCCTGCGCGGCTTCGCGGCGGGCTTCGCACAAGCATCTGGAGAACCCTCTATGGGATCGGCCCCTGTAGGAGCGGCGTCCTCGCCGCGATCTGCAGCCGCCGAAATCGCGGCGAGGACGCCGCTCCCACACACTCATTCACACCGACAATCAGACCGCGTCCGCCGCGAATTCCCCATCCCGCTGCACACGCTGCTCGACGAAGCCGTGGCGCGCCTCGCCGACTACCAGGACCCGGCCTACGCCGCCCTCTACCTCGACCGCATTCGCGGCGTGCTGGCCGTCGACCGCGAGGCGGGCGGCGAACCCGGCGGCTGGCAGCTTACGAAGGAAGCGGCGCGCCTGCTCGCCCTGTGGATGAGCTACGAGGACGTCATCCGCGTCGCCGACCTGAAGACCCGCGCCAGCCGCTTCGCCCGCGTGCGCAAGGAGGCCGCCGCGAAGGAGGACCAGATCGTCGTCGTCACCGACTACCTCAAGCCCAGCGCCAACGAGATCGCCGACATCCTGCCGCCGGCCTGGGCCGAACGCCTGCGCAGGAACGCCGGCGCCGGCCGCGCCGTCAAGCTGCGCACCAGCGATGTCACCGGCTTCCTCGCCATGCGCCTGACGGCGGCGCTGAAACCGCTGCGGCGGAAGAGTTCCAGATTCATCGAGGAGCAGGCATTGATCGAGCGCTGGCTCGGCGCCATCAAGCGACTCGGCTTCGCCGTGCTCGACGCCGAACTGTCGCTGGAGATCGTGCAGTGCGCGCAGCTCGTGCGCGGCTACGGCGAGACCTGGCGCAAGAGCCGCGAGGCCTTCGTGAACATCCTCGATACCCTGGTGGAAAACGAGCAGGCCGTGGCGAAGGGCGCCGACGCCCTCAAGCTGGCCATCCGCAATGCGCGCAATGCCGCGCTGATTTACGAGGAAGCCAAGCCGGCGCCGGCGGTGAAGGGCAAGCCGGTGATCTGGATGAAGCAGGGGTAGGCGGTTTAGACGACGCCGAGCGCGGCGAGCTGCGGCTTGAACTTCGCTGCCAGTTTCGCGTAGCCGGCGGCGTTCGGGTGGATCTCGTTCACCCAGTCGGCGTCGTCGCCCGTCGCGTTCGGTGCGGCCGGCGTCAGCGTATCGCAGGTGTCCACCACATGGATGTCCGTCGCCGGATCGTGGAAGGCGCGGATGCAGTCGAGCATGTCGGAAGCGATTTCCTTGATGATGTCCAGGTGCAGCGCCGCCGGCGCCGCGACGGCCTGCAGCGCCGGCAGCAGCCAAGGCCCCACCGCCGGCTTGCCGAACGCCTTGGCCGGCGCCGGCCGCGGCATCGGGTAGTCGTAGGTGTGCAGCAGCACCGGCGTCGTCTTGTTCATCGAGGTCGTCAACCTGCGCCAGGAAAGAATCTGCTCATAGTTCCGCGTGACGTAATTCTTCAGCGCATCCAGCTCCGCCGTGTCGATGTAGCTCGCCGGATCGTTCGGATCGGCGCCGCCCGCCGGCTTCAGGATGTTGCCGTCCTTGAGCGCATTGAAGAGGTCGTTGCCGCCGCCGGAGAGCAGCACCGCCTGGAACTTCCGTGCGCTCAATTCCTGCATGAAGCCCGCGCTGATCGACATCTCCGCCATGTCGCCGCTGGTATGGCCGGTATACGCGTAGCAGAGCGTGGCCGTCGGCCGGTTGAACGTCAGCGCATTCAGGATGCTCGGCGACACGTCGAAGCCCAGCCAGGCCCAGGCGAACCACGAGTCCCCCTCCGCCAGCAGCAACTGCGGGTAATTGTTGAAATGCGGCGGCATCAGCGCAGGCTGCAGCTCGGGCCAGAAGATATCGTTGGCGTGGGGCATGGCTATTCTCCCGTCAGGTCTCGCAAACCGGCGCGCAGGCCAGGTCGCCGTACTCTGGAGGCTGACTTTACCTTTCGGCTTGCCTGTTCATGCCTGCAACGTCGAAATCGAGCGGACTCGCGCGGCTTTATGCGCGAGGTCCGTTCGAACGACGGGTTGGGGCCTGGGCGTCAACATACGCATCGATGAGCCGACGAATCATGCGCTGGTACTGAGTGTGATGCTTTGTAGCCTCCGACTTGAAGAACTCGATACTCTTCTTGCTCAGAGCTAAAGTTACTTTCACGCCCTCTTCACGAAATGCCAATTCGGCCGGTGAAGGGAGGAAGTCGGGAATCACCTGAACCTTGCCAAGGGGCTCATCGGTGTATTTGATTTTAGTTCCGGCGTAACGCCGGCTAGCGCCGGCATCAGCCTTCTCTGAAACTCCGCTACGCTGCGTTTTCGCGCTCATAGATCGCCTTTCCTTTGCGCCAATAACCGGCGCCGATGATTCGAATAACCGAAGCGCGGTAAGTGAACCGCACCGTGAGTACACCGCCGTCAACTTCGCCGAAGCAATAGAACCGCTCTTCGGTTTAGCTGTGAGTCTCGTCTTTGGCTATCACGCGCTGCGGGTCCGCAAAGGCGTATTGGGCACGGGAGAAGGAGACTCCGTGCTTTCCTTGATTCTCGGCGTCCTTGCCGGGGTCCCAATCAAAGCGAGTTTTTGCCATGGACACAGAGTAGCACTAGCCCATACAAAAAGCCATACGGAGATATGGAACGCCACAACGTGCCAGGTGAGGGGCCGCCGGAGCGGCGAAGCCTTGACGGGCGTGCTCTGCCCATAAAACACCTCCGTTTCGGTTAGACGAAGGTGTCAACTATTTCGGGGGAAGGTTAGCGTCCGGTGGAATGATGAGTTCGGCCACTTGCACACCGCCACACTATGCAGCTTGCAATAGAAACTCGACTTTCACGGCCTCGTACGGAAAAACGATGTGACCGTCCTCCGTTTTGCTCAGCACTCCAGCGTTGAGCAGCGCGGTGACATCGCCGTGCACGGCCTTTACGTCGCGTCCGGCGCGACGTGCGGCTTCGCGAATGGATAGCGGTCCCGCTCCGCAAAGCACCTTGAGCAGTTCCCATCGCTTTTCGGTTAGCACCCTCCAAAGCAATTCGGGTGTGGCAAAGCTGATACGCGCTGTCTTCTGAGCTTTTCCCGTCTTCCATGCGCGCGCAACATAGGTCAGCCTGTACTTGAAGGCGTGTGCCGACCCTTTGAGTGGTTTCAGGAGGCGCCACAGTACCAGGTCCGCGAACGCCGACTCCGAGTAGGCGACTCGAGCGCCAACAAGCTGAACCGCTTTCATGTTGGAGATAGAGCCAACATGTGCGGCCGTTGTCAATCAGTCCAACGGTTGCGCGCGGCGACAAGGGGCAGAACGTCGAAGGTGAGGGACCGCCGGAGCGGCGAAGCCGCGGAGGGAACCCCAAAGCGCAGCTTTGGGGTTCCCTCTCGACCGCAATGTTGGGCGTCATGCGGCCTTCTGCCGCACAAGCTTCACTTGAAGCTCACAGCCGACAGCTTGCGCGTACCGTTTGAGCGTTGCGAGCGACGGGGCATGTTTTCCAGCAGACTCGAGCCTCGAAACAGCACTCTTGGTTGTTCCCATCCTTTCCGCTACGGCGTCTTGCGTCAGGCCGGCACGAGACCGAGCCTTGAGCATTTGGCCGGCAACCTGGTACTCAAGGGCAAGGGCGTCATAGGCTTCGACGAACCCCTTGCGGGTCGCCGCCTTGGCAAGGAATTCTTTGTGCGAATGGCGAGCGGGCTTGAATTTCAGTTCAGCCATTTGAAACCTCCTTCATGCGCTTTCGCGCTAACTTCAGTTCTCGGTCGGGCGTTTCCTGAGACTTCTTGATGAAGGCGTGCAGGACGACAACCCGTTTGCCAACGAGAAAGCAGTAGAACGCTCTACCAATGCCGGAACGACCGCGAGGTCGAAGCTCAAACAGGCCGTCTCCGAAAGCCCGCGAGTGCGGAAGCCTGAGACTCGGACCATGCTCAATAAGCAGTTCGGCCAAGCGTGCGTAGTCGGCGAGGACGTCCACGGGCCACGACTCAATGTCGTGTAGCACTCGCTCGTGGAAGTACTCGATCTCGAAGGACACGGATGAATGTTAGCAAATACGCGAACACAGATCAACACACGCAACCTCGGACGCCCAACGACGCTGTAGAAAAACTCTTTTCATGCAGCGCATCCTGCCGTGAACCAAATGGAATATCAAGGCTCGAAGGGGTATTCGGTTTTGGGGGACCGGCATGGCCCGCTACAAGCACATTGATACCAGCCCGCGGTTTCTTGCCGTCGATCTGCAACGGCAGCTTCTGCCCGGCACTTTCGAGCATGCCCTGAACCACCTCGTCGATCGCGAGATCGATCTCAAGGGCTTCGATGCCCGCTACAAGAACGACCTCACCGGCGCCAGCGCCTACCCGCCGGCGATGCTGCTCAAGGTCGTCTTGTTCGCCTACAGCCGCGGCATCGTCAGCTCGCGCGCCATCGAGCGCGCCTGCCGCGTGCAGGTCACCTTCATTGCCCTGTCCGGCGACAGCGCCCCGCACTTTGCCACCTTTGCCGCCTTTGTCAGTACCCTGGGGGCCGAGATCGTCCCGCTGTTCAAGGAAGTCCTGCTCATCTGCGACCGCCAGGGGCTTATCGGCCGCGAGATGTTCGCCATCCCCCAAGGGGACTTCCTTCTGGGCGTAGATCGGCGTCAAGCTGCCGAGCAACGCCAGCAAGGCCAGAAGCGGCACCCGTGCCGACTTTGCCCGTCAGGCGGACAAGATGGAAGCCGCCGCCCAGGCCATGCTCGCGCGCCACCGCGAGAACGACGCCCTGCCGGTCGAACCCGACCTGGCGGCGAAAGAAGCTCGCCACATTGAACGCCTGACGACGGAAGCCGCCCGGATGCGTCAGTGGCTCACTGCCCACCCGGAAGAGCGCAAGGGCGCCAAAGGCAAGGTGGTGAAGAGCAACCGCACCGACAACGAATCGGCCAAGATGGCCACCAGCAAGGGCGTCATCCAGGGCTATGTGGGCGTCGCCGCCGTCGATGACCGGCACCAGATCATCGTCGAGGCTCAAGCCCATGGCAGCGGCAGCGAACAGGCACTGCTGCTTCCTGTGGTCGAGGCCGCCACACCGCTCTGTGCGCCGGACACGCTCATCACCGCGGACGCCGGCTACCATAGTGAAGCCAACCTCAAGGCGCTGGCCGAGCAGGACAGACCGGCCCTGATCGCCGACAACCGGATGAGGAAGCGCGATGAGCGCTTCAAGGATCAGGGAAAGCACAAGGCCCAGCCCGATCCGCTCTACGACAAGGCGCACCCGAAGAAGGCCGCCGGCCACTACCGGCCAAAGGATTTCGACTACGACGCGGACGCCGGCACCTGCGTCTGCCCGGCCGGCAAGTCGCTCTACCAGAATGGCGCGAACTGCAATCACAACGGGCACCTTGTCGTGAAGTTCCAGGGCGCGCTGCGCGATTGCGTGCCCTGCGACCAGCGCGACAAATGCCTGCGCACGCCGGAGAAGACGCGGACCCGGCAAGTCTGTTTCTTCCGCGGCAAGGCGCGCACCACCCCCGAGAGCTACACCGACATCATGAAGCGGGCGATCGATTCGGAACGCGGGCGGGCGCTGTATGGCCGGCGCTTTGCGACGGTGGAACCGGTGTTTGGCAATCTTCGCCACAACAAGGGACTCGACCGCTTCACGCTGCGCGGGCGAACGAAAGTCGATGCGCAGTGGAAGCTCTTCTGCCTGGTGCATAACATCGAGAAGCTGGCGCACCACGGCTACGCGCAGTAGCCGGGGCAGGGGAAGACGCCGCCCGCACAAAAGTCAGTCTGCGCAGGACGGCGAGTAAACCTTGCCCGGAATGGAAAACGGCGCTGGGATTATCCGCGCCGTTTTTTTGCGCTCGTTTTAGAGAGAAAAACGGGGTTTTTCTACAGCTTCAACGTTCAAGTTCAGGGGGCTGCGCAGGACTTATCGCGCAGCTCCCCTGCAACGAAGGGTTCGGCCCCTGAATCGCAGCCACACTATGCGGCTTGTAATAGAAACTCGACTTTCACAGCTTCATACGGAAAAACAATGTGACCGTCCTCCGTTTTGCTAAGCACTCCAGCGTTGAGCAGCGCAGTGACATCGCCGTGCACGGCCTTTACGTCGCGCCCAGCGCGACGTGCGGCTTCGCGAATGGATACCGGTCCCGCCCCGCAAAGCACCTTGAGTAGTTCCCATCGCTTTTCGGTTAGCACCCTCCAAAGCAATTCTGGAGTGGCAAAGCTGATACGCGCAGTCTTCTGGGCTTTTCCTGTCTTCCAGGCGCGCGCAAAATCAGCCATGGAATCGGCAGGAGTTCGCACATCAAGAGTTACTGTTTTCATGGTTCCACCTCGCAATATCCTTCTGGAAGTCGGCGATCAACTTATCCGGCGTAGTAAAAGCGTAGGCACTTTCCTTTTTGCCGAAATGCCGGTGATCGCCTTTCCCCACTTCGTTGTCGTAGCGCAGGACGCACTCCCCACGCACAACATAGGCCAGCCTGTACTTGAAGGCGTGTGCCGACCCTTTGAGTGGTTTCTGGAGGCGCCACAGCACCAAGTCCGCGAACGCCGACTCCGAGTAGGCGACGCGGGTGCTAACAAGCTGAACTGCTTTCATGTTGGAGATAGTGCCAACATGTGCGACCGTTGTCAATCAGTCCAACGCTTGCGTGCGACGACAAGGGGCCGAACGTAGAGGTGACCGGCGCTGCGCGGCTTCATCGCGCAGCGTCCAGAGAGCGAAGCGAACGGGGTCGACTGATGGGATGGACTCCTCCCGTCTTTTTGCGCCAAAGTGAGCGCGCAGGTCTTCATGGGGATGGAGATCAGAAACAGA
>JACRPA010000001.1 GCA_016214145.1 Rhodocyclales bacterium
AGTCGGCAATGAATTGCATCCTCTGGTCCATAGGTGACGTTTGGCTCCATGGCATAGGGCACCTCCTCTCGGCACCCATTTTGGATAAACTGTCACCTATGTCTCCAGACTATTCTGTTACCTATGTCTCCGGACCGTACCCATTGACCGGTCGGGGAGATAGGTAACAAATAAGTCCGGGGGCATGGGTAACAGACCCTTTGCTACCAAGTGACATTCCCGGCTTCGCCCGCTTCCGCAGGCGGGCGAACCCAAACGTTGAAGCTCTAAAAACCCTCTTTTCGCTCTCGGCGGGATGTAAAAAAACGGCGCGGATAATTTCCGCGCCGTTTTCCATTCCGTGCAGGATTTACTCGCCGCTTGCGCAGGCTGGCATGCCTGTGGGTTGAAGCAGCTTCGCCAGGCGCCACAGCCGCAGGGCGCGGCCGATGAAGATGCCGCTGAAAATGCCATACAACGCGGACACGGTCGGCGCGAACAGGGCATCCATCCCCAGTGAAGGTCGCATCGCCAGCATCACCCCGACGGCGTATTTCGTGAGAAAAATGCCCATGATCAACAGAAGCGGCAGGGGGCTGCCGGGCAGGCTGAAGCGGCGCGTCGCGGCATCGTAATGGGTGCGGTCCGGTAGCGGGCGGCTCAGCACCAACGGCACGGCGAGGGCCGCCGCCGCGCACCAGGACAGCAGCGCCGCCGGGTTGGCGCCGAAGACGGAGAAGATGCCGTACAGCGCAAGCCCGGTCATCGCCGCAGGAAGGAAGATCACCCGCGACAGGCTGGCGCTGCGCGTGAACATCTGGCTGATGCCGAGGGCAAGCAGGGCGGCGAGCAGGCCCCAGACCCACGGCGGCGTGTTGGCGAGGATGCGAAGGATCATGGCAGCGATCTCCTGTTGAGTGACGGGACGGAGCATGCTCCCGCCCCGCGCGGGCCGGAAGCGGCATGTGACGAACTGCGGAAAGCGGGGGGTGAAACGCCAGGCGAGGTCATGAGACGGCGCAGGAACAGGAATTGAGCGTAAAGGATCTTGATTCCGTCCCCCGGATCAACTATCCAGAGAGGGTGGGTTGAGCACAGGCAGACAAGGAGGACTGGCGATGCCGGATGAAAAGCCTGGAGGCGGGACGGCTGAAACAAGCGCCGATTCGCAGGTCGCAAGAATCTTCGCCTGGCGGCGGGGGTTCAACGCCATGCACCTGATCGATCTCGGCATACGCCTGGGCCTGTTCCGCGCCATCGCGGCGTCGCCCGGCAGCGGCGCAGCGGACCTCGCGACGCGGCTGGGATTGCATGCGCCGTATGTGGAGGTTTGGTGCACCACGGCTTACGGCTTCGAGCTTCTCGATGCCGACGCGGAACGGCGCTTCCGGCTGGCCCCCCATATCGCCGAAATACTGGCCAATGCGGCGCATCCGCGCTATCTGGGGGGCTATGTGCAGTTGGGTACGCAATTCGCCACCGAGGACTACCGTCTTGCAGTCGATGCCTTTCGTACGGGAGCGACGGCGCCGTTCCAGGGACGCAGCCATGAATTCGCCCGGGTCGTGGCGCAGGCCATCGCCGGGGTAAACGCCATGGTCGCCCGAAAGATCCTGCCGGGCATCCCCGGCGTCGCCGACAAGCTGAATGCGGAGGGCGCGCTGCTGGAGGTCGGCTGCGGCACGGGCAATCTGCAGATACAAATCGCCAAGGCGTTTCCGAATGCGCGCTGCACGGGCGTGGATATCGATCCCACCGGACTGGCGGTCGCTCGCCAGGCCGTGCTCGACGCCGGACTGGCCGATCGCGTGGGCATCGTGGCGGGCGATGTCGGCGCAGCGGTGCCGAGGGAGGCCTTCGACGTCGTCATCATGGTCGAGGTGCTGCACGAAATCGCGCCCGAAATCAGGCCGGCCGTCGTGCGCGGCAGCGCCGGCGCGCTGCGTCCCGGCGGCTGGCTGGTTATCGTGGACGAGACCTACCCTTCCACGCTGTCGGAGGCGCGGCAGCCGGAGTTCATGTTTCCCCTGCAGACCGGTCTGGAGGAACTGATGTGGGGCAATGTCGTTCCGACGCGCGAAGAACAGGAGAGCCTGCTGCGCAATGCCGGGCTGACGGGCCGGATCGAGCGCACCCTGATGGGCGCGGGCTTCACCTTGCTGACGACGCAGAAGCCGGAATGAACGCTGCCTGCCCTGGAAGGATTTGACGCCTCAGTCGTGTTCTGGCCTGTCAGGAGTTTCCCACGGCATGAGATGAATGCTCTCTGCGAGCAGGGTGACGCGCGCGGCGGCGCCGGGGGCGATGCCGTTGCGTTCGGCGACGTGGGTCGGCACGGAGAAGGCGAGCGGTTCGCCGCCGCCGTCGGGCACGAGGCGGATCTGCGTGAAGGGGCCGAGGCGCAGGCAGTCCTGCACGCTGCCTGAAACGGGGTTCTCCGCCTCGCCGCGCGAAGGGCGCTCGCGCCGGTGCAGCAGCACGCCCTCAGGCGGGATTACCCAGCTGACGCGGTCGCCTGTGTTGCCGGCGATGATCGCTACTTCCAGCCTGTGCCCCAGCCATTCCAGTTTCAGGCCGCCGCCGTCCTGCACCAGCGTTCCCTCGAACAGGTTGTGCAGGCCGACCAGGCGTGCGATGGCGGCGCTTTGCGGCCGCGTCATCACCTCGTCCGGCGTGCCGGCCTGCAGCGTGCGGCCCCTGTGCAGGATGACCATGCGGTCGGCCAGCATGCGCGCCTCGTCGAGGTCGTGCGTCACCAGCAGCATGGGGATGTTGAGATGGGCGCGCAGCCGCGCCAGCTCCTGCTGCAGCTTGCGCCGCGTCACCTGGTCCACCGCCGAGAAGGGCTCGTCGAGCAGAAGGACAGAGGGATCGCGCGCCAGGGCGCGGGCCACGGCGACGCGCTGCTGCTGGCCGCCGGACAGCGCCGCCGGCTTGCGGTCCTCCAGGCCGTCGAGATGCACGCGGGCGAGCAGTTCGCGCGCCCGCGCCGTGCGCTCGGCAAAAGTCAGTCCGCCCAATGCGGCGGCGACATTCTCCAGCGCGCTGAGGTGGGGGAAGAGGGCGTAGCTCTGGAAGACGAAGCCGATGCGGCGCGCCTGCACCGGATGATTGATCGAGGCATCGGCATCGAACCAGCTTTCGCCATTGCAATCGATTGAGCCGCCTTCCGCCGTGTGCAGCCCGGCAATGCAGCGCAGCAGGGTCGACTTGCCGCTGCCGGAAGGACCGACCAGCGCCAGCAGCTCGCCCGGCGCGCAGGCGAGCTCCGCCTCGAGCGGGATCGGCGCGCGCTGGCGGATACTCGCGCGCAATCCCTCAGCCACGATGCCCCACCCGCCGGCCGAGCAGGTTGATGGCCGCGATGGCGGCGAAGGAGAAGGCCACCAGCGTCGCCGACATGACGGCGGCGCCGTGGTCGTCGAAAGCCTGCACGCGGTCGTAGATGGCGATGGCGACGGTGCGCGTCTCGCCCGCGATGTTGCCGCCGACCATCAGCACGACGCCGAACTCGCCCAGCGTATGGGCGAAGGTCAGCACGATGGCGCTGAGCAGGCCCGGCCAGGCCAGCGGCAGTTCGATTCGCCACAGCGCCTGCCAGCGCGTCATGCCGCAGCACCAGGCCGCCTCGCGCACTTCGCGCGGGATGGCATCGAAGGCGCGCTGCACCGGCTGCACGGCAAAGGGCAGGTTGAAGATGATCGAGGCCAGCAGCAGGCCGTCGAAGGTGAACACCAGCGCGCGGCCGGTGAGCGACTGATAGAGGCCGCCGAGGACGGAGGCGTCGCCGAGGGCGACGAGCAGGTAGAAGCCGAGCACCGTCGGCGGCAGCACCAGCGGCAGCGCCACCAGCGCCTCGACCAGGCTCTTGCCGCGGAACGCGCGCCAGGCCAGCGGCCGCGCCAGCAGCACCGCCAGCGGCAGCAGGATCAGCGTGGTCGCGAAAGCAAGCTGCAGCGAGAGGGTGAGGGCGGACCAGTCCATGGCGCGAGATTACTTTACTTGCCGGCTTCCGGCAGCACGAATCCGTGTTTGACGAAGATCACGCGCGCCTCCGGCGATTGCAGGAAGGCGTAAAAACGCCGCGCCGCCTCGCCGGCGCCCTTCACCAGCGCCATGCGCTGCCTGAGCGGCGCGTGCCAGGTTTCCGGCAGCGTGACGAAGCCGCCCTTGCCGGCGAGCTCGTCGGCGCGCACCAGCGACAGCGGCAGGATGGCCGCCTGTGCCGAGCCGCTCGAAGCGAAGCGCGCCGCCTGGGCGGCGTTCTCGCCGAGCACCAGCTTGTCCGCCACGGCCTCCCAGGCGCCGACATGCTGCAGGGCCTCGCGCGCGGCGCGGCCGTAGGGCGCGTGCTCTGGGTTGGCGATCGCCAGCCGCTTCAGGCGGCCGTCCTTCGCCGCCGCGGCAAGGTCGCGCAGCTTGTTGTCGGCCTTCACCGGCGAGCCGTTCGGGATGTAGAGGGCGATGCGGCCGATGGCGTAGCGCGCGCCCGGGCCCTCGACGCGGCCCTCCGCGATCAATGCGTCGACATAGGCCTCGTCGGCGGAGAGGAACAGCTCGAACGGCGCGCCCTGCGCGATCTGGCGGCGGAAGACGCCGGAAGAACCGAAACTCAGGCTGACCTTGCCGCCGCCGGCGCGCGCATGGGCTGCGGCTATTTCCGACAGCGCGAACTTGAGGTCCGCCGCCGCCGCTATATTGGGCGCGTCGGCGGCGTGCGCGGCGGGGACGAGATGCAGCAGGAAAATCAGCAGTGCGTGCGCGAACTTCATGGTCCGAAAGGTTGACAAAAACAGTCGGCGAAACTGTATCACGCGTAACACGGCTGCTGCGAACGACAGGGTGAAATCGCGCTTTCGATATGCCGATTAAGCACGCTGCTCGGGAGAGACAATCTGCCTTGAAAATTGACATTTATCAATACAAGCAAGGCGCTGTCAGGAATAGCATGTTGTTCGATCCCCCATGAGGGGCAATCATTTTCCGGGCAGCATGAACATTTCCAGCATCATCGTGCACGCGAAACCGACCGAGCTCGCGTCGGTGCGCGGCAACCTCGAGCAGATCCCCGGCGT
Source organism: Rhodocyclales bacterium (assembly GCA_016214145.1). Lineage (GTDB taxonomy): Bacteria > Pseudomonadota > Gammaproteobacteria > Burkholderiales > Rhodocyclaceae > Desulfobacillus. The sequence goes on from JACRPA010000001.1 coordinate 5,055, forward strand.
GGAGATCCACGCCGCCACGGATGACGGCAAGCTCGTCGTCACCATCGAAAGCGAAACCGACGGCGAAACCGCCAGCACCTTCGACCGCATCAACGTAATGGACGGGGTGATGTCGGCCGCCATGGTTTTTCATCAATTCGAATCCGATCCTGAGAAGGAGGCCTGAAATGAAACTGACGCGTCGTGACTTTATCAAGGCTAATGCGGCGGCGGCCGCGGCCACGGTGGCGGGCATCACGCTGCCCGTCTCGAAGGAGGCCATGGCGCAGGGCGCCGACGGCATCCGCTGGGACAAGGGCGTGTGCCGCTACTGCGGCACCGGCTGCGGCGTGCTGGTCGGCGTCAAGGACGGCCGCATCGTCGCCACCCAGGGCGACCCGGACGCGCCGGTGAACAAGGGCCTCAACTGCGTCAAGGGCTACTTCCTCTCGAAGATCCAGTACGGCAAGGACCGCCTCACCACGCCGCTGCTGCGCATGAAGGGCGGCAAGTTCGACAAGAACGGCGAGTTCGCGCCGGTCAGCTGGAAGCAGGCCTTCGACATCATGGAAGAGAAGTGCAAGGCCGCGCTGAAGGCGAAGGGCCCGACTTCCGTCGGCATGTTCGGCTCCGGCCAGTGGACCATCTGGGAAGGCTATGCCGCCAACAAGCTGTTCAAGGCCGGCTTCCGCTCCAACAACATCGATCCGAACGCGCGCCACTGCATGGCCTCCGCCGTGTTCGGCTTCATCCGCACCTTCGGCGCGGACGAGCCGATGGGCGTCTATGACGACGCCGAGCACGCCGACGCCTTCGTGCTGTGGGGCTCCAACATGGCCGAGATGCACCCGATCCTCTGGTCGCGCATCACCAACCGCCGCCTCTCCGCCAAGCACGTCAAGGTGCATGTGCTGTCCACCTTCTCGCACCGTTCCTGCGAGGTGGCCGACGCCGAGCTGATCTTCAAGCCGCAGACCGACCTGGCGATCCTCAACTACATCTGCAACTACATCATCCAGAACAACGCGGTGAACCAGGACTTCGTGTCCAAGCACGTGAACTTCGCCGTGGGCGTCACCGACATCGGCTACGGCCTGCGGCCGAACCATCCGCTCGAGCAGGTGGCCAACAACAACGGCTACCCCGGCCCTGACGGCAAGCCCAAGGGCAACCCGATGGACTCGAAGCCGATCACCTTCGACGAGTTCAAGCAGTTCGTGTCCACCTACACGCTGGACTACACGTCGCAGCTTTCCGGCGTGCCGAAGGACAAGCTGGAGGCGCTGGCGAAGACCTACGCCGACCCGAAGACCAAGGTCACGTCGTACTGGACCATGGGCTTCAACCAGCACACCCGCGGCACCTGGGTGAACAACATGATCTACAACGTGCATTTGCTGGTGGGCAAGATCTCCGAGCCGGGCAACAGCCCGTTCTCGCTGACCGGCCAGCCCTCCGCCTGCGGCACGGCGCGCGAGGTGGGCACCTTCGCCCACCGCCTGCCGGCCGACATGCTGGTAGCCAACCCGGCGCACCGCGAGGCGGCCGAGAAGATCTGGAAGGTGCCTGCCGGCACCATCGTCGGCGTGCCCGGCTACCACGCCGTGCTGCAGAGCCGCATGCTGAAGGACGGCAAGCTCAACTTCTACTGGACCACCACCACCAACAACATGCAGGCCGGGCCGAACATCAACGGCGAGACCTACCCCGGCTTCCGCAATCCGGAGAACTTCATCGTCGTCTCCGACGCCTATCCGACCGTGTCGGCGCTGGCCGCCGACCTGATCCTGCCCTCCGCCATGTGGATGGAGAAGGAAGGCGCCTACGGCAATGCCGAGCGGCGCGGCCAGTTCTGGCGCCAGCAGGTGAAGGCGCCGGGCGAGGCCAAGTCAGACCTGTGGCAGTACATCGAGTTCTCCAGGCGCTTCAAGACCGACGAGGTGTGGCCGGCCGAGATTCTCGACAAGAACCCCGAGTACAAGGGCAAGACCCTGTACGACGTGCTCTACGCCAACGGGCAGGTGAACAAGTATCCGCTGGCCGAGCTGGAGACGGTGAACGGCCATGCCATCAAGGGCTACAAGAACGAAGAGTCCGAGCAGCTCGGCTATTACCTGCAGATGGGCCTGTTCGAGGAATATCGCCGCTTCGGCCTCGGCAAGGGCAAGGACCTCGGCGAGTTCGCCCACTACCACAAGGTGCGCGGCCTGCGCTGGCCGGTGATCGACGGCAAGGAGACGCTGTGGCGCTATCGCGAGGGCTACGACACCTACGTCAAGAAGGGCGAGGGCGTGCGCTTCTACGGCAAGCCGGACGGCAAGGCGGTGATCTTCGCCCTGCCCTACCAGCCGGCCGCCGAGCCGCCGGACGCCGAGTACGATCTGTGGCTGTGCACCGGCCGCGTGCTGGAGCACTGGCACACCGGCACCATGACGCGCCGCGTGCCCGAGCTCTACCGCTCCTTCCCTGACGCCGTGGTGTGGATGCATCCGAAGGATGCCGAGAAGCGCGGCCTCAAGCGCAATGATGTGGTGAAAGCCATCACGCGGCGCGGCGAGATCCAGTTGCGCGTCGACACCAAGGGCCGCAACAAGGTGCCGGAAGGGCTGGTGTTCATCCCCTTCTTCGACGAGCACCGCCTGGTGAACAAGCTGACGCTGGACGCCACTTGCCCGATCTCGAAAGAGACCGACTTCAAGAAGTGCGCGGTGAAGATCGTCAAGGCCTGATCGAATAAGGCATCAGGGAGCGCACGGGCGGGCAACTCCGGTTGTCCGCCCGCAAGCGTAAGCCGATCATCATGGAAGCCGACAAGCCGAGAAAGCCCGCCGCGCAAGCGCGGCGGCAATTCCTGCTCGATTCCGCCCGCATGGCCTGCGGCGTCGGCCTGCTCGGCATCGGCATCGGCCTGTACGCCAAGCAGGCGAAGGCGCTGCCGCCACTGGCGCTGCGCCCGCCCGGCGCGCTGAAAGAGAAGGATTTCCTCGGCGCCTGCGTGCGCTGCGGCCTGTGCGTGCGCGACTGCCCCTACGACATCCTCAGCCTGGCCACCCCGGACGAACCGATATCGACGGGAACACCCTACTTCGTCGCGCGGCAGCTGCCCTGCGAGATGTGCGAGGACATTCCCTGCGTCAAGGCTTGCCCGACCGGCGCGCTGGACCACCAGCTCACCGACATCGGCAAGGCGAAGATGGGCCTGGCGGTGCTGGTGGACCAGGAGAACTGCCTCAATTTCCTCGGCCTGCGCTGCGACATCTGCTATCGCATCTGCCCGCTCATCGACAAGGCCATCACGCTGGAGCAGCAGCTCAATGCGCGCACCGGCAAGCACGCCCTGTTCATTCCGGTGGTGCATTCGGACCAGTGTACCGGCTGCGGCAAGTGCGAGAAGGGCTGCCCGCTGCCGGTCGCCGCGATCAAGGTCTATCCGACCGAGCTGGCCAAGGGCGAGCCGGGCAAGCACTACCGCCTCGGCTGGGTGGAAAAGGACAAGGCCGGCGGCAGCCTGGTGGCGCCGGACGTGCAGCACCAGTACAACCTGCCGGAAGGCATGCGCTACGAGTCGGGCAAGGGCCTGGTTCCAGGCGGCGAGGCGGCGCCCGCCGTTCCGCCCGGCTCCGCCGCGCCCGGTACGCAGCCTGTGGTGCCGCGCGCCCTGCAGGGAGGCAAGCTGTGAGCACCGGAGTGGAAGCCGTGGCCGCCAAGGGCTGGCTCGGCGCGCACAAGTGGCTGCTCCTGCGGCGCGCCTCGCAGCTGGGCATCCTCGCGCTGTTCCTGCTCGGCCCGCTGGCGGGCGTCTGGATCGTCAAGGGCAACCTGACCTTCAGCTACACGCTGAATTTCCTGCCGCTGACCGATCCCTACATCCTGCTGCAGTCGCTGCTGACGCGGCACCTGCCGGAAACAAAGGCCTTTGTCGGCGCGGCCATCGTGCTGGCGTTCTACCTTCTGGTGGGCGGCCGCGTGTTCTGCTCCTGGGTCTGCCCGGTGAACATGGTCACCGACGCGGCGGGCTGGCTGCGCGAGCGCCTCGGCATCAAGGGCGGCGCGCACATTTCGCGCCGGACGCGCTACTGGATCCTCGCCATGACGCTGGTGCTGGCGCTGGCCACTGGGACGATCGCCTGGGAACTGGCGAACCCGGTGTCGATGTTCCATCGCGGCCTGATCTTCGGCATGGGCGCCGGCTGGGCGGTGATTCTGGCGCTGTTCCTCTTCGAGCTGTTCGTGTCGAACGACGGCTGGTGCGGGCGGTTGTGCCCGGTGGGCGCCTTCTACAGCCTGCTGGGAAAATTCAGCTTCGTCCGCGTGACGGCGGCTAAGCGCGCCGCCTGCAACGACTGCATGGACTGCTTCGTCGTCTGCCCCGAGCCGCAGGTGATCCGGCCGGCCCTGAAGGGCGTGGACGGGGCGGGGCCGGTGATTCTGGCCGCGAACTGCACCAACTGCGGCCGCTGCATCGATGTCTGCTCGAAGGAGGTGTTCGCCTTCGGCACGCGTTTCGGCAACAAGGTGGCAAAGGTTTCGCAACCGGCGGGGGAGATGACGCCGGCGGCGTGCAAATAGGGTAGCTTTGGATTTTCAACTTTCTACGACGCGATAGGAGACGATCATGAAACGATCCGTCACGATTATTCTGGCTGCGGCGCTGGCCGCGATTTCCGGGTGGAGCATCGCCCAGCAGGTAGCCGGCGTGCAGACGCTGCGCGGCGCAGACACCGCGGCCGCCGACCAGGCGCCCGATCAGAAGGCCTATGCCGGAAAGAAACCCGGCCTGCAGAAGCCGATCGAGCGGACTTTCAAGGAGCAGCCGCCGCTGGTGCCGCACGCGACCGACAACTTCGACGAGATCACCGTCACGGAAAACCAGTGCATGGACTGCCACAGCCTGGAGAAATACCGCGAGAAGAAGGCGCCCAAGCTCGGCGACAGCCACCTCGCCTTCAGCGCCGACGGCATGAAGAAAGTGGTGACGATGGACCGCTACCAGTGCAACAGCTGCCATGTGCCGCAGGTGGACGCCAAGCCGCTGGTGGACAACACCTTCGTCGGCAACATCCCGCCGAAGCAGTAAGTACGTCCTTCCGCGTCAGGACAGGGCCGCGACCGGCAGTGCCGGCCGCGGCTTTTTTTGTCTGCAGGTTTTGCGGCGGGCCAGAGTGGTGCTGCGTTCAAACCGCGAGGAAGCGGGCGGACACGAGCCCGGCGGCGAGCAGGATGCCGTGCAACATCGCGGCGCCGATGGTGGCGCGGATGGCCGGCACCAGTTCGGACGGCCGCGCGGCGTGGGCGAGCAGCTGCTTCGCGGCGCCGAGGGCCGGCACGAGGGCGGCCAGGGCGATCAGCGCCGTCCACGGCAGGGCGCCCAGCGCCACCGCGCCGATCAGCCAGCCGTAGGCCGCGCCCACGGTGAAGGGGTAGCCCCAGCGCGCCCGTTGCGGGCCGAGGCGCACCACCCAATTGCGCTTGCCGGCGGAGGCATCGGCGCGGTAGTCGGGGAACTGGTTGATGAAGAGCACGTTGGCGACGTGCAGCGCATAGGGCAGGCCGGCGACGAAGGGCAGGGCGGAGAAGGCGCCGCGCTGCACGTAGTCGGCGCCGACGACGACGATCAGCCAGCCGCAGGCGACCGCCGCTTCGCCGAGTCCGCGGCCCATGAACTTGAGCGGCGGCGCCGAGTAGGCCCAGCCGACGAATAGCCCGGCCAGGCCGATGAGGATCAGCCCGTTGGCCGAACTCCAGGTTAGCCAGAGGCCGGCGGGGATGACCGAGGCGAGCAGGGCGTAGCCGAACAGGCCGGCCGCCTTCAGGCTGAGCACGCCGTTCTGGATGAAGCGGCTGCCGCCGGTGAAGGGGAACTGGCGATCGGTGTTGGCGGCGTCGCTGCCGTTGAGGGCGTCGTAATAGTCGTTCAGCACGTTGATGCCGGCATGCGCGACCAGCGCGAAGAACACCGTGAAGAAGGCCGCCAGCGGCCGCAGCATGGCGCCGTCGAGCGCCGCCGTGGCCAGGCCGATCAGGCAGGCGGCGAAGGTCACGCTGAGAAAGGGCGGGCGCGTCGCGGCGAAATAGCGCAGGAAGGGATTGGGGAAGGCGGAGAGCGTCGGTTCCATCGGCGGCGGCATGGCGTTACTGGCTTCCTAGAAGTTGTTTGGCGGCGGCCTCGATCTCGGCCTTTTTCATGGCGCCCAGTTTACTGCCAATGATCTGGCCGTTGCGGTCGATGACGAGCGTGAAGGGGACGACGGCCTTCGGGTTGCCCGTGGCCTGCATCAGCGCGATGCCGCCGCTCTTGGCGAGCAGGCCGGTGTAGCGCATCTCGTAGGCGCGGGCGAAGTCGCGGGTGGACTCGACCTTGTCGTCGAGGGCGATGCCAACGACGACGAGACCGCTCTTGCCGTATTTGTCGTGCGCCGCGGCGAGTTCGGGGATTTCCTGCCGGCAGGGGCCGCACCAGCGCGCCCAGAAATTGACGATCAGCGGCTTGCCGCGCAGGCCCTCGAAGGCGAAGGGCTTGTCGTCGAAGTCGTGCAGCGTGGCGGCGAAGAGCGCCGCGGCCGAAGGCTGCGCGGGCGCCTGCGCCCAGGCGGCCGGCGTCACGAGCCCGACAAGCAAAACGAGAAGCATGTGAACCACGGCGCGCACGGCGAAAGCGAAATACTTGAATCTCGCCGTGTCGCCGTGTCCGCCGTGGCAAACAGTTTTTTCCGCGTGCAAAAACATCAGGGCAGGTCGCCGCGGCGGAAGAACCAATATCCTGCGCCGGCGCACAGCGCGCCGACGGCGGTCGGGTAGAGCAGGGCGAAGATCTTGTAGCCGGTCGCGCCGAAGGAGTCGAGGATGACGAAGGCCGAGGGCCCCAGCACGATGAGCTGCGGATCGAACAGCGCCAGCGCCGCCGTGCGGAACACCTGCAGCGGATTGGCCAGCGCGATGCCCACCGCCACCTCGGGCGCCACCTGGCCCTGGATCATGACGCCGAGCAGGATCAGGTCGAGGAACAGCAGCAGCGTCAGCCAGACCATGAAGGCCATGCCCTGGGCGACGTCGGTGCTGCGCGCCAGCGCCGAGATCAGCATGCCGATGCCGAGGAAGCACCAGCCCATGGCGGCCAGCAGCGCCGTGTAGTAGCCGAACATTCCCCACGGCACCTCGATGCCGCGCACCAGCGCCCACAGCACGGCGCCGGCCATGGCGGCGAACACCGGCAGGAAGATGACCAGGTAGCGGCCGACGATCTTGCCCCAGAACCAGGCGCCGAGGCCGACAGGCAGGGACAGCAGGTACTCGAAGACGCCCGCCTCGCGGTCGCCGGCGACCGAGCGCACCGTGGTGATGAGCACGAAGATCGGCAGGATCGCCATGCACAGCTGGATGTAGGTGACGAGCAGCCGCGACAGGCCGATGAAGCCGAGCACGCGCGACTCGGTCAGGCCGAAGACGAAGAGCAGCGCCACCAGGCCGCCGAAGACCAGGCTGTAAATGGCGAACCAGCGCGCGCGCAGCGATTCGACGATGTCCAGTTTCGCGGTGAGCCAGAGTTCTTTCATGTTCGGCTCCTGGAAACGGCTGGCAAATCGCTTTCAACACAGAGGACACAGAGGCACAGAGGGCACAGAGGGCACAGAGGGCACAGAGAAACAAATCCCTGTTGTTTTCCCTCTGTGTTCTCTGTGCCTCTGTGTCCTCTGTGTTGAAAGCGGTTTTGTGTCGTCATGGCGCGATTACTTTCCCTTTGCCAGCACCTGTTCGCGCATCGCTTCAAAAGTCAGTCCGCCGGAGACGGCGTTGCGGGCGGCGGCGAAGTTGTAGCCCATCGGCGAGAGGCGGCCGCCGAGGTAGTGCGCCTGGTGGGCATCGAGCCAGGTGGCGCCGCTCATGTCGGCCGCGTCGGCCACCCACATGCGCGTGTCGGCCGCCGCCATCCAGGGATATTGCGCGGCCTTGTCGCGCAGCCAGAACACCAGGCAGCCGACGTCGTCGAACTTGAAGGCCGTGTTCTTCTCGCCGCCGCGCATCTCGGCGGCGAAGCGGGGATCCGAAATCACCATGTTGCAGCGGACGCAGGTGTCGCGGTCCCACTTGATCTCGGCCATGCCTTCCGGCCAGTTGCCCTGCTTGCCGCAGCCTGTCAGCGGCGCCAGCAGCAGGCCGCCGGAAAGCAGCAGGAATTCCCGGCGGTCGATCATGCCGCCGTCTCCGGCAGACTGACTTTTTCCGTCTCGCTGAAGGACAGGTCGGCGATCAGCGCGACGTAGCGGCTGGTCATGCCGAGGAAGCGCAGGCGGTCGGGGCCGGCCACCTCGCCGGTCCACTCCAGGCCGTCGGCGGAGGAACGGAAATCCCAGGCGGCGAGGGCCTTGGCGAAGGCGGGCTCGCTGCGCTTGACGCGGATGCGGCAGTCGAGCAGGCCGGAGAGCGAGACGTCGTCGGCGACGCGGTCGTCGAGCACGACCTTGCCCATGTCCAGCTCGACGACGCGGTTGACCAGACTTGCCACCTCGTTGAGGCGGTGGCTGGAAATCAGCATGGTCGTGTCGTGCTGGCGCTCGGCCAGCAGCTCGAAGAAGATCTTGCGCGCTTCCGGGTCGAGGTTGGCGGCCGGCTCGTCCATGATGAGCAGCCTGGCATCGCGGCCGAGCGCGATGGCGATGAGGATCTTCTGCTTCTGCCCGCCGGAGAGCTTGACGAAGGGCTGCTGGCGCACTTTCTCGACGTCGAGGCCGAGGCGCAGCGCCAGCGCGGCGATGCGTTTCTCGTCGGAGTTGCACAGCGCCGCGGCGAAGCCGATCAGCTGGCCGACCGGCATCTTCAACGGCGGCGGCAGTTGCGGCACGAAGCCGACCGCCGCCAGCACGCGGGTGCGCTCGGTGCGCGGCGCCAGGCCCTCGACCGCCACCTCGCCCTCGTGGGTGTATTCGCCGAGCAGGCAGCGGATCAGCGTGGTCTTGCCGGCGCCGTTGGAGCCGATCAGGGCGACGCGCTCGCCGAGGCCGATGTCGAGGCCGATGCCGTCGAGGACGCGGTTGCGCTTGAAGGTCTTGGAGACGTTTTCGAAACGAATCATGAAAGGAGTGTCTGTTCCCGAAAAGCTGTTTACCACGGCGTGCGCGGCGGCACGGCGAGTGAAACACATATTTGGATTTCCGCCGTGTCGCCGTGTTCGCCGTGGTTAAAACGAGTTTCGGAATTATACGGTCACAGCAGCTTCGAAAGCCCCTTCACGTCGAAGGTCAGCGAGCCGGTCGGGCAGACGTCCACGCACAGGCCGCAGCGCGTGCAGTCCGGCCCGATCGGCACTTCGGTGTGCACCGCGCGGCCCTTGATGACCGTGTCGAGCACGTGCGGCACCAGGCACACCTTGCGGCAGTTGCCCTCGTGGAAGCAGCCCTCCAGCGTGTACTTGATGCGCACCGGCGAGAAGATGCCGACGACGCCGTAGGTGAGGCCGATCGGGCAGGCGTAGCGGCACCAGGCGCGGCGCACGAAGAAGACCTCGAACACCAGCATCGCCAGCACCCACAGCAGGGCCAGGCCGGGGCCGTAGATGAGGGCGCGCGAGACGATGCCGGTGGGGGAAATCGCCTCGTACACCGTGTAGCCGGTGGCGATGGCCAGCAGCGCGAAGACCACCCAGAACACCGTGCGCAGGCGCCGGTCGATGGGCTGGTCGATCACCAGTTTCTTGCGCACCAGGAAAAGATGGACCTTCTCCGCCCACTCCGCCAGCAGGTGGTAGGGACAGACCCAGGAGCAGAAGCTGCGGCCGCCGAAGAGCAGCCAGAAGACGAACACGGTGGCGGTGCCGATGACCAGGTTGGTGATGATGTGCTTGTGCGCCAGCATCACCTGCAGGGCCGAGTTGAGGTCGATCAGGTGGAAGCCGACGAAGCGCGAACCGGTCAGCGCGCCTTCCAGGATCTGGATGTCGAAGTAGAAGGACACCACGAACAGCAGGTTGGCGGCGATCAGCACCGCCCAGCGGCGGTTGCGCCACTTGTGCGATGTGCTCATGTGCGCTTCGGCATGCGCGGCCGCGGCCAGCAGCTTTTCCTTGTTGGTGGTGCGCTTGTAGAGATGGATCTCCTGCGCGGGCGGACTGATCTGCACGGGCTTTTTCGGCTCGCGGCCGAACATCGCCAGGATCTGGTCGAAAAAACGGCGCTTGAGAATGGTATTCATGTTGCCTCCGCCGGGCCGCCCCAAGGAGGCGACAAGTCAACACCATGGAAGCCGCGTAGCGGCTGAACTGTCGTCACCCCCTTCCGTGGGAAGGGGGCAGGGGGGCAGGCAGTCATCATGTTCTCCACACCTCTCTCGGTACGATCTCGATGCTGGCGGTCTCGGTCGGGCAGATCATCTCGCAGACGCCGCAGCCGACGCAGGGCTCATGCACCACGGGCGACTTGCGTTGGGTGCCGTCCGGCGCGTAGACCGTCTCGATGGAGATGGCTCCCTTGAGCGGGCACTCGCGCACGCAGAGGTCGCACTCGGCGACGTCGTAGGGATGCTCGGCGACGGGAATCGGTTTCCAGCGGTCAACCTTGAAGTAGCGCATGCGGCCCTTGAAGGCCGCGCCGCGCGCCTGGCCCTTGAAGCCCTTGCCCTTGATCGCCAGGCACAGCTCGGGCCGCGTCAGGCGCGCCACGCCCATGCGCTCCTTCAGGTTGAGGGTCGGCTCGGCGTCCTTTTCCTTGGCGAGCAGGATCGGCTTGGCGGCCAGTTGCGTGCCCTGGCGCACCGGCAGGAATTCAGGCTTGGTGTAAGTCAGCGCGCCGGTCGGGCAGGCCAGGATGCATTGCACGGCGTCGCAGGAAAAATCGCAGGCCTGGTCGCGCGCGTCGATGTGGGGCACGCCGACGCCGAAGCCGTCCACCAGGTCGGCCAGCTTGATCGCCTGCACCGGGCAGACCTGGACGCACTGGCCGCACTTGATGCAGGAGGCGAGGAAATCCTTTTCCTCCAGCGCCCCCGGCGGCCGCAGGCGCTGCCGGCGGGCATACACCATCGGCAGGTAGCCCGACAGGGCCGCGCCGAGCACGCCGCCGGTGAGCAGCACGGTGCGCAGGAACTTGCGCCGCAGGGCCTGACGTTTCGACAGGGAGAGCGGCGGCGGCTTGACCTTGCCCGTCGGTTTGGCGACCGGGACCGGTTCGTCTTCTGGCTTGTCAGGTTCCATGGCTTGGCTTCCTTTGCTTCTTGAAGCGCGGCGATTCGTCGCGCAGCATGAGGTCCGGCGACGAGAAGGGCGCCAGGCGCTCCAGGAAATCCAGCAGTTCCAGGGCGGGCGATGTCTTGAAGAAGCGCGCCTGCGGAATCTCCATCCAGATGCGGTCTGCGAAAGCAAACAACTCGTAGGGCGTGTCGCCGACGTTATCGCCGTCGCGGTCGAAGCCCTGGTAGTCGTCCCAGTGGTTGCCGCGCCACTGGTTCAGGCTGTTGGTGTTGCGGCCGGCCTGGGCGACATGGGTGAGGTTGCCTTCGAAAATGTTGTCTGTGGCGACGTTGCCGCCCAGCTCGCTGGTAAACAGCATGCCGATGCCGTTGTAGGCGATGCGGTTGTTGCGGAACTCGATTTTCGTGCCGGGCTGGAAGGGCGACAGGTCGGAATGCACGCCGACGGCGCAATAGATGATCTCGTTGCCCTCGATGACGGCTGCCGAGGCCTCCTTGAAGCCGAGGCCCATGCCGGTGGCGCCGGTGGCATGGGAGATCACGTTGTTGCGCACATTCACGCCTTCCGTGTACATCAGGTACACGCCGACGGCATTGTCGTAGAAACGGTTGCCCACCACTTCGTTGTTGTCGGCGAACATGAAGTGAATCGAGTAGCGGCTGCGCCGGCCGAGGTTGTTCCTGAACAGGTTGCCGCTGGAGTACCACACCACCATGTCGCGGGAGTCGATGATCTCGTTGTCCTCGATGCGGTTGTTGCGGCTGTACCACAGGCGCAGGGCGTCGCCGCGCACGCCGAGGGGGAGGGGCTTGGAGGAAATGCGGTTGCCGCGCACGAGATTGTCGTTCGACTGCTTGAGATCGATGCCGAACAGGCAGTCGGCGATGACGAGCTGCTCGAGGGTGTTGCGGTGGCCGCGCACGTCGAGGCAGGCATCGTCCGTGTCGTGCGAATCGCCGGAGCCCTGCAAAGTCAGTCCGCGCAGCACGGCGCCATCGGCCTGCAGCAGGAACACCGTGCCCTTGCCGCCGGCGTCGATGCTCACCTCGCCGCCGCCGTCGATGGTGAGCGGTTTGTCGAGGCGGACGGGACCGGCGTAGGCGCCGGCGGGCGGTTTCAGCGTCGAGCCGGCCGGGGCGGCATCCACCAGCGCCTGGAAGGGCTTGAGGCCATGCACGCGCTTGTCGCGTTCGTGCAGCATGTAGGTCGGCTTGGGGCGGTCGACATCGGCGCGCACGCCGCCGTGGGCGGCGCTGTCGATTTTGCGCGGAGTTTCCTCGCCGTCGCCTGACGCCGCTGCTGCGACGAGCAGCGAGAGCAGCGCAAGGACGCGCTTCATTTCGATTACTCCGCTGCGCCTTCGCGCATCTGCTTGCGGCGGATCAGCAGCGCCAGCATGAGTGCGGCGAACACCAGCAGCAGCAGGGCGTAGCCCCAGTAGGGATAGGAGTAGGTGGAGAACTGCGCCACCTTGCCCTCGCCGAACACCGTGGGCATGAAGGGCTTCACGGTGAAGGCGCCCCAGGGATGCAGGTTGTGGCCGAAGAACCACAGCCAGGCGGCGTAATCGATGACGAAATAGATCGGCAGCAGCGAGGGCACCAGCGCCAGCAGCAGCGAGAAGCCGCGCACCTTCCACACGCCGAGCAGGACGACGACCATGGCTGCAGCCAGCCCGGCGATGGATGCATAGGTGGCGAATTTCAGGTTCGCGACCCAGTTCGCCAGCACTTCCGGCTGGTTGAAGAAGGCGGCCGCCTCCTTGTAGTAATAGTCGGCGAACGCGCCCAGATGGCCCAGGGCGATCTGGTCAACCACCATCCATGCGGCTACCGCGGCGAATCCCGCGCCCAGGACCATCAGCCGCTGCTTGCGCCGCGGCGCCATGAAGCCGAGCAGCATCGCGGCGAAGAAGCCGAAAATGAATTTCGACAGGCGCAGCTCGACCGGAGAGCCGGTTGCGATGGGATACATGCCGACGTAGTGGTTGATGGTGTTCATCTCATGGACGCAATCGAGACCCTGCGCGTCCTTGTTGAGATCCTTGGCCTTGTCGGTGATCGGGTTGTAGCGCTCGTCCTCGTGCGAGAGGTCCTTCTGGATGATCTCGCCGGCCATGCGCGTGCCGGCGCCGGCCGCCTTGCAGCCGTTATAGACGCCGTCGAAATGGAAGTGAATGCGGATGCCGTCGGGGAAGGCGTCCTTGGGGTAGTTGGGCGCGGTCAGCGCCACCCACCAGATCGGCGCGAAATAGGCGGCGATCATCGCCACGAGGGCGATGCCCGTCAATGCGGCAACGATGAAGTTCGGGTTTCTCTGGACTGGCATGTCGGTTTCTCTGTCGGGCTTCGCCGTCCACCGCCGCGAATCCGGCGGGGCGGCTATTGGTTTGACCCGCCGCCCGTTCGAGCGGGCGGCGGGAAAAGCGGCATTACTTCTTCTTGGCGGGGGCCTTGCCCTTGCACATCGCGCCCGGCATGGAGAGACTCGACTGGAAGGCGGAGATGGCCACCAGCTGCTCGTTGGTGTAGGGCTTGATGACCTTGACCATGTCCGGGTTGGCGTTGCGGCGGTGGCCGTCGCGGATTTCGGTCATCTGGCGCAGCAGGTACTTGTAGTGCTGGCCGGCGATGACGGGATAGAACTTCTCCTTGTTGCCTTCGCCGTTGGCGCCGTGGCATTCCTTGCACTGCTTCTCGTAGAGGTCCTTGCCGGCGGCGACCTGCTTGGCGGCATCGGCCCCTTCGTACTTGCCGTGGTCGACCGGGATGCACAGGCTCTGGATGTAGGCCGAGGTGTCGGCGAGGTCCTGCGGGTCGGTCATCTCCTTGGCGAAGGGATACATGGTCGGGTTGTCGCGCAGGCCCATGCGGATGTCGGCCATCTGCTTGATCAGCACCGTGCTGTGCTGGCCGGCGAGCTGCGGGAAAGTGCCATCGGGACGGCCGGCGCCGCTGGGCAGGTGGCAGGCGCCGCAGATCTCGTAGGTGTCCTTGCCGCGCTTGACGTCGCCCTTCTTGGTCAGCGCTTCCTTCAGTTCGCCTTCCATCTTCGCCCACTGGTAGTCCTTGGACTCGATGCCGGCGGCCTTGGGCGCGGGCGGGGCGGCCAGCGCCAGGGTCGAGGACAGGGCCAGCGACAGGGCCAATGCGATTTTCTTCATTTCAGTCTCCTGCAAGGGAATATTAGAAACGTCTGAATTATCCGTGATTAGGGAGTGAGGACATTGACCTGTGTCAAAGAGTAAAAACGGCCGCCCGCGGCGGCCGTCACCCTCGCCTCCGGGGGGCTTATTTCAGCTTGGAAAGATAGTCGGCGAGGGCCTTGATTTCCTCGTCGCTGACCAGGTGCATGACGCCCTTCATCGCGGCGGCGTTGCCGTTGGCGCGGGCGCCGCTCTTGATGTCCTGCATCTGCTTCTCGGCGTACTTGGCGTTCTGGCCGGCCAGCCGGGGGTATTCCGGCGTCAGCGGCTTCTTGGCGTCCTTGCCGTGGCAGGCGACGCAGGTCTTTTCCTGGTAGAGCTTGGCGCCGTCGGGGGCGGCCAGAGTGTTGCCGGCGCCGAAAGTCAGTCCCGCCAGGACGGCGAGGAGGGGCAGCTGTTTCATGTGGGTTCTCCTGAATCGGGTGGGAAGAAAACGGGGAGCATGTTGCCATGCCCCCCGTTGTCGGTCTAGCGGAAGATCGTCTTACTTGATCTTCTTGGCGCCGTTCTGCTCGAGGTAGGTCTTGGCGCGCAGGCCCAGGTCGGCCGTCTTGACCTGGTATTGCCAGATCTGTTCGGCCCACAGGTTGGCCTGCTCCCAGTCCTTCTTGGCGGCGAACGCCTCGTGCTTCTCCTTGAGGCCCTTGGTCTTGCCCAGCTGGTCGAAGGCGTCTTCCACCATCGCCACGACATCCGGGAAGTCCTTGTAGTTCACCGAAGTGATGTAGGCCACCACGGAATCGATGATCGCCTGGGTGTCGGCCACCTTTTTCACCGTCGCCTTGTAGTCGGCTTCCGTGTAGGTGCCCTTGGCCAGCGTCGTCTTGGTCGGCTTCCATCCCTTCGGCTTGACGAGCAGGTAGCCCATCATCTCGAGGTGCAGCGCGGAGCAGAACTCCGTGCAGTAGTAGGGATAGACGCCTTCCTTGTCGGCCTTGAACTTCACCGTGACGGTCTTGCCGGGCTCGACCGACGCGTGCGTGTTGTAGGTCGACACCGTGAAGCCGTGGGTCTCGTCCTGGGCGCGCTCGAGGTTGGTCAGGTGGATGACGACCTCGTCGCCCACGTCGGCCTCGATGGTCTCGGGCGTGATGTGTGAGCGGATCAGGGTGGCGAACACCTCGACCTTGTTGCCCTTCTTGACGGTCTTCTCCTCGCCCGCGCGGACTGCGCCCGGATGCGGCTTGTCGGTGCGGCTGTCGGTGCCGACCTTGTAGCGCACGCCCGGCTTCAGCTTGGTCGCGGCGATGGAGACGGCATAGTGCGGCTCGCCCAGCGGCAACGGCATGTCGTAGAGGAGCTGCATCTTGTCGTTGCTGATGTCGATCAGCTGGTGGTTCTGCGGGTGCAGGGGACCGACCGGCACGAAGCGATCGATGGCCAGCTTGTTCAGCGCGACGAGATACTTGCCGGCCGGCTTGGTGGAGTCGCCCTCCATGGTCATCAGGTGGCCGATGTTGTAGTGCACGCTGATCTTGTCGAGCACCTTGCCTTCGCAGAAGTTCCACTTGGCCACTTGCGAATCGACGTACAGCGAGGTGTAGGCCACGCAGTCCTTGGAGTCATACTGCGTGTGCAGGGGGCCGAGGCCCAGCGGCACTTGCACGTGGAGTGCGTCCTTCAGGCCGATCACCGGGATGCCGTACGGGTCTTTCGATTCGAACTTCTTGGCCTGGATGGCGGCCTGGATCTTTTCGAAGCTGTAGACCGACACATGGGTGTCGAGCTTGCCGGCAACGATGATGAACTTGCCGTTCGGGGTCACGTCGACGCCGTGCGGGCTCTTCGGCTCGGGGATCAGGAAGAGCAGGCCTTCGGCAATGGCCACGTCCAGCGGGATGACGTTGTGGCCGTTGATCTTCTTCGCCTTGCCGGCCTTGACGACTTCCGCGGCCTTCTTCCAGTTCATCACGTGCAGGTAGTCGGTGTCCTTCGCCGAGCAGCCTGCTTCATAGGGCGGGCGGCCCTTCTCGATGCCGCCGACGTAGCGCTCGGAGCAGAACGAGTTGGTGAAGGCCCAGCCGTCCGACGGACCCTTGCCGGCGTCCGACAGGTCCTGCCAGTAGGGCGGCAGTTCGAAGGAGAACGAATCCTTCGGCGCGATGCGGCCTTCCTTGCGGTCGAATTTCCAGTAGGTGACGCCGCCGCGGTACTTCTCGTTCATGTCCTCGAGCGGATAGAACTTCTTGTTCTCGAGCGGGGCCGGATACTGGGCGGCCTCGATGACATACTCGCTGTTCGGCGTGACGAAGGCGCCGCCGTGCTCCGACTTGTAGATCGGGTTGACGACGATCTGCTTGGTCTCGAAATCGCGCAGGTCGATCACCGCCAGGCGCGGGTTGGCCTTGTCGTTGATGAAGAGGAACTGGCCGTCATACTCGCCGTTGGTCTCGGAGATCGCCGGGTGGTGGGTGTCGCCCCAGGTGATCGACTTGCCGTCGATCTTGCCCTGGTCCAGCACCGCCCTGGAGTTCTCGTCGTAGCCGTAGCCCTGCCAGGGCTCGGGGGTGAACACGCCGATGTACTTGAGGATGCGCATCGACGGGATGCCGTAGACGATGACCTGGCCGCTCTGGCCGCCGGAGCTGAACGTGACGAACTCGTCGCGCTTGCCGGTCGGCACATAGGTCTTCGCCGCCGCCAGCAGGTCCTGCTGCGACAGGTTGCGGCGCTTCAGGACGTCCTGCAGCGTCTCCGCCGACCAGGCGGCCGTGGCGGACAAGCCGACGCCGGCTGCGATCAGCAGCGAAACCGCCTGCTTACTCATCTTTTTCATGGAAATTCTCCCTAGAGGACTACAACTTGATAACTTCATACACTGCAAACCAAGGAACCGATGGATACTCGCTTCTTCAATCAAGTGCGACAAATCGATACTGCGCGACACTGCGACACTTTGCCGCACCACTTTATTCCAGTCGCCTGCTAAATCCTTGATGAATGTCAAATTAGTCCCGCTTCCGGGGCAATGACAATGGCGCCATGCCGGACATAGCTTTCCCCATGGGCGACAGAAGGATTTTTTATCCATCCATCGCCGCCATTCTGGCCATGCTGGTCGCGGCGGCGGCGGGCTATCTGTGGCTGCCCCGGGCCGACGTGCCCTTGCCGCTCGTGGCGGACTGCCGGCTGGACCGGCAGGCGTGTTCGGCCGCGCTTCCCGGCGGCGGGCGAGTGGAGATGGCCCTGGAGCCGAGACCGGTGCCGGCATCGGCCCCGATGCGCGTCACGGTGACGGTGGAAGGCGAGCAGCCCGGGAGGGTTGAAGTCGGTTTCCAGGGCGTGGACATGAACATGGGGCTGCACCGCCTGCAGCTGAGGACGGCCGCCGACGGCCGCCATGTCGGCGAAACGACCCTGCCCGTGTGCGTGACCGGCAGGATGGTGTGGCAGGCGACCGTGATGCTGGAAATCGGGCGCAGAAATATCACGGTGCCGTTCCGCTTCGAAAGCGGCTTTTGACGCCAGTCAATCCGGTCCCGGCCGCGATTGAGCAGAATGCCAGCGCCGCCGTAATCCATGGCCGTCATGCGCAAGCTTTTCGCCCGAACCCTCTTTCTGCTCGTAGCCGGCCTTTGCGTGGCTGGCGTGTCTGCCGCGCCGCCGAAAAAGGCGGCGTCGAAGCCGGTTGCGCCCGCGGAAAAGGCGCCGGCCCCGGCGCATGCCGCGCCGGCTGACGAAGACAAGGGCAAGGAGATCAATGGCGTCTGCGCCGCCTGCCACGGCGAGTTCGGCCAGGGCGGCAAGCGCGGCGAATACCCGCGCATTGCCGGCCAGCGCGCCGCCTATATCAAGGATCAGCTGAAATCCTTCCGCGCCCGCAAGCGCATCAACATCCCGATGTACCCTTATACGCAGGAGCGGGAACTGCCCGACGAGGATATCGAGGCCGTGTCGGACTATCTCGCCGCGATTCAGCTGCCGACCAAGTGGCCGGAGTTCAAGGACAGCGACGACGCCCTGACCCGCCTGGAGGCGGTGGAGAAGGTGATGATCGTCCCGCGCGCCGAGGGCGACATCGAGAACGGCAAGGCGATCTATCAGAAGGAATGCTTCTCCTGCCACGGCCGCGACGGCCGCGGCCGCGGCAAGTTCCCCCTGCTCGTCGGCCAATACACCAGCTACCTGAAGAAGCAGGTCGACAGCTATCTCAAGGGCGAACGCCCGCACGACGAAGAAGGCCCGAAGGGCATCCTCAACGCGCTCGGGGAAAAGGACATCCAGGACATCCTGGCCTATCTGACGAGCATCCAGGACGCCGAGAAATAGCCTTCCCCCCAGCCCCTTCCCGAGGAAGGGGGTGGGGGCTGTTCGCTTCGCTCGGTGTTGTTGGCTGGCCCCGCCTTGGGGCGGCCCGGCGGCGGGGCCGACTCATCAGGAAATAAGGATCGCCTGCACCGGACAGGGCGCGTAGCAGGCGCCGCAGCCTGTGCACAACGCGTTGTCCACTTCCGGCTGCGCGGCTGACATCACTTTCGGACTGAAGCGGATGGCCCGCTCCGCGCAGGCATCGCCGCAGGCGCGGCACACCACGTTCGACTTGGCCAGGCAGTTGCTCTGGATCTGCGCCCTGAGCCGCCAGGGCGGCTCGCCTTCCCGTTTTTCCAGCGCCTGCGGCTGGCAAACCTCGACGCATTTGCCGCAGAAGGTGCATTCGCCGCGGCCGAAATCGACCGTCGGGCGCGCCTCCTTGTCCAGCACCAGGATGTGCTGCGGGCAGGCGTTGATGCAATCGCAGCAGCGCGTGCAGGCGGCGACGAAGGCGGCTTCCGTCCGCGCCCAGGGCGGACGCAGAACGATCTTTCTTCCGGAAAAATCGCCGCGCAGGAACTGGCGGCGGCTGATGTCGGCCATGAACGCAGTGTAATAAAAAAGGCAGAACTTGCGTTCTGCCTTTTCAGGATCGGGCGGACGACTTACTCGTCGTCGTCGTCCTTCATGCCCTTGGGTTTCTGGTGGGCGATGCCCTTGTGGCACTCGATGCAGGTCTGCTTGTCGCGCTGCGCCAGCTCGTGCTGCTTCCTCGCGCGCTGCTTCTGCACCTCGGTGTTCATGCCGTCGAAGGTGTGGCAG